>CANMQX010000005.1 GCA_947500135.1 uncultured Paracoccaceae bacterium
ATCACGCCCCAAGGCGCGCCAACAACTGGCCGACTTTTGCTCCGCCCCAATGGCAGACTTTTACGCCGCCGTTGACATTCTCGGTCCCGGACTTTGCAGGTGATAACTTGTTGGCGAAGGTCTCTGTTAGCTTTGGCATTTTGTCGGTTTTTTGTCGGAAACTACATGATACTAGGTGCAACCACACGCGGCTACATGCAACATATTCTGAAATGAAACTCTTAGCAAGGGCACGCAACCACACGAAACTCAGAACGTTTCCTTGGAAGGCTGAGGTCTTACCATTACACAACGCCCGCGTCTCTGCTGGGGTACGTATTTGACCTGATCAGCGACGTCAAGAAGCACATGCCGGGGAAACCGCGACAAGGCGGGGTTGAGCTGCGATGTGTGGGGGCGTTATTTGGCTTGCCCAATCTCAGGTGCGTAACTTGCCTTCGAAAAAACGCACAATCTGATCGGCGAACGCGTCACTGGTCAACGGCGTCTGCGCCCGCATTTCAGCATCGCTGCGAATGTCAGTAGGCAACACCTGTCCGCGCGTTGCAAGAAGGTCCTTCAGAAATCCGGCGGTAAATTCGGGATGCGATTGGATCGTAAACGCCTTTTGCCCATACAAAAGCATCGCATTTTCGCAAAAATCGGAACTGGCCACGACCTGCGCATCCGCAGGGCGTTCCACAACCTGATCCTGATGCCACGCGATAATGCTCTGATCGCCAAACATCTCGGACCGGTAGGATTGCGGCCCAACGGACCAGCCCCCTGCATATTTTTCCACTTTGCCGCCTAGTGCCTGCGCCAGGATCTGATGCCCAAAACAGATTCCCACAATCGGAACAGCCGCGTCATATGCATCGCGCAAAAACGCCTCTAACGGAGGGATCCAAGGGTGATCTTCATAAGCGCCAAAGCGGGACCCGGTGATCAACCATCCATCCGCCGCGTCCGGGCTGTCAGGAAAAACGCCGTCCAATACCGGATAGCTCTCAAACGCGAAACCACGGTCGGCCAGATAGTTGATGAAAAACTGATCGTAATCGCCATGCTGCTGCACGGTCTGTTCCGGCGCACGTCCGGTCTGGAGAATCCCGATCTTCATTTTCTTCAACGCGCCAATTTGTCTTTCACCTCATAATACCATGATCCGATCACCGAATAGGGCACGCGGAACATGCGGCCACCTGGGAAGGGAATCCATGGCACCTTTTCGAATACATCAAAGCGGGACATGTCGCCATCAATCGCTTCGGACAATATCCGTCCGAATGTATGCGACCCTGTCACCCCGTGGCCGGAATACCCATGCGCAAAATAAGTGTTATCATTCAGCCGCCCCAGTTGCGGCACACGGCTAAAGGAAAGCGCAAAATTCCCGCTCCAGGCGTAGTCGATGCCAACATTACGCAGCGCGGGGAAAACCCGGTCAAGGTTCTTGCGCAGCTTGGCTTCGATATCTTTGGGATCAGCGCCACCATAGACCGTACCGCCCCCAAACAGCAGGCGTTTGTCAGCGGACAGGCGGAAGTAGTCCAAAATGTACCGCACATCTTCGACACAGGTATCGGTGGGCAGTAAGGTCTGCGCCTGCGCATCTGAAAGCGGTTCGGTCGCCATGATCTGCGTCGATACGGGCATCACACGATGGGTCAGTTTCGGCACAACGTGACCCAGATAGGCATTACCGCATAAAACCAGCTTCTTGCAGGTAATCGTGCCTTGATCGGTATGGATCACAGGTCGGGCGGCTGCATGATCCACCTTGCGCACCACGGAGCCTTCAAAGATTGTGCCGCCATTTTTCTCAAACGCGGCGGCCTCACCCAGTGCCAGATTCAGCGGGTGCATATGGCCACCCGCATGGTCGATCATGCCGCCCACATAGGCATCAGTGCCGACGTAGTCGCGGATCTTGTTGGGTCCAACCATTTCCTGTGTCTCGATGCCATATCCACGCCAAAGCGCCAGCCGGTCCTCAAGTTCGCGCATATGGGCGCTAGTATAGGCGGTAAACAGGTTTGTCGGCTTCAGGTCACATTGGATATCATAGATCTTGACCCGGTCGCGAATGATATCGGCACCTTCCATGACAAGGCCAGCGACGAAATTGGCAGTATCCTGACCGTAACGCCGTTTGATCGTCTGCAAGGACGCATTCAACCCATTGACGATTTGACCACCGTTGCGGCCAGACGCGCCCCATCCAATCTGTGCGCCTTCGACCAGCGCGACATTATAGTTTTTCTCGGCCAGATGCAGGGCGGTAGACAGGCCTGAATAACCCGCACCAACAACGCAAATGTCGAACGACTGATCGCCATGCAGCGACGGGCGCGTGGGCTGCGGATTGGCAGAGGCGGCATAGTAACTGCCCGTATGCGCGCCGGTTCCGGCATAACTGTCAGCACGACCACCCATCAGATATGCTCCGCATAAGTCAGATGTTCAAACGGGGTCACGTCCTGAAGGAAACGGGCGATTTCCTGACGTTTGGCCAGCACCAACAAATCGCAAAGGGCGTCAGGAAGTATCTGACGGGTCAGTTCGCCAGCCGCGAAAGCGGTGACCGCTGCGGCCCAGTCGGTTGGTAGTTGCGGGGCATCTGACGCATAGGAATTGCCATTGATGGGGGGCGGTGGGGCATCCCCGTTTTCGATCCCAACCAAAGCGGCACCCAGAACAGCTGCGAGAACCAGATAGGGGTTCGCATCGGCTCCGGCCACCCGATGTTCGATCCTGCGCGCCGCGTGCGGACCACCTGGAATACGGACCGCCGCCGTCCGGTTCTCATAACCCCAGGAAATTGCGGTGGGCGCATGCGAATCTGGGCTAAGACGGCGATAGCTGTTAAAATGCGGGGCAAAGATCAGCGCCGTTTGGGGCATCGCCTCCAACAGGCCCGCAACCGCATGTTTCAAAACACCCGACCCTTCATCCGTGCCATTATCAAACACATTCTGGCCCGACGCATCGAGAAGGGAAAAATGCACATGCAAACCACTACCCGCCGCATCACCATGCGGTTTGGCCATAAAATTTGCGGCAAACCCGTGTTTCTGGGCAAAGCCCTTGACGATCGTCTTGAACAAGATCGCATCATCCGCGGCCAAAAGCGCATCGTTACGGTGCAACAGGTTCACTTCGAATTGACCACGACCACATTCCGAAATGGCGGCATCGGCAGGAATGCCATTGGCGGCACAGGCCGCATAAATATCGTCCAGCAACGGGGTGACGGTATTCAGTTGCTGCAATGACAGGACGCCTTCGACCGAAAACCGATGATCATCCGGCGATAATGGGCTCAGATAGAATTCCAGTTCGGTTGCAACAACCGGGGTCAGGTCGCGGGCATGAAAGCGTTCCAAAACCCGCGCAAGAGCCTGACGCGGGTCAAATGGGCTTGGCGCGCCGGTTTCGTCAAACATCCAGACGGGGACAAGGCCGGCCTGTGATCCCAACCATGGGGTGGCCATCACCTCATCACGGATCGGGCGGCAGATACCATCGCCATCGCCCTTCTCGAAAATCAAGGCATTGCCTTCAACATCACGTCCCCAGATATCAACAGCAGACGCTGAAAACGGCATGCGAATTCCCCCGCCCAGCGCTTTTTCCGCCTGCCCGCCCGGGATGCGTTTACCGCGTGCAACGCCATTCAAATCGGTCAGCATGATCTGGATCGATGTCAGCTCATCTGGTGCAGGTGCAGAATACGCCATCGGCGGGTTATCCATAATGTGATATCATTCATATCGATGTGATAACATTATTGACCAAAGTCAAGTTATCATTTAGCAATCTGGTTCGTAACAATCCGGCCTTTCAGATGATGTATGACATCCCAGAACTTGAGATGACGGCTGACGTCACAAGCCAGGAACACGCCTATCAGCGGCTGCGCCACGCGATCCTTGTCGGGGCGATTCCGACCGGGGTGACCCTAACAATGCGTGGATTGGCCGACAAACTAGACATCGGCCTGACCCCGATCCGCGAAGCATTGCGGCGGCTGAGTTCTGAAGCGGCCATTCAGATGCAGGACAACCGGCGCATGCTGGTGCCCACAATGACCGCGGGCCGCTTTGACGATTTGATTGCGACGCGGATCGCATTGGAAACTCACGCAGCAAAGCGCGCTTTACCCTATGTTTCCAACATCTTAATCGATGATTTGCGGGCAATAGATGCACAGATGGACGCCGCACTAACCGCAGATGACTATGATGCGCTGACCGTGCTGAACCAAGCGTTTCACAGTCAGCTCTACTGCGCAAACCCAAACCAGACATCCATGTCACTGGTTGAAAGTGTATGGCTGCAACTGGGCCCGTTTCAACGTGAAGTCATCACAGCGCTTGAAACATTTTACGTTGTTGACCGGCACAAGGAAATTCTGACAGCGCTGAAAACCCGTGACGAAACAGCCTTGGCCGCCGCCATCCAACACGACATCGAAGATGGCGTCGGCTCCGCAGGCAAAGATGCCATCGCATCACGGTCAAAGGCAAAAATGGCCTAAAGTTTGTCCCGAAATGAGTACCACAGCATCGCAAGGATAAGCAGCGGATGTTGAAAACCCTTCCCGCCCGGAAAACGCGGCGTTGGAATTTGCGACATCACATCGAACCGTTCGGCCTGCCCTGCAATCGCCTCCGCTGCGATCTGCCCCGATAACGTGCCCAATGCGACCCCCTGCCCGGAAAACCCGGACATGCTTAGGATGTTACCGCCATAACGGACAAAATGCGGCAGGCGGTTCATAGTGATACCAAGTGTCCCGCCCCAAGCATAATCCACTTTCACGTCGGCCAGTTGCGGGTAAATTTCGGCCAATGCCGGGCGCACCTTGCCTTCGATATCTTTGGGAAAGCGGTAGCCATAGCTCTCCGTGCCGCCAAACAGCAGTCGATGGTCATCACTAAAGCGAAAATAATTCACCACGAACTTGGAATCGGCGACAGCGACATTCCCCCGCAAAATGGCTTCCTGTGCGTCGGGGGGCATGGGCGCGGTCGCAACAATGAAATTGTTGATCGGCATAACGCGGCGGGTGACGTCATCGTGCAGATCCCCAACATAGCCGTTACACGCTAAGACCAGATGATCTGCCGTGATCTTAGCCTGATTGGTATGCACAACCGGCTTTTGACTATCCGTGATGCGGGTAACCCGCGACCCCTCGTGCAGTTTTGCGCCTTCAGCTTCGGCCATCCGCCCAAGCCCCAGCGCCAGTTGCAACGGGTCGATATGGCCCGAACGGGTGTCCAATGTCCCGCCGTGGTAGGCGGGCGACGCCACAATCTCTTGCATTTCGGTTTTCGGAACAAAGCGGATGTCGCCGTAATCATAGTCGCGATGCATCTTTTCGACATAAGCTTTGGAATGATCAACAAAGCGTTCCCTGTGATCGGCATGCAAGATCCCCGGATGAAAATCGGCATGGATCAAATCAGATGTCGACAAATCGCTGACCAACTCGACCGCCTGCGTGCCAATATGCCAAAGCGCATGCGCCCGATCCTTGCCGAACATCTGCTCCAGCTCATCCTGATCGCGGCGCTGACCTTGTCCAACCTGACCGCCATTGCGACCTGATGCACCAAAGCCGATCCTTTGTGCCTCGACCAAGCGGACGTCATAGCCCCGCTGCGCCAGATGCAATGCCGTCGAAAGGCCGGTAAATCCACCGCCCACAACGCAAACATCGCATCGGATATCGCCTTGCACCGGCGCGCAGTTTTCCAAGGGCTGCGCATTCGCAGCGTAGTAGGTCCCCGGATAGGCGCCGGGGCTGTCATTGATATCCAGAAGGTTCATTAAACGTGCAACAGCAGATGCCGCCGTTCCCATGGTGAGATTTCGCGCTGATATTCCTCGTTTTCGGCCCGTTTGATATCAAGATAGAGCTTGCAGAATTCAGGCCCCAGCACATCCCAGATCTCGTTCGCTTCTTCGAACAACGCAAGGGCCGCGATCAAGCTGCCCGGCAGGGGGTTATCGACTTCAAAAACCTCGTCCACCGCCTCATCGCGCGGGTCAATCTTGTTGCGCATGCCCAAAAGCCCGCAAGCAAGGGACGCGGCAATCGCCAGATAAGGATTACAATCCATCCCGATCACCCGGTTTTCAACCCGACGGGCGTCAGGGCCAGAATGCGGGATCCGCAAACCCGTGGTCCGATTGTCTGCCGCCCATTCAAGATTGGCCGGGGCGCTTTGCCCATCAATTGTGATACGACGATAGGAATTCACATAAGGCGCCAACAGCGGGACCGCCTCGTTCAGATATTTCTGCGATCCCCCGATGAATTGGTAAAACGCATCCGCAGGCGTCCCATCCTCGTTCGAGAATATGTTTTTTCCGGTTTCTTTGTGGATGATAGATTGATGCAGATGCATGGCACTGCCAGGCTCATCACGCATCGGTTTGGCCATAAATGTCGCAAACACCTCATGCTTCAACGCAGCTTCGCGGATGGTCCGTTTGAAGTAAAACACCTGATCGGCCAAATTCATCGGGTCGCCATGCTGCAGATTGATCTCAATCTGACCCGCACCGCCTTCCTGAATGACGGTATCGATTTGCAGCCCCTGCTCTTCAGCAAAATCATAGACCGTGTCGATCACCGGCCCGTATTCATCGACCGCCGCCATGGAATAGACCTGACGACCAAAACCCTTTCGTCCGGTACGACCAACAGGCGGTTCTATCGGTTCATTTGGATCAACATTCTGCTTTGTCAGATAGAATTCCAGTTCGGGGGCCACGACCGCCTTCAGGCCAAGCGCATCGTACAAATCAAGGACCCGCCGCAACACGGTTCGCGGTGCGATTTCCAACGCACCGCTCTCACGCTCTTTCATGTCACAGATGACCTGCAACGTGGGCACACCGGCCCATGGTACCGCCGATGCAGTGGATAGATCAGGAACCAACACAACATCCCGTTCCAACCATTGATTAGTGATATCCATGTCCACATATTCACCTGATATCGTCTGGTAAAAGAGGGAAATAGGCAGAAAATACGTTTCATCCGGCCTGAATTTCCGGGCCAACATCGCCTTGCCACGGGACGTGCCTGCAAGGTCGGGGATCACGATTTCCACCTCTTCAACCGCCTGACCGTCAAGATAACTCGCGCAAGCAGCAGGCAGATGGTCCAGCCATGCCTCCGTCGCATTTGTGTGCTTACGTTTTTTCATGATATTCGGCTTTCTAATTTGATCAAATTTTTAGCGACTACGGCGCAGAAATAAGCAAACGACTTTGCTCTAGGTCATCCCGCATCGCCTGCGCAGCTGCGTTTTCGTCGCCGCGACTGAGCGCATCGAGCAATTCACTATGTTTATCTGGCATATTCGCGGTCCCGTAGCGGCCACAGACGATGCGCAGGCTGGGCCCGATCTGCACCCAAAGCGACCGTGCAGTTTGAAAAAGAACCTGCGATTGCGCGGTATCGTAGATTGCAAAATGAAAGCGGTTATTGCCTTCCAGATAAGCCTCTACATCCCCGTGTTCGAGTGCATCATTGATCTGCGTATCGATGTCACGTAGCTGATCAATGATTGGGCCGGTCATATTTTTTGTCGACTGGCGCGTTAGCTCGGGCTCGACGATCAGCCGCAGGAAATAGATATCATTGATGTCTTTTTCGCTGAGTTCCGGCACGATAATCCGCCGGTTTTCCAGCGACGTCAGCGCGTGTTCAGCCGTCAATCGCCGCAATGCCTCGCGCACCGGGGTTGTTCCGGCGCCCATCTCTTCAACCAATCCGAAAATGGTCAGCGCCTGACCCGGCGCGAAACGCCCTAGCAGAATCATCTCTTTCAACCGGCTATAGACGGTTAAATGCTCTGGAATTTTGGCTTCGCTGTTCATTTTCCGCGTAATCAAGGAGGGTTCGAGGGGCACTCAAGCGAAATTCCTTGCAATTGTCAAAGTTTTGATCAAATTATTCTTGAAACAGAGGAGCGCTCTATGAGAACCACAACATTCACGATTGCACTTGGACTTGCCGCAACGACGGCAATCGCTGACGAAGTCCGCGTTTATAACTGGTCAGACTATATCGACGAAGAACTGCTTGAGAAATTCGAAGCGGAAACCGGTATTGAGCTGATTTACGATGTGTTCGACAGCAACGAAGTGCTTGAAACGAAAATGTTGGCGGGTTCATCCGGCTATGATGTTGTTGTGCCCTCCGGCACGTTTCTCCAGCGTCAAATCACAGCTGGCGCATTTCAAGAGCTAGATCGTTCCAAACTGCCAAATGCCGGAAATCTGTGGGACGTGATCGAAGAGCGTACCGCCCAATATGACCCCGGCAACGCCTACTCCATTAACTACATGTGGGGCACAACCGGGATCGGCGTGAATGTCGGCAAGGTACAGGAGATTCTGGGTGACGATGCCCCAATCGGGTCTTTGGCCCTGGTATTCGAACCTGAGAATATGGAAAAACTGGCCGCATGCGGCGTTCACATGCTGGATGCTCCGGCTGAGATCATTCCTGCTGCGCTGAACTATATTGGTGAAGACCCCGACAGCCAGGACCCGGACGTGATTGCCAAGGTCGAGCCGCTTTTGATGGCGATCCGTCCTTATGTGACCAAATTCCACAGTTCTGAATACATCAACGCACTGGCCAACGGTGATATCTGCGTGGCCATCGGCTGGTCCGGTGACATCCTACAGGCCCGCGACCGCGCGGCAGAGGCGGACAATGGCGTCGAAATCGCCTACAATGCCCCTGTTGAGGGTGCGCTGATGTGGTTTGACCAAATGGCCATTCCGGCTGATGCGCCGAACCCAGAAGCGGCACATGCGTTCCTGAACTTCATTCTGGATGCCAACAACATGGCAGCGGCATCGAACTATGTTTACTATGCCAACGGCAATGCCGCATCACAGGAGTTTCTAGTCGAAGACGTGATCGGCGATACAGCAATCTACCCGGATGAGGCGACGCTGGAAAACCTCTACACAACGACACCTTACGCACCAAAAGTGCAGCGCACAGTGACCCGGCTGTGGACAAAGATCAAATCTGGCACCTAAGCTTGATTTTGGGCCAGTGCCGTTTGGGCGCTGGCCACCAACACGGGGTACGCTATGCCTTCTGACTACGCCTCAGGTTTCGCCCCTTGGGAAGATGCCGACGCCACGCCGCTAATCTCATTTGATGGGGTGACGAAACGGTTCGGTGGCTTTACGGCAATCGACAATATCGATCTGCAAATTTATCCAAAAGAATTCTTTGCGCTGCTTGGCCCATCCGGCTGCGGCAAGACGACCCTTATGCGGATGCTGGGTGGTTTTGAAGATGTGACCGAGGGCAGAATCACCATCGATGGCCTGAACATGGCAGGCATCCCTGCCAATAAGCGGGCCGTGAACATGATGTTCCAGTCTTATGCGCTGTTCCCGCATCTGAGTGTTGCTGACAATATCGCTTTTGGCCTCAAGCGCTCTGACATGCCCAAATCCGAAATCCAGGGCCGTGTCGATGAAATGCTGCGCCTTGTGCAACTGCAAAAATTTGCCAAACGCAAACCGCACCAGATATCCGGCGGACAGCGCCAGCGTGTCGCACTTGCCCGCGCTTTGGCAAAGGCCCCCAAACTCCTGCTACTGGATGAACCGCTGGGCGCGCTTGATAAAAAGCTGCGGCAGGAAACCCAGTTTGAGCTGATGGATATCCAGGAAAAGACCGGCACGACATTCGTCATCGTGACCCATGATCAGGAAGAAGCGATGACAGTCGCCAGCCGCATCGCGGTGATGGATAACGGCTTACTGAAACAGGTCGACACGCCTGACCGGGTCTATGAAAGCCCCAATTCCGTCTATGTGGCGGATTTCATCGGCGACGTGAACATCATTACTGGCACCGCGTCTGAGGTGCTGGAAAACACGCAACTGATATGGGCCGAAGGCGCAACCCCGATCACCGGCATGACAGGCAGCCGCGTCGTGCAAGGTGAACCTGCAAGTTTCGTGATCCGTCCCGAAAAGGTGTCGATCAGCAAAGATGAGCCGCAGGCCGCAAACAAGGTTGAGGGCAAGGTGATCGATATCGCCTATCTGGGTAACATGTCGACCTATCACGTTGCCCTGGCAAACGGTGTCATCGTGAAATCACAAACCGCCAACAACCGGCGGATCGCCCGGCGCGATATCACATGGGAAGACCCGGTATGGCTATCCTGGACGGACACGGCTGGCTTGGTGTTGCGGGACTGACCAGATGCGAAGGCTTCTTATAAGTATCCCCTATTTATGGCTGCTGATCTTGTTTTTGGTGCCCTTTGGCATCGTATTGAAAATCGCGCTGTCCGATGTTGCCCTGTCGATCCCGCCTTACACGCCGCAGCTTGACCTGTCCGAAGGTTGGACAGGGTTTCGTACATTCTGGGCAGAGCTTGATCTTGAGAATTTCTGGTTCCTGACCGAAGATGACCTGTATTGGAAAGCCTACCTTTCCAGCCTGAAAATCGCGTTGATCGCAACCTTCCTGACACTGCTCGTCGGCTTCCCAATCGCCTACGGCATGGCAAACGCACCCGACCATTGGCGTCCAACGCTGATGCTGTTGATCATTCTGCCGTTCTGGACAAGCTTTCTGATCCGCGTTTATGCGTGGATTGGAATCCTGTCGAACGAAGGATTTTTAAACCAGTTTCTGATCTGGACAGGGATTATCGCTGAGCCTGCCAAGATCCTGAACACCGACATCGCCGTCTATATCGGCATCGTCTACACTTACCTGCCTTTCATGGTGTTACCGATATATGCAACCTTAGAAAAGCTGGATGGCACATTGCTGGAAGCCGCAGAAGATCTCGGCTGCACCCGCATTCAGGCATTCTGGTCCGTCACGGCACCGCTGTCCAAACCGGGCATTATCGCGGGCTGCTTTCTTGTCTTCATTCCAGCCTTGGGAGAATTTGTTATCCCCTCGCTGCTGGGCGGGTCCGACACACTGATGATCGGGAAAGTTCTCTGGGAAGAATTCTTTTCCAACCGCGACTGGCCCGTGGCCTCTGCCGTCGCGGTTATCCTGCTGCTTATCCTTGTCGTGCCCATCATCCTGTTTCAGCGCAACGAACAAAAACAGCGGGAGGCAGAACAATGAGGCGCATGACCTCCTTCAACGTGGTCTCACTAACCATGGGCTTC
The DNA here is from genome assembly GCA_947500135.1 of uncultured Paracoccaceae bacterium. Lineage (GTDB taxonomy): Bacteria > Pseudomonadota > Alphaproteobacteria > Rhodobacterales > Rhodobacteraceae > Yoonia. The sequence continues at coordinate 11,185 of CANMQX010000005.1, forward strand.
GCGTTCCTCTATATCCCGATGCTGATCCTCGTGATCTACAGCTTCAACGCATCAAAACTGGTGACGGTCTGGGGCGGTTTTTCCACCAAATGGTATGGCGAGCTTTTGCAAAACGAGGCTTTCCTTGATGCCGCATGGGTCACGATCAAAGTCGGGCTGATTTCCTCGACCATCGCGACAATCCTCGGCACCATGGCGGCCTTTGTCCTTGTGCGGTCAGGTCGGTTTTTTGGTCGCACGCTGTTTTCCGGGATGATCTACGCCCCGCTTGTGATGCCCGAAGTGATCACCGGACTATCGCTGTTGCTGCTCTTCATCTCTATCGGGTTGCCGCGCGGTGTAACAACAATCGTCCTCGCGCATGCCACGTTTTCAATGTGCTACGTGTCGGTTGTCGTCAGTTCGCGAATGGCCAGTTTCGACCGGTCATTGGAGGAAGCCGCCTATGATTTGGGCTGTACCGGTTGGGACGCATTCAAAAGCGTGACCTTGCCCATCATCGCACCTGCCGTAATCTCAGGTTGGTTGCTCGCGTTTACGCTATCACTCGACGATCTGGTGATCGCTAGCTTCACCGCCGGCCCAGCCTCAACAACTCTGCCGATCAAAATCTTCTCCTCCGTTCGGCTGGGCGTGAGTCCAGAGATCAACGCGCTGTCGACCATCATCATTGCGATCGTAACGGTCGGCGTGATCACCGCATCAATCACCTCAAAACGCGCAATTGTAAAAAAACAACGCGAAGAACAGATGGCCGATACATAGTTATCCAGCCATCACAGTTGATCAGTTGTCACCCAAGCCGAAAGAGATGTGGTTCAAGGCAGACGTCGCAATTCACTCTTTCAACAACAGCCCCAATGCAACAACCGTCAGCCCGACACCAGCCAACACAAGTACCGGCGGCCAACCGTCCCCAAGCGCAACACCCCAGATGATAACCCAAGAAGGGGTCAGATAGGTATAAGCCATCACCTTGGAACTTGGCAGGCGTAGCGTCGCAAACTGCAACAGCGTGAACGTGGTCGCACTGGCAAAGACCGCCGTATAAAAGATTGTGATCCAGACAGTACTGGGAAGTGCCGCCCATTCTGTCGCCCGCAAATCGCGCCAGCCAACGACGGTCAACATCACAGCTCCCACCAGCAATACGCCAAAGGTAAAAACCACGGCAGGCTCGCCCCGGTTCAGCTTGCGGACCAGCGGAGTATACACCGCATGGGCCACGCAGCCCCAGAAATAGATCAGCTCACCCTGCCCGACCTCAAACCGTAGGATCGCCGCAAGGTCAGCTCGAAAAATCACCCAAAGCGCGCCAAGCGCGCCGATCAAAAGGGCGAGCGCCATCCGCGATGTCAGGACCTGCCGCAAAAGCAACCAGCCAAACCCGGCAGAAAAAATGGGTGTTAGTGTGAACACAGCAGCAGCACTGACGGGCGGCGCTGTTTTCAGCCCTTCAAACATCAGCACAAAGTATGTTGTCAGAAACCCCGCGAGGACGACATAGCGCCATGGGGCCGCCACGGCATCCCGCCGGACTCCGGTTGTTGCCAGAACGGCCGCCCCGATCACGATCACCGCAATCCAGAAACGAACGGCATTCAGCGCGAGCGGTGATATCGCGTTCGCAGCCATTGCGCCCAACGCAAAGGACCCCGCGACAAGCATTGAAAACAGAAGCATCGCAAGATGCCCCAACTGCGCAGGGCGCATTAGTGCGACACGCTTTTCATATGTTCTTTGAGAAACCGCAGAAACGCCTGAACCTTGGTCGTTCTGTGTAGATCAACATGGGTGACCAACCACAGTGGAGCCGACCAATTCTCCTCGCTTGGGATCACCTCGGTCAGCGCAGGGTTCCTGTCGACCTCCTGACTGATGACAAAACCGATACCCGCGCCAGCCATGATTGCATCCAGCATATTGCGGTTATCATTGGCACGATAGGTGTACCGGTCCTCTGGCACCCTTTCACGCAGCCAGATACCAAATGGCGCGCGTGTTTTTTCGTTATCATACACGACGAAATAGTGGTTCGGCAGATCCTCTACACCCGTTGGCATCCCGTGCTGCGCGATATAGGCATCGGATGCTGCCAATGACATGCGCTGCGACATGAACGGTTGCACGACATTGTCAGGCTCCTCTGGCATGGAACCCGCGCGGATGGCGACATGCGCCTCGCCATATTCCAATCGGAACACCCGGTCACCAGTCCGGTAGCGTATGCGCACCTCGGGATGTTCGGCCTGAAAGGCCACCATCACAGGGGTCAGCATCCCCGACAACATATCCAGCGAGGTGATGACCAAGTCACCCGAAACACCTTCACCCTGCCCTTTAATCCGTCCGGCCAGTTGGGTGAATTGATCGTCTGTCGCCTGCGCGACCTGCAGCAGGTCTTGTCCGGCCTCCGTTGCCGTATATCCGCGCGCGTGACGCTGGAACAGTTTAACGCCCAACCTGCCTTCAAGCGCATCGATATGGCGGATGACGGTCGCATGATGCACACCCAGCGCCTCTGCAGCCCCACTGACCGTCCCTCTACGGGCAACCTGAAACGCGGTGCGAATCTCATCCCAGTTATCCATAAACAATCCTGTGCATCAGTAAACATATCTTGTGGAAAATCCGGTATTTCGTTCGCAGATGCAATAGCCACTTTGATGCCAACCACAATCAGGAGCAATCACATGACAACTGTCCTACATATCAACGCATCAGGCTCAATTGACCAATCCATTAGCCGCGCATCGACCGGCACATTGGTCGCACGTCTTGCACCCACACGCATCATCTCGCGCGATCTGGCCGAAACGCCGCTTCCGCAGGTTGATGAGACATGGATCAACGCTCGGCTTGTGCCAGAAGCGGATCGGACGGATACGGAGCGCGCGGCGTTGGCCCTGTCAGACGAATTGATTGGGGAGCTACAGGCCGCCGATGTCGTTGTGATTGGGATGCCAATGTACAACTTCGGCATGCCGGCCGCGCTCAAGGCGTGGGTTGACCTTGTTGCCCGGCCCGATGTGACCTTCCGCTATACTGAAAACGGCCCCATCGGACTGCTTGAAGGCAAACGCGCAATCGTCAGCGTGGCGTCAGGCGGGGTGCCTATCGACAGCGCCGTGGATTTTGCAACACCGCACATGTGTCAGGTCCTGCGGTTTATCGGAATTACGGAGATTGCCATCGACGTAGCCAAGAATACCGTTTCAGCGACCGCAGCTTAGTTGCATATGGATGCAAGCAAGACAGTGGGTTGATCCGATATCGCGACCTGCATAACACAGCGATATGAAAGTCATCCGCAACACATCCGAACAACTGATCTTGCGGGATGTTTCCTGGATCATCGCCATAGTATTTTCAGCCTTCATTCTAGCGATGCTCGGGTTCGGCCTGAACGCCCTATTCGCGGGCGACATGGTCGGTGCGTTCTGGGGGTTGCTTGCTGTCCCGGCCTTTTTATGCATCTTTCTTGTCGCATTTGTCCGCCGAGACGAAGTTATCCTAGATCGCAGCCGCAATCAGGTTGAACTGCGCCATTCGACCTTCCTGGGCCGGACCCGCGTCAAGCACGAACTGACCCATCTTGAGCGGGCAATGACGCAGGCCCATTATGGCGGCAAAGGTGGCGCAACCTATCGGGTGGCACTGGTACTGGGTGGCGGCATGGACGCGGGAACACATCCGGTAACGCCAGTCTATTCCAGCGGGAACGGCGCGAAACGGGCGGCTGATACAATCAACGATTGGCTGGCGCAGGATGTTGACTCAACTGACCGCCAGGCGTAAACGGCCCACAATACCCGGATAGCGCCAGCTTTCCGGTCCCCGATCTTTAGGGGATCGCCCTCCGTCAGCGCGTCGCGCCCACGGGGGCGCTACTGCTTTTTGCCGCGCGTTCTTATATAGGCACGGTAACCGAAACGACGTGAGGGCCTTGGCCGATGTTTGAAAATCTATCCGAACGCCTGTCCGGTGTATTCGACAAGCTCACCAAACAAGGTGCGCTGTCCGAGGATGACGTCAAAACCGCCCTGCGCGAAGTGCGTGTGGCCCTGTTAGAGGCCGACGTGTCCTTGCCCGTCGCGCGCGATTTTGTGAAGGCAGTGCAGGACAAGGCGACTGGGCAAGCGGTCACCAAATCAATCACACCCGGCCAGCAGGTTGTGAAAATCGTCCATGACGAATTGCAACATGTGCTGACCGGCGACGACGATCCCGGCGCGCTGAAAATCGATAACCCACCCGCCCCGATCCTGATGGTCGGTTTGCAAGGGTCGGGTAAGACGACCACAACCGCAAAACTGGCCAAGCGGTTGAAAGACCGCGAAGGCAAGCGCGTGCTGATGGCCTCGCTTGATACCAACCGCCCTGCGGCGATGGAACAGCTGGCCATTTTGGGTGGTCAGATTGGCGTGGACACCCTGCCGATTGTACCGGGTGAAACGCCTGTGCAAATCGCCAAACGCGCGAAAACGCAGGCCAGCCTTGGTGGCTATGACGTCTATATGCTCGACACGGCGGGCCGTCTGCACATTGATCAGGAATTGATCGCGCAGGCCGCCGAAGTGCGCGATGTTGCCAACCCGCGCGAGACGCTCTTGGTCGTCGATGGCCTGACTGGTCAGGACGCTGTGAACGTCGCACAGGAATTTGACGACAAGATCGGCGTAACCGGTGTTGTTTTGACCCGGATGGATGGCGACGGGCGCGGCGGTGCGGCCCTGTCAATGCGTGCGATCACCGGCAAACCGATCCGCTTTGTCGGCCTCGGCGAAAAGATGGACGCGATTGAAACGTTCGAACCCGAACGGATCGCAGGCCGTATCCTGGGCATGGGTGACATTGTTGCCCTTGTCGAAAAGGCGCAGGAAACCATTGAGGCCGAACAGGCCGAGCGCATGATGAAACGGTTCCAGAAGGGCCGTTTCAACATGAACGACCTGAAAATGCAGCTTGAACAGATGATGAAGATGGGCGGCATGGAAGGGATGATGGGCATGATGCCCGGTGCCGCGAAGATGGCCAAGCAGATGGATCAGGCAGGCTTTGACGACAGCATCCTGAAACGTCAGATCGCCCTGATCAATTCGATGACCAAGAAAGAGCGGGCAAACCCGGACCTGCTTGCCGCGTCGCGCAAGAAGCGGATCGCCAAAGGGGCCGGTCTGGAAGTGTCCGAACTCAACCGCCTTGTGAAGCAACACAAGCAGATGGCGGGGATGATGAAGAAGATGGGCAAGGGCGGCATGCTGAAACAAGCCATGAAAGGCATGTTCGGCAAAGGCGGCGGCATGCCCGACATAAACGATCCAGAGGCGATGGCAGCAGCAGCCAAGGAACTGCAGGGCAAGATGCCCGCAGGAATGCCCGGCCTTGGCGGCGGGGGCATGCAATTGCCCCCGGGCCTCTCTGGATTTGGGAAAAAGAAGTGACAATCCCGACGCTCACAACCGAACGGCTGCGTTTACGCGCCCCGCAGGCTGATGACTTTGCTGTCTATCAGGCCTTCTTTGCGGATGCAGTTGGGTCTGGAAATTATGGTGGACCGCTGCGAGCTGATCAGGCCTTTCGCGTGTTGGCCGCTGATCTGGGGCATTGGGCGCTGCGCGGTTTTGGAAAATGGATGATGGTGCGCCGCGATACAGGCGATGCTATCGGCGGCTGCGGGCTATTTCATCCGCGTGGATGGCCAAGCGCCGAGTTGACGTGGTGGCTGATGCAGGATCAACGCGGTGCGGGCTTTGCGACAGAAGCCTCAAAAGCTGCTATTGCATTTGCCTATAAGACACTCGGCTGGACAACGGTCGAGACGCATATGCGGGACGAAAACGAAGCGGCCCGCAAGTTGGCAACGCGGCTTGGGGGCACGGTCACCCGCCGCGATCAGTTCCCGGACGGGGTGACGCGCGACGTCTTTGCATTGCCACATCAAAAAGCTGCAACCAACCCAAACCCAGTGATGTGGCCGTAAGCAATGACCCCTGCCCCAACCCTTACCACAGCGCGCCTTGAATTGCGCGGCCCTCAGAAACGGGACCTTGCGGCCTTTACCGCATGGGTCACCAGGTCCGAGCGGATGGAGGTTGTGGGCGGCAAAGGCACCGAACGGGACGCATGGCGCGGCTTTATCGCAGGGATCGGGCATTGGAACTGGCACGGCTACGGGTTTTTCACCGTGACAGAGCGGGAAACCGGTGTGGCCACGGGCCGGGTCGGGATCGTGAACCACATCGAATGGCCGCAGCCGGAACTGGCATGGCACATGTTTGATGGGTATGAAGGCAAGTCTTATGCGTTCGAAGCCGCCTGCGCCGTGCGCCAATGGGCCGGGCGCACACTCAATCTGGAGCCGTTGATTTCAATGATCGCACCGGATAACTTCCGTTCACTGCGGCTTGCATCTCGACTGGGCGCGATGGAGGACAGACGTGGCGTGGTTGATGGCGAAAAGGTCATCTTTTTCCGGCATTTGCCCTATGATGATCCGCGTGCGGTGAAACAGGCGTCGGAGGCGACCCAATGATCCCGACGCTGACCACTGACCGGCTGACATTGGGACCGTTTAGCATGGCGCATTACGATGCGTTCCACGCATTTTGCGCTACTGACCGTTCAAAATTCTTGGGCGGGCCAACCGATGACCCGCGCGACAGCTGGGATAGCTGCATGCAAGGTCTTGGCCAATGGGCCGCCCGTGGTTATGGCGCATTCTTCATGACCGAAACCGCAACGGGCGCACCGGTTGGGCGCACGCAGTTGCGCCATCCGATTGATTTGGATGAACCCGAATTGGCCTGGACCGTTTACGCCGCATTCGAAGGCAAAGGCTTCGCATATGAGGCCGCTCTGGCAGTGCGTAGTCACGCCTATCATACGCTTGGGCTCGCTCCTTTGATGTCGCTGATCGCGCCTGAAAACACCCGCTCAGTCGTGTTGGCAGAAAAGCTGGGCTGCATCCACGATGGACAAAAGACAGATGATAGCGGCGACAGTGTCACGATATATCGTCATCCGGCGGGGTTAGTATGATACCGACCGTATATACAGACCGGCTGACGCTGCGCGCGCCCCGCTGGGACGATTTCGAAGATTATGCCGCCTTTCGTGCGTCACCGCGCACTGCGGCAACAGGCGGCCCATTCACCGACCGTCAGGCGTTTCACCAATTGGCCGGTATCATTGGCCATTGGACGCTGCGCGGTTTTGGCCGCTGGATGGTTGCGGACCGTGTGACCGATGCGCCGATGGGCATTGTCGGTCTTTTTTATCCTGTTGGCTGGCCGGAACCCGAACTTGCCTGGTCCGTCTTTGACAATGCAGAAGGGCGCGGTATCGCAGCAGAGGCTGCATTGGCCGCCCGCGCTTATGCCTATGAAACATTGGGTTGGACCACATTAATTAGTGCGATTGATCCGGCCAACACGCGCTCGGCCGCTTTGGCCAAGCGTTTGGGGTGCCGCCCGGGCGAAAGCTTTGATCATCCCGACTTCGGAACGCTGCATCTATGGCGCCACCCTGGACCAGAGGTTGTGGCATGATCCCGACCCTGCACACCGAGCGCCTAATCTTGCGCCCCTACTTGCGCAGCGATTTTGATGCCTACGCCTCCTTTATGGGCAGCGACCGTGCTGTGCATATGGACGGCCCGCTTAACCGCGATAAGGCGTGGACCTGGTTTACCAATGATATCGCGACATGGCCGCTTTATGGTTTCGGCACGCTCGCCATCGAGATTGATGGTCAGCTTGCAGGCGGTGTGGGCCTGGTCCATCCGCCGCATTTTCCAGAGCCAGAATGCGGATGGTTCGTTTACGATGGTTTCGAAGGGTTGGGTCTGGCAACCGACGCAGGGCGTGCGATACTTGATCATACCTTCGCCACGACTGATCTGGTGAGCGTCGTAAGCTACATTGGCGAACGCAATTCTGCGTCAATCCGCGTCGCGGAAAAACTGGGCGCCGTTTTGGATTCCAACGCAGAAACGCCAGAGGATGAAGGCACCTTGGTTTACCGGCACCGGCGAGGTGCGGTATGACAAGTTGGACAAAAGCGCCCGCAAACGGGGCCAATCAAATTGCTGCGTTGCAAGCCACGGTTCCCGTGATCGAAACTGCGCGTCTGGTGTTGCGGTTGCCGCGGATCAGTGACTGGGCCGTGCTGGAACCAATCTGGACGTCAGACCGTTCCGTACATTTTGGCGGCCCCTTCACCCCGGAAGACGCTTGGCTGGATTTCAACCAGTTGGTGGCAGGCTGGGTGCTGCGCGGCCATGGCGCACTGACGATCACAACGCATGACGGCATTGTGCAAGGCATGGTGCTGCTGGGTCATGAATTTGGTGATCCTGACCCCGAACTTGGCTGGCTTTTGACAGAAGGCGCTGAAGGCAATGGTTTTGCCAGCGAGGCGGCCAGTGCATTGCTGCCCCTTTGCCGACGCATCTACGGGTCTGATTTTGTCAGCTACATCGCCGAGGCCAATACGGGCTCGATCCGTATCGCCGAAAGGTTAGGCGCGGTCAAAGGTGCCCCCCATCCGCGCGACGTCGAAAATGTGATCGCGTTCCGTTATCCCAAGAAAGGAGACAGCAATGACTGATGCTGTAACCCGTGCTGCTGATCTGCTCAAAGGTCATCGCGAAAGTATCGACCGGCTTGATGCTATTCTTGTCTATACATTGGGCGAGCGGTTCAAACACACACAGGCCGTGGGCGTGCTCAAGGCTGAGCATGACCTGCCCCCATCTGACCCGGTGCGCGAAGAACAACAGATCGCGCGTCTCACCGACCTTGCGAACCAGGCCAATCTTGACCCGGAATTTGCCAAGAAATTCCTGAATTTCATCATTCAGGAAGTTATCCAACACCACAAGCAACATCAATCGTAGATGGGTTGAAACCCATCTTACAAACCCATCTGTAAGGAGAAAATCTGATGGCTATGAAAATTCGTTTGGCCCGTGGCGGCTCTAAGAAACGTCCGTTTTACGCAATTGTGGCTGCCGACAGCCGCATGCCGCGCGACGGTCGCTTTATCGAGAAGCTGGGCACATATAACCCCATGCTGCCCAAAGATAGCGAAGAGCGCGTGAAAATGAACATGGAGCGCGTGAAATATTGGTTGGGCGAAGGCGCACAGCCAACCGACCGTATATCCCGCATGCTGGAAGCAGCAGGTGAGCTGCCCAAGAAGGATCGCAGCAACCCCAAGAAGGGCACACCAGGTAAAGCGGCCCAGGCCCGCGCTGAAGAGAAAGCTGAAAAAGCCAAAGCTGCAGAAGAAGCTGCAAACGCACCAGCGGAAGAAGCGCCTGCTGAAGAAGCTGCGGCTGAAGAGTAAGCGAAACATCGTATTGCCCGGGCACTACTCCGGGCAATACGCATTTTCCCTGTGAGGCCCCATGTTCCGTTTGCTGCGCTTGATCATCTTTACAGGATGCGCCTTCGTTGCGGGTGTCCTTTACGAACGCAGCAATGCACAGACCACCTGTAATGCTGGTGGCGGATTATGGATCGACAATATTTGCGTAGGAGCAGAGCTGATCAATGACTGATCGTGTCATCGTTGGATCAATTGGCGGGTCATTTGGCGTCCATGGCGAGGTCCGGCTGAAATCCTTTTGCGCTGACCCGCAGGCAATTGCTGATTACACTCCGCTTTATACGGATAATGGCCGCAGCTTTGCCCAAATCGTATTAACGGGGCAAATCAAGAACGGTTTCACCGCCCGTCTGGATGGCGTCGTTTCAAAGGAAGATGCCGACGCATTGCGTAACATCAGCCTTTTTGCTGACCGGGCGCGGATGCCGTCATTGCCCGATGATGAATATTACTATGCCGACCTGATCGGGTTGACCGTGCTTGATACCGGTGGTGTCACGCTGGGCACAGTCAAACAGGTCATGGACCACGGCGCTGGTGACCTGCTCGAGATAACTGTACCGGGGCAAACCGAAACCGTGCTGCTGCCGTTCACACAGACCGCAGTTCCGACAGTGGACTTGGAACAAAAGCGTATTATCGCAGATCCGCCTGACGGTCTGTTTGTCGCCGATGGTGACGCTTAGACACAGGATCGGTTCCCTCGCGGAACCAATTCGCCTAAACCCTGCGCATGACTGACCAGATCCCCAAAGCCGCCGGTCGCAAATCGATCAGCCCAACACTGAAACCGCGTGAACTGATGACGGACACCCCAGCGCTCGCTGTTGCCTGGACCGCGCAGGTGATTACCCTTTTCCCTCAGAGCTTTCCTGGGGTTCTGGGCGAAAGCCTGACGGGCAAGGCGCTCCAGGATGGTCTGTGGCAACTGCAGACTTATGACCTGCGTCAATATGGGATCGGGAAACATCGTAATGTTGATGATACGCCTACCGGTGGTGGCGCGGGAATGGTCCTGCGCGCCGATGTGCTGGAAAGCGCAATTACTGACACGCAGCGCAATGCAAAAGGCATGATGCCGCTTGTCTATCTCTCACCGCGCGGACGCCGATTTGATCAGGGTATGGCACGGGATTGGGCGCGCGCGGATGGTGTCACCTTACTTTGCGGCCGTTTTGAAGGCGTGGATGAACGTATCTTACAGCACTTCAACATAGCCGAAGTCAGCTTGGGAGATTTTGTCATGACAGGGGGGGAAATTGCCGCACAAGCGATGATCGACGCTACCGTGCGTCTGCTGCCCGGCGTGCTTGGAAATGCCGAAAGCGCCGTTGAAGAAAGCTTTGGCGCCGGTCTCCTTGAGCACCCGCAATATACCAAACCCGCAACCTGGCAAGGGCATGATGTTCCCGACGTTTTGCTATCCGGCAATCATGCCAAAATCGCGACCTGGCGGCGCCAGAAAGCAGAGCAAATTACAAAGGACCGCCGCCCGGATCTGTGGGCCAGCTACAATGAAAGGACCGCAAAAGACTAATTTGGGTCAAGATTTGGCCATTTAATAAAAATATCGCTTTGAAACCGATATTTATTGAGTGCAAAGGGCTGCGGCCCCTTGAGACGTAAGGATTAAAAAATGAAAAACCTCTTTGGAACACTGGCCATATCGCTCGGCATGTTGGCATCGACTGGCGCAATTGCCGAAACCTGGACCCTTGACAGTGATCAATCAATCGTGGCTTTCGGGTCGGTCAAGAAAGATACTATTGGTGAAGCACACAGCTTTCAAAGGCTGTCCGGCAAGGTTGCTTCCGATGGCACGGCAGAGGTCGAAATTGATCTGACATCTGTTCAAACCAACATTGATATTCGCAACGAACGGATTGGTGAGCACGTGTTTGGTGGCGCAGCCACAGCCATGCTGAAGGCCAGCATCGACATGGATGAAATGGCAGGCCTTGGGGTCGGTGAAAGCCTTGTCACCGAAATTGATGGTGATCTGGCGCTACTCGGTCAGGAAATTCCGGTCTATCTTGATGTTTTTGTGATGCGTACCACGGCTGATCAAGTGTTGGTGACGACAAACAGCATGCTTTATGTCAGCACGGAAGAAGCGGGCATCGATCCAGGTATCGACACGTTGATGCAACTGGCCGATCTGCCAGGGATCACGCGGACCTTCCCGGTGACACTGCGCCTGATCTTCGACGCAGAAACATAAACATCCAAACCATTTCGAGGGCGGTTTTGATTTATCGCCCCCGAAAACCTCTTGATCCATCACCTGCTTAGCCGTAGATAGACGCATCGCTGGGCCGGGCAACTGATTCCAGTGTGTTGGTCTATGGAACGGTCGGATATTTGGGACCCCCTTCGTTGGGGCACAACCACCAGACAGTGCCGGACGATCACAAAAAACGAATGATGACGGCACCCTGCGGCGGGCGGCATGACCGAACCCGATAACGACACGCAGCTCTGACGCCACGTACACGTCACGGGATAACCCGTGCTAGATATTAGGAGCGGATCAATGGATTTGATCGCACAACTCGAAGCGGAGCAGGTTGCTGCGCTGGGGAAAGATATTCCCGATTTTAGAGCGGGTGACACCATCCGCGTCGGTTACAAAGTGACCGAGGGCACACGCACCCGTGTGCAGAACTACGAAGGCGTCTGCATCGCCCGCAAGAACGGCAAAGGCATCGCCGGGTCGTTTACCGTTCGCAAGATTTCTTTTGGTGAAGGCGTGGAACGTGTATTCCCCCTGCATTCCACCAATATCGACAGCATCACTGTGGTTCGCCGCGGTCGGGTGCGTCGCGCCAAGCTGTATTATCTGCGGTCGCGTCGTGGTAAATCCGCGCGTATCGCCGAGGTCACCAACTACAAAGCCCCCAAGGGCGCCGAAGCATAAGGACGTTAGAGATGAAAAAAGATATCCATCCCGATTATCACATGATCGACGTCAAGATGACTGACGGCACGATCGTTCAGATGAAGTCGACCTGGGGCAAAGAGGGCGACCAGATGGCGCTGGACATCGACCCATCCGTGCACCCTGCATGGAATGGTGGTTCGACCCGTCTGATGGATGCCGGTGGCCGTGTATCCAAGTTCAAGAACAAATATGCCGGTCTGGGCTTCTGAGCCAGCAGGATGGGTCAAGACCCATCTTACGATTTTGCAAACGCCGCTCTGCTCGGGGCGGCGTTTTGCATTTTTGTGCCTGAGCTTTTATATCCTGTCTGACATACGGAGCCGCAGATGCATCATCCCCTCAGTTCGCTGATTGACTAGATCGTGCAGAATGCCGAAAGACGCGGCGATTTTGATGATCTGCCCGGCGCTGGCAAACCTTTGCCTCATCTTGATGACCCGCAAAACGCCGTGCTGAACCGGATGATGAAAGAGGCCGACGCCAAATCACCGATCACAATCCTGCGCCAGCAGATATTGGCATCCCATGCGCGCCTGAAAGCGTTGGCCGACGAGGCGGAACGCAAGGCAGAGATGTTGTATCTGGCCGAACTACAAACCAAGCTTGCCATCGAAATGGAAGCATTCCGCAAATATGGTTGATCAGACACGCGGTTAGAGATTTGCCTGATGGCCCATTGGGAAAAAGATATTCGTCTTTCATCGGATCAGAATGGTCGTGAACAGGAGATCGCGGCCCTGTTTACGCAAACCTTCACAGCGTCTGAGGGGCCGGATGAAGGCCGCTTGGTTGGTGATCTTGCCCCTAACCTGTTGGCCTCAACGCCCATGGATGAGCTTTTCGTCTTTCTTGCGTCGAATGACACAACCCTGCTGGGTTGTATCATCTTCTCGCCCATGCGCTTTGCACAGGATCAACGCCGGGTCTTCATCCTGTCGCCCGTTGCTGTCCGGACGGATCATCAGGGTCAGGGGATTGGTCAAGCCCTTCTGCGCCATGGATTGCAGGCGATCCGTGAGGCGGAGGTGGATGTGGCACTGACCTATGGCGACCCACGTTATTATGGGAAGGCCGGGTTTCAGCAGATATCGACCCAGATCGCCGCAGCGCCGCATGCATTGTCCCATGCCGCGGGTTGGCTGGGTCAATCATTGACGGATCAACCACTGACACCGTTGCTTGGGCCGTCACAATGCGTGCCTGCGCTGGACGACCCCACCTATTGGTGAAGCCCCCGGGGGCGCGCCCCCTAGGTATTAAGCCGCTGTCTTCCCGCGTGACCGGTTCCGTACGCCGCGTCTGCCTTGCCCGCCGGGTTTACCGCCGCCGCCGGGCTTACCCTGTCGGTTGCCACCGCCACCGCCGCCGCGCCTTGCGCCGCCGCCATTGGGCCGCTTTTTCTGGCCAGGTTGGACTTCCCACCGCCGACCAGAGGCGACGGGTATCGTCTCTTTCATCGCTTTTTCGATGTCCTGCAGCTCAATCATCTCGTCCGGCGCAACAAGGGCGACAGCGGCCCCATCCGCACCCGCACGGGCCGTCCGCCCGATCCGGTGGACATAGTTCTCGGCCACATTGGGCAGGTCGTAATTATAGACATGGCGCACGTCAGGAATATCGATGCCCCGCGCAGCTACGTCCGTAGCGACCAAAACACGCACCTTGCCTGCCTTGAAGGCTGCCAATGCGCGTTCGCGCTGCCCTTGGGACTTGTTGCCATGGATCGAAGCGGCGGCAAAACCCTTCTTCTCAAGCACCTTATACAGCTTCTCACAGCCATGCTTGGTCCGACCGAATACCAGCGCCAATTCATCGCGATGCGCATCCAGCAGCTCGATCAGCAGGTCCAGCTTGGCGGCTTGCGCCACGAAATGCACCGACTGGTTGATCTTCTTGACCGCCTGGCCCGGCGGGTTCACTTGCACACGCACAGCATCCGTCAGGTAAGTATTAGCCAGTTCGTTCATCAGCTTTGGCATCGTGGCCGAAAACATCATCGTCTGGCGATCCTTCGCCAAGAGCGGCGCGATCTGGCGCAGCGCATGGATGAATCCCATGTCGAGCATCTGATCGGCCTCGTCCAACACCAGATAGACCGTCTGATCCAACCGCACCGCGCGCCGATCCAACAGATCAATCAGACGACCGGGGGTAGCGACCAACAGATCAACACCACCCGCCAAACGTTTGGTCTGGGCCACGATCCCGGCACCACCAACGACAAGAGCAACCTTCAGATGGGTGCCCTTGGTGTAGGCGGTCAGGTTATCGGCAATCTGCTTGGCTAATTCGCGGGTCGGGGCAAGGATCAGCCCGCGCACCGTCTTTGGGCCGGGCTTCGTGCCTGCTTTCAAGAGCGCATTGATCATGGGCAGGCCAAAAGCGGCCGTCTTGCCGGTGCCAGTCTGTGCCAGGCCCATCACATCTCGGCCATTCATGGCATGCGGAATGGCTTGGGTTTGGATCGGCGTGGGATCAGTGATCCCCTGTTCTTTCAGTACTTTTACAAGTCGGGGCGCAAGGCCCAGCATATCAAAATCCATAAAGGATATCCTATTCTTGCGGAGATGATTCCCGCACATATCGTTAGGGTCCCGACCGGATGTCGTGACCCATTGCAAGGTTGCGCCAATATGCTGACGGCCCGCACCACATTGCCCGGGCGCCGATTTGGCGCGGGACCCCTCGCGTGATGATGGGAACCAAAATTCAAGCGATGCCGTGCGGATGGCAGAATGCCCCGCGCTGCTCACGCGGCAGCCTGCATCGGTTGACTGGCACATGCGCCTTAAGCGTGGCTCTGTCAAGAGTTGGGGCCAATTTCACCCTGCGTCGTTGTCGGTAAGGCGCACAAACCACGCGACCGAAAATTATTATTTTCCCACAGGCGCAGGGTCGCTTCCATCGTACCCACCCACCAACTATAGAGTGCAAAATTCGGCATGATGGGAACGACGGCGTGGCGCATATTATTGTTGTAGGCAATGAAAAAGGGGGCGCTGGAAAATCAACCGTATCAATGCATGTGGCCACAGCCTTGGCCCGTATGGGGCACAAGATCGGCACGCTTGATCTAGACCTGCGCCAGCAAACGCTCGGGCGATACATCGCCAACAGGCAAAGCTATCTGAAAAAGGAAGGCCTGGCACTCCCCACACCCGACTACGCCGAATTGCCCCAGATCGACCCCGCAACTTTGGCCACAGGACAAAACGCGCAGGATCAGGCCCTTTCTCAGGCAGTTGAGGCGATGCATGATGTCTGCGACTTCATCCTGATCGACTGCCCCGGCTCGCATACTCGGCTCAGTCAGCTGGCCCACGCCATGTCGGACACGCTGATCACACCGCTGAATGACAGTTTCGTGGATTTCGACCTGCTGGCCCATGTCGATGATGAGGCGGCAGAGATTGTCAGCCCGTCGGTCTACGCGGAAATGGTATGGAGCGCGCGGCAGATGCGCGCGCAGGCCGGGATGAACCCAATCGACTGGATCGTGCTGCGTAACCGGTTGGGGACACAAGCCATGATCAACAAACAGAAAATGGAAGCCGCGATTGGGAAACTGGCCAAGCGGATCGGTTTTCGCCCTGCCCCGGGGTTTAGCGAACGGGTGGTTTTTCGCGAACTTTTCCCCCGTGGGCTGACCCTGCTGGACCTGCGCGATATCGGTGTGACGAGCCTGAGCATGTCAAATATCGCCGCCAGACAGGAACTGCGCGAATTGATCCGTGCGTTAAACCTGCCAGGCGTTAAACCAGACTTCTGACGCTCGGCGAAACTTGCTTTCCTCCCCCAGCAGCGCGGCCTAGTCTGACCGGAAAGTGGAGGTATCTGGTTTGCGCGACTTGTTGGATTTGGAACGGTTTACGACACTGGCTTTGGTCATTGCCCTGACGGTGATCTGCTTTGTTCTTGGGTTCTGGTTTCCGTGGATTTTCGTTCTGTTTGTTGCTTTTGCAGCGCTGACAGCCCTTGGCATCCGTGACCTGCGTCAGCCAAGCCATGCGATCCTGCGCAACTACCCTGTGCTGGGCCATATGCGGTTTCTGTTTGAAGGGATCCGGCCCGAGATCCGTCAATACCTGATCGAAAGCGATCAGGACGAACAGCCATTCAGCCGTGAACAACGATCCTTGGTCTATCAGCGGGCCAAAGGGGCCGAAGATAAGCGGCCCTTTGGCACACAAGAAGCCGTCTATGATGCCGGTTACGCATGGCTGACGCACTCGGTGCAGCCAACTGAATTCAAAGATACGGATTTCCGGGTCACAATCGGTGGACCTGATTGCAAACAACCCTATGCGGCTTCGCTTTACAACATCTCAGCGATGAGCTTCGGATCGCTTTCGGCGAACGCTATTTCGGCCTTGAACAAAGGTGCCAAGATGGGCGGGTTTGCGCATGATACCGGCGAAGGTGGGATCAGCCGCTATCACCGTGAAGGCGGCGGCGATTTGATTTACGAGATCGGGTCAGGTTACTTTGGTTGCCGCAATGATGACGGCACCTTCAACGCCGAAAAGTTCGCCAAGCAAGCCGCCAGCGATCAGGTCAAGATGATCGAGCTTAAGCTCAGCCAAGGGGCCAAACCGGGGCAAGGTGGCATGCTGCCAGCCTCAAAGATCAGCGAAGAGATTGCGGAGGCGCGCGGGGTGCTTATGGGGGTCGATTGCATCTCTCCGGCGGCGCATAACGCGTTCTCCAACCCTGTTGAGCTGACCGAATTTCTGGGCCTCTTGCGTGAAAAATCGGGCGGAAAGCCGGTGGGGTTCAAGCTCTGTATCGGTCACCGGCGGGAATTCATGTGCATGGTCAAGGCGATGTTGCACACGGGCATTTATCCCGACTTTATCGTGGTGGACGGAACAGAAGGCGGCACTGGGGCAGCACCGCTGGAATTTGCCAACCATGTCGGCATGCCGATGGTCGAGGGACTGACATTTGTACATAACACCCTGCGCGGGGCAGGTATTCGCGACAGGATCAAGATCGGGGCAGCAGGCAAACTGGTCAGTGCTTTTGATATCGCACGGGCGCTGTCACTGGGGGCGGATTGGTGCAACTCGGCGCGGGGCTACATGTTCGCCATCGGCTGCATTCAGGCGCAGGCCTGCCATACCAATCACTGCCCCGTCGGCGTCGCCACGCAAGACCCGTTGCGGCAACGCGCCTTGGACGTCGGCAACAAAAGCCAGCGGGTTGCGCGTTTCCATAACAACACGATGAAGGCGCTCGGGAAAATGGCCGGTGCAGCGGGGCTGCAAAACCCCTGCGACTTCCTGCCCTATCATTTCATGGCACGCAAAGCCGACGGGCAAATGGCAGAAGCGGCAGATGTCTATGCCTACATGCCCGAGGGTTTTCTGCTGGACGGCACTGATGATGAACACGGGTTTCAGGAACGCTGGGGGCGTGCGGACGCCCACAGTTTCGCACCGCCAGAACAGCGTTAGAAGGTCAGTCGCCCTGCCCGCGCGGCGGCTCCTGCCCTGTCAAACGCATGAACAGGCTGACGCGCGGGGTTGTCGCCGTTTCCGACCGTGACCGGGTGCGCAGCACAGGCGTATTTTCCGATGCATCGCTTCGGCTTTCCCGCAATACGATATACAGACCGCTGGCAATGATGATCCCAGCCCCAAGGATTGTATTTCGCGCCAGCGTTTCGTCAAAAAACAGATAGCCATAGGCGGCGGCCCAGATGATCTGACTATACTGCATTGGGGCGATAATCGCCGCCTCACCTTGCTGATAGGCCATGATCACAAGGCGGCTGGCAACCCAGGCAAAGCAAGCGATGATGGCCAACATGCCCAGATGCTCAATCGGCAATGGTTTGTAGACGAAAGGCAATGCGCAGGCCATCACCACAAAATTCACAACCATCGGGTACAGCAGAATAACGACCGGCCGTTCATCCGCCCCGATCTTGCGGACCACAATTGATGCAACCGACCCACCAATAGCGGCCACAACGGCAGCAAGATGGCCCGTTGATAGGGTCGTCTGTCCCGGCTGCAGCACAACCATCACACCCGCCAACCCAAAAAGAACGGCCATCCACCGTCGCAGACGCACCCGTTCGCCAAGCACTGGAATTGCGAGAATGGTGATCAGCAAAGGTGCCGCAAACAAGATCGCATATGTCTGCGCCAAGGGTAGAACGGAAAAGGCATAGAATGCACTGACCCCCGTCGCCACGGCAGCGACCGTGCGCAATGCCATCCACCATGGGTGAACCGGGACCAGTGTTCCGGGTTTGGCGTCACGCATCAACATGACGGTCGCCAGCGGAAAGCTGAGCAAAACACTGAAAAAGACGATCTGGAAAGGGGAATAGATGCCGCCCAACACCTTCACAAACACATCATGGGTGGCAAAGATCGCAAAGGCGAGTAGCGCAAAAAGCGCGCCCTTAGCATTTGGTGACATGGCCGCTTTCCTTTTATGCGCCGTATCTGCCGATACCTGCCAAAGCAAAGCCAATGCGTCAATGAAAAGAGGCGGCCCAATGGACCGCCCCTTTGATTATTCTATGTGTAGGGCTGTTCAGGCAGCCGCGCGGCGACGGCGCATGACACCCAGACCAAACAGACCACTCAAAAGCAGCAGTGCGCCTGCTGGCAGCGGCACGGATGAAACCTGAATGGCGCCAACGCGGAAGTTATCAAACCGGCCATCAGCGCCGAAACTGATCGACTGACCAGAACTGATCGCCAAAGAGGCCAAGCTGAAAGGGTTGTTGCCAGCGATACGAATTTCTTCCTGGACGAGGTTGCCATCGACGAAAACGTCAAAGCGGTCGTTCCAGTCAACACCAGTGAAAACCACCCGGGTGAAATCGATCACGCGATTAAAAGCAAAGGTAATCAGGTCGTTGCCATAGTTGCCGTCAATGCTGCTGCCGTCGAACCGTCCAGCAATACCGATGCCCGAATTCACCTGACGCACGTAACGATCACCGAAGTAGCCGCATCCACCGTCAGAACAATCGCTATCGATGATGCTGTCGTTTGGGGCTCCGGCTGGCGCACGATAGCGTCCAGCAGTCACGCTGACTGTCAGCTGGTCAACGGTTGCGGCATAGTTGCCGTCATAGGATCCGTTGCCAAGGAGACCACCATTCCGAAAATCAAAAGTTGTAGTTGCGGCCATTGCAGGAACGGCCATCAGGGTTGCAACGGCGACCGCTGCCAATTTCTTCACAAGACTATGCATTTTATTAAACTTTCACAAAGTTCACTGGTACGACTGTTAATCTAACGTAAACCTAGCCGATCTTCCAACAAATGACCAGCATTTCTTGCCATGTCTCGTCACCGCGAGGTCATATTTGGCGGATGAACTGCCACAATCCGGAAACAGTAAGTTCCGGCTTGCAGCATTGTCCGCATTCAGCTTCAGAGACTTGCGTCAAGCGCCTCAAGAATCACATCACCCATTTGCGTCGTACTCAACGGGGTGCCACCTTCAGGGCCCATCAAGTCGCCTGTACGCGCACCATCAGCCAGTACCTTCTCAATCGCGGCTTCCAGCCGGTCAGCCTCTGCACCTTCATCGAACGAATAGCGCAGCGCCATTGCAAAGCTTAGAATGCAGGCAATCGGGTTTGCCTTCCCTTGCCCGGTGATGTCGGGGGCCGACCCATGTACCGGTTCATACATCGCTTTTGGACGCCCATTGGCCATCGGCAAGCCAAGCGAGGCAGATGGCAGCATCCCCAACGAACCAGTCAGCATCGCAGCACAGTCAGACAGGATATCGCCAAACAGGTTATCGGTCAGGATGACATCAAACTGCTTGGGCGCGCGGACCAGCTGCATCGCGCCATTGTCGGCATACATATGGGACAGTTCGACATCGGCATAATCGGCCTGATGGACCTCGTTCACCACGTCGCGCCACAGGATGCCGCTTTCCATGACATTCGCCTTTTCCATGGAACAAACCTTGTTCGACCGCTTGCGCGCCAGGTCAAAGGCGGCGCGGGCGGCGCGTTCGATCTCTGCCTCGGTATAGCGCTGGGTATTAACACCCACGCGCATATTGTCTTCGATATGGATGCCGCGCGGATCACCGAAATAAACGCCAGAGGTCAGTTCGCGCACGATCATGATATCCAAGCCTGCAACGACATCTTTTTTCAGCGACGAAAAATCAGCAAGCGCATCAAAACACTGCGCCGGGCGCAGGTTGGCAAACAGGTCCATCACCTTGCGCAAACGCAACAGGCCGCGCTCGGGTTTTACGCTGAAATCCAGATCGTCGTATTTCGGGCCGCCAACAGCACCTAGCAGAACGGCGTCCACCTCTTGGGCTTTGGCCATCGTGTCATCATGCAAAGGGACACCATGTGCGTCATAGGCAGCACCGCCAACTAAATCCTCTGACACGTCGAAGGTCAGGTCGCGCTTGTCACCAAACCAGGTAATGACGCGCTTCACCTCATCCATAACTTCAGGGCCAATGCCGTCACCGGCGAGGATTAATAGGGATGGGTTTGCCATGGGTCGCGTCCTTGCTTGCATCTGTCGGAAAGGCCCTACCCCGGCATGACGGCAGGTTCAAGATATCAAGGCATATCGACGCCATAGCATGGCGCACCTTAATTTAACAACTTGATTAATTAAAGAGTTGGCTTACTAATGAGTCATGACAGAGACTGACCCCCTCGACGCTGCCTTTGCCGCCTTGGCAAACCCGACCCGCCGGGCAATCCTGGCCAGGCTTGCCAAGGGCGAAGCAACCGTCAATACGCTTGCTGAACCGTTCGATATGAGCTTACCGGCGATCTCAAAACATATCCGGGTCCTCGAAAATGCGGGGCTCATTACACGCGGGCGGGACGCCCAATTCCGACCCTGCACATTAAACGCCGAACCGCTACAGGCGGTGGCGCATTGGACAGATCAATACCGGCATATCTGGGATGCGCGGTTTGATGTCATGAACCAGATTATTGTTGGAATGAAGGATGCAAAAGATGGCTGATCAAACTGGATGGGTAAAAATCACCCGCGAATTCGACGCACCGATAGAGGTCATCTGGAACATGTGGGCCGACCCAGAAATGTTCAAGCGTTGGTACGGCCCGCGTGGCATGACAGTACCTGTTGCTGAGATGGATGTGGTTGTAGGCGGAACCCGCAAGGTCAGCATGCAAATGTCGTCACCAGAACGTACAATGACCATGTGGTTCACCGGCGTTTATAAAGAAGTGAACCGACCCAATCGCCTCGTCTATACCGAAAGCATGTGCGACGAAAACGGAACACTGATTTCGCCACAATCCATGGGTATGCCTGAAGGGCATCCCGACATCACCGAAGTCATCGTTGAGCTGTCCGAGGATGACGGTCGCACGACCATGACAATGGTGCATGTCGGCGTTCCCGAAGGATCACCAGGCGGTGGCGGATGGAATCAGGCATTTGACAAGCTGTCCGAAGCCTTGGGGTAGACACCGTCAAAGAACCAACGGGCGCAAACCCTCTGCCAACAAGTCCCAAACCCGCCTGATACGCGGGGTCTGGCGCATCGCCCCATGGGCGGTCAGCCAGATGGGCAGGGTTGGCATATCTATCCCGATCTTAATCTCTGCAATCAGCGGATCCTTTCTGCCAATATCGGCCTGTGCAAATCCAATGCCGCAACCGGCACGGACCAGTTCCCAATAGGCAATATTGTCGTCCACGCGCGTTTTGAACAAATCGCGGGTGACCTGAATACCGAGTTCGGCAAACCCGTCGATAATATCGGTGTTCGTGTCATAGCCAACGAAATCATGCTGCGTCAGTTCGGTAATTGACGTCGGCATGCCCCGCTCAGCGATATAGGATTTCGCCGCAAACACCGCCAATTCGACCTCACCTATATGCTGTGTCACCAGTTCCAACTGCGTCGGGCGATACATACGCACCGCAATATCCGCCTCGCGATATAACAGGTTGTGACTGGCATCACTTGCGACCAGCTCAATTGCGATCTCTGGTTCCAATTTGCGAATGCGTGCAATGATCGGGGGCAAATGCATGGCCGAGGTTGCCATGCTCGCTGTAACGCGCACGGTACCATCCAACCGGGCCTGTTGACCTGCGGCCGTCAGCGTAATCTTTTGTACCGCATCACGCATCGCCTTTGCAGGCTCAACCAGCTCTGCACCGGTTTGCGTCAGCGCAAATCCACGGGCCTGCCGGTGAAACAATTCGGCGTTCAGCTGTGCCTCAATCGCCTTTATCTGTCGGCCAAGGGTCGGTTGACTGGTGCCCAATATCCGCGCAGCGGCCGACAGGCTACCAGTATCGGCAACCGCCAGAAATGCCTGCACCAAAGACCAATCCAAAGATGCTATCGATTTATCCATTCACAAATGAATACACGATCTACATTTTTCGGCAATTCCTTTGCCATGTTGAATAGGCGATCCTGCATCCAACGCAGCGAACAGGAGCAAAGCGATGCAGAACACAGTCCTAATCCTTGGTGCCTCTGGCAAGATTGGCAGCCACGCGGCAGAAACATTCTGGAACGCCGGCTGGACCGTGCGTCGTTACAAGCGCGGCACCGACATAACCGAAGCCGCCGCTGGCGCAGACGTCATCATCAACGGGCTGAACCCGCCCAGCTACCGCAACTGGGCCAAAACAATCCCCGCGATTACGGCTCAGGTGATTGCAGCTGCTCGATCCAGCGGGGCAACAGTGATCATCCCCGGCAATATCTACAATTTTGGCAACCAGCCCGGAACTTTCGATGAAAACACCGCGCAGACCCCATGCGCGAAAAAGGGTCAGATCAGGGTCGATATGGAACAAGCATATCGCGACGCGGGGGTGCAAACGATCATCCTGCGGGCTGGAAACTTTATCGACCCGAATGGTAACGGCGATTTCATGAGCATGCTGGCGATGCGAGAGATCAGCAAAGGCAAACTCACAGCGGCCGGTGACCCAGATGCGATGCAGGCCTATGCATACGTACCTGATTGGGCGCGGGCCGCGCTGGCGCTGGCAGAAAAGCGGGACACGCTCGGCCAGTTTGAGGACGTCCCCTTCCCTGGCCACAGCTTTACAACGCATCAATTGCGCGACACGGTCGCCGCCGCCACAGGGCGCACCATCAAGGTCAGCCCGTTTCCCTGGTGGTTGATGACCGTGCTTGCACCCTTTTGGGAACTGGCGCGCGAAATGCGCGAGATGCGCTATCTCTACAGCACGCCGCACCGCATCAGCGGCACCAAGTTCAACCGCCTCCTGCCGGATTTCCAGGCAACCAATCTGGACGACGTCATGCTCAGCGGGCTACCGGCGGATATCGACCCAGACAAGGTGATGCGCGCCCGCAGCCAAGCCATCGCTGCCGAGTAGGGTCGCCTCGGGCGCATCAGATGCGGGCCAGAAGACGCCCGCATCCACGACGTTCCAATCAACGGCCGGCAGAACATAACTGACCCGCAAATCCCCTGCCCCGTCATCGGGCCAGTCCGCGGTATCTTGACCCGGCAGCGGGTCCTGCAAACGAGGGTCGGTCAGAAACGCGGCCATAGCGCCTGAGAATCCATCACCATCGACAGGATCCAGATTGGCATTTCCGGCAACGACAAAATCAGTCGGCGGCGGGCCAAACCCGCCATCCAACACCACCTGCCACATGCGCAGCTCATCACGGTTGCGCAGCCCATTACGATCTTCTGGACCATCAAAAACCGGTGGAGTCGCCGAAAAGGCAAGGAGGGCCATCGGACCATCGGACAGGTCCACAGGAATGATCCAATGCCCAGTTGACGACAATCGCTGCACCGCCAGCACCTCATCCGGGTAAAAGTCCTTTGGCAATGTGGCTCCCGGCAGACCGCGCCAAAGAACATCCGACAGATCAGTGGCTTCACCCAAAGGGTAGCGCGATAGTATCGCCATCCCACCGTCACCCGCAAACCTGCCATAACCTTGCGCATCGCGCGGCTCTCCGGTGCGGCCATTGCGATCCATATCCAAACCAGTGGCCAATCCCGCGTTCGGACGCAGGGCAAAACGATAGGGGTAGGTATCGTCAAAAAGCCCGGCAAATGCAGCCAGTGCCGCGCCATCCAGATCATAGTCGAAATCCGTCAGCAGCAACACATCCGGGTCCTGACGCGCAATCACTGCCCAAACAGCCGCTATCTGAACATCCTCCCCCTTCTGAATATCACGCAGCAATAACCCCGGACCGTCACGGCTTAACGGTGCAGCATAAGTGGCGATACGGTAGGTTTCGGCCAGAACAAAACCCGGCGATAGACTGCAAATCAGGCAGGCAGCAAGCCATTGGCGGCAGCGCGATCGTGCGCGCGCTTGCGTTGCTCTTGGATCATCTTTGCGACCCGCGTCAATGCGATACCACGCATCAGGATACCTGCGGGCAAGAATGTCCATGCGGTCACAGTCCAGATCAGGGTTTGCGGGTCATCCAGACGCAACGGCGCACCCAGAAACGCGGTCATCTTGATAACCAACGGAATCAAGAAAGGCATCAAAAGCCCTAAGAAAATGTTAAGATGTCCATCCCGGCGCAAGCGTTTCACCACATCGCCGCCAGCGGTTGGATCGAATGTGGGAAGATTGATCCAGACGTTGAACGCACCACCTCGACGGGGCCAGCTCTGCAAACGCAGTAGAACAATGAACCAGATGATCGAAAACAACGACATCACATAGCTCAGACCAGCCGCATTCTTGACCCGATCCGCTGCTTGTAGACTGGCATCATCGGGCAGGATCGCGACCATCAGATGAACGGGAGACAGCGGAAAATCAATCAACTGGCCAAGTCCAGCACTGCTGTTTTCAAAAAACATGGTCATGGCGGAGGGTTCAACAAACCCGCGGCAAATCACTGACAGGGAAAAGACAGTCGCGAACAGCGTGGAAAACCGAACCCGGTTGAACGGCGGTGCATCACGAAATTCGACAAGGCTGGGGCTGGCGGCGCTATATTCCACAACCGTAAACAAGGCAGCAAAAATCGCCACAATCGCAACGATCTGCAACCCGTCTGTGCTGCCACCCGGCAAAAGCATCGACGGCAATGCGATGAGCAATATCACAAGCGCTGCGCGCGCTAACGCTCCAGGCAAGCGGAATAGCAACTTATCTCGTCCCTCTTTAGACCCGACCAGCAGATGGCCCAATCAATGTCCCGACTAAAAATGCCACAAACAAGGATGAGCCACCCGAAATCAGAAAACTGCTCAAACTCGTCGCCCCCACTGCTATTTTAGGCCCCGAACAGGATTTGTCCAATATTTTGAGGGGCAACCAAGTCACATTTACAGCGAATTACTTAACAATGTGGGGTCTTTGCACACTCATCTAGCATGCAAACTACATTCCTACTACACGCAAAACGGGTACCAAGGGAAGGGCGGTTGGCGCAACGTCAATGGATTACGTTCACCCAGAGCGGATCGCGCCTAAAAATATGCACCTAAAAAATATGCCGCACCATCATTGGCGCAGCACAACAATTTTTTCCGAAATTAGCGAAAAAAGACGCCAGATCGCCCTAAACCCAAGGGCGCGCAGTGCTAGCCTGCGCTTCAAAGCTGTCGATTGATGCTGCTTTTTCCATGGTCAGACCAATGTCATCCAACCCATTCAGCAGGCAGTGCTTCTTGAATGCATCCACCTCAAACGTGAACACATCACCATCTGAAGATGTGATTGTCTGCGCTTCAAGATCTACCTCAATCCGGGCATTTGATCCCTTCTCGGCATCCTTCATCAACACATCGACCTGTTCTTGCGGCAAGGCGATGGGCAGAATGCCATTCTTGAAGCAGTTGTTGTAAAAGATGTCGGCATAGCTGGGCGCGATCACGCAGGTAATCCCAAAATCCGCAATCGCCCAAGGGGCATGCTCACGCGACGACCCACAGCCAAAATTATCACCAGCAACCAGAATTTGCGTCTCGCGATATTGTGGCTTGTTCAGAACGAAATCAGGGATTTCCTTGCCGTCATCATCATAACGCATCTCATCAAACAGGTTCACCCCTAGGCCAGACCGTTTGATTGTCTTCAGGAACTGCTTGGGAATGATCATATCAGTATCGATATTGACCAAAGGCAATGGTGCGGCAATGCCGCTCAGTTTAGTGAATTTCTGCATCTTTAAGACCCCATGACTTCGACAACGAAATTGCCGTTAGGCGACCGCTGGATTTCCATAAACGCCCGTCTGAACGAAGTGCCGGTCGCACAATTTGCTGAAAACGCGACAAGGCCGCTTTCGCTGGACTTCTCAGCATATCCACCCAACGCTTGATCGACACAAAGACTCTTGATTTGGTTCTGGATCAGACCGCCGTCAAAGCCCGCCGGATTGTAGGAACCCGACAACACACCATCATTCAGTGATACGCCTACATAGTCTGGGTTTCTTGCTGAAATGTCAGACGCACTGCTACAAGCACCCAGGCCTGCAACAACTATCATTGCAACCGCTAAGCGCGGTTTGCGCATGATACTTCCATCAAAACGCATTACACATGATCTCCCGCACGTCGGTCAGTTTGCCAGTGATTGCCGCAGCGGCGGCCATCTGTGGTGACATCAGATGGGTACGCCCCCCACGACCCTGACGGCCTTCAAAATTGCGGTTGGATGTCGCCGCGCAGCGTTCACCCGGCGCCAACTGGTCCGGGTTCATCGCAAGACACATGGAACACCCAGCAAGGCGCCACTCGAAACCAGCCTCTTTAAAGATATCAGCCAGCCCCTCTTCCTCGGCCTGTGCGCGGACCAGACCAGATCCGGGAACAACCATCGCCCGCTCAACCGCGATCTTCTTACCTTTCAGGATCGCTGCAGCGGCGCGCAAATCCTCGATCCGGCCATTGGTACATGATCCGATAAAGACCGTATCAATCTCGATATCCGACAACGGCGTGCCGGGCTTAAGGTCCATGTAATCCAGCGAGCGCTGCGCCGCACCAACCTTGCCGCCTTCAAAATCATCGGCCGCTGGCACCGTTGCCGTGATCGGCAGCACATCCTCGGGCGATGTGCCCCAGGTCACAACCGGCGCAATATCCTCGCCCTTGATCGTCACAACCTTGTCCCAATGCGCGTCGTCATCGGAATAAAGGGTTTTCCACCAGGCCACCGCAGCCTCCCATGCAGCACCCTTTGGGGCATGCGGGCGGCCCACGCAGTATTCGTACGTCTTTTCATCCGGGGCGATAATGCCCGCGCGCGCACCACCTTCGATGGCCATATTGCAGACCGTCATGCGGCCCTCCATGGACAGATCGCGGATCGCCTCGCCCATATATTCAATGACATAACCGGTCCCGCCAGCAGTCCCCGTTTCACCAATCACCGAAAGGGTGATGTCTTTGGCCGTGACACCGGGACGCAGCTTGCCCGTGATCTCAACTTTCATATTCTTGGATTTCTTCTGGATCAGCGTTTGCGTCGCCAGAACATGTTCCACCTCGGACGTGCCAATGCCGTGTGCCAACGCACCAAAGGCACCATGCGTCGCGGTGTGGCTGTCACCGCAGACAACGGTCATGCCGGGCAAGGTCCAGCCCTGCTCGGGTCCGACAATATGCACGATGCCCTGACGGACATCAGACACCGGGTAGTAGTGAATGCCAAAATCCTTGGCGTTCTTGTCCAGGGCAGCCACCTGAATGGCGCTATCTTCGGTCATGTTCTTGGGGTCATCACGCCCGGGGGTTGTCGGCACGTTATGGTCCGGCACGGCAATCGTTTTTTCCGGCGCGCGCACTTGGCGGCCCGCCATGCGCAAGCCTTCAAAGGCCTGCGGGCTGGTCACTTCATGGACCAGATGCCGGTCGATATACAGCAAACAGGTGCCATCATCAGCCTCATGCGCCACATGGGCATCCCAGATTTTATCATAGAGCGTTTTGGGGGACATCGTCCTCTCCCGTATCAAGTATCAGTAAACGTCAGGCGTGCGGAAACGGGGGCAATCAGCCCTTAGCAAGGATCGTGCAGATCGCACCGTAAAATCGCCAAGGCAGACGAGCACGGTCATCCATGTCAAATATCTGTTTCATAGGCGTCCAGATACACGCGGCTTGCCATTGCTGCAAGGGTTTGCGCCCTGATACGACAGTTGCAACACGCGTTCCCTCCAGGGACGTGTCACCAACCGTCATAACAGGCAGTCAGTTGCAATTCATTAGCCCGAGAATGGCGGCAGCGGCGCTACTGTCTTTCCAATTGACGCCAAGGTCGCAGTCGGATCAAAAAGATCTGCGTTGTCGGTGAAATAAACCTCGATCACTTCGCCACTTAGTTGGGCAAGAGTTGCCCCACGCAGAAATACACGCGAGTTTTCAGTGCCTTCAGGTGCGGTTTCGCCACTGACCACCTTTGCAGTCAACAAGACACCGTTCACGGTCGACCCATCTTCAATGATGCTACTTTCGACCATATCAACCTCAACATCCGGTGCTGACGCACCATCAAGAACACCGTCAACCGTCATGGTCAGCGTATCCTGAGCGGGGTTATATTCTGTGATCGTGGCCCGGGTCAGCTGGTCGTCTGCTGCATTCGCCATCACAATATAGTCCGTCTCACCGTTTTCATCGGTCAGCGTCCCTTTGCCTGTCACAAGAATCAGATCGTCGTCACCGGCGCTGCCATCTGCGCGCCCGCCGCCGCCCCACAGATAAAGGGTGTCGTCACCATCGTCACCACGCAAGGTATCGGTGCGCAAAACGGTCGTCTGCAGTGTATCGTCGGCGCCGCCTTCACCGGGGATCAACCGTGAATCCGGCCCGCCCGACAACACATCGTCACCATTCCCGCCACGCAAAATGTCGGATCCGTAACCGCCCTGGATCAGATCATCGTCAGCGCCGCCAAAAATGCGGTCATTGCCTTCGCCGCCATCAAGATTGTCCTCGCCGGGACTGCCAAGTATGAAATCCAGCCCATCACCGCCAGTCACGGTATCATTGCCTTCGCCGGGACGAATTTCGTCATTGCCGCCGCCGCCATCAATGGTGTCATCACCCCTAAATCCGCGGATCAGATCCATACCATCGGTGCCGTTCAAATTATCGTCTTCGAACGTGCCATCAATCTCGTTCACTTCATCAGTGTCATCGTCATCATCGCCACCGCCGATCAATGGCATGATCGCCGCAATGCCAAGGCCCAGCAGCAAGAGTAAAGTAAAGCTCATAATACCAAATCCGTCCGAATGTCCGCGTTAATGTTTAGTAAACCTAAATGAGAATGCCCGGCAAGGGGCCTGCGAGCACAAGGTTAACCATGCATCTCGATTGTGCGTTCATCACCATCCCAATGATCACGAACCACAACAAAGCCCAGATTTTCATAGAATTGTTGCGCGGCAATTGATGACCGTACTGTGAAAGCATCGGCACCGCACTCTGTTGCTTTGGCCGACAAGGCACTAAATAAGCGTGAGCCGATCCCTGCACGTTGCAGCCCTGCATCTACAAAGAAGGTTTTGACAATGGCGGTCTGACCATCCTCAGACAGATCAAGGCTCGCTGTGCCCGCCACGCGCCCATCATGGATGGCAACCCACGTTTCCAATCGGTTTTGCAACATCGCTGTCACGCCTTCAGGGCTGAAATGGCTCGCAACCCGGGCAATGTTTTCAGGCCCATAATCGGCAAGATTGCTGGCCTGCAAGACATCACAAACCAACCGAGACAAGGCTTGCGCATCAGCGGGCACCGCTGGCCTGATATCGATCAGCAAAGACATCGCAAAACTCCCTCCTGTCGGGTAACTTGCCTCCCCCGACCGGGCCGTGCAACAGTCATCCGAAGATCACACCAGCCAAAGGACATCCATGTCAGGTCACGTCAACACGAATGAAACTGATGACGTGTTCACCGATTTCGCTCCTGAAGAGCTTGAACAAGCGATTAACATCGGCTCTGACCTTTATTCTCAAGCCGAAGCATTCGCGCTCAGTCTTTTCCGCACTTGGAACCTCTATCAGGTCCTGATTGCCATTGGGCTTTTCATCGCAGCCCATCTTCTACGGGCAACGCTGGGGCCACGGATCCGCGCCTGGATGGGATCGCGGGAAAACTGGCCAAAATGGCGGATGCGCATTCTGGCCGTGGTTCATATGCGGTTGCGGGCGATCTTCTTCGTCATCCTGATCTGGATCGCCATCTACCTGATGCGCGCCTATACATGGCCCAGCCGCAGCTACATCCTTGCCGGGATCGGGACACTCGCTTTTGCCTGGCTCACCATCGCTTTCGCGACCCGCCTGATCAAAAGCCCGTTCCTGCGCAAAATGGTGCGCTACGGGGCCTGGACATACGCAACGCTTGTCATTCTGGGGCTGCTTGATCAGGTCGAAACGCTGCTTGATACGGCCGGTTTCCAGGTCGGGGAAATTCGGTTCTCCTTGCTGTTACTGGTGCAAGCGCTTGTCGTGCTGGGGGCCACAATCACGCTGGCGCGTTTCTTTACCACCACAACCGCCGGGCGGGTGCGCCGCAACGAAGATATCAGCCCGTCCATGCAGGTGCTGATCATCAAGGGCGTGCAAATCGCCTTTTACGGGGCGGCCTTCTATATCGGCGTGCGATCACTTGGGATCGATCTGACCGGGCTGGCGGTGCTGTCGGGTGCTATCGGTGTGGGCCTTGGTTTTGGTCTGCAAAAGGTCGTGTCAAACCTTGTGTCCGGGGTGATCATCCTTCTGGATAAATCGATTAAACCAGGCGACGTGATCAGCCTTGGGGAAACATTTGGTTGGATCAATTCGCTTGGCGCACGCTACGTGTCGGTGGTCACCCGGGACGGACGCGAATACTTGATCCCGAACGAGGACCTAATCACCGGCCAGGTGGTCAACTGGTCACATTCGAATGATTTTGTGCGGCTCGACATCAATTTCGGCACATCCTACAGCGACAACCCGCATGATGTCCGGCGCATCGCCATTGAGGCTGCGCAAAGCGTTGATCGGGTGCTCAAAAACCGGCCCACCGTGTGCCACATCATCGGATTTGGGGACAGCTCGGTCGATTATCTGCTGCGGTTCTGGATCACGGACCCAACCGGCGGGCTGACCAATATCCGCGGGAATGTCTATTTGGCCCTGTGGGATGCGTTCAACGAACACGACATCTCGATCCCCTTCCCGCAGCGGGAGGTCACGGTGCTTGATGGCAAGGTCAACTTGTCAAAGCAGTGATGCGGCAGGCCGCGTCTGAACGCGGCCTGCCTTCTTTGTTAGGCGATTTTGGTTTGTGCAGCTTCCCTGATGCTGTCGCGATACAGGGCTTTAACCAGCGAAATCATCATGAAGACCATGACAATCGTAAACGGCAAGGCGCCAATGATCATCGCATTTTGCAAGGCCCCAAACGGGTTTGACCCTTCACCGCTATTGCCCGCAATAATCAGCGCACCAATCACCGCCGTCAGGATCAGGCCCCAGATGATGCGGTGTTTGATACCGGTTTCCTGCTCACCGCCTGACATGATGGTGTTCATCACCAAAATGCCAGAGTCGGCGGATGTCACAAGAAAGGTCATGATCAGGACAACACACATGATGGTAATCCCGGCCAGGAACCCACCTGAAATCATCTGCCCCAATGTGGCAAACAGCTTGGCGGTATTCGTGGCCGCAATCAGTGATCCGCCGGCATCGCCATTGAGTTCCAGATCAATCGCCGTGCCGCCCAGAATGGTCATCCACAGGAAACACACAATCGCCGGGGCAATCACGCAGCCAAGGATGAACTCACGCACAGTGCGCCCTTTTGAAATGCGGGCAAGGAACAGACCAACAAAGGGCGAAAACGCAATCCACCAGGCCCAGTAGAACGTCGTCCAACCAGCCTGCCAGCCGAACTGACGGCCCTGTTCGCCTGCGGCATAAATCGCCTCGGCATCCAGTTCTGCCGCAGCTGCGGGCAAACCTTCGGTAAAGCCAGATAGTGAACCCCATGGCGATGTGGCAGACCCGTAAACAGCACCCAGATCCTCCTCCGACAGCGCATTCGCGGCGTCAGGAAGGGCAGCGGCAAATGCCTCTGCCGATTGCGGGCCATATGCGCCAAAGGACATCTGCGTGAAATGCAGAATGTAGTCGACCAGCCCAGCGCCAAATTTCGTCATCGCAAAGAAGAACGAGCCGAAAAAGACAAAGGTCAAAAGCAGGATCACCGACAAAACCAGATTGAGGTTCGACAAGTATTTGATCCCACGGCCAACACCCGACACCGCCGAAAGAATGGACAGACCCATGATAACCACTAGGGCTGAAATCAGACCAACCGTGCTTGGCTTTGGCGCCTCAACATCGCCATTCATCAACCATTCGATACCTGACACGGCATAAACACCGTCAACAAACTGACTGACGCCAAAACCGATGGTTACAGACACACCCAGGATCGTCGCAACAACACCCAGCACGTCGACCACATGGCCCAGGAAGCCATTAGCAGCTTTGCCCAACAGTGGCGTCAGGGCAGACCGAATGGTCAGCGGCATTTCACGGGTATATGCGTAGTAAGCCAATGACAGGCCGGTCAGCACATAGATGGCCCAGGCATGAAACCCGTAGTGGAGGAACGTGTAACGATAGGCGGATTGCACCGCCTCCTCGGAATTGGCAGCAACCTCACCGGACAGAACAACCGGGTTCGATCCCCATAGGCCCAGCGGCTCTGCGGTCGCGAATACCATCAGACCAACGCCCAGACCGGCACCAAACATCATCGAAAACCACGAGAAATTGGAAAACTCCGGCACGGTATCTGCGGTGCCCAGTTTCTTGCTGCCCGTCGCTGGCAAAATCGCAAGAACGAACAGAAAGAAGGCAAAGATGCCGACCGATATGATGTAAAAGCTGTTGAACCCGTTCAACAGGCTGCTGTTGACCGCTGACAGCACGCTACTGGCGTTACCCGGCCAGACAAGCGCCCAGATCACCAGCAAGACCATGATCGTCTTGCTGATCAGCGCGATGGGAAGGCTATAGCCCTCGTAAAAACCCGAGGGAGCCTTTTGGATCTCCAGCTCGGTAAATGGTGGTTTTATTGACATGTTCGTCCCCTGTTATTTGCGTCATTGGTCGGTACCGCACAGTCAGGTGACGCACTGCCTGCGGGTTTCTTGTTCATGCCGCGTCAATCATTGTCCGAAACCCCTGCACCTGCCCCTAATAGACGCGACGCATCGGTGGCCGGGGCATAGGTGCGTTGGGCAAAACTATTCAGCCGTGCCCAGATTTCTTCCGATACCTCGCCCCGCAGATTTGGGTGCTTGGGCGCATCTTCGCGGGCATCAACATGCTGGCAGGTCAACGTTGCCGCCTTTGAGGTGTTGATCTCCGATTGCGGGTCGCTGATCCAAATTCCGAAACCATCCGTGTCGATCTGCACGCCCTGCCACATCACACGCACCGATCGCTTGATATGCAACGCGGCCCACGCCCCAAATGGCACAACCAGTAGCGGGAAGGATACATCTGCCATCGTCACGGATTGACCAGCAGCCAACCGATCAGCGCAATCATTCAAGGCCGCGCCGCCAGCAAGCGGGCATAGATCGCCCTCGGCTGCGCGCCAGACACCATCCAATGTAACCGGCGCCACACGCTCATGGGCAATACCATCATTCTGCGTCAACACATCGGCAAGCATGGCAGGCCCCGCCAGATCATGCGCGGCCAGCCAGCGGGCGGCCCGCGCCGCCTCTTCTGCCATGCCCCAGCTTAACCCGGCACCACGTCCGGCACGTTTGGCCTGGGCCTCGATCTCGTTCAACGAACGGTTCATCCCATCGCTCGTGGCGGATATGACCAGTCATCTGCGTATCGGGTTTGCAGCTCTTCTGGATAAGGCGCATTACCAAACATGCAGATACGCACCCACCGATCTGATCTTGGATCAAAATGCGTGGCCCCAAAAAACGACAGCTTGCACCGCAACATATCGATGGGCATCAGGTCCGACCCAATGGTGTTGTCTCTGATCTCAGCATAAGGCGCGCGATCTACAATCTGCGCGCGACGCACAATGTGGCGATGCTGCGGATTGGCCAGCAAAAACGTGGCCAAGGGCGCATCACCATCCGCATCCCTCAACGCAGCATAAAGCGCCGCAGCGTCCCGCCCCGGTGCCAAGGGCTGCTCATAGGGGGCGATCGGTTCTTCAAACCGCTCACCCAAACGCGGCTCCAGCTTTTCTTCTGAAACGTACCAGGCCCGCGCGCATTGTTCCTTTGCCGACCAGTCAATATCCAACGCCCAGCCATAGGCACGCTGCAGGATAACTCGCAGATCGGCAATCCGCATCGCACCATTGATCCGAAACGCATTCCGGTCACGATCTGACATCTGATCTGCCAAATGATCAACCAACGCGCCGTACGGTTCCAACATCAACGAGGCCAGGCATTCCTGCGCATCCTCGCCCAATACGCCCTCAATCCAGATATAAAGACGGTCCCAAGGATTTGCGGCGCGCAAATCAATCTGCGCCACGTGGGCGGCAAGCGTGGCAAGATCAGCGCGCAACTGCGCAAGCTTCGCAACCTGAATAGGATGCTCCGAATGCCAGATACTGGCAGAGATTATCGACCGCTCCAGCAGGTCACGAAACGTCGCAATCTCTTCATCCGTGGCGACAGGCAAGTTGCGCACAGTCGCAATCGCCTCCTCACGGGCGGCCACCCAATTGTTGAACAGCATCGGGTGGTTGACCAGAAACGGGGCCATGCCCAACCCGGTCGAATTGCCAATCCCCATGCCACGGGCAATATCAGCATCCAGTTTGACCGTCGTATCACCGCCCTTCTGGTCAGCAACATGCTGCACCAGATCACGGACATAAGTACGTGTCAGAAAGACCGACAGCATCTCGATCTGAAACGGCGCGGCGCATTCAGGGCGATCGGCAATTACTTCACGATCCGCAGCACCCAGTTTGCCCGATCCATAAACGGCAGTGGTGCGCATCAGATAACCGACCTTGGCGATTGCCTCCGCGTCAGGTTGCTGACCTGCGGCAAGGCGGGACACGACATGATCCCATAACCGGACCGAACGATTGGCCCGCGACACTGACAGTTCTTTTTGCGTGACCCGACCAGCCTCTTGTAACGGAATATTCTGACGCAACCGGGCGATATCCGCATCATCCGGCACACCATCAAACAGGGTGAACGTGCTGTCCCAGCGTTCGGCAATCACCCGGTCAGATCGTTGATCAGCAGGCAGGTCGTGGCCAAAGGCGATCAGGGAGTAGGTGCGATCCGGGGTATGCGCGCAGTAAATCGCATGGCCCACGCCCTTTTGATCAAAGGCAAAAACCGGGCGGCTGAATGTCCAGTTCTCGCGGGTCATCCGACGGGTCAGGATACGCATGAAGGACAAGCGCGACTGGTGAAATGACCCCAGACGGGAAAGGCGCATGACCTTCTCGGGCGCACGTTTGGCAACACCCTGTGATGTCTCGGTCTGCAGCTTCATGTCTTTTCCTCCCCCCGGTAACTCTTAGTGCATCGGCGTAAAGTTTTCCGCGTAAAACCTGTGCCAGTTATCCCCCATGATGCCAGCGACCTCCGCATCGCTTAGCCCCGTGGCGCGCAATC
Organism: uncultured Paracoccaceae bacterium; assembly: GCA_947500135.1. GTDB lineage: Bacteria > Pseudomonadota > Alphaproteobacteria > Rhodobacterales > Rhodobacteraceae > Yoonia. Next base: position 47,152 of record CANMQX010000005.1, read on the forward strand.
CTGCTTCGATATTCCCGAAATCGCGATTGTCATTGAACCACGACGGCATCGGCGGAAAGCCAGGTGCAGCAGCAGACCCTTCGCCAAAGTCGATTTCCTTGCTCCAACGGCCCACGCGCATCCATTCCACTACGCTGTCGGGATGATCCTGACACAGATCGGTGCCAATACCGAGGTTTTGCGACCCGAATTTCTCTGCCATGCGCGCGATCATCTCGCAAAAACTGTCCAGCGTGCAGTCTGATTTGTCTTTCAAATGATGCGGGTAAACCGAAAAACCCAGCATCCCGCCATTTTCGGTCACCGCCCGGATCACATCATCCTTTTTGTTGCGCAGGGCGGGTGACCATTCATAAGGGTTGGCATGGGTGATCACGATAGGACGCTCTGACATCTCGGCGGCTTCAATCGTGGATCGATCCGCAGAATGGCTCATATCCACAACCAGGCCAACGCGGTTCATTTCCTTGATGACCTGTTTGCCCATGCGGGTGATGCCGGTATCCTTGGCCTCGTAACAGCCCGTCGCCAGCAGGGACTGGTTATTATAGGTCAGCTGCATGAAACGCGCGCCGAGGGTATGCACGATCTCGACCAAGCCGATATCATCCTCAATCGGGCTCGGGTTCTGGAAACCAAAAAAGATCGCGGTTTTACCTTCGGCCTTGGCGCGATCCACATCGCTGGCCCACTGCCCCTTTATGATCAGGTCGGGATATTGTTCGAACCAGCGGTTCCATTTCTCAAAATTCAGCACCGTTTCGCGGAAATTTTCGTGATACGCGATGGTGACATGGACAGCATCCACGCCCCCCTCGCGCATCTGGCGAAATATCTTTTCCGACCAATTGGCGTATTGAAGATTGTCGATCAGCATCAGACAGGTGAACCGGATGAGATATAGGCGGTCTTCACGATGGTATAGAATTCTGCCGCCGTGCGGCCCTGTTCGCGCGGACCGTATGAACTGTCCCCGCGCCCGCCAAAGGGTACGTGGTAATCTGTGCCCGCCGTGGGCAGGTTCACCATCACACAACCCGATTGCGCGTTGCGCCGGAAATGTGTGGCGCGGGCCAGATTGGTCGTGACGATCCCGGCGGTCAGGCCGAAATTGGTGTCATTGACTACATGCAGCGCCTCGTCATAGCCCAATACGGGGATGACACAGGCCAGCGGCGCGAACATCTCTTCACGGTTGATACGCATGTCGTTGTTCGTGCCGACAAACACGCCGGGGGACATGTAGTAACCATCAGTCGGCATTTCCAACCGCTGACCACCGCAAAGCAGCTCGGCCCCTTCCTTTGCGGCCAGATCGACATAAGACAGGTTTTCGTTCAACTGCTGCTCTGACACGACAGGCCCCATCTGGGTGCCTTCTTCAAGCGCGTGGCCAACCTTCATCGCCTTAGCACCGGCAACCAGCTTTTCGACGAACTGATCATGCACCGATTGATGCACGACAAGGCGGGAAGAGGCGGTGCATTTCTGCCCGGACCCACCAAAAGCGCCACCCAGCGCAAGCGTAACAGCCAGATCAAGATCGGCGTCATCCATCACGGCCAATGCGTTCTTTGATCCCATTTCCATCTGGACGCGGGTCAGATTCTGGATTGCACTTGCGGCGATGCCTTTGCCCACGGGAACCGAACCGGTAAAGCTGATGGCATTCACCTTGGGGCTTTCGACCAGTCGCTGACCAATCGCGCTGCCCGCACCCATGACCAGCGAAACCAACCCTTTGGGGATGTCCTGACGGGCGATAATTTCAACCAATGCCACGGCAGAGGCAGGGGTCACATTCGCTGGCTTCCAGACAACCGCGTTGCCATAGCAAAGCGCAGGCGCAATTTTCCATGACGCGGTCGCAGTGGGGAAGTTCCATGGGGAAATGATGGCAACCGTGCCAACCGGTTCGCGGCGCACATCAATTTCGATCCCGTCACGCACGGAATCGGCAGTGTCGCCCATCTGGCGCAGCGTCTCGGCGGCGTAATAGGTAAAGAACTGGCCAGCGCGATAAACTTCGCCCTTGCCCTCGGCCAATGGCTTGCCTTCTTCGCGGGCGAGCAATGTGCCCAGCTCTTCGGCGCGGCTCATCATTTCGGTGCCGATGGCCATCAGCACATTGTACTTCCGCTCAATCCCATAGGCCGCCCATTCGGCCTGTGCCTGCTTGGCCTGATCCAGCGTTGCGTCCAACTGGTCAGGGGTCGCCTGCGCAAACATACCAATCAGATCGCTCAGATCAGACGGGTTGCGGTTTTCAATCTCAGAGCCGCCAGCGACCCATTCACCTGCGATGTAATTCAGCTTGGCGTTCTGCATGATGTTTCCCTTTAATTGGCAGCCATGCGGCCGCGCCTGTAAGGGTACTACAAACTCAAGTTTCAGGCACTCAAAATCATATGTATCTTACTTCAAGTTTCCTGAATTTCAGATGCAGAGAGCAGCGCGCCCTCTCGCATCATTTGAACGATCAGCTTCAGGAATTCCCGTGCCGCTGGCATCAGCACATTCATCGGCTGGGACATCATATGAACCGTGCGGCGCGCCGTCACATCCGCCAAGGGCAGAAACACGACATCATCCTGCAAACCCGTGACCGTCAGCCGGGGCAAAACGGTGATCCCCACCCCCTCGCGGACCAATGCCAAAAGCGACGCGGTGTTGTGAACCATCAATCGGGAATTGGTCAGCAACGGGGTAAAATCAGGCTCCGTGATCTGCGCGCACAGCCCGTTTGCGATCAGGACATGGTCGCTCATGCTGGCCCAGGTCAGTTGATCCCAGTTTTCGGCCAGCGGGTGGTCACGGCGACACACAACGCCAAACGCATCGCTGAACAGTTTGGTACGCTGCATCCCCTCAATCTCAGCCAAGGTGCCAATGCCGATATCAGCACGCTCGCGCGACAGCTCGTGCGCGATAGCGGCAGAATCCATATCGCGGATATCAATCTGAACATTCGGATGCTTCTGGACAAACGCAGAAATCGCAACAGGCAGTACCGCGCTCGCCACCGACGGGGTGACGGCCAGACGCAAATATCCCAGTTCGGACCGGGACAAGCCTTCGATGACCGCAACCGTATTTTCAAAATGGGTTACCTCGCGGCGCGCCTCTTCAAAGATCAGCGCGCCAATCGGGGTCAGGCGCGACTTGCGCGCAGTTTCAAAAAGCGGGGCACCAATATGATCCTCAAACTGTTTGAGCATCATCGACACCGCTGATGGTGTCCGATCAAGGGTCTCTGCCGCGTCAGACAGGCTGCCATGCCGCGCGACCGTGGTGAAACAACGGAGCATTTCAATTTTGATGACCATTAAGCGTTCCTGAATTTTATTCAATATAATTAGAGTTGCCTTAATTATTCCGCCATGTCCATAAAGCCGCACAGGATCAGGGCCATCACCCTGACATGCACAAAAGGACAGCCTAATGATCGAACGTATCGAAACCGGGGAACGCTCTTCCAAAATCGTCAAGTATAACGGGGTCGCCTACCTGACCGGGCAAGTGGCGGAAGGCGACACCATTCAGGAACAGGTGCGCATCTGTCTGGAAAAGATCGACGCACTTTTGGAAAAGGCGGGATCATCGCGCGAAAACATGCTGCGGGTCACGATCTGGCTGGCCGATATGCAGGATTTTACGGGGCTGAACGAGGTTTGGAATGCATGGGTGCCAACTGGGCATGCGCCCGCCCGCGCCTGTGGCGAGGCGAAACTGGCCCGCCCCGAACTTAAGGTCGAATTCATTGTTGATGCGGCTTATGCCTGATCAGCGTCAGCCCACATGAAACAGCGAGGCGAACAAACGCGGATCCAGACTTTCGGCCGCAAATGTTTCGCCTTCCGTCAAAACTGACACAGCATCATGGCTATGCAAGCTTTCCTGATGGCTCGCGATCACCCGGAAATCCGAAATCCGCTGGTCCAGCTGCAACTGCTCTGTAAACAAGCGGGCCGCATCTTCGACAAAGATCGGGTTCGCCGCATTCAACTCGGCAAAGGCCTGTTCATCCTCGCGCTTGACCATCACTTGCGTCTCGGTCGGCACCGCCGCCCGCGCACGGTCAATCAGGTCTTCAAACCAAAGCACCTCAGCCCCATCTTCCAGCAACACCGAAATCCGGGCAACTGACCGCTGCGAATGCGGCGTCGCTAGCTGGCCTCGGAACTGACGGGCATGTTCGCTTAGCTCCAATGAACATGGGCAAGTGGACGAATAAACGTAGTCCAGATGCACGATCTTTTTGCGCACACCAGCGGACTCCACAAGCTCCAGCGCGATATCGTAATACTGATAACCGGAAAGCCCCGACCGCAAACTGTCCACTTTCATGGGAAAGCTGAAGCGCATCTGAATGCGGGCGTCAAAACTTTCCAAATCGCTCTTGTAAGCGTCCAGCGCCTTTTCGATCACTTCAAAGCTGAACGTTTCTTCGGCATGTTTGTAGAAAGTCCGCATGATGCGGGACATGTTGATGCCCTTCTTTTCGGCTTCCAGTGACACAGTACCTGTCACCGATGTCTCTAGCGTCAGATCGCCGTTATCGCGGGTATGAAACTTGATCGGCAGGCGGAAATTCGAAATGCCCACATGCTGGATCTGCTGTTTGGCCCCCCGGATCAGGCTGGAGGGACCATTTTGCAGGTCAGGCATCGACGCCTTATAGGCATCATCAACCTCAAACGCATCCGGATAGGCGCGGGCCAAGGCCGGATAGTTCGACACTTCCTGCCCGGGGATCAACCGGGACACCAACGGATCAAGCGTCGCCACCTCTTCGGCGCTCACATCGCCCGCCCAGCGGCGCAGCAATGCCAATGCGGCTTCTGCCTCTGCTCGGGTCGGCTCGCGGTCCATATCGGATGAATGAATATTCATGTCGGTGGCCCCTATCGGTGCATCAGACTTCCCAAGATGGGGCAGCTCATCGGATTTTCCAATGATATCTTCATACAGACGCAGCAATTCGGGGCGCGGATCAGTCATCAAGGCCACCTTTCCTAGGGCTAAGTCACCCTATCATAAGCACTTTTTGTCACCCGATCACAATCCCGCAATGGCCCCGCGTAAATCCGCCAATAGATCATCAGGATCTTCCAGCCCAATGCTCAACCGCACAAGCCCCGGGGTAATCCCAAGTGCCGCACGGGTTTCTTCCGACAGGCGCTGATGCGTCGTTGTGGCAGGATGGGTCGCAATGGATTTCGCATCACCCAAATTGTTAGAGATCGTGATAATCTCCAGCGCATTCAACAGCTTGAACGCCGCCGCCTGTGATCCCGCATCAATCGATAAAACCGTACCCCCGGACCCCATCTGGGTTTGCGTCAGCGCATATTGGGGGTGAGTTTCCAAGCCGGGGTAAATCACCTGCACCAATTGACCATCAGCCTCCAGCGCGGCGGCAATCATCGCGGCCGTATCGGCCTGCGCACGGACACGCAGTTCAATGGTCTCCAACCCTTTCAGCATCATCCAGGCGGTAAAGGGCGACATCGAACCGCCCGTATGCTTCATATAAGGTTCAACCGTGCCCCGGATGAACTCCCGCGTGCCAAGGATGATACCACCCAGCGCACGCCCCTGCCCGTCAATATGCTTGGTTGCAGAATACACAACGACATCGGCACCCTGGGCAATCGCATCGGAAAAGACAGGCGTGGCAAAGACATTATCCAAAACAACCGTCGCCCCAACAGCATGGGCCAGCTTGGACACAGCTGCGATATCAATCACCTCCAGCGTCGGGTTTGAAACGCTTTCGAAAAACACGGCCTTGGTATCGGGCCTGATTGCGGCCTCCCATGCGGCAAGGTCGGTGCCATCGACAAACGTCACCTCAACCCCAAACCGGGTCAGGACTTCTTCCAGAATATACAGGCATGACCCAAACAGGGCCTTGGCAGAAACAACATGATCACCCGCCCGCAACATGGATGTCAGGGCGCCGCTGACCGCCGCCATCCCGGACGCGGTGGCGAAACCAGCCTCGGCCCCTTCCATGGCTGCAATCCGGTCTTCGAACATGGCAATGGTGGGGTTGCCATAGCGGGCATAGATAAACTCATCATCGCCGCTCTGGATAAACCGGGCCTCTGCATCCTCGGCTGTGTCATAGACAAAGCCCTGGGTAAGATAGATCGCTTCACTGACCTCATTGTACTGGCTGCGGCGGGTGCCTGCATGGACCGCCTTGGTCCGTTTCTTCCAAGTCTTCATTGTTGTTCCCTCGCGCCATTTGCGCATCAAAAAACCCCGACACCGGGAAAAGGTATCGGGGTGTAAACCCGTAGCCTTTTAGCAGATTGTTTAACGTGGCCTGCAATCCGGTAACAAATCACCACATCGCGAGGGATACGCCCCAGCCGCGGGTCAGTCAAGCGCTGCTGGCTTCTCAATATCCAAGGCCATCTTTAACCGCGTCCACATCGCCTGTTCAAAACGATCCGGCCATGCAATGCCAAGTGCCGCGGCCATACGGCGCGCCCGGGGCAGATAGGCAACAGCATATGCCAGATGCGCATCAATCACCGCCTGCCGTTCAGGGACCAAAGGCGGCAAGGCACGCAGTTCCGCTTTCTGTGCATCAGTGATCAACCGGCTCAGATGCAGCGCACCGCCGCGATGGGGCGCATCTGTTTGCGCAATCATCAGGTCGATCAAGGCGTTGCGCAGATGTGAAACTCCCGTCACCCCATTAATCGGATCATCCCGGCCAAGGGCGACTGGCAACAACCCCATGATGCGAATGAAACCCTGGACCTGATGCAGGGTCAGCGGTGGACCGGCAACCGCCGTCTTGGACATCCTGCCGTAATGATCGGCATGATCAAAAAGCGGCTTTAGCTTATCCTGGGTCTGATGCCCCAACTGATCGGGTTTCAGGATCAGCACATCCAACCGCAACCAATCGGCCATAACGGCATTGATCAGGCTGGGGATCGGCTTGCGATCCCACCACAAAACGATTTCACCAATCTGCAACAGCGCGTCTTTCCACAGACCTGCAATCCGGTCCGTCGGCCCCTCACCCGCAACCAGAACAAAGTCGATATCGCTATAGGCATCCTGCATGTCATTGCCAAAACTACCGCTCAGAAACAGTGCATCAATACCTTCTTCATCCACCAGCTGAACGTGAATCCGTTGAATCTGCTCTTGCATATCGGCACTCCTTCACAACCCGTTGATACCGCCTCCCTTGCGATTTTGACAGCACCTGCCATGGTCGGGCGCAAAACGACGGAGCCTTCATGACCCAACCCATTGACCTCTATTTCTGGCCCACACCAAACGGATGGAAAGCCTCTATTGCGCTTGAGGAAATGGCGCTGCCTTACACGCTGCATCTGGTGGATATCGGGGCCGGGGATCAGTTCAAACCCGATTTCCTGAAAATCGCACCCAATAACCGGATGCCCGCGATTGTCGATCATAACGGGCCGGACGGCGCGCCGATCTCAATCTTCGAATCCGGGGCGATCCTGCAATATCTGGCGCGGAAAACCGGGCGATTTTATGGGGACACCGAAAGGGACCGGATCGCCGTTGATCAATGGCTGATGTGGCAAATGGGCGGGTTGGGGCCAATGGCCGGTCAGGCGCATCACTTTTTGAAATATGCCCCCGCCATGGATCCACCCAATGACCTGCCCTACGCCAAGGACAGATATCGCCACGAAACCGGACGGCTTTATGGGGTTCTTGACCGGCAATTGGCAAAGCATGAATTTGTGGCCGGGGAATTCTATTCCATCGCCGATATGTCGATCTGGGGCTGGGCATCGCTCTGGGAAGGACAGCAGCAAACATTGGATGACAAACCCCATATGGCACGCTGGCTGGACATGATGGGCGCACGTCCGGGGGTACAACGCGGACGTGAACTGGCGGCGGAAAAGCGGGGCGATTTCCGAAAGGACAAAGCTGCACAAAGCACGCTTTTCAGGAAATGATGGTAACCAATTATTAGCCGGAACTGACTAAGAATCACTCAAATTGAAAGAGTGAGGCTCGTCAGATGCAATACCGACCACATCGCTATAACACGCAATATCCTATCGAATTGCAGACGCCAACTGGCACACAGAAATGCCAGGTCATCGACGTGCATAATGCCGGGGCACGGTTGGAAGGGCTGCGTGACGTCAAACGCGGCGACAAGGTACGGGTCAGCATTCTTAGCCACCGTGTCGATGCGCTGGTACAATGGGCGTCAGGCGATCGGGCCGGGCTGACATTCCGACCGCAGATTTCAGATGATCAGGTGGACACGCTGCGTTATCGTCGCGATGGACGACACGGGCGGCATGGCACGGTCGGTTTCGGATACGCCGAGATGCGATAGGGTCGGATCACTCCTGCTCGGCTTCGGGATCTTCGATCAGGTATTTCTGAAGTCCGATAATCTGCAGCCACAAAAACACGAACAAAACTGCGGGAAAGGCGAATGTCTCCAGCTTCACCCAAAGATCGGTGCTTTGGGTGCGCCAAATCAGTTCATTCGCAACCGCAAGACCGGCAAACATCATCGTCAACCGACGGGTAAAGATCATCCAGCCCTCCTCGCGCATGGGCAGGAATTCTTCCATCACATATTGCAGATAGCTGCGCCCGCGCAGCAAGCCGATGAAAAGAATACCAGCCATACATCCATAGACGATACTGGTCTTCATTTTAAAGAACCGCTCATCATTGAAGTAAGCGGTCAATCCACCAAAAAAGATAACCATGAACGCGGTAAAGACCTGCATCCGGCTCAGCTTGCCGGTCAGCATCCACAAAATCCCCATCGCCACCAGCAGGATCGGTACAAAGATCAGGGCAGCAATGATAAAGCCGGTGTAGTCGGTTCCGGCAATCGTGAATGTGTCATCCTTGATTCGCAGATAGATCAGGAAAAACGCCAGCGTCGGCCCCAACTCAAGAACCTGTTTCAGTACCGGGTTAATCGGTTTCGCGCTCATGCAAATCTCCCTCAGCCCCCGGTTTCCACGATCACGGCGCCCAGCGCAACCAGTGCCATCAAAAACAGACGGCGGGGGCCGACTTTTTCGCCCAGAATGAACCAGCCAATCAATGCTGCAAACACGGTAGACGTTTCGCGCAACACCGCGGCCTCGCCGACCTTGTCCAAACGGGTGGCCATCATCACGCCACCAAAGCTGATCCATGCAATCAGGGCACCCGCAATCCCGCGCCACATCAGTGGCCCCAAAACCGGCGGGGCGGCCATGCGCCGGTAACGCCAAGCCGCCAGCATCGGAAAATCCAGCGATGTCAGAAAGAAGAACCACGCCAGAAAGGTGAACGGATCAGGTGACTGGCGAATGCCGTAAGCATCATAAGTCGTATAAAGCGCCACCATGAACCCGCCCGCCAAGGCCCAGATCAACCCGATCTTCAAAGCGCGCGGGTCAATCACTTCTTCCGACAGATTGCGCAGCGCCAGCAGCAGAATACCGCCCGACAAACAGGCCACACCTAGCCATTGGGTCAAGGTGAAATGTTCGCCAAAGATCACAGACGCCGCGACAACCGTCACCAAAGGCCCGGTGCCGCGTACCACCGGATAGACCACCGTGTAAGCCGCCCGTTCATAGGCCAGCGCCATTGTCAGTTTATAGACGAAATGGATGATGATCGCGCCCATCAGGATCAACAAGGTGGCCATGTTGGGCCACGGCACGACGAACAGCGCAATCGGTGCCGAAATCAGCGCCAGCCAGCCATCAATCGCCCCCCGTGCCAGCCAGGGATCATACCGCCCCTTTTGCAATGCCCCAAAAACCGCATGCGCCATCGCCGACATCAATGCAAGCAACGTCGCCAGTCGCGCGCCTTCTGGTGTGCCCGCAATGGACACCAGCCAATCGCTCACTTGGGTTGCCAGTCAACAGCCATCTGCGCGCCATCCAGTAGAAAACCGGGCATATCCTCTTTATCCTGACTGGTCGCGACACCGATCTGCATCAGCCCCAGGCCCCGATCAGAGGCGAATGTCACATCCAACACCCCCGCCGCACGCGGCAAAGCGCGGGCGAAATCCAACGCCTCGGACCGACTGCGGCGATCCATCTGGGCAAAGCTCAGGCCTTCAACAAAATCGACCACGTCCGCGCGCGTGATATCTTTCAGCAGGTAGGCATTTGCAGGCGCCAACGTGGCCGTCAATGCCAGCTGATCCAGATGCAGCCCCAGCAGGCTCATCTGCGCAGCCCGTGGATCATCAAAATATGCACCACCGATGACGGCACTCGCCGTTAACGCCTCTTGATCGTCAATAAAGACGCCAAGCCCATCGACAATCAGCAACCCGTCGCCGGGGGAATGCGAAAGTTTCAACAGCGTCTGAACAGATTCAGACCGGCCATTTTGGGTCATCATCGCATCGAACCGAAATGCCAGCTCTGTCGGCAAGCTGTTGGGATCATCCGCAAATTCCGCCGGTATCGCGCGCCACGCGACCCGGGTATCATCCGAAAACAGATCAGCATCCCCGCTGATGACCCGACACCAGCCATCTACATCCGGCTTTTGGTCCAGCTCGCGCAATGCCACCCATTCATCCGGCATCGTGAAATCAAACATGCCGCCACCCTCATACCCGATGACGATGCCAACCAGATGCCGCCAACCCGCTTCACAGCGCGCAGTTTCAGACGCGCGTTGCGCTGTGGCCGGGCTGGCCAGCAAGGCCAACAGACAAAGAAAACGGATCATTCCAACCCCACAAGTGCTGCAGCAAATTCTTCGGGATCAAACGGCGCCAGATCATCGATCTGTTCGCCCACCCCAATGGCATGGATCGGCAGGCCAAACTTGTCGGCCAGCGCCACCAGCACCCCACCTTTGGCCGTCCCATCCAGCTTGGTCATGACCAGCCCTGACACATCCGCCAATTCCTGAAAAACCTTGACCTGTTGTATGGCGTTCTGACCGGTCGTCGCATCCAGCACCAACAGGGTGTTATGCGGCGCATCCGGGTCCTTCTTGCGGATGACCCGCACGATTTTGGCCAATTCTTCCATCAAATCAGCCCGGTTTTGCAAACGACCCGCCGTATCGATCATCAACAGATCGGCGCCATCGGCCTGCGCCTGCGACATGGCATCAAAGGCCAGGCTGGCCGGGTCGGACCCTTCGGGCGCTGTCAAAACAGGCACCCCTGCCCGGTCACCCCAAACCTGCAACTGTTCCACCGCCGCAGCGCGAAAGGTGTCGCCAGCCGCGATCACGACCTTTTTGCCCGCTGCACGAAACTGGCTAGCCAGCTTGCCAATGGTCGTGGTCTTGCCGGACCCGTTGACGCCCACAACCAGCACGACCTGCGGGGTCTTGGCGTATAGCGGCATCGGCCGCGCCACGCCTTCCATGATCCGCGCGACCTCACTGGCCATCAGTTGTTTGATTTCCGGGACCGACAGTTTCTTTCCCAACCGGCCCTCCGCCATATTGGCCGTCACGCGGAGCGCCGTATCCACCCCCATATCTGCTGTGATCAACAACTCTTCGAGCTGTTCGAGCATATCGTCATCCAGCACCCGGCGCACAACGGTCTTTGCCTCGCCCCGGCCGAACATCCGGCCCAGGATGCCGGTCTTTTCGGCCACCGGTGCCGAATCCTCCGAAAGCGGGGCGGTGATATCGACGTTCAGCTTAACGGGTTGATCCGGGACCTCATCCGCGACATCGGGCAGCGGTTCCGCCGCAGGGCCCGGGGCGGCGTCACGCATGCGTTCAGCCACATCATCAACCACACGCACCGCTGGCTCTGGCTCTGGCTCTGGCTCTGGCTCTGGCTCTGGCTCTGGCTCTGGCTCTGGCTCTGGCTCTGGAATTGTTTCGGTGATCGGCGCGGGCGCAAGCGGCTCTTCGACTATCGCCTCTTCTTCACCGCCATCACTGACAATCGCATCCAATCCCTCGTCGATTTTGGACGAGGATTTGAACATCCGGTCTTTAAGCTTCTTGAAAAACGACATGGGCGCCCTGAAGGAAATTACACATCTTCACCTAATCGTTGCAGCCCGCGGATGCAAAGGGTCAGGTACTTCAGCCCGACGCAAAACCTATCAAAAACAGAAACTGAGCACCCCAGTAAAAGCTCCAAACCACAAAAGGCGTGACCCGTCGCAGCGGGTGATCAGCGGACAATACGAAAAGTTCCAGACCCAGAACCGCATCCGATAGGATGAACAAAAGCGCCGCTATCTGCACTATGCGAAGCCCCGGCGGCAAGCCAATGGCGACAAGCCCCATCACCATAATGATTGCGACATATCCAAAAACGGGCCAGCGTAACGTCCCGGCATGTGCAAACAGCACCGCCGCCATCCCAAGCCCAAAGCAGATCAAAACCAGGCTGGTTGCGCCAAACACAACACCGCCGCCCGCAGCCATCAGCAATGCCACATAAGCCAGATGTGCCGCAGCAAAGGCCGAAAGCGCGGCCAGAAACGCCGTCTGCCCATTTCGCGACAAAAAGAAATCGCCCAGCGACCCCAGGGCCAAGGCCAAAACCAGCATCATCGGGCCACCCGACACCCATGCAGCCAAGGCCAACCCAGCGACAGAGGCTGTTTTCACGATTGATTTTAAAATGCTAGACGACCGCCAGCAAAAGGCCACTGCAAACCAAACGGCCGCGATCAGCGACGCGCCAATAAGCCCATTCGTCATCGCTGGCGCAATCAGACTTCGTCAGGAAAGTGCTTTATGACCAGCTTGATCGGGTTCGGCGCTGCCTGACCCAGCCCGCAAATCGATGCATCCGCCATGGTGGTGCAAAGATCCTCTAGCAATGCCTGATCCCAACGATCCGCCTGCATCAGCTTGACCGCTTTTTCGCAGCCCGCCCGACAAGGCGTGCATTGCCCGCAACTTTCATCCTCAAAGAACCGCAGCATGTTCAAGGCCGCATCGCGCGCCCGATCCTGATCCGACAGCACAACAACCGCCGCCGATCCGATAAACGTACCCAGCGGTTGCAGCGTATCAAAATCCAACGGCACATCATTGATTGACGCAGGCAGCAGCCCCGAAGATGGGCCACCGGGCTGATAGGCGCGGAACACATGACCGTCCGCTATTCCGCCTGCCGCCGCAATGATATCCATGATCGTGGACCCCGCAGGCAATAGGTAAACACCCGGTGCCGCCACACGCCCGGACACAGAATAAGACCGCAGACCGGTGCGCCCGTTCTTTTCAGTACTGCTCAGCACCTCCGGCCCTTCGCGGCAAACCCGTGCAACCCACAGCAGGGTTTCAACATTATGCACCAGCGTGGGCCGATCAAAGATACCCACCTGCGCCACAAATGGCGGGCGGTGGCGGGGAATGCCGCGCTTGCCCTCGATGCTTTCGATCATCGCGCTTTCTTCGCCGCAGATATAGGCCCCCGCACCGCGCCGCAGATCGATGTACCCTTCGGCCACAACGCCAGCCGCTTCCAACGCCTTGATCTCAAGTCGTAAAATCTCAAGCACGGCGGGATATTCGTCGCGCATATAGATAAAACAGGTCTCGGCCTCGACCGCCCAAGCAGCGATCAGCATACCTTCCAAAAACAAATGCGGTGTGCGTTCCAGATAATAGCGGTCCTTGAAGGTCCCCGGTTCGCCCTCATCACCATTGACGGCCAGATAACGAGGCCCAGGATTGGCCCGCACAAAACCCCATTTCTTGCCCGATGGAAAACCGGCGCCGCCCAGACCACGCAGACCCGATGACAAGACCTTGTCCTGCACCGCCTCCCAATCACTAGTGTCGCGCAACGCGGTCAGTGTGGCATAACCACCACCCGCCACATAGGCGTCATAGGCTTCGTAATCGGGCAGATGGGCATGGGTATCGTCTGCCGCAATTGCTGCCTCCACCTTTTCAACCGTTGCATGGTCAATATGATTATGGCCAATTTCCAGCACCGGTGCTGTATCACAGCGACCCATGCAGGGCGCGCGCAACACGCGGACCTGCGATGCATCCAAACCATCCTCCAGTGCCGCTTTCAATGCCTGCGCCCCAGCCAATTCACATGACAGCGAATCGCAGACGCGAATGGTCAGCGCAGGTGGGGGCGTCTCATCTTCCTTGACCACATCAAAATGTGCGTAAAAGCTGGCGACCTCGTAAACCTCAGCCTGCGACATGCGCATTTCCTCGGCCAAGGCACGCAGATGGGCGGCAGACAAACACCCATATGCATCCTGGATCAGGTGCAGAAATTCGATCAGCAAATCACGGCGATGCGGATGATCCCCCAAGAGCGCCTTGACCTCATCCCAGGCGGCATCATCCAGCTGGCGGCCTTTTGGCGTATGCCGCCCCTTGCCCTTACCGGATTTCCAAACGCCTTCACGGTTATCAAGTGCCATTGCGCCATTCCCATTCCAATATTGCCGTCACCATATCGCCCAACCTCGCGTCAAACCATGCAAATGCGACACCCCAGCGACCAATATACGCGCCCAAACACTTTCCACTGTCACAGACGGAAACCCGTGTTAATTATCCGAAACATGACCAGACCGATGCGCCTTTTTGCGATTGCGACCCTGATCCCGGTGGGATTGCTGGCGCTTGCGGCCTTGCTGGGCGATGTCTGGGTGCTGTGCGCCGTGCTTTATCTGACAGCATTTACCACGGCGCTGGACCGGATGATCAACACCATCAGCCCGGCCAGTGAATTTCCCAGCGGCGATGGGCTGTCGTTCACGCTGGCCTGCGCACATCTGGTGCTGATGCCGCTTGTGGTGCTGGCCTTGGCCGGCGACGCACTGACACTGCTGGAAAAGGTGGGGTTATTCTTTGCCGCCGGTCTGTTCTTTGGACAGGTCAGCAATGCCAACGCGCATGAATTGATCCACCGCAGCACGCGCGGCCTGCACCGGCTGGGGATGTGGGTCTATATCACCATGCTGTTTGGGCATCACACATCAGCCCATGTGCTGGTGCATCACCGGCATGTGGCAACGCCCGCGGACCCGAACACATCACGCAAGGGCGAAAGCTTCTATCGCTACGCCATACGCGCCTGGGCGGGGTCGTTCAAACAAGGGTACAAGGCAGAAGCCGCGCGCCTGGCCCGCATCAATCGCCCGGCCTGGCATAACCCATATGTCATCTATATCGGCGGGGCCGCCCTGCTCATCGCGCTGGCGTTCTGGGCCGGTGGGTCAAAGGCTGCACTGCTTTATATCCTGCTGGCGGGCCACGCGCAGACCCAGCTTCTGATGTCCGACTATGTGCAACATTACGGGCTGGAACGCGCGACCAAAAACGGACGACCCGAACCTGTCAGCGCGCGGCACAGCTGGAACAGCCCGCATTATTATTCCAGCGCACTTATGCTCAACGCCACGCGGCATTCCGATCATCATGCCCACCCCGCACGACCCTACCCCGCACTGACATTGCCACAGGATGCACCCATGCTCCCCAAACCCCTGCCACTCATGGCCAGCATCGCCCTGATCCCCCCGCTATGGCGGCGGATCATGGACCCGCGCACCGACCGGTGGCGCAATGCATAAACTGATAATCTGGCTCTGCCTGGCCGCCGGATCCGGCGCCGCGCAGGACACCATGAACGCCGCCGAATTTGATGCCCATGTGACGGGACGCACGATCTCTTACTACTCTTCTGTGAACCCCGAATACGGGATCGAACGCTACTTGCCTGGCAAACGGGTGATGTGGTCGCGCTTCGACGGGGTCTGCCAATATGGGGTCTGGTATGAAAGCAAAGGGCATATCTGCTTTCGCTATGATTATGACCCCGAACCCAAATGCTGGGCGGTCTATGATGAACCGGGTGGCATGCGCAGCGTCTTCGTCAATCGACCGGGCGGGACAGAGATTTGGGAATACCCGAACCGCGATGACCCGCTGATCTGCAACGACCTGTCATCATGATGCCCCCCGCAGCGGTGCTGCTGCGCTATGATTTGTCGGGGCCAGAACATATCGCCGAAACAGCCATCGCCCATATCTGGAAAGTGGCGCAGGCAAACGGCGATCCGGCGGCATTGAAAATCTACAAGAATGGCGATCCGAAGGGCGAAGAAACCGGATTTGCCCTGATGCAGGCGCTTGATGGTCAAGGGGCGGCAAGGATCTATCACTTTGATCACAGCATCGCCGTGCTGGAATGGCTCGACGGCCCATCCTTGGGTGATCTCAGCCGCAACGGTCAGGATGATCTTGCGGCGGCAGAGCTGATCGCAGTCGCCGATCAAATCCATGCCGCACAGCCAAAGCTGACATTGCCGACGCTTCGCGATCATTTCAAACCGCTCATGACCCTGAAAATCGATCCCGCATGGGCCGCACGGACCAAACACAACCTCACCCATGCACAGCAGATTGCGGCGCAATTGCTTGACAGCCAATCACAGATCCGGGCACTGCACGGGGACCTGCATCATGACAATATCAAAGGCAGCGCACGCGGATATCTGGCATTTGACGCCAAGGGGGTGACTGGCGACCGCTGTTATGAGCTGGCCAACGCCTTTCAAAATCCGCTTGGTGCGGATGATCTAGTGCATGATCCGGCCAGGGCACAGCGGCTGGCGCATATTTGGGGACAACATTGGAACGTGCCGCCGCAACGGCTGTTATCCTGGGCTGCCGCACATTCTGCGCTGTCAATCACTTGGACCGGCAATTTTGATCAGGCCGCGCATACCGACCTGCTCGGCATGTTTCTGGGACTGATCGCGACTGAGGCCTGATCAGAACAAACTGCCTTGCGGATCCTTGCTGACATCCACACGGCCATCGGCAAACTCAATCTCCAGCAGCTTCGCCTTTTCTGCCGCCGCCTTGCCAGTAACCACGGCCCCATCGCCGCGGACCACCGCATAACCGCGCTTAAGCGTCTCAACATAACCCAGCGTTTCGCGCAAACGGTCCAATGCCTCCAACCGGGCGGCACGATCCGCCTGTTGCCGCCCCGCGCGATCCGACAACCGGCGCAACAAACTGTCCAGACGTTCACGCTGACGGGTCACCCGGTCCTGCAACACCTGCCACCGCAAGCCCCGCGCCGCCCGGTCCAGCGCAACAGACGCATCCCGTGTCCTGCGTTTTAACGCAGGCTCCTGCCGGGCAACCAACCCATCCAGACGACGGCGATCTTCGGCCAGACGACGCGACAGAATACCGGGGCGCAAGGCCGCCTCTGACATCTGCAGACGTTTCTTGGCCGCAGCCCCGCGCAAGGCCGCAGGCAAACGCTCACCAAGGTAATCCAACCGCTGGCGTGGCCCTTCGACAAGCGTCTCAACCTGCGGCAAAGCACGGCCCAGATCACGGACACGCTGTTGGCGCTGCGCCACGGCGGTCGACAGCGCACGGCTCAATCGGGCGGCCTGATTATCAACCCAGGCCAGCAATTCCATCCGCACTGGCACCGCCAGTTCCGCCGCAGCCGTTGGCGTCGGCGCGCGTTGGTCGGATACGAAATCAATCAATGTGGTGTCGGTTTCATGACCCACGGCGGAAATCAGCGGAATTTCTGATGCCGCTGCGGCACGCGCCACAACCTCTTCGTTAAACCCCCACAAATCCTCCAGCGATCCGCCACCGCGCGCCACGATCAGCAGATCAGGGCGGGGCAGTGCACCGCCCGGGGTCATCCGATTAAAGCCCTCAATGGCGGCAGCCACCTCTGGCGCGCATTTCTGGCCTTGTACAGCGACCGGCCAAACCAGCACCTTGCGCGGGAAACGATCCCGCAAACGGTGCAGAATATCGCGGATCACCGCGCCCGAAGGCGAGGTGACAACGCCAATCACCTCGGGCAGATAAGGCAACGGGCGCTTGCGTTCGGGGGCAAATAATCCTTCAGCGGCCAGTTGCGCCTTGCGCTTTTCCAGCATCGCCATCAGGGCACCGGCACCCGCAGGCGCGATATCCTCGATCACCATCTGATACTTGGATTGGCCGGGGAATGTGGTCAGCTTGCCCGTGGCAACAACCTCCATCCCTTCTTCGGGCTGATGCGCCAATCCTTGGGCGCGGCCCTTCCAAATGACACCCGCCAGCACCGCACGGTCATCCTTAAGATCCATGTAAATATGGCCAGAGCGGGGGCGGGACACGCGCCCCACCTCACCACGCACACGAACATGGGCAAAATCACCCTCAATCGCCTTTTTGACGGCGCCAGAGATTTCCGTGACCGAGAATTCAGGCGTGTTATCACCCGGCTCATCCTCAAATAGGTCACTCACGCTAATTCTCCGGTTTTAGGTTCTCCAACGGTAGCGATGAAAACTTCCATTTCAGGAACAGGCTACCGCCGATCACAAATGCACCAAAAGCGGCAAACAGGAAAGAGCTGAAGATGACAGCCAGCACAAATGCAGCCACCCCAACAATCCACATCAACGCGGTGGACATGGTGACAGCACCCACATCCGGGTCCGGCCAATATTGCACCTGCGCACGGCCAAATTCCTGCGCGTAATATTCCAACGTGCGTTCATATGCGGGATCTTCGTTGATGGGCACATCACTGGGCATGTGATGGATCGTGCGGCCAATCACCCGCGAACAGAAATCCGCGAAATAGGCACGCTCATCGCTGACATGCAGGCGCCAGACCACATCGACAATCGGCGACGGGGACAGGGTCTCGCCGGTGCTGCCCACCAGATACATGAAACGGCGGTATTCCTCGACCAGCGTATAGCAGACGTCCAGCGAATGACCGGTTTCCTCTTGCAGACGATCAATCAAAGACCGCGACAACGGGCGTTCATGAAAGCTGTAGCCTTCAAGCCTGTGCCAAAGCCTGCGATCGCCCTTCTCTCGTTTCATGCTGTCATTCCGATGCGCAAAGCGCCCCCACTAGTGAAGTTACCCCTAAGACTGCAACTTGCAAAGGTTTTGATAAGAAAAATACAATCCATGGTGATCACGCCACGCTACCCGCCACAACCGCCGCCGCAGCCGCCTCCACAACCGGATCCTTCACCGCCGCAGCCGGATGCCATCGTATTTTTGTTTTGGGATCGCCGAAACTTGCTCGGTAGGTTTCTCTCGGCATAGATACCGCCCCCCAAAACAACGCCAAAGGCCGTAACCATAAGCCAGCCAAGATCTGTGCGCCCGGCACCGATGACAACGCACAACATCATGATACCAAGTGCTGCTACGATGCACCCGGCCGCGAAGGCACGCCAGCTTGGTCTTACGCCCCAGACATCATTTGGTGGCGCAATCCCGAATTCCTGCTGATAGAGGTTCTTGGTCGCCGCGTATTGCTTGCGATAGCGCGGCATGTCTTCTTCCCCCGCGCAAGGATCGTGGTGCAATGGACGGCCCAGCACCTGCCCACAAAACACATCCCAATAGTCCCGCGTGAAGGTCAAATGCATATGCCAAGCCCGGTCGATCTGTTCGGACGGAGTAATCTGACCGTCACTGATCTGCGTCAGATACACAAACCGCCGGTATTCATCGATCACATGCTTTGTATGGGTCTTGTCCCAGCCTTCAGCAAAGGCCAGCTTCACCGAAAACGGGGCCGTTCCGGTGGGGGCATCCATCGGATGTGTGGCGATCCGTTGCCACAAAGCGGGGTCAAGCATGGTTGTTCCTTCTGGGCGCATCGTTTATCCGCAGATCATAATTAGAATATGGGCAATTTCATGAACATCATGATCCTTGGCAGCGGCGGGCGTGAACACAGCCTCGCATGGGCGATCAAACAGAACCCCAAATGCGACCGGCTGATCGTGGCCCCCGGCAATGCGGGCATCGCGATGCTGGCCGCATGCGCGGATATCAACATTCTGGATGGCGGGGCTGTCGCCGTATTTGCCGAAGAAAACGCCATCGATTTTGTGATCATCGGGCCAGAGGCACCGCTGGCCGCTGGCGTCGCCGACCGGTTGCGCGATGCAGGATTGCTGGTCTTTGGGCCCAGTCAGGCGGCCGCCCAGCTTGAGGCGTCAAAGTCCTTTACCAAGACGATTTGCGATGCGGCCAATGCACCCACCGCAGCCTATGGGCATTTCACCGATGCCGACAGCGCGCGGGATTATATCCGCACCCAAGGCGCACCAATTGTGGTCAAGGCCGATGGGCTGGCCGCTGGCAAAGGCGTCATCGTCGCCATGACAGAGGATGACGCATTGGCCGCCATCGATGACATGTTTGATGGCAGTTTCGGGGATGCAGGGGCCGAAGTTGTGATCGAAGAATTCATGGATGGTGAAGAGGCCTCATTCTTTGTGCTTTGCGACGGGCATACGATCCTGCCCGTGGGCACGGCACAGGACCACAAACGCGCCTTTGACGGGGATACCGGCCCCAATACCGGCGGCATGGGGGCCTATTCCCCAGCACCCGTGATGACCGATGTGATCATTCAAAAGGCGCTTGATGAAATCATTCGCCCGACCATGGATGAAATGTCGGCGCGCGGGACGCCATTTCAGGGCGTGTTATTTTGCGGGCTGATGATCCAGAATGGCCAGCCGCGGCTGGTGGAATATAATGTGCGCTTTGGCGACCCCGAATGTCAGGTCCTGATGATGCGTTTGGGCGGGCAAGTGCTGGACCTGCTGCAAGCCTGCGCCGAAAAACGGCTGGATGAGGTACAGGTGAACTGGGCGACTGACCATGCCTTGTCCATTGTCATGGCGGCCAAGGGTTACCCCGGTTCATATGAAAAAGGCGCGCTGATCAAAGGGTTGGATAGCCAGCCCGAGGATAGCTTTCACATGGTGTTTCATGCGGGCACAACGAACAAAGACGGGCAGATCACCGCCACCGGCGGGCGGGTGCTGAACATTACGGCCAGGGGGCACAGCCTGGCGGAGGCGCATGAAAAGGCCTACGCCATGGCGCACGGGATCGATTGGCCAGAGGGCTTCTACCGATCAGATATCGGCTGGCGGGCGCTTTAGGCAACGTCGGCAGAACTGCTTGCGCGGCACACTGCAGCGTCATGTTGCCCATGACCGGGAACCGCTATGGACACCCGCTAGGAATGCGTTAATCTTTCTTGCATAGATATTAAAACGGACAGTCATCCATATTATTCAGATGACGCATTCAATTTCATCGCCGATATTTCCCGGCAACTTCAACTGGACCAGAATTCCCCTTCGGGGTCGGTGCGCTCACAGCCTTTGACAAGGACATTGACTTGAAGACCTGGTCACGGATTCTCGACAGCGATCTGGGCAAGAAAGCTCAAGCCGCGTATGATGCCAACCCGGCGCGGCGCTATCATAACTGGGCGCATGTCCAGCGCATCTATTGGCATGCTGAACAGATGGGCCTGCCTTACGATCCTGATCTGGACCTCGCGATCCTCGCCCATGACGTAATTTATGACGCTTTGCCGGATAAGGAGGAACGCTCTGCCCAGTGGCTCAGCACCCATGCAGATGTTGATGCAACAGCAGCGAATACCCATATCCGCAAGACGATCACGCACACGCCCTCTGCCGATAACCGGATGGTTTTGCTTGATCTGGCGGATTTCCAACACCCGGAATGCGCCGCACCGAACCTGGATCGGATAGCGGCGGAATCCATGGCACTTTACGACGTGACCATGCCGCAATTCCTGCAAGCCAATATCGCGGTGATGAAAACCATTGGCGACAGGATCAAAGACGGGATGGGTTGTGCGCCTGCCACGGATAAAGCCGCGTTCAAACGGATATGCGCAGGGATCAACAGCAGCATCAGCCTGGCACAGGACCGTCTGACAAACCTGACCTAAGCTGGCACACCGCTGATATGAACGGACCGACCCCAAAACCGCCATAACAGCAGCACCGCGGCCACAGCCAGCCCAATCACCAGACCCAGCCATAGGCCAAACGCACCAAAACCAAGGGTAAAGGCCAGCAGGTAGCTGACAGGCAGACCAATCACCCAATAGCTGATCGTCGCCATGAACATCGGCACAGTTGTGTCCTGCACCCCGCGCAGCAGCCCCAACGCCATGACCTGCGCCCCATCAACCACCTGAAACAAGGCCGCAACCATGACCAGCCCGGCACCCACGCGCAACAGGTTCGCACGCTCCGGCTCAAGCGGATCAATGAACAACGACACCAGCGTGTCGGGGATCAGCAGGAACACCGCAGAGGTCA
This sequence comes from uncultured Paracoccaceae bacterium, assembly GCA_947500135.1. GTDB lineage: Bacteria > Pseudomonadota > Alphaproteobacteria > Rhodobacterales > Rhodobacteraceae > Yoonia. Next base: position 69,297 of record CANMQX010000005.1, read on the forward strand.
GAACAGCAAACAGTGCCGACAGACCAATCGCCGTGATTCCACCGCGCCGCAACGCATCCTCATCGCGCCGACCCAACGCGCGACCAGCCCGGACGGTCGCCGCTTGACTAAACCCAATATGGACCATGAATGTCAGGCTGGCCAATTGGATGGCAATGCCATGGGCGGCCAGTTCAATGGCGCCAATCCAACCCATCATAACTGCCGACGCACTGAACAAACCACCTTCAGCCAATGACGTCAGGCCAATCGGCCATCCCAGCTTGAACACCCGCGCCATGATCTCGGTATCGCTGCGCCAGAAATTGCGGAACAACTGAAACTGCGGCAACACGCGCAATGTATAGACCACCAGGATCAGCACCGTGACCAGCGTCACGGAAACCGACGCAATCGCAGCGCCTTGGATGCCCAGTTCCGGCGCACCCCAATTGCCGAATATCAGCGCATAGTTCACGAACGCATTCATGATCGCCGTGCCGATCGTCGCCCACAGAATAATAGCTGTATGCTCAAGTGCTGCCAGAAAGGATTTCAGCGTCATCACGATCAGGGCCGGGATCATCTGCCAGATCACAATCTGCAGATAGATATGCGCCATCGCCGCGACCTCAGGGTCCTGACCAATGGCCAACAAAATCTGCTCGGCCCAGAAAAACGGCAGGGTCACCACCAACCCATAGAAAATCGACAGCCACAGCCCCATACGGGTGACCCGGCGAACCTGCACATCGTCATCTTCTTCCGCTGCCGCCGCCACCATGGGCGTAACGGCCTGGGCAAAACCAGCACCAACGATAAAAATGACGAAAAACATGGTGCCCGCGATGGTTGATGCGGCCAATGCGGTCACGTCATACCAGCCCAGCATCACCGTGTCGGTAATATGAATAGCAAACTGCGCCAGATTGCTCAGGATCAGGGGCATACCCAGCTTCAGGATCGCCCGGCTATGGTCTTGATATGTATGTGCGGGCTGTTGTTGCATGGCACCAGCCTTATGCCTGTTGCGCGGTGCCGTCCATAGACTTGGTGGCACGCGCCATGGCAAGCTGCTGGGGAAGGAGATGCCGATGACCGATTTCCAAAACCTGATCGCGGATGCGCAAGGCTTTTACACACAACTGAACGCCAATAATACAAAGGCCTGGTGGCAGGAAAATCGCGGCACCTATGACGACAACCTCAAACCCAACGCGCAGGCATTACTGGGGGCACTCACCGATCCGCTGGCCACGCTGACCGACGCACCGATCAAGACAAAACTGTTCCGCCCACACCGCGACGTGCGCTTTTCCAAGGACAAGACGCCCTATAACACTCATCTACATATGATGTGGCAGTTGGGCACAGATGCCCCACAAAACCCGGTGTTTTTCTTTGGCATCGGCCTTGATTACGTCACCGCCGGGGCAGGCATGATGGGGTTTGACAAGCCGGTCCTGACAAACTGGCGCAAGATGCTGGACCTCGACACAGATCGGATTGTCGGGATCATCGGCGAGTTTGAGGATAAAGGTTTCACCCTACGCGAACCAGCACTGAAACGGGTTCCACCGCCCTACCCCCAAGACCACGCCGCCGGGCATCTGATGCGGATGAAAGGGGCAACAGCCAGCCGCGATCTGGGGGCGGACGCTGACCTTCCAGACGGGGTAATGACCGCTTTCCGCGACCTCTGGCCTTTCAATGACCTGCTGATTTCGATTGCAGAGGCTTAGCCGCCTTCGCGCGCCAATGACCCTTTGTAATGCACAACCAACGCGCCGGTCAGCGGGGCTTTCAGCGCCACATCGAAATGAAACCGCCCATCCGCCTCAAACTCCTGCGCGACGCTTTGGGGCAATAACCATTTGGGCAGCGGGATCGGCCCCAACCGACCCGACCGCACCGGGAAATGCAGCTGTTCATCGCGGACATGCAATCGGAGCGTAAAGGTAAACAAACCAAAGCGCTCTGTCATATGCGGACCGATCTTGCGCAGCTCTGATCGGAACACCTGATCGCCAAACTGACGTTCCCAAATCTCCCCGCCATCGACCGGGGTCATGGTCACCTTCACGGCAATATCATCCGTGGCTTGCGGGAACCTAAACAGCAGGCCGATCAAGCGGGACAAGGCACTGCCCCCGCGCGTCACACTGGCACGCCCGACCCAACGGCGCGGGCCATAAACCTGATGCGCAGCCTGCACAGCAGGCGGTAACAGATCAAAATCCGCCCTCAATTGACGCTGAAACAGCGGAATGACAGGCGCGCCGTCCCGACGGGTGGTCACCGCCAAATCAGCCATGGCATCTTCGGCGGCCTTCAACGGGACCACCCCAACCGCAGGCCCGGCCCCCGGTGCGATCAAACCGGGATCGCGCAATATGGTCCTGGCAGCCACCGCCGGAATAAACGGCCCCTCGCCCGCTTTGACAACCATGCGCCAGCGGCGACGCTGCCAACCATCCGGGAACCGGGCGATCACCTCCACCGACATCCCACCCTTATCCGTACCAAACGGCGTCAGCCCCCGCGCCAGTAACAAAACAACCCTGACAAACCAATCGCTGATGGCAAACCCAAACCGTCCACGCAGCCACGACAAAACAGCCAGCGACCCATTCATCAGCCGCAACTCCATCCCAGCACGAAACAGTACCGTGCGTGCATCAAAAGCAGCACCAAATAACCGCTGATCCGGCACTTCGATCATCCAGCCCGCGCGGATGATCCCCTGCCCCAGATCAAAGCGATCCGGGCGCGACCAACTGCGCACTGGCACCGTCACGCCATCAATGCGCAGATCAAAATCCTGCCCGCATTGATGCAAGATACTGCGCACAACCGCCTTGCCGCGCGGGGCGCGATTGCCGGGCAGAATGGCACTGCTGATCATATCAATCTCGGCCGCACCCTCCGTCAGGGCAGCAACAGCCGCCGATGACAGGGCGGGCACGCTCGACACACCGGACAGCGCGAAAACACCCGCCGCACGGGCCGCGGCATCCAGCGCCGCAATACCCGCACAAAAACCCGGATCATCTGCCAGATCAAGATAATGAACTTCTCGGGCGATACAGGCGCGGGGCAAGGCATAAGGATCATCACCGTAGGCATGAAACGGACCCGCCGCATCAACAACAGCATCGGGGGCCAGCGCCCAAAGGGCACTCAGGTCCCCCATCCGATCAATGGCCACCGCCTGCGCCCCCACGGCATCCGCCAAATCAGCCGCCTTTTGGGCATTCCGCCCGGCCACCACCACATCATGGGCGTCACGGACCAGCAGACGGACCAACCGGGCGCCAAACACACCATAGCCGCCCAGCACAACCACCTTCATTGCAATAGCCGGGCGCGAAAATCGGGATCAGGCAACGCACACATATCGCCACGGCCAAACAACGCATAACGGTTGCGGGCAATTCGGGCGTAAAGCCAATCGCGGATCGGGCGGGGGATCACCCGCAGGACAAGGCTTAGACGGCCCCAGCCACCAGATCGTTGGCCGACCCGGATCAACGCATCAAAATCACGCCAAACGCGACCATCCTCAATGAAAAGCCAACTATCTGGGTCCAGCGCATCCAACCCGTTCTGCCGCATCAGGTTGGCACCGATTTCAGACTGGATCGGGGCAATACGGATCTGACCCGATTTATCGATGCGATGAATGAACCCGGCACCCCAACTGCACAAGGCACACGTGGCATCCATCACAGCAATCGGCGGGGCGTCAGACATGGTGCGGGTCAAACACCGGTCGCCTTGAACTTCTCCATCAGATAGGGGCCGGACCGCACGGGCGGATAGGTGTCCGATCCATCCAGCGGCACAATCTGCGCCTCCCAATCGGGTTGATGAAAAAAAGCAAGCGATTGGCGGGCGGGCTGACCGGGGCGGGCCACAACACGGTGCAATGTGCTGACCCAGCGGTCAGCCGTCCAACGGGCCATCAAATCACCGATATTGATGACAAAAGCACCCTCGGGCGCCGGGACATCCACCCACCCGTCGCCCTGCATCACCTGCAACCCCTGACTGTCGGGCTGCGGCAACAGGATGGTCAGGGAACCATAATCGGTATGCGCGCCCGCACGCTGCTGCTTGTCCAACGGGGCATCGGTCGTCGCCGGATAATGCAATGCCCGCAGGGCCGAGATCGGATGCGCAATAAAGGGGTCAAAATGATCCTCTGGCAACGCCAACGCGGCAGCAAAGGCGCGCATGACCCGCGCGGCCAAATCCTCCATCGCCGCGTAATAATCCTCCCAGGCTGAACGAAACCCCGGCAAATCCGGCCACAATGTGGGCTGATAACAAAAGGCCAACGCATCAGGATTGGCACCGGCAGGCACCATCAAAGGGCCGCCGTTGAAACTCTCTTTCAAATCTGGCGGCGTGTCTTCGCCCTTGGAACGGGCCAACGCCTCGGCATCGGGGCCCAGATAACCATATGGGTAGCCCTGATAAGGCGGCGCCACTTGCTGCTTGGCAGCGGCCCCCTGCGCGAAAAACCCGGCCGTCGCGGCCCAGACCCGGTCAATAATCGCCTGATCCACCCCATGCCCCTGCAACACCAGAAACCCGGTGTCACGGCAATGCTGATCCAGAACCGACGCGATGTCGTGGCGTGCGTCTTGACGCGCGGCTTCAAACGCCGCCAGATCAAAAACCGGAAAGCTCACCCCCAACACATCCCGCCAGGAATACTGCGGGGCAAAGCCAACCATCTGCTTGGCCTTGTCATTGGCATAAAATGTCTCATCCGGGCGCATCTCGCGCCGCATCTCAACACCTTGATAGAACCGTTCAGCCACAACATCCGAGGTGACGCCAACCGACATATCGTCATTTGACACGTTAAACACCTGATAGCCCAACCCATCGGTGCGCAGACAACAATCCACCATATGGCCCAGATCGCGCGCATCGATATAGGCAAAGATATTGCGACGGCGCAGGGCCGGGTCATCCATGAAAGCCGGGAAATGCAGGGCATATTCATCCGGCTCAATCACATTATTGATGCGCAACCCGTAAATATCCGCCCCTGTACGCGCCTGAAAGGACCGGGCAGTCGCCTCGTTACAAACCTTGGACATCGCATAGCTGTCATGGGGAATGGTCGGATGATCCTCATCAACCGGGACATAGTCGGGCTTTACCTCACCATCGGCAAAACAGACGCCGTAGGTCGTCTCCGAACTGGCGAAAATCACCTTGGGAATACCCAACTTCACCGCAGCTTCGATCACATTATAGGTACTCAGGGTATTTTGACGAAAACACTCCCCATCGGTGCCGATCATCACCCGGGGGACGGCGGCGAAATGCACCACGGCATCATAACGGGGGACACCCGTACCCTCATCCAGTTCAGGGAAATCCGTGAACTGGGACATGGCACCAATCACCTGACCTGCATCACACAAATCAATCAGCAATTCCGAACAATCAAGTCCCGATGGAACGCGATCCAGGTTCAAAACCCTATGGCCCTGCTCCTGCAAATGGCGGATCGCCCATTTGCCCGCCTTGCCACTGCCGCCCGTAAAGACTACCCGCATCACCCACTCCGCTCGTTCGCGGTAACCTAGCCACCTTTGCATGATACAGGCAAGCACAGAGCAGGCGGCAAAACACCCCCTCCAAAAACAAAAAAACGACGACGCCCGGGAGGAGGTGGGCATCGCCGTCTTTATTGATCAGCGCCCGCTCAAAGGGAGGAGAGAGCAAAGGCGCGTCCTCGCTGATCTTGCTCGGGAGGAGGTGAGCGCCATCAGCGGTGTCATCGGTTCCAACCCGGGAGGAGGTGGGCGGTCCCGAAACTGGTCATTAAAGTGGCGGCATTCGGGAAGAGGTGAACGCCGCCACCTTATTGGCGACCCCTTGCTCAGGGAGGAGGAGAGAGCGCAGGGTCATTCAGATCGGCCTAAAGGGAGGAGGCAGCCGATCCGATCCTTGAATTACTTGCCGTATGCGGCCTCAAAGGCCAGGCTGTTGATCATTGAACGGCTGATGCCCAGATCAGCCAAGTCGCGGTTTGACAGGCTTTCCAGCTCTGCCAGTGTTGTGCGGTATACTTTGCGCTTGGCCGCTTTTTCAGCCCAGTGCGCGCGCAGTTCTGCAAAACGTGCGCCCCATGTTGTGCCGCCGGTGCGGATGTCTGTGATAAATGCCATCGGTTCGTCTCTCATCTAATTCGGTTACGGGCGTTTCACCCTGTTGCCGCTAACATGTATGATTATGCTGCGCATGCACAATACTTTTTGCTGCAACGCAGCTATGCAGAATTTGCATAAGCATTCCTGACCTTTCGTCATGAAATCGTCGCAATTTCGGGCATGACGCCGCATGCCCTTGCGGTTTGCCCAAAAGCCGCCCAAAACTGCCTCCAATTCGATCATTTTGATAAGCGGAGCGTTCACCATGGCCACGACACGCGATGAAATTCTGGGCGCATTGGCACGACTCACCCTGCCCGGCGGCACGGATCTGGTGTCGGCAGATATGGTACGGGCATTGACCATCGACGGCGGAACCGTCCGTTTTGTGATCGAGGCTGCCACACCAGAAGACGCCAGCAAGATGGAAGGCATCCGCAGCGCGGCCGAACAACTGGTCAGCGCCCTGCCCGGTGTCGATAAGGCGTCGGTCATCCTCACGGCCCACGGGCCCGCGACAAAGGCACCCGAACCGCCCCAGCTCAAACTCGGGCGGCATCCAACACCGCAATCCGGCCCCGCACCCGTGGCCGGTGTGGACCGGATCCTTGCCATCGGGTCCGGCAAGGGCGGGGTCGGCAAATCCACCGTTTCCTCCAACCTTGCCGTGGCCTTGGCCAAGGAAGGGCGCAAGGTGGGGCTTCTGGATGCCGATATCTACGGGCCCTCACAACCACGCATGATGGGCGTGTCCAAACGGCCCGGCAGCCCCGATGGCAAAACGATCATCCCTTTGCAGGCCCATGGGGTCACCATGATGTCGATCGGGCTGATGGTGGACCCTGACAAGGCGGTCGTCTGGCGCGGGCCAATGCTGATGGGGGCGTTGCAGCAGATGCTGGGGCAGGTGCAATGGGGCAAACTGGACGTCTTGATCGTCGATCTGCCGCCCGGCACCGGCGATGTGCAACTGACGCTTTGCCAGAAAACCAAACTGACCGGCGCAGTCGTCGTCAGCACGCCGCAGGATGTGGCACTGATTGATGCGCGCAAGGCGATTGACATGTTTAACAACCTGCACACGCCGGTACTGGGGCTGATTGAAAACATGTCGACCTTCATCTGCCCCACCTGCAATAGCGAATGGGATATCTTCGGCCGTGGCGGCGTCGCGGCAGAGGCGGAAAAGATCGGCGCACCCTTCCTTGGGGCACTGCCCATCGATTTGGACACACGGCTCGCCGGGGATGGCGGCACACCTATCGCCGCAGGCGACGGCCCCATGGCAGAGGCTTACGGCGTTCTGGCGCGGAGGTTTATCGAAGGCGGCATGGCATGATCATCAGGCAGGCGCAGGCCGACGATTTTGACGCAATCTGGCCGCTCTTGCGCGATGTGTTCCGGGCGGGTGACACCTATGCCGTCGATCCAAAAATCAGCAAGGCGGATGCGCAGGCCTATTGGATGACCAGCGCCGCCGCAACTTACGTGGCCGAAACGGACAACGGGATCGTCGGCACCTACTATATCAAGACCAACCAACCCGGCGGCGGGGCGCATATCTGCAATTGCGGATACATCGTCGGGGCGGATGCGCGCGGGCAAGGGTTGGCGGCGACCATGTGCAACCATAGCCAGACGCAGGCCGCCGCAATGGGTTACCATGCGATGCAATTCAACTTCGTGCTGGCCAGCAATACCGGGGCGGTGCGGCTTTGGCAGCGGCTTGGGTTTGACACGGTCGGCACGATCCCCGACGCATTCAACCACCCGCAGCAGGGGTTGGTGAATGCCTTTGTGATGTACAAGAAACTGCACCGGGACTAGGCCAACCAACCACAAGACCAACGTCGCATTGGGCAAATCAGGCGCACATGGCACAATCCCCCCTTCGATTAAGGGAGGAATGACTTTGCTTGATACAACAACAAATGATCAGGTTTCTACTTTTCTGAACGATTTCGGCGGGGCACTTGCGGCGGGTGATATCGGCGCTGCCACCGCCATGTTTGTCGATGACTGCTATTGGCGCGATCTGGTCAGCTTCACCTGGAACATCAAAACCATGGAAGGGCCGGATCAGGTCCGGGACATGCTGACCGCGCAACTGGACAGCACCAAACCAACCAATTGGGAAATCGCCGAAGGCGAAACAGCCACCGAAGACGGAGGTGTGACAACCGCATGGATCACCTTTGAAACAGGGGTTTCACGCGGCTACGGGCTGCTGCGCCTGCGTGATGGGAAAATCTGGACGCTGCTGACCACGATGGCCGAATTGAAAGGGCACGAGGAACCGCTGGGCCACGAAAGGCCACTTGGGGCCAAACACGGGGCGGGCAAGAACCGGCTGACATGGGCGGAAGAGATTGAAAAAGAATGTGCCGAACTGGGCTACAAAACCCAACCCTATGTGGTGATCATCGGCGGCGGGCAAGGCGGGATCGCCCTGGGCGCACGGCTGCGGCAACTGGGCGTGCCGACGATCATTGTCGAGAAAAATGAAAAGCCGGGCGATAGCTGGCGGAACCGGTACAAATCGCTCTGCCTGCATGACCCGGTCTGGTATGACCACCTGCCCTACCTGCCTTTCCCGCCGAACTGGCCGGTCTTTGCACCCAAGGACAAGATTGGCGATTGGCTGGAAATGTACACCAAGATCATGGAGCTGAACTACTGGACCCGCTCCACCGTGCAAAACGCCAAATATGACGAGACCAGCAAGGAATGGACCGTCACCGTGGATCGGGACGGCGAAACCGTCACGCTAAAGCCCAAGCAAGTGGTCTTTGCCACTGGCATGTCCGCCAAAGCCAACATGCCCAACTTCCCCGGCATGGACAGCTTCAAGGGCGACCAACAGCATTCCAGCCAACACCCCGGACCGGATGCCTATAAGGGCAAAAAGGCGGTGGTCATCGGCTCCAACAACTCGGCGCATGATATCTGCGCGGCCTTGTGGGAAGGCGATGTTGACGTGACCATGGTGCAGCGATCATCAACGCATATCGTGCGTTCCGAACCACTGATGGAAATCGGGCTGGGCGATCTCTACTCCGAACGGGCAGTCGCTTCGGGGGTGACAACACAAAAGGCCGATCTGATCTTTGCATCGCTCCCCTATGCAATCCTGCACGAATTCCAGATCCCCGTGTATGACAAGATCAAAGAGGTAGACGCCGACTTTTATGCCGATCTTGAAAAGGCCGGGTTCCAGCTTGATTGGGGGGCGGACGGATCAGGGCTCTTTATGAAATATCTGCGGCGCGGTTCGGGCTATTACATCGATGTGGGGGCCAGCCAGTTGATCATCGATGGCAAGATCAAGCTGAAAGCGGGACAAGTCACCGAAGTCGTCCCCGACGGCGTGCTGCTTGACGACGGAACCAAGCTTGAGGCCGACCTGATCGTCTACGCCACCGGCTATGGCTCCATGAACGGCTGGGTCGCCGACCTGATCGATCAGGACACGGCTGATCAGGTGGGCAAGGTCTGGGGTCTCGGCTCCGACACGCCCAAGGACCCCGGCCCATGGGAAGGTGAACAGCGCAACATGTGGAAACCCACACAGGTCGAAAACCTCTGGTTCCACGGCGGCAACCTGCACCAGTCGCGACACTATTCGCAGTTCCTGTCGCTGCAGCTCAAGGCACGGATGGAAGGGATCGACACCCCCGTCTACGGACTGCAAGCGGTGCACCACAACGGACGATAAGGTACCGGGTGCGTGCGCGGCACGCACCCAACCGCCCTTAGACCGCGCGCCCGAAGACAAGACAAGGCAAGGCAAGGCAAGGAACGTCGCACGTCATTGTCTAAATCCAACGACCTCTCCAAAGCGCGTGAACGGGCCAAACCGAAACGTCAGCGACGTCATCATGAAGGACAACAGAGCGGGACAAAGCTGACATCTGACGAGTTGAAACAAAAGGCTGCATTGCCGAAAACTCGTCTGATAAGGCTCCCCTATCGCAAAAGCGATGATCCTATGCGAAGTTGCACCCAAACAGACCAGCTGCGAGCCACTCTATGAAAAACAAACTATTGGCATTGGGGGTAAGTGGTGCTGTGCTTGCTGCACTATGTTGCTTCACCTCTCTCCTGCCAATTGTACTTACGGCACTTGGGCTGTCTGGCCTGATTGGCGTTCTCTACAAAGATGCCATTTTGCTGCCGATTTTGGCTGGATTTCTCATATTTACCGGGTATGCGTTATGGCGGCAGAAGAAACAAAGGTAGTCTTGGAATCCACGCTGACCTGTCCTTCTTGTGGGCATGTCGAAACTGAAACTATGCCCACAAATGCCTGTCAGTGGTTCTATGAATGCAAGTCATGCCAGGTTGTCTTGAAGCCACTGGAAGGTGACTGTTGCGTGTATTGTTCATACGCAACAGTGCCTTGTCCACCGATCCAAGAAGGTAAGTCTTGTTGTGCATAGAACCGATCATTTCAAGGGACATCTGACAGCATCGCAGGAGGTTGTCGACTTTGAATGCGCCTTTCACCCTGATCAAAACAAGGCACGGAGCATCTGGTGAACGGCAGCGACATTTCTGATACGGCGAAACAAACGATCACGCCCTATTTCACCGTTAAAGGTGCGAACCGTTTGATGAACTTTTTGGTCGCCGCTTTCGATGCAACCATAATCAAAGAAAACAGATACGACGACGGTAGCGTCCAACACGCGCGCTTTCTGATAGGCAACTCTGTGATCATGTTGAACGAATGCACTGATGACTATCCTGCCAATATATCTCAAATGCACATCTACGTCGAAAATGCCGATAAAGCGTACCAATTGGCACTGTACCTCGGGGCGACATCGTTGATGGAGCCCAATGATCGCCCACACGGAGACCGAATGGCGGGCATCAAGGACCCATGTGGCAATGTTTGGTGGCTGACTTCACGTAAAGCCTAACGAACATCTGCATCCATTTGCCGCTGGTAGGTAGGGGCTTTAGCCGGTCACTTGCAGCAGGCCACCAAGCTGGCTTTGACGTTGGCCGGGACCTTGATTGAAGCCGACACCATCAAGCAACTCCTATCAGCTTACGCGCAATTCATCGGCCGGAACGCCGTGCTGGGCCAGAAAGTTCAGTACCGTCGAGCGCAATAGCAACCCAAAGGAGTTTCCGCCATCACGGCCGCTGTGAATGGCGATCAGTCTACGACCACCGTTGGGTTCCTTTAGCCAGATGGGCGCACCACTTAGGCCGCTGCGGGCGTTGATCCGATAGCGCAGAAGCGGCGCGCGGGCGCCACCCGGGCGCAATGGGGGCCGCACAGCGTCGATCAGGTTGAACGCGCGGCGCATCTGGCGGTTTACTCCTGATATCATCGGAAAGCCGGCAACATTAACCTTTCGACGGGTAATGGTTGTGCCGTAAAGATTGCTGAACTTCTTCACCGAGTCGCCGGTGGCCGACCCGAACCAGCCAAATTTCTCCTTCTTGCCGGGGATACGTATCTTTCCCAAGCTCGTGAAATTCTTGCGGTTAACCCTGACCAATCCGTAATCAAACAACCGGGCCTTGGCTTGGCTTGGGTCAAACAACCCTGATGGTGTGAATGTCTGCGGCGTCGATGACCGCCAGACACCAAAGGGGCCGCTAGATGGGACGTCGCGCGCAGGGACCTGCGCCGGAACAATATGGATCTCGGACGGTTTATAGGTTTTACCGCCTTTCACCGCCCGCAGGTTATGACCGGCCGTCAGTATATAGCGAGCGGAAATCAAAACGCCGGTCCCGGCCACCCACGCGTCGCCAATCGGCGTTCCGATCACCGGAAAATTCAAGTCGCTGCGACGGTATTTCACCAAGACCTTGCAGACCCACCGCCATGGCGCAATGCGCGTATTAGTGACGGGTACAAGGTTGGGGCCGGCAGCGGGACCCGGCGGCGGCGCCTGATAATCGGATGACCATTGGTCAAGGTCATCGAATTCATCGAACGCGTCCAACGTATCGTAGTCGTATTCAGACATGGGGCACCTCGGCCGTTTCTTGCGGCATTGGTACGATACTAACCTGCCACTGCCGGTCGCAGCTATCGCTGCAACAAGCTAGCTGTCTCTAAATTTATTGGCTGGCAGCATAGCTTAGGTGCTTTGGTTTGTTTGTCGGCGGTAAGGTCGACTCACCAGGACAAAGCGAACTTGGGTTTCGACAATTTTAGTGACTGCTTAGAGTGACAGCCAATCCCCAAAAAAGTTCAATTCATGGCGGCATGTTCGGTAAGTTGCCCAATTCGAAAAAGCGTCAGATCGACCCTGCAGGCAATGGTCACATTTATTGATCCGCTCCCGCCGAGGGCTTCCCGCTCTGGAAACTGGCACTGGATTTTGCGGTATTGTTCAAAAGCTATTTGCGCCTCTTGAAGGAGAGCGGTCGTAGAGCGATCATCGTCTAACGAATATTCAAGATCAAACGCCCTCAACGCAGTCTGAGCAATGCGATAAGCCTGTACCATTTCGCGTTCTACTTCATCACCAACTGCAAAGTAGCATTCATGGATTTCGTTAGGATCGCCACCTGGAGTGTTACAATTTGAGAAGCGGTCTTGTCCTAAAGTACTTCCGTCGGACATCGCGGTTGTAGGAACCAATATCATCAGCAGAATGATAGCGTTCCACATTTCCAAGCATCCTTTTTTGTACTGTTCAGGTCTTCGCACAACCGGAGGCTATGCTCAACCGACCATGAAGAAGTCTTGAAGCAGACGCCCAGGCCTTTTGCAGCGTCGGTCGATACGGGGCCCGAAGTCAGCATTCGCCGTATCCGCACCAAGGCCCACTTTATCGTTTTTGGCAAATTTGGGTCGGTCCGTGGCGCAAAGGCTAAAATCCTCTGACTTTCAACTCACCGCACCAAACCGCCGCCTTGTGTCGCAACGCACAGACTGATCAGCCAAACCACGTCACACTGCCCCACGGCCCGGCCTTTTTTCGGGTCATTGATTTTGCGCAATTTCATTTTGGGGGAACACGACATGGCAGAGCCATCGCTACATGACATCAAGGTCCTGGAAAAACTGGACCACGCACTGAGCACCGACTGGAACGCAGACGCCGCCGCATGGGACACATTGGGTGGATCGCTGGCAGAACTGCGCGCGGCCATGGTAGAAGGCGACGCCATGCTCAAGGCGATGATCCCCTATTTCAAGGCGCCACATCCCCGCCCCGACACGGATATCGACGGTAATATCGAACTGGGGATCGTGCCATTCTGGGCCAAACACCCTGACAAGATCCCCTATCATAAGGATATCCCGCACCTGATCACCGGCTTCCTGAAACTGCTGCAACGGCACCATGTGATCCCGGAACCGACAATCACAGAAGCGGAATACAGCCACCTGCACACCGCCGCCATAAAAGGCACCGCCATCGGGCCGGACGGAACATCCTGGGGGATAAACCCGTTTGAACAGCTGGACTATCACTGGCTTGAGGCGCCGATCAACGCCCTGCTGGTCAAATTTTACTACGGCAAATACAAGTTCCCCAACACGCCCGCCCACCAGCATTTCGGCACCGAAAAGACCAGCTTTGCGGTCACAGGCGATTGGGGGACCGGCGCAAAAGACGCCATATCCGTACGCAAGGCAGCCATGCATCTAAAACCCGATTACCTGATGCATCTGGGCGATGTCTATTACACCGGTACACCGAAACATGACGAACAGCGGCTCTTTGCCGGGCCGGGGATGGAACTGGCGCATCTGGTGAATTTCTGGCCGCAAGGCGATATGAAACCGGGGCGATCCTTCACCATGAATTCCAACCACGAAATGTACCCGGGCGGCTGGGGGCTTTTCGAAGACGCGCTCAGCCAGCCGCTCTTTGCGCATCAAAACGGGTGTAGCTACGGGCTGCTGGAAAGCCATGATTGGCAAATTTTCTATCTCGACAGCGCCTATGACAGCCCGGATTTCCTCTACATGTTCGGGGCTTTGACCGATGACCAGATCACCTTCGTGCAAAAGAATGCAAAATCCAACAAACGCAAAATCTTGATGACGCATCACACACCGTTCGACCTGACCGGGCAGATCGAACAGGTCAAAGACGGCAAATCGCTGCTGCGCGATGTGGGCCGGGCCTTTGGCTGCCTGCCGGATTACTGGTATTTCGGGCATATCCATGACGGGATCGTCTATGCGCCCAAAACCGTGCCCAAATCCAAAGACGGACCCGAGATCCCAGGAACCTGCAACATGCGCTGTGCGGGGCATGCCTCCATGCCTTACGGCGCGCCATGGGGGTTAGCCAAACCGGGGACTTACCCACCATTCAAGCCATCCGACTATATCAACGGGATCGAATATTTTGCAGGCACGCCCAAGGGCAACGATCCGGCAGGCCTCGTCAAAAACGGGTTCATGTCATTCACCCTGACGGGCGGTCAGATAACCGAATCGTTCTTCGACGAAGACGGGCACCAAAGTTGGTCCAGCGAATTGGAACTGACCTAGGCGCAAGACCGTCCCGGGCCTGACCCGGGACCTCTGCTCAGGGGATCAAAATGCCATTGCGCTCAAACGTGGCGACATCCGTCGTGCCATCGTCATAGTCAATCTCAACCGTCACGCTTTGCACGCTGTCTGGCGCAAATGTCAGATAAATCGGAAAGCCAACAGGATCAGTGATGCCGCCGGGCTGGGCTGTATCCACATGGCAGGGCTCCATCGCCAGCACCTGATTAACTGGGGCACCATTGATGCCATAGCGGATTTCCCAAAAACCACAGCGCCAGGTCAGCAGATTTGTAAAATACAGCAGGTCCTGTCCCTCGTACAACCTGACCGCCACCCAGCTTGCCTTGGTCGCATCCAGGATGGGGCGGACTTCGGTCGCGTTCAAAAACCTGCCCGTCGGATCCTGCGGTTCCGGCGTGCGGGTCTCAGTCGCTTGTTCAACCGCTGATGCGTCCGGCACAGGTACTGCTGCCGCATCCGTCCCCGAGGAATACGGAACGCCAACGACATAAATGAAAAAGATGATGATCAGTTCCAGCATGATGCGACTTTCCTATCTGCTATCGCCAAGGGGCGTCCAAACATGCCCTGCCCGTCTCAAACATTAACAGCGTCTTCATACATGCACCGTGCGCTGCCTTAAACCCGCAAAACCGGGCACAGGGGTCCGACGTTTTGCCGACGTCCGGCCGACGCTTTGCCGACCGGTGTTTTTGACCAAAACCCCTGTGTTAACGAATGATTCGCAAGAAAGACCGCGCAAGGCTGTTGCGCGGCCGATTGCATAGCACCGAACGTTGCCTAGCCCCTGTTCATCCGGTTCTCGATCAGGTCATCCACCACCGATGGATCAGCAAGGGTCGAGGTATCGCCAAGCGACCCATAATCATCCTCGGCGATCTTGCGCAGAATACGGCGCATGATCTTACCAGACCGGGTCTTGGGCAGGCCCGGCGCCCATTGGATCAGATCCGGCTTGGCAATCGGACCAATCTCGGCACGGACCCATTTTTCAAGCTCTTTGCGCAGCTCTTCGGATGGCTCCTGACCAGTCATCAAAGTGACATAGGCATAGATGCCCTGCCCCTTGATATCATGGGGAAAACCGACAACAGCGGCCTCCGCGACCTTGCTATGGGCAACCAGCGCGCTTTCGACTTCCGCCGTGCCCATCCGGTGACCGGAGACGTTGATTACGTCATCGACGCGACCCGTAATCCAGTAATAACCGTCTTCGTCGCGCTTACAGCCGTCACCGGTGAAGTAGTAGTTCTTGTAATCGGCGAAATAGGTCTTCTCAAACCGTTCATGATCGCCCCAAACGGTGCGCATCTGGGCAGGCCAGCTATCCTTGATGCACAGCACACCCTCTGCGGCCGCGTCGTTAATCTCTTCGCCAGATGTGGGCTCTAGAATGACGGGCTGAATGCCAAAGAACGGCAAGGTTGCCGATCCGGGCTTTGTTGCGGTCGCACCCGGCAGCGGGGTCAGCAGGTGACCACCGGTTTCGGTTTGCCACCACGTATCCACAATCGGCACGTTCCCCTTGCCGACAATATTATGATACCAGTTCCAGGCTTCGGGGTTGATCGGCTCACCCACCGTGCCCAGCACCTTCAAATCAGACAGGTCATATTTTTCAACGAAATCATTGCCTTGCCCCATCAATGCGCGAATGGCCGTGGGCGCGGTATAGAATTGGTTCACCTTGTGCTTTTGACACACCTGCCAGAACCGGCCTGCATCAGGGTAGGTCGGCACGCCTTCGAACATGACGGTCGTGGCCCCATTCGCCAGCGGTCCGTAAACAATGTATGAATGGCCCGTGACCCAGCCCACATCGGCCGTACACCAAAAGATGTCACCATCGTGGTAGTCAAACGTATATTGATGGGTCATCGAGGCATAGACGATGTAACCGCCCGTCGTATGCACCACGCCCTTGGGCATGCCGGTTGAACCCGACGTGTACAGAATGAACAGCGGATCCTCGGCGCTCATCTCCTCTGGCGGGCAATCGGGGCTGACTTTGTCTTCCATCTCATGCAGCCAATAATCGCCCTCAGGACGCCAGGCGATCTGCTGACCAGTGCGGCGCACGCACAGGCATTTGACATCATGCATCACGTTGATCAGCGCCTGATTGACGCTGTCTTTCAGGTTCGTCACCCGGCCACCGCGCGGCGCGCCATCAGCCGTGATCACCACCCTGGCCTGACTGCCGCTAACGCGAGCTGCCAAAGCATCAGCAGAAAATCCTGCAAAAACAATGGAATGAATGGCACCTATCCGGGCACAAGCCAACATGGCATATGCGGCTTCGGGGATCATCGGCATATACAGGACAACGCGGTCGCCCTTTTTGACGCCCAACTCCTTCAGGCCGTTGGCCATCAGGCAGGTTTTTTCATGCAGCATCGCATAGGTGATGTGCAACGCATCATCATCGGCACTGTCAGGTTCCCAGATAATCGCGGTCTGGTCGGCACGGGTCGCCAGATGCCGGTCAACGCAGTTGGCACTGACATTCAGCGTGCCATCCTCGAACCACTTGATGTCGATATTGCCCGGGGCAAAGCTGGTATTCTTAACCTTCGTAAACGGCTTGATCCAGTCAACGCGCTTGCCATGTTCGGCCCAGAACGCCGCGGGGTCGGCAATCGACGCCTGATACATCGCGTCATATGTTGCCTTGTCGGCATGTGCCTTCGCGGCCATGTCAGCCGATGGCGGATAGGTTCCGGCTGGTTGATCTGTCATGGCGTCTCCCCCTCTTTCTTCTGTCTTATCCGGCGCGGCCCAAACCGCGACGGCCTCCAATGCGCATCATCAGCAGATTGCGATGGAATCCAAGTGTGCCATTGGTCTGACACCGGGATTTGTAAAACATCACACCTTCATCATGCCGGTTTGTTAAGGGTTTTACAAAGCGGTTTTCAACCCTGCAATGGACGTCGTAAATCATACCATGGACGCAATTTTGATCCTCGGGGCCGCCGTTTGGCCCAACGGGCCTTCACCCACGCTGAAACGGCGCACAACCCATGCTGCGCGGCTATGGCATGCAGGGCGCGCGCCTTTGATCATCCCCTGCGGCGGCCTGGGCGCGCACCCCCCAACCGAAGCGGCGGCGATGCAGGCCATTCTGGAAGCCGAAGACGTGCCCGCAGATGCGATCATCTGCGAGGATCAATCAACCACAACGCTGGAAAACATCCGCAACGCCAAACGTCTGCTGCCGGGTCACCGGGTGATCATCGTCACCGACCGGTATCACGGCCCCCGCGCGCTGATGGTCGCCCGCCACTTGCGGCTGACCGCCGAAATAGACGCGCCGCAGATGCCGCATATCCCGCTCCGGCAGCATCTGCGCGAAATATTGGCGCGCCCCGCCTATGCGCTGAAACTCCGGAAGCTCCCGCGCGGGGATTAAGGTTTCTTAACCCGCCATTAACCACAATACGGCCAAGTTGACCGGGGTTCAATTGGTGCGGTGATGCGGGTTTTTCTTTTAGCTTTGACGATGATCGCGATGGCGGGCATGGCCCATGGCGGGGCCTGGGCGCGCGAAAAAGGGCAGCTTTTCTTTGCCTACGCAACCAATCTGTGGATTTCTGACGGGGCCGATACCGGGTTGTATTACGATCCCACAATCTATGCAGAATTTGGACTGACCGATCGGGTCACTGTCGGGATCGACTATTTCAGCACCGCGCGCGACACGATCCACACAGGTCTGATCTTTGCGCAATTTCCGCTTGGCGACACCACCGGACCCGACCGGTTCGCCGCCAGCTTCGCCCTGGGCGCACAGACGGATTTCGCCCTTGAGTTGGATTATCTACAACGCGGCGGGTTGTCGTGGGGGCGCGGGCTGGACAGTGGCTGGCTGGCGCTGGATGTCAGCGCGACTTACAGCCGCAATGACCGGCTCTACCGTCCCAAGGCAGATTTCACATGGGGGCATAATCTAAGCGACAGCTGGACCACCATGTTTCAACTGCGATCCGGCAAAACCATGGATGATGACCGGTTCATCAAACTCAGCCCTGCCATTGTCTACGGCTTCAACGAAAATCTACGGATCAGCATTGCAGCCACCAAACCCCTGAAAGGAAACGCCGAAAGCAGCATTCGCCTTGGCATCTGGCAGACATTCTAAACGCTCAGGTTGAGATGCACGAAGCCCACACCAATCGCCAGACAAAGCGGGCCGTAGTAGCGCGCGTCATTCCGGGCAAAAGGTTGTTCTGGCGTCATCCGCCGCCAAAATGGCACATAAGCCAGCCCACCCCTGCCGATGAATACGACAGCGGCAGCCCACATAATCAAACTGCGGAAAATGCCAGCTGGCAACCACGGGCTAGCCGCCAGCAATGAAAGCGCCAGCACCACCAGAAAACATGGGATTGGACCGGGCATGCGCGTGACACCACGGGCACCAACCGCGGCACGCGCAAGCGCCTCTTCATCACGGATCGGCCACCATATCCCGGCCCCCCACAAGGCGTGAAGCGTCGCAATCGCGACAAGCACCGCCGACAGGATACCGGCGATGATCATGGGCGGCGATGCAATTTGGATTCGTTTTGCATGGGGTGCAGTATCAACCGCAAATCGCGCGCTGCCAACAACTACGACAGCGATCCAGCCTGGAATCAGCCGTCGTGGCGAAAGGTCTGGCTGATCAATTCAGCGCGGGTCATGCCTTTGGCGGCCAATTCTTCCTCACTCAGGTTTGCAATGGCCTGCAGGGCCGCCGTGCGGGAATTGGATTCAGCCAGGCTAATCAGCCATGCGCCAATTTTGCGGAAAGGAAGGGTTACAAGTTCGACCAGCATTTCGCGGTCGGAAATCAGTGTGTTGTCAGCGCGGGTTACCATGATGTGCCTCATCAATGTGAATGTCTGCCCTCCCGGTAACAGACATAAGACGGGCCGAATTCGTGGACAACGCCGCTCTTTGCAATGCCACCATGCAGCAAACGCAACACTACGCTTGAAGATCGATAACATACGGCGACCCGCACGAGACGCCCAAACCGGCCATCCCGTCGCGGATCATCTATGCATTAGCACGAACGCTTAGTTTTTTGCAGCTGTAGGCTTTTTCGTCTTCGGCGCAGGCTTGGACGTTGCCTTGACCGGTTGCGGCGCTGCGACCTTTGCTGCGCGCTTTACCGGTGGCTTTGGGGTTACCTTGGCGACCGGCTTAGGCGTTGCTTCTGTCACTGGCGCCTTCGCAACCTTGGCAGGCCCTGCTGCTGCGACCTTCTGCACCGGCTTGGTCTTTTCCTCCGGCGCAGGTTTTGGGGCAGGTGCAATCACCGCGATGGTTGGCACCGGTTTCGCTTTTGGCTTTGACGCGGCTGTCTTTACGATTGGTGCTGTTGCCACCACTTCAGGTTTGGCAGGCGGCATTGGCGCTGCGGCAACGACGACAGGTTTAGCGGCCTTTGCTGGCGTCACCCGCTTCTTTGTCACGACTTTGGCTTTGGGGGCTTGCCGTTTGCCCGGTGTGGTCGCGGTTGGGGTCGACCAGAATGGGGCAACCATTGCCTTTTGCGCGGCAACGCCTTGGTCAAAGATCGCCTGTGAAAGGCGCAGTTGCTGGGTCATGATCACGCCAGATGCGCGCATCATCTCGGCAGATAGGGTGAGTGTAATCGCTGGCGTCATCTGACATCCCTCAGGTTATGGAAAATCTCGCGACCGCAGGATAGCGCATTTCTTTTGCTGTTGCAGCATTTTTCTGCATTGCAGCAATCTATGCGGCAATGCGTCCAGCTAAGCGTGATCAGGGTCCAGACGCGCCAACATCCGCAACCTTGGCACATGACGTCTTGTATACACATATCGCGCCCACAACCGCATGAGAGGCGTAGAAAATCCAGCATCTATCGTGACATGGTCGGTCAACCGTGCCCCATCCTCCAAAGCGGTAACGGTCAGAACATGTTCCCAACGCCTGATCGATCCGCCACTTTCGACACTTCGGAACATGTGACCAATTGGATCCAGTTCAGCCAACTCCATGCGATAATCCATTGGCGGCATCCACCCAAACAACCGCACCTTCACCTCAAACACATCCCCTGATTCGAGATGGCCTTCCATTGGCATACCTTCAAACGTGGCGATGCCCTTCATCGCCTCCGCAAAGCAGGCAAAGTCTGTGGCAACATGCCAGACTGCCGCTGGCGAAGCTTGATAGTCGTGTGAAATTACAACCGGTTTTGCCATTCTGCGTACCCCGTCCAGCCAATCAGGTTCACGCCCCTATCCATCACAAAACCGCATCAATGGCCATATCAGGAACACAACAAAAAAAGGGCGCCCAAAGGCGCCCAAATTCCGGTTTTCCAGATGATCAGTCTTCTGACGCGTCCATGCGAACCTGATAGCGGACGGTGCCCTTGACGGGCTGCGACCAGTTGATCTGAACGCTGCGCAAATCAGACCCGCGTTCACCCACGGCCCAAGGATAGTCATGGATACGTGTGCCGCCAGAATTGGTGATCTGGCCCTCGGGCACAACAGATTCGACATGTTTCGCGTGACCGCCAAAGGGCAGATATGTGCCCGTATCCATGGTCCAGGTTGTCGCCTCTGTTGCTTGGGTATGTGACAGATACATCGGATTATGGGCCGGCTGGTTCACATTGTGATAAATATTGCCGGTAAATTCCAGCTTGCGGGTCCGGTTGAAATCAAGATCGGCGAATGTCGTATCAACGGCATCAACCCGATCAATGCGCCCATTCAACGACCGGAACACATTACTCACCACCGAAAACCCATTGATGTAGTGGCCGGGGCCGTAAGGTTTGATGACGATAAAGTTGAACCAGCTGGCAACATCATTGGTTGTGAAGATATTGCCGGTGATCGCCAATCCACCAAAGGAAAACTGATTGCCCAGCGCCGGTGCGCTCGAATGTTCATTGGTCCATTCAATGAAATTATTATCGCAATAATTGCCGGTAAAAACACTCTTGGGATTCAACTCGGTCAGAATGATGCCGCCCATACGCGGGCCGTTCACCTCATCATCGCCATGAAACCAGTGATTGGCCGTAATCAGGTTGCCAGTGCCCGCCAGAACGCAGAAATGCTTGAATTTGCTGGTGCGGTTGTCACGAATTTTCACGTCATTTGCATTGGCGTTAAAGCCAACGCTGACCCGGTTCAGAACCGGCACATCCTGTTCGTCGGAAATGAACTGGCAGCGATCAATCATCATTCCCTGACACCCACGACCGGGCGAAGTGATGCCACGATCCTTGGGACGGTTGATGAAACAGTCACGGACATGAAATGTGAAACCATCCGCCGACATCATGATGCCGCTGGCGGTGCCCCGGCACTGAAACTCGATATCATCCAGCACAAACTGGCTGATCTTTTCGAAGCCGGAAAAATCCAGCATGTATTTGAACCGGGTAAAGGTGAAATTCTGCGTGCCTTCGGCATCATAAAGTGGCTGGCTCAGCTCAATCGTCTGCCCGCTGACATTCACATCCGTGACGTAAATCTCGCGGCCCACCCCATTGCCTTCGACAAGCGATCCAATGGCAATATTGGCCGCATCCGCCACATTGATCAGGCGCTTGTCATCGGACGCCGAATAGGTCGCCTGCGACGTGACAACCGTTGGGTCCCAGGCCGCGCCATCAACGGGTTGGATCTGCCCGTTGCGGATCACGCGGCGGGTCTCAAACCGGGTCCGGGTCGGATCAGCGGCCTGCAAGTCAACCGGTTCTGTCAACGAAATGCGTCGCCCGTTCAGATCCAGCGACTCGTGATCAGAAAAATTTATGAGGGCCTGAAATGCCTTTTTAAAGGCAACCTCCTCGTCCTCAAATGCCTCGACATAAGTCTGGTAATTATAGTCACGGCGCAAAATGAAACGATGTTCGGGTGCTTGCACAACCGTCCCTTCAAACCGTACCTTATTTTCCAGCGTCACACTGTCATTCAACAGATATGTACCTGCGGGGATAACAACAGTCCGGCCATTGGCGGCAGCGTCGGCTGCGTCAAAAGCTGCTGCATCATCGGTGACACCATCACCCTTGGCCCCGAAATCCCGCACATCCACCAATGCAACCAGATCACGGGTAAACAGCGATGAAACATCCTCAATCTGGATGTCATCGACACGCACCAACCCGCCATCTGGACCCGTCAACTCAATCCCCAGATGCCCGTAATTGGCACCGTTCCAATCCAGATCAATGCCGGTGCGGTCGGCAGTCCCGATGATAGCACTGACCTCAACAATCTGACCGTAAGTGGTCAACTGCACCGACGGGCCCGCCTCTGGCAGGCCAACTGCCGCCGCACCACCGGCCAACCCGGCCCAACCCGACACGCGCACCGCTGGCAATGGCCCGGCAACGGCCTTCACCCGGGCAGACACACGCAAATAACACCCCGGCAGGATCGGGGTCTCGCCCATATAGCGGACGCGCGTCACGCTCTCTGATTTCAGAACCTCAAGGCAACCGGCAAAATCCTGATCGGCGGCAACAAACACACCTGACCCGCTGACCGCATATGTGTCCGACCCCGGCGTGCCATCGCCGCTTGACCACACGCCAAGCCCTGCCGCAAAGGGCAATGGGTTAAACACAATCCCGTCGGTAATCGCCTTGTTCATCGATGCACCCTTTCGCAGCTATATAACAAAGGCCCGGGTGATGGCCGGGCCGCTGCGCAAAGGGATAAATTGAATCCTTGAATAGCCACTGACAGCACCGTGACGGTGGATGATGCAACACCATGCGAAAGCAAAAGCGCCAGCAAATGCTGGCGCTTTTCTGAACGCTATCGATCTGGTTATGCGGCCTAGCGCAGGTTCGACCGGCTATCGGGCAGGCGCAACCACACTTCGACACGACGGTTGCGGGCGCGGCCCACTTCACCGTCGTTACACGACAGCGGCAGCAGCTCACCATAGCTCAGCGGCACCAGCCCAAGACGTTGCGCCGTGCCTGGGTTCAGCGCATCGCCCAAGATCGCACGCACAGCATCTGCACGCGATTGCGCCAGCGCTGTATTGCGGACACGGTCACCGATGGAATCGGCGAAACCAACCAGCAAAACCTCAAGCCCATCAAATTCACCGGCTTCCATGCGGCCTGCAAGTTCCTCGATATTGCGGATCGATTCCACATCCAGAACGCTTGATCCTGTGTTGAAACGGAACGACACGCTCAGACGGTCGGCACCACGCAACTGCTGCATCATGTCCGAATACTGGGCACCGTCAAAATCAGGTTCCACAGCGGCGGTATGCACCAACATCATGCCCATATCCTCAAGCCGCATCCGCTCCAGCTCGCGATCGATAAAGTTGCTTTCTTTGATGTAGGACTGCGCCTCTGTCGTCAGGGTCCAGTCCAGGAACGCCTTCGCTTCAGGATGGATCGCGCCAGGGGTGGTGTATGCATAAAGACGCCGCGACAGCGCATAACCTTCAATCTTCATCCGGAAATCTGTCGGCGGTGACAGCAATCCGCATTCTTCTCGGATATCCAGCAGATTGACGTCATTTGTTCGGGCCAACCAACGCCCCACAAAACCAATACCGCCACGATCTGCAATCACGGCATCAACCATGTCCTGATACGCACTCCAGCGGGTCACATCTGCGGTTTCGTCCCGATTGTTGGGGCGAACCAGGGCATCCATCATGACGGCACGGTCGCCTGAACCCTCACCAAAGGAATTGACGCTGATGGGATAATCGCCACCGCCAAGCTCCAGCCAGTTTGTGATTTCGCCGGACCAGATCCGCGCGATATCAAAAGAGCTGAGGTTACGAACAGGATTGTCGGGATGCGTGATCATCACAATCCCATCAACACCCAAAACAGTCTCGTTTGCGGTATCGCGCAGGTCCGGGATACCGGCCGATGCGATTTTTGCGACGTCGCTATCTTTCATCCGGCGGTCCGCAACACCAATCGCGGCAACACCATCAGCAAGCGCTGGGAAAGCACTGCCAGACCCGCGGCTCTGCAAATCAATCTCTGCCCGCAATGATCCGTCTGCATTGGTCAGGCGGATGATACGTTCCGCCGGTTCATCGGTCGGGGAAATTTCGAATGTCGCCCCAACAGATTCTGCATATCCACGCAGCAGGTTAGGTATCAACGTCGTCCCAACTGTCCGCGACCCATAAATCCCAAACTCTGGACCAAAATTGGAAACTTCAGGGCACACCAGACCAGTACAGGTCACACTGGCCGCCTGAATGCGCAAAGTGCCTAAATCCCCGGCCTCTACAACATAAACAGAACCATCATAACTAAGCAGATTGCCCGTAATTGACATGGTCCCGTCATTGGACTCTAGCTGCACTGGCGCAGATTGCTGCGCAAATGCCGTTGTGCCCGCAAGCACTGTTACTCCACATAGAAACGCGCCAGCGAGGGTTATTCCCTTACGCGCGCAAAGATCAATAATGGCCATATTTCCTCCAACCACTCACCATTCACTACTGCCCACGAAGGCAGTAACAACATATTAAATAACACAATTCGGGCCGAATAGTGTCCAAATCAAATACAATGTTTACCTATGGTAAATATTATTAACGCATTGATTGCAGGCAATTTTTTTACACGCGCCAATTCGATCGGGAAAGCGACCCTCAAAAAATGACACATTCAGACATTGAAATATAAAGAATCACGCACCCACATCGGGCGCTGGTAACAACTGAACGCCGTTGATTTGCCAGCCAGTTGGGGTCTCAATCATCTGGTAGTCAAGTACGTGCAGCCCGCCATTTGCATCGCGGATCATCACCTTTTGCCATTGCGCACCCGAAATCTCGCGTAGTTCCAGAAAACGGACATCGGCATTATCCCACACCATGGGATATCCGCGCTGTACCATCATACCAAAATTGCCGGGGTCACCAAAAAGGCGCTGAATATTGGGGCTGGCATATTGCCAGGCTTCTGCGACGTCGCGATCATTAAACGCCTGCAACTGGCTTCCTATCACACCCTCAATAGCTTCCGCATCCTGCGCGGCAACCGGCATGGCCGCGAACAAAATCCCCAAAACCAATGCAAAAAGTCGTGTCATGATGGCCTCCCAATTCACATCCTCTATCAATGGATACGGCCTAACCGACGATTTAGTTCTTTTCTTTGTTGGTTTCGGCTTCAGCCCCACTGCAAAACTTACCGATTTGGCAAACCATTCAGCCTACACCCGCGCGCCCGTCAATCGCGCACGGGGATACCTCTTGCACATCTGCACAACCGGCCCGACAAAGCTGATACATACGAATAAGTGTGGGCCTTCCCTTTACGAGAAATGTCAGGATGCCCGACAATCAGGCGGTTATAAATGGCAACAACGGCATCGCGGTCCATGAACCGCAATACCGCAGATTGATCATTCCGCCAAACGCGCCTTGATCAGCGTGACGGTTTCATCAACACCATATAGCGCGATGAAACCACCAAAGCGTGGGCCTTGCGATGCACCAAGCAGCACCTCGTAAAGCGCCGTAAACCATGCACGCAAAGGATCAAATTCATGCGCCTTACCGACTGCAAAGACCATGGATTGCAGTTCTTCGGCATCCAGCCCGCCATCCCAAACCTTCAACCGCGCAACCAGATCTTCCATCGCGGCGCGTTCCTGATCGGTCGGGGCGCGGTAGATCTTGGTCGGCTTCACAAAATCATTATAGTAGCGCACAGCAAAGCCCGCAGCCTGATCCATCTGCGAGTTCTTTTCGGCTGACGCATCGGGCGCATAACGCTGGATAAAGCCCCAAAGTGTCTCTTTATCCTCAGCACCCGACACGGACGCCAAATTCAACAGCATCGCAAAAGGCACCACCATATCCGATGCAGGCACATTATGGCCGTGGATATGGAAGACCGGGTTATTCATCCGGGCCGCCGCATCCTGATCGGCATAGGCACGCAACTGCTGGTGATACTCATCAACGGCTTTGGGGATCACATCAAAATGCATCCGCTTGGCCGTTTTGGGCTTGAGATACATGAAATATGACAGGCTCTCCGTCGACGCATAGGACAGCCATTCATCAATCGAAATCCCATTGCCCGATGACTTCGAAATCTTCTGGCCGTTCTCATCAAGGAAAAGCTCATAGGAAAAATGGTTTGGCTTGCGCCCGCCCAAAATCTCGCAAATCCGGTCATAGATGGCGGTGTTGGTGGCATGTTCCTTGCCATACATCTCAAAATCGACATCCAGCGCGGCCCAGCGGGCACCAAAATCGGGCTTCCATTGCAGCTTCACATTGCCCCCAGTGACAGGCAACGTCCATTCGCGACCATCCTCATCATCAAAGGTGACTTCACCCTTCGCGCCATCGACATTCTTCATCGGCACATACAAAACGCGGCCCGTTTCAGGATGAATAGGCAGGAAAATCGAATAGGTCCCCTGCCGTTCCTCGCGCAGCGATTTCAGCATCACGGCCATGATGTCGTTATAGCGGGCAGCGGCGCGCAACAACACCTCATCAAACTGGCCAGAGCCATAGAATTCGCGCGCCGAATAGAAGTCATATTCAAACCCAAACGTATCCAGAAACCGGCGCAACATCGCGTTGTTATGATCGCCAAAGCTGTCATGGGTACCAAACGGGTCAGGCACGGATGTCAGCGGCTTATGCATATGTTCTGCCAACGCATCGGGGTTCGGCACATTGCCCGGCACCTTGCGCATGCCGTCCAGATCGTCGGAAAAACAGATCAACTTCGTGGGGATATCCGAAATCACCTCGAACGCGCGACGGATCATCGTCGTGCGCAGGACCTCACCAAATGTCCCGATATGTGGCAGGCCGGACGGGCCATAGCCTGTCTCAAACAGCACATACCCCTTCTCAGGGGCCTTTTTTTCATACCGTTTGAGCAACGCGCGCGCCTCAACAAAGGGCCAGGCCTTGGATGTCATCGCAGCGTCGCGCAAATTGGTCATAATTTCTCTCATGTCATAATGTCGCGGCCCCTATGACCCCAACAACGGGCACTCCCTATTGCGAGAGCGGCACAGCGTCAATAAATGGGGTGCAGAACCCGAAGGAAAAGACATGCTCAACGATGCCCCCATGACAGCGCAAGACGCGCTGGCCGCTTTGATGATCGCCGTATCGGCCTCTGATGAAAACATCAGCACGTCAGAGCTGGTCAAGATGAGCAATGCAATCAACAACCTGCCCGTGTTCGCAGGCTACGATGCCGAACGGCTGCCGCGTATGTCCAAAATGGTGTTTGATCTGCTTGAACAGGTGGACGGGTTAGAAGCACTCTTTGGCCTGATCCGGGATGCCCTGCCCGAAAAGCTGTTTGAAACGGCCTACGCATTGGCCTGTGACGTGGCCGCAGCCGACGGCATGATCGTCGGGCCAGAGGCGCGCATGTTGGAAGAAATCCGTGACGAACTAGAACTTGACCGGCTTCACGCCGCCGCCATCGAACGCGGCGCGCGGGCACGGCACATGACACTCTAAGCAAATAACGTCTTGCAAGCGTCAAATTTTGAACATAGTTCAATAATACGATTGACCCCAAGTAGTTAAGAAAGAATATCCATGCCCGCAATCTTCCTCAGCCTTATCGTCCTTGCCTGTAGCCTCTATGCGATCCTGCAAGTCGTGACATCGGCAGAAAGCACCGTGAACAAGACAGTCTGGACATTGCTGATCCTGATCGTGCCGGTAATTGGCTTTATCATCTGGGTTGTTGCAGGGCCAAGGTCCACCAAGGCCGCCTAAGCCCATCTGATCCAGTTCTGCAAAAGCCGCTGTTGCAACGCCTTGGCGTTGCGATTCCATTGCCTGGCTCCGGGTGGTGCTTCGTCCCCTGCCCGTTTGCCTTCTTCACGGGCCTCCAGATCGGCGCCGAAAAACGCAAACGCCAGATCACGACCGCTGGCCGTGCGCAGATATCCCGCAAGGCTGGACACGAAATTCAACGTTCCGGTTTTTGCCAGAACCTGCCCCGGATGATCCCGGATAACCTTGCGATTGCGATCAACCATATCGATCCGTTTCATCAAAGGGCGCAACGTGGGCACGACCCCGCCCGCCGTCAGAAACTGAGCCATATCACTTGCAGTCACCCGGGCGGCATCACCCAACCCGGAATGATCAACGAAATGCGGCGCGATCCCGGCGCGGTCCTCGGCCCAGCGCGCCATGCCAAGCGCAGAGGTCCGCAAGCCGCGTTTCTGGCCGGTGCGGGCAGCGGTCGCTGACAGACCCGCCGCCTCGGCGGTGATATTGGTCGAAAATCGCAACATGCCCCGCATCATTCGGTCCAGCGGCTGGCTGGCAAAACGGGCCAGTTCCTGACCTGCGGGTAGGATACCGATTTCCTTGGGCCGTTTCAGAACGATGCCCTGCGATCGGGCAAAACTGGCAAAAACCTCTCCTGCGTAAAGGGCCGGAACCCGCACGGGCAGCCAACGCGACCCGGCATTGTTCAGGGCATAGCGAGCCACCGTCCACTCATCGACCCCTTCCCGGGCCTGATAGGTAAAAACCGGGGTCCGGCGGTCCACGATGCGCATCCGCGCAGTGGTCACAACGGGGCGATGCTTTTCACTGCGCGCATCCAGGGCGGTGGTATAGGCATCGCCTGCGCGCTTCCATTCGAAATGAACCCGATTATAGTTCAGGTTCAGACCGGTGATCGTGGGATTATAGCCCAGATAATCCAACTGCGACGGATCAATCTCATCAAGGTTGATCAGGGCATTATCCCAGACCAGAAAATCACCCTCGACCGTGCGCAAGCCTGCGGCTTTCAGGCTTTCAGCCAATTGCGCCAGTTGATCGGTCACCAGATTGGGATCACCACCACCGGCAAGGATCAGGTTACCCTTCAAGACACCATCAACAACCGGGGCATCAGCGATGACACGAGTCAAAAACTGATGGCCCGCGCCCAACCCCTCAATCGCATAAAGCGCGGTAACGGCTTTCGTGACACTGGCTGGCGGCTGAGGCAAATCCGGGGCGACAGCCTCCAGCACCTCGCCACTGGCAGCATCAGCCATAACAAACCCAACTTGCCCGGATAAACCGGCCTGATCAATCATGGCGGCGGCACTACCGGTGTTCATCAACCGGGCACGGGGGCGCATTGATGTCAGCGGTGCCTCTGCCACCGCCGCAGTGGCAAGGCTGGATGCGGCACCGCCCAACAGGGCACGTCTGGTCAAACGCATCACCATTCACCCCGCGCACGAATGGCCGATGATGATTGATCCGACATCGGCAAATTTACAAAAGCCCAGGCTGGCGGCGCAGCACGCCCCAGCATATGTGTCGCATGTTTCGGCAATTTGGCCGCGCGGTACACACGAGCCGCCTTTGACAGACGGGCCGAAATCCGATCACCGGGGCGGGCCAAAACGCCCACCGGCACATGATCCATGATCCAGCGCCAATCCTGCCATCTGTGAAACTGGGCCAGATTATCGGCCCCCATCAGCCAGGCGAAACGCACACCGGGATATCGGCGGGACAAACCCGCAAGTGTCTGGGCGGTATAACGTGTGCCAAGATGCCGTTCGATATCCGTCACCGTCACGCGGGGGTGGCGCATCAGCGCGCGCGCGGCCTGCATCCGCTGGGGCAAGGGGGCGGGTCCTGCCGGCTTCAGCGGATTGCCGGGACTGACCAGCCACCAGACATGGTCCAACCCAAACCGTTTCAGCGCGGCCTCGGTAATATGCACATGCCCGGCATGGGGTGGATCAAACGATCCTCCCAAAAGGCCAATGACCTGACCCGGTTTTGCTACGGGAAATCGGCGCACGCTTCCTCCTTCGCCCCTTCGGTGCAAAAAGCCGCGATCAGGGCAAAAAGTAAACCCCTGTCACGGGGTAAAACGCATGAAGGCAAAGCGACGGCTATCAGGCGACCAGCATGGCACATTGATCGTCCCCTGCCCTCCATGCAGGCATAGTAACTTGCGCGGGGCACCACCGGTGGCAGGCATCAGATGCAGCGCCACATCACGGCCCGCCGGGTGACCCTCCGTGCCGGGTGGATAGGCCAGATACAATACATGCGCACCATCGGGCGATGGATGCGGAAACCAGTTGACCAGATCATCCTGCGTCATCTGCTGCAATCCGGTCCCATCGGGGCGAATGCGCCACAAATCAACGGCCCCGTCACGTTCGCCGTTAAACCAGATCCATTTGCCATCTGGGGTGTAGTCAGGGCCGTCAATGTGATCGAAGGTATCAGTCACACATGTCTCCGCCCCACCAGCCACCGGACATGTCAGCAGGGCAAAGGGGCCATCGCGACGACCAACATAGGCCAGGGTTTGCCCATCAGGGGACCACCCATGCCAATAGGATGGCAGGGCGTCGGTGACACGGGTCGGCGTACCGCCAGTCACCGGCAGCGTATAAATACAACTGCCATCCGTGCGACTACGGTCGCTGATCACCAACCGGGTGCCATCCGGCGATATGCCGTGGTCATTATTGCAGGCATCCGCAAACCCGGTATAGATCGGGTGCAATGCAGGCGCATCCAACGGCACGCGGAATAACCGGCCTTCGCCATTGACGATCAGATAGCCATCCGGATGCCAATTCGGGGCTTCGATATGGGTATCCACATCCAGCACAACTGTGACAGCATCTGTTTCAAGGTCAAAGACACTTAACGTGCTACGCATGGATCATTTCTTGCGCGCAGCGGCACCCTCGACCTGCTCGGCCGATTGCGCCCATAGATTGATCTGCTCTTCATCGGCATATTGATCAATCAGCGCCAGTTCTTCTGCGGTGAACTCCAGATTGCCAACAGCACCCACACAATCAACAACCTGCGATGGACGGGATGCACCGATCAGTGCTGTGGTAATGCCGCCATCACGCAACACCCAGGCAATGGCCATCTGGGCAAGGGTCTGACCCCGCGCCTCAGCAATCTCATTCAGCTTGCGAATATTCTCAATCGCCTGATCGGTCAGCATGGACGGGAAAAGCGATTTGCCCTGCGCAGCACGACTATCATCGGGTACACCGCCCAGATATTTCTTGGTCAGCATGCCCTGGGCCAAGGGCGTAAACGCGATGGATCCAACGCCCAGCTCGGTCAAAGTCTCTTTCAGCCCGTCGCGTTCAACCCAGCGATTCAGCATGTTGTAGGAAGGTTGGTGAATCAAACACGGCGTGCCCAGATCATTCAGAATGGCCACCGCCTCCCGGGTGCGCTGGGTGTTGTAGGATGAAATACCGGCATACAGTGCGCGACCCGACCGGACGATGTAGTCCAGCGCGCGCATTGTTTCCTCCAACGGGGTATCGGGGTCAAACCGATGGGAATAAAAGATATCAACGTAATCAAGGCCCATCCGGCGCAGGGATTGATCGCAGGACGCCACCAGGTATTTGCGGCTCCCCCATTCGCCATAGGGGCCGGGCCACATGTCATAGCCTGCTTTGGAACTGATAATCAGCTCATCCCGGTAACCTGCGAAATCTTCCTGCAAAATCGACCCAAACGCATGCTCGGCGGAACCGGGGGGCGGGCCATAGTTATTGGCCAGATCAAAATGGGTAATGCCATGATCAAACGCCGTGCGGCAGATATCGCGCTTTGTGTCATGCGGGGTGTCATGGCCAAAGTTGTGCCACAGACCAAGCGAGACAGCAGGCAACCGCACACCTGATTTACCACAGCGGCGATATACCATGCGGTCATAACGATCTTCGGCGGGAACATAAGTCATCGCGGCGCTCCTATAACGATTACGGTGCAGGGCATCATGCAGGCTTCTGGATGTCAACCAAACGGTGTGGGAATCCAGACCAATACAAACCGAAAAACTGTGCTATAATGATTTGGTCGCATCATATTTTCAGCGGCAAACATTTTTGAAGAAAGGAGTGCCCAGATGGCACATAACCAATCTAGTATGGGTGCGGGAACGATAACCGACGACGCATCCGCCGATATCAACGCACAGACCAGACCACGGCCCATGCATAAATTTCTGCATGGATGGCGCGTGATCACACGGCATCCGGAACTGGACCGGGTGCGCAAACAGGAACTGCGCTGGAGCCAAAGCCTCGATGGCAGGCTCTCATGAGCGGCGCATCACGGCAGGCACCGCGCAACCGGACCTGCCCCAACGCGAAATGCAAGCCCGGGGCAATCCTGCTTGGGTTCAAAACACCTGATGGGCGGATCATGCACCTGCGCACAGCGATGGCGGTTGATACGGCCTTTGTGGCAGCGGCGCGCGAAATCGGGCCTCCGGAACGGCGGATGCGCTTTGCGGCCTATTGTGCCGATCAAGGCTGTCAGCAATGGGAAAATGGTCGCTGTGCGGTCATTGATGATTTGCTTGATGCAACCAAAGAAGACAGCACGCCCATGGCCGAAATACTGCCACATTGCCCAATCCGCGACACCTGCCAATGGTACGCGCAATGCGGTGCCAGCGCCTGCATGGCCTGCGAACTCTTTGTCCCTGAAAAGCAAGAGCTTGCAGGCGGGCGTTGCAAGGTTGCTGCCCCGGCCTAGGGTCTGCGCTATCCGGCGCGTAAACGATAACGGGTCGCCGTCAATTGGTCCGAGACAGCAGATGATTTGCTGTCGATAAAACCAAGACCGCGCATATGGCTGCGCACCGCTGTCCCGTTGATAACAGCTGCTTTACCTTTACGGTAAAGCATCCAGATATGCTTGTCCGGCTCCGCCATGGCCATATCTGACGCAGCCTCCAGACCCGCCTGATCCAGCACGATGGCCAGTAAAATGGTGGCCCCAGACACATCCGGCACAACAGCCCCGTCCAACGCTTCCTGCACCAAAGGATCATCAACAACACCCAGCACAAATGCCGGGGTATCGGGCGAAACATCCAGTTTTTGCGCCAATGTTGGCGGCGTCTTCAGTAACGCCTTTTGCCAGCGCCCCGCCTCCAATGCTGCCATTTCCATGATCAGATCACCGGCATCCGTGGCCACGCAAACGCCTTCATCACACAAGGTCACGGCCTTCATCTGTGGTCGGCCAATCGCAGCCCGAATATCACCGCGCAGGGTCAGTTCCTGACTGTCCAGATGCAACCGCACTTCGGCCACGTCGCCCTGCCAATGGCACACCGCCACATCTTCGCGTCCCATCACCAATCCTCCTGAAAACAGCATAGGACGAACCCTTTTCATTGTCACATCCGCATGGCAGGTTGCCGCCATGTTAATGATGACAAAGCAAAGCCGTCACGGCAGTAACACAAGCGTTTATAATGATTGATTTTCTGATCATCGGCGGCGGCATCGCAGGTATCTCTGCTGCGGCGCGGCTTTCTGCATTGGGCAGTACGACCGTGCTTGAGGCCGAAGATCACCTGGCCCATCACGCCTCTGGCCGATCTGCCGCAATGTTCGAGGAAAGCTACGGCAAGCCGGCCACCGTGGCGCTAAACGTCGCAAGCAAGGAATATCATGCCGATGCTGGCGTCCTGAAACCGCGCGGCGTGCTGCTGGTCGGCGATGCGGGTGATACGGAGGCGTTCGACACCGATCAAGCCCGGATGCATCTTGACCCAATCACGATGGCAGAGGCACAGGAATTCATCCCCATCCTGAACCCAAAGAAGGTGGACAGGGCCGCCTATCATGCCGATGCATGGGATATCGACACGCATGAGCTGTTGCAAAGCTTTGTCCGACAGGCGCGCAGCAACGGGGCGCAGGTTAACACCAAATCACAGGTCATCAGCATTGAACGGATCACCACCGGCTGGGAAGTGAACACAAAACACACCTGCTATTTCGCGCGCAATATCGTCAACGCCGCCGGCGCCTGGGTCGATGTAGTTGCCGAAATGGCAAGCGTCGCGACCTTGGGCTTCACGCCCATGCGGCGCTCGATGGCGCGACTGCCCCCGCCGGGCGGGCATGATGTCACTACTTGGCCCCTGCTCTTTGGCGCAGGCGAAACATGGTATGCAAAACCCGATGCAGGGGCGCTGCTTGTCTCACCCGCAGATGAATGCCCGGCCGAACCACATGACGCATACGCCGATGACATGGTGCTGGCCGAAGGGCTGATGCGGTATGAGGATCACGTCACCACACCCGTTATTCGTCTGCTCTCCAGCTGGGCGGGCCTGCGCACTTTTGCACCCGACCGAACACTTGTACTGGGGCCGGACCCGGCGGACAGAAATTTTATCTGGTGCGCAGGCCAAGGTGGCTATGGCATGCAATCATCGCCCGCCGCCAGCCAGTTGCTGGCTGATATCGTGGCAGGCAACGCCCCGCAGATCGACGCGCAGTCCGCCGCCGCCCTGTCACCCGCGCGGTTCACCAAAGGGGCCGCGTGATGGCGCACCACAACGCGCTGGGGCAGCCTATCGGCGCGCCGGTCCCGAACTGGGCAGGTGCCGCGCCAATCCCACACACGCCCATGCAAGGGCGCTACTGCGATGTGATCCCGCTGACCACAGCCCATGGCGATGACCTTTTTGACGCCTATAATCTGGACCAAAACGGCGCTGTCTGGACCTATATGCCCAGCGGTCCGTTTACTGACCGGGCAACGTTTAATGCATGGCTCGATACATGTTGCGCCAGCACGGATCCGCTGTTCTTTTCTATCCTGGACAAAACAAGCGGCAAAGCCGTTGGGGTTGCATCTTTCCTGCGCATACAGCCCGATAACGGCGTGGCCGAAGTTGGCTATATTGCCTTTTCGCCCCTACTACAGCGGACCCGCATGGCGACAGAGGCAATGTATCTGATGATGCGGCGGGTCTTCGCGGAACTGGGCTATCGTCGCTATGAATGGAAATGCGACGCCCTGAACGCGCCGTCACGCAAGGCCGCGGCGCGACTTGGGTTCAGCTATGACGGGCTGTTCAAACAGGCACTGGTTTATAAAGGGCGCAACCGGGATACCGCGTGGTTTTCGATCCTTGATCAGGATTGGCCGCAGATCAAGGTAGCGTTGGAAGCCTGGCTGGATCCGTCCAATTTTGATGATGGCGGGCAGCAGAAGGCGTCGCTTCACACGCCGGCATCACCCACTCAGACCTGATAAAACCGGAGCGGCTTGGTCTCCTCCCGGATCACCAAACCCTTGGCCTCCAGATCAAGCTGCACGCATTTCTGCCACCAGCCAGAAGTTGCGCCACCGGGAAACAGCGCGTCGGGCAGATGCGCTTTCGCCGCCTCTCTGGATTCTCTGGCAGTCATCCCGGGCGATGCTTTCGGCAATGTCGCCAACATCGCTGTCTTCATCGCCTCGTATTTCGCACGGTCCACCCGGCTGGTCCGCCCCGGCGTATTGATATTCTCAACCTCTATTTTGTCGTCCATCAGTGCCTCCGGTAAGATGGGTTTAAACCCATCTTACGACTTGGCATCTGTCAACCATCGACCCTGATCTTGGCGTTTTTGGGATCATAAGGACTGTCTTCAACAATCTCGGCATTCCAGAGCTGATCAAGCATCTTGACCTCAAGCTTCGTCCCAACGGCCGCCAATGCGGGCGGCACGTAACCCATGCCAATCGACTTTTCGAATGCCACCGAATAACCGCCCGATGTCAAACGCCCAACCCGGTTCCCATCCAGATCATACAACGCCTCACGCCCCCATGGGTCAGCATCGTCCGGCCCATCGATCAGCAAGGTCACACATTGCGAACGGATGCCCTTGGCCTCCATCGCGGCCTTGCCATGGAAATCCTTGGATAGGTCCACAAAGCGTGGCAAATCCGCTTCCAACGGCGTCGCGTCCCGGCCAAGCTCTGTCCCGAATGCACGATAGGATTTTTCCTGCCGCAGCCAGTTCTGCGCCCGCGCCCCAACCAGCTTCATCCCATGCTTTTCACCCGCTTTCTCAAGCAGATCGAACAGATAGTTCTGCATCTCAATCGGATGATGCAGCTCCCACCCCAATTCCCCAGTATAGGCCACCCGGATCGCGTTCACTGGGCACATCCCCAACTCAATCTGCTTGGCGGACAGCCACGGGAACCGCTTGTTCGACAGGGCTGTTTCGGGATCCGCATCCTTGATCACCTCGGCCAGCACATCCCGCGCCTTTGGCCCGGCAATCGCGAACACGCCCCATTGGGTTGTCACATCCTGCTCATTGATCCGGCCAAACTCGGCCTCTTTCTCCATGATCGCCTTGTAAAGGTAATCCTGATCATAGGCGTGCCAGCCACCCGCAGAGACCAGATAATAGTCATCCTCCGCCAAACGCACGATGGTATATTCCGTCCGCGTCGTCCCATGTGAGGTCAACGCATAAGTCAGGTTGATCCGGCCCACCCGGGGCAGCTTGTTCGTCGTGAACCAATCCAGAAATGCTGTGGCCCCCGGCCCGCTGATCCGGTGCTTGGTGAATGCGGTTGCATCAATCAGGCCCACACCTTCACGGATCGCCTTGGCCTCTTCCACGGCATATTGCCACCAGCCACCGCGCCGAAAGGACCGGCTTGCGTGGTCGTCAAAACCTTCGGGCGCAAAATAATTCGGTCGTTCCCAACCATTCACAAAGCCAAACTGCGCACCACGGGCCGCCTGCCGATCATAAGCCGGCGAGGTCCGCAAAGGCCTGCAGGCGGGCCGCTCCTCATCGGGGTGATGCAGGATATAAACGTGGTCGTAGCATTCTTCGTTCTTGCGCGCCGCGAACTCGGTCGTCATCCAGTTGCCGTAACGCTTGGGGTCAAGCGAAGCCATATCAATCTCGGCCTCGCCATCGACCATCATCTGCGCCAGATAATAGCCCGTGCCACCAGCCGCCGTGATGCCAAAGGAAAACCCCTCCGCCAGCCACATATTCGTCAGCCCCGGTGCGGGGCCCACCAGCGGATTGCCATCCGGCGTATAACAGATCGGTCCATTGAAGTCGTCCTTCAGCCCGCTTTCCTCGCAAGATGGAATGCGGTGGATCATCGCCATATATTGATCTTCGATCCGTTCCAGATCGAGCGGGAACAGATCGGCGCGGAAACTATCCGGCACACCATATTCAAACACCGCCGGGGCGTTCTTTTCATAGACACCCAAAATCCAGCCGCCACGCTCCTCACGGACATAGGACTGGGCATCGGCATCGCGGATCACCGGGTGTTCGACATTCCCCGCGGCCCGGAAATCGACCAGTGCCGGGTCTTTGTCCGTGACGATGAACTGATGCTCAACCGGGATGGCCGGGATCTTGATGCCCAGCTTCTTGGCCGTTGTCTGGGCGTGATTACCAGAGGCCGTCACCACATGCTCGGCGGTAATCACAATCTGTTCGTCCGAGGGTACAAGGTTACCGCCCTTCTCGACCATCTTGGTACAAGTAACTTCCCAGGTCTCACCATTCCAGTGAAACGCATCCGCCTGCCATTTACGCTCAATCGCAACGCCGCGCTGACGGGCACCTTTGGCCATGGCCTGGGTCACATCAGCGGGGTTAATATAACCATCGGTGTTGTGATAAAGCGCGCCCTTCAGATCTTCGGTATTGATCAACGGCCACTTCGCCTTGATCTCATCGGGGGTCATCCAGACGTAGGGGACGTCACAGGTTTCGGCGGTCGAGGCGTAAAGCATATACTCATCCATCCGCTCCTGCGTCTGGGCCATGCGCAGGTTGCCGACCACGGCAAAACCGGCATTCAACCCGGTTTCCGCCTCAAGCGATTTATAGAAATCAACCGAATATTTATGGATATGGGTCGTCGCAAACGACATGTTGAACAAGGGCAGCAAGCCGGCCGCATGCCAGGTCGAACCTGATGTCAGCTCATCGCGTTCCAGCAACATCACATCATCCCAACCCGCCTTGGCCAGATGATAGGCAATCGATGTGCCCACGGCGCCACCACCAACAACCAATGCTTTGACTTGCGTTTTCATCACGGATGACTCCCTTCGGATTTTCTGCCGTCACTTTGCGCCAAACGGCATAGATGCGTCAGAACCAGCCGACCTGTTGAGGCACGATTGCGACAGCTAGGGCGTATCCGTTGTCTGAATGTCACGCCTTCTCATTTGATGTGAAGCGCATCCGGTTGCGACCCCGCCGATGTAAAAATCTCTGTCCTGACTAAATCGAAGCGCGCGATCGGGGGGTGCGTGTATTGCCGCCGCTCACCATGACTGGCTGACCGGCCCGTTTCGATGCCTTGTCTCCGGCAGTTCAAACACGAGCATTCAACTGCGGGGGCGTGTCGGATGAATATGTTTCAAGCCCATAGCAAAGCCCGCGCCCGATGCGATGGGCCAAGGCGGACCATGCCTTTGCAGTGTCCTCCGGCAGCTCTGCCGCCAAAACCGTATCAAACAAATCTAGCCATGGTGCAAAATGGCCGGGCATGACATTCCTGGCCTTGATATGAACCTGCATCGGGTTTCCGTCATATTCACGCTCAAACAGGATCGCGTTGCGCCAGAACCGGCTGATCTTCGCCTCATGCATTGGCCAATCCGTGACATGTGCCGCGAATATGGGACCAATCTGCGGATCGGCCCGCACGACCGCATAAAACCGCGTAACAACCCTGTCAATCTGGGTCGCTGTCACAGGAAAACGTGGCGGCAAACTCATCCCACAATGATCCAAACAATCGTGAGGCAGACTGCCAAATAGACGATCATATTGAACATGGACCGGATCAGGCCTGCGTCGGCGTCCGGGTCCAGCCCCATGCGTTCGCAGATTTTTGTGCCGGGCCACAGCAATGCTTGGGTAAGTGTCATGATCTCCAATCCTTTATTGCGCATTTTGAATGCGCCGTTATTGACACTTTTAAATACGTATTACAAATGCTAATTTTAGGTCATGCAGTTGGACAAGTTCACAGACTATGCGTTGCGGGTGCTGATCACCCTCGCCGTGCGCACGCCAGAGCGGTTATCCGCATCAAAAATTGCCAAGCTTTATCAACTGTCCGAACATCATCTGGCAAAAGTCGCATCACAATTGGTTCGTCAGGGTTTTGTGATTTCCGAGCGGGGACGCGGCGGTGGCTTAACGCTCGCAAGGCGGGCTGACGAAATAAACATCGGCGCTGTCGTCAGGGCATTGAAAGCGGATAGCCCTGTTGTTGAATGTTTCGGCACCAATCAATCCTGCCGGATCATGCCTGCATGTGGCTTGCGAACACCCCTGCAAGAGGCGCAAGAGGCCTTTTTTGCAGCACTCGATCAATACACACTTGCCGATGTCACCCGGTCGCAGCGGTCCTTGGCGGCATTGCTGGTCCCTCTTTGAAACATGCCGCGCCGGGTCAAAGCGGCCGGTAGGCGCGTCAACATGAACAACGACAGCACAGGATTACGGTCATTCATCACTCCGGCAGCAGCCGACCAATTGGGCCCGAAACCAACCGTCGTTAGCGGCCAACGTCCCTTAGGGTCAGAACCCAAACCTGTCTGGCAAATAATCGGTCCGGGTTTCCCTACTGGACGATGATGGGTGACGCCGTGCTATTCTCAAAGCCGGAGGATTTGAGACATGCAATTTTCAATCGAAGATGCGGCCAAATTGGCCGAAGCCAGCTATGAAACCGGGCGTATTACCAGCCCCGCAGTGACCCATTCCTGCCCTGATCGTGACGTCCAGGCGCATATGCTGGAAGTGGGAATTCTGCTTCTGCCAGGCTCAAACTCGGTCAGCGATTACCGCAGATTCAACCTGCGGCCATTGCGGCTGGGCAAGCGCAAGCTGATCATGAATGCAGACAAGGCCGAAACCGGGGCATCGGGAACCGCCTGGCATCAGGGTTTTCTGGCCTATTCGTCAGTGATCTTTCACTGGCTCCTGATCAATAACCTCAACCCCAAATTCATCATCGGGCATTCGCTGGGGGCAGCGGCGGCGCAGATTCTGGCCAAAAGCTATCAGGTCCCCGCCATCGGTTTTGCCGGTCCAAGGCCCAAATTTTCGCGTAACCGGGTCAAACATGACCGTAAATGCCTGCTGATCAACCGGGGCGATGATCCGGTACCAAAACTGCCCACCAGCTTTTTCCATCTGGCCAAGGTCACCCGAATCTCGCCATCGCAAAACGAATTCGGACTGGCGCATTCGATGCGGCATTACCGGGCAATCATTGACCGGGGGTTAGAACAGAACCTGCTGCCATCCCACTGGGCGGGTGCCTAGGGTCAGGACCTTAAAGCATCGCGGGCACAACCAGATCGGGCGGTCTGTGACCATCGGCGAATGTCTTGATATTCACGATCACCTTCTCGCCCATCTCGATCCGGCCTTCCAGCGTGGCCGATCCCATATGCGGCAACAGGATCGCATTGGGTAGCTCTTTCAGGCGCGGGTTAATCTCATGCCCGCGCTCAAACACATCCAGACCCGCACCCGCAACCTCACCGGCGCGCAACATCCGGGTCAGGGCATTTTCATCAATCACTTCGCCACGGGACGTGTTCACAATCACCGCATCCGGCTTCATCAGCTTCAACCGGCGGGCATTCATCAGATGAAAGGTCGACGGTGTATGCGGGCAGTTGATCGATAACACATCAACGCGGGCCACCATCTGATCAAGGCTTTCCCAATAGGTGGCCTCCAACTCTTCCTCTACCTCGGGACGCAGGCGTTTGCGGTTATGGTAATGCACCTGCATGCCAAAGACCCGGGCACGGCGGGCAACAGCCTGCCCAATGCGGCCCATGCCCAGAATACCCAAACGACGCCCCTTGATCCGGCCACCCATCATCGCCGTTGGTGACCAGCCCTGCCAGTCATCCGATTGCGCCAAACGCAACCCTTCAGCCAAACGACGGGTCACACCCAGGATCAGGGCCATGACCATGTCGGCTGTATCCTCAGTCACGACACCGGGGGTGTTGGACACATGAATGCCGCGCTGCCGGGCGGTCATCACGTCGATATTGTCGACCCCGGCCCCGTAATTGGCAATCAGCTTCAGGCGCTCACCTGCCCGGGCCAGCAGCTTGGCATCAATATGGTCGGTAATGGTAGAGACCAGAACATCGGCCCGCCCCATCGCATCAGCCAACTGATCCGATGACATCGGGGTGTCATCCTCGCGCAGTTCAACATTGAACAGCTCTTTCATCCGGGTTTCCACCACCTCCGGCAACCGTCGCGTCACAACAACACTCAATTGCTTACCTGGCATGGAACACCCTCCTGTGGCTTTTCAAAACAGCAGTTTAGTGGCAGGTTGCGCCAAAGGGATGCGCAGCACAAGAACCGCGCACCAGAAAATTGGGCAGTTAAGGGCAAACGATGACAAGTTCGGTGCAATGGTTCCGCATGGGCGCAGATCTGGGGCGCATGCTTGGTTTGGCGATCACGCTGGCATTGGGTCTTTGGGCCAGCGCTGGCCATGCAGATCAGATCACCGGCCCTACACTTGGGCCCGAAACCAACCTGCCCTTGCCCCGCTACGTGTCGCTCAAAGCGGCAGAGGCGAATGTGCGGCGCGGGCCGTCCCTCACCCACCGGATCGATTGGGTGTTCCAACGGCGCAGCATGCCTTTGCAGGTGATCGCTGAATACGGGCATTGGCGGCGGGTGATCGACAAGGACGGGCAAGGCGGCTGGGTGCATTATACGATGCTGTCAGGGTCACGGACCGTCCTGATCGACGGCGATAGCACCGCCTTACGGGCACGCCCCGAAGCAGACGCGCTGGAAAACGCAATGCTGGAACCGGGGGTCATCGCAAGGCTGGGCAAATGCGATGCCAACTGGTGCAGGCTAACGGCAGGCGGCTACCGGGGCTGGGTGCCCAAATCAGTGCTCTGGGGCGTCGCTGCAGGCGAAATTCGGGACTGACGGCATCAAGGCAGCCGGTGGCGAAATGTGGGTCTTTTAGGTATTGGGACTGCATGCATCCAAGCAGTATGGTTGATTTCTGATGCCCAACCGCCACGACACCAAACTCAACCTCTCTGCCGGTTTTCTATCCGTCGCCGTGGCACTGATCCTTGTGGGGTTGAAGCTTTGGGCGCTGGGGCAGACCGGATCGCTGGCGGTTGCCGCAACCCTTGCCGATTCCGCGATGGACCTGATGATGTCGCTTGGCGGGCTCATTGCCATCGCCTACGCGGCAAAACCCGCGGATGAGGATCACAATTTCGGGCACAGCTCTGCCGAGGACCTCGCCGCACTTGGCCAATCCCTGTTCATCATCATCTCGGCGGCTGTTATCGCTACGGCAGCCATCTTCCGGCTGCTCGACGATACCGTTACCCTGCCCGAACAAGAGGGGCTGGGGATCACCATCCTCCTCGTCTCAATCCTGATCACCCTTGGCCTTGTTCTTTGGCAACGGCATGTGGCGCGTCAAACCGGGAACAAGGTGGTCAAGGCCGATAGCCTGCATTACCTTGGCGACCTGATCCCGAATCTGGGCGCGATCATAGCACTTTGGGCCTCTGCCGCTTTTGGGCTGCATCAGATCGACAGCGTCGTCGCCCTTGGTGCGGCTGCCTTGCTGGTCGTGGGGGCCTTGCGGATCGGCAAAACCGCGTGGGATGCGCTGATGGACCGACAGGCCGACCCCGACATGATCAAAGGTATCTGTGCGATTGCAGATGATTTCGCCGGGGTGCATGGGTATCATGATCTGAAAACCCGGGTCGCTGGCAGCCGGGTTTTCGTGAACCTGCATATTGAACTGGACGGCAGTCAGACACTGGACGAAGCCCACGCCATCGGCGCAGGCTTACGCCGGGCGATCATCGCGGCCTACCCAAGAGCAGACGTTCTGATCCACAAAGACCCAATCGGCGTCCAGAAACACCCAGACGATCATCGGTAGGATGGGTGAAACACCCATCTTACGTTAACCCATCTTTAACCCCACCGCGCGAAAGGGTCCGACGCTTTGCCGACGTCTGGCCGACACTTTGCCGACCGCCAAATTTAGGCCGCCTTATCCCAGACCACGCCCCTTCAACAATGCCTCAACACCGGGCAATCGACCCCGGAATGCGGTGTATAGTTCGGCGGCATCCACCGACCCGCCAGATGACAAAACCGTCTCTTCCAGCCGCTTGGCGATATCGGCGTCAAAAGGATCGCTGACCTCTTCAAAGGCCGCAAAAGCATCGGCATCCATCACCTCTGACCACATGTAGCTGTAGTAACCGCTGGAATAGCCGTCACCGGCAAAAACATGGGCAAAATGGGGTGTAGCATGGCGCATGCGAATGGCATGGGGCATGCCAATTTCTTCAAGGATTTCAGCCTGTTTCTGCATCGGGTCGGCCGGGGCCGGGCCATCATGAAACCCCAGATCCACAAGGGCAGAGGCGATATATTCTACCGTCTGAAACCCCATATCATAGGTGGTCGCTGCCAGCATCCTGTCCAGCAACTCCTGCGGCATCGGCTCACCCGTATCAGCATGGGTGGCGAACTCGGCCAGCACCTTTGGCACCTCCAGCCAATGCTCGTAAAGCTGGCTGGGCAGTTCCACGAAATCACGAGCGACGGACGTGCCGCTAATACTTTCGTAAGTCACATCTGACAGCATCTGGTGCAGCGCATGCCCAAATTCGTGGAACAAGGTGCGGGCATCGTCATAAGACAACAGGGCCGGTTTGCCTGCTTCGGGTTTGGCGAAATTGCAGACATTCACCACAATCGGGCGCACATCGCCGCCCAACCGCTTTTGCGACCGCATCGCCGAACACCAAGCACCCGACCGTTTCGATCCACGGGCAAAATAATCGCCCATGAAAACAGCAACATGGGCACCATTGCGCGTCACTTCCCAATGGCGGACATCAGGGTGATAGGCGGGGGCCTCAAACTCCTGAAACTCCAACCCAAACAATCGGTTAGCACAGACAAACGCGGCTTCGATCATGCGATCCAGTTGCAGATAGGGTTTCAGCTCCGCCTCATCGAGGTCATGCAATTCCTTGCGGCGCTTTTCGGAATAGAACCGCCAATCCCATGGCTCCAACGGACCATCCCAACCATCCTGATGCAGCATACGTTCCAGCATTTTGGC
This sequence comes from uncultured Paracoccaceae bacterium, assembly GCA_947500135.1. Classification (GTDB taxonomy): domain Bacteria; phylum Pseudomonadota; class Alphaproteobacteria; order Rhodobacterales; family Rhodobacteraceae; genus Yoonia. Next base: position 113,958 of record CANMQX010000005.1, read on the forward strand.
ATCCGCCTCCGCCGCCGCCTTGGCCGGTTGCCAGACCTGCATCAGCAAATCGCGTACCGCCTGGGGCGTGCCCGCCATTTCGGTTTCCAGCTTGAAATCGGCAAAATTGTCATAGCCCAGCAAACCGGCCCGTTTTTCACGCAATTTCAACGTCTCGGCTGCAATCTCGCGGTTGTCGGTCTTGCCGCCATTAGCACCACGCGCCGCCCAGGCTTCATAGGCTTTCTGGCGCAAATCGCGACGCTCCGAAAATTGCAAAAACGGCACAATCAACGACCGGGACAAGGTCACCACCGGGCCTCCAGCCTCTTTCTCTTCGCCCGCCGCCTTGGCTGTCGCGACAACAAAATCCGGCAAGCCAATCAAATCATCGGGCGCCAGCGCCATGAACCATTCCCGTTCATCGGCCAACAGGTTCTGCGTAAAATCCGTGCCCAAGACCGACAGACGCGATTTGACATCTCGCAGCGCATCGGCGGCATCACCTTCCAACTGCGCACCAGAACGAACAAAACCGCGCCGCGTCAGCATCAAAACGCGCTGCTGTTCATCGGTCAGATCAAGCGTCTCGCGGTCCTGCCACAGCGCCTCAACCCGGGCGAACAGCTCCTTGTTTTCAGAAATTTCGGATCCATAAGCACTTAATTTCGGGGCAAATTCCCGCTGCAACGCCTCGCGGGCCTCATTACTATCCGCCCCGGCGATATTGTAAAACGCACCCAAAACCCGGCCAAGCTGATCCTCGGCCTGTTCCAGCGCCTCAACCGTATTGGCAAATGTCGGCGCATCCTCCTGCGCCGTGATCGCGGCAATATTGGCGCGGGCCTCGGCCAGTGCAACATCAACGGCAGGGGCAAAATCCTCATCCGAAATCTGATCAAATGGGGGTAATTCAAACGGGGTGTCCCAGTCGGACAAAAGCGGGTTTGTCATGGCAAATCTCCTTTGTCCTTAACCTAAGCATGACATCTTGGGGTTGCCACCACCCCAATCATCATCTTGCCAAAAATACTCAAAATCCCGCCATCACCGCTGGCGCATACGTTTCTCAAACCGGCGCAAGGCCAGTGACAGTGTGATGGTGATCGTCAGATACACCAGTGCAACGACATTGTAGGTCTCGAAATAGCGGAAATTACCCGCCGCGGTGACCTTGCCCAATTGGGTCACATCGGTCACGCCCAACACTGAAACCAGTGACGAATCCTTTACCATCGCCACAAAATCATTGCCCAAAGGCGGCAGTATCATGCGCAAGGCCTGCGGGAAAACGATCAGGCGAAACCGTTGCCAGCGGTTCAGGCCCAGCGCCTCTGCCGCCTCGATCTGTCCTTTATCAACACCTTGCAAACCAGCGCGAAACACCTCTGCCAGAAAGGAAGAATAGGCGATGGTCAGGGCGATCACCGCCCGCCACAGCAACGAAAAATCACGGGTGCGAATGGGGTCCAGCCAAATCAGGTCAGCCAGCCAATTCCACGCAACCACCATGCCCGGGGCCAGAACAAAAGCTACATATAACAACAGAACGATAATCGGGATGCCGCGCACGACCTCGATATAGAACCGCGAAATCTGACGCAGGATCAACGACTTGGACATGCCCGCCAGAGCAAGGAGCAGACCCAGCAGGCAGGCCATGCTGTAGGACACAAGTGTCACATAGATCGTAACCCAGATCCCCTTTTGTAGGGTGGTCAGGACCCTGGCATAGGTTTCAACCGTAAACACCTGCCAGAACAGATAAATGCCAATCGCCACAACGGCGACCAGCCACCAAGGAAAATCCTTGTCATTGGGGGAGGTCGGGATCATCTGGGCGCGTCCCGGGCTTGACCCGGGACCTCCACGTCAGGGCTTATTCACCCAGCTTATATTCAAGAAACCACTTGGTGTTCAGCGTATCAATCGTGCCATCAGCACTCATATCCGCAATGGCGGCGTTGATCGGGTCAACCAGATCAGAGCCCTTGGGGAAGATGAAACCGAAATCCTCTGTCCCCAGCTTTTCACCAACAATCTTCAGCCCGCCATCGGATGCTTCAACATAGCCATTGCCAGCGGTCCCATCGGTCAGCACCAGATCAACATCACCCGCGCGCAGCGCCTGCACAGTCGCGCCAAATGTCTCCATCAGCTTGATACGTGGGTTCGCCTCATCCCCGTCCAGCACATCGTAAACACCCACATAAAACGGGGTTGTGCCGGGTTGGGCCGCCATCAGCAGGTCATCATCGGCTGCAAATCCAGCAGCATCGGTAAAACGGTCCTCATCACCACGCACAAGCATGACCATTTCGGATGTCATGTATTTGTCCGAAAAATCAACAACTTCGGCACGATCTTCGCGGATGGTGATGCCGGTCATTCCCAGATCATACTGGCCTTCGGACACAGCAGGGATCATCGCGTCCCAGCTGATATTCTCATAAGTCACCGTCGCATTCAGACGGTTGGCAATCTCGGCCATCGCGTCATATTCCCAGCCGACCGCATCGCCATTACTGTCGATGAATTGCAGCGGGGGATAAGCGTTTTCGGTCACCACCACAATTTCGCGGCCTTCCAGATCGGGCAGATGCCCATCGGCACCCGCTACCGTGGCCAGCATGATCGCCGCACATGTTGCAAGAATTTTCATTGATCTCTCCCCAGATATAAACCGCCCCGCAGTATGGGCGTCAGCCGTCAGGGTGCAAGCCCTTGCCCTGACAAATCGCGCAATCGGCGCGGGGGGCGATCTTGATCGTGCGGGTCTGGGCATAAAGTGCGTCATAAATCAGCAACCGCCCCCCAAGACCATCACCCGCCCCGGTGATCAGCTTCACCGCCTCAACCGCCATCATCGCCCCTATAACGCCGGGCAGCGGACCGATCACACCAGCCTCCGCACAGCTTGGCACCAGTGCCGGGTCCGGTACAGTCGGAAAAACACATTCGTAACAAGGGGTTCCATGGGCCGGATCATAGACACTGATCTGCCCTTCCCACTGGGTCAGCGCCGCGGCAACCGACGGCTTGCCCTGATCAACAGCCACCCGATTGACCAGGTAACGGGTGTCGAAATTGTCAGTCCCATCCAGTATCAGATCATAATCGGCCAACAGATCAACCGCGACATCTTCCGAAAACCGGCGGTGATATGGGCGGACCTCAACAAAGGGATTCTGGGCTAACATCGCCTCTGCCGCTGAATGCACCTTGGGCATGCCGATGCCAGCATCACGATGGATCACCTGCCGTTGCAGATTGGCGTTTTCGACCAGATCATCGTCGATTACCCCAATCGTTCCAACACCAGCAGCAGCCAGATATTGCAAGGCTGGCGCGCCCAGGCCCCCTGCCCCCACAACAAGGACCTTTGCATCGCGCAGCGCTTTTTGCCCCGGTCCACCGACCTCGCGCAAGATGATGTGGCGGGCATAGCGGTCCAGTTCGGTATCCGAAAACGTCTCGGACCGTTGCACAGGTTTCAGATCGCCAGCGGCCCGTGCGCGCAATCCACCCAAGACGCGGCGATAACCCCAGATCATCAACCCAAAGGCAATGATCACACCCCATAGCCGGGCATCGCCACCTGTTGCCATGCGCAACGGATGACCTGCGGGCAGAACAACATGCACCATCATCACCGCAACCAAGAGGATCGCCAGCATCGTCCAGCGCGCGGCATATGGGGCCTTCATCACGATGCCGATCCCCCACAGGGCGGCGGCCATGCTACCCACCATGATCATAGACCGGTGGACCCAAATCCGCCCGGACCACGGGCTGTTACGTCAAGAAATGCGACTTGGGTAAACTGGGCCTGCACCACGGGTGCGACCACCATCTGTGCAATACGCATCCCATGGGTCACAGTAAAATAATCTGCCCCCAGATTGATCAGGATCACCCCGACAGGGCCACGGTAATCGCTGTCGATCGTGCCCGGCGCGTTGACCAGCGTCACACCATGCTTCAGCGACAAGCCAGAACGGGGCCTGATCTGCACCTCAAACCCGTCAGGGATCGCCATCCGCAAACCAGTCGGGATCAGCTTGCGCGCTCCGGGGGGCAATTCGACATCGCGACGATCCGGCAGGTTCGCCCGAATATCCGCACCTGCCGCTCCCGGGGTTTCATATGATGGCACGCCAAGGCCGATATCGGCCCCGTCATCCCACTGAAATGCGATCTGCGGCGTCACGTAATCGCCTCTGCAATCCGCTGGGCCAGTTGGCGGGCGACCTGATCCTTGGTCATGCGCGGCCAGCTATCGGCACCGGCATCGCTGATCAGGGTCACCGCATTTTCGGTGCCACCCATGATCCCCGTTTCGGGCGATACATCATTGGCGACAATCCAGTCGCAACCCTTGCGTTCGCGCTTGGCGGTGGCATGGGCGATCACATCATCCGTTTCGGCAGCAAAGCCAACCACCAGCCTGGGGCGGCCATCCTTCATCTGCGAAACGGTTGCCAGAATATCGGGGTTTTCGGCAAATTCCAGCGTTGGCAAACCGCTGCCATCTTTCTTGATCTTGCTGTCGCCCGCATTGACCACATGCCAATCGGCAACGGCGGCCGCGAACACAGCCGCGTCCGCTGCCGGGGCGGCCTGCACAGCCTCCAGCATCTGGCGGGCGGTCTGAACCTTGACCACATGGACGCCGCCGGGTGGAGGGATATCGGCCGGACCGGTTACAAAGGTCACATCAGCACCCAAGCCTGCCAGCGCCCCTGCAATCGCCGTCCCCTGCGCGCCAGAGGACCTGTTCGCAATGTAACGCACCGGGTCAATCGGTTCATGGGTCGGGCCCGAAGTGACGAGGATATGGCGCCGTTTCAAAGGCCCATCCGCCAGTGCTGCGGTAATTCCCTCAATAATCTCAGGGACTTCAGCCATGCGCCCGGGGCCATATTCGCCACAGGCCATGTCGCCCTCATTCGGGCCAACGACCAAGACACCGTCACTTTGCAAAGTCGCTAAGTTTCGCTGCGTCGCCGAATGATCCCACATACGCACATTCATCGACGGGGCGATCAGCACCCGCTTATCCGTGGCCAGCAGCACAGTAGAGGCAAGATCATTCGCCAGCCCACCAGCCATCTTGGCCATCAAATCGGCAGTGGCGGGGGCCACAACAATCAGATCAGCCGCACGGGACAATTCAATATGGCCCATCTCGGCCTCATCGGTCAGGTTGAACAAGTCCTGATAAACCTTCGCCGCACTCAACGCAGACAGGCTCAGGGGAGTCACAAATTCAGACCCCGCCTTGGTCAGAACGGGCGTCACCCGCGCGCCACGCTCACGTAATCGGCGGACAAGGTCCAACGCCTTGAATGCGGCAATACCGCCGCCCACGATCAATAGAATATGTTTGCCAGCCAGCATATCAGGCTCCGGTGTTTTCAGGCTGACACTAGGTCAGAAAACACCGGATATACAATGGTGGAAGGTCATGCAAAGAATGCATGCACTTCTGTGCTTTGCGCCTCAAGGGTCTTGCGCATTTTGCCGAAAGCAGCCGCTTCCAACTGGCGGACACGTTCCTTGGACAGGCCCAACTCTGTGCCCAGACTTTCCAGTGTACGGGGATCTTCACGCAATTTGCGTTCGCGCACGATAAACTGTTCGCGGTCATTCAATCCTGACAGGGCCGTCACCAACCATTGGCGCAGCGTGTCATTGTCATGCGAGTTCTCGACCGTTTCAGCCGCCTGCGGGCCGTCATCTTCCAGCGCATCAATCCATTCGCGACCTTCATCTTCGGTCGACTGGGTCGCGTTCAGCGAAAAGTCAGAACCGGACAACCGGCCTTCCATCATCTCAACATCATGCAGGGGTACGCCGACTTCAATCGCAATCATTTCGCGCATATGCTGGCGGTCCAGTTCGCGACCTTCGGCGGCGGCTTCGCGCTCCAGCCGGGCCTGCACACGACGCATATTGAAAAACAGCGATTTCTGGGAAGAAGTCGACCCGGTGCGCACCATGGACCAGTTGCGCATCACATAATCCTGGATCGATGCCTTGATCCACCAAACCGCATAGGTGGAAAAGCGCACGCCGCGGTCGGGGTCAAACTTGTCGGCGGCTTTCATCAACCCAACCGATGCTTCCTGGATCAGGTCATTCATCGGGGCGCCATAGCGCTTGAATTTGGACGCCATGGAAATGGCCAAACGCATATAGGCAGTGATCAAACGATGCAGGGCCTTCTCATCGCGATCATCGCGCCAAGCATAGGCTAGCGCCAATTCCGTTTCTGCGTCCAACAATTCTGCCTTCATGGCAGTACGTGACAAAGTTTGATCAGAAAAACCGGTGGTCGCCATGTTATTTCTCCCTGCGCGCGCGCGATGCATTAACTTTGTTTGTTAAAATGGGTACGCAGGGATGAACGCATTGGATCAAACAAAGTTGCATCGATGGGAATTTCTCAACTCACACTGGTGATCGGGGGGGCAGCCTCTGGCAAATCGGCATTCGCCGAAAGCCTTGTTTTGCAATCGCAAAAGAGCCCGGTCTACATCGCAACAGCCCAAGTATTTGATGATGAAATGGCTGCAAAAGTTGCGCGGCATCGCGACCTGCGCGGCACCGGCTGGACCACGATTGAAGAACCGATCAATGTCGGGCAGGCGCTTGAACAGATCACCGCAGGCCAAACCGTGCTGATCGACTGCGCCACACTTTGGCTGACCAATCTGCTTTTGGGCAAACATGATATCGCCGCCGCCTCTGCCAACCTGCTGGGCGCAATGCGGCGATGCCGGGGGCCGGTTGTCGTCGTCTCGAACGAGGTAGGTTATGGGATCGTGCCTGAAAACGCCCTGTCGCGCAGTTTCCGCAACGCCCAGGGCACCCTGAACCAAACCATCGCGGCAGAGGCTGACACCGTCGTCACCGTCATCGCCGGGTTACCGATGGTCCTAAAAGGCAGCCCATGACCCGGCTCTGGATGGTCCGCCACGGGCCGACACATGCCAAATCCATGGTTGGCTGGTCAGATCTGCCTGCGGATTTATCCGACACGGCCGCCATCGCGCGTCTGCGAACCTATCTCCCCGATGCGCCAACGATCTCTTCCGATCTGATCCGGGCTAGTGCCACCGCCGACGTCTTGCGCCCCCGCATCCGACTGCCCCATGACCCGTCCCTGCGCGAGATCAATTTTGGGGCATGGGAGTTGCGCAGCTTTCGCGATGTCCAAGCCGAAGACCCGAACACCATTCGCGCCTATTGGGAACAACCCGGCACCATCGCGCCACCGGATGGCGAAAGCTGGAACATGGTGCGGCGACGGGTTGACGATGCCGTCGACGCATTGCTGACCCAGGGCCATGAAAACCTGATCATCGTGGCGCATTTCGGGGTGATCCTGACACAGGTACAGCGGGCACTTGGGATTGATGCTTACGCCGCATTCAGCCACAAGATCGACAACCTGTCAGTGACTGATATGCATATCGCAGACGGCCAGTGGTGGGTGGGCAAAATCAATCACATCCCGTGATAACTGCTTTCAAATAAGATGACTGGCCTTGCGCGGTTCGGCGCAACTACGGTGCGGGGCATGACATATCAACTTTACATCGGTGATCGCACCTTCAGTAGTTGGTCCTTGCGCGGCTGGCTCATGCTGGAAAAATTTGGACTGCCCTATCGGGCAAATATGGTTGGGCTTTATGCAGGGACCTACCGGGATGAATTGGCAGCGCTGCAACCCGCGCGTACCGTCCCCGTGCTGCAAACACCCGAGGGCCACGTGCTTAGCGATAGCCTGGCGATGGCCGAAACACTGGTCGAAAACCACCCTGACGCCGGGCTCTACCCAACGGATCCGGCGGCACGCGCGCTAGCAAGAACCATCACCTGCGAAATGCATTCTGGTTTTGGTGCCTTGCGCGCTGCCTGTCCCATGCAGTTGGACAGGGTCTGGGAAGGTTTTGAAGTCAGCGATGCGGTTAAGGCCGATCTGGATCGCATCGAAGCATTATGGGCGCTGGCGCGCAGGCGGCACGGGCAAAACGGGCCATGGCTATTCGGGGCCTATAGCCTGGCAGATGTGTTCTACGCGCCCGTCGCCATGCGGATCACCGGTTACGGTTTACCAGTAAGCGATGATGCGCAGAACTATGTAAATGCGCATCTGAAAGACCCTGCCTTTTTGACATGGCGGCGCGCGGCGCTTGCGGAACATTACGATCGGTTCCCCTACGATCTTGATCTTGAATCGCAGCCTTGGCCTGACGCGGGTTAACCATTCCTAAACCACCGGCAACTACCCGTTAACCAATAACGGGGAGTGGCATGGTCGCAAAAGCCTATACAGTTGCATTTGAAGGGATCGATGCGCGCATTGTCGAAGTGCAATGCGCCGTCACACCCGGCATCCCGGCCTTTTCGGTGGTCGGATTGCCGGACAAGGCCGTTTCAGAGGCCAAGGAACGGGTCCGGGCGGCATTGACCGCCATGGCCATCGCCCTGCCATCGAAACGGATCACCATTAACCTTTCACCCGCCGACCTGCCCAAGGAAGGGTCGCATTTTGACCTGCCCATCGCATTGGCCTTGCTGGCCGCCCTCGAAATCATCCCGCATGAAGACGCCGAAAACACCGTGGCACTGGGCGAGCTATCCCTCGACGGCACGCTGGTGCCCGTCGTCGGGGCCTTGCCCGCCGCAATGGCCGCCGCCAGCGATGATCGGACCCTGCTTTGCCCGCATGGCTGCGGCGCAGAGGCGGCATGGGTCGGGTCCGCCCATGTGATCGCAGCCCGTACATTGGCCGATGTCGTGCGGCACTATACCGGGCAGTCGGTCATCGCAGCGTCGGAACCGGGCGAGGTCAATCGCGCTTCCTCAACCCGCGACCTGTCAGAGGTGAAAGGACAGGAACGGGCAAAACGGGCGCTTGAAATCGCGGCAGCCGGGCGACACCACCTGATCCTTGTCGGCGCGCCCGGGTCCGGGAAATCCATGCTGGCCGCGCGCATCCCCGGGTTATTACCGCCGCTGACCCCGGGCGAGGCGCTGGAAACATCAATGATCCACTCGCTTTCGGGCCTGCTGGATGAAGGCGGGATCAATCGCGAACGGCCCTTCCGCGAACCGCATCACACGGCCTCTATGGCGGCGATTGTCGGCGGCGGGCGCAGCGCCAAACCCGGAGAGATCAGCCTCGCGCATAACGGGGTGTTGTTCATGGATGAATTTCCGGAATTTGCGCGCACGGTGCTCGAAACCCTGCGCCAACCTATTGAGAACGGAAAGGTCGTCGTGGCACGCGCCAACGCGCATGTCCGCTACCCATGTCGGTTCATGCTGATCGCGGCGGCAAACCCCTGCAAATGCGGGCATCTGGCTGATCCGGCGCGCGCCTGCACACGCGCACCGATCTGTGGCGCGGATTACATGGGGCGCATTTCAGGCCCGCTGATGGATCGGTTCGATCTAAGGGTCGAGGTCCCGCCCGTCGCCTTTACCGATCTGGATCTGCCTGAGAATGGCGAAAGCACCGCGACAGTGGCTGCACGGGTGGCGACAGCACGGACAGCACAAACAGCGCGGTTTGCGGGGCATGACACGGCACGGGTCAATGCGGATGCCGAAGGGCACCTGCTAGAGGAAATCGCCACGCCCGATGGCGAAGGGCGGGCGCTCTTGATCAAAGTTGCTGAACGGTTTGGGCTCTCTGCGCGGGGGTATCACCGGGTGCTGCGCGTGGCGCGCACGATTGCCGATCTGGACGATGCAGAAACCGTCCGCAAACCCCATGTGGCCGAAGCGGTCAGTTACAGGCTGGCTATGGCCAAAGAAGTTTAAGGAACAGATCAGCACGCGCCACGGCCCGCAAGCTGGTAATATCTGCGACACAGATTTTACGGAAGGCTACGCTTGCTGCACCGTCAGACACTGAAAAATCTGTGTCACAGATTTTTCCTACCCATCACGCCGCGCTTCAATCGCCAGCCAGATCTTTTCTGCCACATTGATCCCGTCAAACCGTTCCAATTCTTGAATACCGGTGGGCGAGGTGACGTTAATTTCCGTCAGCCAGTCACCGATCACATCAATGCCCACAAATATCTGACCCTTTTCGCGCAACAGCGGCCCAATACGGGCGCAAATCTCGCGGTCCCGTTTGGTCAGCGCGACCTTCTCGGGCCTGCCCCCCACATGCATATTCGACCGGGTTTCACCCGCGGCTGGCACGCGGTTAATCGCCCCAACAGGTTCGCCGTCCACCAGAATGACCCGTTTGTCGCCGCTGGACACCGCCGGCAGGAATTTCTGCATGATCAGCGGCTCACGATTGATCCCGCTGAACAATTCATGCAGTGACGCCAGATTGCTATCACCTTCCCGGAGCTTGAAAACCCCGGCCCCGCCATTGCCATAAAGCGGCTTCAGGATGACATCGCCATGGGTCGCACGAAATCCCTTCAGGGTGTCAAGATCGCGGGCGATCATCGTCGGCGGGGTCAGGTCAGAGAAATCCAGCACCAGCAGTTTTTCAGGATAATTGCGCACCCAGAACGGGTCATTCACCACCAATGTATCTGGATGCACCATGTCCAGAATATGTGTCGTGGTGATATAACCCATATCAAAAGGCGGGTCCTGGCGCAGCCAGACAACATCCATATCGGCCAGATCAATCACCTGCGGCTCCCCAAGGCGAAAATGATCCCCCTTCACCCGCTGCACGGTCAAAGGCCAGCCATGGGCCGTCACCCGGCCCTGATCATAGGCCAGTTTGTCTGGGGTATAATAATACAGGCTATGGCCACGCGCCTGCGCCTCCTCGGCCAGACGAAATGTGCTATCCGCATCAATATCAATCGGACCAATCGGATCCATCTGAAAGGCAATCTTCAACGGCATCACTGACCTCGCTTTATTCTGTCAGTGCGATACATGGCGCAGCGCCCGCCGACACGCAATGGAAAGGTCAGGCTTCGGTAAAGGCGTTTTCAATCACTTTCACGGCACCCTGACCATCCACCATGGCCAGATCAAAGCGGACATGAGTCAATTGACCACCAGGCTCATCGGCCAAAAATTCCTGTGCCGCACCACAGATACGGTCCATCTGATGACGGCTCAGCTTTTCCCCAGCCTTTGCAAAACACCGCGCCTTCTTGACTTCGACAAAAACGACCCCGTCCCCATTACGCATGATCAGATCGATCTCGCCCGCTTGACCGCGCCAGCGACGGGCGGCCAGCTTGTAGTTGCGGCAGATATAATCACCTGCCACGATATCCTCGGCCACGCGCCCGGCGTGATACCCAACGGACCCTGTCATTCATCATCCCCTAGGCGCAGTGCCATTTGATAGACCTGCCTGCGGGGCAGGCCCAGCGCGCCCGCGACCACGGTGGCTGCATCCTTGACACGCATTGTTTTCATCGCATCGCGCAAAGCATCCGCAATATCGGTTTCAGCAACCTCTGTCGCCCCGGCACGACCAACCAAAACAACCAATTCTCCTTTGACGCGGCGGTCACTGAAAACTGACATCAGATCGGCAAGTGTACCGCGCGATACCTCTTCAAATTTCTTCGTCAATTCTCGGCAAACCACGGCCTGCCGGTCAGCACCCAAGATTTCGCTCAAATTTGCTAACATTTCCTCAATACGTTTCGGGCTTTCGTAAAACACCAACGTGAACGGCAGGTCGCGCAGCTGCGCAATCTCGGTTTCGCGGGCCTGTTTTGTTGCCGGCAAAAAACCAACAAAGGCAAAGCGATCCGTGGGCAGACCCGACACGGTCAGGGCGGCCAGCACGGCAGAAGCACCCGGCGCGCTGGTGACGGGCAGGTCGCGGGCAATCGCAGCGCGACCCAGCTCATAGCCGGGATCAGCAATCAATGGGGTGCCCGCCTCCGACACATAAGCCACAGATTTGCCGCCTGCGATCAGATCAACCAACCCGGCAACAGACCCTTCGCCACTATGGTCATGAAACGCCACCACCTTGCGACCATTCAGCGGAACACCATGAATTTCCATCAGTTTTCGGGCGGTACGGGTGTCCTCGGCCGCGATCAAATCAGCGGATGCAAGGATATCGAGCGCGCGCAATGTAATGTCGCGCGCCGACCCGATGGGGGTGGCCACAAAGTATAACCCGGCAGAGAGTGGCTTGGTGATATGATTCATCTCTGGACCCGCGTGCCCCCTGCTTTATGATGTGCCCCAAAATAGCAGCATGGGTCGGGACCTCCGGCACCAGTTGCACGATCAAGGGGGATATCCTTTTATGTTTGCTCGTTTCCGTCAGGCCCGCAACCCGGGTGCTCGTCTTTTTGCCCTCTTGTCGCTGCTTTGGGTGGCAGCATGTGATGTACCACTGGCGCCCGACGCCAATGTGGGACCACAGATTGACACATCTCAAGCGGTGAAGGTGGCTTTACTGGTCCCGCGTGGGTCTGGGGTCGGCAGCGATGCATTCATTGCACAAAACCTTGAAAACGCCGCCCGTCTGGCGATTGCCGACCTGCAAGGGGCAGATATCGAATTGCAGGTTTACAGCACCGGGGGCGGCAACCCTGCACTGGCAGCCAATGCCGCACAACAGGCGGTAAATGACGGGGCGCAGATTATCCTTGGGCCACTTTTTGGTGAGGCGGCCAATGCCGCAGGCGTTGCCGTGGCCGACCGGAATATCAATGTGCTGGCCTTTTCGAACAACCCCACCATCGCCGGTGGGAACGTCTTTGTGCTGGGGCCAACCTTTGACAACACTGCCGATAGGCTCGTGAAATACGCAGGCCGGCAAGGCATCACCCGGTTCATGGTCGCGCATGGCGACGACATTCAGGGCAATGTGGGACGTGACGCAATTGCCAGTGCCGCCCGACGCAATGGCGCACAGGTCGTCGCAACCGAAGCTTACCCGCTGTCACAGCAAGGCGTCTCCTCTGCCACGGGGCGGATCGCAGCAACCGCACGAGGCAGCGGCGCGGATGCGATCTTCATGACGGCTGGGGTCAATGCGGAGCTGCCTATTCTAGCCACTGCCCTGCCCGAAGCCGGGGTCGATCAAACGCAAACCCGCTTTATCGGGCTGACCCGTTGGGATGCGGTCCCGCAGGCGGCATCACTTCCGGGGCTACAGGGCGGGCTTTTCGCCATGCCTGATCAAGGACGCGCAGCCCTTTTCGCCAACCGCTATGCAGCCACCTATGGCGAAAACCCACACCCTCTGGCCGGGCTGGCTTATGACGGGATCGCAGCCATCGGGGCGCTGGTCGCGGCGGGCAATGAACGGGCTTTGACCAAAGGGGCGCTGACCACATCGCAAGGGTTCCAAGGCACGTCAGGTGTCTTCCGGCTTTTGTCAAACGGGCTGAATGAACGGGCACTGGCCGTTGCCACAATTCAAAACAATCAGGTTGTTATCGTTGAACAAGCCCCAAGAAGTTTTGGCGCAGGATTCTGATCCTGAAACTGCCGCAGTGACTGACGCGCCGGACGGGTTGATCTGTCCGGCGTCTGTCATTTTTGACGCCGCAAAAGTGTCAGCTAATATCGCAACTGCGATCAGCGCGCTTTCGGTCGAAAAGGATGTGCGCAAGGCCGTTGTCAGCATTCTGTCTTCCGCTCGAAAGGCGGGCCGCGATACCATTGCCGCAGCATTTCGCGCGCAACCCTTTGCCGCACGCCCCACGACGCGGGCCTATAGCTGGCTGACCGATCAGATCATCAAGCAGGTCCTGTCGGTCGCAACCAACAAACTGCACCCGCTGCCCAACCCGACGGAGGGCGAAAAGCTGTCTGTCATCGCCGTTGGCGGTTACGGGCGGGGCGAAATGGCGGGGCATTCCGACGTCGATCTGCTGTTCCTGACCCCTTACAAAATGACCCCATGGGCCGAAAGCGTGATTGAATCCATGCTTTACATGCTGTGGGATCTTAAACTGAAGGTCGGCCATGCCAGTCGAACAATCCAGGATTGCATCAGGCTCGCGCGCGAGGATTATACTATTCGCACCACGCTGGTGGAATACCGGCATCTGGCCGGTGACACGGCCCTTGCAAAGAAATTGGGCAAGCAGCTTTGGACAGATCTGTTTCAATCCACCGCTGCCGATTTTATCGAAGCCAAGCTGGAAGAACGCGGCGAACGGCACCGCAAACAGGGCGGGCAACGCTATGTCGTCGAACCCAATGTGAAAGAGGGCAAAGGCGGGCTGCGCGACCTGCAATCGCTGTTCTGGATCAGCAAATATGTGAACGGGGTCAAGGATGCCGCCGATCTGGTGGGGCTTGGGGTGTTCACACAGGATGAATTCGAAACCTTTGTGACCGCCGAGGATTTTTTGTGGGCGGTACGCTGTCATCTGCACCTGATCGGAGGGCGGGCGGTCGATCAGTTGACCTTTGATATGCAGGTCGAAGTGGCCGATGCGATGGGGTACCGCGATCATGGCGGGCGCCGGGCGGTAGAACATTTCATGCAGGCCTATTTCCGGCAGGCCACCAATGTGGGCGAACTGACCCGGATCGTGCTGACCGCGTTGGAGGCAAACCACACCAAACCCGAACCGGTTCTGGTACGGCTACTGGCCAGGCGCAAACGGGCGAAGCCGCCCTATGCGATCAAACAGAACCGGATCACCGTGGCCGATGAAACCGCGTTCTTTGCGGATAAGCTGAACATGCTGCGGATATTCGAAGAGGCATTGCGCACCGGCACCCTGCTTCACCCCGATGCGATGCGGTTGGTGGCGGCAAATCTGGATCTGATTGACGATGAATTGCGCGATGACAAAACCGCGCGGCGCATCTTTCTTGACCTGTTGTTAAAACACGGCAACCCCGAACGGGCGCTACGGCGGATGAACGAACTTGGGGTACTGGATGCGTTCATCCCCGAATTCAAACCCATCGTCGCAATGATGCAGTTCAACATGTATCACCACTATACGGTCGACGAACATACGATCCAATGCATCAGCCATCTGGCCCAGATCGAACGCAAGGAACTGATCGAAGAACTGCCCGTCGCCTCCGGCATTCTGGAACGGGGGGTGAACCGGAAAGTGCTGTATGTCGCACTCCTGCTGCACGACATCGGCAAAGGGCAGGATGAGGATCACTCGATCCTGGGCGCGCAAATCGCACGTAAGGTCGCACCGCGTCTTGGGCTGAAGAAAAAGGAATGCGAAACCGTCGAGTGGCTGATCCGCTACCACCTGCTGATGTCGGATGTGGCACAAAAGCGGGATATCTCGGAACCGCGCACGGTGCGGGGCTTTGCGAATGCCGTCAAATCCGTTGAACGGTTGGACCTACTGACCGTCCTGACCGTCTGCGACATCCGCGGCGTTGGACCTGGCACATGGAATAACTGGAAGGCGGTGTTGATCCGCAACCTTTACAAGGCGACCAAGGACGCGCTGCAAAACGGGATCGAGGATCTGAACCGCGAAAACCGCGAGGCAGAGGCAAAACGCGCCCTGCGCGAAGCGCTAAGCGATTGGGCGCCCAAGGATATCAAGGCAGAGCTGGGGCGGCATTACGGGCCTTACCTGCAAGGCATGCCGCTTTCGGCACAGATCGTCTTTGCCGGGATGCTGCGCGATATTGCCGACGATGAAATCAGCGTGGACCTGATGCCCGACGAAGACCGGGACGCCACCCGCGCCTGTTTTGCCATGGTGGATCACCCCGGGCTCTTTAGCCGGATGACCGGCGCGTTGACCCTCGTGGGGGCCAATATCGTGGATGCGCGGACATACACGACCAAGGATGGCTATGCGACAGCGGTGTTCTGGGTGCAGGACAATGATGGCAACCCTTATGAGCAATCACGGCTGACACGCCTGCGGCAAATGATCATGAAAACGCTGCGCGGCGAGGTCGTGCCACGAGATGCGTTCATGGAAAAGGAAATCCGCAAACGCGAGCGGGCCTTCAAACTGCCGACCAATATCACCTTCGATAATGAAGGGTCCGACATTTACACGATTATTGAGGTCGACACCCGCGACCGTCCCGGACTTCTGTTCGATTTGACACGAACACTTGCGAATAATCACGTCTATATCGCTTCAGCTGTGATCGCCACATATGGAGAGCAGGTCGTGGATACATTCTATGTCAAGGATATGGTGGGCCTGAAATATCACGCCGACGGCAAGCGCAAATCGCTGGAACGCAAACTGCGTGACGCAATAAGCCAGGTCGCTGAACGGGCCGGCGCATGACGGGTTTTGCAACGGGGCCAATTTTTTTTGAAAAAAATTGGGACAAAGTTTTTCAAAAAACTTTGAGGCCGCGCCGATGAAACCAATCCGCCTCATGGCTGGCTTCTTTACTGTGGGTATCTGGACGCTGCTCAGCCGGGTATTGGGCTTCGTGCGCGACATTATGATCGCAGCCTTCCTTGGCACAGGCCCGGTGGCAGAGGCGTTTCTTGTCGCCTTTTCCCTTCCCAACCTCTTCCGCCGCTTTTTTGCTGAAGGCGCGTTCAACATGGCATTCGTGCCAATGTTCTCCAAAAAACTGGAAGGCGATGACGATGCACACCGCTTCGCGCAAGACGCCTTTGTCGGGCTGGCGGGGATCCTGACGGTGTTCACGGTGATCGGGGTGATCGCGATGCCGGCATTGGTAACAATGATGGCCAGCGGCTTTCTTGGCTCCGACAGGTTTGATCTGGCGGTCTATTACGGGCGGATCGCATTTCCCTATATCCTGTTCATCTCGCTCTCTGCGCTGCTGTCGGGGGTGTTGAACGCCACCGGGCGTTTTGCGGCCGCCGCTGCAGCACCGGTCCTGCTGAACATCATTTTCGTGGGCGCGCTGCTGATCGGTGCTGTCTTCGGCGACAGCAGCCAAATAGATATCGGCAGCACGCTGGCCTATGCGGTGCCGGTCGCTGGCATTGCCCAGATGATGCTGGTTTGGATCGCTGCGAAGCGCGCTGGTTTTGCGCTAATGCCGGGTTGGCCCAAGGTGACACCAGAACTCAAAAGGCTGGCCATCATCGCCGCCCCCGCCGCCCTTGCAGGCGGGGTTGTGCAGATCAACCTGCTGGTCGGACGGCAGGTGGCTAGTTTCTTTGACGGGGCGGTTGCCTGGCTCAACTATGCCGACCGGCTTTATCAACTGCCTCTTGGGGTGGTCGGTATCGCCATCGGCGTCGTCCTTCTACCTGATCTGTCACGCCGTCTGCGCAGCGGGGATGAGACCGGGGGAAAGGACGCGTTCAACCGCGCCTGCGAACTCAGCCTTGCGCTGACCATCCCTGCGGCTGTGGCGCTGATGGTGATCCCGCTCCCGCTGGTCAGTGTGCTGTATGAACGGGGCGCGTTTGGGGCGGGTGACACCGTGAACACAGCCCTGGCAGTCGCAATCTACGGTCTGGGCCTGCCCGCATTTGTGATGCAAAAGGCGCTACAACCGCTGTTTTTCGCCCGCGAAGACACCAAGCGGCCGTTCTATTATGCGTTGGTCGCACTGGTGCTGAACGCAGCGCTGGCCATCGGCCTGTCACCCATCATCGGGTTTATCGCCGCCGCCATAGGGACAACGCTGACCGGCTGGGCAACAGTGTTCCTGCTCTGGAATGGATCGCGGAACATGGGCAACGCGGCGGCGTTCGACACCCGGTTCAAACAACGGCTGGGGCGGATCATCATCGCCGCCATCGGCATGGGGGTGATCTTGTGGAGTGCGGGGGTAGCGATGACACCCTTCTTTGGCATGGCCACGATCCGCTATGCCGCGCTGGCATTACTGGTCGGGATCGGGATCGGCAGCTATTTCGGGATCGGACAGCTGATTGGAGCATTCAAACTGCGCGAGTTCAAACAAGCACTGCGACGTTAGGCGCGCTGGCGCATCCGGGCCAGAAACGCCGCCCAACCACCGGGCGCCAGTAACACCGAAATACCAAAACCCGCAAAAAACCCGGCCAGCTCCGCAATCCATGTCGGAACAACGCCAAAGAACAGACCATAGATCAGTTGGATCAGCAGCAGGACACCGATCAGACGAAAGGCCAGCAACTGGTTCTCTCCAGCCTGCGAAAGACGCAGCCATAACGCATAGGTATAGGCCCCAATCAGCCCGTAGACCGGCGGAAAACCACCAAACAGCGGATAGGTCCCACTGGACAGCAACACATAGGCAACCGCCCCGCAAATCGCCGAAAACAGATAGACCACCAGAACTTTCAGGCCGCCGTAATACTCGCCCACAAACTTGCCCAAGGCGAGGGTCAGGGCGGCACAAAACGCCACCTGCGTCAGGGCGCCGTTCACAAACGGATAGGTCACAAACCGCTTCAACATATCAACGGAATAATCACCGCGTTCAAACACCTGCTCAAACACCCGACCTGAAAAGCCATATTCGCGGACAGCTTCCAACCGCCAACCCACGCCTTGCGGACCGCCCACAATGCCCTGATTTGCCAATTGCAAAACCAGTTCGATCCCCACAATCACTAGGGTCAGCAGGATGACAATTGGCGGGATCACATTGACCGGGCTTTCGGGTTTCATCGGCGCACCTTTGCGGGCTGTTGAAGTTGACGGGCCTGTCTGGCATGGGTATGCGACGCCTGCCCCGAAATCCAGCCCCCAAGGCCAAACCGGACACTGATATGAGCGATACGACATTCACCCCCCGCGTCTTTTCAGGGATCAAACCCTCCGGCGGATTGCAACTTGGCAATTATCTGGGCGCGATCAAGCGGTTCGTGGGCATGCAAGGGCAGATGGAAACCGTCTATTGCGTGGTCGATCTGCACGCGATCACGGTCTGGCAGGACCCCAAGGAACTGGCCAATGGCACCCGCGAGGTCGCTGCCGGTTACCTTGCTGCGGGCCTCGACCCGACAAAATCTATTCTCTTCAATCAATCCCAGGTTTCTGCCCATGCAGAGCTTGGCTGGATTTTCAATTGCGTCGCCCGGGTCGGCTGGATGAACCGGATGACCCAGTTCAAGGACAAGGCCGGGTCGAACGCCGAAAAGGTCTCGCTCGGGCTTTACGCCTACCCGTCGCTGATGGCCGCTGACATCCTGCTTTATCATGCGACCCACGTCCCAGTGGGCGAGGATCAGAAACAGCATGTCGAACTGACGCGCGACATCGCCAACAAGTTCAACCATGATTTCGGGGTTGATTTCTTCCCTGTAACAGAACCGATCATCGACGGCCCAGCAACACGGGTGATGAACCTGCGCGACGGTACCAAAAAGATGTCGAAATCCGGCGAAAGCGATATGGAACGGATTAACATGACCGACGATGCCGACACCATCGTCAAGAAATTCAAAAAGGCCAAGACAGACCCAGCAGCGCTGCCCGAAACGCTGGACGGGCTGGCCGACCGGCCCGAGGCGCGCAACCTTGTCGATATCTACGCGGCCCTCAGTGACAGCACGCCAGAGGCAGTGATCACTGAATATGCAGGTGCAGGCTGGGGCAAATTCAAACCAGCGCTGGCCGATCTGGCGGTCGCCAAACTGGCGCCGATCTCGGAAGAAATGGCGCGGCTCATGGACGACCCCGCCGAAATCGATCGCATCCTTGCCGATGGGTCTGAACGGGCACGGGCCATAGCGGAGCCGATCCTGCAACGAACCTACGACATCGTTGGGCTTTTGCGTAGCTAAAGCGGCGCAAACCAGTTGGCCCTCATCACGATTTTGCGTGATGGGGCGGGTGTTTCAACACCAAATCAAATACTGGCGTTTGGGTAACTTGCTGCTGGGTCGAAACGTCCCGGAGGCATCACCGGTTGATGCGCAGCGCTTTGGGCCACCTACAAATATTGGTTATTTGCGGCGGTCATACTCATAGGCCACCAATGCACCGCAGACAGCCATAGCAAGCGATATGCCGATGCCAACGCCGCCGATGGCGCTTCCGAATGACAGCCAGCCAACAATTGCGCCAAATGCCAAACCTAAGAAACCACCGGTCAAGATACTGTTTGTCATTTTCCATCCTCGATTGCGACACAGCCAGCATAGCTTCCCCGGCGTGTATTCCAATCAAGCTATTGAACGCAGAACGCATCAGCACAATTACGCCGCATAAATCCGGTTATGATGCGGGAAACTCTCTTCCCCTTCACTGCATAAGCACACCACCTTAGCACCGGACTGTGGCTTGTGATACTATATCACAACCTACAAAAGCGCCCCGTTGCGCTGCTCGCGAAAAATCGTGTCGTGGACATCGCCCTGGGGGCCGCCATAAGAAAGGACAAACCATGCATACGATCACGCGTCGCGTTCTGGTTGCCATGGGGTTTGGTAGTTTCGCCACCTCGACTTTTGCGCTCGACCGACCACAGGTTGATGACGGCGGTGGGTGGTCCGGCAGCGGCAATATTTCTTGTAACAATGCGGGCGTGCCCGTGTCCCCCATTGAAGGCCGCTTGGCCCAAACAATGGATTTTAGAAGCGCTGCAACCTGTCGGATGACCGAGGACAGCTTTGAAGGCCCCTATTTCATGTGTGTTGATCACATGGGCAAGGATATCTCCGGCGGGCGCGAGGGCGTGCCATTGACGGTTGCGCTTATGGTGCAGGATCAATCCTGCAATCCGATCACCGACGCGACCATTGATATCTGGGCCTGCGACGCGCGGGGCCATTATGCCGGCTACACCGCCTCGCCAGATGAAGTGGCGACGACAGGCGACCACGTTACACCGCAAACAGACGATCGGTTCTGCCGCGGTGTCTATGGTGTGGATGCGGATGGGATTGCAGAGTTCGATACGATCTATCCCGGCTATTACGCAGGCCGCGCGATCCATATCCACTTTAAACTGCATATCGACGACACCGCGTATATCACCAACCAAGCGTTGATGCCCGAGGATATGAACACCCGGATATTAGAACGGCCGCCCTACAGCGCACCGCGCGGAACGAGGCGGATCAAGAACGCAGAGGAAGCTGGCGCTGGCTTTGCAGTATTCGACATCACCGAACGCGATGGTCGGTATTTGGCCACGCTGACCTTAACAGTTGATATGGGGTAACGCGTCAAGCGATCCGATACAGGCCCTAATCAAGGCGCAACTTGAACATCGCATAGACGAGTAAAAGCATGCAGGCCGCACCGGCGCAAACAAATGTCGCGCGCAGGGCGATCTCGCGCCCGAAATCCTGCTCCAGCGCGGAAACGAGAACGCCGCCGCACATCGCACCTAGCGGCATCGAGCCCCATCCGAAGAACCGATAGATACTATTGACCCGGCCCAGCAAAGCACTGGGAATACGCCTTTGCCGCCACGACACAGTGATGACGTTCCACAGCATTGCGGCAGCCATGACAAAGAACAACGCGACCGCCATCACGACAGCAGAATGACCCAGCCCGATTGCGCCGTAGCCAATGCCCCATGTCGCGATGGAAAGATAAAGACAAAGCTGCGTGCCAAGCCGGGCGATGAACCACGGGGCCAGCAGGCTGCCCGTGATCGCCCCTACGGCGGCGACCGACAGGATCAACCCGTAAGAATATGACGATATCGCCAACACATCCTGGGCAAAAAGGATCTGGATCGTGACCACCGCCGTGGCGATGAAATTCGCAACACCCAGAACGACGGCCAGTCGTAGCAACAATGGATCACCCCGCATAAAGGTGATCCCCTCCACCAAAGCGGTGCGGAAATTGGTCTGAACCGGTGTCTTTGGCTTCAGCGATATCATCCAGACCAACCCGGCTGCCAAAACCAGCAATGCAGCGTCAAAACCAAAGGGGATCCCAATACCCATCGCGATCAGCACACCCGCCAATGGTGGCCCGATGAATTGACCTGTCAGTTGCTCGCTGCTCCAAAGCTGCCCATTAGCGACCTCCAAATCCTTAGATTCGACAATGGACGGCAGCATCGTCTGCGCGGCATTGTCCCGCAACACTTCGGCAGCCCCCAACAGAAAGGCAAGCCCGGCCAGCACCCAGACCGCACCCTCACCCTCCTTGCTCATGGCAAGCATCAGAATTGCCACAACAATCGCAGCGCGTAGCAGATCAGCGCGCGCAATCAGTTTCCGCAGATCCGTCTGATCGATAATCACACCGGCCGGTATTGCAAATAACAGCCATGGCAATCGGCCCGCTGCCGCAACGGCTCCGATGGCCACGGCGTCCTGTGTCATAAGGGTCGCCAGCCACGGCAAGGCAAGCACCACCAACCCATCGCCAAGATTGGTCAATGTGCCCGCACCAAACAGCAGGCGATAGTTCCGGTTTCTAACAAGTAGTGGTGCGGCCATTATGGTCCCTACCTCATCGATTGGCGTTAACGGTCGCATGGCAGCACGATCACCACAAGCGAGCACAGTCAGTACCGAACCCTTGTTGCAACCGACATGATCCAAACAGACACCAAGGAACCGACATCTCCTGACACCTCCTGTCAGCAGCCCATCTTGAACACCATGGCAAACGCGCCAACTATAGGCGCAACCAAAGGAATCGCACATGGCATACGCCCAGACCGACAAATCGGATCCGGATCAATACCTGTCCAACCCCGCCCCTGACGTCAAAACCCGCGAAAAGCTGGAAGGCGGCAAGCAATTCGTGCTGTCGACCGAATTCGATCCCGCAGGCGACCAACCTACAGCGATCAAGGAATTGGCCGAAGGCGTCATGGACGGCGAACAAAACCAGGTCCTGCTGGGGGCGACCGGCACCGGCAAAACCTTCACCATGGCCAAGGTGATCGAACAGACCCAGCGCCCTGCGATCATCCTTGCACCAAACAAAACGCTGGCGGCGCAATTATACGGCGAATTCAAAGGGTTCTTTCCCGACAATGCCGTCGAATACTTCGTGTCGTACTACGACTACTACCAGCCCGAAGCCTATGTCGCCCGCTCCGACACCTACATCGAAAAAGAATCCCAGATCAACGAACAGATCGACCGGATGCGCCACTCAGCCACCCGCGCCCTGCTGGAACGCGATGACGTGATTATCGTGGCGTCGGTGTCCTGCATCTACGGCATCGGTTCGGTCGAAACCTACGGCGCCATGACACAGGATCTGCACACAGGCCGCGACTATGACCAGCGCAAGATCATGGCCGACCTCATTGCCCAACAATACCGGCGCAACGATCAGGCCTTCCAGCGGGGCAGCTTTCGGGTGCGCGGGGACAGCCTGGAAATCTGGCCCGCCCACCTGGACGACCGGGCATGGAAACTCTCCTTCTTCGGCGAAGAACTGGAAAACATCACCGAATTCGATCCGCTGACGGGCGAAAAGACCGACACGTTCGAAAAGGTCCGCGTCTACGCCAATTCCCACTATGTGACGCCCAAACCGACCATGCAGCAGGCCATGATCGGCATCAAAAAGGAACTGCGGATCAGGCTCGACCAACTGGTTGGCGAGGGCAAGCTGCTCGAAGCACAGCGGCTCGAACAGCGCTGCAACTTCGACCTCGAAATGCTCGAAGCAACCGGCGTCTGCAACGGCATCGAAAACTATTCGCGCTACCTCACAGGCCGGGCGCCCGGCGAACCGCCCCCCACCCTCTTCGAATTCATCCCCGACAACGCCATCGTTTTCGCAGACGAATCCCATGTCTCCGTCCCCCAGATCGGCGGCATGTACAAAGGCGACTACCGGCGCAAGTTCACGCTGGCCGAACACGGGTTCCGGCTACCCTCCTGCATGGATAACCGGCCGCTCAAATTCGAAGAATGGGACGCCATGCGCCCGCAATCCGTCTTCGTCTCAGCCACCCCGTCGGCGTGGGAGCTGGAACAGGCAGGCGGCGTCTTCACCGAACAAATCATCCGCCCGACCGGGTTGATTGACCCGGAAATCGAAATCCGACCGGTTGAGATGCAAGTCGACGACCTGCTGGATGAGGTGCGCAAAGTCGCCGCCGACGGCTACCGCACGCTCGTCACCACGCTGACCAAACGCATGGCCGAAGATCTGACCGAATACATGCATGAACAGGGGATCAAAGTCCGCTACATGCACAGCGACATCGACACGATCGAACGGATCGAGATCCTGCGCGACCTGCGGCTCGGGGCCTTTGACGTGCTGATCGGGATCAACCTGCTGCGCGAAGGGCTCGACATTCCCGAATGCGGGCTGGTGGCGATCCTGGACGCGGACAAAGAAGGCTTCTTGCGGTCCGAAACCTCGCTGGTACAAACCGTCGGGCGCGCCGCGCGCAACGCCGAGGGCCGCGTGATCATGTATGCCGACCGGATCACCGGCTCCATGGAACGCGCGATGAAGGAAACCGAACGGCGGCGGGCCAAACAGACGGCCTATAACGTCGAACACGGGATCACCCCGCAAACGGTCAAGAAAAACGTCGAAGATATTCTGGCGGGCCTCTACAAGGGCGACGTGGACATGAACCGGGTCACCGCAAAGGTCGACAAACCCATGGCCGGGGCCAATCTGCAAGCGGTGCTGGACGGGTTGCGGACGGATATGCGCAAAGCGGCCGAGAACCTCGAATTCGAAGAGGCGGCAAGACTGCGGGATGAGGTCAAACGGCTGGAAACCGTCGATCTGGTGGTCAGCGACGACCCGCTTGCGCGACAACAGGCGGTAGATAAGGCCGTTGGAGACGCGCAGAAGGCCGCGGGGCGGTCAACAGCGGGAAGGCCGGGGCAAAGGGGTGGTGTAAAACGGCGGGGAAAACGGTGACACTCTTAGTTGCGCAATCGAAAGTTTAGGCTACACTTGTCGATAGGTGTGAGGTTATCGTGAGATTTTTTGTTTTTGTCTTTTATTTAGCGGTAACGGCCCCAGCTGCGGCATTGGCAGAATATGAGTCTCGCATTTTGTTTTCAAAAGGCGCTTGGCTCGTAGAAATTACCTATGATACCGAAGATGACGTGTTTTGGTGCTCGGCAAGATCGACAAACCGGCAAAGTCAGACTTTCAGCGTAACCGCCTATGCAAATAGCACCATGTCTATCTTCTTCTTTGATAATCGTTGGGACCTTTCTCCACGACCTGTCAGTTTCATAATTGACGTAGATTACGAACGGTGGACAGTTGATGGATCTGCAGACGGAATTGGAATTTCATCCGATCTCAGCAACGCAGAGGTTGCAGGAGAATTTGTAGGCGATCTAATGCAGGGAAACGCTGTGGCGCTATATAACAACGACGAACGTAGGTTGGCTACTTTTTCGCTGAATGGTTCGGCCGCCGCAATAAACGAACTAATTGACTGCTGGGACAAGATCGTTGTGCCACGCGACCCTTTTCAAACTTCCCAAGACCCTTTCTGATGCGAATGTAAGATGAGTGATCTGCCCCATCACTCCAATTGGACGACTAACAAACCATCATCAATCACGACAACCCGGCCCTATGCTGTTGGGGACGGCGCATCGCGGCAAAATCCCGACCGTCCCGGACTTGATCCGGGACCTCAACGCCGCGACCCTCCCTTGCCAAACACTCCCTCGCGCCTACCTCACCACCATGCGTCTCGCCTTTACCCTCATCCTACTCGCCTCGCCTGCCGCCGCGTGGGAATTCCGCGCGACCCCGATCTGCACGTTGGCCGAAACAGGTGACGCTGGCAACCTGACCGTCACCTATGACGCGAGCCTGCCCGAATACACGATCACCATCACCCTGCCCGATGCCACATGGCCGGATGCACCCGCTTTCGCCATGGGTTTTGCGGGCGACCGACCCATCAACATCCAAACTGACCGGCATAGCCGCAGCGCCGATGGCCGCAGCCTGACAGTGAAAGACACCGGCTTCGGCAACGTCCTCAACGGTCTGGAATTCAACATGCGCGTCTACGCATCCTCTGGCGATATGACCATCGGCTTCGACCTGACAGGTATCACCCCTGCGATCCGCGATTTCCGAAATTGCCCCGACGCCAACCTCGCCTAACCCCGAAAAGGTAGGTCATTCCAGACTATCTTTGCGCGGGGCTCACCCGTAAACTGCCCGCATTTCAAGACGCCCCGCGGACCATTGCGGGCCATTTCAATAGGGCGATTTTTATGACACATTTTTTATTCGGCTTCCTCTTTGCATTCTCTACCGCCGCCTTTGTGATCATCGGCGATTTCGCGATCAAACTTGCCGCAGACGGGGGTAAACCGGTCTGGTCGGCCTATGTCCTGATCGGCAGCATGACCTACGCCGTCTCTGCGATCTTGTGGTTTTACGCCATGCGCCACGTCACGCTGGCGCAGGCTGGGGTGATCTATGCCATGCTGACCTTGCTTGCACTTTGCATCATCGGGGTGATCTGGTTTGATGAACGGCTTTACACCCGCGAATATCTGGGGATCGCCTGTGCCTGCGCATCCATGGTGCTGATGGCGCGGGTGAGTTGAGGCGTTTCAGACCTTGTTAACACCTGCGCAGCGTACGGCCCGTTAATCCGGCAAAACCGCGCAACGGTGCCATACGCTTTGCCGACGTCTGGCCGACGCTTTGCAGACCGCCCAAATCCCAACAAAACCACGCGTTAACCCACGATTCGGCATCACACCCCGTTGCACCCCGAAAATCGACCCGCACGCGGCATTAAGATTGCCACAGCGCGCAATCCACAATTGCATCCGTCCGCCACCCCCGGCATAATCGGAAATGTGGGGCACAACGACATGGACCACCTGGAATAATCAGGGGCCGAGCAGAGGCGAAGTTGATGCGCAGTTTGATGATATTTGGGGCACTGGCCACAGTGGCGGCTTGTGGCGGCGGTGGCGTAAGCGGGACAGTTGGCGAAGCCTGCATTGACGCGGACAGGCGCAATGCCTCGCCCGCCTTATGTTCCTGCGTACAGCAGGTTGCCAGCCGGACGCTGTCGGGCCGCGATCAGTCACGGGCGGCGGCATTTTTTGCGGAACCGCAAATGGCCCAGGACACACGCCAATCAGACCGGCGCGGGGATGAGGCGTTCTGGGATCGCTACAAGGTTTTCAGCGAGGCGGCAAAGCGGCAATGTCGGTCAGTAAGCTAGCGCAAGACATCTCAATCATATCCAATGTGGCATCAAAATCCCTTGTATAATAGGGGTCTGGAAGGTCTTTAGCTGCTAATAACCGCACCGGCGTGTCATTGCCTTCAGGCCGCATCGCTTCGATATCTGACAGGTTCTGCCGGTCCATGGCAACGATCAGATCAAACGCCGCAAAGTCCGCAATGCTGAACTGGCGCGCGCGTATATCTGCCAGCGCAACACCGCGCATCCGCGCCGCATCCTGCATCGGTGCATAAGGCGGATCACCCACATGCCAGCCGCCCGTCCCCGCACTATCCAGCGTCAGATGCGGGGCGAGTTGGCGCATCACACCCTCGGCCGCGGGCGAGCGACAGATATTGCCAAGACAGACAAACAAAACCCGCATCAGCGCAAAACACCAGCCTTGGTCATCGCCCTTGCATAGATCCACAAGGCGATCAGAATGACGGGTATGGCGATGCTGAACGCGATTGCGGCAGGCCCGGCCACGGCCATCATCGCGCCGCCATCCGCAATGCCGTAAGTATAGATCGAAGACACGATCAGCCCCAACAAAGACAGGGCAAAAGCCGATCCTGCATAGCGCGACCGCAACAACAGCAGCAACGACCCGATGATCGAAAACCAGACCCCGACACCCCAGCCAATATTGAACCAGAATGGTGCGTCTTCCAGCATCATGAACCGGGCCTCTGGCTGCGCTGCCAGATACTCGGCGCTGTTGGTTTTGGTCATGATGTAATCCATCGCCCCGCCCGCATTCCACAGCAAGCTCAGAACGCCCACGATCCACAAATGAATAGGTGTTTTTGTCATGCGCCCTCTCCCTTTGGAAAGGACGATAGCAAAGAACCGGCTTTACGCCAATTCACCCCGCGCCATGCGGTAATGGGCAGGGATCGAGGGGATGAAAAACAGGATCCACCCCCAGCTCATCCAGGCCAGAACCGCAGTAGGTATCCACAAAACAGACAGGACCAGCCCAATCCAACCAGTCATGCGGTGGGCCGTCCCCGGGGGCAATAAACGCAGCAAAAACAGGTGGCACAGCTTGCCCCCGTCCAATGGCTGCACCGGGATCATATTGAAAACGAAGAATGCCAGATTGAGAAAGGCAAACAGGCCCAGATAGCTGTAAATCTGGACATAAAGCGGGGTCGGCACAACCGGGAGATCCTGAATCATCAACCACTGCCCAAGCGACGCAATTGCCCACAATGCGAGGTTCACCAGCGGTCCCATCGCAACAATCAGTTCCTGTTCGCGCCGGTCGGCAGACCGGGCATGTTCGCAAAACCCGCCACCGCCATGCAGCATGATGCGGCGCACGGGCACGCCCTGCACCTTGCACCCCCAGGCATGCCCCAGCTCATGCAGGAAAATCGTCGTCACAAGAAGCGCCGCAAAGATCAGGCTACCAACCGAAAGCCCTTGTGAAATCAAAACGATAAGTACAATCAACAAACCAAGCGATTGTCCAAGTTCAACCGGCACACCCATCGGCCCAATGAACCGGAAAATTACCTTATCGTCACGCAACATATGCACTGATCCCAGACTAGAACTTGCAGCATCGCTCAGACCACAGGGCCGCGATGCAGCGCAAGTCTGACCGCCTGCATTGGCAATTCTGCGGCAAAGCTGTGACCGATCTGCCCCGGTTGCCGAACCCGATACGCCACGCCATGATCACGGCCATGAAAATCGTAATTTTGACTGGAGCGGGCATTTCAGCGGAAAGCGGGCTGGGCACATTTCGCGACGAAGACGGGCTATGGACAAAGTATGACCTGAACGATGTCGCCACGCCCGAGGGGTTTGGCCGCAATCCGGCGCTGGTGCATGATTTCTACAATGCGCGCCGGGCCAATTGTCAGTCCGCAACGCCAAACGCAGCACATTGTGCCTTGGCGCAATTAGCGCGCAGCCCGAACCACGAACTGACCTTAATTACCCAGAATATCGATGATCTGCATGAACGGGCGGGATCGCCGCAGGTGATCCATATGCATGGCGAATTGATGCGCGCGCTATGCGGTGCCTGCGACGCCCGATGGGACGCCCCGGCGATCATGGCACCGCATGATCATTGCCCGCAATGCCAGCAGGCGACGACGCGCCCCGATGTCGTCTGGTTTGGCGAAATGCCTTATTTTATGGACGACATCACCGTGGCAGTTGCGCGGGCCGACCTATTCGTGGCCATCGGCACCAGTGCCGAGGTGTACCCCGCCGCCGGTCTGGTCGAACTGGCGCAAGGCGACACGTTGGAACTGAACCTCGCCCCATCAGCGCAGGCCAATGCCTTTGACGCGCGGCGCTTTGGCCCCGCGACGCAGGTCGTGCCGCAATGGGTGGCCGAACTGACCCGCTAAAGTGACTGGACAGCAAGAACCCGCCCGATAAGAAGGGCTGCATGACACGCGCAACCGATATCCCCAACCTGGCCGAGCGTTTACGCAACGGTGACCGCAGAGCACTTGCGCGCGCGATCACCTTGGTCGAAAGCGGGCGGGCGGATCACAGGGCCGATGCGCTGGCCCTGCTGGAGGCTGTTGGGACCGACAGGCAAGCCACCCGGATCGGTCTGTCAGGCACGCCCGGCGTCGGCAAATCCACCTTTATCGAAAGCTTTGGTTTGATGCTGACCGGTCAGGGGCTGCGTGTCGCTGTTCTGGCCGTTGATCCATCATCGGCACGCTCGGGCGGGTCAATCCTGGGCGATAAGACCCGGATGGATCATTTGGCCCGCGATCCAAATGCTTTCATCCGACCATCCCCAAGCCAGACGCAATTGGGCGGTGTCGCCCGCCGGTCCCGCGAAGCGGTGGCGCTGTGTGAAGCTGCCGGATTTGACGTCGTACTGATCGAAACAGTGGGTGTCGGGCAATCAGAAACCGTTGTGGCGCAGATGGCTGATCTCTTTGTCTTGCTTCTTGCACCCGCGGGGGGGGACGAGTTGCAAGGGGTCAAGCGCGGCATCATGGAAATGGCCGATCTGATCCTTGTAAACAAGGCCGATGGAACTTTGAAACAACAGGCGACCCGGACCTGCGCTGATTATGCTGGCGCCCTGCGTCTGCTGCGCAAACGGCCCCAGGACCCTGATGGATTTCCCAAGGCATTGACGGTCTCTGCGATGGAATCAGATCAGATCGACACGGCTTGGGCCGAAATGCAGAAATTGATCAACTGGCGGCAGGAAAACGGGATCTGGGCCGCGACCCGGCAGGCACAGGCCGATTACTGGTTCACCGAAGATGTGCGGCAGGGGGCCGTTGACCTGATCCTGCAAGACCCGGAGACAGCCGCGCGGATCAAAACCGCACAGACTGCCGTGACCGCCGGAACATTGTCACCCACAGCGGCGGCAGCACAGGTTCTGGCGCCGTTTCAGGCAAAGGCCAAAACCTGACTGATCTCCGCGCCCGCCTGTGCAACTACATATTGCGCGCGGGCCGGACGAATGGCTGGATCGACCGAGCGGTTAATCCATCCCTGCCCTTCCAGATTGCCCAATGACATCGACAGCGCGCGATCCGTGATCGGCGCAAGCGATGTCTTGATTTCACTGAAATAGCGCGGTTGCTGCGCCACAGTCAGGATCGGCAAGGTCCACATCCGGCGCAGCAAAACGGCCTCGGCCTGTCCGTTAACCGCTTTTTCAACACCCGACGCGATAACCGCCATCTGCGCGCCCCGCCCCGTCAGCCGATATTCAGGGCGCAGCGGATGGCCATGGCCGGGGTTTCGTTCGACCAGTTCCAAGGTCAGCAGATGTTGCAGGCTTTGCCCAAAGGCCGTGCGCCCGGCGCCTGACGCCGTCAGCAGCGCAGCCTGCCGCCCCGGCACACCATCATGCAGCAGCGCCAGAATGCGAAACGACCAGGCGCGCGTCGTCACCTTGACAAGTTCGTTTATGTCCATAAAGTATAGTCTATATATTTTTTGACAGAAGGAAAGCCCATGCCGCTTGTTACCCTCGATAAAACGATCACCTTCGCCATTTCGGTCAGCGACCGACATGCCAGCGCAAAATGGTATGGTGACATGCTTGGCTTTGAGCTGCTCTATCACGCTGATGATGCAGGCTGGAGCGAGCTGAACACCATGACAGATGGCGTCACGATTGGCTTGGGCGAACAGGCGAAGCCGACCCCGGGGAACGCCGTGCCGGTCTTTGGGATTGCCGATATCGACGCCGGGCGCAAAAAGCTTGAGGCGGCAGGCATCCGCTTTGACGGTGAAACGGATGTTGTCGACGGCATGGTCGCCACTGCAACATTTTATGACCCCGATGGGAATGCCCTGATGCTGGCGCAAGACCTGACTGGTCAGGGATAAACAAGGCTGCAGGTCCGGTGGCGGAAATGCCACCGGGCGCGCAGATCGCCAGCCAGGAATGCCAATGCGGGTCGATACTGCCCGCGAGGTCGTGTTGACGTTAAGTGGTGATAACGGGCTTTGCGTCACTTGACCTGCGTTGGGTGGGCAAAGCGGGTTGACTGGGTCACGGAATCCTCCTATTTCGCGCTGATCTTATTCATGACCCGGTGCCATCGGGTCCTAACTCTATGCAGGATGTCCCGCCATACGGGCCGGTGATATCCCTCAAGACAAGGAAAACGCCCATGTCGCGCCGTTGCGAACTGACTGGAAAAGGCCCGATGTCTGGCAACAATGTCAGCCACGCCAAAAACCGTACCCGCCGCCGCTTTCTGCCCAACCTGCAGGACGTGACGCTGCAGTCTGACGTGCTTGGCCGTTCATTCAAATTCCGTATTTCCAATGCTGCCCTGCGCACTGTTGACCATCGCGGTGGTCTGGATGCGTTCATGGCCAAGGCAAAGGATGCAGAGCTGTCCTCTGATGCATTGAAAGTAAAGAAAGAAATCGCCAAGGCGACTGCCGCCTAAGCGCTTTTTCTTCACCTGAAATTCAAAACCCGGTTGCGCCTGCCGTAGCCGGGTTTTTCGTTGTGGTCAGGTTTTGCTGACTTGGTGCAATCTGAAAAATCTGGTATCGTTCCCACATTCGTTACTGTGAAGTGCTTTGAAAAATTAATTTGCGTTCATAGATAAACTGCATGGTCGTACACCGCGATGACCCATATTATTCGTACCTGGGGGTTCGATTATGATAAATTCAATCAAGCACCCATTGGGTGCGATAATACTATTGCTTGGGCTACTGTTCCCTGCTTTTTCATCCGCGAACGAGACGGACATAGGTCGCTGGTCGGATGAAATCAACTATATCCGCTCACATGGCGTGTCGGTTATCCAAAATGGCAACGGCTCTGCCCTGATCGTTTTGGAAACCAAGTTCGGCCCCGAACCCGCGCCCGCGATGCGCCTGCACCTGGGCAAGGACGGCGTGGCGAACCCATCCGCCGATCTGGGTGTTCTGTCCAAGATCAAAGGCTTGCAAGTATTTGAAACGCCCGCTGCCGTCGACATCACCGATTTCAATGAGCTGCATATCTGGAATGTGGATGACGGCACCTCGCTTGGGGTGGCACCACTTGGGGGTTCATCCAACCCTTGACCCCCTACCGCAAGGTAGCAGACATAAGGGCGATGAACGCCCTTCCCATTGATCCGATCCTGCCTGACCTGATCGCCGCCCTTGCGGCACATGGTCGTGCCGTTCTGCAAGCGCCACCCGGCGCGGGCAAGACGACGCGTGTGCCATTGGCCATGCTTGATGCCGCCATTACCCCCGGCAAGATCATCATGCTGGAACCAAGGCGCCTGGCCGCTCGCGCCGCAGCAGAGCGGCTGGCAGAGACGTTGGGCGAAACACCGGGGAAGACCGTCGGCTACCGGATGCGCGGCGACAGCAAACCCGGAACAGGGATCGAGGTTGTCACTGAAGGCATCCTGACCCGCATGATCCAGTCCGACCCGGACCTCACGGGTATCGGGGCCGTGATCTTTGACGAATTTCACGAACGATCCCTGAATGCTGATCTGGGATTGGCCCTGACATGGGAGCTGCGCAGCGTCTTGCGTCCCGACCTATTGGTTCTGGTAATGTCAGCCACGCTTGATGCGGCACCCGTTGCCACGCTGCTGGATGACGCCCCAGTCGTAGCGTCCGAGGGGCGTTCGTACCCGGTCACAACCCATTTCCTTGACCGTGCAGTGCCAAAGCGCACACGCATTGAAACTGCTACTGCTGATTTGATTGTAAAAGCGGTTGGCCAGACCACAGGCGGCATGCTGGTGTTTCTCCCCGGCGAAGGCGAGATCAGGCGCACCGCCGCAGCCCTTGATGGGCGCTTGCCCAAGGATTGCCAGATCCGGCCCCTTTATGGTGCTTTGCAATTCAAGGATCAACGCGCCGCCATCGCCCCCATACAAACCGGGCGCAAGATCGTGCTATCTACATCTATCGCCGAAACATCGCTGACCATCGCAGATATCCGGGTGGTGGTTGATGCAGGTCGGGCAAGGCGGGCGCGGTTCGACCCTGGATCAGGCATGTCACGGCTGGTCACCGAGAAAGTTAGCCGGGCCGAGGCGACGCAGCGTGCAGGCCGCGCTGGCCGCGTCGCCCCCGGTGATGCCTATTGTTTGTGGACCAAAGGTGAAAACGGTGCATTGCCCGGTTTTGCCCCGGCAGAGATTGAAGCCGCCGATCTGGCGGGGCTGGCACTGGAACTGGCGGTCTGGGGCAGCGATGACCTTGCCTTTCTGACGCCACCACCGGCAGGTGCTTTTGCCGAGGCACGCAGCCTGCTGCAATCACTGGGTGCGCTGGATGGCGATCTGCGGATCACCGATCACGGGCGCGCACTTGCCGCCATGCCACTACACCCGCGTCTGGGTCACATGCTGCAACTGGCGGGCGCGCAGGCAGCCCCATTAGCCGCCTTGCTGGCCGGGCGAGACCCGCTACGCGGTGCGCCCGTTGATATCGGTCTGCGGATCGCCTCGCTGAAAGGGCGGTATGATGGGCCGGGTAGCGTCAATCATGCGGCCTTGTCACAGATTAAAGCCGAAATTCCGCGCCTGTCCAAAGGCTTGCCCAAACGGCCCACCATGGATTTGGCCCAACAGGTCGCGCTGGCCTATCCTGATCGCGTCGGGCTGCGGCGCAAAGGGGATGCCCCCCGATACATCTTGTCAGGTGGTAAAGGCGCTGTAATGGACGCGGATGATCCGTTGGCCGGGCAACGGCTGATCGTCGCCAGCGATCTGGACGGCGACGCCCGCGAAGCGCGGATCAGGCAGGCAGTGACCATCAGTGAACGGGCGCTTCGCGATGTCTTTGCCGATCAGATTGGCTGGAAAGATGTCTGTGAATGGTCCCGGCGCGACGGTCAGGTGCTGGCGCGCAAGCAGGAATGCTTTGGCGCGCTGGTGTTGGATGATCGGGTTTGGCCCGATGCGCCGGATGATGCTGTGGCGCTGGCCATGCTTGACGGGGTGCGCCAATTGGGTCTGCACCCATCGCCCGCCGCAGACCGGTTTCGGGCGCGGGTCGCGTTGATCGAAGGCCTGCCGCCGATGGATGATGAAAACCTGATGGCCGGGTTGGAACACTGGTTATTGCCGCATCTGGCAGGTGTGCGCAGCGCGGCTGACTGGAAAAAGTTCGACATCCTGCCCGCCCTGCGCGCAATGCTGGATTGGAACCAGATGCAAAAGCTGGACAAGGCCGCACCTGCCCATTTTGAAACACCGTTGGGGCGCAACATCCCAATCGATTATGGCGGCGAGGCACCAGGTATCACCCTGCGCTTGCAGGAAATGTTCGGTGTCACCCGGCACCCGACGGTGGGGCAAGTTCCACTGCGGGTGACGCTTTTATCTCCGGGGCAAAAGCCGGTGCAGGTCACACAGGATATCGTCGGGTTCTGGGCCAGTTCCTACGCCGATGTGCGCCGGGACATGCGCGGGCGCTATCCACGTCACCCATGGCCTGAAGATCCCACTGTCGCCGACCCCACATTGCGCGCCAAACCGCGAGGCACATGAGTGTGATTTGCCAACCGATTCGCCCTGTGTTAATAAAAACATAATAAAATAAACCTATTGGCAGGTTATGATGAGTTCGAAGATCCAAAACCTCTGGACGGGTGCGATCCGCCCGTTGCTGAAACGTCCGCCCGCATTGCAGGTGGCCGCCCTTTGTCACCGTGACGGTGCCGACGGGCCAGAGGTGATGCTTGTCACCAGTTCCAGCGGACGCTGGATTCTGCCCAAAGGCTGGCCAATTGACGGGCTGACCGCTGCCGAAGCTGCAAAGCAAGAGGCGTGGGAAGAAGGTGGCGTCAAGAAAGGCAAGGTCGACAAGACGGCGCTTGGCCGGTTCTTATCCGAAAAACGCTTTGAAAATGGCGCGGTGATCCCTTGCGAGACCCAAGTCTTTCCAATTGCCGTCAAATCCGTCGCCAACGACTATCCCGAAGCAGATCAGCGTGACCGCATCTGGGTGTCGCCGGAAAAAGCGGCTGAAATGGTTGATGACCCGGGTCTGAGCAACATGCTGGAAACATTCGCCGCCGCCTGACTTTTAATCAGTTGCCAGTGCAGCATGCTGTCGCTAACCCTTCCGCCAGTTCGGGGGAGGGCAAAGCATGAGTGACGGAAAACCAACAAATCAGTGGAAAACGCTTGACCGTGATCTGGGGCGGATCGGGGCCGTTGAATATGCGACGCAATATGTTGCCCAGCCTTTGGTTGGTTTGGGCATTGCATTGGCCTTTATCATTATTGCCGCCCTTGGCAGTACGTTGTTTTTCGGCGGCGAAACCCATTCCTATGTCGTAATCGCGGCCGCCGCATTTGGTGCCTATATGGCCGTGAATATCGGGGCCAATGACGTTGCCAACAATATGGGCCCGGCCGTGGGCGCCAATGCGCTGACCATGGGCGGGGCCATCGTCATTGCCGCCCTTTGCGAAAGCGCGGGCGCGCTTTTGGCAGGCGGCGACGTGGTTTCAACCATTTCCAAAGGGATCATCGACCCCGAAAGCGTGGCAAGCAGTGCAGTATTCATCTGGGCGATGATGGCTGCGCTGATCTCCTCTGCGCTTTGGGTAAATCTCGCGACTTGGGTCGGTGCGCCAGTATCCACAACCCATTCAGTTGTGGGCGGTGTTATGGGGGCAGGCATTGCCGCTGCCGGTTTCGCCGCAGTCAACTGGCCCACGATGAGCGCAATTGCAGCCAGTTGGGTGATTTCGCCGGTTCTGGGTGGTGTCATTGCCGCCGCTTTCCTGGCCTTTATCAAGACCGCGATCATCTATCAGGATGATAAAATCGCTGCCGCCCGTCGATGGGTGCCTGTCCTGATCGGGATCATGGCGGGGGTCTTTTCCATGTATCTGGCCATGAAAGGCCTGAAGAAAATCGTCAAAATCGACCTTCTATCAGCTTGTATGATCGGGCTGGTAATCGGTGCGGTGGTTTACGCCATCTCTGCCCCGCTGATCAGGCGGCAATCGGAAGGGCTGGAAAACCGCAACCGGTCGCTGAAAGTCCTGTTCAACATCCCCCTGATCCTGTCAGCCGCCCTTTTGTCATTTGCCCATGGCGCCAATGACGTGGCCAATGCAGTCGGCCCCCTGGCCGCCATTGTGCATGCAGAGGAATTCGGAACCTTCGCAGGCAAGGTCAATATCCCGACATGGGTCATGGTCATCGGCGCGTTCGGGATTTCCTTTGGCCTGATCCTGTTCGGACCCAAGCTGATCCGTATGGTCGGCAGTCAGATCACCAAGCTGAACCCGATGCGCGCCTATTGCGTGGCCCTGTCTGCAGCGATCACCGTGATCATGGCAAGCTGGCTGGGCCTGCCTGTGTCATCAACCCATATCGCCGTAGGCGGTGTCTTTGGCGTTGGCTTCTTCCGCGAATGGGACGCAGAAAGGCGTGCACGCCTGTCATCAGCCAAACGCCCAGAGGCAAAGCGGATCGCCCCCGAGGAACGCCGCCGCCGCAAACTGGTACGCCGGTCGCATTTCATGACGATCATCGCAGCTTGGGTGATTACAGTGCCCGCAGCTGCCGTGATGTCGGGACTGATCTTTCTGGGTTTGCAGGCCATTTTTGTTTAGGATCAGGCGAGAAAAGCTTTATTGACCGAGGCATCAGAATGATAACCCGCGCCTTTCAGATCTGCCTGCTTACCCTCATGTGGTCGATCACCGCGCATTCGGCTGCAGCAGGTGCATGCCCCGATTACTTTCGGTTTGTCGATTTCGGCACGCAGGATGCAAATGGTGCGCTCATACGTGGCGGCCCAATCTTCCGGATTGAACAGGATGACCGCAGCCTGTTGCGGGATGACACGACCACCTGTCTTGATGTCGGCCCGGTCTTCACTGACGGGCATAATCAACCAATGCCGGTGGTCAATACAATCGGCTACGCCCCCGCATTGGTCGATCCGGCGCTGACCAGCCTGTCGGTGACCCGCATAACAGGTGGTGCCCAGCGTGCATCAGATGCAAACGCCATGACCCATGAAGCCGCAAAAACGCAGGACAGTGTTGAGATCACCAATGGTGCGGATCACCTTTGTGTCAGTCTGGCATTTGCCTTCACAAAGACAATCAGTTGCGAAGTTGCAAACCCGTTTGATCCAACCTTCCCGCTCGTGATCTATTGCGCAGATGGTGACTGCACGATGACCGTCATGGCGATTGATGACGATATTGTTGTCAGCGCCGACTGGTCGGACCAAAGCGACACACCGCAAGCGGTCGGTGCGGCAACCTCTGATACCGTAGACGGAATTCACAGCTTCATATTCGCACAGATGTCGCGCTAAAGCGTTTCGATTTTGCGTCAAAACACCAGACATAGCTTTTCGCGTTCGACCGAAGGGAGAGTCAGCGAAAAGCGATCCAACATAAAGTCGAAACGCTATTGGCTACTTTCCCAAACAATAGCGCATGATCGCTTTTTGCGCGTGCAGCCGGTTCTCGGCCTCGTCAAAGATCACGGAATTGGGGCCGTCCATGACGCTGCTTGTCGCCTCATCATCGCGGTGCGCGGGCAGACAATGCATGAACAGGGCGTCATCCTTGGCCTTGTTCATCAGCGCATCATTCACTTGATAGCCGCGTAGTTGATTATGCCGCCGTTCGCGTGCCGATTGTGGATCATGCATGCTGACCCATGTATCCGTCACGACCAGATCGGCGCCTTGTACCGCCTCATTTGGGTCGCGGACCGTGGTATACAGCCCGTCAAGCGCAGGCTCCGGGTCCAGCGGCGGTGGGCCGGTAAAGACCAGATCGAAATCGAACTGCTTGGCAGCATGGGCAAAGCTGGCAAAGACGTTGTTGCCATCACCGGACCAAACAACCTTTTTGCCTTTGATCGGCCCCTGATGTTCTTCAAACGTCATGATATCGGCCATGATCTGGCAAGGATGCGTACGATTGGTCAGCCCGTTGATCACTGGTACGCTGGCATATTCGGCCATCTCAAGCAGGGTTTGTTCCTCGAATGTGCGGATCATGATCAGGTCGACATAACGCGACAGCACGCGGGCGGTATCGGCAATCGTTTCACCATGGCCCAGTTGCATGTCGGTCCCCGACAGCACCATGGTCTGCCCACCCATCTGGCGCACACCGACATCAAAGGACACGCGGGTCCGGGTGGAGGGTTTTTCAAAGATCAGCGCCACCATATGCCCGGCAAGCGGTTGTTCGGCGTCAGGCGTACCTTTGGGCAGGCCTTTGCGGGCGTCTTTCATCCCACGCGCGTTTTCAATGATCTTGTGCAGATCATTCGCTGGTGTCGCGTCAATATCTAGAAAATGGGTCATTCGTTTCGCTTTTTTGTTGGGCCATCTCTGGCCGGAAAATCAAAGGTGGGTCATCACCTGAACAAGTTTGCCGTCACGGGTCTGGGCCAATCGTCGTTTGCGAAACCCGGCCTGATTATAAATCCCAATCGTCCTTGTGTCGGTTGTATTCGCCGAAACCGCCACCATCGGATAATGCAGGCGCAGGTCACGCAGATATGCGTCGATATAGCCAACGGCATGCCCCTGCCCCAGATATTCGGGATTGCCTACAAACGTGCCAATCACCCGCGTCCCGGGCGGCAGATCGGCGTATTCGGGCATCGCAAATGCCCCCGCATCATGATCATGAATATAGGCAAATGGGCGATTGACCAGTTCGACGATGTGCATGTCGATATTAGTGTTGTCCATATCCTGCTTGATCAATGCGAGCTGCTTTTCCGCCTCACCCCACCACACTTTGATATGCGGCAGCTCAAGCCACTGGCGCAGTTGCGCCAGATCGTCGGGCGTCACGCGGCGAAAGCTATAGTTACGCATCGTCTCCCTTGATTTGCTCAGCAGCTTTGGCAAGCTTTTCAACCGCCAGCGCGATGTCCTCATCTGGGATGTTCAGCGCAGGCAAAAGGCGGATCACATTGTCAGCCGCGGGAACGGTCAGCACATTTTGTCCAAAGCCTGCATTCACCACATCGGTGTTGGCTGCCTTGCATTTCAGACCCAACATCAGGCCCGATCCGCGCACAGCCTCAAACACATCCGGGTACGCGGCGACCAGCCCTTCCAGTTTTTGGCGCAAGAGACCGGCCTTGCGGTTCACATCCGCCAAAAACGCATCATCCCCGACAATCTCCATCACCTTGGCCCCAACCGCACAGGCCAGTGGATTGCCGCCATAAGTGGACCCATGTGTGCCAGCCGTCATACCGGATGCCGCGTCTTCAGTGGCCAAAACAGCCCCCAAGGGGAAGCCCCCGCCAATCCCCTTGGCGACCATCATGATATCAGGGCTGACACCTGCCCATTCATGCGCAAAAAGCCTGCCCGTCCGGCCCATACCACACTGCACCTCATCAAGGATCATCAGGATGCCATGCTGATCGCAAAGGTCGCGCAGCCCCTTCAGACACGCATCCGGCAGGGGCCGAATGCCTCCTTCACCTTGCACCGGTTCGACCATGATCGCGGCAACCTTGTCACTGGCGGCTACGTGCAGCGCGTCGTGATCACCAAATTCAAGATGCGTAAAACCCGGCAGCAATGGGCCAAACCCTTTGGTCATCTTTTCAGAACCCGCAGCTGCAATGCCAGCACTGGACCGGCCATGGAATGAGCCGCTGAATGTGATGATCTCGGTCCGGTTCTCGCCCTTATCAAACCAGTATTTACGCGCCATCTTGACGGCCAATTCACAGGCTTCCGTCCCTGAGTTGGTGAAAAAAACCGTATCAGCAAAGGTCTTGTCCACCAGCGCATCCGCCAGCTTTTGTTGGGCGGGAATGTTGTAAAGGTTGGACACATGCCAAAGGGCAGAGGCCTGTTCATTCAACGCCGCGACCAATGCCGGATGGGCATGGCCCAGCGCATTCACCGCAATCCCGGCCCCCAGATCCAGAAAACGTCGGCCATCTGCCTCTGTCAGCCAGGACCCTTCGCCGGACGTGAATGTCAGCGGGGCGCGGGAATAGGTCGGCAGAATAGATGCGATCATCTTGGTCATCCTTCGAAGATAAGCCCGATTGGTGCAGAACCACAGGGGGGTGTCAATGTTTTTAGGGGGTTAGATGAGGTCGTGACAAATGGCGGCGCGATTAGCGTCGGCGTCGGTTTTCAGCTGTTATCTTCATCATCATGCTGGCGGGATAGCGGGAAATGAGGGCATAAGAAAGGGCAATTTTTCAATGAGCCCCACGCCATGGCCCGCAAGCGATATCAGACGAAGCTGGATGCGCCTTATTTGAAACGGATTACCCTGCACCTCGAAAAGGTGGGGAAAGGTTACCCGTTTGATCTGCGCTGGTTACAAAACCCGGATTTCGAACTGCAATTCACGCGGCCTGTCACGATTATCGTGGGTGAAAACGGCGTTGGTAAGTCAACTTTCATTGAAGCACTGGCCACTTCATCCGGCTTTGGGGCAGGAGGTGGTAGCCGCGACCACGCTGGGCAACCTGATTGGATGCCGCTTTCTGATGCGCTCCGGCTGGGATGGACGCCCAAGGTGACTTACGGTTGGTTCTTTCGGGCCGAAACATTCTTTGGCTTGGCCAGTTACCTTGATCAGATCGGGAGCGACTCGGATTTCCTGTCCCATTCCCACGGCGAAGGCTTCATGCGCGTATTTGAAGAACGCATGGCCCGGCAAGGTATCTATTTCATGGATGAACCGGAAAGTGCACTATCGCCCAAACGCCAACTTGGCCTATTGCGTATTCTCAACCGTATCCAACTGAGCGCAAAGGCACAGGTGATCATAGCAACCCATTCGCCAATCCTGATGGCGTTGCCCGGTGCCGATGTCTGGCAGATCACTAAGGGCGGGATCACCCCGGTCGATTATCGCGAGACTTCGCATTTCCGGCTTTATCAGGATTTTACAATCGATCCGGAAGCCTTCATCGCCGAAGCCATTGCGGATGAAACGGAAAGCCAGTTTTAAAACACCCCGGCGATCAAATCGCCGGGGTGCCTTTCACAGGGTGTACTCCTGATAGATCACGTCACTGTCGTATACCTTGTGGTCCGTCAGTTGCATCTGCGTTGCAGACCCCTCGCCGTTAAAAAGCAGAACGCCCTGCCCCAAAAGGATCGGCGCCCGTTTCAGCCGCAGATGAGTGATCAACCCGGCCCGCAGCAACATCCCGGCAAGAATTCCCCCACCGCAAAGATAGATCGGACCAGCCGCCTCCGCCCGCAGGGTTTCGATACGTGGCATCGGGTCGGTGACCTTTTCGACCGGGGCGTCATCAGGCAGGCCTATCGTTTTTGAGATGACCAGGGACTGCGCCCATGGGTACGGGTTCTGGCCCGGTTTCAGCCCAAAAGCATAGCCGAATTCATAGGTCGCCCGCCCCATGATGACGGCGGTATAGGTTTGCAGCCGGGCGGTGTAGTCATCGACCAACGCACCGGTATGAGGGAAAAGCGACACGTCACCAGACGCGCCAGCGATAAAACCGTCAGCCGAGACGGCGACATCATAGATAATGGGTTGCATGAATGTGCTCCCGCAAAGTTGGATCAAATGGATGGATGGCGGTCCGTTACTTGATCACTGGCAGGGCACTCCTTTTACTTCTTTTTCGGTTAGCATATCGCAGGCCATTTCCGCAATTGCCAAGGACAAAGGCGCAGTTCAGAAAGCGGGTATGACCCTGCGCGCGCCCAATCCTCCGCTTGCTGTTGCCCTGATGCTGACGGCGACTGCCTTCATTGCGGGGACGATGCTGTTTGCCAAAACACTGGGCACTGATTTTCTGGGCGATCCGCTGCACCCCTTGCAGATCAGCCATGGACGATTCCTTTTTGCATTCATGGCGATTGCCACGGCGGCAGCAATCTATAGACCAACCCTGAGAAGACCGGATTGGGGCCTGCATATCGGGCGCACCCTGTTTGGATGGGGTGGTGTGACGCTGATGTTTGCCGCGGTCAGCTACATCCCGCTTTCAGACGCAACAGCGATCAGTTTTCTTAACCCGGTCTTCGGCATGCTGCTGGCCATCCCCTTGCTGGGTGAACGGGTGGGACCGTGGCGTTGGACAGCAGCCATCATGGCACTTGGCGGGGCGATGATCCTACTGCGCCCCGGACCTGATAGTTTTCAACTGGCGGGGCTTCTGGCCCTTGGAGCGGCCGTCATCATGGGGATGGAGCTGATCTTCATCAAGAAACTGGCCAACAAGGAACCGGCCTTTCAGATCTTGCTGACCAATAACGCGCTTGGGCTGGTCATCGCATCGGTCGCGGTCTGGCCTGTTTGGGCGCCGCCAACGCCGGCACAATGGGCGGCCCTTGTCGGGATCGGGGTCCTGATGGCCGCAGCCCAAACATGTTTCGTGAATGCGGTGGCTCGGGCCGATGCCAGCTTCGTGACACCGTTCAGCTATGTCACGCTGATCTTTGCGGCACTTTACGATCTGCTGATCTTCGATGTTGTGCCTGATGTGATCAGCATTTGCGGCGCTGCGATCATCCTGACCGGCGCAACTTTGCTTGCCTGGCGGGAAAATCGAAAGATCGCTTGATCAGAATACGGCAACACCCATACTGCCCCGGTCAAATTGCAGCCACGATTTTGGGCTAGATGCGCGATCATGAACGACGTTTACGAGTATCGCAGAGCACCGAATCAATGGGTGATCCGGTTGTTTGCGATTGCCATTATATTGTTGATGACTGTCGTGACCCTGACGGGGGCACAACACCTGATGACGCTGGTCTGGGCGCTCAGCGCGATTACCTTTACATGGATGATGCTGCCCAAGCCGATTTCGGGCATTCGGGTGGATCAGGATCACCTGACACTGGCGGCCTGGCGCAAACCCCGATCCATTCCCTTGGATGATATCGCGTATCTACGGGTCACCGAACTCAGCGCCGAATGCACAGTGACCATCGTTTATAAAGACGGACGCGAAGAAGGCACATTTGCCGGTGACCTGCCCGATATTGACGAACTGTCCGAGGTTATGGCCGAACGCGGCGTGCCCTTGCGGGACGTTTTCTAGCTCTTCAAACGGTAGCCCGTTTTCATCCAGCGCCAGCAAATGCCAACCACGACAACACAGGCCATCCCGACAACACCGAGGCCGATCCATGGGCTGCTATCGCTGACCCCGATCATGCCAAAGCGCACCCCGTCGATCACGTAAAAGAACGGGTTGATATGACTGAGCGTCTGTAAGAACGGGGGCAATGCATCAATCGAATAGAATGTCCCCGACAGGAATGCCAACGGTGTGATCAAAAAATTGGAAATCGCGGAAAGCTGGTCAAACTTGTTGGCAAAGATACCCGCAATCATGCCAAGCCCCCCCATCAACACAGACCCCAGCAAAACAAAGCAGATCACCCATAGTGGTTGCTGGATGACGACACCTAGAAAGATGGCTGCCCCTGCCCCTATGACAATTGCCACAAGAAGCCCGCGCACAACTGCACCGCTCAGGTAGCCCACCACCAGCTCGGCCGCCGATAGGGGCGGCATCAGCGTATCCACGATATTGCCCTGCATCTTGGCCGAGGTCAGGCTGGATGATGTGTTGGCAAAGGCATTCTGAATGACGGTCATTGTCAGAATGCCAGGCGTCAGGAAGGTCATGAAAGGGACACCCATCACATCCCCCCGGCCAGGTCCGATGGCGATGGTAAAAATCATCAAGAACAGGCCCGCGTTGATCAGCGGCGCCATGACCGTCTGCGACCAGACATTCATGAAACGACGTGTTTCTCGGCGCATCAATGTCCATGTGCCCAGCCAGTTGACCCGGCCAAATCGGCGCACGCCCATCATTGCTTGTTCATTCATGTCGCACCCTTTGGCAAATTGCGGTGTCGGTCCTTCACATCCGCCTCTGCCATGCTTAGAATAGGGGATCAAAGAATAGACAAGGCCTGATGTAAGCCATCAGTCCCTCCGAACCAGAGGAAACTATATGTCCTGGACAGACGAGCGCGTCGAGACGCTCAAAAAGATGTGGGGCGAAGGCCAGTCAGCCAGCCAGATCGCCAAGGAACTGGGCGGGGTGACCCGCAACGCCGTGATTGGCAAGGTCCACCGGCTGGGCTTGTCCAACCGTGCAGGTTCGGGTGGCGCAGCTGCAACCAAAGCAGCGCCGAAGGAAAAGCCGGCAGCAGCAGCCAAACCCACCCCGAAACCCGCAACCAAAGCCAAACCCGCCTCGACCCCACCAAAGGAAGAGCCGGAGCTGGACGAGAACGGTATACCGATTTCAGCCGCGCGGCGGGCGATTATTCCTGCCGGGCAGCCATTGCCGCCGCAGCCTTCGGCGAATGAAATCAGCCCTGAAGCGCTGGCAAAGGTGAGTGAAGTTGAAAAGACCGCCAAGAAAATCACGTTGATGGAACTGACGGAAAAGACCTGCAAATGGCCTGTCGGTGATCCGGCAACGGATGATTTCTGGTTCTGCGGCCTCGCCGTGCAACAGGGCAAACCCTATTGCGAGGCGCATGTTGGCGTAGCCTTCCAGCCAATGTCATCGCGGCGGGACCG
Organism: uncultured Paracoccaceae bacterium; assembly: GCA_947500135.1. Taxonomy (GTDB): domain Bacteria; phylum Pseudomonadota; class Alphaproteobacteria; order Rhodobacterales; family Rhodobacteraceae; genus Yoonia. The sequence goes on from CANMQX010000005.1 coordinate 158,944, forward strand.
GCGCCGTTAAAGGCATCAGTTGATGAATAGAAGCGGCCCGTATGCGAATGCGGGCCGCTTTTTTGTATGTGGAGTGTGTTGATCAGTGATGCGCGAAGGCGCAATATTCACCGCAACCCCCTCAACCACTATGGAGATCATCATGCCGAATACTGCGCTTATCACCGGCGCCTCTGCCGGTATCGGACGTGAGTTCGCCCTGTACCACGCCGAAAAGGGCGGCGACCTGATCATCACGGCGCGGCGCGAGGCTGAACTTTCCGCCCTCAAGGCCGAGATCGAAGCGGCGCATAAGGTTACTGTCACCACGAGCCCGCTTGATCTGGGAACGCCCAGTGGCGCACAGCAGCTTTATGACGCAACCAAAGGACAGCGGATCGATATCCTGATCAACAATGCAGGCTTTGGCGGGCATGGCGAATTCATCAATCGTGACCTGGCCGACGATCTGGCAATGATCGACCTGAACATTAAATCGCTTGTCGCCCTAACCCATATGGTGGCCAAGGATATGGTGACGCAAGGCGGCGGTAAAATCCTCAACGTCAGCTCCACAGCCAGCTATGTGCCCGGTCCCTTGCAGGCCACTTACTTTGCCACCAAAGCCTATGTCTCCAGCTTTTCACAGGCCTTGGCCGAAGAACTGAAGGACAAGGGAGTTACGGTCACTGCCCTCGAACCCGGTTATGTCGAAACCGAATTCGCCGTCCGGGCGGATCTGGAAGGAACGAACCTGACGAAATCAGGTGCAACGCCCCGCAGTGTCGCCAAATTCGGCTATGACGCCATGCGGCGGGGCGAATTGCGGGTGGTCAATGACGGCAAGCTGCGTTTCACGTTAAACTGGCTGATCCCGTTCCTGCCGCGTTGGTCGGTACTCAAGATGACGCGCAAAATGCAGGAAAAACAGACTAATGCGCTTCCCGATGTAACCACAACGAAATGACGCCGCCGCGACCTTGTCGTCCAAAACGCTTTCGCCTGACGTTGCGGCAAGGACCGTTGCACCATCAACGCGTTTAGGTTGGGTATTGTGGTTTCAGTGGATTCTGTTTTTATTTCTTATCTGCGAGCGCACAAAGACGAGGTCGAAGGGCTTGTCCGGTCGCTTGAGGCTTATTATCTTGATTTTTGGTATGACGCCTACATCCGCGTCGGTGATTTCCGCGACTGGACTGCGGAGGCAATCGACAATTCCCGTGCGATGATCGTCATTTTGACAAAGGATAGTGTGGGCAACAATTCTTCAGGCTGGATAGAACGCGAAATAGATATGGCGCGTGATGGCCGTATCGGGAACCTGATCTAACCATGCTTTATCGGGGACTTTGTCGTCCCGCCGGACTTGGCCAAGAAAATTACTTTCCTGCAATCCGTGCCCGAGATCAAGGGTCTGGCCTTTGACATGCGGTTCATCGGGCACATCAATTACCCCAAAGGGCTGTCCACCAAAGACGATCCTCCCTCACACCCGCATTTTACATCACGTAGTGTGGAAACGCCGCAGACCTGGTTTCAGTCAGATGCGACCAAAGATTCAAAATCATTGAGCCTGACGCTGGCAACAGCCTTACTTGAATATAGTCCTGTTGATCTGGTCGTGGATACGGCCAAAGGGATCGAAGCTGCATTGGGCGCGCACAGCGAGGAAGAGCTGGATGATATTCGCGAGGTGTTTTTTTGAATGGATACAACAACGCCTGCCGCGGGCCCGTTGGACCAGGTTGATCATGCGATTGTCCAGACCATCGGTTCGCTGGCACAACATGATTTGCATGGGGTACAGCACCGTATCCTGAACAGGTGGCTGTCGGATCTGGATAGTGTTCAGTTCGTCTGGCTGACATCCGATATTTTGGCCGCTGTAGCAGAAAACGAAGCGAATCTGCCGTAAATCCGCGACATACTCGCGCGGCGGGATATGCAGAATATCTTTCAGTTTTTCGCCTCCCAACGCATGGAGGAGATCAAATTCGGGGAAATCATGCCCGACCCCGACCCATACTTGGCCCTTGCCGGTCTGGTACATGAAACGCTGCACCCAAAAACCGCAGATCGGGCTGCAATGGTTTATCAGGGCAGCGCACGTTTTCTGACCGAAACCGAAATTCAAATTATCAAGGACGGTGGCCCGTTAAAATTGATTTTGAACCGGAGTGAAAATGAAACTGATTGATGAGTTTGACAAACTATCTGATCTGGACAAGAACCGGCGTCGCTGCCTGACATATGGCCGTACACGTCATAACCAAGTGGTCGCACTTGGTGACCCACCACGTGTCACCGTGGGCGAACGCCTAGGGTCAGGATTCATAACCAGTAGATGACTGTTGCGGCGGGAGTGATTGCGGACAGGCAGACCTTGGGATAGCGGTCGTATCTGGTTGCGACCCGCCGCCAGTCTTTGAGCCTGCCGAACATGATCTCGATGCGGTTGCGCCGTTTGTATCTGCGTTTGTCATATCGGTCAGTTTTGGCGCGGGATTTCCGACCGGAGATGCATGGCCGTATGCCCTTATCTTGCAAGACTTCGTGGAACCAATCGGCTTCGTATCCGCGATCCCCAAGTAGCCAATCAACGCTTGGTAAGCTGCTCAATAGCGCCCGCGCGCCGATGTAATCGCTGTATCATTGCCCGGCAGGCGGTGCTTGCATCGCTGAGAGGGGTGTCCACCGGTAACGAAGAAGCTGATCGGGCGGCCATGGCTGTCGCAGACGGTGTACAATTTCGTGTTCATACCGCCCTTGGTGCGCCCGATCAGACGTCCACGCCCCCATTTCTGACGCCCACGCTGGTCGCGGTGCGGTGCGGTGGGCGTTCAAATAATTCACATCCACTGCCCGACAGTCGAAACGAAGTTTTGATGAGAGGGGATCACGACGGTCTTTTCTTCGCCATGCCCGGCAGCCGGGCCCATCATGATCTGGGCAAAGACACCTTTGTCGCTCCATCGCTTCCTGCGGTTGTACAGGGTCTTGTGCGGGCCATACTCTTTGGGGGCATCTCGCCAACGTAAGCCGTTGCGATTGATGAAGATAATGCCGCTTAAGACGCGTCTATCATCAACGCGTGGCTTGCCATGGGACTTCGGGAAATAGGGTATCCGACGTGCCATTTGATCGTCGTTTAGCCAGAAAAGATCGCTCATATCACCGCTCGATTTTCCGCCGTTGAAACACGCCATCAAACTGAAATCAGCAGGCCCTGAACCTAGTTGCAGACAACACCGCCGGGCCCATCATTTCCGCCAGTCGGTGCGCGCGGCGCGGGTCCTTCAAACACTTCTGCCCCTTCTTCACCACTTGGCGGAAAGCGGATCACCTGTCATTCCCAACGGCCGAAATTAATCCACCCACCCCGTGGATGGGATGCATAAGCCTGGCTGACGACCGGCAAATAGAAACGTTGCACCATATCGTAATCCTGTCGCGTCGTTGCGGCAAAGACCTGGACACCGGCACCAACGGCCAGCGCACGACATGCCAACCGTGCATCGGCTGATCCTGCTCCGTTGCAGCACATGACCCGGATACGCTCTGATACACAGTTTCGTATGCTTTGGCCGAACGCCCGTGCATTGTCCTTGTGTATATACTCCAGACCGACCTGCATCGCCCAATCAATCGGTCCGACCTCAACACTGACCCCATGTGCAAAAATACTGATCACCGACGCTGGCTCGCGCTGAAGCGTCTGGTTCATCTGACCCTGTCTGGCAGCGGATGAATAACAGGCCAAATCAACCCGTCTGGCGATCCGTTCAAGGGTTTCGCAATGTGTTTCGACAACACGCATATTGTCGCGGTTATGAACCTGCCCCGGAAGACGGGTATCGTGAATAATAATATGTTCGACGGTCATGAAATGCTCCACTTGAAAAGAACTCTCACACGCTAGCAGAAAAGGGGGCGGTTGGGAAAGCAGCGGGCCATAAACGCAATGGCCTCATGTGACGCGCCTCAAACCTATGGCCCCCGCTGTACCACCGCCGCAACGCCCCGTCCTAGACGCCGACCAGGAATTACCCTAAACGGTTCAGGCACCATTATGTCCAAAAGGAACGGATCCATGATTTCCCCGTCGCAGGGCTGACAGCCCCCTGAACATTCGAAGCTGACGCTTCGCAACGCGACTTTAACGCCGGGCAATGGCCTGGTAGGTGAATCATGACCAGCCAATCTACTATTCCACTGGCGTCGACGCGCGCCGAATTCTGGCCACTGATCCGTTTGGCCGTCCCTCTTATGGTGGGGCTGGCAGCGGCCCTGCTGATCGGCGTCGTTGACACCGCGATGATAGCCCCCCTTGGCACGGTGCCGCTGGCAGCGGTCGGGGTGACAACTGCGGTGTTGATCATCCTGATCTCGGCGCTTTGGGGTGTCATCACCGTGATCTCTGTCCAGATTAGCCAGGCAGAGGGTGCTGGCGATCCGGTGCGCGTGGCCACGGCACTGCGCGGTGGACTGCTTCTTTGCCTGATAGGAGGCAGCGGCGGGGCGCTTTTGATGATTGCGACCTATCCATTGCTCGGCCCACTTGGTCAGCCAGAGGAGGTTCTGGCGATCCTCCTGCCCTATTGGGTATCGATGGCCATCTGGATCATTCCTTTCACGCTTTTCTTTGGGCTGAAGGCGCTTTTTGACGCGGTCGAATGGCCGTGGACGGCGGTGGGCCTGTCCTATCTTGGCGTGCTGTTCAATGTGCCTGCGAATTATACATTCATCCATATTCTAGATCTGGGCATTCTGGGGGCTGGGCTGGCCAGTATCCTGTCGCAATGCATATCGCTGTTGGCTGCTTGGGTCGTTTTGACCAAAGCGCCCGGAATGGCCGATTTTCGGCAACGCGTAACAGTCCCGTGGGCACAGGTCTGGGCGCAGTGCAAAGATGCTCTGCCGCTTTGCCTTGGGTATGCGGGCGAAGGTGGGGCCTATGCAATCGTCGGGTTGATGATGGGTTGGCTGGGGGCTGACGCCTTGGCCGCGCATCAAATCGTCAACGCGCTGGCGGGGCTGGCTTATATGATCCCGCTGGGCATGGCCGGTGCTGTGGCGATCCGCGTCGGCCTTGCGGTCGGTGCGGAAAGTCAGACGCGACTGCGGCCCATTGTCAAAGCGTCGTTCATCATGGTCACGCTTTGGCAGGGGCTTGCAGCGGCGGTCTTTATCGTGGCGGGCCCGGTGATGGCTGAAACGATGTCGCAAGACCTGGCGGTGATTGATCTTGCCGTGACGCTGTTTATCGTCGTGGCCCTTTTGCAAGTTGCAGACGGTATCCAGGGCACGGCGCTAGGTGCGTTGCGGGGGATGTCGGACATGAACCTGCCGACCGTCATCACACTCGTGGCCTACTGGCCACTGGCGCTGCCAGCAAGTTATCTGCTCGGGTTTGTCTTTGGCTTTGGCGCGACGGGCGTCTGGCTGGGTTATGGGCTCGGACTGTTTGTGGCCGCCATCGCACTGCCATGGCGGTTCTGGTGGCTGACCGGTATCCCTACGCCTAGGCCAACACCGGTCACCACCTAGCGATACATCAGCGTCGTGCGCTGCGCGCCAGTGTCGTTTCCATTCACCCCGAAACCATAGTCGTCGGACAGAAAGATCAGAACGCCGTAAGCCCGCCGGCCGCCCTGTGAATAGGTCCAATAGAAACTGGCCGCTGTCTCTAGCGGGCAACCTATCAGCAATTCCATATCCAAGCCGCTCAGCCGCACGGTCTTGCTGCCATCCTCCGAGATGTAACTGGTCTGCTGTTGGCGCAGGTTATTAACCGTGAGCGGGACATCGGCGAGCTTCGCCTGCGCAAAGGGACGTAACCGAAGACGCGGACCATCAGAGCTTTCAATCAAAAGCTGGCTGCGGGGCGCATCATAGATAATCGTGAACGGATTTACCGGGTTATCAAGCGTATATCGATGCGCCCGGCCCAATTGGTTCCATTGCCCGCCGATGATGTCGTTGATTGCAGCCAAGTCATAAGAGTTCCCTGTCAGGCTGCCATCACATAGCTCTGACACTTCAACCGTGGCCTCATCCGCCTGCGCGGACATCGCCAATAGGGACAACAAAGCCGCAAAATAATGAACGCGCATCTTAAGGGGTCTCTCTTAATGTGGACGGATCAACACCATCTGCAATCATGTTGCTCTGGATTGCGCAGCCGATCATCTGTTCCAGATAACGCAGGCTATCGGCCTCATCAGTGCCGCTTACCCGCACAAACACATCGCCAAGCAGCACGCCACCGTCATGTAGGCCAATAGGGTAGTTATACGGGCCCGGCTTGAACGAGGCCGCACGCATCGCCGGTTCATTCATCGCCATCTCCCAGAAGGTACGATTTTCGGGGGCTGCGCTTAGCGTGATGAATACGCTGCGCTCTGTTCCATAAAAGTCAGGGTGATCAGATGAAAGATCCAGATCATAGGTCACCAACCCGACTTGTGCCCGGACATCCTCAACAGGGTTTTGCGTAAAGGATGCGTCACTGCGCAATCCCCAGCCATCATTGGGTGGCGGGATCAAACTGACCAGATCCGTACAATTGTCATAGGGCCAAGTCACATTCTGCATGATCGGATCAGATCGCACAAAATCCTGAAAATCACCTTCGAAGACAGCAAATCGGTTCTGTTGTTCGATTTGCGCCGTGTCCCATCGGGTTTTGATTTCATCCATTGCGATCTGTGCGCTTGCCACTTCGTAGGGGGCAGACATGACAGGCCGGACCACCAGATCATCGGCAAAAGCAGTGGACCCCATCAGCGATGCTATGCACATAGGCGCCCAGCGTGACAAAATTGGAAAATAGGACATATATTTCATTCTGTTCCGAAGTTTCGTTTTCAATTGGTTTCCGCCAGATTGCGCTCTTCCGCCTCCTGCTGGATGATCGCCCAAAACTCAGGTGACAGATCCAGCCGGTTGCCTGCCAATGTCACCCCACCACCACAGGCACGCATAGCCGCTTGCCCGGCTTCGGCATTCTGCGGCGCCATTTCCGCCTGAAGCGCCTCATCGAATAAAAGGTCAGCATAGTTCAACGCCGGATTGGTCTGCATCCGGTCGCGCAAAGGTTCCATGGCGGTCATTTGATCAATCAAATCATCGGTCAACCCGGCATCAGTGTAGAAATCATAGATGCATACAAATGCGCTGCGTTCTTCGGCAGAGACCGGGGTCGTCGTGTCAACCGCATCTGCCAGATCAGGATCCAGCCGGGTAATCAACTGCTGGGTAATATCAAGCAAGGAGACATAGTACTTTTCATAGGCATCGACAAATTCGTCTTTTGGCAGCCCGGCAAGGCGGCTGGTCTCATCCGGCAGGGCTGGGGTGGTAATCAACAGTGATAAGGCGGCGCTAAGCGCCGTCAGTTTCAGCGTCATTGTTCTGGTATCTCCAAGATTTGAGGGGTCGTCAGGGGCAGATTGCCGCAAATGGATCAGTGCCGCGGGCACAAACGCTGCGTTCACCCAGCGTATCAATCCGCCACCCTGCCGGATCGGCCTGCGCGTCCCAGATATAGATGGCGCGGGTCCGGATACTGGCGATCGCATCGTCCTCAACCGGAACATCAAATTCAACAACCATGGTCTGAAGACCGATTTCACACCATGCCTTGGTAAAACTGCGGATGTCCTCGCGCACCAATTGGTCCACAAAACTGTCTTCCAGCGCCGCCGTCGCCCGGGTTGCAAAAGGATCAGGCAGGTCCAGAAAGGCAAGCGGATCAAGCGGTGTGAACCCTGCCAACATGTCAGGTTTTGATATTGCACAGGTCGTCGCGGCTGAAGCCATGGTGGCCGAGCACAGACAAATGGTGGCGGCAAAGCCATAAAAGGAACGCGGCATCGCAGTCTCCACTGTTTTCGTGGGATAGGCTTACGACCTGATGCATAGATTTGATTGTATAAATCGGACTTTATGCGCGCGCGACAATACTTTGCAGTACACCATCATGATCAAGGGTCAGTCGCCCAGGCGTGCTGCGCAGGTAAAGCTGAAAAACCTTGGTCAGATGGGATTGGTCGGCAAAGCCACCTTCGTGAACGATATCGGCAAGGTCAGCGTCCGGCTGTGCGGCCAGCGTCTGCAAGGCAAATAGCGACCGTTTGATCATGGCAAAGGGCTTTGGTGCGATCCCGACCACGCGCGTGAATTCGCGGCGCAGATGCCTGTCGCTCATACCTAATTCACCCGCGACCGCGGTTATGTTGACCAAACCATTGGCATCTTCGATGATCTGGGCAGCACGGGCAATGCGGCGATTATCCGGTCCTGCACTATCTGCCAACCCGTGCAGCATCCCCGCAAAACACTGCGTCGGGTCATCCCCACCAGACAGCACATCCATCAACTCGATCTTGTTCTGCAATGCGCCAATGTCGCGCTTTAGCAACCGGAATGCCCCAGTCACCGTCAATTCGGCAAGCAGGTGAAATGCGGGTCCTGTCAGCGAATACTCCGCATCAAATGCGGATAGCTGCCCAGAGATGTGAACCCCGTTTGACTGAAGCACAAACGAAGCGCCGTTCGCCTTGGCTGTCGCATCCCCTTTCAGCAACCAACCAAGATAGACCTGACCTGTCGGGCGCGCCGGGATCGTAACTTTTTTCGCATCTTGGTAGTCAAGGACCAGCAGGCGCCTGACAAAGGGGCTTAGTTTTCTTGGAACAGGCTCGTCATCATAGCTGGGGATTGGCGTCATGTTTTATCGGTCTTCTCTGGGCGTGCCCAAGGCACGTATCCACTATTTCCCTACGCTTTTGACGTTATCGGACCGCCGGTTTCACGCCGCCCACAGAAACCCCATAACCGCAAAAAGCACAAGAGCCAGACCAGCAAAGAGACAAGGCAGCGACTACCATCGTGAAAGTTGCTTTGATCAACCCCGCATGACCTGGCAGCCGCAAGGGTGGGACAGCATTTCAACTTGACCGCAGCAGAACTTCGTTTACCAAAAGCCCGAGCCAGGGGCGCCGCAAGGCTGAGACGCACCCTTTGAACCTGAACCAGATAATGCTGGCGGAGGGAGGCAAGATCAGAATTGCGTGCTCTGATCCGTCTCTTTTTGCCGCCCGGATCGGAGAGACGACATGACGCCAAACACGGCACTAGATGCGTTGCGCAACCAGCGCCCCCTTGTTCATTGCATCACGAATTACGTCGCGATGAATTTAGCGGCGAATGTGACACTGGCGGCTGGCGGGTCCCCGGCAATGATTCACGCGATCGAGGAAGTGGCCGATTTCGTACCCATATCCGGTGCGCTAACGATCAATATCGGCACGTTGTCCGCGCCCTGGCTCAACGCGATGCACAGGGCCGTAAAGGCCGCAAATCAGGCGTCAGTGCCATGGGTGCTGGATCCGGTCGCGCATTTTGCAACGCGATACCGATCCGATGCCGCACGTGATTTACTGAACCTCAGCCCAACCATCCTGCGCGGAAATGCATCTGAAATCATAGCGTTGGCGGGGGGAGGCAGCGCTGGAAAAGGAGCTGATAGCGGCGATGCCGTGGCGAACGCAACCGCAAGCGCCATCAGCCTGGCGCAAGAGAACTCATGTGTTGTTGTGGTCACGGGCGAACAGGATTTTGCCACCGATGGCACGGGCGGCGCCTGCGTAACAGGTGGTGCGGCAGTCATGCCGCAGGTCACTGCACTTGGTTGCGCCCTCACGGCGCTGACCGGGGCTTATGCGGCGGTCACGTCGCCCCTGGACGCAGCCGTTGCAGCGCTGACCCACTTTGCGGAGGCGGGCGAGGCTGCCGGAAAGCTGGCGCAGGGTCCGGGGACCTTCTCAGTGCATTTTCTGGATGCGCTTCACACGGTTCAGCCCGGTGATCTGGACGAGGCGCGTGTTACATGGGGTTAGACGCCAGAAACCTCCTCCTCTATCTGGTCACTGATCGGGCCCTCTGCGCGCAATACGGCCTGACAGAAACAGTCGCCGCTGCCGTGCGAGGCGGTGTTAGCTTTGTTCAGTTGCGCGATAAGACAGCAACCACCAAAGACCGGGTCGAGCAGGCCACCGCGTTGAAACAGGCACTGCGCGGCACCGGGGTTCCGCTTGTGATCAACGATGATCTGGCGGCAGCGGTGGCTGCAGATGTCGATGGCGTGCATATCGGCCAGGATGACGCCGACCCGCAACAGGCGCGCACAGCCCTTGGACCGGACAAGATTATCGGTCTGTCCTGCGAGACGGCAGCCCATGTCCGCGCCGTTGATCCAAGCGTCGCCGATTACCTTGGGTTGGGCACCGTGTTTCCGACCGCAACAAAGGCAGATCACAGCCCCAGCATCGGACTCTCCGGCCTCGCCGATTTGGCCGCCTTGGCAAAACTGCCCACCGTCGCGATAGGCGGCTTGAAACAGGCACATTGCCCGGATGTCATGCGCGCAGGCTGTGACGGCATGGCCGTCGTCTCCGCCATCTGCGGACAAGCTGACCCGCTACGGGCCGCCGCAAGCCTGCATCAGAAACTGGAGAAACACAGATGATCCGCAACGTCCTTTCTATCGCGGGTTCTGATCCGTCTGGTGGCGCCGGTGTGCAAGCCGATCTTAAAACCATTGCGGCAAATGGGGCCTATGGCATGGCTGCAATTACGGCCCTGACCGCACAGAATACGCAAGGTGTCAGCGGGATCGAGCTGGTCTCTCCCGATTTTGTAAAAGCCCAGATTACAGCTGTTTTCGCAGATATACGCGTGGACGCTGTCAAGATCGGAATGATCGCCAATGCCGATATCGCGCAGGCGGTGGCAGAGACGCTGAAAGGGAATTGCAACGCGCCCATCGTGCTGGACCCGGTGATGATCGCCAAAGGCGGCGCGCCGCTATTGCAACCCGACGCGATTGCGGCGCTGCGCGAAGCACTTTTGCCGCTGGCGACGGTGATCACGCCCAACCTGCCAGAGGCCGCACATCTGCTGGGGGCACCGGTGGCCACAAACCACGCCGAAATGGCAAGGCAGGCCGAAGAATTGGCCACGCTCGGCCCACAATCAGCCTTGATCAAGGGGGGCCATTTAGCAGGCGACGAAAGCCCCGATGTGTTGTGGGCCGATGGGCAACCGCACTGGTTCAACGCACCGCGCACGCCCGGCAAGAACACCCATGGCACAGGTTGTACATTGTCTTCTGCACTCGCCGCCCAACTGGCGCAGGGCCACCCGATTGTGCAGGCCACCATGGCGGCCAAGTTCTATGTCGCGGGCGCCATCGCAAAGGCCGACGCCTTGTCGGTCGGCGCAGGACACGGACCAATTCACCATTTTCACAGCCTCTGGAAGGACGCGACATGAACAAACCCTTGAACGAACAAATTACCCTGATCAGCGGCGCTGGCCGGGGCTTGGGGGCGGCAATTGCACAAGCCTTTGCCCGCGAAGGCGCGCGGGTTGTCATCAACTATCGCAACAGCGAAACCGCAGCACAAAACTTGGCGGCATCACTGGGCGACCGCGCCATGGCCGTACAGGCCGATGTGCGAGACGCAGATCAGGTGGCAACAATGATGGAGACGGTCAGCAACGCATTCGGATCAGTGACCACCATCGTTCACAACGCGTTGTCCGACTACAGTTTTAACGGTGACGGTCGGGATACGCTTGATACAATCTCGGCAAAGGCGCTTTTGGCGCAACACGATACGGCGGTTGTCGGGGCGCTGAACCTGATCAAGGCCGCTGTGCCAGACATGGAAAAGGCTGGGTTTGGCAGGCTGATCACAATCGGTACAAATCTGGTGCAAAACCCCGTCGTGCCCTATCACGACTACACATCGGCCAAGGCGGCATTGCTGGCGCTCACGCGCACTGCCGCAGCAGAGCTTGGGCCAAAAGGGATCACGGTCAATATGGTCTCGGGTGGGCTTTTGCGGACGACCGATGCCAGCGCAGGCACGCCCGATGCGGTGTTTGACATGATCGCGGCCAGCACGCCCCTCCGTTCCGTTACGACACCAAATGAAGCCGCCGATGCCGTTTTGTTCTTTGCCAGCCCGTGGGCGCGGGCAGTGACAGGTCAGAACCTGATTGTCGATGGCGGCTTGGTCTTCGGATAAGGTTGCGCGGCTATAACGCCAGATCAGCCATTAAGTGCTGCTTGGTGTAATCGGCCTTATCGGCGGCCTGCTTCACCCGGCCTTGCTCCATCACGGCAAACGTATCGGCAATCCGGTAGGCGAAATCAGCGTTCTGTTCCACCAGCACAATCGCCATCTGCCCCTGATCGCGCAGCGTTTCCAGCGCATCCCCGATCTGTTGGATGACATTGGGCTGGATGCCCTCGGTCGGTTCGTCCAACAGCAACACCTTGGGCTGCGTGATCAGCGCCCGAGCAATGGCAAGCTGTTGCTGCTGGCCGCCAGACAGGTCACCCCCGCGCCGGGAGCGCATGTCGCGCAGCACCGGGAACAGGTCAAAGACGAAATCGGGTATCTGATGATCGGCCCTTGGCAGACAGGCAAACCCTGTCTCCAAATTTTCCAGAACACTCATCATCGGGAACACTTCACGGCCCTGCGGGACGTAAGCAACACCCGCCCGTGCTGCATTGTAGGCCGAGTTCAGTTGGACACGCCTTCCACCGACGGACACCTGACCACCAGCAACAGAATGGCGCCCGGAAATAGCCTTGAGCAAACTTGTTTTCCCCACACCATTATTGCCCATCACCGCCGTGATTTGCCCAACTGCGGCGGTCAGCGACACATCAAACAGGATCTGGCTCTGCCCGTATTTCAGATCAATGCGCTGCACATCAAGCATGTGCGCGCCCCAGATATACATCAATGACAGTCTGGTTCGACGTCACATGATCCAGACTGCCCTCGGCCAGCACGGACCCTTCGTGCAGGACGGTCACCTTGCAATCCAGACGGCGCACGAACTCCATATCATGCTCGACCACCACAACCGCGCGGGTCTTGGCCGCTTCTTTCAGAATATCTGTGGTCTTTTCACGCTCTTCGGGCGTCATCCCCGCTGCCGGTTCATCAACCAGCATCAAACGAGGTTCCTGCGCCAGCAGCATCCCGATTTCGAGCCATTGCTTTTGTCCATGGCTCAACTCTCCGGCAACACGGGTCAGGCTGTCGGATAGGCCGATCTGTTCTGCCACTGCCTCAATCCGCGCTGCATTCAATTTCGTCTTTTTATGCATCAGCACGACAAACGGCCCGCGTGGGTTCTTCAGCGCCATGGCGAGGTTCTGGCGCACCGTCTGCGCCTCAAACACGGTGGGTTTCTGGAACTTGCGTCCGATGCCCTCCATCGCGATCTGGCTTTCGGACATGCCCAGCAAGGATATGTTGCGGTCCCCCCAGATCACCCTGCCTTCATCCGGTTTGGTCTTGCCGGTCACGATATCCATGAAGGTCGTCTTGCCCGCACCATTGGGGCCGATAATCGCGCGCAGCTCTGCCGGCGCAAAGTTGATCGACAGGTTATTGATCGCACGAAACCCGTCAAACGTAACCGACACGCCAGAAACTTCCAAAAGCATGCTCATGATTGTTTCCTCACCAGCAGATCAAACAGGCCGCCGATGCCCTTGGGAAAGAATAACGTGACGGCGACGAATGAAAAACCAAGCAGCACCAACCACCAATCGGTCCATTGGATCGTGTAAAAACCAAGGTTGATATTGGGTGCGCCACCGCCTGTGAACCAGCTGGAAACAAGCGATACGAAAGCCGCCCCAATAGCAGCACCATACAACCGCCCCCGCCCACCGATGGCCACCCAGACCGCCAGATAGATCGAGGCGATTGGCGCGATTTCACCCGGGTTAATGATGCCCGCCTGGGGGTAATACAAGGCGCCTGCAATACCCGCTACAACCGCAGTGACGGTGAATACAAACAGCTTATAGCGTTCCACATGATAGCCTAGGAACCGTACGCGCGCCTCATTATCGCGAATGCCTTTGATCACGCTGCCCATCTTGCCAGACACGATCCATGCAAAGAAAACATAACCCGCGCCCAGCGCGATGGCCGATGCAATGAAAAAGATGATCGACACCGTCGATTGCGGTAAGTCACGGTAGCCGGGGATATTCTGCAAACCAGACAACCCGTTATTGCCACGCAAACCGCTATCGTTCTGGAACAGGTACAGGGCCAGCGCGAGTGTCATCGCCTGCGTCAGGATCGATAGGTAAACGCCCGTGACGCGGCTACGGAAAGCCAGCCAGCCAAAAGCAAGCGCCAGCAGACCGGGCACAAGGATCACCATCAGCAGCTGCAAAAACAGGCTATCCGCAAAGGTCCAGATCAGCGGGAATTCGGAACTGCCCACAACCCCGAAAATCTGGTTCCCGATAGCGTCTGAAATCTCTGCCGCAGTGGACGGGATCGCTTGAGCGGCGAGGCTTTCAATGACGATCAGTTCGGTTCGCGCATACATCAGCCACATGCCAATGGCATACCCGCCGATGCCGAAAAATGCGAAATGGCCCAGCGACAATATCCCGCAATAGCCCCAGACCACATCCATCGCGATCGCAACCAGACACAGGCACAGCGTTTTGCCCAACGTCTTGATGAAAGAGGTTGAAATGACACCAACCCCGCTGACCTCCGAAAGGATGGTGACGATGACATTGAACAACGCGAGGATGGCGATAAACCAAATCACGGATGGATTTTGGGCCAAGAATGATCTTTGCATGGGTCTAATCCGCCGCCGCGCGGCCTTTGAGGGCGACAATGCCCTTGGGCCGGAACTGAATGAAAAGGATGATGAACAGGATCATGTATGTCTGTGCGGCCAACGTGTTGGAGGGGTTCAACCATTCGATGCCCTTCTGCAGAAAGCCGATCAGCGACGCCCCCGCCAGCGTCCCCCATACATTGCCAACGCCGCCCACGACCACAGTCATGAAGCTCTGCACGATGTAATCGGCGCCCATTTCGGACGTCACCTTGGCATAAAGCCCAATTGCGACACCCGCGATCCCAGCGATGCCGGACCCCAGACCGAAGGTCAGCATATTGATCCGGTCGGGGTTGATGCCCATTGATGCGGCCATGCCGGGATTTTGGGTGACCGCGCGCACTTCTAGCCCTAGCCGGGTGCGTTTGAGCACGAACAGGATCACGGCCAGAAACACCAGCGCGAGCACGAAAATAGCAATGCGGATGTAGCTGATGGCAATCACATCGTTGAACATCAGCGCCCCGTCCAGCCATTCGGGCGAGGTCAGCGGGCGGGCTTGCGTGCCAAAGATATTCTTGGCCAATTGCTGCAAAGCGATGGAAATCCCGAAAGTGGCCAACAAAGTCTCCAGCGGGCGATGATACAGATGGCGGATCACCAGCCGCTCCATCGCGACACCCGCGCCGAAGGTGATCGCAAAGGCCAAGGGTAGTGCTATGATGATGGACAGGGTGTAATCGGGCACGAATTGCTGAACGACAAAGCCGGTATAGGCACCCATCATGATAAATTCGCCATGCGCCATATTGATGACGCCCATGACGCCAAAGGTAATGGCCAGACCAATCGCCGCAAGAAAATAGATAGAGGCAAGCGAGAGCGCATCCAGCCCCAGATCAATGGCCTGGCTCAACGCCACATTGGTTTCAGTTGCGCGTAGTGCAACCCGCGCTGCATCAGTGATGGCTGCATCCGGTTCGATATAAGCGGTATAGAAAACATGGGCTGCCACCGCATCAGCCTGTGCCTGCGGTTTCACGCGGGGCGGCGCCAGACCCTCTGCCGCAAGCTTGTCATATGCCAACCAACGGCCCGCATCGGTGCCCAGCGCATGAACCGGGACGCCGCCGACTTTCGCATCTGCTATGTTGGCGACAAGCGCCGCGCGAATATCATCGTTGGACACCAGCGCTGGGGCACGCTCTGCCGCGACAAGACGCGCATAGGCCTCGCTGTGCGTGATATTGGTACCAACCTGCAGAATTTGTGCCACATTGGCATCACCCGGCACAGTCGCTGCAACAGCGGCAGTCGTCGACAATAGCCGGTTCAAAACAGCGCGCACATCGACAGACAGGTCACCCGACAGTGCCTCAATCGCCGCAATCCGGGTTTCTGTTTTATCGGCGAAAAGCGCGCCCAACATCCCGGCAAGCCGGGTTTTGGTTTCTTTCAACGCAGGATCAGGTTCTGCGTCTATTGACGCCTGCAACGGGGCCAATTGACTGGCATCCATGCTGCGCGCAATGGCCTCAACTGCGGCCTGCCGTCTGACGATGTCAGGATCGGATAGCTGGAACTGCACCAAGGCATCGCCAATCGCACGGCGCACACCACCATTGGGGCGGGATTCGGTCAGATCATCCTCCGCCGCCTGCAGTTCGGCCCCGGTATCCAGGTCGCCCAGGGTTACGGTATCGCCTTCGGCAATCACACGAAAGAACAAACCATCGCTGTCGCGCTGCACAATCTCGCGGTCGCGCCAGGCCTCAAGAAAGGGCACAGCCTGCGGAAACCCGCTGGCGACCAAATCATCCAGCACAACGCCAACCGACTGGCGTCCGGGTTTCAAAACCTCACCCCGATGGGTTTGCAAGATGTCCTGAAGTGTTTGGGAAAAAGCAACAGCGGGGACGGTCAGCCACAGTGCGAGGGCTAAGGAAATCAGTCGAAGCATGGGTATTTATGCCGATCTGTCAGATACGAATGGCACGCAGCACAAATGCCACGTGCCAATTTTTGGTTCAGTAGTTCGACGTCAGCTGCACACAGGTCTCGGTCTCGGTGTTGTACATACCGCAACCCAATTTCTGCCAGTCAGACTTGAGAACAGCAGACTCAGGCAAGTAGTCAGTCCATGCATCGCCGGGAACCTCTTTGGTTTGGCTGATGATGTCGAACTGACCATCGGCGGTGATTTCACCAATCAGGACGGGCTTGGCAAGGTGATGGTTGGGCAGCATGACCGCCGTCCCACCGGTCAGGTTCGGAAATTCCTGACCATACATCGCCTCGCGAACCGCATCGACATCTGTGGTGCCCACGTCGGTCACTGCATTCACCCACATGTTAAAGCCGATATAATGGGCCTCCATCGGGTCATTTGTGACGCGGTCTTCGCCCATCTTGGCTTTCCATGCGGTAACCCATTCTTCATTGGCTTCGGATTCGCCGGACTGGAAATAGTTCCACGCTGCCAGATGACCGACCAGATCGGATGTATCCAGACCAGACAGCTCTTCCTCGCCGACAGAGAAGGCGACGACGGGTATATCATCGGCCGAGATACCAGCGGCGGCGAGTTCTTTATAGAACCCGATATTTGCGTCACCATTGATGGTCGAGATCACACCAACCTGTTTGCCATCAGCACCCAAGGCCACGACATCAGCCACAATCGTGGCCCAATCCGAATGGCCAAAAGGGGTGTAATTCACGAAGATATCCTCTGCAGCGATACCATTATCTTTCAGATAGGCTTCAAGGATGTTGTTCGTAGTCCGCGGATAGACATAGTCCGTCCCGAGCAGCGCAAATTTCTCAACGCCCAGTTCCTCAAGGAAGTAATCCGTCGCCGGGATCGCCTGCTGGTTTGGCGCAGCACCAGTGTAGAACACGTTCTTGGAGCTTTCTTCGCCTTCATATTGAACCGGGTAGAACATCAGGCCATTCAGCTCTTCGAGTACAGGAAGGGCCGATTTGCGACTGACCGAGGTCCAGCTTCCGAAGATGACGTTAACCTCGCTGACGGTCAGCAACTCGCGGGCTTTCTCGGCAAATAGCGGCCAGTCGGATGCTGGGTCAACGACCACGGCTTCGATCTCGCACCCCAATAGACCGCCAGCAGCGTTCTGATTTTCAATCAGCAACTCCATCGTGTCTTTCAGTGTCGTTTCGGAAATCGCCATCGTGCCGGAAAGCGAATGCAGCACACCAATTTTGATTGGATCGGCGCAGTCTGCGGCAGCCGCAACAGTTGTGCCAAGCAAGGCAGCCAAAGCAAGTGCAGAAGTCTTCAAGGTCATCGTTATAAGTCCCAGTTGTTGCCGCGGTACGGTGGGCAGATGATCCGCCTCCTTTCCAACTGTGGACTGACCACGTAGTTAGGACCCGCAACAGTGATGTTGTAGTCGCGTGAGGGGGACAATCTGCCAGGATGACCCTTCGCGCGACGCTAGCGTTCTTACGAACTCCCGCAGTTCATGCGGCAGTGCAGAATAATACCAGTGGAATGATGGATCAGCCGTCGCAGCCCCGCTGCCAAGCCTAAAAAACTTGCAAGAAGCATCCGCGCTGCCCGCTTTTTCAACAGTGCGTACACTCAACTGTTCAAAAAGCAGGCGGCATGCCCCGCCTGACCACCCGCCCGTTTCAGAACACGAGGTTCAGCATCAGCAGCGACACAACCAAAAACAGGATCGTCATGATCCCCCCGCTTTTGACAAAATCGATCACCTTGTAACCGGCAGGCCCCATGATCAGCGCATTGACCTGATGTGTTGGAATGATGAACGAATTCGACGTTGATATCGCCACGGTCAGCGCAAAAAGCGCAGGGTTCGCCCCGGCGGCGACAGCGATGGACACCGCCAGCGGCACCAAAAGAACGGTCGCACCCACATTGGACATCACCAGCGAAAACACCGTGGCCAGCACCGCGACACCCGCCTGCAGCGACCATATCGGCCAACCATCCAGCAGTATCAGAATCTGCTGGGCGATCCATTCAGCGGTCCCCGTATTCTGCACCGCCTGCCCTAACGGGATCAGACTGGCCAACAGGAACACAGTGTTCCAGCCAACAGCGCGGTAAGCTTCATCAATGCTCAGCACCTGCGATAGCAGCATGCCCACCGCCCCGGTCAAAAGGCAAAGCGACAGGCGTATATCGGTAAACAGGATCAGCGATAGCGAGACAGCAAAGAACAAAAGCGCCCAACCAACCTTATGCGGTCGCAATTCGTCCTGCGGAAAGTCCGCTGTGACCACGATAAAATCCCGATCCTGCTTGACGCGGGTCAGATTGTCCCAGCGGGTATGGGCCACAAGCATGTCGCCCGCCTGAAACGGCACAATGCCGATCTGGGTCGGTTCATGGTCATCGGCTTTGACATGGCTCAGGGTCTCCTCACCCCGGTGAATAGCCAGCAGGCTCAGCCCATAGGTCTTGCGCAACAGCAGGTCGCGCGGGCTTTTGCCAATCAGGCTGGAATCCGGCGGCACAACCAATTCCGCGACACCGGCATTGGTTGGCGCAAATTCCTCCACAAAGACATCCAGATCAGGCCGGATGCGCAGCCCGAATTTCTCGGCAAAGTTCCGAACGCTAGCACTGTTGCCGATGATCGCCAACCGGCAAGGGGCTGCAATCTCTGCCGTCAGTATCTGGATCATCGACGCCTTGCCACGATAGAAGGTCGAGATGATGTAGATATTATTTTCATTGTTGATATCGGCAAGAATCTGTCCGACCAGCGGGCTTTCCGCAGGCACATCCACCTCGAAAACCTGTGCATGCAACCCATAAACCCGTTCAAGATATTCGGTTGTGCCATGGCCCGATGCCACCTCACCCGCATCGGCCGTGCCCGGCAGCACCCACCGGCCCAGCAGCAGAAAATAAAGGATGCCCGTTGCGATCAGAGCCGCCCCGATAGGTGCCACGGAAAATAGCCCGAATGGTTCCATCTTCATGTCGTCGGGCAGGGTTTCGTTCGCGGTCAGGATCAGATCGTTGAGCAGGATCAGCGGCGATGACCCAACCATGGTCATGGTGCCGCCAAGGATCGCACAAAACCCCATCGGCATCAGCAACCGGCTTAGTGGGATGCCCGAACGCACTGATATCCGGCTGACCACAGGCAGGAACAGGGCCGCCGCCCCCACATTTTGCAGAAAGCTTGAGATGACGCCAACGGTCCCCGACACAATGGGCAGCACCCGCGCCTCGGACGTGCCGCCATGTTTCAGGATGGCCGCCGCAACCTTGTTCATGATCCCGGTGCGGTCCAGCCCGGCTCCAACGATCATCACCGCAATAATCGAAATCACGGCGTTTGACGCAAACCCGTCGAACAAATGCGTGACATCGGCAAGCCGTTCCAGGCCAGGCGCATAGCTCAGGATTCCAACAAGGACGAGGACCAGCAAAGCCGCCAGATCAATACGGATAATCTCGGACACGAAAAGAAAGACAGTGAAGCATAACAGCCCGATCACCACGGCCATCTCTGTTGTGAAACTCAGTGTCTCCATCCCGTCCCCACGCAATACAGTGACGACCAATTGCCGAAAAATGCGGCAAAGGACATCAGTTTACTCTTATAAGACTGTAGTTTGGACCAAATAAGGACGTTTTGTCAGGGATTTTCTTTTTGATCGGATAAATGTGCGGGTCACACGGCGGTGTCAGACACTACGGAAACTTAACTAAAGCACTTAACTGGTGGCATCGCCCTCCGGCTCGTATTTTGGCAAATAGGCCGGGGGCATCGGTCCCTTGTTGCGCCCGCCTTGCTGCATTTGTTCCCATGCATGGGACAGAATACCGACCGACCGGGACAGGCAGAACAGCCCGCGTGACAAAGGTGCGGGAAAGCCTAGTTCGCAGAAAATCACAGCCGTCGCCCCATCGATATTCATCGCAAGTGGGCGCTTCTGGCTTAGGTTCGCCTGCACCGCCTCGCCAATATCAGCATAGCGACCTGATACCGTGCCCGCCTGCGCCGCATCGCGGACCAGCCCCATCAGCCGGGGCGCGCGGGGGTCAACGGGTTTATGGAAACGATGCCCAAAGCCGCTAACAATCTTGCCGTTCTCGGCACGCCAAGCGTCCAGCCCATCCTGCACAGCGGTGTCCAGACTGCTGCCCGCATCCATCCGGGCCGCGATGTCATAATAAAGTTCCGCGCATTGTTCGCCCGCGCCGCCATGCACCTCGCCCAGCATGTTCACGCCATTGGCCATCGCGTTGTTCAGCCCCACACCGCAGGTCGCCGTCATCCGCGCAGCAGCGATGGAGGGCGCTTGCGGCCCGTGGTCAACACCCGCAACCAACGCTGCCTCCAGTAACGCGGCCTCATCGGCTGATGCCAATCGGCCCGCCGTCATCAGCCAGATCATCTGTGGAAACGACACATTTCCGATTAGGTCCTCAATGGGATGCCCACGAAAGGCGATCTTGCCCGGTGCCATGTCGATGATGGAGGTACGCCACCAGTCACGTATGGCGTCTGCATCTTGTGTCATGCGGCACCTTTCAGGTTGCGGGCTTGGGCCTGCGCGGCCAGCCGAATAGGCGCATTGCGAGCGCCATAGCCCGCATACCCGCCCTGCCGCTGCACAATCTCAAAGAAAAAGCCGTCAAAGATCGCCTGCCCATAGAGCTGGAAATAGGCACCCCGTTCGTCGTGGTCATACAGGATATGGTGGTCCTGCAACCAGGCCGTTGCCGCATCATCCAGATCAAATGCGGCCTGCGTATCGGCATAGTAATTGCGCGGGATGTGAAGGCGGGCAAAGCCGCCATCAGCCAATTGCGCCGAGGTTTCAAAGATATCATCAGTCTGCAACGCAATATGCTGTACACCCGCCCCGGATCGGCCCGACACAAATGAACCCGCCATCGTTTGCGCATCCGCAGCGCCGTTCAGGTTCAGCCGCACCTCGCCCTCTGGGCTTTCAATCGCTTGGGATCGCACGATCCCGGATGGATCGGCCACGTTCACAATGGGGGATTTCGCCATCTCGAAAGTGGAAAGGTAATATAACAGCCAGCTTTGCATTTCGTCATAGCGCATGGTCTGGGCGACATGGTCGATCCGGCGCAATCCGGCAGGCGGCGTCGCCTTGGTGCGGCGCACGGGTTCGAATTCGATGTCCCAGACCCGGTGCAGGTCAGATTGTTCATCAATGAAGTGAATGACGCTGCCACCAACGCCCCGAATGGCGGGAATGTCCAATTCGCCCAGCCCAACCTGCTGGGTAAAATCCTGCGTCCCCAGCGCCTGCGCCCGCGCAACCGTTTCGGCGGCATTCTGCACCCGCAACCCCATGTCGCAGACACATGGCCCGTGATCCCGCACCGCCTGTCCGGCATGCCCAGACCCTTCCTGATTGATTACGATATTCACGGCGCCTTGTCGCCACAGCGTTACCCTCTTGGACAGGTGTCTGCGTTCACGTCGGAACGCCATGGCAGTCAGGGTCGCTTCAAGCTCTGCGGCTCCAGCGGCGTCAACCGCAAATTCGATGAATTCAAACCCCTTGGCAGGCACCTTCTGCGGCAGGGTCGGGGTGGCATCGCGCAAAAGCGGCTCTGTCATCGCCGCATCAGACAAAACGGTCACAAGCGACCGATAGGCGTTCTGCACCGTGTCAGGACCTTGTGGTGCGACGCCCACTGACCACGGCCCGCGATAGCCCCCACGCGCCAAAACCCGCGCTAGCCCGCCAAGGTTCAGCACCCCCTGCCCGGGCAGCATCGGCTGTTTGGGACCGTCCCAAACTGCGACATGAAATACCTGCGCCCCGTCCAGATCACGCAATCGCGCAGGGCGCGACCCATCGCCCAGCACTTCAAACGCATTCAGCGCAAGACCGATCTGCGGGTGCTTTTTCTCAGCTACCAAGGCGCGAACGGCATCCTCTGCCGCGCGGGTCGGGCGCAGGGCAAGCCGGACGGCGCCAAGGTCACCGGGATCGGGTAACGGCGTCTTTGCATTATCAATGTCAAGGATCAAAAGGTCGGTGCGAAGGTCGCGCGCCATCGACAGCTTTGCGTGGATCTGGGCAAGGCTGGCGCCCGGCGCTAACGGGCCAAGGGATGCAATTTTCAAACCGGCCTTTGCGATCTGCGTCGCGATATCTGTCAGACTGCCATCAAATTGGGCAACATCGGATAGGCTTAGGTCAATTGCCTCAAACCCCACCGCCGCCACAGCGAGCAGCTTGCCATGCAGATCACCGGGTACAACAGATATAGGAATTGTCAGCATCAGCTCTGATAGCCAAGCAGACGTGGCAACCATAGCACCAGATCAGGCAACAGCATCATCACGATCAGGGCCGCGACCAGAACAAACAAAAACGCCCAGATTTCGGATATGATCTCGCGCAGCGGAATGTCGGTGACCGCGTTGATCACAAACAGCAGAATGCCATAAGGCGGCGTGATCAGCCCGATCATCGAATTGACGACGACCAGCACGCCAAAATGAACCAGATCGATGCCCAACGCCTCGCAGGTGGGGATGAACAAGGGCACGATGACAAGGATGATGGTCGTGGCATCCAGCACACAACCCAGCAGCAGGATCAGCACATTGACGATAATCAGGAACATCAATGGACTGATATCCGCCTCACCCAGTATCGCCGAAATCGCCTGCGGGATCTGTTCGGTGATGACGATGTAGTTTAGGATAAAGGCACCACCGATCACGATGCCCACCGCAGCGGATGACCGGGCACTATCGACAAAGACACGGTAGAGGTTTTTCAGCGTGATCGCCCTGTAAAACAGGGCCGCTAACAGCAGCGCGTAAAATGCGGCAACCGCCGCAGCCTCAGTCGGGGTCGTCACACCGCCATAGATGCCATAAAGCAGGATCATCGGCATCAGCAGCGCCGGAAATGCGTTTGCCGTGACGCGCGGCAGTTCTTTCAGTGGCACTGGTTCTTCAATGGCAAAGCCACGCTTGCGCGCCAGATAGCCGTTCATCCCCATCAGCACGACGCCCATGATCAGACCTGGCAGGATACCCGCCAAAAACAGCGCGCCAATCGATGCGTTGGACACCAGCGCATAGAGCACCATCGGGATTGATGGCGGGATGATCGGACCGATCGTGGCAGAGGCGGCAGTGATGGCCGCAGCGTAGCCTCGTGAATAACGCCCACCCCGGGTCATCATCGAAATGATAATCTTGCCGATCCCCGCCGCATCCGCCACAGCGGATCCAGACATGCCCGAAAAGATCAGGGAGGCGACGACGTTAACGTGACCCAACCCACCCTTGAAACGGCCCACAACAGCGACACAGAAATTCAAAAGCCGGTCGGTAATCGACCCTGCATTCATGATATTTGCAGCCACGATAAACAGTGGCACCGCCAGCAGGATCGCGCTTTTATAGAAGCCTTGCAGGATCTTTTCGCCTGCGAGGGCAACATCAAGCCCGGCAAAGCCCAGATAGACAACAGATGCCAGCAGGATCGAATAGCCAATCGGCGTGCCGATCCCGGCCAGAAAGAACAACGTGACAAGAAGGGAAGCAAGTTCAAAGCTCACGACGATACCTCGCGCGCTTCGGCCTGTGCTTCGGCTTCCAGCACGATCTCAATCTCTGTCTTGGGTGGGCCGTTGCGGAACGTGTCGATAACCAGCCAGCCATAACGCGCGGCGACCACAATCATGAACCCGCCATAAACGGAAAAGACCGTGCGCAGTGGGATCTTGTCCCCCGTGAACGGATTGCGCACGGTCGATGTTTTGCGGATTTTCATCCAATCGATGTAATCCCAGGTCGGCATGAATGCGTAAAGCATGCCAGCCACGATGGCCGCGGCCGAAATGATGGCAAACACCGTTCGCAGCCGGCGCGAGACGGACAAATAGATGATGTCAAATTTAACGTGGTCATATTCACGCACCACAAAGGCACAGCTGAAAAAGATCACCCAGACCCACAAAACCGCAATCAACTCCAAAGTCCAGCCAAGCGGCCGGATTGATGCGAGGATCGGGAATGTTTCGGCCCATCCGAAATACCCAATGATTTTGGGCGCATAGCGGGACCCGATCTGGATCAGAAAAATGAAAAAAATCGCAGCCAACATCGTGGCTGCGATTGCATCGGAAATTCGAGAGACCCACCGCAAAACACTTTTCATGGTATGTCTCCCACTCTGGTTCGGCTAATCAGTTTCCGAGTGCGTTGATCTTGTCCAGCAAACCGTCAGGCCAGCTTTCGGCGAATTCACTGCCAACATACTGGGCCTGCACATGTTCACGGAAGGCTTTGGTGTCAGGTGAATAAACCTCGACGCCGTTTTCCTCGATAAAGGATGTCAGGTTCGCTTCCAGATCCAGCTGACGCAGGCGGCCAACGGATGCCGCCGCATCTGCCGCGCGCTGCACGGTCAATTGCTGTTCCGGTGTCATTGCATTGAACGTCGCGGCTGACATTGCGATGTAGTTCAGGTCAACCAGATGCGATGTCAGGGCAATCTGCTTGGTCACTTCATAGAACTTCTTGTCCACAACCGTTGGCAGTGGGTTGTCCTGCCCGTCAACAGCGCCGGTGGCCAGACCGGTATAGACTTCAGAAAACGCCATAGGGGTCGGGGAAGCGCCAAGGGCCGCACCCAGGAATTGCCACGCATCCGTGCCCGGCATCCGCAGGTTCACACCTGCCAGATCGGCGGGTGTCTGCACATCCAGCTCCTCACGGGTCTGGCGCAGATTCACATGACGACGGCCCAGATACATGACGGAAAGCAGCTTCACGCCAAGCTCGTCTTCAACCTTCTGCTTGAACGGGTCCATCAGCGGATCGTTGAAAACGCGCACCTGATGGGCAGCATCCTGATGGACATAGCCGGTGGCAAAGATCGAGAATTCAGGAAAGAACTGTGCCAGTTCCTGCGCCGACGTGATCGACATTTCCAGGTTGCCACGGCTGATCGCATCCAGTTCCGTACCCTGATCGAACAATGTCGCGTTATAGCTTGGCTCATAAGAGGCAAAGCCGGAAACGGCAGGGCCAAACACTTCGGCCATGGCGACGGAACGCTGGTCTGTTTCCGAGCCGGATGACGACATCCGCAGTTGAATGGCATGACCATCGGCGAAAGACGCCGCGCCAGTGAAAGAGCCCGCAGCGACCATGGCGGCCATCGCAAGGCGACGTGTCAGTTTCAGTGTCATAATGTTCTCCCAGACGTTTGTTCTGCCCCTTCGGACAGCATTACCGGCAAATTAATGCCTCATTTTCTGAATTTCGCAATAGATTTTACAAAATATCAGATATTTTATTCGGCAGCTGTGTAATTTCCCTCTGATACGTTGCCGAGGTGGATCAGTTTCTGTGTCTGTGCAGCCATTTGAATGGCCTCAACAACACGCAAGGTTTTCAAGCCCTCTTCGCCAGTCACCAAAGGTGTGGCCTTGCCGCGCATGACATCGTCGAAATGCGCAATCTGATTAACCAACGGGTCCGACGAACTGACCGGCATGGCCGTGGCCTTGATCGGGTTCCACCAACTGGTTTCTCCCTCATGCTGCCACAAACGCATATCCGGGATCGACAGCGCCCCTTTCGATCCTCCAATCAGATAACAGGATTCGTTGGTTGCCGGATAGATCGGATATTCGCGCGATGTCAGTTCCCAACTCCACGGTGACACCACACTGTCGGACACTGTAATCGTGCAAACCGCCCCACTTTCGAAACGTAGCACGGCGGCGGCAAGATCTTCGTTTTCAAACCCCCGCAGTGACGGCGCCATCTGCGCCTGTACGGTCACGACCTCACCCAGGAAATGCCGCATCAAATCAACATCATGAACCAGATTGACGGAAATCGGACCTGCCCCGGCCTTTTTGCGCCAGGGGGCGACATCAAAATAATCATCCGGCTTGTAGAACCAGCAGGTGACCTGTGCCGCACGCACCTGCCCGATGGCCCCATCTTTGATCAAGGCCGCTGTGTTCTGGATAATCGGGTTATGGCGCCGGTGATGGCCAACCAGAATGGGCACACCCTTGGCCTGTGCGGCATCAATCAGCCCTTGGGCATCATCTGCAGAAGCCGCCAGTGGCTTTTCAATCAGCACCGGAATATCGTGGGCCACACAGGCCATCCCACCCTCGACATGCAGCAAGGTCGGTGTCGACAGGATCACACCATCGACCGCAACGGCGTCAAACATATCGGCCATTGTCGTAAACACAGGCACCGATTGCGCGGTCTCACCGGGTTCAACCACGGCTGCCAGTTCCACCCCCGGCACCTGACTGACCGCCGCGATATGACGCTGACCGACAAGGCCTGCCCCGACCACGGCTAACTTCTTCGGTTGCCCCATCTGGCCCCTCATCCCTTCACGTTGCCGCCACGCTAACAGAGTTTAACAGATTCGCAATAATATATGATATTTTTAATTTACACCGATTTTATCTACCGTTGAGAAATATCGGATGATCATGTTATCACCTGCAAAAGATGTTAACCAAGAGGCTTGGCATGTCCCAAACTGCACCCACCGTCGGGTCCAGCACGTATGAACGTATCAAGCATGATATCATATTTGGCGAACTGGCCCCGGGTGCCAAACTGAAGCTTGATGGCCTGCGCGACCGCTAC
Organism: uncultured Paracoccaceae bacterium; assembly: GCA_947500135.1. Lineage (GTDB taxonomy): Bacteria > Pseudomonadota > Alphaproteobacteria > Rhodobacterales > Rhodobacteraceae > Yoonia. The sequence goes on from CANMQX010000005.1 coordinate 186,267, forward strand.
TCCGCCAGCGTGTCCACCTTGCGTGAAACGCTGAACCGGCTGGCCAGCGAAGGCTTCGTGCAGGCGGCCGAACAGCGCGGGTTTTTCGTGCGCCCCGTCTCTGCCGATGATCTGACCGAAATCGCGGAGCTGCGCATCCTGCTCGAATGTTCCGCTCTCGAAACATCCATCGCCTGCGGCGATGCTGATTGGGAAGGCAATCTGGTCGCCGCCCACCACAAACTGCATCTGATTGAACAGAAGATGCTGGATGGGGACACCACCCAGAAAGAGTTGTGGAAACGCTATGACTGGGAATTCCATCAGGCGCTGATCCATGCCTGCAATTCGCAAAACCTGTTATCGCTGCACGGCACGATCTTCGACAAATACCTGCGCTATCAGATGCTGGTGCTGACCTATCGCGGGCAAGAGGCGGTGCAGGAACACAAAGACATGTTTGACGCAGCGCTCGCGCGCGACATTCCAAAGGCCAAATCAGTACTGGAAACGCATATCCGGCTCGGCCTGGAACACACATTGGACGCGATGGAAAATCTGTAAGGCCATCCGGCAATCGCTCATGTCGTTTCTGGTCAAGCGTGGGTCAAGACAACTGCTAGCGTGATCACAGAGATACACGCAGCGGAGCCGCCCATGCCACAACCCACGCTTCATTTCAGCCGTGCTGAGTTCGATCGCCGTATCGCCAAGACCCGCCATGCGATGCAGGCGCAGGGTGTTGATCTGCTGATCATTTCCGATCCGTCCAACATGAATTGGCTGACAGGTTATGACGGGTGGTCGTTTTATGTGCATCAATGCGTGGTGCTGCCACTGGACGGCGAACCCATCTGGTATGGGCGCGGGCAGGATGCCAATGGCGCGCGGCGGACCTGCTTCATGGATCCCGCCAACATCATCGGCTACCCCGACCACTACGTGCAATCGACCGAGCGGCACCCTATGGACTACCTTTCGGCGCAACTGACGGATCGGGGCCTCGCCAAGGGCACAATCGGGGTCGAGATGGACAATTACTGGTTCTCTGCCGCCGCCTTCGCATCCCTGCAAACCCATCTGCCCAACGCGACATTCACCGATGCCACAGCCCTGGTAAACTGGCAACGCGCCGTGAAATCAGAGGCTGAACTGGCCTTGATGCGGCAAGCAGGCAAAATCGTGGGCCGGATGCATGAACGCATCTTTGAAAAGGTCGAACCAGGCATCCGCAAATGCGATCTGGTGGCCGAAATCTATGACGCGGCACTGCGCTATGACCCCGACATTGGTGCGGGCGGCGACTATCCGGCCATTGTGCCGCTCTTGCCATCCGGGGCGGACGCTGCCGCCCCGCATCTGACATGGGATGACCAACCAATGAAATCCGGGGAGGGTACGTTTTTCGAAATCGCGGGCGTCGTCAAACGCTACCATTGTCCGCTGTCACGCACGGTCTTTCTGGGCAAACCCACGCAAACCTTTCTGGACGCAGAAAAGGCAGTATTGGAAGGGATGGAGGCTGGGCTGGAAAAAGCAAAAACCGGCAATACCTGTGAAGATATTGCGCTGGCCTTCTTTGACGTGCTCCAAAAATACGGGATCACAAAGGATAACCGAACAGGCTACCCCATCGGTGTCAGCTACCCGCCCGATTGGGGGGAACGGACGATGTCGCTTCGCCCCGGCGACAAATCCGTGTTGCAGGAAAACATGACCTTTCATTTCATGACAGGGCTATGGATGGATGATTGGGGGTTTGAGATTACCGAAAGCATCCGCATCAGACAGGACGGACCAGAATGTCTGGCCAATGTACCGCGCAAGATGATGGTCAAGGACTGACATAATGAAACCTTCGCCCATTACACCAACAATCCCACTGGATCAGGACGGCATCCACCACAGTTTCCTGCGCCTGCCCTACAGCCGCGATGACAGCGCGTGGGGATCAATCATGATCCCGATCACGGTGATCCAGAATGGTGACGGTCCGACAGCACTTCTGACCGGGGGCAACCATGGCGACGAATATGAGGGGCCGGTCGTCTTGCAGGAACTGACGGTGACCTTGCAACCCGAAGACATGAACGGGCGGGTCATCATCCTACCCGCCTTCAACCACCCCGCCTTTCGGGCCGGGACACGGACATCCCCCATCGATCAGGGCAATATGAACCGCAGCTTTCCGGGACGTCCAGATGGGACCGTAACCGAAAAAATCGCTGACTATTTCCAACGGGTGCTGGTGCCGATGGCGGATATCGTTCTGGATTTCCATTCCGGTGGTAAAACGCTGGATTTCCTACCTTTTGCAGCGGCCCATGTGCTGGACAACAAGACGCAGCAGGCCGCCTGCGTGGCGGCAATGCAAGCATTCAACGCGCCCTATTCCGTCATGCTGCGCGAGATTGACAGCGCGGGCATGTATGACACCGCGGTCGAGGAGATGGGCAAGACCTTCGTTTCAACCGAACTGGGCGGCGGCGGGTCAGCAACGGCCAAGACCATCGCAATCGCGCGGAAAGGACTGCGCAATGTGCTCATCCATGCAGGGATCTTGCAAGGTGACATGCAGATCGATCCAACGGTGCATATCGAAATGCCCGACGATGATTGCTTTCTATTCGCCGAACATGACGGGCTTTACGAACCAATGGTTGATCTAGGGGATACTGTCCACGCAGGCGATATCATCGCCCGTATCTGGCCCGTTGATCGCACCGGGATACCGCCGATCACCTACCGGGCCAAAATGACAGGCTTGCTGATCAGCCGCCATTTCCCCGGTCTGATCAAAACCGGCGACTGTGCGGCCGTTATTGGCGCAGCAATCCCATCCTGACTTGCGCATTGCCCTTGGGCACCGGGTTGATTATGAGACGCGCGAGTAAAGACACGCGGGCGGTGCCGCTGCACCTGAAGGATCAATCATGCCGACGCTTGTGATGAAATTTGGCGGCACCTCTGTCGCCAATCTGGACAGGATTGCCCGCGCGGCCAAGCGCGTGGCGGTTGAGGTGGCCAATGGCTATGACGTGATCGTCATCGTGTCCGCCATGTCCGGCAAAACCAATGAACTGGTGGGCTGGGTTGATGAAACAGCGCCGCTTTATGATGCGCGCGAGTATGATGCGATTGTCTCATCGGGCGAAAACGTCACTGCCGGTCTGATGGCGCTGCGCCTGCAGGAAATGGAAATCCCCGCCCGCAGTTGGCAAGGCTGGCAAGTGCCGCTGATGACCAACTCGACCCATTCTTCGGCCCGGATCGAAGAGATTCCAACCGAAAAAATCAACGCCAAATTTGGCGAAGGCATGAAAGTGGCCGTTGTCGCTGGGTTTCAGGGGATCAGCCCGGAAGGCCGGATCACGACACTGGGGCGCGGCGGGTCGGATACAACGGCTGTCGCCTTTGCGGCTGCATTTGGTGCGGAACGCTGCGATATCTATACCGATGTCGATGGCGTCTACACCACCGACCCACGCATCGCATCCAAGGCCCGCAAACTGGACAAGATCGCGTTCGAGGAAATGCTGGAACTGGCATCGCTTGGTGCCAAGGTTCTGCAAACCCGTTCGGTCGAACTTGCCATGCGCTATAACGTGCGCCTGCGGGTGCTGTCATCATTCGAAGAACCATCCGACAGCGCAGGGACGCTGGTCTGTGACGAGGAGGAAATCATGGAATCCAATGTTGTGGCCGGGGTCGCCTATTCCCGTGACGAAGCCAAAATGACGCTGATTTCGGTCGCCGACCGGCCCGGCATCGCCGCGGCGATCTTTGGGCCCCTGTCAGATGCAGGCGTCAACGTGGACATGATCGTGCAGAACATTTCTGAAGAAGGCCGGACCGATATGACCTTTTCCTGCCCGGTGGATCAGACCATGCGAGCCGCAAAAGCCATGGAAGAGGCAAAAACATCAGGCGAGATCAACTTTCACGATCTGGTCACCGATGATGCGGTAGCCAAGGTTTCAGTCGTCGGGATCGGCATGCGCAGCCATGCCGGTGTGGCCGCCCAGATGTTCAAGGCACTCCACGATGAGGGGATTAACATCAAGGTCATTACAACCTCCGAGATAAAAATTTCCGTCCTGATCGACCGAAAATACATGGAACTTGCCGTGCAAGCCCTTCATGATGCCTTTGAATTGGAAAAGGCGGCATGACCTAGGGCGGCATCCGTTGGACCTGAATTATCAGGTTTTTCGTCTTTCGCTCTGACGTCTGGCTACCCAGGGGGGCTGATGCCACATCGTTTGGAAACAGAAAGCCGCAAGCTTCTGGGTCGCCTGCGCGAGGCCCTTGCCAGCGATGGTGAAGGCCAGGCGCGGCTGAACAAGGTCGTCGACCTGATTGCCAACTCGATGCGGGCGGAAGTCTGTTCAATCTACCTGTTCCGCGATGACGAAACACTGGAACTTTGCGCGACCCAAGGCCTTGAACAGGATTCTGTCCACCAGACCAGGATGCGCCTTGGCGAAGGTCTGGTCGGACGCACTGCCAAAAGCGGCACGGTCATCAACACCGCCGATGCGCCCGCTGAAAAGGGCTTTCGCTACATGCCCGAAACTGGCGAGGAACGGTTTTCGTCCTTTTGCGGTGTGCCGATCCAACGACTTGGGGAATCCCTTGGCGTGCTGGTGGTGCAAACCAAAACAGCGCGCGAACTGACGCTGGACGAAGTCTATGCGTTAGAAATTGTGGCGATGGTGATCGCCGAAATGACAGAGCTGGGCGCCTTTGTCGGTGAAGGCGCGGCCCTATCCGCCCGCCATCAGCAACCTGTCATGCTCAAAGGGTCAGTCGCACAGGAAGGGGCCAGCGAAGGCCAGGTCTTCCTGCATGAACCACGGGTGGTTGTCACCAACCCGATTGCCGAAGACACCGCAAAGGAACATGATCGGCTGCATGTCGCGATCGAGGAGTTGCGCAAATCGGTTGATAACATGCTGACCGGGGCCCGGTCAGTGGACCCTGAGCAGATCCAGGTACTCGAAGCCTACCGGATGTTCGCCAATTCGCCCGGTTGGATGCGTCGGATGAAGGCCGATGTCGAAAACGGGCTGTCTGCCGAAGCTGCGGTTGAAAAGGAACAATCACTGGCCCGCACACGCTTGTCAAAATCCGGCGATCCGTATTTGCGCGAACGGCTGCATGATCTGGATGACCTGTCGAACCGATTGCTGCGCATCCTGACAGGTCAGGGCGCAGAAGCCCGCGCCGACATGCCCGATAACCCGATCCTTGTGGCCCGCAATATTGGCCCCGGTGAATTGCTGGAATACGGCAAAGCGCTGAAAGGCATCGTGCTGGAGGAAGGATCCGTCGGCAGCCACGCCACCATCGTCGCCCGCGCCTGGGCAATCCCTTTGATCATCAACGCCAAGGGCGTTACCGCTGAGGCGTTGAACGGTGACACCATCCTTGTCGACGGGGAACAAGGGATTGCGCATCTGCGCCCTGATGAAACGGTGCATGGGGCGTTCCGCGACAAACTGGCGATGCAGACAAGGGCGCAGGAACGCTACGCCTCGATCCGCGATCTGCCGGCAGAAACGAAATGCGGTGCGCAGATTTCGCTCCAGATGAATGCTGGGCTGATCGCCGATCTCCCCTCGCTCTCTGGATCAGGGGCCGAAGGGGTGGGTCTCTTTCGCACAGAATTGCAATTTCTGGTGCGCAACCAAATGCCAAGACGGGCCGAACTTTCGGCGCTTTATTCGCGGGTATTGAAAGCCGCCGATGGCAAACGGGTCGCGTTCCGCACCTTGGATATCGGGTCAGATAAGGTGCTGCCCTATATGAAACCCAATGATGAACCCAACCCTGCCATGGGCTGGCGGGCGATCCGGGTGGGTCTGGACAAACCCGGCGTGTTGCGGATGCAATTGCAGGCGCTTTTGCGCGCTGCCGATGGTCAACCGCTGGCGGTTATGTTCCCTTTCATTACCCAAATGCGTGAATTTCAGGACGCAAAGGCCGAAATGGCTAAGGCCGTCGCGCGCGAGAAAAAACTGGGCCACCCATTGCCGTCAGAGATGGAAATCGGCGCAATGCTGGAAACCCCGTCACTGGCCTTTGCGCCCGATGCATTCTTTGAAGAGGTCGATTTCATCTCAATCGGGGGTAACGACCTCAAACAGTTCTTTTTCGCAGCCGACCGCGAAAATGAACGGGTGCGCAGGCGTTACGACACGCTGGATGTCAGTTTCCTGTCCTTCATCGAACGGGTGATCAAACGCTGCGATGCCAGCAACACACCTGTGTCATTTTGTGGCGAAGATGCCGGCCGCCCGGTCGAAGCCTTGTGTTTTGCGGCGCTCGGTCTGCGGTCACTGTCGATGCGCCCCGCCTCAATCGGGCCAGTGAAACACCTGTTGCGCCGGGTCGATCTGACCGAAGTCAGGGCAATCATGGACAAGGCCATCGCAAATGGCGATCAATCCGTGCGCCGCGCGGTCGCCGATTGGCTGGTCTATCAGGTCTAAGAACGCTTTGCGGTGTCAAGCGCGTGGTGGAACGCCTCTGTCACCGCATCTTCACCATGGATGCGGGCCAGTTTGCGCAATCCGAAATGCACATGCGCGATGGACACGTAGTAGTCTAAGAAAGCGTAATTCGTGCCCGCCCCGGCAGCCGCCCCCAGCACAGGCACAGCCTTGGCGGCTAGTTTCTGCGACAGGATCGTTGCGAATTTCGGAGCGACCTTGCGGATCAACCCATTAACGGCAGCGCCCGAAATGCTCAGCCTTGCGCCAATGAATGATGTATCAACACCATCATCCTGCGCACCCGGCCCGCCAGCACCGAAAACGGCCAGGCATTGCATCCGGGTTTCTTCCAATAACGGGTCTTCGCCATGGGTCGCGGCGACATTCTGCACCGCCCTGAAAATCAATGTGGTCGCAACGGGCAATTCGGCCAGTGCAGTGGGCAAACCACCGATCCCACCGACCGCACCGGATAAAGCGCCAAGCGCCTTGTGCATCCCATCGGATCCAACCCGCTCACCAATGCCGCCGCGCGATTTGCTGGCGGCGTCATAGCTGTGCTGCAACGCCTTGCGGGCCACATCATCCAACTGTGCCCGTACGGATTTGGGCAAAACCTTCAGCCCATCCTCGACCTGTCCACCAACAAAATTGATCGCCTTCATCAGGACGCCATTGGCCTTGTGTTGCCGCGCGGCAATGGCTTCAATCTCGGCCCTCGCCGCATCACTTAATGGCTGCGGCGGGTTGGCGGGGTTAATCTCTTTCAGTTCAAGGTCTTGATCATCCATCTGTGACAGATGGGCACGGGGCACCGTGATTTCAATCATGCATGGCCGTCACAGGCCCTGTTACCCCATCCCAAGCGCCCCCCGTTAACGCCAGCCCCAGCACTCGTGCCGGGTTCGTGGGTGGCGGCATGACGACCTGATCCAGCCGCGCAAACCCGAACCGCCCGTAATAGGGGGCATCGCCGACAAGCATAATCCGGTCCCATCCGGCAGTGCGCGCGGCGTCCAGACATTGCGACATGAGGAGCGATGCCAACCCTTCGCCCTGCCGGGTCGGATGCACCGCAATGGGGCCAAGAAGCACGGTCAAAGCCCCGCCGACGCGCACAGGCCAGTTGCGCACTGCACCGGCCAGAATGCCGTTCGGGTCCCGTGCGGTCAGGCAAAGCTGTGCGATGGGCGCCACTTTGTCGCGCAACCGATAGGATGACAATGCCGACCGGCCCGGCGCAAAGCAAAGGTCGTAAAGCGCCTCAACCTCCCACCAGTCATCTGCCGTTTCTTCGGCCAGGGTCATCGCCGTCTGCTGCATGCTGTCTTTCGTCTGGCCAAATCTTCAAGCGGACGCTACCCCTTGCCAAACCGAACGAAAAGGTCACCCGATGTTTTACGAACCCAAAAATGGACATGGCTTGCCGCATAATCCGTTCAACGCCCTGATCGCACCGCGCCCCATTGGCTGGATCGCAACCCGCGGGGCGGATGGGCGGGATAATCTGGCACCCTATTCCTTTTTCAACGCCGTTGCTTACGTCCCACCGCAGGTCATGTTCGCCTCTACCAGTGCCAAACCCGACAGGGACGGCACGAAAGATAGCGTCAGCAACATCCGCGACACCGGGGTTTTTGCGGTCAATATCGTGGAATACACGGCGCGCGACATCATGAACAAAACCTCCGGCCCATGGGAACGCGAAACCGATGAATTCACGTTGGCGGGTGTGGAAAAGCTGGACTGCGAAACCATCAATTGCCCGCGGGTCGCCAACGCCCCGGCCACGCTGGAATGCAAGCTGACCCAGATCGTCCAACTGCCAGGCGAAGCAAATTTCACCGTTTTCGGAGAGGTCACAGGCATCCATCTGCGCGACAATTGCATCGTGGATGGGAAATTCGACGTGACCACATTCAACCCGCTGACCCGTTTGGGATATCGCGACTATTCGGTGATCCGCGAGGTCTTCAGCTTACAACGCCCCGACGATTAGGTGTGGAACGTCAGATAACTTTGACCTTCACGTCACAAAAATGAACCGAAATCAGAAACATCGGCATAGCTGACCTTCCCGCTGATCGCGGCGAAGGCCCCGAAAGAGCCCGAAGGAACGAGTTGCGGCAACGCCGCGAATGGCGGCCGCTCTAAGAAAAACATGATGTTGAGGTTTTCAGTTGCGGTGGCAGGTTAAGCCATGTCGGTACATCGCGTGCGCGAGCGATGACATATCACTAGTCTGCACAGGCATTGCCATTGAAGTGTTGATCGAGACTGAAACCAAAAAACGTTCATCACCAGAAAAATATCGTGCGGAATGGTTTCGCTGAGCAAATTGGCCATGCGCCCCAGATCTGACTTCGGAAAGCCAATTCTCGAGTTCCATTGATTTGTCTCGCGCGTCATCGGGGCTAAGTGTCCTTCGATCGCTCCAAGAAACATGGAGTTGCCGCAGTTTGATGTTGAGCTCTTCCATAGATGATACTGTTGCGCCGTCGCGTTTAAACCAAGCAACGTTATATCGCGTCGAGAGCTGCTTAACGTATGGCCAAGAAAGACGCCCTGGATCGGTCTCATAGCTTTGCACATCAAACCTGCTCACGGTGACAAAGGGCTCAGAGGTTTCTGTCAACTCGACATTACAGCCCTGTACAGCCACCTCAAAATGGCCAGTCAGTCGGTCGTCTTCATGTATGGGCACCGACGGAAAGAACTGAAGAATCTCGTTCTCGGCAGCGGCTTGACCGCACGTCCAAACCACCAAGATAGCTGCATAGATCATTCGCCTCCACATAACGACAAGCATTACTCCAAAGGCTCGCAGCGCACCAATGGGTCTTTTACATGCAAGGCCGTCTGGATGGCGCGGTCAGCTTCGTCGTTTGATATGAAACCGGCGTTTCGCATTTCCATCAACACGAAGTTTCTGCGTTCAATAGCCCGGTTATGTGAACGAACTGGATGGAACCGCACAGGCGCTTTAGATAGTGCCGCGAGGTAAGCGATTTCCTCAAGACTCAAGTCGGCAATTGATTTTCCAAAGTAAACCATCGAAGCATTTGAAAGACCAAAACAGGCTTGCCCAAGGAAAACCTCATTCGCATACCAGTTCAGAATTTCATCATGCGAGAGTGCTTCGCCTACCGCGAATGAGAGCACAACTCTTTGATGCTTCTCGAAAACTGGCTGAGGATACCACTGTCCAATCTGTCTTGTGATGGTTGAGTGTTGCGGCGGCCTGTCAAAGAACTGGCGATCCTCTGCGGCAACAAGTGCTAGCATAGCAATATGGGTTATTGTTGGCCAGCCAGCTGCTGACACTTGATAGTGCTCACTTACTTGATCAGGGCTTGGCAGCTCCGGACCCGTATTCTCACCGGTTGCGACAGTCGTCGCTGTAACGACAAGAAAAAGGGCGAGAAGCAACTGTGGAAAGAGACGCATGAGGAAGCCCAATAGTAAGATCTCATGCAGGTTATGGTGTAAGGACTCGAATTGCCAGCATATGCAAATGTCGCTTTGCTAGGTCGTTCCTGAATGTCGAAAGCAGCCATTGGGGCAACCGCAGCGAATGCACCCTTTGTCCGCTAATGGGTCATTCGAGCCCGTACGCTGGAAGGCTGGTCTGGGTCAGTATTGCGTGATGCGGCGCATTGATTGGGTTTAGAAATTTCAACGCATCGTGTCAAAAATGCGCGACATTCCACCTCAGGCGATGAGCGCGTAGCACCCCAACCCATAAACATAAAGTGCCGCAAACAGCATGTTGATGTATTTCAGCTGGCGTTCACCATGCAGCCATCCGCAATACATCCAGATCAGGCAAAATGGCAGGCTGAACAGCATCGCCAGCAACTGCCAGCCCTGCGCAACAGACACAGTGCTGAACACACCCAGCACCAGTGCCGCCCATTTCAATTGCTGCTCATAAGCAGCAAAATCCATCAATCTCATATTTGTTCTCTTGGAAATGTCCGCCGTGAACCCGGCGCGTAACATGCCCATGAGTTACTCAAAATCAGTCATCCGTTCAAGGATCAGTGGCCACCGATGATCCCCGTTTTTACGCTATAGTCGACCGCCAGCTCGTAATCAGGGTCATCATCACTATCGACCATCAGGTGCCCGGCTTTTGACAGCAATTCATGGCAATCACGGCTAAGATGGCGCAGTTGAATGATCTTGCCTGCCTCTTCATATCTTTGGGCAACAGCCTCGATCGCTTGCAGCGCGGATTGGTCAGCGACACGGCTGGCCGCAAAATCCACAATCACCACGTCAGGGTCGCTTGCGACATCAAAGATTTCTGTGAACCCGTCAGTGGAGCCGAAAAACAATGGCCCTTGGATTTCATAAACCTGCGCACCCGCCTCTGTCCGGCTTTCGCGTTTGATGGCGTGAATGCGTGTTGCGTTGCTCCAGGCATAGGCCAGCGCCGAGACGATGACGCCAACAACAACAGCAGTTGCCAGATCGGTTGCCACGGTCACAATCGTCACCAGAACGGTCACGAAGGCATCCGTCCGGGGCACCTTGCGCAGGATACGCAAGGAATTCCACGCGAAGGTCCCGATCACCACCATGAACATCACACCCACAAGGGCGGCCAGTGGAATTTGTTCAATCAGCCCGCTGGCAAACAGGATAAAGGCCAGCAGAAACAGCGCGGCCGCAATCCCCGCCACCCGTGTCCGGCCACCGGATTTGACGTTGATCATCGACTGACCGATCATCGCACAGCCGCCCATACCGCCAAAGAAACCAGTCACCGTATTTGCAGCACCCTGGGCAAGACATTCCTTGCTGGCCCCGCCACGCTTGCCCGTCATTTCACCCACCAGATTCAGGGTCAGCAAGCTTTCAATCAGGCCAATCGCCGCAAGGATCAGCGCATAGGGCAGAATAATTTCAAAGGTTTCCCATGTCAGCGGCACGTTGGGAACGTGGAACGGCGGCAAGCCACCTTCGATGCTGGCCAGATCACCCACCAAGGGGACATCAAGGCCGAAACCGATCACAATCGCCGCCACAATCGCGATGCCCGCCAGTGGTGCCGGCACCGCATTGGTAATCTTGGGCATCGCCCAGATGATCAGCATGGTCAGCCCAACCAGCCCCAGCATCAAGTAAAGCGGCCAACCGGTCAGCCATTCCCCGTTGGCCATCCCGTGTCCGCCGCCGCCATGGGCCGATCCGGGAACCTGAAACTGGCCCAACTGCGCTAGGAAAATCACAATCGCCAGCCCGTTCACAAAGCCCAGCATCACCGGATGCGGCACAAGCCGAATGAACTTACCCCAACGCATGACCCCAACAACAAGCTGGATCAACCCCATCAAGACGACGGTCGCAAAAAGGTATTCCACGCCGTGCTGCGCCACGAGTGAAACCATGACCACAGCCAAAGCACCGGTCGCACCCGAAATCATCCCTGGACGCCCGCCGAAGATGGCCGTGATCAGCCCCACGATAAAGGCCGCATAAAGCCCAACCAGCGGTTCTACCCCAGCGACAAAGGCAAAGGCAACCGCTTCGGGCACCAGCGCAAGGGCCACCGTCAAGCCAGACAACACCTCGACCCGCAATTGCCCGGGTGTCAGCGGTGCGTCGGGATCACGAAGCGAAAGATTTTCAGCGAAACTCGCCAAGAGTGCGCGGGCCATAAGAGTTCCTGTCAACGGGGGAATTGTTAGCGCTGCCCTAAACGACCAATCCACACTTGTCACCCCCACCAAATGACACCAACACCCCTGTTGCAGCATCGGCACGGAACGCAGGGTTCACTTTTCCTTCATTCCGCTCCAGTGTCCTTGATGTTGGTTAAGACGAGGTAATCCATGCAAACCAAAATCGGTATTATTGGCGGATCGGGCATTTACAACATGGATGGGTTGCAGGACCCCGCATGGGTCAACGTCGATAGCCCATGGGGCACGCCATCCGACGCTGTGCTGACCGGCGTGCTGCATGGCGTTCCCATGGCCTTCCTGCCCCGACATGGGCGTGGGCATATGCATTCGCCAACAACGGTGCCCTACCGTGCGAATATCGACGCGATGAAGCGGATCGGGGTCACCGATATTATCAGCGTCAGCGCCTGCGGATCATTTCGCGAAGACATGGCGCCGGGGGATTTCGTCATTGTCGATCAATTCATCGACCGGACGTTTGCCCGCGAAAAATCCTTTTTCGGTACCGGCTGTGTGGCTCATGTCAGCGTGGCCCACCCAACCTGCGAAAGACTGTCGGACGTTTGCGAGGCCGCCGGACGGGACGCAGGGATAACAATCCACCGGGGCGGCACATATCTGGCTATGGAAGGTCCGCAGTTTTCGTCGCAGGCTGAAAGCAAACTCTATCGCGAATGGGGCTGCCATGTGATCGGCATGACCAATATGCCAGAGGCAAAACTCGCCCGGGAAGCCGAGATTTGCTACGCCTCCATCGCCATGGTCACCGATTATGACAGCTGGCACCCCGATCATGGGGCTGTGGATGTCAGCGACGTGATCAAAACGCTGCAAGGCAACGGGACCAAGGCGCAAGACCTAGTCAGCCGCCTGCCTGCCCTTCTGGGGCCTGACCGCGCGCCTTGCCCCCATGGTTGTGACCGGGCGCTGGAATACGCGCTGATGACCGCCCCCGATCAACGGGACCCTGCCCTGATTTCCAAACTCGACGCCGTTGCTGGCCGCGTTCTTTAGAAGGTAACCTATGAAAACTGTCCAAGACTACATCCGCACAATCCCCGATTTCCCGCATGAAGGGATCATGTTCCGGGACGTGACCACGCTCTTCAGTGATCCGCGCGGGTTTCGGATTGCCATCGATCAATTGCTCCACCCCTATGCGGGCCAGCCCATCGACAAAGTGGTGGGGTTGGAGGCGCGGGGTTTCATCCTTGGCGGGGCCATCGCACATCAGTTATCGGTCGGTTTTGTGCCGATCCGCAAGAAAGGCAAACTGCCCGGCAAAACGATCGAGCAGAGCTACACACTCGAATATGGTGAAGCGATCATGGAAGTGCATGACGACGCGCTGCAGCCGGGTGAAAAAATCCTGCTGGTCGATGACTTGCTGGCTACCGGTGGTACGGCAGAGGCCGGTATCAAACTGATCGAGCGGATGGGGGCCGAGGTGATAGGCTGTGCATTTGTGATCGACCTGCCGGATCTGGGCGGACGCAAGAAGCTGGAAGCCTTGGATATGAATGTCCACGCGCTTTGCGCGTTTGACGGGGACTGACATGGAAAAAATCTGTCACAGATTTTTTTGACAACGCGAAACGGTGCAACCAGTACCGCGCTTGGCGTTATAAAGAAAAATCTGCGCCACAGATTTTTCCACTTCTTACGCTAGACCGCGATCGGCACATTTCCCGCAAAGGCCGCCAAGATAGGGGCGGCCAGCGCAAAGGCGGATTTGTAAACGTCCGTTGGTTCGCTGTGCAGCCCACACAATTTGATCCATTCCGCCCTTGTCTTGGCGTCCTGCAATGTCGCGTCCTCCTCTGCCATCTGGATCAATTGCCGCCGGCGGCCATCAAGGATCAGCGCAACGGGCAGGTAAAAACTAAGGATCAGCAACGAAAAATAGATACCTGTGTACAGCGACGCCGCCGATATCACCGCGGCATAGGCATCAACATGTTCCTTTGCGACCATCGGCAGCGGCCACCGAATCCAACTGGTGGCAAAAAAGATCCCAAAGGTCAGCACCAGCCCTGACAAGTACAACTGCCTGCGCATCCGGTGCAGATTGCGTTGCAACTGCGCAGCTCGTTGTGCCAACCCATCCGGCTTTTGCGCCTCAAGGCACAAAATCATGCCGACGATCAACGCGCCCACGCCAAGCCCGGCAAAGAAGTTGATCACATCCATCATCCGGTTCAGCAGTGAAATCATCGGAATCTCACCGCAAACACCCAAGAGCCATCGATCATCAGGCGCGCCGCATCCGGGTAATGTCCCACGTCCCAATGCCGCCTCAAACAACGCCCCGCCAAGCCGTTCGTAATTGCGTGGCGCATCAGGGTGCAGCGCGTAGCCAAGGCTGGGCGACATCGCCAACACAAAGATAAGCGTCAGGACAACCGCAGCAGCGATGCGGGTCCTTGGGGCCGTGGGCTGTATCAAATCCCGCACGACAAGGACAAAGACCATCATCGCCAATGCCGCAAAGAACCAGGTCGCGCCTAAGAATCGAAACCGGCCCGCCGTTTCCAGCCAGGCCCAGTTTTCAGTCAGAATACCCGGCCCAACCTGCAACTGCGGCGTCACGAAATGATCCGTGATCACGGACTCCTGATAGAAGATTAATATCGGCACAAGCGCGATGAAAAAATATCGCACCGGAACAAATCGAGCCTTCACCCGTCCGGTCCTTTATCAAATGACTTTCGTGTAACCTATCATAGAAACACGCAAAAAGATAGTTGGCTCACTGACCCTGCCGTAAAACCGCGCCGGGGTTCATGATGCCCAGAGGATCAAGCGCATCTTTGATACTGTGCAGCATCGCGAGTTTCACGGGGTCCGCATAGCGTTCCAGATCAGCAACTTTCAACCGCCCGACCCCGTGTTCTGCACTGACCGATCCATCCATTTGATGCACCAGATCATGCACCACGTCTTTCACGCGAGGCCTAACACTTTCGTAATCTGCGCGGGTTTTGCCTTGCATCGGAAAGACGTTGTAATGAAGGTTCCCATCACCCAGATGGCCAAAGCAATTGATGCGAAACGCGCCAACCTTGGACAACACTTTTGCCCCCTTTTCAATAAAAGCCGGGATCGCGCTCAGCGGAACAGAGATGTCATGCGAACTGATCGACCCGATCCGCCGGTTCGCCTCTGGGATGCTTTCGCGGATATGCCAGAAGGCGGCGCGTTGCGCGTGGCTTTGGGCGATCACCCCATCACTGACCAGATCAGCCGCGAATGCGGCTGCAAACAGCTCTTCCAATGCGTCATCGGGGGCTAATCCGGCTGGCAGGCCGACATCGATCAGCACGCACCATTCTGGGGTGTCGGCAAAGGGCTGTTTGATCTCTGGTCCGACCTCGGACAGAAAATCAAAGCCTTGGCGGTTGATGATCTCAAACGCGGAAATCCCGTCGCCGATCCGTTCGCCCGCCAAAGCCAGCAATTCCAGCGCGGCTTGGGGCGACCGGACAACCATCATCGCCGCGCCCACACCTGCCGGGCGTGGTGCCAGCTTCAGCGCGGCAGCGGTGATGATGCCCAACGTGCCTTCGGCCCCGATAATCAGATTGCGCAGATCATAGCCGGTATTGTCCTTGCGCAACCGTGTCAGCCCCTGCCAGATCGTACCGTCCGGGCGAACAACCTCTAGCCCCAGACATTGCGCGCGGGCATTCCCGTAGCGCAGCACATTGACCCCACCCGCATTGGTGGACAAGAGCCCGCCAATCCGCGCCGACCCTTCAGAAGCCAGCGAAAGGGGAAACAAGCGCCCCACATCTGCCGCGGCCTTCTGCACGTCGGCAAGGATCACGCCAGCATCGCAAACCAGAACGTTTTCAGTAGGATAGACATCGCGGATGCGGTTCATCCGTTCCAATGACAACACCACCGGCGCGGGGCCGTCCGGCATCAACTGCCCGCCGACCAACCCGGTGCCGCCGCTATAGGGAACGATGCCGATCCGGGCATCGGCGCAGGCCTTGACCACGGTCACAACCTCTTGGGTTGACCCCGGTGCCGCGACCAGCCCCTGCCCTGCCCAGCGCCCGCGCGGTTCGGTCAGATAGGGGGCGGTGTCATCCTTGAACGCAGCCGCCGGCAGGACCGCCCGCAGCTGCGTTTTAAAGGCATCGTTGACCGGGTTCAGCATGGGCAGGCATCCTTTTGATCCATTCCTTACATGGGCCAAAAATCCGGCTTGTCCAAGCATCTATTGGGCGGCGATCACCGCCCCTTCGGCCAATGCACCCAGCTTGGCGTAAGCGATCGCTGGATCAACCGCGCCAAAGCCCGCAAAGGTACCAAAACCACAATCCGATCCGGCGATCACACGATCCGCACCGACGATTTGCATAAACCTTTCAATACGTTGCGCAACCAGTTCTGGATGTTCGACAAAATTCGTTGTCGTATCAACAACACCCGGCACCAGAACCTTACTATCCGGTATATCATCCGCACGGTCCCGGAAAACGGTCCATTCATGGCCGTGGCGTGGATTTGATGTTTCAAACAACACATAGCGCGATTTGGTCGACATCAGCGTATCAAACATCTTGGACATTGGAATGTCGCAGACATGCGGCCCTTCGTAATTTCCCCAGCAGATATGGACGCGGACCTTTTCGGCAGGCACATCGGACAGGGCGTGGTTTAACGCCTCAACATGGGAGGCGGCGATTTTCAGAAACTCATCATCTGACAAATCGTTAAACAACATGTGACGGGACAGTGCGAGGTCGGGGCAGTCAAGCTGCACATCCAGTCCAGCGGCAACGATTGTTTCGTATTCTTCCTTCATCGCATCGGCCAAGGCTGCCAGATAGGCCTCTCGCGTTTTGTAATAATCATTCTGCAAAAACAAAGAGATAACACCGGGTGAAGCCGCATTCATGAAGCCCCTTTCGGCCCCATGTTCAGCCATCGCCGATTTGAGGTTGGCGATGTCTTTCTCCAACTCACCCTGCCCTTTTGATTTCACCTCACCTACGCACATCGGCCTCGCATATTGCGGGGTGCCGCCATCATCGGCCAAGCGTTTGAGAAAGCTCGGAAATTGCTTGAGGTCGGCAGGCGCGTTGCGTGGGCTGTCACCGTCAAAACCGGTATAGCGATCCTTGACATAGGTGGCATAGCTGATCTTGGACGTCTCACCATCGCTGACGATATCAATGCCTGCATCCACTTGTTTTTTAACGGTTTCTGATACCGCAGCGGTCATTGCCGTATCAAATGCGGCCTGATCATAGGCTTCGCCATTTTCGCGGGCGAAGATGAAATCGACCACCTCTTGCGTGCGGGGCAATGACCCTGTGTGTGTTGTTAAGACTTTGGCCATTTGGCATTTCCTTCCTGTCGGCAGCGCGTCGGCGTGACGTCGGCAAAACGTCGGACGCCATCGCGCGGTGTCTGCGCTAACGTTTAACCTGTCCAGGTCGCCCCGGCGGGATCGCCCGTGGCCACGACGTGATAAAGGCTCGCCTCGCCTGTCATCGACGGGACAGCATTATGCATCAGGCCTGCCGGCACTGACATGGTATCGCCAGGGGCCAGCGTGGCACTGCCGCCTTCCCAGTTGACCCGCCAATGACCGCGCATCGGCATCAGAACGGATGGGTGATCATGGGCATGCATCGCCTCGGATGCAGAGGCGCGGTTCATCAAGGCAACTTCGAACCCCGGCTTATCGCGCAACAGGCCATTTTCGCCGATCACATTGACCGGGTCCTTGTCGGCCATCGCCATCAGGTCCCAATACCGGGCGACATAGCCGGGGATCACATCACTTGCCTTCGGCTCGGGATAGGTCTTCAGCTCCGCGTCAGTCAGCAGTGGCATGGGGCTGACACCATCTGGCAGGCTCTGCCCCTTCTTGCTGTCATACAACTTGCCGTTTTCACCCAGCACCAGCCCATGATCCGTTGCATCGGTGATCACCTGCGGTGCCCAGATCACGCCACCTCCTGCGTCATCACCGCCAAGGATCGCCATGATCATTCCGTAATCGGTGCCGATATTTTCAAACCCCCGAAAAATACCGGTAGGGATGTTAAAAATGTCGCCTTCCTCCAGCACCACCTCACCCGCATCACCATGTCGGCCCCAGAAAAACCGCCAGCGGCCCTTGAGCACGAAAAACACCTCTGCCGTGCGATGCGAATGCAAAGAGTTCCGGCATTTCGGCGGCTGGCCTGCAGCCCCGATATTGAAACCATGCGGGATGCCGATATGAACATGCTGATCGGGGCTTTCCGATACGCCACCGCCGATGATGGTAAAGTTCTCCTTTTGGTCCGATCCCGGCGTATGCGCGTCGATAAAGGCGGTTTTGCAGGGTTGCAGATCGCCATAGCGGACGATGCGGTGTTCCATCTCTTGCGGTGTCATCTTCTTTTTTCCTTACGCGATCCTGGACCTGATCCGGGATCTCTTGGTTACGGCTGGCTTACGCTTGCATCAGGATCTGTTTCCAGATCGCGATTTCATCATAAAGCGCGAATTCGCGGCGCAGCCCCACACCATCCGGGCCAAAGGGGCCGAATTCGGCATGGCACATCCCCATCACATGCACATGCGCTCCAGTGGGCTCGCCAAAACTGCCCCAGCCATCATGCACCCCATCCAGCGACCAGCGGATCGCGGCGCGCGGTGACAGCATATCGGCATCCATGCCGATCTGATGGTGGATCTTGAATTCCGCATGCGGAAAGGACGACCGCAGCCCGACCCAGAAGACCAGCACGCCGTCCCAACCAGTGACCCGATTGGCACCGGCATATTCACCAATGATTGCACGGTCATAGCTGTCGCGGATATGGGTGAAATCATGGTTCATGATCCGGGTCAGCGTATCGGCATAGCGTTGCCCCCAGGCGTTATCATTGCCGGTGGCTTTGTAATCGCCGGGAACATCGATGGCGGGGGTAAAGGGTTTGCTGCAATTGTCTGGCCCACCTTCGCGTTCGATCAGACCGGCCGCATAGGTCCGGGGGTCCATCCCCAGCTGCCGAACGATCCCGCCATAGTCCCGCACCAACCATTCATCATAGATGACATCTTCCTTGGCCGCGCAATCGGCAATCACATAGACCTGCCAAGGCTTGCCGGTCGCAGGTCCGAATTGCCCGTTGGCCGAATGCGTCGCCTTGGTCAGCAACCGGTGGGAGGACAGATAACCGGTATCATCATTACCAGACCAGATCACATCTTCGCCCAACAGCTCCCGATCCGGGAATTCATGACAGGTTGCCATGGTGGACGCGATCACCGCCTGATTGCCCGTGCCGACCCCCATTGGCGTGCGCACTGGAATGTCGGGGGCGTAATAATGGTTCAGCGTGCCAATGCCGCGATCTTCCCAAATCTCCTTGGTGATCCCGATGATGTAATCGGGGAAGTCTTTCCATTTGGGGTTAAAGCCCTTCATGCGATTGGTCCTTTGGTGCTGCCGCGCTGGATCAGCGGGCTTTCGATTTCGATCCGGCGGGCAGGGGTGGCCGGGTCGTTGATCCGGGTCAAGAGCGTGTTGACCGCGGCGTCAACCATCCGGTTGACCGGCTGGCGCATGGTGGTCAGGTCATAGGCCGCCCAGGCCGCCAGCGGCACGTCATCATAGCCCACCACGGCCACATCCTCCGGCACCCGCAGGCCCAGTTCCCCGCGCAGCGTGTCCATGACGGCAAAGGCCATGTGGTCATTGCCTACAAAAATCGCATCTGGCGGGTTGTCCCCACCCATCAACTGCCGCGTTGCCGCCGCCGCCGTGTCGCGGTCATACATCCCGTCGATGATTTGTGGGGTGACACCAGCCTCTGCCAGCCCGTCACAAAACCCCTGTTGCCGGTCCCGCCCAGTGGATGAGCCCTGCCAACCGCTGATATGGGCAATCTGTTTATGCCCGCAGGACAGCAGGAATTCCGCCACATCGCGGCCCCCCGCCAGATTGGCAGAGGTGACGGATGACACATGATCCCCGTCCTGCCCCCGGTTGAACATCACCACCGGAATGCCGGCTGCCGCACAGCGATCCGTCAGGTCGTTGGTCATGCCAACAGAGGCCGTGATGATCCCGTCAACCTGATAATCCAGTAATTCTTTCATCACCTCTTCGACATTGCCCCGGCTGTTATCTGCCGTAAAAACAAGGATGTGATAGCCCTGTTCCTGCAACGCATTTGACAGCCGTTCCATCGCCAGCGGATAAAATTGATTGTCCAGATAGGCGACGACAAGCCCGATGATCCGGCTTTTGCCGGTGATCATCGCGCGGGCCATCATATTGGGGCGATAGCCCAGCTCGTCAGCGGCCTTGCGGACCTTTTCCACGGTCTTGGCACTTGCCGATGCTCCCGGTGTGAACACCCGGCTGACCGCCGATTGGCTGACCCCGGCCCGTTCCGCCACCTGGAGGGAGGTCACTTTTTCCATCAATCCGCCGTCCAGCCGCCATCGATCAGCATATGGGTGCCGGTCATCAGGGCGGATGCGTCAGAGGCCAGATAGACGACCGGCCCCATGATATCGCTGACGTCGCCCACCCGGCCCAGCTTGATCTTTTCCGTGATCCATTTGACCCGGTCGGGGTTGTTGAATGTCTGTTCGGTCAGTGGCGTGCGGATAAAGGTCGGGCAGAGCGTGTTGACCCGGATATTGTGCTGCGCCCATTCGATGGCCATGGCCTTGGTGAACCCCTCAACCGCGTGTTTTGTGGCGCAATAGACGCCCCTGTCGATGCCGCCGACAAACGCCATCTGGCTGGAAATGTTGATCAGGCTGCCGGGCTTGCCAGCGGCGATCAGCCCTTTGGCAACGCTGCGGGTCAGGAAATAGGCACCTTTAACATTCAGATTAGTAACGGCGTCGAAATCAGCCTCTGTCGTTTCGGTCGCCGGGCTGTGGATGGCCAGACCGGCGGAGTTGACGAGGATGTCGAACGGGCCTGCGGCAGCAACCGCCGCTTCGGTTGCTGCGACGTCGGCCACATCCAATTGCAGCGCATCTGCCTGCATGCCCGCATCGGTCATCTGATCGACCGCACCTTGCAATTTGTCGATGTTGCGGGCCGCCAGCGTCACCGCTGCACCCGCCTCGCCCAGCGCCACGGCGCAGCCCAGTCCGATCCCCGATGACGCGCCCGCAACCAATGCGCGCTTTCCATTGAGTTGGAAGGTCGGTGTGGTTGGTAATATCATAGGGCTGTTCCTGGTCGCGATGTCAGACGCCTCCGG
Organism: uncultured Paracoccaceae bacterium; assembly: GCA_947500135.1. Lineage (GTDB taxonomy): Bacteria > Pseudomonadota > Alphaproteobacteria > Rhodobacterales > Rhodobacteraceae > Yoonia. The sequence continues at coordinate 207,678 of CANMQX010000005.1, forward strand.
CGGGAGTATTTTTGGCAAAATGATAACATGGTCTTTGTTCTATTCCGCCGCCGTCCCATAAGCCACGTTCTTGCCCCCGTAACGCCGCACCCGGATATTGCATTGTTCGGCATGGCCGACAAACCCTTCGAGCATGCAAAGCCGCGAGCCGTATTCACCGACCAGTGTGGCCGCCTCATCCGTCAGCACCTTTTGATAGCTGTGGGTTTTCAGGAATTTGCCGACCCAGAGGCCCCCGGTATAACGGCCCGCCTTTTTGGTCGGCAGCGTGTGGTTGGTGCCGATCACCTTGTCACCGTTGGCCACATTGGTGCGGGCACCCAGGAACAGCGCCCCGTAACAGGTCATGTTTTCAAGGAACCAATCATCGCGGTCGGTCATCACCTGCACATGTTCGGATGCGACATCATCAGCGACCTGCAACATCTCGTCATAGGTGTCGCACAGGATCACCTCGCCGTATTCCTCCCAAGAGGTGCGGGCTGTTTCGGCAGTCGGCAGAATATCAAGGATGCGGTCGATTTCCGCCAGCGTGTCCTTTGCCAGTTTCTCGGAATTGGTCAGCAACACAGCGGGGGAGTTGTAACCATGTTCGGCCTGCCCCAGCAGATCAGTGGCGCAAAGTTCCGCATCAACCGTGTCATCAGCAATCACCATCGTTTCCGTCGGGCCCGCGAACAGATCGATCCCGACGCGACCAAAGAGTTGCCGCTTGGCTTCGGCCACAAAGGCATTGCCGGGACCGACGATCATATGCACGGGATCAATCGTTTCGGTGCCCAGCGCCATCGCGCCGACGGCCTGCATACCGCCCAAGACGTAAATTTCATGCGCACCGCCCAGATGCATTGCTGCCACAATGGCCGGATGCGGTTCGCCGTTTTGCGGCGGGGCGGAGGCGACGATGCGCGGCACGCCCGCAACGGACGCGGTCAGGACCGACATATGCGCCGACGCCACCATGGGGAACTTGCCCCCCGGCACGTAGCAGCCGACGGACTGCACGGGGATATTCTTGTGCCCCAGAATAACGCCGGGGAGGGTTTCAACCTCCACATCCGAGATCGAGGCGCGCTGCGCGTGCGCGAAATTGCGGATCTGGTCCTGTGCAAACTTGATATCTTCCATGTCGCGGGCCGACACTTTGGCCATAGCGGCCTCGATCTCGGACGCGGACAAGCGGAAGCTGGGCGGCGAATATTTGTCAAACTTCTCGGACAGATCGTGCACAGCGGCGTCGCCACGGGCGCCAATATCGGCCAGCGTATCCTCAACGATCTTGCGGACTTCGGCATCGTCTTCTGCGCGCTCGGCCTCGGGTTTGCCGGATTTTAGATAGGTGATTGTCATTTTATGCGCTCCGCGTCCCGGGCTTGACCCGGGACCTCAACGTGGGGTCTGTCAGAGGTCCCGGGTCAAGCCCGGGACGGGTTAATCTGGTGTGGCAGGTGTCGCCGCGCCATTGTCGTAGTTTTCCCAGCCATGGCCGCCGAACACATCGACGCCCAGCTGTGCCATGACGGATGCGAAATCGACGGAAACCGGGTTATCGGCGATCCGCCCATCCGGGACCCGCCAGAAATCCATGTAAGGGATTTTCACCCGCTTGCCGGTTGCGGCGATGCCCATGAATGTGCCGCTATGCGTCGCCTCAATATGGCCAAAACAAGCTGCCCATTCGCCATCAGCCAGGAATTGTTCGGTCTTGTAATCGCGGTCGCTGAACGCCGCCCGCAAGGGTAATTGCCAGTTGCGCCGGAACGCCTCTACCCCTTGTTTGGTGCCGCAGCCCTGGTTGCCGCGCCACAGGAAATCCTTGGTGAAATAGGCGTACATGTCATTCTCGCCCGCGGCGAGCCCGTCTTCCATCCGTTTGACGGCAGCCAGCGTGGCGGCCGATTGCGCGTCACGGGTCATAGGCGTTCCCCGGTTTCAGCATCAAAGAGATGGCAAATCTCGGCAGGGATATGCGCGCTGACCGGATCATCGATTTCGACGCGGTAATCCTTGCCCGATTTGACCGACAGGATCGTGCCACCCGCACGCATGGTGACCATCGTCGCCTCGCCCAGCAGTTCCAGCGAATAGACCTTGGAATTCGCCTCTGCCTGGCTTTCGGCAACGCTGGCATCCTCGGCCCGGAAGCCGAGTGTCACCGGGCCATTATGGCTGGTGGGCAGGCCCGGGATTGTGACATTTTGCGCGGTGAACGTGCCGTTTTCCAGCACCCCTTCCATCAGGTTCATGGAGGGGGAGCCAATGAAACCGGCCACAAATGTATTTGCAGGGCTGTCATAGATATCGGTCGGGGTGCCGACCTGTTGCACGACGCCCTTGTTCATCACAACAACCCGGTCGGCCAGCGTCATCGCCTCGATCTGGTCATGGGTGACGTAGATCGTTGTTGTTTTGAGTTCATGACTCAAATTCTTGATCTGCGCGCGGGTCGACACCCGCAGCTTCGCATCCAGATTGGAGAGCGGTTCATCCATCAGGAACACATTGGGTTCACGCACAACCGCACGGGCAAGGGCCACGCGCTGACGCTGACCACCTGACAGTTCGGCGGGTTTGCGATGCAGGAATTCATCCAGTTCCACCATGGCAGAGGCGCGTTTGACCCGGTCGTCATGTTCCGATTGCGGAATGCCCCGGACCTTCAGCGGAAAGCGGATATTGTCGTAGACATTCATGTTTGGGTAAAGCGCATAGGACTGGAACACCATCGCCACATCGCGATCCTTGGGGTCCAGATCATTTATCCGCTTGCCATCGACAAGGATATCACCGCCCGATGCATCCTCTAGCCCTGCGATCATTCGCATCGTTGTGGTCTTGCCGCAGCCAGACGGGCCCAGCAGCACCAGAAACTCCTGATCGGCAATCGTCAGGTCAAATTCCTTGACGCCGACGAAGGATCCCCATCGTTTCGTCACATTGCGCAGCTGAATTTCGGCCATGCGCGTCCCCTTTGCATACGTTTGCAAAAAACATTCGCCTGATTCCACAAATCAAGCAACCCCTAATTTTCTGTCTTTACGAAATGCGGATTTTTCGAAAAGTTTCTTGCGCAGGGTGGCGGTTTGCGGATTAAATTGCAAACGTATGCAAAACTGTCGCGATTCGGTCGTGGCTGAAATTCATGTGACGGGAAACGTCACAATACGGCCCCCAAACAGGGGATGCGAAATACAACTGGGAGAGTACAAGCATATGACACTTATGAAGAAATTGACACTGGGCACTGCGATTGCCGCGCTTGGCACCACGGCTGCGATGGCGGATGGTCATGGCGGCTGCACCGAAGGTCGTTTGAACATCGTCGGTAACGAATTCCCCGCAATCCAGACAGTTGCCGCCGCTGCTGTGGCCTGCGCCGGTGATGATGCCGAAGCAAACCTGACCGCCGACCACCAGAAGATCAACGTGGCTGGCATGACCGGCAATCCGGCGGAATACACCACCGCGATTGTGGCCAATTCATCCATCGTGGCCCTGATCAACGAAGACGTCATTCAGCCGCTGGATGATCTGGTCGCAGCCCATGGGCAAGACATCCCAAAGCAGCAATTGATCACCGTGGATGGCAAGATCATGGCGGTCGCTTTCATGGCCAACGCGCAGCACCTTGTGTACCGCGCTGACGTGCTGGAACAAATCGGTGCAGACGTGCCCACATCCTATGAGGACGTCCTTGCCGCAGCCGAAGAAATCCGCGCTGAAGGCATCATGGAACACCCTGTTGGTGGCGCCTATGCGGCGGGTTGGAACCTGGCCCAGGAATTCACCAACATGTATATCGGCACCGGCGGCCAGTTCTTTGAGCCCGGATCAGCCCAGGTCAGCATCAACAACGCCCAAGGCGTCGAAGCACTGGAAATGATGAAAGCCTTGTCGGCATATATGAACCCCGACTACCTGACCCATGACAGCAACGCGACATCCGCCGAATGGGAGGCAGGCAATGTGGCCCTGATGAACATGTGGGGCAGCCGGACCGGCGTGTTGATGGATGACGAAGGGTCCGCCCCGGAAGTCTATGAAAACACCAAGGTCGGCGGCCCACTCATGGTGGGTGACAGCGGCACACCTGCCACAACCCTGTGGTGGGATGGCTGGACTGTGGCCAAGAATGTCAGCGATGAAGACGCGGCTGCAACCTTTACTGCAATGGCCGCTGGCGTATCCCCTGACATCCTGAATGATGAAACCATGTCGCAAGCTGTCTGGCTGATGGAAGGGTTCGAACCCGCCCCGGTCAACGAAGGCGTGCTGGCCGCGGTTGCCGCTGGCTCCACCCCTTATCCGATGGTGCCGTATCAAGGCCTGCTGCACACCGCACTGGGTGACAATATCGCCGACTTTCTGCAAGGCAGCGAAAGCGCCGAACAGACGCTGGCCGATATCGAAGCCGCCTATACGGCAGCGGCCAAAGAAAACGGCTTCCTGCAGTAAGGCTGCCATTCTCCGAGGGGCCGCGCGCCCCTCGGACCTTTTCCCAATTCCGCGACAGCTGGGGCGCATGTCATGAAGCATAAGACATTCTTTTGGTTTGTTTTTCCATCCGTGCTGCTGATGATCCTATTCATCGCTTTGCCCCTGGTGTCCGTGGTCACCCAATCGCTTTATTCCAAACATGAACAGGTGATTGTCGAGGTTGAAAATTGCGGTCCCTTTGGCTGCACGAAGGCCACGACGGTCGACCAGGAAGCCACCGCCGCGCTGGAAGAGGCGGAACCGCTGGGCAAATGGGCGGGCCTGGATATCTACAAAGACCGCAACCACCTTGCCATCAACGAGGTGGGCCAGGCCTGGATCAATTCTGATGGCTTGCCCGATTTCGGGCGCACCCTGATGAACCTGCCCTTCTACAAGGCGCTTGGTTTCACCATCACCTACACCGCGATTGTCACCCCGCTGACCATCATCCTTGGCTTCTTTATCGCCATTGCGGTCAATTCTGTGGCACGGGCGATGCGCGGGCCGACGATCTTTTTCTCGCTTCTGCCGATGATTGTCACGCCTTTGGTTGGGTCGCTGATCATCTTCTGGATGGTCGATGCGCGGGGCATTCTGGGCACCGGCCTGCAATGGCTTGCCAGCGATCCGTCACTCTCGGTCAAGGCCTCAACCCCGCTGATGTGGGCGATGCTGATGTTCTATGGGGTCTGGCATTCGGCCCCTTTCGCCTTCATCGTTTACTATGCCGGACTGCAAACCGTGAACCAGGACACGCTGGAGGCTGCGATGATCGATGGCGCCAGCCGTTGGGAACGCATCCGCTATGTCGTGGTGCCGCATCTGGCACCCCTGACCACCTTTATCGCCCTGATCCAGTTGATGGATAACTTCCGTGTGTTTGAGCCGATTATCAGTTTCAGTGCGGCCGCCCATGCCACGTCACTCTCCTATGCGATCTTCAATGATCTAGGGGGCGAGACACGCTTGCTATCATCCGCTGCGGCCACATCGGTTTTGACGATCATCTTTGTCGCCATGCTTCTTTCACCCGTCCTTGTGCGCACCTGGCGCGATTTCGGCACGCAAAAGTAAGGGATCACCCATGTCTGTCGCCACACGCCGCCCGCTGAACGTCCGTTTCCTCGCCACCAGTTTTCTGGTGCTTTGGCTGATCATGGCCGCCTTCCCTTTCCTTTGGACTCTCTGGGGGTCGTTCAAGGTCGAAGGTGACTTCTTTTCCAAGGCGGATTGGGCTAATTCGCTGTTTGGCACGCTGACCCGTGTCGAAACCGGCGGCGCCTTTACCGGGGACGGGTATTATGGGGCTTGGATACAAGAAGAGTTCTGGCGCGCCGCACTGAACACGGTGATCGTCTGCTTTTTCGTTGTCACCATCTCGCTCACCTGCGGGACGCTGGCAGGTTATGCCCTGTCCCGTTCCACCTATCGCTATGCGTTCTGGCTGCTGCTTTTCGCGCTGATCTTTCGGGCGATGCCGCCGATCACGCTGGTTTCGGGCTATCTGCTACCGTTTTTTGAATGGAACCTTTGGGGACATCTGTCGACCACCATCATCGTGCTTGTGGCGATCAACCAGCCCTTCACGCTGTGGATGCTGCATTCCTTCTTTAAAAACATCCCCAAGGATCTGGACGAAAGTGCGATGGTTGATGGCTGCACCCGGTTTCAGGCGTTCCGCCATGTGATCATCCCGGTCATGTGGCCGGGCGTAATCACCACGGGCCTCTTTTCCTTCCTGCTGGCCTTTAACGACTTCGCCACAACCACGATGCTGCTGTCCAAGGAAAACCACACGATGATCCCCAAGATCTTTAGCTTCCTGGGCACCACCCAGACCAAGGGCAATGTTATGTTTGCGGTGGCGGCGGTTGTATCTGTCACAGCACCGCTTTTCGTGATGATCCTGTTCTTCCAGCGCCAGATTGTATCCGGCCTGACCGCAGGGGCCGTTAAGGGATAAACATGAGTTTCCAAGCTGAAAAGGCGCTGGTGCACGCCCATTATGATGCGCTGGCCAAGGCCACGCCTGACAATGTCGCGGCGGTTCTGGCCGAACGGACAAGCCCCGACTGGCACTGGCGCGGCATGCACCCGTTTTACGAACAACACGGCGCGCAGGCCGTGGCAGACAGTTTCTGGTCACCCTTCCTGACCGCCATGTCACCGGTGCAGCGGCGGCAGGATATCTTTATCGCGGGCCGCAATGAGATTGACGGGTTTCAGTCGGTCTGGGTGATCTCCATGGGGCATCTGATGGGCCTCTTTGATGCGCCTTTTCTGGGGATCAAGCCAAACCGCCGCATCGCGATGCTGCGCTATGCCGAATTCAACAAGGTCGTGGATGGCAAGATTGTCGAAACCGCCCTGTTCTGCGATCTGATCCACCTGATGCGGCAGGCGGGCCAATACCCCCTGCCCCCGCAAACCGGCATGCATCTGGTCCAGCCGGGCCCGGCCACCCATGACGGCTTGCTGTTTGATGATGCGGACCCCGCCGATAGCGACAAGACCCTTGCCCTGATCAGCACGATGATCGGCGATATCAACGCCCATCAGAAATACAGCACCCCGCAACAGGAACTGGCGCAATGCTGGCATGACGACATGATCTGGTGGGGGCCAGAGGGGATCGGTGCGACCTACACAATCGACCGTTACATTGAACAACATCAAGGTCCGTTCCGCACCCAGATCAAGGACCGGGTCTATAACGGCCATATCTGCCGGATGGCCGAGGGGGATTTTGGTGGTTTCTTTGGCTGGGCCAATCTGACGGTCACCAATGCGGGCGGATATTTGGGCATGCCCGCCGGCGAACCGGCTGAGATGCGGGTGGTCGATATGTACCGCCGGGACGGGGACAAGCTGGCCGAGAACTGGATTTTCATCGACATCCTGCATTTTCTGGCAATGCAGGGGAACGATGTTCTGGGCCGCATGAAAGCGCTCTAATCCACAAACCGATACGCTGAGATATTGATATCGCCGCTCTCTGCCAGCGCGAATTCCGCATCCGTCCGCGCATCCATCACAAACCAGCCATCACGCGCCAGCCGCATCGCCACCGGATGCACCACCTGCGCACCCGCACCGCTCGCCCTGATCCGCACAATCCGCCCATCGCGCACCGCATCGGCAAAGGCGGCAACGCGTGGGTCCTCACCCGGATCATCGCCCGCGATACGGAACTTACCCATCGCCCTTTGGGTCACATCACGCACCTTGTCGGGAAAGCTTTCAACCAGCTTCGCCTTGGCCCGCCGCGCGGCATCCGCCATGCCTAGCTGCCCCAGCGCAGGCAGGTCAGCACTCAGCAAAACGCCCAGCGCCTCCGCCTCATCCTGATCAAGGCCCGTCAGCCGGGTGCGGTAATTGAACCCCAACTCGATCCCGCCCTGATTGCCCTGAAACACGATAATCGGCAGACCCGCCTCTGTCATCGCATCCACATCGCGCAGAATGGTGCGGGGTGTCACCTCCAGCTCTGCCGCCAACTGGGCAGAGGTCAACCGGCCGCGGTTTTGGAGTAATAGCAGAATTTGCAACAGACGGGATGCGCGCAAAACACTCTCTCAAACATGACATAAGATGTCATATAAAGGTTGCTAAGCCGGGCCGTGTCAAGACAAGGAGCTTTCATGACACCCTATCACGTCACCCGCGATATCGCGGCCGCGCCCGGTAAAATCTGGTCTATTCTGACCGACGCTACAAAACTGTCAGACGGGACGTTCAGCATCATCAAGATCGACGGGCAAATCGCGCCTGGCCAGTCCTTCAAACTGTGGTCCGAGGTTGACCCCAAAAGGTCGTTTCCGATCAAGGTTGCCGTGTTTGAGCCCGAAAAGCGCATGGAATGGCATGGCGGCATGCCGCTTGGGTTGTTTCTGGGCAACCGACAATTCATCCTGACAGCAGCAGGCAGCGGCACGCGATTCCAGATGCAGGAAACCTATTCAGGGCCGCTAAAAGGTCTGATCACGCGGTTCATTCCAGACATGCAGCCAAGCTATGATAAATTTGCAGATGCATTGAAAACAGCGGCAGAGGGCACAGTATGAACCGGATCACGTATGGGATGGGGGTCGCAGGCGATCCGTGGATTTTGAAAACACCACCACAAGGCTCTGATTTTGAGGTCTGGAAGGATGAGGCGGCTGATCCGCCTGCATTGATCGTGCAAGTGGGCAAGACACGGCTGTCCTATCAGTTGCGCGCTATTGAAGATACCCACGCGATGCTGAAAATGCATGGCGATTGGATGCCACTGGGCAACGCCGATGAAGGCAAACCAGTGAAGGAAGGCACGCTCGAACACTGGGCGCGCAGCAAAGATAACCCGGTTGGCGGTTATTACGGGCTGCGCAAAGGCTATCGGGGTCGGTTCGCCAACTACGTCTCGCCCGTGCTGGAAATGCTGGGGCTGGTGGAGTTGGAACATAATGCGCGGAACAATCGGCTGCGGGCGAAGTAGACAGATTTTTAGCTAAAAATCTGGCGGCGGGAAAAATCTTCGTAACGAAGATTTTTCTACCCCGCATCCGCAATGACAAGCCGGGCCGCCACGGTTCCAACCCCATATTCGCAGGTTCCGACATCTATGCATAAATCGTCCGTGCCGTGGCTTTGCGATAGCCAAATACGCAACACACCCACCGCTTCCTGCGTCGCAGATAGCAGCGGATCGGCGTAATAAGTGACGCCGAAGGCCCGTTCCGGCCCCATCAGGATCGCATGATAATCCATCTTAAAGCCCCGTGTGGTTGGGATAGTTTCAGTCGTAAAGACCTGGCGATAGGTCGTCGACCCGTCCTGATCAATTTCAACGGTGATCTGCCCGGACACCGGCAGAAAATGACGTTTCAAACGGCATCCGGTAACATCAATCGCAACCCTGCTTTGAAACGCGGGCGTGGTGGCCGTTCTTTCCGTCATAACACCACGACGGACCACCGGGCCGGTTTGATGAACCGTACCACGCATGTCAGTTTCTGGAGTCGTAATCACCTGGATCAAGGCGGGTGCGAAACTTGCAGGGCAGGTTATGTCATTGCCCGTTGCTGGTCGCATCGTCGCTTCTGCATCAAAGGAAATGTTCAACATCCCACTGGGTTCTTGCGCAAGAACGTCAGTGGGATGAACCAGCAATGCAGCGCCTAGCACACGGGCAAAGATGGCATGGCGGGCACCCATCAATCATCAGCCCCTTTTTGAACATTGATTGTCATATCGAACATGGTGATATCAGCATCCAACAAACCACCATCAATGGTTTCGACAAACCCGTTCTCATGCAAACCCAATGATATACTAATTTGGCCAACCGTGTTTCCCAAATAGGAATAGCGCGCCGAAAACGTGTCGTCCCGCTGGTTCCATTTTTGCCCGACATAGGTGATTTGAATATCATTTGCATCTTCAGGTGTTCTGGTGCCGGACAGTGCGACGGGCAAATCACCAATGTGTCCAAGCAATTCATAATCAACCGCGATGATGTCGATGAAACCTTCGTAATCGCATAGTTGAAAAAACACGTCCAATTGCAAGTCGGCCTCAGATCGATGCAAGGCTTCGCGCTCAAACTGACGTCTCTGCGTTTGGGTCTCCGCCTGATTTGCACGGCGGACGACGATATTTCTGGCCTGCGCTGCAGCATCAGGGAAAAACCGTTCGTCGACCCAATTGGCGATCAGCGGCTGGCTGGCCGACAGTGTTGCTGGCGTGAAAGGCGGGTCGCACTGCCAGGATGCCTTATCCGGATAGGCCAGTGTCGCCTCTTGCACGTCAGACCTTTCGACACCAAGGCGCAGTTTTGGATTATCGGCCCATAGGATATGCGGAAAGACCAGACAGACCCACAGCAGGACAAGTCTGCGTATCATTCCGCTACCCCACATCCGTTTTGCCACGCCGGTCATGGCGCAGATTGGCGTAGAGGACGTGATTGCGCCAGCGCCCGTTGATCTGCAGATAGCTTTGCGCCACGCCTTCGTATTTGTAGCCGCATTTTTCCAGCAATCGGCGGGATGCATCGTTTTCCGGCAGGCACCCAGCCTCCATCCGGCTGATATCCAGCACCGTGAACGCATGGTGGACGACCGCCTTGATCGCCTCTTTCATATAGCCTTGGCGGGCAAAGGGCGCCCCGATCCAATACCCCGTAGTCCCAGCCTGCGCCGGACCGCGGCGGATATTATCCAGCGTGATCGCACCCAGCAGCATGTCATCGGACCGCCGCAGCAAAAACAGCGGCACTGCAGTGCCGTTGGCAATAGATCGCTGCGCCCAATAGACCCGGTTGGTGAAAGCTTTGCGCGTCAGATGATCCTGCGCCCAGGTCGGCTCCCATTGTTTGAGAAAGCTCTCACTGTCACGGCGCAACGCTGTCCAGGCCCGGAAATCCCCATGGATCGGCGGGCGCAGCGTCAACCGCTCGGTTTCGATGCGGACCTTCTTTTTGGTCCCCAGCATCAGGCAGCAAGCCGGGCCTTTAACGCATCCAGCGTCGGTGCCGCCTCTGCCGGACCATAAAGCGCCATGGCGGTTCCCGCCTGCCCGGCCATCTGCCCGGCAAAGGCTTTGACATCGCCTGTCGTCACGGCATCGATCCGCTCAACCGTTTCGTCGATGGTCGGAATGCGGTCCCAGATCGACAAAAGGCGGGCCAGACGTTCGGCCCGGTTGGACGGGCTTTCCAGCCCCATCAACAGCCCGGCTTTCATCTGGGCACGCGCACGCGCCACCTCTTCGGCGGTCATATCGTCGCCTGCCCGCTTCATCTCATCAATGGTGATATTTGCCAGCTGGGCAATCTGTTCGGCACTGGTGCCCGCATAGATCGTCGTCAGACCGGTATCCTCATAGGCACCGGCCTGCGCAAAGATGGAATAGCACAGCCCGCGATTTTCCCGCACTTCCTGAAACAGGCGCGACGACATGCCCCCGCCCATGACGCTGGCATAAATCTGGGCCGTGTAAATCGCAGGATCGCGATAGGTCGGTCCCTCCAGCGCCAGCGCAAAATGCACTTGTTCCAACGCCTTGTTCTCGCGCCGTTCACCGCCGCCAAAGCTGGCGACCTGCATCAGTTCGGGCGCGCGGGCGACGGCGGGCAAATGCCCAAACAGCGCCTCTGCCTGCGCGACAATGGATGCGTGATCCACCGCACCAGCGGCGGCAAGGATCATCTGGTTGGGCCCATAATGCTCGCCCACAAACCCTTGCAAATCATCACGGGAAAACGCGCTGACCCGTTCGGTTGGGCCAAGGATCGTGCGCCCCAATGCCTGATCGGGGTAAGCCACCTCTTGCAGCCAGTCAAAGATGATATCATCCGGCGTATCCAGCGCCTGCCCGATCTCCTGCAGGATCACGCCGCGTTCGACCTCAATCTCGGCAGGGTCAAAAACCGGGTTCAGCAGGATATCCGCGATCACATCAAGGCCCAATGCGACGTCGTCTTCCAGCACGCGGGCGTAATAAGCGGTCATTTCGCGGCTGGTATAGGCGTTGATATAGCCGCCCACATCTTCGATACTTTCGGCGATCTGCAAAGCGCTGCGCGTCTTGGTCCCCTTGAACGCCATATGTTCCAGGAAATGGGCGATCCCGTTCTGTTCAACCCGTTCGTGCCGCCCCCCGGCCTGTACCCAGACCCCGATACTGGATGATTTCAGCCCGGGCATATTTTCGGTAACAATTCGAAAACCGTTGGACAGCGTGTGTAGTTCAATCGTCAATTATGTGATCCGTTCCCTGATGACAGCCTGAATGGCAGCCAATTCCCCTGCTACGCGCGTCACGCGCTCTGGTCGGTCATACAGGTCCGCCATGCGCGGGGGAAGGGGTGCCGCGACGCCAGAAGCTGCTTTCACGGCATCGGGGAACTTGGCGGGATGGGCCGTGGCAAGGGTGACCATGGGGGTTGTGCCCAGATGTGCCTCGGCCACATGCACGCCGACAGCCGTATGTGGGCACAGCAGCTCACCATGTTTTGCACGGTAGGATTTGATCGCGGCCTGCGTCTCTTCCTCGGACGCGCGGCCCGATTTAAACGTGTCCTTCAGCATCTGATAGGCGCCCTGACTGATCTGGAAACCACCCTGTTTCAGGTCGTCCATCTGCCCGGCCACCGCCGCCCCGTCCTGCCCGTAAGCGTCAAACAAGGCGCGCTCGAAGTTGGAGCTGACCTGAATATCCATGGACGGGCTGATCGTTGGGGTCACCCCTTCCTTGGTATAGGCGCCCGTTTCCAAGGTGCGATGCAGGATATCATTGCGGTTGGTCGCGACCACCAGATCGGCAATCGGCAGGCCTATCTGTTTGGCGATATAGCCCGCAAAGATATCCCCGAAATTGCCGGTGGGGACCGTAAAGCTCACCTGCCGGTGCGGCGCGCCCAGAGACACAGCAGAGGTGAAATAATAAACAACCTGCGCCAATACCCGGCCCCAGTTGATCGAATTGACACCTGCCAGCTTCACCTCTTCACGGAAGGCAAAATCGTTGAACATGTCTTTGACCATGGCCTGACAATCATCAAAATCACCATCAACAGCCAGCGCATGCACGTTGGATTCCGTCGGGGTGGTCATCTGGCGGCGCTGCACTTCGGAAACCCGGCCATGGGGGTAGAGGATAAACACATCCACCGCATCCAGCCCCCGAAACGCCTCAATCGCGGCAGAGCCCGTATCGCCGGATGTGGCCCCCACAATCGTCACCCGATCACCCGACCGGGACAAAGCGGCCTGAAACATCTGCCCAATCAACTGCATGGCAAAGTCTTTGAAGGCCAGTGTCGGTCCGTGAAACAGTTCCAGCAGGAAATGGTTGCTGTCCAGCTGCACCAATGGGGCACGGGCGGCATGGCCGAAACCGGCATAGGCCTGGGCGATCAATTCGCGAAACTGCGCATCGCTGAACGTGTCGCCAATAAACGGGCGCATGACGTCATAGGCGACATCCTCATAGGATTTACCCGCCATCGCGGCGATCTGCGCATGGGTCAGGGTGGGGATTTCTTCGGGCACATAAAGCCCACCATCGCGGGCTAGCCCGGTCAGCATGGCCTTCTCAAAACTCAATACAGGGGCAGTGCCACGGGTCGAAATATAGCGCATCGGTTCAGGCGTCCTTTGGCCGGGTTGTCCGGATAATCAGGTACAGGGTCATAATCGCCCAGACCACGGCCAGCAAGAACCATGTGATGGCATATTCCAGATGGTCATTCTTGATATTTGCGGTGGTGACAGGCAGGGGGGTCAGGCGTGGGTCTGGCGGGGTTGTGGTACTGGCCACAACCAGCAGGGGCGCCGTTTGCAAAGCATCAGCCATGGCATCGATATCGCGGGCAAACCAGATATTCTTGCCCAGATCCGGGTCGGGCGTGTTGCTGTTGACATCATCCGGCCAAAGCAAGGTGCCCGTGATCTGCATCGGTACAGTCAGGGGCGGGGCGTCCTTATTGTCCAGGGCCAAAAGACCCTGATCCAGCAGGATCAGCCCGTCAGGCGTGTCAAACGCCGAGATCACCCGATAGCCGGTGCCCGCCGCCGTGCCGGACACAAGCACATGCAGCTCCGCACCTGTGGGCGTGCCGGTCAGGGTGACACGGCTATATTCATCCGCAGCCTCTGTGACATCAAATGACAGCTGTTTGGGGGTAGCCGCGAGCCGGGCGTTGATATCCGTCAGGATGGCTTCCTTCCAGGCCAGCCGGTCGACCTGCCACAGGCCAAGGCTGACCAACACGCCACATCCGGCGATACCAAGGATCAGAGGGAAAAGAATCTTACGCAGCATTCCAGGCCTTCAAACTGCGAAACGCGCGAGATGGCTCGCGCGTTTGATGAATGTAAGATGGGTTTAAACCCATCTTACGCTGTGGCTTCTGTTGTTAGCCGCCCCAGACATAGACAGCTGCAAACAAGAACAGCCAGACGACGTCAACGAAATGCCAGTACCATGCGGCGGCTTCGAACCCGATATGCTTCTCCGGTGTAAAATCCCCGCGCTGCAACCGGATCAGGCAGACCAGCAGAAAGATAGTGCCGATCAGGACATGCGCCCCGTGAAAGCCGGTCGCCATGAAAAAGTTTGCGCCGTAGATATTACCCGAGAAGCCAAAAGCGGCATGGCTGTATTCATAGACCTGAAACACCGTGAAAAGCGCGCCGAGTGCAACGGCCAGGATCAGCCCCCATTTCATGTCTTCGCGATTATTCTCGTGAACCAGCGCGTGGTGCGCCCATGTCGCTGCCGCGCCAGAGCAGAGCAGGATCAGTGTGTTGATCAGCGGCAGATGCCATGGATCAAATGTCTCGATCCCCGCAGGTGGCCAGACACCATCAACGGCAGGGCTTTGCGGCCCCATCGGGTACATGGCGTGTTTGAAGAATGACCAGAACCATGCCGCAAAGAACATGACTTCAGACATGATAAACATGATAAAGCCATAGCGCAGGCCGATGCGCACAACCGGCGTGTGGTCCCCCACCCGGCTTTCGGCCACAACGTCAGACCACCATGCAAACATAACGTAAAGCACGGTCGCCAGACCGATCAGGAACAGGTATGGTCCCGATCCATGCATCCACAGGGTTGCCCCGAACAGCATGGTGAAACCACCCACACCGCCAATCAGCGGCCAGATCGACGGTGGCAGAATGTGATAATCGTGGTTCTTTGCGTGCGCCATGCGGTCGGTTCCTATCGGCTTGTCTTCAGTTCGTTTCTATGGCGTCTTGCGGCGCCGTTGTCAAAGTTTCAGCGGCCAGTGCGGCCTGAATTTCAGTCTCGGGCAGATCGATCTGGTAGAACGTATAGCTTAACGTAATGGTATGCACATATTGCCCCTCGCGATCATCCACGATGGCCGGGTCCACGAAAAAACTGACCGGCATCATCACGGTTTCGCCCGGTTGCAGCACCTGTTCGGTGAAACAGAAGCATTCGATCTTATCGAAAAACGCGCCAGCCTCGTAAGGGGTCACGTTATATGCCGCCTGCCCGGCGACTGGCACATCCAACGGGTTATGCGCCTCGTAAAAGGCCAGGCCAGTTTCACCGATCCTGATTTCCATCTCGCGGATTTCCGGCTGAAACATCCATGGCATGTCGCGTTCCAGTGACGCGTCAAAGCGGACCTTGATCGTCTGATCAAGCACAACATCGCTGCCGGTCTCGGCTACATTGGTTGCGCCCCCAAAGCCGGTCACCCGGCAGAACCAGTCGTAAAACGGCACCGACGCCCAGGCCAACGCCCCCATGATCACAACGACAGATGTTGTCTGTACAACTGTCCGCTGCGGCCCTTTGAAGTTTGGAAACAATGCCATCAGTTGCTGCCCTCTTCCGGCACGATCTGCGGCCGCGCCACATGGTCGAATTTTTCGAACTGCGCCGCATCGCCCAGTTGCAAAACCTTGACAACAGTCAGGCCGAAAATGATCCCGATGAACCCGATCAGCAGTAGCCCGACGCCCATATTGCGCCCCCGCCGCCGTTCATGCATCTCATGTTCGACCTTGATCGCCATCACCAGCCCCCAATCCCGTATTGGCGCAGCGCTGCCTCAATCAACAGCGCACCGAAATGGGCGAAGAGGTAGTAAAGCGAGACCTTGAAAACACTGATTTCAACCGCGTGCTTGTCCGCCTCGCAGGCCGCATCATCACGGCGATAGATGTCATAGGCCCCTTTGAGGAACCATGCGTTCATCACCACAGCCACCGCCATATAAACCGGCCCGCCAATGGATGTCAGACCCAGCCCCAGCGCCACAGGCACCAGCAATAATGTGTAGATAATCACATGTTTGCGGGTCGCATCCCGGCCATGTGTTTCGGTCAGCATCGGCACCCCGGCATTGCCGTAGTCGGATTTGACAAACAGGGCGAGCGCCCAGAAATGCGGCGGCGTCCACATGAAGATCAGGGCGAACATCAGCACACTTTCGATGCTGACACTGCCTGTGGCCACAGCCCAGCCGATCATCGGAGGGAAGGCACCAGCAGCGCCGCCAATCACGATATTCTGCGGGGTCGCCCGTTTCAGCCACATCGAATAGACGACCGCGTAAAAAAAGATGGTGAAGGCCAGAAGGAACGCGGCGAGGAAATTTGTGGCCAGCGCCAGCAAGACGATGGCAAAACCGGACAAGCCAAGGCCAAGGCCCAGCGCTTCACCCGCAGCGACCCGGCCAGATGGGACAGGTCTGCCGGCTGTCCGCTTCATCCTTGCGTCGATATCGGCGTCCCACCACATGTTCAGCGCGCCGGACGCGCCTGCACCCACTGCGATGCATAAGATGCCGACAAAGCCGATAAATGGGTGGACCGGCATTGGGGCGACCAGCAGTCCAACAAGTGCGGTAAAGACAACAAGCGACATTACACGCGGCTTTAGCAGGGCAAAGTAGTCGCCCATATTCGCCTCGTATTGTGTGTCTTGGATGCTGATATCGCTCATGCAGTACCTGGAAAATCAGGATGGGTTGAAACCCATCTTACGGGGTTGATCTGTCGTAAGATGGGTCTTGACCCATCGCCGCGTTAGGATGTGGCTTCAGCCAGCCATGCGTCATAGGTTTCCTGACTGACAACCTTGACGGTGATCGGCATATAGGCGTGATCCTTGCCGCACAGCTCTGAACATTGACCAAAATAGATGCCTTCACGCTCTGCGGCAAACCACAGCTGCGCCAGACGGCCGGGGACCGCATCCTGCTTCACCCCAAATGCCGGGATCGTCCAGGAATGGATCACGTCCGCGCCGGTGACATTCATGACGATGGTTGCACCAACTGGAACAACAACCGCCGTATCAGTGGCCAGCAGATATTCGTCCTGGCTGTAGCCGAATTCTTCCAATTCATCGCGGGCCAGCATGAAGCTTTCGAACTGAACGCCCTCATCTTCATACTCGTAGCCCCAGTACCACTGGTAGCCGGTGACCTTGATCGTGATGTCAGCCTCGGGAATTTCCTGTTGCTTGAACAGAACCGGCAGCGAAAACGCCCCGATAAACACCAGAACAACAATCGGCACGACAGTCCATGCAACTTCTAGTGGTGAGTTATGGGTAAACCCGGCAGGGGTCGGGTTCCGTTTCTCGTTATAGCGAATGGCGACCCAGACCAGCAGGCCGGTGACAAACAGCGAAATCGCGGTAATCACGACCAGCAACATCCCGTCCAGCCACTGCACATCGCGGGCCAGTTCGGTTGCCGCAGGCTGAAACCCTGTGCCGCCGGGCTGCGGAACGCCTACAATCTCCAGTTCCTGATTCACATCCTGCGCCATGGCCGATGATCCGGCGATGATCAGACCAGCCGTGGTCCACAGTGAAGTTGCAAAGGTTTTCAGTCGCATATTTTACCCTAACATCGTGGCGCGTGACGCGCGGCTCCCTGGCAGACCCGCCGAGCGAACCGACGGATTCCCATTGTATATCGCGCCCCATGTCCCATATCCTGTCTCACAACTCAAGAACCCGTGTTGCGGCAAACAGACGCTTTTTCCGCCCTTGTTGCCAGGACCAAAGGATTTTCCCATGTCGGCTGACCCCTTTCTGCCTTTCGAGACCAATCTGGACAAGGACACGGCACTTGCCCTGTTGCAGGAAGCGACGCAGGGGGCAGATGACGGTGAACTCTTCCTAGAACGCCGCAAGTCAGAGGTGCTTTCCTTCGATGATGGCCGGGTCAAAAACGCCAGTTTCGACGCCTCTGAAGGGTTTGGTTTGCGGGCCGTAAAAGGCGAAACCGCCGGTTACGCCCATTCCACGACCATCGACGAACATGCGCTCAAACGCGCCGTCTCCACTGCCCGCCTAGCCGTCGGTGATGGCGGTGGCACGATGGCTGCCGCCCCCGCAGGCACCAATCGCAAGCTCTATTCCGACGATGACCCGATGTTGCAGGCGAGCTTCCCAGCAAAAATCGATGTGTTGCGCGAGATTGACGCTTTTGCCCGCGGGCTCGACCCCCGCGTCGTGCAGGTCAGCGCGACAATCGCCGCATCGCATCAGGAGGTACTGATTCTGCGCCCCGAAGGCACGCTTGTCACCGATACCCGCCCCATGTCGCGACTGAACATCAGCGTGATCGTCGAAGAGAACGGCAAACGCGAAAGCGGCTCAATGGGCGGTGGTGGCCGCGCCGGGCTGATCGGGTTGATCGGGCGCGACCATTGGGAACCCGTCGCGAAGGAGGCTTTGCGCATTGCCCTGGTGAACCTTGATGCCGAACCCGCCCCCGCCGGCGTGATGGATGTCGTCCTTGGCCCCGGCTGGCCCGGCATCCTGCTGCATGAGGCCATCGGACATGGGTTGGAAGGTGATTTCAACCGCAAAGGATCATCCGCCTTTGCCGGGCTGATGGGTCAGCAGATCGCGGCCAAAGGGGTCACCGTGTTGGATGATGGCACGATCCCTGATCGGCGCGGGTCGATCACTGTCGATGACGAAGGGACCCCCAGCGCAAAGAACACCCTGATCGAAGACGGGGTGCTGGTCGGCTATATGCAAGACCGGCAAAACGCCCGGCTGATGGGGGTTGCCCCCACGGGGAATGGACGTCGCGAAAGCTATGCCCATGCGCCAATGCCACGGATGACCAATACCTATATGCTGGCGGGTGATGCCACCCCCGAAAGCCTTGTCGCAGACCTTAAGGACGGGATCTATGCGGTGGGCTTTGGTGGCGGGCAGGTCGACATCACCAATGGCAAATTCGTGTTCAGCTGCACAGAGGCTTACCGCGTCAAAAACGGCGTCGTCGGCGCGCCGGTCAAAGGGGCGACCCTGATCGGTGACGGGGCAACAGCCCTGAAACAGATCCGGGGCATCGGGAATGATCTGGCCCTTGATCCGGGCATCGGGAATTGCGGCAAGGCGGGGCAATGGGTGCCTGTCGGCGTCGGCCAGCCAAGCCTGATGATCGGCGGGCTGACCGTTGGCGGGGCGGCGGCGTAAGATGGCTTTGACCGCCTGCGCACACCCCATGGAGACATCCGCATGATTATTCGCCCCGCAGTACATGACGATGCCACCGGCATCAGCAATGTGTTGACCACCCTGACTGCCGCCGGTCTGCGTATATCCCCCGATGATGTCGATTATGCACTGAACCACTACATCGCCGGCGCCGATGGTATCCGATGTTCGGTGGTAGAGGTCGACGACACCATTATGGGGCTGCAATCGCTCAAGCTTGCTGTGCCGGGCAATATCTATGACGTGACGCCAGGCTGGGGGATCATCGGCACCCATATTCACCCCGATGCGGCAAGGCGGGGGATCGGCAAGGCGCTGTTCGCTGTCACACATCAAGCCGCCACCGATGCGGGGCTTGCGCATATTGACGCCACGATCGGGCGCAACAATTCCGGCGGTCTGGCCTATTATGAGGCGATGGGTTTCCGAACCTACCGCGAGACCGAAACAGCCCTGTGCAAGAAGTTTACGGTTTGATGTAAGACCGCGCGCCCTGTTCATGCCAGGGGACCGTTCGGTGGGGTCCGACGTTTTGCCGACGCGTGGCCGACGCTTTGCAGACCGGTCAAAACCGCCGCAGACGAATCGTTTACATATTTGCGCGGCGGCAACCTGACCGACCGGCCCGGTCAGATCGGCCGCATGACCCCACTATTTATGGGGAGGCTGACGAACGCGGCGGCCCGTATCGGCCATCATCGTCACATATATTTGGCGTCAGATGCATCGCACAATTATCAATAAGATCAATATACTAAGACTTTTATCGGGTTTTTATTCGCATCCATGCCTGCACTGTTCATACCTCATTAACTCTGTCGACCTAGACCTGATGGGGCAATACGGCGGAGCTTACGGGATGACCGGAAAACACCAATCTTCCACTCACCCCCCACTCCTACCCACCACGGAAGAGGATACGGTCAACCGGCTCCGCCTATTGCGCTCTCGCCGGGTTGGCGTAGCGACATATCGCAGGCTGCTGGCAGAACACGGCAGCGCTGCTAACGCATTGCAAATGTTGCCGGAAATCGCACGGGCAGCCGGGGTTGATGACTATCAGACCTGTCCCGAAAATGTGGTTCTGGCAGAGATGAAGGCAGGCAAGACCGCAGGTGCGCAACTGCTGATCGAAGGGCAGGCATTCTACCCAAGGTCACTCACCGACATTGCCGATGCGCCCCCTCTTTTATGGGCCATCGGTGATGTGGCTTTGCTGGCGCGACGGATGATCGCAATCGTTGGTGCGCGCAACGCCTCATCATTGGGCACCCGTATGGCAAAACGACTGGCCGAGGAACTGACCAATGAAGGCTTCGCTGTTGTCTCTGGGCTGGCGCGCGGTATCGATACCGCCGCCCATCACGGATCGTTGGCGGGTGGGACAATTGCGGTGCAGGCCGGTGGCGTTGACGTTATCTATCCCGTTGAAAACACGCAATTAACACATGACATTGCCAAAAATGGGCTACGTGTTTCGGAAATGCCCATGGGCATGCAACCGCAGGCCCGGCATTTCCCCGCGCGCAACAGGATCATCTCGGGCCTGTCCGAAGCCGTTGTCGTGGTAGAGGCGGCAGCAAAATCCGGCAGCCTGATCACCGCGCGCAACGCGCTGGACCAAGCCCGCGATGTGTTGGCCGTCCCCGGGCACCCGTTTGACGCCCGCGCGTCAGGTTGCAACATGCTGCTACGCGACGGGGCCACATTGGTGCGCAACGCCAGCGACGTGATCGAGGCTGTGGGACAACCGCTACAGGACGACATCGCACCTGAATTGCCACTACCCGAAGCAAAGCCGCCTGAACGCAGCCTGCGCGATACTGCCGCGTTGCATGATCAAATCCTGTCGCGGCTGGGACCCACACCAGTTGCAGAGGATCAGTTGCTGCGGGATATGGCAGCATCCGCCACGGCAGTCTCACCCGCCTTGGTCGACCTTGAACTGGAAGGCAAAATTGCACGTCAGGCGGGTGGTCTGCTGTCGCGCGTCGTGTGACTTTGCGCCAGCCAAACCTGAAAAGAACTTCGCCGCATTGACATTTCCTAAACAGACGCCACATCTTGCGCGTTCACAACGCCCGCGTCGTTAAAAAGGATTCCCATGCCAGTCGTCGTCGTCGAGTCCCCTGCTAAGGCCAAGAAAATAAACGGATATCTCGGCAACGATTACACGGTATTGGCGTCCTATGGCCATGTGCGTGACCTGCCGCCAAAAGACGGATCCGTGCTGCCAGACGATGATTTCGACATGAAATGGGAAATCGCGTCGGACAGCAAAAAACACATCAAGGCCATTGTTGATGCGCTTAAAGGCGACAACGAACTGATCCTTGCCACTGACCCCGACCGCGAGGGCGAGGCGATCAGCTGGCACCTGACAGAGGCGCTTGTCGCCAAGAAAGCGATCAAGAAAGACACACCCATCAGCCGCGTTGTTTTTAACGCGATCACCAAAACCGCCGTCACCGACGCGATGCAAAATCCGCGCCAGGTCGACCAGCCCCTGGTCGAGGCTTATCTGGCGCGTCGCGCGCTGGATTATCTGGTTGGCTTCAACCTGTCGCCCGTGCTGTGGCGCAAGCTGCCCGGTGCCAAATCCGCTGGCCGTGTCCAATCTGTCTGCCTGCGTATCATCGTTGAGCGCGAGATGGAGATCGAAGCCTTTCGCGCCCGCGAATATTGGTCCGTCAAAGCCTTGCTGCAAAACCCACGCGGCCAAACGTTTGAGGCGCGCCTGACCACGCTGGCAGGCAAGAAGCTGGACAAATTCGATCTGGAGAATGCGACCCAGGCCGAAATGGCCGTGCAGGCGATCAATTCCCGCGATCTGACCATCAAATCGGTTGAGGCGAAGCCCGCAACCCGCAACCCCTCCCCGCCCTTCATGACATCGACCCTGCAGCAGGAAGCCAGTCGCAAGTTTGGCATGGGCGCGCGCCAGACAATGTCAGTGGCCCAGCGGCTTTATGAGGCCGGGCTGATCACCTATATGCGGACCGATGGGATCGATATGGCGCCCGAGGCCGTGACCGGCGCGCGCGATGCCATCAAGGCGAAATTCGGCGACAAATATGTCCCCGACCAGCCGCGCATCTATAAAAACAAGGCCAAGAACGCGCAGGAAGCCCATGAATGTATCCGCCCGACAGAAATGTCGGTTGATACGGGTGCCGCGAAAATCGCCGATAGCGATCAGCGCAAGCTGTATGATCTGATCTATAAACGCACCATGGCCAGCCAGATGGCAGCGGCCCGCCTGGAACGCACGGTTGTGGATGTGGCCAGCGCGGATGAACAGGTCATCCTGCGCGCCAATGGGCAGGTCATGGTCTTTGACGGGTTCATCGCCGTCTACGAGGAAGGCAAGGATGACAGCGTCGTTGATGATGACGACAAGCGCCTGCCCCAATTGGCCGAGGGCGAAAAAGCCGAGAAAAAATCCGTCGATCCTGAACAACATTTCACCCAGCCTCCACCCCGCTATACCGAGGCGACGCTGGTCAAACGGATGGAAGAGTTGGGGATCGGTCGCCCATCCACCTATGCGTCGATTGTGACAACGATTCAGGATCGCGGGTATGTGGAAAAGGACAAGAACCGCCTGATCCCGCAGGATAAGGGGCGGTTGGTCACGGCCTTCCTGACCAATTATTTCCGCAAATATATCGGTTATGACTTCACCGCCGATCTGGAAAACCAGTTGGATGAGGTCAGCGCAGGTAATGCTGACTATAAACAGGTGTTGGGTCAGTTCTGGCGCGATTTTTCCGCCGCTATTGCCGAAACTGCTGATCTGCGCATCACCGAGGTGCTGGAAAAAATCAACGAGGTGCTGGAGCCGCATCTGTTCCCGCCACTGGAAGATGGCGGCGATCCGCGCCTCTGCCCCAATTGCGGAGCGGGCCGGTTGTCGATGCGCACGGCCCGATCCGGTGGTGCCTTCATCGGTTGTTCGAACTATCCTGAATGCCGCTATACCCGGCCCTTCGGCCCGCCCGACCCAGAGGCAGAGGCATCCGCCATTCCACCTGATGGCAAACTGCTGGGTGAGGATCAGGGGGATGAGATCCGGGTGTTCAAGGGTCGGTTTGGCCCCTACGTCCAGCGTGGTCAGGTGACTGAAGACAACAAAAAACCGCCCCGCACCGGCGTTCCCGAAGGCTGGAACCCTGAAGAGATCGGTCTGCCAGAGGCCCTGCGCCTGCTGGAACTGCCTCGCCTGATTGGCGAACACCCTGAGGATGGAGTGAATGTCTGGGCCAATCTGGGGCGCTATGGCCCCTATCTGAAACACGCCGAGAACACATCGTTCAAGGGCGGCACAAATGCCAATCTGCCCACGATAGAAGATGTGTGGACCGTCGGCATGAACCACGCGGTCCAACTATTGGCAGAAAAGAAGGCCGCGCGCGGGAACCGGGGCAAGGCTGCCGTGCCGATCCACGAACTGGGCGAACACCCAGAGGCGGGTGGCCCCGTCAATATATATGACGGCAAATATGGGCCTTATGTGAAATGGGAAAAGATCAACGCGACGATCCCCGATACAATCGAACCCGCCGATCTGACCATGGCACAGGCGGTGGACTTGATTGACGCTCGCGCGGCCAAGGCGGGCAAGAAGGTTACCAAAAAGAAGCCAGCCGCGAAAAAGAAAGCCGCACCCAAGAAAAAAGCTACGGCCAAGAAGTAAGCCTAGCGCGGCTCAATCGTTCCTTCTGACAAGACGCTGATTGCGTCCAGCCATGGTGCAACGTCATCACCCTCGGCAATGGCGAGTGCGGCGCGGTCGAAAGCTGCGGAGAGTAGTGCGGCAAGCCGTTGCCGTACCGGTTCTGCAAGATCGGGTCGCCAGATTTCCAGCGCCGCCAGCAACGTACTGCCGCCAGCGCCCGCATCAATCCGGTTCATTTCGGTGTGACCAAGCACTGCGGGACCGTCCCGCAACAGTATTCTGACCCGGCCCGGCACCGACATCGCCTTAAAATATGCACACGCGCCATCGTCCAGATCGGTCGAAGATGATCCGGCGGCAGCCTGGATCTCTTGCGACACGTTCTGCGCTTCAGCCTCAACCACAGTGCGGAATAGCGCCGTCTTATCGGCAAAGTGATGATAAAGCGCGCCACGTGTGACATCCGCCTCTTTCACGATCTGCGGCGTGCCCGTTTCGGCAAACCCCTGATCTGCAAAGAGTTTCCGCGCCGCTGCCAAAAGCCGGGCGCGCATGGCTTCGCTTCGGGCGGCATTGGTTTGTCTTTTTTTTTGCATACATACAGCCTGTATGTTTATAGATAACTCACAAACATACTGTATGTTTTTAATGGAAGGAAAGACAAGCCATGAAAATCACGCAATTTTATCCGCTGATCCAAGTCACCGATGTCAGCGCGACCGCCGACTTCTATTGCAAGCACTTTGACTTCGAACCGGCCTTTGACAGCGACTGGTATGTCCATCTGCAATCAAAAGGAACGCCAACCACCAATCTGGCCGTTCTGGACGCGTGGCACGATACTATACCAACGGCCGGTCAGGGCGTGACCAAGGGCATGATGATCAGTTTCGAAGTCGACAATGTGGATAATGTCCATGAAAAATGCGTCGCCAATGGTATGGAAATCGTACAGCCCCTGCGCGACGAACCGCATGGCCAGCGTCATTTTATCGGCATCGATCCCAACGGCATCATGCTGGATGTGATCACGCCGATCCCACCATCCGCGGAATTCCTGGCCCAATATCGTGATGATGCCGTGCCCACCTGACTTGCCGCACTGCGGCGATTGACTCTCCCCTGCCCGCTTGCCAGAACCTTTTCAAGCAAGGCAGGGGAGCGACGTGATGAAGAAAATCTATGGATCCGCAGCAGAGGCGCTTGATGGCCTCCTTTTTGACGGCATGTTTATTGCCGCTGGTGGTTTCGGCCTATGCGGTATTCCCGAATTGCTGCTGGATGCGATCAAGGATGCGGGCACCAAGGACCTGACCTTTGCATCCAACAACGCAGGCGTTGACGATTTTGGCATCGGTATCCTGCTGCAGACCCGTCAGGTCAAAAAGATGATCAGCTCTTACGTGGGTGAAAACGCGGAATTCATGCGCCAGTACCTGTCTGGTGAGCTGGAGCTGGAGTTTAACCCCCAAGGCACGCTGGCCGAACGGATGCGCGCCGGTGGCTGCGGCATCCCCGGCTTTTACACCAAAACCGGCGTCGGCACCGTTATCGCAGATGGTAAGGAACATAAGGATTTCAACGGCGAGACATATATAATGGAAGAAGGCATCTTTGCCGATCTGGCCATTGTCAAAGCCTGGAAAGCGGATGAAACCGGCAACCTGATCTTCCGCAAGACCGCCCGCAACTTTAACCCGCCCGCCGCCATGTGCGGCAAGACCTGCGTGGTTGAGGTGGAAGAGATCGTGGCCAAGGGCGAGCTTGACCCCGACAATATCCACCTGCCCGGCATCTATGTGCACCGCATCATTCAGGGCGAACATGAAAAACGGATCGAACAGCGCACGACGCGCAAGCGGGAGGACGCATAATGCCTTGGGATCGCAATCAGATGGCCGCGCGGGCCGCACAGGAACTTGAAGACGGCTGGTATGTGAACCTTGGCATCGGCATCCCGACGCTGGTCGCAAACTATGTCGGTGACAAGGATATCACCCTGCAATCCGAAAACGGTATGCTGGGCATGGGTCCTTTCCCTTACGAGGGTGAAGAAGACCCCGACCTGATCAACGCAGGCAAGCAAACGATCACGGAATTGAACCGCACCGCCTATTTTGACAGCGCCACCTCTTTCGGCATGATCCGGGGTGGCAAGATTGCTGCTGCCATTCTGGGCGCCATGGAAGTGGCCGAAAACGGCGATCTGGCCAACTGGATGATCCCCGGCAAGCTGGTCAAGGGCATGGGCGGTGCGATGGACCTTGTGGCCGGTGTTGGCCGGGTCATCGTTGTGATGGACCACACTAACAAACATGGCGACAGCAAACTGTTGAAGGAATGCACCCTGCCCTTGACGGGGAAAGGTGTTGTGGACCGGATCATCACCAATCTTGGTGTGCTTGATGTTGTCGAGGGCGGTTTGAAGATCGTTGAGACTGCAGAAGGCGTCACCGAACAAGAGTTGCGTGATGCAACGCAGGCCACACTTGTCTGAGCATGTGATCAAAAAAGAAGTCGCGGGCAGCAAGGGCCGCTACTTCATTGAACATGACAGCGGTGTCAGTGAGCTTGGCTATTCTGTCGCCTCGCCCAAACTGGTCATTGCTGATCATACCCAGATCGCCGAGGGCTATAATGGTCAGGGCATCGGGCTGATCTTGCTGGAACAGCTTCTGGTGGCTGCACGCGATGAGGGGTTCAAGATCATGCCTCTTTGCCCTTTCGTGAACGCGCAGCGTCGCCGTCACCCCGAGTGGGATGATCTGTTTTCTGTCTGATGGGTGATGTCAGATCCCGTTGACGTTAAAGACGCAGGCATCGCTGATCAGCTGCGGTCTTGTCTTGCAAAGGCCGCTGGCCACTTGCCACGCGGCAAGCACCTTGGGCACATAGGCCCGGGTTTCCGCGAAAGGCGGCACGCCGTTATGTTTGCGCACGTTACCTTCACCTGAATTGTAGCCAGCCAGTGCCATCAATGGATCATTGTCGAAATGATTCAAAAGCCACACCAGATAAGCGACCCCGCCTTTGATATTCTGACTAGCATCCATGCTGTCGCTGACACCAAAACGTGTTGCGGTATCCGGCATCAGTTGCATCAGACCCTGCGCACCGGCGCTGCTGGTGGCATTCACACGGCCCGCACTTTCCACCGAGATCACCGCCAGGACCAAAGCGGGCGAGACATTGGTGCCAACCGTTTCACGCAAGATATCCAGCCCATGTTCGCTGGCGATATCCTGCAGGCTTTGCAGACGGGGGGTATATACGCCCTTGCCCGTGGGTGGATTGCTGATCTGTTGCAGGGCTGCAGCGACCCGCCCAGGGTTTGCGCCCGCCAGTTCAGGCGAAATATTGGCCCAGAACCACTCAGCCCCTGAGGCGCGCGGCACAGCGACACCGCCAGCGACAGGTGTCGGCTCTTCCGGGGGTGGGTCTGCATAGACAGGTTCAATGCGCGGCGCTGTTGGATCGATCTGCACATTTATTCTGCCACCAGCGCTGCCCGAGGGCACGCCGACACGCTTGAATGTAAAGTCTGGTTGCAGTCGTTCGACCTCGGCCAGCGCCGATCCGCTCCCCAATACAGCGCTAAACAACGCCAATGCGATGATTTGACGACTCATTTCGTATACTGCCTGTTTTTATTCTTGAATCATTCATGGCACAAATCCGCCCAAAAGCCATAAACAGACGAACAATTACGATTTTTTGAGCCTATTACGGACTTTTTCGCAACGCTTTGGTTAATCGCTAAATTTGTGTGTAAAAAAGATTCCTATACATTTCAGTTGGTTACAGGTTTTCTGTGCAAAATATGCAGGCCGTCAAAAAAAACTCCAAAGGTGCCAAACTCCCGCCCCATTCCACTGGCTATATATGTTCATCCAAGACGGGGAGCGAGCCAGACATGAGGCGGTGAGCGAGACCTGGCGAGGTAAACATGAACTCTAGCGATACCCTGAGGAGGGACCACAATGCTTAACTTTATCAAGAACTTCCGCAACGACGAAGACGGCGCCGTAACTGTTGACTTCGTTGTTCTGACAGCTGCCATCGTTATTCTGGGCATCATCGTCGGCTCAGCACTGACAACTGGTGCAAGCGATCTGGCTGGCGACATCCGGGACACTATGACAACCATCACAATCCCAGACCTCTAAGTTGAGGTTTAGCCAATATGGCTTGAGGATCAGGACTGCGCCTCGCAAGTGGCGCAGTTTTTTTTGCCCTAACAGAAATTTTCTTTTGGAAACAAACTGTTGAATGGCAAATTAGCAACTCGTTAAGGGTGAGTAGCTAGTATCATTCGGAACGCTACCGACCCGTAACTGAAACGACCCAAGGAATGTACCATGCGCGCGCTTATTAGAAACTTTCTCTGTGATCAAGATGGCGCAGTAACCGTCGATTTCGTGGTGCTGACCGCTGCGATTGTCGGGCTTGGAATTCTGGTTGGTAGCACTGTCGTCGAATCGACCGGCGCAGCTGCCGAAAGCCAAGGACGTTCTTTGGCAGATCGTCCTCTTGGGACAAACTGGTAAAACTTTGACAAGTGCCGATTGCCGCAACTCAGTATATTGAACAGCTTGTCGTTGTCTGATTCTTTGACCAGACTTGGTAGACCAACTAAAAAATATGAAGCTCAGAGGGTTTGAGCGAGCGACGTTAACCAGTTTTTTGTTTCATCGGCGTTAAGTCCGTGTTACGGAAATTTGCTCGGATGACTGGGCGCGCAGGAAACCCTGTTGCAGTCAGGTTCGCGCAGTCCCCGAACGACGTTACGAAGCAAAAAACGAAGGTTGAAAAATGCGCGCAGTATTTGGCTTAGTTCTTTTGATCGGAATGGGCTTGGCTGGTTTTGCCGTCTATACCGTCAAAGGATATTTTGACTCGCAAGAGCGGCGCATTGCCCAAGAACGTGCCCGCGCCGCACAAATAGTCGAAACCGTCGATGTTTATTCTCCGACAAGGGCGCTCACTTATGGCGACTTGCTAACCCCTGAAGACGTGCAACTGATTAAATATGCAAAAGACTATTTGCCCGAGGGTGTTTTTCAAACCGAGGAAGAGATTTTCCCAGATGGTCTTGAGGTGCCCCGCGTTGTCACCTTGCCCATGGACATCAACGAACCAATTACCAGCAACAAGGTAACGGAACCTGGCGCCCCCCGCGGTATCACAGCCCTGCTTGAACCTGGCATGCGAGCGTACCCGTTGCCAGCCAACCTTACCCAAGCTTTCGCAGAGGAATTGCGCCCCACCGACCGTGTTGACATCTATTGGAGCGGCCGGCTTGGCCAAGGGGAGACCACAAGTATCATCATGACAGGTGTTGAAATCATTTCGGTCGATCAAGAAGCCACTGGCCGTCGCGGTGCCGGTGTTGTGCTGCAGGTGACACCGGAAGAATTCGCCGCACTGGCCGCGGCGCAAAACGCCGGGAACTTGTCGCTGACCCCGGTTGGAACCGGCGACGACACAATCGTCAGTGACATTCAGACAAACATCAATGACGTCTTGGGGATCGAAGCACCTGTTGTCGTCGAAGCACCAGAGCCGGTCGCAGCACCGAAAGTCTGCACCCGAACAGAACGTCGTGGTGTCGAAACGATCACCCGGACCGTGCCCTGCCCCGAGGTGCAGCAATAGCGCGTCATGCGCTGTTGTCGTATCACCTCTTCCTATCTTTTTCTGAACGCGCTGCAAAAGCTCAGACACGATCAGTTTTTGCAACGCTCACGACCCGTAGCGGTTGGGCTGCATTGTGGCCCAACATCCGGGTAGGACGTCACGAAAAGCCCTCCCAAATATGATGCGAGATCGCGGCGCGTATTACATCTTTCGATTGAAGTGTTGCGCGTTATCCACATTCGGTTTGCCTGCCAACGTGTTGATTATTGCAATAAATGCGCAACTGTCCCATGGTCCACGACATCATGGGCAATTAAGACCCGAATAACGAGGCGTGATCGGAGAGGCAGGTCACTTATGAAGTATGACAGATTTATCAAAGCCGCAGTAGCCGGCTTGGCGTTGTCGCTTTCCGCGGCAGCACCGACTATGGCACCGGCCGAAACGTTGCGCGTCTTGCGCGGCGCGGCGTCCAGTGCACTTAACGTCCCGATGAACCGGGCCGTTGTTGTAGAGAGTGATGTACCATTTACAGAACTATCAATCGCAAACCCCGGCATCGCTGACATTTCGTCTTTGTCAGAACGGACAATCTACGTGCTGGGCAAGGAACCGGGCCGCACCACATTGACCCTTCTGGGCACTGACGGGCGGTTGATCACCAATGTCGAGGTGCATGTCACCCCAGACATGGCAGAATTCAAAGAGCGTCTGACGCAGATTTTGCCAAATGAGAAAATCGAGGTTCGCACAGCCAATGACGGCATCGTTCTATCCGGTGTAGTTAGTTCGGTCGCAAAACTTGACCGGGCATTGTCACTGGCCGAACGGTACGCGCCAGAGCGGGTATCGAACCTGATGAATGTTGGTGGGACCCAACAGGTCATGCTGAAAGTGCGTTTTGCAGAGATGCAGCGTTCCGTCAGCAAGGCATTGTCATCATCAATTGGCATTCGTGGCACAGCATTGGGTGATGACCTGGGACTGAACATCGGGACCAACAACACAAACAACGCTGGTGCTGCCGCGAACAGTCTGAATGGCAATATTCCAGCATCCAACGACAACAACGGTGCCTTCCTGTTCGGCTTTGACGCCGGCGGGCTGGAAGTGGGCATTTTGCTCGAAGCGCTGGAATCGCGTGGGGTTGTGCGGACGCTCGCAGAACCGAACCTGACAGCACTGAGTGGGCAGAACGCGACCTTCCTTGCGGGTGGGGAATATCCAATTCCTGTGTCCAACGAAGAAGGTACGATCACTGTTGAATTCAAACCCTTCGGTGTCGAACTGGAGTTTGTGCCAACCGTTGTTGATGAGGACATCATCAATCTGGAGATGCTTGCCGCTGTGTCAGCCATCGACCCGGCCAACAGCTTTACCGCAAACGGCCTGACAATCGCCGCCTTTACACGCCGCGAAACGACCACAACGGTCGAAATGCGTGACGGTGAAAGCATCGCGATTGCCGGGTTGCTGCAGGACAACTTCGTTGACCTCAGCGGTCAGGTGCCGTGGATCGGCGATGTGCCGGTACTTGGCGCACTGTTCCGCAGTGCGGACTATCAGCGCAGCCAAACTGAGCTGGTTGTCATCGTGACGCCGCATCTTGTCACCCCAACACGCGGCGCGGCACTTGCCTTGCCAACTGATCGGGTACGGCCACCTTCCGAGCGGGACCTGTTCCTGTTTGGCCGCGTTGCTGCCTCGAACGGACCGACAAGCGGTGGCGCGGGCGAAGTCGCACGCCAGGACTTTAGCGGGTCCTACGGCTATGTCCTGGATGAATGATTGGAGTACGGGTCAATGAAAAAACTTATGACAACAGCAATGGCCGCCGCACTCCTTGCCGCGTGCTCGGCCGACGATCCATCCTTCGACGTTCTTGAGGTTGAGGCGGGATCACGCGTGGACTCTGGTTCCTTTGGCAACGCCACCATGAACAACATGATGGCAATGCAGGGGTCGCAGCAAGATTATGCTATCAATCTTGCCCGCCGCTTTGCATCAGAGGTCAATTCGACGGTGAACTTCGCCTTCAATCAGGCCACGTTGGACGCCGATGCGCGTGCGACACTGATGCGTCAGGCAGACTGGATCCGTCAGTTCCCAGAAGTCCGCTTCCGGGTCTATGGCCATACCGACCTTGTGGGTAGCAACGCCTATAACCGTCGCCTTGGTCTGCGCCGGGCACAGGCTGTCGTTGCCTTCCTGTCATCGCAGGGCATTAGCCGCAGCAGACTGGAAGCCGTCGCATCCTTTGGTGAGACACGGCCAGTGGTCCAGACGCAAAACCGCGAACGGCGTAACCGCCGGACCGTGACCGAAGTGTCGGGTTTTGTGCAGTCGGACCCATTGGTTCTGAACGGCAAATACGCGCAAGTGATCTTCCGCGAATACGTCGCAGCTGCTGTTCCGCAGACGGCTCGTACAACCACGCGGATCGCCACTGGCGGTGGTTAACTCCTGACAATTTGTTCACGCCGGGCAAGTGCCCGGCGTGAACACTCCCCACTTTTTTTCAAGATCGTCGCAATATTTCGCACAATTACGATCTTTTGGTCCAAATCTCGACAAGATTGTAACCAATACACGTCATCATGGATCCAAAGCCATCGACGATGGCATGCGTGAACGCCTGGACATCTGGTTGCCTGCAACCAAATCATCTAGGCTTTTCGCATTGAAATGATGAGGACAAGAATACAATGAGCACGAGCCCGGTCGTTCAACATGACTCCCCGTCGATCGTCGCTTGCACCATCAGCCGCGATGTCCAGATTTTTGACCTGCTGATCGAGGATATGGAATCCGCGCTGGGTGATTCCTGGGGCGACCTCAGCTTTGAAGACGCGGCCTCTTTCCTAAGCCAGCCAGAGGCGCAATCGCTGCAATTTGTCACCATCGCGATGGATGCCGATGATGAAGACAACCTGACGACGGTTTCCGCCGTGATAGCCGCGGCGAAAGAAGCCAAGATCAAGGTCATTCTGATTGCCGAAGATGTCAGCCCATCCGCCCTGCACCAGTTGCTGCGCGAAGGTGGCGATGAGTTCGTCCCCTATCCCTTGCCCGAAAACGAACTGGCCCGCGCGATTGAACGTGTTCTGACCGCTGAGGATCCCGTCGCGCCAACAGAAGGTGAAGGAAAATTCAAGGCTGTCGGTGACCGGTCCGGCGTCGTTATCCCCGTGCATGGCCTCGCCGGTGGCGTCGGCGCGACAATGCTGGCCGTCAACCTGGCTTGGGAACTCGCCACGCTGGACAAGAACAGCGATACCAAAGTCTGCCTGATCGACCTGGATTTCCAGTTTGGCACGGCCTCCACATATCTTGATCTGCCACGCCGCGAAGCTGTGCTTGAAATGCTGACCGATACAGAATCGATGGATAGCGAGGCGTTCATGCAGGCGCTGCTGACCTATGGCGAAAAACTCCATGTCCTGACCTCGCCTACTGACATGATCCCGCTGGACATGATTACCCCCGAAGATATCGAACGGGTGGTCGAAATGGCGCGCGTCAATTTCGACTATGTGATCATTGATATGCCATCGACGATGGTGGAATGGTCACAAACCGTGCTTGAGATGGCGCATGTCTATTTCGCGCTGATCGAACTTGATATGCGCTCCGCCCAGAACACGCTGCGCCTCAAGCGGGCGCTGCAATCCGAGGATCTACCGTTTGAAAAGCTGCGTTTTGTACTGAACAGGGCTCCGGGCTTCACCGACCTGAACGGCAAAAGCAGGGTAAAACGACTGTCCGAAAGTCTGGGGATTTCAATCGAGGTGCTGCTGCCCGATGGCGGCAAACCGGTTGCGCAAAGCGCCGATCATGGCGCGCCGATGGCAGAAACCATCGGGAAGAACCCGCTCAGAAAAGAAATTGTGAAACTTGCCAAATCAGTTGACGACGTCAACCAGGCTGAAGCGACCGAAGCCAGAGCTTAGGAGTCAACTCTATGTTTTCAAAGTATAAAAAGCCGAACACACCAAAGGATGGTGCCGCAAAACCCGCACCAGCCAACACCCCCAAGGTGAATGTGGCACCCGTGGCCGCGGCCCCTGCCGAAGAAACCCGTCAGTCCCTGATGAAGAACATGCCTGCAAGGCGCCCTGGTGATGTGGGCCCGGCGGACAAGGAAAAGCGGCGCAAGGAACGACTGCAGGAAATCAAACTTGAGCTGCACAAGGCGCTGCTGGACAACCTGAACCTGGCTGCCCTTGAAACGGCGACCGAACAGGAATTGCGTACAGAAATTAACGCCATCGCCACCGAATCCTTAGAGGATATGGGGATCGTTCTGAACCGCGAGGAACGGCAGACCCTGAGCCAGGATCTGTTTTTCGAGGTGACCGGCCTTGGCCCACTAGAAACCCTGCTGAAAGACGACACCGTCAACGATATCCTAGTGAACGGCCCGCAACAGATTTTTGTAGAACGCTCCGGTAAGCTGGAGTTGACCGATATCACCTTCAAGGATGAGAAGCACCTGCTGCGGATCATCGACAAGATCGTTTCCGCCGTGGGACGGCGCGTCGATGAAAGTAACCCTGCCGTTGACGCCCGTCTGGCCGATGGGTCACGTTTCAACGCCATGGTCCCGCCCATCGCGGTCGATGGCTCGCTGGTGTCCATTCGTAAGTTCAAAAAGGACAAGCTTGGCATTGAAGAACTGGTCAAATTCGGCGCCTTTACCGAAGAAATGGCCGCCTACCTCCAAGCCGCCGTTGCAACCCGCCTGAATGTCATCGTGTCCGGCGGTACAGGTTCTGGTAAAACGACCACGCTGAACGCCCTATCCGGTTTCATCGACGATGCCGAACGCATTCTGACGATTGAGGATACAGCGGAACTTCAATTGCAACAGACCCATGTTGGTCGGATGGAAAGCCGCCCACCCAACGTGGAAGGCAAAGGTGGGGTGTCCCAGCGCGACTGTCTGAAAAACGCCCTGCGGATGCGCCCCGACAGGATCATCGTGGGGGAAACGCGTGGCGAGGAAGTGATCGACATGCTGCAGGCGATGAACACCGGCCATGACGGGTCAATGACCACGATCCACGCCAACTCGTCGCGCGACGCGGTCAGTCGCTTGGAAAACATGATCGCCATGGCCGGGATCGAGATGCCGATCAAGGCGATGCGCAGCCAGATCTCATCCGCTGTGAACCTTGTCGTGCAGGCCTCGCGCTTGCAGGATGGCTCGCGCCGGATGACATCCATCACCGAAATCACGGGCATGGAAGGTGACGTTATTTCCATGCAAGAAATTTTCCGCTATCAACGGGTGGGGCTTACACCAGACAACAAGATCATCGGCCATTTCACGGCCACAGGCGTGCGCAGCAACTTCTCAGAGCGGTTCAAGCTTTGGGGTTACGATCTGCCACCTGCAATCTTTGAACCGATGGTAGCGGAGTAACTGCAATGATTTCTGCCGAACCGGTCATCTATATCATCATCTTTATTGCCGTCCTGGCCTTAGTCCAAGGCGTCTATCTTGTCATCTTTGGCAAATCAATCAGCATGGACGGCAAGGTCAACCGCCGGCTTGAGATGCTTGATAAGGGTGGGAACCGCGAACAGGTTCTCGACCAGCTGCGCAAGGAAATGACGCAGCATATGAAGTCGCAAAGTATCCCGATCTATTCGGTGCTTGCACAAAAGGCGCAAAAAGCAAACATCGCCTTCACCCCGATACAACTGATCCTCGTGATGGTCGTGGTCAGCATTGCGGCCTTTGGGTTGCTCACGGTCATGACCCAAGTTGGTCTAGCTGTGCGGGTGTTGATCGCGGTCGCAATGGGTGTTGGCGGCGTCTACACTTGGGTCAATGGCCGGGCCAAAAAACGTATGAATATGATTGCCGAACAACTGCCCGAAGCTGTGGAACTGATGGTGCGGTCCTTGCGGGTTGGCCATCCTTTTTCCTCGGCGGTGTCCATTGTCGCCCGCGAAGTTCCTGATCCGCTGGGCACCGAAATGGGCATGATTTCCGATGAGGCCGCGTATGGGCGCGATATGGGCGAAACGCTCAAGGCCATGGCTGAACGGCTGGATGTGCAGGATCTGCGCTTTCTCGCCGTGGCGGTGACAATCCAGCAAACATCCGGTGGTAATCTGGCTGAGATCCTTGACGGTCTGGCCAAGGTGATCCGGGCCCGCTTCCGTCTGTTCCGCCGCGTGGATGCGATCACGGCCGAGGCGAAATGGTCCGGTAATCTGCTATCATTCTTTCCGATCGTGGCCTTGTTCATGATCAATGTGGTCAAGCCCGACTATTTTGATGATGTGATGGAAAGCCCCTATTTCATCCCCGCCTGTCTGGTTGTGGCCGGATTTCTTGTGCTGAACCTGATCGTGATGCGCGCACTTGTGAATATCAAAGTCTGAGGTCTGATCTATGGAAGCTTTACAGAATCTGATTAACGAACATCTCGGGCCGTATGGGGCGCTCATGCTGGTGGGATTGTTGGGTGTTTTCCTGATCCTGATCACATTGCCTGTTCTGCTCAAGAAAGAGGTCGATCCACTTGACCGGCTAAAGACAAACGCACGGCAGGACCAGAAAACCGCCAAGGGCGAAAAACTGCGGACAGGCAACGACAAAGACAAGCTTGAGAAGTATTCAAACTTCCTGGAACCGCAAGACGCGGAAGAATATTCAGCTGTCAAACTCAAGCTGCTGCAAGCCGGGTATCGCAGCAAAAACGCCGTGCGCATCTATCATTTCATACAGCTGGCCTTTTCGATCTGTGGGCTTCTTGCGGGTGTGATCTATGCGATCTTCGCCAGTTCACAATCGACGGTAACCACGCAAAATCTGGCATTGATGATCCTTGGACCGGCCATCGCAATGTATCTATTGCCGCGCTACTGGGTTACCCGGCGCCAGCAAATGCGAAGAGAGGCGATCCAGAACGGCTTTCCTGACAGTCTGGATATGATGCTGGTCTGTGTCGAGGCGGGCCAATCGCTGGATCAGTCAATTATCCGCGTGGCGCGCGAATTGCAGGCGGGTTTCCCTGAATTGGCGGAGGAATACGAAACCGTCAGCCAGGAAATGAAAGCTGGTAAAGACAAAACATCGGTGCTGAAAGACATGGCCGAACGGTCCGGCACGCCGGACATCTCAAGCTTTGTCACCGTGCTGGTACAGTCGCAACAATTCGGTACATCAATCGCGGATGCGCTGCGTGTCTATGCCTCTGAAATGCGGGATAAACGTGTGATGCGCGCCGAAGAGGCCGCCAACAAGTTGCCCACAAAGATGACGCTGGCGACGATGATGTTGACGGTGCCGCCGTTGATGGCCATTCTGATCGGACCCTCGATCTATGCGATCATGGAAAACCTAGGCTGATCATCAACGAAAGAAGGCATATGAAGCGGGTCTTTAATACTCTGGCCCTGATTATGTTGGCCGCCTGTACATCGGGCGGCCTTGGCGAGTCTGATGGTCTTTTTGCTCCGGGTGTTGCCGGTCGGTCAGATGTCGATGGGCTGATCGTGGGTCACCGGTTGATGGCCTCAAATGAATTCGAACTGGCGCTCAAGGCCTATACCAGGGCGGCCGGGCAACAGGGGCTGAACGTCGACACACTTTCAGCGCTCGGCTCTGCGAATTTGGCACTTGGCCGGCTTGGGCAGGCCGAAAGCCTGCTCAGACGCGCCACCAAAGAAGACCCAGGTTTTCCACCCGCCTGGAACAATCTGGGCGTGATCCTGATGGAAAGGGGCAAAGTGGCCGAGGCGAGCGAGGTTTTCCGACGCGCATTCGCCGCAGATAACGGAAATTCGGACGAAATTCGCGACAATTTGCGCTTAGCGCTCGCAAATTTGGCAAATCCAGATGATAATGTGCTACAGGACAATCAGAATTATAATCTGATCCGTCGGGGCAGAGGCGACTTTGAACTTCTGACGGCACTATAGGGTAGAGCAGCAAAAGGACGCAGGAACATGCGCCATTCAATTATTATCGCGCTATGCGCTGTCGCAGGACTCGCGGCATGCGACCGGTCAGGCGAAGCAGAAGTCGAACGCGCGTTGGAAGATCTTAACGTCGTCGATGAAACCAATCTCAACGATGTCTTTCTGACAGTCGGCGACCCCGACGAGGCGGTCAGTTATTTTGCCAAGGCAAATGCCAATGACCCCGGCAGGATCGATCTGCAACGAGGCCTGGCAAAATCATTGATCCGGGCCCGCCGCCCGGTTGATGCAATCGGCGCCTGGGAACAGGTCGTGTCACACGAAGAATCTGAAAGCGTTGACCGGGTTGATCTGGCGGATGCCTATATCCGGGCCAATAAGTGGGACGAGGCCGCAACAACGCTCAACACCGTGCCGCCAACCTTTGAGACATTCAAGCGTTACAGGCTCGAAGCAATGGTCGCCGACAGCAAACAACAATGGGGCAAGGCCGACAGCTTTTATGAAACTGCGGCTGGCCTGACAACACGCCCGGCCTCGGTCTACAATAACTGGGGCTATTCCAAGCTGACACGTGGTGAATATAGCGGTGCAGAACGTCTGTTCGGTGATGCTCTGCGGCATGACCGGACCATGTTCACAGCCAAAAACAATCTGGTGTTGGCACGCGGGGCACAGCGCGATTACACCCTGCCCGTCGTGCAAATGACCCAAGTCGAACGGGCACAATTGCTGCACACCATGGCACTGACGGCGATCAAACAAAACGACGTCACCATTGGCAAAGCCATGCTCAGCGAGGCGATCGAGACACATCCGCGCTATTTCGAAGAGGCGGTGCGCGCCCTTGCCGCGCTTGAAAACAACGTGTCCAACTGACCAATGGGGATGACGGCACAGGCGGCCTGGTGGTTCTTGCCCGCCGTTATCCCCATCGCGCTCTACGTCTCATGGACGGATCTGAGCCGGATGAAAATCACCAATAAGGCAGTTTTGGCGTTGATCATCGCATATGCGGTGCTCGGCCCGTTTGCCTTGCCGTTTGAAACCTATCTTTGGCACTGGACCCATCTGGCAGTCATGTTGCTGGTCGGTATCCTGCTGAATGCGGCCGGCGTGATGGGGGCGGGGGACGCAAAATTCATCGCGGCGGCATCCCCCATGGTGGCCTTGGCAGACCTGCGGCTGATTATCATCCTGC
Organism: uncultured Paracoccaceae bacterium; assembly: GCA_947500135.1. Lineage (GTDB taxonomy): Bacteria > Pseudomonadota > Alphaproteobacteria > Rhodobacterales > Rhodobacteraceae > Yoonia. The sequence continues at coordinate 246,611 of CANMQX010000005.1, forward strand.
TTGCCGCATCACTCTTGGGTGGCTTTGCAACGCATCGGCTGGCCAAGCGCAGCCCGCTGCGCAAACAGGTTCCGCATTGGGCCAGTTGGGAGGCGGGCAAACGGTTTCCGATGGGGTTTCCGCTCAGTATGACCTTGCTTTTCTATCTTCTGTTGGTGGCGATTTATCGTTAATGAAATGGTGAATGCCTCTTACAGGCACCTGTTTGTTCACGATTTCGCCATAATAGGCTGTAATTCTACGAAGGTTGCTGCGCGGGGCGCAGACACTGCGTTGTCAAAAGGGGCCGGATTGTCATGAACGTGCAAAATTCAAATGTGTTAGCACCGCCCGCGCCGCGCAGTGTCGAAGGTATGCAACTGCCTCTGTCAATGATGCGGGATATCCTGATCAAGACCATGTTCCGCATGAACCTCGATCTTGTCTCAATGCTCAGCAAGGCGATTTGCCTGCCAATCCCGGTGACCCAGGAACTGGTTGATATGGCCCGTGGCCAGTTGCTGGTCGAGGCGACAGGCACGTTGAACGCCAATAACGGCAATGAAATGGGCTATCAGCTGACCGATGCCGGGCGCGCACGCGCGCTCGATGCGCTGGCGCAGTCCGAATATTATGGCGCGATGCCGGTTCCGCTGGACATCTACCGTGAACAGATTGCGCGGCAGTCCATCCGCAATATCCAGATCACCCGCGATCAACTGGCCACCGCCATGGGTCACCTGATCCTGCCCGAGGATCTGTTGTCCAACCTTGGCCCCGCCGTCAGTGCGGGCCGGTCGATTCTGATGTATGGCCCGCCAGGCAACGGGAAATCCTCAATCTCCAACGGGATCAGGGACGCGCTGGGTGATAAGATTTACGTGCCGCGCGCCATTGAATATTCCGGTCAGGTGATCACCGTCTATGACCCAATCGTGCATAGCGCGGCAGAAGATGACGTTGACGATCCCAACAGCCTGCGGCGCACCTCAGGACGTTTTGATACACGTTATGTGCGCTGCGAACGACCGACCGTCATCACCGGTGGTGAATTGTCACTCTCCATGCTCGATCTGGTTTACAACCCCACGGCACGGACCTATCAGGCACCTTTGCAGCTGAAATCAACCGGCGGGATCTTTATCGTGGACGACCTTGGTCGTCAGGCCGAACCGCCACAGACCCTTGTGAACCGCTGGATCGTTCCCCTGGAAGAAAACAAGGATATCCTTGCCCTGCAATCGGGTGAGAAATTCGAAGTGCCGTTTGACACGCTGGTCATCTTCTCGACCAACTTCCACCCCAACGCAATCTTCGACAAAGCCGCCTTGCGCCGTATCTTCTACAAGATCAAGATCGACGGGCCAGAGCAGGAAGATTTCCTGAAAATCTTTGCCATGGTCGCGCGCAAACGCAAAATGCCGCTGGACGAGGATACGCTGGTTCACCTGCTGAACGTCCGCTACCCTGAGATTGACAATATCTACGCGAACTATCAGCCGATCTTCCTGATCGATCAGATGATTTCGATCTGCGAATTCGAAGGCATCCCCTACCAGATGACGCCGGAACTGATTGACCGGGCCTGGGCGAACATGTTCGTCAAAGAAGAAGATATCGTGCGGTAAACATTCCCAATGCGCGGGCCTGCCTCTACGCTGTGAAAACGGTGATGGGGGTACGTCAATGGATCAGAAAATCGGTGTTGCAGGCTGCGGGCGCATGGGCGCAGGCATGCTGGCCAACCTCCAATCGGCTGGATTTGATGCGCGCGGTTTTGATATCCGCCCCCTGCCCGGTATCGGTACGAATATCGCCACGTTCTGTGAGGGGCTCAACATCCTCATCAGCGTCGTCCGCGACAGCCATGACACCGACGCGCTTCTGTTCGACACGCAAAAAGTCGTCGCGCAGGCCAGATCACTCGACACGATCATCATCAGCTCAACGCTTTCGCCCATCTATGTCAAAGCACTCCGGCAGCGCATCCCAGCACATATCACCCTGATCGACGCCCCCATGTCTGGCGCGCAAGTGAAGGCCGAGGCAGGCACACTCACCTTCATGACCGGCGGAGAAACCGCCACTGTCATATCGCTCTTGCAGGCCATGGGGGATACAATCCAACATATGGGCACCTATGGGGCGGGGATGACCGCAAAAGTTCTCAACAACCTGCTTGCGGCAAGCAACACCGCCATGACACGGCTGGTGCTGGACTGGGCCGATGCGGCCGGGGTGGATGAAACTGGGCTGCTGAACCTGATCGACAGCGCATCAGGGCAAAACTGGCTCGCGTCAGGGTTCGAAGACATCGAATTTGCGCGTGATGCTTACGCCCCTGACAACACAATCGGCATTCTGGTCAAGGATGTGGCGGCGGCCCTTGACCTCGCCCCTAATGACAGGCTCACACTCCCGCGGGCGATCCAAGACCACCTACGTTCACTCACGCAACGGACCCGCCCGTAAGATGGGTCTTGACCCATCCCCCCGCAAGGTCAAATTAGCCGCATGACGGCCCTGCCCTCCAGTTTCACCCAATGGTTCGACAGCCGCGGCTGGCACATTCACCCGCATCAGCGGGATATGCTGGACCGGGCAGATGCGCCTGCCCTGTTGTTGATCGCACCCACCGGGGGCGGCAAAACGCTGGCCGGTTTCCTGCCAACGCTCGCGGAATTGGCGGATGGCCAACATAATGGGCTGCACACGCTCTATGTCTCACCGCTCAAGGCGCTGGCGGCAGATATCAAACGCAACCTGCGGACCCCCGTTGTTCAAATAGACCTGCCGATCCGGATTGAGGATCGGACTGGCGATACATCTTACACCCAAAAACGCAGGCAACGGGCCGACCCGCCGCATATCCTGCTGACCACACCGGAATCGCTGGCCCTGCTGACCAGCTACGAAGACGCACCGCGCATGTTTGCCGGTCTGCAACGGGTAATCATCGACGAAATCCACGCGCTCAGCGAAAGCAAACGCGGCGATCAACTGATGCTCGCCGTTAGCCGGTTGCAATCCATGGCCCCCGGATTGCGGCGGGTGGGCCTGTCGGCGACGGTCGAGGATCCGCAAGCCATCGCACGCGAACTCGCACGCAACCCCGACCCCTGCCCGATCCTGTTGGCCGATCCCGGGCCAGACCCCGATATCCGCATGCTGGTCACCCAGCAAAAACCGCCTTGGTCCGGCGGCGGTGCCAAATATGCGATCGCCGAGGTTTTGGAACAGGTCAGACAACATAAAACCACGCTGATCTTTCACAACACCCGCGCCCAGGCCGAGATTTTCTTTCACAATCTTTGGCTCGCCAATACCGATGACTTACCCATCGGCATCCACCACGGCAGCTTGGCCCGGGAACAACGTGAACGGGTCGAGGCCGCGATGGTTGCCGGTGATCTGCGTGCCATCGTCTGCACCGGATCGCTCGATCTTGGAATTGACTGGGGCGATGTTGATCTGGTGATCCAGATCGGCGCACCCAAAAACGTCAAGCGACTGGTCCAGCGGATCGGGCGGGCCAATCACCGCTATAACGCGCCGTCCAAGGCACTTCTGGTCCCCGCCAACCGGTTTGAGGTCGTCGAATGCGTCGCCGCGTTAGAGGCGGTAAAAGATCACGACCTTGACGGTGATCCCAAAGGCCCCGGACCACGCGATGTGCTGTGCCAACATATCCTGATCCGGGCGGCGGCGGGCCCATTCGACGCTGATAATCTCTTTGACGAGGTCACCACCGTCGGCGCCTATACCACCCTGACCCGGGTGGAATTTGATGATTGCCTCGATTTCTGCGCCACAGGCGGCTACGCGCTACGCGCCTATGACAAATGGAAACGGCTGCTGCAAAATCCTGATGGCACATGGCAGTTGCGCGACCCGCGCGCAGCACAGCGGATCCGGATGAATATCGGCACGATCCAGGATACCGACACGCTCAAGGTCCGCATGCGGGGCAATTTCAAACCCTTGGGCGAGGTGGAGGAAGCCTTCGCCGCAACACTCACCCCCGGTGATACATTCCTGATCGGTGGGCAGATCGTGCGCTATGAAGGGCTGCGCGAAATGACGGTCGAGGTGTCGCGCCACGCCGACAAAACCCCCAAGATCGCCACCTTCATGGGCACCAAATTCGCCAACTCCACCCAGCTGTCACAGCGTATCCTGCGCATGTTCCAACAGCCTGATTGGCCACAACTGCCGGGGCACACCGCAGAATGGCTGGGCTTGCAACGCGACGTATCAAAACTGCCCGAAGCCGACCGCATTCTGGTCGAAAGCTTTGCCTATGACGCGCGCGAATATACCTGCATCTATGGGTTTGCGGGGCGCAACGCGATGCAGACCTTGGGGATGCTGCTGACCCAACGGATGGAGGAATTGCACCTGCATCCGATGGGATTTGTGGCCACAGATTACGCCACGCTGATCTGGGGTTTAGACCCGGTGCCCGACCCAACCCCGCTGTTCCGCGCGCCTGATCTGCGCGACGGATTTGAAAACTGGCTGGGGGGCAATGCGGTGATGAAAAAAACCTTTCGGGGCTCCGCCACCATCGCAGGGTTGATCGAACGCAACCTACTGCAGGCCCGCAAATCCGGGCGACAGGCCACATTTTCCAGCGATATCCTCTATGACACACTGTCCAAATACGATCCCGACCACCTGATGCTGCAAATCACACGGGAAGAGGCGATGCGCGGGCTGGTGGATTTCGGCCGGATCGAAGAAATGCTCGCCCGCACTGCAGGCCGGGTCGATCACGTCAAGCCCGATCATGTCACACCGCTGGCCGCACCGCTGTTTCTGGAGGTCGGACGCATCCCGATCAAAGGGGCAGCACAGGATCGGTTGATGGAGGACGTCGCCGCAGGCATGATGGCCACCGCCGGATTGACGGAACTCTGACCATGGGCAGCCATGCATTCACCCTATGCGACACGCGATGTCAGGCCCTGCCTTCTGGCGCGCTGTATCTGCCCGATCATGACACGCTTTGCGTCTCAGACCTTCATTTGGGCAAATCCGACCGGATCGCGCGGCGCAACGGCACAATGCTCCCCCCCTATGAGGTGCAAGCGACACTGGAAAAACTCGAAAGCGACATCAGCGCAACCAAACCTGCCACGCTGATCTGCCTCGGCGACAGTTTTGACGATCTGACGGCGGCGATGAACCTCTCTGACGACATGCAGATCTGGTTGCGGCGGCTACAGGCCGGGCGGCAATGGATCTGGATCGAAGGCAATCATGACCCCGGCCCGGTTGACCTCGGCGGCACGCATCTTGCCGCGATCAGGGTCGGCACATTGACCTTCCGGCACATCGCGACGTCTGAAAAGGCCGAAGTTTCAGGTCATTACCACCCCAAACACCAGCTGGCCGGGCGCAGTAGACCGGCTTTCATCTATGACCGGCACCGGCTGATCCTGCCAGCCTACGGCACCTATACGGGCGGGTTGCAAAGCAACACGCCCGATCTGCGCAGGTTTTTCGAGGCAAAAGCCATCGCCGTGCTGACCGGGACGAAGGCCATCCCGGTCCCGCTCACCACGCCACGACGTCCGGGCACATTCCGGCCGTTTTAGGCGGTCAAGCCTTCGGGCTCATCCAACCCGTTGGCCCGGCAACAGGCGGTCACGGTGTTGGCCAGCAAACAGGCAATCGTCATCGGCCCCACACCACCCGGCACTGGGGTAATCGCGCCAGCCACAGCGGCACAGCTGTCATAATCAGCGTCACCAACCAGACGGGTGCCGCCTTCGGGTTTGTCGATCCGGTTGATGCCCACATCAATCACCGTTGCACCGGGCTTGATCCAGTCACCGGGGACCATCTGGGGGCGACCTACGGCGGCCACAACAATATCCGCCTGGCGCACAACGCCAGGCAAATCCTTGGTCCGGGAATGCGCAACCGTAACGGTGCAGCTATCACCCAGCAGCAATTGGGCCATCGGCTTGCCCACAATATTGGACCGGCCCACAACAACAGCGTTCATGCCCGACAGCGACCCATGATGATCCCGCAGCATCATCAGACAACCCAGCGGGGTGCAGGGCACCATGCTTTTCTGCCCCGTGCCCAGCAGCCCAACATTCGAGATATGAAACCCATCCACATCCTTGGCCGGATCAATACTGTTAATCACCAGATCACTGTCCAGATGATCCGGCAGCGGCAACTGCACCAGAATACCATGCACGGTCGGATCATTATTCAGCTGATCGATCAGGGCCAGCAAATCCGCCTCTGACGTATCAACATCCAGCTTATGCTCGAAAGAGGCCATACCAACCTCAACCGTCATCTTACCCTTGGAACGCACGTAAACCTGGCTGGCAGGATCTTCACCCACCAGCACAACCGCCAGACCGGGCGTGATGCCATGGTCAGCTTTCAACCGGTCTACATGGGTGGCCACCTGGGCGCGGACCTTTGCAGCAAAGGCTTTGCCATCAATCACTGTCGCTGTCATCTATCGTCTTTCCAATTATGGGAGGGCGGGCGGGGCGACGTGCGGATGTAATCCAGCACGAGCGTCGCCCCGCCCAACCGCTTTAGAACAAGCCTTCGATCTCGCCATCACTATTGAGCATGATCTGCTCGGCCGATGGCACACGGGGCAAACCGGGCATGGTCATGATCTCACCGCAGATCGCAACGATGAAACCGGCACCGGCGCTCAAACGCACCTCACGCACGGGCACCGAATGGCCCGTTGGTGCGCCACGGCGGGTTGGGTCTGTGGTAAAGCTGTATTGCGTCTTGGCCATACAGACCGGCAGATTGCCATATCCCTGCTCTTCCCACTGTTTCAGCTGATCGCGGATCTTGGCATCGGCAATCACCTCATCAGCGCGGTAGATGCGCTTGGCAATCGTGTCGATCTTGTCAAACAGGCTCATGTCGTCCGGATAGATCGGGGCAAAATTCGCCTCATCCTTATCGGCAATCTCGGCCACGCGGGTCGCCAGTTCCTTGGTGCCCTCAGATCCCATTGCCCAGTGCTTGCACAGGATCGCCTCGGCACCTTGGGTGGCGACATAGGCCTGCACAGCAGCCACTTCAGCATCTGTATCGGTGACAAAATGGTTAATCGCCACCACGACCGGGACACCAAAGCTTTTCACATTCTCGATGTGACGGCCCAGATTGGCGCAACCGGCATTCACCGCATCCACATTCTCGGCACCCAGGTCCGCCTTGGCCACGCCGCCATTCATCTTCATGGCGCGCACCGTGGCAACCACCACCACACAAGACGGGGCCAGACCGGCCTTGCGGCACTTGATGTTCAGGAACTTTTCAGCACCCAGATCGGCACCAAACCCGGCCTCGGTCACCACGTAATCGGCAAGTTTCAGCGCGGTTGTGGTCGCGGTGACAGAGTTACAGCCATGCGCGATATTGGCAAACGGGCCGCCATGCACAAAGGCAGGGTTGTTTTCCAGCGTCTGTACCAGGTTCGGCTGCATCGCATCTTTCAGCAGAACGGTCATCGCGCCATCGGCCTTGATATCGCGGCAATAAACCGGGCTGCGATCACGACGGTAGGCCACGATGATATCGCCCAGACGCTTTTGCAGATCTTCCAGATTGCGGGCCAGACACAGGATCGCCATGACTTCTGAGGCAACCGTGATGTCAAAACCAGCTTCGCGGGGGAAACCATTGGCCACGCCGCCAAGGCTGGTTGTGATCTGACGCAGGGCGCGGTCGTTCATGTCCAGGACACGGCGCCACACGATGCGACGAATATCAATCTCCAGCGCGTTGCCCCAATACACATGGTTGTCGATCATCGCCGACAGCAGGTTATGGGCCGATGTGATGGCATGGAAATCACCAGTAAAATGCAGGTTCATATCCTCCATCGGGACGACCTGGGCATAACCCCCACCGGCAGCACCACCTTTCATACCGAAACATGGGCCCAGCGACGCCTCGCGGATACAAACCGCCGCCTTCTTGCCAATCGCGTTCAGCCCGTCACCCAGGCCCACGGTTGTTGTGGTCTTGCCTTCACCCGCCGGGGTCGGGTTGATCGCCGTCACCAGAATCAACTTGCCATCGGCACGGTCCTGCACGCTATCGATCAGGCGTTGGCTGACCTTCGCCTTGTCGTGGCCATAGGGCAGCAAATCATCACTATCGATGTTCAGTTTTGCGCCAATTTCCTGAATAGGGCGCTTTTTGGCTGCGCGCGCGATCTCGATATCAGATTTGTATTCCATGACGTTTTCCCTGTGCCCGGCTGTAAGGCCGCTGATGTTTCTCCGGCGAGCCTAGACCCCGCACCCCATGGTATGCACTTGGATTGCGACATTTTCTCCGCCGGAATCGTCGAAACGCGGCAAAACCGTTTCGGATGGGAAACCTAAGGCTGCCATGCGCGCTGGTCCGGAACATGCAGGCGCACAGCATCCCCGACACTGATCCGCCCTTCGCGTTCGACCCAGGCGGTAACCCCGCGCTTGCCCTTGGCTGCGGCTTTGAATTTGTCACCGGCGCCCGAGATATCCGCATTGATGACCTTTGCAGGCAGGTGACAGGGCCGGTTTTCCATATCAATCACAATCGATGACCCATCGGGAAATTGCAGCCGGGACGATGGCGGCAGATGGGTAAAATCGGGGATCCCACTGATAATCAGTGACGCCCCGACATGGGCCGGGTCAAAGGCATCCATACCGCAATCCGCCGCGACTTCGGCCAATTCTTCGGCAGACATCACCGATAATTGCCGAACGTTCCGAATCTCTGTGCCCACTGGATATTGGCTGTGGACACGCACACAAGCAGGCCGGGTCAATCCACCATGCGCCTCACCCGGAATACCCGCATAGGTCAGTTCAGCTGCATCCATGGGGGCAGAGCGTAGCGAGGCATCCCGATCCGGCACAGCGCCGATCCACACCACTTCACCAGTAATCTCGGTTGGCATCAGTGCTGGCATCACGCATCTCCTTTTTATCTGTTACGCCAACGGCTATCTCATCACTATCAGAGGTTCAAACCGAACCGCCTAAGCGGCGTTTGCAAATACGGATCCCCCTTGATCGTGGGGTCAGGACCCGATGAGGAAATGAAGTCATTGATGCAAGATAATCCGCCCTTCCTCTTGATCTGCGGCACGTCGCATGTCGGGAAATCCACCTTGGCTGCAAGCATCGGCAGCACGTTGGGTTGGCCCGTGTTTTCCACAGACAAAATGGCGCGCCATCCCGGACGACCGTGGGAGAATACCAAACCGCATGTCCTGGAGTTTTACACGCGACTCTCGGATCAGACGATCTACACCCTGTTGCGTCACCATCATCAAAACATGCGGGCGGGCATCGACCATTTCATCAAGCATCAACTGCGTGACGGGCAATCATTCATTCTGGAAGGGTCTGCACTACGCCCCGAAACGCTCGGTCGCCGTGCGGCCAATACCGTATGCCTTGTCGCGGATCCCGATTTCCTGCGGCAGCGGATAAAGGCACGCAGTAAATATGACGAACACACCCCGGAACTGCGCGAAGCGATCGATAAATTCATCAACCGATCCCTACAAGATAACGCAGCGCATCACGCGGAAGCAGTTGCACACAACATTCCCTGCATTGACGTCACAAGACCCAACAGTATAAACGCATATCAAACGTCCTTTATCTCGGCCAATAGATGATCATGCACCATGAATGAAAACGCCGCCCCAAGGGGCGGCGTTTTCTGTGTCATCAGGTTGATGGCTCCGGTTCCATCCCGCCATCAGGCGCACGTGGTTTTTTCGGCTTTGTCTTTGGGATCGCGGTAATCGATGTCCCGCCGGATGGCGGCGTTTCATCTGCATCATCGCTCGAATGGGGCGGTTCACCCGCCATCACCCGCTTGATCTCATCCCCGGTCAGGGTCTCGTATTCCAACAGGCCCTGCGCAAGGCGCTCGAACTCTTCGTTCTTTTCCAGAATGATCTCGCGCGCTTTTTCGTATCCATTCTGAATAAAGCCACGGACCTCTTCTTCGATCAGCTCCTTGGTGCTGGCAGAAACGGACAGACCGGCAGTATTGCCCTGATAACCCTCATGCGCCTCGGCATAGTCGATATTGCCAACCTTGTCGGACATGCCCCAGCGTAGCACCATCGCACGCGCCAGCTGGCTCGCCTGCTGGATGTCACCGGCCGGGCCATTCGACACCTGATCCTCACCATACTTGATGATTTCGGCGGCTTTACCAGCCATCGTCATCGCCAAACGCTGGTGGCATTCATCCTTGAACATGTTCAGGCGGTCCATCTCGGGCAGGCTCATCACCATGCCCAGCGCACCACCACGCGGAATAATTGTCGCCTTATAAACCGGATCGCATTTCGGCAGGGAAATCCCCACAATCGCGTGACCCGCTTCATGATAGGCGGTCATTTCCTTTTGTTCGGCGGTCATCACCATGGATCGACGTTCGGCCCCCATCATGACCTTGTCCTTGGCGGATTCAAAGTCGATCATCGTCACGAAACGGCGCCCCACACGGGCCGCCATCAACGCAGCCTCATTCACAAGGTTGGCCAGATCAGCGCCGGAAAAGCCCGGCGAACCGCGCGCGATGATCCGCAGATCAACATCTGGGCCAAGCGGGATTTTACGGGCATGCACGCCCAAAATCTTTTCGCGACCTTTGATATCTGGGTTCGGTACGGTCACCTGACGGTCAAAGCGGCCGGGGCGCAGCAGCGCTGGGTCCAGCACGTCACGACGGTTGGTGGCCGCCACGATAATCACGCCTTCATTGGCCTCAAAACCATCCATCTCGACCAGCAACTGGTTAAGCGTTTGTTCACGCTCATCATTGCCGCCACCATAACCGGCACCACGCGACCGGCCCACAGCGTCAATCTCGTCAATGAACACGATACAAGGCGCATTCTTCTTAGCCTGTTCGAACATGTCACGGACACGGGATGCACCCACACCGACAAACATTTCGACAAAATCAGAACCCGAGATTGTAAAGAACGGCACACCCGCTTCGCCAGCAATAGCCCGCGCAAGCAGCGTTTTACCCGTACCCGGAGGGCCCACCAACAGCGCGCCTTTGGGGATTTTACCACCGAGTCGGCTGAATTTCTGCGGGTTACGTAGGAATTCGACGATCTCTTCCAGCTCTTCCTTGGCCTCATCAATCCCGGCAACATCATCAAATGTCACGCGGCCATGCTTTTCAGTCAGCAGCTTGGCACGGGATTTGCCGAACCCCATCGCGCCACCTTTGCCACCGCCTTGCATACGGTTCATGAAATAGATCCAGACACCAATCAGCAGCAGGAATGGCAGCAAGCTGATGATAAACGACTGGAACACCGATGTTTCCTGGCTCCGCGCCTCAACAGGGACGTCTGCAGAAATCAAAAGGTCAGTGATTTCAGCATCTTGCGGTTTGATCGTCGCATAGGTCCGGCCACCTTCGACAAAGCGGACATTTTCACCATCAATCACCACATCCGTGACGCGGCCACCTTCGACAGCTTCAACAAATTCGGAATAGCTTCTGGCCTCGCCAGCGGTCGATCCCGGCGGGCTGCTAAAGAGGTTAAACAGCGCCAGCACCATAAGGAACAGGACGACCCAAAAGACCATGTTACGCGCGTTGCCCAAGGGGGGACTCCTTTGAAATCGGGAAAGGACACGAGAGAGTCGCGTCATTAAGCGTTTTCTCTAAAATAGAGGCAAAACCTTAATCTTCAATGCGCAAACGCGTGTTCGTGAAAATCCGCGACAATCTGTGCCGTCCACCCGTTGGAAAAACCGGCCACGGGCGCCGCGATCAGCCGGTCGCCCGACCAGACCGCAGGCGAGGCCAGCAAGGACATGCGCGGCAGATCAACGGCCCGCCAGTCCGGGCAATCACGCAACCCATCGCCCAAGGCGCGGAATGTCAGGCCCGGCGTCAACGGCCCCTCGATGAACCAGCGCCGGTCCCACATGACGCCGGACGCCTCTAGCTGATCTGTGCTGCGGATCACGGATGGGGTCGCTGCGGCCTCGCGGGTCATGCGCAGCCCGCCACCGGACAAAGGGGTCAGCAGACAGCCCCCCAAAGTCACCGTCCGACCATCCCGCGCCTCTGCGACGACATCCATCATGCGTTCAAACCGGGGACGATAGACATTGCCGCTGATCCAAATAAACGCCGCCGACATAACCCGGCGGGGGGCATCCTCTGCCTCCAACCGCAAGGCGGCGGGGGCAAAGATCAGGTCACCCGCATCCTGCCGGACATGGGTACGCGCAAAGCCTTGGGCTGCCAATTGCAAGGACCGGTGCGCTGCCTGCATATGGTCAATGGTCTGCAAAAGGCGCTTGCGGGTCAGGCCCAGCGTTTCCAGTTGTGTAAACATCTGGCGGGCGCGGACCCGGTCAAAGCGGGGGTCGTCATTGCTGGGATCATCGCACCAACTGATCGCCTCCGCACGCAGCCAATCGCGCAAATCGGCGCGCGATACATCAAGCAATGGGCGCAGCACGCGCAGCCCATCACGATAATCAGACCGGGCCATCGCGGTCAGACCGTCAATGCCAGACCCGCGGGCCAGCCGCATCAACAGGGTTTCGACCTGATCATCCTCTGTATGGCCCAGCAGGATACAGGTGACATCATGGGCCGCAGCCCAATCGGCCATCGCCGCCCAGCGGCCAGCGCGGGCAGCAGCCTGCAAATTGCCTTGCCCGTCCCAGGCCCATGTCAGCACATCATGGGGCAGGTGCAGTGCGGCGGCCTGTTTTCGAACAGTCTCAATCTCTGTCGCCGCATCATCGCGCAACCCATGATCCACAGTCAGAATGTGCAACCGGGCGGGCGGCAAGGCCCGGGCGGCCAGATGCATCATCGCAATGGAATCGCCACCGCCCGACACGGCAAGGGCGATGTTACCCTGCCCGGACAGACCCGCAACAGCGCGGGCAAATCGGGCAGCAAGACTGGCCGGGTCGGGTCCTACTGGCATCCAAGCGATTGCATCGCGGCCTGGGCCTCGGTCACAGCGGGATTACCCGGAAAACGTACATCAACCTCGGCCAGGGTCAGGCAGGCATCCTGTGTCTGCCCAATCGCCCCCAAAGACGCACCCAGTTTGAACAGGGCGTCAGGGGCCTTTTCACCCGTCGGATCACCGGAAAATGAGGCAAGGTACGCGCGCGCAGCCTCTGTCATATCACCCAGACCTTCCAATGCTTCACCGCGCAGATAATCGGCTTGGGCGGCTAGCGGACTACCCGGGTAGGTCGTGCCAAAGGCCGCAAGCTGGTCAGCGGCGCTGCGAAAGTCACCGGAAGCGAGCGCCTCCTGCGCCCGCTCGATATCATTCTGTTCGCCTACCGCCAAAGCCGGACCACCTGTTGATGGGGCGGGGGTTGCTGTCGGAACATCCGACCCGTTATCGACACCGCCCAAGCTGGGGGTATCGCCCAATTGGGCAATGTCGCAGCCAGTCTCAAGCTCACATAAACGGAACTCCAGATCACCAATGCGATTCGTGCCATCCACCGTAATCCGGTTAACCCTGAATTCGAGCTCCTCGGTCTTAGAAGTCAGACGCTGCAACTCGGCCTCGATCGCGTTCAGCCGGTCCAGCGGGGTCGCCCCGGCGACCCCGGAATTTAACCCACCCGTGGTCGACAATTCGCGTTTCAGGCGCTGCACATCAACATATAGGCCGGTCAGTTGCTGCCGGATATCGGCAAGCGTTTCGTCTTGCTGGGCGATGCCAGACACAGGGGCCAGCAACAGGGCACAAAGAACAACGGCACGGTGTAACATGGGGTTTCCTTTAGTCACAATCAGCTGGTGATCGACGAGAATGACAATACCGTAACCGCGCGACGGTTTTTCGCATAGCAGCTTTCTTCGCTGCACACCTCAATCGGGCGCTCTTTACCGAAGCTGGTGACCTGCAAACGGGATGAAGGAACACCGCGGGACACCAGATATTCGCGCACAGCATTGGCGCGACGCTGCCCAAGGGCAAGGTTATATTCGCGGGTGCCCTGTTCGTCGGCATGGCCTTCGATGACAGCGCGGTAATCGGCATTGGTCTGCAACCACTGGGCTTGTCCGTCCAGAATGGTCTTGCCGGTTGGGGTGATGGTGGATGTATCAACAGCAAACAGGACCCGGTCACCAATGGTCTGGTTAAAGAACTGGGGGCTGGCCGGATCATTGGCTGATCCTGCTAGGCCGCCATTTGCACCATTGGCGCCGTTCGCGCCGTTGGCCCCATCGGCACCGCCTGCGCCACCAAAACGGTCAGGGTTGGTACAGGCCGCCGTGGCCAGCGCCAATAGCAGCACAGTCGCGCGTGTCATCATTTTCATCGAATTGGTTCCTGTTGTTATCTGCTCATTTTTTTCCAGCATAGCACGGCTTCGCTTTTGAGGGAATCACATCTCGTTACGGCTGTAACGGACCCCATGACGGGTCAGATGCACCACCCTGCACCGGCACCGCCTTCAGGTTACGGCCCGAGATATCGACCGAATACATCGACGATGTGCCACCCGCCCCCTGGGTTTCGCGGCTGAACATAATGACCCGACCATTGGGGGACCATGTCGGCCCTTCATCCAGAAAGGACGAGGTCAGCAAACGCTCTTCGGACCCATCGGTGCGCATCACACCAATATGGAACCGGCCTGCATTCTGCTTGGTAAAGGCAACCAGATCACCGCGCGGCGACCAGACCGGCGTGCCATAACGGCCATCGCCAAAGGAAATCCGCCGCGCATCACCCCCGTTTGCAGGCATAATATAAAGCTGCTGGGTCCCCGACCGGTCGCTTTCAAACACGATCTGGCTGCCATCAGGCGACAGGCTGGGCGCGGTTTCGATCGATGGTGCGGATGTCAGGCGGACATGCTGCCCGGTGCCCAGATCCGTGCGATAGATATCGGTGTTGCCGCCATTGGACAGGCTATAGATGACCTGCCGCCCATCACGGGAAAACCGGGGGCTGAACGCCATTTCACCCTGTGCAGTGCCGAGCTGCTGACGACTGACATTGCCCACATTCAACACGTTGATACGTGGAAAGCCGGATTCAAAGCTGGTATAAAGCACGCGGTCACCATTGGGCGAAAACCGTGGGGCCAGCACGATGGCACTGCTATCGGTCAGGAATTGCAGATTCGCCCCGTCATAATCCATGATCGCCAGACGTTTCTGGCGGTTATCCTTGGGGCCACTTTCCGAAACAAAGACAACACGGCTGTCAAAATAACCACCCTCGCCGGTGATCCGGGAATAGGTGGCATCAGCCACCTTATGGGCCATACGACGCCAGCCATCGACGGTACCAACAAGCTGTTGACCCTGTCCCAGTTCCTGCCCGGAAAACACATCATAAAGCCGGAATTTCACAACCAGCTGGTTGCCATTGACGGTGACAGCTCCGGTGATCAGACCCTGAGCATTGATCGCGCGCCAGTCAGCATAAGCGATAGGTTGCGTGAAGGACGACACTCGCGAAATGAACGAGGTCGCCGGAATCTCTCGAAATAAGCCGGTACCCGCCAGGTCCTGCGCGACAAGACGCGTAATGTCCGCCGAAATCTGGGATGCCGCGCTGTTCTCTGCTTGAAACTGAGGCAATGCAAACGGCAACGGTTCAGTCACACCATCTGTAATTACTATCAACGGTCGATCATCGTTCGTTTGGGCGTGAACAGAAAACGCCACCACCCAAAGAAACAAAACAGCTATTACTTTGTTCATCATTTGCCTCGCTCCGCGTCACCGCTTGCTTTTCTAAACGCTATCATTTGTCTTGTTGCTATCAGTTTCATGAGACTTCTTCACCGTCGCTAGGCGTGAGTTTGCCGACACATACCAACAAAACCACGTCAAAACCTTCTTCGCAAAACAACATCATAATCACCGCATCTGACTTGGATCAAAGCGGACAACAACGGCGCGCCATTGTTCATAGGTGTCGGGATTCAAGTCATAACCACCGCTTTGGCAGCGCAGTATCGCACGACGACCAGCCTCAAATGCAGTCCGCGCTGCACCCTCATCACCTGTAAATCCTTCGAATGCGATGCTTTCTTGGATAACGGTGCCATCCCGGTTGAATTCGATGCCTATATCAACAGTGACCCTGGCAGCGACTGACCCTCTATCGACGTTCCAACAGCGGGTGACTGCCAATCTAAACCCGTCCCGTTCGGCACCCGACCATTCCCGACCTATCGGCACATTTGGAGAATCATTCACAACCGGTTCTTCCGACGCGGCCAAAGCAGCCTCCAACGCCGCAGCAACCGCATCATCCGTTTCCGGCTCAGCGGGCGTCGGCGTTTCGGCCTCGGCGGTCTGCGTCTCTTCCTCTGGCTCTTCGACAGGTTCCGGCGGGGTCGGACGGCTGGGCCGCGCTGAGGGGCGGATCGACGTCTCAACCGCCCCAGATGGGGTTTCATCCGCGATCACGATCTCTGGCGCACTTTCCTCCGGCGCGGTTTGCTCTTGCTCTTCGGTCACCACCTCTGGTGTGGAATCCGGGTCCTGCACGACCTCGTCGCGGGCCACATCGTCGGGAATGGCATCCGGCGGCGGCAGCGCGTTCGGCGTGGGCGTCACCACATCGGATGGGCGCGGCGTCGGATCATCCGACGGGGGCAGGTCCGGCGCGCTTGGGGGCGGGGCCGGTGGCGTGGGATCAGCCGGCGCGGCGTCTGTCACATCGGTGACGGGGGGGGCCTCGGGCGGCGGTGGTGGCGGGGTTTCTGACACAGGTGGCTCAACCGGATCGGGAGGTGGAGCGATCTCGGTCGGTTGCACTTCTACCGGGGCGGGCGGGGCCGTGTCGGTGGTAGGCTGGACTGGTGCGGTCGGTTCGGCCGCACCCGGATCAGGGGTACTTGCAGCATTGGTCAGTGCGGCAAATTCCTCGCCACTGACAGTGGTTACCGTCATGGTGTCAAATTCCAGCGGATCACTGCTCAATCCCCAGCCCAGCAAAAGCCAGCCGATCAGGCCCACATGGCCGATAGCAGAGATATAGGTGCCCGGGGTCTGCATCACCCTACCCGTCCGTCTCCGGATTGGCGATATCAGTGACCAGACCGATATTGGTGAAACCGGCGGCATTCAAATCGCCCATGATCTCGGCCACGACATTCCAGCTATTGGCGCCATCAGCGCGCAGGAAAATACGATCACTGGTGCGTTCGGCGGCGATGGCCTGCAATTTTGCAATCAGCTCGGCACGCTCAGTTTCGGTTTCCTGAATGGTCACGGCACCATCGGCCTTGATCGTCACGGTCAGGGGTTCCTCATCATCAGTGGGCAAGGCCGTGGCGGCGGTCTGCGGCAATTCCACTGGCACGCCAACGGTCAGCAACGGGGCGGCCACCATAAAGATGATCAGCAAAACCAGCATGACATCCACAAATGGGGTCACGTTAATCTCGGACATCGGCTGCGTACGGCCACCGCGACGGCGACCGCGCCTGCCGCCACCTCCGCTTGATTTGATAACACCGGCACCCATGATCAGCTATCCAACTGGCGGCTCAGGATCGTGGCAAATTCATCGGCAAAAGCTTCATAGCCACCCACGATACGATCACTATCCGCCGACAGCTTGTTATAGAATATCACCGCCGGAATAGCGGCGAGCAAACCCAGACCGGTGGCCAGCAGCGCCTCGGCAATACCGGGGGCGACAACGGCCAAGTTGGTATTCTGCGCCTCTGCAATCTCAATAAAGGCATTCATGATGCCCCAGACGGTCCCGAACAGACCAACGAAGGGGGCGGTCGACCCCACCGTGGCCAGCACCGGCAAACCACGTTGCAGGCGAGCGGCCTCCTTGGCGATTGCCACGTCCATGGACCGGTCAATCCGGGCCGTGGCATTGGCGATCAGCTCTCCTTCCTGGGTATGCGAACGGCGCCATTCCAGCATGCCGGCCGCGAAAATCTTTTGACTGGGGCCATCCGGATCAGTCCCGATCTTGTCAAACAAGGCATCCAGCGGCTCACCGGACCAGAAGGCGCGGTCAAACACATCCGCCTCGGCCCGGGCCTTACGATACTGGATAATCTTGTCGATGATCACCGCCCAGCACCAGACAGAGGCTGCAATCAGCATGATCATGACGATTTTGACGGTAATCGTGGCGCGCGCAAATAGCGCCCACATGGTGAAGTCGGTTGCTGCTTCCATGATACCTGCTCTGCCTGTTGGCCCTGTTTTGGGCTCTGATTACAGCAATCATTAGCGCATCGGCACGGGGAAATCCAACCAATCCGGCATCACAACTGCTGAAACAGGCTGAAACTTAGTGCACAGAACGGCGGATCGCCGCCGGAAGCCGGGCGACGGCACCGCTGCTACTCAGGCAAACAACCGTCACCACAGCCGAAAACAGCGTGACATCACCGCGTTTGACATCCTGCTGAAACACAACGCGCACGCCCGATGGCTGATCCATTGTTGTCTCAACAACCAGCTGATCATCATAGCGAGCGGGGGCGATGTAATCGGCCTCCACCCGGCGCACGGCAAAGACAAACCCCTCCGCCTTCATCTCCACCTGATCAATCCCCATCTCGCGGACCATTTCACTGCGGGCGCGTTCGATGAATTTCAGGTAATTGGCATAATAGACCAGACCAGCAAGGTCGGTATCTTCATAGTAGACGCGGATGGGGAATGTGTGGGTCATACGGCTCTATATCTTATCAATCATGACCCACGGCCCAAAGGATCAAAAGGAACATACCGACTGAAGTTGTTGCAGATGCTAACCAAAAGGCTGCAAATGCGCTATCGGTCATGGGCGCACGGCGGTCAGGCATGTTTTCCAAGTTATCCTCGAAAACACGAGCTACTCCATAGAGCGTTCTGCAGCTTAAAGCCCAAAGAGCCCCCCAACAGATTACCCAAACCGCCAATTCCGATTGTGACCCAAGATCTGACGCATCTAGGATCGGATCCATATGCCACAGCGATAATGCGCTGCAGAACGCCATCAGCAACCAGAATGCAGTGGGGTAAAACGCTGCGATGACAGGCGCCCCTTTAGATGTATACCGCCAGTTTTGCCAACCAATCATGATCGCCCGAACCAAATGGCCGACAAGCAGACCAACAGCCAAACATATGGACAACAGCAGTATCACTGCACCCGTCCAACCCTTGCAGCCAACCTCAGCGCATGGCTCGCATCCTGCGCCGCCCCCGGCATCACCGGATCATAAGCCGCCCGGATCACATCCGCGATTTCGGGGCGCAGCACAGCCTTGTCTTCGATCATCGCCAATGGTGGGGTCTCATCAAAGGCGGTGTCGGACCATAGCAGGATCGTCTGGACCGCCTGCGACAAGGCCAGCGTATCCGCAGCCACCGCCGCCATATGGTCATCCCTCCGCAGGAACACAAAAGCGGCACGAATGGCCCCCGCCTCATCAAACCGAAAAATCCGGTATTGATTGGCATCCGCCGCCTTCAGCCGGACCACCAGCGGTGCAAGATCCGGGACCAACTGGTCCAGATGCGGGACCTCTGCCAGTTCATCCCAATCCTTGCAAAAGAAGATCATGAAATTGGCACCCAATTCCGGATCCGTCTCGGCCATCTGATGACCTGCAAGGGCCACAACCGCCTCAATCGCGCCTTTGAACACGGCCAATGACGCATCATCGACACCAAACACCACCGGCACAATCGGGCGGCCCCAGCGGGCAAACACATATGCCCCGTCCGACCGGGTAAACAAAGGTGTTACATCATCCATCATTTTGCCAAAAATACTCCCCCGCCGGAGGCGTCCCCACCTATCACTCAAACAAATCCGTCTGCGATTTGGGCGCTTTCAGCCCCAGATGCGCCCATGCCGCCTGCGCCAGCATCCGGCCACGCGGGGTGCGCTGGATCAGCCCTTTCTGCAATAGGTAAGGCTCGATCACATCTTCCAGACTATCGCGGCTTTCCGACAACGCCGCCGACATCGTTTCAACTCCCACCGGGCCACCGCCATAGCTTTCCGCGATCAGGCGCAGGTAACGGCGGTCGGCATTATCGAGCCCCAGATGATCCACCCCCAACCGGGTCAGCGCGCGATCTGCAATCTCTTGCGTGACGGTGCCATCGCCTTCGACAATCGCAAAGTCCACAACGCGGCGCAGCAAACGACCCGCAATGCGCGGCGTCCCCCGCGCACGCTTGGCGATCTCGGCAGCGCCATCCTCGGACGCAGGCGC
Organism: uncultured Paracoccaceae bacterium; assembly: GCA_947500135.1. GTDB lineage: Bacteria > Pseudomonadota > Alphaproteobacteria > Rhodobacterales > Rhodobacteraceae > Yoonia. The sequence continues at coordinate 266,848 of CANMQX010000005.1, forward strand.
ACCCATCAGGCGGGCGCCGCGCGTGACGATCTGATGCAACTCATCCTCGGTATAAAACTCCAACCGCGTCGGGATACCGAAACGGTCGCGCAACGGGGTGGTCAGCAACCCCATTCGGGTCGTGGCCCCCACCAGGGTAAAGGGCTGCAATTCAATGCGCACCGTGCGGGCGGCGGGGCCTTCACCAATCACCAGATCCAGCTCAAAATCCTCAAGCGCGGGATACAGCACCTCTTCCACCGCCGGGTTCAGGCGATGAATTTCATCAATGAACAACACATCACGTGCTTCCAGATTGGTCAGGATCGCCGCCAGATCACCCGCCTTGGCCAGCACCGGGCCAGAGGTCATGCGGAAATTCACTCCTAGTTCCCGCGCCATAATCTGGGCCAGCGTCGTCTTGCCCAATCCGGGGGGGCCATGAAACAAGGCATGATCCATCGCCTCACCCCGACGACGCGCGCTTTCAATGAACACTTTCAGATTGGCGCGGGCATCGCGCTGACCGATAAACTCATCCAATGTCTGCGGACGCAAGGCACGGTTGGCATCCTCTGGCTGCGGCTCAGGGCGCAATGTGGGATCAGGTTCAGACATGACCGTTCCCTAACCCTTTGGGGCCAACAGCTTCAAGGCCGCGCGGATCAGCGCAGGCGTATCCGCCTCCGGATCAGCGCCAACCGCTTCTGCCACGGCACCAGCAGCATCACCGGGCGCGTAACCCAGATTGCCCAAGGCAGACAGGGCTTCCGCCTGTGCCGGGTTCGCCTTGCGCGCAGGGGCACGCCGGACCTGATCCGGCGTCTCCACCTCGATCACCTCTTCGCCCAAGGCTTCGGCGACAGTGCCGCCCATGGCCATCACGGCGGGGGCCTTGTCCTTCAATTCGATGATGACACGCTGCGCAGTCTTGGGACCAACGCCCTTGGCCTTAGCCACGGCGTTCCAATCGCCAAGGGCAATCGCCCGGCTGACACCGTCATCACCCAAGGTGCCCAGAATGGCCATCGATGCCTTGGCGCCAATGCCCTGTACGGACATCAACAGGCGATGCCATTCCTTTTCCACCAAGGTGGTAAAGCCAAACAGCTGCAAATTATCCTCACGGACCAGCAGGTCAGTATATAACGCCACCTGTTCACCATTGCCCGGCAACCCGGCCAGCACGCGATTGGACACATAGACAATGTAGCCAACCCCGCGCACATCGATCAGCACATGATCGGTGCTGCGATACTCCAACCGGCCCGCGATCTTGCCAATCATGCACCCGCCCTCGCCAAGGCGGCAGCCAATGTGCCCGACGACTGCAAATGAAAGGAATGACAGATGGCAATGGCCAATGCATCAGCAGCATCAGCACCGGCTATCTGCACACCGGGCAATTGCAGCTTCACCATATGGGCGATCTGGTGCTTTTCGGCGTGACCCACACCAACAACGGCTTTCTTGACGGCGTTGGGGGCATATTCGCCAATGGCAATCCCGGCCTGTGCAGGGACCAGCATGGCAATGCCACGGGCCTGACCCAGCTTCAACGTACCGGCACCATCCTTGTTGACAAATGTCTGCTCAACCGCGGCGGCATCCGGGCGATGGGTTTCGATCACTTCGGTCAATTGGATATGCAAGGACAGCAATCGGGCGGCCAGATCATCCCCGTCAGAGCGGCAGACGCCATTGGCCACATGCGCCAGACGGGGGCCATCCACCGAAATGACCCCCCAGCCCATATGGCGCAGGCCCGGATCAATCCCCAAAACACGCATTGCTCGCCCCGTTTTATTATTTTCATAAAATTGCTAGCACAAAACGCGAACAAAGACCAAGAGGCTTTGCAAAAGGGCTTGCCGGGACGGAAGGGACAAAAACGACCCATTGCCGCCTGACAGGGTTCAAAAGCGACAGATTTAACCCTTTGTAAATACTGTATTTATGGCAATAACCGCTCAAAAATGAGGCATGTCATAAACGCATATGTCCCATGCCAAAATGGCACTGGTCAGTTGGGCTTTGGGCTCCTAGATGCGGGTTATCAGATTAACGCTGCAATGCAGCATCAGACAAGGAATATGGCCATGGCCTCTATTGAAACAAACCGCCCCGCTGCTGGCCTCTTTGCCGGTAATGTCTCTCACGTCTTCGCCCGCGCTTTTGGTGCCGTGGCTGAATGGAACGATGCCCGCATGACACGCAATGCATTGTCGAAACTGACAGACCGCGAGTTGGACGATATCGGCCTGACCGCAGGCGACATCGACCGCATCGCAAAGCGGGCAATGCGCTAAACACGGCTTAGCCCCGGAACAAACGAAAAGGCCGCCCATTTGGCGGCCTTTCTCAATTCCGACATCGAAAGGTTTACTTGGGAAAAACCGTCGACATTGCGTTGCCGAGGTAGATCGTTGCCGGATCTGCCTGCATCATCCACGCACCGGCCTTTTCCATGACAGAACCGTTGCTCAATGTGGCGACACGTTCGGCATATCCTGCTTCCCCGAGATAGGAGAACAGGAAACCTTTGAACAGGAAGCCTACCATAATCAGTACGACAATCCCCTTCAGCGGGAAGCGCGGCGTATAAATCCGTGGACGCGCCACGATCAAGCCATCTGCACTTACCGTCTTAACAACACCGCGCGACATCCGATCGTGACGACGGACGATACGCTTTAACCTTTTATCAAATGGGACATTGGCCTGTGCCATGCTATCCTCCACAAAAAAATACCAAACGTTGGTGGGCATCAAGATCACCAACAATTACGGCTATAACAAGACATTTCTCCAAAACCTGTGCGAAAAGACACGTAGTGGGTCAGTTTTTGCGCATCACCAGGGTAGTCCAATCAACAATTTGTAGTGAATCAAGGGGATTGAACCCGTTTTGTTGATAAACCTGTGTCACTTCTGCGGCCTGTTCATTCAGAATCCCCGACAGAATCACAAAACCGTCATCAGCCACATTTGCCGCCATTTCAGGGGCCAAACCTATCAAAGGGGGCTTTAAAATATTGGCAAAAATTAAATCAAACGGCGCGTGATCGGCCAGTGCCGGGGCATCAAACCCCGTGGCGGTCATACATTGTACCCGATCGGTTAGCCCATTTGCTGCCACATTTGCCTGCGCCACATCGACGGCCACAGGATCAATATCACTGGCAAGAATCGGGCCGGGCAAAACATGTGCGGCAGCCATGGCCAGCACGGCGGTGCCGCAGCCGATATCGGCCACTTTGGGGCCTGCAAACCCATCCGCGACCAACCTGTCCAGCGCACGCAGACACCCCAGCGTCGTGCCATGATGCCCGGTGCCAAAGGCCATCTGCGCCTCGATCAGCAGCGCAATCGCATCATCGGGCACCTTATCAGCATCATGGGCGCCATAGACAAAAAACCGGCCCGCCGCGACCGGGGCCAGTTCACGCTGCACCTTGGACACCCAGTCCTGTTCGGGGATCTCTGATATGGTAAACGGCTTGGCGTCATGCAGTGCCGAGAAAACGGCCAAGGCACCCGCATCAGGGCTTTCGGTAAAATACGCGCCAACCTCCCACAGGCCCGATCCGTCTTCGATCTCGAACACGCCGATGCCAGTCGGTTCAGGAACCAACGCTTCCATATCATCGGCCAGACGATAAGCCGCATCTTCGCCAGTCAGGGTCGTCAAAGCGGAGTAGGTTGTCATGGGTCTGGCCTTTTGTTGCGCGCTTCGGGTTAGGCGCTGCGTTCTGCCGCGTCAAGCAAGGCAGGGTCCGCCGTGATCTGCGCATAGACAGCATCAGCCCAGGCGGCATAAACCGCAGGACCGGGGTGAAACCCGTCTGCGGACATATTCGTGTCGTCCAACCCCATATCAATGGTCACAAACCGGGCAGCATCACGGCGGTCCACCAGCCTGCGCAAATGTTTTTCAAACCAGGACGCCCGTTGGCCCATCGCCCAGCGCAAGGGCTGCGGCAGCAACGGAAACTGCCCCATCGGCGGCAAGCCCGAAACATAGATGCGCTTTGCCCCAAACTCCCACTGCAAACGGTCAACCAGCGCCGTTTGCCACGCCATGAACCGGCGCAGCGGTGTCGCCTTCGTCACGTCATTGACGCCAAGCGCGGTGATCACGACGTCATATTCCGCACGCGGCAACTGATCCAGCCAACCCACGGCTTCCACCGTTTTTGCCCCGATAACGGCCACCAGATCAAACTCCACCCGCGCCAGCGGGGCCAGTCGCGCTGTCAGCCGCCCCAATAAGGCGTCATCCTGTGTCTGGACACCAACACCAAGGGCAGAGGAATCGCCGATCACCAGCAACCGCAATGGCGGCCCCTCGCCCACGGCCCCACTGCGGGGGCCGCTGGGTTCAGGCAGTTCCAGCACCCGCGACCGGACATAGATGGCCTGCGCCAACAGGACCGGCAACAACACCGTATGCGACAACAGATTGACGAACACTGTGTTTAGGTCTCTCCGCTCAGAATCCGCAGCTGTTAAACACCAACACCAATCGGGCAGGTCACACCAGTGCCGCCGATGCCGCAATAACCGCCGGGGTTCTTGGCCAGATATTGCTGATGATATTCTTCAGCGAAATAGAACGTGGGGGCGTCCACAATCTCGGTCGTAATGGCACCATAACCAGCCTCTAACAGGCGCGGGGCAAACGCATCCTGCGATGCCTCTGCGGCAGCTTTCTGGGCCGGGGAATAGGTATAGATACCGGACCGATACTGGGTGCCCGCATCATTACCCTGACGCATGCCTTGGGTCGGGTCATGGCCTTCCCAGAACACCTGCAACAAGGCGTCATAGGAAATGACCGCCGGGTCATAGATCACGCGCACCACCTCATTATGGCCGGTCTTGCCGGAACAGACCTCTTCATAGCTGGCATTGGGGGTATAACCACCGGCATAGCCAACCATGGTCGATACCACACCATCCAGTTTCCAGAACATGCGCTCCACGCCCCAGAAACAGCCCATGCCAAACATCGCCTCTTCCATACCCGCGGGAACGTCGCCAGTCAGCGGGGTGCCATAGACAAAATGGGTCTGGGCCGTAGGGATGGGGGCATCGCGGCCGGGCAAAGCGGCATCAGCAGCGATCATTTCAGATTTGGCACGGTTGAACAAAAACATCGGCGCACTCCTTTTCGGGTCACTGATGAATATAGGTGGACGGGGCCAAATTGCTACTCTGCCGGGGCCAGCAAACGCCCCTGAAACACGGTCTCGTGACCGGGGGCGGGATGACGCGGGATCAGCAGAGACAATAACAATGATACAAAGGCCATCCCAACGGCCAGCAAAAACACCAGACCCGGCGAAAACTGGTCCCATAAGATACCCAGCAGGACAGGCAGAAACACCGCAGCAATGTGGTTGATGGTAAAGGCGACAGCGGCGGTGGGCGCGATATCCTGCGGGTCAGCGATCTTCTGGAAATATGTCTTGATCGCCAGGGCCAGGCTGAAAAATATCTGATTGATCACATAAAGGGCGACGGCCAGCACAACACCCCAATGCAGGTAATAAATGCCCGCATAAGCACCAAACACCAGACACAGACCGACATATTCAAAAATCAACGCACGGCGTTCGCCGAAAAAGGCCACGATCTTGCCCAACACCGGGGCCAGAACGATATTCACAACCAGGGCTGCCATAAACAGCTTGGTGGTCTGATCGACGTCAAAATCGAATTTCTGCACCATCATGAAGGCCGCAAACACGACAAATATCTGGCGGCGCGACCCGGACATGAATTGCAGGGCGTAATACAGCCAATAGCGTTTGCGCAGCACAAAGGTTTTTAGCTGGGGATGGGGCGTATCAAACTGCGGATAGGCCAGCAGACAAAACATCGCGACCAATGCAGTGAAACCACCTGCCATCCAATAGACGATGCTGTATGTCAGACCAAGGCGATCCCAACTCAGCACGATCAGGAAATACACAACCAGCGTCGCCGCTGAACCAGCAGAGATCATCCAGCCCAGCACTTGCGGGGCGCGGGCCTTATCGATCCATTGCAGTTGCAATGATTGGATAACGGTCTCGTAATAATGAAACCCGATCGATGACAGCATGGTGATGGTCAAAATACCGGCCATGCTGGGGAATTGGGCGGTCAGCGCGGTCGCCACCCCCAACAAGATCAGCGATATCAGACCCAACACCTGTTCACGAATGAAAATGATCAGGGCGATAACGCCAATGGCAAAGAAACCCGGTATCTCGCGGACAGTATGCAGCCAGCCAATATCGGTGCCTTCAAATGCGGCAACCTCAATGACAAAATTGTTCAGCAAGGCCGACCATGTGGCAAAGGCAATCGGCATCGCCATTGCCATTACAAACAGCAAGGTCGCCGGCCTGCGCCAAAACGGCAAACTGCCGGCATCATTTAGGCTGACATATCTCATACCTCCCGCTTACGCCTGTTTTTGCAGCAATGCGAGCGTAACCTGACCGGGCAAGATCATGTCTGGTTTTTGGCAATAAACCGGAATTGGGCTACAATGCCCCCAGCGCCAACTATTTTTCAGGCGCCGCAGGCCAGACCTGTCCAAAGACATTTAATCAACTGACATTTGAAGAAAGGCGGCAAACCATGTGCGAGAATTACAGAAGGCTTCTGGCCGACGGGCGCGAGATTTTTCAGCAATTGCGGCTGATCGGGCCGGGTATCAGGATGGACCGGGCCAATCACTGCCCTGCGGTGGCTGACCGGATTTCCGACTATCTGCGCGACGGGCGGGCAGCAAACAGTGTCATTGATGGCGGGCATGAATTCCGCATTCCTGATAGTGTCAGCTGGCGGCGGTTGGGGATCAACGCCATCGGGCGCGGCCTGCGCGATTGCAATCATGTGGTGGTGCGGGCCACCCGGTCCGAAGAACAACAGCAACCACCCGAAGACGGCCAGCCCGGGCGCACCGAACATCACTATTTTGTCCTGTTCCGGCTCGACGGCACGCTTTACGTGGCAGACCCGTTCTTTCACCCCACCCCTTCGGGCGACATTCAGCGCTACAACCGGGGGCTTGTCTATGAAAGCCTGCATGTGGCCAGCAATTACGATGTCGCCGTCGTCGACATGTTCGACCCCACGCAAATCTGACCCCAACACTTGCATGACGGCATGCCCGGTCTTCGCATCTTGATTATAGTTCGATTTCGCACTATTTGATACGATATCGTATTAAATGGAGACAGACATGACCCTCTCAAGACGCAAAGCCCTTACATTGATCGGCGGCGGGACGATCCTTGCCGCCGGGACCGCCACCGCTGGTTTCATCGGGACACGCACACCCACCAAGGCCATCGCGCCATGGGATATGGCAGGCAGCTATGCAGATCCACGCAAATGGGCGCTCTCCTATGCCCTGCTCGCGCCCAATGCGCATAACCGGCAGCCTTGGCTGATCGGGTTGGAAGGGGATGACAAGGTGATCCTGTGGCGGGACACATCCCGCGAATTGCCCGAAACGGATCCCTATCACCGACAACTGGTGATCAGCCTGGGGTGTTTTCTTGAACAGATGCGGATCGCCGCCGCTGAAAAAAACATCAACGTCAGCTTCGACATCTACCCGGATGGCGAAACCGGCCCCGCCGCCATCGCCACTTTTGAACCTGACACTGGCACCCCCGATCCGCTTTTCACCGCAATCATGGACAGGCGGTCCTGCAAGGAACCTTTCACCGACCAACCATTAAGCACAACTGACATCGCAACACTGCAACCCTATGCAGACATCATCACAGAGCCCGCAAAGGTCAGCGCGATCAAGCACCTGACATGGCAAGCATGGCTGGCAGAGGTGAACCACCACCCCACCCATATGGAAAGCGTCGATCTGATGCGGTTCGGCAAGGCGGAAATCAACAGCAACCCGGACGGGATTGACCTTGGGGGGCCGTTTCTGGAAGGCCTGATGCTTGTGGGCGCACTGACCCGCGATCAGCAGGCCGACATCAACAGCACATCCTTCCAGCAAGGGGTCGCGATCTACGACGAAATGCTGCACGCGACAACCGCCTATGCAGCCATCACATCCGCCGGAAACACGCGGGCCGACCAGATACAGGCAGGGCGGGACTGGCTGCGGCTCAACCTTGCCACAACCGGGCTGGGGCTTGCGCTGCATCCGGTATCGCAGGCATTGCAGGAATATCCGCAGATGGCCGCCCATTACGACGCGGCGCATCTGATGCTGGCGGCGGAAGGGGAAACAGTTCAAATGCTGGGGCGCGTCGGCTATGGTCCAACGATCCCGCGCACACCGCGCTGGCCGTTGGAGACACGCCTGATTTGAATGACAATCCCACCGCGCTGTATTTCACGCTGTTCAACGAAATCGGCATCCTCGAACAACTCAGCCGCGCCTTTCTTGAGGCGCAGCTGCCCAACGGGCTGATCGCCCCGCATTTCAGCGTGCTTAACCACCTGATCCGGGTGCAGGACGGGCAAACGCCCCTGACCTTGGCAACAGCGTTTCAGGTGCCCAAGACAACCATGACCCACACCCTGTCCGGGTTGCAAAAACACGGGCTGGTCGAAACGCGATCCAACCCGGATGACGCACGTTCCAAACGGGTCTGGATCACGGCGGCAGGCACCCAATTGCGCAACAACACCATCGCAAGGATGGCCCCCGACCTGGGCAAACTGGTGGATGTCATCCCTGCCAAAGACGTGGAAACCATCCTGCCGCACCTGCAACGGTTGCGGGCCTATCTTGATCAGGCGCGCAACCCTTAAGGCGCGTTCAGGTGCAGCGATGCCCGTTTTGCATCATTGCGATGAACGACAAAAGCGGCGGCTGAACCAGCACGGATGATTCCGCGCGTTCATCATGCTCAGCCAATGCGCTGTTTGTAATACGTGTCTTTATGAACGATCAGCCCGTCGTGATATGTCAGGATATCGACACTCAGGAACGCTTCCTTGCTGCCATCCTTATGCGTGGCAGTGCGCCGATATGTGCAATAGGCTTTGTTGCCCACGATGGCGCAATCCAGCGTCTCCCAATGGACGTTTTCGACCTTTTCAAACAAGCCCGCAAACACGCCGCGAATGGTGTCGGCACCTTCAAATCGCACGCCATACTCTTCGGGGCCAACCGCATGATCAAAAGTCGCGTTGGGGGCGAAATGCTTCATCACCGCGTCGATATCATTTGCATTGAACGCATCGCCGACAGAATCGACAAGGTCACGGGTCAAAGCTGTCATAGGTTGGGTCCTTTTCCGTTAAGCATGTCACATGTTTGCGCAAAAAACGGGCTTGCCGGATCGACAAGCACATTCAGTTCATCAAAATGATCCACCCCCGGCACAACGTAATGGCCGACGGGGCGGTCGGCTGTGCCATAGGCCGCCACATACATGCGGGCCTGACGGTGGAATTCATCTGTCTCTGCACCCCCGACCACAACCAGTTGCGGCGCGTCGGTGACGGGCGGGTGATTAGTCATCGGGCTTTCGGCCTCTGCCTCGGCCGCATCCATGCGCAACCCCGCATTCAACGCCTCGGTCAGGCGGACGGGTTCCAGATAACTGAGCGGTGAAACCGGGATGCCAGCCTTGATCAGCTCGGCCGGCAGGTCAGCACCGAAGGCGGGCCAATCGGTCGCCATAATCATCTGGGTGATATGGCCACCAGCGGAATGGCCCATCACCGTGATACGATCGCGGTTGATGCCCAACGCTGCGGCGTCACGCCAGATATGGGCCATCGCCTCGCGCGCCTGACCCGAAATGCGGGTCAGCGTAACGGATGGGCACAAATCATAGCCGACCACCACCACATTGATGCCGCACGCAACAAAGGGCGGCGCAATGAAACTGTAGATGGATTTATCGCCCCGCTGCCAATATCCACCATGAAAATAGATCAGGGTTGGGGCTGCCGGATCACCGCAGCTGAATACATCCAGCTTCTGATTTGGGCCATCACCATAGCGAATATCGATACGGCAGTTAAGCGTGTCTCGGGCGGTCTGACTTGCCGCGGCCCATCCGGGGATCACGGTTTCCTCGTAATCAGGCCGCCCGGCGCGCAGATTATATTGGGCGTCCAGTTCAGCAGGGCTGAAACGGTTGTGATAGGTCAGATGATCGCGGATTTCCATTACAGCACCCCCTCACTGGCGCAGGCCTTTTCCAACGCGGCCCATTCATCGGGGTTTGTTCCGAAATGGCGCATGACATGGTCGCGATAGGCCGGGCGCGCGGCCAATCGCTGATACCATGCCTGAACATGCGGCAATGGTTCGCGATCCACGGCGACATTAAAATACCGGTAAGCCACGCAGCCAAGCGGGATATCACCCATGGTGAATGCATCACCGCAAACATAAGGACGGGCCACAAGATGGGCATCAAGGATCGTCAAAGCGGCATGGGCCTCGGCGGCCAATGCCACGATCTTTGCGGGATCACGCTGATCTGGCTGGGTGCGGACGGTGGCAAAGAACAGATGAATAACCGGCATGAAGGCGCGGCTGGCAGACCATTCCATCCATTGATCAGCGATGGCGCGGGTCTGAATATCCGACGGGCTCAACCCGCCCGAACCATAGCGATCACATAAATACCGGACAATCGACAGGCTTTCCCACAGGGCGAAATCACCGTCACGAATGGCCGGGATCATCCGGTTGGGGTTGATCTTGACATAGGCATCCGTATCCAGTTTGCCAAAACTACCGCCAGCCAGCTGCAACCGGTATTCCAGGCCCAGCTCATTTGCGGCCCAGATCACCGGGATCACGTTGGATGAATAAGGTCGACCCCAAATTTCAAGCATGTTCCAGCACCCTTTTCTGCGCAATGGACTGGGTGCCGAACTGCGGCACAACATGGGTAAACAACCGGTCCCAACTGGCAAGGATCTTTTCATATGGCACGCCGGTATATTGCTGCATCAGCATCAGGTGATCCAGACCGATGATTTCCTGCTTTTCGGCAAAGCGCTCAGCGACGTAAGCCGCATCACCGACCACAATGATCCCGCGTTTGTTGAGAAAATCAAACCAATCCATGGCGTCATCCTCCGGGGTCATTTCCTCACCCACATCAAGATAGCCATGTTTGGTCCACTCGCCCGCCGGGCGGGACCCACTCAGGAATTCGTAATAGGCATTAATGGCCGGGCGGATCGTGGTGACGGCCTCTTCCATGCTCTCACCGACATAAAAGGCAGTGCAGACGCCGACACCTTCACCCAGTTTGACATCGCGACCGGTCCGCTTGGACAGCGCATCACGGTAAGGCTCCCAACAGGCCAATGTGCGCTTTGGACCCGATGACATCGAAATGACGCCCCAGCCCTTTTCGCCCGCCAATTTGAATGTCGGGGGGGCATTCGACATCAGCCAGACCGGGGGGTGGCCTTCCTGATAGGGGCGCGGATGCACATACATGGCTTTATATTCGCCATCCGGCCCATGATAGCGCGGATCAAGAGGTTCAAAAAAGCGGTTGGTTTCCTGCCAGCCGGGCACCGGAAATTGGTAAAACTCACCCTTATGGGTGAAGGCCTCATTGGTCCAGGCTTTCAAAATGATCTCTAGGCTTTCCTGATAAAGACGCATCGCCTTGCCATTGTCGCGTCTGTCAGCATCCTTATTGAACTGGATGGTAGAGCGTTCATTGATCCCTTTGGCGACCCCGAAATCGACCCGGCCCAATGTCATGTTATCCAGCATCGCAACATCTTCGGCCACGCGCAGCGGGTGCCAGTCGGGCAGGATGATCGGGGCCGTTCCGACACGCAGTGTTTTGCAATGGGCAGCCACATGGGTACACATCTGGATCGGATTTGGGGGCGCATTCATATAGCCGTTATGGGCAAAGTGATGTTCGGTAAACCAGGCAGTGGTGAACCCCGCCTGCTCGGCCAGCGAACACTGCTCAAGGATCATTTCCAACGTGCGGGTCCATGGAATCGTCTCACCAGGACTGAAATTGGCAATCAAATCAAAACGCATGATGTCCTCCCGCCTTTGCACGATTAGTTGAATTTAATCCTCCATTTCAACTAGATTGAATCCCTATCGAAAAATCAACCGAAATCTCCTATCTCCTAAGAATGAGTACCGATTTTTCCCAATCAGATGCCCAGCGGCTGGGCAGCGAAATCCGTGAAGTACGCAAGGCGCGCGGCTTAACCTTAAACGCACTGTCACAGGTGGTTTCCTGTTCAACCGCCTATCTCAGCCGGATTGAGCTGGGAACAGCTAAGGTATCAGTGGCGCTTCTAGGGGAAATCAGTATGGCGCTGTCCGTTGACCCAAACTGGTTTTTCCCCGCGCAAGCCGGACAGGGACCACTGGAACGCCAGCACGTCGTAAGGGCAGAAAACCGGCGCAGCCTGTCGGGGATGTACACCCGCACGACAACCGAACTTGGGTTCGAGGACGCGCTACTCTCCAGCTCGCTATCAGGTCAATGCTATCTGATCCTGTCCCGCTTTCCGCCCGGTTCAGGGGAACCACCCGAACCGTTGGAAGGTTATGTGTTCGAAGGCGAACAGCACGCCATTGTCCTATCAGGCGAGGTCGAGCTGCGATTGGGCGATGAGGTGATCGCATTACGGGCAGGCGACAGCTTTTCCTACCCATCCCAGATCGCGCACCGGTTTCGGAACCGCACCGACGAAGAGGCGACGATGGTCTGGGCCATGTCACCGGTAAGGATCAGTTGGTGATTGTATTACAGCGGACTATTAGGCGGCACTGATCCCAAGCGTTTCAGCCATCATATCCGTCACCAGAAGAAAGGCCTGATGCCAGGCTTCGGTTTCTTCGCGTGATGGACGTCGCGGCATGTGTTTGTCCAGCGCACGTTCCAGTGCAACAGCGCCCGCCACGAAATGAGGCTGCCGCGCCTTGGCATCAAGATGCCTGCCAGCCAGCATTGTGGCCGCTTCATGCAGTTTCGCCGGGTCGTGCAGATGGTAAATCACGAAAGTCAGCGTTTCGGCCAGCTTTCGATGCTGTTCGGTCATATCTTCAGGGAACGATTCCCGCACAGCCGGAATAATCTGAAACAGATAGGTGAAAAAGCTGCGGGCGAAGTCCTGTTTGTCTTGATAAATCGTCTGGAAGCCATCTTTGACCAATTCGACCTGTGCCGGTGTCATGCCTGTCCTCCTGCTACGGTGGATGCATACTAACAAGACAAGGTTTAGGTAATGTTGCCATAAACGTGATGGCGGCTTGTTCGATGCAGGGGCCGACGCAGCACCCATTTTACCTCAGATACTGACAATCCTTAACGCTGCTTTAACTTTCCACCGCGCGCTGCATTCATCGCGCCCAACCGCGCGCAGGGGTCCGACGCTTTGCCGACGTCTGGCCGACGCTCTGCCGACCGGTGATTTTCCTTGAAAAACAAGCGTTAACACATGATTCGTCCGTATTCGGTGAAATGGTCCCGCGCGCACCCCACCGAACGTTGCGTCAGGGCTCTTGCGCCAGCCGCGCCTCTAGCACGTCAAACGGCACGCCCGGCTCATCCTTGGCACCGCGAATAACCAGTGATGTTTTGACACTGGCGACATTCTCGGCACTGGTCAGTTCCTCGGTCAGGAACCGTTGAAAGGTGCGCAAATCCGGGGCCACGCATTTCAGTATAAAATCCACCTCGCCATTCAGCATGTGACACTCACGCACCAGCGGCCAATCCTGACAAAGGTTTTCAAACGCGCTCAGATCGGCCTCCGCCTGACTGACAAGCCCCACCATGGCAAAGACCTGAACCTCGAACCCCAACTCGCGGGAATTTACATCAGCATGATATCCTTGGATAAATCCCTGCTCTTCCAATGTGCGCACCCGGCGCAGGCATGGCGGGGCCGAAATACCCACCCGTTTGGCCAGTTCTACGTTGGTCATTCGCCCATCTGCCTGTAACTCTGCAAGAATCATCCGGTCGATGTCGTCAAGTTTCGTTCCTGGCATGGCATTCCCTGTGATTTTTGCAAATACTACGCGGACGCAAGCCGGTGCGCAACAATGTTTCACAAATCGGCAACAAATGATCGCATCACGCTTGCCTTACCGGGTCTTTCAACATCTGCAAAGCCTCGCTATATCAGGCAAAGACCAGTGAAATGAGGCCGAAAATGTCCGAGACCCGCCACACCAAAGTTCTGATTATCGGCTCCGGCCCGGCAGGCTACAGCGCCGGGGTCTATGCCTCGCGGGCGATGCTGGAACCGATCCTGGTGCAGGGGATCGAACCCGGCGGTCAGCTGACAACAACAACCGAGGTCGAAAACTGGCCCGGCGACACAGAGGTGCAAGGCCCTGATTTGATGATCAGAATGGAAGCGCACGCACGTGCAATGGGTTGTGAAATCATTGGCGATATCATCACATCGCTGGACCTGTCCAAACGCCCCTTCACTGCGCAATCCGACAGCGGCACGGTCTACACCGCCGACGCTGTGATCCTGTCGACCGGCGCGCGCGCCAAATGGCTGGGGCTACCGACAGAGGACAAGTTCAAAGGCTTCGGCGTCAGCGCTTGTGCAACCTGCGACGGGTTCTTTTACCGTGGTCAGGAAATCGTTGTTGTCGGTGGTGGCAACACGGCTGTGGAAGAGGCGTTGTTTCTGACCAACTTCGCCTCCAAGGTCACGCTGGTCCACCGTCGTGATGAATTGCGTGCTGAAAAAATCCTTCAAAACCGGCTCCTTAAGAACGAAAAAATTGAACCGCTCTGGTTTCACGAGATTGATGAAATCTATGGCAGTGACCAGCCACTCGGCGTCGAAGGGGTGCGTGTGAAGCATACCAAAACCGGCGAAATCACTGAAATCCCCTGCAAAGGCGTGTTCATCGCCATCGGCCACGCGCCCGCCTCGGAACTGGTCAAGGATCAGCTGAAAACCCATAATGGCGGCTATGTCAAAGTCGCCCCCGGCACGACCCGCACAGCCATCCCCGGCGTCTTTGCCGCTGGCGACCTGACCGATCACGTTTACCGGCAGGCGGTAACCAGCGCGGGCATGGGCTGCATGGCCGCACTGGACGCCGAAAAATTCCTTGCAGAACAGGAAGATACGCCAGCGGTTCAAGCCGCCGAATAGGCGGATGAAAACGGTCTCCGGCACCTTTTATCGCATCGCCTTTGCGCAATATTCGGATCGGGTGCTGGATGGGGTGATCCACCCCGAAGGGCGCTTTCACCACAACGGGCAACCGGGGCTTTACGCCTCGCCCAGCCCCGAAACGGCAGCCATCGCCATTGATATCTACCTCAAGGATAATGATGCCGCGCGGGTGATGATCCCGCTTAAGGTGACAGATGCGAAAATGGCCGATCTACGCGATCCCAGCACATGCGCGCGGCTGGGGATCGACCCGCGCTGGCCCAGCGTGCCATGGGCAGATGAACGGGCCGCAGGGAAACCTGCAACCAGTTGGAAAGCCTCGGATATTGTGCGGGATAGCGGCGCAGATGGGATGATTTACGCCTCGCGGCGCGCACCCGAACGCTGGCACATTGTGCTATTCCGCTGGAACCAACCCGATGCGGCCGCAGTGGGTCTTGCCGACACACCCAGCCCTTGGTCACCGGCCTGAATAGCTTGGTAATCCAACCAACCTGACATAGTGTTTGGCCCATGCCCAACACCGCCGCCCTTGCCCATATTCCGCACATGCCCGGCAAGCCGCTTGTCGGCCACACCCTTGATTTGCTCAACGACGCCTATGGCCTGCATGGACGATCGATTGAGGCCTGCGGGCCAGTCTACAAGATCAAGCTGCTTGGCGAATGGCGGGTATCGCTTGGCGGGGCGGACGCGCTGGCGTTTATCCTTGGCGACACTGACGGGCTGTTTTCCAGCAAGGGCGGCTGGGAAATGCTGGATGTGCTGTTTGGCGGCGGGCTGATGCTGCGGGATTTCGGCGATCACCGGGCGCATCGGCGGATCATGCAATCAGCCTTTCGCAAACCGGTCATGGACGCCTATCGCGACAGTATGGCCAAGGCGCTGGACCAGTTGATCGCGGCATGGCCGCAAGACGAACCCTTTGCATTCTTCCCCGCAATAAAGGTGATGACGCTGCAAATGGGCGCCGCCGTGTTCATGGGGTTGCCACTGGATGACCCCCGCGTGCCCAAGTTAAACAAGGCGTTTCAGGACGAGGTCGCAGCCTCGCTTGGCGTGATCCGTAAGCCGCTGCCTTTCACAAAACTGCGCCGGGGGATCAAGGCGCGGGCCTATCTGCGCGACACGTTTCGGCAAATGATCCCTGAACGCCGCGCCAATGGCGGCGACGATTTCTTTAGCCAGATGTGTCAGGCCCGCGATGAGGATGGCAATGGCTGGACCGATGATGAAATCGTCGATCACTTCAACTTCTTGCTGATGGCAGCCCATGACACAACGGCCGCCAGCCTGACCAAAATGATCTGGGCCATGGGTACCTATCCCGACTGGCAGGATCGGATGATGGCAGAGGTTGATGCGCTTGGTGATCGCCCACTGGATGATGCAGCGCTCGCCTCGCTCACCGCGACGGACAGGGTGTTTCGCGAGGCGCTGCGCCTGCTGCCGCCTGTTCCCTTCATCCCACGCAAGGCCACGCGCGATTTCACCTTCAACGGGGTCAATGTCCCCGCGGGCACGTGGGTGACGGCTGCACCAGGCATGGTGTTGCGGGCTGATGCACATTGGACCAACCCCGATGCATTTGACCCCGACCGGTTTTCACCCAACCGGGCAGAGGATCAAAGCCACCGTTACGCCTGGGCACCGTTTGGCGGTGGGGCACATAAATGCATCGGGCTGCATTTCGCGACCATGCAGGTCAAGGTGTTCATGGCGCTGTTGCTACGACGCTACCGGGTGGAACTGGCCGGCGATGACGCAACCCACTGGCAGACAGTGCCAATCCCACAACCCAAAGGCGGGCTGCCGGTCCGGCTGACACAACGCGCGACGCAAGACCTCAAGGCTCTTGCAAACTAAACCGAACGGTTTAAATGTGGCGGAATGCAAAATCGCCTGCCCATCATTTTTATCCTGATTACGGTTGTGCTCGATGCCATGGGGATCGGGCTGATCATGCCTGTCATGCCCGACCTGATCCAAGAGGTTGAGGGCGCAGGGCTTAGCGATGCAGCCGTCTGGGGAGGCATCCTTGCCACCACCTTCGCCGCGATGCAGTTCCTGTTTGGCCCAACGGTTGGCAACCTGTCTGACAGGTTTGGTCGCAGGCCCGTCTTGCTGATTTCGCTGGTGATCATGGCGTTTGACTATGTGCTGATGGCCGTTGCGGGCACGATCTGGCTGTTGATGATTGGGCGTATCATCGGGGGGATCACGGCAGCGACGCAATCCACATCCGCCGCCTATATGGCCGACATTTCCAAACCCAAAGAAAAGGCCGCGAATTTCGGGCTGATCGGGGCCGCCTTTGGCGTGGGCTTTGTGCTGGGACCGCTTTTGGGTGGTGTGTTGGCTGAATATGGCACCCGTGCGCCGTTCTGGGCGGCGGCGATTCTCGCAGCAGCCAATGCCATATTCGGCTATTTTGTGTTGCCTGAAACGGTGACTGACCGGATTCGACGCCCCTTTGAATGGCGTCGGGCCAACCCGCTGGGGGCCTTCACCAATATCGGCGCCCTGCCCGGCCTGAAACGGCTGATGCTGATTACCTTCGTCTACACTGTCGCCTTTTTCGTCTATCCCGGCGTCTGGGCCTATTTTGGGGCAGAACGGTTTGACTGGTCCCCGGGCATGATCGGCCTGTCACTGGGTATTTTCGGGATTGGGATTGCCGTGGTCCAGGGTCTGCTGATGAAACCGATCCTGAACCTGATCGGCGAACGCAAGGCGGTGATCCTGGGCCTGTCCATTGATGTGCTGGCCTTTGTTCTGCTGGGGTTTGTGACCAACGGGTGGGTGGCGCTGGCATTGACCCCGCTCACCGCGCTTGGGTCCATCGCGGGTCCTGCCTTGCAAGGGATCATGTCGCGCACCGCATCCGATGATCAACAGGGCGAATTGCAGGGGGCCGTCACCTCAATCAACGCGGTGGCGACCATCCTCGCCCCATTGATCGTAACGCAGACATTCTGGTATTTCACCGCCCCGCAGAACCCCTATTACCTGCCCGGCGCACCATTCCTCTTGTCGGCCCTGCTAACCGCATTTTGCATCGCCGTCTTCATGCAAACCCCACGACCAAAGCGCGCCCGCGCCACATAAAGTCGCGATCAGGCTTGCAGCCCGGTCACCCCGGTGAAAGATTTGCCAGCAGAACAGTTTTGCAGGACCAAATTCATGCCCGAAATCAAAGCCGCCGTGTGCCACGCATTTGGCCAACCCCTGACGATCGAAACGGTGCAGCTTGCCGCGCCCAAGACGGGCGAGATTGAGGTCACGTTGAAAGCCTGCGCGATCTGCCATTCCGATATCTCTTACATGGATGGGGCTTGGGGTGGCACATTGCCTGCCGTTTACGGGCACGAGGCTGCAGGAACGGTCAGCGCGGTTGGCGATGGCGTGCGCGGTCTGGCCCCCGGTGATCCGGTTGTGGTCACCCTGATCCGCGCCTGTGGCACCTGCCCGTCTTGCGCAGGTGGGAGGCCTGTAGCTTGCGAAACCGGGTTTGAGGGCGGACCCCTGACCACAGCTGACGGCGCACCCTTGCATCAGGCGATGTATACCGGCGGCTTTGCCGAACGGGTCGTTGTGGATCAAAGTCAGGTGGTCAAACTGTCGGACACCATCCCAATGGAGGCGGCATCGCTTCTCGCTTGCGGCGTGATCACCGGCGTCGGTGCCGTGGTGAATGCGGCCAATCTGCGTGCCGGGCAGGATGTAGTGGTCATCGGGGCGGGCGGTGTCGGGCTGAACGCGATCCAAGGCGCGCGGATCGCAGGCGCACGTCGGATCGTGGCCGTCGACATGTCCGATGAAAAGCTTGCCATGGCGCAGGATTTCGGGGCCACCCATGGGGTGCTGGCCACAACAGAAAAACCATGGCGGGCCGCGAAAAGGGCGCTGGGGCGCGGTGCTGATGCGGTGTTTGTGACCGTCGGGGCGATCCCGGCCTATGATCAGGCGCCGCAATATCTGGCCAATGGGGGCAAGGTAATCATGGTGGGCATGCCACATTCCGGGGCGCAATCCAGCTATGAGCCAGTGATGCTGGCCGCAACCGGGCAAGGCATGGTGGGGTCCAAAATGGGGGATGTTGTGATCGCGCGGGACATCCCGTGGATGGTTGATCTCTATGAACAGGGGCGGCTGAAACTGGATGAGCTGATTTCCGGACGCTGGACATTGGAACAGATCAATGAGGCGATTGCCGATACGAAAACCGGTGCGGCCAAACGCAACGTGATCGTGTTCGACTAAGCGCTACAGAGGCCCGGTCGTAAGATGGGTCTTGACCCATCTTACCCATCCATCGCGCCGTCCCAGTCATAAACCACGATATCCCCGGTCTCACGCGCATCCAGCGTGTTGTAAAGCGCACGGGCGGCCACATTGTCCCCCTCGGTGGCCAACCAGATGCCTTCGCAGCCGCGTGCGCGGGCAATTTCCATCAACTTGGCGGTCACCTGCTTGCCAATCCTCCGTCGCTGAAACGCGTCGCGTATGCCCACCTCGCTGACAAAGAATGCTGGCGGTTTGTCAGGGTGCAGCATGATGACTCCCGTGGCCATCCCCACAGCCACGTCATCGTCAAATGCCAGCACGATTTCGTGCAACTGGTCAGTCAGAAATGCCACTGCCTGATCCCGGCGGATTGGATGATCAAAGAGCCCGTCGGCAACACCTAACAGCACGTCCAGATCATCTGGACCTAAATGTCGAAGCGTGATTGTGTCACTCATGACATCCTCCATATCCAAAGGGCCGCCCGCATGAAACTCGCTGATCTTGATATCATTGTCACGGCCCCACCCGCACCCGGATGGGGCGGGCGTTATTGGATCATCCCCAAACTGACCACCGATACCGGGATTGTGGGTTACGGCGAATGCTATGCCTCTTCCATCGGGCCAAAGGCGATGAAAGCGGTGATCACGGACGTCTTCGCGCGGCATATGGCGGGCGAAAACCCCGAAAACATCGAACTGATGTTCCGCCGCGTCTATTCGGCTGGCTTCACCCAGCGGCCAGACCTGACGGTCATGGGCGCGTGGTCGGGGTTAGAGATCGCGTGCTGGGATATCCTTGGCAAACATCGCGACCGGCCAGTGCATGCGCTGATCGGCGGGCGCACCAATGACCGCATCCGCGCCTATACATATCTGTATCCCCGCCCGTCCCATCCGCTGCCTGCCTTCTGGGCCAGCCCCGATATGGCGGCAGAAGTGGCGTTGGATATGGTTGAAAGGGGATATACCGCCGTCAAGTTCGACCCGGCTGGACCTTATACGATCCGGGGCGGGCATATGCCCGCGATGGGCGATATCGATCTGTCGGTGGCCTTTTGCAAGGCGATCCGGGACGCCGTCGGAGACCGCGCTGACCTGCTATTTGGCACCCATGGGCAATTCAGCACCGGCGGGGCGATCCGCATAGGGCAAGCTTTGGAACCCTATCAACCACTTTGGTACGAAGAACCAATCCCACCTGACAACGTCGCTGAGATGGCAAAGGTTGCAGGCGCCGTGCGCATCCCGGTGGCGACGGGCGAACGGCTAACAACAGCAGCGGAGTTTGCACCAATCCTGCGCAGTGCTGCGGCCACGATCCTGCAACCGGCCTTGGGGCGCGCAGGCGGTATCTGGGAAGGCAAGAAGATCGCGACACTGGCCGAAGCCTATAACGCGCAGTTGGCCCCGCACCTGTATGCAGGCCCGGTGGAATGGGCAGCCAATGTGCAATTGGCGGCGGCCATTCCAAACATCCTGATGGCTGAAACGATTGAAACCCCGTTCCATCATGACCTGATCAAGGGCAGTATCACGGTCGAAGGCGGCTACGTCCCCGCCCCAACCGCGCCCGGCCTCGGCATCGATTTTGACGAAGACCTCGCCCGCGCGCATCCCTATCAGGGCGACGGGCTGCATCTGCAAATGCAGGAAGATCCCATCAGTTATCACGAGGTGAATAATTTTGCCGGTGGCGCGCCGGTCAAGATGGAGTGAACCAGCGCCCGTAATTAAAAGAAGGAAACCCAAGATGCCTTTTCCAGATTTCATCCAAGCCCTACCAGGGATCGAAGTCCCCTTCCCCGACGACGTCGTGCAGATTTCCGTGGTCCGCTCCGACGACGCCTTGGTCGCTTTTTTCAGTTTTTTGAAAGATATGGAATTGCCGCCGCATTCCCATGGCGCGCAATGGGGGACGGTTGTGGAAGGGGAAATCACCTTAACCATCGGCGGGGTGACCAATATCTATAAGGCCGGGGACAGCTATTCCATTCCTGCCGGCATCGAGCATGGCGCCTTGATAAAGGCAGGAACCCGGGCCATCGACGTCTTTGAACAGGCTGATCGTTATCCGATCAAGCGGTAAAAAGATGCGGCGCTACATAACAAAGCATTCCCGCGCGCCCTTCCCATCTGCCTGATCTTTCCGTATAACTGAACTATGTTCAATAGAGGGTAACATGGCTGGTAAAGTGGCAGAGCGGCGCGCGGCATTGCGCGAAAACCTTGTCTTGATTGCAGAGCGTACAATTGCTCAACAAGGTCTGAGCGCGTTGCGCGCCCGTGATCTGGCGTCAGAGGCCGGCTGTGCGGTTGGCGCGATCTATAACGTCTTTGGCGATCTGACCGATCTGGTGTTGACCGTAAACGCCCGCACCTTTCATCGGCTCGGTGCTGACGTGGCCGAGGCACTGGCCGATGCCCCCCAAGACCCCGTCGAACAGCTGGTGATCATGGCGCAGGCCTATCACCGGTTTGCAGCGGAAAACCATCTGGCCTGGCGGGCGCTGTTTGATGTAGAACGCGCGCGCGGTGAAGCCGCGCCCGATTGGTACCTCGAGGAAATGGGGCGGCTTTTCACCTATATCGCCGATCCCTTGGCGGTGATTTTCCCCGGCCGGGCGCCTGATGAACATGCGCTTTTGACCCGGGCGTTGTTCTCTTCTGTGCATGGAATCGTGCTTTTGGGGTTGGATCAGGCAAGCTCTGGCGTACCGACAGAAGATATCGACCGGATGATCGCCCTTGTTTTACGGCAGTTTACGGCTTCCGCAAAATAATTTGAACATTGTTCATATTTTCTATTGACCTGATGGATCACCATTGCTACTTCTAATTTATGAACAGTGTTCACGCACTGAATTGAATTGGAGAGACCATGATGTTCAAGACACTTGCCACCCTGATCCACGGGCAGAATGCACGCGCAGAAGACCGTGTGCGTGATGCCTTTGCCATTGAACTGATCGACCAGAAAATCCGCGAAAGCGAAAACTCGCTCCGTGCGGCCAAATCGACGCTGGCCAGCCTGATCCAACGCCAACGGTCCGAGGAAAAGCAGCATGCGGCCCTGAAAAACCGCATCAATGACCTGACCAACCGCGCCAAGGAAGCGTTGGACAATGATCGCGAAGACATGGCAGCCGAGGCCGCGCGCGCCATCGCATCGATGGAAAATGAGCTTTGCGTACGGACCGAAACGCTGGACAGGCTTGACCAGAAAGTCATGCGCCTGCGGTCATCCATCGAAAGCGGTCACCGCCGGATCATCGACCTGAAACAAGGTGCCATCCAGGCCCGTGCCGTACGCCGCGAACAAAGCATCCAGATGCAAATGTCACGCACTGGCGTCACATCGGGCAGCGTGGAAGAAGCGGAAGAGCTGATTTCACGGGTGCTGGGCAAGGATGATCCGTTCGAGCGCAGTGAAATTCTGGCCGATATCAATCGTGACCTGAATAGTGACACGCTAACCGATCGCATGGCCGATGCCGGATTTGGCAGCGCCACCAGATCAACTGCTGACGACGTTCTGGCCCGCCTGAAATCCAGCAAGAAGTAACCCAGACAAACAACACGTATTCAAAGGAATAGAAAAATGGCTGTAACCAAATCTGACAATTCACTGATCATGTTCGTTAATGGCGCGGGTGTCGCCGTGGCATATGCGATGCTCGGTATCTCGCTGTGGTTATCGACCGAGGTGCCGCTGGCCACCAAGGGTTTCTGGGGCATGGCGGTCCTGATGCTGACCTTGTCGCTGGTGAATTTTGTCAAATACCGCTTTGACGACAAAATGTCAGAAGACCGCATCCAGCGGATCGAAGATGCCAAGAACGAAAAAATCCTGTCGGACTATATCGGCGACGACAAGATCTAAGACGTTCCTCCCCCGAACCCTGCCTGTCTGCGGACAGGTGGGGTTCACCCTTTCCAAATCCCGTTCGCTTCGCCAAAGTCGGTTCCATGAAGTTCTTACGCCAGTTTGCCGCCCGTATCGTGGGTCAATCAATCCGCATCTTTGCCCGCGCCATCACCGCCGTCCGCGCCGACTGGCAGGGGATTGAACCGGTTCCCAAACAGCGGGTCTATTTCGCCAATCACACCAGCAATGGCGATATGCCGATGATCTGGTCCTGCCTACCGCCGTCAATCCGCCGCACCGTCAGACCGGTTGCCGCCGCCGATTACTGGCTAAAAAACAAACTGCGCGCCTTTGTCGGCCCCGAGGTGTTCAACTGCGTCCTTGTCGATCGCCGCCCAGAGGTCAAAGACAAACCAATGGACAAGATTGTCGCGGCATTGGACGAAGGTGCATCGCTGATCATCTTCCCCGAAGGTAACCGCAACATGACCGATGATCTGTTGCTCCCGTTCAAGGCCGGGCTTTACAATATGGGTCTGGCCCGACCGGATGTTGAATTGGTGCCAACATGGGTCGCCAACCTCAACACGATCATGCCCAAGGGCGAGGTGATCCCCCTGCCCCTGATCTGCACGGTCACATTCGGCAGCCCGATCCATGTGCAGGATGGCGAAAGCAAGGATGATTTCCTCGCCCGCGCCTCTGATGCGCTGGCCGCCCTCGCGCCGGAGGATCGCGCATGACCGAAACAACTAGTGATATCCTGCTGCTGGCATTTGGCAGCTTTGGCATATTGATCGCCCTGACATTTGTGGGCGAGGTGCTGCGCGCCCGCGAAGACCCCGGTTTCGTGAACCCGGTATTGGATACCTATATGACCCGGGTCCAAAGCTGGTGGGGCATGGTCGCCTTTGTCGGTATTGCCCTGCTGATGGGCAAGATCGGGGTGATGGTCTTGTTCGCCTTCACCTCCTTCGCTGCATTGCGCGAATTTCTGACACTGACAACAAAGGCGCAGGCCGATCACATGTCCTTGGCGCTGGCCTTTTTCGTGGTCTTGCCGCTCCAGTACTTCTTTATCGGCATGGGGTGGGGCGGACTTTATACCGTGTTCATCCCTGTCTACGCTTTCCTGCTTTTGCCCATCGTGTCCGCCCTGCGGGGCAATGCAGACAAATATCTGATCCGCGTAGCAGAAACCCAGTGGGGCCTGATGATCGCGGTCTTCTGTGTCAGTCACGTCCCTGCCCTAATGACCATCGACATCGCGGGCTATGCCGATCGGTCCGTTCTGCTGATCGCCTTTCTGGTCATGGTCGTGCAGTTCGGCGACTTGCTGGAATATTTCTTTGGTCGTCGGATCGGCAAAACCCGGATCGCCCCGGGCCTGTCACCCAAAACATGGGAGGGCGTTACCTGCGGTGTCGTCTGCGCGATGCTGATCGGGGGTCTTTTAGCATGGATCACACCATTTGGCATCTGGGGCGCGATGGCGATGGCCGGAACCGCATCGCTTGTTGGATTGTTGGGCAGTCTTGTCTTTGCCGCCATCAAACGTGATCGCGGGGTCAAGGACTGGTCGCATTTGATCCCCGGTCAGGGCGGGTTCGTTGATCAGCTCGACAGCGTGATCTTTGCCGCCCCGATTTTCTATCACTTCACCAAGTATTTTTATGGTTAGGGCGACCTAAGCCCGAATTGCGGAAGTTTCGACAGGTTCTTGCCTACCAAGGTACCGATCCCCCCGACATTGTGTCGCCGGATCGCCCGGTAGTCTTCGCGGCTTTTACGCAGCATATGCGCAAATGACCGATTGCTGACCCCGCCGATCCGCATGCGCACCATGACCTGCGGGATGTAGCCAAGCCGCACCTGCCCCGTCGTTAGCCAACGCAGCATCCCGTCATAATCACCTGAAATCCGATAACTGGGGTCGTAAACCCCGGCCCGTTCAAAGACACTGCGCCGCAGATAAAGCGTTGGATGCGGCGGCATCCAGCCGCGCCGCAACCGTGCCGGGGCATATTCGCCCGCCCGCCAATAACGGATCACGCGACCCGCATCGGCCCGGGCCACATATTCCAGATCGCCATAAACCCCGTCGATATCGGGGTTCTGCATGACCTCGGCCACGCGCGCAATCACATCCGGCCCCGCCAGATAATCATCTGCATGCAACAGCCCGACCAAATCACCGCTGGCCCGCCCAATGCCGGTATTGATCGCCTCGTAAATCCCGCCATCCGCGGCAGAGGCCAGTGCCATATGCGGGTGCCCGTGCCGCGACAGATAATCCAGTGTCCCATCGGTGGACCCGCCATCCTGCACGATATGTTCGATATCCGGGTAGGTCTGCGCCCGCAGGCTTTGCACCGTTTGCGGCAATGTATCGCCGCCGTTGATGACCGCCGTCACAACCGAAATTTTCATGCTGCATCCTTTCGGGTTTCGCGTATATCCGCCACAAGGTCGATGCCCAGCACATCACGGATCGCTGTCACTACGCCGGTGTTCTGGGCGGTCATATACCGTTCGACCTCTGCCAGTTTTGCGTCGACCAGATAGCGGTACCAAAACCCCTGCAGAATATGGAATTGGCGCGCCTGCCGCCCGTCAAGACAGCCCAGCCGCACCACGTAGCGATAAAAGAAGTACAGACCAGCACGCAGCCCTCCAGGCAGTCGGTTGTAAAGGTTTTGCTTGATCCAACGCTTCGCACCGGCCTGCTGCGGTCCGGGATGTGCCAGCCCAATCTGGTGACGCTGGTTCAGAATATCGATTACCTCGCGGCTGGCGTAACCATTGTGTTTAGCCACCCACCAATCCAGCGGTTTGTGATTGTCGTCGATGATCGCCCCTTGCAGGTCACCCACATCCCCATCCACGACGATATGTTCGTCCATCCACCGGTCCTCACACCATCCCGTCCCATTGCGAAACAACCGCAACACACGGATCGGACAAACCCCGCCATAGCGCACCGGCTGGCCCAGAAAATGGATATGGCGCCGCAGGCGGAGTCCTGCGACATCCGGCAGACCCTGCGCGATTTGCGCGGCAAGGGCCGGGGTCACCACCTCATCTGCATCCAGTCGCAAAACCCATCCAGGCTGCCCGGTGATCTGGTCCAATGCCCAGTTGAACTGCCCGGCATGGGTGGTCCAGCCATGATGCAACACCTCTGCCCCGGCAGCGCGGGCCAATTGCACGGTGGCGTCACTGGACCCGCTATCGACGACCAGCACCCGGCTGGCAAACGCTTGGACCGACGCGATGGCACGGGCGATATGCATCGCCTCATCCTTGGTCAGGATAATGACCGTGATCGGGGTCATGGGCGCGCCCTGACAAACATCGGATTGCCGATCCCTGTCATGCGTGACGGCAAATCCTTCATCGCGACGGCCCGCGCGCCCAGCACAGCCGCATCCCCGATCTGAACGCCGGGGCCCACAAAAGCATCGGCGCAGATCCAGGCATCAGACCCGATCTCGATCGGGTCACGCAGCAATGGGCGCGATGCGACACTGTGGTCATGGCTGCCCGCGCAAAGATGCGCATGTTGCGATACCGTGGCACGCGCGCCGATCTTGATCCGGCCCAGTGCATAAAGGATGGCCCGGTCGCCCACGGCCACCTGATTGCCAATTTGCAAATGCCAGGGGATCGTGATCCGCACGGTCGGATAGATGTGAACACCCCTGCCAATCCTTGCCCCGAAAGCACGCAAAAGCCAGACACGCCATGCCCAGAAAACCCGTGGGCTAAAACGAAATAGCGGCTGACACAGCCCCCAAAGAAGACGGCCAAAAAGCGCCCGGTTGCTCCATGGCCGTTGCCTACGATTTGTGGTGACGTCGACCTGTATTGTCATGCCAGCACAGCCCCCTCGACGGGCATCTGCATGCCCCGATAAAGTTGAACAAAGGCCGCTGTCATCGCGGCGGCTGTAAAATCCCGCTGCATCCAGGCCCGTCCTTTTTGGCCCATCTGGCGCAGATCAGCAGCGCCCAGCCGGGCGATTTCCGTGGCCAGATCGGTCTGCGCAAGCGCAATGCAGCGCCCACAACCCTGGGGGTCCAATGCATGCCAGGGCGTGTCTTGCGTGGTGATCACCGGCACGGCATGTGCCAGCGCCTCTGCCACAGCGATGCCGAAATTTTCGGAATGGCTGGGCAGGATGAACAGATCTGCGTTGGCAAAGGCGCGGGTCTTGGCGGCCGCATCAACATGGCCATGCAACCTAATGCGATCATGCGCGCGGGCCTGTAGCGTTGTGACATAATCCGGCTGACCCGTGCCATAGACATCCAGCGTGATATGCGCAGGCAGTTGATCCACAGCATCAAACAACAGATCGAGCCCCTTTTTGGGATGCAACCGCCCCAGATACATCAGGCGCAGCTGATCTGATTGCGGAGGGCGGTGCGAAAGCGCGGGGATGTCCACGCAATTGGGGATCACGGCCGTATCAATGCCGGGCAAATGCCGGACACTGCTTGCAGCCTCGGCAGCAGAGGTTGTGTGCAACACCGATTGCGCAGGGCGCAGAGCCTGTGCTGCCTTGGTAAACAGGGTCTTGGTCTTTTTGCGAGGCACCGCGCCCCAGTCTTCGGTCGCTTGCAGCGCACCGCGCGGCGACCAGACAACGGGACGACCCAGAAGGCGCGCAAGGGCCAAGGTCGGTAAGGTCGGAAAGCTGTAAGTTCCCGTCAGATGCACCAGATCAGCCCAGCGGATCGCACCCGGAAGCTGGGCCAGCAACCCCGGCGCAATGCTATGTCCCAACAACCGTCTTGCATAGTGAACCTGATAGGGCAACGTGCCCGGCTGGACCCGGTCACCAACGCGCGGGCTGGTCGCATCGGTCGTCAAAACCCGCAGGTCCATATCAGGGGTGGCATGGATGCCATCGCAGATCGCCTTGGTTGACCAGATCGGCCCACCCCACCATGTGGCCGGATAAAAGGATGGGGCGACATGCAGGATTTTCATGCCGCAACCTCGGCCAGATGATCCTTTTGGCCCAGAACCCGCGCCGGGTTACCGCCAACAATGGCACCCGCAGGCACATCATGGACCACAACAGCCCCCGCACCGATCACGGCACCCGGCCCGATCTTGCGGCATTGCGGCATGATCACCGCACGCATCCCGATCCAGACATCGGGCGCAATCGTCTTGGGCAGCATTTCGGGGGCGGCGCGCGGGTCAAGCCCATGATCATGGGTGTAGATCACCACCCCTTCGGAAATCAGCACACCTGTGCCAAGGCTTAGCCCGCCTGTCGTGTCCAGATGAACATCCTGATTAATCTGCACCCCGTCATCGATGATCAACGGGCCATCCGCCACCTCGGACGACGCATTGCAGCCCCGCCAGAAATAACAGTTGCTGCCCACACTCACCGTGCCGGGCTGGGCAAAGCGGACGCCGGGCTGAAACCGCGACCCGGCCCCGACTGAAGCCAATGTTGCCCGGTGCATGCGCGTGGCGGTCAGCATACCCAACCGGCGGCCCAATGCCGCGCCGATGCGACCGGCCCAATAGGTGGTTTTGAACAGTTGTTTAAGTAACATAAAGCTGGCTCCGATCCCGGTTGCGCGTGGAAATCCAAATTGTGTAGCGGCGTAAAAATAGACAGATCATCACGGCCAGCAGCATGAACTGCGCCACAGCGCCCACGATGAACGCGCTGAGGGATGATTGCAGGGTTGCCTGCACGAATGGGTAGAACAGCATCGGATAAAGCAGAAACGCCCCATGGCGGATCGCGGCGATAGATGACAGCAACGCCACCTCGCCCTTGCGATAAATCCAGCCCAGCACAAACCCAACGCCCAGCCCGGCCCAGCCGAAATTGATAAATGCCTCGCCCGGGCCGGTCACGTTGAACGCACCACCGGTATACATCCCCATGATGTCCCGTTTGAAAAAGACGCCCAGATCGATGGCGGGCTTATCCGCCCAGATCGCCCGTGGCACCCAGCCAAAGCTCCACCAGATATAGCTTTGCCCGAACAGCATCTGGTCGGGCTGTACCCTGTCGGTGACCATGATGGCGGCATTGATATCCAGAAAATAGGTAGATCCGATAATCTGATGCAGCACCGCCCCGGTGGTCCCACCAGTGCCTAATCGCAATTGGGTCATGTACCCCGACACCACGCCCAACAGCACCAGCAGAATACCGCCAAGGCCAAGCGCCCGCCCGCTGAACCGTCCCCCCAGCATCATATGCGTGGCCAGACCAAAGATGAACAGTTCCACCAGTTCGAACCGGTCACCCGACATCAACGCGATCAGGACCAACAGCAAGGCCAGCAAACCCGCCTGCCCCAACACCCGTCGCGACCCGGTGACAATGCCATTGGCCAATAACAGCACAAAAGCGAATTTCGGCACGATGAAAAGGGTCTTGATCCCCGCCAGCGTCGCCCCGACCCCATCAGCATTCACGTTAATCTGCTTGGCCGTGTTTAACGCGCTCAGCGTCTGAAGGTCGAAACCGCCCGCACCCCGCGTCCGCAGGATCAGCAGGATCGTTGCCGCAGCAACCCCGAAGGCGAGTGCGAATAACGATCCCCGCCGCGTCAGCCCACCCGCCACAATGCGGGCGGCCGTGATCCCGTCCGCCCTGGATGTCGCCGTGCATCCAAACCGGTAACCCACACAGAGCAACAGGATGAACAGCGAAAGGTACAGCACCCCCAGCAGGTGGCCCCATGGGTTGTCGACGAACCGCCTGTAAAATGCCAGTTCCGGCACAAACGCATGGCTTGCGACCTTCAGCAGAAACCCGAAAAAACAGAAATAGGCGACCAGATGCATGGGCGAGACAAGCCGCACCAGCCCGTATTTCTGCCCCAGGATAAATGGCAGAACCGTACAAAGAAGCGCCATCAGGATGATCAGGACGGGTTCCATCGCACCTCCTGCCTGCCGCGCAATAGGGCGCGGGCGGATGTATCCACGCCCAGCCGGTTTTGGATCACCGCCCAAAGCAGCAGACTACCGCATGTCAGCGCGCCGACATAAATGCTCGCGTTCAGCACAGGCGTCAGCACCGGGATCATGGCGACCCCGACCAGATAGACAGCAAGGCTGCACAGACGGGCGCTGGCTGCGAAATGCGCCAGTTTGCACAGGGTCGCCACGGTAAAGGTTGCAGCGAACAACAGTTGCAACGCTGCACCGCCCAGCAGGATCAGGCAAAGGATGTCACCCGTCGCCTCCCAAATCCGCAGGCCGGGGATTTGCAAGATGGCGAGGGTCACAAACCCGGCCCCCAGCAAGGCAAACCCAGGGATCAGGGCAACCTTACTGGCCTGCCTGCTGGCCCGTTTCAATGCGGTGCGGTCACCTGCCCCATGCGCCTTGGCTACCGGCACCGATGCCACCCAGGTCGCCACGCTCACCGGCATCACAACCAGATTGGTCAACCGGCGCAGCAGGCCATAAAGCCCGATTTGCGCGTCCGACAGGAACGCCCCGCCAATCACGATATCAACCTGCGCTAATGCGGTGCCCAGCACGGATGTTCCCCAAAGTGACAATGGCGGGGCTTCGGTGGCACCTTTGCGCAGCAAGGCGCGGCGGCCCTCCTGCCGCCAACACCAGATCGTGGCGACCAGACACATGACGAATAGCAAAACCGCAGATTGGACCAGGATCGCAGCACTGCCGCTAACGACCAAAACGGCGGCGCAGCCAAGCGCCATTTGCGGGGCGGCATCGCGCAAGATCATCGAGTAATGCAAACTGCCCAGCGCCCGCATGATGCTGGCCAGGCAGGCCGCCAGATGAATAGACAGTGCCGCCGCGATGATCGCCATCCATGGCAAGGCGGGCAAAAGCGCAGACAAGATGGCGAGACCAATAAGCCCAACCAAGGCAGGCCCGATCAGCACATAAAGCAGCATGGCAAACCCGGTGATCCGCCCGCCATCTGACAGGGCACGCAGCAACATCAACGGCGCGCCACATGACACGACGCTGGAACCGACCATGGCCAGCCCCCAGATCACGATCAACTGGCCCAGCATGTCCAGACCCAGCCAAGCCGCCAGCCCAACCATCACCCCGAAATTCAGCCCGACAATCCCTACCCGCACAAGCATCGCGGGTGCGGCACTGCCGTGAACAAGGTTTCTGATGATGGATGCGGTCATGACCCTCAAACGCTGAAACAACGCGGTTAACCATGCGCCGCGCCGATTTAGTGGTCATTCATTGTGATTAATTTAAGGTTAACTCCTCTGTGTTGGATTGAGCATCGTACAACCAAAGGTATCCGCGTCATGGTAAAGCTGATCAATGACCCCGCATTGCGCGTGCAAAACCTGTCCGCAATTGAAGTGGAACGGATCGAACCGCTGGATATTCAGGGGCTGTTACGCACGATCTGGCATGGGAAATTTCTGATACTGGCCGTCACCAGCCTCTTCATTCTGGCGGCAGGTTACTACGCCTTTGCCGTGGCCAGCCCGCGATTTGCGGCCACAACGACGCTGAAGGTTGAAACCGACCACGACCCCTTGGCAGGCCCGGAATTGACCACCATGGGGCTGGCGACGGACAACAGCGCGCTGAATACCGAGGTCGCGATGCTGCAATCGCGCCATCTGTTGGAACAGGTTGTGGCGGGACTTGATCTGGGAACCAACCCGGCCTTCAATCGGTATCTGACGCCAATTGCCCCGTGGTCTGTGACCGGGATCCGCAACAGGTTGCGTGACGTTCTAAGCGGGCAGCAAACCGCAACCCCTGACGCCGCAGCAATACACGAAAAAACCATCGAAAACCTCGCCGCGACCTTGTCTGTACGATCTGTTCGGGACACTTATATCTTTGAAATCACGGCAACAACGGGCGACCCGGCCATGTCTGCAATGGTCGCAAACGCCTTGGCCCGTGCCTATCTGGATGATCAGGTCAACGCCAAACAAGCGGTCACCGCACGGGCCTTTGATTGGCTGGCCGCGCGGGTCTACGATCTGCAACTCGAACTGGAAGGTAAGGAAACGGCGATCAACGATCTTGTCGTCGCAAACCGGGCCCATGATGCAGAGGCGCTGGACGCGCTTAGCCGTCAATCCATGGAAACCCGGCAGCGTTTGCGCGACGTGCAGCGCGCGCTTGGCAATGCAGAGGCGAAGCTGGACAGTTTTGGTGCCACCGCCACAAATGCAGCGCTGAGCGATCGACAAAGGCTAGAGGCGGATGTGCAACGCTTCGTCGATCAGGCCGCCGCGTTGGAGGTGTTTCAAAACGAACTGGACAGTCAACTGGCCAGCCAATCCGCCAGCCTGATCGCCTTGCAGCAATTGCAACGCGAGGCGAACGCCACGCGGGTTCTGTATGAAACTTTTCTGGCCCGGCTGCGCGAAACCAGCGTGCAACGCGATCTGCATCACGCTGATAGCCGCATTCTTGCCCCCGCCACCGCTGGCAAATATGTTGCACCGCGCAAGGTGCTGATCCTGCTGATTGCCGGGGCATTGGGGCTGGCGTTAGGGATTTTGTTGGTTCTGGGGCGCCGCGCCCTGCGCAAGGGGTTCATCACGGCTGACATGATCACAGATGCAACCGGCTTGCCCGTTCTGGCGCAAATCCCCCGCTTGCGGATCAGGAAGCCGCGTCGCCTGCTGGATTATCTGAATGCGAAACCATCCTCCGCCGCGGCAGAGGCGATTCGCAATTTGCGTACCTCTTTGCTGCTGGCCAATCCAGAGAAAGTACCGCAGGTGATCCTGTCCACATCCAGCGTCGCAGGCGAAGGCAAAACCACCCAATCCATTGCGCTGGCCCATAACCTGGCCGGTCTGGGCAAGCGGGTCTTGCTGATCGAGGCAGACATGCGGCAGCCATCATTCGCCCAATATCTCGACTGTAGGGGGCGGGATCTAGGCCCGCTAATCGTCGGCGACCTAGCCTTAAAGGACGCGGTCACCCATGACACGCGGCTGGGCGCAGATATCCTGCCCGGCAAACCCACAAATCAGAATCCGGCCGACCGGTTCGCCTCATCACAATTCGCGGAATTCATCGCGGATCTGCGCAAAACATATGATTTCGTCATTCTGGATGCACCGCCGGTTCTGCCGGTTCCTGATGCCCGGATCCTTGCCCAATATAGCGACGCAATCATCTATGCCGTGCGCTGGGAAAAGACCGACCAGCGCCTGGTCATGGAAGGGCAACGCGCTTTGGCTGATGTGAACGCCACGATCACCGGTACGGTTCTGGCGCAGGTCGATACACAACGCCTGCACCATTATGGCGGCGTGCATATGGGTCAGTATGGCAAAACCTATTTTCAGAATTAGCGTTTGACTACTGTTACTTGCAACAACCCGATCTCTGGCGTCGCCCATTGCTGCGACCCCCAGATGAAACCATCCGGGCCGATATCATAAGTATTATGGATCCCGCCATCCGGGCCATCACATGTCTCAACCATCCGTAACACCGTCGCAGGGCCGGTTGGGCCATCATTGGAACGCCGCCCAGACGCTGCCAGAACGCAATCTTGCGTATGATAGACCAACCCGAAATCACCATCAGCTTCCGACCAGACCCGCTGATACCCCCCACCGCGCCGCGCAAGCGCGCGTTGCACCCCGCTGACATCAGCGGACATCACATCATGACCCAACCCCTTGCTTGCCACGATCACGCCATCCCACAGCGACAATTGCACACCATCGCGTGTTTGCCATGTCGTGACATCACCGTTACGGCCCACCTGCAGCAAGGTCGCCGCAACGCCGACATCAGGCGCTTCGACCAGGATCATCGGCACATCAATTGCGGCAACACGGGCCGGGGTCAGCGCGGCGCGTATGCGGCTTGCATCCTGATCAGGGCTTGGGGCACATCCGATCAGTGCTGCCAGACAAACGATCCAATGTTTCATCGCCACACCCTTCCCCAGCTGCCCCGGATCGCATCAGCGCCCAGATCATTGGTCAGGTCATAAAGTCGACCTTCCACATGCAACCGCGCGCCACCATCGCGGGTCACCGGCCTGATGGTGCGATCAACGCTATCGCGGGACGGCCGGCCCGACAGCCACGATACCGGCACACTGATCGTGATGCCCTTGTCAAACGATCCTTCGCCAAAATCATCAAAAGAGACATCGGTGAATGTCGCAAATGCACCGACCGACCAACCATTGCGAAACTGACGCGACAGGGCAATGGTCGTACCCCAATCACCCGCCAGGTAACGCCCGGCATCGACACGGGCGCGATAACCGGCACCGACATCCCAATAGATCGATCCATGCCCGGTTGTGACCTCGTACTCACGAAAGGTGAAATCGCTTTCAAAGCCGCGCTGCCAGACATGATTCACCTCGATCCCAAAGGCGAGCGGGCTTTCGTCAGGCCGCCACAGCAGCTCTGCCGACGCGCCGCCAAACATCTCTTCCAGCAGACCAACACTCAGCCTTGTGGTCACATTGGGGGTGGGCTGAGCATACCAGGCAGCAGTCAGATCAATCAGGTCGACATCGCCCTCGCGATCATAAAGCGCGAATTCACTGCGGACACGGGGCAGCACCGAATCGGACATACGGGTCGCCTGATCCAGGTTGCCTGCAACCCGCTGACGCAGCGTACCTGCCACCACGACCCCAGGAACAGGCGACCATGATGCATCCAGCGCAAGTCCGACATCTGCGCGCAACGGATTATCCGGATCAAAAATATTGGGGGTAATGTAGGGGGTGATGCCCCATTCAAAAACCGGCTGGGCCAGGGGTTTGGGGCGGGTTGCCTGCGCATTGATCTGTGCGGCGTTCAAAAGCGACGCGGCGCCCTGCAATCCAAATTCCTGGGCCTTCAGATCGGCGCGGTTCAGACGCAGCACAGGTCCGGCAATGCCCTGCGCGACCAACGCAATGTCGAACTGGCGCAGATCGGCTGGCGCATGGGCGGCCAGAACCCGCGCCGTTCGGCCAATGGCCTGCGCTGGCGCGGGGTAGGTCAGGTTAACAACCTCAACATTAATCCGACCGGGATACCGGGATATCGCATGTAGGCGCAGCCCTTCTTGCGCCAGCTTGCGGGCAATCGCTGCATCGGTTGGGGCAAGCGCGCGTAGGGGCACAACAGGCACCGGGCCGGGGTCAAGTCCTCCACCAAACGGTGATTGGGTGGGGTTCAGCACATAGGTCAGTTGCGCCCCGACCGTGCTGCCATACAGGTATTGGGCAGAGACTTGCAGGTTGTCACGCGGGGCATAGTTCAACGCGATATTCACAGGCGACTGCCGATCAAACCTGCCACCATCCTGATAATCCAACGCGTCAGAGGAATATTCCGCAACCACACCAACTTGATCGGTCATCTGCCAATCAATGCCGCCAAAAAACGCGGCATCACCCTTGAACAGGTTATTCTGGCGCACAGCACCGCCCTGTCCGACATCCTGCACCGATCTATCCGCAAAACGGGCGCCCAGCGGATTGTCAAAACCACCAACCCCGGCCAATCGGCCCCAGCCGATCCCGGCGGTCAGTGACAGGTTTGGGGAAAGCGCCTTTGTCGCGACCAGATATTCCGCGCTGTAAATCCCGGTGCCTGCAAAATCATCCATGCCAATGGCAAGGGCGGGCAGAAAATCCGTTTCATCGGACAAACGGTAGCGCAGCGAAAAACTGCGATCCAACACATCGTCATAAACAATACCATTGGGGCTAAGCACATCATCCAAAGCGGCATAGCGAAAGCTGGCGGAAAAGCGGGGAGAGACCTGAAATGTCAGGGTGCTGCGGGTCTGGCCCGAAAACCGGTTGACAGAAAATGCCAGATCGGCATCAGGGGCCGAACGGGCATTGGGCATCTCGATCAGCCCGGGAGCACCGAAATTATTATAGCGGAGCGATACATCCTGCGCGGCAATCAGCTCCGGCCACAGATGACCTGCCAAGACACAAATCGTCGCAATAACACGCATCACCATCCCCACATTCCGCCCGGTCCCATTCTGGGGCCCGGGCGGTAACACTTCGCGCGGGCGGCTATGGCGCGGCTGTGTTCATGCGCAAAACGTGACGGCTGAAAAAGCCCAGCGTTTCACCACCGCCAAGCGTCAGGCCACCATTCGCATTGCCCGTGACATAGGCCTTTGCCTGCCAATCAAGGCTGCCACCACTTGCGGTGGCATTTAGATTTGGACGCAGAAAGGTATCGAATTGGTTAACCACGTTGCCGGAAATGGCCAGTGGGCCCGCTTCATGACCATAAATCAGGGTCCCAGTGTCCAGCGGGGCGGTGATCCCGATACGCTGCGCATCGGCAAAGTTCAGGTTTGGCGGATTGACGCCCTCGTAATCGGCCAACGTCACCGGCGCGGTTCCCGGCAATTCAAGGGTGGTGACCACGCCACTGCGGCTTTCACCATCCCAGCCCACCATCGGCACCATACCAGCATACAACCATTCGAATGCAGCAACCGGTCCAAGACCCGACAGCGTTGTGCCATGGACAATGGCACCAGGGGTGATGCTGCGGGTCAGTTGACAATCAGCAACCGGTGTTCCAGCACCGGTTCGCCACTGCATCGTCTCGACAAACTCGATCTGACTGCCAACGCTCAACCCATTTCCGGTTGTGGCTGGCACCCAGGGTTGCCCATCCAACGTGATAACCCGGCTTTGCAAAAGCTCATTACCGTGGGTCTGACCACCAATTTCGGTCGCCGTACCGCTGATATCAAACCGGGCCGCATATTCGCGTTCAGACGGGTAATCGACGGCCACAAAAATCGGATAGGTGGACCGGTCATCGGCACGCCAATCCAATGCACCGTCAGAGGCGATACCAGCCGAATGGGTAGGACCATCAACGCCGCTTGGGCCATCACCACGGGCAGAATAGAAGATACCGCCAAACTGGACCTCATCCCCCATTTCATACGTCGTGCCGGGTTGCCAAAGCGGGGGCAGGATACGCGGATCGGACAATGCACCGGTAATGGCCACAGCCTCGATCAGGATGGCATTGCCGCCGGGGCTGGCGGCACCCGCACATGCAAAGGTGATATCATGCGGACCGGTCAGACCGCTGGCGACCTTGACGGCGCGACGGCGCTGCAAATCGACTGCCGAATAAGTTGGAAAGGCCTTGAAGCCCAGACCAGCCGGGTCATCAATTTCGTTCACTAGGGTCTGCGATCCGTCAATATCGACACGGCAATAGCCGCCGTTGGTGCGGCCAGTGTAATGGATCCAAACGTCATAGGGGGCGGCACGATCAACAGTCACCGATGCCGATGCTGTTAGTGACGACGTGCTGACAGCACGGTTTCCGGTATAGCTGCCCGACAGGCCAGAACCCGATGACTGCAATCTAGACCATGATCCAAACAATGCCATCTCACCCACGGCGTAAATATTGCGCAGCTCCATCACCAGCGTTTCGCGCCAGGAATAGCGGGTTGTCGTATCTGCGCCGTCAAATCGCATCCAAGCCGCATGATGGGGGCCGATTTCTGTCCAAACCGACAGA
The DNA here is from genome assembly GCA_947500135.1 of uncultured Paracoccaceae bacterium. GTDB lineage: Bacteria > Pseudomonadota > Alphaproteobacteria > Rhodobacterales > Rhodobacteraceae > Yoonia. Next base: position 304,656 of record CANMQX010000005.1, read on the forward strand.
TTGTCCCCCGCACCTTCAGCCAGGGCCACTGACTGGCCCCCGCCAGCGGCAAAGAAGGCGGCCAAGGGTAATGGCGCACCTGTTCTTTGCCCCTGACGAGGGGAAAGCTCCAGACCGATCATGGATCAGTACCACGCGATCAATTGGGCCGTCGTACCAGTTGAAAGCACTCGGACGGCGCGCAATGTCAGGACGGTGCCGGCAGACAGTTCGTAGCTGGCATTCACACCGTCATTGTCGCGCAAAACCGCCGTGCCAGACGTGTTGACGTAGATGGCGCGGGGACGGGTCGGCAAATCCTCACTGTCCGACGGGACGATGACGTAATGGGCGACAGCAGGTGAAGTCAGGTTCACATAATCGGAATCAAACGGGTCAGTCATTGGCTTCTCCAGAGAATAGATTGAAACCAATGCTTAGTGGCTAGGGCTTACCGATCACTTGGACCTGCGCGCGCATCTAAGCGTTTAACGCAACACTAAGCCCCTCTCCGGCTCAGAACGACAACAAGCGTCCGCCAGACAATCCACAGATCCATGCGCAGCGTCGCATGGGCAATGTAGTGCAGGTCGGCCGCCACCTTGCGGCGCACACCCTCCAACCCATCGACATACCCAACCTCGGTCTGGGCCAGGCCGCTGATGCCGGGCATGATCTCGTGACGGGCGCGGTAGCCTGGGACAGCCTGCAGATAGACACGGGCATGATCATAGGAATCGGGGCGTGGGCCAATCAGGCTCATATCGCCGCGCAGCACATTGATGATCTGCGGCAACTCATCAATGCGCGTCTTGCGCAAAAACCGCCCAAGGCCCGTGATCCGGTCATGTTCCAGCGCATCAAAGGCACCGCGTTCGGTCTCGCCCGCGATTGTCATCGTGCGAAACTTGATCGCCCAGAACGGCTGACAACGATATCCCATGCGGCGTTGGACAAACCATAACGGACCACGATTCATGAACGGGTTGAGCAGTGTCAAGATCGCAGCAATTGGGACCAACAGACAGAGCAGCAACAGCGCGGTCATATGGTCGGAACAGGTTTTCACGATATGTCGCGGCGGTCTTAGGCTTTGAAAACTCTCTTCTCCGGGCAAGCCATCTTTGGCTTCCCAGGCACCAGCATGATAATCCAGCATCGCCACAACCTTCCCAAAAAGTTAACGACTTTACAGTGACTTACGGCCCTGCATGGTTAACGAAGCTGTAATGTGCGCAGTTAAAGAGTTCTTAATTGCACTGCTCAGAATCCCGCTATTCGTGCAATTTTTGACAAATTTTCAAATTTCGAATTAACGAAAACACGTCATACGTGTGTGATGGAAATTCATACACTTTTAGATGAATATCCCACAAATCCGAAAGGCAAGATTTCCTTAACGCCGCTGTTGTTTCTCTGGGGGTGGGAATCACGTACAAACGTGATTGGGTAGAGTGAGAAACAACAATGAGACATACCTTGCGGGGGATATTCCCCAAGGGTCATGCGCTGCTTGCGGCCATGATACTGGCCATCTGTGGTGTTCAGACCGCGGCGGACACTGCGACAATCCGGGTCATCCAGAATGATCGCGGCGGTTATATCGGTGCGCGTGCCGTCGAAATTGCATCGATGAACGCAGAAAGCACGCGGGTCGAATTGCGGGGAAATATCTGCTATTCGTCCTGCACGATGTATCTTGGGGTCGATGACATGTGCGTCAGCCCGAATACGTCCTTTGGGTTTCACGGGCCCAGCCGCCACGGGCGCGCATTGCCCGCCTCAGAATTCAATCATTGGTCGAACGTCATGGCCGCGCATTATAATGCAGCGCTCAAGGACTGGTTCCTGCGCGACGCGCGGCACACGATTTCGGGCTATCTGCGGATCAGCGGCACACAGCTGATCGCGATGGGCTATCCGGCCTGTTAAGGCGTTGCTTGGACGACCTAGTTCCTGTCAGGCGAGATTGTGGGTGGCACTCTCCTTGCGAATTCAAGCGTTTCTTCGATACCAGCAAGCATTGCAGGTACATCCAGGAAATCTGGAGAGAGGGGGTCACATCCGCTTTCCATCTCGTCCGGATCGCATAGGAAAAGATTTCGTGCGATATAGTCCGTGTCGATTTCAAAGTCTGGCAAGGTGTTATCCACATCCTTTTGAAACGATGCCGTAGAAAACGAACAATAAGTATAGCAGTAACCGTAGACATGACGGTTCGTCAGAAGGGGTTCCTTGGAAATTATGTTGAACGGGATGTTTCCTGAGCGCTGACGTTGACGGATTCTCACAATCCAAAAGTCGTCATTATACGACCTGAGCGGTTCAGGAAATGCCTCCGCGAACGTTGGGAAAGGTAGGTGTCTGTAGTTCTCTTTCCTCATGCGAGACCAGATAGAACTGCGATACCTGAAGCGATTTGGGTGTGTTTCAAATATAATTGTGTTGACGCGTGGCGGATCGTTCTCTGCATTTTCAGATGCACCATAAAGCTGACGGAAATACGTTAACATGTAGTGGCAGCATTCAATGAAGCGGTATCCGCCACCATAGTCAAAAGAGCGCGTTACATGACCTTCATCGTCCAACTCGTAGAACCGTCCAACACGTACCACGTAGATCTCGGGCGGTCGTTCGGTCAACGTTCTGGATAGCGGGAAATAGTAGTACTGAGATCCGACCAGCCAGGTCGCATAGCCGTCCGGGAACCGGTCGCAATCCTCGATAGCGCACATGTCGTCCCAACTTTCCGCGTTGGTCAAACGTTGTTTCTTAAATCTCCACTCAGCCTGCGCAAATGCCGGTTTCGGCATGCTGATAATGCAAAGGCCAAGGATCAGGATTAAGAACAGGCGCGGCGCAACTGAAGCTAAGGCACGACATAACCTGCTTGTATTGACTGCGGTCTTCAAGATCACTTCATAATGTCCAGGTCAGTCATCAGCGCTGGCGCCAAGTATTCGGCGACTTATCTGCATCATCACTGGTGGCAGGTATTGTGGAACCTTGCAACATCTCGAGATTGTTCGAGGTTTCACCCAAACACGCAAAAGGCGTGACATGACTGACATTGGCACCGACGGAATTGCCGAAAACGCGCCAGCAACTATTGGGTGTCAGGGGTCGCATTACCGCCTGCAAGGGCCGCCGCAACAGTCGCCGCGGCACCCAGACCCAGCACAGGGGCCAGACCACCAAGCAATGGCACAAAAGCGGTTGCATCCTCGTTGCAGGTGACACGCAAAACACCTTCGGCATCAAGGACAGCAGTCGCAACGCCAAATGGACCACAGGCACCCTGCGATTGGGCGATGGCGATCAGATCAGGCGCATCCTGCGCCAATGCAGGCAGCCCTGCAAATGCCAAAAAAGCCATGGTCAGGTAGTTGCGCATGAAATCACCATCGTCCGAAAACACTGTTCAATCAGGCACATCCAACAAGAGCGATCTTAATTCTTCGTAAATTTTTGGATGAATGCCGCCCAAAAGCGCAACCAACCGTTCATTTCTGAACGACGGCAATTCTGGCGATCCGGGAAGGACTCGAACCCTCAACCTGCTGATTAGAAGTCAGCTGCTCTATCCAGTTGAGCTACCGGACCGCGCAAGGCGAGGTATGGCGCGGTCTGCCCGCCTTTGGCAAGCCCGATTATTTCTTCTGCACGGCGCGTTCAATCGCTTCCAATCGTGCGATAATTTCGTTGCGGTATTCATCCGTCGCGGCGTTGCTTTCCTCGGCATGCGCATCCTGCATGGAGTTCACGATTAAACCGACCAGCAGGTTCACCACCGCAAAGGTCGTGACCATAATGAAAGGCACAAAGAACGCCCATGCATAGGGATAGCTTTCCATCACTGGGCGCACGATCCCCATGGACCAGCTTTCCAGGGTCATGATCTGAAACAGCGTATAGGCCGATTGGCCCAGGCTGCCGAACCATTCGGGAAAGGATGCCGCGAACAGTTTCGTTGCCATGACGGCTGCGATGTAAAAGATGATCGCCATTAGGACAAAGACCGACCCCATCCCGGGCAAGGCGGTGACAAAACCTTCAACTACACGCCGCAGACGCGGGGCAACCGACACCAGACGCAGGACCCGCAATATCCGCAGCGCCCGCAGAACCGACATCCCGGCAGAGGCGGGGACCAGCGAAATACCCACAATCGCCAGATCAAACAGGTTCCAACCACTTCTGAAAAAACGACCACCATAGGCGAATAGTTTCAGCAGAATCTCAACGACAAAGAAGGCAAGACAGGCCGCATCAAGCGCCAGGATCAGACCACCCGCCTGCGCCATCGCGGCCGGGGACGTCTCAAGCCCTAGGATGACGGCATTGAAGATGATGACGCCAATGATCGTCGCGCCCACAGGGCGGCTTTCAATGAATGCGGCGGTGCGGTCGCGTAGGGTCAGAATGAACTCTCAATAGATCGGGTTAGACGAAAACCTAGTGTGTCCAGGCCCCACGTCGATTAGTGGCAAAGTTTTCGCCATAGCCACCGGGGCGGATATTGGCCTTGCGCGTCTTGGGTTCCTGGATCACGAAGTCGATATTGTTCTCGCGGGCGTATTCGACAGCCTTTTGCTTGCTGTCGAATTCCAATTTGACCTGCGCCTGCGTATCGGCGGACGACGTCCAGCCCATCAGTGGATCAACCTCGCGCGCGGTTTCAGCCACATGTTCCAAAACCCAATGCTTTGTTTTGGCCGTGCCTGATGACATGGCTGTCTTGGCTGGCTTATAGATTCGTGCGCGCATCGTGACCTCCGATTACATGCCTTTCTATATGTGCAAAGGTTACGAAATCGCAAGCGCGCAGATAATGGCTCAGGCCCATTCGCCACCGCGCATCACCGGCACCCTGTCACCGGTTTTAGTGATCCCGTCGATATCGACCGCATCCGACCCCATCATCCAATCAACATGAATGATGCTTTGATTGCCGCCTTTCTGCTTGAGCTCGTCAGGCGACAATTCTGATCCACCCTCAATCGTGTCGGCATAGCATTGGCCAAGGGCGATGTGGCAAGACGCATTTTCGTCAAACAACGTGTTGTAAAACAACACCCCCGATTGGCTGATCGGGCTGGAATGCGGCACCAATGCCACCTCGCCAATCCGGCTGGCCCCATCATCAGTTTTCAGCAAGGCTTTCAGCACGTCTTCACCCTTGCTGGCCGTTGCCTCCACAATGCGCCCGGCCTCGAACCGCACAGCGATATCTTCGATAACACTGCCCTGATGGGCCAGCGGTTTGGTCGCTGCAACGGTGCCGTCGACCTTATAGGCATGCGGGCAGGTAAACACCTCTTCGGTGGGGATATTCGGCTGGCAGACGACACCGTTCAGCGCGGGCGATGCTCCACCTTTCCAGATATGCCCGTCAGCAAGGCCCAGATGCAGGTCGGTGCCCGGGCCACTATAGTGCAAGGCCGCAAAATCCTGATCGTTCAGCCAGTTCACCCGTTCCTTCAGGGTCTTGGTATGCGCTTCCCAATTCGCCACAGGGTCATCGCCATCCAGCCGGGACGCATCATAAATCGCATCCATGAGCTTGCCTTGGGCTTCTTCCACCGGCAGATCGGGATAAACGGCCTTCGCCCAGCCCGCACCGGGATAGGCCACGATATTCCAATTCACTTCAAACCCAACAATCGGGTCCATGGCCGGTTTGGCCGCGATGGATGTGGCCTTGCTGACCCGAGCGACCTTTTCGGGGTCCTGTTCGGCCAATAGTAACGGGTCATCGCCTTTGATTGCCATGCGTGCCGCACCGCCCTTGAACGCCTCGGCCATGGCGCCGTAAAGCCAGGCAGGTGCGTGATCAAAGCTTTCATCGCGAGCGTTTTCGAACCGGGCCAATATCATCGCATCATCAGAAAAGAACGGCACGACAGCACCGGCGCCCGCCTTATAGGCATGCACAGTGATCCGGCGGACCAGTTCCATCGCATCGGTGGGGGCGGTGATCACCAGATCCTGCCCCGGTTGCAGGTTAACACCAATACGCGCGGCCACTTCGGCCAAACGGTCCAGCTTTGCGGGGTCGATGTGATCTGACATAGGGCACCTGTTTTGATGATGTGAGATCGGCAAACTATGCCCTATCGCAGCAGGGTCAAGCCGGTTCAGGTCACCCGGCCTGCCCGTTGATACGCCGGATTATCCCACAACCGATTGTCGAGCACATCAGCCAGCACATCGACAGCGCGCCGGACATCACCTTCATCCAGATAAAGCGGGGTGAAGCCAAAGCGCATGATATCAGGCGCCCGGAAATCCCCAATCACATCGCGGGCAATCAGGGCTTGCATGGCGGCATAGCCATGCGCGAAGGCAAATGACACTTGCGATCCGCGCGATGCCGCATCACGCGGGCTGGCGAGGGTCAGCGAAGGACAACGCGCCTCAACCTCGGCAATGAACAATTCAGACAAGGCGATGCTGCGGTCGCGCAGATGCTGCATATCGACGCCGTCCCAAACACCCAAAGCCGCCTCAAGCGCGCTCAGTTGCAAGACCGGCGGCGTGCCGACGCGCATCCGCTCAATATCCGGGGCGGGGCGATAGGACGGCTCAAAGGCAAAAGGCGCATCATGGCCCAGCCAGCCTGACATGGCCGGATCGATCCCACCAATCAGATCAGGACGGACATAGATGAATGCCGGGGCACCCGGACCACCGTTGAGGTATTTATAAGTACAGCCAACCGCAAATTCGCAGGCAGAACCGGCCAGATCAACAGGCACCGCCCCCGCGGAATGGGCCAGATCCCACAGCATCACAGCACCGGCAGCATGGGCGGCCTTGGTGATCCCATCCATGTCATGCATGCGGCCACTGCGGTAATCGACCTGGGTGATCATCGCCACGGCAACATCATCTGTCATTGCAGCCGCGACATCTTCGGGTGCCACAACCCGCAATTCATGCCCGTTATCCAGATGGGCTATCAGCCCCTGCGCCATATACAGGTCAGACGGAAAATTCCCGCTATCGGACAGGATCACCTTGCGGTCCGGGCGTAATTGCAATGCGGCAGACAGGGCCTGATACACCTTGATCGACAGAGTATCACCCATGGTGACGGACCCTTCAGAGGCACCAATAAGGCGACCCACCTGATTGCCCACGCGCATCGGTTGACCCATCCAGTCATCGACATTCCACGCCTTGATCAGATGGGCACCCCATTCATCCGTGACCATGCGCGACAGGTGATCCGGGACATCACGGGGTAAAGGCCCCAGCGAATTGCCATCAAGATAAATCATACCTTCGGGCAGATGAAACCGGTCTTTCATCGGCAGTTGCACGGGCGTATCCTTCATCACAATTGACCTCTCATATTCCAAAGCTCGGGGAACAGTTCCACTTCCAGCATCCGGCGCAAATACTTCACGCCGGACGTCCCCCCTGTGCCACGCTTGAAGCCGATGATGCGTTCAACTGTCGTGACATGGTTAAAGCGCCAGCGACGAAAATAATCCTCCAGATCGACCAGCTTTTCAGCCAGTTCGTACAGCGTCCAATACTGACGGGGGTCCTCATAGACCGTGGTCCAGGCCTGCATGACAGGGTCACATTGCACATGGGGCTGATCCATCCGGTAGGCATCAGCCGGAAACGACAGATCCAAAGACTGTGCAAGCTGGTCCAGCACAACATGATACAGCGACTTGGTGCGCAACTCCTGCGCCAACATCCGGTGCAGGTCCGGGCGGTGTTCATGCACCTTCATCATCGCCGTATTGCGATTGCCCAGGATAAACTCGATCAAGCGATACTGATGCGACTGAAACCCGGATGAGGCCCCCAGATCATCGCGAAAGGCAGTGTATTCGCTGGGTGTCATGGTGCGCAAAACATCCCATGCGCTGTTGAGCTGTTCAAAGATGCGGGACACACGGGCGAGCATTTTAAAGGCAGGCTGAAAATCAGCGGCAATCAGCAGGTCACGGGCGGTCGATAACTCATGCAGGGCAAGACGCATCCACAATTCAGACGTCTGGTGCTGGATGATAAACAGCATCTCATCATGGGCATCCGATTGACGGTTCTGGGCACCCAGGATCGGATCAAGCGCCAGATAATCAACATAGCTCATGTCCTTTGCAAAGGACATCTGCGCCCCTTCATCAGCCGGATCATAAGCATCGGTCATTGCGGGCTCCTTCAGCGTTGCGCCGCAGCAACGTCAGGCCTCACGACCCAAATGGCAATCCCCAATGTGATCGGTACGCCGTACCAGGCCGGTCAGTGATTACTCCGCAGACCGGTCAGCCGCATCCCTGTGTTCCCAAATCTCGCGCTGCCAGGCCAACCAACCCTGCACCTCCAACAACGGCGATGGCTCAAGATAGCAGGTGCGCACACGGCCACGCTTGATCGACCGGATAATGCCCGCTTTTTCAAGCACACCAAGGTGGCGCATGAATGTGGGCAAGGCCATTTTATGCGGGCTATGTAAGGCACTTACGGTCGCGGGACCATGGGTCAGATACTCAATCACGGCCCGCCGGGTCGGGTCAGACATGGCACCAAAAAAGGAATCAAGCTGGTCAGTCATGCCGCTGACGCATGGGCTTTGGGTCGGGACGAGTCAAACAGCTATTCATCGGCAAACAGAGCCTCTTTCATACCCGGCACCCAATCGCCGGTCGCCGGGTCAAGAATTGCGAAATTGCCACTTAACCCCCAATGGCACCAACCTATCCCTTGCGCCTCGGCCTCTTCACGCACAGCTCCCGTCCAGATGGCGCGCCGCACGGGGTCGGTCAGTGTTGTCACGCCAAATTCCCCCAGAAAAACCGGCGCGGCCACGGCACCCGCTAACGCGAAATCGGCATGCATCACGGCACGATCATCCTTGTCACCCCAGCTTCGCGCAGGCGGCGGGTCCGACAACCACGGGGCCTGCTGATGCGTAAATTCCCACGGCACGTAGTAGTGAAACGATAAAACAGTGCGATCATCCAGCACCGGCAGATCAGCCAAGGCATCGACACTTGCCCAACCGCCCCCCTCAATAATGATCCAACGATCGGGATGCCCCGCGCGGATCAGTGGCAGCACATCACCAAACAAGGCAACGGCGCCAGCAGTGTCCAAGGCCTCCGTCGGTTCATTCAACAGCTCAAAAATCAGGCTTTCATCAGCACCAGCATAATGGGCCGAAAGTTCGGTCCAGATACTGACAAACTGCCCGGCATACCCAGCCGCATCCGCCATCAGCTCTTCAAAGTGATGCAGATCAAGGATCACGTTCAAACCCTCTGCATCTGCCCAGCCAATCACCTCATCAACGCGGGCCAGAAACGCAGGATCAATGCGACCATCCCAATGGGCGCTGAAACGAACAGGCAAGCGCACCGTGTCAAATCCCTGATCGGCAATCCATGCAATATCAGGTCGGGCGATCCGATAGCCCCAATCGCCCTCGCGGGGGGCTTCCAACGCCTGATCCAGATTAACGCAACGCGCCACCGGGAACGCATCGGCCCAGACCGGAACAGCAAGACAAATTGGCAAGAATGCACGCATAAGTGGCACGGTAACCACCACTTTCCGTTTTGTCATCTTGTGCCCAGACCAGCATCGGCTACGGTCCGCCTATGACCAATCAAGCCCGATTCATTCACCTGCGCCTTCACACCGAATATTCCCTTCTGGAAGGGGCGATTCCGGTCAAAAAACTGCCCGGTTTGGTGGCAGGCATGGACATGCCCGCCGTGGCCGTGACCGACACGAACAACATGTTCTGCGCGCTGGAATTTTCCGAAGGGGCGGCAAAGGCGGGGGTTCAGCCAATCATCGGGTGCCAGGTGGATGTGGGTTACGTGGCCACAGAGCCCGGCAAACGGCCCGAGGACCCCGCGCCCGTCGTTCTGCTGGCCCAGAACGAAACAGGCTACATGAACCTGATGAAACTGAACTCCTGCGCCTATCTTGATGCCGATGGGCAGTTGCCGCAGGTCAGTGTGGATGAACTGGCGCAATATCACGAAGGGCTGATCTGCCTCTCGGGTGGGCCGGATGGCCCCATCGGCAGGCTGCTGCGCCACGGGCAGCGCACCAAGGCAGAGGCGTTGATGGACCGGCTGGCCACGATCTATCCCGACCGGCTTTATGTGGAACTGCAACGCCACCCCGGCGACGGGCTGCCAGAGGCAGAGCGTTTATCCGAACGCGGCCATATCGAAATGGCCTATGCCAAGAACCTGCCACTGGTCGCCACCAACGATGTCTACTTCCCCAAGACCGAACTCTACGAAGCCCACGACGCCCTGATCTGCATCGCCGAAGGCGCTTATGTGGACCAACAAGAGGCGCGGCGCAGGCTGACGCCACAGCATTACTTCAAATCTCCCCAAGAAATGGCAACGCTTTTTGCGGACTTGCCGGAAGCCATTGAAAACACCGTCGAGATCGCCAGGCGTTGTGCCTTCAAAGCCTATAAGCGCGATCCAATCCTGCCAAACTTCGCCGATGACGAGGTTGCAGAGCTTCGCAGGCAGGCCGAAGAAGGGCTGAAAGCACGGCTTGCGGTCATCCCTCATGCAGCGGAGGTCAAGGAATACGAAGACCGGCTGGAATTCGAACTCGGGATCATCGAAGGGATGGGGTTTCCCGGCTATTTCCTGATCGTGGCCGACTTCATCAAATGGGCCAAGGAAAACGGCATCCCGGTCGGCCCTGGGCGTGGGTCCGGGGCGGGGTCACTTGTCGCCTACGCGCTTCTGATCACCGATCTTGACCCGCTCCGCTACAGCCTGCTGTTCGAACGGTTCCTGAACCCCGAACGGGTTTCCATGCCCGATTTCGATATCGACTTTTGCATGGACCGGCGCGAGGAGGTCATCCGCTACGTGCAAGAAAAATACGGGCGCGACAAGGTGGGCCAGATCATCACCTTCGGTGCGCTTTTGTCCAAGGCCGCTGTGCGCGACGTGGGCCGGGTGTTGCAAATGCCTTATGGACAGGTAGACCGGCTGTCAAAAATGATCCCCGTCGAAGGGGTCAAACCCGTTAGCATCGAAAAGGCGCTGGCCGATGAACCGCGCCTGCGGGAAGAGGCAAATGCCGAAGAAGTCGTGGACCGCCTGCTGACCTACGCCCAACAGGTCGAAGGATTGCTGCGCAACGCCTCCACCCACGCCGCCGGTGTCGTGATCGGGGACAGACCGCTGGACGAACTTGTCCCGCTCTATCAGGATCCGCGTTCCGACATGCCCGCCACCCAGTTCAACATGAAATGGGTAGAACAGGCCGGGCTGGTCAAATTCGACTTTCTGGGGCTCAAAACCCTGACTGTGATCGAAAACGCGGTCAAACTGATCCGGGCGGCTGGGCGACCACTGAACGTCAGTGCCGATGGTACCCAGCTTTACGAAGCACCCGAAGGGTTTGAATACGATATCGGGGCGATCCCGCTGGATGATGAAAAGTCCTACGCGCTTTATTCCTCTGCCAAAACCATCGCCGTGTTCCAGGTGGAATCCAGCGGCATGATGGACGCGCTCAAGCGGATGAAACCCACATGTATCGAGGATATCGTGGCGCTGGTGGCACTTTACCGTCCCGGCCCGATGGAAAACATCCCCACCTATTGCGAGGTCAAGAACGGACAGCGCGAACTGGAATCCATTCACCCATCGATTGATCACATCCTCGCCGAAACCCAAGGGATCATCGTCTATCAGGAACAGGTGATGGAAATCGCACAGGTCATGGCAGGCTATTCGCTTGGCGGCGCTGATCTCTTGCGGCGGGCGATGGGCAAGAAAATCGCCGAGGAAATGGCCAAGGAACGTCCCAAATTCGAAACCGGGGCAAAGGCCAACGGGGTCGATGCGAAAAAGGCGCGCGAGGTTTTCGACCTTCTGGAAAAATTCGCCAATTACGGCTTCAACAAATCACACGCCGCCGCCTATGCGGTGGTCAGCTACCAAACCGCCTGGCTCAAGGCCAACCACCCCGTCGAATTCATGGCCGGGGTGATGAACTGCGATATCCACCTGACCGACAAGCTGGGCGTTTACTTCCAAGAGGTCAAAAAAGGGCTGGGCCTGGACTACATCCCGCCTTGCGTGAACCGGTCCATGGCGACGTTCAACGTCCATGAAGGTAAATTGGTCTACGGGCTGGGCGCGCTGAAAAACGTGGGTGTCGAGGCGATGAAACTGATTGTCGACGCGCGCGACGGAACAAGTGACCCCGTCCCGGGCTTGACCCGGGACCTCAACCAGGAGGCCGCGGATCAAGTCCGGGGCGCGTCATCCAAGCCGTTCGTCAATCTTTTTGATTTCGCCCGTCGCTGCGATCTGAAACGGATCGGCAAACGGCCTCTGGAAATGCTGGCCCGCGCCGGGGCGTTCGACATGCTTGATCCCAACAGGCGGCGGGTCATGGGCAGCCTTGACGCGCTCACCGCCTATTCGTCGGCGATCCACGATCAGAAATCATCCAATCAGGTCTCGCTTTTCGGGGATGCGGGCGAAGATCTGCCCGAACCGCGCCTGATGGGCGGCGACGATTGGCTGCCCGCCGAACGACTGGCCGAGGAGTTCAAGGCCATCGGTTTCTATCTGTCGGGCCACCCGCTGGATGACTATATGGGTCCGCTGAAACGCAAACAAATCATGACATTGGACGAGGTGATCGCAAGGGCCGAAAACGGGGCCGCCATCGTAAAAATGGCAGGAACTGTTTCAGGACGGCAAGAACGGAAATCCGCGCGCGGCAACCGGTTTGCTTTCGTGCAACTCTCTGATCCAACCGGCCAATACGAAGTGACCATGTTCTCTGACACGTTGGAAAAAGCCCGCGAACACCTGGAAACCGGCGCGCAGATCGTCCTGACCTGCGAGGCGACGATGGAGGCGGATCAATTGAAACTGCTGGGCCGATCAGTGTCGCCCATCGATAATGTCGTAGCCGATGCAGGTGGGGCGGGATTGCGGGTCTTTATCGACGGACCAGATGCAATCAGCTCGGTCGCCTCAATCCTCGAAAATGCAAAACGGGACGGGGTGCGCGCAGGCAAAGGACCGGTCTATTTCTGCCTGATGGGCGATGATCTGCCGGGCGAGGTCGAACTGGATCTGGGCGATGATTTCCCCGTAAACCCGCAAATCAAGGGCGCATTGCGCAGCCTTGGGGGCGTGATCGAGGTCGAAGACGCGTAACGTCAAGCCCGCTCTCACTGGACGAATTATGAAGTTTTCGTTAAACCGCGCCCATCTTCGTTGGGACGGGATCGGATTTGAAACCTCTACGCATCGCTTTGCTCGCGGTCACCACGACCGTTTTGACCGGTTGCGCCGACCCGTTGGCGCAGATGGATTTGATGAGCAATGTTGACGGCCAGTCACCGCGCGGCATCGGGTTTATCGGCACCTCCGAAGGAAACGGCGGCACTGACGTAACCGCCGATTACAAGGTCCCATTTGGTCAATTGGCGCGCAATTGCACCGTGCGCAAACGCGACATGGGCACCAAGATCGACAGTGTCTCGGGCTACGACATCTACGACACGAAACCGGGCGCGACCGGCCCGCACACATTCTTCATCGATGGGTTCCGTGATCGCTGCGCCCGCCAGTTGTCAGGCGCACTGATCATCTTTGGCGATGTGGGCACACATGAACTGGTGCGCTACGCCGATGTCGGGATCGATCAACCCTACACGATCACCGACGAAGCTTATGAAGTGATCAAGGCTTCCTTCTGCCGTGCCGGCCGCACAGAACCATGCGGGCGGCGGATTGACCGGCTATCCAAGACAACCAGCTTCGTCACGATCTACGAAAGCTTCGCCGACAATGCCCGCTGGGTCGATGCGCTGCTGCACAAGGGCGAGGTTGTGGCCCAGGAAATCAACCCCTAGCCACAAAGCTGGCAGAGCGAATATTTGCATGCCGCATTATTGGTCTTTTTTTGAAGGACCTTCGCACAAGGCAAAAATTCCTTGCTTTTCAAAGTCGGTCTGGGTTTGCTAACCGGCAGATCAAACCCGATGTCTACGCCGCATCGACATCGGGTCACCGACGCCCAAACAACTGGTACCGCGGCAGGTTAACACATGAATGTCACGTTTCTTCTAAACGGGGAAACCGTCCAGTTCGATGCCGCGCCAACGCGCACATTGCTTGATTGGCTACGCGAAGATCAGGGGCTCTGCGGCACCAAGGAAGGCTGCAACGAAGGCGATTGCGGCGCCTGCACGGTTGTCGTCAGCGATGAAAATGGTGCCCGATCCCTCAACGCCTGCATCCTGTTTCTACCGCAACTGCATGGCAAGGCTGTGCGCACGGTCGAAGGCATCAGCGGGCCAGACGGCACATTGCACCCGGTCCAGCAGGCCATGGTCGATCATCATGGATCGCAATGCGGGTTCTGCACGCCGGGCTTCATCGCCGCAATGGCTGCGGGGCATCTGGCAGGCCGAACAGATCATGATGATGTGCTGGCGGGAAACCTTTGCCGCTGCACGGGCTACGCCCCGATCATCCGCGCGGCAAAAGCTGCTGAAGCCGCCCCCGTCCCCGGCTGGATGCATGACGACGCGCCCGATGTAGCGGCACAACCCTATGCGCCCGAAACGCTGAACGATCTGGCGACATGGTATGCCGCCAACCCCGATGCCACGTTGATCGCAGGCGCAACCGATGTCGGGCTTTGGGTCACCAAACAGCTGCGTGACCTGCCGGATGTCGCCTTTCTGAACCGCTGCGCAGAACTGCGTCAAATTACAGTTGCCGACGATACGATCACCTTTGGCGCCGCCGTGACCATGACCGATGTTCTGGATGTGATGGACGAATATCACCCGTCCTACGCTGAAATGATCCGGCGTTATGGGTCCGAACAGGTGCGCAATGCAGCCACCATCGGCGGCAACATCGCCAACGGATCGCCCATCGGCGACAACCCCCCTGCCCTGATTGCGCTTGGGGCCAGACTGCATCTGCGCCATGGCGATGCGGCCCGCGATATCCCGGTTGCAGATTTCTTCATCGCATATGGTAAACAAGACCGCGCACCCGGTGAATTGGTCACCGGTGTCACCATCCCCAAAAAAGCGCCCGCCTTGCGCTGCTACAAAATCTCCAAACGGTTTGATCAGGACATCTCAGCCGTCTGCGGCTGTTTCAACATCAGCGTTGAAAACGGTACCGTGACCGAAGCCCGCATCGCCTTTGGCGGCATGGCAGGCACGCCGCACAGGGCACATGGGGTAGAGGCCGCGTTGACGGGCCAACCCTGGGTCAAAGGCACAATCGATCAGGCGGCAACACAGTTTGCCACCGACTACACCCCAATGTCCGACATGCGCGCCTCTGCCGACTACCGGCTGCGAAGCGCACAAAACCTGCTGCACCGCTATTTCGCAGAAATGAGCGGGCAACAAACCTCGGTGCTGGAGGTCAGCGCATGAGCGTCGCAAAACCCCTCCCCCATGATGCCGCCCCCCTGCATGTCACTGGCACGGCCCGCTATATCGACGATATCCCGACGCCTGTTGGCACAAGGCACCTCGCCTTCGGGATGTCCGACATCGCCAGGGGCGCCATTACAAAGATGGACCTGAAAGCGGTGAAAACCGCACCCGGTGTCATTGCTGTGCTGACAGCAGATGACCTGCCCTTCGCCAATGATGTGTCGCCCTCCGTGCATGATGAACCGCTCCTGTCGGACGGGGATGTGCATTACCTTGGGCAGCCGCTTTTCATCGTGGTCGCCGACACCCACCTGAACGCCCGCAAGGCCGCACGGCTCGGGCAGATCAGCTATGCCGAAGAAACCCCGATCCTGAGCATTGAAGAGGCGCTCGCCGCCGATAGCCGGTTCGAAGACGGCCCGCGCATCTGGACCAAAGGCGACGTGGATCAGGCCCTGTCACAGGCACCGCGTCAGCTGCAAGGCACAATCCACATGGGCGGGCAGGAGCATTTCTACCTCGAAGGGCAAGCCGCCCTCGCCCTGCCGCAGGAAGGTGGGGATATGCTGGTGCACAGCTCCACCCAGCACCCAACCGAGATCCAGCATAAGGTGGCCGATGCATTGGGGATACCGATGCACGCGGTACGCTGCGAAGTGCGACGGATGGGCGGCGGTTTCGGCGGCAAGGAAAGCCAGGGCAACGCATTGGCGGTCGCCTGCGCCGTGGCGGCCCGCGCCACGGGACGCCCCTGCAAAATGCGCTACGATCGCGATGACGACATGATGATCACCGGCAAACGGCATGATTTCCGGATCGACTACACCGCGGGCTTTGACGATAGCGGGCAATTGCTGGCCGTGGACTTCACCCAGGCCACGCGCTGCGGCTGGGCGCAGGACCTGTCGCTACCCGTGGCCGACCGGGCAATGCTGCACGCGGACAATGCCTATCACCTGCCAGTGGCACGGATCACCTCGCATCGGCTGAAAACCAACACCCAATCAGCAACCGCCTATCGGGGGTTCGGGGGGCCGCAAGGGGTGCTCGGGATCGAACGGGTGATGGATCATATCGCCGCCGAACTCAAACGGGATCCCGCCAAAATCCGGCAGCAAAACTACTACCAACAGATGCCACAGCGTAAGATGGGTCTTGACCCATCCCCCCCACAAACAACGCCCTACCACATGCCGGTCAGCGATTTCATTTTACGCGAGATGACGGATGCACTGCTCGAACAGGCCGACTACAATAATCGGCGAACAGCCATCACAGACTGGAACGCCAACCAGACGATCCTGAAAAAAGGGATCGCTCTCAGCCCGGTCAAATTCGGCATCTCCTTCACGCTCAGCCACCTCAATCAGGCAGGCGCATTGGTGCATGTGTACCAAGACGGATCGGTGCATATGAACCATGGCGGGACAGAGATGGGGCAAGGGCTGTTCCAAAAGGTGGCGCAGGTCGCCGCACACCGGTTCGGGATCGATGTAAGTCACGTCAAGATCACCGCGACCGACACCGGAAAGGTGCCCAACACCTCCGCCACCGCAGCCTCCTCCGGCTCCGACCTCAACGGGATGGCCGTGGCCAATGCCTGCGATATCATCCGCGACCGGATCGCGGCTTGCCTTGCGGAACTGCACCAGACCGCCACGGAAAACATCCAGTTCAACGACGGGATGGTCCAGGTCGGCAATGAACAGATCACTTTCGCAGAGGCCGCCCAAACCGCCTATCTCAACCGGGTCAGCCTGTCGGCCACCGGGTTTTACAAAACACCAGGCCTCAGCTGGGACCGGATCAAGGGTGAAGGCACGCCGTTCTTTTATTTCGCCCAAGGGGCGGCCATCACCGAGGTTGTGATCGACACGCTCACCGGCGAAAACCGCATCCTGCGGACCGACATCCTGCATGATGCAGGGGCATCGCTGAACCCGGCCCTTGATATCGGCCAGATCGAAGGCGGCTATGTGCAAGGGGCGGGTTGGCTCACGACCGAGGAACTGGTCTGGGATGACAAGGGGCGCCTGCGCACCCACGCACCGGCCACCTATAAAATCCCCGCCTGCTCCGACCGGCCCGATATCTTTAACGTGGCCCTCTGGGATGAACCCAACCCGGCACAAACGATCTACCGATCCAAGGCAGTCGGCGAACCGCCCTTCATGCTGGGGATTTCGGCGTTCATGGCGCTGTCTGATGCGGTCAGCGCCTGCGGGCCCAACTATCCCGACCTGCAAGCCCCCGCCACTGCCGAGGAAGTGTTGAACGCAGTGCAAAGGGCACGCGGATGACAGGACCGATCCGCATAACAGTCAGCAAAACCGCTGGCTCCGTCCCGCGCGAGGCAGGCACGCAAATGCTGGTTTGGGCCGACCGGATCGCAGGGACCATTGGCGGCGGCACACTGGAATGGGACGCCATGACCGAGGCGCGCAAGATGCTTGCCGAAAATCGCGACCATCTCACCCGGACAATCCCGCTTGGCCCCGCATTGGGCCAATGTTGCGGCGGATCGGTCACGCTCACGTGGGAACAGGCCGAAACGCTGACCGAACCCGCCAAACGACCGCTCTGGATTTATGGCGCGGGCCATGTCGGCCGGGCAATCGTGCACACCATCGCGCCCCTGCCCGATTTCGACATCACCTGGATCGATACCGGTGCGGATCGTTTCCCGGAAACCGATATCACAACACTCGTGGCCAAGGACCCGGTCACAGCCGTCAAACATGCGCCAGACAATGCCGAACACCTGATCCTGACCTATAGTCATGACATCGACCTGGCCCTTTGCCACGCCATCCTGTCGCGGCCCTTCGCCAGCGCGGGACTGATCGGATCGGCGACCAAATGGGCGCGGTTCAAATCGCGGCTCGCCGCATTGGGGCATAGCCATGCAAGCATATCGCGCATCGCGTGTCCAATCGGTGATCCAAGCCTTGGAAAGCACCCCGCGGCCATTGCGCTGGGCGTCGCAACCGCCATGATCAGCGCGCAGAATAGCGCCATCAAGGACAATGCCGGATGACTGAACCACTCCTGCGCCTTTCAGGGCTGACCAAAGCCTATCCCGGCGTCGTCGCCAACAAGGACGTATCCTTTGACATCCAACCGGGTGAGGTTCACGCGCTTTTGGGTGAAAACGGGGCGGGCAAATCAACCCTCGTAAAAACCATCTACGGGCTGGTCAAACCCGATACTGGAACCATGACATTGGAAGGCACCACCTTCACCCCCGCTGAACCGCGCGCCGCCCGCGCCGCCGGTGTGGCGATGGTGTTCCAGCATTTCTCGCTATTTGATGCGATGAACGTGGCTGAAAACATCGCCCTTGGCATGGAAAACCCGCCACCGCAGCGCGAAATCGCGGCACAGGTGCGCAAAGTCTCTGACCAATACGGGCTGCCTCTGGACCCCGACCGGATCGTGGGGGAGCTATCGGCAGGCGAACGTCAAAGGGTCGAGATTATCCGCTGCCTGCTGCAGGACCCCAAACTGCTGATCATGGACGAACCGACATCGGTGCTGACCCCGCAAGAGGTCGCGATCCTGTTCGAAACGCTCAAACAACTCAGCGGTGAGGGCACAGCGATCCTCTATATCTCGCACAAGCTCGAAGAAATCCGGACCCTCTGCGACAACGCCACCGTGTTGCGATTGGGCGAAGTTGTGGGCGAATGCGACCCAAAATCGACCTCCGCCCGCGACATGGCCGAACTGATGGTCGGAACCAAGCTGCATGTGCCCGAAAAGGCCGAAAAACCTGCCGGTGAAACGGTATTGGCGCTGCAAAACCTCAGCGCGCCTGCGCCGCATCAATTTGGCACAGCGCTCAGGGATATCACCATTGAGATCAGCAAGGGCGAGGTACTGGGCATCGGCGGTGTCGCAGGCAACGGGCAGGATGAATTGGTGGCCGCACTGTCAGGCGAAATGCGGGTCGCACCCGACATGGTCCAGTTTCAGGGCCAGCCCGTCGGGCAACTGCCCCCCAATGCGCGGCGCAAGATCGGCCTTCTGGCCGCGCCCGAAGAACGGATGGGCCATGCCGCAGCACCCGATATGTCATTGACCGAAAACGCGATTATGACCGCCATGACCCGCGAAAACCTGACCAGCAAGGGTTTCCTGCATTGGGCCAAGGCCCGGCGCTTTGCCGAAGGGGTGATCAAGGATTTCGACGTGCGCACCCCCGACCCTGCGAACGCGGCCCGGTCACTCTCGGGTGGCAACCTGCAAAAATTCGTCATCGGGCGCGAGATCATGCAAGCCCCCGATGTGCTGGTCGTGAACCAGCCGACATGGGGGGTCGATGCCTCTGCCGCCGCCGCAATCCGGCAGGCGCTGCTGGATCTGGCCGCCAAGGGGGCGGCAGTGATCTGCATCAGTCAGGATCTGGATGAGTTGATGGAAATCTCTGACCGCTTCGCCGCGCTGAACGAAGGCAGGCTTTCCGCCCCGCGCCCCGCGCAAGGGCTGACGGTCGAGGAAATCGGACTGATGCTGGGCGGCGCCCACGATATGGAGGTGGCCCATGTGGATGCTTAAGTTAGTTGGTGTTGAGGGCAGCCGCCGACCCTGGGCGGGTGTGAAGCCCCCTCCCATGGGGAGGGTCGGGGGCCGCCCGTCCTATCGGTCGGGCGGGGCATCACCGACAGGACGTCGCCTATGATCACTCTCGAAAAACGCCCGCAACCCTCCCGCGTCTGGAGCCTGGCCACCCCGCTTCTCGCCGTCCTCTTGACCATGATCTGCGGCGGATTGCTTTTCGCCGCCTTGGGCAAAAACCCGTTCGAGACGATCCGCACGATCTTCCTCGATCCTCTGTTTTCCGAATTTGCGTGGTTCTACCGGCCACAATTGCTGATCAAAGGGGCGCCATTGGTGCTGATCGCCATCGGGCTGTCATTCGGGTTCCGGGCGGGCATCTGGAATATCGGGGCCGAAGGGCAATATATCGTCGGTGCGATCTGCGGGGCCGCCGTCGGGCTGGCCTTTTACCCCACTGAATCCTTCATCATCTTCCCCCTGATGATCATCGCGGGGATGCTGGGCGGCACCCTATGGGCGATGATCCCCGGCATCCTGAAGGTCAAATTCGGAACCAACGAAATCCTTGTGTCACTCATGCTGGTATATGTAGCCGAACAACTGATGGCCTCCATGGCGCTGGGCGCGCTGCGGAACCCCGACGGAATGGGGTTCCCGGGCAGCCGGAACCTGTCGCAATACCCATCTGCAGCGAACCTGGAAATCATCAGCGGATCAGGGATGCATTGGGGTGTCGTGACAGCGCTGATCGCCGTCATCTTCGCCTATATCGCCCTGTCGCGACATATCTTCGGGTTCAACGTGCGGCTGGCAGGGCAAAGCCCACGTGCAGCCAAATTCGCAGGGGTCAATCCGGCAGCAATGATCCTGATCTGCATGGGGCTATCCGGCGGGCTGGCCGGGGCCGCAGGACTGTTCGAGGTCGCAGGCCCCGCAGGACAGGTCAGCATTGATTTCAACGTGGGTTACGGGTTCACAGCAATCATCGTGGCCTTCCTCGGACGGCTGCACCCGGTGGGGATCCTGCTGGCAGGCGGGCTGATGGCGCTGACCTATATCGGCGGCGAAATCGCCCAATCCAATCTGGGGCTGCCGCTGGCGGCAATCCAGTTGATGCAGGGGATGCTGCTTTTCTTCCTACTCGCGGTGGACGTGTTGACGAACTACGCGGTGCGTTTCGGACGGAGGCAAGTGACATGAAAACTGATCATAGCGCCCCATCGCCAGGTGCCTTAGCTTCTACCGTTGTCGTTTTTGGTTTGACGCTTGGTGTTGCGACAGGTGTCCTGTTTCAGATGTTTTTTACACCAGCTTGGCGTGTTGAATTTTCTCTACTCGCATTGTTGTGTTGGGGGGCGTTGGCTTCGGGGTTGCTGTCCTTGTTCAATCGGTGGCTTCGCAAATCGGTTCCGTTTGACGCACCCATTGGCAGGTCAAGGCCGGTAACGATCTATCGGCCTGATGTCCGTCAACTGTTACTTAATGGCGGGTTCTTTGTCGGCTTTATCCTCGGAATGGCGGTTATGTCATAATGGACTTCTCAGCAATCAATCCCATCCTCCTGCTCGCCTCGCTGATGGTGGCAGCAACACCCATCCTGCTGGCCGCGATTGGCGAACTTGTGGTCGAACGGGCCGGTGTCCTGAACCTCGGGGTCGAGGGGATGATGATCACCGGGGCGGTCTGTGGGTTCATCGTGGCGGTTAATACCGGGTCACCATGGCTTGGGTTCATCGGGGCGGCCATCGGCGGGGCGCTGCTGTCGGTGATCTTCGGGGTGCTGACGCAGTTCCTGCTGTCCAATCAGGTGGCCACCGGGCTCGCGCTGACACTCTTTGGGCTGGGGCTGTCCGCGCTGATGGGGCAAGGTTATATCGGGATCAAGGCGCCCAGCTTCCCCGATTGGCACATCCCGCTTCTGGGGGACATTCCAGTCATAGGGCCGATCATCTTTCAACATGATCCCATGGTCTATCTGGGGTTAGGGATCGTGGCGGCGACATGGGCCTTCCTAAAATATTCACGCGCGGGTTTGATCCTGCGGGCCGTGGGCGAAAACCACGAAGCGGCACATGCGCTTGGCTATCATGTCATGCGGGTGCGGATGCTGGCGATCATGTTCGGCGGGGCCTGCGCGGGGCTTGGCGGGGCTTACCTCAGCCTTGTACGGGTGCCGCAATGGACTGAAGGGATGACTGCGGGGGCAGGCTGGATCGCGCTTGCCATCGTGGTCTTTGCCAGCTGGCGGCCCGGGCGGCTTTTGCTGGGTGCCTATCTGTTCGGCGGGGTCACCGTCCTTCAGCTCAATCTGCAGGCAGCCGGGGCGGCCATCGCCGTCGAATATCTTTCCATGGCGCCATATCTGGCCACCATCGCTGTTCTGGTTATTATGCGCGCTGGACGGGCGCCCGGCTCACTGGGCCAATCATTCCATGCCTCACGCTAGGGGCAGATCTACAACCAACAAGGGGACGAAAATGAAAATCAACAAACTACTCACCGGGGCAACACTCGCCTTGGGACTTGCAACTGGGGCGCTGGCCGACGGGCATGAAAAGACAAAGGTCGGCTTTGTCTATGTCGGGCCCGTGGGCGACGGTGGCTGGACCTATGAACATAACCAAGGGCGACTGGCCGTCGAAGAGCATTTCGGTGATGCGGTCGAAACCGTCTTCGTGGAAAGCGTACCAGAAGGGCCAGACGCAGAGCGGGTGATGACCCAGATGGCGCTGCAAGGGGCCGACCTGATCTTCACGACGTCTTTCGGGTATATGGACCAGACCATCAATGTGGCTGGCAAATTTCCAGATGTGAAATTCGAACATGCCACGGGCTACAAACAGGCCGATAACGTGTCTGTCTATTCGGCACGCTTCTACGAAGGGCGCGCCGTTCAAGGGCACATCGCCGGGCACATGACCGAAAGCAACGTGATCGGCTATATCGCGTCTTTCCCAATCCCCGAGGTGATCCGGGGCATCAATGCTGCCTACCTGCACGCCAAGGAAGTGAACCCTGATGTCGAATTCAAGATCGTCTGGGCCTATACGTGGTTCGACCCCGCGAAAGAGGCAGAAGCCGCAAGCGTGCTGATCGAACAAGGGGCGGACGTGATCCTGCAGCACACAGATTCGACCGCACCGCAAGCGGCGGCGCAGGCTGCCGGTAACGTGGTGACCTTCGGGCAAGCCTCCGACATGGCGGAATTCGGGCCATTCCCACGGGTGTCCTCGATCATCGACAACTGGTCGCCCTACTACATTGCGCGGACCCAGGCCGTGATCGACGGCACATGGGAAAGCACAAATACATGGGACGGGATCGCACCCGGCATGGTCGAAATCGGTGACATCACCGACGCCGTTCCAGCCGAGGTCAAGGCAAGCGCCGAAGCGATGATCGCATCTATGGAAGCAGGCGACTACCACCCGTTCACAGGGCCGATCAACAAACAGGACGGCTCCGCCTGGCTGGCCGATGGTGAGGTCGCCGATGACGGCACGCTCGCAGGCATGAACTTCTACGTCGAAGGGCTCAGCGGCGACATTCCACAATAGGAATGAACAGACCCAAAATTGATAAAGGCCCCTGCATTCGCGGGGGTCTTTCTTATATGGACGATTGTCAAGCTCAGCAGGAATACTGCAAGCGCTCAGTCGGCACCCGAATGGTCGGAACGAGCCCAAAGTGTCGAATGCTGCAAGGCGCACGAATGTCTGCAATGCGCCTTGCGATCAGTTTTGAGGCTTGCGCGCCTATTTCAGCAATGTTTCCGAAGCCAGTCGGCCAAAAGCATTTGCGGCCTTTGGGCTCGCGCCCGTAATCAGACGACGATCAACATGGCATGACGCATCGGCTTTCGTGTTGATGATCTGCACGCCCAGAGCCGTCAATTTCTCACCCACCCACCACGGCATCGGGCCTGGCAAATAGCCGATCATGGGTGTTTGTTTGTCGACCGAATCCGGAAACACGGTCATCTTGTAGCCATTATACAAGAACCCTTTTTCAGTCTTCGCGGCCAACAACGCAGCCGGGCCGTGACAAAGCGCCAGTGTGAACATGTCCCGTTCTTGCGCCCAGTGCAGCACTTTCCCGACGTCTTTGTTGTCAGGCAATCCGAGCATCGCACCATGGCCTCCGGGGATGAAGACGGCAGCATAAGGTGCCCCATCATCCATCTTGTTCGCGACAAAATCCGCAAGGCTGCCCGGATTTGCAAAGATATCTGCATGATCGCGGTAGAGTCTTTTCACGTCGGCATCATCCGCAGGCATCGCCCATTGCTCGATCGCGACAGGCGCGCCGGTTGGCGTCACAATATCGATTTCAAATCCCGCGTTCATGAGATGAAGCATAGGCAAGCCCATCTCAACGGGATGATTGCCCGTCGAGAATTTTTTGCCGTTGGCCATCGTCATGTTGCGCTCTTCCGTGCAGATCATCAGCACGCGATTTTTGGGGCCCACGTAAGGTTTGGTATAAGCCCCACCATCATAGTCCGTGGTAGTCGATGTGCCCAGTTTGATTGCCAAGGGGGACGGGCTGAACGCACCATCGGTCGTGGGTATCGGTGTCGCGCGGAAAAGCTTGCGTAGAATGCCCATATCAGTTGACCTCAGTGATGATGGTGTCGCGGGACTTGCGTACTTTGCCCATTGGCAGCAACCAATCGCCGCCCTCGTCGCGGTAGCCCAAAGGCATCAGCACAACTGACCGCAAACCGCGCTCTTTCAGTCCAAGGATTGTGTCCACAGCATCAGGATCAAAGCCTTCCATCGGCGTGCTGTCGACCTCTTGCTCGGCGGCTGCAACCAGTGCAATGCCCAATGCGATGTAGGCTTGGCGCGCGGCATGGGCGTAATTTACCTCTACCTGACGAGGCAGGTAATTGGACTTCAGATTGTCGTAATAGGCGTGCAGCATCGGTAGGTCGCCACGTGCAGAAACATTCAGATCGACGACGTTGTCGATCCGTTCGGCCGTGTAATTATCCCACGCCGCAAAGACCAACAGATGCGATCCATCAATGATCTGCGCTTGTCCGCCAGCTGCCTCAGCAATCTTGCTGCGAATGTCGGGATTGGTCACTATAAACACCTCGAACGGTTGTGTGCCACTGGATGTCGGGGCCATGCGAATGGCCTCGACAATCGCATCTACTTTGTCCTGTGGAACAGATTTCGATGGGTCCATCTTCTTGGTGGCGTAACGCCAGTTCAAAAGGTCGTTGAGTGGTTTTGCGGTCATGTGTGTGGTCCTATTGCCAGCGCCCTAACGGGACGGTATATATTTGTAACCGACTATCTATGGGGAACCACTATGCGCCGCAAGAAGGCACACTTGTGAACCTCGGTTACACAAAGGGAACCGCCATGCTGGACGACAAACGATGCCCTGATTGCAAACGTATCAACGAGGTCTTGTCGCGTGTTGGTGATCGGTGGAGCGTGCTTGTGGTGATCTCTTTGGCCGAATACGGGACTCTGCGGTTCAATGAACTCAAGCGCAACCTCGGCATCTCGCAACGGATGCTCAGCCTGACCCTGAAAGAGCTGGAACGCGACGGCCTTGTGAACCGAATCTATCACCCAACTATCCCGCCAAAAGTTGAATACAACCTCACCGATATGGGTCAGTCATTCCGAGCCCCCGTCAGTGCCTTGGGCTATTGGGCATTGGAAAATCTCGCCACGATTGATGCTGCGCGGCACGCATATGACGAGAAAGCGACGAACTAACCACCTCACTTGATGCAAGTCCGGCCAACGCACCAAAGCGGCCCTCCGTATATAACGCATAGATGGCAGCAAAGTCCGCACAGCAGACCTTTGCCGCACCAAGCGATACGAGCCGCGATGTCTTTGCGATCAACGCGTTTGAAGCTTTCTCAGAGTTCTGAACCAGGCTGCGTAAGCCCTTCTTATTCGTGCCTGATGCGCGGATCGGTCGATGCAGAATTGGCCACAGGAACACTGGTCAAGATTTTGCCCGACTTTCAGTTCAGCTCGATCGATCTGAACATTCATTTTCGCGACCGGATGCCAGTGAAGGCCGCGCAAGTCTTTGCGGCCTCCCTCGGCCTTCACAAAACGTAAGGTGGCGCCCGTTATCGCAAAACGGATTTCGGCGCGGTCGCGGCAAATGCCTGCATCGCCCGGTCGCCGATTATCTCCATCCTCATGCATGTCTTAACAAAGGTTAACATCTCCACCGCGCGGCACCTTAATCGGGGTATGTCACCTGCAAGGGTCCGACGCTTTGCCGACGTCTGGCCGACGCTTTGCCGACAGGCCATTTCCCATGAAAACACGCGTTAACACATGATTCGCCTGCAATCACCGGCAAGGCACCGCGCGCACCCCACCGAACATTGCGTCGGGTGGGCTACACACTCGCAGAATGCAGATCCCGCGACAGTCCTGACAGGACGCGGCAACCCGTCGCGGTGACGACAGCGACCTCTTCCAACCGCACCCCAAAACGATCCGGCAGATAGATCCCCGGCTCAACCGTAAAGACCATGCCCTCTGCAAGGATCAGCGGATTGTTAGAGGTGATATAAGGCGGCTCATGCACCTCCGACCCCAGCCCGTGACCGGTGCGATGCGTGAAATAATCGCCATAGCCTGCAGCGGTGATGACATCGCGCGCCGCCTTGTCGATGACATGGGCCGCAACGCCAGGCCGGATCGCAGCAAGGGCAGCCTGAACGGCGGCCTCAACCGTATCATGCACCTTTTGATATTCATCCGGGTGCGTGCCAAGGCAAGCCATGCGGGTGATATCCGAATAGTACCCGCCTTTTTCGGCACCAATATCAACCACCACGACATCGCCGGGACGGATGGGCGTATCGCCCGTATGATGATGTGGGTAGGAAGAATGCGCGCCCGCGCCAACGATGCCAAAAGCGATGCTGGCGCCCTGCGCAGTGAAACTGGCCTTGGCAATATCTGCCAATGCACGTTCTGTGATCCCGTCCCGCATCGCCTCTCGCACGGCGGTGTGGGCCGCGTCTGCCATACGCGCATTTTCCTGCAACAGCGCCAGTTCATCCGCATCCTTGATCATCCGCAATGCGCCAAGCGTGTCGGCGGCAAAGCCGCGTTTCACATTCGGCACCCTGTCAAGCACCAAAAGGGCATGATCGGCGCGCATCGTCTCGTCCACAGCGACAGATCGCGGATGCGGGTTGACGTGGTCCAGTGCCACTGCAAGCGCCGCATCAGGGCCGTCATCATCGCGCCATTCCCAGAACGGCAAATCAGTATGTTGACGGGCGTCCGGCGCGTTCAGCGCAGGCATCACAAACCCCGCCTTGTCCGGCCCGATCAGCAACAGGCAGGCGCGTTCATCCGGGTGTGGCATGAACCCCAACAACCAACGCAGATGCGCCCCGGGGGCCAGTGCCATAAGGTCAATGCCGGATGCCGCCATCCGGTTTTGCAAACGGTCAAGTCGGGTCATGTTCCATCCTCCATGGGGACAGCTGCAACGGCTTGCAGCAACGCGGCGTGGTGATCCGATACCAGTCTCTCAAGCTTCTGAACCCGTTCGGGGGTAAAATGCCCGGCCTTGTCCAGGATATTAACGGTCCCGACAACCTGATCTGTCTGCATGACGGCAATGTTGATGGCCGCCTCACAACCCAGATCGTTGATCAATGCGTGGTCTGAAAAATAGGGCGCAAACGCCGCTGTCGTGTTCGCGACAAAGGTTTCGCCGCGCCCGATAACCTGCTCTGTCCAGGGACTGCTGCCCATGGGCTTCGTGCCGGTCACAGGGTAAGCATTAGGGTGCGAAGAATAGGCGCGCCGTGCCACACCCGCCTGCCGGTCAAGCACTGTCACGGTAAAAAGGCGCGCGCCGCAGGCCGCCTCTGCCGCGCGATGCAATGCGGCAAACGTGTTATCAGATTTCATCAGTCGCTCCGAAAATGACGCCGGGCACCTGCGTGGCCCCCGGCTGGGCCATCACTGTTTTTCAACCAAGCGATAGTAGACATAATCCGAACTGGCCCCATTGACGAAACCATCAACCGCGTCGGCCATGGCCACCTGCTTGATCGCCTGAAACATGATCACGAATGGGGCTTCTTCCTGCATGGCCTGCTGCAATTCGACATACATCTGATTGCGGGTTTCTGGGTCCTGTTCAGCCAACGCAGCCTTGGTCTTTTCGTTGATCTCTGCCGGTGGCATCCAGGCGTTGCGCCATGTGGTTGTTGATACATAGCTGTCATCGGAATTATCCGCGTTATAGGCAAAGGCCTTGGCATTGGAATGCGGATCCATGAAGTCAGGACCCCAGTAAAGCAGCATCCCCTGATGGGTGCGTGCGCGATACTTTGTGATCACCTGCGCGCCTGTGCCGGGCAGGATTTCAAAGTTGATGCCCGCAGGCGAAAAGGTCTGTTGCAGGCTGGCAGCCATATCGGTGAACGGGGTCGCGTTGATCACGTCCAGTTCAATACTCAGCGGCAGTTCGACACCCGCATCCTCAAGGATCGATTTTGCCTTTTCAGGATCATAAGTGAAAGGTGTATCGGTCAACGCACCGGGGAAACCTTCGGGCCAAAACGCCTGATGCACCTCCATCTGGCCTTTCAGGAAACTGTTGGCCATGCCTTCATAATCCACCAGATAACGGGACGCCTCCCACAATGCGGGGTTGGTCAGGGGTTCGTATTTCTGGTTAAAGCTGAACCAATGCACAGCGGTTTGGGGATAGGTCTCGACCTTGACATCGTCATTGCCGCTAAGGCCTTCAACCTGATCGGGGGACAGGTTCTTGGCCATGTCCACGTCGCCGGATTCCAATAGCAAGCGCTGCGTCGCGGCCTCGGCCACATGACGGATCAACACCCGCTCGATCTTGGGCGCGCCATTCCAGTAATCGGGATTGGCCTGTAGCATCATGACTTCACCGGGCGCATAGCGGGCCAGCGTGAACGGGCCTGTGCCCGCACTGTTGCGGTTCATCCAGGCATGGCCCATATCGCCATCAACCTCATTGGCCATGGCGGTTTCGAAATCGACGATTGTCGCCGGGCGTGATGCCAGGACGTTCAACACAAAGGACGGCGCAAAATCACCATCCCAGCGCACGGTGACGGTATTGCCATCGGCGGTCACCATCTGTTCGATATTGTCGGCATTCCAGCCAAGGTTTTTCAGAATGAAGGACGGGGCCATATCCAAGACCAGAACCCGTTTCCAACTCCCCACCACATCGGCACCGCGCAGCGGGTTGCCGGAATGGAAGCTCACATCGTCGCGCAGCGTGAATGTGACCGTTTTTGCGCCTGCGTCGATCTCCCAGCTGGTTGCAAGACCGGGGGCCAGGGTTGTCGTGTCGGTGGCATCATATTGCACCAACTGGTCATAGGTGTTGGTGACATATTCACCCGATGAAAATTCATAAGCCGAGGCCGGGTCAATCGTGACGATGTCATCAATATTCTGTGCGACCACTAGCGCATTGGCCGGTGTTTCAGCCATCGCAGGGGCCGAAGACAGCGCGATCAGGCTCACCGCGAGCGCTTTGGCGAAAGTCGGTACATATGTCATTGGTCTCTCCTGTTGGTATCAATATCAGTCTGGCGGCCGGGCTGCGGCCCGATCAGACGCGGCGATGTGCCCGTCCACAAAAGCCGGGCCGAGCCCTTGCCGGCATTGGCAAATGCATGCGGGGTGTCCCCCATGAAATGCAGGCTATCGCCGGGATGCAGCACGAATGTTGTGTCACCCAATGTCTGACGCAGCGATCCTTCAAGGACGATGATCAATTCCTCGCCGATATGGGCGGTTGTTTCAGATGCATAGCCTTCGGGGACGTGAACGATCAGCGATGACAAGGTGCCGCCCGGCAGGCTGGTCGTGACACGTTCATATGACAGGGATGAATCCGCCAATGCAAAGCGCGGGCGCTCGCCTTCCCTTGTGACGCTATCAGCCGGTTTTGGGGTGGCGATAAAGACGTCGATGTCAACGCCCAGTGCTGCAGCAAGGCTGGCCAGCGTCCCAAGGCTAGGGGTCGCCTTGTCCCGTTCGACCTGACTAAGAAACCCGACAGAGATGCCCGCCTCGTCCGCCAGCGCCTGAAGTGTCAGATCGGCCTTGCGCCGCAAATCCCTGATCCGACCACCAAAGGCAGGTGGCTGCGTGGGATCAATTTGACGGGCAGCATCGGGCATGGCAGTTCCTGCAGTTTTTTTTGATGTTAGTAAAAAAATTTTGATAAGTCAAAAAACTTTGATATGAAACGGGAAACGGAGCTGACTTTGAACAGACCCATCGCCGCCCTGAACTTCCTGCTGACACTGGCTGTCACCTTTCTGGGGCTGCTGGCGATCACCTTTTTGATTGGGCGCGTCGTGCCGATTGACCCGGTCCTGGCCGTAGTCGGCGACAGGGCCAGCACCGAAACTTACGAGGCCGTGCGGTTGCAGATGGGGCTGGACGATCCGCTGATCGTGCAATTCGCACGCTATGTCTGGCAAGTGATGCAGGGTGATCTGGGCATGTCTGTGTCCACCGGGCGCGCCGTGTCCGAAGATCTGGGGCGGGTGTTTCCCGCGACGCTGGAAATGGCGACACTTGGTATCATCATCGGCGTGGCCATCGGGGTTCCGATGGGCGTGTTCGCCGCCGCCAGACAAGGCAAGTGGGTGGATCAGGTCATTCGTGTCATCGGGCTGGCGGGCTATGCAATCCCTGCTTTCTGGCTGGGCCTTGTCGGGTTGGTCATCTTTTACGCCAATCTGCGCTGGGTTGGCGGACCAGGGCGGATCGACTTATTTCTTGACGGGATGGTGCCACCACGCAGCGGCTTGCTGCTGATCGACAGCGCGATTGATGGCAATTGGGAGGCGTTCCGCAGCGCCCTGTCACACATCATTCTGCCCGCCACCATCCTTGGCTTTTTTGCGCTGGCCTATATCGCCCGCATGACCCGCAGCTTCATGCTCGAACAGCTTAGTCAGGAATTTATCACCACCGCCCGCGTCAAAGGCGTGCCCGAACGGCTGATCCTCTGGCGGCATGCATTTCGCCCGATCTGGATGCAACTGATCACCGTGATCGGGCTCAGCTATGCGGGGCTGCTGGAAGGCTCGGTGATGATCGAAACCGTGTTCAGCTGGCCGGGTATTGGGAACTACCTGACAACCGCCCTGCTGAATGCCGATATGAATGCGGTTCTGGGGGCGACGCTTGTCATAGGTGCCGTGTTTGTGGGGATCAATAAAGGGTCGGACGCGCTCTACCGGTTGCTGGACCCGAGGGCGCGGGCATGATCACACGCGATTGGCTTCTGTCAGACGATCCTGAAACACGGATGCAGGCGCGGCTTGGGCAGGGCTACCGGCTGGCGCGGGCGCTGCTGCGTAATCCATTGGCCGTGGTCGGTCTGGCGATCATCCTGCTGTTGCTGCTGGTGGCCATGTTCGCCCCGTGGCTGGCCCCATATTCCCCGATCCAGGGTGAACTGGCCAACCGGTTACAACCCCCATCGGCAACCCACTGGATGGGCACGGATGAGCTGGGGCGCGATATCCTGTCGCGGATTATTTTCGGGGCACGGATCACCCTGATGATCGTTTTGCTGGTCGCCATCATCGCCGCACCATTAGGGCTGCTGATCGGCACTGTTGCGGGCTACTTTGGCGGCTGGGTCGACCGCATCCTGATGGGGCTGACCGATATCTTCCTGTCCTTGCCCCGGCTGATCATGGCACTGGCCTTTGTCGCGGCCCTGGGGCCTGGCATTGAAAATGCGGTCATTGCCATCGCAATCACGGCATGGCCGGTCTATGCACGCATCGCCCGGGCGGAGGTGCTGACCTTTCGCAAATCGGAATTTCTGGATGCGGTGCGGATGCAGGGCGCATCATCAGCGCGGATCATCACCTTGCATGTCATGCCGCTTTGCATGTCATCGACCATTGTGCGGGTGACCCTGGATATGGCGGGGATCATCCTGACGGCGGCAGGCCTTGGCTTTCTGGGGCTGGGGGCACAGCCGCCACTGCCCGAATGGGGGGCAATGATTTCACGCGGGCGATCCTTTATCCTTGATCAATGGTGGGTGGCGACGATGCCGGGGTTTGCCATTGTCGTTGTCTCGCTTGGGTTTTGCCTGTTTGGCGATGGGTTGCGCGATGTTCTGGACCCCAAACAAAGGGCGCGGGGATGAGCCTTTTATCGGTCGAAAACCTGCGGGTCACCTTCCCGTCCGATCAAGGCCCGGTCGAGGTCGTACGCGGCCTGTCTTTTGAGCTTGGCCGCGAAAGGCTGGGGATTGTGGGCGAAAGCGGATCGGGCAAAAGCATGACTGGCCGGGCCGTCATGGGGCTGATCGCATCACCCGGTCAGGTGACAGCGGATAAGCTGGCATTCGACGGAACCGATCTGCGGGACATGTCCGAAAGCGCGCTGCGCAAGCTGCGAGGCGCGCGGATGTCGATGATCCTGCAAGATCCGAAATTCAGTCTCAACCCCGTGATCCGTATCGGGGCGCAAATCGAAGAAGCAATGGCCGTCCATGGCGCGCTAACCCGCAGCCAAAGGTGCGCGCGCATGCTGGACGCGCTTGATGCCGTGCGCATTGACGATCCCGCGCGGGTTGCGCGCCTCTACCCGCACGAGGTGTCAGGCGGGATGGGTCAGCGGGTGATGATCGCCATGATGGTGGTCATGGAACCCGCGCTGATGATCGCCGATGAACCCACCAGCGCGCTTGACGTATCGGTGCGCGGTCAGGTGCTGGATATCCTTGATGATCTGGTCAAACGGCGGGGCATGGGGCTGATGCTGATTTCGCATGATCTGAACATGGTGGCGCGGTGGTGCGACCGGATATTGGTTATGTATCAAGGCGCAATCGTTGAAGAGATCGCAGCAGGGCAGCTATACGCGGCAACGCATCCCTACACGCGCGGTCTGGTCGCCAGCCTGCCCCGGATCGACGAAAGCCGCGACCGCCTGCCGGTACTGGACCGGACAGCACTATGATCAGCGTGCGCAACCTGACAGTCAGCTTTGGCACCACGCAAGTCTTGCATGACGTGTCCCTTGACGTAGCCAAAGGCGAAAGTTTTGCGCTTGTGGGCGAATCCGGGTCCGGCAAGTCCACGATCCTCAAGGCATTGGGCGGTCAGCTGACATCATGGGGCGGGGAACTGGACATCATAGATGCGCCGCAGGGGGCCGGTTCAAAACTGGCCTTGGCGCGTAAAGTCCAGATGGTGTTTCAGGACCCCTATGGCAGCCTGCACCCCCGCCGCACCATTGATGACACACTTAACGAACCGCTGATTATCCACGGTGAACAAGGGCGGGATAAACGCGTTCTGGACATGCTGGATGCCGTCGGGCTTTCACGCCGGTTTCGGTTCCGGCTGCCGCATCAGCTTTCGGGCGGGCAGCGGCAGCGGGTCGCGATTGCGCGCGCCCTGATGCTTGATCCACCTGTGCTGCTGCTGGATGAACCGACCAGCGCCCTTGATGTCAGCGTGCAGGCCGAAATCCTGAACCTGCTCAAATCACTGCGCGAGGAAAAAGGGCTGACCTTCCTGTTGGTGACGCATGACCTGCCGGTTGTCAGCTTTCTGTGTGACCGGCTGGCGATCCTGCGGGCCGGGCGGATCGAAGAAACAACCGATGTGGCGACCCTGCGGGCAGGGCAGTTTTCATCCGCCTATGGGCAAGAGCTGTATCAGCGATCGGTGGACGGCTAGGGGCGATTTCTTTCCTTGCAGGCAGGGCCGGACGACATCTGCAATGCCATGCGGAATGCTTAATCATGGCAAGTACCGGGAAAGCGCAGGCATGACGGCAAAAACCCAAAAACAACGCAGATAAGGCTGGTTCAACCACAGCTCAGATGCGGCCAAAATTGTCCGTCCCGGCACGTTCGGACGACCCGGTGCCGTCAATTCAGCTAACCAACACCAATCAAGAGAAATCAAATGACCGTTGCACAACATCACACCACCCCTTCCGCGAACCCGACAACTGGGGGCAAGACGATCTGGCTAGTCATGCATATGCGCAATGCAGGCACGCGGGCCATGTTCGTCGCGGCATTCGGGATCAGCACCGCATCGGTCGCAATGGCACAACCGGTGGATATTCAACCGCAAGACGGGCAGTGGCGATCGGTGATCAGTGTTGAACAGGCCAGCGGATGCAGCCCCGATATGCAGGCCGAGATTGAATCCGAAGCCTTGGCCAATCAGGGAGGCACACGTTTCGTGGCATTCTCCAGGCCTTTAAACGGCGCGGATCTGAACACGCTTGTTGACACCGAAATGACGTGGCAGCGGATCGACAGCAATCACTGGGTCGGCCGACTGCGGGAAGCGGAAACAACGATCATGGGGCGGATCGAGTCGCGGATCGATACGGTCCTGCAGGTCAGCTCTGCGCATCAGATCGCCCAAAGCGTTCTGTTGCAAATCTCTTTACCGCCGCTGATCGCGCGGCAAATCGGTTCGCAAGAACTATGCCAGATGGAGTTGCAAATTCAACATGACCGATTGGGTGGCTGACACACAAGCCAGCATGCACTGGCAAACGACCCGGTTTATAGGTATCGGAAGCGGCGGACACCGCTTGCCAATTAGGCCACCCGTATCACCATGAATGACAGCCATCTCATCATCACGCTGGAAGTCTGTCAGTTCGCTGTCTCGCTTTATTGCGCGAATATGCTGCTATTGCGCCAGCGTAACCAGCGCGTCTATGTGCCGCTGGCGCTTTTCTTCGTGGCCAACGCGCTTTTGTTTCTACCGACATTCATCGGCCATCTGTGGCCCGGGCCCGCGGCAATGCGGATCATCTGGCCGCTTACGATCAGCATGGCGCCGCTGATGTTCCTGCAACCTTTCTTCTTTTGGCTTTTCGTGCGCGGGCTTTCCGCCGAAGACGGCGTGCCACTGATCAAGAACAAGCTGCTGCACGCGATCCCGCATGTACTGGTAGCGATGCTAGTGCTGATCTTTGTGCTATTCAGCCCGGCCTTTTATGTCGCAGAGCTCAGCACGATATCGCAATTGCCAATCTGGGTTCTATACCTCGCCCCTTTTGGCGTTGTCATGACGCTGCTCTATTATGCTGTCGTCGGGGCATATCTGGTGTCCGTCATACTTTTGCTGCGCCGGTACAAGGCACGGGTCAAGGACCTGTTTGCGACAACAGAAGGGCGGGAACTGACATGGGTTTCGTGGATCGCCTTTCTGGCTGCCCTTTCGATTGTCTGGAGCTTTCTGGATTTGCCCGACAGCCTTTTCGGGGTCGATATGGGTGGTTCAGGTTACGAGGTTGCCCGTTTTTTCGAGAGTATGTTCGACCTGTCCATCATCTGGGTAATCGGGATTTGGGGATCACGTCAAAAACCGGGCCTTTCGCGCGGTGAACAGCCCAAACAGCCGATCACAACCCCCCAAATGACCGAGGCATCCAGCAAATATGAACGTTCCGCGCTGGGTGCCGAGCAAGCAAAACGGATTGCCACCAAGATCGAAGCGGCGATGCAAAAAGACGAGCTCTACCGTGACCCGAACCTTTCTTTGTGGGATCTGGCGCAGCATGTCAGTGTGAACTCCAACCATGTCTCTCAAACGCTGAATGCCACGCTGGAAAAGAGCTTTTTCGATTATGTGAATTCCTGGCGGATCAAGGACGCGGCGATTCTGTTACAATCCACATCGAAATCCATACTGGAGGTGACTTACGAGGTTGGGTTCAACTCACGATCCTCGTTCTACACTGCCTTCAAGCGCGAACTCGGCACGACGCCAAAGGCCTTTAAAACCACGCAGTCTGATACAAAGAGCGGGGCCGCCACAACCGCCTAGGGTGGGTGGTGCCGCCCGCAAATCACTATGCAGGCGGCTGTTTTAAAGATCAGAAACGGAAACCGGCCCGCAGGCTGACAGTGTTCGTTTCGATATCCTCATCGGCGGACCCAACATCCCGGTATTGGCTGCGCAGGAATTCGGCACCAACGATGGCGTTTTCGCCAATGAGGTAGTTATACCCGAACCCGTAAACCCCGCCCTTTGCAGTGCCGCCGGCTTCGACATCCGCGCGGGCGAAACCCGCAGTGCCGTATAAAAGCCCGCCAGCAACCGGCATCCCCACACGCCCTTTCAGGTGTATCGGCTTCTCCAGCGCTTCGTCCTGGACCGCATTGTAGCTGAATTCAGCACCAACAAGCGCAGAACCCATATCAAAGTTATATCCGGCAAAACCGCCAAACGTGGCGTCCTGGTCTTTGGGGGCGTCCTTGCCAAACTCGCGGCCAACCATCACACCGCCATAAACACCGGACATATCCTGCGCGGCCACCGTATGGGGCAGCGTGACCATGACAGATGCACAAATCGCCCCGCAGATCGTGTTGACCAAAGCCTGTTTCGAAAGACGACCATTCGTCATGCTGGCTTTATTGAACATTTTTCCTGTTTCCTTTTTTAGGTTTTGTTCGTGACGCCAGATGTCGCGGAGTTGGAAATAGAAATCGTCTCATCCTGACGGGCCGGATAGTTTCCTGCCCAGCCCTTTAGGGATGGAAACCAAACCTGCCAGTGACCGACGGTTTTTCATTGAAACACATCGGTCGCTGGCAGGGGCTGGTTATGCTTCGTTCAGGATTTCGACCGTCACCGTGTAATCGCCGCCCAGCGCGTCGCTTTCGAAAACCTCTTCGCGTGGCAGCAGACCCGCCGCACCAGCCACATCCGGATGGGCCAGCCGGTGAAAACGCACCTCTGAATGTGCGATCATCAGATCCTGCCCCGCAAAGGCAACCTTGCCCGGCATGATCAGCTCAGCACCGTCAATGGCGGCGATGCTTGCTTCCATCGCGGTAAAGTAAAGCGGAATGCCAACCCCAAAGAGCGCTTTGAGCACAAGCAGGATGATCTGTCCGGCAACCACAATACCCTTGGGAAACAAGACAGCGACAGCCACGAAAGCCGCCGCAGCGATGATCAACGCAATGGCGATCAACGCCAGCAGAATGGCCAGATAAATCCAGCGTGCGATGGTGCGGTCATATTCACCATCCACCTCAAAAAGGCGGAATTCAGCAATGACAAAATCCAGCGCCTCCAACTGCCCAACGCCAAGCTCCTCGGGGAACAGGCGCATCTCTGCGGCCCAGGTCGATGGCTGGTCCATCAGATGGGTGGCAGCATCGGTAAAGGCGGGGATGTCGTCCTTGAACGCATCACCCACCCCACCATCGGGTATGATAAAGCGACCCACAGCCGTCGTGCTTTCCAGGCTCAGATCATCGGGCCAGATGATACCCAAAAACCCCTCTGGGTCCGTGATCTCATCGCAAACCACATCGGCAAGGTTCAGATGCAGCGGTGGTGCAGATGGTTTCGGCAGCACGGCGAAATAGACGACCTGCGTTTGCACATCTTCCTTACCGATCTGCACGCCGCAATCGGCACTTTCAACAAAAGAGCTGGGAAATTCCGAGGTATTGGCCATCTCCAAAGTCACCGCGTAAAGGCCGGGCGCATTCGCCGCATCCGGCCAGATGAACCCAACGCTGTCGCCGTGATAATCGGTCGGGTCCACCCCAGCCGTGATGGGCAACCCATTGCCCCAAACCGGCACTTCAAGACTGGCGAAACCGTCGGCTGGAAACGCATCATCATCGGGCACCAGCCGTCCGTCGTTCAGCTCTGTGCGCCATGGCCGGAACTGGGCGCGCACCTTGGCCTTGTCATCAACAAGGCCCGACCCAAACAGCGTCACGGCTTGGCCCGGCACAACATCAACAACCATGATCTGCGGGGCATCAACTGTGGGCGTTTCAGCCGCAACGGCATCCGACAACATCACCACACAATTGGGATCGCTCAGGAAAACACCCATATCCTGCGTGTGTTCCAGCTGCTCTGGCGCGGCGCCGGGCGTTGGCACCGAAGGTACGTAAAAGCTAAGTTCCTTGTCATGGATGTCGCCACGCCGGATGACCTGCCCGATCTCGGGGTCCCAAATGACGGTCTGATTGATGCTTGGCTTGGCCAGCGCTGCGGCATCCGCATCCAACAGGGCAAGGATCTGGTCGGCCACTTCATCAGCCAATGACCCGTTCAGCAACCTGTCCTCACAATCCTTGCCGGGTTGATAGCGGCGACCCGGCAGGCCGCGACCGGGCTGGATGATCTTATCGCCCAAAAGCGGATTTGGCGTCGGATTGCCAAAGAACTTCACCAGCCCATCCAACCGGATGTCGTCGCCGATCAGACGTTTGCCCAGATCATCCAGTGATCCGGTGCCGTCGCAGGTCACGTAGTCGGACCCCAGACAATCCTTCAGGGTCTTGCGCTGTTTGCGCGCAAAATCAGCCACGGTTTTGCGTTGTTTTGTATCCTTCAGATGCGGCTTCAGCATCTTGGCATATTGCTTTTCAAACGGGGTCTTGGGATCGTCCAGCGCGCCCATGATCGAAAAGACCAGATCCTGCAGACACAGGTCATCCTTGGCATGCGGATCACGCTTCAGCCGTTCTTTCCAACGATCGCAAAGGGCCTTCTGCTTTTCCGCGACACTGCGCACCTTTGAGCCACCAAAGAACCCCGCCGCTTCAAGCTGGGCAAAACTGACAGACAGTTTCAGCGGGCCGCGTTTGGGCAGTTTGTCCAAGGCAAAGCTGGCGACCGGTTTTTTCGCGCGCTTAGCCGCAGGCGGGGCGAAAAGCGCAAGACGCGCCTTTTCTACGCTGCGATTGCCAAGGGTCAACAGGTCATCCTTCGCGGCCAGCCCAAGAAGGGTGGCGCGCCCTTTGTCGTCAAACCGCGCACGAGCTAACACCTTTTTGCGGCTGCCGATCCGCGTTTCCAATGCGACGGACCAGTCGGCCAGCGGCGCATTTGGGTCGCCATTTGCACACGCCTCAATCTGCAACCCCCGGGACGGCTGCGCCCGGCGGGCACGGCCTGTTTCCACCAGACGCGCGGGTTGTTTGGGCAAGGCCGGTTTCGCAGGCTGCTGTGCTGCCTTGTCGAAGGTAAACCGCGCCGTCACCACGCCCCCGCGCAACGACATATCAACATCCAGACCGTCGCGCTTCACCTCGACCAATTGGGCCAGCAGCATCAGCGCCCCGATGGCTTGCGCCTGTGTCGGGTCACCAGCCGCACCGCGCAGACCGGACTGGGCAACACCATGACGCACGGCCAGAATGCCGATAGCCCCGCAAAGCGATCTGCGGCGCGACCGGTTGGTGCAGGGCAAACGACGCTTGAGCAGATGACCAATCTCACTCGTCAGGGCTTTCGGCAGGCGCAACGATGCCTCGAACGTGGCCTCGCCCCCGCGCATCAGCCCAATGACAAACTGCACCAGCAGTGCATCCAGCGCGCCCTTGCCCGCACCCAGCGCGATCTTGAGGTCATGCGGCACCCACTCGCGCTGTGCCTCGGCCAGAATGTCGCCAATCGACAAACGTCCCAATAGATCGCCCGCAACACGCACCCCTTCTTCAATCCAAGGTTCAATCGCGGTCTTCACATCGCCAAAGGACAGCCCCGGCAGGGCCTGCCCCGCAATATGGGGCAGTTCCCAATCCATGTGATTGGGGCGATCCAGCCGGGTGTTCCAGGTCCAGTTCACCAGCTTGGGCTGCCCGTCGAAATGACCTTCCTTGCCCAGATCAACCGCCCAGAAACAATTGTCATACCAGCCGCAGACACCGGTATTGATGTAGTAGCTGCGGAATTTAGGCGGCCCAAGATCTGCCAGCGGCCCCAGAACGAACTCGGCGGCGGCGTCCATCTTTTCCCGGATCGATTTCGGCAGAGGCAGCGCATCCAGATCATAATAAGGCATGTTATGCGGGTTATGCGTATGACCAATACAAAGCGAACTCCACGGTGGCAGGGTCACACCATCCGGCAATGGGATGGGCAGGCCCGAAGGTGCCGGAACCGCCCCCGGATCAACCGGGATCAGCAACCCCATCAAAGAGGCGAGCGTTTCGGAATACATGATGTCGTCGGTAAAGACGCGATCATTGTCATCCATGTGCTGCACATGATCGAGCATGGCGACGGCGGGTTCATAATTCTGCCAGGAATTCAGCACCGGCAAATCACCCACCAACTGCTTGAAATTAATCAGCGGCGTGCCGGCAAACCCGATCCCTGCAACATCGCGGACCGGGTCATCCAACTGATCAAGCGGGGTGACCACGGATGTCACAACAAGTTTGCCCAGAATGTTATTACTGTCGCAATTCCAAAAATCCCATTGATGGCCATGGGTGATAAGCAGCGGCAAACGCTCTGAATATGGCGCGCTGTTCAGGCCCAGATCGACGCGCAGATCATGCATCGTCTTGACGCCTTCAACGATCACAAAGTCGTAAATCTGGAATTCTTGATCGCCATCCGCTTCCATGAATTCACGCAGGACGGTCTGGGTTTCAGCATTTCGCAAGTAACTGTCATGATTGCCATAAATCCGATAGTAACGCCCATCATGGTGCAACTTGCGCAGCAGCTTGTAGATCTCTTCATGGCTTTCGATGATCCGCCGCAGCATGGCGGGCGGCGTTGCCGAACTGAGTTGCGACACATCACCGTGAAACCACATCTCTTCGCAGTCGCCCGCCTCGATGATGGTGTAGTTCAACGGCTTGCCATCGGCATCAACACCGCTGTCCAGATGTTGCAGCAAGGCAAGATAGTCATCGGCATTGTTCAGGAAATGATCAATCGACCCCAACCGGAACGGCCCTTTTGACGCGCCATCCTCATCGCGGTGAATATCGGAAAGAACGATATATTTATGTGCCTTGTCAGGGCGATCCAGACGTTTCGTCTTGTAGCGCGGGTCACGTTCGACCTCATTCAGCACCAGATCGATCCAGGGGGCCGGGCTGGTCACCAGTTTGATCGATGTGGCAACGGCCAGCATAAACAAGCCGACCGGCGTAAAGCGCCCCAGTTTCAGCAGCAGCCATTCCAGTTCGGGGTCCGCCTCGCCCTGTTCGATCAATGTGGCGATGATGGTTTCCAGCAGGGTTTCGGCATCGGCAATATAGTCGGTCACGAAATCACCAATCGCCCCGACAATGGGTTCAAGCGCCGCGTTCAACTGCCCGTTCCCAATCGGTGTGTCGGCCAGAAGGTCGGCAAACGCACCTGCCTGCCGCAAGGCGTCCAGCATCAACGCCACAACCCAAACACCCAAGGGCAGCGTGAAAGCACCCGATGTCAGCGCCAGGGCTGACACGCCATCCAGATCAAACCCAACGTCAAACGGGGTCGCTGTCTGGCCAAGAACGCCACCCGTCTGGCCCAGCAGCAGCCAAAGCGCGCCCACCGTACTGTCACTGCCAAAACTTGCGGCACCCATGGCAAAGACCGGCAAAAGCACCGTCTGCACGCCGCGCATAATGGCCTCTGGCGTGTCGATCACATGCTGGGTCAGGGCCAGCAGGAAGGCTTCGAAATCATCAATCGTCGCGACCAGCGCCAGCATCAGCGCACGAAAGAACTCCGCCAGATGTGAAAACTGCGATGACAGCCTGCTGACCATATGGGCGAACGCCTCGGGGACGTTACCCAGCGCCTCGGCCCAACTGTTAAAGACATCCGCCAAAAAATTGGTATCGATATCAGCCGCATCCGCCACCTGCCCGACCAGCACAAGGGCCGCGTCGTTGATCACCTGAAAATCCTGCGCAGCGGCAGAATCTGTTAGGTTCTGGAACGCATCCAATCCTTCGGACAAGCCGTCCGAGACGGCAGAAACAACATCATTGAACAGCGACTCTAAGGCAGACGGATCTAAAAATTCAGGCATAAAAATATCCAATGTTAAAAATCAATTTGGGACGCCGCAGAAAATATTACGGCGCAGTAGTATAGGGGATCGTTGCAGAAACGCTGTTTTTTATCAAGTTTTCCGCGTCGGGCGTCTGTTGATCACCCGATCAGACGCGCCACACCAATGGCCGCTTCGGTGTCAGTTGCCGGTTTCGGTGTAATCCCCAGCACGCGGGCGCGTATCCTTGTCCAGACAGGGTTGGAGGCCCCGCCACCCGCCGTAAACAAGGCCGACGGCACCCCGCCGCCAAGTTCGGTGATCGCGGCATAGCAGCGGGCCTCGATCCGGGCGATACTTTCCAGCAACCCGTGCAGGAAGACCGCATCATCATCCGGCCTAGGCCCCATCAATGGCAAATGGTCAGGGTCATTGAACGGAAATCGCTCCCCGGGTTTCAACAGCGGATAATAATCCAGATCGCTGGCCACATCCGGATCAATCTGCGCGGAAAGCGTCACCAGTTCATCCGGCGAAAACAGATCCGCCAGCACGCCGCCCCCGGTATTGGATGCCCCGCCCGCCAGCCAGAAATCCCCCAGCTTGTGCGAATAAAGCCCAATCGACGGGTCATCGATCCGCGTCCGGCTGAGCATCTTGATGGCCAATGTCGTGCCCAGCGATGTCACCGCCGCGCCATCCGCCAAAGGGGCCGCCGCCAGAAACGCCGCGATGCTGTCGGTTGTGCCTGCATGAATGACCGCTTGTGTGCTGAACCCAAGATCGCGCGCGACCTGGGGCGATATCCCCCCGATAGTAGCCCCGGCAGGCATCACTTGTGGCAAAACCCTCATGTTCAATCCGGTCTGCGCAAACCAATCTGGCCAACTGTCTGCAACCGGATCAAACCCCAGTTTCAATGCGTTATTATGGTCGCTGACACCGCCCTGCCCGCGCAATTTTGCAATCACGAAATCCGCCTGATGCAACAGGAAGCGGGCTTGCCTGTCCACGTCCTCGGCCTGCAACCTTAATGCACGGCCCAGGGCAGAATTTGACCCTTTGGTGATATGCACATCCGGCGCATATTTGGCGATCCGGGCGGCCTCTATATCAAACCCGGCAGAGTTATACATCAACGCCCCAGTGACGGGCGACAGGTCAGCATCGGTCAAAACCATTGTGCCAGATGTGCCATCAACGCCGATCCGGGTCACCTCTGTCAGATCATGCCCGGCGGCTTTCAACGCCTCACCCTGCGCGCCAATGCAGGTCTGCACGGCGCGCCACCAGCCATCCGCATCAATCCGGTCGGGGGCTTGTGGTTCATGCGTGGCCCGGGCCGTGCTGATCACCACGCCCGCCGCATCCAGAACGGCTGTGCGAATGCCGGATGTGCCGATATCAATGCCCAGCCGCAACCCGGTCATGACCGCGCAGCCAACGCTTGTCGGTATTTCTCGGCATCCCAGTTCAGCAATTCGGCCTCCGCCGCCGTGCCAATCGGGTCGGCCCCCCATTCGGCGGGCAAGCGGGCAAAACAATCTGACAGACAGCGGGTCATCGCGCGTTGCGATGATGTTGCGCCGTCGCGCAGATAGACACCCTCATGCGGCACCAAAAGCGTTGGGGGATCGCCCGCACCATCTGCAACGGGCAAAGCTGGCCCCAGAAAAACAACGTGATCAGGATAATAGGACCCAGCCTGCACAAGTTCGCAAATGCGCGGGTCATAGGCGATCCAGCTTTCTGCGACACGTTCAAACCCGGGCATCTGCGGACCATCGGGCAGCGGGCCTCGATCCGCGACCGGCATGGCCAACCGATCCTCCACCTCGTCCATGATCCGGGCTGTCTCTTCCACCGTGTTGCCGCAACAAATCAACCCGTGATTTTCCAGGACGATAACCTGCGTCTGACCCGTCACACGCGCCAGAATTTCGCGGGTCAGCGGCAGGCCGGGCTTTGCATAGGGCACAAATGTCGCGGGCAACCCTGACAGCTTTTCTGCGGCTAACTTGCGGCCTTCGGGGCTGATCGCATGGACCAGCGTGGCAATCGAATGGGTATGGGCGACCACCGGCCAATCAAGGGCTGCGTGAAACGTCGTTTCTATGGACGGGCGCAAGGTGTTGGCAGGGTCCAGCACGGTTGCCTTGCAGCTGCCATCCCCGGCACCTGCCGCTTCGGCCTTGGCCGCGTATCGGTCCACGGCCACGAAAATCGGATCGGTTTGGGCATCCGCAAGCTCCGTGCCAGAGGCCTTGATCCACATCACATCACGGCACTTGATGGATGTGTTGCCCCCGGGGCCTTGCACCCGCAACCGGTCCTGACCAAGGCGTGCGGATAATGCGCGGAATGCGGGGCTTAGCAGATCATCCATCGGGTTACCTCAAGTCAGGAAGGGAAAAATCAGGGGCGGGCACGCCTTCGGCCTTGGCCAGCAGGGCAATATCTGTCTCGGCGCTTTGCGGGCGTATCTGCGGGGCATGCACACCCGCACAGATCAACAGGCTGGCCCATCCGGCCGTTTGCGCGCCCAGAATGTCGTGATGCAGGCTATCGCCCACCATCAGAATACGCGATGGCGGAAAACAGTCCAACGCGGTTTCCATCGCACTGAAAATCGGGCGGTACGGCTTGCCATAAAGGTGAACCTCGCCCCCCATGTCACGATACCGGCGGGCCAAGGCACCCGGCGACATCACATAGGAGCCACCCCCGCGCGGCGATGTGAAATCGGGGTTCGAACAGTAAAGCGGCAACTCCAGCGCAAGGGCGGGATGCAATATGTCATCATATGCATCTACCGCGCTATCATCCGGCAACCCCATCAGAAGAACCGCATCGGCATCCGCGATGTCACCCGTCACCGTCAGGGACAGACCGCCAGCCCAGCGTTCTGCATCAC
The DNA here is from genome assembly GCA_947500135.1 of uncultured Paracoccaceae bacterium. Classification (GTDB taxonomy): domain Bacteria; phylum Pseudomonadota; class Alphaproteobacteria; order Rhodobacterales; family Rhodobacteraceae; genus Yoonia. The sequence continues at coordinate 349,360 of CANMQX010000005.1, forward strand.
CAGCGCTGCCCGTGATGGGAAGGACGGATTTTACTGTCGCGGTGCCGGATACGAAATGCTGCCAAAGCGCCTCACCCGATGTCATCAGGCAGTCAAACGCAGCAGTGTCAAACCCCATCCGGGCGATGCGATCCACATTCGGGGCGGCACGCTTGCCGGAGTTTGATAAAACGCCAATCTTCGCGCTGGACGCCCTGAGCATATCCAGCGTGGCAAGGGCGGATGGGTAAGCCGCGTGGCCATCATGCAGCACGCCCCATTGATCCAGAACAATTGCATCGAACCGATCAGCGATTGCGCCGATACTGTCGATCACCTGGGTCATCTGATCAGGGATCCGGCGTCGGGGGGACAAGACCCGCGATATAGGCCTCTGCCTCGGCCTTGGACAGGGCAGGGGCCGATGTTGCGGCGGTACCAGCAGGCATGTCGCCAAAATAGAACTGATAGCCCGGGATCACCTGACGCCGCTTGCGCAACGGCATGCCTTCATATGGAAACACGTCCGACCGGGCATTGGCGACCTTGTCGTGACATGCCAGAATGTAATCGGCGCGCTTGTCCAGTTCCTCAACCGATTTCCAGCCTTCATAGGAATTCACAAACCGGGCGGGCACCCAGTAACGCCAACCTTCATCGGGGTTCGGCTCCATATTGCGTTCCTGAAAAATGGCATCCCCGGCAACCACAATATCGCCCATGCTGGTGGCGACGGTCACGGCCATATGGCCAACAGAATGGCCGGGCGTGTGGAACATTGTGATTCCTGGCAGAACCTCACATTCATCCTCAACAGCCTCGAATACGCAGCCCGCATAAGCCGGCTCAATCCCCAGATAGCCGCTTTCATAAGTGCGATAATAAAGGGGCAGTGGATTATAGGCCATTTCAATCTCGGCCTTGGGGGCGATGTAACGGGCGTTTTTGAATTGCTTCATGTTTTGCACATGGTCCCAGTGCAGATGGGTAAAGACGATGGCGTCAATCTCATCAGGATGCACGCCCAGCTTCTGTTCCAGATGTTCATGCACCTGCAAGCAACCGCGCTTGTCGCATTTATGGTGGTACTTGGTTGCGCGTTCTTCGTCACAAAGGCCAGTATCGATCAGGATTTTATGTTCTCCGGTGTCGACATAATGGCAATAGACCGGGTTCCAGATCTTCTTTCCCGCTGGCCCTTTCCAGAAAATATAAGTGCCCAGATCGGCCTCTAGCCAACCGGTGTTGATCGGATAAATCTTGGTCTCAGCAACGCCCATGGGGTCCTCCAGATACGAGTCTCCACTTTTGTATACAATTTTTGATTGCTGTCTACAGTATTGGCAAAATTTTTCGCTGATATCCCGGTTTGTTCAGCTATTCGCCGCAAGAACGCGCATGAAACTCTCGGTCATGTGTTCGCGCATACCGTCCACTGCAACCTGACTATCGCCCGAGAATATTTTGGCCAGCAAAATCTCATGGTTCGCGACAGACGCCACCAGATCGGCTTGCGTCTCAAGCTTCTTGGCACGGAACGGGCCAGTCTTGCGGCGAAAATCCGATGCGAGTTCGAAGATGTACTGGTTCTCAGTTGCGCGATAAATGGACAGGTGCAGCGCCTCATTGGCATGAATGTAAGCGATGCGATCGTCGGCATCGGCAGCGGCTTTGCATTTTGCCTGCGCGGCTTCGATTTCAGCCCGAGCAAGTAGCGTAAGCCTTTGATTTGCAAGGCGCGCACAGACACTTTCGATCTCTTGCATAGCCTCGAACATCTGCGCCAATTCTTCGCGGGAATACTGCGCAACACGCACGCCGCGCTTCTCACCGACAACCAAAACACCTTGTGCTGTCAGCCTGCTCAAGGCCTCTCGCACCGGGGTGCGGGAAACGCCAAAACGCTCGGCCAGCTTTGTTTCGTCCAGCCGCTCGCCAGGCTGCAACGCCCCGGCGGCAATATCATCCAGCAAGACACTTTCAATTCTCTGCCCCGTCGATTCGCGCGAAGATGAATTTTGACGGTCCATGATCCGGTCCTACCTTTATGTATTATCCCAACCGGTAGCATGGTTTCACAGGGAAAACCACCAAAAGAAACATCATTGGATATTTTTGGTTGCTTTTGTATACAAACTCATGTTCCATCACCGCCAACCTAGGGGAGAACGCGGCTAATGCCCGACATACGACTACAGAACCTGCGCAAGGATTACGGCGCAGTGAACGTGATCGAAAACCTCAACCTTGATATGGCTGATGGTGAGTTCACGGTTCTGGTCGGGCCATCGGGCTGCGGTAAATCAACGACATTGCGCATGATTGCCGGGCTGGAATCTGTCACTGGCGGGCAGATCATGATCGGCGACCGCGACGTGTCCAAACTGGAACCCAAAGAACGTGATCTGGCGATGGTGTTTCAGGATTACGCACTTTACCCGCATATGAACGTGGCCAAAAACATGTCATTCGCTCTGCGTCTGGCGCGAATGAACAAGGCGGATATCGAAACACGGGTGAAAGAGGTCGCAGCGACGCTGGACCTGACCGCTTATCTGGACCGCAAGCCCGCGGAATTATCAGGTGGCCAGCGCCAGCGGGTTGCCATGGGCCGTGCCCTGGTCCGCGACGCGGGCACGTTCCTTTTTGACGAACCCCTGTCGAACCTTGATGCGAAATTGCGCGGGCAGATGCGCGCGGAACTGGCACTGATGTCGCAGCGGATCAAGAAGAATATGATCTACGTCACCCATGATCAGGTCGAGGCGATGACATTGGGCGACAAAATCGTCGTCATGAAATTCGGCGAGATCATGCAGGCGGGCACACCAGAAGAGCTCTACCGCAACCCGGCAAACAAATTCGTGGCCGGGTTCATCGGCTCCCCCACCATGAATTTCCTGTCAGCGGAACTGATTGAGGAGGGCGGCACGCTTTCCGCCAAGGGCGACGGCTTTGCCATCCCCCTGCCCGACGCCCGCAAATCCAGCCTGCAAGCCCATAAAGATCGGCAAATCCACCTTGGCATCCGGCCATCCAGCTTTGCTGAAGGTCCGGGGGGGCTGAAAATGCCAGTGATCCTGTCGGAATATATCGGCGCGCAATCGGTGCTGATTTCGGAACTGGGCGGTGAACGTGTGGCGATTGAGGTCAACACCGTCGTGCCAATCCGCGCCGGGGAGGAACGCGAATTCACGGTGCAGGGGGATGAGGTTCATCTCTTTGATCCGAAAACAGAGATAGCGCTGTAGCGCTGTCTGGATAACGGGCCGTGTGACGCGGTCACCAAACATCTGGGAGGATGATATGAAGGCGAATAAAACCAAAATCTGGTCAGCCGCGATTGCGGTCACGCTGACCTATACCGGGGTTGCATATGCAGACGGGCACACCGCCGATGTCTATGCGCCTTATGAAGGCACGACACTGGTTGTGAACTTTCCCGCACATCCGCATTACAATGCTGTGCTGGAAGTTCTGCCCGAGTTTACAGAGCAGACAGGCATCGAGGTTGAAGTCGACCAGCTGCAATATCTGAAAATGCGCGAACGTCAGACGCTGGAACTGACCAAGGACGAAGGCGATTATGACCTGATTTCCTATGTTGTGTTTTCCAAGGCGGATTACGTTTACGCCGATCAGCTGGAAAATCTCGCCAAGTATTTCATGAACCCACGCCTGGCCGACCCGAATTATGACGCGAGCGATCTGATCGACGGCTATGTCGCCAATATCGGTGTTGCCGGTGGCGAAAAGGGATATCTGCCCGGTAAAACCGGCTCGCTTTTTGGCATTCCCTTTGGGTCCGAAACATCCGTGCTGGCCTATCGCAAGGATATCTTTGAAAAGCACGGGATCGACGTGCCAACCAACTATGATCAGCTTCTTGAAGTGGCGTGCCAGATCCCTGAATTGGAACCCGGCATGGGCGGCATGGCGTCTCGTGCGGCATCCGGCCATCAGGCCAGCCACGCATTCCTGTTGCATCTTGCCCCGTTGGGCGGTCGCGTCTTTGACAGTGAATGGAACCCGATCATCAACAGCCCCGAAGGTGTGGCAGCCGCCAATGCGCTGAAAACCATCGTGGATTGTGGCCCTGAAGGCGGCACAACATTCGGCCCAGCCGAAGCGGCGGCATCATTCCAGCAAGGCACATCTGCCATGTTCATGGATTCCATCGCCTTTGCTGCCGGGTTTGAAGACCCAAGCAAATCAACCGTCGTCGGCAAAGTTGGCTATGCCCTGCACCCCGAAGGTGTCCGTCGCGGCAGCCAGACAGGTGGTTTTGGTATCGGCATCCCATCCAATGCGCAAAACAAGGAAGCTGCGTTCTTGCTGATGCAATGGCTGACATCAAAGGAACAGGACCTTGCCATCGCCATGGCGGGCGGAAACCCTTCGCGGTTTTCGACTTATGAAGATGCGGGGCTGAACGAAAAATACCCGTATTCGGCAACCTTTGGCGAAGCCCTGAAATACGCAGACCCAGACTGGCGCCCGATCATCCCGACATGGGGCACGATCAACGCCGATATCGGCACCACGATGAGCCAGGTTCTGACCGAAGGGCTGGACCCTCAGGAAGCACTTGACGGTGTGGCCGAACGCGCCCGCGCCGTGATGGACGAGGCCGGTTACTACACCTGGCAGTAGCCACCAAACACCTAAAGGGCTGGCGCATCATGTGCCGGCCCGCATCATTACCTGACCACCCCGCAAAGGCCCCGGTTTCATGAGCATCGCCAGTACGAACCGAATGACCCCCTACCTGTTTCTGGCACCTGCCGGGCTGGTTCTGGCCTTCGCCCTGTTCTATCCGATCTGCTATATGATCTATGCCAGTTTTCTGGACTGGAACCCCAGCCAGCGGATTGGCGAGGCCGAATTTGTCGGCCTGCGCAACTACTTCAAACTGTTTAGCGACGATGCGTTCCGCGAAAGCATGGGCGTTACGCTCAAATTCGCCGCCGTGGTTGTGACCATCGAAATGTTTCTGGGCGTCGGGCTGGCCCTGCTGCTAGACCGGAACATTCGCGGCATGTCGGTGCTGCGCACGCTGTTCATTCTACCAATGATGATCGCGCCCATCGTCGTGGGTCTGATGTGGCGCTACATGTATCACCCCACGGTCGGCATCTTTAACAAGACCCTGAAATCCTGGGGGTTTGACGGCATCCCATGGCTATCTGACGGATCATGGGCCTTTGCCTCTGTCGTCATCGCCGATGTCTGGCAATGGACACCCTTCATCTTCATCCTGTCACTGGCAGCCCTGCAATCACTGCCCGCCTCAGCGATTGAGGCAAGCCGGATCGACGGCGCCAGCGGCTGGCAGCAGATCCTCTATATCAAGCTGCCATTGATGCTGCCGGTCTTGATCGTCACCCTGCTCTTACGATTGATCGATAGCTTCAAGGTGCTTGAGGTTATCCTGGTCATGACCAATGGCGGCCCGGGGCTGTCGACCGAAATCCTGTCACTGCGGATCAACCGAACGGCGTCAGAATTCCGCGAATTGGGTGAAGCCGCAGCGATGTCAAACCTGCTGTTGATCGTCCTGCTGATCCTGACCTTCACCATGTTCATCTATAACAAGGCGCAAGACGCCCGCGCCGCCCGCCTGCGCGCGGTGGAGGAAGAGGTATGAGCACGCAGACCTACGACCGGCAGAACCCGGCCTTCTACGCGCTGCTGATCACGCTGGTGATCATGGCCATCGGGCCGATCTATCTGATGCTGACGACCTCGTTGAAGCTGAACATCGATATTATGTCCGACAGCTCCAGCCTGCTGTTCATGCCGACATTACGCAATTACGAAACCGCCCTTTGCGATTTCCTGTGGTACGAACCCGAACATCTGCGCCGCTGCGATCCAACATTCGGGCGGGCCCTGACCAATTCCTTGATTATCGGTCTGATCTCAACTGCGATCACGCTGATCATCGGAACCATGGCCGCCTATGCGCTGGTCCGGTTCCGGTTCATGGGCCGCGATGTCGTGTCAATCTGGACGCTGATGATGCGGATGGTGCCGCCTGCGGTGCTGCTGGTGCCTGTTTTTGGCATCTGGACTTTCCAATTCGGTATCGACGGGTCGCGCGGCGGGATCATTCTTGTCTATGTCGCGCTGAACCTGCCTTTCGTGATCTGGATCTTACAGAGTTTCATTGTCCAAGTACCGATCCAGCTGGAAGAGGCCGCGCGCATGGATGGCGCCGGCCCCTTCCAGGTCTTTTTCCTTGTGGTGCTGCCCCTGATCAAACCGGGGATTGCTGCAGCCTCCATCTTTACCTTCCGCGTGGCGTGGAACGAATTCCTGCTGGCAAACGCCCTGTCAGACCGCAATAGTCGAACCGTGCCGGTCACAATCGTCAACAGCCTGACCGAATTTGATATCGACTGGGGGGTCATCATGGCGACGGGTATGCTGCTTGCGATCCCGCCGATCATCTTCACCTTCGTCGCCAGCCGCCAGATCATCACCGGCATGACAGCAGGGGCCGTGAAAGGATAATGAGCGTCCTTCTTCTGGCCACTTTCGATACCAAACAGGAAGAGGCCGATTACCTCATCGCCGCAATGACGGCCTTGGGCGTGCCGGTTGAAACCTGTGATATCTCGCTTCATGCGGGCGGTGCCCAATGGACGCCAAAGGACAAGATCGCAGGCATGGCGCAGGCCACCGAAAGGGCAATAGCCGAGATTTCGGCGAAGCCGCAAACAGGCCGACGGATGATCGTGGCCATCGGCGGCGGCACTGGCGGGCAAATCGCGCTGAAGGTGCTGCAATCCTTACCCGTGGCGATGCCAAAGGTGCTGGTGACCACCCTGCCCTTCGATCCGCGTTATATCATCGCCGACAGCTCCATCGTGCTGGTGCCCACTATTGCCGATCTGTGCGGGCTGAACGCGACAACGCGGGCGGCGCTGGATCAGGCAGCAGCAATCGCAGGCGGGCTATACCATGCGACACTGCCAACCGGGGCCGCATCCCTGTCGCCATCCATCGGGGTCACATCGTTAGGTGTGACGGGTCCGGGCACCGACGCGCTGTGCAAACGGCTGAAGGCGGATCGCAACGAAGTCACCGTTTTCCACGCCAACGGCTTTGGCGGGGCAGCCTTCACCCGCTGGGCCAGGATCGGGGCCTTCAAATCGGTGATCGACTACACCCCACATGAACTGACACGCTGTTATGTCGCGGGGGTGAATGCGGATATGCCCGGGCGCTTTACGGCGATGGGACATCTGCCACGGATGGTCCTGCCCGGCGGTGTCAATTTCATCGGCATGGGCGAACCCGCCCTGATGCCCGAAATGTATCACAAAAGGCCGCATTACGCGCATTCTCCGCTGTTCACCCATGTGCAATGTACCGAAGACGAGGTGATCAAATGCGCCAATATCCTTGGCACCGCACTGAAAGAAGCAACAGCACCCGTGCGCGTGCTGATCCCCATGGGTGGTTTTTCATCCGAAGATCGCCCCGGCGGCGCGATTGAAAGCGAAACCTTGCGCGCCGCATTTGCCGACACGCTCGAAACCCACATCCCCCTCACCCGGCTGGACGGACATATCAATGACCGTGCCACGGCAGATGCCGCCGCCGACGCCCTTTATGCCATTTCAAAGGAACCTCCCCATGCTTGACCCATCCGATATCGAAGCCAAGAAAGACGCCCTGATCTGGTCAGCGCGCCGTTGCTTTGACCTTGGGTTGCAGACCAACGCGGGCGGAAATCTGTCGGTGCGCTTGTCATCGGGGGATGCCATCGTCATCAAACCATCCGGCGTCGGCTTTGCCGAATGCAGCCGGGACAATCTGCAAGTGGTGCATCTGGATGGCACGATTGAGCCGTCACAGTTCAAACCATCCAAAGATATGGATTTCCACCTCGACCTTTACCGGATCAGGCCCGACATCAACGCGATTGTGCATTGCCACAGCCCGTGGGCCACAGGCTTTGCCAGCGCGGGCATCGAAATCCCCTGTCTGACTGTCCAGACCATTGAAAAGATCGGGCGGATGCCGCTGATCCCGCTCTCCGACAATGGTGGACCACAGACCGAAGTAGAGATTAGCCCGGTATTTCAAGACCCCTCTATTCGGGCCGCTGTCCTCGCCAATCACGGGACAATCGGCGTAGGCAAAACGCTGACCGCCGCGCAATATCTGGCTGAAATTATTGAGGAAACGGCCCATATCGCCTTTGTCCGCGACACGCTGATGGCGGCCCATGGCAAATCCGCCGCCGACCTGCCCAGCTATGGCACGGCAAAGGACGCGCGCGCCGCCAAGGCGGGATCGTGACACCAATGCAAGACCGTTCACACAGAACTAAGGGCAGCCCCAACCCTGGGTGGGGGTAAGCTATCAATCAGAAAAAACAACGCCGAACTAAATCACCGGCAATTCCGGCGCGGCGCGCGTGCTCAACAACCGCCCCCCATGCTGTGTGATCACGATATCCTCCTCATGCACCATCATCAGCCCATCGCCATAAGACAGTGACGGCTCCAGCGTCAGCACCATATCGTTCTGCAACAGGGTCGTATCAAACGCAGCATGCGAAGGCTGTTCCGTCAGTTGTAGGCCAAGCCCATGACCCAACCGTCCGATATCACCGCCGCTATCATCCATCTCAGCGATGACAGCCGACATGGACCAAAACAAATCGCGGCAGGTGTTGCCGGGACGGGCCGCCGCAATACCCGCTTCGGTCGCGCGCCACAGCACATCATAGGCACGGCGCGCCCTGTCATCAGCATGGCCAATCGCCCAGTTGCGATCAAAATCGCAATAGTACCCATCACAGACCAAACCAGTATCCAGCATCAGGATATCACCGCGCGCCAGCGGCGCGTCATCGGGGGGTGATATCACATCCGCATAGCCCCCCTGCGCCGCCGCACCCACAACGTAAGGCGCACCATCGGCCCCCTGCGTTAATGCCTCGCGGCGAAACGCGCGGAACACCGCATCCAACGGCACGCCTTCCTTTGCCATGGCAGGCACTTGGGCAAAGGTTGCGGACCCAATCGCGCAGATATAGGCCAGCTTTTCAATCTCGGCGGGGGATTTCACCATGCGCAGGCCCTGCACCAGCCCGGTTGCATCCGCGATGGTCAACCCCGGCAGTGCAGCCACCAGCCGTTCCCAATCGCCCAGCGGCATGCGCAGCTGCGTTTCATGACCTTTCATCACGCCGATCTTTCCAAGTGGGGATAGCAGATCAACCAGCAGACTGATCCCGTCATCCTTGGGCGCAGGCGCGGCCCAGCTGCGGATATCATCCAGCCAACAGCGCCGCATCAGGCTGGCACCAATCTCTGGGATGATCGCAATCGGCTTGCCGGATGCGGGCACAAAGACGAACCATGGGCGCGTCGGGCTTTGCCAGAACAGCGTCTGGAAACCGGTGAAATACTGCACCTCTGGTTCTGTCATCAGCAGCAAACCGTCCAGCCCGGCCGCTGTCATGCGGTGTTGGGCCAGTGCGGTGCGGGCCGCAAATTCGGCATCTGGAAAGCCGCGTGTGATCGGTGTCATGGTCATAAAGCGTTCATATCATCGCGCAGCGTCACAAATTGATCGTTATCCGCCGGAAACTGGATCAATTTCATCGCCGGTGCCAGCAGGATTGATCATTGGCATAGATGAAAACCGATATCATGATGCCCCAACACCATCCGCAATGGACCACGCATCATGGACCTCACCGCCCTTCGGCATGAATTTCACCAACACCCGGAGCTTGGCTTTCAAGAGCTGCGGACAAAGGCCCGTGTCGCCCAAATCCTGCGCGATCTGGGGCTAGAGGTGCATGAAGGCGCAGGCGTGGTCGGCATTCTGCGTGCCGGGTCAGGCAACCGCGCCATCGGGGTGCGGGCCGATATGGACGCGCTACCGATCCATGAACAAAGCAGTCACAACTACGCCTCGCAGACCCCCGGCGTGATGCATGCCTGCGGCCATGACGGGCATATAGTGATGCTGTTGGGGGCGGCCGAACAACTGGCCAAATCCCGCGACTTTGATGGCACAGTGGTTTTCCTGTTCCAACCGAACGAAGAACACGGGCTAGGCGCACAGGCGATGATTGCCGACGGCGTGCTGGAACGTTTCCCAATCGACGAAGTTTACGCCATCCACAACCTGCCTGGCGCGCCTGTTGGCCACGTCTCTACCCGGATCGGGCAAATCTGCGCCTCTGAAAGCCTGTTTGAAATCACCATCACCGGCCAAGGCGGTCATGCCTCCATGCCACATGCTGGCGTTGACGCGATCACCGTCGGGGCCGAAATGGTGATGGCATTGCAAACCATCATCGCCCGAAAGCTGCCGCCCAGCGCGGGCGCGGTCGTGTCCGTCACCGAATTTCTGACAGACGGGCAGCGCAACGTGCTGCCAGGTATTGCAACACTCAAAGGCGACGCGCGGGCGCGCCAACCAGCCGACCGGCAGGCCATCGCACATTTCATGCGCCAGATCGTGAACGGGGTCGCCGCGACCCACGGGGTGACAGCAACGCTCAGCTTTGACACGGTTTTCGTCGAAACGATCAACGCCGCCGAACCCGCCCAAGCCGTCATACGCGCCGCACAGACCGCAGGGCTGCAAACGGACGGAAACCGCCCACCAATGAGCTTTTCCGAAGATTTCGCACATTTCGCGCAGGCGGTGCCGGGGTGCTTTCTCTTGATGGGCAACGGAACCGACGGGGCACATGGGCAACCGCTCCACGCCAATGACTATGACTTTAACGACGCGCTTTTGCCAATCGGGGCGGCCTTCTGGGCGGCACTTGTGCAGGACCGCCTTCCAAAACGACAGGACAGCCAATGACCACTCTTTTGCCAAAGGCCACCCTTGGCCACATCACCACAACGCGGGCCACAGGCGACGCAGCCCACCGGGTCCTGACCAAAGAAGGTTTCGACACGGCCGAGGCTGAAATCACCCAATGGGACGGCTATGCGCCCACACCGCTGCACGAACTGGACGCACTGGCCGCCCATATCGGGGTGGGCAAAGTGTTCTACAAGGACGAAGGGCCGCGTTTCGGGCTGGCCAGTTTCAAGGCATTAGGCGGGGCCTATGCGGCCTTGCGGGTGCTGCAACGCGAAATCGCCCAGCAGACCGGACAGAATGTCAGCCTTGCAGATATTCGCAATGGCAAGCATCGGGATGCCTGCGCGGCGATCACGCTGGTCTCAGCCACAGACGGCAATCACGGGCGGTCCCTGGCATGGGGGTGCCAGAAATTCGGGGCCCCCTGCCGGATCTACATCCACGCCGAAGTCAGCGAAGGGCGCGCCCAGATCATGCGCGATTTCGGGGCAGAGGTGATCCGGATCACCGGTGATTACGATGCTTCCGTCGCATTGGCGAAATCCGAGGCGGAAGAAAACGACTGGTTCGTCGTGTCCGACACATCATGGGACGGCTACACCGAACCGCCGCGCGACGTGATGTCCGGCTATGGCGTTCTGACGCGCGAGCTGTGCCGCACCCTGGATCAGGCCCCGACCCATGTCTTCCTGCAAGGCGGGGTGGGGGGCATGGCCGCCGGGATCATCGCCGCCTTGGTGCAGCATTACGGGGCATCTTCGCCGCGCGTCGTGATCGTGGAACCCGATCTGGCGGCCTGCCTGTTCGAAAGCGCGCGGCAGGGGGCGGCAACAACCGTGGCCATCGCCAAGGAAACCATCATGGCGGGGCTGTCCTGTGGCGAACCATCTGCGCTCGCCTGGGATATCCTGGCCCAAGAGGCCAGCGATTATGTCACCATCCCCGACACGCTGGTGCCATCCACCGTGCGGTTGCTGGCGCGGCCATTGCCGGGCGATCCGGTGATCGAAGCAGGGGAAAGCGCGGTTGCCGGGCTCGCCGCCTTGATCGCCGCACGGGACGACGCAGACCTCTCCGATGCGCTGGGTCTGGACGGATCATCGCGGGTGCTGTTGATCGGATCAGAAGGGATCACCGACCCGGACATCTATCAACAGATCATGGAAGGGTATGAGGCGGCATGACTTGGCTAGATGCCTAGGGCAGCCCCCGACCCTGGGTGGGGGTGAAGCCCGCTCCCGTGGGGAGGGTCGGGGGCTGCCCGACCTAGCGGTCGAGCGGAATGTTGAATTAGCCTAAACCATATCCAAACTCGCCTGCACTTCCGTGAAATAGGCCCCCACCTGCTGACCATCAACCAGCGCATGATGCACCTCCAGCGTCATCGCCATATCCCAGCGGCCGCCATGATCAACGATCTTGCCCCATGACACGCGCGGAATGCAGTCATCGGGGCCGGGCAAGGCGTTGTTGATCGACGTGTAATCAAGCCATGGCATACAGGACAGATAGGCCAGATCATCGCGCTCACCAGCATTTGGGGTCAACGCATGCCCGGCGGCCACCTGATCAATCAGGGCCTTGGCCTGCGCATCAAATTCTCCAAAATCAGCCAGATAAGGCACATAGGCATAGCCAAAGCTACCGGCACGGGTGGGCACGGTCATCGACAGGGTGACCATCTCGTGGCGAACCACCTGATCCCCGCGAAACCGCATACACAACTCTGGCACAGCATGCAGACCGGCACCAATAGCATAAAGGCAGGCGCGATATGGGGACACACCATCAGCCTTGCGGGCCATGACATGGCTGACATCCAACCGGGACGTCACCGCATAATGCGGCTTTTGATAGGTCCGGAAAAAGTGGAACTGTGCCGCACGGGGCCATGTTTCAAGATCAACAATGTGATGCATTCTATTTCCCCTTTTTGGTGCTGGGCCTATGGTGCAGGCTGCACCCGATGCAAGGAAACTGCAATTGAAGACCTGCGCAATCTGCCCCCGGCCAGCATGTCCCTGATCGGTCCGATCCTCAGCCTGCTACTGTTCGCTAAGATCGTGCAATTGGTGCGGCGCGAACCACCCCATTGGGCAAAAACGCTGTCTCTTATCGTACCCGCGGGCGTCGTGGTCATTATCGCCCTGCCATCGGTCTTTCTTGACACAGGCTATGCCAGTGACAGCCTATGGACACTTGGCTGGGGCGGACGGATTGGCGTTATTGTGATCAGCAGTTTGGGCCTGATCGCAGTGTTTGGCGCGATTGCAGTGAAAAGCAACAAAATGGCCCGTCTGCCCGGATTGGTTGCGATCCCACTGGATATTATCGCGGGTTTGCTGATCTACGGCGTCGCTTTCTGGCTTTCACCACAGCTGTTTTACAGTTTCTACCAGATCATCTTTCCCGATTTGCCAGCGCAGATCGTGATCAAATCACCGCTTGATCAGGATCGGCTGCGAACAATCATCATCCCGGCACAGGGCGGGTCGCTCGCCGATCATCTGGCCGGGGTCGGGTTCTGGGCGGTCATCCCTTTCACCCTTTGGCTACATGCAGGACGGAAAAGCTAGCAACTGTATTCGTCAGGCAACCTTCGCGCGTCCAGAGATGACTGATGTTATCCGCACACTGCTGGCTGGGTGCAACCGCTGTGACCTCCCAGTCGTGCCGGTCTCAGGCCAGCGGCTCTTGATTCGAGGATTCGCCCCGCATGGGCCCGTTCATGCATTAGCAGCACCACGGTATCGAAAATTTCACATTTCGAATGCCAGGAAACTTCAAGTGAAATTCGGGTATCGAAAGCCGCTGCCAGATCCCGGCTCCTCACCACAACTCGTGCTCCCAAAAACTACATAATCATTATAATTCAAATACTTATTATATCTATCAGGTAGTATCGAACCAACCCAATGACATCCCCGGATCAACCACGCACAACCAAAAAGCGAACCCGCGCGACGCTTGGACACGCGAATTGACGAAACTTATCGTTTGGACCAGCGCTATATTTTAGTTAGGACAAAGCAGTGTCTGGTCGCCTCATTAAACGCACAAAGCCTCGGCAGACTAAGGGGTGTCAGTCCGTGTTGCCCGCGTGGCGAAAACATTATTATTGTTTGCAAAATCAAATATTTACCTATTTTGTGAACATAACGAGTGAATAAATTGGAGAATGAGTATGGCATCTGCAAAATTCGGACAAAACCGAAATCTGGTGTCGGCCATTGCGCTTTGCGCAACAATGCTCTTTCCAGCAAGCGCCGTGGCGGACGAGGTTGTCCTGAAATCTGCGGACGGAACCGTAAACCTCGTCGGTGAATTTATCGAATTCAAGGACAACAACTATGTGATTCGCACCGATTTGGGCGATCTGCGCATCTCGGCAACGCGGGTCCGCTGCGAAGGTGATGCTTGCCCGACCTCAGCTGCAACCGAAGCTGACGTAATAATCGCAGGCTCACAGTCCGTAGGCGTCGGTGTGATGCCCTTGTTGATGTCCGGCTATGGGGCCTTCCTCGGCGCTGAGGTCACCGTCAGCTCGACCGCAGTTGAAGGCGAAATTCTTGCCGATGTGGTGGGCGAAGAAGGTTTTGGTGACCCGATCGGGTCTTATCTGGTCAGTTCTACCGGCTCCATTGATGCTTTCCGCAAGCTGCTGAACCGGACCGCACAGATCGGTATGTCATCGCGACGCATCCGACCTGATGAGGCGCGCGCCTTACGCGATGATGGCGCAGGCAACATGATCGCACCGACAAACGAACATATCTTTGCGGTCGATGCGCTTGTGGTAATCACCCACCCTGATAACCCTGTTGATGAGCTGACAACCGACCAACTGCGCGGCATTTATAGCGGCGCAATCACCAACTGGTCTCAGATCGGTGGTAATGACGCCGCAATTGCCGTCTATGGTCGTGCCGACGGCACCGGCACGCGCAGCATCTTTGAGGAACGTCTTTATGGGGAGGACGTGCCAGCCGCCCCGCGCAGCATGACCATCGCAGATAACAGCACCGAAATGGCCGCCTCTGTAAACGCCGACCCCAATGGGATCGGCTTTGTCGGCTACGCGTTCCAAAGGGGGGCCAAACCGCTGACCCTGATCAACGAATGCGGACTGCGGATGACCCCCGACGCGTTTTCCGCGCGGACCGAAGAATACGCCCTGCAGCGGTTTCTCTACCTCTATAACCGCGCAGATACGCTGGATGACAAAGGCGCGGATTTCGTCGCCTATGTCACCTCCAATGCGGCCGATTCAGTCATCAACAAGGCGGGCTTCATCGATCTGGACATCGCCCGGCAACAGCAGACCGCTGACAGCGCCCGCGCCCGGCAACTGACCGACGCGAATGTTGATGCGTTCGAGGCTGGTGTGATGCGCGAAATGTTGACGCGGATGGAAAACTACGACCGGCTCTCCGCCACCTTCCGGTTCCGCACCGGCTCATCAACGCTGGACACCCGCGGGTTGCTGAACCTTGAACGCCTGGCCGATTATCTAGAAGACGCGCCAGCGGGCACAAAGGTCCTGATGGTCGGCTTCACCGATGATGTGGGCGCATTCGAAAGCAACCGGGCCCTGTCAGTCGGACGGGCACAGCAGGTGCTGGACACACTTCAAAGTTTCGCTGGCGACCGCCTGGCGGGGATCAATTTCGAAACCACCGGCTTTGGCGAAGTCGCCCCATCGGCCTGCAACAGCACCGAAAACGGGCGCGGGATCAACCGGCGCGTCGAAATCTGGATCGAGTCTGTAAACGGCTAGGCCCACAGGCACCACAGCGATTGCCCCCGCTGCTGCGTTCCGCTAACGAAGGACCAATTCTTAGCAGTGCGGAGCAGCGCCCATGGCCAGCAATCAATTCGTCTATTTCATGGACGGCGTGTCCAAAACCTATCCCGGTGGCAAAAAGGTTTTCGAAAACATCCGTCTGAACTTCCTGCCCGGCGTGAAAATCGGCGTGGTCGGGGTGAACGGCACCGGTAAATCCACGCTGATGCGGATCATGGCGGGGCAAGACAAGGAATTCCAGGGCGAGGCTTGGGCGGCCGAAGGCGCGCGCGTGGGCTACCTGCCACAGGAACCCGAACTCGACCCGAAACTGACAGTGCGCGAAAACGTCATGCTGGGCGTGGCCGACAAAAAGGCGATCCTTGATCGCTACAACGAAGTCGCCATGAACTATTCCGAAGAAACCGCCGACGAAATGGCGCAGCTGCAGGATGAGATCGACAGCCAGAACCTGTGGGATCTCGACGCGCAGATCGACATCAGCATGGAGGCGCTGCGCTGCCCCCCTGACGATGCCGATGTGACAACCCTCTCAGGTGGTGAAAAACGCCGCGTAGCCTTGTGTCAGCTTCTGCTCGACGCTCCTGACATGCTGCTGCTTGATGAGCCGACAAACCACCTTGACGCCGAAACCATCGCATGGCTGCAACAGCACCTGATCGACTACAAAGGCACGATCCTGATCGTCACTCACGACCGGTATTTCCTTGATGCGATCACCGGCTGGATTTTGGAACTCGACCGGGGGTCGGGCATTCCGCATGAAGGCAACTATTCCAGCTGGCTCGAAGCCAAGGCCAAACGCCTGGAAAAAGAAGCCAAGGAAGACAAATCCAAACAACGCACCCTCGCCCGCGAATTGGAATGGATGCAGCAAGGCGCGAAGGCGCGGCAAGCCAAATCCAAGGCCCGGATCGCGTCCTATAACGAAATGGCCAACCAATCCGAAAAGGAAAAGGTCGGGCGCGCCCAGATCATCATTCCAAACGGGCCGCGCCTTGGCTCCAAGGTGATCGAGGTTGAAAGCCTCAAAAAGGCGATGGGCGATAAGCTCCTGATCGAAGGTCTGTCATTCGACTTGCCCCCGGGCGGCATCGTTGGGGTGATCGGGCCGAACGGTGCGGGTAAATCCACGCTGTTCTCCATGCTGACCGGGCAGGCCGAACCGGACGAAGGGTCTGTGGAATATGGCGACACCGTCAAACTGTCTTACGTGGACCAGTCACGCGACGCGCTGAGTGCAGACAGTACCGTCTGGGAAGAAATCAGCGGCGGGGCCGAGATCATCGAATTGGGTGATGCGTCGATGAACTCCCGCGCTTACTGCTCTGCCTTCAATTTCAAAGGCGGGGACCAGCAAAAGAAAGTTGGGCTTCTGTCTGGCGGTGAACGCAACCGGGTCCATATGGCGAAGTTGCTGAAATCCGGCGGCAACGTCCTATTACTTGACGAACCGACCAACGACCTTGACGTTGAGACCTTGCGGGCCTTGGAAGACGCACTAGTCAGCTTTGCAGGCTGCGCCGTGGTCATCAGCCACGACCGCTTCTTCCTTGACCGGATCTGCACGCATATCCTGGCCTTCGAAGGCGACGCGCATGTGGAATGGTTCCAAGGCGCGTTTACCGACTACGAAGAAGACAAAAAACGGCGACTCGGTGCTGACGCATTGGAACCCAAACGGATGAAACACAAGAAATTCGTGCGTTAATCCAAACCAATACAACCATGCGGGGCATCTGCGCCGCGTGGTTGTTGATCATCGGGGTAATTCGGCAACATCCGGCATCCTTTGCCACCTCTTCCGTGCCTCGGGTTGCAGCGACGTCAGCGTCCGCTACACATGACGGGCTGTTGGGGGGCAGCATTCATCAATGCGGCCATCCCACTTTGACGAGTAGGTGTTTTGAAAGGCTGCGACATGATGAAACAATCCCTTTTAGCAACAGTTGCCATCATCTGCGCAGGGGCGGCGTCTGCCCAATCCGCTTGGGATGGACCTTATGTTGGATTTGCAATTTCGACATTCTCTGGACAAAACTCCTATGACTACGACCCCATTGAAGAGTACGATCTAACCGGCAGGGCTTTTGGTGGATTTGCCGGCTATAACTGGTCTGCTAGCACACTTGTCCTCGGTGGTGAGATCGCATTGTCTAACGGCGATGTTTTCGAAGAAGACTTCGAAGACAGATACGAATACAATACCTTGATCGATTTCAAAGCCCGGGTCGGATATGATGCTGGACGGTTCATGCCTTACGGCCTAATCGGACTCTCCTACGGCCATTTCAGTGTCGATTCAATCGACCCTGTATCAGCCACAGAGGCGCTCCGCCGCGAGTTTGATAGTTTCGAAAGTGGCCTGCTGACGGGTCTTGGCGTGGATTTTTCTGTAAACGAACAGTTTCGCATCAGCGCAGAACTGGTATCGCGGATGTTTGATTTCACACCGCCATCTGTCGCAAACCTTCGCGATATCGATGGCACGGTCAACAGCTTGTCCATTCGTGCATCCTATAGCTTTTGATCTTTGATCGGGCAAAACCCGCCGGATGCGTGGATCGCGACACAACCCGTTGTTTTTGCAGCGACAACAGTCCTGCCGATATCGGCAAACCCTGCGCAAGATGAATGGCTGTTAACCATAACTGCGCAGAATCTGCACAAGCTTCCCTCATTTTTGACAACTTTGGCGGGCTATCATGATGTTAGGATAAGATGAGAGACTGACCAATGGCCGCAATCCCAATGCTAATCGGAAGTATCGCCGCACTTCTCGCGGCTGTCCTGTCATACACGCTGATGGGTATGAACACAGGACAAGCAGCGATCATGTATTTCGTTGTGGGTTCTGCCGTATTCCTTATGGCATTTGCCTGGTCTCGTATACCTTTCCGACCCGCAAACACGATTTCACTTTCCAAGTAAATCGTAACTGACATCCTGACGGTGACGCGTCGAACTCACCCAACCCCACGCGTCACCGACAGATGTCAGCCGACGGTCGATCCAAAACCCAGTGGCGCCTCACCGCGCGCCATACGCTGATCGTCATCATCGTTCAGTTTCTTCATCTGGGCATAAAGCATCTCTTCGCTCCGCAAGGCATCGCCGATTTTCATATTGGCCCATAGCGCCAGAATGCGGCTGATCCGCGCCTGATAGCCCGGCCCCATCGCGCGATAAAACTTCGCCACGCTATCATCCAGCCGCAGCGTTACTTTCGTTTTTGGCTCAACGATATCCAGATCATGTTCCAGCGTATGCCAGGCCTGTGGCACTTTCTCGCGCAATTGAAGCGACACATCACTGTCGCGCAGCATTTCTTCGTTCAAAAATCGGATCATACCCTGGCGGGCGATCCGTTCAGCCTTGGTCATCCGGGGCATTGGCATCTCCTTTGGCGACAGATTGCCAGTACAGGGTTAACAGTGTGGGAACCGAGCGTGCGAAGGGGTCCGACGCTTTGCCGACGTGTCGCCGACGCTTTGCAGACCGCCCTTTTCGACCAAAAATCTTCTAATAAATTCAAAGACATGAAAACTAATTTGTTAATACTAAGATTTTAGTTTGACAAAATACCCGGACTGGACCCAAGTTAAGGCAGTCGGCGAAAACCGGCTCATATAATCTCAAGGGAGGAGACAAGATGCGTAAGTATCTGCTCTCCGCAGCAGCAATGACAGCGCTGTTTGCGGGGTCCACTACCGTTATGGCTGACGAAGCCGCAGCGCAGCGGTGGATTGATCAGGAATTCCAGCCATCGACATTGTCAAAAGACGAACAGCTGGCCGAAATGCAATGGTTCATCAGCGCCGCCGAGCCCTATTCAGGCATGGAAATCAACGTGTTGTCCGAAGGCATTCCAACCCATTCCTACGAATCCGAAGTGCTGACAAAAGCATTCGAGGAAATCACCGGCATCAAGGTGAACCACCAGATTCTTGGCGAAGGCGAGGTCGTGCAAGCGGTGCAAACCCAGATGCAGACCAACCGGAACCTCTATGACGGCTATGTCAACGACAGTGACCTGATCGGCACGCACTCGCGGCTGCAGCAGGCCTACAACCTGACAGAGCAGATGGCCGGTGACTGGGCCGCAACCACGTCGCCAACGCTTGATCTACAGGACTTCATGGGCATCCAATTCACAACGGGTCCCGACGGCAACCTCTATCAGCTGCCAGACCAGCAATTCGCAAACCTCTACTGGTTCCGCAAAGACTGGTTTGACCGCGAAGACCTGCAAGCAGCGTTCAAGGAAAAATACGGCTATGACCTTGGTGTGCCAGTAAACTGGTCCGCCTATGAGGACATCGCGGAATTCTTCAGCGAGGACGTCAAAGAAATTGATGGCGTCGAAATCTACGGTCACATGGACTACGGCAAGCGTGCCCCTGACCTTGGCTGGCGAATGACTGATGCCTGGCTTTCAATGGCTGGTGCCGGTTCCGTGGGCGAGCCAAACGGCATCCCTATCGACGAATGGGGTATCCGCATGGAAGCGGGCACATGTAACCCGGTTGGTGCCTCTGTCACCCGCGGCGGCGCTGCAAACGGTCCAGCGGCTGTTTATGCGATCCGCAAATGGGACGAATGGCTGCGCAAATACGCGCCTCCTGGTGCGGCATCATATGACTTCTATCAGTCACTGCCAGCACTTGCCCAAGGTAACGTCGCACAGCAGATCTTCTGGTACACTGCCTTCACCGCAGACATGGTTGCCCCGCAATCCGCAGGCAACAATACCGTGGACGAAGAAGGCACACCCTTGTGGCGGATGGCCCCATCCCCGCATGGCCCATATTGGGAAGAAGGTCAGAAGGTTGGTTATCAGGACGTCGGGTCTTGGACTTTCCTGAACTCCACCCCTGCTGATCGGGCTCAGGCTGCATGGCTTTATGCACAATTCGTGGTTTCCAAGACTGTAGATGTCAAAAAATCACATGTTGGGCTGACCTTCATCCGCGACAGCACCGTGAACCATGAATCGTTCAGCGAACGCGCACCGCAATTGGGTGGTCTGGTGGAATTCTACCGCTCACCTGATCGGGTGGCATGGTCGCCAACCGGTATCAACGTGCCTGATTATCCAAAGCTGGCACAGATCTGGTGGCAGCAGATTGGTGACGTGAACTCTGGCGCGTTTACGCCGCAGGAAGCCATGGATCGTCTGGCCGAAGAAATGGACATCACCATGGGCCGGATGCAGCAGGCTGACGAGGCTGCCAATGTCTATGGCGGTTGTGGTCCACGTCTGAACGAAGAACAGGACGCGGAATATTGGTTCGCCAATGGTGGTGCCAAGCCACCGCTGGAGAACGAGAAACCACAGGGCGAGACCGTCAACTATGACGAACTCGTTGCCCGCTGGGCCTCTGAGTAAGGTTCTCCCTGTCGGGGCGGCTTTCGGGCCGTGCCGACACTCGGTCGGGGCGCCTGTCGCCCCGGCCACCTCAAGAACAAGCGTCACGCAGGGCAGCAGATGACCATCGCACTTCATAACATTTCCAAAGTGGTCGCAGGCCAGACCCATATCAAACCGACATCGGTCGTGTTTGAAACCGGCCATTTCAATGTCTTGCTTGGCGAAACCGGCGCTGGCAAAACATCCCTGATCAAACTGATGGCAGGCCTTGATCCGATGGCCACCGGCACGATCGAGATTGACGGACAAGACGTCACCAAGCTTACCACGCAAAAGCGCAATATCAGCTTGGTCCACCAGTTTTTCGTCAACTACCCCCATATGACAGTCTTCGATAACATCGCCTCCCCCTTAAAGGTTGCAGGCATGGCGAAGTCCGAAATTCAAGGCCGCGTGGAAGAAGCGGCAGACATTCTGCAACTGCGCCCCATGCTGCATCGCCGCCCGCATGAACTGTCGGGCGGGCAGCAGCAGCGCACGGCACTGGCCCGCGCGATTGCCAAGGAAAGTCGGGCTGTGTTCCTCGATGAACCGCTGGCGAACCTCGATTACAAATTGCGCGAAGAGTTGCGCGAACAGCTTCCCGAGCTTTTCGCAGGACGCGGGGCCGTTGTGGTCTATGCCACGTCAGAGCCTGAAGAGGCGCTGCTACTGGGCGGTGCCACTGCCCTGATGGATGACGGCAATGTCGTGCAATTCGGACCCACGGCCGAGATTTATCGCAAACCACAAACGCTGATGGCGGCCAAGGTTTTCTCGGACCCGCCAATCAATGTGGCAAAGGTCACCAAACAGGGCAGCACCCTGACCATGGGGCAAAGTGCCAGCTGGAATGCGGCCAAGATGAAGGACGCGCCCGACGGCACCTATCACATCGCCGTGCGGCCCCATCACGTCACCCCAATGCCCACCCCCGCCAACACGGTCGCCTTAAATGGCAAAGTGCTGGTGACGGAACTCAGCGGATCCGAAAGCAGCGCCCATTTTGCAATGCCCGACGCCGACTGGGTGTCGCTGGCCCATGGGGTGCACCCCTATCAGGTGGGTGAGGATCATCCATTCTATCTTGACCCATCCGCCTGCCTTCTATTCGCCGAAGACGGCCAGATCGTTGCCGGAGGTGGCGCATAATGGCCAAAATCACGCTTTCAGACCTCAAACACAGCTACTATCCCAATCCGAAAGGACCAGCGGATTACGCGCTTAAGGAAATTGACCTGGAATGGTCCGATGGCGGTGCCTATGCCCTGCTTGGCCCATCAGGTTGCGGGAAATCGACGCTGTTGAACATCATCTCGGGTCTGCTGACACCATCCAACGGGAAAATCCTGTTTGATGACAAGGATGTCACGCGACTGCCCCCCAACCAGCGCAACATCGCGCAGGTTTTTCAGTTTCCCGTCATCTATGACACGATGACGGTTTACGACAATCTGGCCTTCCCCCTGCGTAATCGCGGCGTGGACGAGGCCACGGTGAACACCCGCGTCATGGCAATTGCCGAAATGCTGGAAGTGACCGATATGATGGGTAAAAAGGCGGCTGGCCTGTCGCCAGACAACAAACAAAAGATCTCCATGGGCCGCGGGTTGGTCCGTGACGATGTGAATGTCGTTATGTTTGACGAACCATTGACTGTCATCGACCCCCATCTGAAGTGGAAGCTGCGATCCAAGCTGAAAGAGCTGCACCAAAAGGTGCGAGCGACCATGATCTATGTGACCCATGACCAGACAGAGGCGCTGACATTCGCCGATCAGGTCGTTGTCATGCAGGAAGGCGAAATCGTGCAGATCGGGACACCGGTGGAGCTGTTCGAACGGCCCGCCCACACCTTTGTTGGCCATTTCATCGGCTCCCCCGGGATGAACGTGCTGCCTTGCGAGGTGCGCGATGGTGGGGCATTTTTCGGCGACAACCTGATCACGCTGGAAGGCGCGATTGAACAGGGGGCCGGCACGGCAGAGATCGGCGTGCGGCCTGAATTTGTGACGCTTGGCGATACGGGCTTGCCTGCCGTCGTTCACAAAGTGTCCGATGTTGGCCGCCATGCCGTGGTTGAGGCGAAAGTCGGCGACATATCTGTCAAAGCTGTTCTTGAGAGCGAAGCGCCCGCGCAGGGTGCTTCGACACATCTGTCATTCGACGCCACAAAAACCCGACTTTACCGGGACGGTTGGATCGCCACGAGGACCGCACCATGAGCAGGATACCCGCCCCGGACCTGATCTGGGGCCTTGTCCCCATCAACCATGAGGTCCCGGGTCAAGCCCGGGACGGGCAAAGGAGCCGCAGATGAAAACCCAAAATCAAAAAGCGTGGTTCTTTGTGCTGCCGGTCCTGCTGCTGGTCGCGTTCAACGCGCTGATCCCGATGATGACCGTGGTCAATTATTCGGTGCAGGAAACCTTTGGTAACAACATCTTTTTCTGGGAAGGCGTCCGCTGGTTCGAAGAATTGCTGAACTCTGACCGCTTTCATGCAGCCCTTGGTCGTCAGTTCCTGTTTACCGGCATCATTCTGGCCATTGAAATCCCGCTGGGCATCGCCATTGCGCTGGCCATGCCGCGCAGCGGGCCCTGGGTACCTGTTTGTCTGGTCTTGATGGCATTGCCGATGCTGATCCCTTGGAATGTTGTGGGGGCGATGTGGAACATCTTTGCCCTGCCGGACATTGGATTGCTGGGCTATTTCATGAACACCACGCTGGGCATCGATTATGACATGACCCAGAACCCATTTGCCGCTTGGGCCACGATCATCACGATGGATGTCTGGCACTGGACCTCGCTTGTGGTGCTGCTGTCCTATGCGGGGCTCGTGTCAATCCCGGACGCCTATTATCAGGCGGCGAAGATCGACGGGGCATCCAGCTGGTCTGTCTTTCGCTATATCCAACTGCCCAAGATGAAACAGGTACTAACCATCGCGATCCTGTTGCGGTTCATGGACAGTTTCAACATCTACACAGAGGTATTTGTGATGACCGGTGGCGGCCCGGGCAATTCGACAACCTTCCTGTCGATTGATCTGGTGAAAATCGCGCTTGGGCAGTTTGACCTGGGACCAGCGGCGGCCATGTCACTGATCTATTTCGCGATCACGCTGCTGGTGTCCTGGCTGTTCTACACATTGATGACGAAGGATGACGCGAAATGAGAAAACGCAATCTGATCCCGATCATCTATATCCTGTTCCTGATGCTGCCGATCTACTGGCTGGTCGCAATGAGCTTCAAGACAACCAATGAAATCCTGTCAGGCTTCTCGCTATTCCCGCAGACTTTCACTTGGGACAACTACGTCACGATCTTCACCGATCCGTCATGGTATCTGACCTATGTCAATTCGATCCTATATGTGTCGATCAACACGGTGATCTCGATCTGTGTGGCCCTGCCTGCCGCTTACGCGTTTTCGCGCTACCGGTTTTTGGGTGACAAGACGCTGTTCTTCTGGCTGCTGACCAATCGGATGGCCCCTGCGGCAGTGTTCGTTTTGCCGTTCTTCCAGCTTTATTCGGCTGTCGGTCTGTTTGATACGCATATCGCCGTGGCGCTGGCGCATTGCCTGTTCAATATCCCGCTGGCGGTCTGGATTTTGGAAGGGTTCATGTCCGGCGTGCCAAAGGAATTGGATGAAACGGCCTATGTCGATGGCTATTCCTTCCCCCGCTTTTTCACCACGATTTTTCTGCCATCGATCAAGGCGGGCGTCGGGGTCGCCGCGTTCTTCTGCTTCATGTTCTCTTGGGTGGAACTGCTGCTGGCCAAAAACCTGACGGCGGTCGAGGCCAAACCAATCGCTGCCGCTATGACCAAAACCGCATCAAGTGCGGGGTATGAATTGGGGTTGCTGGCAGCAGCGGGTACGCTGACCATCATTCCGGGCGCCATCGTTGTCTATTTCGTTCGAAACTACATTGCCAAGGGCTTTGCCCTGGGGAGGGTCTGATGCTGTCATGGATGGCCTGGACATGGCCAACAGGCCTGTTTTTCATCGCACTTTTTGCCGCGATGGGCGTGATCACCTTTATCGAAATCCGCTATCCCGGCACCAGCGAACGCAAGGGCGTGCTAGGCCTGACCACTACACGGGGTGACCGGCTGTTTCTGGGGCTTCTTGGGTCGGCCTACATCATGCTGGGCTGGTTGGGCCTTTTTGGCACACCGTTATGGGTTCCACTTGGCCTGGCGATTGCATGGCTCATCTTTTGCTTTTGGAAAGTCTGATGCTCAAATCCCTTGGAAAAACGAAGGGTTTCGTATTTAGTCCTGAACTGGAGGGGCGAGCAGGCCAAACCACGACGGGACCAAAAATGCGGCAGAAAAAGCGTAACGAGTTTTTGACAGAAGTCGAACTTGAGTTCATGACCGAACTTTGGACGCTTGGAAAAGGCAGTGTGCGCCACGTGCTTGCACAGCTGAACCCTGACCGCAATCTGGCCTACACATCTGCAGCAACAATCCTGCGGATCATGGAACAGAAGGGTTTCGTCAGCAGCGAAAAGAAGGGCAAGACCTTCATCTATTCGCCGGTTTTGGCAAAGGACGCCTATCAATCGCGCACCTTGCGTGATTTGTCCGAAAAACTGTTCGACGGCACGCCCGCGTCGCTTGTGGCGCGACTTGTCACTGATGACGGCATGTCCGAAGAGGCCCTCAAAGAGATACAGGCATTGTTGGAGCAGAGGTTGACCGATGATTCCCCTTGATGCCTTTCTAAACGCCTATATCGACGCGAATATCCTTCTGGCCCTCGCAGCCATTCTTTGGGTTCTGACCCGATCCACCTTGACCCGAACGCGGTTGCGCACCGCGTTTACAACGCAACTGCGGCTTATCTACGGTTTGCTGATCGTTATTGCATGCACCCCGTTGCTGGTTGCAGGGATTGCGACCTTGGGCAACCCTGTTGCGGTGAACCTGTCCGATATTGCGGTCGCGCAATATCTTGATGGCCGCTTTGCGATGGCACCGACCCAGTTTGAACAATTGCTGATGACACGCGATATCATCGTGAACGAGGTCGTGACGCTCAGCAGCCCAACCGGGCAGTTGATTGCGGCCATTCTGGTCACGGGCATCGGCCTTGCCCTGCTGCGGCTCCTGACAAGTGCCAGCAATTTGCGCCGCCTGATCAACAACAGCTATGCTTGGCGGCGGGTTGGCAATCTGCATATTCGGCTGACTGATGCCACGCATGTGCCCTTTTCCACGGCGACACTGCGCCGGCGTTACATCATCCTGCCATCAGGAATGTTGTCCCAACCAACCGACCTGAAGATCGCACTGGCCCATGAATTGCAACATATCCGTCAAGGCGACCTACATTGGGAATTACTGCTGGAAATGCTGCGCCCGATCTTTGTCTTCAACCCGGCCATGTCACTGTTCAAACGCGATGTGGAACGGCTGCGCGAACTGGCCTGCGACCAACAAGTGCTGCAACGCTCCGGGTTGAACCCGCTGGATTACGGCACCTGCCTTTTGCGTGTCTGCCGCAATGCGTTGCGACAGGATAAGCAGCGCCAAATCGCATTACCAACCGTCGCGTTGTTGCAGATTACCGGCGGCGGTACAGCCGAACGTTTCCTGCGTCAGCGGGTCACAGAGATGGTCCATGCCCGCCGGGCTGCGAACCCGGGTTGGATGATCCCTGCGCTGTTGCTGCCACTGGCCCTGATGATGGCTCTTGGTGCCGTTTCGATCCAGCGATCAGGCGATTGGTCACAGGATCGGCTGATGCTCTCGACCATTGTCAATCTGGAACGGCTGAACCAGCGCAACGGCATGAACTAACCGCTGTTCACGGTTGAGCCGGGCGCGCTGCCGCAGTAAGCCATGATGATGACCCAGCATGGCACAGATCCCGAATTCCGGCCCCTTGGGGTGGATGGTATCCTTGTCCGGTTTTCTAAGGTGCTGACGGATCAGGCCAATGCTGCCGCGCTCGCCTTTCGCGATGTCGTGCAGCAACAAGGACTTGATGGCGTGACAGAGGTCGCGTCATCGCTCACCTCGATCCGTGTGGTTTTTGACCCCGCCGTGACCAATAGGGCCGTCCTACAAACGCAATTGCAGGATCTGGTCCACGAGCATGCCACCGACACCCCGGCGGCGAAACGGCTGTGGCATATCCCCGTCGCATTCGGCCCCGCCCACGCCCCGCAATTGGGCGAGGCAGCAAAACTGGCAGGCGCGACCGAGGCGCAGGCCATCGCCGACCTTACCGATCAAACCATGCGGGTCATCGCAATCGGCTTTGCCCCCGGCCAGCCTTACCTTGGCATGCTGCCCGCCCATTGGGACATTCCCCGGCAGACGACCCTGACAGAAAGGCTACCGCGCGGGGCGTTGATCACCGCTGTGCGCCAGTTGATCATCTGGGCCGCCGAAGCGCCCACCGGCTGGCGCCATATCGGGCAGACAGCCTTCGACGTTTACCGGCCCGATGCCGATCAGCCGTTTGCCTTTGCCCCCGGCGACACCGTTCGATTTGTGCATGTGCCAGACAATGAGATGGCCGATCTGCTGGCCACTGCCGATGCTGATGGCGGCGCCCGATGCGAGGTCTTGCAATGATGCTGACCGTGCATGATATCGGCCCCGGCGTCACGATCCAGGACCTCGGCCGCCCCGGCTGGACCGCGCGCGGTCTTTCGCAAGGCGGCGCGGTTGATCGATTGGCGCTGTTGGAAGCGGCGGCCCTTCTGGGCGCCGATCCCGGGCAGGCTGTGCTTGAAATGATGGGCTTTGGCGGCAGCTTCAGCCCCGATCAGGACACGCGCATCGCCCTGACCGGTGCTGTGATGCAGGCCAGTATCGATGGGGCGCCCGTTGCGCCCAATACCAGCCAATTGCTGCGCGCCGGTCAGCGGCTGACCATCGGCGGTGCCCGGCAAGGTGTCTACGGTTATCTGGCACTTGCCGGTGGCATGCAAACCCCGCAGATCATGGATAGCCGTGCCGCCCATCTGACAGCCGGGATCAACGGTCTGGTGCAGGCGGGTGACACGATCCCGGTGGGCCCGGATCATGACTTTCTGGCCGGACCGGTGACCTTGCCCGTTGATGACCGGCTCAGCGGCGGTGCCATCCGCATCATGCCCGGACCGCAGACGGATTACTTTGCCCCCGAGACACTTGAACGCTTTGCCAATACCCCGTTTCGACGCAGCCCGCGTGGCAATCGGCAGGGCGCGCGGCTTGACTGCGACGGACCGGGTTTCACGATGGCGGGCGCAACCAATATCGCCTCTGATCTGGTGCTGCCCGGCGATTTGCAAATGACCGGTGACGGGGTACCCTATGTCCTGCTGGCGGAATGCCAGACCATCGGGGGCTATCCCCGGATCGGGACCGTGATCCCGGCTGATCTGCCAAAGGTCGCACAGGCGATGCCGGGTGCGCATTTGCAATTTACATGGCTGGATGTTGCGGATGCGGATGCGACGAACCAGCCCGAGCGGGTTATCCTTCAAACGCTGCGCCATGCATGCACGGCCATGCGGCGCGATCCGCATGAGATTGCGGATTTGCTCAGCTATCAACTGATCAGCGGCATGACCCCCGGTGATGATTTGGAAAGACCTTGATATGACACGTAAAATCGATCTGAATTCAGATATGGGCGAAGGCTTTGGCCCTTGGAAAATGGGTGATGACGCCGCCCTTTTGGATGTCGTGACATCGGCCAATATCGCCTGCGGTTTTCATGCAGGTGACCCCGATGTGATGGCCCAAACGATGGCGATTGCGGTCGAAAACGGTGTTGGGATCGGGGCACATCCGGGCTTTGCCGACCTCAAGGGGTTTGGGCGCAGACGGCTGCCAATACCCCATGATGAACTGGCCAACGCGGTTGCCTATCAGCTAGGTGCGTCCCAAGCGATGGCGCGGCGCGCGGGCGGGCGTGTCCGCCACCTGAAACTGCACGGGGCACTGGCCAATATGGCATCCGAGGATCAGGCGCTGGCGACGGCCTGTTATCGGGGGGCGCTGGACGTGGACCCGGATATCGTGATCATGGTTCTGGCCGCCACCGCCCAAGAAAAGGCGGTGCATGCGTTGGGGTGCAACTATGCCGGTGAAATCTTTGCTGACCGGGCTTACGAGGATGACGCGACGTTGGTGGATCGCAGCAAGCCGGGCGCGGTTTTGCATGACCCAAAAGAAGCCGCCACACGCATTCTGGGCATGCTAGAGGCCGGGGCAATAATTGCCGAAAGCGGCAAACACATCCCTTGCCGGATCGATACGATCTGCCTGCATGGTGATACGCCTGCTGCGGTGGCCATGGCGCAAGCCGTGCGCGCGCATCTGACGGAAGCAGGGGTGACGCTTGCGCCGCTTTAGGCGGCATCTGCATTTGGATCGTATCACCGGCGCGCGCGCATCTTCAAATTTTTCCGAAGGCTCCTGCGGGGGCGCGGTTGGTTCTTTCCAACAGGTCCGCGCTGGGCTCTAATGGCGGGGTATAAACCGGAGCATCCCATGCCCAAATCCTCCTATTACGCGCCAACAGGCGGCCTGCCGCCACAAACCCATCTGCTGACAGATCGGGCTATGTTTACAACGGCTTATGCCGTTATTCCCAAGGGAACGATGACCGATATCGTCACCAGTAATCTGCCCTTTTGGGACCAGACCCGCGCCTGGGTTCTGGCCCGCCCCCTGTCAGGATTTGCCGAGACATTCAGCCAATACATCATGGAGGTTAGCCCCGGTGGTGGCAGCACAAATCCCGAAACTGACCCGGACGCCCAAGGCGTCATTTTTGTGGTCGATGGTGCGGTGACGCTGACCATTGCCGGTGTGGCATATGAGATGGCTTCGGGAGGCTATGCGTATCTGCCGCCCGGCTGTGACTGGCAGCTACAAAACAACAGCGATGTGACAGCGCGGTTCCATTGGGTTCGCAAACGATATCAGGCAGTTAACGGCATTGCGAAACCCGTGGCCTTTGTCTCTGACGAAGGCGCTGCGACCACTGTTGCGATGCCCGGAACGGATGATAAATGGCAGACTACCCGCTTTGTCGATCCCGGCGATATGCGCCACGATATGCATGTGAATATCGTGACATTCCAGCCCGGTGCAGTGATCCCCTTTGCGGAAACGCATGTCATGGAACACGGGCTTTATGTGCTTGAGGGCAAAGCGGTTTATCGGCTCAATCAGGACTGGGTCGAGGTTGAGGCGGGCGATTTCATGTGGCTGCGCGCGTTCTGCCCGCAAGCCTGTTATGCCGGTGGTCCGGGGCCGTTCCGCTATCTGCTTTACAAGGACGTAAACCGGCATATGCCGCTGGGGTGATGCAACGTTCGGTGGAGGTGCGTACGGTGCCATGCGCCAATTTTTGCCGAATCATAGGTTAACGCCAGTGTTTGTTGGTAAATCATCGGTCGGCAAAGCGTCGGCGGCACGTCGGCAAAACGTCGGACCCCTTTGCGTAGTATTGCGGGTTTACGTATGCGTGCGGTGGAAGTGTTAACACGACGTTAGGGTTTGCAACTATCCGCGTCGTACCACAGGTAGTTGCATTGAAACGACAGGCCGAGAACGCTCATCTAAATGTCGGCTTTGAGCCCAATTTGACCGATGCTACGCGATGTAGCGAAGTCCGCTTTTAGCCTGGCCTTGCTCTGAAAGACGATTGCCCTGTTGCAACTCAGAGTTTTCGGCGGCAGCTTGTTGATTGCGTCCGAGAAAGCAGGATGGCCATGAAGCGAATACCTATTGCACTGCTAATGATGTTTGTCGGGAGTGCCGCATCAGCACAGGCCTGTGGGCCATACACCGGCGATGCAACAGACTATGTATCGTTGCATTCGCAAACTTATCCTGCCGCCGAGAAGGTCGCAGAGCGTATTGCGGCGATACAAGATCCATTTGAGGCCCTTGTGCCGCTCAAGGCATACGGTGATTTTGCGCAAATGGGGGTCGTCGATCTGGTGTTGCCCATGGTCGCACTGAGTTGCAGTTATGAGAAGTTCGATGCCAACCGTTGTGATGGAAGTTTCCTTTTGCCTAGCAATGTCGAAATTGCGTCATTGGCGGAGGAAAGCTTGCGTTTTGCCACGAGAAACCCCGAAACTGGTGCGGTTATGGAGGTAGTGCACAAAAGCCGGTCATTTGACCGCTCGGTCGTGACGATTGCTGGCGTAGTGAGCATATGGAACCGTTCTGCTAACGGCACCGAGACTTTCCTGAGTGTTGCTGAAAACGAAGATGAAACGCACTATACCGAATACGCTGATTGCTCTGGTCAAGGACACGTCATTCGCCACAACGAGGCGGGCTTACTGACGACGAACCACTTTTCATGGACAGCCGCGACGGAGGATAGCATGACATTCCGGTACAAGATATGCCGCCATCAGGAGCCCAACCCTGGCTGTCATGAAGGACAGATTTGATTTAGCTGAATACGGTGCAGGTAATGTCGGGAAGCTCTTTGGCTAGAAAGTTCTTGAACGCATCTGGTAGTGACAACACCACCGCACAAGGGTCGTCCCGCCCTACATCAACATAGGCCAGCGAAAGGCCAAAGCGCGCAAGATGCGCCGCATAGAGCTCGAACTGATCGTGCACCGACGCGTTGTACATCGCTTCATCTGCATAGAGATCATCTTCGGTCGGAAGTGCCAAAAAGCACCGCGAGGCTTCAATCACAGCCGATGCCGATATCCGGTCTTCGCGATCGAGTGTCAGTATCGGGGAGTGTTCACCGGGCTGCATCTGTATGTCGATGAACGCTTGTAGAATAGACGAACCATCTCGCATTTCGGCTGTTTTTGCCATCGAAATGACCGGTGCGATACTTGACTCAAAACTGCGGGTGGGCACAAAAGGGGCAACGAAGTTGGCAAATATCTTGACCACCTCAATGCGGTGCTTTTGCTCCACGAACCGCTTCTTTGCCAGTTCTCTTTCGACAGCTGCGTCAGGATCTTGATCAAGTACTTGCCGGATGCTCTTTGATACTGGGTCGTCGCCATCTTTCAGTAAAGGCTTCAGTTGTTCAGTAAGGTCGGCCTCCGACATGCCCAGTGCGCGGCAAGATCGCGCATAGTAGGGAACAGCAAGTCCGCGCTCTCGATCAATAACACCCTCATCTGTAATCAATCTGTAGAGCAGATCGGTCGCGAGGGCGCGCTGTTCATCAGACCTTCCAAGCAAATCACGAACACTGCGTAGCAGTCGCCAACCACTGGAGTCGAAGTTTTCCGCAAAGACCAACATTGGACCGGTAGCCCAAGCAAATACGGAGTTCATGAACTCCGGTGCAAATGTGTTGTGACTCAAGAAATTCTCTACAAGGTCATAGAGAATTTTGCCCGTATCGGAGTCCGGCCCAGGATCACTACTCAGATCAGAACCATAGGCATCCTGACAGCGAGAGAGGATTTTCTGATCGTAAGCCACGCCGCATGCGTACATTATGTTCAGTGCCTTTCCGACGTTTCGCGCATGTTCTGGTGGCACAGTAGCGAGAAGATCATCGAAAAAGGCAATCTGCTCCCGCGATTCTGCCAAATTAGCCATCCCGTCCCAGATCATGCTCTGATCCACCGAACGCAAGCCTTCTTCGTTATCCAAAAATGTCTGCGCCAACACTAGCAGCGAAAGGTCATCCGAACCTTCGTTTTTCGCCAATAGGGTACTAAGAGCGCGGTGGCGTACTGTTTGATCCTTGTCGTTCTGAAGCACCCCCTCAAGGAACGTCCGGGTATCTGTGCCGTAATCCACATCAACTGAAAGCGCCGCATAGCGCTCGTCGGCTTTCTTACATCTCAGCAAACGATCTGTACGGATCATGTGCCAGTCGAGGCGTGGTCCGCTCACAACGTCGAGGTCTCTGACTTGGTTGTAGACGCTGCCGTTCGTCTCAACAGCAAGCTGCTTCGCAACCTCTGCAACAACGCCATCCTCGGTCGAATATCCGATGATCAAGCGGCGATAGGTCTCTATCTTTTCTGGCGCAGGACCTTTTTTGATCTTTTGCAACAGGTCTTTGCAGGTGTCTTCCACGATGTTTGCCCATCAGTCTTGGCATTATTGGCCGCTATCATCACAGAATACAGGAAAGAGACAATACTCTGCCTTCGCAAGCGATGTTGACCTGCCCAGTCGGCTAAAACTGACCTTGGCGCAGCCGCTGCGAAAGCGCACTTTGTCCCGCCAGAACCCTCATTTAGTCAGTAGTGCTTGACGCTGGGTAGAGCCATCCACTTGAGACGGGTTCGACCGGCCGGTGTCAATTCGTTCTAGTATCCAATCGCACAGCCATCTTTGCGCGGGTCGCTCCCGGCCTCCAGAACCCCGTCATCATGGATCATGATCGCCTGCGCCCCGCCGATGGCGGTTTCGGGCGTTTGTACGTTATGCCCCAGATCGCTAAGCTTGGCCCGCACGTCGTCGTCATAGCTGGTTTCCACGTTCAGCACGTCCCCTTCGGCAAAGCAGCGTGGCGCGTCGATGGCCGCCTGTGGGCTGAGCCCAAAATCGGTGATGTTGGTCACAAACCGCGCGTGCCCGGTGGATTGGTATTGCCCGCCCATCACGCCGAAGGGCATCAGCGCCTTGTCATCTTTTTGCAGCATGGCAGGGATGATCGTGTGCATCGGGCGTTTGCCGGGACCAACCGCGTTCGCGTGGCCGGGGTCAAGCGTAAAGCCCGCGCCCCGGTTCTGGAACAGCACACCGAATTTGTCTGACGCGATGCCAGACCCGAAGGAATGGAAGACCGAGTAGATCAGCGAGACACACATCCGGTCCTTATCGACCACGGTGATGTAGATCGTATCTTTATGCACCGCCTCGGCCGCTGGTACATTCCCCGGCATGGTCTTGGCCGGATCGATCAGGGCGGCCAGCGCCGCAGCCGTGTCGGGCGATGTCATGTGATCCAGCCGTGTCATGTGATCGGGGTCAGCCACGAACCGGTTACGCGCATCATAGGCGAGCTTGGTCGCCTCGGCCTCGATATGTGCGCGTTCTGCACCCCATGGGTCCATGCCCCCGATATCGAAATGTTTGAGGATATTCAGGAGCAGGATCGCTGTCGCCCCCTGCCCGTTTGGCGGATGTTCATAAAGGTCCAGCCCGCCATAGCCGCCCATGATCGGGTTGGTATAGTCGCAGGCGGTGTTTGCAAAATCATCCAGTGTGTGGCTGCCGCCCAAGGCACGCAGGCTGTTGACCATATCCTCCGCGATTTCGCCCTCGTAAAAGGCTTCACGACCTTCCATTGCGATCTCTCGCAGAACCTTGGCCTGGCCGGGCGCGCGGAATACTTGACCCGGTGCAGGGGCCGCGCCGTTCATCAGGAACAGGTTGCGGGCATGGCCCGACAGGTTATCCACCGCCTGCGCCCAATCGGACGCGACCCGTTCGGCCACGGGGATGCCAGCTTCGGCATAGTGGATTGCGGGGGCGAGCGTGGCCTTTAGCCCGATCTTGCCCCAGTCCTTTGACAACCGGCAGAACGCATCCACCGCGCCCGGTATCGTGACTGCGTCAGCGGTGTAAGGGGAGATGACATTCCCCTTTGCCCGCAAGCCATCAGCGTCGATCCCGGCGGGCGCACGGCCTGATCCGTTCAGCGCCTTGACCTCATCCGATCCGGGCGGATTGAACAGCACAAAGCAATCACCGCCGATCCCGGTCATCTGTGGTTCGCAAAATCCCAGCAAAACAGCCCCTGCAATGGCCGCATCCATTGCGTTACCGCCTGCTTCCATGATCTGCACCGCGACCTTGGCCGCCAGCGGATGCGATGTAGCACAGATGCCGTTGGTTGCATAAACCGCCGAGCGTCCGGGTTTGTGAAAGTCGCGCATGAGGTTCTCCCGTAATTTGGGGGAGCCTACGGGATGCAGCCGCCGGTGCAACGATGATTTGGCAGTGATTTTTTGCGCACCCCCGGAATGAATTGGACCCTCCGCGCGTAAGCATTGCGACGGCAGATCAAACAGGCCGTCAATTTGTTTAAGTGTATCAAGGAGATGATTGATGACCCAGGTTCATCACAAAGTACAATTACGGTATCTTTTGAATTCAGGTCCGATCGGGATTGGCGAGGCTCACACCCAGCCTGATGCGAGAGAATTTATCGAACACCTGATTGACCTTGGAATTGTTAAGCGACTGTTTGTCGAGTACCCAACCGGATGGCAACCGCGGATGAATAATCTAAAGACTGCGATCACAGCGACCCCACCAAATAATAATTTGGCGACGCAAATCGTACAAAACTTTGTCTATAGCCAGCAGTTCTTTTGCCAGACTTATCCCTTACCAGTATTGTTTGCATACGCATTGTCAAAAGGTGTCGACGTCTGGTGTGCGGATCACTGGGTCGGTGGCGGCGCGGCAAGGTTTCGGACCCGTCATCAAATGGTGCAGGCCACGTTTCAGCGTGAAACACAAAACGACGGTCCTGAGGGGAGTATCATCCTGTTTGGCAGCCATCACTTTGACGATGTCAACAACCCGCTGGAAAACTACATCCCAGGCTTGCAGTACTACAATTTCTGAGAGACCCATTCCGCGCTGTGAGATCAGGGCTCCGATCCGGGAAAATGTGCCCCGATGCCGCCATCATGGGTGGGGGCTGTAATCAGACGACATCGGGGCAAGCCGTTTGGCTATGCAGATAGGTATGCCCCTTGATAAGGGCGCAAGCGTGATCGGATTTGGGCGGTTTGAGGGCTTTCCCTTCGGTGATTGTGGCCATAACGTCAGGGCTGAACCAAGGGGAGAGCCGATATGCGAGACGTTATGATCACCGGTGCCGCCCGCACCCCAATGGGCGGGTTTCAGGGCGTGTTTGCCGATGTGGATGCCCCCAATCTGGGTGCTGCCGCGATCCGGGCGGCGATGCAAGGTGCAGACATCACAACCGCAGATGAGCTGTTGATGGGCTGCGTTTTGCCTGCGGGGCAAGGTCAGGCCCCCGCCAGACAAGCCGGGTTTCTGGCAGGTTTGGGCGAAGATGTTCCCGCCACGACCCTGAACAAGATGTGCGGATCGGGGATGAAAACCACGATGATGGCTTTTGATCAGATCGCCCTTGGTTGTGCCGATGTGGTGATTGCTGGCGGGATGGAGAGCATGACCAATGCCCCATATCTGATGCCCAAGATGCGTGCCGGTGCCCGCATCGGCCACCAGCAGGTGCAGGATTCGATGTTTCTGGATGGGCTGGAAGATGCTTATGACAAGGGCCGGCTGATGGGCACCTTTGCCGAGGATTGCGCCGAGAAGTTCCAGTTCACGCGCGAGGCGCAGGATCATTATGCGCTGGCATCCCTGTCCAATGCGCTGGAGGCAGAACGATCCGGCGCGTTTGATGCAGAGATTGCCGCCGTCACCGTGCATGCCCGCACCGGCGAAGAGGTGATCACCCGCGATGAGCAGCCCGGCAAAGCTCGCCCCGAGAAGATCCCGACCCTGAAACCTGCCTTTCGCAAGGATGGTACGGTCACGGCGGCCAATGCATCCAGCATTTCCGATGGTGCGGCAGCACTGGTGCTGGCCACCAGTGGCCCCGCCCGCGCCCGCATTCTGGGCCATGCCAGCCATGCCCAGGCCCCCGGCTGGTTCACCACCGCCCCCGTCCCCGCCGCACAAAAACTGCTGAACAAGATCGGCTGGTCGGTTGATGACGTGGATCTGTGGGAGGTGAACGAGGCCTTTGCCGTGGTGCCCATGGCATTCATGCATGAAATGGGTATCGCCCGCGACAAGGTGAATGTGAATGGCGGGGCTTGTGCATTGGGTCATCCGATTGGCGCATCCGGCACAAGGATCATTGTGACCTTGTTGAATGCGCTTGAAACACGCGGTTTGCAGCGTGGCGTCGCCGCGATTTGCATTGGCGGCGGTGAAGGCACCGCGATTGCGATTGAGCGGGTTTAGCCCCTGGTATGCATTGTCATGCTGCCCCGGTTTGAATAGCTAGGGCGCATGCAAATCATGCCAATCACAGCCTCTCCGGTTCGGAAAATCATCCAGGTGATTCTGGGCCTGACGGTTTGCGTCGTCGTGTTCTTTTGCGCCCTACCCTACCTGGCTGTTTTAGCGGCTGCGATTACCGGGTCCACCGACACGCTGAGCCATTTGGCAGAGACGGTTTTGTGGCGTTATTCCCGTGACACGATGGTGTTGGTCGCCCTTGTGACCGTGGGAAGTGCGCTGTTGGGAACCGGTGCGGCATGGCTGGTGACAATGACCGACTTTCCCGGCCGCCGCTGGATGGAAATCGCGCTGGCGCTGCCCCTAGCCTTTCCCGCTTATGTGCTGGCCTATGCCTATACCCATCTGCTGGATCATCCCGGCATCGTGCAGACGACGTTGCGCGATATCACCGGATGGGGGCCGCGCGAGTATTGGTTTCCTGAGGTCCGGTCCATCGGTGGCGCTGCTGTGATGCTGACGCTGGTGCTGTACCCTTATGTGTATCTATTGGCCCGCGCTGCGTTTTCCACCCAAAGCGGATCAGCCTTTCTGGCGGCTCGCGTTTTGGGCAAATCCCCCTTGCAAGCCTGCATTCTGGTGTCGCTTCCCATGGCCCGCCCGGCCATTGCGGCGGGCGTTCTGCTGGTCGCGATGGAGACGATCGCCGATTTCGGCACGGTCGCATATTTTGGTGTGCAGACCTTTTCGGTGGGCATCTACACAAGCTGGTTTTCTATGGCTGACAGGGCGGCAGCGGCGCAGCTGTCGCTTGGCCTGCTGGTTTTTGCCCTGCTGCTGGCATTCATGGAACGCTACAGCCGTGGCAATGCCGCCTATACTGATGCCCAGCGCAAGCCACCGATGCAGCGGATCAGGCTGCAATCGTTTGCCGGGACAGCCGCGATGATCGCCTGTTTGGTTCCGATTGTTCTGGGTGTGGCGATCCCGGTGGTTGCGCTGACCACAATGGCCATCGGGTCCGAGCAGAACCTGCTGAGCGCGCGCTACCTTGGTTTTATTCAAAACTCGATCACGCTTGCGGCGATTGCCGCATTGGTCACGGTGTTCGCCGCCGTGCTTTTGGGGACGCTGAACCGGGTGCGTGGCAGCCGCATCGCCGCCATATCGCTGTATCTGGGCCGATTGGGCTATGCCGTGCCGGGCGGGGTGATTGCGGTTGGTCTGCTGGTGCCCTTTGCGGTGTTTGACAACAGTCTTGATGCCTGGATGCGGGCCAATATGGGCATATCGACCGGCCTTTTGTTCACCGGATCGATCTGGTTGCTGATTGCCGCCTATATGATCCGGTTTCTGGCCGCTGCCATTGGGGCCTATGAGGGAGGTATGTCGTCGGTTGGCACCAATATCGATGCCGCCGCCCGCACGCTGGGCGCGGATATCCCCGGCCTTGTTCGGCGGGTGCATATGCCGATTGTCAGCGCGAGCCTGTTCACTGCCGGACTGATCGTTTTTGTCGATGTGATGAAGGAACTGCCCGCGACGTTGATCATGCGCCCGTTCAACTATGACACGCTGGCCGTGCAGGCCTACCGGCTTGCGTCCGATGAGCGGCTGGACGGTGCGGCGGTGCCCAGTCTGGTGATTGCGGCGGTCGGATTGCTGCCGGTTATCTTGCTATGCCGTCGGATGCGGCGGGGTGTCGCCTAAAAAGAAAGGGGCAAGACCAATGGTCCGCCCCCTTCAATCAAGATAAGTGGAAGCCGTTCGGAGGCGGTTACTCCCAACCTACCTCGTTAAAAATCGCCTGTGCGGCGGGTACGTTTTTGGCCACTTTGCTGAGGTCCACAGCGTCCGGACGGAAAAGCCCAAGTGCGGCGACAGAAGGTGACAGGCCAACACCGGGCACTGCCGGATATTCATCGTTACCGGCGCTGAAATATTGCTGCGCCGGATCAGAGGCGAGGTACTCCATGAACTTGATCGCGTTTTCCTTGTTGGGCGCATTGGCGGCCACACCGCCACCCGACAGGTTCATATGCGCGCCTTCGGCGTTTTGCGCAGGGAAAACCCAGCCGATGTTATCCATTGCGTCCTGATCCAACCCATCAACATCTTTCCGGATTGCGCGGGCGAAGTAATAGGTGTTCGAGATCGAGATATCGCATTCGCCGGATACCAGGCCGCGCAGCTGATCGGTGTCACCACCCTGAGGTGCGCGTGCGAAGTTATCGACAACGCCCTGCGCCCAACCTTTGGCCGCTTCAGCACCGTGGTTTTCGATCACAGCTGACAGCAATGTCTGGGAATAGACGTTGGAGGAGGAGCGGTGGCAAACCTGTCCTTTATAGGCCGGATCGGCGAGTGAAACATAATCCAAGGGCGGGTTCGTCACATCGGTTTTGTCGTAAAAGATGATCCGGGCGCGCTGGCTGAAGCCGAACCATTGGTTGTCTGCATCCTGCAGGGCGCTTGGCACGCGGGATTCCAGAACATCGCTATCGATGGATTGCAAAACACCGGCATCCTTTGCCCGTTCCAACCGGGATGTATCGACCGTCAAAAGGATGTCTGCGGGCGAATTTGCGCCTTCGGCTTCCATCCGGGCGATCAGCTCATCCGCTTTGCCTTCGATCCGGTTGATGGTGATTCCCGTGAGGTCAGTAAAGTCAGAATAAAGCCGTTCATCAGTGTCATAGTGGCGTGATGAATAGAGGTTCAATTCACCTTCGGCGACGGCACCCGTTGCCACGGCAGCGACGATCGCGGCCAGGATCATCCGGGTTTTAGTAGTGTTTTGCATAGTCCAATCCCTTTTTGTGAGTATTTCACTCAGGAAAAGGTTCTAACGTCTTTTCTGGCGGTGTCTAGGTACCTGATTAAAATTGTCGGATTGACATAGCTGATTATTTCACTCAGGTTTAGAGAAAGTCTCTAGCCACCCCACCATTTACGATGGGGAAGCCCGAACATCGCCAGATTGAAAGGACTTCCCAATGCGACAGCCTTCCAAAGACATGAAAGCCGCACAAACCGATGATGCACCCGTTGTGCCCAGCAGATCCGAAATACTCGCCGCCCTTCAAAGCGATCAAGGGCGCGCAGGGCTACAGTTGGAATGGGTCCTTGACCGTTGCGATACAGCGCATGGAGCTGACAAATGGTAGTTCAGATGATGCCCCAAGCCGCCAAGCCTGCAGCACCAAAACTGCCCACTTACGATGCACAGGAGCTGACCCGCGATGGCGATCAGGCCCATATCGTACTGGGCGATCAGACCTATGTGCTGCGCATCACGCGTGCAGGCAAACTGATCCTGACAAAATGACCAGCGCAGTTGAAAAACGTGGCGGCGCGCCGGTGGGCATGTTGACCGATCTGGACAGTGTCGCGGCGGCATCCGTCATATACCTGCGCATGTGGTGCAACGGCCCGGAGACG
This sequence comes from uncultured Paracoccaceae bacterium, assembly GCA_947500135.1. Classification (GTDB taxonomy): domain Bacteria; phylum Pseudomonadota; class Alphaproteobacteria; order Rhodobacterales; family Rhodobacteraceae; genus Yoonia. Next base: position 389,791 of record CANMQX010000005.1, read on the forward strand.
CAGGTTGATGTCTGGAATGATCTGGCCAAAGCGCTGGGATCGCAACGCGGTCGCAAGGCGCTTGAGACATTCGAAGACCTTTGCGGGTTATGCGCCCGCCATGGTCGCCGCCCCCTGATGCGCCATTCGGTCCAGTGCAAATGCATCGGTGCTGATGAGGCCTGTTTCGCCAATTTCATCGCCACCGCCGCAGATGGTGAACGCGACGACGCCATGCTGATGGCCACATTGCTGGTGCGTGCGGATGTCGCCCCGATCATCGCGTCATTAGCCACCGATTTTGGCCTGGCCTTGAAACAGATGAACCTTGCCGCACCGCGCGAGGTGGCATTGCAACACCCCAACCACACGACACTTCACTAACAGGAACCAAACCTTATGAAACTAAAATTTCTTGCGTCAACAGCACTCTGCCTGGCACTTGCGACGCCCAGCTTTGCATTGGAAAAGACCGATGTTCTGGACAATTATGCCAATATCGCAGCGGCAAAATATGCCGATAGCCTGACAACGGCCCAGACATTGCAAGCGGCGGTGAATGCCCTTGTTGCCGACCCGTCGGCGGAAAACCTGCAAGCTGCGAAAGAGGCATGGTTGGCCGCCCGCGTGCCGTATCAGCAGACCGAAGTGTACCGTTTCGGCAATGCCATCGTCGATGATTGGGAAGGCAAGGTGAACGCCTGGCCACTGGATGAAGGTTTGATTGATTATGTCGATCCGTCCTATGGTGGTGCCACGGATGAAAATGCCTTTGCTGCGTTGAATGTCGTGGCCAACCCCAGCTTTAAGCTGTCAGGTGCGGACATCGACGCCGCATCAATCACCCCGATCCTGCTGGCCGAAACGCTGCACGAGGCTGACGGCATCGAATCGAATGTCGCCACCGGTTATCATGCGATTGAATTTCTGCTGTGGGGTCAGGATCTGAACGGTCATGGCGATGGTGCTGGCAACCGTCCATGGACCGATTTTGCATCTGGCGATGCATGTACCGGTGGCAATTGTGACCGTCGGGCGGAATATCTGACCGCCGCCACTGATCTGCTGGTGTCTGATCTGGAATGGATGGCCGCCCAATGGGTTGACGGGGGCGCTGCCCGTGCTGAGCTGACCTCAGATGCTGATGCCGGGATCGCCGCCATCCTGACCGGTATGGGATCGCTTTCATATGGTGAGCAGGCCGGTGAGCGCATGCGCCTTGGTCTGATGTTGAATGATCCCGAAGAAGAGCATGATTGCTTTTCCGACAACACCCATAACAGCCATTACTATGATGGTCTGGGTGTCCAGAACGTCTATCTGGGTGAATATGTCCGGGTTGACGGCAGTCTGGTTTCCGGCCCCTCCCTGTCGGATATGGTTGCTGAGGCGAGCTCCGCACTGGACGCGGAAATGCAGATCAAGCTGTCGACCACAATGATGGCCTTGGGGCGGATCAAGACCGCCGCAGAAGCCGGGTTCAGCTATGATCAGATGCTGGAACGCGGCAATGATGCGGGCGAAGCGCTGGTGATGGGTGGCGTCAACGGGTTGGTTGACCAGACAAAATCCATTGAACGTGTGGTTGCCGCCCTGGGCGTTGATCAGATCGCCTTTGAAGGGTCCGATAGCCTGGATGATCCAGAGGCCGTCTTTCAATAACCTACTGCAAATCCTAGATATAAAAGGCAGCCCCACGGGGCTGCCTTTTCCATGGAGATCTGATGCCCAAGACCCCCAGCCCTTGTATTGATGTTTGCAAATACAAACGCCAAGGACATTGCATCGGTTGTTCGATGACCAAGGCGCAGAAGTCGCTTTTCAAACAGTTGAAAAAGAACAGCCATCGCGAAGGTTTCATCGAAATGCTGATTGCGCAACAGGCCCAGTTGGGAAAATTCGGCGGCTGGCCATCGGCCTATGCCAAGAAGCTGAAAAAGAAAGGCGCATCGCTGCCTTTCGATCTGTCCCCCTGAAACGAAAAACCCCGGCAAAGCCGGGGTGTTTACGTTTGCCTTGTGACGCGATCAGCCGAGATGCGACCGCAGGAACCAGGCGAATTTCTCGTGCTCTTGACCGCGCGCGATGCACAGATCCTCGGTCAGGGTGTCGCCATGTTCCGCCGCCAGCTCACCGCAGCCTGCCAGTGTCGCCGCCAGCGTTTCCTGTGCGTCCTGCATCATCTTGATCATCTCTTTATCCGTCGCGTGGCCGTCATGTTCGGACACTTTGGATCGCTTGATCATCCCGGCCAGCGTGCCTTCAGCATGTGCGTCGATGGCCCGAATGCGTTCGGCCAGATCGTCCTGCGCGACAAAGTGATCTTCGTAAATTTTCTGGAACAGATCGTGCAACGGGCCGAATGCCATACCTTTCACGTTCCAATGAAAATTCTGCGCGAGCATCGTTGTGACCGCCGTTTCGGCCACGGATTGGTTCAGCGCCTCGGCAATTGCGGTTTTCGCATCTGTATTCAAAGACATGGCTGTCTGGGTCATTCCAACTCTCCGGTTTGTTCAAATTCTCACTGGCTGGCTGGCGTCAGGCTGGCTTGCTGCATAGCTAAATAAGCCACTGCGACCGGTAGGCAAGCCTTTTTTAGAATTATTCTAAACCTGACGAAACTGCTCGGATATGCCCTTGATCAGGAATGCGATGTTGCGTTGGTGTAGTTTCGGCACCCGCGACCGGATGAGAAAGGAAAAACTGTCCTGATCCCTGCTGGCAATAGCCATGATCGCACGCATCAACCAAGCCTCGTCAAACGAAACCTCTGCCACGCCGGGCCGGTAGAAGACGGGCTGATCACTGACCGCCTGACGCAGGCATTTCAGCAATGCCTGCGCATGCGCATCCCTTGCCCTGTCCTGCTTGGTCGAAAGCAGGGCGCAGGCCTTGAAAAGGTCGGTATACGCAGCGCTGCGGCATTGCAGGGCAATCATGCGCAGCTGGTTCAGGCAGCCCCGCCATTCCGCCGGGATGTGATCCGCAGCTGGGCGGCTGGATGGGCTGGCAAATGCCATATGTCGGACTGCTGATGACGCCATATCGTATCTTTCATCAAATGTTGCAGCGATAGAATCTGTGCTGTTTTCTTTTCCTGACTATAATTATAAGAATTAGAAAAGAATGAAAGGTAGAACGTGCGCAGACCGTCAAAATTCGTTGCAATCGTGATCATTTGCATCGCGACTGAGTCGTCGGCAGACCCGTTGGGTGACCCCCATTTGGATGTCATTGCCCGCACTGATGCTGAGGCCGCCCGCATTGCCGATGTCACTGCCCCCACAACCGATTTCACCCAAGCCCACAAGTTCGAAGAACGACAGGCCGGCGCCGCAACCGTGCGCGCCCGCAACAATGCCGATGCGTTTTCGCAGCCTTCGGGCAATATCGCGTTTGAGGATGAACTGACCTTTAAGGTTGGTAACGGCCTGTTCCGCAAATTATGGGTGTCGTCGCCTTCCTCAACACTCGCCTCGGACGGGCTTGGCCCCTTGTTCAATGCCCGATCCTGTCAGCGCTGCCATATCAAGGATGGTCGTGGCCACCCGCCTGCCCCGGATGATGACAATGCCATTTCGATGTTCTTGCGGGTGTCGATCCCCGGCAATTACGAGGATGGTATCAAAGAGATCGAAGACTACATCGCCACCCTGCCCGACCCGACCTACGGCACACAGTTGCAGGATTTTTCGGTGCAGGGTCACGCCGCTGAATATCGGCTTGGTATCACCTATACTGAGGAAGAGGTCGCCCTGTCTGACGGTGAGACAGCCAGCCTGCGTCGCCCGACCTACGCGGCGGAGGATCTGGGCTATGGTCCCTTGCATCCTGAGGCCATGCTCAGCCCCCGGATCGCCAACCAGATGATCGGCCTTGGCCTGTTGGAGGCCGTTCCTGCCGCCGATATTTTGGCCGCAACCGACCCCGGCGATGCTGATGACGATGGTATTTCGGGTCGTGCGAATATCGTCTGGTCTGCGGAGTTTGATCAACCTATGCTGGGCCGGTTTGGTCATAAAGCGGGCAACCCCACGATCAGGCAGCAATCGGCAAGCGCATTTGCGGGTGATATCGGTATCGCCTCACCCATGTTTCCGAACCCGGCTGGCGAATGCACCCAAGCGCAGACCGCCTGCCAGAACGCACCACATGGCGATGGAGATGATCGCGTGTTTGAGATTGATGATGAAATCCTCGACCTTGTCACTTTCTATAGTCGCAACCTGGCAGTCCCCGCCCGTCGCGATGTTGATGACGCCCAAGTGCTGCGCGGCAAGGAGGTGTTTTACAGCACCGGCTGCACCTCTTGTCATACACCCAGTTTTGTCACCCATCGCCTGAAGGATCAGCCGGAACAAAGCTTTCAACTGATCTGGCCCTATACCGATATGCTGCTGCATGACATGGGCGAAGGCCTGGCTGACAACCGCCCTGAATCCCGGGCGACAGGGCGTGAATGGCGCACCGCCCCTTTGTGGGGCATTGGCCTGACCGAACAGGTCAGCGGGCACAGCTATTTCCTGCATGACGGGCGCGCCCGGTCCTTGTTGGAGGCGATCCTGTGGCATGGTGGTGAGGCGGAGCCGCAGCGTGATGCGGTTGTTGAGATGCCCAAAGCCGACCGTGACGCCCTGATCAGATTTCTGGAAAGCCTATGAAACAGCTTATCGCCACCCTTGCCCTTGTTTGCCTGCCGCTGACCGGCGCGGCGCAGACCGCCGATATCGTGGCCCAGCATATTCTGCCGGGTTTTGACCGTCTGGCCCAGCGCAGTGCAGTGTTGGCTGAAACCGCCGCGACCGATTGCATCCCCACATCACCCCCGTTGCGCGCGGCCTATCATGATGCGTTTGATGCTTGGGTTGCGGTCAGCCATCTGCGCTTTGGCCCGACAGAGGTTGATGACCGCGCCTTCGCCCTTGCTTTTTGGCCGGACAGCCGGGGGGCGACGCCCAAAGCCTTGTCCGCGCTGATCCGGGATGAGGATGATATCGCCGCCAGTGCGGCAGCCTATGCCGATATGTCCATCGCCGCGCGTGGTTTCTATGCGATGGAATTTTTGTTGTATGACGATGCGATCACATCCATGGACAGTGACACCTATCGCTGCCAATTGGTGCAGACCGTCGCCGCCGATATTGCGGCTGTTGCGGCGGCCGTCGATGCGGATTGGAATGACGGTTATGCCGACCGCTTGCTGTCCCCATCTGATACATATCGGACCAATGCCGAGGCCGTGCAGGAATTATTCAAGGCATTGACCACGGGGTTGCAGTTTACGTCTGAAACCCGGTTGGGTCGTCCGCTTGGCACGTTTGACAAGCCCCGCCCCTTGCGCGCGGAAGCGCGGCGATCGGAACGCTCCGCCCGCCATGTGCTGATTTCGCTGACAGCGTTGCGTGATTTGGCGAGGCTTTTGTCTGAGAACGACGCGGCACTCCTAGACGCGTTCGACCGGGCTTTGGCCCGGCTGGAGGTGCTTGACGATCCGGCTTTTGCCGGTGTCGATGCACCGCAATCGCGCCTGCATGTTGAGATCATTCAGCAGGCCGTTGATGATATTCGTGCCGTCGCTGCCACTGAACTGGGGCCGCGCCTGGGCGTTGCGTCAGGTTTCAATGCGCTGGACGGCGATTGATGACCAGCCGTCGGGCATTTCTGGCAGGGTTATTGGCGGCGGGCGCAGCCCCAGCCGCGACATGGGCAGAGGCTGGCGGGCCCGCCTTTCTGACGGCGGCGGCGCGCAATGATGGTAGTTTTGTTCTATGTGGCATCAGCGCCCAGCGCGACATCCTGTTTGAAATCCCGCTGCCTGCCCGTGGCCATGCGGCGGCGGCGCACCCGCAGCGCCCCGAGGCTGTCGCCTTTGCCCGCCGTCCCGGCACATATGCCATGGTCATTGATTGTGTGACTGGTCAGCCGCGCAAGGTGCTGGAGGCCCCTGCCTGTCGTCATTTTTACGGCCATGGCACATTCAGCCGCGATGGCACATGGCTGTTTACGACCGAGAATGACTATGAAAACGGTGAAGGTCGCATTGGTGTTTGGGATGCTGCCCATGGATATGTCCGCGCCGCCGAGTTCAGCAGCGGCGGGATTGGCCCGCATGACCTGAAACGGCTGCCGGGCACCGATACGCTGGTCATTGCCAATGGTGGCATTGATACGCATCCTGAGAGTGGCCGGGCCAAACTGAATATCCCGACGATGCGCCCCAATCTGGCCTATGTCGTGGATGACATGGTGGTTGAGACCGCCGCGATGGCACCCGAGTGGCATAAGAATTCGATCCGGCATCTGGCCGTTGCCCGTAACGGCCGTGTGGCCATCGGGATGCAGTGGCAGGGTGATACCGATCCGCCCGCATTGGTTGGTTTGCATGAGCGTGGGCGCGCCGTGACCCTGTTGACCGCGCCTGATCTGCGCCCGATGCAGGGCTATGTTGGCAGCGTGGCGTTTACGCAGGATGAGCAACAGATCATCGCGACATCGCCACGCGGCGGGCTGATCCAGCATTATGATGTCAGCACCGGTGCCTTGGCTTTTGAAACGGCGTTTGCCGACGCCTGTGGTGCCGCATCGGCGGCAGGTGGTGCATTGGTGACAACGGGTCAGGGGCAGCTTGTGCGTGTTACGGGGCAAGCCACCGACGCGCGCCCGACACCGGGGTTGCAATGGGACAACCACCTTGTCAGTTTGCGCAATATTGATCAGCCGATTGGTTGATCGATTGCATTTGTTGAGATGGAGAGGCCTGACATGACGCGCGTGCATTATGACGCATTGGCAAAAACAGTAGCCGCCCTGACTGATGGTGAGGAGGATGTTATCGCGCTGATGGCCACGCTTGCCTGCGAAGTGCATCACAGTGATGATCGGTTTGATTGGACCGGGTTTTACCGCGTCGTCGCGCCTGAATTGATGAAGATCGGCCCGTATCAAGGTGGGCATGGCTGTTTGGTGATCCCGTTTTCGCGGGGCGTTTGCGGAGCGGCCGCCCGGAGCGGCGAGGTCCAGTTGGTTGCCGATGTGGAGGCGTTTGAAGGCCATATTGCCTGTGCATCATCCACCCGGTCAGAGATTGTTTTACCCGTATGGGATAAGGCCGGAACTCTGATTGCCGTGTTTGATATCGACAGCAATCAGCCGGATGCCTTTGATGATACGGATGCCGCTGCGCTGACCGGAATTTTGCAATCTGTGTTTGCTCAATAAGGCGAATTTCATTTCAGCACCCTCATCGATGAAAAAGTGCTTTGGAATTTCATGGAATCGTGCTTTCTGTGAAAAAGGGAGTGTTTTTTTCATCAGGTTGCCATGCTGCACGACATGCCAAAAGAGTTGCGGACGCTGGGGGCGGATATACGCGCGCTGCGCAAGGCGCGCGGGCTGACGCTGGTTGATCTGGCGGCGTCGCTGGGTCGGTCGGTTGGTTGGCTGAGCCAGATTGAACGCGATATTTCTTCTCCCAGTGTGGATGATCTGCGCGATCTGGCGCAGGTTTTGGACGTATCAGTATCCAGCCTTTTCCGTGTGGCCGCAGCCGCTGGCGAAGAAGGCCGTATTGTGCGCCGTGATGCCCGCCGCCCGTTGGGGTCGCGCAAAGCCGGGCTGGTCGAGGCGCTGCTGTCGCCGGATCTGACCGATGATTTCGAGATGGTGCATTCCACGTTTGAGGCCGGTGCGACCCTGCCCGAAACGGTCACCCGTCCGACCCAAGAAGTTGCCTATATCCTGTCGGGTCGTCTGGATGTCTGGATCGGCGGCACTTGCTATCACCTGCGGCCCGGTGACAGTTTCCGCATCAAGGGCGAGCCTTACCGTTGGGCTAACCCCTATTCCACCACTTGCGAGGCGATCTGGGTGATCGCGCCGCCGGTCTATTGAAGGGGGCTGTCATGCATACCGGCCAATGTGAATGCGGTGCTGTCGCGTTTGAGGTCAAGAACCTGCGCTCTGCTGTTACCTTTTGCCATTGCGGGCAATGTCGCCGTACCAGCGGGCATCATTGGGCGGCCACCAATGCCCCCTTTGCCGATCTGACCTTTACCCGCGATGACGGGCTGCGTTGGTACACATCTTCCGACTGGGCCAAACGCGGTTTTTGCCAGCACTGCGGATCAAGCCTGTTCTACCGGATGAATGACGAAGACGGGATCGGCATTGCGGCGGGCTGCATTGACACGCCGCATGATCTGAAGCCCGGCAAGCACATCTTTTGCGCCGATAAAGGCACTTACTACAACATTGCGGACGACGCGCCGCATATCGACAAATACTAGGGAGCATCCATGTCTGATTTTCCAACATCGGCCCGCGTGGTCATTATCGGCGGCGGTGTGGTCGGCGTATCCACCTTGTATCATCTGGCCAAGAAGGGCTGGACCGATTGTGTTCTTTTGGAAAAGAACGAATTGACCGCCGGGTCCACATGGCATGCCGCTGGCAATTGCCCGTCGTTCAGCACCTCATGGGCGGTGATGAATATGCAGCGTTATTCGCTGGGTCTGTATAAGGGCCTTGCCGAAGAGGTTGATTATCCGATGAACTACCACGTCACCGGATCGATCCGTCTTGCCCATTCCAAAGAGCGTATGCAGGAATTTTCCCGCGCCATGGGCATGGCGAATTATCAGGGTCTGAACCTGAAACTGATGACGCCTGATGAGGCGCAGGAGATGTATCCGTTTCTGGAAACCCATGATCTGGAAGGCACGCTATATGACCCTGATGATGGTGATATCGACCCCGCCCAGCTGACCCAGGCCCTGGCCAAGGGTGCCCGCCAGATGGGTGCCAAGATTGAACGTTTCTGCCCGGCCACCGGTGTCACCCAACAGCCCAATGGCACCTGGATCGTGCATACGGAAAAGGGCGATATCGCCTGCGAAAAGGTGGTGAACGCTGCCGGGTATTATGCCCAGCGCGTGGGTGAGTGGTTCAAGCCTTATGGTGGCCGCACCGTCCCTATGGTCACCATGTCGCATCAGTATTTCCTGACCGATGAAATCCCCGAGCTGAAAGCATGGACCGAGGCGAATGGCCAAAAAGTCCCGCTCCTGCGCGATGTCGACAGTTCCTACTATCTACGGCAGGACAAGAACGGCCTGAACCTTGGCCCCTATGAGCGTAACTGCAAGGCCCATTGGGTTACCCCGGACGACCCCCAGCCTGACGATTTTTCCTTCCAGCTCTACCCCGACGATCTGGAGCGGTTGGAATGGTATATCGAAGATGCCATGGCCCGCGTGCCCTTGTTGGGCACTGCTGGCGTTGGCCGTGTGATCAATGGCCCGATCCCCTATGCCCCTGACGGTCTGCCACTAGTGGGCCCGATGCCGGGTGTGAAGAACGCGTTTGAGGCTTGTGTCTTTACCTTTGGTATCACCCAAGGCGGCGGTGCCGGTAAGGTCGCCGCCGAATGGATCGTCGATGGCCAGACTGAGTGGGATATGTGGGCCATCGATCCCCGCCGCTACACTGACTACACCGATTTCGATTATTGCCACGCCAAGGCTGTGGAGGTTTATGGCCACGAATACGCGATGCATTTCCCGCATCACGAATGGCCCGCCGGGCGCGACAAGAAACTGTCCCCCGTCGATGCCAAGGTCCGCGAGATGGGCGGGCAGATGGGTGCCTATAACGGTTGGGAGCGGGCGAATTGGTATGCCCAAGATGGTGATGATACGTCGCTTGAAGCGACGGAAACATGGGATCGTTCCGGCCCGTGGGAACCGCGCGTCCGCGCGGAATGCGAGGCGGTGCGCGATGCCGCTGGTATCCTCGATTTGCCCGGGTTTTCGCGTTACCGGTTGAAAGGCGAAGGTGCGGCAGAATTCCTGCGCGATCTGTGTACCGGTGGTATTCCCAAGGTGGGCCGGATTGGTCTGCTGTATTTTGCCGATGATCGGGGCCGCGTTCAGACGGAAATGTCGGCGATGCGGTTGGAGGATGATTTTTTCTTTCTGATCACCGCTGCCACCGCTCAATGGCATGATTTCGAATGGCTGCGCGATCATATGCCTGCGGATGCTCCCTTTGAACTGGAAGATGTCACAACCGCATTTTCCTGCCATATCCTGACCGGTCCGAAATCCCGCGACATTCTGGCCGATTGCTCCGATGCCGACCTGACAAAGGGTTGGCTGACCCATCAATCCGCCCAGATTGATGGCACATGGGTGCAGTTGGTCCGCGTATCCTTTGCTGGCGAACTTGGTTGGGAAATTCACAGCCAAGTCGCCGATACGGCCAAGGTGTTCGACACCGTCCTGAAGGCCGGTGCGCCGCATGGGCTGAAACCATTTGGTATGTATGCGCTGAATTCGCTTCGGCTGGAAAAGGGGTATCGTGCTTGGAAGGGCGATCTGTCGACCGACTATTCGATGCTGCAAGGCGGGCTGGACCGGTTCATCAAGCTTGATAAGCCGCAGGATTTTCCCGGCAAAACCGCGATCATGTCCGAAATGCAGCAAGGTGTGACCAAACGCTTTGTCACGCTGACGCTAGATGCGCCGGGTGATGCCGACGCGCCCTACATGTCCCCAATTTGGGCCGGTGAGGATGTTGTCGGCGAAACCACGTCTGGCGGTTGGGGGTATCGGGTGAATAAATCCATCGCCCTTGGCATGGTGCGCGCCGATCTGGCCACGCCCGGCACCCAGCTTGCCGTTGATATCTATGGCACCCGTTATCAGGCGACTGTGCAAGAAGATCAGCCATTGTGGGATCCTGAAAATGCACGGATCCGAGCCTGATGCTGAGCGCCGAAATGAAAGACCTGATCGCCACGTTCCCCATGGGGTTCGTGGCGACGGTCACGCCGGATGGCGCGCCTGCGGTATCGCCCAAGGGCACGTTTCTGGTGCTGGATGACCAGACCATTGCCTATAGCGATATCCGGTCGCCCGGCACCCGCCATAACCTGACGGCCAACCCGGCGGTTGAGGTGAACTTCATCGATCCGTTTCGCCGGATTGCCGTCCGTGCAGCAGGGTCAGCGGTTTTACATTCTAAAGGGTCGGATTGGTTTATTGCGCATCATCCGCAATGGTTGGACGCCTTTGGTGATCTTGCCAAACGTATTCGCAGTTTGGTCGAGATCACGTTGCATCATGCGCAGATGATCTGGACCCCGCCCTATGATGACGGCGTGACAGAAGATGAGATGATTGCCACCTATAAAACCAAATTTGCAGGAATTTACCCGTGACAGATATCACGTTGCTGGATGGCGGGATGGGGCAGGAATTGATCCATCGCGCGGGTGACCGGCCAACGCCGCTTTGGTCCACCCAAGTGATGGTGGACCATCCGGGGATGGTGGCCGCTGTGCATGCCGATTACCGCGATGCGGGGGCAACCGTACATACCACCAACAGCTATGCCATTCACCATGACCGCCTTGCAGGCACCCCGCTGGAAGGTCAGTTCGCCGCATTATACGCCCGCGCGCTGCACGAGGTTTCAGGGTTTTCGCGAGTGGCGGGCGCGATTGGTCCGTTGGCCGCGTCATACCGGCCTGACCTACACCCCGATCATGAAACAGCGGTGCCGCTTTACGCGGAGGTCGCGAACGCCCTTGCACCCGGTTGCGACCTGATCATCTGCGAAACCGTGGCGTCACTGGCCCATGCCGATGCCATTCTGGATGGCGCTGCGGTCGCTGGCAAACCGATCTGGCTGGCACTGACGGTAGATGACACAGACGGCACAAAGTTGCGATCCGGCGAACTCTTGGCCGATGCCCTGCCGCTGGCGGCGGACCGGGCGGCGGCGGTTCTGGTCAATTGCTCGGCCCCGGAGGCGATAACTGCGTCGATGGACGTGTTGGCTGATGGCGCGCTGCCCTTTGGTGCCTATGCCAATGCGTTTACCCAGATCACCAATGATTTCCTAAAGGACAAACCGACCGTCGATACCCTGACCGCCCGGCGCGATCTGGGGCCTGATGCTTATGCAAAGACAGCGCTTAGTTGGATTGCAAAAGGTGCCACGATAGTCGGCGGCTGTTGCGAGGTTGGTCCGAAACATATTGCCGCATTGGCGGATGCGATCCGCGCGGCTGGTCATAAGGTCGTTTGACATGAACATTCCAAACAAGGCTCGCGTGATTATTATTGGTGGCGGTGTCATCGGCTGTTCGGTGGCGTATCATCTGACGAAACTGGGTTGGAAAGATGTCGTGCTGCTGGAACGCAAGCAGCTGACATCGGGCACCACATGGCATGCCGCAGGCCTGATCGCGCAACTGCGGGCGACCGCGAATATGACGAAGCTCGCCAAGTACAGCCAGGAACTCTACGGCAATCTGGAAGCTGAGACGGGCGTTGCAACCGGGTTCAAGCGCTGCGGTTCGATCACCGTCGCCCTGACCGAGGAGCGCCGCGAAGAGATTTACCGCCAGGCCGGGATGGCTCGTGCCTTTGGCGTCGAGGTGGAGGAGATTTCACCGCAGGAAGTGAAGAACCGTTATGAGCATCTGAATATTGATGGTGTGACTGCGGGTGTTTATCTGCCGCTGGATGGTCAGGGTGACCCGGCCAATATCGCGCTGGCGCTGGCCAAGGGTGCCCGCCAGAACGGGGCTGTCGTGGCAGAGCGCACCAAGGTCACAGGTATCAACCGCGACGGTCGCCGGGTGACGTCCGTGGATTGGCAAAGCGGTGAAGAGAGCGGTACGATTGATTGCGACATGATCGTGAATTGCGCTGGCATGTGGGGTCATGAGGTTGGCGGCATGGCGGGCGTGAACGTGCCCCTGCATGCTTGCGAGCATTTCTATATCGTCACCGAAGCCATCAAGGGCCTGACCCAGATGCCAGTACTGCGGGTGCCCGATGAATGCGCTTATTACAAGGAAGATGCGGGCAAGATGCTGTTGGGTGCCTTTGAACCCAATGCAAAACCCTGGGCGATGAACGGTATCCCGGCCGATTTCGAATTTGACCAACTGCCCGAGGATTTCGACCATTTCGAACCGATCCTGGAGGCCGCGGTAGAGCGGTTGCCGATGCTGGCGGAGGCGGGGATTCACACGTTCTTTAATGGCCCCGAAAGTTTCACCCCCGACGATGCCTATCATCTGGGGCTGGCCCCCGAGATGGACAATGTCTGGGTCGCCGCTGGCTTTAACTCCATCGGGATTCAATCCGCGGGCGGGGCCGGTATGGCCTTATCGCAATGGATGGACGCAGGTGAAAAACCCTTTGATCTGGGCGATGTGGATATCAGTCGCATGCAGCCGTTTCAGGGCAACAAGACCTATCTGTTTGAACGGTCCAAGGAAACGCTGGGCCTGCTTTATGCCGACCATTTCCCGTTCCGGCAAAAGGCGACGGCGCGCGGTATTCGCCGGACGCCGTTCCATCAGCATCTGCTGGATCAGGGCGCCGTCATGGGCGAACTGGCAGGCTGGGAACGTGCCAATTGGTTTGCCGATGCGGGCCAAACTCCGGAATATGAATATTCTTGGAAACGGCAGAACTTCTTTGGCAATGTCGCCGCAGAGGTCAACGCGATCCGCAGCAATGTCGGCATGTATGACATGTCATCATTTGGCAAGATTCGGGTCGAGGGTCGCGATGCGATGGCGTTCATGAACTACATTGGCGGTGGCGATTATGACGTGCCGGTGGGCAAGATCGTCTATACCCAGTTTCTAAATAGCCGCGCGGGGATCGAGGCGGATGTCACCGTCACCCGCCTGTCCGAGACCTGCTATCTTGTCGTTACCCCTGCCGCCACAAGGCTGGCCGATCAGACATGGATGCAGCGCCATCAGGGTGATTTCAATGTGGTGATTACAGATGTCACCGCCGGTGAAGCCGTGCTGGCAGTGATGGGGCCGAACAGTCGTGCGTTGCTGCAAAAAGTCTCGCCCGCTGATTTTTCAAACGCGGTGAACCCGTTTGGCACAGCACAAGAAATAGAGATCGGCATGGGGCTGGCCCGTGTCCACCGGGTGACCTATGTCGGCGAGTTGGGATGGGAGGTTTACGTGTCCGCTGACATGGCTGCCCATGTCTTTGAGGTGCTGTATGCCGCGGGGCAGGATATGGGGCTAAAGCTGTGTGGGATGCATATGATGGATGCGGCCCGGATGGAAAAAGGGTTCCGCCATTTCGGCCATGATATCACGTCCGAAGATCATGTGCTTGAGGCAGGGCTGGGTTTTGCGGTGAAGACCGACAAACCGGATTTCATTGGCCGTGATGCTGTCTTACGCAAGCGCGAGGCCGGGTTGGCCCAACGGTTGGTCCAGTTCAAACTGACCGATCCGGAGCCGTTGCTGTACCACAACGAACCCGTCCTGCGGGACGGTGCGGTTGTAGGCTACCTGTCATCGGGTGGTTATGGGCATCATCTGGGGGCGGCCATTGGCATGGGTTACGTGCCATGCGCCCAAGCCGGTGAGCCCGTTGCCGATATGCTGGTCAGTACCTATGAAATCGACATCATGGGCACCCGTGTCCGGGCAGAGGCACAGCTGAAACCGTTTTACGATCCCAAGGGGGAGCGGACGAAGGTCTGATATTTATCTGCTTTCGGGCGGCGCAATCCGCCGCCCGGAAAGTGTTATTGCTGCACCATGGCCGTTGGACCCAGCGCATTCAGCCCTTTGAGAATATCAATGGCATAGGCCAGTTGGTAATCGTCCTCGCGCAGTTGCGCTGCGGCTTCGGCGCGCGCCCGGTCTTCTTCGATCTGGCTGATTTCATCCTCTGTCAGGCTGTCATTATCAAGTGATCCACGCAGATCTGCCTCTGTGCGCTGGCGCGGCTGATCCTCATCTTCCTCGTCCGTAGCAGGGCGCGGGCGCGGCTGTTCCACGATGATATCGGGAGAGATGCCAAGCGCCTGAATGGACCGGCCCGAAGGCGTGTAATAGCGCGCCGTTGTCAGCCGCATCGCGCCGTCACCACGCAGGGGCACCACGGTTTGCACCGATCCTTTACCGAATGAATTTGTCCCCACAACAATCGCCCGGCGGTGATCCTGCAAGGCACCGGCCACGATCTCGGACGCAGACGCAGAGCCGCCATTGATCAGAACAACGATTGGTTTGCCATCAGCCAGATCACCTTCCTCGGCATTCCAGCGTTCGCCATCACTGGCAGCGCGTCCCCGGGTCGATACAATCTCGCCCGCGTCCAGAAACGCGTCAGAAACGATAATCGCCTGATTCAGCAGCCCGCCGGGGTTGTTGCGCAGATCAAGGACGATGCCGTCGATGTTGTCGATGCCGCCAGCCTCTTCGATCTGCTTTTCCATACCGTCGCGCAGGTTCGGGAAGGTCTGGTCATTAAAGGTGGTGATCCGCAGGACAACGGCATTGCCTTCGGTCCGGCTGCGCACCGCTGTCAATTTAATTGTGTCGCGGATGATCGACACGTCAAATGGCTCAACCTCGCCCTCACGCACGATGGTGATGATAATTTCGGACCCGACAGGGCCGCGCATCATGTTGACCGCATCATCAAGGGTCAGGCCAAGCACGCTTTCCCCATCAACGGCGGTGATGTAGTCCCCCGCGATCACACCCGCCGCATCTGCCGGTGTGCCGTCCATGGGCGACACCACCTTGACCCAGCCTTCTTCCTGCGTGACCTCGATCCCGAGACCGCCAAATTCGCCGGATGTCTGCACCCGCATCCGGGCGGCATCATCGGCAGACAGGTAGCTGGAATGCGGATCAAGCGAGGTCAGCATGCCGTTGATCGCAGCCTCGATCAGTTCCTTGTCATTGACGTCTTCGACATAGCCAGTGCGGATGCGTTCAAAGATGTCGCCAAACAGATCAAGCTGTTCATAGACGCTTGCGTTATTCTCTGCCTCTTGCGCCAGCAGTGGGCCAGCAATCTGACTGGTGGCAACAAGTCCAAGAACCGCTCCGCCGACGGCGGCCATTATCAACTTTTTCATCACGTATCCTGTTTCTATTCCAGCGCAAACCATGCGTCAGGGTTGGTCGGACTTTGCCCTTCTCGCACTTCAAGATAAAGGCTTTGCTGACGCTGCCCCCCCTCAAAGGCATTATTTTGGCTCACTTTGCCGTCATTTTCCATCAGATCGCCGCCCATCAGCCCAATTGGCGTCCCCGCAGGCAAGATTTGGCCTGCTGTCCCGAATGTTTGGTCCATACCTGTGATGATAAATAACACGTCTGCCGCCGGTTCAAGGATCACCACATGCCCGTCGTCCAAAAGTGGCCCTTGATAAAGCAGCGTCGCCGCGACCGGCGTCTTCACCAGTGCTTGTGGCGCGGTTGCGATCCACACACCGGGCCGCCCTTGCCCGTCATCGGGTAGAACATAGCCATCGGCAGGCAAGTCCAGATCTCCTGATGCAACTAATTCCGTCTGATTGGCCGGTAGCGTGCCTGCCAGCCCCGACGCAAAGGCATCCAGAGTTTCGGTACTGGCCTGCAAAAGTGCAACCTGCAACGGGTCCTGTTCAAAACGCTGGGGCAGATCGGTCCGTTCCGATATCGCCTGACCAAGTGCGGCGCGTGCGGTTTGCGCCTCTTGCAACCCATCATTCAAGGTTTGCGTCGCCGTCGCACGCAGATCGCGCAGCTGCGTCAGTGCCGTCAGTTGCGTGCGCAAATCGGTAACCTGGGTTTGCAGCGCCGGTGTCAGATCGGCCACGATGCCACCGGCCCGCGCGGCGGACAATGCCCCATCGGGATGGTCCTGCACCACTGGAATTGGTGTACGCCCGATCCGCTGCAACGTGCCCAGGATCGTCTCTAGCGCAGCGCGGTTCTCGGTAATCTCTGCCAACAAGGCCGTTTCGCTGGCGGCAACCTGCCGCAGCCCATCGCGTAGGGCGGCAAGCCCATCTTCGTAAGACTGCACCGTTTCGGTTAATGCCTGCACCCTGTCGCGCCGCGTTTGCGCGGTCGTCAACTGCGTTTGCGCCGCCGTCAACCGTTCCATCGCGGCCCCTGCTGCCGCTTCAGGGCTTTGCGCCTGTACGGGCAGCGCCAGACAGATGATCAGGGCGGCCAGCCTCATGAAATCAGGCTTTTCCCGGTCATTTCGGGTGGCAGATCAAGGCCCATCAGATCAAGGATGGTCGGGGCCAGATCAGCCAACCGCCCGTCATGCAATTGTGCTCCCGCTGGGCCGCCGACAAGCGCCACAGGCACCGGATTGGTTGTGTGAGCCGTATGCGGCCCGCCGCTTTCCGGGTCCACCATGGTTTCGCAATTGCCATGATCCGCCGTGACAATCATCGCGCCGCCCGCCTTTTCAAGTGCTTGGCATACTTGGCCCAGCCCGTGATCCACCGCCTCACACGCCTTGATCACCGCGTCCAGATCGCCTGTATGACCGACCATATCAGGATTGGCATAATTGGTGACGATCAGGTCATAGCCGTCTTTAATGGCCTTGACGAAATGTTCTGTCACTTCGGCAGCAGACATTTCGGGTTGCAGATCGTAAGTGGCGACCTTGGGGGATGCCGCCATGTAACGGTCTTCGCCCTTTTCCGGCGTCTCAATCCCGCCATTAAGGAAGAATGTCACGTGGGGGTATTTTTCCGTCTCGGCCAACCGGAACTGGCGCAACCCATGTTTGGCAACCCATGCCCCCAGGGTGTTCTGGATATCGCGTTTGGGAAAAACAGCATCGAACCACACATCATGTCTGTCGGAATAGCTGACCATGCCAAGCCGGGCGGCAAGCTGTGGCTGCGTCCGGGCAAAGCCGTCGAAATCAGGGTCAGCGATGGCGGCAAGAATTTCGCGCGCGCGGTCAGAACGGAAGTTCAGACAAAAAAGCCCATCGCCTTGCGCAAGGCCCCCGTAGTCGCCGATGACTGTGGCTGGGATGAACTCATCAGTCTTGCCGTTATCATAAGAGGTTTGGATCGCAGCAGCCGGGTTTTCAGCATGCGCGCCCTGCCCTTTGATCATCGCATCATAGGCGGTTTCAACCCGTTCCCACCGGTTATCCCGGTCCATAGCGTAGTAACGCCCGATGACGGTGACGACTTTGGCTCCATCGGGCAGTTTCTTTTCAAGTTCGGCCATGAAGTCAGCAGCGGATGACGGGGCCACATCGCGCCCGTCAGTGATCGCATGAATGGCCACAGGGACACCGGCATCGGCGACGGCCTTCGCGGCCGCAACAACATGATCAATATGCCCATGCACGCCCCCATCTGAAACGACACCCATCAAATGAGCCGTGCCGCCGCTGTCTTGCATCCGGGCAATAAAAGCCCGAAGCGCGTCGGCCTTGAAGAATGATCCATCCTTGATTGCCAGTTCGATCTGACCCAGATCCATGGCAACGACCCGCCCGGCCCCGATATTGGTATGACCCACCTCGGAATTGCCCATCTGGCCTTTGGGCAACCCCGCGTCATTGCCATGGGTCAAAAGCTGGGCATGGGGGCCTCGCATTACGGTATCAAAATTTGGGGTATGTGCCAGTTTGGGTCCGTTGGCGGTGCTGTCCTCGCGCAGACCCCAACCGTCAAGGATACACAAGACAACAGGTTTTGGTGCTGGCATGACAGCCTCCTTTGTTTCTTATCCTGTCCATTAGCGCGACACAGGCAAAAACAAAACCAATTGCCTCATGACCTTGCCAAAAATACTCCCGCCGGAGGCGTCCCTAGGCGCGATGATAAGGACCACCAGAGAGGATTGATGCGGCACGGTAAAGCTGCTCTGCCAGCATCACCCGGACCAGCATATGTGGCCAGACCATCTTGCCAAAGCTCAGTGATGCATCTGCCTGCCCGCGCAGACCCGGATCGATCCCATCCGCCCCGCCAATCACAAAGGCCACATCTTGCCGCCCCTGATCGCGCCACGTGCCAAGTTGTTTGGCAAAATCCGGGGAGGACATCAGCTTACCGCGCTCATCCATCGTGCAGACCAGCGACCCATCGGGAATAGCGCGTCCCAAAAGCATCGCTTCGGCGGCCATGCCGCCGCCCTTTTTGTCTTCGACTTCGATAAGTTGCGCAGGGCCAAGGGCCAGTGCCCGCCCGGTGCGGTCGAACCGGGTCAGGTAGTCATCATAAAGATCGCGCTCGGGGCCTTTGCGCAAACGGCCCACTGCACAGATATGAACCCGCATCAGCCTGCTGCGGCTGCCCCGGACTGCCACATTTTCTCAAGCTGGTAGAATTCACGCACTTCGGGGCGGAAGATATGAACGATGATATCGCCAGTATCGATCAACACCCAGTCGCCGGTGTTCTTGCCTTCAACCTTGGAGATCACGCCGAATTCCTGCTTAAGCCGGTCGGTCAGTTTTTCCGCCATGGCGGTGACCTGCCGGGTCGACCGACCGCTGGCGATGACCATGTAATCGCCCATTTCAGACTTGCCGCGCAGATTGATCTGCACGATGTCTTCGCCTTTGTCATCTTCAAGAGATTTGAGAACGGCCTTCAAAAGCCCTTCGCTTGTCGCGGTTTTCGGGGCACTCATGCTGTGCGCCCCGGGGGTGGCTGTTGTTCCAGCCGAGGTGGTAAGAGACAGTGCATTGTCCTCCTAGAAACGCGGCGAAATCTGCTCGCCGCCTTGCATGGGAATAAGGTAGCAACAGCGGCGCTGAATTTCAATGAATGACGTCGCCGTCATTCGCAAAGATGCCTCGAGCAATCTATTCACACCCGCCGCGCGCCCAGCTCTGTAGGTTTTGCTTGAAGGTCCCGCCATAAGGATGCTGTTTTCCCAAATTTTCTGATCCCGCATCCGACAGATAGGTATTTGCCTGGTCACATAGGTTTGCACGCTGCCAGTCATGGCAATTGGAACATTCCTGATCTTTCCAATAGCTTTCCGGCAACCCTTCTACCGGGGGAAACAACGGATTACCCTTGATCAGTTCGGCAAGGGTCTGACCCACGATTTCCGGGTCACCATTCTGCAGCGGGACATCAAAGAACACTGCTGATGGTTCGACCGGTGTGACCGGTTCATCGACCGCAGGCTGTTGCGCCGCAGCCAGTTCAGTCGCCAGCAGCGCAACCAGCTTGGTTTTTGCAAGGTCGCTATGTCTGCCCGTTGGGTACGTTTCCAGAAAGTTCACAAAATCAGCTGAGACATCGCTGCTTTCAATCTGTTGCCAGGCCAGTGTTTCTGGGTCCCGCGATGGCGCCTCTGACGGGTCAAGCGCGGAGCTGACGTAAAACGACTTGCTTGCCGCCAGTTCGATTGCCGCCAGATCCAGAAATGGATCTGCCTGCACCATCACATCGGCCAATTGCCGTGCAAAGGTTATATCCTGTGCCGCTTCGCCACCCAGCGGGGCGGCAAACACAACAAGGTTGCCATCTGCCGCAAGCAATTCTGCCAGCCCGATTGAGGACACATTGGCAGGGTCACCCGCACAGCAATCGACAACAACGATTGATTTCTTTTCCTCATCCCAATCCAGCGGTGTCAGCAGCGTTGACATCGGAACGGATGCGACCGGCAAATCTGCGGCACTGTCCAAAACGACATCTGCGGGCAAAAGGTAATTTTCTGTTTCGGTGCCTGCGCCATGGCCAATATAATATATGAACCCGATGCTGCCCGGTTCGGCGTCTGCCAGGCGTTGCGTGTATTCAAAAATACCGGCCTGCATTTCGGCCCCAGTCGCATTTTCAAGGCGCTGAACATCGAACCCGATCTCAGTAAGACCTGATTCGATTACCTGCGCACCGTCGCGCGCATGCGCAACAGATGTGACATTTTGGTAATCCCCGTTACCAATCACCAAAGCGATCCGGTCTTGCGCGAGTGCCCCGGAAGGAGCAAATGATAGCGCCCCAAGGGCTGCTAAAATCCTGAAAAACATATAAAACTCCAAAAAATACTAAACGGTGCCGTCAGTCCCACTTATACATATAATCGCATTGATCAATACTGTCGGGCAACCCTGAACTTTTATTTCCGTTTTCATAAAATCGCCAGATTTAGCTGCGATTCGTTTTGAGAGAAGCACTGTTTCCGCTACAATTGGAACCTGTGTTGACAACCGTCATTCGTAAGATGCGGTCATTTTTCGACTGACCTGCATTATGTATAAATTTGTGATTGTGGAGTTAAGACGTGCAAATATATCGGAAAACCCTATCGACTCATCTAAAGTATGCCGCATTGGCCAGCGCCATGTGCCTGAGCCCGCAGCTGGCTGTGGCCCAGGAAAATGTATTTTCCCCGGGCTGGGTGATGAACAACGAAGCCTCTGCCCTGCGGTTCCAGTCTGTGAAGAACGAAACCAAGGTCGAATCCAGCACCTTTGCCACCTATATCGGCTCCATCGATGAGGCTGGCCTGGCCACAGTGCGCATCCTTCTGGATTCCGTAGATACAAACGTGGACCTGCGCAACGTGCGCATGCGTTTCCTGATGTTCGAAACATTCCGCTTCCCCGAAGCCGTCGTCACCATGCAGATTGATCCGGAGTCCATTTCTGACCTGCAAGTTGTCCGCCGCAAGGTGATGACAGTTCCCTACACGCTTGTCCTGCATGGCGTCACATCAGAGCGCGAGGCCGAGATTGCCGTAACCTTGCTTGATGATGATCGGGTGTCGGTCACATCGGCGACGCCAATTTCGCTGCCGCTGGTCGATTTTGGTTTGATGGAAGGCATGAACAAGCTTGAAGAGGCCGCGAAGGTTGACATCATTCCATCGGCCACTGTGACCTTTGATTTCACATTTGATCGCGCTGAAACGCAGCAGACATTCACCAATGCAATGTTCGAAATGGCCGATGAATCTGGCCTGGGCGCACAGGCTGCACTGGAAGTTGATGGTGATTTTTCACTTGAGGCCTGCAAGGGTCGCCTTGAGATTCTGTCGCTGACCAATCGCATCAATTTTGGCACCAACAGTGCCGCGCTTGCCGAGGACAGTGCAGCGTTCCTCGATAGTATCGCCGAAATCATCAGCCGTTGCCCTGACTTGAACATTCAGGTTGCGGGTCACACCGACTCTGACGGTGACGCGCGTTACAACCAGACACTGTCTGAGGCCCGCGCGAATGCCGTGCTGTCCTATCTGGTCGGAACAGGCATTGAGGCCGAGCGGGTCCGTTCAGTGGGCTTCGGCGAAGCCACGCCACTTGCCCCCAACGACACAGCCGAGAACAAGCGGCGTAACCGACGGATCGAGTTTTCTGTCACTGACGCCTGATCATTCGGTCAGAATACGAACAACCTGCAAGGCAGCCCATCACGGCTGCCTTGTTTTTTGCTTTATGAGCACATGCCCATATTTTGAAGCTGATCGGGCGTCGCCACTGCCGACAAAGGCCCATTGCGGACCAACGGTAGGAAATTGCCACCTTCCTTTATCTGCATCCCAATATCGACCCTTGCATCGTCAGCCGGTCCATCACCCTGTTTGCACGGGATCAGGGTCACACTGAGCGATCCTTGTGTTGCCGCATCATTCTCGGCCTCCCATTGGCGGGCTGTCGCCTGCAGATCGCGCAATTTCTGCAGGTCGGCTTCGGTCACCCGAAATACACTTCCCTCCTGCTCAAGTGCAAAATGCTCTGTCACCGCTTGATTGGTGTCGCTGCGACTGACCGCAAATGTCAGTGCAGCAGTTCCGGGCTGCACGTCCAAACCGGGCGGCAATGATAGATCAACTGCAAAATCGGCTGGGTCGGCTGTTGTTGGTGACACACCGTCAAGACGCATCAGGGTGGACGGCACGATGCTGCCACAGGCCGAGAGCAGCAGAGCAGATAGGATGAGGGGGCGCATGGATTCTCCTTTGACAACATTAATTTATTGTTTTACATTAAATTTTAGAAAGAAAAAGGTGGAAAATGTCTAAATTAGATGATGTTTCAAGATTAGCTGGCTTTTTGCGCGGCGTGACGATCGCGGCGATGGTTGTCGTGCCGCTGGCGATTGTGGGTGGTATGTTGAGCCTTCCTTTGACCCCTGAAGTGCTGAGCGTGAATATCGACGCGTCGCCAGATGCGACCCGCACGCAGTTGATGCTGGCGGCGGGGCTGAGCTTGCTGCGCCCGCTGATCCTGCTTTGGACCTTGAACGAAATGCGCAAGCTGTTTGACGCATATGTTTCGCGTGACGTGTTGACGGATCATGCCGCCCGGCTGATCCAGCGGATCGGGCAGGGATTTGTGGCGATGGCCGTTGTCCCGTTTTTGGTGCGCCCCGTGCAGTCAGTTCTGCTGACGATAGCCAATCCGCCCGGTGCACGCAGTCTGGCGATTGGTCTGGATAGCGAGATGATATTTTTCGCCCTGTCCGGTGGTCTGATCATCGTTATTGGGTGGGCCATGCGCGAAGCATCCGCTGCTGCAGCCGAAAACCGGGCCATCGTATGAGCGATGTTTCTATTGTTGTGCGTCTTGATGTGATGTTGGCCATGCGCAAGATGAAGTCCCGCGATCTTGCCCATGCTGTCGGGATCACCGAACAGAACATCAGCTTGCTGAAGTCAGGCAAGGTCAAGGGGATCCGCTTTGAAACACTGGCCGGGATTTGCGCCGTGCTGGATTGCCAGCCCGGCGACTTGCTGGAAGCTGTGCACGATGCGGACCCTGCCTGACCTATTTCCGAGGGTCGATGAATGCTTTCCCATCCGGTTTGGCCAGCACGTTGGGCAATTCTGTCATCGTGGCGGATAGCGGGACGATCCCGGCAACGTCAGTCATCCATTTGCCGGTCACAAACCGCTTTTGAATTTCGCTGAAGGCTTCTGGTATCCGTGCGGGGTCAGCCTGTTTCATCCAGCGGGTCAGCCAGAATCCTTCGATCACCTTGTTCTGAAAGATCATCTGCCCAAGCTGGCTGAGCGCTGGTGCGTCTGTTGACAGCTTGCCATAGTTCACCCAACGCGCATGGCTGGGCATCGCAAAGAACAGATCAGAGGTGAACTGATCCCCCACTGCGTCCAACAGGATACGCGGTTTGAGGGTTTTAAAGATCGCCTGCGCCTGTCCCAGCGGGTCGTCCTCACCGGTCACGATCACCTCTGCCGCCCCCAGATCACGCAATGCCTGCGCTTGTGCGCCCCGCCGTATCACGGCGATAGGTTTGATCCCGTAATCGCGCCCCAGACCAATCAGCAATTTGCCAAGTTGTGACCCAGCGGCATTCAATACGAAACTGTCTGCCCCGCTTTCCTTGACCAGATCGAACATGGCGATGGCCGTCAGCGGATTGACTAAAAGTCCGGCAGCATCCGGTTCTGCCAGATCGGCCCGGCAGGGCACCAGCCCCGTCGCATCTGTCATCGCATATTCCGCCCATGTGCCAGAGGCTGTGGCGAAAAAGCTGACACGCTGCCCGACCAGCGGCGTGTCACCGGCCACAACCTCGCCCACTGCCTCAAAACCAGCGGGCGCGCCATTGACCCGGGGTTGGCCGTATTCGCCCTTGATGAAGTGGATATCGGATGGGTTGACCGCGGCCAGATGCACCTTGATCACCACCTGCCCTGCGCCGGGTGATGGCACCGGCACATCCTGCAAATCCACGAAAGGGGTCATATCCGTGATGTTTGGCCCGGTCTGCGTGCCAGCATAACCATCATGTAACTGGATCAGGGCTTTCATCGTGTCGGGCAAGGTCATGGCGGTTTCCTAGATGTCAAAGGTCGCAAAAACGGGGGCGTGGTCGCTTGGCTTTTCCCAGCCCCGTGCGTCACGCAACACGCGGGACGAATGGGCGGCATTCTTGATATCCGGCGTGGCCCAGATGTGATCAAGGCGGCGCCCCTTGTCAGCCGCATCCCAATCCCGCGCGCGGTACGACCACCAGCTATAAAGCTGTCCGTCGGGGATATCCTTGCGGGTGACATCAGACCAGTTGCCCGCATCCATCACCTGCCCGAAATGGTCGACCTCAATCGGGGTGTGGCTGACGACTTTCAGCAGTTGCTTGTGGCTCCAGACATCATCCTCGCGCGGGGCGATGTTCAGGTCACCCACCAGGATCGATTTTTCTGGCTTCGCTGCGTGATACGCATCGCGCATATCTGTCAGGTAATCGAGCTTGTTGCCAAATTTCTCGTTCACCTCCCGATCCGCAACATCGCCGCCTGCGGGGACGTAATGGTTATGGATCGTCACGCCATTTTCCAGCTTTCCAGCGATATGGCGGGCATGACCCAATGCGGCATAATCCTCTGCCCCTGCCTCCTCCATCGGGATTTTGGAAAAGATCGCGACACCGTTATATCCCTTCTGCCCACGCGCAACCATGTGGGTGTAGCCCAGCCCCTGAAACTGTTCGAGCGGGATTTTGTCCACCGGGCTTTTGCATTCCTGCAGGCAGAGCACATCCGGCGCCTCTTCGCGCATCAGCCGCGCCACGATATCCTCGCGCAGACGGACCGAGTTGATGTTCCAGGTGGCAAGGGTAAAGGGCATGGGTCCAGCTTTCTGTTGAGGGATGCGGGCAACGGTTCGCCGTCGTTTCTGCCTCGGGCGGCACGATTGATCAACCGTTGCTGTTCTGTCCGACCAATATCCGCGAGTAATGCAGCATGCCCCAAGGGCAGAGTGCGTTTTCGACCTTCGCCCAAAGGCGCAATGCCTCGCGTTTATCCAAGGTCGTTTGATCGATGATATTGCCAACCGTACGGCGCCCATCAACTTGTGCCACCATGGCCGCAGCCTTGGCCGGGATTGTCAGGTTGATCCGTTCTGATCCGATACGCAGGGGTGGCAGTTTTTGCGCCTTGATCGCCTGCGCTAGCGCCTTGGCGGGGATCCCGTTGATATGCGGCACACGATCTTGCGGGTCGGGCCATGCCGGTGCGGCGTCATCCACCCGGCGCGCATATCCGACATGGGTTTTGATGGTGCCGCGCAGTTCCTCTGCTGATGTCATTTGCGCGATTGGGTCCCTATCATCGGGTGGTTGCGTGAATTGCCCCAAATCATAAAGCCCGGGTTGCGCAAATGACGAAAGCGCCCAACCGGTATTGGCCAACGCCGATGTCCATTCGGCTACGGTGAATGCCCGGTCCTGACTATGGATCAGAAGGTCGTAAAACCCTGCATCCGACTGCATATGATCGCCCAGATGTGGGTTGCGCTTCAGCGGGTGGGTGTCGGGTAGTTTAGCAAAGACCTGTTTGGCATGTTTCAGTCGCGACTTTGGTGGCAGATGGTCGTAAAGCCGGTTGAATGCGGCCTGCAAAGGATAGACACCGGTCCGCCCATAAGGCGCATAGACCATGAACCCCAAACCGCCATTGGGGGCCATTGCCGCGCGAAGCGCCTTCAACCCCGCCTCCGGGTCGGGCAGGTGATGCAGCACCCCACAGCAGTCGATATAGTCAAAAGCGCCTAAGGTGGGGGCATCCAGCAACGACCCGGTCACAAAGCGGATATTGTCCAGCTGGCGTGCCGCCACCCGCGCCTCTGCGATTTTGCGCGATGCGGTGGACAGATCAAGATAGGTGATTTGATAAGGCCTGTCTGCGTCCTTTAGCCGTTGCGCCAATTGCACCAGCCCGTCGCCCGTCCCGCCGCCCGCAACAAGCACCCGCAATTCCTGCGACCAGTCCCTTTGACCCGCCCAAAGGCAATGATCCATCTCAACCGGGAATGAAGGAGATCCGGTGATCAGCCGCTTTGCCTCATCCGCCGGATCGCGGGCGGGGTATGGGTAGGCTTCATACTGATCGCGGATGTCGGACATCGGTTATAGCAAGGCCTTGGCCGGTTGGATATGCCCGGTCACTGTTTTGCGCCAGTTTTGCACGGGCGGTGCCATACGCGCCTTGGCCGCAGGATGTTCTGGGTTCAGGACGCCCAGCTTGACCAATATCGCAGCGATGGCAGCCTCACTTGCCCTTGTGGCCCCGTCGGCGATCTTCAGGGCAACGCCCAGCCGTTTTTCGGGGATGATGGCGATGAACACGCCCTCCGCCCCGGTTTTGACGGCAACCTTGTGGTCCATCGCGCGCATCAGGTCAGTGCAGGCGCGGGTTTCACCAGCCACCAGTTCTGGATAGGTCGCCATGGCCGTTGTTAACCGGGCTGCAGCCTGACTGCGCGTATCCGCCCGGTCATCCGCGCTGGCAAAGAACGCCATCGCCCGCGCCAACCCATGCACCGTGCAAGCGTGGTTGGGGGCAGAGCAGCCATCGATCCCGAACATCGGGCTGGTTTCCTGCGTAACCTCCTCAAACGCGGCTTTGCAGGCCTGTTGCACCGGATGGTCGATCAGTTCGTAATCTGGCCCGGCGCGCAGATGTTTGGTCAGCGTCAGAAATCCTGCATGTTTGCCCGAGCAGTTATTGTGGATCTGGCAGGGTTTTTCATGGGCCCGGATCAAACCATATCGCGCATCCTTGTCAGCGGGCATCTGTGGACCACAGCGAAAGGCGTCATCCGTCAGGTCAAGGTCATTCAGCCAAGCCTGCACCCGGTCCGTATGGATTGCCGCCCCGTTATGCGACGCGCAAGCCAATGCGAGCTGTTCATCGGTCAGATGCGCGCCCGCCCCGCTTTCCAGCAAGGGCAGTGCCTGCACCATTTTGCAGGACGAGCGGGGATAGATCGTTGCAGTCGGATCACCCCATGCATCAACGATCTGGCCCAAGTCATCACAGACGACGGCATGTCCCTGATGGACCGACTCCAACAGATCACCACGCAAAACTTCAACCAGATCAACGGGATTTGCCATTTTTTCGCCTTTTTGGGTTGTATATGTCGTCTGCGTAGCTGTCGTCGCGTTTGGGGCTTTCCCCCGCTGGCGGTTTTTTGCTACGCTTATGGCTATCGAGTTGAAACAGTTCCTGCCAGTCGAAAAGGTGTACGTCAGATGCGCCGTGACGCAAACAGGGACATCCAGAGGCAAGGACAGCTTGGAGGCTGTGACATGATTTCAAATATTTTTCGCGCAATTGGCGTGACAGGTTTACTGGTCTGGGCAAGCACGGGTGCGGCGCAAGAGGTGAGTGACAGCCGGGTCGCCGCAAACACCGACTGGAGCGTTTTTGTCGAAAGCGACCCCAATGAATGCTGGGCCGTATCCGCGCCGAAGGAAACGGTGAACAGCCGCGACGGGGCGGCTGTGACCGTCCGCCGTGGTGATATCCGCCTGATCGTCTTTTACCGTCCCGCCGAAAATGTCACCGGTCAGGTGATGTTTGCTGGCGGTTATCCTTTCGCCAGTGGTTCCACTGTTGAGCTGACGGTGGGCGATACGAAGTTCCAGATGTTCACCGAAGGTGAAACAGCCTGGCCTGCCACTCCTGAAGATGACGCAAAATTCGTGGCCGCGATGAAGCGTGGTGCAAGCGCAGTGGCTGTTGGCCGCTCTGGCCGTGGCACCCGTACTGAGGATACGTTCAGCCTGTTGGGCTTTACCGCTGCTGTTGAAGAGGCCGCAAAGCGCTGCGCGGGCTAACCCAACTTATTCTTATACAAATAGGGCCGGTTTTCTTGTGAAAACCGGCCCTTTCTCTTATATGCCCAGCTTGACCCCGCATAAAAGAGTATCCCGATGGACGCCAAGGCCCCGATTACACAGGACGTGATGACCATTCCGCGCAAGCTGCCGGATGGTCCACAGAACCTTATTGGCTTGTCGCGCGACCAATTGCGTGACGCTTTGATTGCGGCAGGCACGTCTGAAAAGCAGGCCAAGATGCGGGCGAGCCAGATCTGGCAATGGATCTATCATTGGGGCGTGCGTGACTTTGCCCAGATGACCAATCTGGCCAAGGATTATCGCGCCATGTTGGCCGAAACATTTGTCATTGCCGTGCCCGAGGTCGTCACCCGCCAGATATCCGAAGATGGCACCCGCAAATATCTGTGCCGCATTGCAGGCGGACACGAGGTCGAGGTGGTGTATATCCCCGAAACTGATCGCGGCACCTTGTGCATTTCCAGTCAGGTTGGTTGCACGCTAACCTGTTCATTCTGCCATACCGGCACCCAGAAACTGGTCCGCAATCTGACTGCGGCCGAGATTATCGGGCAGGTCATGCTGGCCCGTGACGATCTGGACGAATGGCCAGAGCCGGGCGCACCCACCAAGCAAAACCGCCTTTTGTCGAACATCGTGCTGATGGGCATGGGTGAGCCGCTTTATAATTTTGAAAGCGTGCGCGACGCGATGAAAATCGCGATGGACCCGCATGGCATTCAGCTGTCTCGCCGTCGCATCACGCTGTCCACATCCGGTGTGGTCCCCGAAATTGCGCGCACGGCAGAGGAAATCGGTTGTCAGCTGGCGGTTTCATTCCACGCCACCACTGATGAGGTTCGCGATCGGCTGGTGCCGATCAACAAGCGCTGGAATATTGAAACGCTTCTGGATGCGCTGCGTGTCTATCCCAAAGTGTCCAATTCCGAACGAATCACATTTGAATACGTGATGCTGGACGGGATCAACGACAGCGATAATGACGCCCGCCGCCTGATCAAGCTGATCGATGGTATCCCCGCAAAGATCAACCTGATCCCGTTCAACGAATGGCCCGGCGCCCCCTATAAACGATCATCCAATAACCGTATCCGCGCCTTTGCTGACATCATTTATAACGCAGGATATGCGTCACCCGTTCGCAAGCCCCGTGGCGAAGACATCATGGCCGCATGTGGTCAGTTGAAGTCCGCAACTGAACGCGCCAGAAAAAGCCGCGCAGAAATCGCGGCAGATGCTGGACTTTAACAATTTCTTCACCTTAAGCCTCTGATATGGCGTCATGAAACAAATAGTGCTGGGTCTGACCCCCGAATTAGCTGACGCTTTGCAACATCTTGGTGGGCGTGATGAAATGACGATTGGCGATCTTGTGCGCGAGGCGCTGCACAATGACCTGCGCCGTCGAAAACATGCGCGCGGTTTGCGATTGGACAAAACGCTGGCACCGTTGCGCCAACATTTGGACGAAGATGTGCGCGACGCTGTGAACTGGCAGGATTTGCAGCGACGGGTCCGACGCAAAGGGTATCAGTTTGTGCGCCGTGGCGGTGGGCTGAGTTTGCATGACCTGAACGGCACGCATATTTGCAGCGCCGCTGATCTGGGCCATCGGCACGCCCGATTGATGCGCCAATTCGGGGAGCCGATCGCAAATACAGGGCCAAAACTGCGCATGGTTGGGTAACGTTGCCTTACCCGGCCGCGCCACTTAGCCTTGGTTAAGCCAGCAGCGCCCGCGCCTCTTCGGGTGACAGTGCCGCTGGTCGGTCACATGTCGTGGATAACTCGATAAACCGCTTCTCCTCGCCCGATTTCAGGATGCTTGTCATCACATCAACCGCATGGACCGCCAGATCGATGCTGCAACGATGCGGTCGCCCCTCGGCAATTGCAGCCGCCATATCAGCCAGACCCGCACAACGATAATTGGCTTGTTCGCCTTCATTGACGATCCCAAACGGGTGATCCCATGCAGGCAGTGAAGTGATCTGTTGATCCTGACCGCCAATTTCGACCTCACCACCAAAAAAATTCGGGTCCGGCACGAATAGCGATGCGTCTTCGCCGTAAAGTTCCATATTCGCATGCCGATTGGCCCAGACGTCCCAACTGGCCCCCAGCGTCACGGTGGCCCCGTTTGCAAATTCCAGCAATGCGTGGATGTTGGTCGGGGTATCAACCGGTACTTTTTCACCCTCCCGGTCACCATTTCCGATGACCCGTTCGGGGAAGGTCGTGCTTGCCAAAGCCGCGACGGATTTCACCGGTCCGATCAACTGCAACAGGTTCGTCACATAATATGGACCAATATCCAGAATTGGGCCTGCGCCTGGCTGGTAGAAGAAATCCGGGTTGGGGTGCCAGCTTTCCATTCCATGCCCCATGACATGGCATGTGCCGCCAATGATCTTGCCCACATCACCCGCATCAATGGCCGCACGGGCCTGCTGGTGCGCCCCACCCAGGAAGGTGTCAGGCGCCGACCCAATGGACAGGTTTTTCGATGCGGCCAGTTCGCGCAGGGTTTCAGCCTCGGCCAATGTCAGGACCAGTGGTTTTTCGGAATAGGCGTGTTTACCGGCCTCCAGAATGCGTTTGGTAACGGCGAAATGCACCGCCGGGACCGTCAGGTTAACAACCACGTCAATGTCATCCGCCTTTAGCAGATCATTCACGGTGTCCGCCCGCAAACCAAATTCTGCCGCCCGCGCCCGTGCCGCATCCATGTTGATATCCGCCACGGCCTTGACCGACAGTGATTTGAACATCGGGGCCAGCCTGCAATAGGCGGTCGAGATATTGCCGCATCCGATGATGCCAACGCCAAGTTGTGTCATGTGTTTTCCTTAGAAGTTTTGAACAGCGGCAAGGCTGCGGATCGCAAATCGGGTATCATCATTGGGGTTGTCATGTTCGATCACGTAATGGGTACACTGCGCCGCCTGCAATGCGGCGTGAATAGCGGGCCATTTCATGATCCCATGACCAACATCCGCCCAGCCGTCTTCGTCCGTGCAAGTCCCATCTGGCGCGATATCCTTGATATGCACAGCACTAAGGCGGCCTGCGTATTTGTTGATCCAATCAACAGGGTCCAGCCCGGCGACCCGGACCCAACCCAGATCGAGTTCCAGCGCGAGGTCATCGGACGCGCCTGCGATAAGGTCAATCGGCAGCTCACCATTGTCTGTTGCGACAAATTCGAAGTCGTGATTATGCCAACCAAACGCAACACCTGCATCATTCAGCGGGCGCCCCGCCTGCGCCAGCCTTTCGCCAAATGCCGTCCAGCCAGCCGCATCCGTCGGCCTTTGATCGGCGTCCAGATAGGGGATAAAGACCTTTT
Source organism: uncultured Paracoccaceae bacterium (assembly GCA_947500135.1). GTDB lineage: Bacteria > Pseudomonadota > Alphaproteobacteria > Rhodobacterales > Rhodobacteraceae > Yoonia. The sequence goes on from CANMQX010000005.1 coordinate 421,526, forward strand.
TTATTCCCAGCGTCTTGATGATGTTCAGCGTTCCGGGCAGATCATCCTCAACCATATCCAGCCCAAAATGGCTGCTTGTCATCTGCAGGCCTGCGGCATCCAGCCCGGCGCGCAGACCGTCCAGATCATCAAACAAGCCGCCATAGCCTTCGACATGGCTGTATCCCGCCTTCGCAAGCATCTGGAGCGTATCATCCAGCGGCGGAAAGTTCCGCGAACAATAAAGTTGGTAAGCAATCTGAGGCATGATCTGTCCTTCGCAATGTTAGATATGCGTGACGCAACGCTGACAGCGCGGCGCGAAATCTGGGTTGGGAATGGGGCGCGGGAACGGGTGGGTCTCCTGCTTGGCGGCACCAGCAGCGATGGCGGAGTGAAACGCCGCGCTGTCGGTGTTATTTCCCACCCGCGCTGTGCCCGTGAGCGACACGCGGTCAGTCCTGCACGCGCATCTGCCACGCAGAACAATCCGGTTATTCACCTTGGTGGTGAAATCGGTATCTCTACCTCGTAGGATCAGGTCCATACCGGCGTCTGTCAACGTAAAGTTGCGTGATATGGCCCATTGATCCGTCACAGGCGGTCCTCGGTCGCGGTGTCGAACAAGGATGCGCGCGACGGGTCCACCCCGATTGAAATCGTCTCGCCAACCTTAACGCTGGCCTGCCCATCCATCCGAATGCGGAACGGATGCTGGCCCAGCTTGGCATAGACCAGTGTGTCTGACCCCATCGGTTCAACCAGATCAACATCGACGGCAAACTGCAAAGGTGCATTGGGGACGAGTTCGCCGGTAACCACATGTTCGGGTCGAATACCAATGGTTGCGGGGCGGTCGGCGGTCTGTGGCGCCGCAAACGCATAGCCGTCCATGGGCATGACCATATCATCCACCTTGAAACGGCCACCCTCCAAGTGCCCTTCGATAAAGTTCATCGAGGGTGAGCCGATGAAGTCAGCGACATAAAGGTTGCGCGGCTTGTTATAAATCTCATCCGGTGAGCCGAGCTGCATGATCGCCCCGCCCTTCATCACTGCGATCCGGTCGGCAAGTGTCATCGCTTCGACCTGATCATGGGTCACATAGATCATCGTATTTTGCAGCTGATTATGCAGCCGCTTGAGTTCGACCCGCAGATCGACCCGCAGTTTTGCGTCAAGATTGGACAGCGGTTCATCGAAAAGAAACACATCCACGTCCCGCACCAGCGCCCGCCCGATGGCGACACGCTGGCGTTGCCCGCCGGACAACGCACCTGGCTTCCGGTCCAGCAGTGGCCCGATTTGTAGGATTTCAGCGGCCCGCGCGACCCGCTTTTCAATCTCGTTTTTCGGGATTTTCGCGTTCTTCAGACCAAAGGAAAGGTTCCCCTTTACGGTCATCTGCGGGTACAGCGCATAGGACTGGAACACCATGCCGATCCCACGCTCAGAAGGTTCGGCCCAGGTGACGTTTTCACCCTTGATGAATATCTGGCCGTCCGTGATCTCCAACAGGCCCGCAATACAGTTTAGCAGGGTGGATTTTCCGCAGCCCGATGACCCCAGCAGGACAAGAAATTCGCCCTCGCTTACATTCAGGTCCAGCCCTTGCAAGACCTTTACCGCCCCAAATGCGAGGTCGAGTTGTTTGATTTCAACCGAATATGTCATCCTTTGACGGCTCCTGCTGCGATGCCCCGGACGAAAAGTTTCCCCGATGCGAAGTAAATGACGAGTGGGACAAGCCCGGTAAGAAGGGTGGCGGCCATGTTGACGTTGTATTCCTTCACGCCCTGGACCGAGTTGACGATGTTATTAAGCTGCACCGTCATCGGATATGTTTCGGGCTTGGTGTAGATCACCCCGAACAGGAAATCGTTCCAGATCCCCGTGATCTGCAAGATCATCGCGACAACGAAAATCGGCAGCGACATGGGCAGCATGATCCGGAAATAGATGCCCCAGAAACCGGCACCATCGACACGGGCGGCCTTGAACAGCTCTTCCGGGACGGAGGTGAAATAGTTACGGAACAACAGCGTCAGGATCGGCATGCCGAAAATCGTGTGGACGATCACCAGTCCTGACAGGCTGCCCATCAGGCGGAAGGTTTTGAACCCTTCAAATCCCATCGCCTCAAGCATCGGATTGAACGCCTTTAGCACCGCCGTTATCCCTTCGCCGCTTTCGCGCAGGAGGATCACGATGGGATAGATCATCACCTGATAGGGGATGAACGCCCCAAAGATCAGGATGGTGAAAAACACCTCCGACCCTTTGAAGCGCCAATTGGCAAGGGCGTAACCGCTGACCGATGCGATCGCGATTGAAATGATCACGGATGGCACAAGGATCCAGACAGAGTTCCAGAAACCCCGCGAAAGCCCCTCGCAATTGATGCCGGTGCAGGCCTCTGACCAGGCTTTGACCCAAGGTTGGAACGTGACTTCGACAGGTGGCCCAAAGATGTTGCCAAGCCGGACTTCTGGCATGCCTTTCAGTGACGTGACGATCATCACATAAAGCGGCAGAAGGTAGTACATGCAGACCACGAAAAGCGTGCCGTAGATGATGATATTGGTGGATGACAGTGCCTTTTTAGGTTTTGGACCGCGTGGGCCCGACAGCGCATTTACAGTTGCATCAACCATTTTTCTTGCCTCCGAATTCAAGGTAGGCCCATGGGATCAACACCACCAGAACGCTGAGCAGCATCATGGTCGAGGCGGCAAAGCCAAGCCCGAGGTTCTGCGCCTGAAACATCTTTTCGATGACGTATTTTGCAGGCACCTCGGATGCGATGCCCGGTCCCCCGCTGGTTTGGGCCACGACAAGATCGTAAACCTTGATGATCCCCGCCGAAATGATCACCAATGCGGTAACAAACACAGGCCGCATCATCGGGATGACAATGAAGATATAAGTTTTCCAGGCGGGGATGCCTTCGACACGGGACGCTTTCCAGACATCCTCGTCAATGCCGCGCATCCCGGCAAGCAGCAGCACCATGACAAAGCCTGATCCTTGCCAAATGCCCGCAATCAGAACGCCGTAAATCACAATATCGGCGTTGTTGAGCGGATCAAAGGTAAAGCTTTCCCAACCGATGTTGCGCACCGTGTTTTGCAGACCCAGTTCAGGGTTCAGTATCCACTGCCACGCCAGACCGGTTACGACGAATGATAATGCAAAGGGGTATAGGATAATGGTGCGGATGGTGTTTTCGAACCTGATCTTGCGGTCCAGCAGCGCCGCGAGGACAAAGCCGATGGTCAGAGATAGAACCAGAGAGCACAGGCCATAGATGGCAAGGTTCTCAATAGAAATCAGCCAGCGATTTTCGCCCCACAACCGTTCATAATTGTCCAGACCAACCCACTTGTCCGGGGCTGGCAACAGACGTGACCGGGTGAACGAATGGTAGATCGTCCAAAGCGTGCATCCGACGAACACGACCAGCGCCGTGAATATCATCGGGATCGCTGCGATCTTTGCCGCCATATTTTTGAACAGGCGAGAGGGCCGTTTCGCCCTGACCTTTGTCTGCCCGGTGTCTGTCACCGCCATGTTGTCCCCCGTCGTTGCTATCAGGTGGGTCAAAACACCCCGCCCGTTTGAGGTGCTTGGAACTGCCGTTTTCTATAGGTGCAAAAGCGAGGCCCGCAGCATATGCTACGGGCCCCACCGAAAAGATCGCTTAGTCAGCGCTTTCGATGATGCCGACGTAACGCGCCTGCGCATCTTCGACGGTGATGCTGGTATCGTTCCAGAACTCAACCATCAGGTCTTCCAGCTGACCAGCGGTGTCAGCGGAATAGGCGTTCACCCCATCTGGCAGCACATTGCCAGCTGCAAGGATCTCAAGCCCTTTTTTCATGCAGTCATTGGCGGCGGACAGATCCACGTCACCACGGATCGGCAGCGAACCCTTTTTGAGGTTGAAGGCAACCTGGACTTCGGGGCTGATCATCAGCGCAGCAAGCTCTTTCTGGGCCGCCTCGATCTCTGGATCGTCCTGCTTTGGGAAGTAAAACGCGTCACCGCCAGTTGCGATGATTTCGTTCACGCCCAGACCTGGCAGACAGGTGTAGTCTTCGCCCGCAACCTGTCCGGCAACCTGGAATTCGCCCTGCGCCCAGTCACCGTGAATCTGACCACCGGCCATACCCGTAATCACAAGGTTTGTGGCTTGGTTCCAGTCCTGAACATTGGATCCGTCGGACAAGGACCGCGCGTCAGCGTAAGCCTGAAAAACCTTCGTCATGTCTTCGCTTGCAGCAGCTTCGGCGTTCTTGTTTGTCAGAACGTCGATATACAGTTCTGTCCCGCCAACGGCGACCATGATCGCACCAAAGGCAAGGCTTGTCTGCCAGGCTTGCTGACCCATGGCGAGCGGGATCACGTCAGCGTCACGCAGCGCAGGTGCGGCCTCGACAAATGCGAACCAATCCGCAGGCACATCAACGCCAGCCTTTTCGAATGCGTCATGTGACAGCCACAGCCACTGAGGCGAATGAATATTCACAGGCACACAGTAAATCTTGCCGTCCAATGTGCAGCCGTCCAACAGACGGCTTGGGTTCACAACATCTGCCCAGCCGCCGGCTTCAGCTACGTCTGTCAGATCCAGCATCAGACCGGCTTCGACCAGCTCTTCTGCTTGACGGCCGTGGTTCAGCTGGGTGGCGTGCATCGGGTCGCCGCCAAGGATACGGGAAATGATGATCGGACGCGCCGTACCGCCGGAACCGGCAATCGCGCCGTCCAGCCATGTATGTTCTGTCGCGTCGAATGCTTTTGCAAACTCTGACACGGCTGCGGCTTCACCGCCGGATGTCCACCAATGCGTCACTTCCAGTTCAACGGCCGATACTGACGATGCAGCGACCATTGCCGTTGCCGCCAGCAGTTTTGTTGTGAGTTTCACGATTATCTCCTCCCTGGTTCTAAATCGTTGTAGATGAGCCTATAACGATTTAGATTGACCTCGCAAGAATTATTAAGACAATATGAATGAAACAGATGAGGTCGCGCCCAAACCATTGCGAGCGTTATGCTTTTGCCTCGGCAGTACGGCACGCGCTGCACGAAACTGCTACTTGCAGGGCGTGGATTGAGGGGAAATTCACATGTCGGACGACGAAAAAGACCCTTCGCAAGGGGCTCCGACATTGGGCCGGAAACAAAAACCAACACTCAAGACGATTTCAAAGATCAGCGGTCTTGCCGTTCCGACTGTTTCGCGGGCTTTGAACGATGCGCCTGATATCGGCAACGACACGAAAAAGCTGATTCGCAAGATCGCGGATGAAATCGGCTATGTGCCCAATCGCGCTGGTGTCCGCCTGCGCACGGGTCGCACCAACGTCATCAGCCTGGTGATGTCAACCGAACATGACAACCACACGGCCCGTCTGATTTCATCGGTGGCAGGCGGTTTTGAGGGCACAAGTTTCCACCTGAATGTCATGCCCTATTCCCCAAGTGCCGATATCATGAAACCGATCCGCTATATCTATGAAACGGGTTCGGCGGATGCGGTTATTCTGAACCAGATCGAACCCGAGGATGCGCGCATCGCCTACCTGATGGAGCGCAACTTTCCCTTCGCCACCCATGGCCGCAGCAACTGGTCGGACCAGCACCCATATTATGATTTCGACAACGAAACATATGGGCGGTTGGCGATCGATATGTTGCATGCGCGTGGCCGCAAACATGTGGCAGTTATCGCCCCGCCGCTGCGCCAAAGCTATGCATTGCATTTGGTGTCTGGCTTGCGCGAACGGGCCGCTGCAACTGGTCTGTCACTGTCCATCCTTGAATGTGTGACCAGCGACGACCAGACCCCCGATGTGGCAGAGGGAATCGCCGCCCATCTGGCCACCCATCCCGATACAGATGCGATTGTCACCGCATCGGCGGCATCGGCATTGGCCGCCTTTGCAACGGCAGAAAGCCGCGGTGTTACTGTTGGCAAGGAAATGGATATCTTCGCCAAAGAGGCATCACCGGTTCTAAAAATCGTCTGCAAGGATATTCTGACCATCGCAGAAGAGGTTGGATCAGCGGGCGAATTTCTGGCCAAGGCGGCGATTCAGGCCATCAAACAGCCGGAATTATCACCGATGCAGTTTTTGGAAATTCCGACTGCCGGACCAGCCTAGGGTCAGCGCCCCGGGATCAACCCGCGTTTTTCGCCTTTACCATCCCAGTTATCCAAAGCTTCCACCGCCTCCTCCGCCGTTTCGACAAAGCGGAACAGTTTCAGATCCTCGGCAGAGATTGTGCCCGCATCAGACAGCGCATTCCAATTGATGATTTTTTCCCAGAAGGATTGTCCAAATAGCAGGAATGGCACCTGCGCCATGCGCCCGGTCTGGATCAGCGTCAGCGCCTCGAACATCTCATCCAACGTCCCGAACCCGCCCGGAAACACGCAAACCGCCGAGGCACGCATCAGGAAATGCATCTTGCGGATCGCAAAATAGTGGAAATTGAAGCACAGATCAGGCGTCACATATTCATTTGGCGCCTGTTCATGAGGCAGCACAATGTTCAGCCCGATGGATTGCCCGCCCGCATCCAGCGCGCCGCGATTGCCCGCCTCCATCACACCCGGCCCGCCACCGGTGACGATCACATCCTCGGTTCCGCCGGATTTCAGCGACCGTTCCGTCATCATCTGAGAAAAGCGCCGCGCCTCATCATAGTATTTCGACAAATCCGCAAGCGTCTGTGTCCGCGCGCTGTCCTTGTTCGCCGGTGCCGGGATCCGCGCGCCCCCAAACAGCACGATGGTTGAATTGATCCCCGCTTCGTTCATCAGCATTTCAGGCTTCAGCAATTCCAGTTGTAACCGCACGGGCCGCAGCTCGGGGCGACACATGAAATCCTCATCCGCAAAGGCAAGCGCATAAGATGGCGCCCGGGTCTGCGGCGTGTCGGGGATATGCGTCGCGGCCTCGCGGTCCTGATGGCTGTCGCGAAACGGATGATGTCGGTTGTCTTGCATACGGATATCCTGTGTTATTTGTTCCCAGCGTTGCCTGCGCGCGCGCCAGATGCAATTGAAATACGCCACAGCACGCCGTTGATTGATCAGGTGAGCCGGGCTAGATACCCCCAAATCATGGATGGGAGACCAATATGTCCAATGCTGCCCTAGAGACCGCCATCGAAGCCGCGTGGGATGCCCGCGATACGATTACCCCCGCAACCACCGGCGAGACCCGCGAGGCGATTGAGGATACATTGAACGCCCTTGATGGTGGCAAGTTGCGCGTTGCTGAAAAGCGGGATGATGGATCTTGGCATGTGAACCAATGGGCCAAAAAGGCCGTGCTGTTGGGCTTTCGGATCAAGGATATGGAACAGCAGGATGGCGGCCCGCAGGCTGGCGGCTGGTGGGACAAGGTCGACAGCAAGTTCAAAGGCTGGGGCGACAACCAATGGAAGGCCGCCGGGTTCCGCGCTGTGCCCAACTGCGTGGTCCGCAAATCCGCCTTTATCGCGCCCGGTGTTGTGCTGATGCCATCTTTTGTGAACCTTGGTGTCTATGTGGATGAAGGCACGATGGTCGATACATGGGCCACGGTCGGGTCCTGCGCGCAGATCGGCAAGAACGTGCATCTGTCCGGCGGTGTTGGTATCGGCGGCGTGTTGGAACCGATGCAGGCAGGCCCGACGATTATCGAGGATAACTGCTTTATTGGCGCGCGGTCAGAAGTGGTTGAGGGCTGTATCGTTCGTGAAGGTTCCGTCCTTGGCATGGGCGTCTTCATCGGCCAGTCAACCAAGATCGTGGACCGCGAAACCGGTGAGGTCATGTATGGCGAAGTGCCGCCCTATTCGGTGGTGGTCGCAGGCTCCATGCCGTCAAAGAACAATGTCAGCCTTTACTGTGCCGTGATCGTGAAACGGGTGGACGAACGGACCCGTTCCAAGACTGGCATCAACGAATTGCTGCGCGACTAGGTGATCATCAGCCGGACACTGGCGCGCAAGCGTATTGCGGCGGGCGAACGCCCGTCGTTCAAGGCAGCATGGCTGCCAGTGGCCGCTGACGTGCTGATCATCGCGCTGCTGCTTGCCGCCCTTTGGAACCCGGCACTGACCTTCATCTACCTGATGCAGCTTTCATTGTTCTGGCTGGTGCTGTTTCTGATGGCCGTGATCTATGCCCCGTTGCAAATCGTGATTATCGTCTCGACAATCTGGGCAGTTCGATCCCGTTGGGAAGATAGGGAATGACGCAGGCAATGGCAGAAAAGAAATCCAGGCAAAAAGTCTATACCCTGCTGGTTGAGGTTGGCCGAAACAAAGGTGACGGGCTGCCTGAAGGGGCCACAGGCGGCGCGCTGATGTGCTATGCCAGTGGCGTGGACGAGGCGGAAGCCGTACGCGAAACGGTCGCCATCCTCAAACAGGCTGATCTGGCGCCGCTGGATGTGTCAGGTTACGGCACGTTGGATGAACGGCTTGCTGAAGGGCATGACATCTCGGACGATGAAAAGACGCTGATGCAGCGGGCGCTTGATGAAAACAGCGTAATTGTTGCCCAGATGACCCCGTTTTTTGATGAAAAAGACTGAAATTTCACGCGACCTGCAAAATTCTTCCAAGGATTTTGGTCAGAAATTTGGAAATTTCTGGCGTATCGCGCGCGGGACCGTTTCGCTATGAACATTACGCTTTCATTTGCGGCAGACATCCCCGACCCAGACGCATTTGAAGCGCTGCTTTGCCAGTATTACACGATTATGGCGGACAAATTGACTGAAATCGGTGGCCCCCAGCTGTCACCAAAAGGATTGGCCGCCGAAACCATGGCCCATGCAGATGAACTGCTCCCGCCTCGAAACAGATTGTTATTAGCCACAGCCGAGGATGGCACACTAATGGGCTGCGGTATGATCCGTATGGTTCGCAATGATGCCGCAGAGTTGAAGCGCATGTTTGTTAAGCCTGAAGCGCAGGGTTTGGGGCTTGGCCGCCAGCTGTTTGAGACGCGCATGGCAGAGGCCCGCCAGATGGGTTGCAAGGTGCTTTACGCCGATACGATCAAGGGTAACACACCGATGCTGACGATGTATGAGCGTTACGGTTTCAAGCGCATTCCGCGCTATGCAGAGAATTTCAATGATCCCGCGCTGGACCCATATTTGGTTTATCTGGAACATCACGTGCCGCAGGCCAGCTGACAGATTTGCATCCACGCCCCCATCCGGGTAGCCACGCCCTGAAAGGAGCCTTTCATGACACCTGTTGATCCCGTCGCCCTGACTGCTGATCTGGTGCGTTGCCCGTCCGTGACACCGGCCGAAGGGGGCGCGCTTGTGCTTTTGGAAAAACTGCTGTCGGACGGCGGTTTTGATTGCACACGTGTTGATCGCGGGGGTGTTCCGAACTTATATGCCCGTTGGGGGCGCAAGGGGGCCAACCGCACCTTTGGGTTCAACGGTCACACCGATGTCGTTCCGGTGGGCAATGAAAGTGACTGGTCGGTCTTTCCTTTCGGGGCAGCGATCAAAGACGGCTATCTTTATGGTCGCGGGTCCACCGATATGAAATCTGGCGTTGCGGCCTTTGCTGCCGCCGCAATTGATTTTGTGACCGAAACACCCCCTGATGGGGCGGTCGTGCTGGCGATTACTGGTGATGAGGAAGGCGAAGCATTGCATGGTACAACCGCGCTGCTGGACTGGATGCAAGCGCAGGGCGAGGCGATGAGCGTTTGCCTGGTCGGGGAGCCGACCTGCCCCGATGTCATGGGCGAGGCAATGAAAATCGGGCGGCGCGGGTCGCTGACCGCCTGGTTCACAGTGCGCGGGGTGCAAGGCCATTCCGCCTATCCGCACCGGGCGAAAAACCCGATCCCGGCCCTTGCGCGGCTTGTGGATCGGTTGTCGTCACATGTGCTGGACGAAGGGACGGCGCATTTTGATCCTTCAACCCTTGCAGTGGTAACCATCGATACCGGCAACCCGGCCACCAATGTGATCCCGGCCCAATGCACCGCCGCAGTCAACGTCCGGTTTAACGACGCTCATTCCAGCCAGGCAATCGTTGATTGGATGGGCGAGGAGGCTGGTCACGTGACCGATGCATTTGACGTTGATGTTGATATCAAAGTGAAGGTTTCGGGCGAAAGCTTTCTGACTCCGCCGGGTGATTTGTCCGATTTGGTATCTGCTGCTGTGGCCGCCGAAACCAGTGTAACACCCGTGATGTCCACCTCTGGCGGTACGTCTGATGCCCGTTTTGTGAAGGATCATTGCCCGGTGGTTGAATTCGGCCTTGTTGGCAAGACGATGCATCAGGTGGATGAATGTGTGTCGGTTGAACAGATTGGTCAGCTCAAGGCAATCTACAAGCGTATTCTCACTGATTATTTCGCCTGACCATTGCGGCGCACCCAGACTTTTTTGAAAAAGTCTGGACAAAATCCTTGCAAGGATTTTTCTCAATTCCTGTACCAGGAATTGGCTGGCCCGACAGGGCGTGCTAGGCGGGGGCATGAACAGTATTCCTTCCAAGTCTGACATCCTGTCATGGATATCCGACAACCCCACCAAAACGGCCAAACGTGACATCGCCAAAGCCTTTGGCATCAAAGGTGCCGCACGGATCGACCTCAAGCGTCTACTGAAGGAGCTGCAGGACGAGGGCAAGCTCGCCAAGCGTCGCAACAGCTACCGCGATGCCGAAGAATTGCCCCCCGTGGCAGTGCTGGAAATCACGGGGGCTGATGCAGATGGCGATCTGTTTGCGCGCCCGCTGGAATGGAAGGGCAAAGGGCCTGTGCCCGTCATCCTGATGATGCTGCGATCCTCGGACCCGGCTTTGGGTGCGGGCGACCGGATCCTTGGCCGTCTGACGGTGGATGCCACCGAAACCCACAGCCACACCGCCCGCATGATCCGCCGGATTGGCACAAATCCGCAGCGTATCCTGGGCGTGTTTCGCGCCGGGTCCGACGGTGGACGCGTCTTGCCCATCGACAAAGGCAGCGACCGGCAATGGACGGTCGCTGCCGGTGCGACGGGTGGTGCGAAGGATGGCGAGTTGGTTGAGGCTGAACAATCTGGCCCCAAAAGCCGCCTTGGCCTGCCCAAGGCGCGCATTGTTGCCCGGCTTGGTGACCCGTCAGAGCCGCGCGCGGTGTCCCTTATTGCGATCCACCAGCACGGCATCCCTGACCACTTCCCCGATCCGGTGATTGCAGAGGCCGATGCAGCCAAACCGGCAGAGCTGGCCGGGCGCACCGATTTGCGCGACATGCCCCTGATCACCATCGATCCCTGGGATGCCCGTGATCATGACGACGCCTGCTATGTCGAAGCTGACCCAAACCCCAAGAACAAGGATGGGTTCATCATCTGGGTCGCCATTGCCGATGTGGCCCATTACGTCACGCCCAATTCGGAGCTCGACCGCGAAGCGCGCAAGCGTGGCAATTCCACCTATTTCCCGGATCGGGTTGTCCCGATGCTGCCGGACAGGCTGTCCGGCGATCTGTGTTCTTTGCATGAAGGGGTCGAACGGGCCTGTATCGCTGTGTCGATGCGCATTGACGTCCAAGGCAATAAGATCGACCACAGCTTTCACCGTGGCCTGATGAAATCAGCAGCCTCGCTGAATTATGAAGAGGTGCAAGCGGCAGTTGAAGGGCAACCAAATGATAAGGTTGCGCCGATGATGGATGACATCATCACCCCGCTTTATGCCGCCTTCGCTGCGCTGATGAAGGCGCGTGCCCGTCGTGAACCGTTGGAGTTGGACCTGCCAGAGCGGCAGATCGTTCTGGATGATGATGGCAAGGTCAAATCCGTCAATCAAAAGGAACGGCTGGATGCCCACCGCCTGATCGAGGAATTCATGGTTCTGGCCAATGTGGCGGCTGCCGAAACCCTGATCGGTCGCAAATCCCCCTTGCTGTTTCGCGTGCATGAGGAACCAAGCCCCGAAAAACTGGAAGCCCTGCGCGAGGTTGCACAAGCCTCTGGCCTTGTTCTGGCAAAGGGGCAGGTCCTGAAAACGGCCCATCTGAACCGGCTGTTGACCGGGGCCGCAGACACCGAAAACGACGAATTGATCAACATGGCCACGTTGCGATCCATGACGCAGGCCTATTACAGCCCCGACAATTTCGGCCATTTCGGGCTGGCCTTACGGGCTTACGCGCATTTCACCTCGCCCATCCGTCGCTATGCCGACCTGATCGTGCATCGGGCGCTGATCGCGGCACATAGCTGGGGGGATGATGGGCTTAGCCCTTGGGATGTCGAACATCTTGCCGCGACTGGCAAACAGATCAGCGATACGGAACGTCGATCAATGATGGCCGAACGTGACACGACAGACCGTTATCTGGCGGCTTTCCTTTCCGACAGGGTTGGGACGGAACGGGGCGGCCGGATCAGCGGGATCGCGAAATTCGGTGTTTTTGTGCGCTTGGATGAAACCGGCGCAGACGGGATGATTCCCATCCGAACGCTGGGGCGCGAATATTTCCATTATGACGCTGACAGCCAGACCCTGATGGGGTCGGATACGGGCACCATCATCGGGCTGGGCCAACGGGTCACCGTCAAACTGGTTGAGGCTGCACCGGTGACGGGCGGTTTGATCGTGGAATTGCTGACATTGGATGAGCGTGTGATGCCGCGCGGCCCCAACCGTGGGCGTGGCAAACCGCCACGCCGCAAGATGGGATCAGCCCGGAAAAAGGCTGCCAAGACCGCGCGCAAGGTCAAACGGACGCGCAAGTAACGCTGCGCGGCCCTTGTCGCGTGATCCGCAACAATGCTGTCCCGTTATAAAAATTGTCATTTTATTAGGTGTTTAGGGCGTATTTACATGCCCAATGGCCGCAAACTTTGTCCAATTCAGTGCGAAGCGTGACACGGTTTAGCCGCAAAGCGGGGGAATATTGCCGATAGACGACCTGTGAAAGAGACCGCCATGAACGCCCATGTTGATTTCGACCGCCACGAGCGCAAAGCGACCCTAAAGATGGTGGCGCAGCGTATCGTGCAGACGCAGACCAATACATCCTGGCTGGATGCGGTTGGTGGTTGCGATGATTGCAGCACCGTACCGTTTGATGTCGTCGCCGCAGGCCGGACCCGCACATTGGGGCTGGATGGTGACCAGCTTGTGATGCGTGACACCAGTTTCGGATCGATCTTGGATTGATTCTGGCCCGGCGAGAGAGCCCGTCCCGGGCTTGACCCGGGACCTCAACGTCAGACCCGGCCTGCAATCACCGTTTCAGATGATATGTCAGTGCGTGAAACACCAACAGGCGCAGCCTGTCCGGCACAATTTCTGACTGCGCATTGAAAATCACAGCACGATTGCCTTCGACCTTGTCGCAGCCCGGGAATGTTGCGGCATAAGTGCTGATGATATCCGTCGCACAATGGGCAAAGATGCCGCAGCCACCCTGTTTGGCCAACCCAATGCGCAAGGTCGATCCCGATTTGGTATCAGGCGTCAGATAAGATGGCTGGCCCCAGCGCAGCGCCTCTTCCACCCGACCAACGGCTGGCGTTTCTGCTGCAACGCTAAAGATCAGCCCGCGCAACTGCATGGCAATCGCGCGCATGTCCGGCGGAAAGCCGTCATAAACGGCCTTTACAGCCGATTTTTCGAACGGGTGGGTCACGCGGCCATCCTATCTGCAACACGACCTGCATATTCGGTCAAGACGTGATCATTGGCCACCCTTTCGCTAAGGCCAGTGGGCAGCGGACTTGCCGTGATTGCGCCCAACATCGCAGCGGCGCTGTAATCGGGCAGGCTGATCTGATCACCCATCAAGAATGGGGCATTGGCCAGTCGGGTTGCAATCGCCTGCAAATCAGGCTCGATCCGGCCTAAACGTTCTTTCGGGCTGAACCGCCCAAGACCTTGCGCCATCAGCCCTCGCAATGTCGCCTTGCGGATTGCACCGGTGACGGGACGCCGCAACAATGCGGGGACAGCCGCAAAATACTCTTCCCGGATGATCGGCCATATCTTTTCATTCCCCCAGCGATCCAGCACGACATGAAAATACATGTGCTCTTCCACCATGCGAATGAATGCATGACCAGTGGTCCGATCTGTTACTGACCCCCAGAAATCCGCACCCTGCCGTTCCAGATAGGCCTGAATATTGTGGCTATCCCCAATCACCCCTTCCGATGTGCGAATGGCAGGCAGTTTGGCCTGTGGAAATTTGCGGGGATCATTGCAATCCTCGCGCTGCCAATCTGCGCCTGCGGCCTGCAAAAGCCACATGGCCTTGACGCAAAACGGGCTAAAGCTGGGTTGGCCAAAACCTTCTTGATAGGTGACGAGTGTGATCATTGTTCGGGTCTCCTGTTTGTTGCCCCCTTATGCAGGAAGGTACTGACAGTTTTTGGCAGCAATGCTAAACACCTCGTCATGTCACGCACCGCCCGTCTGTTTCAACTGATGCAGTCCTTGCGCCGCCATGCGCCGCCGGTCACAGCCGCGCAACTGGCGGCGGACACCGGCGTGTCGCTGCGGACCCTCTATCGCGATATCGAGGCGTTGCGCGGGCTTGGCGCGATCATCGATGGCACCGCCGGGTTTGGCTATGCCCTGACCGAAGATGCCGCCCTCCCCCCAATGATGTTTGACGATGAAGAGATCGAGGCGATCGTGCTGGGTCTGCGCGAGGTACAGGCCGTGGCCGACCCCGATCTGGCGCAAGCCGCGCAAAACGCGGTTGCCAAACTACAGGCGCGTTTGCCCAGCGCACAGGCGCATCGGTTACAATATGCCGTTCTGCATGCGGACCGGATCGTGCGCCCGCCCATGCCTACTGTCGATGTGCGCGCCCTGCGGCAAGCGACATGGGATGAACGCACCATCGAGATCGACTATATTGATGCAACGGGTGCCGCCACAAAACGCCGTGTCGATCCGCTCAGCATCGTGTTTTTGAAAGAGACCCATAACCTGATCGGCTGGTGCCACCTGCGGCAGGCCTATCGCAATTTCCGGCTGGACCGGATGCAAAACCTGACGATCACCGATGACAGCTTTCGACCTCGTCGCGTGCCAATGTTGCGCGAAGCAATTGAAACCTTGTCGTCATGCTGGCCGGAACCCTCCGTGATGGTGGCAAAAAACCCCACTTAGACCAGTTTGTGACCGCATCACGCATTGGAATTCCAACACCCCGACGCTAGGTTAAATGCAAAGAGCAGATGGAGGCGTCAACATGCAACGCAGGCAATTCATCGCGACGAGTTTGGCAGGTTTCACATTTCCGGCTTTGGCCACGGCACAGGCTGCCGGTTTCCAGAACTGGATCGCTGGTTTTCGCGGGCGCGCGCGATCCGCAGGGATCACGGATCGCACCTTTGATGCGGCCTTTGCGGGTGTGCAATACCTGCCGGACAGCATTCGTCGTGACCGCAATCAAGCGGAATTCGTTAAACCCTTGGGCGAATACATGGCCACCGCGGCCTCTGACGCGCGGGTACAGAACGGGCGGGCAATGCTGCGCCAATATGCCAATCTGCTGGCCCGGATCGAGGCAACCTACGGTGTGCCGGCACATATCGTCACGGCCGTCTGGGGCATGGAAAGCAATTATGGCCAGCGTCGTGGCGATACGCCCCTGATCTCGACACTGGCGACACTGGCCTATGACGGGCGGCGCGGTCGTTTCTTTGAACAGCAATTGGTTGCCGCATTGGCGATCTTGCAACGTGGCGACGTGGCCCCACGCAACATGACCGGGTCATGGGCCGGGGCGATGGGGCACACGCAGTTTATCCCCACTTCTTATCAAGCCTATGCCGTTGATTTTACCGGCGACGGGCGGCGCGACATCTGGGCGGATGATCCAAGTGATGCGCTGGCCTCCACCGCCGCCTATCTGCGCCGGTTCAGTTGGCGGCAAGGGCAGCCCTGGGGGGTAGAGGTGCTGCTGCCGAATGGGTTCGATTTTAACCAGACCTCTCGCCGGTCGCCTGCTGCATGGGGACAGTTGGGCGTGCGCGGCGTGGATGGGCAGGTTGTGCCGAATTATGGTGAGGCGTCCCTGATCGTGCCCACGGGCGCCAATGGCCCGGCTTTCCTAATCTTTTCCAATTACAGGGTCATTTCACGTTATAACAATGCGCAGGCCTATATCATCGGGGTTGGTCATTTGGGTGACCGGATCCGGGGCATGGGACCGCTGCGCAGGCCGTGGCCTGCCGAAGCACGCGGGCTGCGCCGGGCAGAGCGGGTTGAACTACAGCAGCGTCTGACCGCAGCCGGTTTTTCAACCGGCGGTGCCGATGGCAAGATCGGGCCAAATAGCCGTGCCGCAATCAGGGCCTATCAACGCAGTCGCGGCCTGCCCGCCGACGGCTATGCATCACTGCAACTATTGCAATCGCTGCGATGAGCAGGGACCGCCCTGCATGCAGGTGGTAATGGTATCCAGCGTCGCCTGATCAGGTTCTTCAAAGATCATGCCACCGCATGGGCCTGCCTGCATCGTCACTGGCGGTTCATCAGCGCGCACGAAGTAAAGCGCGTCAACTCCACTGCGGGCAGAGCCGCACCAAGGGCCGGCGCAGCCAATCTGCAAATTCACCGGACTGATATAATCGTTGGTAAAACCACGCCTTGTCAAACCCTTACCGACAAATTGCCCCGGAATCGGATCAGGTTCGCGAACGGCATTCTGCGACACACCAGCCGGCAGCGCGCTTTCATCAAATGTCAGCTGACCGTAAAGCACGAAATAAGCCTCCGGCGCCTCTGCAACCCGTTGAAAGGTCGCAATCGGGTCAGGGCGCATGCAGCTAAGGGCCATGGCCTGACCGCCCAACGCGATCAGAGACATGGCAAGTATCAAGGATTTCATCAGGCGAAGGTCCTTTCTTTCTGGGCGATCAAAGCTTGTCCTGGAATTCAACCAGTGCCTGTTCATAGACCGCCCGTTTGAACGGAACAATCGCACCCACCAATTCGCTTGGATGAATCCATTTCCAACGCGAAAACTCCGGATGGGCGGTGGCGATGTTCACCTGCGTATCATCGCCGTGATAGCGCATCAGAAACCATTTCTGTTCCTGCCCACGATAGCGCCCCTTCCAGATCTTCGGGACGAGTTCATGGGGTAGATCATAGGCGATCAAGCCCGCGCTCTCTGCCTCGATACTGACCAGATTGGGGGTAATGCCTGTTTCTTCTTCCAATTCGCGCAAGGCCGCATCGCGGGTGTTTTCGCCCTTGTCCACACCACCCTGCGGCATCTGCCAAGCGGCGGTATCACGGTCCATGCGTTGACCGACAAAAATATGGCCGCGTGTATTGGCCAGCATGACGCCCACGCAGGGGCGATAGGGAAGTTGCGCAATGTCTTCGGGACTCATAATTGGGCCTTGGTATTTCATTGTGGGGTTATCCTGGTGAGTGTGGTCGCAGAATACCCGCTGTGATCTTGGTTATACGATAACAAGGCGGCTCTGGTACTGGATACGTGGTGCGATCCACAAAAGATCGGTCCATGACAGGCCCACACAGCCTGCTGTCGGCCGCCCCGGACCGCGCCATTGATGGATGAAAATCGCCGATCCGCGCCCCTTGATCGCATAGGGCCAATTCCAGTCTGTCAGAATGATCAGATCGTACATGCGATCAGCGCGGCGCAACACCTCATGGCTGTATTTATGGGGTTTTCTGACCATTAGGTTGTAGTCAGGGTCGCGGACATCGTCCGACCATAGGTCACTTGGCCGGATCGGAAGCGCCCAATCAGCAGGTTTCTTCAACCGGTCGGGCCGGTAGAGCATACCGACAATCCGGTGTGTCCCGCGCGGTGTCGCACCATCCCCTTCGGCTTTGCGATCCGTCACACCACTGCGCCCCACGGTCCGGGCAAAACGGCGGCTCATGAACCGAAGGCAGGTAGGTGTGACGACAAGATCGGTAGATTTCATATGGCGGAATAAACCATAGTTTATAGCGATGATGCGACTCGTTTCTTGCGTTTTCAATAGGCTACGTAACGGTGTCCAATTTCAAACGACTGCTTCAACATTCCTGGTGTTCCTGTTATGTTCAAACCAAACAGAGGAGCGACCAAATGGCCACCGGAAAGAAGCTGAACCAGACACTGACCGGTTTCATCAAACGCCAACATCTGTTCTTTGTGGCCACCGCCGCCCCTGATGGAAGGGTGAACATGTCACCCAAGGGGCTCGATTCTCTGCGGGTCATCGATGACAATCGCATCATCTGGCTAAACCTGACCGGCAGCGGCAATGAAACAGCCGCCCATCTGCGGGCCAGCAACCGCATGACACTGATGTTCTGCGCGTTTGAGGGCGATGCGCTGATCCTGCGTGTCTATGGCAGCGCCAGTACACTGCACCCGCATGATGCCGGCTGGGATGACGCAGTCGCAAAGTTTCCGGCCATGGCTGGCAGTCGCCAAGTATTCGATATGACCATTGATATGGTCCAGACATCCTGCGGCACCGGCGTACCCTTGATGACATTCGAAAAACAACGCGGGCCAGAAGAGCTGCTGCCCTACTACGCTGACATGGGCGAGGACGGCGTGCGCGACTATTGGGCCGCAAGAATGCGCAAAGCATTGATGGGATCGACACACGCATCTTTGGTGACTGACTGCCGCTAGAGCAGATGCCCCGACTTGGCCGCCTTTGTTGCCAAATAGGCAGCGTTATGTTGGTTCTCGCCGACTTTCAGCGGCACCCGTTCGGTGACCGCGATGCCACAGCTTTCCATGCGCACCACTTTGGCGGGGTTGTTGGTCAGCAGACGCACCGCAGAAAACCCCATTCGGCGCAGGATGTCGGCCCCGATCCGAAAGTCGCGTTCATCATCCTCAAAACCCAGCCGGTGGTTCGCCTCGACCGTATCAAAACCCTGATCCTGCAGGGAATAGGCGCGCATCTTGTTAGCCAGCCCGATGCCCCGCCCTTCCTGATTGAGGTATAGCAGCACACCGGCCCCTTCCGCCCCCATCTGCGCCAGTGCGCCGCGCAGCTGCGGACCGCAATCGCATTTCAGCGATCCCAGAAGGTCACCCGTGAAGCAGGCGGAGTGCAAGCGGGACAGGACCGGCTTGGACCGATCGGGCTGACCAATCTCGACGGCATAATGCTCCTCCGCCCCATCATCAGGGCGGAAGATATGCAGGCGCCCCGCCTCTGATACCTGCAAGGGCAATCGCGCGTTGACGATCGGCTCTAACGGGCTGAGCCCGGTGTCGGCGGCAGCCTTGGCCGGAACCAGGGTCAGGTTATGCGTGGCGGCAAATGCCAAGGGGTCGTCCAGATCCTGGCCCAGAATGGCGGGCAACAACCTTGCGGCCTTTGCCAGCGTAATGGCGGCCCGGTGCAGGTCGGCTGACCCGTCGCGCTGCGTGCGCAGCGGTCCTTTCATTGGATTGCGCAAGTCATCGGCGGGGTCAGCCACGGCACTGACCCATGACAGCTTGGCGTCAGCAGGCAGAATGACGCGGGCGATATCACCATCATAAGCGCGCGCTTTCAACGTTTGCGCCCTGCGCCCCGTGATCGCCAGCACAGGCGCCCCCCCCAGCGCCAGAAAATCGGCAAACCGTGCGGAATCAAGCGTTTCCACCACCGCCACCAACAGCCCATCGTCCAGCACAATGGGGACGCCCATGCGCAAATCCGCCCGCGCACGGGCTAATCGTTCTGTAATGTTGGGGGAAAATCCCATCGCAAACCGCCTGTCTTTGTTTCACCAGATAGCCGGTTTCGGTGGTAAAGTGAAACAATTGCCCGGCATTGGACACGTCCGTGTGAAATTTTCTGCACAACCTTGTCCGAACGCGATTTTCATCACATCTCTAATAGCGAAACGAAGGAGACAGTCATGGCACAGCTCAAAAGAATATTGCTCGTCGATGATGACGATGACCTGCGCGAAGCGCTGGGTGAACAGCTGCTGATGACCGAGGACTTTGACGTCTTCGAAGCCGATGATGGCGCCAGCGCAATGGTGAAAGCCAAGGAAGGTCTGTACGATCTGATGATCCTGGACGTGGGTCTGCCCGACACAGATGGCCGCGAACTGTGCCGCCTGATGCGCAAGCAGGGTGTCAAATGCCCGATCGTGATGCTGACGGCGCAGGACAGCGATGCAGACACCATTCTGGGCCTTGATGCGGGTGCCAATGACTATGTCAGCAAACCGTTCAAATTCCCTGTCCTGCTGGCGCGTATCCGCAGCCAGTTGCGCACCCATGAACAATCCGAAGACGCCGTTTTCCAGCTTGGGCCCTATACGTTCAAGCCCGCGCAAAAGATGCTGGTGACAGAGGATGAAAAGAAGGTGCGGTTGACCGAGAAGGAAACCAACATCCTGAAATTCCTCTACCGTTCGACCGAAGGTGTTGTGGCCCGTGATGTGCTGCTACACGAAGTATGGGGCTATAATGCTGGCGTGACGACCCATACGCTGGAGACTCATATTTATCGTCTTCGCCAAAAAATAGAACCAGATCCGTCAAATGCCCGCCTTCTTGTGACCGAATCTGGTGGGTATAGATTAGTGGCGTAGTAAGATTGGCGGTTGGGTAGCCTCCCTGTCTCGACCGCCAATCGCAAGAGTTCCCGCCGGAGATCGGGTTATATCTCCATCCTCCCTGTTGGACTTGCCCGGACCTTGTGTCCGGGCTTTTTTTTCGTCTTTTCAATATGTTGTGAATGGACGCAGCGGATAAGATGGTATTGTCTGCAATTGCAAAACAATCAGGAGAATCCGATGAAATCGTCCAAGCATTACATGGAGGAGGCCAATGCCGCCGTCCCGCGACTCAGCGCAAAAGAGGCCGTTTCGAAACATGGCACTGCCGGGGCAGTTTTTGTCGACGTCCGCGATAGTGCCGCAATTGACAAGACTGGCACCATCGCCGGTGCCCTTCGCATTCCACGCGGCATGATGGAATTCACCGCCGATACCGAGACCGATTTTCACAACGCGGCCCTGCAAAAGGACGCTGATATCTACCTGGTTTGTGGTGCGGGTGGTCAGGCAGCCCTGGCTGGCAAAACCCTGAAAGAGATGGGATATCAGACCGTCACCAATATCGGCGGCTTTGGTGACTGGAAACAGGCTGGAGGCCCGACCGAGGACTAGTCCAGCTTTTCCCGGATCAGGTTGCGGCGCAGGATAAACCCTTGTTTTTCATCGCTATCATAGCCGCATTTGCGATAAAACTCCTGCGCCAAACCACCCTGCCCGGTCAGCAACATGATCTTGTAGGCCTTTGCGTCCCATGCCAGCCGGGCGGCATAATCCAATACGCCGCGCCCATATCCCTGCCCACGATCCGCGTGATGGGTCACCACGTTTTCGATCAGGCAATAGGGGCGTCCGTCATAGGTCATGTTGGGCAGGATATGCAGCGTTGCCATGGCCGTGACCGTGCCATCAACCACCGCGCCAATCAGGTTTGTGCCGTCGTGATGCAGAATTTGCGCAAAGCGGTCTTCGCCCCAAACCCCTGAAATCACTGGATGATCTCCAGCCAGTTCCTGATAAAGGGCGGCAACATCTGCATAGTCGTCAACGGTCAGCTTGCGATAGCGCACATGGCTCATGATCGGCTCCTCGTGATCCGCGCCTTAGTTTAGCATATCGACTGTACCAGCGCATATTAGATCAGCGCATAAATGCCTTTACCCTGGTGGCGAGCGCATCCCAATCGGTAAATTCCTGCACCCCGCCGCCAAGTTCCTGATAGCGGTCGCCAAGCACGGCGTGTCGGATGACCTGTTGCTGGAAATAGTCATATCCGCTGGGGCGCACGGCACCAGCTGCAAGGATCGTCACGTCTGGTTTAAACCCGGTCCGCATTTCAAACTCAGTCACATATTCCCCAGCTTCTTCAATACCTTCCGGAAAGGCCGCGCTAAGGCTAACCGAGATCATCAGGGTTTTGCGCACGGCCAAATCGCGGCGGCTGGCGCCAACGAATACCTCAAATGATGAAGGGTGCCGCCGTTCGTGGACCGGCGCGGCCAGGATCACCTTTTTGATCCCGTCAAAGGACACTGATGCCATTTTATCGGCAGTGTCGATACGGGTGACGTCCTCATCCATCTTTCGCAAAACGTCTTCGACGAAACTGGCGATTTTGCCGGTTTGTCCTTCAAGCGTCTCATAGATAATCGCAGTTGTCATGGCGCGATCCTTTCCTGATGGCCGGTGGGTATCACCGGCATGAGGGGAGTATTGACCGCCTTGCGCGACTGAACCTTGATCCCGATCAACCCGAGGCCCGCGCAACGTTCGGTGGTGTTGCGCGAGGGGGCACCGCGCGGTGATCGCCGAATCATGTGTTAATGCAGGCGTTTCCCTTGATTTGCACGGTCGGCAAAGCGTCGGCGGAACGTCGGCAAAACGTCGGACCCCAAAACGCCATGCACCCCCATTAACGCGGCGTGCGGTGAAAAGGTAAATGCGGCATTAAGCGTATTCGTCGGACCCATCAAAAGGGTTGCCCACTTGAAGGTGGATGAACCTTTCGCAATTTCAACAGCGGGTCGCGCGCGGACGATGCAATATCGTCAAGGATGTCTTTTGCCGGTTGCTCAGCGTGTATCAGGCCAATGGCTTCGCCGACAAATGGTGCGACAACGTCCGTTTCGGTATTTTTGATGCCGTTGTTCCAGCGGCGCATCTGCGCATCCAAGTCTTGCTGCAACCCGGCCAGGTCAGTGTGCCAGTCTTCGATGAAATCAGTTTTGAGAACGCGGCCGGAGTAGCGTTTTGGCCAAGCAATACCCCGGATCGTGTCGACGACACGGGTTCGGATCGTGTCATCGCCAGAATGCGTAAAGGTCGGCGCCAGCAATCCGCGGTCTGTCATGGATTCCGCCGCGCCCCAGAACCGCGTACCGATCACGACGCCATGCGCCCCCAACGCCAGAGCCGCGACAAGGCCACGACCATCGGCGATACCGCCGGCAGCGCAAAGGATCGTGTCGGTCCTTCTGCGTGCGATCTCGTCGGCGATTTCGGCGACAAACGCCATCGTTCCGCGCCCTTGCCCGTGCCCGCCAGCTTCCCCGCCTTGCGCCACGATCACCTCTATGCCCAGATCAAGCAGATGGCAGGCGTCGCGAAAGGTTTGCACCTGGCAGATCAACGGCGTTTGTGTTTCCCGGACCTGTTGCAAGACGGGCACCGGATCGGCAAAAGACAGAAACAACGCGCGTGGTTGCCGCGCCAATACACGATCCAGCAATTCCGGCCTGTCCTGCATCACAAATGAGATCAGACCGCATCCGACCCTCGTGTCAGCGGCCAAGTCGAACTGTTGGTCAATCCAGTCCACGTCACCATATCCGCCGCCGATCAGACCCAAGCCCCCTGCCTGCGACACCGCCGCTGCCAATTGGCCCCCGGCAACAAATGCCATGGGGGCCTGGATCACCGGCATGCGAAGGTCAAAGAAGTCGGTCAAAGGCGTTTTCATTGCTGCGCCCGGTAATCTTCGACCGGCAGTCCTGCTATTCCCCAACCGCCTAGAGCAACCTCGTCAATGACAACAATGGTGGTTGCCGGACTTTTACCAAGCACATCCTGCAACAATTGCGTGACACCGGAAATCAACCGTGCCTTTTCGTCATCCGATGGGCCGGTGCCTTCTGGCCCACCTTCTTTGGTCACTTTGATGTTCACATATGGCATTGATCTACCCCTTTTTTGGGACCCAAGAGAAAACTTTGGTCGCGATCCGCCAGTCCGTTCCGTGACGCACCAACGTGAGGCAATCCATGAAATCGCGGCCCATCATGCTCATTCGGGCTGTGACTGTCGCAAGGCGCGGGCCGCTGAACGCGATTTGGGTTATTGCCTCTTCTCTGGGATCGCCGCGTTCGGACGGTGGCACGCGCCCATCAACGCGGGCCATGTAGGTTTCCAGATCAAGATAAAGTTCGTCACCCTCGGTCGCACAAATATAGGCCAGTTTGGGATGAAAAACCCGCCGCAAGATCGTGCTATCCGCCTGATAGAGACCTTCGAAATAGGTCTCTGTCAGGGCCACGACCTGTGCGTGATCGTCAGGCGTCATTGGATTAACCCCTCGGCCCTAAGGGCGGATTGCGTGGCGGGGCGGGCCGCAACCCGATCCACAAACGCGGCAAGATTTGGCCACCGGGACAGTTCGATCCCAGTAAAGTTTGCCCAGTTCGAAACCGCAAAGAGATACGCATCCGCAACGGTGAAACGGCCCGTGACCAACCAATCCCGCCCGTCCGAAAACTGGTCTTCGATCAGGTCAAATTTAGTTGCAACGACATCCCGTGCTGTTGATTTCGCTTCCTCACTTGATCCGGTTCGAAACAGCGGGCCGAACGCCTTGTGCAGTTCCGAGGAAATCCAATTCAGCGCCTCGTGCAGTCGCGCCCGTTCCAATGTGCCCGGCTGCGGGGCCAGCCCGGTTTCAGGATGCTGATCTGCAATGAACTGAAGCACGGCAGCGCCTTCGGTCAGAACCGCCCCGTCATCCAGCTCCAACGCCGGAACATAGCCTTTGGGGTTAATCTGGCGAAAGTCGCCACCGGTTCCGGTACGCCCTGTGTCGGTATCCACGGCTTCGGTTTCAAATGCCGCACCGGTTTCAAAAAGCGCGATATGGCTGGCAAGCGGGCAAGCGCCCGGTTTGATGTAGAGTTTCATTTTGTCGGCTCCATGTTTTCTGCCCGGACTGGGCTATCCGCAATCTCAATCCATTGATAATATCGAGTTTTCACATTCATGATCTAAATTGGAGATCATCTTGAAGCTGGATCAGTTACGGGCGCTGGATGCCATCGTTGTCACGGGAACCTTTCGTAAAGCCGCCGAGCGGTTGAACAAATCGCAAAGTGCCGTCAGCCACGCGATCCGTCTTTTGGAGGAGGAACAGGACCTTACTTTGTTTTCGCGCGAAACCTACCGCCCGACGCTGACCCCAGCGGGAGAGGTGTTTTATGGGGAAGCGGCCCGCGTTCTGCATCAGGTCCGCGAACTTCAGGCCACCACCCAGCGGCTTCGCTCACGCGAGGAAGCCCAGCTGAAAATCGCGGTCAGCGCGACACTTCCACTTGAACAGCTTGTCCCGGTGCTGGCCGATGTCAGCACCCGCTATCCCGCCACCCATCTGCACCTGTCGACCGAGATGATGGGTGGGCCGATAACGCGGCTGATGGAGCAAGAGGCGGATATCGTCTTTGCCACGCTTGACGATGTTCCGATGGGCGAGGTCGAAACCATGCATGTCGTTGATGTCATGATTTGTCCGATGGCCTCACGTGACCTTGCCAACCGCCTTGGTCCGGGTCCGCTATCGGATTCCAAACTACAGGCTGTTCCACAAATCATCGTCACAGGTACGGGCAGACCGGGAAATGACCAAAGCCGGGATCTTTTAACTGGCGGGCGCAAGTGGACGGTGTCGGACTTCACTGCCAAGAAAAACGCCATTTTGGGAAACCTTGGCTGGGGTGGACTGCCCACGCATATGGCGCAAGGCGAGCTTCAAGATGGATCCCTTGTCGAGCTTGATGTGATGAGTTTCCCACCTCGTTTGTCGAGCATCTTTGCCATGCGACGTCGGGGATCGGCGCGCGGACCGGTTGCGTCCGCACTTTGGGAACGCCTGGATGGGGCCAGCCCCTGATGCCTGCCCACCCTTTTACAACCGACTAAATGCAGCTAGACCGCCGCGTGATCCGCAGCCCTGCACTGCCAATAGGATGCATATGCTTACTGTTACCTTGCTTACCTCGCCTGTCACGCCCAACCTTGACCGCGCATTGGTCGACAGGCTGCGCAATGCATGGGGCGGGGGCGATGCGCTGTGGCTCGCCCCTGACGAGGCGGCCGAGTTTACCATCCACCAATTGCCCGATAATCAATGGACGGTTTGGGCGGATCTACAACAGACCCGGACCGATCTGATTATCCAGCCCGGCACAAACCGGCGCAAGAAGATGCTGCTGGCGGATATGGACAGCACCATGATCCAGCAGGAATGCATCGATGAATTGGCCGCCGAAGCGGGGGTCGGGCAGCGGGTAGCTGACATCACGGCACGGGCGATGAATGGGGAGCTGGATTTCGAAGCCGCATTGCGTGAACGGGTTGGCCTGCTGAAAGGATTGCCTGAGGCGGTGATCGATCAGGTGCTGGACCAGCGGATCAGCCTGATGCCGGGGGCGAAGGTGCTGCTGGCGACGATGAAGGCAAACGGGGCTTATGCCGCGCTTGTCTCTGGCGGGTTTACCGCTTTCACGGCACAGGTGGCCGCGCAGCTTGGTTTTGACGAAAACCGGGCCAATACGCTGTTGATCAAAGATGGCAAGCTGACGGGCGCGCCGGGTGTCCCCATTCTGGGACAGGCGGCCAAGGTGCAGGCGTTGGAAGAGATCACCGCCCAGCGCGGGATTGCAGTGGATGATGTGCTGGCGGTGGGCGATGGGGCCAATGATCTGGGTATGCTGACACGGGCCGGGGCCGGGGTGGCCCTGCATGCAAAACCGTCAGTGCAGGCGCACTGCGATATCCGGGTCAATCATGGCGACCTGACTGCGCTGCTTTACCTGCAAGGGTATTGCCGCGATGATTTTGCAAGCTGACCCCGAGGCCAATCAAAAGGCACCGGCATTCCCGCGATGCGCCCCGGAGTAAGATCTGTTAGACTATTCTTGCGATGCATCTTGATTTGCTGTTCGCGAGGAGGATTCCAATGCCTGAGTATAACTATGATGGGTTCGCAACCGACGACTATGACTTTGAAAACATCGTCGGGCCAATGGTCGGCGAGAAAGCCCCCGATTTCACATTGACAACCAGCGATGGGACCACCCTGTCACTGCTGGAATTTGAAGGCGAATTTCTTGTTCTGGAAATGGGCAGTATCACATGCCCGTTGTTTCAAAGCCGTCGCCCGGTCATGGAGGCTGTTGCGCATGATATTGATGGCGTCAGCAGTGCCGTGCTTTATGTCCGCGAGGCACATCCCGGCGCTGACATTCCAAGCCACAAGAGCTTTGACGACAAGATGGCTTGTGCCGCCCGACTGAAAGCTGCCGATGGCGAGACGCGCAGGGTCTATGTCGATGGTTTTGAAGGCCGCGCACATCAGGCCTATGGCAGCATGCCCAATGCCGTTTTCATCATTAACAAGAACGGATGCGTCGTGTTTCGGTCGGAATGGAATAACCCCACCGCCACACGCAAGGCCCTGCTGGCACTGAAGGCCGGGAACACGGTTCGGGCGAAAAGCTATTTCCGACCGGCCATGCCGAACGTCGCCTTGAAGACCCTGAGACGGGCCGGAAAAGGGTCAGCGGCAGATTTCTTTAAAGGATTGCCCAAGTTGATCTGGACGAATGTCATCAAGCGCAACCTGAGACTTCTGCTGACGGGGCATGTTTCTGGTTCTCGTGACACGACCTGCTAGGGTCTGGGCATCGGGGCGCCATTTTCCAACACATGTGGTTGATCCATCGCGACGCTTTTGCGCGCGAGCCCCGTTCAGCGCTGACAGCGTGCTTTTTAGGGCGCGCAGCAAATCTGTTTCTAATCAGGTGACTATTCTACTTGTGGGTGCAACAGGCCAAGTTCGTCCGACGGATAAAGCGGCCTGTTAGCGAAGTTTCGCTGCTGTTGCAGGAACGGGTCATCAGGAGTGTAATAGCCTACATTCATTTGCTATTCTGAAACCGAATAGCGATCCGTATGTGAGTCTGTTGGCCGCATGTAAGATAGGATTTGAAATCCGTCATAGTTGACCTAACTTCCGCGTGAGTTGAGGCTTGAGTTTCAACCGGGCGTAGTTTAAGCGCGAAACGCAACCTGCATCTGATGGAGTCGGCGAGATCTTTTTTGATAAGATGAATCTGTCGATCGCCGGCGCGCCGAGGAAGATCGTCCTACTGCAGGGACCGGTCGGGCCTTTTTTTGCCGAGATGTACAAGGCATTTTCGCAGCAGGGTTTTTCCGTGAAGCGGTTTACCTTTAATGCCGGAGACCGCCTGTTCGCGAAGCATGATAACTGCATCCGCTTCGCCGGGGACCTTTCGGATTGGGAGGCGTGTTTTCGCGCCGAAATCGCGCAGAACTGGCCTGAGGCGATCATTCTATTTGGTGCCAACCGCCCAATTCATCAGGTCGCACGGCGCGTTGCCAAGGAATACGGTGTCAATGTAATCAGCCTTGAAGAAGGCTATCTTCGGTCGGGTTACATCACCTGCGAACCGGGGGGGAACAATCAGCATTCTCCACTGACAAACTGGTCGCGCTGCGACCAAAGCCCAGTATTCACGAGCGCTGACACGCAACTTAGAAAACCTGCACCCGGGATTTCGTCGTTTCGCACGCAATGCCTTTGGGGTGCGTTATATTACCTGAGCAGGGATACGTTCTCGGGCGCGTCAGAAGAAAACCTGTTCCACCGTGCAAAGGAGCGGCCACTGCCATTGGCATGGTCTTGGGCGGCCCATATGGCGCGACGTGCGGCCGCACATGTCACCGAAGCCCGGGCCATCGGTCGGTTATACCGCAACCCGGGCTACGTTCTGGTGCCTTTGCAAGTCTCTCATGATAGTCAAATTCAGACTGCCTCACGCGGGTGGAATACCAAAAAGCTGATCAATGCGTGCCTTGAGGCGCAGGCCGACACGCCAGTGAAACAACAGATCGTGTTTAAGCTGCATCCGCTTGAACGCAATGGCGCGCGCCTGAAACGCCATATTTTGCGGCAGGCCAAGCAAATGGGGCTCCCCCAGCAATCTGTTCAGGTGATCGCCGCCGGGCAGATGGGCAAACTTGCCGCCAATGCAAGCGGAATGATCCTTATCAATTCGACATCAGCCTTTTGCGCGCTTCACAATGGTATCCCGATTTTGGTTCTGGGCGATGCGATTTTTCGCCATGAAGCGGTCGTTACGACTGGCGAAACGCGATCCGATATCAAGGCGTTTTTTCAGGCCCGGCAGGCCAAGCAGCAGGATTTGATCAACGCGTTCATTGCCGATTTAAAGATGCAAAGCTTGATCCCCGGTGATTTCTATGTTGCAACCGGGCGGGAAATAGCGATTGCAGAGATTTTGGAAGAGCTGAACCAACAAACGATCAGGATAGGCGCGCGCCGTAAAGCGCGGGCATGATGCAACGCCTGATGCTAGCGATCGTAAAATCGCGCATATTGCTTTGCGCCGTTATTACGTCAGTTGCCGGTTGTTCAGCCATTCCATCCTTTGGGCCAAGCGATGCTGCCATCGCTGAGGCAGCTGAGGTCACGGTATCCAATCCCGATGACGTTCTGCCATTTCGTATCATTGATGTTTCGGCGTCGACCTTGCCATCATCCGACGTTTCGACGCGGAATTTTCCGAACACCTTCCGAAACAGGGGTTTTCGCAGAACCGATGAGGTGATCGGCGTTGGTGATCAACTTGAAATCCGTATCTGGGAGGTCGCCGAAGACGGCTTGTTCGCCAGCGGGGGGCAAAGGGACACAGCCCTTAAAGTCGCGGTGTCGAACTCTGGCAATATTTTGGTCGCCTATGCGGGAACGATCAAGGCAAGCGGCCTGACAATCGCCGAATTGCGGACGGAATTGCTGGGGCGCTACAAAGGTCAGGCGGTCGAGCCTGAAATCGCGGTCACAATCGTCGAAACGCAATCGCGGTCCGCGACTGTGTTGGGGGCGGTCCGTTCGCCGGGACGCGCAACCATACCGTCGGGAGGCATCAGATTGCTTGATCTGCTGGCGCAAGCCGGTGGTACGTCTGACGCGCCTTGGGAAACAAAAGTCACCATCCAGCGCGCGTCGGCGTCAGCGACCCTGTCGCTTTCAGAGATTTTTGCGCGGCGTAACAATAACGTCGTCATTATGCCCGGCGATATCGTCAATGTGACCCATGTCCCGCGCCGGTTCGCGGTCTACGGTGCCGTCGTTCAACCCGGCAATGTCGAAATCCCGTTAGAGCAGGCGCATCTTGCTTTCCTGCTGGCAGAGGTTGGCGGCCTGAAAGACACTGTCGCGCAGGCAAGATCGGTTTATGTGTTTCGGCCAACCCACCCGGAAAACCAGTCCGGGGCGCCTGTTGGGTTGGCCTATCGGCTGGATTTTTCGAAGCCTGACGCCTTTCTTTTGGCGGGAATGTTCCGGCTGGAGCCCACAGATATCACATATATTGAATCCGCTGGTGGGGCTGATTTCCAAAGATTCTTCTCGGTCCTTCTGTCGCCGTTGCTTGGTGCCGCATCAGGAGCGTCAAATCTTGCGAATTGACCCGGCACCCAAGGCCGCGACATGCGCGGGTCGTTTTGACCAAGGGTCAATCACATGTGGCTGGACGGACCGGCGTTTGGCGGCTTCCGGCGCAACCTGAATGGCGCGTTTCAGCCTTGTTCCAGATGCCCGCGCGATACGTCGGGCGCGCCTTGCCCCGCTGTGGTTGGTTGAGTTTGCAAGGGCCGCCGTTTCCGGGAAGCGGCCAACCTATGCGGCAACCTCGCTAGAACTGACGCGAAACGCTGCGGTCAAAGTGCTACTGGGCGCGCGGCCCGTGTTTTGGAGCCGTCTGTTGCCCACGCGACCCAACACATTGCTGGGCTGGGGGCGTCAGTTTTCCGGTCGCCGTGTCGCTGCGGTTCAGGATGGTGATATTCAGCCGCTTATTCTGGAAGATGGTTTTCTGCGGTCGACCAGGCGCAGGGATTTTCCAATGTCCTTCGTTCTTGATGATCGTGGCATTTATTATGATGCACAATCACAGAGCAGGCTTTTCCGGCTTATCCCCGAAAGCCTGTCAGATGCTGACGCGGCGCGCGCGCGGAACATAATGGCGCGCTGGCGCGTGCTTGGTCTGACCAAATACAACGATGCGCCTGATCCCGATATCCCGCTGGATACGGATTTTGTTCTTGTCATCGATCAGGTGCGCGGTGACCTTTCGATCCGCTATGGTCAGGCCGATGAGGTTTCGTTTCAGACGATGCTGGACGCTGCATTGTGTGAAAATCCGAGTATGAAGGTGTTTGTGAAAATCCACCCCGATAGCCGGTCTGATCCGCGCAAGCGGCATTTCTCAATCACGGAACTGAGCCGCAACCCTCGCATTCGGGTGATCGCACAGCATTGCCATGTGCCTACGCTGATCAAGGCGTCCAAGCGTGTTTATGTTGTGACGTCGCAGGTGGGTTTCGAAGGGCTGATCCACGGCAAGCCGGTTCATACATTTGGCATGCCCTTCTATGCAGGGTGGGGTCTGACCACCGACGCGCTGCCGAAACCTGATGGACGCGGAAAGGCAAGTCTGGAGCAGCTGACCCATGCAGCACTGGTGGCGTATCCCCGCTATGTTGATCCGGTGGCGATGCAGGTTTGCGATGCAGAACATGCGATTGCGCATATTGGCCTGCAACGGCGCAAACGCCATGAATTGCCACCGCAGGTTGCCGCAATGGGTTTTTCCCGTTGGAAGCGGCCGTTTATCAAATCGTTCCTGCAAGGGTCGGAGGTCACTTTTGCAAAGGCTGCGAAATTGGACCGCCAAATGGCCAAGACCCATGCTGTTGCTGTCTGGGGCAGTGCCCCGGTGCCCGCCGGGTTTGAAGATGCACAGGTCCTGCGGATCGAGGATGGTTTTCTGCGTTCGTCGGGTTTGGGTGCCGAACTTGTGCGTCCGCTGTCATTGGTGGTGGACGATATTGGCATATATTATGATGCGACCCAGCCATCGCGGCTTGAACGCATCCTCGACACGCAGACCTTTGATAAGGATCAGTTGAACAGGGCCGCGGAGCTGCGCCAGAGGCTTATCCAGCTTGATGTGACCAAATACAATCTTGGCGCTGAGACATGGGAACGTCCCGGAACGCATGACCGTGTTCTTTTGGTTGTCGGTCAGGTTGAGACAGATGCGTCGATCAGGCTTGGGTCACCTGAGATAAAGACAAATATTGGGCTATTGCGACGGGTCCGAGAAGAAAACCCGGATGCCTATATTGTCTATAAACCGCATCCAGATGTGCTGGCCGGGCTGCGCAAACATGGGAAAGGCGAAAATGCATCCGTTGAATTCGCCGATGAAGTCCTGACATCCCGCGTATCAATCGGCCGTCTGTTGTCGCGGGTGGATGAAGTTCATACCATGACATCGTTGATGGGGTTCGAAGCCCTGATCCGAGGGATGCGCGTTGTGTGCCACGGTTTGCCGTTCTACGCGGGATGGGGTCTGACCGAAGACCGATTGCCCTGCGCACGTAGGTCAAAACAACTGAGCATCGATGCGGTTGTTTATGGTGCGCTTATTTCCTATCCGCGATATTTTCATTATGAAGGTAACTGTTTTATTGAACCGGAGCGTGCCGTGGAGCACCTCGCGATCTGGTCAACAAACGGACCGACAGCCCGGAACTGGCGGCGCAAGGTCTTGCGCGCTGCGATTGCAATCTGGCTGAAACTAAAGGGATCCACGCGATGACAAGCGAACCGGACAAGCCGACGCCCCCCAAAGAGGGCAAGATTCTGACGATCAGCAATGCCGCCGCCGATACGTCCAGCACGTATCGCCCCAAGAAGCGGCGCGGCGTTCTGCTTTGGCTTTCGTTCTTGCTCTGCGTTTTGATGCCGATGGCAGCTGCCAGTTATTACTATATGTCGGTTGCAACTGATCGCTATGCGGCACGGGCGGGCTTTTCGATCCGTGGTATCGACGCCAGTGCCGGGATCGATGGCATTGGCGCACTGACAGGGCTTGCCAGTACGGGTTCCACCACATCCGATTCCTACATTGTGCTTAGCTATCTTGGCAGCAGAGAGCTTCTTGAAAGTGTTGATGAAAATCTGGATTTGCGTGGGGTCTATTCAGAACAGAATATCGATTATCTTTCGCGTATGGCCGCCGATGTAACGGTCGAGGATTTTCTGGAATACTGGAACAGGAAGATCCATACGCAGTTTGACCCGACATCGGGCATTATCGAGTTCGAGGTGCAATCCTTCGACGCCGCACATTCCCGCGAGATTGCGTCGACCGTTCTTCGCCTGACGCAGACATTGGTCAATGAGCTTTCGGCAAATGCCCGGAGCGATGCGTTGCGCTTCGCACGTGAAGAGGTTGAGCTTCAGGAAGGAAGGCTGCGGCAGGCGCTTGCCGAGATCCGGGATTTCAGATCATCCGAGCAGTCGGTCGATCCTTCTGCAAGTGCCGCATTGGAGATTGAACTGATTGCCAGCCTTGAGGCCCGGCTGATCGATGTGAATGCCCGCATTTCGGCCCTGCGCCAGTCGCTGGACGAAAACGCGCCAAGCCTGGTTGGCCTGCGCCGCAACGCCGATGCGCTGGCCGCGCAGATCGTAGAGCGGCGCAAAGCCATCGGCAGTGATCTGCTTGCCGAATCCGGCAGCAGCGCTGTGACACAACAGCTTGCGCTTTACGAGGAACTGGAGGTCGAACGCAGCCTTGCACAGCAGGCCTATGCATCGGCGCTGGTGTCATTGGAGCAGGCCCGGCGGGACGCTGACCGCCAGCAGCGTTACCTTGCGATCCATCTGCAACCGCAAGCACCGGAATCTGCAAAATATCCGCGTGTCCTTCTGAACCTGCTTGTCTTTGGTTTCGCCTGCTTTACCGCATGGGGCATTGGCACGCTGATCACCTATTCCGTGCGGGATCACCTTACATGAAGCTGATCACAACGTCCGATTTGTTATCGCTTCAGGTGCGGGTGATCGCCAGCCTTGTGCTAAGAGAGGCGCGCGCCACCTTTGGCACATCGCCTTTCGGTTATGTCTGGGCCATCATTACACCGACGGTCAGCGTTGCACTACTGGTGTTCATATTTAGCTTGGTTGGGCGCCAACCGCCTTTCGGATCGAGCCTGGCGCTGTTTTTCGCAACCGGCATCCTGACCCTGCAGTTCTACGCGGAGCTGTCGAACAAGTTAATGACCGTATTTGACGCCAATCGGGCGTTGCTGACCTATCCAGTCATCAAGGATGTCGACACATTGATTGCGCGGGTGCTACTTATCGCGGCGACCTACGCAATGATCATGTTCATCTTTTACGCGGCGCTGATCTTGCTTGGCCTCGCCCCCCTGCCCGCGCGCCCCGAACACCTTGTGGCGGCATTTCTAGCGACATGGTTCTTGGGGCTTGGCTTTGGCTCTTTGAACGCGGTCATTTTCTCGTTGTGGGATACTTGGGGACAAATCGAAAAAATACTGACCAGACCATTGTTCTTCGTGTCCGGGATATTCTACGTGCCCAGCCAGCTCCCGCCCCAGGCAAGGGAAGTCCTGCAGTGGAATCCCGTGCTTCATCTGGTCGAGTGGTTTCGGCACGGCTTTTATCCAAACTACAATTCAACGATCCTTGATATCTGGTATCCGGTGAGCATTGGCGCAGCCTTGTTTCTGCTTGGTCTTGCTGGCGAACGCTTTTTCAGAAAGGCGCGTTTCTAGATGCTTGCCTTTAAAAATGTAAGCAAGTCGTACCGGCTCAAGGGCGTCAAGAAGACCATCCTGTCTGACTTTACCTTTGAATTTCCCACCGATCGCAACATCGGGATCATGGGTAAGAATGGCGTGGGGAAATCCACGATGATGCGGCTGATTGCAGGAACTGAACCGCCGGACTTTGGCCATATCTTTCGCGCGCCACGGATTTCCTGGCCGCTTGGTTTTTCGGGTGGGTTCAACGGCAGCATGACCGGGATCGAGAACATCAGGTTCGTCTCGCGCATCTACGGCCAGGATACGAAACAGGTGATTGAATATGTGACCGCGTTCGCGGAACTGGGCCGTTCGATCAGATTGCCGATCAAGACCTATTCGAGTGGTATGAAGGCTCGCCTGGCCTTCGGGCTCAGCATGGCGATCGACTTTGACGTCTATCTGATCGATGAAATCACGGCTGTGGGCGATGAGGATTTCAAGAAGAAAAGCCAGGCCATTTTTCAGGACAAGCTGGCGGATAGCCAGATTATCATGGTGTCGCATTCCCCGACGACAATTAAGCAATACTGCGACTGCGGCCTGTTGTTCGAAGGGCAAACCATTCGGTTTTTTGATGACGTCTCTGATCTGCTTTCAGCCTATGCCGACCTTAACCGACGGTAGGTCGTGGCATGCCGGCCTTGGCCACAATGTGATGCCTGCCCATGATCACGGACTGTTTGTCGGTTCGAACGACGCGCCTGCAAACTGTCTTTCTGCGCGGTCAATCAACATGTCCCGGGCCGCAAATCGACCCGGATGCGCCGCGATAGGGTCGCACCCTTTCTGGTCGTAGCGATACCCAAAGTGATAGAGTTCTGGTGCGAAAGCGGACTCGACCATTTTCGTGAGCATTTCACATTCATAAAGCGACGCGCGACTGCTTTTGTCGTCACGGGGACGTTGTTCCGTTTTCGTTTGAATATCACTGATCGACACCTCTTGCGGCAGATCGAGATCGCCCCTGAGCTGTTCAAGGTCTTCTTCAAGATGCTCCTGACGCAAACAGTAGTCGAAAACCGGGATGCCCCGCATGCTGTACAAGACAAAATCGGTCACAAACTGACCGCCTAGCACAAATTGTTTGAAAGGCAGTTCTTCACCAAAGCGACTGTTTAGCTGGTAGTAATACTGGGAAATCACTTTCTCCCACGGATTACGCTCTACCGTTATTATCGTGTATTCTTTCAGTTGTTCCTTGAACACCATGAATGCGTGAAAGATATTCGAATGTTCCTTATACATGAAATCGCGTATCTTGTTGGGCTGCTGCATACGAAATCGCGGCTTGTGCGCGACGATATTATTGATCTTGTCATCGCGAAACTGCGCCATCTGGCGTTCGGACAAATCGGTGATGATATCGCCGGGTTCACAGGCCCGCGACAACGCGATTTCAAGGCTTGTGCCTGCCGTCTTTTTGGTTTTCACGAATATGAACTTGCGCGCGTGGGATATGATCATTCCGGCACCTCATCTTTGGCCACTGTGCGTTTGGCAATGCGATCAAATGCCGGGAAGTGCGTGCTCAGGTTGTCGCAAAGCACATCATACCACGCCGCGTTTGCATGCAAGACATCGTCTGCTTCGTAGGCGCTGCGCAGCCGCAAGTCGGCGTCACAGGTTTCTGGCCTGATATCAACAACATTCACGCCGACCTGTGAAAGCCGGTCGATCATGAAGCCGTCATAGTGCAACCACAGATCCTTTTGCTGCGGCGGGTAGCGTGACGGGCCCACAATGAACGTCACATTTCCACATCTTTCCAAAAGCGCCTCGTAAAAGTCGAGGTAGTGCTGACAGAACTCTTGCAGAATGACCGTGATCATCTTTTTCGATAACTTGGACGGCTGGTTTGGATCGCTCCGATGCGCCGCGGCATGGGCCCTGCAAAAACGATACGTCGCGCCGCCCAATGTCGACAGAACGGGAACTTTTGCCTCTAAAACGGTTTGGAGTTGGTCGTTCAGCCGCGCACGCGCGTTCTGCATCGCTTGCAATCTGTTTTCATCCAGATTTGGAAACTGCGCTATCAGATGGTCGGGGGTGATCCGCAGCCCCATCTTGTCAGCTTCGTGGAACTTTCCAAAGAAATGCTTGGCCGGTGCGGTGACGCTCCATTCAAAAAGAAGGTCGGGTGCCGCATGTTTTCTGAGGAGAGTGGCATGCGAGTCGCCCATGATCGCGACCTCAAGTGTTTGGCTCATCTGGGGGCTCTTGTAGTTTTTCAAGCTGCTCGTCCTCGCAGACGATATCCAACGCTTCGAGTTCCTGTTCAACGGCGGCCTGCATATCGGGCGACGATTGATCCGGCACGGCCGAGCGACCGCCATCAAGCGCTGCGAAAAAATGTTTCATGACATGTACCACACCCGCAGGCCGTACACTGCGCAGGTTACTTTCGAATAAAGCACCTTTGAGCGGATGCAGTGCGACGATTTCATAGGACGGGAAGTAGTCCACATCCGCGTGATTTGCACAAAGTTCCCCCGCGACGGCCCGGAGCACGGATTTTGAATATCCCGTCGCGGTAAGGACATGTTGATCAGACGCGGCGGTCGCCGTCAGTGGCACCGGTGAAACAGTCAGGATCATCTTTATATCGGGATTTAACGACTGCAATAATGTGCGAATGCCCAGAACTTGCGCTCTGA
This sequence comes from uncultured Paracoccaceae bacterium, assembly GCA_947500135.1. Classification (GTDB taxonomy): domain Bacteria; phylum Pseudomonadota; class Alphaproteobacteria; order Rhodobacterales; family Rhodobacteraceae; genus Yoonia. The sequence goes on from CANMQX010000005.1 coordinate 458,695, forward strand.
TTTCCTCGAACGAAAAGTTCCTGAACACATGTAGTTCCGGATCAAAAGAACCTGCGATGGTCCCGGGACATGTCGCGTAGGTCAAGCCGGTTGCACTGTTTTGCCAAGCTTCGGTCAGCCCCAAAGTCAGCACAAAGATGTCGCTATCGGCAATTCCGCGCCGCATGGCGGCAAGCGTCTCGTCTCGTGCGGCGAAAAGTTCATCAGCCGTTTCAAAACCGCCCGGTTCGACCTGCGGACGCAGCGGATCATAGAACGCGCCATCAACTTCCCAGATCTCGCGATCCATCGTTTTTTGCCCGGTCGCCCAGTTCAACCAGGTTTCCAGAACAACGGGCGTGTAAACATTGCCGATGCGAAACGAAAAATAGCCGTAGTGGAACGTCGCGGCGGCACTCTCTGGCAGGCCATAAGGTGCGGTTTCCGGTATCTCCCATCGATAACCCGCATCCCTGAGCGCCCGCCCCAGATGCTGCGCAAAACAGGATCCAACTGTCAGAATTGGCGTTGTCGGTGTGATTGAGAATTTTGGCGTCCAAAGATCTGCGAAGACATCAGGTGCTGTATCAGCGACGCCTGTTCGCCAAAACGCTTTTGAAGAAAGGGACGTATAGGGGTTCATATGTTGGTTTAATGCGCTATGCGCGCGAACCTGTCGAGAGAAAAATGCCCCGTCGGCAAGCGTCATCTTTGCTGTATCTGAAGGCCTGGACGGCGTGGGCGTTTTTTGTCTTTTCAGCCGTCGAACCGCAACCAGTCATCGTCATAGAATTGTGCTTCATGCATGGTGCTAAGTTCGTCGCGCACCGCACGCTCCTTTTTCTGTATGGCTTGGATCGCCTGTTTTGCCTCGCGTTGGCTCATTGTTTCGCTGACCTCTTCGCCTTTTGAGACTGCTTTGAGAGCACGGCGTTCTTCGGCGAGTTTGCCGACTTCCTGACTGAGCGGCCGCATCGCCGCGCGCAGCTTGGTAAGCGGTGCTTCATAGTGATCCAGCGACTGAAACAGACCGTCTTTGGTCAGCAGGCTTTCCAATTCTGACGTATGTTCCGCCGCACGCAGCCGTTCCAGCCCGTGATAATGGTAAAGGCGCACGCTCGGCTTTGGTAAAAATTCCGCGTCAACCGGGTAGTTGAAGTCATTTTCCATCACTTCGTGACGCAATCCCCCGCGCAGGCTCGCCACCGGCAAGGTCGCCTGATCAAGCCATGGACGTTTTCGTTCGTGGTCTACCGTGTCTTCGTAGTCGAATGTCATGGCGGTGTCGTACCACAATTCGCCAAACCGGTCCCCCGATGGCGTCACTTCGGGAAACGCAATAAACCCGGCATTGAAATATGGCGGCCGTTCCTGCCCGGTGCGCTGCATTTTCACCCGTTCCTCAGGCGTTTTAAGGCCAAAGACTGCATATGTCGCATCCCAGACCTCGATGAAGCGACCAGAGAACCCCGCCACCGATTCCGGGACAACCGCAACCGCATCCGGTTGACACAAGCGCGGGTCATCAAACGGCTTGGCCAGATAGGTGTCGGTATCGACGAAGATACAATATGCGCCCTCACGCTTCTCGGCGGCGGCAAGTATCTTGTGGCCGTGTTTGTAAGGCTTGTTGTAGCGTTTTCGGTTGAAGTTCAGCTCTCGCGTCAGTTCTCTTGGGGTTGCATCCAGTCGCGCGTGAAACTCTGCGACCCGGTTTGGCAACGATCCCGACGTTCCCATGGGCATATATGGAATGATACGGGCGGTCGGATACGCCTTGCGGAGCGACAGCAACAGCGGAATCGACTGGGACACAAGATGAGGTGGATCAATCATATAGATGATCGCGCATTCGCCAGACGTGATGAATTCATCGCTGTGCTTACTCAATATTCTTGCCTTTTCTAAAACAACATCAGTCTGTGCCGGACATCATGATCGACGATCCATCCTTGATGGTTTCGGCGCGACCCCGACGACCACAAGCCGTACCTATGTCAGTTAAATCATCGGGGCCTTCGGCTCAACGTAGAGTTTTGATCACGTCAGCCCGTCACGACATCCAAACCAGCCGCGACCGCCACCTGATGGCTGACGTTCCGCGCCAGGCGAATGAACTTGAAACGAGGATCCTCTTTCTTACAAACGGCTGTTTCACGAGGTGATTGCAAGGCATCTGGAGGCAAGAGATGCGCGCCGTGCTTACTTTGACAATTGGGCAACCGTGGCGTTTGACGCCACGGTTGCCAAACCTGCGGATCTAAAAGGTCCATGCGACGCCGATACCGATACCGGTCGTCGATGACTTTTTGACCAAGGGGCTGTCAACGTTTTTACCGAGGTCCTCGTACCCGATCTGGGCCACGGCCGCGAGATTGTCGGTAATCGGATAGGCGACGGTAAGATTTGCAAATGCGGTTGTCGTGTTTTTGGCAGCAAACGCTGATCTGGCTGCGGTCGCCTCGGCAGCGCTGACACCGTAAAGATACTGGTTCAGCTTGTCGTCGCGGTACCTTGCGCCCACTGCTGCGTCAATCTGCAACCCACCTGCATTGATCACATATCCCAGCGTGATGTCAGCTTCGGTGCCGCCATGTTCGTCTGTTACATCCGTCAGCGTGTCCAACCCCACATAGGCATTCCCGAATTCCAATTGGGTGCTGATGCCCAGCTCAACGGCATCTTCGCGTTTCAGGCCATCAAACAGAGCCTTCTTTTCAGGGAAGCCAGGCGCGCCACGGTATCCGAGCACGAGATCAATCTGACCCAAGCCATAGTCGTAGACCTGATATGACAGACCGTCCAAGCCGATATGGAATTTTTCGGTGTCGTAGCTGAGAATTGGCGCGAAGCTCGCCGCGTCATCTTCGCCAACATAAACACCGGTCGCGCCGACACCCAGAATGCCGACGGTCCAATCGCCCTCTGCAGAGGCGCCGCTGGCAATGCAGATCAAAGCCATGGACATTATTTTCTTACGCATAGTTCTTTCCTTGAGTGAGATGTGAATGCGTCCTCATTCACCATGTCCATGCATCACGTCGTCCATTTTAACAGGGATGGACAGTTTTTGAGTTGCGCGCGCGTTTGTGCTCTGGCGTCCCCATGCGGTTTGGGACAGTTTGCGGCATGGACCAAATCATCCTTGAATTGATCAGTACCGCGACCATTGCGATTGCTTTGTTTGGCATCGGGTTCTGCTTGATGCAAACACAATATAAACGGTTGAACCGCAGCTTTGCTGCGTTCTTGTTTGTTGTCGCCCTCAATAACGTGCCAGAGGCTTTTGCCCGCCTTTTCGACATGGTGCCTGGAAACCTGGTTCCGGTGATCGTCCTGACAATCTGGATATGCAGCGCCCTATGCCTTGCCCCGCTGCTTTGGGTATATGTCTTTACGCTTACATCGACGGCGCAAAGGCGGCCAAAGCACCTTTATAGACATCTGGTTCTGCCCGCACTTGGCCTCCTGCTCGGCTTTGCACTGATCCTGACGCCAAGTGACATAGCTGCCCAGCTGTTTTCCGGTGATGACCTGCCAACGTCCGGCTGGCCTCTTGCTCTGGTCGTAATCAGCGGCCTGTTGGAGTTGGCGCTCTATCCTCAGCTGGCGCTTTATCTATTCCTGATCGTGCGCCGCCTGTTGCTGTTCCGGCGCAGGTTGAGAGATGTCTATGCCAGCACCGAAGAACATGAATTGCGCTGGATCTATGTGATTGGCGGGTTGGGGATATTGTTTTGGGTGGCCCAGATTCTTATGCTGGCCATCGCGTTAGAGCCTGAATGGGCAACGATCCCGATTGCACTTCTCAGCGTTGCAGGTCTTGCATTGTTTTCGGCGACAACGCTGTGGGGGTTGCGTCAACGCCCGCCATTGGTGCCCGACAGTGAGGAAGAACAGCCCACCGCAATGGAAACAGACGCGCAGTCCGAAACGGCCGCGACAAAATACGGCAAATCCGCGTTGAGCGCCGAAGCATCCACACGTCTTGCCCGCAAACTGCGCGCCGCGATGGAACTTGATCATCTGCACCGCGACCCGAACCTGTCGCTTTGGGTGCTGGCGCGTCATATCGGTGCCTCGCCAAACTACATCTCGCAGACGTTAAATGAAGTCATCGGTGAGAGCTTCTTTGATTTCGTGAACGGCTACCGGGTCGCGGAAGCGATGAAGCTTTTGTCCACAAGCAACGAAACCGTTCTCGCCATCGCATATGAAGTGGGTTTCAACGCCCGATCATCATTTTACAATGCATTCAAACGTGTGACCGGCCAAACCCCGACCAGTTATCGCAAAACGATGTCTCCCCGTGAGGGGATGGACGACGTGGACAGTTAGATTCGCGCAACCTGATCGCATCAAGACTGATCAGGAGACCAAAAATGACATCCCGTCGCCCCGTCACGGCTGTATGGCGCAGGCTTATCGCTGCGCCATCCAAAGAAAAGACACGGCCTAACCCCAACCAAAAATTCCGTCGGCGTATTGTTTACGGTAGCAAAATAACGCTTGGCGCTGCCTTGCTTTTGTCTGCATGCACTGCACTCACCGGACTGTCCAAACGTCCTCAGGACCCAGATGACAGGCGTTACAAGGTCGAATCCGTCCGCTTTGCGGGGGGATCAGGCGTAACCCTGGCAGGAGAGCTGACAATGCCGCAGGTCGGTGGGCCGTTTAAGGCGGTTGTGCTGATCTCTGGCTCTGGCCCGCAAGACCGGAACGAAGCACTGGCTGGCCACAAACCATTTCTTGTCCTGTCTGACCATCTGACACGCGCGGGCTTTGCCGTCTTGCGATATGATGATCGCGGCTATGCAGAAAGCACAGGGGACTACGACACAGCAGATCTTTATGATTTTGCTGATGATGCCGCTGGTGCATTCCGCTATCTGGAAAGCCGTGCTGAAATTGACGACACGGCGATTGGCTATATCGGCCATTCCGAAGGCGGCTATATCGCACCGGTTGCCGCACGGCAGACTGATCCTGATTTTATGGTATTTCTGGCCGGTGCTGCGCGCCCGCTCTTGCCCTATGTCGTCGCGACGCAAACCGCTGACCTGATGCGTGCAGAAGGGGCAGATGAAGCCCTGATTGACCTTGCGACGACCCAGTATCAAATGGGGTCCGCCATTCTGGCACAAAAAGCCCCGCTGTCGGAGGTTCGCGAAAACCTGGACGACTACCTTGCATCGCAGGGGCTCGGCCGGCGTGATCGACGGGCATTCCTGGATCAATTTGCGACCCGTTGGGGGGTGAGCTACGCCGCCTACGATTCAAGCGCGGCGTTACGTGCCCTGTCAAATCCGGTCCTGGCGCTGTTTGGCGAAACCGATTTGCAAGTCTCTGCCAAGGAAGAAGCCCCCGTCATGCGCGCATCGCTGCGCCACCCGCGTTCCGAGGTGCAGGTGATCCCCGGTATGAATCACCTGTTCCAGCCGTCCCAGACAGGTCTGCCCTCTGAATACTCCGAAATTGAAACCACAATCTCGGTCGATGTCCTGAACCGGATCAGCAAATGGATTGGCACCCTCTAGGTCCGTCCACTGCCGATCCCACAACCCTCTCAGAACGCAGCACCCGGCGATCGGGTTGCTGCACCAAAAACAAAAAAGGAAAAACGAAAATGACAATCAAGACAAACATGACACTGAGCGCCGCTATCGCCACTGCTTTGGCGCTTGGCGCTTGCTCAGCAGACGAAACGCCGATCACCAGCATGAGCTGCACACAGCTGGCACATGAAATCGGTAAGGCAACACAAACAAGGGATGATGCCGCCGTTGATAGTGTTTTCGGGACGGTCGACATGTTGACCGCAGACAACAAGGCCGACGAGATCACTGGCGGCGTTGAGTCGATTGCTGGTGATATTACTGGTGCCGCCGCCCAGAGCGAGATCGACAAGCTCAACCGCGTTTTCGTTCAGAAAGGCTGCACCTAACCCAGACGACCCACCAACCCCACCACTCACAAAGCCAGGTCGCAGGCCGCCAAATGATGCGGCGGCCTGCGGCGACCGTCAAAACATTGCGATTGAAAGGCAGCGCCCCATGAACATCATCCTAAAACTTGTACTCATTTTGGGGATAGCGATGGTGCCCGCCTGTGCCGCGCCGCCCAACGAAACAGAAGCCGAACGCACAAGCCGTTACAATGGTATTACTGTTGGTCTGGCGATTGTAACTGTGACAACTGTCGTCCTGGGCGTCCTTTTTGCTGAAGGGTTCAAAGACGGAATGGAAGGCATATTGGGCGGTGAATAAAACCGCCCTCACGGCAACTGCATATTAGCCACCTGCGGTCGCCTGCCAAGGGTCCGATCCCCGGACAAGCAGATTGACATCAAGCGCGCCAAACTGTCCGTCCCGAAAGGATCAGACGACCGGTCACATATGTCGCGCTAGGGATCGGCAATCAAAAACCAATCTAGGCAAGTTTAAATGCGACAATCAACAATTGGCATCATTTCGGGGGTGACGCTCGCTTCACTGGTCGCCTGCGGTGGCACGACCGCAAAGCTATTGGCCGAACTGGGCATATTGGAAGGTGTTTGGGTCAGCGATGGCTACGGCTATGTCATCGACGTCAGACAAGATAATCAGGAACTGTACCACCTCGCAGGTGATACCTGCATTCTGGATTACAATGCGAGTTCAGAGCTGGACATGTTTCTGACTTCAGACACTGTTCATCCGTCAAAAACAGAGGATGTGTTTGATTTCGGCGTCACCTACGAACCGCACCGAACGGTCTTTACCCGTCAAGCGTCGCTTCCTGACGCTTGCCTGTCACCCGCTACCGACACGACCGAGGGGAACTTTCAGGCATTTGCTGATGTTTTTGCAGCCCATTACGCCTTTTTCGACCTCTACGACGTGAATTGGGATCATCAGGTAGAAACCGCAAGACAAAGCCTTTCACCTGAAATGACAGATGCAGCGTTGTTTCAACTGTTTGCCGAAATGATTGCGCCATTAAAGGACGGCCATCTGGAACTTGATGCCGAGATTGACGGGGTCAATTACAATGCTGCGCCAAAGACAACGCCGCTGAGCCGTGGCGTGGCCCGACGGGCGGCGGCGCTTGGCATAAGTGAGGACGCAGTCTTTCTTGAGCAACTGGAAGCCTATTGGGTTAATGGTATCAATGAGCAGATATTGCAGGGTACTGGCACCCAAGCGGCAGGCGGCAAGATCCAATATGGTCTGATCGATGGCAATATCGGCTATATTGCCGTTCTGATGCTGACGGGCTTTGCCGAACCTGGGACCCTGTCGATCCCGGACGATCCTGACAACGAAAATGAGTACAGGATCGTGAACGAGGTCATGGATGACATCATGACAGACTTCGCCGATGCAGGCGTCGAGGCGGTCATCATTGATGCTAGTGTGAACTTTGGCGGTCATGATTATCTGGGGCGCGAAATCGCTGCCCGCTTTGCTGACCAAAAGCGTCTTGTGCTCACAAAACAAGCCTCTGATGCGCAGCATACCGCCGCGACACCCGTCTATATCGCACCCACCGGGCGCCCCTCATTCAGTGGCCCCGTCTATCTGATGACCACACAATCGACGGTGAGCGCGGGCGAAATCATGACACTTGCCTTGCGCGCCTTGCCGCAGGTCACCCATGTCGGGCAGCCGACACAAGGCGCGTTATCGGATATCCTTTACAAGTCACTTCCCAACGGGTGGGAGATCGGGATGTCCAACGAGGTCTATTACGATCCCGACGGCATATTGTGGGAAGGCCGCGGCATTGCCCCGGAACGCCCGATCGACATCTTCTCGGAAACCGACCTCGTCAGCCGCCACCCTGCCGCTGTGCAGGAACTCAGCGCGCATATCCGGGTCAGTCATTTGCGCTGAAAATGATGTGCCGGTCGCGAAAAAGTCTACACAACTTCTTGCGGTGCCCATCACCATCAACATGCACGACCTGCAGGATGTGACCACGGGGTCGGTGGATCCGGGTAGACATATCGCTGGTTTTCATCAGCGATATGCATTCCAACCATTTTCGAGCAACCCCGGAACCGCAATAGCGCCACGTTCCGAAAGATGAGGTTCGATCTGATCTGCGATGCGAATGGGATAGACCACCGCCTGACCAAGCCAAATCATCCTTGGACCAACGGTCAGGTGGAACGAATGAACCGCACGATCAAGGATGCCACGGTCAAGCGACATCACTACGACAACCACGATCAGCTTCGCAGTCACCTCGCGGATTTTCTGGATGCCTACAACCTTGCAAGGCGTTTGAAGACGCCGAACGGCCTCACGCCCTACGAATACACCTGCAAAATCTGGACATCAGAGCCAGATCGATTCATCTTAAGTCCGATCCACCAGATGCCGGGACTGAACAACTAGGGCCGATCCCGAGCCTTACGGCGCTCTTTTTGACCGAACACTTCTCTCAGCGACCTGCGCTATTGTTTCAACTTTGAACTCTTCTATGTGTCAAATTTTGCCTGGCGCCCGCATCTTCCCGTGCTTAAAATTGATTAAGAAAAACTTCTGCAAAAAAAGACCTCCTCAAACTCACTTCATACGACAGACAGCGATCAAAACGCTGGTCATGTCTGTGGAGTCTGCCAAGTCTAACGCGACAGTGATTTTCGCAATTTAGATAAGCCTTTGCTCTTCTCTTTCGTTGGCTTGTCCGATGTTTCGCGTAGCAGCTGGGCTCTCTTGGAACGAAGATCAGCTTCGAAAGCGAATTTGGTTTTATCACCCGCACGCAGATACTTCGCCGTGTGTTCTGGCGTAAAAAGTGGCGTATCTGCAATAGGCGCCATCGATGCTGCCTGGCGGAAGATCCCCTTCATCATTTGCCAAACCTGCGTCTTTCGAAGTTCGTCGGGGCTAAGAAGCTCAACACGTTTGATAAAAAAGGCGTTGAACTCGATAGCGGCGCCTTCGAACCGTCCCTGCTGCTTTAGGGAAATAAGTTCAAACCCTTTGTCAAATAGCAGTTGATATATGTCAGAAACGAGCCCTTGATCCTTATAGAGCGGCAGCAAATGCACTTCTAACTCGATACAAAGTGCTTCTCTGATATGCGGCCCCATTCCCTGCAAGACCGAAAATTCAAACCCCTGCGTGTCAATCTTCAGGAATTCAATTGACGGCAATTCGAGTTCAGAGACGATGTCATCATAGCGGCGCAGCTCAATTTCAATCTCCTTCTCAACCTCGAACCACGACCTGATTGGGTAAAAAGCAAGAACACCCATATTAGGCTCAAGAACCGACGAACAACCTGCCTCTCGTGTCACATGCAGTGTCGCTGACCCATTTTCAGCGCCAAGCCCATATTCTGAGATGATCGCTGTGGGATATTTTTCACGCAGCGCAGCGGCCGCCACCGGTTCGGGTTCAAAGCCGACCCAATGTAGCTTCCCCATGTCATACAACAGGTCAAAATCGTCTGACAGTTTTCCTCTTGCACCAACGTCGCACAGAACGAAATCCGTTTCGCTTGCATTAAGATGATTCAATGCAGCTTCTAAGAATGCTCGGTTCAATTCGGTACTCCGGTAGGGTGATTGGCGTACAGAATGTCACAACACGCTGCACAACTAGCGTTGTGCAGACATAACTTTCTGATGCTCGATCGTCTAGCAGAATTGATCGCGCTCCTGTCTGTTGGTGTCCATTTGCGCGATGGATTATGATGTAAGAGACGCACGCGATGCGTCTCTCATAATCAGGCCCCAAGGGGAGTGACACTTGCGATCTAAATCGGATAGGTAGTCACAACCGGCTCTTTTGAACAGGGTGGTATGCGTCCGGGAGAGCTTATTTTGAAGCGCCTTGTTATTGATCTTGATCACACAATCACCTCGGGTGATAACGCAGACTATACAGAGGTTTCACCGCGCCCGTCTGTTGTAACCCGGCTAAGGGAGTACAAGGCTTCCGGGTTCGAGATTGTCATTCATACCAGTCGGAATATGCGAACCTACGAAGGTAACATTGGCAAGATCGTTGCACATACGACGCCAACGATCATCGCTTGGCTTCAACGACATGACGTACCATTTGATGAAATTTGGGTCGGCAAGCCCTGGTGCGGAACCGAAGGATTTTACGTCGATGACAAAGCGATCCGACCCGATGAATTTGAAAAGCTCTCATATGAAGAAATCAAACGTCTTACGTCCTCAAAACGCGAGACATAGCTGTGTCACGACCTAATTTTGTCATTCTTTCCGGTGCCTTCGCATCGTCCGGCTTGATTGCCGAATTTGGACGACTACCCCCTGCGATGCTGCCAATCGGCAATGCAAAACTCTACGAGCACCAGATCGACTTCGCCTTGCGGGCCGCCAATGATCCACAAATCACATTGTCGCTCCCGGTCAATCATGAACTGGACACGTTTGATCACCACAAGCTGGCGCGGCTGGGCGTCAAGGTCGTAAAGGTTGATCCTGCGCTGACTTTAAGCCAATCGCTTGCTTGCGTGCTAGAAGCAATTGATGCGCGCGGGCCTTTGCAGTTGCTTCACGGCGATACCCTTTTGTCAGGGGCGGATTTCGGTCAGCCAGATAGTTTTGCGGTTAAACGAACAGCAGATTATTACAACTGGGGCGAAGTCATAGAGGAGGCAGACGGCTTCCGTCTCAAGACCAGCTTCGGCGACGGTGTGCGCAGGCGCAGGGTGCTTTGTGGGTACTTCAATCTGTCGGACGCAAATACGTTAAGATCGGTTCTTGAACCCGATGTGACATTTTTGGGCGCGCTGAATGCCTACAAGGCAAAAAAGCCAACCAAACTCCTTGAGGCGGATCGCTGGTTCGATTTTGGTCATGTGAATCTTTATTATCAAGCCCGCCGTGATCTGCTCGTGACCAGAGCGCATAACAGCATTCGCTGCGAAGAAAACCGCTTGATCAAGTCAAGCGAAAATCGGGCCAAGATGATGGCTGAGGCGCATTGGTACCAGACCGTTCCAACCTCGCTTCGGACCTATCTTCCAAACTATTTGGGTAGTCGGGACGTTACACATCGCGATGTGCTATGGCGGGAATACGATCTTGAATATCTGTTCCTGCCCAATCTGGCAGATCTGGCGGTTTATGGGGCGCTTCCAGTCTATCAATGGCGCATGATCTGCAACAAATGTCTTGATTGCTTGACGAAATTTGACGCAATCGAACCGGGGCCTGACAATTCTGAGGGGACACCTGATTTCAGGGAAGCCCATTTTGACTTCTTGGTCCGTCGCAAGACATTGTCTCGGCTAAACATGTTCAAAGTGGCCAGCGGCTTCGATGGTGAACGACCTCTCTTTTTGAACGGCAACGCTCTGCCATGTCTGGACGACATGGTCACGCAACTCATCAGTCAAATACGCCCAACTGGCGCGCAGGATGTGCGGATGTGGCATGGCGATTTCTTCTTTGGAAATATCCTTTACGACGGGCGATCAAGAGGGATCAAGCTTGTAGATCCACGCGGGGAAAGCCTTGATGGCGTCGCTGGAATATTTGGTGACAAGCGCTATGATCGGGCAAAACTGTTACACTCTTTGATCGGTCAGTATGACCATATTATTGCCAATCGTGCTCGCTTTAGCCAACCGACCGAAGGTGTATTTGAATTGACCTTCCCTCCGGCTTGTTTCGGCCCTGAGACAGCAGCCGTTGTCGCCGGGATGACAGTTGGCACAGAGCCGCTCATGACAGCAGAGACACTAGCATTGACGGCCTTGCTGTTTTTTTCGATGCTCCCGCTGCATGCTGAGGATTCACACCGTCAGTTGGTTATGTTGGCGAATGGTGCTCGGCTTTATCAGCTCTCACAGAACTTTGGCTGACAGGACCACTGAATGATCATTTTTCCAATGGTAGGCGCCAGCAGCCGGTTTTCTTCGGCAGGTTACACGCTACCGAAGTTTATGCTGCAAATACTTGGTATTAGTATCTTCCAGCATATTGTGAAGCAGTTTGTTGAGTTGAACACCAAGGATGATTTTGTTTTTGTGTTACGTGCCGACGCCTTCGCGGAAAACTTTGTTCGCGCGGAATGTGCAGCTGCAGGGCTTTCCCAAAACCGACTAAAAATCATCGTGGTATCAGAAATGACCCGCGGCCAGGCAGAAACCGTCCTGCTGGCGCTTGACGATCTTACGCCGCCATCGGACGAACAGATCACGATTTTCAACATTGATACCATACGCCTGCCAAAGCCTCTTCCAGACCTATCGCAATGGCCCCAATGCGATGGGTATGTCGAACTATTCCTGGGAGAGGGCGAGCATTGGTCATTTGTTGATCCAGTAGACCCAGACGCCGTCCGTACCGGAACCGTGAGCGCGGCCCGTTCGGTTGCAGAAAAGAAGAGAATCTCTGATTTCTGCTCCGACGGTTTGTATATTTTTCGCAACGCCGAGGTGTTTCGGGACAGTTATCGGAAATGCCTGTCCGGCATGCCGCAGGACGCAGAAATATATGTCGCGCCATTATATCAGGAATTGATCGATCAGGGGCGGGAAGTGGGTTGCGGTTTGATCGAAACAACGGATCTGCATTTTGCAGGAACGCCCGAAGAATACGAAGCGCTCGTCGCACAAGAAGCCCCAACCGGCCTGAATACATCGGCTGACCATGTCGCCCAGACGATCATTGACACGACAATGAGCGGCGTGACGCAAACCGGATATCTGTCGATATTGGCCCTTCTCACACGCCACGCCGATCTGATCGGGGAACCGAAGGTGACCCAAGCTGTAACGATCTTCTTGACGCATTATGCACAGTTCAAACGGTTTGTGGGCTACGCATTCTTGTCTCACCCGAAACATGAAAGCGTTGTGCAATACCAAGCAGCGCGAAAGCCCCTGGAGCCGATCGTTTTCCAATGTCTGCGTTCTTTGCTGAAAGAAAACCGGTATAGTAGTGCAGCGGCCAACCTTGCTGGCTTTGCATTATTGAACTGTGATGCAGACAGCATACGCACGGAATGCAAAATAATCCGGAAAGCCCTGTGCTTTATCGAGTTTCCAACGCATAGCCTGTTGTTTCGTCCACTGAGCCGACAATTCACGCCAGACGAAGTCTTTAAGCAGTTTTTCACGCTCACACCTGCGGTTCCGACAGTTTCATATCTGTTTGCGCTGCACCTCCTTTCGATGTCGCTGAAACGGGGCAGCAAAAAACAGGTTGAAAACTATATAGCCGACACATTGCCTGAACTTGAGGCAAAAGCAGGTGCCCGAAAAGGTGCGCTTGATCCCTGCCAGATCGACATGATGAAGGTGCGGTTCAGTACACCAAAACGCTCTGTGCTTGAAAAGATCTCTGCGCGCTTTGCACCAAAACGGTCCGTTGGCTCACGCCCAAAAGTGGCGCTTCTTCTGTCTGGACAGATGCGCAATTACACCGAAGTTGCGAAATTGTTTCAGGAACCCTGGACAGCAGATTTTGATATCGATGTCTTCATATCGACATGGAAAGACCGTGGAACGCCGCCCGTCCGCCTGAAAACAGAGCTTCGCGGCTACGACCCTTCAATCCGGCGCACCATTATGGAAATCACGCGGATCCACGATATTGATCAGGCCACCTTTGAACGGCTCTATCACCGCACAGGCGTACATGAGCCGGTAACGGCTGAAGAACTTGAAAAAGCGTTTGCAACAAAGTTTGTCGAAATTGATGTTGAAGGTAAAACCACGCCCGAGTTTGGGCACAACCAAGAGCGGATGTTCTATAAAATTTCGTCCGCTTTCGAAGCAGCAAGGCGCCATGGCCCTTATGATGCCTATCTGCGAATACGTCCTGATCTCCAATTCGGCATCACGGGCAAGCAGATTGCGCCTTTGATCTACGACGTGATCGGCATGGAACCAAAAGTTATCGTGAAAAACGTCCCTCTTTATGAGTCACAGGTCCCGTTTGTGGATGATAATTTTTGTATCGCAAATACGGGCGGAATAAACATTTACCGAGGCACATTTGATGCGTTTCGCTCTACAAATCGTCGTTGTATGGGAAACCCAAAAACGGGTATGTTGAAACCCCACGAAGGACTGGCGGCATGGTTGTTACTCAACGGCGTTGAGATTGGATTTCTTCCCAAGGATGAGGATTGGACATACGCCGATAACAGCATCTGCTCAGCAGATGACATGATCCGACATCTCGCAAACTTGCCGCAACACGATGTGGACGTTGGCTTCGTGAAAGCCTTGCAAGATGGTTTGCGTCCTTTTAGCTCAGATTCCGTGTCCCAGAGTTAGCCCGGCACCGTACGGGCGAAGCATGGTGTTTCCTTTCATTTTGAGAAAAGGTCCGCTTGATCAGGTGCCAAGGACTTGCGCTGCATCGTGTGGCGGCCACATAAGTCATAGTACATTAGAAGCACCACAAGGGGCCTGAAAACATGCGAGAACAGCAAGAAGAATACGAGAAGATGCTCGACGAGGCATTGGAATCGCTGAAAGATGTTTCAGACTTGTATTGCCCGACCAATTTTTGGGATCACGGCGTTCGCGACATCGTCAAAGATTTTCGCGAGGTTGGACTAGAACGCTTCAAGCGGTGGCCGTCCGGCAGTTGGTTCTTTGTGCCCAAATATGTGAACGCATATACGGATCAATCGATGGCTGCCGTCGCAGAGGCAGTTAAAGGGCGTAACTTGGTCGCAACTGAAACACAGCTGCGGCGCATCCTTGATGGGACGCAAGAGGCGCTGAATGACTGGGACAAGGCTTCGCTAATCTGGAACAAGAAGAACTGGCCCACAAAACATGATTTTGGCGAAAGTCCGGTCGGCGATCCGGACTCCTTTCAATATCCACTAGGCGAGAACAAGCCTGGCGTCACGAAGGCGTTCATGAACTACAAGATCTTGTTTGCGCTGTTGTCGCGCCACATGAAGAAAGTACCAAAATCCGTGCTTGAACTTGGCGGCGGCTACGGCGTGGCGGCAGATGTATTATTTGGGGTCAACCCACGCGCTGTGTACTACGATTATGATCTTCCTCCGTTGAGCATCGTCGCACGCTATTACTTGGATCAGGCCCATGCAGACAAATCCTATCGGGTTGGCCAGTCATGGGAACTTCCAAAGCATCGTGACCCCGTTGATGTGTTCATCAACAGCTTTTCATTGCAGGAAATGGAACCGCATGTTGTGGAAAACTACGTCAACGACGTAGCAAATATCGGGGCAGAATACATCGTTTCTTTGAACTCGACTAAAGGTAAGGTGGTTGCCACATCCAAGGACGAGGTTGGCGTTTTTGAACAGGTCACATCGGCAATGATCGAGGCCTGTTTTGTGAAGCGTGGCTATACAAAACTCGCACGCTATCGGCACCCCTACCAACGATCATCTGCGACGGCACTTATCATGAAGAAAGCACCTATAAAGGCGTGGTTCAAAAGAAGCCTGCGATAGGTATTCAAGTCAGGGTGAGTATCATGCGTTACATATCGGGAACGCATTGACGCCTACGCGATCAACAGCTCGTCCCAAGTATGGCTCGAGCCATCCGAAAACTCGAACTGTTTGATATGGGCGCACCTTCAGCGATCCTAAAATCAAACAACGGTGACCGGGAAATGAACCTCGGTCACATCTTTCAACCTGGATGACGGACTAACCGCTGTTCGTACTCACTGTTCGCGGACTTTGCTGCCGTTCGCTGAATGCCTGGTTCCCGTTAGCGCTCAATTTCAGACGATCCAGCCAAAGACATATCCCGCCCCAAGCGACCCCAGAACCGCAAGCAGCAGATAGAGCATGAATGGTTTCAGTTTGAGAACCGGTGCAATGGCCATCGCGCCCCAGATGCTGACAACGCCGCCCGAGACCAGGAAGGCCATCGCCGCCCCTTTGGACATGCCATTATCGATCAGACCTCGCGTGAGCGGCAGGGCAGCATAGCCATCAATATAGGCCGGAGCACCAACAAAGACGGCAGCGGGTATCGCCCACCATTGATCCTCGCCAACATATGCAGCGAGTGAACCTGGTGTCAGAGCCGCGTTCAGGGTGTATTCTGCGGCAAAGGCTGGGATGAGACAGATCAGGATGAGCCGCGCCGTTGCCCGGAACTGTGTGCAGAAAGATCGTCGCCGCTCCTTCGTGCGCCAGATCTTTGGTTCGAAAGTTTGAACCTGCCCGCATCTTGCTGCGCTCAGTTGCCGGGCCAAACCGTTGTCCCGGAGCGCGTTCAGTGCCCAAGGCGAATTGGCAAACAAGGCGGTGATCGCGCCGCCAAACACGCCCAATCCGAATGCTGCAAGCGTCTTGCCGACAGCGAAGCTCAGGCCAAGCGTTGCGGCCGTCGTGGCAAGCATGGCCGGGTCAGTTATCGGAGACGAAAGCCAGAATGCCATAATCGGCGCCAATGGCACGCCCGCCGCCAATAGCCCCGCCATCAGGGGCAGAACTGTCACACCGCAAACCGGTGTGATCGCCCCAATCAGAGAGGCCGCCACGACAGTGCGTCCTGTCTTGCCTTCAAACGCGGTTGCAATGCGGCTATCTGCTCCGCTGGCAATGACCCACGCCGCAAGAAGAATTCCGGGTACCACAATAGGGGCGACCGCAATCAACCCCCATCCGACAAACAGGGCCGCATCAACTGCATGTCCGGGCCATGCAAGGGCAACGCCTAGGATCAAGGCCACGCATAAACCCCACACCGCGTGTCGCTTGCTTATCTGTCGTCGAACGACTGTCGGATCGGTCATGGAATACTCCTCTGACCTTGAAAATATCGACTAAGAAAGCATATGTGAAACGAATATCTTGAATTTCTGATATCGGATTTGCGAATGGAAAATCTTGACAGTGACTTGTTGCGCACCTTCCTTGCTGTTGCACAAGCAGGGAGTGTTACCGACGGCGCATCGCGCATCCACAGATCGCAATCAGCCACCAGCATTCAGATCAAGCGCCTTGAAGCGATCCTTGGGCGACCTGTCTTTGAACGTCACGGGCGCGGCGTCGAGTTGAGCGAGGCCGGACGGAAGCTTTTGCCCATTGCTCAAGATGTGACGGCGCGCCTGGACGCGGCATTACGGGATGTTTCTCAAAGAGTGTTGTCAGGAAAATTGCGGTTAGCCATCCCAGACGATCACGGCCGGACCAAACTGGCGGAGATCATTGCCGCATTCACGCAGCATCATCCGAAGGTTGAGCTGGATGTAACCTGTGCTCTAAGCACTAAGTTCCCCGACGCATTGAAACGAGGCGCGCTCGATCTTGCCATCTACGAGGTCGAACATCCGAAACAGCACGAAGAGGTCTTGTTCAAAGACCCAACCTGTTGGGCCGCTTCGGCACACAAAAATTTTCACGACGATGAAAGTTTGCCGGTCGCCTTATTCGATCATGCTTGTTGGTGGCGCGACGCGGCGATTGCGTCTCTTGAGGCGCGCGCAAGCCCCTACCGTGTCGTCTATTCCAGTCAGAGCGTATCGGGTGTCATAGCGGCAGTTGAAGCCGGAATCGCCGTAGGCCTGCTGGGCCAGTCATCCCTGCATAAGGGCCTAGCCGTCGCTAGCGAGAGCCTTGGTTTCGGATCGACGCCTGCTTCAAAGTTGGTCATGGCAGCAAACGGGTCTACAAATGCCGAACCGCAGGCCGCCATGAAAGAAGCCATCCGCACTGCGTTTTTGATAAAGGCATGAGAGAGCAGCCCTTTGCGGAACCGCAACAAATGAGCAGGTTGGCTCAACTGCAGCCATCGGATCACGCGCAGCAATTGGTTCATGAGTCCGTCCTGTTTGGATAGGGACGGCCCAAATGTATGTACCGGCTGCTGTTCGCAAATGATTTTTGGCATGTTCTCGGAAGTCGCTCATATGTATCCGG
>CANMQX010000006.1 GCA_947500135.1 uncultured Paracoccaceae bacterium
CAGCCTCATCACCGTTATTGTCATCCTGATCATCATCATTGCTGTCAACAAAAACACGACCACCCAATGACGCCGTGGCAAGCGCTTCGATACCGGCATCCACGTTCCGCTTGTCTTCGCCCGGTGCCAGCGAAATGCGACCGGTATTGCCGTTCCCGGCACCGCCAACACGGACTACATCGCTGTCGATCGTGTCATCATCGCCGATATTGCCAGCAACAAACGACTTGCCCTCGCCGGTATCAATAAAGCGGACCCGATAGCCATCACCGGGCGTCAGGCCTTCGAACAGATAAAACCCATCCTCATCGGTCGTCGTTCTTGCAACAACAGCACCATCCTTGCGCAAGACAACAGTTGCGCCTGCAACGGCCATATCTTCGGCATCCTGCACATCATTGTCATTCACATCCATGAAGTACCGGCCGCCAAGCGATGCGGTCATAACCGGGGGCACATAGCAAATATCGTCAATCGCGCCCGAACCGTTCAGGGTGACAACCATCTGGCTGATACCTGATGCATCAATCAGAACCTGGGCCACTTCGGCATTCCCCAGATTGGGTAAATCAACGGTCTTGATCAACCCCCCGTCAGCGTCAAACAGGGACACGCTGCCACCCTCTTCGGTATCGATCACCTTGAGGTCAAACACGTCCGAAGGCGCCGCGAAATCAAAAGTAATAATTCCGCCAGCCCAATTGTCATCAGGATCATTGCTGTCGCCGTCTTCAGAGATGATCAGGACATTGCCCTGACCATTGTAACCAAGATCAGCGTCACCGCCGGTTGGGGCGTCAGTGTCAAAGGCCATCGCCTCACCTGCAACACCTGTATCATCATGGCGATTGGTAAACCGTTGCACTGAAACGGTGACGACATCATCCACGGTTGTCAGAACGTCACCAGCCGAGAAGCCGTTGAAATCAATCTTCTTTGCGCCGGGTGCTTCACATGGTTTGCAGGCAACACCGGCATCATTATCTTTGGTCGTCTGGCCGGAAACCACGGCAATACCAGAAATCTGCGAGGTGGTCTGATTGATCGCTATCGCGTCGCTGTCGATACGATCATCGCTGCCAATATTGGCCGCGATCAGCGCCTGACCAGACTTTTCATCAACAAATCGGACGCCATATGTTCCAGCAGCCAATCCCGTGAAACTGTAATTACCTGCCGCATCGGTTGTCGTCGTGGCCCCTGTCGGCTCGCCCGCAGCATCCAGCAATTCGACAAGAATATCAGAATACCCGTTATTGCTGCCATCATTGTCGAGACCGTCATTGTTCTCATCGCGAAAATACCGCCCGGTCAGTGCGCCCAGCTCTACCGGCTTCAAAAACTTCAGATCATCAATCGCACCTGTCCCACAAAGATAGACATACATCTCTGACACATTATCGGCATTGATCTGGATCGTTTGCGCGCCGTTGTTGCTGTCACAGGGGATTGTGACGCGCTCCCACGCGCCGCCCTCAACGCGGGTATAGATCGCACCACCCTGCTCTGCGTCCAGGACTACAAGGCTGACAATGTCAGTTGGGGTATCGAAGCGAAATTTGATACCGCCGCCATGCAAATTGTCGTCTGGATCATGCGAGTCGTTGTCTTCAGAAATGATCAGCGCGTTCCCGCGCCCTTGATAGGACAAATCCCAATCACCGCCTGTTGGGTCATTTGTATCAAAAATCATCGCGTCATTATGGGAATGGCCAAAGCTTTGACCTGACCGCTGCGCCTCAATATGGACACCAAGATCAGCATATTGATCGCTGACAACCTCACCGCGCGACAATTCATTGAAGGTCAGCACGCAAACCTCTGGCGCGGGCGGCGTATCGCCATCTTCGGGTGGCGTTGCGCTCAGGTCGGCATATTTGATGCCATGGCCCGTCACATTGACGCAATCGATCACCGTCAACGTCACACCCGCTGGCGGCACCGCCCCTACGAACGAGAAAAAGTCATCGCCCTTACCGGGCGCGCTGTAGCCTTCAATCTCAATTTCAGCGAGCTGATATGTCTCACCGTCAGAGCCACGAACAGAGAAGACTTTCTCGACATACATATCACGGTGCGGGATCTCGTGCCCGTCGATATATGCTCGCTGACCACCATCTGTGGCGGTCTCGCAGTAGTCACCACTCATTCGGTCATCGTCATCGCGCACAGACAATGTCACCGAGGGTTGGCTTCCCATCAGGAACGAGCTACCGATCGAGATCGAGCCGCCACCCGACCCGGTAGCCAGCAAATCGTGCTCCGTAAATGCGGTCCAACTAAATCTCTGATATGTCATAAAAAGGCTCCTCGTGACGGTGCTTTGGCCCGCTAAAAACTGGTCGACGCCTGACAGCGTTTTGCTCTGTTAGAGAAATTTTGTGGGGTTTTTTGTCGATGCCGCTTGCCGTGATTAAAACTTGGACGGCGAGCGCAACGAAACGCCGCGCCGATGCGACCATATGGCGTGCTTATGGTTAACGTATGGTAACTAATCTGTCGGATCAAAAAGGTCTCCGATACTCGTTCAAACGACACACTTGTGACACAGAAAAACCCAATTCTGTGTTTCGCTTAAAGGCAACGAATTTGATTCGGTCAAGTCGCAACATGAATGCAACGTTAACACCACTCACAAAGAGGTAAGCGATTGTTCGCTTACCGGCATCAGATTCCCTTGAGGACTCGAAATGTTGCCAATTTCACGCCAATTATCCCTTAAAAATCGTCATAATGGTGGTTCCAGCATGAATCCAATGATGCATGTAAAAAGTGTACTGTTTACAAATTAATCATCTTTAAAGTGTTTTACAAACACCACAGTCTTGCCAGAATCAAAAAAAACATCAATTTTTTCAACGAGAAATTAATAGATAATCCGCTTTCTTCGTTGCACAGAAACAGGGAGCCACCCTCTGGAAAGCAGGGGCAAAACAGAAGCGTCGCGTTGGGCGAAAATACGAATCGGCCTTGTGCTAACACTGCCTCAGCCAAGGGAAATCTGGCGCATAGTCCTACGAATAGTGGACTTCGTGACAATACGAAACAAAATGAGAGGCGCAGAATAGCATCAAATTGGCCGGCCCAATGATGCCGCCCAAAGCCGGCCCCCAGAGCCAAAACGGTAGGTTGACACAACGTCACCCCCATCGTCACAAGAAGTGGCGTTAATCAGTCAAATGGAAAAACCATGTTAAACAGAAATTACAGATTAGTTGCTGCGACAGCGATTGCAGCCGCGATATTACCAAACACCACAATTGCAGGTGGACTTGCTGACGTCATCGTCGAAAGGCAGCCGGTCACAATCCAGGATACGCCCGATAACGCCCTGCCGGGATGGGTCCTTCCAGTTGCAGCTTTGGTCATCTTGGGTGCTGTTGTCGCGTCCAGCGATGGTGGTGGTGACGATGATGAGCCTGACGCGCCAGCAGAGGCGTCCGTTGAAGATGATTTCGTTTTTGACGATGACCTGAAGTAGGCAAATCCAGGTTCATGCAGCGGTATTGGCGGTTCAGCTGGCACGGGACAACCGTGCCACGACACATCAATCGACCAACCTGAAACCAGTTTAACTGTCCAGAAATCCAACTATGATGCGATGACGCAGGCAACCAAGGCTTCTTCGCACATGCAGATCGCATTCCATATCGGCGCAAACTGCACAGCAAGCGATCGACTTCTCAAATCAATTCTCAAGAATGCTGATGGCCTGCTTGCAGAAGGGATCGCCGTGCCGGGGCCGGGCCGCTACCGCAGCTTGATCCGCGAAGCCATTAGCGCACTTGATGGCTCCAAACCGGCGCCAGATGTACGTGACATCCTGCTCGATACAATCATCGAAAATGACGATATTGAACGGGCCGTTTTCAGCAACGATAACTTCATCTGCGTGCCAAACCGCATCTTTGATCATGGACTGCTTTACAGTCAGGTCGACACCAAAACGCGAGCACTCTCGAACCTGTTCGAAGGCGATGACATCACCTTATTTCTTGCGATCCGTAATCCAGCAACATTCCTGCAAGAGGCTTTCGAACGATCCAGCACAACCTCGATTGCCGAATATCTTGGCATCATGCAGCCGCAGGAAATCAAATGGTCGGACATGGTGCGCCGATTGAAAATGGCCGTTCCTGGTATCCCGCTAACAGTCTGGTGTCACGAGGACAGCCCCCTGCTATGGGAACAACTGATCCGTGAAATCTCTGGTGTGGATCCCTATACAAACATCGCTGGCGGGCTCGATATGTTGTCCTCAATCATATCGCAGGACGGCATGGCCTTGCTGAACAAGCAATTGCTTGCCAACCCACCAAGCTCTAACGCAGCGCGGCACGAAATGATTGCCGAAATCTGGGAAACCCATGCACTGGAAGAAGAAATCGAGGACGAAATTGATCTGCCAGAGCTTGATCCGGACATGATCGCACAGATAACCGCGATGTATGACGAAGACGTCGACTACATTGGCCAGATGACCGGTGTACGACTGCTGCTGCCCTTCACCTAGGGTTACATGCCAAGTGCGGCTTTATACATGTCTAACACAGCCTCTTCTTCGGCCAGATCGTTTGCATCGCGCTTGCGGATTGCGACAACCTTGCGCAACACCTTCGTGTCGTAACCACGGCCCTTTGCCTCTGCCATTACTTCTTTCTGGGCGTCGGCAATATCTTTCTTTTCTGCCTCAAGACGCTCAAAACGATCAATAAACTGGCGCAACTCCTGCGCTGCAACGGTGGTTGTCGTATCGGTCACGGAATCGTTCATCAAAGCTCTCCTCGCAGGCGTGCCCCTCCCTAGCCGCAGCGCAAAGCACCTGCAACCCTTGCACCACGACGGCGCGCAGGATA
The DNA here is from genome assembly GCA_947500135.1 of uncultured Paracoccaceae bacterium. Taxonomy (GTDB): domain Bacteria; phylum Pseudomonadota; class Alphaproteobacteria; order Rhodobacterales; family Rhodobacteraceae; genus Yoonia. Next base: position 4,857 of record CANMQX010000006.1, read on the forward strand.
ACGCAACGCAAAAGCCAAAGGGGAATGAGATGGAGTTTGTCGTCTGGGGCGGAACTGCGCTTTCGCTATTGGGGCTTGCCGGGATCGTCTACAGCATTGTCGCCGTCAGTCGGGCGAAAAAGGCAGGGCTAAGCGACGAAGATTTGCGCGCACGGGTCGGTATGATCCTCCCGATTAATCTGGGTGCCCTGTTCATTTCCATGATCGGACTGATGGCGGTCATCGTCGGGGTCTGGCTCAGCTAGGCACCATCCTGCATCACAGCGGTCGCCATCGCAGCCAATGCGGGCACGGCGGCACCGTATTTGCGCGCCATCTCGGGATTTGATGCATTGCCTGCAGCCGCCCGCGCAGCAACACCGGCCAGGATTGATACCAAGCGGAAAAAGGCAAAGACCAGATAAAACGGCCAATCCTGCACGTCAGCTAGCCCACGCCGTCTGGCGTAGGATGCAACATAGTCCGCCTCTGACGGGATGCCCAACGCCGCGCGATCAATCCCCGCCAACCCGCGCATATCCCCTTGATTGGGCAGGCGCCATTGCATGCATTGATAGGCCAAATCTGCCATCGGATGGCCAAGCGTTGACAATTCCCAATCCAGAACGCCCTCAATCTGGGGCGTGTCAGCCCTGAACATGATGTTATCAAGCCGCCAATCGCCATGGACCAACGCAATTTGCCCATCATCTTCCGGCATCTTTGCCGCCAACCAGTCCATGATCCCGGTCATCAACGGATCAGGCGTATCAACCGACGCCAGATATTGCTTGCCCCACCGATCCAATTGGCGGGCGAAATAATTGCCAGGCTTGCCATAATCGGCAAGACCAACCGCACCAACATCTACATCATGCAGCGCCGCAAGGGCCGCATTCATGGCATCATACATCGCAGTGCGGGTCGGTTGATCAACTTCGGGCAAGGCAGGGTCCCAATAAATCTTGCCACCCATAAACCGCATCACAAAAAACGCGCGGCCACTTGGCGACACATCATCCCCCGCAAGATGCAGCATCTGTGGCACCGGGACATCTGTGCCCGCCAAGGCCTGCATCACGCGAAACTCGCGATCAACTGCATGGGCCGAGGGCAGCAGCTTGCCCGATGGTTTGCTGCGCAGCACATATGTGCCGCTTTCAGCCTCCAGCTTGTAAGTCGGGTTTGATTGGCCTGTGCCAAATTTCGTCACTGCGCCAAGCGCTGTGAACCCTTCGATGGCATCTTCCAGATACGCGCCCAGCGCCGCATGCGAGATGCCCAAACCAATCGCAGCTTCATCCATGACATCATTTGGGCTGACCCACGCAAAAATCGCAACCCTTCGATTGACACCAGTGCGCGCCAATGCACGATGACCTCACATCACGAGGGAGACGATCAATGGATCTGGGACAAACCGAACGGCTGAAACCGGTATTGGCCGCAGTCAAAGCCATGGTTAGCGACGAAATCGTCCCACTTGATGATGAATTTCTGGCCGAGGTTAGGATTGGTGACCGCTGGACATACACCGAACGCCAGACCGAAATCCTTGAAGGGTTGAAACAAAAGGCGAAGGACAAAGGCCTTTGGAATTTTTGGGATACGTTCCGGGACGGGCCGCAACTCAACACCGTCGAATATGCCTATCTGGCCGAAGAGATGGGTAAATCGCATCTGGGTGCGGAGGTGTTCAACTGCAACGCGCCCGACACCGGCAATATGGAGGTGTTCGCCCGCTACGGCACGCAAGCCATGAAAGACCAATGGCTCAAACCGCTGATGGACGGGACAATCCGTTCAGCCTATTTGATGACAGAACCCGACGTGGCCAGTTCGGACGCCACCAACATTGCGATGCGATGCCAACAACATGGCGACCACTATGTCCTGAACGGGGAAAAGTGGTGGGCCACTGGGGCGGGTGATCCGCGCTGTGCCGTCTATATCGTGATGGTGCGCACCGGGTATGACGGACCCAAACATCAACAACACTCCATGATCGTGGTGCCCGCTGATACCCCCGGTATCACCAAACTGCGCGCGATGGAGGTTTACGGACATGACGATGCACCGCACGGGCACATGCATCTCCGGTTCGAAAATGTGCGCATCGCTGCAGAAAACCTACTGGTGCGCGAAGGGGCAGGATTTGAAATCGCACAGGGGCGGCTTGGGCCTGGCCGCATTCACCATTGCATGCGGGCGATCGGACAGGCGGAAAACGCGCTGGAAGCGATGTGCAAAAGGTCAGTAGCGCGTCAGGCATTTGGCAAACCCTTGGCACAGTTAGGCGAAAACTTCGACCTCATCGCCGAAGCCCGGATGGAGATTGAACAAGCCCGCCTGCTCTGCCTCAAAGCCGCGTGGATGATGGACCAGGGTGACAAAAAAGCGGCAGCACCATGGATCAGCCAGATCAAGGTCGTGGCACCGCAAGTCGCGCTGAAAGTCACCGATATGGCAATCCAGATGCACGGGGCAGCCGGGGTATCGCAAGACACACCACTGGCGCGGCAATGGACCCATTTGCGTACCTTACGCTTGGCGGATGGACCAGACGCAGTGCATCGCAGGCAAGTGGCCCGAAACGAATTGGCTCCTTATGTGCTCGGGCAAAACACCTCGTAAATCCGCTCGAGAATCGGGCGGATACGGGGGTCGGACAGGCTGTAACGCATACTGCGGCCTTGTCGTTCGGCGGCAACAAGCCCCTCTTGGCGCAACCGCAGCAATTGGCCCGATACATATGATTGGCTGGCACCAACGGCCGCCTCCAGCTCACCAACGGAAAGCTCGCCGGGAACCAAAGCGCACAAAATACGCAAACGGCCCGGATTCGACAGCGCTTTAAGCACTTCCGCTGCTTCTTCGGCAGCCGCATCCATGGCGTCAGTCTCAATTTCAGCTGCGGCAGGCATGGTGGCTCCTTGTTTCAATCAAAACATTCCAATATTGAAATGTATTTGTTTTGCTCTATCTTCATATCAAAGGAGATTCGCAAATGACACCATCTGTAAAAGCCTTCTTCGACAACGCGACAAATACTGTGTCCTACGTGGTGCGCGAACCTCAGGGACGCGCATGCGCCATTGTCGATAGCGTTCTTGACTATGATCAGGCGTCGGGACGTACCGATACCAGTTCAGCGGATGAGATCATCACATGGATCAAAGACGAGGATTTGCAGGTCGCATGGATACTCGAAAGCCATGTCCACGCTGATCATCTGTCTGCGGCCCCTTACCTTCAGGAACATCTCGGCGGGCAGATCGGCATCGGGGCCAACATCACAATCATTCAGGATACATTCGGCAAAATCTTTAACGAAGGTACCGCATTCCAACGTGACGGATCCCAATTTGAGGCGCTGTTCAAAGACGGCGACAGCTTCCATATCGGGCAGATGCGGGCGGACGTCCTGCACACGCCGGGGCATACCCCTGCCTGTCTGACCTATGTCATCGGCGATGCTGCATTTGTGGGCGATACGCTGTTCATGCCAGATTTCGGGACGGCGCGATGCGATTTTCCGGGCGGCTCGGCAGAGGATCTCTACAACTCCATCCAGAAAATTCTGAAACTTCCGGACGACACCCGGATATTTGTTGGGCATGACTACAAGGCGCCGGGGCGGGACGCTTTCGCTTGGGAAACCACCGTCGGCGAACAAAAGGCGCTGAACATTCATATCGGTGCCGGACGGCCAATGGACGAATTTGTGGCGATGCGGACAGAACGTGATGCAGGCTTGGGAATGCCAAGGCTGATCCTGCCATCGCTGCAAACAAACATGCGGGCGGGGCATTTCCCCGAACCCGAAGACAATGGGCAAAGTTACTTCAAAGTGCCCATAAACAGGCTCTAACTCACTTACTTCAAAGGACAAATCATGCAAAGTGATTGGTTGCTCGGCCTCATTGGGGGCGGGCTCATCGGGATGGCTGCGGTCCTCCTGCTTTTAACAAATGGGCGCATCATGGGCGCGTCGGGGATCATCGGCGGTCTTGTGGACGGCTCAGGGCGGCACGATTGGACAGAACGTGCCGCATTGATCGGTGGCCTGCTGATCGTCCCTGCAATAATGGTGGCGTTCAGCAGCGGATGGGACACCCACCTGACCGAAAACGGCGTCATCATCGCGATCGCCGGCCTACTCGTTGGCATCGGGACAAGGTTGGCCAATGGTTGCACGTCCGGGCACGGGGTCTGCGGCATTTCACGCCTATCGCTGCGCGGCATCGTTGCCACCGCTTTCTACATCGGTGCAGGCGGATTGACGATTGTTCTGTTCAAACATGTTCTGGGGGTGATTTGATGCGTAACCTCATTTCTTTTGCCGTCGGCGGATTATTTGGTGCCGGGCTGCTTATCTCTGGGATGACTGACACCACAAAGGTTCAAGGCTGGCTGGATATCTTTGGCAATTGGGATCCAACCTTGGCATTTGTGATGGGGGGCGCGATCCTGCCCATGGCTATTGCGTGGCAGATGACAAACGGACGCAAACCCGTCCTTGCGGATCATTTTCCCGCACCGCCCGACCCCAAGCTTGGGCGCAATCTGGTTGTCGGATCGACCTTGTTCGGCATGGGTTGGGGGCTGGTCGGGCTGTGCCCTGGTCCGGCAATTGCCTCACTCAGTTTTGGCGGTTGGGGCGGCGCGCTCTTCCTCATCACCATGTTACTGGGCATGCGCGTCGCCCCTGCCTTGCGGATGCGGCTGGACCAACAGTCAGCACCAGTCTAAAACGCCGATATGGACATTCGAACACTCAGCCCGAACTACGCCGTTTCGCCCCAAATCGCGGTCGAGGATATTCCAGCCATCGCAGAGGCTGGTTTCGTCACCATCATCTGCAACCGGCCCGACGGTGAAGTACCGCCTAGCCATCAGGCCAACGCGATCAAAACAGCTGCACAGACGTCAGGGGTGAATTTTGTCGAAATCCCGGTCACGCATCAAGGGCTGAATATGGATATGGTTGCCGCCCAAAAGCAGGCCATATCCGATGCAGATGGCCCAACTCTGGCCTATTGCGCGTCCGGCACCCGATCCTCAATCGTTTGGTCATTGGCCATGGCAGACGAAATGTCAGCCGACGACCTGATCCGCGCCACAACCGAAGCAGGCTATAGTCTTGATGGGTTGCGACCACAGCTCGATATGATCGCCAACCAATCGCGCAACTAGCGGCAGCTGGCTTTTGTTAAACGCGGCACTGAATGACCCATTCGGGGTTTGGATCAAAAGCTCGGTCCAGCGTTCTCGTGCTAGGTTTTGTTGACATTCAACACACCGCATCGGCACGTAACAGATTTTGGCGATGACAGAGGAAATGAGGTTGCGCGCCCTAAGGGTTTTTCCGAAACATTACTATGTCAAAATACTTGAATGAACCCGTTGGTCCTGCGCTCCTTCTGCTAAATTTAAACAGTTTTGACGGAAACCGGTGCAACACGGTGAATGACAACACGAGCCAGAAGTCACGTCAGTGAATTGCCCGACAAGTAAGTGTGCCTCTTCACGCGCTTGCGTCAGACATCCTGCAGGTCTCGATTGGACAATAGCGGCAACAGCCACAGGTTCGCGACATTCACCTCGCTTTAATCACCGGACGATGTGATCAGCCATCATATCAAGCTGACGTCGCTCGTGCAGGGCCAACTGCGGTTTGCACAAGATGTGAACCAGCTATTGGGGGATACAGGCAAACAAGCACGTTCAACCGCAACTGCCAAGCGAGGCGCTTTAGTCAGACAGTGCATCAATCTCCATCGGTGCCACAGGACCACCACCCAAACCAAGCCCGTCGCCGGTTTCGCCATCGGCAACGCCCTTATCGGGCGGGCCCAGATCGGGCGGCTCGGTCAGTTCTTCTTGTGGTGTCATGGCGATATCGGGCTCCATTGCCGCCGGTGCAGGCGCCAACTCCAGTGCATTATCAATGACGTCAGGCGGCCTGTTGGGCAATTCACTCATCTGTGGCAAGGGCGGCGCCTCAATGCGCACTGCGCGCTTACCACCCAACTGGCCCAGTTTGGCCGTCACCACGTGTTTCCCATCGGACGCCAGCAAGCGCACCGAACTCACGCTACACCCCAAAAGCGGGATCACCTGACCCACCTGCAAGCTGCGGGCTTGCGCAATTGGCATGTCGAACTGATGAAGTAGCGCATCAAGTTCTGCCGGGGCCGCTTGAACGGCCGCCGGAAACAATGTCGTCCAATCCGGCCTTTCTTCTTTCACCGTTGGTGCCAATCCGGGTTCAGGCAACAATGGCAATGCGATCAGCACCTGACCTTGGCGATTAGCCACACCCAGATCAACATTCATGCGCAGAGTGCGATAGGTGTCATCTTCAAGGATCAAACCTGCCGCCCTCGCGCTATTGACCCGCTCCCCAGGCACCGCATCATCGGTCCAGCCTTGCAATCGTGTACTTATCATCGCCTCTGGCAACGCTGTCAGAAATTTCTTGAGGACCGGGTCGCACATCATCTTATCGGTCCCGGTCGGGGCACGATCTTCGGCGACGGCGGACAGCAACTGCCCCACCGTCTGCATCTCCATCACGGCGGCGCGCAATTGCATATCTACCGCCATAAGGCCAACCAGTTTTTCCGCGCGATACAAGCCGACCAACATCAGTTGCTGATCCAGGCCATCCAGCATTTCGTCCAATGGCTGCACATCTTCGGCCGTGCTGGTCACGGTCAACACCAAACCAACAGTATCATTTGCCGCCTTGGTCAGGGCTAGACGCAGCGCGCGCGACGATGTTTGCGGTGTTTCCGCCGCTTCATCATTTACCCGACCGCCGGTCATACGGCGCAGGATCGTTGAATGCATACTGTCGGTCATCAGCCCGCCACAGGTGGATCAGAGTGCAGGTTAACCAGCAGTGGTTACGGTTCTCCTAACAGGTGCCGCAATCGGGTCCGCTTTGGGCACAACCACCCGAAAAGCCGCCCCATCCTGACCGGGCAGATAGCTGATATCGCCGCCCAAGCGGCGCATGATCTCACGACAAATCGCAAGGCCAAGTCCAGCGCCTCCTGCCTCTGACTGATCTGCAATGCGCGAGAACTTTTCAAAAATTAGTTGATGGTTCTCAAATGAAATCCCGCTGCCATTGTCGACGAAATCGACATGGTAGCTATCAGACGTCTCTGCTACCGCAATCGCAAGCTGGGGTAACGGGGCATCGCAATATTTCTTTGCATTCACGATCAGGTTGATGAAAACCTGCGCCAATCGATCCAAATCGGTCGTCAATGCAACCGCCTCTGCACTAGGTTGGCGTATGATTTTCAAGGCAGTTTCACTCACGCCCGAGGCGCGGATCGACCGATCCAACAGGTCGCGCAGCTGACCCGTTTGACGATGCAGACTGACCTGCCCATTCTCAAGTACCGACAGGTCCAGCAGATCGTCCAGCAGGCGGGTCAGCCGCTTCGCTTCATCATGAATAATCCCAGCATAGCGTTCGCGCGCCTGAGGTTGCAGATCACCATCACCCAAAATCTCGGAAAATGACCTGATCGAGGTCATGGGGGTCCGCAGCTCGTGGCTGATCTGGCTCAGAAACGCGTCCTTTTGGATCGACAAGGCGGTCAGCTTTTCATTGGCGTCGCGCAAGGCCCGCGCGGTCCGTTCCTGTTCGGCAGATTTCGCCTCCAACTCATTGGAATATTCCAAAATCTGAGCTGCTTCATCGGCCACGGCCATCAGATCCTCGACCAGAACACCACTGCCCCCAATCAACTGACCGATCATCGCATGGGCGGTTGCGGCACCGACGGAGCCTGACAATTCACGTTCCAACCGCTCAATGAAGGCCGGGGTGACTTCGGGCAGATATCCCGACTTTCCCTGTTGGGCTGCCTCGCGTTGAAAGATTGATTGCGCCTCGGCGCTGCCCATGATGCGTTGGGCCATAATCAGCAGATCCTCAGCACCCGCTGCGGCCGTGGTCCAGGCATGGGCACCAGCCGTATGATCAAGCACATTAACAAACTGCGCGCCCTGCAGCCGTTCCAAAGGGGTTGGGAAACTGATTAGTGACCCAAGCACGAAAGACGCGGCATTAAACAAGATCGACCACAAAATACTGTGAATCAGCGGATCCAACCCCGCGATCCCAAACAAGGCCTGCGGACGCAGCCAGCCCCAGCCAAACGGGCCGGTTTCCATCACCGTTTGCGAGATCACGGCGCCTTCGCCAAAACTGGGCAAGAACAGGGTCCACAGCCAAATTGCCAACCCTGTCAACAAACCAAGTGCGGCGCCAATTCGCGTCGCCCCGCGCCAGAAGATCCCACCGATCAAAGCAGGTAAAATCTGAACAGCGCCGACAAAGGACATCAGACCAATCGCCGCAAGCGCCGTCCCGCCACCGGACAAGCGATAATAAACAAAGCCAAGCGCGAGGACGCCAGCAATACATAAACGGCGGGTGATCAGAATAACCTTGCGCACATCGCCCGACATCACGGCACTCTGCTGATTGTTCATCCGCAGCCAAAGGGGTACGATAATGTGGTTCGAAACCATCGTCGCCAAGGCGATTGTGGCCACGATGACCATCGATGTTGCTGATGAAAACCCACCCAAAAACGATAAAACCGCCAACCCCTCCTGACCCTGCGCAAGTGGTAAGGTCAGCACGAAAAGGTCGGGGTTACTGCCCGCTGGCAGCAGGTCGAAACCCACGACGGCAATGGGAACGACGAACAGGCTCATCAGGAACAGGTATAAAGGAAACGCCCAACTGGCGACGCGCAGTTGCGGCTCGTTCGCGTTTTCGACAACCAAAACCTGAAACATCCGTGGCAGGCATAAAAATGCAGCCGCCGACAGGAAGATCAGGGTGGCCCAACGACCACCCGACTGATCCCAGACATCAATCGGCGAAGCCTCGATCCGGTCAAGCATTGCGACCGGGCCACCTGCCACACCCCAAACCACAAAAACGCCCACCGCCATCAGGGCAATCAGTTTGACAACCGCCTCAACCGCAATGGCCATGACAATACCATGATGGCGCTCATTCGCATCCAGGTTACGAGTACCAAAAAGAACCGTAAAAACAGCCAATCCAAAGGCGACCCAACCAGCGGCGGCATTCAAGTCGGCAGGCTGCCAGACCGTGCCACCATTGCGCGCAAAAACCGCAAATGACAGCGTGACAGATTGCAATTGCAGGGCAATATAGGGGGTGGCCGCGATGATACAAATCACCGTCACAATCACCCCAAGCTGGGTGGATTTGCCAAAACGCGATGAAATCAGATCAGCGATCGACGTAACCCGCTGCGATCGCCCGATACGGACAAGGCGGCGCAATATCCACCACCACCCGACCATGACAAGGGTCGGGCCAAGGTAGATCGTCACAAATTCAAGGCCAGAACGAACGGCATAACCAACAGCGCCGTAAAAGGTCCAAGCGGTGCAATAGATGCTGAGCGAAAGTGTATAGATGATCGGAGATTGCAGCCAACGGACATGCCCGGACGCCGCACGACGCTCTGCCCAGAAAGCGACCAGAAACAACAGGATGACATAGCCCAAGGCGGCAGCGACAAGAGCATTGAACGCTAACATCAGCCGCCATCATCCTCATCGTGCAAAGCATCAGGCCGACGCAAAGACCTTGAAATGAACGCGGTCAGGATAATCAACAAGACCCAGGCACCAAAGATATACACAATCGCAAACCGGCCCGAGGGCGCGCCATCAGGGGCAGCAGACCATAACAGCGGAACGATCCAAAGGATGATACCCAAGACGGGCACAAGCAGGGCCGCATCACGCAACCTGCGCTGACGGTAACTTGCGCGCGCCAGAAACAGGGCGGTCCTTTGCGGGCCGTCCATCTCAGGCCTCCATCAGATGGCGGACATGATCGCGAACCTCGGTGTTTGAAAAGGGCTTGGTCATGAAATGATTGACGCCAAGGCGACCGGCAAGCTCACGATCCTTATCCTGACCGCGGGCGGTTAGCATCATGACAGGGATACGCCCTGTCTGCGCATGCGCGCGTACGTCGCGCAGAATATCAAAACCGCTACGCCCGGGCAGCATGACATCCAGAATGATCAGGTCAGGCGGAAAGGCCAACACCTTGTCCATCGCTGTTTCACCATCTTCATGGGTATGTACGGTCCAGCCATCGCGGGACAAAATAAAACTGATCGCCTCGATAATATTCGGCTCATCCTCGATCAGAAGGACACGTTTGCCCATCTCATCATCCTCCCCTTCGTTGCGCCGCCTCCCCAAGCGGCACTGCAAACAACTATCAACAGAATATTGCGGACTGTCAAAGCGCCTGAAGCATATCGCCATCAATTGATGGCTCGCGACGGCTACTGCACCCAGACCGGGGACAAATCCGGCAAGAGACACCCACGGGCAGCGGATCGCGCACAACATCGGGCGGGTCCGGTAGAACCAGCATGGTACTCTGCATCGCGGGGGGCACATCAAACTGCACCTGCCCTACGGGCTGCGCCACGGCAAAGCAGCGCAATTGCGTCGGCACTGCGCCAGGCAGCACGACGTCGGCGCGCACGGGACGCATCGGTTGCCCCATGGCGCGAAAGATTGGCCAAAGTGGGCAGACACCGGCGAACCGGGACAAGGTGAAACCCGGAACATGTTTCAGAAAGGTCAGCGTGCCAGATGCGTCGCAAACCGCCAGTCCCATCGGGGGATGGCCATCGCCCCGCGATAGCGTTGCCAGACGGCGCAGGACCACATCAAAACCTACCGAAAACTTGGCGGCGAGCGCCACAGGATCATAGCCCAGTGCCAAGCTCGCATCTTCGAATGCCTGGCGCGGCAATGCCATTGCGTCTCGGTGATAGGTTGTCGCCGTGATGCGCAACAGTGTAGCTGCAGGACCCACCAACCCGGCCTCTGCAACAACCGCATCCAGATCAGCCTCCGCCACCTCAAGTGCAGGGATATGAATATCCCGCGCCTCAAAATACGCTTCGACATCTTCCATGGGCGACGTTGCGGTCGCGCTTTCCGCTTGCGGGGCTTCCAGATAGGCGATCAACGCCTCACTGCTATCAGCCAAACGGCGGCTGTCAGTATGAATGTTCTCGTGAAAACGGCGCTGCCAATCAGCATCCAATTCCTCTTGTCCCACCAGAATGGACGCTGAAGACCGGATCGCCGTGACCGCCGAAATAACCTCATGCAAGGATGAGGCAAGTTGCGGATCATAAGCCATGCGATCCACCAGCGTCTGCACCCGTTCTTCCAAAACCGATAACCGACGAGCCTGCGCCGCAATCAGACCGGCCCAGCCGGGAAAGCGGGCAGCGACTTCTTCAGCGCGGGCGACCTCTGCAGTTTCACCAAAGGCGGCAGCGGCGGCACGCATCTGATCCAGCAACTCACTATCGACACCCTCGGTCAGATGCGACGGATCAGCACCCAGAACCCTGGCAAGGTCATGCAACAGTTTTCCTGCGATTCTGCGGCGGTTATGCTCAATCAGGTTTAGATATGACGGCGAAATGCCCACCGCCTCAGCCACTGCTGACTGACGCAAACCTTGGTCCAATCGTTTTTCGCGGATGCGAGAGCCGGTCAAGCGACGATGCGGCACCAGTGATTCCTCCTGCCTTTTCAAACGCTTTCTGCGGGTGCGGGAAAACGGTTTTACAGATTTGACGAAATAACCGTAGAAAAATTTACAAGAAAGTCCAGCCTCAACAATGGTTTGTTGGCAGGTTTGCCGACCCTCTGCACACTCCGATCAGGCCGAAAGGCTTTTGTCGTGACCTGCGAGACGCAACGCGGCAACTATCTTTAGGGAGGATACCTATGACCAACTCGAATTTCTCGCGTCGCCGCGTGCTCAAGACAGGCGCAATCGCGAGTGCCGGCCTTGCGCTGCCGACATATCTACGCGCCGATGGCCATACCGGCTTTACCAATGCACCGGGCGACAGCGAAGTCACTCTGGGCTTCAACGTACCACAAACCGGACCATATGCAGACGAAGGTGCAGATGAACTGCGCGCCTACGAGCTTGCTGTTGAGCACCTCAACGGCGGCGGCGATGGCGGCATGCTCAGCACCTTCTCGTCCAAAGTACTGGACGGCACAGGTATCCTTGGCCGCGAAGTCAAATATGTGACCGGCGACACACAAACGAAATCAGACGCAGCGCGCGCATCCGCACGTTCGATGATCGAAAAAGACGGCGCCATCATGATCACCGGTGGGTCATCCTCCGGTGTGGCCGTGGCCGTGCAGGCGCTCTGCCAGGAGGCGGGCATCATCTTTATGGCGGGCCTGACCCACTCCAACGATACAACGGGTAAAGACCGGCGCGCCAACGGCTTCCGCCATTTCTTTAACTCTTACATGTCCGGTGCCGCACTGGCGCCCGTGTTGGCAGCGAACTACGGCACCGACCGTAAAGCCTACCACCTGACAGCCGACTACAACTGGGGCTACACCACAGAAGAGGCCGTGAAATCCTCGACTGAGGCTCTGGGCTGGGAAACCGTCAACGCTGTCAAAACACCGCTGACACAAACTGACTTCTCATCCTATATCGCGCCTGTTCTGAACTCTGGTGCCGACGTTCTGGTTCTGAACCACTACGGCGGGAACATGGTGAACTCACTGACCAACGCGGTGCAGTTCGGCTTGCGCGAAGCACAGGCTAACGGCCAAAACTTTGAAATCATCGTGCCGCTCTATTCGCGCCTGATGGCTAAGGGTGCGGGTGCCAACGTGAAAGGCATCTTCGGCTCGACAAACTGGCACTGGTCGCTGCAAGACGAAGGATCCAAAGCATTCGTACAGTCCTTCGGCACAAAATACGGCTTCCCGCCATCACAGGCAGCACACACGACATATGTGCAGACCCTGCTTTATGCAGATGCCGTGACCCGGGCCAATTCGTTCAACCCATGCGCAGTTGTCGAAGCGCTTGAAGATTACGAATTTGACGGGCTGGGCAACGGCAAGACGCTCTACCGTGGCGCGGATCATCAGTGCTTCAAGGACGTGCTGGTCGTGAAAGGGAAAGAGAATCCTGAAAACGAATTCGACCTTCTCGAAATCGTTGAGGTGACGCCGGTTGAGCAGGTCACATATGCACCTGATCACCCGCAGTTTGCCGGTGGCGATCTGGGAACCTGTAACCCAGGCGCATAAGGTAATCCGGGCTACCGCAAAACGCGGTGGCCCGTCACAAATTCTCTCGACATCGTGCCACATGCGCGCACCCGCCCTTGCGGGTGACGTGTCGGGCTATTTCACAAGATCAGAGGTCACCATGGACCAGATAATCCTGCAAATCCTGAACGGCTTGGACAAAGGCTCCGCCTATGCTCTCATCGCCCTTGGGCTGACGCTTATCTTCGGCACGCTTGGCGTGGTGAACTTCGCCCACGGCGCGCTTTTTATGATGGGGGCCTTTGTGGCCGTGACCGTCAGCAAGGTTCTGACGCTCAGCCATAAGGTGGTTGATGAATCGCGGACAGACTTCCTGGGAAACCCACTGCAGGTCGATGTGCCCTACCTCTATGACTGGTTTGGACAAAGTGCCGGTGACGCAATCATCGATTGGGCCGTGCCGATATCCATCATCGTTGCAATTCCGATCATGGTCGCCATTGGCTTCATCATGGAACGCGGGCTGATCAAGCATTTCTACAAACGACCGCATGCGGACCAGATCCTTGTGACGTTTGGGCTTGCGATCGTGATGCAGGAAATCATCAAGTATTTCTATGGCGCCAACCCGATCCCGACACCCGCCCCCAGCGCCTTTACCGGCAGCTTTGATTTCGGCGTGGCATTTGGGTTCGACCCGAACGCGATCATCTACCCCTACTGGCGGCTGGTCTATTTCTTCTTCTCGATCTTTGTCATCGGGGCTGTCTTTGCCTTTCTGCAATTCACCACCTTCGGGATGGTCGTGCGGGCCGGTATGGCCGACCGCGAAACGGTGGGCCTGCTGGGAATCAATATCGACAAGCGGTTCACCGTGATGTTCGGGATCGCCGCCGCTGTGGCTGGGCTTGCCGGGGTGATGTATGTGCCGATCAACCCGCCTAACTACCACATGGGGATGGACTTCCTTGTGCTCAGCTTTGTGGTGGTGGTTGTGGGCGGCATGGGGTCGCTGCCGGGCGCGGTGGCAGCGGGGTTCCTGCTTGGTATCCTTGAAAGCTTCGCGTCAATGTCGGCAGTGATCAACCTCCTGCCCGGGATCAATCAGATCATTATCTATCTGGTCGCCATCATCATTCTATTGACACGACCACGCGGCCTGATGGGGCGCAAAGGCGTGATGGAGGAATAAGCCATGCTCGGACTAGAAAAGAAAGACTTCCGGCTGTTGCTGATAGTCGTGGCGCTGACCATGCTGGCACCGTTCATCCTGAACCCCTTCCCTGAAGGATCAGACATGGCGCAATTCAACGCAGGCTACCCTGACCTGATGCAGCGCTTTGTGATCTTCGGCATTCTGGCGATCGGGTTCAACATCCTCTTTGGGCTCACAGGCTATCTGTCTTTTGGACACGCCGCATTTCTGGGGGTGGGGTCTTATGCCGCCGTCTGGATGTTCAAGCTGCTCAGCATGAATGTGATACCAGCCATCCTGCTCAGCGTCGTGATTGCGGGCGTCTTCGCCCTAATCATCGGATATGTATCGCTGCGACGCTCCGGGATCTACTTCTCAATCCTGACATTGGCCTTCGCCCAAATGTCCTACGCGCTGGCTTATTCGGTTCTGACGCCACTCACCGGTGGCGAAACAGGCCTACAGCCAAAACCGGGCGATCCACGCATCCTCGACGGTGCCTTGGCACCAGGCGAAACAGCCACGCCGGGCTTCTTCGGCCTGTTTGACATGCGTGACAGTCTTGAACTGTCAGTTGGCAGCTGGGTCTTCACTTTCAATGCGGGTTATTACTTTGCCGCAGTCTTGATGATTGTCGCCTTCTACGTCTCGATCCGGATTTTCCGGTCGCCATTCGGGATGATGTTGCGGGCGATCAAATCAAACCAGACAAGGATGAGCTATACGGGGCTGAACGCCCGGCCCTACACACTGGCGGCCTTTGTGATCTCCGGCATGTATGCAGGGCTAGCCGGTGGGCTTCTGGTCTCGATGGACCCGCAAGCCGGGGCGGAACGGATGTTCTGGACAGCCTCCGGTGAAATCGTGTTGATGACAATCCTCGGCGGGGCGGGCACGCTGATCGGGCCGGTCCTCGGGGCGGGGTTCATCAAGTATTTTGAAAACATCGTATCCAAGATCAACAAGACAACGCTGGAAGGCTGGTTTTACTGGTTGCCTGATGGGCTGGAAGATTTCGTGATCACGCTGATCTATCCTTTCGTCGGCAAAGGCTGGCACCTCACGCTGGGCCTATTGTTCATGCTGGTCGTGATCTTCCTGCCCGGTGGGCTGGTTCAGGGCGGCCAGAAAATCGCCGCCGCCTTCAAACGCAAGAAACCCGATGACGCCAAACGCAGCGCCACCGAACCCGCCGAATAAGGAGACAGATGATGGGAATCCTTGAAGTCAAAGGCATCAATAAACGGTTCGGCGGGCTGCAAGCGCTTGGTGATGTGAACCTCAGCGTCACCGAAAACACAACGCACGCCATCATCGGGCCCAACGGGGCAGGCAAATCCACATTGTTGAACGTGCTGGTGGGTAAGCTGATCCCCGATAGCGGATCAGTTATGTTTGACGGCCAGTCAGTGCTGGGACGCAAGCCGCATGAGATTAACCAGATGGGGATCAGCCGGGTCTTCCAAACGCCTGAGATTTTCACCGACCTCAGCGTGTTGGAAAATGTCATGATCCCCTGCTTTGCCAAACGGGACGGCGCGTTCAGAATGCATGCCATCGAAAGCGTTTTCGCAGAAAAGGGCATCAGGGCGCAGGCCGAAGCGATCTTGGACGATGTGAACATGCTGGAAAAGCAGAACATGATCGCCTCCAGCCTGTCACGCGGCGACAAACGGCGGCTGGAGATGGCCATGTGTCTGGTACAGGATCCGCGCCTGCTCTTGCTGGATGAACCAACGGCTGGGATGGCACGGGCCGACACGGAAAACACGATCAACCTGCTCAAGGAAATCCGTGAAAAACGGGGGATCACCATGGCGATTATCGAACATGATATGAATGTCGTGTTTTCATTGGCAGAACGGATTACGGTTCTTGCCCAAGGCACACCACTGGTCGAAGACATACCCGATAACATCAAAGGCCACCCAAAAGTCCGCGAAGCCTATCTTGGCGAGGCGCAGGTCTAGGCCGCCAATTTTTGGCACAAAAATTGTCCCCAAACTTTCTGCGAAAGTTTGACACCCGGAGACGCAAATGAACGCACCATTCAACAAACACGCCAATAACGCCGCAACCCACCCTGCTTACCTCAGCATCTGGGAAATCGAGGCATATTACGGCGAAAGCTATATCGTCCAGAATATCAGCTTTAACATCCATGAAGGCGAAATTCTGGCTTTGCTCGGCCGCAACGGCGCGGGCAAGACATCCACCCTGCGCACCATCGCGCGGCTTGATGATCCCGAACTGCGACATGGTGAAATCTGGCTCGATCACAAACCACTGCACGAAATGAAAAGCTATGAGGCCGCAGGCGCCGGGATCGCGCTTGTCCCCGAAGATCGGCGGATAATCCCCGGGCTGACGGTCGAAGAGAACCTGCAACTGGCCCAGATCGCACCCCCAAAAGGCTGGTCGCTCGAACGGATATACGATCTTTTTCCGCGCCTCGGCGAACGGCGCAAACAAGAAGGCGTGACTTTGTCAGGTGGGGAACAGCAGATGTTGGCCATCGCAAGGGCATTGGCCCGCGATATCAAGGTGCTGCTGCTTGACGAACCTTACGAAGGGCTCGCACCCGTCATCGTGCAGGAAATTGCCAAAACCCTGGGCATCATCCGCGATCAGGGGATTACCACAGTGATCGTTGAACAAAACGCAATTGCCGCGCTCAAACTTGCGGACAGGGCAGTCATTCTGGACACCGGCACGGTTGTCTTTGACGGATCAGCCGCCGAAGTGCTCGAAAACGAGGAACTGCGCGCGCAGTATCTGGCGATCTGATAAGCACGGTTCGATTTAAATGCGACGGAAATTGGAGGCTGACATTAAGCTTCTGGTAAGGTGACGCTGCGACCCTACCATTGACAGATTTTCGCTTTTCGGAGCTTTGCAATGGACACTACGCTCGCCCTCGCCCCAAAACCTGCAGTCGCTGCGCCAAGCTACGCGCCAGAGCAGCAGCCACCATCTGACAAGAAAGTCCCCATCGTGAAAGGGCTTGATGCCAGCGCGACCTTGCCTGCGGAAAAACCATTCGTGGCGCAGGTCGTCACAGCACGGCTTTCTGGGACAGCCTTCCCTGAAAATCCGGGTGAGATTGTGCCCGAAGAACGCACATTGCGGCCCTATGACACGCCAATGTTGCCCAGCAACAAGGACCCTGAGGAAGAAGCAACCGCTGAAGAGCATGCAGCTACTGAGCCGGTAAAAGTAGCAACAGCTGGCGATACTATTGATCGCGTAGATGAAAACGCGGTGGCTGAAACAGCGCGAAACGAAACAGCGCCAGAACGAAAGCAGGAAACTGCAAAACTGCCTGAAGAATCCGGCGACACCAAAACGTAGTCTTCTTTTTTCAATCCTCCCCCGCTTTCCACCTCCGCAGGCTTGCCCTATAAGCGAGCAGAATGCATGTGACGCTACGTCGTGCGTGCTGCAAAGACAGGCAACGGGGCCGAGGACAAATATGAGCAACAAAACCTCTCACGACAGCGATGTCAGTTTCATTCAGGCATTGGCTGAACTGCTGCGCGAAAACGATCTGACCGAATTGCAGGTCAAACGGGATTATGCCGAAAACGACAGCTTGAACGTTCGGGTCAGCCGACAGACGCAAGCCGCTGTTGTACAGGCCAGCGTCCCTGCACCTGCAGCCCCTGCACCATCAGCGCCCCCGCCCGCCGCACCTGCCGCTGAACAGGCCTCTGATCCAGCCTCACATCCAGGTGCGGTCACCTCACCCATGGTCGGCACCGTTTATCTTGCTCCTGAACCTGGCGCGGCTGCATTTGTCAGCGTCGGGGCCAGCGTCAAGGAAGGCGACACATTGCTGATCATCGAAGCAATGAAAACCATGAACCACATCCCCGCACCGAAGGCAGGCACCGTCAAACGGATCATGGTCGAAGACGGCGGCGCCGTTGAATTTGGCGCACCCCTCGTGATCATCGAATAGGATCACCACATGTTCGACAAAATCCTTATCGCGAACCGGGGCGAAATCGCATTACGTGTCGTCCGGGCTTGCCGCGAAATGGGCGTCAAATCGGTGGCGGTCCACTCCACCGCCGACGCAGACGCCATGCATGTGCGTATGGCAGATGAGGCGATTTGCATCGGTCCGCCCTCTTCCACGCAAAGCTATCTGTCATTTCCGGCGATCATTTCAGCCTGCGAGATTACCGGGGCTCAGGCGATCCACCCCGGCTACGGGTTCCTGTCTGAAAACGCAGCCTTCGTGCAGGCGGTGCAGGATCACGACCTGACCTTCATCGGCCCAACGGCGGAACATATCAGGGTCATGGGCGACAAGATCACCGCCAAAGACACCATGAAAGACCTCGGCGTGCCATGCGTCCCCGGCTCTGATGGCGGGGTGCCGACACTGGCAGACGCCCAGCGGGTGGGTGAAGAAATCGGCTATCCCATTATAATCAAGGCAACGGCCGGTGGCGGTGGGCGCGGCATGAAAGTCGCCAAGACCGCAGCCGACATGGAACAGGCGTTCCATTCCGCGCGCGCCGAAGGCAAGGCAGCATTTGGCAATGACGAAGTCTATATCGAAAAATACCTGACGACGCCGCGCCATATCGAAATTCAGGTCTTTGGCGATGGAAAGGGGAACGCCGTCCATCTGGGCGAACGCGACTGTTCGCTGCAACGGCGGCACCAGAAAGTGTTCGAAGAGGCCCCCGGCCCCTGCATCACCCCGGAACTGCGCGCCAAGATCGGTAAGGTCTGTGCCGATGCTGTGGCCAAGATCAACTATATCGGCGCGGGCACAATCGAGTTCCTGTTCGAAAATGATGAATTCTACTTCATCGAAATGAACACGCGCCTACAGGTGGAACACCCGGTGACCGAAGGCATATTTGGGGTCGACCTGGTGCGCGAACAACTGCGCGTCGCAGCGGGCGAACCCATGTCGTTCACCCAGGACGACCTGCAAATCAACGGCCACGCGATTGAGGTGCGGATCAACGCAGAAAAGCTCCCCAACTTCGCGCCCTGCCCCGGCACAATCACCCAGTACCACGCGCCCGGCGGGCTAGGCGTGCGGATGGACAGCGCGCTTTACGACGGCTACCGGATCCCTCCCTATTACGACAGCCTGATCGGCAAACTGATCGTACATGGGCGCGACAGGCCTGAGGCGTTGGCGCGACTGGCACGTGCGCTTGGCGAATTGATTGTGGACGGCGTCGATACAACCATCCCATTGTTCCATGCATTGCTGGCTGAAGAAGCCGTGCAAACCGGCAACTACAACATCCATTGGCTGGAACATTGGCTGGAACAAAACCTCAGCTAATTCGATGCGGGATGACGATACGACCCTGACAGCAGACCTGCTTTTGCAGGCGTATCAGGTCGGTGTCTTCCCGATGTCCGAAGGGCGTGATGACCCGGATGTGTTCTGGGTTGATCCCAGGCGACGGGGTGTGATCCCTTTGGATGGTTTTCGGATATCGCGGAGCTTGGCCAAAACCATGCGGCGCGGACATCTGACGGCCAGCGTGAATGCGGCTTTTCCCGAAACTGTTGCGGGTTGCGCAGATCGGGATGAAACCTGGATCAACGACACGATCTTCGATCTCTACCAATCGCTGTTCCACCGCAAACAGGCGCATTCGGTCGAAATCTGGGAAGGGTCGAATCTCGTCGGCGGGGTTTACGGGGTCAGCATCGGCAGCGCATTCTTTGGGGAAAGCATGTTTAGCCGGGTCACGGATGCATCCAAGATGGCACTGGCCTATCTGGTGGACAGGTTGCAACTGGGTGGTTTCACCCTGTTCGATACGCAGTTCATCACACCACATCTGGCAAGCCTGGGCGCAATTGAAATCAGCCGGAACGCGTATCGCAAACAACTGGCCATTGCCATTGCAGGGAACGCCTCATTCGAAATACCAGGGGCAATGCCCTCGGCTCAGGAGGTCATACAGCGCAATGGCCACACGTCATAGCG
Source organism: uncultured Paracoccaceae bacterium (assembly GCA_947500135.1). Lineage (GTDB taxonomy): Bacteria > Pseudomonadota > Alphaproteobacteria > Rhodobacterales > Rhodobacteraceae > Yoonia. The sequence continues at coordinate 25,163 of CANMQX010000006.1, forward strand.
CGGATGATCCATCGCATTCAAAGCCGGTGAAGAGGCGAACATCCAGCCCGCAAAAACCGGTGCGTCCTGATCACGGTAGAACACCACCACCTCTGAATAGGCATCGCCAGACGGGTTTGCTGCGGGATAGCGGCACTGGACCAGCGTGACTTCAAGAAACCCAATCACACCAGTTTCGCCGGTATTCAACGACATATCGATGACAGCGCCTGTCAGCTTGTCCAACACACGCAATTCCCCACCTGACGCCAGGGTTGCGTCACGGTCTTGTGCCGCTGCCAAGGTCGTCAACAACGAAAAGACCAATGCTAGGATAATGCGCATCATCACACCCTATTCAGGCGACCACGCCTCGTAATCGGAACGCTCTGCCGGGGCAGCCTTGCGGATCGATCCGGCAGGCGCATAAGCAGCCGCGGTGCCGGTCAGGTTCTCCACATGCGGCTTTTCCCAATCCTTGCGTTTGGGGGCCACCTCACTGGGGGCTTCGTCCCAAGTGCGGTGCAGCCAGCCATGCCATTCCGGGCTGACGCGCGATGCCTCATTCTCACCGTTGTAAATCACCCAGCGACGGCTGTCGTCCGCGTTGCGGTAAAACACATTGCCCTCGGCATCCTCACCAACTTTTTGACCATTACGGCTGGTCCATAGCTGCGTGCCAAAAGACTGGCCATCCCACCAGGTGAAAATGCGTTTGATGTTATGACCAAGGCCCATTGCGCGTCTCCGATTGCGTTGCCCTTGTCATGCACCAACGGGCATCAAAGGTCCAGTAGGCTCAGCGCGGCAGCCGCGCGGTCACCTCAATCTCAATCTTCATTTCGGGGTTCTGCAAAGCCGCCGAAATCATCGTGGCGGCGGGCAACGCGCGGGCGAAAACGTCAGAGGTGACAGGCCAGCAGGCAGGCCAATCATCGGCATTCGGAACGAAGTAGTTCACCCGCACCACATGATCGACATCACTGCCTGCGTCTTGCAGTGCCTTTGCAATCGTGGCCAGCGCATTGCGGCACTGATCCACAATACTGTCCGGCATGGTCATGGTTGCATAGTCATACCCGGTGGTGCCCGCAACAAACACCCAACCATCGGCAACAACCGCGCGGCTGTAACCGATCTGCTTTTCAAACGGGGACCCGGTAGTGATATGACGGACGGCCATAACCTAGCTGGCCGTCGCAGGCTCTTTCTTGTTGCCCTTGTCATGGATCATCAGCGGAGCCACTTCAGATGTCACCGCCTCTTCGTTCACCACAACCTCGGTCACGGTGTCCATGCCGGGCAGATCGAACATCGTGTTCAACAGGATGTCTTCCATGATGGACCGCAATCCACGGGCACCGGTCTTGCGCTCAATCGCACGTTTGGCGATGGCGCTCAGCGCGTCTTCGGTGAATGTCAGCTTGGTATCTTCCAGCTCAAACAAACGCTGATACTGTTTGACCAGCGCATTCTTGGGCGCGGTCAGGATGGTGATCAGTGCATCCTCATCCAGATCGGTCAAGGTCGCGATCACCGGTAGACGGCCGACAAATTCCGGGATCAACCCGTATTTCAACAGGTCCTCTGGCTCCAGATCCTGAAACACCTCACCAATACCACGGTCATCATTGTCTTTCACATCGGCGCCAAAGCCCATGCCGGACCCTTTGCCACGCTGGCCGATGATCTTGTCGAGGCCCGCAAAGGCACCGCCACAGATGAACAGAATATTGGTTGTATCCACCTGCAGGAATTCCTGCTGCGGATGCTTGCGACCACCTTGCGGCGGAACGGAGGCCACAGTACCCTCCATGATCTTCAACAGCGCCTGCTGTACCCCCTCGCCCGACACGTCGCGGGTGATCGATGGGTTGTCAGACTTGCGGGTAATCTTGTCGACCTCGTCAATATAAACGATGCCGCGCTGCGCACGTTCCACATTGTATTCAGAGGCCTGCAAAAGCTTCAGAATGATGTTTTCAACATCCTCACCCACATAACCGGCTTCGGTCAGTGTGGTGGCGTCAGCCATTGTAAAAGGAACGTCCAGAATACGGGCAAGTGTCTGGGCCAACAGGGTTTTACCACAACCGGTCGGACCAATCAGCATGATATTAGATTTTGCCAATTCAATATCGGATTTATCGGCGTGGTTCAGACGCTTGTAGTGGTTATGCACGGCAACAGACAGCACGCGCTTGGCGTGCATCTGGCCGATGACATAATCATCCAGCACCTGACAAATCTCGGTTGGGGTTGGGACGCCATCGCCAGCCTTCAGGCCAGCGGATTTGGTTTCCTCGCGAATGATATCCATGCACAGCTCGACGCACTCATCACAGATGAAGACGGTCGGGCCTGCAATCAGCTTGCGCACCTCATGTTGGCTCTTGCCACAAAAACTGCAGTAAAGCGTATTTTTGCTGTCGCCGCCGGATGTATTCGCCATCTTTAACCTCTTGGCCAATTGGCCGCTCAAACAATATTCAGGCAGCCCCCGCCACAACTCTAGGACAGCCCGCCAAGGTCCACAATGTCAAAATGACCATGCGCACGGTCACGTTAACAAAGTGTTGCGGCACCGGTCTGAGCAAGGGAATATTAACCAAATCCTAACTCAAACCGGCGGGGTCAAAGCGTTAGTCTTCTGACTTTTCGCGGTTCTCCACGATCTCGTCGATCAGACCCCAATCCTTGGCCTCTTCGGGGGACATGAAATTGTCACGCTCCAGCGCCGTTTCGACTTTTTTCAAGGTCTGGCCGGTATGCTTGACGTAAATCTCATTCAGGCGATCCTTCAACTTCTGGGTCTCCCGGGCGTGGATCATGATGTCAGTGGCCTGGCCCTGATAACCGCCGGACGGTTGGTGAACCATGACACGGGAATTGGGCAGCGAAAACCGCATACCCGCATGACCTGCCGTCAACAAAAGCGATCCCATCGATGCGGCCTGACCAACCACAAGGGTGGACACCTTGGGGCGGATATATTGCATCGTGTCATAGATCGACAGGCCCGACGTGACAACGCCACCGGGGCTGTTGATATACATGCTGATTTCCTTCTTGGGGTTCTCAGCCTCAAGGTGCAGCAACTGGGCAACAACCAACTGGCTCATGCCATCATGGACGGGGCCATTAAGGAAAATGATCCGCTCTTTCAAAAGACGGGAAAAAATATCATAGGCGCGTTCGCCCCGGGCAGTTTGTTCAACCACCATAGGGACAAGGTTCATATAGGTCTCGACCGGGTCTTGCATATTATCTGCCTCATATTTGGACGATCTTCGTCCTACTTCTAAATTCCTGACAGAGTCTTAGTGGCCGGTGTCAGGGGCTTCAAGGGTCGCAGGTCATGATTGACAAATGGTAAGCGATGACTTACGGTAAGTCATGGACCACAAAGATGCAATAGCCGCAACCATGACCGCACTGGCCGACCCGACCCGCCGGGATATCATCGACCGGTTGCGCGGTGGGCCGCTGCCCGTCGGGGCCATCGCGAAAACCATGCCAGTCAGCCGCCCCGCAGTCAGTCAGCACCTGCGCGTGTTGTCAGATGCGGGGCTGTTATCGGTGACGCCATCAGGCAATCGACGGCTTTATGCCATTGCGCCCGATGGGGTCGACGCGTTGCGCCAATATCTTGACGGGTTGTGGGATGACGCGCTTGCGGCATTTGCGCGCGCCACCCAGGATCAAGCCAAAGGAAAACAGGATGAATGACCCTATCAACAAAACCATCTCCGTACCATTGACCCCGGCAGAGGCATTTGCGCTCTTTACCGATGGGATCGACAAATGGTGGCCGGGCGCCAGCCATTCAGTGTCCGCAGCCAAAAACAAATCACCCCGTAAAGTCGGGTTCGACACCCATAAAGGCGGCAAAATCAGCGAGATCACCGATGAGGGCGAGACAGAAATCTGGGGTACGATCCTGGCCTATGATCCGGGCAAATACCTCGCCTTCACATGGCATCCCGGCAAGTCAGAGGATGAAGCAACGGTTGTGACAGTCAGCTTCAAAGCGACAGAGGCAGGGACGCGCTGTGACCTATGCCATGGCGGTTTTGATATTCTGGGCGATCTGGCCGACGCGGTCAGCACCAGCTACCTGCAAGGGTGGGACATTGTACTGGGTTGTTTTGCCACGACAGCTAAAACGCCGGTTCACGCCTGATTGATCAGGTAAGATGGGTTTAAACCCATCTTACGTCGTTGAAACCCCGCGCCACTGCGTTAGCTCAAGCGCATGTTTGACTCGACCTACACCGCCGCCCTGAAACACCTGCAGGATTTCGTGCCCAAGGCCGGTCGCGACTACGCCAGCAAACGCAACTACGATGACCGCGCGGGCGTCTCGACCCTGTCGCCCTATATCCGGCACCGGATCATCACCGAAGAGCAGGTGCTGCGCACCACCCTCGCCCGGCATAGCCCACAAGCGGCCGCGAAATTCATACAAGAGGTCTATTGGCGTAGCTATTGGAAAGGCTGGCTGGAACTGCGGCCTTCCATTTGGACCGCTTACAAATCGGATTTGCAATCAGCGCTGAACCGGGTCCAAACCGAAAGCGGGCTGCGGCAGGAATGGGAGGCCGCCTGCAAGGGTCAAACCGGGATCGACTGTTTTGACCACTGGGCACAGGAACTGACCGAGACCGGCTATCTGCACAATCACGCGCGGATGTGGTTCGCCTCGATCTGGATTTTCACGCTCAGGCTGCCCTGGACGCTCGGCGCGGATTTTTTCCTGCGGCAGTTGATTGACGGCGATCCGGCGTCCAACACTCTGTCATGGCGCTGGGTCGCGGGGCTGCAAACCATCGGCAAAACTTACCTCGCTCGCCCCGACAATATCGCCAAATACACCAGTGGGCGTTTCCACCCACAAGGCCTGGCCACGGATGCCAAACCGCTTGACGGGATGCCGCATCCAGCGCGCGACCCCGTCCCCATCAGCGATCCCATCGACCCATCGCTGCGCACAGGGCTTTTGATCAGCGAAGAGGACCTGTCGCCCGGCTGGTTGTTTGATCAGATCAACCCAATTGCGACGGCGACGATCCAAACAACAGACCACCGCAGCCCGCTGGCAACGGCCGCCAATGTCACCAAATTCGTGAAGGGCGCACTCGCCGACTGCGCCACACGATTTCGCGATAAATGCGGGCCGATCAGCCATGTGACGCCTAAGACGATCAGCACATGGGCGGCGGAAAACAACATCCAACAAATTGTGACATCCTACACGCCTACCGGGCCAACCCGCGACGCGCTCGAAAGAACGCCGCTCGCGCAGCTCATCAGACCTTATGACAGTGCTGCGTGGCCACACGCCACACACGGGTTCTTTCGGTTCAAAGACCAAATCCCACGGCTGATCGATCAGCTCAAACAATCGCCACGGCAGCGACAGGGCGCAAAGTGAACAGAAACAACCAATCTGATCATAGCGGCCTGCACGGGAGTCGGTGATATCCCAGCAACAGCGCGGCGTAACAAACCCACAAGAACGGATCATCGCAGCCGCTTACGCCGTACCTCGTTTATGCGGGCCCGTTTCATCATCCGCTACTTCGGTCCACAAATATGATGAACACACAAGGCGAAGTGACAGTCAGACCGGGATATCACCCACCGCCAACCAGTCATCAAGTACTTGCCTCAGCGCCCCCCAATCGGTGTATTCCTTATCCTCATGCGGATCGACGGATTGCTTCTTCTGGGCGGCAATCCAACGCATCGCCCAGGACTTGAAAAAATCATATTCCGAAAAGCGGAACGCACCGGCCACATGCATCACCGTTGCGAGTGACCAGCCGGTTTTGGCTGCAAACCGGTCAACACAGCCCTGCAACCCTTTCCAATCATCCGGGTCGTCCCCCGCAGCGGCAAGAGAAACCGACATGAATGCAGTTTTCATCCCCTCCAGCGCATCACGCTGGCGGATCGCCAGATTGCGCAAAACTTTCTGATATTGGCCAGCATGTACCGACCCGGCCAGTAAGACGGCATCAAACCGGTCAAACGCAATCTCCTTGGCATCACTGGCATGGGCCAGTTCAACAGAATGGCCGGTATCAATCAGATGATCAGCGCAGAACCTTGCGATCTTGCGGGTCTGCCCTTCGGTCGAGGCATAAGCGATCAGTATTTTCATGACGGGATCCCCCTTTGGTGTTCGGGGGCAAGTCTCGCAGATGATGCCGTGTAATGCTTTGATCTGTATCAGTCGTTAATATGGCATACGGGGATCTAATCACGGCACACCGCGCGCAGGGGTCCGACAAAAGGCCGACGTTTTGCCGACGTGTCGCCGACCGGGCAAATCCACCCGAAACACCGGCGTTTACAATTGATTCGTAGAAAGCGGCGCGCCCTAGCCCGTCTTGCGCAAACCACCGGCCGCCCAGTCACGGCAGGCCGCGCCAAAGGCCTCAAACAGCGGGCGCGACACCGGATCAGCATCTGCATTCCACTCCGGATGCCACTGCACAGACAAGGTAAACCCGGGCGCATCAGCGACGTAAATCGCCTCTGGCGTGCCATCATCAGCATAGCCGTCAACCACAATACGCGGACCCGGGGCCTTGATGCCCTGACCATGCAATGTGTTGGTCATCACGGTCTGCACGCCCAGCAACCGATGAAACGGACCATCGGCAGAAAACGTAACCTCATGGCGCAATTCAAACTTCTCCGCCAAACTGCCATCGGGGGGCATACGATGGTTATCACGGCCCGGCAAATCACGGATTTCAGGATATAGGGTACCCCCCATGGCGACGTTAACCTCTTGAAAACCGCGACAGATTCCAAATATTGGTTGACCTGCCGCGACGCAGGCCCGGATCAATGGCAGGGCAATGCCGTCACGGTCCCGATCAAAATCACCATGGGCATCCGTCGGCGTCTCGCCATATTCCTCAGGGTGGACATTCGGGCGCCCGCCAGTGAACAGAAAGCCATCACAGACTGACATCAGTTCTGCAGGGGTGACCACAGATGGATCGGAAGGGATAATCATCGGGATCGCCTGGGACACATCGGCAACGGCATGTGTGTTCATATGGCCTACCGCATGGACCGGATATTCATCATTGATCAGATTGCTGTTGCCGATAATGCCAATGACCGGACGATCCATATTACATCCCTTCAGATTTCAACCTTAGTAACGCGTCATGCAGGATCGTGAAAGGCAACAATTCCGCAGACCCGCGCGCACAGTTTTGCACAGCGCGGTATCATATTCACTAACGGCTCAGATTTATGCTTCTCCAGTCAGACCGGCGGCTTCGATACCGGCCATCGCAGCAATCACATCATTGTCAGAGGTATCACCGGTCACACCCACGGCACCAATGACGTTGCCGCGCTTGTCGCGGACAAGAACACCACCGGGGACAGGCACAACCTGCCCACCATAAACGCCGTTCACCGCGGCCATGAAATAGGCCTGCTGTTCAGCCCGCGCCATCTGTGCTGTACCAGCCATCCCCAGCATGACAGAGCCGTAGGCCTTGCCATGCGCGATCCCAAACCGGCCCGGGGCGGCCCCATCAGCACGCTCAAACGCCTTGACGTGACCACCGGCATCCAGAACCACAACCGATAGTGGTTTCAGGCCAATCTCGGCCCCTTTGGCCATCGCCTTGCGAATGATCGCCCGGGCCTTATTCGTTGAGATTTCTGCCATTTTTGTCTCCCGTAAGATGGGTTTCAACCCATCACCCTTCAAGAATTCCGTTGTGCCTTCAATTCCAACCGACGCTGATGCAGTACGGGCTCGGTGTAACCGGACGGTTGCATACGCCCTTTGAACACCAGGTCGCAGGCCGCTTGGAATGCGATCCCATCAAAATTCGGTGCCATTGGGCAATAGGCCGGATCATTGGCATTCTGCTGGTCAACAACGGCCGCCATCTTATGCATTGCATCCATGACCTGCGCCTCAGAAACCACCTCGTGATGCAACCAATTGGCTAGGGCCTGGCTGGAGATACGGCAGGTCGCACGATCCTCCATCAGCCCGACATCATTGATATCAGGCACCTTCGAACAGCCAACACCCTGATCAATCCAGCGCACGACATAGCCCAGGATACCTTGCGCGTTATTCTCGATCTCCTTGCGTTTTTGCGCGTCGGTCCAGCGCTGATACTGGGCCAGCGGAATATCCAGAATGGACGACACATAGGCACGACGTCCGCCCTTACGCAGCTTGTGCTGCACCGCCATAACATCAACCTTATGGTAATGCAGTGCATGCAGCGTGGCCGCTGTCGGGCTGGGTACCCAGGCGCAATTGGCACCTGATTGCGGATGGCCTATCTTTTGTTCCAGCATGGCTGCCATCATGTCGGGCATCGCCCACATACCCTTGCCGATCTGGGCCTTGCCGGAAAATCCGCATTCCAGCCCGATATCAACATTCTGATCTTCATAGGCACCAATCCATTGTTTACGCTTGATAAAATCCTTACGGCTGAACGGCCCTGCCTCCATTGATGTATGGATTTCATCACCTGTCCGGTCAAGAAAACCTGTATTGATAAAGGCGACGCGATCCTTCGCCGAACGAATACAGGCCTTAAGGTTCACGGTCGTCCGGCGCTCCTCATCCATGATACCGATCTTGACGGTGTGGCGCGGCAGCCCCAGCGCATCCTCAACCATGGCAAAAATGTCATTAGTGAATGCCACTTCCTCTGGCCCATGCATCTTGGGTTTCACAACATAAACAGAGCCATGCGCCGAATTGCCGCCTTCGCGTTTCAGGTCATGCATGGCGATCAGCACCGTGAACATCGCGTCCATCAGCCCTTCAAAAACCTCCTCGCCATCGGCATCCAGAATGGCCGGGTTGGTCATCAGGTGACCGACATTGCGGACCCACAACAAGGCGCGGCCCTTCAATGTCAACGGGTTACCATCCGGAGCGGTATAGGTCAGGTCATCCGAGAAGCGGCGGGTCTGAGTTTGACCGCCCTTCTGGAACTCAGACGTCAGATCACCGCGCATCAGGCCCAACCAGTTGCGATAGGCCAGCACCTTGTCTTCAGCATCCACGCAGGCAACGCTGTCTTCACAGTCCATAATCGCTGTCACTGCACTTTCCAGACGCACATCAGCCAAAAGCGCCTGATCGCGGCTCCCAATCGGATGGGCGCGGTCGAAAACCAGCTCAACATGCAAGCCGTTATTCACCAAAAGGATGCTGTCCGGCGCCTTGGGATTGCCGCGATAGCCCGCAAATTTTTCTGGCTGGCGCAAGGGGTTATCATCGATCAACAGCACGCCATCATGCACATAGTAACGGGACACATCGGCATGGCTGGTGCCTTCAATCGGGAAAGCCTCGTCCAGAAAAACCCGCGAACGGGCAACAACCCGGGCCCCATGGCCGCGATCATATGGACCCTTGGGCGGCTGCACTCCCATGGCATCGGTGCCATAGAATGCATCATACAGACTACCCCACCTGGCATTTGCGGCATTCAGGGCAAAGCGAGCATTGGTGATCGGCACAACCAGTTGCGGTCCGGGTACAGTTGCGATCTCTGGATCGACATTTGTGGTCGCAATCTCAAACGCCTCTCCCTCTTCCACCAGATACTCGATCTCGTGCAGGAAAGCCTCATATTCGGTGCGGTCATGGGCGGTCCCGCGCCGTTTGACATGCCACTCATCAATGCGGGCCTGCAGCTCCTCGCGGGTTTGCAGCAACGCGCGATTGCGCGGTGTCATCTTTTCCACAAGCCCAGCAAAGCCAGACCAAAAATGATCCGCCGTAATCCCGGTGCCGGGCAAAGCGTGATCATCAACGAAACTAGCCAGTTCGGCTGCCACCATAATCCCGTTCTTTCCGATACGATCGGTCATGATATGTTCCCTCATCAATATGCATACAGCGGCACACCGGCCCCGGTTCCAGCAGAGAGGTAGAGCAGAAGTTTCCGATAGGCAACAAACGGCGTCCGATTCATTTAGCGCGCTGGTCACGACACCGGTTCGAACAATAACGAACCTGATCCCAAACCTTTTCCCATTTCTTGCGCCACGCGAATGGGCGGCCACAGGTGGCACAGATTTTCTTCGGCAGATTGGATTTCCGGCGCATCTTGGGCATAGCTATCTAGATATCGCGAAGGCAAAATTTTTCAAAAATTTCGACCCAAAATCTGTGTCAGATTTTGCGCACCCTGTTCGGATCACGGTGGTACAATCCTGACCCTGCGCCTAGGCTAATCGCAGGTCAAAAAAGGATCGCATGATGAAAGACGCCACGCCCCAGACGATCTATTTGAAGGACTACATGCCGCCTGCCTATCTGGTTGAGGATGTGCATCTGACCTTCAAGCTTGACGCCAAGGCAACCCGCGTCCTGTCGCGCATCCGGTTCAGGCCGAACCCGCAGCCGCAATCGCAGGATTTTTTCCTACATGGCGAGGGGCTTAAGCTGATCTCGGCCCGCATCGACGGGAGGACAGTCAACCCGACACTCACACCAACAGGCCTGACCTGCGCAGTGCCGGACGCGCCCTTCACTTTTGAATCAGAGGTCGTGATTGACCCGGCAGCCAATACATCGCTTGAAGGGCTGTATATGTCCAAGGGCATGTATTGCACCCAATGCGAGGCCGAAGGGTTTCGCAAGATCACCTACTACCCCGACCGGCCCGACGTGATGGCCACATTCACCGTGCGGATCGAAAGTGACTTGCCTGTGCTGTTGTCCAATGGCAATCCGACCAACCGGGGCGATGGCTGGGCGGAATGGCATGACCCATGGCCCAAACCGGCCTACCTGTTTGCCCTTGTCGCGGGCGATCTTGTAAATCACTGCGGCCAGTTCACCACCCGCTCCGGCAGGGATGTTGAATTGAACATCTGGGTGCGTCCCACCGACATACATAAATGTGCATTCGGGATGGATGCGCTGAAAAAGGCCATGACATGGGATGAGGATGTCTATGGCCGCGCATATGATCTGGACGTTTTCAACATCGTGGCCGTTGATGATTTCAATGCTGGTGCAATGGAAAACAAAGGGCTGAACATCTTCAATGCCTCCGCGGTCCTCGCCTCGCCAGAAACCGCCACGGACGCCAATTTCGAACAGATCGAGGCGATTATCGCCCATGAGTATTTTCATAACTGGACCGGCAACCGGATCACCTGCCGGGACTGGTTTCAGCTGTGTCTCAAGGAAGGTTTGACCGTTTTTCGTGACCAACAATTCACATCCGATATGCGCAGCCCGGCTGTCAAACGGATTGATGATGCGGTCGTGCTGCGCGCCCATCAATTCCGCGAAGATAGCGGACCTTTGGCCCACCCGGTCAGACCCGCGAGCTTTGTCGAGATCAATAATTTCTACACCGTCACCGTCTACGAAAAAGGGGCAGAGCTGATTGGCATGCTCAAGACATTGGTGGGCGATACGGCCTACTATAAGGCGTTGGATCTATACTTTGAACGGCATGACGGCGACGCCGCCACGATTGAGGATTGGCTAAAAGTCTTTGAAGATGCAACTGGCCGCGACCTGACCCAATTCGCCCTTTGGTACAGTCAAGCCGGCGTGCCAGAGGTGACGGTCACAGATGACTTCACGGATGGCATCTACAGCCTGCATTTCAAACAGCATACACCACCAACACCCGGACAGGTCGACAAGGCACCGCTGGTCATTCCGATTGCCGTCGGATTGCTGAATGATGACGGGTCAGAGGCGCATGCCACCGAAGTTCTGGAACTTACAAAAGCCGAACAAAGCTTTCAATTCAAAGGACTATCCAGCAAACCTATCCCGTCAATCCTGCGCCATTTCTCTGCCCCTGTGATCCTACGCCGCGAACAGGAAAATGCCCAAAGGGCGTTCCTGCTGGCCCATGACACGGATCCGTTCAACCGTTGGGATGCCGGGCGGGCGTTGGCGCAGGATGTGCTCAAACGCATGGTGCGCGATGAGGCGACACCAGACAGCGCCTATCTGGATGGGCTGGCTGCCGTGTTGCGCGATGACAGCCTTGATCCGGCCTTCCGGGCACTTGTCCTTGCGCTGCCATCCGAAGATAACACCGCGCAAACCCTGGTCGAGGCGGGCACCATACCCGACCCCACCGCAATCTATCACGCGCATGAGGCGCTGCGCCTGCAAACCGCGCAACATCTGCAAGATATGCTGCCCCGGCTCTATGCCAGCATGGCTGTCACAGGTCCCTACACACCCGACGCTGCCCCTGCTGGCAAGCGGGCCTTGGGCAATGCCGCCCTGTCGCTGATCACGAAACTGGACGGGGGCAAACAGGCGGCGCAACAATATGCCACCGCAGATAACATGACCCTGCAACAGGCCGCCCTGACCGCGCTGTTGCGGATAGGCAAAGGCGAGGATGAGCTTGCTGCATTCGCGAAGCAGTGGAGCCATGATGGGCTTGTCATGGATAAGTGGTTCGGCATGCAGGTGGCCTGCGCCGCACCCGAGAAAGCGGCGGGCACAGCCCAGTACCTGACGCAACATCCTGATTTTATAATGCAAAACCCCAACCGCGTGCGGGCTGTCTTTGGCAGTCTGGCGCGGCATGCGGCAGGTTTTCATCATCCCAGCGGTGCGGCTTATGACCTGATGACCGACTGGCTGATCACGCTGGATGGGGTCAATCCGCAGATTGCAGCCGGGCTTAGTAAAGCTTTCCAGACCTGGACACGCTATGATGCTGACAGGCAGGAAAAAATGCGAACCAGCTTGCAGCGGATCGCACAACAGCCGGACCTGTCCAATGATCTGAATGAAATGGTCGCGCGCATGCTCGGCTGATGGTCGCCGACGCGCATCGCGATTTGGCGCAGCACTTTGCCAGTCCCGGGTTTTCACACGGTGTGTCGTGGAACCGTTACGCTGACATGCGCAAGAATGCGGCATGGAACATCGCATTGACCCGTTGATCGCCGAACGTGCGCCCTGGCTTTATGATGATCGCCCCGGTGCGCGGCTTGCCCGGCGTCACCTGCATAAACTGCTGGGCTATGATGCCACCTTGTGCATCGCAAAAACGCTTAAAAATCAACCGGCTGACCGCATCATGGGTGCGATGGCATCCCTTCTGGCGAAATCTGTTGAGGCCAGCGGGTTGCCCCATATACCGGCTCATGGTCCCGCCATTATCGTGGCCAATCACCCCACTGGAATTGCCGATGGAATCATCCTGCATCACCTGATTGCCAGTGCGCGACCTGATGCCTATTTCTTTGCCAACCGCGATATACTGCGGGTGTTTCCGCAGATGGATTGCATGATTGCCCCCGTTGAGTGGCGCAAGGAGCGGCGCAGCCATGCCAAAACCCGTGACACGTTGCGATTTGTGCATGATGCAACGGCTGCTGGCAGGCTCGGCGTGATTTTCCCCTCTGGCCGTCTGGCCAAACGGCGCGGTTTGCGCCTGTTTGAAAGGCCTTGGATGGCATCAGCGGCGATGTTGGCCCGCAAATTCGACTTGCCGGTGGTGCCGGTAAACATTCAGGCGCGCAATTCAGTGTTGTTCTATCTGTTTGATCTGCTGCACCCGACCCTGCGCGATATCACCTTGTTTCACGAGACGCTCAACAAAGCCAAACAACCCTACCGCGTCAATGTGGGCGAACCAATCTCCGCTGCTGCGATGCCCCGCAATTCTGAGGACGGGATCGCAATGCTGCGCAAAGCAACCCTAGCCTTGGGCGGCAAGGACGCCCCCGCCGTTAATCTGGTTGCGGCGTCGCGGTCATGGTTGAGATCGCCACAGGCTGACTAGGCCGCGCAATAGGCCGGATATTGTCGATCGGCGTGCAATAACTTTGCACGCGGGTCCATGCAGACATCTCGGATATCTTGCCTCGGTTCGACATTGGGCCCCAATCTGCCGCAACCCCGCGCCAACGCCCGTCATAGACAGCGACGGCATTATCCCGCGCGACAGTCACGGCCATGATCCGGGCCGCACAGCTGAGGTTCTCCGCCGGATCTTTCAGTGCTTCACCAGTGCGGGCGCGGCACCCGTAACGCCTTGCCGTGTCGGGATAAATTTGCAAAATCCCGTACCATAAATTGGGCCCACCCACAGCGCGCGGGTTATAGGTGCTTTCGTGTTTTGACAGGGCCGACATCATACCAACCCAAAAGGCACGGCGCATCTCAGGCCCGTGATCGGCATAAGCCGGACACCACGTGTCGATATCGCGCGGCACATTTTCCAACAGCGCCCCGGCATGGTCTGAAATCGCCGACATCGCAGCACGGGTCCAAATCCGCCCGCCATCTTTGAAATCCCAACGCGCGCGCGGCTGAAACCGGGTGCGTGCAACCGGTCGCACATCAGGTTTGCGGGTTTCCACCTGCACCGGATAGCGCAGCATATGCGGCGGACGCGGCTGCGGTGCGACAGAGGCGAGGCGCGTATGCAGCGCATCCTGACGCGATATGGGACGGTCCTGTAGCGGGTTGGCAGCGACATGCGTTGTCATCGCGACCGCCGCCATCGCCCCCACGATGGTTCTGATCCAGTTCATGACGCCAATCTGCACCGCAGGACCGCACCGGACAAGTGTTGTTTCTTGCATCGGCGGAACCATGACGGCCCATGCTGACTTGAAGCCTTTCCCGCCTTCTCTTAGACAGCCGTTGAGAGACAAAGGAAGTGCCCCATGCTTGACCTGATATATGACGCCCCTGCCCCCAAAGTGATTGCGGGCGCGCAACATGACTGGGAACTTGTGATCGGACTGGAAGTCCACGCACAGGTCGCCACAAAGGCCAAGCTGTTTTCGGGCGCATCGACCCAGTTTGGCGCAGAACCCAACAGCAACGTCGCATTTGTGGACGCAGGCATGCCCGGCATGTTGCCCGTCATTAATGAAGGATGTGTTGAACTTGCGGTCCGCACCGGTCTGGGTCTGAAAGCGCAGATCAATCTGACCTCGGCCTTTGATCGCAAGAACTATTTTTATCCAGACCTTCCGCAAGGTTACCAGATTTCACAGCTTTATCATCCCATCGTTGGCGAAGGCGAAGTGCTGGTTGAAATGGGCAACGGCACGGCCCGCAATGTGCGGATTGAACGCATCCATCTGGAGCAAGATGCGGGTAAATCGATTCACGACATGGACCCAAACATGTCCTTTGTGGACCTGAACCGAACCGGTGTGGCCCTGATGGAAATCGTCAGCCGCCCCGATATTCGTGGCCCTGAAGAGGCCGCCGCCTATGTTGGCAAGCTGCGCCAAATCCTGCGTTACTTGGGCACCTGCGATGGGAACATGCAAAACGGCAATCTGCGGGCCGACGTGAACGTGTCGATCTGCAAACCCGGCGCATACGAGAAGTATCAGGAAACGCAGGATTTTTCCTATCTGGGTACGCGGTGCGAGATCAAGAATATGAACTCCATGCGCTTCATCCAGATGGCGATTGACGTCGAGGCCCGCCGCCAGATTGCGTTGGTTGAAGACGGCCAAGAGGTCGTGCAGGAAACACGCCTTTATGATCCGGACAAGAATGAAACCAGGTCGATGCGGTCCAAGGAAGAAGCACATGATTACCGCTATTTCCCTGATCCTGATCTGCTGCCACTAGAGATTGAACAGGCTTGGGTTGACGATATCGCAGCAGCTTTACCGGAACTGCCGGACGAAAAAAAAGCACGTTTTATCAGCGACTTCGGCCTGTCGGATTACGATGCGTCGGTCCTGACGGCAGAGGCCGAGAACGCTGTGTTCTTTGAACAGGTTGCCGAAGGGCGTGACAGAAAACTGGCAGCAAACTGGGTGATCAACGAACTGTTTGGTCGTCTGAAAAAGGACGACAAGGAAATTGGCGAAAGCCCGATTTCAGCGGACCGTCTGGGCCAGATCGTAGGGTTGATCAAATCAGGTGATATCAACGGTAAGATCGCAAAAGAAGTATTTGAAATTGCATATAGTTCTGACCGCGAACCAACCGAAATTGTCGAAACAGAAGGCCTGAAACAGGTCACGGATACCGGCGCGATTGAGGCGGCGGTGGACGAGATTATTGCAGCCAACCCAGCCCAGGTCGAGAAGGCCAAACAGAACCCCAAACTGGCAGGTTGGTTTGTCGGTCAGGTGATGAAAGCTACTGGCGGTAAGGCCAATCCAGCGGCGGTCAATCAGTTGGTTACAACGAAGCTGGGCCTTTAGAAAAACCCTGTCGGCAAAGCGTCGGCGCGGCGTCGGCAAAACGTCGGGCATAAGTGTTAACGATGTCTGAACCCGAATCCTTGGATTCGAAGGCGCGCTTTGCTATATCTGCCCGGTGGAAAAAGGGGTGACGTGATGTCATACGAATACAAAGTCGTGCCAGCGCCGACGCGCGGGTTGAAAGCCAAAGGTGTCAAAACCGCTGAAGATCGGTTTGCCAATGCCTTGGAAACGACGATGAATGATCTGGCCGCCGATGGCTGGGAATATCAGCGCACAGACACCCTGCCTTGTGAACAGCGCGAAGGGCTGATGAGCAAGACGACCGTTTACCAGAATATGCTGGTGTTTCGGCGTGCCTTGCCAAAGGCGCAGACTGCCGTCGCCCCCATCGCTGCGGAAAAGCCTGCCCCCGCCCCGGCCAACCCGCCGGTAACCAAACCAGAACCGGCGTTGTCAACTGAACCTGACCAGCCCAAGCGCCGGACAGGGCAGCAAGTCACGCGCCCCTTGGCCGCCCCTGAACGGTTGACGCCGGAGTTGAAGGAAGAGCTGCTAAAGGCTGACCGGGTCAATACGCCCGACAAAAAGCCGGATGTCGCGGCCGAATAACTACTGAATATCGATAGCAAGGGCGTGGATGCGCCCGATAATGTCCTTGCCAAGGGCGGAATGTATCGCGCGGTGTCGTGCGATCCGCGACAAATCGTCCAACTGCGGTGCTGCGATCACGACCCGCCAATGGCTTTCCCCGGACCCGTCATCGCCCGCATGCCCATGGTGCAAGGCACTTTCGTTGATCACGTCCAAATGTGTCGGTGACAGTGCGCGCAGGTTTTCGCGAATTTCGGCCTCTAAAGTCATTATTTTGCTCCTGCCCTCTTCAATCTCTCGCCCAGAGGTTTAAAGTGTGTTGCTCGTGACGGAAAGAGAAGACGCGCAATGAAGAAAGATGACCCATTTGGTTTCGACATGTCCGTGTCGAGTTCGAAGAAAAAGAACCCGCGCGGACGGCGTGGCATGTCCGGCGCGTCCGAGACATCGACCCGTGTCTGTGACCATGAAGGCTGTCAGGAATCGGGCAAATACCGCGCGCCCAAATCCCCCGATATTCTGGATGACTTTTTCTGGTTCTGTCAGGAACATGTGCGCGAATATAACCTGAAATGGAACTTCTTCGACAGCACGTCTGAGGCTGAACTGGCCGCGCAGATGGATCAGGACCGCGTCTGGGAGCGCCCCACCAAACCGTTCAAACGGACGGTGGAAGAACGCGCATGGGCCCGGTTGGGTGTCGATGATCCGCATCAGGTTCTTGGTGCCAACGCTACACAGAACCCCGGCCGTGGTGCGGCATCGGGCCGTAAGCTGCCCCCGACAGAACGCCGGGCGATTGAGATTCTGGAAGCCAAGGATAATTGGTCCAAGCCCGAGATTCGCAAAGCCTATAAGGCCCTGATCAAAATCCTGCACCCTGATATGAATGGCGGCGACCGCAGCCAGGAAGATCAGCTGTCAGAGGTTGTCTGGGCCTGGGACCAGATCAAGGTCAGCCGGAATTTCCGGGACAAGGATTAGCGACAGCTTCTGCATACCCCCCATCATCGCCAGCCAAAACAGGCCGGTGATGGGGAAGGTAACGATGCTTGTTCCGACCATGACGACACAAATCATGGCCTCTTGCAGTGTTTGAAACAGGATCAGGCCACCGATAAATGCGCCTGATGCCGTGGCAGCAATGGCCCCGAGAAGAGCAAAACCCCAACCACGCCAGCCTTTCCTGCCAAAACCCGGTGCAACCACCATCCCGGCAATGAACGCGCCAATGACGGCAACGGCCACGACCGCCCATTCGTCGCCCGCCAGGATATTGCTTCCACTGGCCCTGAACCTCCAGAGCATGACAATGGCGGTCACCCCGCCCACGATTGACATCATCGCCCCGATAATCGCGGCGCGGGTGGTGGGGATAGGGAATGGCATGCTGTGCTCCGGTTCTGGTCGTGACCGCAGCTTTGCAAAATGGCGCAGATGTTTTGGTGGCGGTTTGTGCAGATTCTGATTGTTCGCTGAACTCCGGCCACGAAAGCTAACCTAACCAAGCGATTGGTGGCCACCGCGCATGATGAAACCCTATGGGTCGAGTGGGCGATTTGTGGGAGAATAGCATGTCATATGCGCGGGCCTTTCTGGATCACGGATCTAATCCGGCTGATTTGATTGCGCTGGATGAGATGCCTGTCGCGCATCGATTGGCCCGTTTCACGGCCTTCAAAACCGAATTGCAGCCGTTTCATCGCAAGACAATTGGCACAATCGCGCAGAACATCGCCGCGTCACATCGCGGGTCAGCCCCGATCCGCTGTGTCAGGCTGATCGGCCATGCCGCCACATGGCGCAATATGAAGACAGAGGATTACTTCAGAAACGCGATGGCGCGTGCCTATGCCGTGGCCAACGAGCTGAGCCAGCAATTGCAGACGCGTGGCATCAGCGCACAAACCCTGTCAGAGGATGCGTTGCAGATTGGGTCGGATGGCCGTCGTTGCAAGCCGCAAAAAGGTGTTGCTGTTGCCCTTTATGTCGGGTCACGCGGGAACAAGCGCCCGGTTGTCCCCAACCTGATCAAGCGCTCTGATAAGGCGGCCCGCGCAAACCGCGCCGAAAACCGTCGTGTCGATGTATCGCTGTTCAATGCCACCCCGCGCCGACGGAAGAAAAGAACAGTTCCCATCTACAAGCGCGGCGATACAAATGCATTCGTTGAAAAAATGATCAAAAAATCCTTCCATGCCAGTACGAAGGCGCGCAATCGGATGAATATGTTAGCAGCGATGCCTGAAGCGGCACGCCGTGCAGCGTGGAACGCGGGGCCCGAGGTCATCTGGTTCGGCAAATATGAGGCAGGCGGTCAACAAACCCCGTTTCGACTGGTACGCCGATTTACCAACCGTATTTATCACGTTTTGCATGGAAAAGACGCCCCACCCGACGCTGGAAAACCAGCCCGGCGGCATGTGCTGACGGTCGAATCATTTGACTGCAATACGCCGCCCCGAAAGATCTGCAAGAAACAGGCAGAACTGCCGCCGCCGCTTGGTCTGCATCCGGTCAAACGCTGGAGCAGGGCCGCGAAACAAAAAGGCAATCGTGCCAAAAATCTGCTGGATAGCGAGAACCGCACAATCGACGCCCGGTTCATGTGTTGCAACGAGCAGGAAACGCTTGGACTGGCATTCCGATCAGTTGGTGTTGATGTGGATCGCCCATTGCGCAACCCGCCAGAACCGCCACCGCACAAGATCGCCCTTTGCCCCGGCTTTTTCAAAGAACCGCGCAGCAAGCGCAGAAAACGCTGGTGGAAAGAAGCCCGGCGCATCACCATCGCCCACGAGATTGCGCATCTTGCCGGTGTTTCAAAGCTGGTTTTCGACCCGGTGTCAGAGACCCACAAAGATGCTGAGATCTATGGGACCCGGTTGATTAAACGACTGGCCCGCCGCAAGCCTGCACTGGCAAGGGTCAATGCCGACAATTACGCCGCCTATGTCATGTCATTTGCGTGAAAAAGATAAGGGGCCCGTAGAACGGACCCCAGACAGAGCAACAGTGTTTCGTCGTTAGTGCCGGTAAGTATTACCGTAAAAGTTTGCCCGTGAGAGGTCGCTTAATTGCGATACGGCACTGTCACTCTGGCCCCAGTTCCGTTCATGCCGCCAAATCCCGATCAAGGCATGTGCCCCGAAAAGAACCCCGAACCATGCGACCGCTAAAGGCGGGACCGCAGTGAATTGCGAGAGAAGGATGAACGGTGCCGCCAGAGTGCCATAAAATGGTGCCACAAGCGTTCCGGCGATCAGTGCTGCCACAAAGGTTACAAGAACCGATGCAACAAGCGCACGCGCAAGCCCCAGCGCGCCGCTTCCACCCAGCCAATTCCGTGACAGGAACAATGCAAGTCCGGCGGCGATGCCCCCGGCCATGATGACCCAGTTATCAAAGAGTGTTGGTTCAGGTGGAATTGCGTTTTCGCCTTCCATGGCGGACATGATCATCAGGGTAATTCCTGCACCGACCGCCACAACCGCGCCATAGGCCAAAGCGTTGGCTTTCTGACCGCGGGTCAAATGTAGTTTGTTAAATAGCCGCGCGAACATTGCGCATACCTCCGATTACTGGTTAACGACCTCTTTTTTGCAGAAACCTAAACTTCGGTCTGTGCGAAACGTCACAGGGCGCTCACATTTTTAATGCCCCCTTTTTGCCATATTCCGCCTATGCCCTCAATGGGAAAACGGCGGAAAGTCGCTCATCATCGCCAAGCCATTCGAAATGCTTGATATTTTTTCATGCGATAAAAACGAGCGGGTTCGTCAGATCCGCCTGGCGTAGCGGTCAAACCCTTGCCAAGTGCCGAATCCAACTGCGATTGTGGCAAGAACATGCCGGAGATGATGGTGATTATGCCCGAAAATGCGCTGATTTGGAGTTAAGCTTTGAACACCAGGCTGGCCCCGTTCAGGCAATGCCGCTTACCTGTTGGCTGCGGTCCATCATCAAAGATGTGCCCCAAATGGCTGCCACAGCGCCTGCAATGACATTCTGTACGCACACTAAACAGCTTGCGATCCGGTTTGGTGCCGATTGCATTGTCCAGACTTGCCCAGAAGCTGGGCCAGCCCGTGCCGCTGTCATACTTTGTATCTGATGGATACAGCGCAAGGTCACAGCCCCGGCAATAATAGGTCCCTGCAGTGTAGTTTTTATCCAGCGGTGAGGTCCCTGACCGTTCGGTCGCTTCCTGCCGCATCACTTGATACTGCAAATCCGTCAACATCGCCCGCCATTCCGCATCTGTTCGGGTGACCTCAAATCTTTGGGCCTGCAACGCGGCGGGCGCAGTGGCGGCGGCGAGCATGGACAAGGTAAAGGCGCGGCGGTTCATCGGGTCTAACTCCTATTGACGTGAATCTTTCTAGCAGTCGGGCTTTTATCATTGATAGGAAAACCCGCCTGCCCCACGATCATGTGAACAGCCCGTTAGCTGCTTGCCAGACCTCCCTCCCCCTTGCAGCGCCGCGCGTTATGTTGCATCTCGGCAGTAAGACATTTGACGCAGTGGAAAAGGCAACCGACATGGCCGACGGTACAACTGATATGCAAGCAAAACCCACAGAAGAGATTTCCGTCCGCGATGTATTTGGCATCGACAGTGACATGAAGATCAAAGGGTTTGCGGATCGGTCTGACCGCGTGCCAGAGATCGACAGCACCTATAAATTCGATCCGGATACGACTTTGGCCATTCTGGCAGGCTTTGGCTATAACCGCCGCGTTATGATCCAAGGTTATCACGGCACTGGCAAATCGACCCATATCGAACAGGTCGCTGCCCGCCTGAACTGGCCTGCGGTGCGTGTGAACCTTGATAGCCATATCAGCCGGATCGACCTGATTGGTAAGGATGCGATCAAACTGCGCGACGGCGTGCAGGTCACCGAATTTCACGAAGGCATCCTGCCTTGGGCGCTGCGCAACCCCGTTGCCATCGTGTTCGACGAATATGATGCCGGCCGTGCTGACGTGATGTTTGTCATCCAACGGGTGCTTGAGGCTGACGGTAAGTTGACGCTGATGGACCAGAACGAGATTATCACGCCCAACCCCTATTTCCGCCTGTTTGCCACGGCCAACACGGTGGGCCTGGGTGATACAACGGGCCTTTACCACGGCACCCAGCAGATCAACCAGGCGCAGATGGACCGTTGGTCACTGGTCGCAACCCTGAACTATCTGTCCCATGATGCAGAGGCCGCGATCATCCTGTCCAAGTCGCCCCATTTCAACACCGAAAAGGGCCGCAGCACGATTTCGCAGATGGTCACTGTCGCTGACCTGACCCGGACCGCATTCATGAATGGTGACCTGAGCACCGTCATGTCGCCCCGTACCGTGCTGAACTGGGCCGAAAACGCCCGGATCTTTAACGATATCGGCTATGCGTTCCGCCTGTCCTTCCTCAATAAATGTGACGAACTGGAACGGCAGACAGTCGCAGAGTTCTATCAGCGCTGCTTTGACGAGGAATTGCCTGAAAGTGCGGCAAGTCTGAGCTTGGGGTGAGCAAGGGGCTGCATATCGGCCTGATCGGTGGGATCGGTGTGGCAGCCACGGTTGTTTATTATCAAAGGCTGACGGCGGCTGCGAATGCGCGCGGCGGTCAGCTTGACCTGACCATTGTACATGCCGATGTGCAGGAACTGATCCGCAATAACCTTGCTGATGATCGGCAGGCGCAGGCCAAGGTCTATGCCGATCTGATTGACCGGTTAAAAGCGGCAGGTTGTGATTGTGCCGCAATCACCTCGCTTGGCGGGCACTTCTGTTACGACGAAACGGTGCCTTTGTCATCATTGCCACTGGTATCGGCGGTCACGCCGCTGGATGGGTATTTTGCAGCACTAGGCATCGCAAAGGTTGGTCTTTTGGGCACCCGGGTCGTGATGCGCACAGGCCTTTATGGCCAGCTTCAAAAAACCAAAGCCGTCGCACTGAATGAAGAGATCGACACATTGGGCCAGCTGTATTTGGATATGGCTGTGGCTGGTCATTGCACGGATGCGCAGCGCGCCGTACTCGTCGATGCTGGCGCGCGCATGATCAAAGACCATGGCGCCGATGCAATTGTTCTGGCGGGTACGGACCTTAATCTGGCCTTTGACGGTCATGATCCGGGCTACCGGGTGATTGACGCATTGGATGTGCATGTTGACGTGCTGGCCGATCTGGCCGTCGGGGCAAGCACGCTTAAATAGCGAAGCCCGCGGCAAAAAACGCCATATTTACTGAGGGTTTTATGCCTGAATGACCACAGGCTTGTCATAATCCGGTCCGCTTTGTCAGTATTGTAGTCAAAAATTGACTAAATCGGAGCCGATCATGAAGATGAAGATTGGAACAGAACTACCCCCTGACTACGTGGTCAGTCACGAGGACCTTGCCCAGACCGCAGGTGCGCTGATTGCGCAGGCGCTGTTTCCCCTGTTTGCCGAAAACATGAGCGAGGACATCGCCAAAGCCAATGTCGAGGGTATCCTGACTGAACTGGCCTATCTGTTTGATGAAGGCGAGATTGAGCTGGGCGGCAAAACATATCGCCCGCGCATGGCTTTTGTGGATGAGGCGGGCGGTATTCTGCCCGGTGCCGCTGACCTTGTGAATCTGCACGAGATGGTATCGGACCCGTTCGACATCACACCCGAGATGAATATCAGTTTTGAAATGGATGATTTCGGCGAAGAGTAAGCCACACCCTCTGGCCTTTGCCCGGTCCCGGTTCTAGTTTGCGGGTAAGCAAAGGACCCCGGGCGATGAACAAACCAACTGACAATCCAGCCGATCCGTTCAAGAAGGCATTGGCCGAGGCGACCAAGGTCATGGCCGATGATCCGGAACTGGCCGTCACCTATTCGGTTGACCCTGCCGGTCAGACGGCGGACACCATTCGCCTGCCGCAGGTCAGCCGCCGCATGACCAAGGACGAGGTTTTGCTGGCCCGTGGCACCGCAGATGCCTTTGCTCTGCGCCACAAGTTTCATGATCCCAAGGTTGCTGCCCGCTATATGCCGCAAGGCCAGATGGCGCAGGATCTGTACGAGGCGATGGAAACCGCCCGGATCGAGGCCGTCGGCGCCCGCTACATGCCCGGTACAGCTGGCAATATCGACGCCAAGATCGGCAATGAGGCGATGCGCAAAGGCTATGACCAGATCACCCAAGCCGCTGATGCCCCGCTGGCCACCGCTGCGGGCTATCTGATCCGCCATCTGGCCACGGGTCGTGACATGCCCAAAGGCGCCGAAAACGTCATGGAGCTATGGCGCGGTTTTATCGAGGATCATTGCGGCGGGACGCTCGACAGCCTTGAGGATATGCTGAACGACCAGCAGGCCTTTGCCAAGTTTGCCCGCCAGTTGATCAGCGATCTGGGCTATGGTGATCAGCTGGGTGATGACCCGGACAGCCTTGATGATGATCAGGAGGACGAGGCCGAGGAAGGCCAGGACGATAACCAAGATGAGCCTGACAGCACCGGCGATGACGAAAGCGAAGGCGAAGAGGCCGAAGCATCGCCCGAGCAAAGCCAGGAACAACAGCAGGATGCATCCCAAGCCGAGGTCAGCATGGATGATCAGGCTGATGCCGAAATGGGCGAAGAAACCGAGATGCCTGATGGCGAGGCCCCGTTGGAGCCGCCCGCCCCGCAGCCGGTTTCCGATGCCGACCCCGATTATAAAGTGTTCAGCACAGAATATGACGAAGAGATCGGCGCAGAGGACCTTGCCGAGCCGGTCGAGCTGGAACGGCTACGCGCCTATCTGGATCAGCAGTTGGAGCCGTTGAAAGGGGCTGTGTCCCGTCTGGCCAACAAGTTGCAGCGCCGCTTGCAGGCCCAGCAGAACCGGTCATGGGAGTTTGACCGCGAAGAGGGTATTCTGGATGCGGGCCGTCTGGCGCGTATCGTCGCCTCGCCCACCACCCCGCTATCATTCAAGGTCGAAAAAGATACCGAATTCCGCGATACGATTGTCACCCTGCTGTTGGATAATTCCGGGTCCATGCGTGGTCGCCCGATTTCGATTGCCGCGATCTGTGCTGATGTGATGGCCCGCACGTTGGAACGTTGCGACGTGAAAGTCGAAATTCTCGGCTTTACCACCAAAGCATGGAAGGGTGGCCAATCGCGCGAAAAATGGCTGGCCGATGGGCGGCCTGCAACCCCCGGTCGCCTGAATGATCTGCGCCATATCGTCTATAAATCTGCCGATGCCCCGTGGCGCCGGACCCGGCCCAATCTGGGCCTGATGATGAAAGAAGGCCTGCTGAAGGAAAACATCGACGGTGAGGCGCTGGAATGGGCGCATCGTCGCATGGCCGCGCGTCAGGAACAGCGAAAGGTGTTGATGGTGATTTCCGATGGGGCGCCGGTGGATGACTCAACTTTGTCCGTTAACCCCGCGAATTACCTCGAAAAACACTTACGCGATGTGATTGCGATGGTCGAAAAACGCAAGGCGGTTGAACTGGTCGCCATCGGGATTGGCCATGATGTGACCCGCTATTACGAACGTGCGGTGACCATCACAGATGTTGAACAGCTGGCCGGTGCCATGACAGAACAATTGGCCGCGTTGTTTGACAGCGATCCGCGCAAACGGGCGCGTGTCATGGGCATGCGCAAGGCAAGCTAACCCAAGGATTTCATAAATGTTTCAAACATTTGAAGCGTCATCTTCACCCGATCAGGGGCCACCCCGGCTGACCGCTCTGCGCCAATTGATGGTCCAGCATGGGGTTGATTGTTTTCTTGTCCCCCGCGCCGATGCCCATCAGGGCGAATATGTCGCCCCACGCGATGCGCGCTTGCAATGGCTGACAGGTTTTTCCGGCTCTGCCGGGTTTTGTGCCGTGCTGCAGGATATTGCCGGGGTTTTCGTTGATGGCCGCTATCGCGTGCAGGTCCGTGCGCAGGTTGCTGATGATTTCACCCCAATTGATTGGCCAGAAGTAAAGCTGGCCGATTGGCTGCTGGAACAACGCCCTGACGGCTGCGTCCTAGCCTATGATCCTTGGCTGCATACCGTTTCGGAACTGACCGATCTGGGCAAGAAGTTGAAAGGGTTTACCCTGCGCCCCATCGACAATCTGATCGATGCGATCTGGGACGATCAACCCGCCGCACCTGCGGCCCCTTTCACGGTGCATCCTTTGGAACATGCGGGCGAAGCGCATGGCGACAAACGAGCCCGGCTGGCCAGCGATCTGGATGCCAAGGCCGCCATCATCACCCTGCCCGACAGCATCGCGTGGCTGCTGAATATTCGCGGCACGGATATTGAACGTAACCCCGTCCCCCAAGGGTTTGCCGTGCTGCATGATAGCGGCAAGGTTGATATATATACTGGACCTGGGAAAGCGCGCGATGTGGCTGATCATCTGGGTGCCGATGTGCAGGTCCATGATATTGCTGCGTTTCTGCCCGAGCTGGCCGCGCTGAAGGGGCCGGTGTTGATTGACCCCAAATCCTGCCCCGATGTGTTGGCCACCACGCTGAAAGACAATGCGATTGAAGTGGTTCACGGCCGCGATCCCTGCATCCTGCCCAAGGCCCGCAAGAACACGGTCGAGATTGCGGGGGCGAAAGCAGCCCATGCGCGTGATGGCGTGGCCATGGTGCGGTTTCTGGCGTGGTTGGATGCAGAGGCCCCAAAGGGCCAGTTGACCGAAATTGACGTGGTCAAAGCGCTCGAAGGGTTCCGCACCCAGACCAACGCCCTGCGCGATATCAGTTTTGAGACGATCAGCGGTGCAGGTCCGAACGGGGCCATTGTGCATTATCGGGTCAGCGATGACACCAATCGCCCAGTCAAACCCGGTGATTTATTGCTGGTGGATAGTGGCGGGCAATATGTCGACGGGACCACCGATATCACTCGCACAATTGTGGTCGGCACGCCGACGGACGAACATCGCGCCTGCTATACCCGCGTGCTGCAAGGCATGATCGCCGTCAGTCGCATTCGGTTCCCCAAAGGGGTCGGCGGGCAGCATCTGGATGCGCTCGCGCGCGCGCCGCTTTGGCTGGCGGGTATGGATTATGACCATGGCACCGGCCACGGAGTTGGAAGTTATCTGAGCGTGCATGAAGGGCCGCAAGGGATATCGCGCCGGTCAGAAGTGGCGCTGGAACAAGGTATGATCCTGTCCAATGAGCCCGGATATTACCGCGAAGGTGCGTTTGGTATCCGCATCGAGAACCTGATCGTCACGCAAAAGGCCCCGCGCATCCCCGGCGATGACGGCCGCGACATGCTGAATTTTGAGACATTGACCTATGTGCCGTTTGATCGTCGCCTGATCGACCCTGCGCTGCTGACATCGGCAGAACGGGACTGGATTGATCAGTATCATGCCGATACAGTCACTCTTCTGGCACCGCGATTGGATGATGCAGTGCGTGACTGGCTGATGCAGGCCTGCGCACCACTGTAATACAGAACTGTCATAAGCGGACCTTAGATGTGACGAGGAAAGGAAACCGCCATGGCTGACCATATTACCATTCGCCCCGCATCCGGAAACTGGACCGTGCGCGCCGGTGGCGCCGTTCTGGGCGAAAGCACTGCGGCACTGGAGTTGCAGGAAGGCGATTATCCTCCGGTGATCTATTTCCCGCGTTCCGACATCGCAATGGCGTTTCTGGAACCCAGCGAGATCACATCAACCTGCCCTTACAAAGGCAAGGCCACTTACTATTCCATCGTCGCCAAAAGCGGGCTGATCAAGGATGCGGTCTGGTCTTATGAAGATCCGCTTGATGCTGTGGCGGGGATCAAAGATTATCTGGCATTCTACACAACCAAAGTGGCCGTCGAAGAGGTTTAGGAATGTTCCTCGGCCGCTGTTTCGGACAGCGCCCGGTTCATCGCCTTCAACGCATCCACCTGAAACAGCGCGCCCCATAATTCGGGCGGGCTGCCTTCGCCGCCCAGTGTCACAACCGGGATGAAGGCCTGCCCTGATTGTTCAAAGATCGGCATCGCCTGTTCTAGCGTGGCGTTCCCATCAATATAGACTCCATCGCTGATCAGATCCCAGCACCGATCCTCTGGCGCGGCCTTTTCGGTGTCTTTGCTGCGCATCACATTGGCCACTTTGAATGTGGCCAATAGATAGGCTTGCGGTCCTGCCGCCAGATGCACGTTGCGCCGTTCCAGCTGTGTCAAAAAGAACGACCGGTCCACCAGCCGCGTGGACAGTGCGGTGGACAGAGAAACCGACACCATCACCGCCAGCCCAGTCTGCCAGTCCCCGGTCAGTTCAAAGACAATCAGCGTCGTCGAAATCGGCGCACCCAGCACCGCTGCAGCAACAGCCCCCATCCCGGCCAAGGCATATAACGTGCCTTCACCCGATACGTTTGGGAAAACCGATGTGGCGATAATGCCAAAGGCCAATCCGGTCAGCGCCCCCACCATCAAGGACGGCGAAAACACCCCACCCCCCATGCGCCCGCCCATGGTGATGGCGACTGCGATGACCTTGAGGATAACGAAGACAACGGCTTCGTGCAGAAGCAGTTCGCCGGTCAGCGCCGCCGATGTCGTTTCATACCCAACGCCAATGATATGCGGCCACCAGATCGCCAAAAGCCCCAGCAATCCACCCGCAACGGCAGGCCGCAGGAAACGCGGCAACCCGGTTGCGTCTTGCATGAAACTGGCGAAATCCTCCGCCCAGAAAATCGCTTTCATCAGCACAACCGCGACCAAGCCGCAGACCACCCCCAGCAGCAGGAATGCGGGCAGTTCGACGTAAAAGGCCAAGGCGTTTTTGCCTGACAGCATAAATTCAGTCACATCCCCAAATGCCAGGCGGTTGATGATGGTTCCGGCCACTGAGGCAATGACTATGGGCGCAAAAGCGTGGACCGCGAAATGCCGCAAAACCACCTCTAACGCGAAAAGCGCCCCGGCAATCGGGGCATTAAAGCTGGCCGATACGGCGGCGGCAACAGCACAGCCCAGCAGATCGCGTCCGGTGATTCCATTGGCGCGGATCAACCGACAAACAGCCGTGGACACAACGGACGCCAGATGGACCACTGGCCCCTCGCGCCCGCTCGACCCGCCAGAGGATAAGGTGATCAAGGATGCGGCGGCCGATGCCAGCCCGCGTCGCACCTCAACCCGGCCTTCGGTCAGCGCTGCCCCTTCGATCACGTCAGCGACCGACCGGACACGGCCATCATCGGTGAACCGGTCAAGGATGATACCAACACAAAGCCCACCCAGGATTGGTATGATCAGGATCTGATACCAGGCCAGACCAGCGGCAAAACTGGCCAGATAAGTCGGATCATCCGTGCCGTATAGCCATGATTGTGCCGCCTCGATCCCCAGCCGGAACAGCAAGGCAGCCAAACCCGAAATCACGCCGATGGCCAATGCGATAAACCAGAACTGGATTTGGCTGGGTCCGCGGGTTTTCATAACGCGCAATGCATTGGTACATGCCACTCTCAGGCTGATCAGCCATTGAGTGAGCCATGAAATCAGCGCTTTGCCATTCATCTTGCCAACCCTTGCACCAAATGTGGTACCATCACGACATGCATGGCAAATGACAGGCCCCAGGCCCTGTTACCACATTCACGCACACTATTAGGCGATCAGGCAGTTTCGTCCAACCTTGATTCGTACAGCACTAAGCTGTTCAAAGAATTGGGAAAGACGAATTCGAGTATGGGCCAATGCGTCCATCTGATCAGTTGGTTCGGGATGCGATCGCGTCAGCCGCTGTCAGAGCTCGTTAGGCGCGATAGATGAGGTAGAAAGGCGCATCAATTATTAATGCAGCAGAGGCAATTATTTATGAGCGGCATTTTGCCGATGCAGAATTGCAACACAAATTACCTAACGTCACTTTTCTGCAGCGCAGCATGAATTCGTGACACGATATGACTCAATCTCAGGGAGATTATGCGTGTTCCCCTTATCGCATCATTCACAGCTGCCGTTCAAACCGCCACAACATTTGGTTTACCCCAGAAATAGCTGTAATAAATAATAAAAGTTGACATTTTTTTCATATCTCACGCTCATTTTCATTCTCATCACGTCGAAATTTGGTCGCGGATTAATCGATTTCAGTCAACTTCTGATAGTTAGGTCAATATATATGACATACTTTGGGACAGGTTGAGCCTGTCGGCGAATACCTGCTAATCATCTCGTACAGGGTCGCGTTAGACCTTGGGTTGTTAACGAGTATCTGGGTTCGGCGTCCGCATATCGGCGGAAACGCGCTCAGCGTTAAAGGAAGGAAACGTTTGCGGGTCCTTTCGAGAACTATTGAAAGACGTGCGTGGCGGAGGTGAGTGGCCAAAACGTGCAATGTTACGAGTGGGTTGGGTAACCCGTATGTTCCGGGGGCGATGCAGCGTTGAGAGCGCAGGCGTCGCCCCCAATTCGTTTCTGACGGTATTTCTTAGAAAATCTGGGTTCGCAAAAAGGCAAAGCGACTCAGAATGTCGCGGTCCTTGTGCGCGATGCAAATCGCGCGTTGGCTTTATACCTTGATCAATGCGCGCGCCGCCGCCCGCGCTGCATCCGTCACTGTATCGCCTGATAACATCCGTGCGATTTCATCGACCCTTGCCTTGCTGCCCAACGCCACAACCGTCGATGTTGTCACATCTGCCTGCTGACGCTTTTCAACCCGCCAATGATGCCCGCCCAATGCGGCCACCTGCGGTGAGTGGGTCACAACCAGTACCTGCCCGCCTTCGGCCAGTTCGGCCAGTCTGCGGCCTACCGCATCCGCCGTGGCCCCACCGACCCCCCGGTCAATCTCGTCAAAAATCATGGTCAGACCATCATCGGATTTGGTCAGGCAGACTTTTAATGCCAATAGGAACCGGCTCAGTTCTCCGCCAGATGCAATTTTGTTGAGTGGCCCCGCCGGTGCGCCGGGGTTGGTGGCAACGGTAAACGCCACGCCATCACGGCCGTCCGGCCCAGGATCAGCGGGGCTGATTTGCGTGGCAAATGCCGCGCGCTCCATCTTCAAGGGGGCCAGTTCGGTCGCCATCGATTTGTCGAGTGCCTTCGCCGCCTTCCCCCGCTTGGCTGTCAGTTGCTGGGCCGCGGTTTCATAAGCCGTCTGCGCCAGATCCACTGCCGACTGTAGCCCGCCTATCTCCCCGGCGCTATTATCCAGCATGGTCAACTGCGCCCGCAAATCATCGGCAAAACTGCGCAGGTCATCAGGCAACACACTGTGCTTACGCGCCAGCCCGCGAATCGCGAAAAGCCGTTCTTCGACGTCTTCCAATTCGGACGTATTGAAGGACAGCGCATCAAGGCAATTGGTGATCCCTTGTTGGGCCTGATCAAGGGCCAGCATCGCCTGTTCAATTGATGAGAGGGGGGCGTCCAACTGCCCTTCCGCGTTGTCGGCCACACCCTGCAGCCAGCGCGAGGCATCGGTGACCAACCCCTCTGCCCCCTGTAGCCCCAATGCATCATGGGCCTTTGTGATATCTTCACGAATCCGTTCTGCCGCCTGCATCAGGCGGCGTTGCGTATCAAGCGTTTCCTCTTCACCGGCTTCTGGTGACAGCGCATCAAGCTCGGCTACGGCATGCCGCAGGTAGTCTTCTTCCGCTTGAGCTTCGGAGAGTTTCGCCGTCGCAGCCTGCAGCGCATTTTTGGCAACGCCAAGGGCGCGCCACGCTGCGCGTGTCTTGGCCACGGTCGCATCATAACCGCCAAATGCATCCAGCATTTGCAAGTGACCACGCGGATTCAGCAACCCCCGATCATCATGCTGCCCATGCAGTTCGACCAACGTATCGGACAGGCGCCGCAGCACCTCGCCACTTGCGCGTCGATCATTGATCCATGCGGTCTTGCGCCCGTCACGCGTATTGATCCGGCGCAGGATCAATTCGCCCTCATAGGTGATGCCAGCGTCCTCTAACACAGCGAGGGCGGGATGCCCTGCTGACAGATCGAACCATGCTGTCACCTCACCCTGATCAGCACCCTGGCGGACCAGTTCGGCCCGTCCGCGCCAGCCCAACACAAAACCCAACGCATCCAGCAGAATTGATTTACCGGCCCCGGTTTCGCCGGTCAGCACGTTCAAGCCGGGTTGAAACGCCAGTTCCAGACGGTCAATGATCAACATGTTTCGGATGTCGAGGCCGCGCAGCATGTCAGCCTCCCATGGTCGGGTCTACCCCGTCATGATTACAGCCATTCACCGCGCACCACCTGCCGGTAGATCGAAGCCAGCCAATTATCGCCGCGCGCCTCTGCTGGCAAATCACGCCCGTTCAGCAACGCAAAGCTGGAGGCGTACCAGTCGCTTGAACGATAGTTATGACCCAGTATTGCGCCCGCAGTCTGCGCCTCTTCGACAAGGCCCAGTGCCAGATAGGTTTCCACAAGCCGGTGCAGCGCCTCAGCCGTATGAGTCGTCGTTTGGAAATCTTCGACCACGATGCGGAATCGGCTTGCTGCCGCGCCATAATGGCCCCGCTTGAGGTAATAACGCCCGATTTCCATTTCCTTGGCCGCCAGATGGTCAAAGGCAAGATCGAATTTCAGGACCGACGTGCGGGCATATTCGCTATCAGGATATTGTTCGATCACCTGGCGCAGGGATTGCAGCGCCTGAAATGTCAGCCCTTGGTCGCGGCCAACTTCATCGATCTGGTCATAATAAGACAGGGCCAGCAGATAGGCCGCATATGGCGCGTCTTCCTCTGCCGGGTAGAAGTCGAGGTATCGCTGCGCTGCAGCCCGGCTATTAGGATAGTCTTCGTCACGGTGATAGGCAAAGGCCTGCATGATCAAACCGCGCTGCGCGAACTCTGAATACGGATACAACCGTTCGATTTCACCAAAGGAAAACGCCGCATCATCGGGCTTGCCCGTTTCCAACTGCCGTTCACCACGCTCAAAGATCTGCTGTGCCGTCAGCGCATCAAGCGCAGGCTCTGATGGGCCGCCACAAGCCGCCAGAAACGCCAATGCCATGGCGGCGCCAAGATTTGCGCGTCTTTTGCTTGTCCCGCCTGACATTGCTGATGTCCCCACCCTGTGGTCGCTCGAATTTTGGACACATTGGCCCTTGGTTGGCTTTGGGTCTAGCATAGAAAAATCGGGGGCAAAATGCCTTTTGCGCAGGTTGCTGATCAACTATCTGCGCGAAGTGTCAGGCAACGGCATAAAGATCAGCCGCGCTGACCCCGACACCGGGCAGACGGGCGGCGATTTTTGCGTCACAATCGACCCAACGCCATGCTATCGGATCTGCAAAAAGGGCACGCAGCAGTTTGTTTGTCATCGCATGACCAGAGCGTGAGCCCGAATATCGCCCGAGGATCGGCGCTCCAGCAGTATAAAGATCACCCAATGCATCCAGCATCTTGTGCCGCACGGCCTCATCCCGGTGGCGCAGACCGCCGGGTGTCAGGACTGCATCACCATCCACAACGACGGCGTTTTCCATGGTCCCACCCAGGGCCAAACCATTGGCCCGCATATGGTCCACATCTGACGACCGGCAGAATGTCCGGCTATCGCAAAGCTCACGCACGAATGTCCCGTTGGCGAGATTCAGCACCTTATGCTGCTGCCCGATGGCCGCATCAGCAAAATCAATTGCGAAATCGATCTGCAGGGTTGTTGCGGGTGACAGCGTGGCCACCGCATCACCTTCGGTCACGGTGACCTCTTTGATAATCTCAATCGCACGCAAAGGTGCCGACAAGCGCGTGACCCCGGCCCGGACGATGCCGCGCACGAACAGGGCCGCGCTGCCGTCAAGGATAGGCACTTCAGGCCCGTCGATATCGATCAGCGCGTTATGCACGCCACAACCGGCAAGGGCTGCCATAAGATGTTCTATTGTTGAAACGGTGACACCGTCGGCATTTGTCAGCCGGGTATTCAGGGGCGATACAATGACATTGTCCCATGTCGCCGCCAGTTGTGGTGTATCCGGCAGGTCGGTCCGCCGGAACACAATCCCCGTCGACGCCGCAGCAGGGCGCAAAACCACGCGCACAGGCACACCGGAATGTAATCCGGTTCCATCAAACACGACGTCTGTCTGGAGGGTGGTTTGCACGGGGGTGAGGCCCTTGTCACATTTCTTCTACATGTAGGAAGTAAGGTGATGGGCGTTTTCGCTCAACTCACTCTTTCTAACGGTCTGAAACATCGACGCGCTTTTCTATGGCATCAATGCGGCAGTAACAATAAGTCATTGATATCAAAAAGAAAAGACCGCCAAAAAGCGGTCTTTTGCGATGACATGACGCCACGTTCAAATGGGCGAAGAACCCCGGTTTAGTTGGCCTGACGGCGCAGGAAGGCCGGAATTTCGATTCGATCCTGGTCTTCGCTGGCTTCAGGTTCCTGATGGATCGCTGTCACCTGCGGCTGTGCCCGTGCAGGTTGTTGAACCCCGCCTTCGGCTTGCGCGCCTGTCATGCGGTTGATCAGGGAGTTGATACCAAATCGTGGCTTTTCCGCCTCTGACGCCGTCGGTTCCTGTAGGTGTGCGGCAGGTTGTGCTGGCGCTTGCCCCGGTGCGCGGGCAACGGCGGCTTGCAACCGTGCCATCGCTTCGGGTGTTGGTGTGCCCGGTGCCGCGTTGGGTGCTGTGGCGCGCGGGGCGACGAATGTTTCGGCCTCTGTCAGCTGTGGCGCGGGCCGCGGCGTATAGGCCGGTGGTGGCAGATCGTCTGCGGCGGCTGGCTGTGGCGCTGCTGCAGCGGGTTCGGCGCGTGGCTGGAACGCCGCAGGCTGTGCCTGAGGTTGCGGCGCAGGTGCTGCGGCTGGCACGTCCAGTTCTGCAAATGTTGGCTGCTCTTCCCGTGCCACGGCAGCGGCTGGTGCGGGAACTTCCTGCGCTGCTGGTTCGGGCGCCTCAACCGCGACAGGCTGCGCAAGCGGGGCCGCCATAGACCGGCGTGGCAGCGGCGTATCGGCATTACTAACAGCGGCGTCGATACCGGTTGCAACAACAGACACGCGCATGCGGCCTTCCATGCCTGTATCAAGCGTGGAACCAACAATGATATTCGCTTCGCTGTCGACCTTTTCGCGGATCTTGTTTGCGGCCTCGTCCAGTTCGAACAAGGTCAGGTCGTAACCGCCTGTAATATTGATCAAAACGCCCTTTGCGCCTTCCAGCGAAATCTCGTCCAGAAGCGGGTTGGCAATCGCCTTTTCGGCGGCCTGAATGGCGCGGTTTTCGCCATCGGCTTCGCCGGTGCCCATCATCGCCTTGCCCATCTCATCCATCACGGCGCGGACGTCAGCAAAGTCGAGGTTGATCAGGCCGGGGCGCACCATCAGGTCGGTAACACCTTTGACACCTTGGTAAAGGACATCATCGGCAAGTGCGAAAGCTTCGGTAAAGGTTGTGTTTTCATTGGCCAACCGAAACAGGTTCTGGTTGGGGATGATGATCAGCGTATCAACGACCTTTTGCAGGGCCTCGACCCCGTCTTCGGCCTGCTTCATCCGCTTTGCACCTTCGAACTGGAAGGGTTTGGTGACGACACCAACGGTCAGAACACCCAATTCGCGGGCGGCCTGTGCGATGATCGGGGCAGCACCAGTACCAGTGCCCCCGCCCATACCCGCAGTGATGAAACACATGTGCGCGCCTGCCAGATGATCGACGATCTGTTCGATGCTTTCTTCGGCGGCGGCGGCACCCACTGTGGCGCGGGCCCCGGCACCCAAACCTTCGGTGACTTTCAGACCCATCTGGATTTTGTTGTCGGCGCGCGCCTGTTGAAGCGCCTGCGCATCGGTATTGGCGACCACAAACTCTGTCCCGTCGAGTTCTTTCTCGATCATGTTGTTGACGGCATTGCCGCCCGCACCACCCACACCGAATACGGTGATACGTGGCTTCAACTCTTCATGCCCCGGGAGGGATAAATTCAATGTCATACTCGATCCGCCTGTTTTTATGCCCGTGCCCACGAGCGCCTGCTTATTGGGACTCACCCTACCGGAGTGATGCCGAAAGGTCACGTTAAAAACACAAAATTGCCACCAAATCTGGACGAAAAACTTTACTTTTCCGCTTGATTTCGACTGATCGGCAAGATGTTGCGTATTACCAGTTGTCTTTAAACCATTTCACAGCGCGTTTCAGCGACCGTGCGGGGTAACGATCTGCCGGAATTTCGAAATCCCACCATTCGTCCTGCGGATTCGCGGCAAATAATGTCAGCCCGACTGCGCTGGAAAATGCAGGTCCGATAGCGGCTTGCGGCAGGCCCTGTACCCGCAACGGTCGACCAAGGCGCACTTGCTGGCCCAAAATTTTGCTGGCCAGACCATCAAGTCCGGGGATTTGGCTACCGCCACCGGTGAGCACAATTTGCTGGCTAGGCAGATGTTCAAACCCGGCGGCATCCAGACGCACGCGCACCTCTTCAAGGATTTCTTCAACGCGGGGGCGCATGATCCCGATCAGTTCGGCCCGGCTGACGGTCCGCCTGTCATGTTCCCAGTCGCCCGTATCCCCGCCGATTTCGATCATCTCACGGTCATCCATACCGGTGGCGACAACGCCGCCATAGAATGTCTTGATCCGCTCCGCAGTGGCGGTGGGGATTTGCAGCCCCATCGAAATGTCCGAAGTCACATGTTCCCCGCCCATGCGCACCGCATCGGCATAGATCATGTGTTTTTTCATGAAGATGGACACACCAGTCGACCCCCCGCCCAGATCAATGCAGGCGGCACCGAGTTCCTGTTCATCCTCGACCAGCGACGACATGCCCGACACGTAAGCCGATGATGCCAATCCGGCGAGTTCCAGATCACAGCGTTTGATGCAGTAAAACAGGTTTTGGATCGCAGCGGCATCTACCGTCAGCATATGCATATCCGTGGTCAGCTGGTGACCAATCTGACCGCGCGGGTCAGCAAGGCCAGAACGGTTATCAAGTGCAAAGTTCACCGGCTGCGCATGCAACACCTCACGATCCGCCCCGTAATCGGGCACGTCGCAATCGGCCATGACCTGGCTGATATCCTGTTCGGTGATCATCCCGCCCGACACGTCAAGCGACCCGTCCAGACCATAGGACCGGGGGCGCGCACCCGACACGCAGGCAATCACGTGATCAACACGCACATTGGCCATTTTCTGCGCCGCCTGCACAGCGGTCCGAATGGCGCGCTCGGTTTCCTGCATAGCGTCAACTTCACCAAAACGCACCCCGCGCGACCGCGTCGTTGCGGCACCAATGACGCGGAACTGGGATTGACCCGCCATGGACCCAACCCCATCGACACTGCGGAATTGCTCTGGCCCGTCAAAGCGCAGAACAAGGCAGGCAATCTTGGATGTGCCGACATCCAGAATGGCAACAACGCCGCGCTGCATCGCCGCTTTGCGCATTTGCCGCATCGCCCGTTGGCTGTCATATAGATCGCCCATCACTCGTTCGCCCCGTTATTTGGTATTGTTTCATTGACCCGGCGCAACGCCAGCGCCGCCTCTTCATTCATCCGCAAGGTGGGCCGGTTGGCGTTGCGCATATCCACAACCACCACGTCACGTTTCAGCATATCCTGCGCTTCGTTCAGTGCGATGATCCGGTCAAAGGCCGCGACCGGATCTTCACCCGGCAGCAGGATGCGCTGATCGCGGTCCAGCACGATATCCCAGCGGCGTTCACCCATGCGCACAAGCCCACGCACCCGGTCGCGCAAAGGACCGGCACCGGCATGGAGCGCCAATGCCTCAACAATATTCTGTTCCGCCCCGTCCCCAGCAATCAGCGGCAAATCAAGCCGGTCAGAGCGCGCGATCACCGTCCCGGACTGGATCCCTTCGGCATCAATCAGGCGCAATATGGTCCCGTCACGCCATAGTGCCACGGGCACCCGCGGATTCACCGCAACCTGCAACGCCCCGGCTTCACCCACCTTGACCCGCGCGGATTTGACAGCTTGCAAATCCTCGACCTGCTTGCGCAACGCCTCAAGGTCCAGATCAAATGACGAGACCGGAAAGACCATGGGGAGAACGGCTGCGACCTCAGTCTCTAACGCCGCATCGGTGCCGGTGATTGCCATGGATTGCACCATGAATTGCGGCCTGGTCTGAAAACCTTGCCGCGCATCGTCGATCCGGGCCTGCAACATCGCCCGGTTTTCCTCATGCGAAAACCAGCTGGTTGCGATGATCGCGATCAGGATGATCGGCACGCCAACCCGCACAAAAACCCGGAACCCCGGCGTCAATAACAACCGCTGATACCGGTAGCCCAGACGCGAAGGTGCGGGATCATGGGGTGCATCTGCTGCTTTGCGGCGGCGGATCAGCGATCGCATGATGCGTCCTCCACCATCCAGCGGCAAAGCTGTGGAAAGGTGACGCCCACATGCGCCGCCTGTTCGGGGGTGAGTGATGTGGGCGTCATACCCGGTTGGGTATTGGTTTCCAGCAGGATCAGACCATTGATGCCGCGGGTGTCATCCCAGCGGAAATCGGTGCGGGTCACACCACGGCAGCCAAGGGCCTGGTGCGCGCGCAGGGCATAATCCATGCAGGCATCGAAAATGTCGGTTGGAATATCGGCGGGCAGAACATGGCGCGACCCGCCCGGCGCATATTTGGCGTGATAGTCATACCAGCCATCGGTGATGATATCAGTAACGGTCAGCGCGCGGTCGCCCATCACCGTTGTGGTCAGTTCACGACCGGGGGCAAACGCCTCTACCATGACCTGATCAGGCATGTCATCGGTCAGTTGCGGCGGGCCATTTGCATCCTTGTCAACGATGTAGATGCCGACGCTGGAGCCCTCGTTATAGGGCTTCACGACATAGGGCGGCGAAATGACATGGGCCGCGCGCACGTCATCAGCGGCGGCCAGAACGCTGTCCACAACCGGCAAGCCAACACTGCGATACACATCCTTTGTCCGTTGCTTGTCCAAAGTAAGCGCAGAGGCGAGGATACCCGAATGCGTATAAGGAATTTGCAGCCATTCCAGAATGCCTTGAACGGCGCCATCTTCGCCCCAGCGGCCATGCAGCGCGTTGAACACGACATCTGGTGAAATTTCCTGCAGGCGCGCGGCAATATCGGGGCCTGCATCGACCTCGATCACTTCGCATTCTGCTTCCCGTAAAGCCGCCGCACATTCACGGCCCGAGCTGAGGGAAACTTCCCTTTCAGCCGATGGACCGCCCATCAGGACAACAACTTTCGGGTTTGCCCTGCTCGACATACCCTACCGCCTCGTTCGCGGGTCTTTGGCGACCCGTCAATTTTGTCGATCCGTGGTTTTATTCTGCCCGGATCAGGCCATTTTGGCCGATTATTGTGCGGTCCCTTCGCCTTCCCGGCGACCGACCCGCATGATTTCCCATTCTAGCTTAATCCCTTGCGAATCGTAAACCTTTTTCCGCACCTCTTCGCCCAAGTCCTCCAGATCGGCTGCGGTGGCGTCCCCGGCATTGGTGAGAAAGTTGGAATGTTTGCTGTTCATGACGGCCCCGCCATGGGTGGCCCCGCGCATTCCGGCCTGATCAATCACCTTCCAGGCTTTCAGATCATGTGTGTCATCAGCCTGCCCGGTGGATGAAAACCCTGACGGATTGCGAAAGGTGGATCCGGCGGTGCGGTCCTTGGTCGGTTGGGTTTCATCGCGCTTGGCCAGTTGATCCTGCATCCGGGTGGCAAGGGCTTCGGGGTCACCGGCCGGGGCCGTGAAGCTTGCAGAGATGATGACGGCACCGTCTGGGATCGTGCTTTGCCGATAGGCCAGATGCAGGGCGTCGGTGGCCATTTCGGTGATGGTGCCATCGCGCAAGACAAGGGTTGCCGATGTTAAAACATCGGCCACATATGCGCCGTAGCAGCCCGCATTCATCCGCACCGCCCCACCGATGGTGCCGGGGATGGTGCGCAGAAAGGTCAGGTCCAACCCCGCCTCTGCCGCCTTGCGGGCGACATGGGCGTCAAGTGCGGCGGCCCCGGCGACGACGGTGCCACCTTCAATCGCGATGCTGTTAAACCCGCGCCCCAGACGGATCACGACCCCCGCGATGCCGCCATCACGCACAATCAGGTTGCTACCAACACCCATGGAAAAGACCGGGAACGATGGATCAAGTGCGGCCAGAAAGGTGCAAAGATCATC
Source organism: uncultured Paracoccaceae bacterium (assembly GCA_947500135.1). Classification (GTDB taxonomy): domain Bacteria; phylum Pseudomonadota; class Alphaproteobacteria; order Rhodobacterales; family Rhodobacteraceae; genus Yoonia. The sequence goes on from CANMQX010000006.1 coordinate 65,112, forward strand.
CTTGTCCGCAGGCTGAAACAGCACGTCTGCGGGTCCGCCGACCCGCATCCATGTCAGTTCTGCCAATGACCGGTCCGCAGTTAATGTGCCGCGCACCGGGGGAAGATCAAGCATGCTTCATTGTTCCATTCTTTAACCAGCCGACCAAACTGCCGATGCTGAGCCCCAGACCTGTCGGGGCGCTGATGAACAGCAAGCCAAGCAGATATCCCAGGCTATCCCAGCCGGACGCGTTTTCAATTCCAAAAAACATCGCCACTGTAAACCCTGCCCAGACAAGGCCAAGCATCACGGATGCGGCCAGACTGCGCGCCTTGCCAGAGAAATAGCCCGCAGCAACTGTCAAAGCAAAAGCGACGGCGGGGACGACGAAAACAAGGATATCTTCGGTGATCATGATTCTACTCCATATTTGAACATTGTTCATTTTTTAGCAAATTAATGAACGTCGTTCAAGTATTTTTTCAACCCTCATTATTGCAGCCCGCAGTCATCCCTGCGCCGCAGCATCCAACCCAGCAGCGCCCCTGCCCCGCCGCCCAGTAAAGCAGGTAGAAAAACCAACATGGCCCCGGACATCGCACCAACTGGATCAATCCCAAACGGCCGCCCACTTGCGTAAATCAGAACGACAAAAAAGCCCCCTGCAATGGACATCAGGCTCAGCGCCAGCCCGTTCTTGCCGCTCCGCAACAGTTTCACCATCAGAATAAACGGCAACATAGCCGCGATGAGCATCAGGCCCAGAATGCCAATCTCTGTCACCGGCTACGCCCCGGCCTTGCGCCGCATCCAGCGCCACAGAAACCGCAGCGGCCAGCGAAACACCAGACAGGCAACCATCACAAACAGTACGGCAACCCAGATATGCCCCGACCAGATCACCCAGATCAAAAGCGGGGCGCCAATGGCCATCAGGATATAGGCCCGCCGCCAGTGATTATCGTTTGACGGGATCGCGGCCATCACGAAGGCCAGCAAAAGCCAAAGACAGATCGCGGTCACCTGAACGGTCATTTCGGAATCTCCGGCTGATCCCCCCGGGCGCGCCGGTAGAAATAAAGCAGCGGGTTGCGGAACATAGAGATAAACGCCGCCACACAGAGAAAGGACCAGAACCAGCCATGATCATAACCAATCCAGACGATCAGGAGTGGTGCCGCAATCAGCAAGCTGACGCCCGGAATATATTGATGCCGCATCGGCAACAGCGCCACGATGGTAGAGGCAAGCACCCAAAGGCATCCAAGAAAAATCGAGTAGGTCATGATATGATGATGTCATCCATAATCATGGCAAGAATACCACCGAAAGCGGGCGGGGCAACGGCAGTGGTCGGTTTGATCAGAGAATCTCTCCTCACTGTATGAAGCTCCGACGCCGAACAAAAATCCCACCCGACCGATAGGTCGGGCAGCCCCCGACCCTCCCCACGGGAGGGGGCTTCACCCCCACCCAGGGTCGCGGGCTGGCCTTTACGAGACGCGAATGCCTGATAGCTTGAAAGCACTAAAGACTAATTCAAAAGATCTTTGGCGGCCCTGGCACTCTTGAGAACACGTTCACCAGCGAAAAACGCAGCGCCACAACCTGCTGCAACAGTCGCGCTGACGCCGACCATGGGCAGGACGCGGTTAAGGGCATTGAATGCTGCTCGCATGCTGACCTCACGCTGCGCATGTTCTGGCGGCGCTGCCAGGTAGGCCTTTAGCGTCTCCTGATCAAAGACCTCCGCAATCTCCAACCAGCTACCCTTTCAACTTCTTCGGAAGTTCATTCGCCCAAGCGCTGATCGTCCCTGCCCCCAGACACACGACCATATCCCCTGGCCTAGCCTGTTCGCGCACAATGCGTGTCAGGTCGTCTTGGTCCGCGACGATCCGCGCGTGCCGGTGCCCGTGCCGGATCAGCCCGGCCACTAGGTCGGCGTGGCTTGCACCTTCGATCGGGTCTTCGCCTGCGGCGAATACCTCGGAGATACCCACCACATCGGCGTCGTTGAAACAGGCGCAGAATTCGTCAAAATGGTGGTGCAGCCGCGTGAAACGGTGCGGTTGGTGGACGGCGATCACGCGGCCTTCGGTCGCCTGACGGGCCGCTTTCAGCACCGCCGCGATCTCAACCGGGTGGTGGCCGTAATCGTCGATGATGGTCACGCCATCAACTTCCCCCACCCGGGTAAAGCGGCGGTTGACGCCGCCGAACCCTTTCAGGGCTGCGCGGATTTCATCCTTTTTCATGCCCAGATGCCGCGCGACGGCGACGGCCGATAATGCGTTGGAGACGTTGTGATCGCCGGGCATTGGCAGTTCACAGCCTTCGATCACCGCGTCCTCTGCCTGCAGCGCCACATCAAAATGGGCGACCCCATGTCTATACGAAAGGTTAACGGCCCGCACGTCGGCTTGCGCGTTAAAACCGAAAGTCGTCACCCGACGGTCCGTGATTTTGCCAACCAAGGACTGCACATCCGGGTCATCGGTGCAGCAGACCGCCAGACCATAGAACGGGATATTTGATACGAAATCGTAAAAGCCCCGGTGCAGCGCCTCTTCCGTCCCCCAATGTTCCATATGTTCGGGGTCGATATTGGTCACGATGGCGATGGTCGCAGGCAACCTGTTGAAGGTGCCATCGCTTTCATCGGCCTCAACCACCATCCATTCACCCTGCCCCATCCGGGCGTTGGAGCCATAGGCATGGATGATGCCGCCATTGACCACGGTTGGGTCGATCCCGCCCTCATCCAACAAGGCCGCGACCATGGTTGTGGTTGTCGTCTTGCCATGCGTGCCAGCCACGGCGACATTGGATTTGAGGCGCATCAGTTCGGCCAGCATCTCTGCCCGGCGGACGACAGGCAGGCCTTTGGCCCGCGCCTCATCCAGTTCGGGATTGCCGGGTTTGATGGCGGACGAGATCACGATCACCTCTGCCCCTTCGAGGTTTTCGGCCCGCTGCCCTTCGAAAATCACAGCCCCCAGCGATTTCAGACGTTCGGTGATCTTGGAGGATTTGAGGTCGGACCCCTGCACCTGATAGCCGTGGTTCAGCAAAACCTCTGCAATGCCGGACATGCCAATGCCGCCGATCCCCACGAAGTGGATCGCGCCGATATCAAGCGGTAATTTGGTTGCTGCATTCATCACCGGGTTCCCATCCATCATGTTTCGCGCCCCTCTGCCAGATTCTCGACCAATTGCACAAGCCGCTCCGTCGCGTCGGGGATGCCGCAGGCAAGGGCGGCATGGCACATCCGCATGGCCCCTTCTTCAGTGCCGAGCACCAGTGCCATCTGTTCGCGCAATGTGTCCACTTCGAACATGCTTTCTGGCATCAGGATCGCGGCCCCGGCCTCCACCAGTTGCCGCGCATTGGCGGTTTGTTCATCCCGAATGGCTGATGCAAGCGGCACCCAGATCGCGGGCCTGCCGATAATGCTGACATCAGCCACCGTGGACGCCCCGGACCGTGCGATTACCAGCTGCGCATCGGCCATGCGCCCCGGAACATCGGTAAAGAATGTCTGCACATCCGCCGTGATCAACTCGCCTTCATAATAATCGGTGACGCGCTCCAAATCCTCTTCGCGCGCCTGATGGCTGACACGGATATTGCGCCGCAGCTCCTCGGGCAATGATGCGATGGCAGGGGGTACGATATCTGACAGGATCCGCGCGCCCTGGCTGCCGCCCATGACGAGGATCGACATCGGGTAATCACCCGGCGGGATGTAAGGGGCTTGGTGCCGGTCCAGAATGGCGGCGCGTACCGGGTTCCCGGTATGCACACCCTCAACCCCGCTGGGCAGTTCAGTGGGCCATGTCCCGCAAGCCACCGCATTCACCCGTTTGGCGAAAAGCTGGTTCACCCGTCCCAGAACCCCGTTTTGTTCATGGATCATGCGTGGAATGCGCAGCGCCCAAGCGGCTGTCATCGCCGGGATGCTGGGGTAGCCGCCAAAACCCACAACAATTTGTGGCCGGTCCCGTAGCATCCGCCATTTGGCAACGGCAATGCCGCCGAGGATCCGGAAGGGGACAAGGAGTTTCTTGGGGATGCCGCCGCGTGCGAAAGTCGCGCTGCCGACCACATTGACCTCAACCGCATTGGGGAAACCGCCGGTATAGCGCGCGCCGCGCGCATCTGTCGACAATCGCACCCGCCAGCCTTTTTCCAGCATCGCCTCTGCCAAGGCCTGCGCGGGGAACATATGCCCACCGGTGCCACCGGCGGCGATAATGATCAGTGGCGCGCTCATCGGTTTGCCCGGCGGAGCAGGATATCCTCCATCTCACCTTGCGGACGGCTGCGGGTGAAGGCGAGCAGCATGCCAACGGCGATGCCCCCGGCAATCAGGGACGATCCCCCATAGCTGACAAACGGTAGGGTCATGCCCTTGGCGGGCAGTAACCGCACCGCAACGCCCATATTGATCATCGCCTGCACGCCAAAGGCGCAGGCCAGCCCGGTGCCCGCCAGCCGAATGAACGGGTCACGTTCTTTCATCAGGCGCAGGAGCGAGCGCACGACGATCACCGCATAAAGTGCTATGATCACCAGCACGCAGATCAACCCATATTCCTCTGCCGCGACAGCGATGATGAAATCAGTATGGGCGTCCGGCAGTGACCATTTCACCTGCCCCTCGCCCACACCAACACCAAAGAACCCGCCTTCGCGGATCGCGTTGGTCGCATAGCCAAGCTGCGTTGTGGGGTCCAGATCAGGTGACAAGAACCCGTCGATCCGGCGTGCGAAATGTTCGGAATTGGAATAGGCGATTGTGCCTGCAAAGATGACCAGCCCGGCCAGGCTGATCAGGATCAGCATCGGCGCGCCCGCCACGAAATACATCACCCCCCAGGCAAAAAGGATCAGCGCCGCCTGCCCGAAATCAGGCTGCATCGCCAGCATCAGCACAATGACCATGGTCAGCACGAAGGAGTAGCTCTTGCCGGGTGGGCCGCCGATCTGCTGGCTAGCAGCAAGCAGCCATGCAGCCATCACGATGAAGCCGGGTTTGAGGAATTCCGACGGTTGCAATGATGCAAAGCCGAGCGAATACCAACGCACCGCGCCCTTGCCGAAATCAGTGCCCAAGACGGGGAGCATCGCCAGGGCCGCAAAGGCCGCGAGGAAACCCAGCACTGCCAAACGCCGCACCAGCGTCGGCGACATCATCGACACGATGAACATGGTCACCATCGCCGCCCCGCCAAAGATCGCCTGCCGGGTGACGTAGTGGAAGGGTTCAAGTCCGTTTTTTGCGGCCAGTGGAGGCGAGGACGCAAGCCCCAAAAGCAGGCCGATCCCGAACAGGATCAGAATGCAGGACATCGTCCATTTATCAATCGTCCGCCACCACCGTGGAAGAATAGGATCACCGGATGAAACCGGGATCGCACCATGCACCATTTCTGTCATGGATCACCGCCAATATTGCCTCTGCTCGCCCGGTTTTCCGGGTCTGAAGGCACCATAGCTTGCCTTGGGCCGCGATTCCACTGAAATTCGGTTGGGCGGGTTTGGTGCGAATTGATCTTGGGCCCGCCGCATGGCACATGCCGCGCATGGAAGTTGAAACCCTGATCATCGGTGCCGGTGCGGCGGGCATGATGTGCGCGGCACATGCGGGTCCCGGTGTTCTGCTGGTCGATCATGCAAAGGCACCGGGCGAAAAGATCCGTATCTCGGGTGGCGGGCGGTGCAACTTTACCAATCTCCATGCGGGGCCGGACAATTTCATCAGCCAGAACAGGCATTTCGCCAAATCTGCCCTTGGGCGCTATACCCAATGGGATTTTATCGCACTGGTCGACCAGCACCGTATCCCTTGGCATGAAAAGACGATGGGCCAGCTGTTTTGTGACAGCAGCGCCAAGGATATTATCGCCATGCTCCGGGCCGAGATGGAGAAGGCTGGCGCAAAGCTATGGCTGCAAACAGAAGTTGGTGAGATTGGCCATCACGGCAGCGGCTTCACGGTGAGCCTGAGCAGGGATGGGGCTGCCAGTCAGGTGACCGCGCGGAATCTGGTGATGGCCAGCGGCGGCAAGTCGATCCCCAAGATGGGCGCAACCGGGCTGGGCTATCAGGTGGCCGCACAATTCGGCCTGCCCGTCGCCACGCCCCGTCCGGGCCTTGTGCCGCTGACCTTCAGCGATGATCGTTTCAAGCCCTTGGCGGGTGTTGCAGTCCCTGCGCGTGTGGCCGCTGGTGACACAAGTTTTGATGAGGCGATCCTTTTTACCCATCGTGGATTGTCTGGGCCAGCGGTGTTGCAGGCCTCATCCTATTGGCATGAAGGCGATCCGATTACGATGAACCTTGATCCGGGTGGTGTCCTGCTGAATGCCCTGCAAGATCAACGGAAAAACGACGGGCGCAAGGCGTTCACAACGGTTCTGGGTCAGCATCTGCCCGCCCGGCTGGTGGATCATTTGCGGGCGGAGTTATCGCTATCCGGCAATATCGGGGATCAAAGTGATGTCGCCCTGAAGCTGATCTGTGATCAGCTTGGCGCATGGGTATTGCGGCCATCGGGGAGTGAAGGCTACCGCACGGCGGAGGTCACTTTGGGCGGGGTGGACACCGATACCTTATCGTCGAAGACAATGGCGGCGAAAGCAGTGCCCGGCCTCTACTTTATTGGTGAGTGCGTGGATGTGACCGGCTGGTTGGGCGGTTACAATTTCCAATGGGCTTGGTCGTCCGGCTGGGCCGCCGGACAGGCAATCAAGGCCCCGTAGGATGGGTTTAAACCCACCTTACGTTGTCGCATCTGTCACGCAGACAATGAAATCCTCACCTCGTTTTTCGAAATTGTCATACTGATCGAAAGAAGCCGCCGCGGGCGCCAGCAAGACAACCTCACCCGGCTTTGCGTCGGCAGTGGCGCGGGATACGGCGGCTTTCATCGTCGTGCAAATGTCTGTTTCCGTATCAATCAGTTGCCGGGCAAAATCCTCTGCCTCGCGCCCGATCACATAGGCTTTGACCACATGGCCCAGATGCGGCAGCAGGCCGTCCAGCCCGCCATCTTTCTGCAGCCCGCCACAGATCCAACGGATCTTGTCAAACGCCTGCAACGCCTTGGCGGCGCTATCCACATTGGTGGCTTTGCTGTCATTCACAAACCGCACCCCATCCCGTTCCGCAACCAGTTGGCTGCGATGCGGCAGGCCCGGATAGCTGTGCATCGCCGCTTCAATCCCCTTCGGGCCAAGGCCCAGCGTACGACAGGCCGCATAAGCCGCGCAGGCGTTCTGGTGATTATGAGCGCCCGGTAAGCCCTTGATATCGCGCAGATCAATAGAGCCGACTTGCCGCCCCTTGCGGTATTCCGACAGGTAGCCCCTGCGCGCAAATACCGTCCAGCCCGGCCCCGTCAGCTTTTGCCCCGTGGACACCCGGATCACCCGATCATCTTGTGGCCCCTGGATCAGCTGGTTGCACAGAAACCGACCTTCGGCTTCGTCCACACCGATCACGGCGCGGTCTGGACCGCCTTCAGTCAGCAACCGCCGCTTGGCCGCAAAGTACCCCCCCAGACCGGCATGCCGATCCAGATGATCGGCAGAAAGGTTCGTGAAAACAGCGACATCCGGGGTCAGTGCCCGCGCCAGTTCGGTCTGGTAGGAGGAGAGTTCGAGCACAACGACCCCACCGTCCTGTGCCGGTTCGATATCCAGCACGCCGCGCCCGATATTGCCTGCAAGCTGGGCCGGTCGCCCGTTTTCGATCAGGATGTGGTGGATCAATGCTGATGTCGTTGATTTCCCGTTTGATCCGGTGACCGCGATCACGCGCGGAGCCACATCGAAACTGTCCCAATCGCGTGTGGCGAAGGATCGGAAGAACAGGCCGATATCATTATCTACCGGCACGCCAGCGGCCCATGCGGCGGCGATGATCGGGTTGGGGTTTGGGTAAAGATGCGGGATGCCGGGGCTGACGATCAGGCTGGCGACACCATCCATGGCGTCTGGTTTGCCCAGATGCACCACATCCAGCCCGTCAGCTGCGGCCGCGTCCCGCGCAACACTGCTGTCGTCCCAGACGATCACCTGCGCCCCGCCCGCGTGCAAAGCCGCCGCCGCCGCCCGACCTGTGCGGCCCAACCCCAAGATGGCCACTGTCTGACCTTCAAACCCACTGACCGGTATCATGACCACCCCTTTATCCTGCCCCCAAATTGCGGATTTTTCGGGCGGGCGCAATATGGGGCTGCGCAACGTTCGGTGGGGGGACCGTGCGGGCGCAACACCCTTGTGGGGCCGAATCGTGACAGAACGCGTTAATGCAGGGGTTTTGGGGGGAAACGGGCGGTCGGCAAAGCGTCGGCGATGCGTCGGCAAAACGTCGGGCACGATTTCGCAGATTTGGCGAGTTAACGGGGCGTGCGGTGGGAATGTGAATGCGGTGTTAAGGTTTGGGGAGGGATGCCGCGGGATGGTTGGATATTGATCCCAAGCGTCGTAATGAAGATCGTCTGCCGTCGTCACTCAGCTAACATTCTTTTGTGATACGCGGGTTCGGCAGCGAGCAATATTCCAGCTTTGCACATCACCGATCTGTTGTCGGCGTTGCGGACAAAGCGGCCAATCCTTTCGCTGAATTCAATGCTCGCTTTGACTATCGATACTGTGACGAAAATTGCTCGGCGGTGGTGCGAGAAATTAAGGTGTTGCCAAGAAAGCGAGCGCCCAGCGTCTTTCCCAACCGCTACGATCTTGGACGTCCCTTCGCTCTAGGCCAAGGTCAGTGTCGTAGTATCGAAAAACCCCATCAATCTTGGAAATCGAAAGCGGCAAGACGGCCTGATATGATAGCACCGTACTATAACGATAGATCAATTCGGGGCCGATTTCGCCGCGCCGGTAGGCACTGTTTGTGGTCACCCTAATCACTCCCAGGCCGTCTGAAAAGGAACTTGGGTTTTCCATTAACCTTGCGTTTTGTTCTGTCGTGTCCAGTAGGCGCTGTCCAGTGTTTGAGTTGATCAAGATTTGACCGCTATGTTCGGTTTCAATTAAGTCCAGTTGTGCAGGGATAGGAACGCGGTGTATGCAAAATCCGTCCTCGATATCGAATGCACCTAATACGGTTTGAGGATAGCGCGAACCTTCCTCTGCGTTCGGTGCATAGGGGCAGTTATCGCCTTGGCGAGGAGAAGCAGCAAAAGTCAGTGCGCCTTTAGGCGGTGAAAACAGATAGTTGGGTGCATCATCGGGCGGCTGCGGGGACGTGTATTTTTCCTCCTCTAAGCGATAGAGCGTGACGGAACCGTCGGGTTTTTTGCGCAAGTAGCGTTGGCACCCGGAATCGCAGCCGGGAAGACGGTCGTTTTCGTCGAAACGGGACAGCGGTAAGGCGATATTGCGTCCGGGCGCGAGGCGACCGTCCCAATCCGTGTCTTGAGCGAGGTATGCACGAACCGCTTCGCGAGTAGGGATATTGATCGCATAGGGGATGAGTAGGAAGATAGATGCGGTGATGGCCAAGGCGAGCAGAACGGCATGGCGTCGTGTGAAATGCCGGAACTGGCAGGCCACCCATGACGCCCAGAGCAGGCCGAACCCGAGGGCGAAATTGGGCAAACGAGCAATCCAAAGTGCCAAAGTTTCTAGCCCGACAGTGTAAATACTATTGATGGGCACTGCAAACCAGCCCCAGAGTATAGGAATAGACAGAAGCGCACATACGACAAAGCCGCTTCTAAAAATTTTGCACCATAGTTGCTTTTCCTTGGATGTATCCGCCGCCATTGTCATCCCTAATTAACTTCGTCTTTAAACATCCATAGCAAGCTCTTGCGGTGTCGCGCTTAACAAATATTGGTCGTAAGTGGCAAGAAGATGGCTGCGAGTTGAATAGGTAAAGAATGTAATTCCATGCGCTTTTGCCACTTCGATGATCTAAGGCGGTGTCTTGATAGCCGCCATTCAACTACACTGCAGCATCGGTAATTGGGGCTCAACTGCTGACTTTCGTAACACTCAGTGTCTTTGCTGTTTAGGTGGTCGCTGAGACCCAGACGGCCAAATCGTACCCTTGTTCGTCACTGCGTCGCTTTGGAGGGCGTCGCCAGGACCTCGGGGTGGGTGCGAAGCGCCCTCCCCATGGGGGAGGTCCGGGCGCTGCCCGGCGGTGCCGGGCGGGAAGAGTAGATGGGGCGCTTGCGTTGATGGTGGGTTGCACTCATCCTACGATTTGTCGTTACCGTACCTTCAGCGTCGCCAGCCCGATCATCGCCAATATCAGCGAGATGATCCAGAACCGGATCACGATCTGTGGTTCCGCCCAGCCTTTTTTCTCGTAGTGGTGGTGGATCGGGGCCATCAGGAAGACCCGCTTGCCTGTCCGCTTGTAATAGGCGACCTGGATGATGACTGAGAGCGCCTCTGCCACGAACAACCCACCGACGATGGCCAGCACAATCTCGTGCTTTGTCGCGACCGCAATGGCCCCCAGCCCGCCGCCAAGCGCCAGTGATCCGGTGTCGCCCATAAAGACCGCAGCGGGCGGTGCGTTATACCACAAAAACCCCAACCCGCCGCCGATGAGTGCGGCGGAAAAGATCAGGATTTCACCGGTTTGCGGCACGTAATGCACGTCCAGATATTCGGTAAAGTCGGTCCGTCCCACCGCATAGGAGATGATCCCAAAGGTTGCCGCCGCGATCATCACCGGCATGATTGCCAGCCCGTCCAGCCCGTCGGTCAGGTTGACCGCGTTCGCCGCGCCCACGATCACAATGATCGCGAAGGGGATAAACATGACGCCCAGATTGATCAGCGTGTCCTTGAAGATCGGCAAGGCCAGTTGGTTGCTCAGGTCATCAGGGTGGTAGGCCGCCGCCCAATAGCCTGCGATCCCGGCGATCAGGATCCCCAGCAGGATCCGGATTTTGCCCGATACCCCGGCGGTGTTTTGTTTTGAAACCTTGGCATAATCATCCGCAAAGCCGATCATGGCAAAGGAGAGCGTCACAAACAGCACCATCCAGATAAACGGGTTGTCCAGCCGCGCCCAAAGCAGGGTGGATGTGGTCAGCGCCCCCACGATCAAAAGCCCGCCCATGGTCGGCGTTCCCGCCTTTTCAAAATGACCCTCTGGCCCGTCGGATCGGATCGGTTGCCCCTTGCCCTGTTTGCGTCGCAGCACATTGATCAGCGGTGGCCCGAAGATGAACCCGAACAGCAGCGCGGTCATGAATGCCCCCCCTGCCCGGAAGGTGATGTATCGGAACAGGTTGAAAAAGTCGCCGCCGTCAGAAAGTGCTGTGAGCCAGTATAACATGGAATACCCTTATTGATCTTGGAGGCGCCGATGCCCCAATTTGCGGATGGCGTCAACGATCAGGCTGACTTTGCTACCTTTGGAGCCTTTGACCAGCACCACGTCGCCTGCATCCACAAGGCTTGAGACCTTTGGCACCAGATCGCTGGCCCGTTCTGCCCATTGCCCGCGCTGCCCCTCGGGCAGGGCTTGCCACAAATGATGCATCAGTGGCCCCGCACAATGGATCAGGTCGAGCTTTTGCAGGTCGCTGTTGCCCACGATGGCCCGGTGCATCGCCACCTCATCCGGTCCCAGTTCCAGCATATCACCCAGGATCGCCACACGCCGTCCTTTGATGGTCCGCCCGACATTGTCATGCGGTTTGCTGGCCGCGATGACTTCGAGAGAGGCGGCAAGTGATGTCGGGTTGGCGTTGAAGGCGTCATCAATCAGATCGATGGTTTCATTTTCATTTGCCCCGTCGATCACGATGACCTCGCGCGTGCCGCGCCCTGCGGGGGGCACCCATTGCGCTATGTCGAGTGCGGCCCGGACCGGATCGGCCCCAAGCGCATCGGTCACGGCCAGCACCCCAACCGCGTTCATGGCGAAATGTCGCCCCGGAACAGACAGCTTGAACAGGTAGTCATGCCCCTGCCCCTTGGCCCGGATCACCGTCACGTCGCCCGACAGCTGCACATCCTGCACCGTCCAGTCGTCGCCTGTTTCGCCAAAGAGCACCTGTTGTGCGCTATGCTGGCTGGCGTGGTCGCGCAGGATCTGGCTGGTTTCGATATCGGCGTTCAGGATGGCCACCCCACCGGGGATCAGCCCGTCGATGATCGCGGCCTTTTCGCGCGCAATCCCCGCCAGATCGTCGAAGGCAGCCAGATGCGCCGCAGCCACGGTTGTGATCATCACTGCGTGGGGCTGGGTCATCTGCGACAATGGGGCGATTTCGCCAGGGTTGCTCATTCCGATTTCGATGATCGCGTAATCTGCGTCTGCGGGCATCCGCGCCAGGGTCAGCGGCACGCCCCAGTGATTGTTATAAGATGCCTCCGCCGCGTGGCATTTGCCCTGCCGCCCCAGAACCGCAAGCAGCATTTCCTTAGTTGAGGTTTTGCCGACCGATCCGGTGATCGCGGCAATCCGCGCTTTGGTCCGGGCGCGGGCCGCGCGACCCAAATCGGCGAGTGCGTCCAAGACATCAGTCACAATCAGCAGGGGCGCGTCAACCGCAACATCATCGGGCCTGTGAGTGACCAGTGCTGCAGCCGCCCCTTTGTCCAGCGCCTGTGCCACGAAGTCATGGCCGTCGCGCACATCCTTGAGTGCTACAAACAGATCACCGGGCCGGATCGTGCGCGTGTCGATGGACACGCCATGCGCCTGCCAGTCGGTTGTCGCCTGACCGCCAGTTGCGGCGGCGGCATCGGCAGAGGTCCAGAGCGGGTTCATATCCGCCCCTCTAACGCGGCGACAGCCACGCTGGCCTGTTCGACATCGTCAAAGGGCAGCACGCTGTCGCCCACGACCTGCCCTGTTTCGTGCCCTTTACCAGCAATCAGCAATGCGTCACCGGGGGCGAGCATATCGATGCCGCGCAGAATGGCTTCGGCACGGTCGCCGACTTCTGTGATGCTGTTGCTGCCGTCCGCATCGACCGCCCCCGCCATCACGGCGGCGCGGATGCTGCCGGGGTCCTCAGAGCGTGGGTTGTCATCGGTCACGATGACGATATCGGCGTTTTGAGCGGCGGCGGCCCCCATTAAGGGCCGTTTGCCTGCATCCCTGTCGCCGCCTGCACCCACGATCACGATGATCCGCCCCATCACATGCGGGCGCATCGCCTGAAGTGCGGTTTCAACAGCGCCGGGCGTATGGGCGTAATCCACGAACACCGCCGCCCCGTTTTCACGGGTCGCAGCCAGTTCCATGCGGCCATGCACCGTGCCCAGATGCGGCAAGGTGTCAAAGACCTGCGCCGGGTCACCCCCTGCAGCGATGATCAGCCCGGCGGCGAGCAGGACATTATCGGCCTGAAACCCGCCAATCAGATCGAGCCGCACCTGATAGGGTCGGTCCTGCCAGGTGAAAAGCAGGTTTTGCCCCGTTGCATCAAAGCGTTGCCCGGTCAGGCGCAGCCGGGCACCGGCGGACCTGCCCACGCCGATCACCTCTTGCCCGCGCGCGGTGCAGATATCGGCGACCTCTGCCCCTTTGGGATCGTCCAGATTGATCACGGCGACCCCGTCATCGGGCAGCACGCGTTTGAATAGGCCCATCTTGGCGTCGAAATAGGCTTCGAAGGTTTCGTGGTAATCGAGGTGATCCTGCGTAAAGTTGGAAAACCCTGCTGCGGCCAGCAACACCCCGTCAAGGCGGCGTTGGTCGAGCCCATGGGATGACGCCTCCATCGCGACATGGGTGATGCCGTTTTGCGTAGCCTCTGCCATCACCCGGTGCAGGGTGATCGGTTCGGGCGTTGTATGTTTGAGCGGATGGGTCCAGGCCCCTTCAACGCCTGTCGTGCCCAGATTGACACCGGCGATCCCCATCTCCTCCCAAATCTGGCGGCAGAAGGTGGCGACGGAAGTTTTGCCATTGGTCCCGGTCACGGCGACCACCGTTCCAGGATGTGCCCCGGACCAGAGCGATGCGGTTTGTGCCAGTGCCTGACGCGGGTCTTGCGCGATAATCAGGGCGGCATCGGAAGCGTCCAGTTCTGCATTGGCGATCTGCGCGCCCTCGGCATCGGTCAGGATGGCCGCTGCCTGCATCCGCAGTGCGTATTGAATGAATTCCGCGCCATGCACCTGCGCGCCGGGAAGGGCCGCAAAAAGATATCCCGGTTTCACCTCGCGACTATCGACGGCAAGACCGGTGATCTGCGCCTCTGCCCCGCCTTGTGCCCGTAATCCAAGTTCTGCCAGAGATGTCATCGCCTGCCCCGTCCTAGTTCGAGGTGAGTGTTACACCGATGGATTGCGGCATGTCCACTTGTGGTCTGAGCCCTAGTAGCGGCGCGATCCGCCGGATCATTTCCGCGGCAATTGGCACGGCCGTCCAACCGGCGGTGCGGCGCGGTTTGTCGCCGGAATTTTCGGATGGTTCATCCAGCGTCACAATCAGCACATATTGCGGGTCGTTGGCCGGGAAGACGGAGGCGAAGGTCGCGATGACCTTGTCGTCATAGTAGCCCGCACCCGATGTGCGCGGTTTGTCCGCCGTGCCGGTTTTGCCGCCAACGGCGTATCCCGGCACCTCACCAAAGGATGCCGTTCCGCGTTCGACCACCTGCCGCAACATGGAAACCGAGCGTTGCGCGATCACCTCGCGCATCACGCGCGGCCCGGTCGGCGCGTCAGGGGTCCGCAGCAGGGTTGGTTCGACCTGCGTGCCGCCATTGGCAAGGGTCGCATAGGCCGCGGCCAGATGCAGTGGCGACGACGACAGTCCGTGCCCGTAAGAGATTGTCATCGTTGAGATTTCGGACCAGTTACGCGGCAATAGCGGTTTGCCGGTTGGGCCTTCGACCATTTCAACCGGGGTTGGTTCCAGAAACCCCAGCGAGCCAAGGAATGCCTTTTGCCGTTCCGCCCCGATCATCATCGCTATCCGCGCGGTTCCGATGTTCGATGATTTGACAATCACATCCGTGGTGCTGAGTTCGGGGCCGTAGTCGTGGAAATCCCGGATCCGAAACCGCCCCCATGTCAGTGGCCCTTGGGTGTCGATCAGGGTGTTGGGGTTGACCAGCCCCAGTTCCATCGCCTGCGCCACGGTAAAGATTTTGAACACAGATCCCAGTTCATAAACCCCCTGCACGGCCCGGTTGAACAGCGGGCTGTCGGATTGGTCGCCTGTGGTCAGGACGCGCGGGCGGTTATTGGGGTCGAAATCAGGCAGGGAGACCATCGAAATAATCTCGCCCGTGTGCACATCCATCAGGACCGATGCCGCACCTTTGGCGTTCATCAGGGACATGCCGCCAGCCAGCACCTGTTCAGCGGCGGCTTGCACGGTCAGGTCGAGCGAGAGTTCCAACGGTGCACCCTCATTGGCCGGGTCACGCAGAAAGGCGTCAAATTTCCGTTCCACACCAGCAACGCCAATGACTTCGGCGCTGGCCACCCCTTCGCGCCCATAGCTGGCCCCGCCCAGGATATGCGCCGCGATCGGCCCGTTGGGGTAAAGCCGCATCTCGCGCGGGCCAAACAGCAAGCCGGGCGAGCCAAGGTCATGCACCGCCTGCATCTGCTCGGGGCTGATCTGCCGCCTGATCCAGAGGAATTTACGGTCGCCGGTGAAATCCTTGATCAGCTCTTCTTTGTCCAACTCGGGGAAAATATCTGCCAGGCCGGCCGCCGTATTGACCGGGTCGATCATGTCCCGCGGGTGGGCGTAAAGTGAATGGGTTTCCAGATTGGTCGCCAGAATGCGCCCATTTCTGTCAACGATGTCAGCACGCTGCCCGATAATGGGGTTGCCCACGCTGGTTGCGCGCGGCTCTTCAGGCACCGATGATGCCAGCGTGCCCATGCGCCCGCCGATGACGATGAAGGCGCAGAAGAAGGCCAGTCCAAGGACCAACAACCGCCCTTCGGCCCGTTGCCTTGCCTTGTCGGCCATTTCTTCGTGGCGACGGCGTTTGTTTTCGGCTTCGATCGCGGCGGGGTCTTCACCGCGGGCGCGGGCCTTGAGAATGCGGGCAAGCGGGCGGAGTGGTGTCCTCATAGCGGGTTCTCGATATCGGCAAAGGCGTCCGCGGACAGTTCAATCGGGTTGATGATGGGCGCGATGGGCGGAATGGGATAGATGATCTGATCCACCGCGCCGAATGCGTCAGGCATCAGGGGCAGAAGCCCCAGCCGGTCAAAATTCAGTTCAGCCAGATCGGCCAGCCGGTCGGGCCGGTTCAGATAGGCCCATTCGGCCCGCAACATGCCCAGCCGTTCATGGGCCGCGCCGATCCGGGCATGCAGAATGCGCATATCCTTGATCGATTGCTGCGTTTTGTAGTTTTCCTGATAGGCCCAAAAGGCCAGCCCCATCACGGCGAGAGCGGCGAAAACATATAAGATACCACGCATTACCTGCCCCTCCTTTGTTTTTTCATCGGCATGCCCAGCGCACCGGGATCAATATTTTCCGATGGTGCGTCGGTGCGGATGGCGACCCGCAGTTTCGATGACCGCGACCGAGGGTTTTCGGCCAATTCCTGTTCATCCGGCCCAATCGCCTTTCGGCTTTTGACGGTGAAGGCCGGGGTGATCTGTTCGGCCTCGGGCGCATAACGGTTGGCGTTGGCGGTGTTGCCCGACCGCGCCTGAATGAACCGTTTGACCATGCGATCCTCGACCGAATGAAAGGTCACAACAGCCAATTGCCCACCGGGTTTCAGCGCGCGTTCGGCGGCCATCAACCCTTCAGCCAGTTCCTGATATTCATTGTTCACCGCGATCCGCAGCGCCTGAAAGGTGCGTGTCGCTGGATGCGATTGCCCCGGTTTGGCGCGCGGCAGGCAGGATTCCACGACACGCGCCAGTTGCCCGGTTGTCGTCAGCGGCCGTGCCGCGACGATAGCCTTGGCGATGCGGCGCGATGCCCGTTCTTCACCATAGAGATAGATAATATCTGCCAGTTCACTTTCTTCGGCCTCATTGCACAGATCAGCCGCAGACGGCCCATCTTGCGACATGCGCATGTCCAGCGGCCCATCCCGCATGAAGGAAAAGCCGCGTTCGGCCAGATCAAGCTGCATGGAGCTGACGCCTAGGTCCAGCACCACCCCATCAAGGTCGGACCCGTATTCATCCAGCTTCGAAAACACGCCCTGTTTCAGCACGATCCGGTCGCCATAGTCGCCAACCCAATCGGCAGCCATGTCAAAGGCCAGCGGGTCACGGTCCACCCCGATTACCTGATCGGCCCCAGCGGCCAGCAAGGCGCGGGTATAGCCCCCATTGCCAAAGGTGCCATCAAGCCAGACCCCAGAAACGGGAGAGACCGCTGCGATGAGCGGTCGGATCAGAACGGGGATGTGAGGCGCGGCAGCGTCGGTCATGGTCTACTCGTCCAGCAGGATGAGCGGATCGAAGCCATCCTCATGTTCGGCCAGCCAGCCACTGATATCCTCTGCCACCTCCTCAGCAAAGACATCCGCCTTCCATATCTCAAAATGGTCGCCCATACCGCTGAAAGCCAGATCACCATCAGTGATGCCCAGTTTCTGCCGCTGCTTGAGTGGCATGACGGTGCGCCCGTCCTTATCCACGTCCAGTTTGATCGATTGGCCGATGATCAGGCGCTGCAATTTCTTTTTATTGGCCGAACCGCGCGGTAGCGCGTTGATCTGTGCCATGACCTTGCCGAATTCATCAACAGTGTAGCCGTGCAATTCGTTTTTCAGATGATCGCCATAGAGCAGATACATGCGCGGGCTCAGGCCGGGCGTCCATTCCGGATCGCCTGCTTCGAGTACACGACGAAAATCGGCCGGGATCGACATGCGCCCCTTGCCGTCCACCCGCTGGGTGTGTTCGCCTGTAAAACTCAGAACCACTGTCCCTCGGTCCTTACCTGTTCAAGCCCCCATGAAAACCTAACGCCAGATATGAAAACGGCGGATTGATCTGCTGCCACTGATCAATCCGCCGCTTCCGCCCCTCTTTGGGGGAAAGTCCGATCGCGCGTGCCACCTGGGGGGATGTCTGCTCGCTCACGCGCCGGATCTGGTTGGGTAATGACGAAGCCTGTATGAAACCTGCTTTTGCCGGTTGGGGTTCTTAAGATGCCCCGTTTGAAGTCTGTCCGTCGTTACCGTGCAACTGTTGTGGCATCAGTTGGGTTACCGATCAACAGTTTTTTGGGAATTCATGGTACTACATGGTGTTTTTGCGGGCACCCTGGAACAACATATTGGGTTGGCAGGCCCTTACCTGCCATATTTGTAGCGATATCATCCCTACAGAGCACAACATATAGTGAAAATCGGGCCGCCTTGCAGCTGTTCCAGAAATTCCAAAGTTTTTTCGGATTGGCAGGCTTTGATCCGAGATTTAGGGGTTCACTACACTGTTTTCAGCATCAATCGTGGGTTCGAATCCTGTTATTTGATTCGTTCAACCTATCGATTCCATGATTTCCCGGAACCCTGCCCTATCGGGACATGTCGCGCACCCGGCGCTATTTCATCTGAAACTGCAGCGGCAGCAGATAGGGGAATGATGTCGTTGGGTCGGTTTCGATCCGCATGATCGGCACCATCCATTCACCCCATTTCTTGTTTACCGGGCAATCGGCCAAATGCGCCTTTGCTGCCTCAAGATCATCCGTTTCGAAATAACCAAAAAGCGTCAGCCCATGCCGGAAGATGTTGTAATTTGCGATCCCAGCTTTGCGCAGGGTCTCAAGCATCTCTGGCCAGATCTCATCATGGCGGTTTTTGTATTCTTCCTCATATCCCGGACGGACTTCGAGAACCCATGCATAGGATGCCATTACGCGCCCTCCTTCCAGTTGTTGAAGCAATCGCGCAGGGCGATGATTTCGGTCAGCACATCCTCGAACAGGGTGTTCATGTAATCCTGATGCACCGGCTCGATCGCCAGTGCGCCGTCATAGCCCGCATCACGAAGCGTTCCGAACATGGCGGGGAAGTTCAGCGTTCCATGCGCGAACTTGGTCTGAAGCGCCCCCATCTTTGCCTGCCGCAGATGCACATGCGCCGCGTGGGGTGCGAGCGGATCAATCTCAGCCTGCCGGTAGCCAAGGCAGGCGAAATGCGAATAGTCGAGCGCGAGCTTGATCCCTGTCGCCTCCACCAATCGCAGGACGATATCGGGGGCTTCGGCAAAGGAATGCACATGTGGTTCGATGCAAAGCTGGGCATTGTAGGGTTTGGACAGGGCCACCATTTCGCTGAGCGATGTGATGGAAACCTCTTCGGCCTGTTGTCGGCTTTGCCCCGGGTTGACCACGCCGGGCAGGATGAAAATGGTGCCGATCCCCGCCGCATCGGCGAAGGTCAGCACCTGTTCCAGATCGCGCAGATTGTCGTCCAGCGTGCCCGGTTGCGCCAGATTGCGCCCGTCGAGCCCATCACCGAAGAGGTGGTAGTAGTTGGGCAGTCGCACGCCCAAGCGCACAAGCTGTTCAGCTGCGCCTTTGGGGTCCGCCAGTATCTGCGCCTTGTCGAGGGCCGAGCGGTAGAACAACCCGACATCTAGCGCGCCGATGCCCAACGCGTTGGATATCCCTGCCGCCTCTGCCAATGTGCAGGATGGCAGCGACCAGGCGGTGAGTGACAGATACATTGCTTACCCTCCGATTTTTGCCAGCTGGCCGGTGGCGGCGGACCGGTACATCGCATCCAGCGCCTCGGTCACCCGCGCGCCGCATTCGGCGTTGGATGCGTTGACGACGTTCTCGCACGCGCAGAGTTTCGCAAAGACCCGCACCGGCAGCGTGCCATCATATTCCGCCTCTTGTGGTGATATCTCAAACGCCTCTTCCGCCCCGTCCAACTGGCTAAGCGTCAGTCGCGCACGTTCATTATCGAACATGATCATGCCTTCGGTCCCAAAGATGCGGATATCCATATGCATCCCCTTGTGTTTCGGGGTTGTGGATGACCCCGACAGCGCCACGGTTGCCCCGTTGGTCGTCCGCGCGCAGGCCGCATCATAGTAATCCACCCCGGATTTCGATTTGCCATCCATGCAGTAGACGCTGTCAAACCGCAGGTCGGCGACGTGGATGAGCCAGGCCAGCGAATGGGACATCTGCCCCCAGCCATACCCCCCTGCCTTTTGTGGGTCTGCCCAGGTTGAGGCAGGCGGGCGGAACATTTCACCTTCGGTTTCCAGCATCGGTTCGCCTGCAAAAAGGTCCTCTAGCGCCGACCCCATCTGGCAGATCGCATGGCGCACCTCGCCGATCCGGCCCTGCTGCACCCAGTCTGCGGCCTGTGCGGTGAAGCTGGTGAAGTTGCTGCCTGTTGGCACCAGCACTTCCTTACCGGTTTGGGCCGCAGCGGTGGCAATGGCCCGACCATCCGCCGCTGTCGTGGCCATCGGTTTTTCGACAAGTACATGACACCCCGCCTGCAGTGCTGCGATGGTGGGGGCCGTGTGGGCCGTGTGCGGTGTCGATACCATGACGCCGTCCAGGTTTTCGCGTGCCAGCATGTCGTCCAGATTTTGATACTGCGCGTCGATACCGAATTTCTCGCCTGCAAGCCGCAGCCGTTCTGCATCAAGATCGCAGATCGCGACCACCTCAGCCTCTGGGCAATCGCGGATGGTGGGGATGTGGTTCACTGTCGCCCACCAGCCGATGCCGACAACGCCTATGCGTGCACTCATGTCTTGTTCTCCGATGTGTCCTGCACGACGGTTGAACGATAGACGTTTTGCATATGCTCCTCCGCCGCCATGGCCGCTGCTGCAGGGTCTCTGGCCTTTAGCGCCTCGAACAGTTTGCGATGATCCTTGAGGCTTTGTTCCAGCAGGTCCGGGTTTTCCGACGCGCGCCTACGAAATTCCAGCCCCAGTGAATTCAGGCTTTCGCCGATCCGTTTCAGGAAGGCGTTGCCGCAGCCGATCCAGATCGCCTCGTGAAACCGCAGGTCGGCGACGCGAAATGCCTGCGGGTCGGATAGGGTTTCGACCTGCGCGTCCAACATGTGTTCAAGCGCGTCGATCTCATCGTCCGACATGTTTTGGGCGGCCCTGCGCGCAACGTCGCCTTCGATCAGGGAACGCGCGTCGTAAAGTTCGCGCAGATTGAGGTCTTCGAGCGACAAAAAGAACCGGATCGGGCCAAGCAGCGCATCGCCATCAAGCTGACTGATAAAGGCCCCGCCCCCTTGCCGTACATTGACTACACCAAGGATCGCAAGCCCCCGGATCGCCTCGCGCACCGACGGGCGCGACACGTCGAGCATTTCTGCCAGTTCCCGTTCGGGGGGCAGCTGATCGCCGGGGCGCAGGGCGCGAGATGTCACCATTTCCAGAATGCGCTTGGCCACCATCTCGGCCAGTGATTGCCGCGCGATTGGGGCCTCTTGCTGAAAAATCGACGGTTTGGCTCCCATGGTCAGGTTCCTTTTCCTTCGCTGCGGGTGACTGCGGCAAGCAACCCGCCAAGATTGATCCGGGGCGCAATCACAGAGGCGATCAGCAGCACGCCGATGACCCCGGTTTGGATATGCCCGGTGATGTTCAGCAAGGCCATGCCGTTGCGCAGGTTCAGCACAATCAGCACCGCCAGCAAGGTGCCCCAAAGGCTGCCGGAGCCGCCAAAAATACTGACGCCACCCAACAGCACCATTGTAATAATGTCTAGTTCGAACCCGCTGGCCACATCCCCGCGCACCGCCCCGACCCGGGCCGCAAAAAGTAGGCCCGCCAAGGCCGAGATTGCCCCTGATGCGACGAACAGCGCCATTTTGTGGCGTGCGGTATCGATCCCGGCGAAATCCGCCACGTCGCGATTATTGCCGATCAGGTAGGTTTTGCGCCCGAAACCGCTGCGTTGCAGGACCACATAGAACAGTCCGAAGAGCAGGAAGAAGAGGATGATCGATAGGGGCAGCTGCCCGATCAGACCTTGCTGGCCCAGCGCATCGAACCAGTCGGGGAAATCGGTGATCCCCCGATCCTCGACCAGTACCCGTGCCAGCCCCCGAAATCCGATCAGTGTGGCCAGTGTCACCACCAATGACGGCAGACCGACACGCGCAATGAAATACCCGTTCAGCACCCCGCCGATCACCCCGATCACCATGACGATCATGCAGGCCAGCCCGGCCGGCACCCCATTGGCGAAAAGGAACCCAAAGCTACAGGCCGCAAGCCCCATCATGGATCCGACCGACAGATCAATTTCGCCGTTGATGATGATCAGCGTCATCACCAGCGCCACAATGATCTTTTCAATCGACAGTTGGAACAGGTTGATCTGGTTGGAGAAGGTCAGGAATTGCGGGGACAGCACCGTGTTTGCCGCGATGATCAGCAGCAATGCGGCCAGCAGGAACCCTTCCCAGCTTTTGAGCCTGGACAGCATGGTCATTCCGCAGCCCCCCTATTGGTCGATGCAAGTTCCTGCGCGATCCGCGCTTCGGCTTTGCGATGTTCGCGGGCTTGTCTTGCGGCCATCAGCCGCCGCATCAACAGCGCATCCGTGGCGACTGACAGCAGGATCAGCACGCCCAGCACGGCCTCGCGCCAGAACTCACTGACCAGCTGCCAACGCACGAGGCTGGTATCGATCAGATCGACCAGAATTGCCCCCAAAAGCGCACCGATCACTGTGCCCGACCCGCCAAAGATGTTGACCCCGCCGACAACGGACGCGGCCACGGATTTCAGCTCTAGCCCCAGCCCAGCAACCACCGTGATCGTCCCAAAGCGCGCCAAGAACATGAAACCACCCAAGCCCGCCAAGGCCCCGGCCAGAATGAAGGCCACAAACACGGTTTTGCGCGTGTTGATCCCGGCCATTTCCGCCGCTTCCGGGTTTGAACCGATAGCATAAAGCTTGCGCGCCGCGCGCAGCCGGGTCAGAGCGATATGGACCAGAATGACCACAACTACTGCCGCCACAAAAGCCGCCCGGAATTGCATCTGCCCCCATTGCCACAGCACGGTATTGGGAAAGGAGACCAGCCAATCCGGCAGGTTTGCCGTGGAGATTGATTTGGACTCTGAATATTCGACCAGGGCCGACCGGAACAGCGCCAGTGTGCCCAGCGTCACGATGATGGAGGGCACTTTAGCAAAAGCCACAAGTGCCCCGTTGATCGCCCCAAACATCGCCCCAAGCCCCATCGCATAAGCGACCAGAATGACCGGCCCCAGGTCCGGGTTGTTGGTGATCAAACTGCCCGTGGCAAAGGCCACGAACCCGACGGTGGATCCAATCGACAGGTCGATATTGCGCGTGATGATCACAAGCGTCTGTGCTGTTGCCAGCAACGCCATGATCGCAACAGAGCTGGATATCCGGTTGAACAGCCGCCCGTTCAGGTAATTCGGCACAACCAAGGAAAAGAAGACCAGAACCGCCACGACAACCAGCAGAAGCGCAAGGATACGCAGGGCTTGCGGGTTAAGCTTGTCAAGGATGCGCAGCACTAGGACGCCTCCATCGTTTCGGCCTGGCCTGTGGCAAGGACCATGATCCGTTCTTGTGTTGCTTCCTGCGCCGTAAGCAACCCCATTTGCTGCCCCTCGCGCATCACCAGAATGCGGTCGCCAAGGGCCAGCACCTCTGGCAGGTCGGACGAAATCACGATGGCCGCCCCACCGGCTGCTGTGAATTCCCGGATCAGGTCATGCACTTCGGCTTTTGCGCCCACATCAATCCCCCGCGTCGGTTCGTCAAAGATCAGTATCTCGGGGTTCATGTTCAGCCATTTGGCGAGCATCGCCTTTTGCTGGTTGCCGCCCGATAGTGTCCCAACCGGAATTTCGACATCCGGCGTGCGGATATTCAGCCGGGTCCGGTAGTTCTCTGCCACCTCACGTTCGGCATCCTGATTGAGGATGCCCCATCGGTTCAGAAAGCCGCCCAGTGTGGCCACGCTAATATTGGCCCGGATCGGCATCGGCATCGCCAGCCCGAGCTTGCGCCGGTCTTCGGATACATAGGCGATCCCTGCATCCATGGCCTGACGCGGATGTGTGATCTGATGATCCTGTCCAAATACGCGAATGGTTCCTGACGTCGCCGGTTCCACCCCAAAGATCGACAGCGCAACATCAGTGCGCCGCGCCCCGACAAGGCCCGCCATGCAGATCACCTCGCCCCGGTGCAAAGTGAAGTCGATATCTTCGAAAACACCCGACAGGGTCAGTTTTTCGATCTGTAGCGCGACTGTGTTTTGTGCGGTGCTGGGCGCCTTGTTGAGGTAATTGCCGACATCGCGTCCGACCATTTCGGCGATCATGCCATCCGGCGTGACCTCAGCGATGTCCCGCGTTGAGATATGGCCGCCGTCCCGGATCACGGTGACACGGTCGGCAATCTCAAAAATCTCTTCCAAACGGTGAGAGATATAGACAACGGCGACGCCTTCGGCGGCCAGTGACAGCGCAATCGCGCGCAGCCGCGTGGCCTCATGCGCGGAAAGCGATGCGGTGGGTTCATCCATGATCAGGACCCGCACATCTTCTGACAGCGCGCGCGCTATCTCGACGGCCTGCTGTTCGGCCAAGGTCAGGCCGCTGGCGACCTGATCCACGTCCATCTCCATCCCGATCCGCGCGATCAGCTCACGCGCCTTACGCGCCTGACGCGCGGGGCGCCGAAACAACCCTTCGGAACGCGCGCTGATAAAGATGTTTTCGGTCACATCCAGATCGGGAAAGACCATAGGTTCCTGATAGATCGCCGCCACGCCCAAATCCCGCGCCGCTTGCGGGCCTTGTATTTTTTTTACGTCCCCATCGACATGGATATCGCCAGCGGTTGGCTGGTAAACGCCGGTCATGATCTTGATCATGGTTGACTTGCCAGCGCCATTTTCACCGACAAGGGCGTGAACCTCGCCCGGGTAAAGGTCGAGCGACAAATCGGTCAATGCATGGGTCATCCCAAAGGATTTGGACACACCGCGCAATTGCATGATTGGCTGAGCCATTTCGATCTCCTGATCGGCCCGCGACAACTGGGACACGCTGTCGCGGACCGGTAGGGCCGGGGCGACTTACTGTGCCGCGGCTTCTACGTTTTCACTTGTGTAGACGGTGAACGGCCCCATCAGGATGCGCTTGGAGCCGGGGCGACCGGGGTCTTCCTCAATCGCGAAATCACCCATCCGCCCGGCGCTGAAGCTTTCGCCAATGTCACCGGTCAACTGCCCGGTCGCAAGGCCGTAGGCGGTGTAATAGGTCAGGTAGCCAAGGTCGCGAAAATCCCACAGGGCGAATTCCGGCGCGCAGCCATTCATGGTGTAGGACACCATCTCGGACGGCAGCCCAAGACCAGAGACCTTCACCTGATCGCAAAGCCCTTCATCCTGCATCGCCTTGGCAGAGGCCTGAATGCCCACCGTGGTCGGCGACATGATCACCCCAAGGTCGGGGTATTGGTCGACCAATGACAGGGCGCGATTATAGCTGACCTCCGCCTGATCATCGCCATAGACGATATCAACCAGTTCGATGCCCGCATATTTGTCACCCTTCAACGCCTCCTGCATGGATGCGATCCACGCGTTCTGGTTGGCCGCATCAGGTGTGGCCGACAGCACCGCCATCTGCCCTTCACCGCCAAGGATCGAATGGGCCATATCGGCCATCACCGTCCCGATGGAGCCGAAATCCACCTGTGCGACAAAGACGTCTTCACCTTCGCCGCCAGGGATTGGGCTATCCCATGTCACAACGCGTGTCCCCGCCTCTTGTGCGGCCACGGCGGAAGGCGCAATCTGGTCGCCTGCATTGTTCGACAGCATGACGGCCCCCTGCCCTTGCGTGGCAGCCGTTGTCATGATCTCGATTTGACCGGCGACAGAGTTTTCCGGGGTTGGCCCGACAAAGAGCAATTCGCCGGGATTGCCCAGCTCTGCATGGGCTTCCTGTGCGCCTTCATTGGCCTGATCAAAGACCAGAATACCCAGGAATTTCGGCAGCAGCACCATATCGGCCTCTTGCCCGCCTTCCAATGCGGTTTGCGCGTTGGCAAGGCTTGCCCCGCTCATCATCAATGCGGCCAGAAGGCCAAGGGTTTTCGTTGATTTCATCGTTTCCTCCTCCAAAAATCACGATCGTTTCAGTTTGGTTCCGATTTGTTTGCGCGTTTAGGTATCAGGCACCGGTTTGCGCGGGTCATCGCCTCGTAGCGCGCGTGCCAGATCATCGGCCACCAGCCCCTGCAACCGACCGATTGCGGCCTCGGAATACCAGGCGGCATGGGGTGACAGCAGGCAGTTGGGCGCAGATCGCAGTGGTGCGTCATCGGGCAGCGGTTCAGTGTGAAACACATCAAGTGCTGCCCCGCCGATGGTGCCCGCCGACAAGGCGGCGGCCAGATCGTTTTCATTGATCAACTGGCCCCGCGCCGAGTTGACGATCATCGCGTGGGACTGCATCTGCGCGAAACGTGCGGCGTTGAAAAAGCCGGATGTGGCGGCTGTGCTGGGCGCGTGGAGCGAGATCAGATCGGCCTGCGACAGCAATGCATCCGCTGTCACAAGCGTTGCCCCCGCCGCATGCGCCTGATCGGCTGACAGCCCCGGATCAGACACGATGAACCGGAAGCCGAACCCGTCCAACCGCCGCCTGACGGCAGAGCCGATTTGCCCCATTCCAAAAAACCCGATGGTTGTATCGTTGAAGGGTTTCATCGGCTTTGCCACCTTCACGGCCGCCCATTCACCACCCCGCACTGACGCATCCAGCGGCACAAGTTTGCGCAGCAATGTCAGGATTGTTGCGGATGTATGATCGGCAACCTCATCAGCGCAGTAATCCGGCACATAGCCGACTTTCAGCCCGGCCTGCCCGGTCGCATCCAGATCGATATTGTCATAACCCACACCGTAGCGGATCACGGTTGCACCGGGTTTGACCGCAGCTGCGGCTTTGGCCCCGAAAGTCGCGAATTGCACGGCGACAGCATCGGCCCCGGCGACGGCTGCTGCAACCTCCGCATCAGTTTTGCACTGATGTGCAGCAAACGCGGCACCAGCGGCTTTTGCTGCCCCTTCTTCGGCGGTCAGAGCCGGGAATGTGTAGTCCGTGACGACGACTTTCTGGCTCATGGGTTTGTCTCCAGGTAATCATGGATGATCTCACCCGCGACGAGGGTGAAATCGGCCCGCCAGAACATCGCCTCCAACGGTTCAAGAACCGGCAGACGAAAGATGGGCAGTTGGGCATTGGGCCGCAGTTCGACCGTTGCGGGGCCGGTCCACGCCTCGTGAACCTGCAAATCTGCAAGTTTCCGGCTGGTCAGTTGCCGGATTGCGGGCCGCCCATCGATATGATCAATGGCCTTGAGGTTGATATTGGTTGCGAAATCGAAATGCGGTGTAAGGTCGCCCGCATCAGCCTTGCGCTGTTTGTAAGGTGTCGTAGCGGTGATCACGTCGATCCCGTTGCGGGCGACCCCGCCGACGATCAGATCGCCACGAAAATCCAGGCTTGGTTCGCCCAGTTTCTTGGGCTGGCCATGGGTCTCGCGCCCATGGGCCACGCCGATATCAGATGACAGCACCAGATAGGGCGAATAGGCCCCAACCCGGTCGCCCAGCCGCGCACCGAACATCACGTTCGCCTCGCAATAAGGCCCGATCCAATCTGTATCATTCATCTTGTAGATATGCGCGCAGACCACATCCCCAACGGGTTCCAATGGCGGCGGCAGCAGGAATGCCATCGCGTCGGGATCGGTGCGCCAATAGACGGTCAGAATTTCAGCGTTGCGGAATGTAAAGGGGAATGGCGGCACCATGGGCGCATCCCACGGCGTTGAAAAACCGCCCTGACGGATGTCGTCCTCTGTGGGTTTTTTGATGCCAAAGCGTCTGACGCTCATCCCCGCGAACTCCCCCTTTTGTTGGCAAATAGTCCTGGCTTTCGCCCACCTATTGCCGCTCCCCCCGTGATCTCGCAGATTGGTTTGACAGACCAGCGAAGTCACATTACCAATTAATTGGTCATACCAATTTACGTGAGTCAAGGAGGAATTCCCATCCCATGTTCGACTTGTCGCCCATCAATGTGCCGAACCTGTCTGGCAAAACCATCCTTGTGACAGGGGCCGGTCGGGGCATTGGCGCGACCCTTGCAGGGATGCTTGCGCAGAAAGGCGCACATGTTTTTGCAGGCGTTTACGGCCCTGCCGATCCGATAACGGCGCATCATCTGGACGGGTGCATGAAGGTCGATCTGGACGTCACGGATGCGGGGTCTGTCGCCTCTGTCATTACCCAGATCAAGGCAGAGACCGGGGCGCTGGATGCGCTGGTCAATAATGCCGGGGCAATCACACCGATTGGCCATGTGGACACGCTACCCACCGAATCCCTGCGTGGCGCTTATGAGGTGAATGCGCTGGGGCTACACCGTATGTCCTGCGCCGCCTTGCCCTTGCTGCGTGCCGCCAAAGGCGTTGTCGTGAATGCCGGAACCGGTGCCGCCACAACCCCGATGGAAGGTTGGGCCGCCTATTGCAATTCAAAGGCTGCCGCCCGGATGATGACAATGATGTTCGCCAAGGATCTTGAGGATAGCGGCGTTCAATTCTTTTTCGTCGGCATTCCCCCTACCGATACCGAAATGCAGGCCGAAATCCGCACTGCCGGGTTGAACCCGATAAGCAAGATTGATCAGGGTGATCTGGTCAAACCCGAGGTGCCCGCCAGCATCATGGCGTGGCTTTGCACCCCGCCTGCCCGTAAGCTGGATGAGGTCATATTGGACGTGCGCGACGATTTCTTTCGCGCGATGATGGCTGATGCAGCACAGGCGAGGGAGTGATCAGAAATGAAAGTCCAAACCGTCGAGGCGATCCCTGTATCCTATCAGGAACCGACGGATCATAACCGGTTCAGGTCGGTCTGTCTGGTCAAGATCACCGATACCGATGGCCGCGTTGGATGGGGTGAGGCCTGCGCCTATTTCCCCGAAGCCACCCTGGCGGTGACAAAGATCATCGAAGGCCTTGCCCCGATTGTTATTGGCCAGAACCCCCTGCATACCGAAGCCATCTGGCTGAAACTGAAGGAGCATAGCTGGTGGTACGGCACCGGTGCGGGCATCGCGTCGCTTGCCATATCGGGTATCGACATCGCCCTATGGGATCTGAAGGGCAAGCAATTGCAGACCAGCGTTCTGGATCTGTTGGGCGGCCCCGTGCGGAACCAATTGCCCGCGATTGCCAGCCTGCATGGCACCAAAGCCAGCATTGACGCCATGGCCGAAGAAATTGCGGCCCATACCGATACCGGCCTGCACGGAGCCAAGGTTGGGTTTGGCAAGGCTGGTGATGCCGATCTGGGCTTTGATGAGACCCGCGATCTGGCATTCGTGGATAAGGTGCAGGCCGCGATGGGCCCCGGCAAGGACCTGATGATCGATCTTGGTGTCAAGAATTTCTGGGATGTTCCAACGGCCATCCGCCGCGCCCGCGCGTTTGAGGAACGCGGTGTTGCCTGGTTGGAGGAACCCCTGGGCCATGACGACCCCGCAGGTTATGCCGCCCTGCGCGCCGCATCGGGGATACGCATCGCTTACGGTGAAAGGGAATGGAACGCCCGCGGTGTTCAGCGGATTGTGGAAACCGGCACGGTGGATGTTGTGGGGCTTGACCCCGGCCGGGTTGAGGGGATTACCGGGTTCCGCAAGGCCGCCGACATCTGTGCCCTGAACCGGCGTCAGGCCAATGCCCACAACTTTTCCACAGCGATTGTCGGGGCCGCCAGTCAGGCGCTAAGCTTTGCCTGCCCCGCCTGCTATCTGCTTGAATTGCAACCGGTCTATGGCCCCGCCCAGCGTGACCTTGTTGATCGGCCCGTCTGGCATGTCGATGGGTATGTGAACATGCCAGACGGGCCGGGACTGGGTATCGCGGTGAACGAGGACCTTGTGCAATCGGCTCGGATGGATCGCTGAGTTACCTGACGGTCAGAACACAGCGGTTATCATGCAAGACAGTATCAACACGACCTGGGATTTTATCTACTACTGAACCGCCCTGATCGCCGGATAGGCGCGCCGGAAGGCCTGATGCGCATCCTGGAATGCTGCGGCATTGTCGTCATCGGGTAGGATTTCATCCTGGATATCCGGTGCTTTGATCAGGCGATCTGGCGTTGCTTCGCCAGCGGCCAGCATCCCCAAACGGGCTGCCCCCAATGCCGCCCCGAATTCTCCCGATCCGGGCAATTGCAACGGCACCCCAAGGGTCGTTGCGATCAGTTTCAGCCAATATCGCGATGCGCTGCCCCCACCGATGGCGATGATCTTGTCCAGTCGCGCATCGGTTGCGACAAGCGCGTCAAAGCTATCGCGCAGCCCGAATGCCACGCCTTCCAATACCGCCCGGGTCAGGTCCGCTTGCGTGGTTCCGGTGGATAGCCCGGTAAAGCTGCCGCGTGCGCCTGCGTCATTATGCGGGGTGCGTTCACCTGACAGGTAAGGCAGGAAACGGACCTCCCCCGGTGTCTGAATATCATTGCCCAGCGCCGCTGTCAGATCCGCAGGCGATGCGCCCGCGATCCGCGACAACCAGTTCAGGCTATCGGTCGCTGATAGCATCACCCCCATTTGATACCATCGTCCCGGCACTGCATGGCAGAAGGTATGCACAGCCGTTTCCGGTGCGGGCCGATATCCGTCGCGTGCTGCCAACAACACGCCAGAGGTGCCGAGTGACACAAACCCCTGCCCTTCGTTCAGCGCACCAATCCCACAGGCGGCAGCTGCGTTATCGCCCGCACCGCCTGCGATGGTCACGTTGTTTTTCAAACCCCAGCTTTCTGCCAGATCACGCCGCAGCGTGTCTGCCGCTTCGGACCCTTCCACAAGCCGGGGCATCTGATCGCGCCGCATATGGCTGGCGTCCAACAACTGATCCGACCAATCCCGCGCGCCCACATCCAACCAGGATGTCCCCGCGCTGTCAGACATGTCGGCCACGTAATCGCCTGTCAGGTAGTAGTTCAGGTAGGCGGCTGGCAGCAAAACCTTGGCCACCCGGTCGAACACTTTCGGTTCATGATTGCGCACCCACACCAATTTGGGGGCCGTGAACCCCGGAAACACGATATTGCCCGACAGCGCCTGCACCCCATCTATGACGTCCAGTTCTGCCGCTTCAGCATGGGATCGCTGGTCATTCCACAAGATACAAGGCCGCAGCACTTCGCCTGCCTTATCCAGCAGGGTTGCCCCATGCATATGCCCCGCGACCCCGATCCCGCGCAGATCCGCAAAGCCCGGGTATTTGGCGCGCATTTCGCCCATCACCGCATCAAGTGCAGCGATCCAATCAGCCGGGTCCTGTTCCGACCAACCCGGATGCGGCTGCGTGGCCTGATAGTGACGTTCTGTGGCACCGATCGGTGTGCCATCTGCATCCACCAGCAGTGCCCGCAGGCCAGAGGTGCCAAGATCAATACCAAGAAACGTCATGAACTGCCTTCCATATCCCAAAGCGGGGTTTGTGTGTGATTGGGGTCTGCCCCTATTGCGGCAAAGCGATTTGCATTTTGACATCCGCAGGCGGTACGCTGGCCGCCACATCAAATGCCGCCACGCTATCGGCAAACCCAAAGGTTCGTGTGATCAACGGTTTCACATCAATCGCCCCGGAGCTGAGCATGCCCACACAGCGCGGAAACACATGCGCGTAGCGAAAGATATTTTCGACACGCGCCTCGCGGATCATCGCCGCCCCTGCGTCATACTGGATCGGATCCGGCTGGCCCCCGATCATCACCACACAACCGCCCGGGCAAAGTGGTTCAAAAACCGTTTTGGCCGCATGGGGGCTTCCTGTCGCCTCGAACACCACATTGACGCCCCAGCCATCCGTGTCACGTTTGACCAGATCCACAAGGTTTTCGGACCGCACATTCACAGGTGTGATTGCGGGGCTGAGTGCGCCTGCAATTTCCAGCTTTTGATCGGCCAGATCGGTTACATAGACCCTGGCGCATCCTGCCGCGAGCGCCGATAGCGCCGTCACCAGCCCAATCGGCCCTGCCCCCATCACCACCGCATTGTCACCCGGTTTTATCCGCGCCTTGGTCGCCGCATGCACCCCAACCGCCAGCGGTTCAACCATCGCCCCTTCGGCAAAGCTGACATTGTCTGGCAGTTTGAATGTGAACGCCGCCGGGTGGGTACAGGTCGGGCGCAGGATGCCATGAACAGGCGGGGTCGCCCAGAATCGCACGGCGGGGTCTATATTATACATGCCCAGCCGGGTCGCTTTGCTATTGGGATCGGGGATGCCCGGTTCCATGCAAACCCGGTCGCCGGTTTGCAGTGTTGTGACGTCTGCCCCGGTCTCGATCACCGTTCCTGACGCCTCATGGCCCAGGATCATCGGCGCATTCACCACAAATGGCCCAATCCGCCCGTGGGTATAATAATGCAGGTCCGACCCGCAGATACCCACTGTGTGCAGTTTGATGCGCACATCCCTGGCGCCAAGCACCTCTTCTGTCCGGTCGATTTCCGGGACGTCGCGCAGGTTCAACACATCCTTCTTTTCAAGAACAAGCGATTGCATGATTTGGCCCTTCCTGATGTTGGTCGCGCGCCCTGCCCGGTCAGGGTGTCCAGCGTAGGAAATTGCCGATCATGCGCAAGCCTGCATCCTGGCTTTTCTCGGGGTGGAACTGGGTTCCGATCATCGTATCGCGCCCGATAATGGCCGTAACATCGCCGCCATAGTCAACATGGGCGAGCCGTTCGGCGGCATGGGATACATCCATCGCGTAGGAATGCACGAAATAGGCGTGATCGCCGGTGCTGATCCCGTCCAGCACCGGGTGCGGGTTGTCGATCACCAGATCGTTCCAACCCATATGCGGCACTTTCAGCGCCGGGTCAGATGGGTTGATCCGCCGGATATCCCCGGCGACCCAGTCGAACCCCGGTGTGGCTTCGTATTCATGGCCGGTTGTGGCCATCATCTGCATGCCGACGCAAATTCCAAAGAACGGGCGCGCACGGGTTTTGACCGCCTCTGTGATCGCCTCTGCCAGACCAGTACGGGCGAACAGCTCTGCCCTGCAATGCGGGAACGCCCCGTCACCCGGCAGCACGATCCGGTCGGCTTTCGCCACTACATCTGGGTCAGATGTCACGGCAATCGTGCCAGATCCGACTTCCGAGGCCATCCGCTCAAAGGCTTTCTGTGCCGAATGCAGGTTCCCGCTGTCGTAATCGACCAGTGCCGTGGTCATAGGCTGCCCTTGGTGGATGGGATCGCATCGGCCTTGCGCGGGTCCTTTTCAACAGCCTCGCGCAGCGCGCGAGCCACCGATTTAAATGCAGCCTCTGCAATATGGTGGGCGTTGAATCCGTGCAGCTTGTCGATATGCAAGGTGATACCGCCATGGGTGCTGAGCGCCTGAAAGAACTCGCGCACCAATTCGGTGTCAAACGTGCCGATCTTGCCAAAAGGCAGATCCAGATTGCAGATAAGATACGGCCGGGCGGATAAATCCAGCGCACAATGCACCTGGGCATCATCCATCGCCAGATGACAGGACCCATAGCGGCGAATGCCACGTTTATCGGCCAGCGCCTCTGTCAGGGCCTGGCCCAGCGCAATACCGACATCCTCGACCGTGTGATGATCATCAATATGCAGATCGCCCTGCGCCCGGATCGTCATGTCGATCAGGGCGTGGCGCGATAGCTGGTCCAACATGTGGTCAAAGAACCCAACCCTGGTCTGGTTGTCATAAACACCGGTGCCATCCAGATCGATGGTGATCGAGATATCCGTTTCAGCCGTTTTGCGTGTGATCGTCGCTGTCCGCATGATGCGCGCCCCTTTTCTTCGTGCGGGCTTATAGGCGGAACCGGGTCAGGGGCCAAGCCTGTGCCGGAAATGTTGCGGCTTTTCAGCAAAATTTAATTGTTGCGCCCCTATGGTCGGCGCAACCGCTGCTAAATATCAGGAGAATCCGATGAAAGCGCTCATTTTGCGTGATGATACCGAAACCGCCGTTGCCTGCGCGCAGGTGCTGATGAACAAGGGGTTTCAGGTCGTCTGTGTCGAAAACCGCCATATCGCCAGGGCGCTGTTACGGATTGAAACCATCGACCTTCTGGTAATGGATGAACGGATTGATGGGCGGTTGACTCACTCCATCGCGTTATCTGCTGAACGCCATAACCCTTATGTCAACGCGATCCTGATGACAGACCGGGTTGGGGCCGATGTGGATGAGCTTTATGATCTCTTGCCCTGCCTTTATGCGATTGCCGGGATGGAAAGCGATACTGCGCTGGTGTCCAAACTGGCGATATCATCAATTGAAACCTATGAAGAGGCTGAAGCGCGCGTTCAGCAAAACCGTGCCAAGGCTATCGCCGCACAAGAGGCACGCGATGCCCTGCTGGCTGAAGAGGCAGAGCATGACATGCGCGAGGCGCTACGTGAACCAATGCTTGCTCCGCAACGGATCGCGACGCCGCAACCTGCCATCGTCACCCAGCTACCGACGTTTGGCGCAGACTTGCCGCGCATGGATGAAAACCTGCCGATGATGGCGGAAAACACAGCCGCGGAACCTACTTTGCCTGATCCAGTCGTTTTTGCTGCAGACCGCGCCGACCCCTACGTATTGAGAGATGAAATTCCTGCGACAGCCCGTCGGAATGAGGCGGAGTTGCCACATTTTGACGCTGATGCTGAGGTGCAGCATTCGCCTGCCGCATGATTTCAGCCCTTCAGTAGAAATACTGATACCAGTTTAGGGCGACGCATAGGTCCAGTCCAATCCTTTTCATCATTATAGAGGCAGTTATTGGCAACAATAGCTGCCCCTATTGGCGTTTGTACTGCGTCTGTCATCAGTCAAAATTTGAACGCCACCCTGCCCTTATCTGAGCGCAGATTTGATTCAAACTACATGTAGTAACGCAGATGTACAGGGCCAGGTCAGGGTCCAGTCAAGCGCTTAATAGGTAAGGAGATTACAATGACCAAATCAATCATGATGGCTGCAGGATTTGCCCTTTGTGCGATCAGCACCGCAGCAACAGCCGATAATGTTGTCGTCGAGCAACCCGCACCGGCTTATGTCAACGACATGCCATTCCCCGCAGAGATGCCAGTTTACACACCACGGGTCATCTTTGCTGACCTGCCGTTTATGGAAATGCCGTCGACGGTGGTATTTGCAGACATGCCATTCCCAACCGAGATGAAGACATACACCCCAACCCGCTATTACGCGGATATGCCAACACGCAGCGATGCGCTGGCCGATCTGTCGGATCAGGCGATGCTGCAGTTGGACAACTGATCCAAAGGCGACCGTTGTAAAAACGCCGCCATATTGCGTAGCGATATAAGAGACCAATCCGACCGGGTTGGTCTTTTTCTTTTGTCGTTAGGGGACTGAACGTCATTATAAGTCCGGCACCTGCCGTCCGGGGTGATTGGACAACTTTCAAAGCGCAGGTCGGCATGGAAACTGTCAATCGGTAGATGATCTTCGCTTGGGAAATGGCTCCAATAGATCGCAATCGGAAGAATTTACCAAGGATGCAACCGTCACAAAAGCGAAAGGCCACCCGAAGGTGGCCCCTATCGTCGCCAGCTGGGTGTGCTGGTCTATTTGGAGCGGGCGATGAGATTCGAACTCACGACCCTAACCTTGGCAAGGTTATGCTCTACCCCTGAGCTACGCCCGCATCCGTTAGTGATGGCTGATCTATAAAGAGTTCATCGGTTCTGCAAGGCAAAAATGACCGTTGATTGCAGTTTTCCGCATGCGGCGGCCAATCGCAGCCGCGCATATGAAAACACCGGACATGATTGTCATGCCCGGCGCGGTGTTACAGATGAGATGGCGTGGATCAGACGGTCTTGCGACGGGCGCCCATTGTGCCCAGACCCGCCAATCCGGCCAGCAGCAGCAAAGCCGATGCGGGCAGTGGCACGGCGCTTACCGTGACTTCGGGCCGTTCAAAATCCAACGTGAACGAGTTGAATGCAAAGGACTGATAATTTTCCGCAAAGAATGTTGGCGTGAATGAGAAAGAGTTCAGCCCATCACGCAGGAAACCTGTGGTGTTATAGGTCGATGTAACCGGTGTCGAAAGGATCCCGGACGTGGCCTGCCAGACCCCGACAAAAACGGAATTGACGAAGACATCACCAGCGACACTGGGCGGGAATGCCGGGATCAGCCCTTGCCAACCGCCATACGTGACATCGAGTGACGATGCAGCGGCTTCATCCACTGCACCAAGATCAAAGCTATATGTGAGCGTTGATGTCAGTTCGCTATACAGGGTGGTATCGGTGACTGTTGCGGCTTGTGCCGCCGTCGACAATCCGACGATTGCAGCAAGGGTTACCGCACTTTTTTTGAAAAGATCAAACACTCTTTAATTCCTAAGACCACTTCTACTGTATTGAAGTTACGTAAAAAAAATTCACCGGGCAAGTCCCGCATCACTGCCCGTTAACAAAGTGTTAATCTTAGCTGCATTGCTTGCGTCCTATCAACAATGCGCCCCCAGACCGGCGCACCTCGCCGCAATTCTGCCACAATTCACTTTTCAATCATGGGAATCATCTGGCAAATTCAGCGCAAGCTTCAGAATCACGCACTAAATGCAATCAAATCCCAGCGATTGCCGAACGGGTCGCGAAAAACCGCCACTTTCCCGTAGGGCTCATTGCGTGGCGCTTCTTCGAATTGTACGCCCCTGTCCCGCATCCTTGCATAGTCGCCATCAAAATCATCGGTTTGTAAAAACAGCCATACCCGACCGCCGCCTTGATTGCCAATCGCGTCGACCTGCTGGTCGCCAACGGCCTTGGCCAAAAGGAATGCGGTTTGCGCCCCGACCGGTGCGACGCGCACCCAGCGCTTACCCCGCCCCAGATCGGTGTCTTCCAAAAGGTCAAAGCCCATTTGCCCTACGAAAAATGCGATGCCTGAGTCATAATCCGGCACGAGGATGGAAAGCAGGGCCAGTTTTTGAGTCATTCAAACCATCCTATCGCAGCGCTGAAAAGTGATTATTCCCAATCAGAGGGTATCGCAGATGGCTGCAGACCAAGCCCCAAAAGTTCCGCTTCTGTCGGATCTGTCAGAACCGTACGCAGGCGATACACTCCAAAAGCCAGCTCAGACCCCTTTGGCACATAGCGCCAGTCCAGGATCATGGCGGGGTCGATGGTCACCTTTTCAAAGAAGAAGACCGGGTAATCCATACTGGTCGGGATGATCGTTCCGGTGATTTTCCCGCTTGCCGACATCTGCAGGCTCTCAACCGTGTAGCTGGCCAGACAGGGCGCCGCGTCACCACGCGACACGGCGATCAACATCCTGAGGCTGAGATGTGCATGACCCGCGCCATTTTCATCAAAGGCGTTTTGCAGCACATATGGCCAGCTGTCCCGCACGGCCGCAGTTTGCCCATCCACCGGAGGAAGTGAGAAACAGAGCGGCGTCTCTGCCTGCGCGATCTGGGCCACGCTCAGCGAGGCCCCTATTACCGCTGCAAGCCGCTTCTTATTCAAACTCAACCAGAAGATCTTTGGCATCAATCTGTCCGCCTGCCTGCACATGCACCGCTTTGACGACTGCGTCCCGTTCCGCGTGGATCCCGGTCTCCATTTTCATCGCCTCAATGGTAAGAAGCAAGTCACCTTCCTTGACCTCTTTACCCGCAATCGCCGCAATCGTGGCCACAACGCCGGGCATCGGCGCGCCGATATGGTTTGCATTGCCATCCTCGGCCTTGGGTCGCGAGATTTTTTCAGCTGCTGCCAAACGGTTCATCACACGGATGGTCCGGGGTTGCCCGTTAAGTTCGAAAAAGACTTTGACCTCGCCATCTTCGTTCATGTCGGCCACGGCCTGAAGCCGGACTTCAAGCGTTTTGCCGGGGTCAATTTCGGCGACAATTTCCTCACCCGGTTCCATCCCGTAGAAGAATGTACGGGTCGGGAGTGTCCGCACTGGCCCATAGATCTTGTGACGCCCCATGTAATCAAGGAACACTTTTGGGTACATCAGGTAGCCGTTGAGATCCTCATCATCGATCGTCTTGCCAGCAAGTTGCTTTGACAGATCTTCGCGGGTCGCCTCCAGATCGACAGGCGGCAGGGATTTCCCGGGTCGGTCTGTAAACGGCTTTTCACCTTTCAGCACTTTTTTCTGGATCGCCTTGGGCCAGCCACCGGGAGGTTGACCCAAGCTGCCTTTCATCATGTCGATAACGCTGTCCGGGAAGACCACTTCGGTTTTTGGGTCTTCCACATCGGCGCGGCTCAGGTTTTGGCTGACCATCATCAGCGCCATGTCGCCCACAACCTTGGACGATGGTGTGACCTTGACGATATCGCCGAACATCCGATTCACATCGGCATAGGTTTGCGCGACTTCGTGCCAGCGTTCTTCCAGCCCCAGTGACCGCGCCTGCGCCTTGAGGTTGGTGAACTGCCCGCCGGGCATTTCGTGCAGATATACCTCTGACGCGGGCGCCTGCAGCCCAGATTCGAACGCACTATAATGCGCGCGCACCTGTTCGAAATAATTGCTGATCTCGCGGATCGCGGCGATATCCAGCCCGGTTTCGCGCGCGTTGCCCCGTAGCGCCTCAACAATCGATCCCAATGTCG
Source organism: uncultured Paracoccaceae bacterium (assembly GCA_947500135.1). Lineage (GTDB taxonomy): Bacteria > Pseudomonadota > Alphaproteobacteria > Rhodobacterales > Rhodobacteraceae > Yoonia. Next base: position 103,749 of record CANMQX010000006.1, read on the forward strand.
GTTGCGACGTGTTGCCAGACAATGCGTCCATCGCCGCATCGACACAATCCACCCCGGCAGCAGAGGCCGCAAGCACCGTGGCAATTGCCGCCCCGGAAGTATCGTGTGTGTGGAAATGGATCGGCAGTTTGGTTTCTTCTTTCAGCGCTTTGACCAGCGCTGTTGCCGCTGCCGGTTTCAGCAGCCCGGCCATGTCTTTCAGCCCCAGCACATGCGCGCCTGCGGCCTCCAGTTCCTTGGCCATGCCAACATAGTATTTCAGATCATATTTGGCCCGGTCAGGGTCCAGCAGATCGCCCGTATAGCAGATTGTGCCTTCGCAGACCTTTTCCGCCTTGATCACCGCATCCATGGCGACCCGCATGTTTTCGACCCAGTTCAGGCTATCAAACACGCGGAACACATCCACGCCTGATGCGGCGGCCTGTGCCACGAAGCTTTGCACCACATTGTCAGGATAATTGGTGTACCCCACCCCGTTTGACGCGCGCAGCAGCATCTGCGTCATGATATTTGGCATCGCCGCCCGGATATCCCGCAGCCGCTGCCATGGGCATTCCTGCAAGAACCGATACGCCACGTCAAAGGTCGCCCCGCCCCAGCATTCCACACTGAACAGCTGGCTCATCTTGGCGGCGTAGGCGGGGGCCGCGTTGATCATGTCAATGGAGCGCATCCGGGTGGCCAGCAGCGATTGATGCCCGTCACGCATGGTGGTGTCGGTGATCAGCAACTGTTTCTGGTCGCGCATCCAGTCGGCGACAGCCTCTGGCCCAAACTCATCCAGAATGTTGCGGGTGCCTGCGGCGATATCCGTCGTTGGCTTGACCGGCGGGCGCGGTGGTTTGACATCTGCACCGGGGCGCTGGCGCCCGGCGGTTTCGGGGTGTCCGTTCACGGTGATGTCGGCGATATAGGTCAGGATCTTGGTGGCACGGTCGCGACGCTGTTTGAAATCAAACAGCTCTGGCGTCTGATCAATAAATTTGGTGTGGTATTCATTGTTGAGGAATGTCGGGTGCTTCAGCAGGTTTTCGACAAAAGCGATGTTCGTCGATACGCCCCGAATGCGGAATTCGCGCAAGGCGCGATCCATCCGGGCAATCGCCATTTCAGGCGTTGGTGCGCGGGCCGTCACTTTTTCCAGCAGACTGTCATAATAACGGGTGATCACCGCCCCCGAATATGCGGTGCCACCGTCCAGTCTGATCCCCGGCCCGGTGGCCGACCGATAGGTCTGAATGCGTCCATAATCGGGGATGAAATTGTTTTGCGGGTCTTCGGTTGTGACCCGGCACTGAATGGCGTGGCCGTCCAGTTTGACGTCATATTGAGAGGCACAGCCTGTCGCCTCTACCAATGATTTGCCTTCGGCGATCAGGATTTGCGCGCGGACGATGTCAATGCCAGTGACCTCTTCGGTCACGGTATGTTCGACCTGCACACGGGGGTTCACCTCGATGAAGTAAAACTCCCCTGAATCCATATCCATCAGGAATTCGACCGTACCTGCACATTCATAATTCACATGCTGGCAGATTTTCTTGCCCAGATTACACAGCTTTTCGCGCTGCGTGCCGGACAGGTAAGGTGCTGGCGCACGCTCAACCACCTTTTGGTTGCGCCGCTGCACCGAACAATCGCGTTCCCACAGATGGTACATCTGCCCATGGGTGTCGCCAAGGATTTGCACTTCGACATGGCGGGCGCGGATGATCATCTTTTCCAGATAACCTTCGCCATTGCCAAAGGCGGCTTCGGCCTCGCGCCGACCTTCAAGCACTTTTTCTTCCAACTCATCTTCGGACATGATCGGGCGCATACCACGGCCACCGCCGCCCCAGGACGCCTTGAGCATCAAGGGATATCCGACCTCTTTCGCCTGTTTCTTGATCAGGGCCATGTCATCGCCCAGCACATTCGTGGCCGGAATGACGGGTACGTCAGCCGCAATCGCTACCTGACGCGCGCTAGCCTTGTCGCCCAGTTCGCGCATAGTCTTCGCCTTGGGGCCGATAAAGGTGATCCCGTTGGCGGTACAGGCATCCACAAAATCCGGGTTTTCCGACAGCAGGCCATAACCGGGGTGGATCGCATCCGCCCCAGACATTTTGGCGACGCGGATGATCTCCTCGATACTCAGATAGGCGGCAACCGGGCCCATGCCTTCGCCGATACGGTATGCCTCATCCGCCTTGAAACGGTGCAGGCCCAGCTTGTCCTCTTCGGCAAAGACCGCCACGGTCTTTTTTCCCATCTCGTTGGCGGCACGCATGATGCGGATCGCAATTTCGCCACGGTTGGCAATCAGGATTTTGTTGAAATCAGCCATGGATGTCCCCTTCGCAGTTGCGGCATTCGTAAGGTGCCGCGGCGTAATCGTCCATACGTGTTAATGCGTAGATCGCAGGCTATTTGGTAGCTTGGCCAGGGATCTGGCACCAATTTGTCCCATATTGCTGATCATATCCTGACGCAGAATATCCAGCACATGTGCCGGTCCCTGCGCCCCCAGCGCGCCCAGCCCATAGTGAAAGGCCCGCCCTAGCATCACGAAATCTGCGCCCAAGGCGATGGCGCGTAGCACATCAAGCCCGCCTTCAACCCCGCTGTCAAAGATCACTGGTGCGGTTGTCGCCGCACGGATCGCGGGCAATATCTCGATGGTGGCTGGCCCGCCATCAAACTGCCGCCCCGCATGGTTGCTGACCCAGATCGCATCGGCCCCTTCATCGGTCAACCGGGCGGCATCATCGGCCCGCCCCACCCCTTTAACGATCAACGGCCCATCCCACACGTCACGCAGTGATTTGAAGTAGTCCCAATCGGGCGAGGTTCGCAGCAGATAGCCGATATGCTGGGTGGACGGCAGCGCGGTCTTCACATCCGAATAGCTATCCATCAACCGCATCCGGGGCATACCCGTCTTGCGGATGCCGTTCAGCCAGGCCGGGCAACGTGCTGCCTGCACCGCCAATCGCGGCGTCAGCTTGGGCGGGTTGGTCAGCCCTCCACGCGTCTGTCGTTCCCGACGCGACGCGACAGGTACATCAACTGTCAAAACCAACGTGTTGAAACCAGATGACTTCGCGCGTTTCAGGATATCGTCCCGAATGTCCGGATCGCGCGGCGGATAAAGCTGAAACCAGCCGTGATCCCCGGCTTGGGGTCCGACATCCTCGGGCAGTTGGGTTGCGACGGTGGATAAGGTGTAAGGGATACCCTCCTGCGCCGCCATCTGCGCCAACATCTGTTCGGCCCCCGGCCAAATCAGGCCCGACATGCCAACCGGGGCGATCCCGATGGGGAGCGGATATGATTTGCCCAGCAATGTTGTTGTCAGGTCCGGCGTGAACTCGCCATGCAGGATCGATGGATCAAACTGCACCTGATCCAGCGCATTGCGGTTACGGCGCTGCGTCGCTTCGACCCCCGTGGCGCTATCCAGATATTCCCACACGAAATGCGGAATCCGCCGCCGTGCGCGGGCCTTCAGGTCGGATATGGCCGGATAGCGACTGTGCAAATTCATGGGCGCGACGTTAGTGACGCAGTGACCGGTGTCAACGTGCGGAACATTAGCAGAACAAGGGGTTTTCCTACCCGACGATTCAGTTTACCTTTGCGCCATGAGCAGTTTTTCCGAAGATGACGCATTTGAGGCCGCCGTCCCGCTAAGCCAGCGGGCAATGGCGCAGCGCGCTACCCCTTATCTGGACGAATTGAACCCGGCTCAGCGCGAGGCTGTTGAAACCCTGCAAGGGCCGGTGTTGATGCTGGCCGGGGCTGGCACTGGGAAAACCAAGGCGCTGACCAGTCGCATCGCGCATTTACTAGCCACCGGCACTGCGCGACCGCATGAAATTCTGGCCGTGACCTTTACCAATAAAGCTGCGCGCGAAATGAAGCACCGCATCGGTACCCATATGGGTGAAGCGGTGGAAGGTATGCCATGGCTTGGCACCTTCCATTCGGTCTGTGCCAAACTGCTGCGTCGTCATGCCGAACTAGTGAACCTGAAATCCAGCTTCACCATTCTGGACACAGACGACCAGATCAGGCTGATGAAACAGCTGATCCAGGCCGCCGGGATCGACGAAAAGCGCTGGCCGCCGCGCATGCTGTCGGGGATTATCGATAGCTGGAAAAACAAGGCCTATACGCCTGATAAGGTGCCCGTGGCTGAGAGTGGCGCGTTTGATCACAAGGGTATCGATCTTTATGTCGCCTATCAGGCCCGGTTGCGCGATCTGAACGCTGTCGATTTTGGCGATATCCTGCTGCATATGGTCACGATCTTTCAGACCCATGCAGACGTGCTGCAGCAGTATCAGCGCTGGTTCCGCTACATCCTTGTAGACGAATATCAGGATACCAATGTCGCCCAATATATGTGGCTGCGGCTGTTGGCGGCCGAGCATAAGAACATTTGCTGCGTCGGCGATGATGACCAATCCATCTATGGCTGGCGCGGTGCAGAAGTGGGCAACATCCTACGGTTCGAAAAGGATTTTCCGGGTGCGCATGTGGTGCGGCTGGAAGAAAACTATCGCTCTACCCCGCATATTCTGGCCGCAGCCTCTGGCGTGATCGCCGCCAATAAGGGGCGGTTGGGCAAGACGCTTTTCACCTCGCGGACCGACGGCGAAAAGGTCCGCCTTATCGGCCATTGGGATGGCGAGGAAGAGGCGCGCTGGATCGGCGAAGAGGTTGAGGCGATGCAGCGCGGCACGCGGGGGATGGACCCAATTGGCCTTGATCGGATGGCGATCCTTGTGCGCGCCTCGCATCAGATGCGCGCGTTTGAAGACCGTTTTTTGACCATCGGCCTGCCCTACCGCGTCATTGGCGGCCCGCGCTTTTATGAACGGATGGAGATTCGCGACGCCATGGCCTATTTCCGGCTGGCTGTATCCCTGGAGGATGATCTGGCATTTGAGCGGATTGTGAACACCCCCAAGCGTGGTTTGGGCGAAAAGGCCGTGCAAACCATCCAGCGGACGGCACGCAGCAATGGCGTTTCGCTGGTCGAAGGCGCACGGCTGGTCTGTCAGGGCAAATTGCTTGGCGGCAAGGGGCTGAAAGAACTGACCATTTTGGTTGATGCGCTTGACCGCTGGCACGGGCAGGTCCGGGCCGAAGCAGACACCCATGTTGAACTGGCCGAGATGATACTTGATGAGTCCGGCTATACCGGGTTCTGGCAGAACGACAAAACGCCAGAGGCGCCCGGGCGGCTTGAAAACCTCAAGGAACTGGTCAAGGCGCTGGAGAATTTCGAGAACCTGCAGGGGTTCCTCGAACATGTCAGCCTGATCATGGACAACGAAACCGAAGAGGCGGGCGAGAAGGTCAGCATCATGACCCTGCATGCCGCCAAGGGCCTTGAGTTTCCCGCGGTGTTTCTGCCGGGCTGGGAAGATGGGCTGTTCCCGTCGCAACGGTCGATGGATGAAAGCGGGTTGAAGGGCCTCGAAGAGGAGCGCAGGCTGGCCTATGTCGGCATCACCCGGGCGGAGGAAATTTGCACGATCTCTTTCGCCGCAAACCGGCGCGTCTATGGTCAATGGCAATCGCAAATGCCGTCGCGCTTCATTGACGAACTACCCGAAGATCATGTTGAGGTGCTCACCCCGCCCGGCCTTTATGGCGGCGGTTACGGGGCCGCCGCAGCGTCGCCCGCTGTGCAAGGCATGATGGGATCAGACCTGCATGAAAAGGCGCATCGGGCCGATGTCTATAATTCGCCCGGCTGGAAGCGCTTGCAGAGCCGCAGCCAGCAGCGCGGCATGTCGCAGCCCGGTGAAGCCCGCAATATGACGATTGATCTGGATGCGGTCAGCGCCTTTATCGTGGGTGACCGGGTGTTCCATCAGAAATTTGGCTATGGCGAGGTGATGGGGATCGAGGGCGACAAGCTGGAGATCGAATTTGACAAGGCCGGTGCCAAACATGTCGTGGCCAAATTTGTCGTCAGTGCCGCACAAGCGGATGACGTACCGTTTTGAGGGCGCGAAGATTTTTCGTGACGAAAAATCTTCTGTCTGACAAATTTTTTGTCCTAAAATTTGTTATCCTCAATGCATCAGCATCGGGTAAAGTGATCCGACGAGCAGCACCGCCATTGTGACGTTGAAGACTCGCAACCTGCGTGCCGTGCCCAACCAGCGCCGCACCTGCACCCCCATCCAGGCCCAGACGGTTACGGATGGTAGATTGGTGGCTGAGAAAATGACGGCGACCAGCAGTGACCCGAACAAGACCCCTTTGTCTTGCGGTGCATAGGCGCTGATCGCTGTGATCGCCATGAACCACGCTTTCGGGTTCACCCATTGAAACGCCGCAGCTTGCAGGAAGGTGAAGGGTTTGCCCTCGACCTGTTGCGCCTCTGGCGGCACCGCGTTCGCGATTTTCCACGCCAGCCATGTCATATAAACCGCGCTCAGGATCTTTAGCACGATGTTCAGAACCGGATAAGCGTCGAACACTTTCAGCAACACGACGCCCACCATCACCACCATGAATGCATGGCCCATCGAAATCCCCAGCATATGCGGCACCGTCCGCCGCAGCCCGTAATTGGCCCCAGAGGCCATCAGCATCAGGTTATTTGGCCCCGGCGTGATGGAACTGGCAAAGGCAAAGCCGATAAGGGCGATCAGAATTTCTGTACTCATTGCGCAACAATAGGCCGTCTGGATCGCAATGAAATTGCCAAATTGTGCAGTTATCTACTATGCTCGCAACCTATGACGAAGATTGACGGCATAAACGACGCGATATTGCGCGAATTGTCGCGTGACGGGCGGATCAGCAACCTGACGCTGGCTGATAAGGTAGGGCTGTCGCCCTCTGCCTGTTTGCGCCGGGTGCAGGAATTGGAACGCAGTGGCGTGATCAAGGGCTACCGCGCCCGGCTGGACCCGGCCCAGACCGGCCGCGCCTATGTCGTCTATGTCGCTGTGGGCCTGGCCGAGCATACAAAGGCGGCCCAGGAAGGGTTTGAACGCGCGATGCAGCGCGCCGATCAGGTCACCGAATGTCATAATGTGGCCGGGGCCTTTGAATATATGCTGCGGGTCGAGGTGGCTGACCTGCCCGCCTATAAGGCCTTTCACACCGACATACTGGGCACCGTGCCGCATGTGCGGTCGATCACCAGTTACATGGTGATGGGATCACCCAAGGATATTCGCGGCTGAACTTAGCTTAGATCGCGAGGTAGCCCACGCCGCCAAAGGCGACGAGGCAACCGCCCCATTGCGGCAAGGTCATGCGTTCTTTCAAAAACGTCCAGGCCAGCAGGATCGTCAACAGACCAAACATCGAGGACGTCACAGCTGCATATTGCGGGTCCGGCAATGTGCCTGCCGAAAGAACGCAAAGCAGTGCCACACCGTCGGCAACACCCATGGCCACCAGCCATGGCAGCGCCTTTCGGCCCGGCCAGAACGGCAGTTTCAGCGATAAACCTACAGCAATTACGACCCCGACGGTCAGCAGGCGTGCCACCAGCGTTGTGGGCATTTCGTGACTGATCTGCGCTGCTTGTTGCCCAAACGCAAACGTCCCCGCGAAACCGATGGCCGAGATCAGGGAAAACAGGATCGTGGGCCCTTTGGACGGCACCTCATCAGTGCTGTCGTCCGATAATGCCGCCACAACTGCGACCCCGACAACAATCGCAATGACCGCGATCCATTGCAGGGCAGAGATGCTGGTTCCGTTGGTTGCTGCCCAGGACACTGAGAGGATTGGATAAGCGGCGATCAGCGGCGAAACCAGCCGGACCGGCCCACGTTGGAATGCGTAGTAAAGCCCATAGGTGCCCATCACAAAAAACGCCCCTGCGACCAGTGACAACCAGACGGCCAGTGCCGGGATAGGCGTGAACTGCCCCGTGACCGTCATCAGCCCGCTGTGAAACACCAGCCCCGTCAGCAGGACGACGAAGATGCAGGCGTTGATCGGGGTTTTCTGGCTGAGAAACCGCACGCAGATATCGTGAAACCCCCAGCAAAACGCGGCCACCAGCCCAAGTGCCAGCGTATTCATTCGTCGTCGCGGAAAAAGGGAATCAGAAAGACAAGGCAGGCAATCAAGAAGAAGATCGATCCGAACATGGCCCAAAAACTGCCAATTGATGCGATGCAAAACCCGATCGCTGACAGCACGAACAGGATCCAGCCGATAAAGTTGATCTTATGGTTATGCATGCGATTAAATTTTATTGCCGTATGTGTTTGCGCCTGTATTCTTATGGTTAAACAAATATTCCGTACATGCAACTCGCATGGGAGAGGAACACATGTTAGACAACTACCCTACGGTGCTGCCGGGGCCGCCGAAACCCAGTTCGATCATCAAACCACTGATTTTTTCGCTGCCACCTGGAACAGAGCGTTACACCGTCGAAGGGCGTGGCGCGGTTCTGATCCTTATAGAGGCCGGTGATCACATCACCATCATCAATGATGAGGGTGGGCAGCGATGTGAGGTTATTGCCTGCAATGCCAAAGGCAAAATCGATCCCGCCATCATCGGGGCGAGTGCAGATGGCGTCGCGACAGGGCTGCAGGCTTTGCTATCCAGCGACGATCAATCCCTGCGCGGGTTGCGCATGGGGTTGGATGCGCGTGGCATCGATATTGCCAAGGCAGCGGCGATACATCTGTATGAGGGCACGACCCCCGCCAAAACCGAAGCCAGCTTTACTGCAACCCGCGACGGTGCCGTTATCATCGCAGCGCCCGCCAATGCGATGGATTTTGAGGTGCAGGACACCGCCACGCCCCTGATTGTGATGATCAAACGGGCGACATTAAAAACCCACGCGCGTTTCGCCCTGCCCGACCCGCTGGCCGATCCGATCGCGGATATCCGCATCCACAGCCAGACAGCAGAGGCCTATTTCGTCAAGGCGGGTGACTACATCCAAATCCTTGATGTGGATGGACGCCAATGCACTGATTTTGAATGCTTTTCGGCCCGTAAATTGGACAAGGGGATTGAGCATGCGCTGGATGTGACCACTACACGCACGCTGATGGGTCACGCCTATCCGATGCCGGGGTTGCATGCGAAATATTATGATCAGGAAATGGTGCCACTGGTTGAGGTCGTGCAGGATACCTGCGGGCGGCATGACGCATTCGCGCTGGCCTGTTCCGCCAAATACTACGACGATATCGGCTATCCCGGCCATGTGAACTGCTCGGAGAACTTCAACAAGGCACTGTCAGAATTCAACGTGACGGGCCGCCCCGGCTGGATGGCGATCAACTTCTTCTTCAACACCTTCCTTGACGAACATGGGGTGATGTATGCGGATGAGCCTTGGTCGCGCCCCGGTGATTTTGTCTTGCTGCGGGCGCTGACCGACATCGTCTGCGTCAGCAGCGCCTGCCCCGATGACACCACCGCCGCTAATGGCTGGAACCCTACAGATATTCACGTCCGCACCTATAGCGGCAAGGAAACCTTTCAGCGGGCCATTGCGATCCGCGCGACCCCAGATTCGGAGCCGAAAATGACCAAGCAGACCGGTTTCCACGACAGCTTTGCCAAGCACACGCGGAACTTCATCGAATATAACGGCTATTGGCTGGCCAATTGCTTTGCCGCCGCTGGCCCGATTGAGGAATACCATGCCTGCCGCGAAAAATGCGTGATCATGGACCTGTCGCCGCTGCGCAAGTTTGAAATTACCGGCCCCGATGCTGAGGCGCTGTGCCAATATGCCTTTACCCGCAATATGAAGACACTGGCTGTCGGCGGCGTTGTTTATACGGCCATGTGTTATGAACATGGCGGGATGATCGATGACGGCACGGTTTTCCGGCTGGGCAAGGACAATTTCCGCTGGATCGGCGGGTCGGATTATGGCGGCGAATGGTTGCGCGAACTGGTCGAAAAGCATGGGCTGAAAGTGCTGGTGCGGTCATCGACAGATCAGATGCATAATGTCGCCGTGCAAGGGCCGGAAAGCCGTGATCTGCTGCGCAAACTGGTCTGGACCGCGCCGCATAATCCTGAGTTTGATCAATTGGACTGGTTCCGCTTTACCCCCGCCCGCCTTCACAACGAAAGCGGGACACCCTTTGTAGTCAGCCGTACTGGTTACACCGGTGAATTGGGGTATGAGATCATGTGCCACCCGAAGGATTGCGCCGAAATCTTTGACGCGATCTGGGAGGTGGGACAGGATCACGGGCTGAAGCCCATGGGGCTTGAGGCATTGGATATGGTGCGGATCGAGGCCGGCTTGATCTTTGCCGGCTATGACTTTTCTGATCAGACCGATCCGTTTGAAGCCGGGATCGGCTTCACCTGCCCGCTAAAATCCAAAACCGATGATTTTGTCGGCCGTGACGCCCTGATCCGGCGCAAGGAACATCCGATGAAAAAACTTGTCGGGCTGGAAATTGATGGCAATGTCGATGTCGGCCATGGTGACTGCATCCATATCGGTCGCGCTCAAATCGGAGAGGTCACATCATCGATGCGTTCGCCGCTGCTGAAAAAGAACATCGCCCTTGCGCGCATTGACGTGGCCCATGCTGACGTCGGAACTGCGGTCGAGATCGGTAAACTTGACGGTCATCAGATGCGCCTGCCCGCGCGGATTGCCGAAACGCTGGCCGCTTACGACCCCAAGAAAGAGCACCCACGCTCATGATCCGATTTGCCCTGACATTCGCAGTCATGGCCAGCGCGGCACAGGCGCAGTCGGTCAAACTGAACGGCCCTGAAATCGATGTGCTTTTGTCGGGCAACACCGCCGTTGGTGATTGGGATGGCGTTCCTTATCGCCAGTATTTCGTCCCCGATGGCACAACCATCTTTGCCCAGGAGAATGCCCGTTCTGCCAGAGGGAACAGGCGGGTGGAAGACGAAGAATATCAAAGCATCTGGCCCGGTGATGCCGAATGGAAGGGCTGGTTTGTGATGGAATATGCGGGCCAATGGTTCTGGGTCAGCAAATCAACCCCGCCCACCCCGTTTGAAGTGTTGGAGGGTGAACAGTTGGTAGCACAATGACCGTTCTTGATAATATCGGCGGGGAGGCAAAGCTGCGCGATCTGGTTGAAATCTTCTATGATCTGGTCGAGACCCTGCCCGAAGGGTCCAATCTGCGCCGCCTGCATGCCCGGGGCCATGGCCTGCCCCATGCAAGGGTGGAACAATTCAACTTCCTGTCGGGCTTCATGGGTGGCCGCCACTATTATCGCGAAAAACACGGGCATATGGATGTGAAGCTGATGCACGCCCATGTACCGATCCGGCTGGCAGATGCTGAAAACTGGCTATTCTGCATGCGCAAGGCGCTGACTGATGAGGGGCATAGCGGCCCCCATGTTGACAAGCTAAACGATGTGTTTGCTCGGGTTGCCACGATCCTGATCAATGACATCCCCGATTGGGAGGATGATCTGGCAACCGGTCGGGTCCCGACATGAGGGCGCTGGTGCTTGCCATGCTCGCGGTCACCGCCAGTACGGCAGCGGCGGACGATTTCTGCGTCCAGATGGCAGCACTGATGCAGCCGGGGTCAGAGGGAGCGCTGCACCTGCCCGCAACGTCCCGCCCCGCCGAATGCCGCGTGTCGCTGTCATTGGGGCGCGGGCAGCAACAAAATTGCCATTGGGCGTTTGACTACCGGTCAGTCGCGGCGCGCGATGCCCTTGCGGATGTTCTTGACGCCGTTACAACCTGTCTTGGCCCCGATATCACGGTGACCACGGACCAAAATGTCAACCATCCCGACGCCTACGATCTGCGGCTGATCGACCATGCGGATCAGCAATACGCCGTGTCATTGAAAGACAAGGGCGCGCTTGGGCAGACGCTTGTCTTTGTGCGGCTCCCCATAGAGCCCTAATCAATTCTGCAAATAGACTTCCAGACTATCGTCCAGCGCATCTTTCCACGGGGTATGATGCTTGGGCGCCATTGTACCGGTCATGACGGATTTATAGCCATTGTCGCGGAAGGTCATGATGCCTGCCTTCTTGTGACCTTTCCATGCCTTGAACGCCATGCAAGCCCCTTCGACATCAAATGACGGGTAATCCGTTTCTGCGATCAGCTCCTTGATGTAGTCGCCCTGATACCAGATCGCATCATAGTCATCCTCGCCCGCATCCTCGCGTGCGACACGGTCCACAACATCGGCTTGCATGGCGACCTTATCTGGCATCGCGATCTTGCCCATGATCACGTCACGCACCCACCATGCCTGCGCATCAAACATATTGAAGGTGAACCACTGGTCCTGCATCCCGATGTAGAAAAGGTCCGGTTCGTGGATATAAGCGACCCCTTTGTAAAGGTCTGCAGTCGCCAGCCGGTTGGCCGTTTTCAGGCGCAGGCTGTCAGGCAGGAATGGGAAGTGATGTTTGTATCCGGTACACAGGATCACCGCATCAACGTCACGGCTGGTGCCATCCTTGAAATGGGCCGTATTGCCATCAACATGGGTCAAAAGCGGGACCTCAGCCCAATTGTCAGGCCAGTCATACCCCATTGCTGCCGTCCGATGGCTGACGGTGACAGATTTGCAGCCGTATTTCCAACATTGAGAGCCGATATCCTCGGCTGAATAGCTGGTGCCGACGATCAGGATGTCCTTATCCTTGAACTCCATCGCGTCGCGGAAGTCATGGGCGTGCAACACGCGGCCCTTAAAGCTTTCAAACCCATTAAACTGGGGCACGTTTGGCGTGCTGAAATGCCCTGAACACACGATCACATGATCAAAGCTTTCAGTATAGGTGCGATCCTCGGGTAGGTCACAGACAGTAACATTGAACTTGCCGCCATCTTTTTCGACCCAGCGCACCGCCGTGTTAAACCTGATCCAGTCACGCACGCCTGCCTTGGCAACCCGGCCCTGGATATAATCGAACAGAACCGCCCGAGGCGGGTAGCTGGCGATCTGTTTGCCGAAATGTTCCTCGAACGTGTAGTCGGCGAATTCCAGCCCTTCTTTGGGACCGTTTGACCACAGGTAACGATACATGGAACCGTGCACAGGCTCTCCATATTCATCCAGACCCGTCCGCCAAGTGTAGTTCCAAAGACCGCCCCAATCGGACTGCTTTTCAAAGCAGGTGATTTCGGGGATATCCGCGTCCTTTGCGGCGGCGGACTGGAAGGCGCGCAACTGCGCCAGCCCCGATGGCCCTGCCCCGATAACAGCGATACGTTTGGTCATTGCCCGTCTTCCTTCCTCGTCTTGCATGAACACTGTTGTTGCTACGCCGGGACACCCAACGCAAAAACCGCGCCATTTCGGGCGCGACTGAATGGATCAGATATCGAGCGTGTTCGCCTTTTCCCATTCGGTGAAGTGGGACACGAAATCATTCCATTCCTGATGCTTCATCTTCAGATATGCTGCAGAGAATTCCGCGCCCATCGCATCCTTCAGGCCCTTGTCCTTGTCATAGGCGCGCAAGGCATCAAGCATGTTCAGCGGCAGTTTAGGCGCACCTTTGACCTTGTGGCCTTCGGCATACATGTCGATGTCATGGCGTTTGCCCGGATCAGCCTTTGACCGGATGCCCGACAGGCCCGCGGCAATGATAACGGCCTGCAATAGATATGGGTTCGCAGCCCCATCCGGCAGGCGCAGTTCGAACCGGCCCGGGCCGGGGACACGTACCATATGGGTGCGGTTATTGCCGGTCCAAGTGACCGTATTGGGCGCCCATGTGGCCCCCGACATGGTGCGCGGGGCGTTGATCCGTTTGTAGCTGTTCACGGTTGGATTGGTGATCGCAGCCAAGGCGCTGGCGTGTTTCATGATCCCGCCCAGGAAATGCTTACCCCGTTCCGAAAGGCCCAATTCACCTGTTTGCCCTTCGCCCTTACCCGCAAAGACGTTGGTTTTAGCCTTCGCACCCGGCGCATCCCAAACCGAGATATGGGCATGACAGCCATTGCCTGTCAGTCCTTCGACAGGTTTGGGCATAAAGGTTGCGCGAAACCCGTGCTTTTCCGCGACACATTTGGCCATGAATTTGAAGAACGAATGCTTGTCCGCCGTTTTTAGCGCATCATCGAAATCCCAGTTCATTTCCCACTGGCCATTGGCGTCTTCGTGGTCGTTCTGATACGGGTTCCAGCCCATTTCCAGCATGTGATCGCTGATCTCGCGGATCACATCCAGCCGCCGCATGAATGCCTGTTGATCGTAACAGGGCTTGGCCGCCGTATCGAACGCATCGCTGATCTGGTCGCCTTCGGGGGTCAACAGAAAGAACTCGGCTTCGATGCCGGTCTTGACATGCATCCCTTCTTCCGCAGCTTCTGCGATGAGGCGGCGCAGCACATTGCGCGGGGCCTGGGCAACGGGTTCACCTTCCATGACGCAATCGGCGGGTACCCAGGCGATTTCCTTATTCCAGGGCAGGATAATCACCGCTTCTGGGTCAGGCACAGCCAGCATATCGGGATGCGCCGGGGTCAGGTCCAGCCATGTGGCAAAGCCCGCAAAACCGGCCCCTTCTTCCTGCATATCAGCGATGGCGCGGGCGGGGACAAGCTTGGCCCTTTGCCCCCCAAACAGATCCGTGAATGAGATCATGAAATATTTGACGCCATTGTCTTTGGCGAATTTAGCGAGGTCAGTTGCCATTTTACGTTTCCCTGTCTTTGGAAAGAATGGGGCGCGATCTGAAACCAGCCGCGCCCTCGTTTTCGATTAGTATGATGTGTTTGGTTTGCCGGGGTACCAGTCGGTTCCGGCCAGCGGCACCTTGGCCATGGCTGCCGCTTCCATTGTCAGCGCCACCAGATCCTCTGGCTCCAGATTATGCAGGTGGTTCTTGCCGCAGGCCCGGGCGATGGTCTGCGCCTCAAGCGTCATCACCTTGAGGTAGTTGCGCAACCGCCGCCCGCCTTCGATGGGATCAAAACGCGCCATTAGGTCCGGGTCCTGCGTGGTGATGCCTGCCGGGTCCTGCCCTTCATGCCAGTCATCATAGGCACCAGCCGTGGTGCCCAAGGCGTTATATTCGCTTTCCCATTTGGGGTCATTGTCACCCAGGGCGATCAGGGCCGCCGTGCCGATGGCCACCGCATCGGCCCCCAGCGCCATGGCCTTGGCCACATCGGCGCCCGACCGGATCCCGCCCGACAGGATCAACTGCACCTTACGATGCATCCCAAGGTCTTGCAGCGCCTGCACCGCAGGCCGCACAATCGCCAGCGTCGGCTGGCCAACATGTTCGATGAACACGTCCTGCGTCGCCGCCGTACCGCCTTGCATCCCATCCAGCACAACCGCGTCAGCCCCCGCCTTGATTGCCAGCGTGGTGTCGTAGTAGGGGCGTGCGCCCGCGACCTTTACATAGATCGGGACTTTCCAGCCGGTGATTTCGCGCAGCTCAAGGATTTTGATTTCCAGATCATCCGGCCCGGTCCAGTCAGGGTGCCGACAGGCCGAACGCTGGTCGATCCCTTTTGGCAAGTTACGCATTTCGGCAACGCGGTCGCTGATCTTCTGCCCCAGCAACATGCCACCGCCGCCGGGTTTGGCCCCCTGACCGACGACAATCTCGATCGCATCCGCCTTGCGCAGATCGTCGGGGTTCATGCCATAGCGGCTGGGCAGATATTGATAGACCAGCTTGTCGGAATGGCCGCGTTCTTCCGGCGTCATGCCCCCGTCACCGGTGGTGGTCGAGGTCCCGGCCGCAGATGCGCCACGCCCCAACGCCTCTTTCGCCGGACCCGACAAGGCCCCAAAAGACATGCCCGCAATGGTGATCGGGATATCCAGCTCAATCGGGTTTTCGGCGTGCAACCCGCCGATGGTCACGCTGGTTTCGCATTTCTCGCGATAGCCCTCCAGCGGGTAACGTGAGATTGACGCGCCCATGAACAGAAGGTCATCAAAGGATGGCACCTTGCGTTTCGCGCCACCGCCCCGAATGTCATAAATGCCTGTCGCAGCGGCCCGCCGGATATCGCTGTTGATATCCTGGGTAAAGGTCGCCGATTGGCGCGGCGTGGTGTGGGGGATACCCTTGGCGTCGTGTCTGTTCATTATGGTATCCTTAATATGCGCCAGCGTTATCGACGTCGAAATTGTAAAGATTGCGGGCAGATCCGTAGCGGGTGAATTCGGACGGGTCGGCATCGATCCCGGCCTCATCCAGCAGCCCCTTCAGAATCTCGATATGCTCTGGCCGCATCTCTTTCTTCTCGCAATCAGCACCCAAGCTCTTGATCGTGCCGCGCACGAAAAACCGTGCCTCGTAGCAACTGTCGCCCAGCGCATCGCCTGCATCACCGCAAACCACAAGATTGCCGGACTGGCCCATGAAGGCCGACATATGCCCGACACTACCTTGTACGACGATATTGACGCCCTTCATGGAAATGCCGCAGCGGGATGATGCGTTACCCTTAACAACAATCAGTCCGCCATGGCCTGTCGCGCCCAGATATTGGCTGGCGTCGCCTTCGATCACGATTTTGCCGGACATGATGTTTTCGCCCGTGCCCGGCCCGGCAGAGCCATGAATATTCACTGTCGCCCGCTGGTTCATGCCTGCGCAGTAGTAGCCTGTTGAACCCTTCACCGTCACCTCAATCGGGGCGTCCAGCCCACAGGCAATAGCGTGCGATCCCCGTGGGTTGACGATTTCCCACGCGGTCTGGTTGGTATCTTTGGATTGTGCATGCAGCGTCTTGTTGGTTTCGCGCAGACCAATTTCTGTCAGATCGATTGTCTGCATCTTAGGCGGCTTTCTTGGATGTTGGGGCCTTATCGTGGCTCCAGAAATAGACGGTTGCGGGCTCTGGTTCCCAGACCCGGGCGTTTTCAATCCCCGGCAGGTCCACAAGGGCGCGATATTCGCTGCCAAAGGCCACATATTGATCGGTTTCGGCCATCACCGCGGGCTTGCAGGCAATCGGGTCGCGGACCACGCCAAACCCGTCCTTGGTGCCGACCACGAAGGTAAAGAACCCGTCCAGATCATCCAAAGAGCTTTGCAATGCTTCGCCCAGCGTGGCGCCGTTCTGCATCTGCCATGTCAGGTAAGCCGCGCCGACCTCTGTGTCGTTTTCGGTTTCAATATGAATCCCCTCGCGGCGCAGCTTGCGGCGCAGGGAATTGTGGTTCGACAGTGACCCGTTATGCACAAGGCATTGGTCATCGCCCGTGTTGAACGGGTGCGCGCCCATGGTCGTCACGGCAGATTCGGTGGCCATGCGAGTGTGGCCAATGCCATGGGTGCCGGACATCTTGGCGATGTCGAAACGGGCGGCAACATCCTTGGGCAGGCCGACTTCTTTATAGATTTCAAGCGTTTCACCACCGCTCATGACCCGAATATCAGGGTTGATTTCGGCAAGTGCTGCGCGGGCAGAGGCAAGCGTGCCTGCGGGGATGGTCAGTACCGCATGGGTGCCTGCGGGGATGGTCAGTACCGCATGGGTGCTTTTGACCGACATCGCGACCGATGTCCCCATCGCCTTGCCCAATGCGGCGTCCAGTCCTGCGAATGTGGTCTCTGGCGTGTCTGATTGCACGGTCAGTTTCATCTGGCCGGGGGTTTCGTCCCCGTAAATCGCGATGCCGGCGCTGTCAGGGCCACGGTCTGTCATCGTGATCAGCATGGCGGTCAGAAGCTCACCAAGCTGCGGTTCAAGCGCGCTATCTTTCAAAAACAACCCTACGATTCCACACATCGGCGCTATCCTTTCCGGAAGAGAATTCATTGATTCGCAGGCTAACAGCAAAGATTAGCCACCTTCAACCATCAGGAAACAAATTTTCCTCATGGTAATGTTGGACGGCCCCGTGAAAGGGCCGCCCAACAGCCGTTAGTAGCGTTCGAGCATCTTGTCGATCTTCTCTTTCTCACCCATTTTCCGCGCTTCTTCGAGGTGCTGTCCCTCGCGCACGAACTGAATGCGGTGCCATGCCAGCCAGAAGATGACCCCGATGATGGTCATCGGCATTTCCCAACCCTGAAAGGGGTAGATGGCGTTGACATCGGCCAGATCAACGGCCCAGCTTTCATATCCAATTGTAGACATTGCGTATCTCTCCTCTCTTAGGATTTGGCTGCAAGTGCAGCTTTATCGGCTTCGATGATCGCGGCTTTTGCGTCCTCATAGGCGTGGTGCTCGGCATAATCGAGGCCTTGCAGTTCCACCTCTTCAGGGATGCGCAACACGCCTGCCATCGACTGAAGCTTGGCCACAATGAAGCCCGGCAGAAAGCCCAGGACAAAGAACATGATCACGGCCCCAAGGAACTGACCAACCGGATTGATCGCAGCATAACCTTCGTAGGGCGAGCTTGGCGCGCCCCAAAGAACGAAGCCAGAGATCACCAGACCGACGAAGCCCGCATAACCATGGACCGCAACAGCGCCCACCGCATCATCCAGTTTGAACTTACGCTCAACCCAGTAGTGCAGGTTGTAGACGATCACGACACCAATCGCGGCAATGATCATCGCCTGGATCGGATGATAAAGGTCATTGCCCGCAGATGCGGTGATGATCCCGGCCAGCCCGCCAGAGAATGTCCAGAACGCATCGCCCTTGGACACGACATAGGCCGCCATCAGACCGCCCGACAGCGACATCAGGAAGTTAAACGTGATCGCCGACAAGGATGTTGGCGCCAGATAGATATTCGTGGCTGTCCAAGTCGTACCGGTGATCTGACCGCCAATCGCCTCTGGTGAAATCGCAGGCACGTTACAGGCCGCATAAAACCCCCAAAAGCCGGTGTAGATCAGGAAAATCCCGATGGTCAGCATCCATGGGTTATGCGGTGGAATATCGCGCGGTGTGCCATCCTTGGCAAACTTGCCGATCCGCGGACCAAGCACCATGATCACGCCCAGCGCATAACCACCCGCAATCGCGTGGATCACACCAGATGCATAGGCGTCGTGATAGCCCAGCTTCTGCACCATCCAACCGCCGTAATGCCAGCCCCATGCTGCATCGATGATCCAGAAGACGGAACCGATCAGAACCGCATGGACCCAAAGCGCAGAGGACCGAATGCGTTCGATGACCGACCCCGAAACAATCGATGCCGCCGTCCAAGAGAACAGCAGGAACGCCGCCCAAAAGACGCCAGTGATCCGGTCATCCAGATTGGTCGCCATGTTTTCAGACCATGGCAGGTTGGCAGCCCCGGCCTCGAAGTCAATCGATCCGCCAAAGAACCAGAAATTGGGGAAAGCCCAATAGATCCACCAGCCAAAGAAGAAGAATGTCACTGTGACCAACGGAATGATCATGATGTTCTTCATTAATGTGTGCATATGGTTCCGGGCGCGGCTGGCACCCACTTCATACATGCAGAATCCCACATGAATCAGGAACATGAAAACAACCGTTACCCAGTAATAAAACTCGGTAAATACGGTCGTCAGAGCGTCGAGATTTCCATCCACTTTCAGATCTCCCCTGTGATGGCGTCAGGATAAATTTTGCCTGACAGTAATATTTTTTTCCTCGAATACGGGCATAAGAAATCTGACCTGTCAACTCTTTCGATCCAAAACAGGGCGCCCACACACAAAACCGACAATTCAGATTGTTGCCTGTTAGGAAACTTTTTTGACTAACAGTCTTGCTTTTAATGCCGTCCTGAGTCTCAATCAGAAGCAACCAAAAACACAGATCAACGGGGAACCTGATTATGGCCATTCTTTGGAGAACCTCTGCGCTTGCACATCGCCACGCAGAGATTGGCGGCGAGCTTGAGGATTGGAACGGCATGGGAACGGCGTGGTTCTATGACCACACACCCGAACGCGCCAAAGCCGATTACGAGGCCATTCGTACCAAAGCAGGCCTGATGGATGTGTCCGGCCTGAAGAAAGTGCATGTTGTCGGCGCTGATGCGGCTTATGTCATCGACCGCGTGACAACCCGCAATGTTGAAAAGATCGCGCCGGGTCGGTCAACCTATGCATCCATACTGAACAGCGACGGCAAGTTCATTGATGACTGCATCATCTACCACATCGCTGTGAATTCCTGGATGGTTGTGCATGGCACAGGCACCGGGATGGAACAGCTCGCCTCGGTCGCTGCAGGCAAGAATTGCGAAATCCTGTTCGACGACGATCTGCATGATATGTCGCTTCAAGGCCCGGTTGCTGTTGATCTGCTGGCGCAGGAGATTCCAGCAATCCGTGATCTGGCTTATTTTGGGCTAATGCAGACACGGCTTTATGGTCGCGACGTGATGATTTCGCGCACCGGCTATACCGGCGAACGCGGGTATGAGATTTTCTGCCGTGCCAAGGATGCCGTCCATCTATGGGACAGTATTCTTGAGGCTGGCAAAGATATGGGCGTGCGGCCCACGCAATTCAGCACCCTCGATATGTTGCGCATCGAAAGTTATCTGCTGTTCTATCCCGGCGATAACTCTGAAACCTTCCCCTTCGATGATGAGCCTTGCGGGGACACGCTGTGGGAACTTGGGCTGGAATTCACCGTCTCCCCCGGCAAGGAAGGCTTCATCGGGGCCGAAAACCACTATGCAATGGAAGGCAAGGAACGGTTCAAGATTTACGGCGTGCAACTGTCTGACAGCATGGAGCAGATGGAAATGCACGCCCGTGTCCTGCATGATGGCAAGGATGTCGGCGTGATCACTTATGGTCTATCGTCAGAGCTGAACAAATACAGCGTGGCGATTGCCCGTCTTGATCCTGCGGTCGCCAAGGCAGGCACCAAGCTGGTTATCAAACAGCCCGACGGCACCGAATTGGCGGCAACAGCCGAAGAAATGCCGTTCTATGATAAAGACAAGTCGATCCGCACCGCAAAGGGCTGATCTGAACGGGCGCGGGACCACCCGCGCCCTTTTCGTTCCAAAAGGACTGATATGTCGAAGTTTACGTTTCCCGAAAGCATCCGCAGCCGCCCCGTTTACGGCATGCTGGAACCGCGCGCAGGGTCTGCCCATCTTTTCATAGCTGACGCTGAAGGCGCGGAAGCGATCATTGAAATGGCCACGCCCGCGATTATGGCAAAAGGTCATATCATCTATATCGCCAAAGGCACCGATTATGAGGCGCAGCTGCGCGCGCTGAACCCTGCATCGTTCTATGCCGGGCCTTCCTATGGCGCAGCCGAACAGCGCATTCACAAAACGCTGGCCGACGCCAAGATGGGTTTGCAGGTCTATCTGACAGGGACCGAAGGGTTAATCGGTCAGGCCCAGAACGCCGCTATGCAGGCAGGCGTCCCGCATACCGCCATCCAGACAGAACATCGCGGATCAACGGCCCGGCGGATGCAATGCGTGCATTGCAAAGGCATCACCGAAGATGTGGAAACCGACCCGTTTATCTGCGGCCATTGCGGATTGAACCTGTTTGTCCGCGACCATTATTCGCGCCGCCTGGCCGCCTATCAGGGCGTGTGCATCGATGCCGAGGACCCGGGCAATGTGCCCGCACCAAAAGGGATTTACGAATGAGCGGGGCCGAAAAAATCGTCGTCACCGTGACGGATATTGTACCGCTGAACGACCTCGTCACGCGGTTTGAATTCAAACCAACAGATGGCGGGTTACTGCCCACCTTTTCAGGCGGCGCACATACCGTTGTCGAAATGCAAGACGGCGATATCACCCGGCTGAACCCCTATTCGCTGATGTCCGATCCGATGGATCAGACCGCTTATACAATCTCTGTCCGGCGCGATGATGAAGGGCGCGGTGGGTCGCTGTTCATGCATCGGAATGTGAAGGTGGGGGATAAGATGACGATCTCTTACCCCGTCAACCTGTTCAGTCTGGATCTGCGCGCCAAAAAGCACCTGTTTCTGGCCGGTGGGATCGGGATCACCCCGTTTCTGGCGCAGATCAAGCAGTTGGAACGGTTGGGCGGGAATTGGGAACTGCACTATGCCTGCCGGTCGGAAAGCCTTGGGTCCTATGTGGACGAACTGACCAGCCACCACCCGAATGAAACGCATGTCTATTACGATGATCATGATCAGAAGATCGACCTGATGAACCTGCTCGACGGTCAGCCATTGGGCACACATGTCTATGTCTGCGGCCCCAAAGGCATGATCGACTGGGTGCGCCAAACCGCCGAAGCCGAGGGATGGCCGCGCGAGGCTGTTCACTACGAAGAATTCCTCGCCCCGCAGCCTGGCAAACCGTTTGAGGTGAAGCTGGCCGTATCCAACAAGGTCATTCAGGTTGGCGAAAACGAAAGCCTGCTGGAGGCGATTGAACGCGAGGGCGTTGATGCGCCGTACCTGTGCCGAGGCGGGGCCTGCGGGCAATGCGAAACACGGGTAATCGACTACACCGGCAATTTCATCCACCGCGATCACTGGCTGGAAGACGACGAACACGCATCCGGCGAAAAAATCATGCCCTGCGTCAGCCGCTTTGAAGGCAAAACACTGGTACTGGACCGCTGATATGAACATTCAATTCAACGACGAAACCTTCCGGGACGATTATTCCTTTTACAACTCTGACCGGGCGATCAAACGGTTCCCCTTCCCATTTCACGAAGACAGCTACATGTATTCGGTGAACATGGAACAACACCGGGGCGGCCCGGTGGATAGCGTCTATGAAAAACGGTTCGACGTGGATGAACATTACGTTGCCGAAATGAAAGACCGGGCCATGGTGCTGGCGGATGATCCGCTGCGCTGTCAGTCGCTGCCGCATATGACGCTGGCCGGTTGGGATCTGCTGGAACTGATCATGGTCAGCAAATCCGAAGATTACCCCGACCTGTTTGAGCTGCATCGCGATGGCAATAACTGGCGCTGGGTGAACAAGCCGCTGGGCATCGATGACAGCTTTACCTTTCTCGATGAAACCACCCTGCCCTATGGCCCGATGGAATACATCACCCGGCAGGCGCAGGGCGATTTCTGCGTATTGGATCAGCGTGACGACAACCTGTGGATGGACGCCGGCATGGTGACGACCCAAGCCGACTGGTCGCTTGACTTCGACATCGGCATGAACTTTTTCGAATGGCACGCGCCCGTACCGCTGGCGCATGAAAAAGGGATCTTTGTCAGGGCGCTGAAATTCCTGCTGAACATCCAGCAAGGCGCGCCAGCGCGGCGGCTGAACTGGACGATGACGGTTAATCCGCTCTTGGATACCTCGCCCGAAAACTATCACAAATGGGGCATCCAGAAAACCACGCTGACACCCGAAAACATCGGCGCGAAGCAGCATCTGCGGGTCGAACTCCAAACCTTCTTTCGGCTGCCGCGATCCAATGCACTGGTGTTCCCGATCCGTTGCTATCTGTGCAGCTTTCAGGACCTGATGACCGCACCCAAATGGGGCCGCCGGTTGCACCGCGTGATCCGGGACCTGCCAGAAGAGTTGGCAACCTACAAAGGTTTCATCGATAACCGGCCGATGATGCTCGACTATCTGTCACAGTTCGACGATGGGCTGCCGACATCGCCGGGTATCTGGCCTGATCTGGAAACCGAACCGGCCTTGCAAAAGTGATCGGATAACGCATGGCGCGCATCGGGTTCATTTTGCGCGCCATGGTCCTGAGCCTTGGCTTTGCTCAGGTGGCTGAGGCGCAATCATGTCGCTTGGCGTTGGTTCTTGCGCTGGACGTCTCCGGCTCTGTCAGTGCTGCGGAATATACCCAGCAGGTCGATGGTCTTGCGACGGCGCTGAACCATCCTGATGTGCGGTCGCTCATTCTGTTCAGCGCAGATGCGCCCGTATCGCTCGCCGCGTTTGAATGGAGCTCGCGCAACCACCAATATGTCATACAGCCATGGATTTCGCTGGACGGCCCTGCGGCACTCGACCGCGCCATCACGCAAATCCGCTCTCACACAAAGGTACGGGCGGGTCTGAAAACGGCGATGGGTACGGCGCTTTTATTCGGTGCATCACTACTGGAACAGCGCGCCCATTGCTGGCAAAAGACGATTGACCTGTCAGGCGATGGCAAAAACAATATCGGTTTGTCCCCCGCCGATGCCTATGGCGAACCGGCCTTTGACAACATCACCGTCAATGCGCTTGTGGTCAGTGATCCGGCCAACACGTCCCTTGTCGGGAGCAGCCTGTCACCGGACGCGCTCCGGCAATATTACGAAGCAGAGGTCATCCACGGCCCCCGCGCCTTTGCGATGGTCGCCGACGGATATCCGGATTATGCCCGCGCGATGCAGCGCAAGCTGATGCGTGAACTCGCGCTGCCCGTGTTTGGACAGATGACCGACTAGGGTCTGTTGATATTCATCAACTACGGGGCGGTAGGTTCGCGCCCGACCTCGAGGGCGGGGGTGTTTGGGGCACTGCCAAATCAAAATACACCGAGGTTACAGTATGATCCGGCGTTGCGGTTTCGCGCCCGCCCTGGGGGGCGGGGTCGGGCGCGAACCGGATCGCAAGCGATCCGGGGGGCTGTTTGATGCGGCGCACTTTGGAGTCTGGCCACTAGCTTTCTTGCGGGTAGCTGATCACCGACAGGTAGCGCGCAGGCAATCGGGTCAGGTTCTCTGGCCCATGCGGCGCGTCGGCATCAAAGAACAGCGTATCGCCGGGTTGAAGTGCGTAGACCTCATCACCGTGCCGATAATCAACTTCGCCTTCCAGCATATAGATCGTTTCGATCCCGCCATGTTGGAATGTTGGAAACACGTCGGCCTCGTCCGAAAGGGTAATCAAATAGGGCTCAACAATCACCCCGCTGGAATTCGCACCGATATGACCAAGCAGGTTATACTGATGATTGGCGCGGGTGCCTTCACGGTCCAGCTCAACCCCTTCGCCCGCCTTGGTATGGACGGCCATGCGCGTTTCTTCAAACCCACGAAAGAAGGCGGTCATTGGAACAGACAGCGCGTTCGCCAGGGTTTGCAATGTCGTCAGTGATGGCGATGTATTGCCGTTCTCGATCTTGGACAACATGCCAATCGACAGCCCCGTCGTCGCGGACAGCTCGGCAACGGTAATTTCCTGCTTGCGCCGAAACGCACGGACCTCGCGGCCAATAGCAACTTCCAACACGTTTTCGCGGTTTTCGCGCACGCGGTGCGGGTTTTGCGTGAGTATATTTGCGGCCATGTCCACGTCCAGTTTTTGAGTGTTCATTGCTTTACTGCTTTACTGGCATCTGACAAGGACATCGGCTGTTTATTTCGTATCATCGGTACTGGCATAGCACAAAAGTTTCCTGTTAGGATAAAATTATGACCCGTAATGAAAAAATGCAAATCGGCTTTCTCATCTTCCCGGGCTTTCCGATGGCGTGCCTGACCTCGATGATCGAACCCCTGCGCGCGGCCAATGAAATTGCCGGACAGGATATGTTCGGCTGGTCACTGGTGTCAGAGGATGGCGGGCGTGTTGAGGCCAGCGCAAAAGTCTGGTTCGAACCCGACATCGCGCTGGAGGCATGTGACCGTTTGGATCAGTTGATCCTTCTCAGCGGTCCGTCATCAAAATTCGCGAATGCCACCGGTTCCGAAGGCAAACTGCGCAAACTTGCCCGCCACGGTGTCACAATGGGGGCGATCAGTGGCGGTATTTTTCCACTCGCTCGGACCGGTCTGCTGACCGGTTTCACAACGTCAGTCCATTGGTGTTACGAGGCGGCGTTCAAGGCAGAGTTTCCGCAGCTTGAGGCAACCGAGGACGTGATCTCGATTGATAAGCGCCGGTTAACCGCATCGGGGGCGGCGGCCGCTTTTGATCTGTCATTGCATTTGATCGAAGATCAGCTTGGCCCCGATGTCGCGACCGAAGTCGCCTGCTGGTTTCAGCACCCGCTGGTTCGGGGTCAGGGCGTCACCCAACGAAAGCCCACCTTTGCCGCCGAAAGCACCCATGACATGCTGCCACCCACCGTGCGCAAGGCCGTCGATATCTTTGCCGATCATATCGAGGACCCCGTCAATATTGCCGATGTTGCGCGCGAGGTTGACGTCTCTGTCCGCCAGTTGGAACGCATGTTTCAAAAGACAACGGGCACAACCCCCCTTGGCTACTACAAATCATTGCGCATGCACAAAGCGCGCCAGCTTTTGCTTTATACCAAGGACACGATGATGCAGGTTTCGGTCGCGGTGGGTTACACGAATTCATCCGCGATGAGTAAGAACTACATCGACGTCTTCGGCATCCACCCCAAGGAAGACCGCAACAAGGTCAACATGTTCCGCGTGCGCAAGAACACGATTGTCCCGTCAGCCTAAGCCGTGGAATGTGCAGCAGTAATCAGCGCGTGATGCAGTGACCCGGCCGATGCGCGTGGCCCAAGGATACGGATGTGGTCCGCATCCTGCCTGCGGATCACAAAACACCCCAACTGATGGATCATCGTGCGCTGCGCATCACCTGCCACCATTCTGCGGATGGGCACCGCGCAAAGCCGTTCGCAAAGGTCCTGCATGGCGGGGCCGGTCACATCGAAACAAACCCAGGCACCGCTTTGTTCGGTGACGGATGCGGTTTCACCAAACAGTGTCGTCAGTTGATCCGCCAAAAGCTCATGGGTCGCGCGCGGTGCCCCGATCATCCATTGATCTGGCCCCATCCAGAAGCCAGCCTCCGGGTCATGCAAGATCGCCTTTCCCGGACCGGGTACAGCGCCAAGCAGTTTTTTCAATGTTGCATGACAGGGTTTTTCGTGCCCTATGCGCGCCGCGACAGAGGCCAATGCAAGCCCGTCATTCTCAGTAATGGTGACGTGATCGAAGGCGTCAATGCGCGCTTCGGTCCCGCCCAAGGCAGTGATGGGCATCAAATCATGCACGGAGCCGTTCCCCCTCTGGATCAATGAAATGGGCGCTGGTGATTTCAACATCGACATGCACCTTGGTCAGCGGGCTGACCAATTGCATCCGCTCACCCAGACGCTCGGATCCGTTTTTCAGGAAACCCAGTGCAATCGCATGGCCCAGATTTGGTGAATAGCAGGCCGACGTGACATAGCCCTGATCATGGGCTGCATCAATTGGACCGTCGGCATTCATCAGATGCGCACCTGCGGGCACGGGATCGCCCGGATCAACCGGTTTGATACCCACCTGCCGCAAATCGCCATCAGCATTCAGCCCTTCGCGTTGTGACAATGTCTTGCCGATACTGTCTTTCAACTTGCTGATCATCCGACCCATGCCAAGATTTTGGGCCGTGGTCGTGCCGTTCAGTTCATTGCCAGCCGCATGCCCCTTTTCGATCCGCATGACGCCCAGCGCCTCAGTCCCGTAAGGTGTCACGTCAAACTCTGCACCAACCTCGATGATCTTGCGCATCAGCGCGTCGCCGTAGGCCGTGGGCACAGCAATTTCATAGGCCAGTTCACCGCTGAACGAAATGCGGAACAGCCGCGCCCGCAGCCCGCCGCAAATCGTGATATTGGTGCAGGCCATGAAGGGGAATGCATCATTGCTGATGTCCTGATCGACAATCTTTTCCAGCAGCTTGCGGCTATTGGGGCCAGCAACGGCGTATTGCGCCCATGCTTCGGTGGTTGAGATCAGCTGCACATCCATATCCGGGCACAGGCATTGGCGCACGAATTCCATATGGCGATAAACGGGCAATGCATTGGCCGTGGTGGTGGTGACCACAAAATGATCCTCGGCCAGTCGCGCGGCGGTGCCATCATCCATCGCGATCCCGTCTTCGCGCAGCATCAGCCCATAGCGGGTCTTGCCCACGGCCAGTTTGGCAAAGCCATTGCAGTAGATCTTGTTGAGGAACGCGGCGGCGTCGGTGCCCTGCACATCGACCTTGCCCAAGGTGGTCACATCACACACGCCCACGGATTTGCGGGTCGCCAAAACCTCGCGATCCACGCTTGCGCGCCATGTGGTTTCGCCGGGCAGTGGGAACCACTGCGCACGCAGCCAATTGCCGACCTCGACAAAAACAGCGCCCTGTTCTTCAGCCCATTTATGGCTGGGGGTTAGCCGTTTGGGGTGGAACTCCTGTTCCCGATGCCGCCCGGCAAACACGCCGATGGCGGTGGGGGTGTAAGGCGGGCGGAAGATCGTCGTGCCGACCTCTGGAATGGTCTTGCCCGCGAGTTCGGCCATGATCGCCAGACCGCCCATATTCGATGTCTTGCCCTGATCGGTGGCCATGCCCAGCGTGGTGTAGCGTTTGAGATGCTCAACGGATCGGAAACCTTCCTGATGGCTGAGTTTCACATCCTTGACGGTCACATCGTTTTGCTGGTCCAGCCATGCCCGCGAACAGCCTTCGACATACCAGAACGGGGTAATGTTGACGGGGGCATCTTCGGCCTCGGACAGGGTCGCCATCCGCCCTTTTAGGCCTAACGCTTGCCGCGCGGCCTTCGCCCCGCCCGACAGCGCGCCAGCGGTCGATAAGTCACCCTGCGCTGCCCCTGCAACAGTCATACCCGCAGGCAGGTCAGCACCGGGAACAAAAGCGGCAAGATCAGCGTTCCATGTTGGGCGTCCCCGCTGATGGCAGGTCAGATGCACATTTGGGTTCCACCCGCCGGACAGGCCCAGCGCGCCGCAATCCAGCGTGCGCATGCTGCCATCGGCCAGCTTTACTTCTGCAAAGGTCAGGCCAAGCCGGCCTTTGGTATCAACGACCTGGCCGTGCAGCACCTCATAATCCATGCTGCTGGGGGCGTTGGGGCGGACGTCAACGACAGCAGCGATCTTAACCCCGCGCGCATGCAGATCGGCCGCCGTGCGATGCCCGTCATCATTGTTGGTAAAGATCGCAACACGACGGTCCGCCGCAACCGCAAAGCGGTTGGCATATGTTCGCAGGGCAGAGGCCAGCATGATGCCGGGCCGGTCATTGTTTTCAAAGGCGATGGGGCGTTCAATCGCGCCCGCTGCCAGCACAGTGTGTTTGGTATAGATGCGCCACAGCACCTGACGCGGCTTACCTGCATCGGGGGTATGCATATGGTCACTGACCCGTTCAACCGCGCCATAGATGCCATGATCAAACGCCCCGATCACCGTTGTGCGCTTCATCAGGCGGACATTGGGCAAGCTGGCCAGTTCAGCAACAGCGGTCGCTGCCCAATCTGCGCCAGACGCATCGCCAATGGCAAAGGTTTCGCTGTTCAGCCGTCCGCCCATGCGGAAATCTTCATCCGCAAGGATGACATCGGCACCGGCACGACCCGCCGTCAGTGCAGCAGACAAGCCAGCTGGCCCCGCCCCAATGATCAGCAGATCACAATGCAGGAACCCTTTGTCGTACACGTCTGGGTCATCCTTTAGCGATAGCGACCCAAGACCAGCCGCCTTGCGGATGATCGGTTCATAAAGCTTTTCCCAAAACGCCGCAGGCCACATGAACGTTTTGTAGTAAAACCCCGCCGTCAGGAAGTTTGCAAACCGGTCATTGATCGACAGAAGGTCGAATTTCAGCGATCCCAGCCGGTTCTGACTTTTGGCAAACAACCCATCAAACAATTCCGCCGTGGTCGCCCGCGTGTTCGGTTCTTGCCGCGCACCGCTGCGCAGCTCCACCAACGCGTTTGGTTCCTCCGACCCCGCCGACAAAGGCCCGCGCGGGCGGTGATATTTGAACGACCGGCCCATCAGGCGCACACCATTGGCTAAAAGAGCAGAGGCCAGCGTATCACCGGGATGCCCGGCATAGGATTTGCCATCAAAGCTGAATTTCAACGTCTTGGTGAAATCGACTTGCGCCCGGCCAATGCGGTTTGATTGGGTCATTTGCTGCGCCCCCGGCTGCGGGCCACGTCACGGGCCAGTTGCACCTTGGAAATCTCATGCGTCAGGGTGTTACGAGTGATAACCAACCATGACCGGTCACCGGCCTCGTGAAACCACAGCTCATCATGCCAGCCCGCCGGATTGTCACGCAGATAGCCATATTCATAGAAATCCTGCGCCGCCGTTCCGGCATCCGGGTCAGGCCGGTCGATCAATCGGGCATCACCCATATAGGTGAATTCAGCACTGTCACGCGGGCCAAGAAGGGGGTGGTCAATAATCATCAGTGTAAATTGGGCTGATTGCCCATCCCTTTTTCATCAATCATCAGGCCCTTCTCAAAGCGGTCAAACCGATACGCTGTCGCGGTTGGATGGGGGGCATCCGTGGCCAGCAAATGGGCAAAACAGAACCCCGATGCAGGCGTCGCCTTGAACCCGCCATAGCACCAGCCACCATTGAAATAGAGCCCGTCAATATGGGTCCGGTCGATGATCGGTGACCCATCCATCGACATATCCATGATCCCGCCCCACATCCGCAGCAGCCGCGCGCGGCCGAAGGCGGGAAAGATCGCCATGCCACCTTCGCAGACATCTTCGACCACCGGCAAATTGCCGCGTTGGGCGTAGGAATTGTAACCGTCTAGGTCGCCACCAAAGACCAACCCACCCTTATCGGATTGGCTGCAATAGAAATGGCCTGCGCCAAAGGTAACCACACCGGGCAACACCGGCTTCAGCCCCTCAGACACAAAAGCCTGCAACACATGGCTTTCCATCGGCAGGCGCATATCGGCCTTGGACATCAGGCGGCTGGACGACCCGGCAACCGCACAACCCACCTTGCCCGCGCCGATAAACCCTTTGGAGGTTTCAACCCCCAGACATTTGCCGTTTTCAATGCGAAATCCCGTTACCTCGCAATTCTGAATGATATCGACACCATGACCGTCCGCGCCGCGCGCATAACCCCAGGCCACCGCATCATGCCGGACGGTCCCGCCGCGATGTTGGGCCAGCCCACCCTTGATCGGGAAACGCGCATCATCGGTGTTCAGAAACGGATAGCGAGCCTTGATCTGTTCGGTGGTCAGCATTTCAGCATCGGCACCGTTCAGGATCATCGCATTGCCCCGGCGAATAAACGCATCACGCTGCGCGTCCGAATGGATCAGGTTTAGGATGCCACGCTGCGAAATCATCGCATTATAGTTGAAGTCCTGCTCCAGCCCTTCCCACAGCTTCAGCGAAAACTCGTAAAACGGCTCATTGCCATCCAGCAGATAGTTGGAGCGGATGATCGTCGTGTTCCGGCCCACATTGCCGCCGCCGATCCAGCCCTTTTCCAGCACGGCGATTCGTTTCTGCTGATACTGCTTGGCTAGATAATAGGCCGTTGCCAAACCGTGCCCGCCGCCGCCGATGATCACGATATCGTAATGGGCCTGCGGCGCAGGATCGCGCCAGGCCGGGGTCCAGCCCTTATGGCCGGTCAGTGCCTCTTTGATAACTTTGAAACCCGAATAGCGCATTATCGACATCCTCTTTCGACTAATCTGGCGCAAAATCAGTGGAATGACTTTTTGAGATTGGACCCGAAGATTCTCATTTACGACATGTGCGACGATTTTTCCCCGCTCGGAAATACGCACCCACAAGAAAAAAACTTGATTGGTAGGAAAAAAGTGCGACACTAACTGCGACTTTGTGGTGGAGAAGACTCAACACGAAATCTGCTGATCCCGAAAACGGGACGGTTCGCGTGCCGCATGGCGGCGCATCAATAAAAACAGGGAGACTACGAATGAAGAAAATGACAACAGCCTTGACCGCGGGTGTTCTGGCAATTGCACCGCTGGTCGCGATGGCCGATGACAGCGACGATCCAATCGTCATTCCGATCCATAACTGGTCCAGCCAGATCGTGATGTCCAACGTGGTTGGGCAGCTGCTTGAGGAAAACGGCAATGCGGTGGAGTACGTGACCACCGACAGCCAGGCGGTTTATGAATCCGTCCGCTTGGGCGATGTGACCCTTGAACTGGAAGTCTGGGAAGGCGCGTTTGGCGCATCATTCCGCGCTGCCATCGAAAAAGGCGGCATCGTGGATGTGGGCGACCATGACGCGGTCACGCGCGAAGATTGGTGGTATCCGATGTGGACCAAGGAATCCTGCCCCGGCCTGCCCGACTGGGAAGCGCTGAACGACTGCGCGGCCGTCTTTGCCACCGCCGAAACCGGCGACAAGGGCCGTTACCTTGATGGCCCGGTTGACTGGCTCAAGCACGGCCAGGAACGGGTTGAAGCACTGGGCATGGATTTTGTCGTTGTGAATGCCGGTTCTGCTGCGGCCCTTTGGGCCGAAATCGGTGCGGCTGAAGCTGACAAACGCCCCGTCGTTGTGTTCAACTGGACCCCGAACTTTGCCGAAGCCGTCTGGCCCGGCGAATTCGTCGAATTCCCCGCT
The DNA here is from genome assembly GCA_947500135.1 of uncultured Paracoccaceae bacterium. Taxonomy (GTDB): domain Bacteria; phylum Pseudomonadota; class Alphaproteobacteria; order Rhodobacterales; family Rhodobacteraceae; genus Yoonia. Next base: position 135,933 of record CANMQX010000006.1, read on the forward strand.
TGGGTCGATGGTTGCGACAAGGACCCTTCTGTCGGGCCCAACCCGGATGCCTTGTATGATTGCGGCAACCCGGCAAATGGCTATCTGAAAAAGGCGGCATGGGAAGGCATGGAAGAAAAATGGCCAAGCGCATACGCCGTGCTTGAAAAGGTCAGCTTTACCAACCCGCAGATTGCTGAGATGGCAAAGCTGGTCGACATCGAAGAGATGGAACCAGAAGAGGCCGCTGCCGTCTGGCTGGAAGATAACAAAGACATCTGGGAAAGCTGGGTAAACTAAGCCCGTCTTTTCTGTGTTACCTTTTCCCCGTCCAACCCGTGTTGGGCGGGGGTATTTATCGTAAGGATTCCCATGTCAGTCGAAGCACCCGTCATTTCCTGCCAGAACGTCTGGAAGATTTTTGGGAATGACCCCGCCAAGTTCCTAAGTAACATGACGCCGGACATGAGTTTCGATGACATCCGCGCCGCCGGCTATATCGCTGGAGTCAAAGACGTCTCAATCGATGTGCATAAGGGTGAAATGCTGGTGATCATGGGGCTATCGGGTTCCGGGAAATCCACGCTGGTCCGCTGCTTTTCGCGACTGCATGACATTACCGGCGGCACCATCACCGTCGAAGGGCAGGACATCATGTCTCTGCCGGAAAAGGAACTGATCGACCTGCGCCGGTCCAAGATGGGGATGGTGTTTCAGTCGTTCGGGCTGTTGCCGCATAGGACCGTTTTGGAAAACGTCGCCTTCCCGCTGGAAATGCGTGGACAGGATAAACACACGCGCCGCGCCCGCGCGCTTGAAGTGGTCAAGCTTGTTGGGCTTGAAGGTCGCGAAGATTACTTCCCCCGCGAATTGTCCGGGGGCCAGCAACAGCGCGTCGGCATCGCCCGCAGTCTGGCGATTGAGCCGGACATCTGGTTTCTGGACGAACCGTTCAGCGCGCTTGACCCGCTGATCCGCAAGGAAATGCAGGATGAATTCCTGCGTCTTCAGCAAATGCTGAACAAGACAATCGTGTTCATCACCCATGATTTTGACGAGGCGCTGCGCCTGGCTGACCGCATCGCCATCATGAAGGATGGCGCCGTTGAACAATGTGACACACCCGACCAGATCGTACTGCACCCGGCCACGGAATATGTACGCAAATTCACCGAAGATATCGACAAGGCGCGCGTGGTGCATGCCGGTGTGCTGGCCGATGCAGATGCCACTGGCGAAGGTGACCCCGTGGATGCCGGCGCAACTGTGCACGCCATGGCCCGGATGCTGGTCAATGACAGCCGCAGCATGATCCCCGTAAAACGCGACACGGCGCTGATCGGGGCGATGCCGCGCAAGGCAGCACTCGATATCTTGCTTGGGGCCGATACATGACGACCGAAACGACGTCATTGCCAGCCCCGCGTACCGCGTGGAGCAACGGCCAGATCGCGATTGGCTTTGTGGGCACAGCGATCATCATGACGATCCTGCAATATCTGGGGCTGCTGCCCGGTTGGCTACACCGGCTGCCCGAAACGATTATCCCAAACTTTGCGGGCTGGCTGGATACGATCTTTAACTTCGTCAAGGATGATTTGGGCCTCTTGGCCCTGACCCGGTTCCTGACGGAGGGCCTGCAATGGCTATTGGACGCATCGGGCAACATCTTTTTTGGCAAACGACGCTGGCCCTTCATCGGGCCAATTCCATGGACGGCACTTGCCGCAGTTGCCGCAATCGTCGGGTACTACCTTGGCGGTTGGCGGCTTGCGGTTCTGGGCGGTGGCACGATGGTGTGGACCGCCCTGATCGGGCAGTGGAAAATCGCAATGGAAACGATGTCGGTCCTCGCCATCGCGGCCCCCTTGGCCTTTGTGATCGGGCTGACGATGGGAATTGCAGCTTGGAAATTTGCATGGGTCGACAAAGCCATCAAACCGATCCTGTCGGTCCTGCAAACCCTGCCGTTTTTCACCTATCTGTTGCCTGCGGTGATCTTTTTCAAAGTGGGACCAACCGCCGGGGCAGTGGCCACAACAATCTACGCCATCCCGCCCATGATCCTGATGACAACGCTGGGCCTTCAAAAAGTGTCACCCGAAGTCGTCGAAGCGGGCAAGATGAGCGGCTGCACGAAATTCCAGATGCTGCGCCACGTTTACCTGCCATCGGCGCGGACAGAGATCCTTGTCGGCGTCAATCAGGTGATCATGCTGTCACTTGCCATGGTGGTTCTGACAGCCTTCATCGGGATGCCAGGCCTTGGGGCAAAACTGCTGGCGATGATGGGCAGCTTCAAACTGGGCCGGTCGTTCGAAATCGGGGTCACCATCGTGCTGCTTGCGGTGATGCTGGACCGGATGTCAAAGGCATGGGTCGTCAAACAGCCGGAACATTTCGAAAAAGGCACTGTCTTCTGGCAAAGGCACAAGATGCTACTGATCGGGGTCGCGGCCTTTATCGGGTTCACCTTAATCTCCCTTGTCGTGCCCTATTTCGCAGAAGTCGGACGCGGTCAGGATTTCAGCCAGGGCAAAGAACTGGACAACCTGATCAAGGGCTTCCTGAACATCGAATGGGTCAAGGCCACAACCGGGTTCCTGCGCGCATTCCTGAATGTGCAGGTGCTGATCCCATTCCGAAACTTCCTGCTGTCGATCCCGACACCGGCCTTTGTGCTGCTGGTTGCAGCCTTTGCACTGGCGCTGGCAGGGCGAAAACAAGCGATCTATGCGCTGATCTTCTTCTCGCTTGTCGCCTTGTCAGGCTGGTGGGACCGGGCGGTGATCACGCTTTACTCCGTCATCTCTGCGGTGACCTTGGCCGCCTTGATCGGCCTGCCCATCGGGATCATCGCGGCGCGGTCTAAAAAATGGGCGAACCGGGTCTTGCTGATCTGTGACACCGCGCAAACCTTCCCCAGTTTCGTCTACCTGATCCCGGCCATTATGCTGTTCGGCATCACCGATATCGCCGTGATCTTCTCGATCCTGATTTTCGCCATGGTCCCGCTGACCCGCTACACAATCGAAGGGTTGCGGACAGTGCCCGAGGAAATGACCGAAGCCGCCGACATGTCGGGGGCGACACGATTGCAAAAGCTTTGGAATGTGCAATTGCCACTGGCGCTGCCAACCATGGCGGTTGGGTTCAATCAGGCGATCATGTTCGCTTTCTTCATGGTCATTATCGCCGCCTTCATTGGCACACAGGACCTTGGGCAGGAACTGCAACGCACCTTGGCAGGCACCGATCTGGGCAAGAATTTTGTCCTGGGGATTTGCGTGGCCTTGATGGCGCTGACCTTTGATCTGACGATCATGAAATGGGCGGCTGACAAGAAACGGGCACTGGGCCTGCCCTAGGGTTGAGAGGATAAACGCCCGCCTTCCAACCTCTGCGTGGCTTTTCGGTTTCTGAACAGTTACCGTCAGCAAAAAAGTCAGGAGCAGAAAATGTACCACCGCCGCTTTGTCGTGATCGCTGGCCTTGCCGCATTGGCCGCCTGCGGACGCCGGGAAAAGACCCCGCCATCCCGCGCCAGCAATAATATCCCACTCTACCCCAATGAAACGCCGCAACTGCGCCGGTTGATCAATAAATATGCCGCGATCCATGACATCCCGGTCACCTTGCTGCATCGGGTCATCATCCGTGAAAGCACACATAACCCGGCCGCGCGTAACGGCCCCTATTACGGGCTGATGCAAATCCTGCCCGAAACCGCCCGCACCATGGGCTATCGGGGCACGCCAGAGGGGCTTTTGGATGCCGAAACCAACTTGAAATATGCCGGGCGTTATCTACGCGGGGCATGGCTGATCTCTGACGGGGATGAGGCAACAGCCGTCAGTTGGTACGCACGCGGCTATTATTACGAGGCCAAGCGACGCGGCATGCTGGTTGAGACAGGGCTGCGCCCCGGCTAGGGTCGGGACCCGGTTCCAGAAACAGCCCCGACAAGCCACGTCACAACAAAAAAGGCCGACCCTGATACCAGGGTCAGCCCTTTCGTTCGCAGTATCGCGTTACTGCACGCGCAACCAAGTGCCACCGCTGCGGCAAATACCAAACACGCAGCCGGACACGGCAAGCCGATCACCGCTGAGTTCCAGGCTTGAAGTGTAGGTTTTATCGCGGTCGGGCGAATAAATCTTGCCCGAATAGGAACCGCCGCCTTCGGCCACAGTTTCCGAAATGATATTGCGCCCGGTGAAGTTGGACGAAATCTCATTGCCATTGGTGTCAAAGGATTTGATCAGCGTGCCGCAAAGCGCCGCACCACAGGGCGCAACCTGAACAAAGCCAAAATTCCCATTGTCATCCTTGGCTGTCTGCCAGATCCCCTCCAGCGGGTCTGCAAAGGCGGCCCCGGCAAAACCGATTGCGGCAACGGCTGTCATCAAGATTTTCTTCATGTCTGATATCCTCCCTCAGAATTGCCCACAGCATGCGCGCCATTGCGGCCCCCGATCAAGTCTGACGTGGGGTCGCCGCGTTGCATTCCGCCCCGCCGCATGCATAAAACGCGCATAGATGACGAAAGGGCGCAACATGATCCTCTATCCAGCGATTGACCTCAAAGATGGCAATGCCGTCCGTCTGGTCCATGGGGACATGGATCAGACGACTGTGTTCAATGATGACCCCGCCGCACAGGCACGCGCCTTTGTGGATGCGGGGTGTGAATGGCTGCACCTTGTTGATCTGAACGGCGCCTTTGCAGGTGAACCGGTCAACGCCGCCCCGGTTGAGGCGATCCTGAAAGCCTGCCCCGTCCCCGCACAATTGGGCGGCGGCATCAGGGACATGGCAACGATTGAACGCTGGCTGGATAAGGGGCTCGCGCGTGTGATCCTTGGGACGGTCGCGGTCGAAAACCCCGATCTGGTCCGCGAGGCCGCGAAGGCCTTTCCGGGCAAGGTGGCCGTTGGGCTGGACGCCCGCAATGGCAAAGTCGCCAAGCGCGGCTGGGCCGAAGAAACAGACGTGATGGTCACCGACCTTGCCAAATCGTTCGAGGATGCGGGCATCGCCGCCATCATCTACACTGACATCCTGCGCGACGGGGCGATGAAAGGGCCGAATATCGACGCCACAGCCGCGCTCGCCCGCGCGGTTGATATCCCCGTCATCGCATCTGGCGGCGTGTCTTCCATGGGTGACCTGACCGCGCTGAAAGAGACTGGCGTTATCGCGGGCGCGATCTCAGGCCGCGCACTTTATGACGGGGCGATTGATCTGGGCGATGCGTTGGCCCTATTGAAAGGATAAGCCATGCCACAAGTCACGGCCATCACCCTCCCCGATATCAGCGCGCTTCGTGCATACCGAAAATCCGGCGACTTTCTGGATTGCTACGCTGTCCGGTCTGACATGCCGGTCCGCCACGCCGCCGAAATCATCACCAATTTCCCCAGCTGGGCGCAGTTCCTGCTGCTGATCCGGCGCATCGTCACAGCACCCTTCGGGCTTGATAATGACGGACCGGCTGCGGATGACAAATTGGGAGCGTTCCCGGTTGAGGCGGAAAGCGAAACCGAGATCATCGCCGGGTTCGACGACAAGCATCTGGATTTCCGGGTATCGGTCCTGTCGCATGAAGGCCGGATCAGCCTGGCCACATGGGTCGCCCCCCACAATATCGGGGGGCGCCTTTATCTTGCAGTGATCATGCCGTTCCACATCGCAATTGCGCGCAATGCGCTAAGCCGGGTCGCTGCAGCGGCTTAATTTGCACTCATCGCCTTATCCGTCAGCATGTTCAGGGCGCCATTGATCTTGCCCACAACTTCGGCATCGGCGGCAATATCAAGACCTGCAAACAGATCCTCCGCCGGGGTCCACGTCATTTGCGTGTAACCATCCGCATCCTGATAGGCCAAGACACGCAAGGGCAAAACCAGCCCGGCGCGGATGTCATCCTCCATCGCCAATGTGCCCAGGGCCGGATTGCCAAAGATCAGCAACTGCGCCTCCGGGATCGACTTGCCGACACTCTCGGCCCCTTTGGCATGATCCACCCGTGCAAAGACGGTGGCCCCTGCCCCGGTGACTGCGGCCTCTAACCCGTCAATCGTTTCGCTTACGGAAAGCGGTGATGTTTTCATCATATCTTCTGCCAATATTGGTGTTGCGCAAAGCCCGATCAGGGTCGCGGCGATCACATGTTTCATCAGATGCTCCCATTTCCAGTGCCCGACATCTACCACCGCCCCCTTCCCATTTCGCCCCATTCCGCCTAAGGATCACGCCATGTTGAAGACACGGATCATCCCTTGCCTTGATGTCGCCGAAGGGCGGGTCGTCAAAGGCGTGAATTTTGTCGATCTGATTGATGCGGGCGATCCGGTTGATGCCGCCATCGCCTATAACGCGGCTGGCGCGGACGAGCTTTGCTTTCTGGATATCATGGCGACCCAGGAAAACCGGGGTACCATGTTTGATCTGGCCACGCGAACGGCCGAACAGTGTTTCATGCCGCTCACCATCGGCGGCGGTGTACGGACCCATCATGACGTGCGCGACCTTTTGCTGGCCGGGGCAGACAAAGTCAGCTTCAACTCTGCCGCCGTCGCCAATCCTGATGTGGTGGCAGAGGCGGCAATGCGATTTGGATCGCAATGCATCGTCGTGGCGATCGACGCCAAAACCGTGGCGCCCGGAAAATGGGAGATCTTCACCCATGGCGGCAGGCGGGAAACCGGCGTTGATGCGGTGGAATTTGCGCGCACCGTCGTGGAAAAAGGCGCCGGGGAAATCCTGCTGACCTCGATGGACAGGGATGGAACCAAGGCCGGGTTCAACCTGCCACTGACAAAGGCCATTTCGGACGCAGTGAATGTGCCGGTGATCGCCTCGGGTGGGGTCGGCACGCTTGATCACCTCGTCGAAGGCGTGACGATGGGCGGGGCATCTGCGGTACTTGCCGCCTCGATCTTCCATTTCGGCACTTACACAATCGGCGAGGCAAAATCCCACATGGCCGCCGCCGGGATTCCGGTGCGCCTATGACGCTTGATGACCTTGCCACCCTTATCGCATCGCGCAAGGATGCCGACCCATCCAGCAGTTGGACCGCCCAATTGCTGGCCAAAGGACCAGAAAAATGCGCCGAAAAATTCGGGGAAGAGGCGATAGAAGCGATCATCGAAGCCGTCAAAGGCGACAAGGCGGGCCTGACTTCAGAGGCGGCAGATGTGCTTTATCACCTGCTGGTGATGCTGACGGCCTGCGACGTCAGTCTTGACGACGTGTTGACCGAACTGGGCAAACGGCAAGGCACATCCGGTATCGCCGAAAAGGCAAGCCGTTAAAGCTTTGACGAAATCACCCCGGTGGCAAAACCACCCATGCGCAATTCACCAAACAGGCGCTGATATTCGATCTTCGGACAGCGGTTCTGAATAACATCAACACCGCGCGCCTCCGCCTTTGCGGCGGCCTCCGGGTGTTCAACGCCAATCTGCATCCAGATCGTCTGCAATGCGGGCCAGCGCGCCAATGCCGCATCCACAATCGGGGGAACGGCATCAGACCGGCGAAAGATATCCACCATATCCACATCATCTGGGATATCGGCCAAATCGCCATAAACGGTCTCACCCAACAATGTCTGGCCCGCCAGCCCAGGGTTGACCGGGATCACACGAAACCCTTTCAGGCTCAGATACCGGGCCACAAAATAGCTGGGACGCACCGGATTGGCCGACACACCAACAACGGCAACGCTCCGGGTGCGTTTCAGGATACGGCGCAGAAAATCATCAGAGTAGTTCATGATGTAACCCTATAACAGCACACATAAAAAAGCGCCCGGAAAATTCCGGGCGCCAGTTATGGAACGAGGGACAGTGAACGAAATGCGTGTGTTCCAGACATGCATCTCTGCTCTATCACGTAGGTAACGGCGGATGGCTCAAAAAGGCACGGTCATGGAATTGTGAATACGCTGTGAGATCAGGCATTCATCATTCGGGCCCAATGCGCATCAGCCTGCACGATATGCCTTGCCGGGTCTGACAGCCACGCCGCCCGGTCAGCAATCGAAGAATTCAGGAACAATGTACCACCTTCAATGGTCCAGGCCTGCGGGTCGGACGGGGTCAACACACCCTGCACCAGCGCCAGCGCGCAATAACCGCCATAGCGTGGGGCAAAAGCATGTGGATCACGCTCAAACGCCTCACGATTGGCGGCGGACTTAAAACACCAATGCGCACCGCGCCACCCGATTGCCTGCGCGCGCAATCCCGGAACCGCCGCATGATCACGAAAATAAGCCACCGGATCGATACCCTCAATGGCCCAACCATCCACTGCGTAAACACGACGCATCCCAGCCATCGCGGCATTGGCCAGCAAAGGGGCGGCAAAAATCGAACAAATGGCGGTGCGGCGGGTCAGCATGCCAAACATGGCTCCGGATGATCAGATAGGGCTCTTGTCTATCCTAGATGCGGGACAAACCACCTAACGCAAACCCCACCTCGCCAAGGCGTGAGCAAAGGTGACCGCACCTATCAATCAAAGATATCTTCCAGCTCGTCCCAGACTTCTTCCAGAACTTTGCGAAATAAACCTTTGGTTTTCTTTTGCTTTCGGTACTTCTTTGGCTTTACGGAACGGCCCTTTTTTGGTGCTGGCCGATGGTCCGGGCGGGTGGGTGTCGCCGCAGGCGCAGTCACCCCGCCGGGCGCAATCGGTAATATCTTCAATGCACGCAACGGCGCACCGCATTGGCTGCAACTCAACTCATGACGGGTCTTGCCACGCAACACCAATGCAGCCTTCATACCGCAATAACAACAGGTGGCGACCTTGGTGACTGCCATATCTGCCTCGTTGATTGCGCCATTCCGTATGACAGGATCGCTAACAGAACTAGCCCATGCACGCAATGTAGGGCTGGCTACGCTGCCAGATAGGCGCGCAACGCGGCCTCGGTTCCATCCTGCTGGATTACGCCCATCCAACGGATAAAGCTTTCACGGAACCGAACATCATCAGCCAAATCGCCATAAAGCGCGCGCTGATCCAACCATGCGCCAGGATCCGTTCGCGCAGCGTTGGCCGCCGCTGTCAAATCAGGCCAGATCGGGTCATTGGGGGCGATGGTCGACCCGTCTTCGCGGGTGCCCTCGCACATCCGCGCCCAAAGGGCCTGTGACAGGGCCAACCCATCAATCGGCGTTCCACCCGCCAAAGCCGCCCGCAAAACCGGCAAGATAAAGCCCGGATGCCGTGACGACCCGTCAAACGCCACCCGGCGGACGGTATCGACAATCTCGGGGTTGGCAAAACGGCGCTCAACCAGATCAACATAAGCCCGTGGTGTCATCCCGGGCACGGGGGCGACATGGGGGGCAATTTCAACCTCTGCCACGCGGCGAAAAAACTGGCCAATCAATGGATGGGCCATGCAATCAGCAATCGTATCCACACCGAGTATGTCACCCGCATCCGCGATCAGCTGGTGACCGCCATTCAACATACGGATTTTCATCGCCTCATATGCGTGCACATCAGGGGTAAAGGTGGCACCGACCTTGTTCCAATCGGGGCGACCGGCGCAGAAATCATCCTCGATCACCCATTGGCGAAAGTTCTCATGGGTGACAGGGGCGGCATCGGCGACGCCAATCTGATGGGCCAGCGCCAGTTCCTTGGCGCCGGTGGCGGGTACGATGCAATCGACCATCGCGTTTGGAAAACTGCAATTTTCATCAATCCAGTCTGCCAGATCAGGGTCGGACAAACAGGCAAGCGACACGACGGTCTGACGCAGGATCGCCCCATTGCCCTGCAAGTTGTCACAGCTTTGGCCGGTAAAAGGGCCAGCACCGGCATCGCGGCGCTGTTTCAACGCCGCAATCATCGCGCCAAAGGCGGTGCGCGGGGCATCGGGATTGGCCGCATCATGCACAATATCAGGATGGGTCGCATCAAACCCTTTGGTCACCGGGTCGATGTAATAGCCGCCTTCGGTAACCGTCAGGGCCACAATACGGATGGCGGGGTCAGCCATTTGGGCGATCAGGGGGGCATTGCCGTCCTGCACCGGGACAAACCCGATCATCGGACCAATCACCTCTGTCGCGCGACCGGCTGGATCAAGTTCAATCAGGGTGGTCAGGTAATCCTGTGCGGCCAGTCTTTCGCGCTGCTGTTCGTCATTGTGGCGAACGCCCGCGCCGATGATGGCCCAGTCCAGCGCCTGGCCCTGCTGCATCAAGCGATGCAGATACCAGGCCTGATGCGCACGATGAAAATTCCCCAACCCGATATGCACGATCCCCGGTGTCAGTGCCGACCGGTCGTAATTTGGTCGCTGCACTGCTGGCGGCAGATCCTGCAATGTCGCGTCTGACAGTCTCACATCAACGCGTCCAACTGACGGGTCATCATAACGCATTCCCTCACCACCGAAATCATCCAATCCGAAGTCCCTGCGCATCAAATTTGTGGATATGCTCTTCATGCGGGGTCAGATAAACCGTGTCGCCATGGTTGACCATCACATCGCCACTGGCGCGGACTGTCATCGGATCACAGCCCGGAATGCCGTGAATATGAATAAACGTATCCGACCCCAGATGTTCAGCCACGCCAACGGTGCCTTGCCACGCGCCTTCGGTGGTGGACACATCGATATGCTCGGGACGAATGCCAATCGTCTGGGCATTGTGCTTGGCAGCCTCAGACCCTTCGACAAAATTCATCTTTGGCGACCCGATAAAGCCCGCCACAAACAGGTTGCGGGGATTACGATACAGTTCCAACGGGCTGCCAACCTGTTCAATCACACCGGCATGCAGGACGACAATCTTGTCGGCCATGGTCATCGCCTCGACCTGATCATGGGTGACATAGACCATGGTCGTCGCCAGTTTCTTATGCAGTTCAGAGATTTCCATGCGCATGCCCACACGCAAGGCGGCATCAAGATTTGACAGCGGTTCATCAAACAAAAAGGCCGCAGGTTCGCGCACAATGGCACGACCAATGGCGACACGCTGGCGCTGACCACCTGACAACTGGCCCGGACGGCGATCCAGATAATCGGTCAGGTTCAACGCCTTTGCAGCCGAACTGATGCGACGGTCCTGTTCCTCCTGCGGGATTTTGGCCATGCGCATCGGAAAGGCGATATTCTTGCGCACCGACATATGCGGATAAAGCGCATAGCTTTGAAACACCATCGCCAGACCGCGCTTGGCAGGCGGCAGCATCGTGGCATCATCGCCGTCAATCTCAATATGGCCGGCGGTTGTGTCCTCCAGCCCGGCGATCAGCCGCAGCAGGGTTGACTTACCGCAGCCCGAGGGGCCGACAAAGACCACAAACTCACCATCGTTGATCTCAAGGTCCAGCGGCGGAATAACCTCCACATCACCGAACTTCTTTTGAACTTGATTCAGTTGGATACGTCCCATGTGCGTTTTCCTTACTTCACTGCGCCGAAGGTCAAGCCCCGGACAAGTTGTTTCTGGCTGAACCAGCCAAGGATCAGAATTGGTGCAATCGCCATGGTCGAGGCCGCGCTGAGCTTGGCAAAGAACAGACCTTCAGGGCTGGAATAGCTGGCGATAAAGGCGGTCAGCGGGGCGGCTTGGGCCGCAGTCAGGTTCAGGGTCCAGAACGCCTCGTTCCAGGCCAGGATGAAATTCAACAGCAGTGTGGATGCAATGCCGGGAATGGCCATCGGCGTCAGAACATACAGGATTTCGTTGCGCAATGACGCACCATCCATCCGGGCCGCCTCAAGGATTTCACCGGGGATTTCCTTGAAATAGGTATACAGCATCCAGACAATGATCGGCAGGTTGATCAGCATCAGCACCACAGTCAGGCCAAGGCGGCTATCCAGAATGCCCAGTTTGATGAAGATCAGATAGATCGGGTACAAAACACCCACCGCTGGCAGCATCTTGGTGGACAGCATCCAAAGCAGGATATCCTTGGTGCGCTTGGACGGGACAAAAGCCATCGACCAGGCGGCAGGGACCGCAATGATAATGCCCAGAATGGTGGAGCCACCGGCGATAAAGACCGAATTCCACAGGAACCGCATATAGTTGGATCGTTCCTGAACGACGGCATAGTTTTCCAGCGTCCAGTCAAAGAATAGAAAGACGGGCGGATCGGCGATGGCCTGCGCTTCGGTCTTGAAGCTGGTCAGAATGGTCCACAGGATCGGGAAAAAGATCAGCAAACCAATCGCCCACGCGATTGCAGTATTCAGCGCCTTGCGTTGTGTTGTAACAGCACGTGCCATGGTCAGCCTCCCTTATGTATCCAGGTTCTTGCCGACGATGCGCATCAGAAACAGCGCAACGATATTGGCAAGGATGATGGCATAGACACCGCCCGCAGACCCCAGGCCGACATTCTGGCTTTCCAGCACCCGCTGGAAGATCAGATAGGTCAGTGTGCGGGTTCCAAAGGCACCACCGGTTGTGACGAAAATCTCGGCAAAAATGGACAGCAGGAAAATCGTCTGGATCAGGATCACAATCGTGATGGCCCGGCTCAGATGCGGCAGGATGATAAACCAGAACCGCTTGAGGAACGGGGCGCCATCCATCTCGGCGGCTTCCAGCTGTTCACTGTCCAGCGATTGAACGGCGGTCAACAGGATCAATGTTGCAAAGGGCAGCCATTGCCAACTGACAATCATGACAATTGATTGCAGGGATTCCTGACTAAGCCATTGCACCGGCTCTGCGCCAAAGAATTTCCAAAGATGGGCAAGGATTCCGTTCACCGGGTCCATGAACATGTTCTTCCAGACCAGCGCGGACACGGTCGGCATCACAAAGAACGGGGCGATCACAAGGATACGAACAACCCCCTGCCCCCACATCGGCTGATCCAGCAGCAAGGCCAAAACAATCCCAAATGCGACAGTGATGATCAGAACGCCACCAACAATAATCAGGGTGGTTTGCACGGCGGGCCAAAACGAACTGGAACTGATGAACCTGGCATAGTTCTCAAGCCCGACCCAACCTTGGTCACCGCCACGCAGCGGCAGATATTTCCGGAACGAAAACCACAAGGTCATAATCAAAGGGACCAGCATCCAGCCCAGAAGCAGGATCACGGCCGGGGCCATCATCAGTCGGGCGGCAGATCGGGAATGTTGGGTCGCCATGACACATCTCCTCTGTTGGCGGCCACGCAGGACCACCGGGATTCAAACATGCGAATGGAAAGATTTTCAAAAACCAGAGGGCGAGCATGCCGCCCTCTGGCAGGGCTTGCGGGCTTAACGGTAGCCTGCAGCCTCCATGGCTTCATTGGTGATAGCCTGCGCCTTTTCAAGCGCTTCTTCCACCGTCTGCTGACCTGCGTAAGCGGCCGAGAACTCCTGGCTCACCTCGGTTGCAATGCCAGCAAATTCCGGGATCGCGACAAACTGGATACCAACGTAAGGCACTGGGTCAACGGTCGGATCGGTCGGATCAGCCGCCAGGATCGAATCCAGGGTCTTCTGGGCGAAAGGAATGTCCTTGTAGTTCGCGTTCTCATAAAGCGAGATGCGCGCACCCGGTGGAACATTGGCCCAGCCTTCGTTTTCAGCAACCAGCTCAATGTAGTCGGTCGAGGTTGCCCATTCGATGAACTCTTTGGCAGCGTCAGCTTTCTGCGTACCCGCAGGGATCGCCAGCGCCCAGGCCCAAAGCCAGTTCGACTTCTTCTCGATACCTTCGCTGTTTGGCGCAAGGGCAAAGCCCACGCTGTCAGCAACGGTTGAATCGTCCGGGTTGGTTACGAAAGATGCCGCAACAGTCGCATCGATCCACATGCCGCATTTGCCCTGCTGGAACAGCGACAGGTTTTCATTAAACCCGTTTGTGGCGTAGCCCGGAGGACCGGATTCTTCCATCATGCCAACATAGAAGTTCAACGCTTCAGCCCATTGTGGCTGATCAAACTGGGCATTCCAGTCTTCGTCAAACCAGCGCGCACCAAAAGAGTTTGCTGTCACTGTGATAAAGGCACCGCCCTCACCCCAGCCCGCCTTACCGCGCAGGCAGATGCCGTTGATCTCATTATCGCGGTCGGTCATGGCCGCCGCAGCCTCGCGGATGAACTGCCATGTGGGCGCATCGGGCATTTCCATCCCGGCAGCTTCCATCAGGTCAGTGCGATACATGATCATAGAGCTTTCGCCATAGAAAGGGGCCGCATAAAGCGTACCTTCATGGCTCAATCCGGCCCGCATCGCTGGCAGAATATCGTCGACATTATAGTCGTCGGAAAGATCATCCAATGGGACAAGCCAGTCATTGGCGCCCCAGATGGGTGTTTCATACATGCCGATTGTCATGATGTCGAAAGCACCACCATTGGTGGTGATGTCGGTGGTGACGCGCTGGCGCAATACGTTTTCTTCCAGCGTGACCCACTCGACCGTGTGACCGGTCTTTTCGGTGAAGTCATCTGTCAGACCCTGCATGCGGATCATGTCGCCATTGTTCACTGTGGCGATTGTCAGCGTGGTTGCATGACCATCCGCCAGGGCCGCCGTGGCCGTGACAGACACCAATGCAGACGCTGCAAAAAGTGCGTTACGAAGTTTCATCCAGTCTCCTCCCAGTATGCTTGGATTACTTGGGAACAAGATTGGGGCTGATCTGACGTAAAGTCAATAAAAATTTTACTCGCGTAAAATTTGAGGTCAAGCAGAGGCACGCAATATAAGTTTTGCTGGGTATAGAACCTCATCCCGGTCAGCGCCCCGGACCTCAGAATCAATGGCGCGCATCAATGCTTCGACACTTTCGCTGGACACCGAATCATAATCATGGGCGGCTGTTGTCAGTGACGGGCAGGTAAATCGGGAATAAGGGTGGTCATCATGTGACGCCACGCGCAACGCACAACCGGCACCACTGCCAACCCGCAAACCCTTTTCATAGCAGGCAGACAGAAACCCAATGGCCAGCCGGTCATTACTGCACAACACCGTGTCTCCAGTCAGGATCTGGTTCTCAATCGCCCATAGACCTCCCAGCCGCCCAATCTCTTCAAAGCCCCAGCCTTCGCCCGGTATCTGCACAAATTTCGGCTCATGACCCAGTTCTGTCATAATATCGATATAGGCCTGACGACGTTTGTTGGCGTTCGGGTTGGCCGGGGTCTTCATCTCAAAAAAGCATGGCGGCTGGCCAGAACGGCACAGGTACGTCACCGTCTGAGCAACAAAGCTATAATTGTCGGACCCAACGAAATAATCACCCAAACCCTCTAAATTGCTGTCAAAAAGAACGGTTGGCACATCGCGGCAGAACGCCTCCAGCACCTTCTTGTCGGTCGCCCGGCCCAGCGGGGCGATCAATACACCTGCCGGCTTCAGCAGGCGCAGGTTATCCAAAATCTCTGATTCCAGTTCCGGTTCACCATGTGACCCGAACAGGGTTGGCGCATATCCTGCATCCATGCAGCGTCGCTCAATATTCCGGGCAATCTCGGCAAAAAACGGGTCAGCCAGATTGGGCACAACAACGCCGATGGTTTTTGTCAGCTTGCGGTTTTGATTAACCGCATAGAAATTCGGCCGGTAATCATATTCCTCCAGCGCCGCCTCGATCTTGCCACGGGTGGATTTGCGCACGCTGCTGGGGTCGTGGAAATATTTGGAAACCGTCGGGCGCGAGATTCCGCTAACCTCCGCAAACTCTTCCATATTCTTGATTTTACGTTCACCCATGCGGTACCTACTTGATCGTTTCTGCGCCCCCGTGTCACCTTGCCATCGCAAAGCAAATTACGCCACTGGGGTACTATCCAAATCTTTACGCGCGATATGTTTTGATCGACTGTAGGCAAGCCAATCGGCTGCGGTCAACACCAAAGACAACGACAAATGAAGGAAGCATAATGGCCCTTGTCCACGATCTGATCACCCAAAACCGGACCGGCAATGCCATTGGCCTCCCCTGCTTTTGTACCGCAAATGAACAGGTGCTGCGCGCAGTTCTGGCCTATGCATCCACCCATAATTTCCCCGCTGTGATCGAGGCGACATGCAATCAGGTCAATCAGGATGGCGGCTATACCGGCATGACCCCTGCTGATTTCGTGGGTTGGTTGAAAGGCATGGCGCAAGATGCCGGAATACCAATGGAAAACCTGATCCTTGGCGGCGACCACCTTGGGCCCAACCCATGGAAATACGAACCGCTGGATCAGGCGATGACCAAGGCGCGCGCGATGGTAAAGGATTATGTCGGCGCCGGTTTCACCAAAATCCATCTGGATGCCAGCATGGCCTGCGGCGGCGAACCCAATCCCAGTTTCGCGCAAATCGCTGAACGGGCCGCCGACCTGTGTGCCGTGGCCGAAACCCACGCGCCTGACCCCGGCAAACTGGTCTATATCATCGGGACCGAAGTACCGATCCCCGGCGGCGAAACCGAAGAACCCGCAGCACTCGACATGACCTCCCCTGCCCGGCTGGCCGACACGATCGGCACGCATCACGATGCCTTCGCCGCGCGTGGGCTGACCGATGCGTGGGCGCGCGTGGTGTCAGTCGTCACCCAACCCGGCGTCGATTTCGGCCACAGCTCTATCTACCCCTTCATACCGGCAAAGGCGCAGCCGCTCAGCGACGCGATCCTCAACCATGACGGCCTGACGTTCGAGGCACATTCAACCGATTACCAATCCACCGGCGCCCTCGCCGATCTGGTCAAACAGCATTTCTTCTTCCTCAAGGTCGGCCCCGAACTGACCTTCCGCTTCCGCGAGGCGATCTGGGCGCTCGCCGAGCTTGAGGACCAGACTTGCCCCACCCCGTCGAACATCCGCGACATCATTGACCAGCAAATGACCGACAATCCCGGCAACTGGCAGGCCTACTACACCGGCAACGAGGCAGAGATCGCAACACAGCGCATCTACAGCTATAGCGACCGGATCCGATATTACTGGAACGACCCGCAGGTCGGCGCAGCCTTACAGACGATGATCGCCAACCTGCAACAAATCACGATCCCTGAAACCATGGTCTCTCAAGCCTTCATGGGGCTGGAATTCGGCAATATCCCGACAGACCCAAACCAGTTGATCCAGTCGCACATCACGCGCTGCATCAGCCGGTACTATCAGGCCGCAGGCTTCACGTCGTAGCGCGGGCGCGCAAGTTTGCCCGCACAAAGGCAACGATAAATACCAGCGTCAGGATCAGGATCACCGTGGGCGCGGGCGCGCTGTCGATGAAGAAACTCAGGTAAACGCCCAGAAATCCCGAAACCGCTGTCACGCCCACGGCAATTGGCAGCATCAGGGCAAAACGGCGGGTGACCAGAAACGCAATCGCCCCTGGGGCGATCAGCAGGCCAATCGACAAGATGATCCCCACCGCCGACAAGGTCGCCACGATGGTGAGCGAGATCAGCGACAGCAATCCGTAATGCAGCCAGCGCACCGGCAACCCGACGGCCTGCGCCTGTATCGGATCAAACGCATGCAGCATCAGGTCACGCCGTTTGGCCAGCACCACAAGGGCCACAAACCCCGCGATCACCCCGGCCGTCCAAAGGTCAGTATCAGACACGCCCAGCATATTGCCGAACAGGATGTGATCCAGATGCACATCGGTCGTGATCTTGGTGTAAAGCACGATGCCAAATCCAAACATCCCCGAAAACACGATCCCCATGACGGTATCCTGTTTCACCCGGCTGTTTTCAGCCAGAAACCCGGTCGCCAGCGCACAGATCATGCCCGCACAAAACGCCCCGATGATCAGCGGGATGTTCAGCAGATAGGCGACAACAACCCCCGGCAACACCGCATGACTGATCGCATCGCCCATCAGCGACCAACCTTTCAGCACCAGATAGCACGATAGCAGGCTGGTGGGGACCGCTATGATCAGCATCATCACAAAGGCGTTGTTCATGAACGCAAACTGAAAGGGGAACAGCAAAGCCTCCATCATCCGCGCTCTAACGCCAATGCGGCCTTACGACGGGCGGCCAGATAGCCGTGTTTAGGCGCGAAAAAGAACGCGGTCAAAAATATCAGCGTCTGCAACGACACGATAAGCCCCCCGGTCGCACCATCCAGAAAATAGCTCAGATAAGCGCCGATAAAACTGGTCCCTGCCCCAATCGCCACGCTCAGCATCAACAGGCGCGGAAACCGATCCGTCAGCAAATAGGCCGTCGCCCCCGGTGTCACCACCATGGCAATCACCAGAAACGCGCCCACTGTTTGCAACGCGGCGACGCAAGACGCGGACAACAGGGTAAAGAACACAACCCGCAACACATCCGGGCGCAACCCGATGGACCGCGCATGGTTTTCATCAAAGAAGGTGACCATCAGGTCCTTCCACTTGGCTAGCAACACAGCCAGCGTGACAAAGCCAATGATCGCCAGCTGTAAAGTATCCGCAGGCGTAATCGCCAGAATATTGCCCATCGTAATCGTCTGCACGCTGACAGATGTCGGCGACAGCGACACCATGAACAGCCCCAGCCCAAAGAAGGACGTGAAAATCAAGCCAATGATCGTATCCTCTTTCAACCCCGACCGCTGGTTCAGAAACAACATCGCCCCGGCCGCCAGCCCGCCGGCGGCGAATGCCCCTAACGCAAATGGCAGGCCCAGCATGTAGGCACCAGCCACCCCCGGTACGATGGAATGGCTCAGCGCGTCACCGATCAGCGACCAGCCTTTCAGCATCAGATAAGCGGACAGGAATGCGCAAACACCACCGACCAAGGCACTGACCCACATCGCATTGAACATGTAGTTATAGGCGAAAGGTTCCAGCAGCGTGGCGATCATTTGCCCGCCTCGTCGCCATAAACAACAAAGGGGCGTTCATCATCGGTGATGACCCGGATTTCGCGACTGTCATCGTCGTCATGCAGGTCGGCACCACCCAAGACGAAATGGCGCAGCACGCCGCCAAAGGCATGTTCCAGATTTTCGCGGGTAAACACGGCCTCTGTCAGGCCATAGGCCAGCACCGTTTCCTTCACCAACACCGTGCGGTCACAGAATTCGGGGACAGAGCCGAGGTTATGGGTCGATACCAGCATCACACGGCCTTCATCGCGCATCTCGCGCAACAGGGCGATAATCGCTTCTTCAGTCTGCACATCGACCCCGGTAAACGGTTCATCCAGCAGGATCACCTGACCTTCTTGGGCAAGGGCGCGGGCCAGAAAAACACGCTTGCGCTGACCACCCGATAACTCACCAATCTGGCGATACCGGTAATCGACCATATTCACCCGGCCTAGCGCTGCGGTCACTGCATCATGATCGGCCTGCGCCGGGCGGCGGAAAAATCCCATATGGCCATAACGGCCCATCATCACGACGTCTTCGACCAGCACGGGGAAGGTCCAGTCGACCTCCTCAGATTGCGGAACATAGGCCACGATATTGCGGCGCAGGGCCTCTTTCACCGTCAGGCCCATCACCTCAATCTCGCCCCTTGCGGCGGGGACAAAGCCCATGATGGCCTTGAACAGGGTCGATTTACCGGCACCATTGACGCCCACAAGACCGGTAATGGTGCCGGTCGGTATTTCAAAACCGGCATCGCGCAGGGCGGTATGACCATTGCGATAGGTGACGGTCACATCGCGGGCAACGATGCCTTTGGTTTCGGTCACTTGGTCAATCCTTCCGCGATTGTTTCGGTCGTCACACGCAGCAGATCCAGATAGGTCGGCACCGGGCCATCCGCCTCTGTCAGGCTGTCCACATATAACACCCCACCATAGGCCGCATCTGTTTCGCGGGCCACCTGCTCTGCCGGCGCTTGCGACACGGTGCTTTCACAAAAGACCGCCGGGATGTCATTGGCGCGGACCCCGTCAATCACCTTGCGGACCTGTTGTGGGGTGCCCTGCGCATCGGCATTGATCGGCCACAGATACAGCTCCTGCATCTCAAAATCGCGCACCAGATAGCTGAACGCACCTTCACAGGATACAAGCCAACGCTGATCGGCAGGGACAGCAAGGATCGCCTCACGCAGCGGAGTGATGGCAGCGGTAATTTCGGCCTTATACGCTTCTGCATTGGCGGTGTAGGTCTCAGCATTCTCTGGATCATGCGCAATGAATGCATCGCGTATATTATCCACATAGATCAGCGCGCCAGACAGGCTCATCCATGCATGGGGGTTGGGCTTGCCGTCATATTCTCCTTCCGCGATGCTCATCGGTTCAATCCCATCGGTCAAGGTCACGCTGGGCACGTCGGACAGGTTGGAAAAGAACTGCGCAAACCACAATTCCAGGTTCAAACCATTCCACAGGATCAGGTCAGCATCCTGTGCGCGAATGATGTCGCGTGGGGTGGGCTGATAGCCATGAATTTCGGCACCCGCCTTGGTGATACTTTCCACCACGGCAGCATCACCCGCCACATTGCGCGCCATATCGGCAATCACGGTAAAGGTCGTCACCGCCTTAAACTTGTCATCGTCCGCAGCAGCACCATTTGCCAGACCAGCGGCACAGATCAACGCAAGAAATGTCTTTGTCAGTCTCATCAATAGAAGCCTTTCACGAAAGCGGTTTCCTTTTGTTTTGCATATGAGAATTATTCTCAATTGTAAATGCTATTGATAATAATTCGCAAGAAATCGCAAAAGGTTAACGGGGCGTTTAGAATTGGACCGCGCGGTGCCTTAAACAGGGAATTGGGGAAAAGGGGGTCCGACGTTTTGCCGACGTGTCGCCGACGCTTTGCAGACCGATGATTTTGGCACCAATCCCCAGCGTTAACTGACGATTCGGCAAAACCGCGAGAACGCGTGTCAAAGGCACCGTCACGCACCCCCACCGAACGTTGCTTAGGTGCCGCCTTTGCGCGCGCGGATATCGTCCGCGATGGCGCGGGTGATCCTGACCAGTTCCGCCTGATTGGCCGCATGATCCATCGGCCCGGCCAGATAGGCGCGCAGTTTCTTCATCTCTTCCACAAACCCGGCCTGATCTGGAATTTGCCGAAAATCACGCGACAGGATCGTCTGGGTGGATCCCATCCGCAAATGCTCTGACAGGACCAGTTCCGCAGGCAAACGCCCATGCCCCAACCGGGCAATGCCGCCGAAACCAAAACTTACGTCATGATCGCGCAGGATGCCCGCCGCATGTTCAATCACCCCGTCAGCGACCAGTTCGAACATGAAATCAAGCCCGAACCCAAGGTGTAAGTCATTCAAACCTAACAGAATATCATCAACACCATCCAGTGCTGCAATCGCGGGCAATCGCGCCAACGCGGCAGGTGTTTCGGCCAGATAGGTGACGGGAACCCGGCCATCCACAATATCGCGAAACGCCCGCACCTCATCAGGATGGGTAAACATCGGCAGCATCAGCCGATCAGCACCACGGGCGATCACGGCGTCCACCTCCGCCTTGGTCCCATCAAACAGCGGATTCACCCGCACCAGCAATTCGGAGGTCGAAAGCACCCCGCATATCGCCGTCACATCATCCAGCGTATGGCGCGAAATGACCGTGTTCATATTGAGTTGGCGGGCCTCTTTGCCATTGATCTCAAGGTCCACCATCACACGGTCGACGCCCGCCGCCTCAACCGCCGCCGCGCGTTCGGGATCTACCTCGATGTAGATGAATTTCATATCAGTCAAACCTGAAATTCTGGAAAACCTCATCCATGCTCTGCCGTGTCTTGATCAGCCGTAAGTCGCTGCCATCACGCAATAAAACCGGATTGGCAGGCAGGATAAATGGCGGGCGCATCACCACCGAATACGACCCGACATTGTCATAACAAACAAAGTCATCCACCCGCAGCGGGGCTTGCACGGCCTCTGACAGAATATCCTTTTCAATGCAGGTATAGCCCACAATATCAAAGGGTTCGCCGTCATCTGCACGGGGTTCGCGCAACACAGGCGTCAACGGCAAATTGCGCGACCGGGCCGTTGGGCTGATGTCAAAACTGCTGCCTGCAACGGTCGCAAAATTGCGACCCCGGATCGATTTCGTGGACACAACCTGCGTATAGAATTGCTGCGTATCCGCCACCAAGGCGGTGCCGGGTTCAAGGAACAAAGCAGGCAATTTTCCCCGCCCCGCCAAGCTCTTGGTCAGGCGCTCACCGATCAGTGCGCCGTAATCAGAAAAGCTGGCAGGCGGCGATGCGAAGGACTGGCGCAGGCTGTCGGGCATGTTGCTGAAATAGCCGCCGCCGATATTCAGAATGTCGGGCAGCGTATCGGGGAATAACCGGTTCACCAGACCAACCAGCCGGTCCGTACGACGGCCAAAACTTTCCAGATCACGGTCCGGGAAATGGCAATGCAGCCCTTTCAAAACAACGCTTTGCAGCTGCGCAATGCCATCCAGCATCGCCGTGAATTCCGGCCCGTCCACATCCAACCCAAAGCGCGAGATATCGTCATCATTCAAGGCAAAGTTGCAGCGCAAAACCACGTTGATCGACCCCGCAGCCCCCGGTGCAATGTCCTGCAACATCACCAGATCGCGCGCACTATCAAGGTTCAGGGTCGCACCCGACAGGGCGGCATCCTTAAACGCCGCAGCCCCCTTGTAAGGCCCATTGAATATGATCCGCGGCCCCGGCACACCCAGACGGCGCGCCAGATTATATTCCATCGACGATACCACCTCGGCAAAACCGCCCATTTCATGCACGATCCGGCAAAGCTGCGGAGTGTAGTTGGTCTTGTAGGAATAGCCGATATTCACATCCGGGTAGTGATCTTCAAACGCGCCCAGCAAGGCACTGAAATTGCTACGGAACCGCGCAGCATCCAGCATGAAAAACGACCGCCCATGTTCTGCGGCCAAACCCTGCGCCGCCGCCCAATCAAGTGTCATGAATGCTCCTGCTTGCGCTTTTCAATCGTGCTTTTGCGGCTCACCACGACCCAGATGGTTTGCAGGATAATCCGCAGATCAATCAGCACGCCCCACCGGGCAAACAGATCGATATAGCGGTTGTCAAAAACGATCTTTTGCGGCCAATCCAGCTCATTCCGGCCAGACACCTGCGCCAGCCCAGTTACACCCGGTTTCATGCGAAACCGGCGCTTCATCTCGGGCGTGAAATCGGCGATATCGCCCAGCTCGTAAGTCACCGGCGGGCGTGGCCCAACCAATGCCATGGAACCGTTCAAGATATTGAAAAACTGCGGCAATTCATCAAGGCTGGTCATGCGCAAAAAATGTCCAACCCGCGTGATCCGATCATCATCATCATAGCTGAACAAGCCGGTGCCCATCTGTTCGGCGTTTTCAACCATCGTGCGGAATTTATACATCTTATAGGGCACAATATCGCGACCCAGACGTTCCTGCACAAAGAACACGCCCCCCTTGCTGTCCCGCTTGATCCACAGCGCAATGAGGATCATCGGCAACCCGAAAATGGCCAGCCCGATCAGCGCCCCTGTGATATCCATCAACCGTTTGATCATGCATTGTCTTCCGTCAGCCAGACGCCTGTGCGCCATGTCGGATGGGCCGGGTCTGTGCCATCTGCAATATCCAGATAGGCGGCCAGCAATGCACGGGTCACCGGCCCCATGCGCCCATCCCCAACCATAAACCGGTCAATCCCGGTGATCGGGGTCAGCTCTGCCGCGCTGCCACACAGGAAAATCTCATCCGCAAGGTACAGCTCACTGCGATCCACAACGCGAACTTCCGTTGGCATGTCAGTGGCTTGGACCAGTTGCAAAAGCGTATCGCGTGTGATGCTTTCCAGGATCGACCCGCTGGTCGGCGGCGTGATCAACATGCCATCGCGCACCAGCATCACGCAAGACCCGGCGCCCTCACTCACCTTGCCGTCAGAATCCAACAGGATCGGCAGATCATAGCCTGCCGCCTTCGCCTCCAGATGCGCATAGCGCCCATTGATGTAGTTTGCCCCGGCCTTGACGCGCGGCGGCATGCTCAGATCATCAATGCGCCGCCATGTGGATACGCAGGCGCGCAGCCCGGCATCATTAGTGACGTCGCGGCGCGGCTTGGCAATCGGGGCAACGAACATCTCCACCGGGGTGCTGCTATGCCATGTGCCTTCGCCATCGACAAACAAGGTCGCGCGCACAGCCAGATCGGCGTGATAGTCATTTTCATGAATGACCTGGATGATGGCCTGCCTGATCTCATCCGGGGCATAAGGGCAATCCAGCCCGATCAGCCGGCAAGAGGCGAACAGGCGGTCCAGATGGTCATCCAGACGGAACAGAAACACATCGGCACTGTCAGCATTCCAGTACCCGCGAATACCTTCAAAAACATTCAAACCGAACTGGGCAGTCGGTGAGAGAACGCTGATCTGCGCGTCCTCTGCGGGCATGATCTGCCCCTTAAACCAAATTTTACGTTTCTGTGGCATCATGCCTCTTTCACATCCATATCGTTACGCACCGCCTGCCACCCGGCAAGCCCGGCGGCCAGATTACCCGAAGAATGAAGCGCCCAAAGCCCGGGAGCAAGCGAACCTGACGGCAGAAGATCAACATATTGGGTAAATTCGCAAGTTACGGCCCCGACGAAATCGAAAGGCCGCCCCGATTTCAGGATACCCGCCTTGGTCAGACGGTTTTCGATCAGCGCCAAAAGCGCGTCCTGATCGATTGTGGGCGCATGGTGGAATTCCACAAGAAAGCGCTCTGAACCCGGATCCCCCCCCGGCATATCCACACGCGAGATGCGGGCGACCTGAAGATCACGCCAGAAAGCTACATAGGTATGGCTGTTGGCGATATCCGCGCGCGTCACTTGCACCACAGCCGCATAACGCTGTGCGAATCGTGGAGGCGTGGCTTCATATGCGGTGTCCGATATGGGCCGCAGATTTGTCGCCGTCGTCAGGAAAACCCGCTGGGCCATGCGGGCATTATCGTCCCCGCCTGTCAGCACCCAGTGGTCAGCGTCACGGCGCAGGGCAGCGACATCCATCACCGCAAACTCCACCCCGGCATCACGGCAGGCACCAGTCAGTTTTTCAAGAAAGTCGGCATATCCGTCACGCGGGCCGCGCATCTTTTGCGACGCAAAGAACGATCCCAACTGGTGTCGGATATAGCTGTGCAGCTTGGTCTGGAAATTAATCAGCTCATTGCAATAAACGGCGCCTTTGATCAGCACATATAGCCGGGCCTTCGCGTAACCCACCAGCAACCGTAGCCCCGACGCGACCATCAAAAGCCGGTTGAAATAGGGGATCTTGAAACCAGATCGGTGGATCCGAATCGGCTGCGCATCCAATACCGTAAAAGGCACGCCAGCGGCCTGTTCCAGCAGATCATAGATACCCGGAAACACCTCGATCACATGACAGGCAATCTCGACATTTTCGCCAGTGTCCAGATGCGCCAGCTGCCATGTGCCGCCCCAATTGTCCGTCCGATCCACGACGCAAACGCGATGCCCCCTCCTGGCCCGGTCAAGCGCATGGACCAACATCAGCGGGCTGGAACCGACGATGATTTCGTCAGCCTGCGTCATGCCCATCCAGACCGGCAGTTGCGACAAGCCAGGTATCGCCATTGTAACGCCCAGTGTGCGTTTCCCTGATCTGATAGCCAAAATCGCCCAGCATCTGTTTTTCAGCCGGGTCAACATAGATCAGCACATGGGGCACGCCACGCAAAAGATCGAGAACAGTGCGCAGCGTTTCGCCCTGAAAAGAGTTGTAAAGATAGATGATCGCGCAATCCGACGTCAGATAGGATTTCAGATTTGTCGCACTGTCGGCCACAATAGTGATGTCATCCTGCAGCCCGGTTTTGGCTAGATTAGCCTTGGCCAGTTCGGCCAGCCCCGGATCATATTCGATACCAATCGCAGGATGTTTGAACTTGCCCTTATGCAACTGCGCATAGACAAAAAGCACCTTGCCCTTGCCACAGCCAAGATCAAAGAACTGCGCATCGGCAAACCGATCCGGGCCCAGCAAATCATGGGCGATCCGGGTCGTGTCACGGGTGACAGAGGTGAAGGAGGCCACATAAAGCAACCCGTCATCCTGCTCATCCTCAGCCGATGAAATCTGCTGTTCATTCTTGGGCACCCGGCTGCTGGTCTGGGTCCCGTTCCGCAGGTCGAACCAGACGCTTTCCCGGAAATATATCCAGAAAAATATCAACCCACGTTGGCGCAAAATCTGAAAGACAAAGCGGAGTTTCCCGATCATGCTGCAACCCCTTTTCGTGCGATTGACGCCTGCGCTATCACCTCAAGATGGTCGGACATCGTGGGATAGATCATCGCGGCATCGAACCGGTCCTTGTGCAACTGGATCGCGGCGCGTT
Organism: uncultured Paracoccaceae bacterium; assembly: GCA_947500135.1. GTDB lineage: Bacteria > Pseudomonadota > Alphaproteobacteria > Rhodobacterales > Rhodobacteraceae > Yoonia. Next base: position 162,226 of record CANMQX010000006.1, read on the forward strand.
TCATTTTCGCCAATGCCTCAGGCCTATCGATCAGGTCACAGATGCCCTCGGCCAACGCAGCAGCATCACCCGGCGGATAGGTAAAGCCACAGCCGGTTTGCGCGGTCAGTTGTCCCATTTCACCGTCCAACCCGCAGGCAATCGCCAACCCGCCTGCCAGATACTCGGAAAATTTGTTGGGGATGTTGCGCAAGTAATTCGGCACCGGATTATAGGCGACAAGGCCGAAGGAGGAGATGGCCAGCAATGCATAAATCTCATCCCCTTCCAGCCATCCAGGGAAGATGACATGATCGTTGCGGGCGGCCAATTCCTTCAGCGCAGCCTCGCGTGGGCCGCTGCCTGCGATCACGCATTTGAACCGTGGATGTGTCTGGGCAATCTGTTCGGTTGCCGCAATAAGCGTATCAAAATCAGATTGATAGCCGATATTGCCCGCATAAACGGCCAACACATCATCCGGGCTGACGCCCAATCTTTTGCGTATGGCAGTGACGCTATCGGGCGTTGGTGCGGCGTCTTTTGCCGGGTAAGCCATGGGAAACACAGCATCCTGCGATTGCTGCGCCCGCCCTGCCCTTTCCAAACCCCAATCCAGATAAGACTGGGTCAGCCCGGCAATGGCCGTTGCATTGCGAAAGGCCCAGTTCAGTCGTAGGGACGTCAGATGCAGCAACGACAAAACCGGCCCGCGCATGAAACCCAGAGCTTTCGGCAAAAGATCAACATAGATATCCGGCCATAAATCGCGGACATCAATCACCACGGGAATATCGCGCGACTTGGCATACTTTACAGCTGCGTAGCATAGGGCGATCGGTACGTTCCCCACATGGATCAGATCGGGTTGCGTGGTCGTCTGCGGCGCGATCTTCAAGAAATTTGCGCCCAGTTTCATATGGTTGCGAATACGTGCCGGGCCGATATGGCGTTGGTAATCCGGGCTTTCGATGAACTGGTGAAAGTAGTTATCGACCGGTTCCATCACCGACCCATCGCTGATCTGTCGCTTGGACTGATGGCTGAACGATGACCGCCAGCGGACAACATGATGCCCCCGATCCGCCAGATGTTCGCATAAAGTGTTGGACCGCCATTCCCGGCGGTTTTTCTGCGCGCGCGGGGCTGCGGGATTTTCTTGCGCGTGGATAACCCAGAAATTCATAGCAGCGGTCAGCATGTCCCAAATTGCGCGTTCTGGTTACTTGAACATCCCGACAACTGAATGCGCAACCCAATACTACCGCGCGGCCCATTCCAGATGACGCATGTTGTATTGGCACCGGCCGGATTGACTAGGAAGCGGTCCCAATCAGCCCCTCGCGTTTGGCCAGCAGCAAGGTGCCACCGAACATCACAACCACGCTGATCAGCAAGAACGCAAACCCCGCGAGGGTTTCGTCAAAACGGGTTGGCGCGATAAGCGGTGTCAAAACCGTACAGATCGCCGCGATCAACGTGACTTTCCAAACCCGTTCGCGTTCCTGTGCCCGAAAGTAATAGGATGCCGCAGAGTGGAATTGGTTCAGCACCATGGCGCATGCATAGAACACCATAACCTGCGGGGTCGATGCCCGATTGGGGATATCAGAGCCGAGCTGCCCTAGAATGAAAAAGCCCAGCAAGACCGCGACCGCCCCCCAAAAAGTCAGGCCTGCGGTCAAAAAACACACCCGCCAGAAATCGGCCCTAAGCTGGCCAAACGCTTGGGACACAGCCAGTTGCGTCCATGGCCGGACCTTATAGGTCAGAAAGATATTCGCGCTGCTATTGATCGCCAAAAATATCTGCACACACATGCCAAAACGACCCGCCGCCTCTGCCCCTTGCAGCCAGAAAAGGATCGGGATCGGGGCCTGAAAAAACACGTATGCCGACAACCATGTCACGGCCACGCCCCGTTGAAACGGCCAGACATCAACCCGCCAGTTCAAGTCGGACGGCACCCGCCAGATCGCGGCAGAGAATGTCAGCCGCACCTCTGACACTGTCCAATAGGCCAAGCCGATGGCAAGGCACAGTGTCACGCCAAGTGCGACTGGCAATGCGGCAAGGCCAAAACCGCTATAGGCCAGAACACCGATCATCAAGACGTTCAATGCGCTGACAAACAAGCGCAGATAGGCTGCCGCCTGCACATGCCCTAGCCCATCCAGAATGCGCAGATAGATGTTGAAAATCATCAGGACGCTTGAACAGGCACAGTAACACAGCCAAATCAGCGTCAGATGCGGGATGTCGAACGTGTTCTGGGCGAAGGTCAGGAAGCCGATTGACCCAATCACCGCAATCATTACCAACCCCGCCAGCACCGACCAGATACAGGCGAAGCGCAGGATGTCGCCGAGAGCCTGAACGGGATCGTTCTGGTCTTGCAACTCGGCACGTGCCACGCGGCGCGCGGCGAGGTTACCCAGCGTGAACCCAACACCAAGATCAAAGAAGTAATGCGCCGCCACGAGGCTCAGAAATGTGTAAAAAACCCCTTGTTCAATTGGTGAGTACAGGGTGGAGACGACAAGGATCAGACAGAACCCAAAAAACAGGTTCCCGACCCGTGCGGCCGCAACAGGAACAATCCCACGATATTCGCCTAAAATGGCATTCATGAATGGTTGGCCCAGACCATTGAGCCTGTCCGCTGACCCGTCTTGACGCACCGGTTTATACCAGTTTGCACGGGGGGGCGAACGCACATCTGGGCGAGATTATTCACGGCGTCCAAGCTCTGCCTCATTCCTTCAGGCTTATCGTCGTGTAGCAGAATGGGGGAATGGTTCAATAGCTGCGGGGTGCCTGTGCTGCGCCGCGACTTACACGCTGATAAAGCTTGCCTTGCCATCACTCACCGCAGCGGCGGTCAGCAGCCCGCCCAGATAGGCCCCGGTATCAACCGAAATGCGGCCGTCGCAAACGGTCCCTTGGGGCACAATCGTATGGCCGTGAATGACGCATTGGTTGTCATTGCGTGGCTTGGCAAAGAAATCCGGATGCCCCCAAAGTATGGCATTTTCACTTTGTTCATGTGGTGCCTTATCGGGGTTCATGGATGCGTGCACACAATGCACATTTCCGCTGCTCCAACGCAGCGGCAACGCACGCAACCATTGCGCCATCCCGTCTGGCAACGCGCGCTCCAACGCCATGGCCGCATCCAGCTCGTCCTCCACTGCGGCGTCGGTAGTAATGCCAAAGCTGGCTAACGTATCAAGGCCACCGAATTTAAGCCACCGCGCACCGCGCCCCAGCGGATCATCAATAAAGTCCAGCAGCATGACCTCGTGATTTCCCTTCAGACAAACGAAGTCATCGGGATCTTCTATTTGCAGGGCAAAAAGCTCCGACAACACCTGTGCAGATTGCGGCCCACGATCAATATAATCGCCAAGGAAAATGCGGGGGCCCGGGCCGTCAAGCTGCGCCAACAGTGCCCGCATCTGTGGCAGACAACCGTGGATGTCGCCGATCGCAAAGAAAGGTTCATCCGGGGCGATCACGGTGTCGATCGTTGATCGCGACGGGACGAAGGGGCTTTTGTCTGCCCGCAACATCGACCGGATCTTTTTGAACATGCAGCACCCCTTGGCTTGCCCGCAACGCCAGCACTAGGTTTTTTTGCAGCAAGTTGCCAGTTCTTGCGTGATAGAATGCCGCTAATCGCTGTGCGTAGCCCCTAACGGTACCACCCATGCACTAATTTGCGACGGCAGCACCAGAAGTGATCAAGCTGGGTGTAATCTGTTGCACCACCCGGCTCCACCGTGTGACCGGCTGTTCGGTCGCAAAGATCACATCATTGGGGCGCAGTTCCAGTCTGGTTGCCATTACAAGATTGGCCGCATTGCGAAAATCAAGATTATAAGCTGTCGTCTGCCCCGTGCCATCCTGCCCGCGCAACAGATAAACTTGGCTTGGGTTCGATGTCTCTGTGCTTAATCCGCCTTCGCCAAATAGGGCATCTGCCAGCGTCGCCTTGCGCGCAAATGGTATCGGAATACGGCCCGGACTGTTCACCTCGCCCGTCAAGTAAACATAGTCACGGTCAACCGCGTCAGCTGCCAGTCGCGCGGTAAAGCTGTCGCGGGCTTCATTCAATTGCGCACGCCGTTGGGTCAGCTCGACTTCAAGCTCGGCAAGTGCCTGCGCCCGTGTCGATTGTGTAATCTGGGCCAGCGCGATTTGTTCGCGAAAATAGGCTTCGGCCCGGGTGAGTTCAAATTGTTCGTCCACAAAGATACTGTCATCAGCAGCAAGGCGGATTTTCTGAACATCCGGCCGTTCAAGATAGACGCGCAGCGGTATCTGAAACAGCTCGCCGTCGCGGTAAATACGAATGCTCGCTGCTTGCTGATCCTGAACCTGAATACCGCCCGCGCTGACCAACGCATCCTCAAGCGTCAGCGGGCGCAGCGTGATCGAAACAGCCCTGGGTGCCGCGACCGCACCACCAACTGAGACACGTTGCGCGTTGAACTGCGTAATCTCCAACGTGAAAGATGGATCAATCTGGTTTGAAACAAGGGCGCTGAAAACAGCGTCCTGTGCTTCCTGCAGTGTCAGACCACCCAAAACAACCGGGCCAACACTGGCAAGCGCAATCGCCCCGTCATCCTGCACGGTATAGCCTTGGCGTTGGTTTTGCGATGCAAGAAGGCCTGCAAGTTCTTCCACCGTGTTGCCGGTGGTCACCGTGGCCAGCAAGACAACGTCGCCAACACCAATACGGTAAGGCGCAATCGGCGCAGAGGGGGGCACCCTTGTGACGGCAGGCGGCGATTGCGCAGGACGGCCAAAAACCGGCTCGGGTATGTCTGGTATGCGCGATGAGACGTTATCTCTGGTCGCTGTCCGAAAGAATGCATCGGGCAATGGCTTGGGGGTGTAAGGAGATTTATTGGCCTGCTGGATGACATCATTGGTCAGGGCCAACACGTTCACGTTTGGATCGTCATCGGGAACAGACGGGCTGATATATGCCGTACCGCACCCAAACAATGCCCCGAGGGACACAACACTTGCTAAAACGATGGGACGCATTTTTGCTACGCCTTCTACTGCTATGGCTCAACTTGGCAATTTCCGAAGCTGACGCATAGCGTCTTTATGCAATTACCTCTGGTTTTGTTTCAGATATGTCACTCCCGTTATGGTAGCCTTCGACAAAGGTCAGCAGCGTGTTGCGCAGGGCTGCCGCGTCATTATTTTCAATCGCCATCCCGATTTCTCGCAGCATGCTGGCCACTTCGATCTCGCTCAGCCGTGTTTCTGAGGCGCGCAGGATTTTCTCATGCGGCGTTTCAACAAGGTTCTTGCGGTCGATCAATAGCTCTTCGTACAGCTTTTCCCCTTTGCGCAGTCCAACGATTTCGATCTCAAGCCCTTTGGGATTTTCAACGCTCTTTGTCTTGGCCCCTGCCATTTTGATCATCCGATGTGCGATATCAATGATCTTAACCGGTTGTCCCATGTCCAACACAAACACGTCGCCGCCTTCGGCAAAGGCGCCAGCGACAAGGACGAGGCGCGCGGCCTCCGGGATAGTCATGAAATACCGCGTCACTTCGGGATGGGTGACCGTGACCGGGCCACCAGCGCGAATTTGCGCCTGAAACAGCGGCAGAACAGACCCGGAGGATCCAAGCACATTGCCAAAGCGCACCATGGAAAACCGGGTGGCGTCCGTCCGCGTCTGGATGTCCTGAACAACCATTTCCGCCATGCGCTTTGTGGCCCCCATCACGTTGGCGGGACGCACGGCCTTGTCCGTTGATACCAAAATAAACCGTTCAACATTTGCTGCCCGTGCGGCCATGGCCACAACCTGCGTGCCCAACACGTTGTTGCGCGCGCCCTCAAGCTCGTTTTCTTCCACGATAGGCACATGTTTGTAAGCAGCGGCATGCAACACGATTTCCACGCCGGTTTCTGTCATGATATCAGCAAGCCTGCTTTGATCGGTCACAGACCCAAGACGCGCGGTAATGCGGATACCCAGTTCACCAGCCTTCATGCGCATTTCACGGTCGATCTCGTACATCGCGAATTCGTTTTGTTCGAACAAAACGATATGGGACGGGCGACAATTCAGGACCTGTCTGGCAAGCTCCGAACCAATCGATCCGCCGGCACCCGTGATGAAAACCACGCGGCCGGCGTAGGCCTTGGCGATTTCCGGGATATCAAGATCGACCTTGTCCCGGCTCAGTAATTCATCGGGTGAGACCGTCCGCAGTTCGGTATTACTTTTTTCGATCAGTTCGACATAGGACGGCAATACCCGCACTTCGAGCGGCAGTTCCGCGAAGCTTTTGAGCATGTTTTCCCGCTCTGTTTCGGTCAGGGATGGGATCGCCAGCAGGACCTGTTTGATTTCGCCCTGTGCAGCCAGCTGCTTGAGCCGTTCGCGCGGTGCGACGCGCAAATCGGAAATCAGCAGGCCATGCAGGTTCGGGTTATCATCCGTAAAGATCACGGGTCGGAATTCCGGGCTTTGCCGCAAAGCAGACGCCAGTTGGATCCCCGCAGCCCCTGCCCCATGGATCGCGACCGGGATGCCATCACCCGCCTCCCATGGTTTGTTCAACAAAAACAACCCGGTCATGCGCCCCATGACCGACAGCACAAAAAAGACGATCCCAAAAATAATCGGGATGGATCGGGGGGTCCAAACCCCCATGATGTAGCTTAGCACGATGGCCACCACACCCAGAATTGCCGCGGTCATCCCCACACGCGCCGTGCCGCGCATGTCCAGGGCGGAGAGTTTGATCTTCGGCAAGCCCGCCACAACGATCACAAGCGGCGCCGCGAGCGACAACGCGATGATCAGCGGCAAAGCATCCTTGACATAGTCAAATGGGGTCAGCGTGCTGAAACGAAGACAATACGCCAAGAAGAACGCGATGGGCACCATCGTCGCATCAAACGCAAGATAGACGGCCTGCTTTCTTGACCTGGGTAGATTTTCTAGCACGATATTTTATAGTCCCTCTCGATGATCAGCCGCAAGCCGGGCAATCAGCCGCAGCATAGGCCCGCACAGGCGCCGCTGTCATCTGCCAAGACAGGTCACGCTTGTGTAATCGAAAATCTCTGGCAATTTGAACACGAAGCTACCCGAAGATGTGGCATGACCCTTTGCCGAAGCCTTTCAAACCAGAGGCTACATCCATGGTATTGCGCCGAGTGGTTCGGGCTGCTTTGAAGCGATGTCCGGTGGGTAAACCGGTCGTTAAACCCGTCTAAAATTTCCGGGCATTGCCGCTCTGCTTGTCCAGATGTGGAACATTACGCATGGAATCAGTATCGAATTGTTACGTTCACAGGGGGTTTGCAGCCCATTTTTTGATTGGAAGCTCTTTTCTGAGGCGCGCAAATTTGGAGGCAGTGAACTGCTCTTTTTTCAGACGCATACATACCATAAGGATTTCCTTGTCATTCTTCTGAAGCACATGATCCCTATCCGGATCAAAATGAGACCCCTGCTTTAGATGAAGATTGATCACACTGGTATTGTCATAAAACACTTCTGCATTGACTGCATCGACGCCAAGAACACCAAAAGCAAAGTTGTAAAAATAGGGAGGTACAAGGCCACCAACACCCAATGCTGACTCTTCCCCTATGTAAAACCCCCACGATGTTGTTTTAGCTTCCGCATCCCAATCGATGAAGTTCAACAGTCCTACATCCTCGCCCGCATGCTGTATGATCCAATGATAATAATCTGGTTTATTAAAGCTTGAAGATAACCAAAGCGCCTGTCGTTCAAGGTCATATGTCATGTCAGAATTCATGAATTTGGTTACCCGCTCTGACGTGCGCCAATCCAGTATCTTCTTGGCATCGCTTAGTTCAACCTCTCTGAAGTCGATCATTCACTACGCCCTTTTGAACCTGTGCCCAACAGCCACGCTCGCGATCTTCAACCGCTTTGGAACCATGTGACTTGTAAGGTTGTCATTTAAGAAACCTTTCAATTCTGCCTTGTTGATTTGCTTTCCTTCTGCCGACTGGACGGTTAGCTCAACATGCTGACCTGTTATTGGGTTTGACCTTCCTTCTGCTTTCGCAAGCTCAACATCGTCAAACTGCAAGGCGACGCGCTCCACCTCAGATGCCATGAACTTTAGACCGCCAACATTTATTACCTCAGAGGTTCGCCCAGTCACCTTGTAGTATCCTTCGCGCCTCTCAACGACATCTTTGGTATTATACCAACCTTTGTCATCAAAAGGGCTATCCGCATTGAGATAGCCAAGCATGCGGGTTTTCGAACGTATCTCCAGCACGTCATCAACTACTCTGGTTTCTACTCCTTCGCCCCCAATTTTCATAAACAGGCTATTTCGCGCTTCACTTTTGACACGCACGATACCCAGCTCTGACATTCCAAATGTCTGCCTAAACTCAACGCCTGGAAGTAATTCACAAAGCGCATCGAGAGTGGGCTGATCCATCCTCTCTGTTCCGTATGTGATGATACGCAACGAATCTGGCAAACGATCTGGGATCAGACCGCTCATCAACATCATCCGCAGAAAGGTAGGCGTCGTCGGCAAAACCTGAATATTATGCTCTGCACATGTAGCCAATATATCTTCCACGCTGCGGGATGTCGGAGCCACGACAGTCCCCTTATTAAACAGAGTGTGGAGCAGTGTGTTTAATCCACCAATATGATCAAACAACAAGAAATTTATTGTTTTGAGTGTTGGGCGCGGCGTTTCGAACCTTTTCATAAACAACGTCAGGTCATGCAAAATTGCTTTTGGGCGGCCCGTCGTACCGGTAGAAAATAGGACCAATCCGGCATGGTCCTGATCTCTCAACTCGTCAATTAACGCATGTTTTTGGTTATGTTCAATGCGCCTGACAGCATCACCTTCGACAACCACATCAACCAATGCTGATTCAAAAAAGTATTCGTGCTGTGCGCGCGTATCGATTGTAAGAGGCACAAGAATAACATTCCTGTCAATCAGCTGCAGAAGCGTCAAAATCGACTTGGGATCAAAATCGCCAATTAATGCAACAACGTCGCCACTTCTTACATCAGATAAATCAACCGACTCTTGTTCTGCTATCTCACTAAACCGCAGATCACCATCTAGGTGGACAAGAAATGGATGGTCAGCATCACCCCACCGCTCCTTAAGTTGATTGAGAATATCCATCAGACCCCCCCCAGACTAAGGACTTGTCCACTAAGCGATGAAGCCCTTTCATCAATAAGAAGTTCCACCAAGTCGCAGACATCTGCTTTTTCAAACTGCTTAGGGATGACCTGCTGCGATGTTATTTTTTCGATTTGAGCATCCGTAATACCGCGCAATAAATCGGTGCGAATGGGGCCCGGCGCAATGCAATTCACTCTCACATTGAAGTCAGCCACCTCCCTCGCAAACGTTCTGGAGAACGTCTCAACCCCGGCCTTGGAAGCTGCGTAAACGGATTCTCCTTTCAGCGCCAAGGCGACCGCAATCGTAGAAAAATTAATGAAAGCGCCCTGCTTCTGTCTTAACATGATCGGTGCAAACAACTGGCAGCAATAAATAGTGCCGACAAGATTAGTCTGAATAACTTTTTGAACTGTTGATTCGTCTGTTGTGACCGCCATATTCATGGACGCGACTCCAGCGGCATTTATGACTGCTTTGACGGGCTGTTTCATGCGCTTAACTTGGCGTGCGGCATCTTTGACAGATGCATAGTCACTCACGTCACACTCGATACCATCTACCTTCAGGCTATCTTTCGACCTGGCCAAGCCGATAACCTTCTCGCCTTTTTCAATAAGACGCTCCGTAATGGCTTTTCCTAAGCCTCTGCTCGCTCCGGTGACAATAATCAAATCAAGTCTCCGATTGGCTGGCAAACTCTGTCGCAAGTGCGCCTATGCTACGGAACATGCTACGCGACTTTGACATCGCCGCGTCCGAGGTCCAATCAAACTCAAAACCATGCTCATCAGCCACATCTTCGAGCGCAAGGCAGACCTCAACGAGCTTCATCGAATCCAGCAGGGACTCGCCACCAATCAACTGCATGTCCTCAGTTAACTCGGCCTTGCCACCCAAAGCCTCACTAACTACGCCGATGACGATTTCCTTAGCTTGCTCAATGTTCACTTCTTATTCCTTCCTTCAGCTCATGCACCCGTCCAGACTCTGGCCGTCTGCCCAAACTGTTAACGTCAAGTTCATACGCCCTTGAGGGTACCGGCGCGTCCGCTTTTTTACTTCAACCATCGACTGTTGGATAGCTCTCATTGCGGCATCCAAGTCGTCAAGCGATTTTAGCCGCCTGTCTTGCACAGCTTCGCAGCATCAATCGGCGACATGGCCACGATCCGAAAAAGGGAGATGGCTTTGGCAAAAACTCTCAAACCCTTTCAAAATCTGTCAGACCCCAAGACGCGTTATCGCGGAGAACCCTAAAAATATCTATATGTGTCATGAAATTGAATGGTGCCCGGAGGCGGGCTACACTTAGTTTTATAAATCAACATCTTAGCGGAAAGTTGGGCAGTAAAAATCGCAGTATTTTGTACTGTTTTGTCCCACGCTCGACCCATCCAACATGTAAATGGATAGGCTCAAATATGGTTGGTTTGACCGCCACTCAACACTAACATGACGTGTCCGCCTTGCCATCCACTCTGCCACCGAGCCAATGTCACCGCAAAGTCATGTCGCCTTCATCTTACCTTTGCAGCGAGGATAGCTAACGCACCCGTAGAACTTACCATACCGCCCCCGCCTTTCGACCAGCCAGCCATTATCGCATGTTGGGCAACTCGGATATGCGGTCAGTGAAGTGGCTGAGCGACTGGGGATCAGCACCAAGTCGCTGTACACTTGGAAGGCGCAGTTCGCGAAGTCGCCGCGTGTTAGATCGGAGGTCGCAGAACAGGCTGCCGAGATTAGACGATTGAAGCGTGAGTTGGCCCGCGTGACTGAGGAGCGCACAATTCTAAAAAAGGCGACCGCGTACTTCGCGCGGGAGTCTCAGTGAAGTACGCGTTCATAGAGGCTCACCGTGCAGAGTTTTCGGTGCGGTCGATGTGTCGTGTGCTGGCTGTGCATTTCAGTGGCTTCTACGCATGGGTTAAAGAACCGTTAAGCCAGCGTGCGTTTGAAGATGCTCGGCAGACTGAGCTGATCCGCCAAGCATGGACGGAGAGCGGGAAGGTTTACGGATATCGGAAGCTGACCGATGATCTGCGCGATGCTGGCGAGACCTGCTCAGAGAACCGTATGGCACGGTTGGCCAGTCTTGCAGGGATCTCAGCACAGATTGGCTACAGGCGCCGTCCAGATCGCTATGGCGGCAGGCCTGCTGTTGTTGCCGACAACACCTTGGATCGCCAATTCGAAGTTGATGCGCCCGATACGGTATTCCACACGCGATTGACTGGTGGCGACAGCCCAAAAAGGCAAATGGCTTTCGGTTGGTTTGCGACCTTTTCCCATTTCTTAAAGCCGCACACATGATGGTTTCTGATGTGGTCCGGGCACAAATGCAGGTGCCCACGTTTAGCCCCATGAAGAAAATGCGCGGTTATCTGGAGAACGGGCTCTTGCAGCTCGCCAATAATTGTGCAGAAAGATCAATTCGTTGTGTGGCCTTGGGCAGGCAGAATTATCTGTTCGTCGGTTCCAAGGGTGGCGGTGAAGCAGCCGCTATCGCCTATACCCTCATTGAAACCGCCAAGCTCAACAGCGTCGATCCCCAAGCTTGGCTTACTTGGGTGCTTGCCAAAATCACGGACCACAAGATCACACGCCTCGACGAACTGCTCCCCTGGCGTTACGCTGCCCAAACAGCGTAACAAGCACACGCCGGTTTGTGCCAGAGCGCCCAGACCAGACGGTCACAAGCCACACAAGGTTATCTTCATTGCGGTCGCGCGAAATTTCATCACAATCGCAAATGCCCTCATCAAATCCGAGCAACACTGGACGCCTGTTCCTGAATGAAAGATACAGTTGATAGTCAGATATGCGTGCCTGGCTAACCGTCAAATAGCGGGCGGAACACCAGACAATGCCTGTTGACACTATTGATTGCTTCTGCGACGTTTGCTGCCTCTCAGGCCGAATTGTTTTGGGTTTTGCGAATTGAAAAAGACGTCCTCGTCTCAGTTTTCGGCTGCAAAAGAGTTCGTGGAATTCGGGCTCAAAGAACATAGTTGTGGTGCGAGGGAGTCGATTTCTGGCCCCGGAAGCTCAATGGAAATAGCGACAGCCGTTACTTCATTTCTTGACAGAACCATAAAGCGATTCAAAGTCAAGAAAATCTTGGACCTGGGCTGTGGAGACTGGAATTGGATGCGCCATGCCGACTTCGTAAGTGCGGCTGGCGAAGATAGTCCAGTTTATACGGGTTGGGACTCCCATGATGTCTTGATCGAAACATTGTCGAATCAGTTTGGTTCGGATCGCATCGGTTTCGCGGTGAAAGACGTCGTTGAATCTGGCTACCCAAAGGTTGATTTGATCATAGCACGAGATGTGCTCTTTCACTTGTCAAATGATCAAGCACGCAAGGTTGTCAAAAAGGCCGCAAAATCTGCAAAATACTTCATATGTACGAGTTTCAACGACTATGAAGGCGCGTTTGAACCCGCCGAATACCTGTCCATCAAAAACTGGAGGTTCGGCTTAATAAACACAAATTCAGCAGAGTTTGGAATTGTCGATAACTTCGTCGAGCAGGTTCTAGAGCCGGGATGCAAAAAGTTCGGTTTTGAGCGACACGTCAACTTGTACCGGTTTTCGTAAACAAGTACTGGAAACCAGTACATCGCTAAGAAAGATAGAGACTTGCAAGAGCCAAGCGCATTTATTCAACCCTCAGATGAAAAACTCAATATATGGTTCTACTGGGAGAATCTGCGACCACAAGGCCTTCCCGAGTATCTGAAGTTGTGCATTGAGAGCTTCAGGCATCACTGCAAAGACGCGGTCATACACCTTGTCACGCCTGAAAACCTTTCTGAATACTTGCCCACGATCGAAGTTGACCTTTCGTCAATTCGGATGCGCGACAAGAACAAGACAGCCGTGTCGTTGAAAGCTGACTATCTCAGAGTCAAACTATTATATGAGTACGGTGGATTATGGTCTGATGTAGACTGCATTGCAATGCGGGACTTTTCAGAAGAAATTGCTCAGCTCCTGAAAGAATATGATTTTGTGTGCATGCGCAAAAGGTCGAAAAAGGACAAGTTCATCAGTAACGGTTTCCTTGCGTCGCGAAAGGGCGGTGAAGTCATGCGGGGCTACCTTGACGAAATAGAGATTCACATAAGCAAAAAGGCCAGCCTTTCCGAGAGCTATGAGTGGAGTGAGATTGGCGCTCAGATGCTCACACGACATGTCAATGCGACACCGAAAAAGAACATTTATGAATACGCTGAGAGCCTGATACATCCATTTGACTTTACCGAAGCGGGAGTTCTTCAAGGCATAGACCCAGCATTCAGCCTCGATAGCCGGTTAAGCGGCGACACAAACTGCGTGATGTTATATCACAGCCTTTTCAATAATGAGACCAAATCTCATACAAAGCGTACTCTACTGCAGTCCGAGACGGTCCTAGGGCAAATTTTTAGAAGATCACTTGAAGGTTCTGGAATACTGGAACGCTATAATCTGTATCCAAAAACTGTACCTCGCACACAGCAATATGGCCTTTCGGATATTGGGATCATCTTCACAACGATGGCCCGCCCGGAATGTTGTGAAAATTTTCTTAAATCTATTCGCCAGCATTTCGGAAACCAGCCCCGTATCTACTTCGCACCGCAAGGCGATGAAGAGCTTGCTGGCGTTTACCAACGAATGGCAAAACGATACGATGCGAGCGTCATCTACGTAGATGACGACGAAGGGTTGTCCAGTAGTCGAAATATCCTCGTTAAACACGTCAAAGAGAAAGTCATTTTTCTGACCGATGACGACTTTATCGTCACAAAAGATACCAGACTTGATATCGCAATGAATATATTCAATAATAATGGTGACATCAAAATATTAGGTGGGCGTTTCTACAACTACTACTATAACGATGATGGTACGCTGAAAAAAAAGGAATATACAGGGTTCAATCAGAGTATCCTTAAATGCGAAAAACTCGCTGATAGTCACTCAGTATTAGTACCCTCTGAGCAACTCTTCTCAAGGCGCTTTTTTGTTGATGAAAAATTCTATTTTCAGACGCAAGACACGGTTAACAATTTTTGCCTGATTGATAAGGATTATGTTTTCAGTGAGGCCGGAATAAGATGGGATGATGAAATCAAGATTATGGGAGAGCATGAAGACTTCTATTTTAGCATCCGCCTCAGCGAACATGCAATTGGTGTGTACTTCACGAATGCCCTGTCAATCGACCACGATAGGCGTGTAAATCAGCGTTTTAATAAGAAACGTTCACGTTTGGATGGTCAAGTTCATTTTATGAATAAGTGGGGTCTTAGGGCATTCACAATTCTTGGCAAACGATCAGATCGGATCGTGCGCGATGGTGAATTTGTGCGCAACCAACATCCATCGTGGTTTCGTAAGTTAAAGGTTGGGAATCTTAAATGACTATTACTGCGGAGAATGTCTTGTTTCGCATGAGTTCGCGAAATCACTGGCCAGGACTTGTCGCCAATGATGTTCTTTGGTGCAAAGAATATGATGCCATGTTTGCCGCTTGCTCAAAAAACGCCTGTTCGAAGATAAAGCATCTGTTGGCCAACCTGCGTGCGCATAAACTCGGTGAAGCACCTTACTCAGATTCCCCGCACAACCGAAAAAGAACCGGCCTTCTCGGTATTAAAGATATCTCGACTGATGAAGCCGCAGGCGTTCTGTTTGGAGACAGAACTTTTCGTTTTGCATTCGTCAGAAACCCATTTGGCAGAGCTATCTCCTGTTACAAAAACCGCATTGAAGCGCTGGGAACTGAAAAGTATGATCTGATTCAATCATCAACGATGGAATTTTTGAGAAATAGGTCCCGAATATTGGCCTGGAAAACGGGGTTTGCTGAAGTTGATGTGAATCCAAATGATCATATATCCTTTAATGATTTTGTTGGATATATCTGCGAGCAAGATCCTTTTCAGATGGACCGCCATTGGTATCATCAGAATAGATCGATACATCATGATTTCATCGACTTTGACTTTATCGGCAGAGTGGAAGATTTCGATGCGGATATGGAGCATGTTTTTCAAGAGATCGGTGCGGAAGATTTTGAGTGGTCTCGAACAAAACTAAATTCATCAGGCAAGATCACAAACTACGCCGACTTTTTTAATCCAGAATTGGAAGAAAAGTTTGTATCTGTTTTTGCTGAAGACTTTGAAACATTTGGATACGAAAACCAAATCAAACGCCCAGGATCTCGCAAGCGAAAAAAAAAGACGCAAACCGAAGACCGTTCGATGGATGTTTCGAAGTATCCAAATACTAACCTCGAAGTGATTATTCGATCATGGGGCGATACTCCCCTCCTACGCGATACTGTCAATATTATTCGAGCTCGATTTGGTGAAGAGACTTCTGTTCGTATTGTCTGCGCGCTCGACGGTGATCGCTACATTAGTGACTTCGCTCGGATATCAGAATGCCGACTTGAGTTCGTTGGAGACGATGCGAATACTGGCGCGCTCAACGCAAGGGCGCTGGAGAACACTACGTCGGACTACCTTTTAACTGTTGATGAAGGCGTCGTGCCGACGTCGTATTTGCAAATAAAGAATGCCAAACAGCTGATTCAGTCTAACGACGAAATCGCGATCGTAGGTGGGCGCATATTACCGAAGGACGTAGGCAATGCCAATGCGTATTGGGAAAATGCCAGCCTTTCGCTTCGCGGTTCTGATAAGAACTCTCTTATCCTCTCACCTATCGAGTACTTCCTTGAGGGGCGTTATTCATGGAAGGCAGGCACATACCGAGAGTGCGATACCCTGTCCACATTCACTTTTTGCGATGTTGGCCGTCTGAGGCAGGAACAAGTAGTATGGGATGAAGGTTTGGATGGTATGCAGTCCTATTTCGACTTTTACCTGCAAATGAGCGGCAAGCCCAAAATGCGAGCGGTGCATTTCGATCAGATGACCTCTCACAGGCTCAAGAACGACATTTCGCTCGAAGACGAACTTCCCAAACTGAAAACGCTAAATGTATTCATGAAGAAATGGGGATTGGACCATTTGATGTTTTTCGGCAGGTGTCATTTGCTGTACGACGAAGTCACTGATGTCGCGACTGTTTTTCCTTTTAGTTTTCGAGACTCACTCGGTAATCCGACGAGAAAGGAGGATCTAAGTTTTTTTTATGCAGACCGAATTCCGGGTACGCAGCAGCGCCAAATCTCAAGTAGCCCAAAACCGACTAATGTTCGCCAACAAGTGGAACCTACACCGCCTGAGCATAGATTACCACCAAGGCGCGCGGCAATGTATCCACTTTACTTGATGTTTGTGGGGCCGTTTCTGAACAAGAGAAACGCTCAGCGGCTATATGACGATCCTTTTGACCTATTTGGCCGCGCAAAACATCCGGCGATTAGGTTTGGTCAATCCTTTTTTGGGTTCCCTAAGCGCTGATTGGTTTGTTTCGCTCTTTCTGACTTTCCGTGCCTGTTCATGAGTCGCTTTGAACTCCCCTTCTGCTTGGCAGCATGACTTGCCACCCGAACCGCCCGTCGTGCTGATGCGGAGTTTGCTCGACCTTGAAGAAGCAGACGAATGCGGAGGGGCCGTTTCGCCGATGCCCAATTGTTGGGAGATCAAGGAGCAATAAACGGTAATGCCTACGGCTGAGACTTGCCGCAAACATGGCCTCAGCATGGCGCGTTCTACAAATTCAGCTCGAAGTATTACGGCACGTAGATATCCGACGCAGCCAATATGGGATCGTCGGACGTCTGGTCTCGGGTCAGTGCCCATGCCCGCACCTTTTTGCGACAGAACAAGAGCTGGCTGACGATCTCGCCCTGGCTGATCACGGGGACACTCTTGGCAGGGATCGTCTCGATGATGGCCGCGAGCTTGCTTTGGACGTTGATGCTGGCGAGCTCGGAACTAACGGACATGGGTCTGACTCGGATCGACAGGGAGGACGGGACATGGCTGGTGCTGGACCCGACCAAGACGCGGCTGAGAACCTGCACGCTGGGTGGCAGGTCACTGACCTGCATCAAGATCGAGGAGAATTAGATGACGAAACCCCTGACAGCCTTAGAACGCGACTTGCTCGCCTGCGTAGAGCGGTTGGTGACGGCCTGCGAGGTCTCAGCAAAGGAATTGTGCGGGTTGCCCCGTGCGCCCAGTTGAATTGAAGGAGGGCACGCTGCTTTGGGATCGCAAAGACATCGACCTATGGATCGACGGTGTGAAATCCGGCGCGGTGACCGAAGCGGGGGATGACATCCTGGGCCGCCTCTGATGACCCAAGTGCGCGTTAAAGGGTTCAAGATTTTCAAGGACCGGCATGGAAAGTTGCGGTGCTACCACCGCGCCACTGGCCACAAGATCGACATTGAGAAGTCCCCAGTCGGTTCTGCGGAGTTCTTTGCAGAGTGCGAAACGATCCGTGCCATTGCGGAGGGCCAAAAGGCGAAGGCACCTAAAGCTGGTACTCTTGGCGCACTCATTCAGACGTATTTCGAAACCGAACACTTTCAGAACCTCGCCGAAGCCACTCGTCGCGATTACCGCAAATGCGCTGATTTCCTTGAGCCGATCAAAGGCACGTCCATCCACGTGATCGACACCCCACTCGTTTCAGGCATCCATGACAAGGCCGCAAAGAAAATTGGCTGGCGTCGCGCAAACATGGTCCGCACACTGCTGAGCGAAGTTTTCCGCTACAACATCCACAAGGGCTTGATAACTGCCAACTACGCCAAAGACGTGATACCCAAGCGCCGCCCGCGTGATCAAGCTTACGCGAACAGGCCATGGAGCATAGAAGAACGAGATATCGTCCTGCCCCCCGCAAAGCCGCATGTGCGTGTGGCCCTTGCTCTGATGATGAACACTGGTCTTGATCCAACAGACGCGCTCAAATTGCGCAAGGATCAGATCGACGAAGATACGATCTGGGGCGTACGCGGCAAGACGGGCGAAGAAGTCGCAATCCCAATCAGCCCCACTTTGCAGGCGGCGTTAGACTTGTTTCCCGATCATGAGGCCGAAACGATTCTTGCCAGCTCACGCGGTGAGGCGTGGACTTACAATGGCTTTTCAACGGTTTGGCACCGTTTCAAGATCAAGCTTGAGGAGGAAGGACTGATCGCGCCTGGCCTAACTCTCAAAGGTCTTGCGCCACACGGTAGCCACCACACTTCGCGAAGCCGGCCTCGATGAACGTCGCATCGCCGACCTTCTGGGACAGAAGACACCTTCCATGGCGCGGCACTATTCCCGCTCGGCAAACCTTGCGGAAAAGAACCGCGAAACCATGGCGACACTGGAAAAAGAAAACGAAAGACGCGCGAAGATTGTCAAACCTTCGCAGAAAAGCGTCAAACCTGGCCAAAGTGAGGATCAAATATGAGCGGTAAACTCAATCATATCAGAGAGTTAAATGGTGCCCGGGGGCGGAATCGAACCACCGACACGAGGATTTTCAATCCACTGCTCTACCCCTGAGCTACCCGGGCATCGGGACGGCATGTGCCGTTGGGTACGCGCGTTCTAGACGTGGTCGCGAGGGCTGTCCAGCCCGAAATGCGGACCTAATGTGGTTTCGCGAATCCCGTATCGCGACCACCGTTTTCCGGTGCATCGCCTTCGTGGAGGTCAGCCGCAGGAATGGCGTATCCGCCGGTCAACCACTTGCCCAGGTCCACATCCGCACACCGCTTTGAGCAAAAGGGCCGGAGATCGGGATTTGTTGGTTTTTTGCAGATCGGGCAGACCATTAAATGTCCCTCAACATCTCAGCAGAATGCGGGCGCCGTTCGCGTTTGCGCTGCAATTCGAACAGTCCCATTGGAGTCCAACCGACCAGTGAAGTCTCGATCGCGTCAGCCTTGAATGCCGCGCGCAGTGATTGTTCGACCTGTTTGCGATGCGCCTTGGACATTGACACGAAATCGACGGTGACCTGCCCGCCCAGCCCGCGTAACCGCAAGGCACGCGGCAGAGCCCGGCAGGCGGCTAGATTGGCCTTTAGGGCGGCGGCAGGTGATGTATCGTTGCCTGTGTTGACATCGACCGCGACCAATGCGCGGGTTGGTTCGACATACATGTTGGCCTCACCCAAGGGCACCAGCGCGTTGGCCAGATCACCAATCTGGTCCAGCACGTCGTGATCTTCAAAACAACCCGCATCGGTAACCACCTGCGCCGACAGATGCCAATCCCGCCAGGCAAGCGCATGCGGACCATCACCTTCGGTCAGGGCTTCGGGTTGCGTTCCTTCAGCATCGGCCAGAACGGCGTCGGACAAAGCGGCCATGGCCGCGATATCATCCGCAATCTCTGCCGCATCAGCCCCATCGCAGGATGACCGCAAGATCAGCCCATGCGGCCCGTCATAAGCCTCATGCGCGGTGGCCAACAGCGTATCGCGCGTGTCGTCATCGGTGATCTGACGCGAAATATTGGTTCCGGGTTTCCCAGGCGTGACAATGGCATAGCGGCTTTTGAACAGGACCCGGTCCGTTACAGGGACTGCTTTGCCACTTTCGGCATATCCTGTGACCTGCACTAGCAACGGCTGGCCAGGTCGCAACCCTTTACCGTGCCGCAGAAACCCGGTGTCTCCGCCGGGCAAGCGCAGCATCATGCCACCCTGCCCTTTGATGGGACGGTCGCAGATGCCACGAAAAATCGCGCCCGGACGGGGGGCATCGCTGGTGTCGATCAACAAATCATCCAGCTTGCCATCGACCAAGATGCAAGCGGCCTCAACCGTGCCAATGTGGTCCAACAGGATCAAACGACCTTTCATTGGGTATCTCCACGAACCGGGTAACCTGCCGCCGTCAACAGGCCAATGGTTTCGGGTAAAGGCAAGCCCATCACAGCGTGGAAAGACCCGTTGAGCCAGGTCACAAATGCGCTTGCCGGTCCTTGGATGCCGTAGCCGCCAGCCTTGCCCTGCCAGTCACCCGTCGCCAGGTACCAGTACACATCTTGATCCGTCATTCGTTTGAAGGCGACGGTCGTTTGCAGGTCTTTCTGCCAGATTTGACCTGCACGTTTGACGGCAACCGCAGTGATGACTTTGTGCCGACGCCCGGACAGCGCGTGCAGAAAGGCTGCGGCCTCTTCTGCATCAGCGGGCTTTGCCATGATGCGTCGGCCCAAAGCGACCGTTGTATCGGCGCAAAGAACGACCTCATCATCCGTGATCACCGACGCTTCGGCCTTTTCGCGGGCAACCCGATTGACATAGTCGCGAGGAAGTTCGCCTTTGCGCACATCCTCGTCAATATCGGGCGGGCGGATGGCGGTTGGCGTTACACCGATCTGCGCCAACAACTCCAGCCTGCGCGGCGAACCGGAGCCGAGGATCAGTTTCAAGCCGGGATCAGGCGCATTGGTTGTCATGGATAGACCGGGTGTCGGACGCATCGACTGATGCGCCAAACGCCTGCCTGGACAACGCACAACACGTCGTGGACTTTACTTAAAGCGGTAATTAATCCGACCCTTGGTCAGATCATAAGGCGTCATTTCAACCTGCACCTTGTCGCCTGCCAGAACCCGGATGCGGTTCTTGCGCATCTTGCCTGCCGTATGTGCGATAATCTCATGGCCGTTTTCCAGCTCGACCCGAAACGTCGCATTAGGCAGAAGTTCCTTCACGACACCGGGGAATTCGAGCAGTTCTTCCTTGGCCATGTGTTCTCCTACACGTAATCAGCGCAATCCTTTGCGCGCCGCTTAAATGAGCGTCTATGGGCGAAATATCAAGTCCTAACCCGCATATACATCACAAATGACACGTTGGGCCGACTGTCAGAGTCCGAAACAGGGCTGATTACGTTCGCGCTGGTCCAAAACGCTCTGTCAGTCGCTGTGTGATCTGATCGCGCGTCTGGCGATAAGCGGTGAGCCGCGTATCGCGCGCGTCACCCAGCCCGGTCGGGTCCAAAATGGGCCAGTATTCCACATCGATATGATAGAACTGGGTCAGATCAAGCGCCCGGCGTTGGCTGGCCGGTGACAATGCGAGCACGAGATCAAAAGACGACAGGTCATCGCCCCAGTCTTCCATCTCGTCAAAGGATCGCGACCGGTGCCGTGACAGTTCAACCCCGATTTCGGCACAGACTGTTATGGCGAACCCGTCGATTTCCAGATCACTTTTTACACCGGCAGATTGGATGTAACATTCTGTTCCATAAAGTTTTTTCATGATCCCTTCGGCCATCGGGGACCGGACGGAATTATGATCGCAGCAAAACAGCACTGATTGGGGAAGTTGCTGATATGCGCTACCGTCTGCCACATTACCCCCCGAAATGCAGAACACAGATCAATGTGAAAAGGCGACGGGCCGTATCGATATCCACATCGGCCTTACCTTCCAGCCGTTCCTGCAGGACGCGGGCACCTTCATTGTGGATACCCCGGCGGGCCATATCGATGGTCTCGATTTGGCTGGGGGGCAGCGTCTTGACTGCGTTGAAATAGCTTTCGCAGATTTGGAAATAGTCTTTGACGACTTGCCGGAAGGGGCCGAGCGACAGATGAAACTCACCTGCCGGGCTTTCATCTTCCTGCTGGATATCAAAAACCAGCCGCCGTTCCTTGATCGACAGGCCCAAACGATAGGGGCCGGGTGGCACCGCCCGACCATCCCGCACCGGGATGGCAAAGCTGTTATCCTCAAGCAGGTCAAACATCGCGACCTTGCGTTCCTGATCAATCTCCGGCGTGGGCGGTGGCAGGTTGCGGTCATCGATACTGATATGGGTGATCTTGCTCATGTCATCCGCCACTATTCAGCTGATCCAGACGCGCGCGCACGGACAGACCATGTGCTTCAAGCCCTTCGGATTGGGCCAATTTTTCGGCGGCTGGGCCGATGGTGGCCAGTGCCTCGGGTGTCATCCGCGACAGAGTAGTGCGCTTGATAAAGTCCATCACTGACAATCCGCTCGAAAACCGCGCCGACCGGGCCGTCGGCAAGACATGATTTGGACCACCAATGTAGTCACCAATCGCCTCGGGTGTCCAACCCCCGATAAAGATCGCCCCGGCATGGGTGATCTTCGTGACCAAACTGTCGGCATCACCCGTACAGATCTCAAGATGTTCGGGCGCGATCCGGTCAGATAGGGCAACCGCCTCATCCAGATTTGCCACAGTGATAACGGCCCCAAAATCGCGCCAACTGGCAGCAGCGATCTCGCGCCGTTGCAGGGTTTGCAGACGGGCGGTGACCGCGTCGGCCACGGCCTGACCAAAGCCCGCATCATCGGTGATCAGCAGTGATTGCGCGCTTTCGTCATGTTCGGCCTGACTTAGCAAATCCAGTGCGATCCAGTCGGGGTTGTTATCCTTATCCGCGATCACAAGGATTTCGGACGGCCCGGCGATCATGTCGATGCCCACCCTTCCAAAAACCCGACGCTTGGCAGCGGCAACAAATGCGTTGCCCGGGCCGGTAATCTTGTCGACCGGCGCGATTGTTGCGGTGCCATAGGCCAACGCCGCAACCGCTTGCGCGCCACCAATGCGGTAAACCTCATCAACGCCCGCAATCTTTGCCGCCATCAAGACAAGTGGATTCGTCACCCCGTCCGGCGTTGGAACCACCATGGCCAAGCGGCCAACCCCAGCTGTTTTGGCGGGAATCGCATTCATCAGGACGGATGATGGATAGGATGCAAGACCGCCGGGTACGTAAAGCCCAGCAGCTGACACTGGCGTCCAACGCCAGCCAAGCGTCGCACCTGTTTCCGGCTCAACCCAAGACTGGTCGGCTGGCATCTGGCGTGCGTGGTAACCGCGAATCCGATCAGCGGCGAGCCTTAGCGCGGCTTCATCCACCGCACTGACTTTTGTACATTCGGCGTCAATTTCCGTCTGCGTAAAGCGCATGCTTTCAGGTGTCAGGCTCAGACGGTCAAATTTCTGGGTCAGTTCCAGCACGGCTTGATCGCCACGGGAGCGAACATCAGCAATAATCTCAGCGACCACCTGATCAACATCAGGGCTGTCCTCGCGCTTGGCAGTCAGCAGCACAGAAAACCGGGCTTCGAAATCAGGTTCGGTTGTCGATAGAAACTGTGGCATGGAACACTCCTTCAGGCCCCCACATAGCGGGGCACCGGGGTGGCATCAATGCCGGGGGAGTGTCGATCAATCAGGATGGGACGGGGTTTTGCCAGACGGGGCAACATATGGCCTTGTGACGTCACGCAAAACGACTTCCAGTGCTTCGACATCTAACGCAATCGCGCCGTCCCCAGCGAGCGTCAATTCGATCCGACCCGCGCCATCATCGGCAGGTTGATAGGTGATGGCCAGCAGCGAATAAACCATTTCAGGGTCGGTCTTATCGACACCCTGGCTTTGGACCCGCATCACATCTTCGAAGGCCAAAACCGCCTGCACGCGTTCCTTTTGTACCGCTTTGGCCCCGATTTCCCAGCGGAACCGGTTCAACAGCATGGCGAAACGGCGTGCCTTGCGGTCCCAGCGCAGTTGGGCGGCCGGAAATACAGCGTCTTGCGTCAAGGATGACATCACTGCCAGATCGTCAGCATCAAGTGCCTTCAGCCGCAGCGGGGCCTCCGCACCATCCTCAAATCGGGCATCATTAGTCATGATCGGGCAACCCGCTCAATCTTGGCACCAACGGCGCTTAGTTTTTCTTCGACATGCTCATAGCCGCGATCAAGGTGGTAGACACGGCTGACGACTGTTTCACCCTCGGCGGCCAAACCGGCAAGGATCAAGGAAACTGAGGCGCGCAAATCCGTGGCCATCACTGGCGCCCCTTTCAACCGTTCCACACCGTGAACTGTGGCCGTGCCGCCCTGCACCTCAATATCCGCGCCCATGCGGATCAGTTCGGGGGCATGCATGAACCGGTTTTCAAAGATTTTCTCTTCCAGAACCGATGTACCTTTTGCGGTGCAAAGCATGGCCATCATTTGGGCCTGCAGGTCGGTTGGAAATCCAGGGAACACTTCGGTGGTGACATCCACCGCAGTCGGGCGCCCGTTCTTGCGCGCCACCTTCAGACCGTCGGCGGTCTCAGTCACCGCGACGCCGGCAGCATCCAGTTTTTCGGCAAATGATTGGACCAGATCAAGACGCCCACCGATGCATTCAACCTCTCCACCGGCAAAGACAGGCGCCAGCATATAGGTGCCCAATTCGATCCGGTCGGTGACCACCGGGTGCGTTGCAGCCCCCAGACGGTCCACCCCTTCGATCGTGATCGTTGGTGTGCCTTCGCCTTCGATCTGCGCACCCATGCGGCGCAAACAATGGGCAAGGTCAACAATTTCAGGCTCACGCGCCGCGTTTTCGATGATCGTTGTATCTTTGGCCAATGTGGCCGCCATTAGCACGTTTTCGGTGGCGCCGACCGAAGCGAAACGCAAAGGTACACGCGCGCCCTTCAATCCGCCCTTGGCTGTTGCATGCAGATAACCGTCTTTCAGCTCAATCTCGGCTCCCATCGCCTCAAGTGCGGTCACATGGATGTCCATGGGACGGGCACCAATGGCGCAGCCGCCGGGCAACGACACGACCGCCTGGTGATGACGAGCCAGCAACGGTCCCAATACAAGGTTGGAGGCGCGCATCTTGCGCACGATTTCGTAGTCAGCGGTGGTCGATGTCATGGCATGGGATGACAACACTTGCACCTTGCCATCCTGCATCGATGTCACTTCAACACCCAATGACTGCAAAAGGGCGGTCATGGTCTGAATGTCAGACAGGCGCGGCGCATTGGTCAGCGTCAGCGGCTCTTCAGACAGCAACGTGGCGGGCATCAGGGTCAGTGCCGCGTTCTTGGCGCCCGCAATCTTTATCTTTCCTTGCAGGGCTGTGCCGCCCTTCACCACGATCGAATCCATGCCTGCCTACTCTTTCTCTTTTTTATCGCCTGCATCGCTGCGGGCTTTTTTCTGGGCCTTGCGCTTGGCCATGTTCGTCTTCAATGCGGCTTTCAACCGATCATCGCGGCTTGGTTTTGATTTGCGCGTGCTGCTTTTTTCTTGCCTGTCACTCATATTGCCCCTGTTAGCAATAAGGGCAAAAAGCGTCCAGAGAGGGCTTGCAACAATCGACAATTACAGCTAATTCCCCGCCTCACGGATGCTGTGGTAGCTCAGTGGCAGAGCACACCCTTGGTAAGGGTGAGGTCGAGAGTTCAATCCTCTCTCACAGCACCATCCGTTCAGCTTGAAACTAGTGACACCCCGCGCCGGTTTACGCGTAACCCTCGCTATCTTGATCTGCTTCTGCTCCAGTCACCGTTTTGCGTTCTGGAACAGCAGCGATAGAAGCCCAAGGGCAGCCGAGATAATGATCAGCAAAAGCGATACGGCGTTCAGGACAGGCGTCGACCCCTGCTTGAGCTTGTCAAACATCGTGATTGTCAGCGGCGAGTCGGATCCGACCAGCATGAGTGTTGTGTTGAAATTCTCAAAGCTCATCAGGACCGATACAACTGCCGAGGCCACGATAGCCGGTAGCAGAAACGGCAGCGTGATTTGGCGGATCGCGCCGATCTTGCTGGCCCCTAGGTTCAGTGCCGCCTCTTCCAAACTGGGATCGAATTTTTGCAATCGGGCGGAGATGACCAAGGTCGCAAAGGTGGTGATAAATGAAAACTGCCCTAGGATGACCAGGATCAAACCCGGGCGCAGCCCGTCGAACCACAGCCCTGTCGCATCCTCCAAAGTGTTCGCAACAGAGCTTGAGAAGACCAAGATCGAAATGCCCAAGATCACCCCCGGAATGATCAGCGGTAGTAACATAAGCATGTAAAGCAGCGCTTTACCCCGGAAGTCATGCCGCACAAACAGGAACGCATTACATGTCCCGACGGTGACCGCAAAAGCGGATACCCAGAATGCCACAAAGGCCGATGTGCCAATCGACCGCATGATTGACCATTCATTAAAAACACCAATAAACGGCGCCTCGGTTCCAAAGAACCACGCGAGCGTGAAACCTTCCCACGGCAAGGATGGAAAGACGCTGTTGTTGAAGGCAAAGACGCAGACAACGGTTAGTGGCAGCGCGAGATAGATAAAGAACGCTGTTACATAGGCGCGATAGCACCACTTGGCGAAGGCGGGCTGGGGAACGGTCGGGATCATGGGCGCCCCATCGTTTCAGAGAGGGATTGCCCTGAAAACTTCAGTCCAAGGAACACCACCAGCGACGACAGCGCCAAAAGCAAAAAGCCAAAGGCTGACCCAAGCTCCCAGTTAAATCGCGTAATGAACTGGGTATAGATCATCCCGGTGAACCACAGGCTGTCCTTGCCTCCCAGCAGGATCGGCGTCAGGTAATTGCCCAGCGACAGCATGAAAACCACAATACAACCCGACACGATGCCCGGCATCGCGTGCGGTATGACAATTTCGCGCATGATCGAGGTGCTCGTTCCGCCCAGATCATACCCCGCCTCGATCAGGCTATCATCAAGGCTATCCAACGTGGTGACCAGTGGCACAACCATGAACAGGATCGAGGTATAAACAAGCCCGACCATGATCGCCGCATCGTTATAAAGCATCTCAATTGGCCCATTCACCAACCCCAGATATTGCAACGTATTTGAAATCACCCCGGTTTCGCGCAACAGGATCATCCAGCCGAATGTGCGCACCAGTTCCGATACCCAAAACGGGATCATGCACATTAGGAAAAGCGTGGTTTTGGTGCGTCCACGGGTCAACTTTGCAATGTAGTAGGCAATCGGAAACCCCAGGATCAGGGTCAAGGCCGTGGTCATGATCGACATGATCGCGGTTCGCGCAAATGTCCGCCAATAAAGCGGTTCGGTAAAGAATACCGCATAGTTGTCGAACCCGGTTTCATATTCCCTTGGGCCGATCTTTTCGCTAATCGACACCAGAAACAGGCCAATATGCGGCAGGATGATCAGCACGACCAACCACAACAGGATCGGTGCCAGTAACAGGTAAAACCCCAATCGGGACCGGTCAGAAACCATCACGCATTCCCCGACACAGCATAGCAACGCGCCTGTTTGGGAAGCCAACAGGTGCTGATCGCATCCCCCTTTTTCAAGGTCGCAAAGTCACCGGTTTGGGGCATCGCAACCTTCACCAGATGCCCTGCCCCGTCCTTGACGGTGACCGTACTGTTCGCCCCGTTGAAAAACACGGTTTCGACGGTACCTTGGCTGGTATTCGCGCCGCTCTCGGCTCCAGCATCCAGCGCGCCCAGCGCAATCGCTTCTGGCCGCAGGAAGACTTGCGCGGGTTGCCCGACAGACAGGCCCGTACCCGCCGCCTCAACCTTCATTTCGCTGCCCGTCTCGGTGGCCAGCGTCAGCATCGCGCTATTCACTTCCGTGACCTTGGCGTCGATCTTATTGGCGTCCCCCACAAACCCTGCGACGAAGGCCGTATCCGGGCGGTGATAGACGTCATGCGGCGATCCGATCTGTTCAAACCGGCCATTACTCATCACCGCGATATTATCGCTCATCACCAGTGCCTCTGACTGGTCGTGAGTGATGTAGACGAAGGTGGTGTTGAAGGCATGTTGCAGCGATTTCAACTCGATCTTCATATGCTCGCGCAGCTTCAGATCAAGCGCGCCCAGCGGTTCATCCAGCAACAGCACATCGGGTTCCAGCACCATGCAACGGGCAATCGCCACGCGCTGTTTTTGACCGCCAGACAGCTGATCAACCCGGCGTTCGGACACATGCGGCAACCCGACACGATCCAACACCTGTTCAACCCGTGTCTTGATCTCGGCCTTGTTGACACCGCGTTGACGCAGGCCAAAACCAACGTTGTCACCGATATTCATCGTCGGAAACAGCGCCAGGTGTTGGAACACCATCGACACCGGGCGCTTGTTCGGAGGCACACCAATCATCGATTTGCCTTTGATCCGCAGATCACCGCTGGTCGGCGACTGAAAGCCTGCAATCATCCGCAACAGGGTTGTCTTGCCGCAGCCAGACGGACCCAGAATGGAAAAGAAAGAGCCTTGCGGCACATCAAAGCTGATATGATCGACGGCACGGAATGCATCAAAATCCTTGGTCAGATCACGGCATTCAAGGTCAGGATTGGGGTGGGTCAAATTACAACCTCTTAAGATGAAAAAGGGCACCCTGTGGTGCCCCCTTCAGGAATGTTTGTCGCCTTAGTTGGCGGCGTTGATCCGGTCCAGGGTCGCACCTTCCAGCGCTTCCAGCCCGGCAGGCACTGGTGGATACCACTTGATGTTGTCGATGGCTGTCTGATCAAAGCTGCCCTGATAGCGTGCTTTCAGATCAGCGCTGACGCCCGCATCACCATCAACGGCAGCGGTGAAATTGCCAGCTGTATTGGTGATCATCGCCGCAATCTCAGGCTGCATGACAAAGTTGATCCAATCATAAGCGGCATCATCTGCACGGCCGCGCGCAGGCAGCACGAATGTATCGATCCAACCCAGCGCGCCGGCCTCTGGCGCGACAAAGGTGATATCGGGATTGTCCGCATTCAACTGCCAGCCGCCTGTGTCCCAAGCCATAGAGGCGACAACCTCACCCGACCGCAGCAGGTTCTTGATCTCATCACCACCACCCCAATAGGTTTTCACATTGGGTTTGCATTCGGTCAGCTTGGCTTCGACCTGATCCAGAATGCCCTGATAGGCATCTGCGTCGCCATAGGCTGCGAACGGGTCAAGACCCATGGAGTAGGCAAAGCCGATCAGTGTCGGACGCTTCAGGCGATAGGACACCTTGCCAGCCACTGACGCATCACAAAGGTCGGTATAGTCCTGCACGTCACCCGCCATGGCCGTATTCACAACAAGACCACTGGTGCCCCAGACATGTGGCAGACCGTAAACATCGCCGTCGAATGTGGTATTCCCGGCAGTCGCGCTTAGCATCGACGGGATGAACAGATCGGCGTTCACACGGGACATATCGATCGGCTTATAAATACCGAATTCTTCCTGCGCGCTGGTGATCCGGTCCTGGCTGGGCTGGGCCAGATCAAAGCCGCCGCCATTTGTGGCGCGCAGTTTTGCGATCATCTCTTCATTGTTGGATGTCGTAACTTCGACGGTATGGCCGGTTTCAGCCTCGAACTTTGCAATGACCTCTTCGGGTGCGTAGCCGCCCCATGTCAGCAATCTAAGCGTTTCAGCCTGCGCTGTATGGGCCGTCAATAGTGACGCAACAACAAACGATGAGACCAACGAATATTTCATGTGGTTTTCCTTCTCTGGATGATCGATATGCCGTCAAAGACACCGATCTTGTAAAAGTATTAAGTCAAACTCCATGGAACATGTCCATGTCAAAGCAGACTTAACGCCGGCCAATGGAAACCCCGCGCGGCGTTTTCGGGTCGGGGGATGCCACACAGGTCATGCGAGTGCCCACAAAAAAGGGCGCGCCGCGACATCCCGCCGCGCGCCCTCAATAAAAAACCGGCTTACTTCACAGTGATCCGGCCATCCTTATACGGCGTGAACGGGCTGCTGGCGGCGATAAACTCTGCCGTCACATCAGCCAGATCTGGGCCAAAATCATAGGCGTTGGCCGCATCTTTGAACATCGCGTAGCCATCACCGCCGTTGCGGACATAGTTGTTGGAGACGACGCCATAGGTCGTGGCAGGATCAAGATCGGCACCGCCGATTTTCACATCCGAAATCCGCGAACCAGCCTCTGCCGCCGGATCAACCGTAAAGGTCATGCCTGCCACCTGTGGGAAGCGACCTGCGCCCTCTTCGATCTGGCTGACACCGTTTTCCAACGCAGCCAGCAGAACGTCGCCTGTGACTTCAAAAGTGGACAGCGTGTTTTGGAAAGGCAGTACGGTATAGACTTCGCCCATGGTGACCTCGCCCGCGTCAATCGACGCCCGGATACCGCCACCGTTTTGGATCGCAACCTGAATACCCTGATCCTTGACCCGCTCCAGCATCGCATCGGCGATCAGGTTACCCATGGCACATTCCACCGCACGGCATTCCTCGCGGACGCCAACAATCTCGGATGCGGTTTCGGCCACGACCTTGTTACGAATCTCATCAAGCGGGGCGGCCAGCTCAGCGATGCGGGCTTTAGCGCCCTCGTTCTCGCCCACGGCACCGTCAATCAGGATCGGTGCGCCGTTGGCTTCGGTAATGACACCAGCATCATCGAACGTGATATTCAACTCACCCAGGAATTTGCCATAAGCGTAGGCCTGCACGATGGCTGTGTCGCCGACCATGGTTGGATAAGGGCCGGATGCACGGTCACTGTCACCCAGCAACGTGTTCGAATGGCCACCAACGATGACGTCAACACCTGTGGTGTTCGCGGCAACCGCCTGATCAACGCCATAGCCGGAATGCGACAGGACGATGATCTTGTTCACGCCGTCAGCTGTCAGCTTATCGACCTCTGACTGCACCGCACCTGACGGGTCAGTAAAGGTGATGTTGTCGCCGGGGCTTGCCAGTTCATCTGTATCTTGCGGCGTCAGACCGATCATGCCGATCTTTTCACCGCCGCGTTCGATCACGGTCGATTTCATCAGCACGTCAGCCAGCAGCGGCTCACCCGAGACATCGGCGTTCGACATCAGGACCGGGAACTCAACCGCATCCATGAAGCCGCGTAGAACCTCGGGACCATCGTCGAATTCGTGGTTGCCCACGGTCATGCCGTCATAACCCAGCTGGTTCATGAACTCAGCCGCCATCGCCCCCTTGTAATAGGTGTAGAACAGGGTGCCCTGAAACTGGTCCCCGCCATCGACAAGGATGCTATTATTGCTGCGCGCGCGGGCCTCTTCCACGGCCGTGATCAAACGGGCCGTCCCGCCAAAACATTCGCCCGCATCATTATCCTCAGCAGAGCATGGACCGTCATATTTGCTGATCGGTTCAAACCGTGCGTGGAAGTCATTGGTGTGCAGAATTGTCAAAGAATACTCGGCAGATGCCGTTCCTGCCGCAAGCGCCAAGGCGCAGGTTGTGGTCAGAATTCGCGAAATCATTTGGATTCCCCCTGTTGCTATGGCGATAGCTTGGCGTTGCCCCTGCGCAGAGTCAAACAGCTAAAAGCTGACCTTACGCAAACTTTGCACGCCACAGGCGGTTGACCATTTTTTTTGCAGGGGTCATGAGATGGCTATGCTGATCTACAAGATATTCCGCGCCTCCGAATGGGCCACATTGCAGACTAACGGGGCAACAGATGGCGCGCCCATAGATGTGGCTGACGGCTATGTCCATTTCTCCGGCGCTGACACGGTGCAGAAAACTGCATCGCTTTACTTTCAGGATGAACACGATCTTGTTTTGGTCGCGGTGGAGACTGATGGGCTAAGCGACCTGAAATGGGAAGCATCCCGTGGCGGCACCCTTTTTCCGCATCTTTATCGTCAATTGCGCATGGCGGATGT
Organism: uncultured Paracoccaceae bacterium; assembly: GCA_947500135.1. Lineage (GTDB taxonomy): Bacteria > Pseudomonadota > Alphaproteobacteria > Rhodobacterales > Rhodobacteraceae > Yoonia. The sequence continues at coordinate 193,831 of CANMQX010000006.1, forward strand.
GGCGTGGCACAAGCCACTGCCCATCATTGACGGCGCACATCAGTTTCCTGATCTGGGATGAACATGCTGGAAAAGCTTGGGCTGGCGGCACTGCATCGGGTTGATCCCGAAAAGGCGCATGGGCTCGCGTTACGTGCGTTAAACGCAGGGCTGGGACCCAGCAGCGGCCCCTTCAGGACAGATCGCCTGCGCACGCAGGTTGCGGGTCTGGACCTGCCCAACCCCGTTGGGCTGGCCGCTGGTTTCGACAAGAACGCAACCGCACTCGCGGCGCTCAGTCGAACCGGATTCGGTTTTCTGGAAGTCGGCGCCGCAACCCCCCGACCGCAACCCGGAAATCCCAAACCACGACTGTTCCGCCTGACACAAGATCAGGCCGCGATTAACCGTTTCGGGTTCAATAATGATGGTATGGACGCGATTGCGGATCGTCTGGCACAGCGTCCCACTGGCCGCGTAACTGGGCTGAACCTGGGGGCCAACAAGGACAGCACCGACAAGGCGCAGGATTTTGCAACCGTGTTGACGCGCTGTGGACCATTTGTGGATTTTGCCACGGTCAATGTCTCGTCACCCAACACAGAAAAGCTGCGCGATCTACAAGGCAGGGCCGCGCTATCCTCGCTTTTGACCGGCGTGATGGAGGCGCGGGATGGTTTGCACAAACCGGTCCCCGTTTTTCTAAAAATCGCGCCCGATCTGAACACTGACGAAATTGCAGAGCTGGCCGAGGTCGCCAACAGCTCTGGCATCGCCGCGATTATCGCCACGAACACAACATTGGACCGTGATGGGCTACATGGCCCACATCAGACTGAGGCTGGCGGCCTGTCCGGCCAACCCTTGTTTGAAAAATCGACGCAGGTGTTGGCGCAACTGGCCGGACTAACCGATCTGCCCATCATCGGGGTCGGCGGGGTTGGCAGCGCAGAACAGGCCTATGCAAAGATTTGCGCCGGGGCCTCTGCGGTGCAGCTTTACACAGCTCTCGTCTTTCGCGGGATTTCCCTGGCGACCGATATTGCAAAGGGACTTGATGCATTGCTGACCCGCGATGGTTTCGCCACGGTTGCTGATGCGGTCGGATCAAGGCGCGGTGACTGGGCCTGATCGTTTTTGATCCGCCTGCGCCTCAAGCGCGGGGTATTTCCACGCCAAACTTGCCCCACGCGCCACAAAGCTGATCAAGAGCCCCAGCCACAGACCGTGATTGCCGAAATAGGCCATTAGCGGGATCACCGAGGCGAAATAGATGATCGCAGACAGGATCATCATGTTACGCATATCTTGCGTCCGCGTGGCCCCGATGAATATGCCATCCAGCATCCATGCCGCCACACCAACAATGGGGGCGGCCACCATATAGGGCAGATAGATCCGCGCGACGGATTGCACCTCTGCCGATTTGGCCATGAGGTCGATCACCACCGGTCCGAACAACGCAAAACATACCGCCAACACGATGCAGATCGCCCCGCCCCAAACGCTTGATAGCAGTGCAGCACGACGCAAAACCTGCCTTGCCCGTGATCCCATGGCCTGCCCGACCAGCGCCTCTGCGGCAAATGCGAAGCCATCCAGCGCATAGGCCGTGACATGCAGAAATTGCAGCAGGATTTGATTGGCCGCCAATTGGACATCACCGAAATCAGCCCCGTAGAACAGAAAACTGACAAAAATCGCTTGCAGCAAAACCGACCGGATCAGGATATCGGTATTCACCACCGCCATATGCTTGATCCGGGCCATATCGAACACCAGCAACGGGCTGCGCCAGGCCTGCCCCTGAAACGCATCACGGCACAGCCACAGGCCAAGCCCCGCGCCGGACCATTCAGCGATGAATGTGGCCCATGCCACGCCCTGCACCCCCCAATCAAAGCCCAGCACAAACACAAGATCAAGGATGATATTGCCACCATTCATCAGCACCTGAATGGCCAAAACCGCTTTGGTGCGCTCCAGCGCGATCAACCACCCGGTAATCCCGTAGAGGGCAATTGTGGCCGGAGCGGACCAAACGCGGATCGCCATATAGTCGCGCGCCAACCCCTCAACCTCTGCACTGGCGGGTGAGATCAGGAAAGCACCGCGAAACAGCAATACCTGCGTCATGATAATGACGACCCCAGCAGCAAACCCAATCAGCAAGGCGCGCGACAGCAGCGCCTGAACCTCGTCGGTATCGCGGGCGCCGCTGGCTTGGGAGGTCAGGCCCGTTGTGCCCATCCGCAAGAACCCAAAAATCCAATAGATCGCCGAAAGGATCACCGCACCGATGCCGACGGCACCAATAGGGGCAGCCTCACCCAACTGCCCGACTACACCGGTATCGACGATCCCAAGGATCGGGACGGTGGCATTTGAGATTACAATCGGCGTGGCAATCGCCAGAACCCGGCGATGGGTCAGTGACGCGGCATTATCCATCACGGGCGGGCATCAGGAAATGCCCGGTCGCCTGCGCAAACAAACGGCTGCGATTGTCCTGCCACGCCTCTACATGGACCGATGCATACCGACGGCCCGACCGGTTCACCCTTGCGCGGGCATAGGCATCGCGCGGCAGACCAGTGCGCAGGTAATCCAAGGTGAAATCGATTGTCCTGGGCAACAAGATCCTAGGGGCATCCTCGGTCACCTTACCGGCTTCCATATCTTCCCAGATCATAGCCCAACTGAGTTCGATAATTGCGGTTACTTCCAGAAAGGCCGCTGTGACACCGCCATGGATCGCAGGCAGCATCGGATTGCCGATCAGGGCGTCATCAAAAGGCAGAACCGCGGTCAACTCGTCCCCCCGCCTGTCAATATAAATACCCAGAAACTGCATATAGGGCACGCCGGCCACCAGCTTTTGCAATGTCGCATCACGGCGTTGCTTGATCACCTGCACGGGCTCAGGTCGATTATTCATGCCTTCGGCCTTTCGATTGTGAAAGTGCCGGTCGCCGTGGCCACCGGGTGATCGGCATCTTCATCCACCGCCGTTGCCCGCACGAAAGCAACCGAACGGGTGACATGATAACACTCCGCCCGCGCCGTTATGTGCTGCCCTGGTGTGGCGGCACGCATGTAGTCAATGCGCAAGCCCAATGTGGCCGTCGATATTGTCGCAGCCGGGTGGGCCATCACGGCCGCACCACCGCAAGTGTCCATCAGGGCCGAAACAGCGCCGCCATGAATAACACCGGTTTCCGGATCACCGATGAAACGCGCATCGTAGTCCATCGTAATCTCTGCGTGGCCATCGCCGACCTCGGTCAAAGCCATCCCCAAGGCCCGCGCATGTGGTATCGCCTCGATGAACTGACGCGCCAACATCTCGCGACGTTGTTTTTGTTGCTCTGGCATAGGCTCGATTTTTCCTTTCACGGCGACGCAGGCACAACTTGTCACGTCACGCCCTGACCGCAACCCCATTCCTAAGCGCTGCGTATTCATTCGCAGGTTGTTTCCATCGTTGAACCGCAGAAGTCTTAACGCTACGGTAAGGATAGGGAGATCGCGATGTCCGAAAAACAACTGACATTCAAAGAGATGTGCGCGGAATTCGACGTCACGCCGCGCACGCTACGTTACTATGAATATATCGAGTTACTGACACCCGAAAAGGAGGGCCGATCGCGCTTCTACGGCCCCAAGGAACTCGCCCGGATGACGCTTATCCTGCGGGGACGACGATTTGGTTTCGCGCTTGAGGATATCAGACAATGGCTGATGATCTACGAAAACGAAGGCACCGACGTCCAGATGCGCGAATGGATTGCTCTGGCTGACAAACAGATGGTCGAACTGGCCGAGCAGAAAAAACAGCTGGAAGAAACCATGGCCGAGTTGCAGTCACTACGCGACGACACGGTCAAATCCTTGGGATGATCCGCGCCGCCTTGCTGTTCTGCGTTCTGGCGGCACCCGCCTTGGCAGATACGCCGCTTGCGCCACCAACTGATTTCGAAACGACCATCAACGGCGCGGCGATCCGTGGCGATGTCACTGCGGGCACCACAACAATATCGCCGGTGGACGGTAACAGCTTTTCGGAATGGACAATCCCTGTCTGGACGCGGCGGTATTGGGTGGCGCCTTCCAATCAATCAATGCTTGTCCTTGGCCCGGGCGGCAATCTGATCGGTTCACAGGACCCCGATCAAACTGTGGCAACTGTATATTGGCAGGACGATACAGGGGGCGGAGCACAACATCTCTCACTATCCGACCTGATGCGCCCCGAGGACATGCCGCAGACCGTGAGCCACTACAGCTGGCTTGATCAGGTTGAACAGATCGAAGAAGGTTGGCGTCTGTATCTGTCTGACGGGCGACGGGCGTTCATTAGCTATGAGTGACCTAGATCGGTAAGGGATGCTCACAATACGGTGAAAAACGGCCCCATAAGTCATCTTAAAAACAGCAATAACGACTCCAAATGGCCGAATGCCCTGCTTCAGCACTGCGCCAATATCCTTATTTTTAAGGTTTACGGGGAACTCCGTCCAGTTTTTCCCAGTTTTTTAATTGCGCCTGCCCCTGCGTCACTTTTGCTGACCTTTCGTCAACCGGCAAATGACGCCACGTTCCGTTTACGTTAACGTCAGCTTTGCTTGTATGGTGATCCACGACTCCGCAAGTGCGAGGCATTGAAACCCCGCATGAGGAATGAATTGATGACGATTGAGACAATGAATATCCGCGAAATGTGTGATGCTTTTGATGTGACCCCCCGGACGCTTCGGTTCTACGAAGCCAAGGAACTGCTGTTCCCAATCCGTGAAGGTCAAAAGCGTCTGTTCACAAAACGCGACCGGGCCCGCCTGAAACTGATCCTGCGCGGCAAGCGCTTTGGTTTCAGCCTGGAAGAAATCCGCCAATTGCTGGACCTGTATCACATGGATGACGGGCAAGAGGCGCAGCTGTCAAAGACCTATGAACTGGCCCAGCGTCACCTGGCTGACATGGAAGCACAGAAAGCTGAACTCGACGAAGCGATTGGCGAGCTGAAAGAACAGATGGTCTGGGGCGCTGAAAAGCTCAACCAGCTGAATAAAGATAAATCAGTCGCGGCCTAACCCTCCGCGACGACCACTTACGACCTGAGGAGAGACACCACATGCCAATCTACAACGCACCAACGAAAGACATCCAGTTCGTTTTGCATGACCTGCTGAAGGTCAGCGAACAGGATATCGAAGGTTTCGATGATCTTGACCGTGATTTCACAAGTGCCGTTGTTGAAGAGGCAGGGCGGATCGCGTCCGAAGTGTTGCATCCCCTGAATGTTGTGGGCGACACCGAGGGCTGCGTGCTTGAAAATGGTGTTGTGCGTACACCAACCGGTTTCAAGGACGCTTTCGAGCAGATGAAAGAAGGCGGCTGGACCGCCATGGATTGCGACCCTGAATATGGCGGGCAAGGCCTGCCTTACGTGATGCATACCGCTGCACAGGAACCTTTCGTGTCCGCCAACATGGCGTTCAACATGTATCAGGGCCTGACCCACGGCGCCTATTCGGCAATCCATGCCCACGGGTCCGAAGAGCAGAAACAGAAATATCTGCCCAAGATGGTGTCTTGCGAATGGACCGGCACCATGAACCTGACAGAACCGCATTGCGGCACCGATCTGGGCCTGATGCGGACCAAGGCCGCCCCGCAGGCGGATGGGTCTTACAAAATCTCTGGCCAGAAAATCTTTATCTCGGCCGGCGAACACGACATGGCCGATAACATTATCCATCTCGTGCTTGCCAAAATTGAAGGCGGGCCCGAAGGCATCAAGGGTGTCTCTCTCTTCATCGTGCCCAAATTCATGGTCAATGATGATGGGTCACTGGGTCAGCGCAATGGCGTATCGGTTGGCAGCATTGAGGAAAAAATGGGCATCCACGGGAATTCAACCTGTGTGATGAACTATGATGAGGCCACCGGTTTCCTGATTGGTGACGAACACAAAGGCATGCGCGCCATGTTCACCATGATGAACGAGGCCCGTCTGGGCGTTGGCCTGCAAGGCTATGCCCAAGCCGAAAGCGCCTATCAGAACGCAGTCGCCTATGCCAATGACCGTCTGCAAGGGCGTGACGTGACGGGTGCCAAAAACCCTGACGGCCCTGCCGACCCATTGATCGTCCATCCTGACATTCGTCGTAACCTGATGGACCAGAAATCATTTGTCGAAGGCGCGCGCGCCTTCACATTCTGGGGGGCCTACCTGATCGACCGGGCGCATAAAAACAGTGACGCAGATGCTGATGGCCTGATCTCTCTGATGACCCCGGTTATCAAAGGCTTCCTGACCGACAAGGGCTTTGAATACGCCACTGCGGCCCAGCAGGTCTATGGCGGCCACGGCTATATCGAGGAATGGGGCATGTCTCAATTCGCCCGTGATGCCCGGATCGCCATGATCTATGAAGGGGCGAACGGCGTGCAGGCGCTTGATCTGGTGGGCCGTAAGCTGGCCCAGGACGGCGGCAAACATGTCATGGCGTTCTTTGAGATGGTGAAAACCTTCATCAAGGAGAACGAAGGCTACGAAGCGTTAAAAGCTGACTTCCTTGAGCCGCTGAAAGCCGCGTCAAAGGACCTGCAAGCCGCTGGCATGTATTTCATGCAGAACGCGACCAAACCGAACAATGCGCTGTCGGGTTCTTACGATTTCATGCACATGATGGGCCATGTCTGCCTTGGCCTGATGTGGGCACGGATGGCCAAAGCCGCGATGGAAGCGCTCGAAAGTGGTGCATCCGACACCGAATTCTACGAGACCAAGATCGCGACCGGTCGCTATTACATGGCACGCCAACTGCCCGCCACATCCATGCATCTGGCCCGGATTAACACCGGTGCCGATACTGTGATGGCGCTGGACGCGGCAAACTTCTAAGCTGATCAGAGGGCGCGGGACTCGCGCCCTCTTTCGACGCTGGACGGCGTCCTTGATTGGGTTGGGAGGCCTTTCATATGTCCATGAAACTGCATTGCTTTGCCGAAAGCGGAAACGCCTATAAGGCCGCGCTGACCTTGACCCTCGCCGAAGAGGTTTGGGAGCCTGTTTTTGTCGACTTCTTTAAAGGTGCCACACGGTCCCCCGAATTCCGCGCGTTGAACGTGATGGGCGAGGTACCGGTGCTGGAAGATGGCGATACTGTCCTAACCCAATCAGGTGTCATTCAGGATTACATCAGCTCCAAGACAGGCAAGCTGGGCGGCAAATCTGCCGCCGAACGGCGCGACGTGCTGCGCTGGATGTTTTTCGACAACCACAAAGTGTCCGGCGTCGCTGGCCCGCTACGGTTCAACATGAACTTCCTGCCCGAAGATAAGCGCAACGCGGATGTGAACGCCTTTATGGCAATGCGCCTTGCCTCTGCGCTCAAGGTGATGGAAATGCATCTGGATGGACGCGACTGGCTGGCCAGTGACGAGATCACAATCGCCGACATCGCCTGCTGTGGTTACCTGTTTTATACCGAAGACTTCACCTTCGACCGTACCCAGTACCCCAATATCAACAGCTGGCTGGACCGGATCGCGGCCCAGCACGGCTGGAAACACCCCTATGATCTGATGCCGCGCGCCCTCGGGTAGCCTGGCCATAACGGAGGACCTCATGACCGAAGCCTATATCTATGACGCCGTGCGCACCCCGCGCGGCAAAGGCCGCAAGGACGGCAGCCTGCACGAGGTGACATCCGCGCGCCTGTCTGCCGGTGTGCTGAACGAATTGAAAGCACGCAACAACCTTGAAGGCCACGCCGTCGAGGATGTGATCTGGGGCAATGTCACCCAGGTCGGCGAACAGGGCGGCTGCCTTGCGCGGACGGCTGTGCTGGCCTCTGACCTTGATCAATCCATCCCCGGTCTGGCGATCAACCGGTTCTGTGCATCTGGTATGGAGGCGGTGAACCTTGCCGCCAATCAGGTCAAAGGCGGGGCCGGTCAGGCCTATATCGCTGGTGGTGTCGAAATGATGGGCCGCGTGGCCATGGGTAGCGACGGAGCAGCGATTGCCGTTGACCCGTCCATCGCGATGGACACTTATTTTGTGCCGCAAGGGATCAGCGCCGATATCATCGCAACCGAATACGGGTTTAGCCGCGATGACGCGGACAAACTGGCGATGGAAAGCCAGAAACGAGCCAAAGCGGCCTGGGATGACAAGCGGTTCGACAAATCCATCGTCACCGTACGGGACGTGAATGGCCTGCCGATCCTTGATCATGACGAATACATGCGCCCCGGCACGGATATGCAAAGTCTTGGTGGGCTGAACCCCGCCTTTCAGGCGATGGGCGAGGTGATGCCCGGCTTTGATAAAGTCGCGCTGATGAAATACCCACATCTGGAACGGATCAACCACATCCACCACGCCGGGAACTCTTCCGGTATCGTGGATGGCGCGGCTGGTGTTCTGGTTGCCTCAAAAGAATGGGGCGAGGCCATGGGCATCAAACCCCGCGCACGGATCAAGGCAACCGCCAAGATCGGAACCGACCCGACCATCATGCTGACGGGCCCTGTGCCGGTCACTGAAAAGATCATGGCCGATAGCGGCATGAGCATCAGCGACATCGACCTATTCGAAGTGAACGAAGCTTTTGCCTCTGTCGTCCTGCGTTTCATGCAGGCGTTTGATGTTGATGACAGTGTGGTCAACGTCAATGGCGGCTCTATCGCCATGGGTCACCCATTGGGCGCAACCGGCGCAATCATCATCGGCACCCTGCTGGATGAGCTAGAGCGCACCGGAAAAGGCACAGGTCTGGCGACCTTGTGCATCGCGTCCGGCATGGGGGCCGCAACGATTATCGAACGCGTCTGAGAATTGCCTGACCGTGGAACGTGAGACCCTCATGAAATCCAATACAAACAATGCATTGCAGATTTATCAGGCACATGTTGATGCCCTGTCTGCTGCAATGATGGATCAGGATTTCAGTGCTTTCGCGGATCGTATCGAACTGCCGCATATGATCCTTCAGGAGCGGGCAGAGCATCTTATTGAAACGCGGGGCGAACTGGAGTCCTATTTCCACGGCCTGCATCAGATGCTCAAATCTCATGGGACCACCGACTACGTTCGGATCGCGACCGAAGCGGTGTTCAAGTCAGAGACGGTCATCGAAGGCAATCATGTCACGCATATCCTGCAAGGCGGTAAGCGCCTTGTGAAACCTTATCCAAACCGGTTGCGGTTGGAGCAGATCAACGGGGAATGGCTGGAAACAGTTGCGGCAAACGCCATCACGAACGCACAGTTCGACGTTTTGATGCCGCGCATCGCGGATGCCCCTCATATCCCTGACTTGCCTCCTCTCGATCAGAAAGAGAACAGAAATGACTGATTTTACAATGAAAACAGACACCGACGGTGTGGCCACGATTATATGGGACACCGTCGGAAAATCAATGAACGTGATGAGCCGCGATTCCATGGCCCTGCTCAGCGATCTGATTGATGACGCGCTTGCCGATGATGCAGTCAAAGGCATCATCATCACATCGGGTAAGGACACATTTGCTGGCGGTATGGATCTGAACGTGCTTGCCAGCATCCGCCAGGAAAGCGGCGATAATCCGGCACAGGGCCTTTTCGACTTTACCATGGCTGGTCACCACATGCTGCGCAAAGTCGAACGTGCCGGCATGGACCCCAAAACCAACAAAGGTGGCAAACCGATCGCGGCTGCCCTGCCCGGCACCGCCTTGGGCATTGGGCTGGAAGTCCCGCTCGCCTGTCACCGTATCTTTGCCGCCGACAACCCCAAAGCCAAGATCGGCCTGCCCGAAATTATGGTCGGCATCTTCCCTGGCGCAGGCGGCACAACCCGTCTGGTGCGCAAACTGGGTGCGATGGCCGCGTCGCCATTGTTACTGGAAGGCAAGTTGAACAACCCGCAAAAGGCGAAGGCAGCCGGTGTCATTGACGAAGTGGTTCCAGCCGATGAATTGCTGGCAAAGGCGAAAGAATGGGTCCTGTCCGAACCCAAAATCGTCAAGCCATGGGATGAAAAGGGCTACAAAATGCCTGGCGGCGCACCTTACCACCCCGCAGGCTTCATGACCTTCGTGGGCGCGTCCGCCATGGTCAACGGCAAGACGCAAGGCGTCTATCCTGCCGCCAAGGCATTGTTGTCAGCCGTCTATGAAGGCGCGCTGGTGCCTTTTGATCAGGCGCTCAAGATCGAGGCGCGCTGGTTCACAAACGTGCTGATGAACCCCTCCTCCTCCGCCATGATCCGCAGCATCTTCATCAACAAGGAAGCTTTGGAAAAAGGGGCCAACCGCCCCGAAGCGCCTGACCAGAAGGTTAGCAAAGTCGGCGTGATTGGCGCAGGCATGATGGGGGCTGGTATCGCGCTGGTCTCTGCACTGGCCGGTATCCAGGTTGTCCTGATCGACGCCAAGCAGGACGCCGCAGACAAAGGCAAATCCTACACAGCCGCTTATATGGACAAGGGCATCGCACGCAAAAAGGCAACTGAGGAAAAGAAAGAAGCCGTGTTGGGCATGATCAATGCGACGACAGATTATGCCGCCCTTGAAGGCTGCGATCTGATTGTCGAGGCCGTGTTCGAAGACGTGGGTATCAAGGCGGAGGTGACAAAGAACGTACAAGCCGTCACCGGCCCTGATTGCATCTTTGCCACCAACACATCTACCCTGCCGATCACAGAGCTGGCAAAAGCGTCCGCTGATCCAGAAAAATTCATCGGCATCCACTTCTTCAGCCCTGTCGACAAAATGCTGCTGGTCGAGATCATCAAAGGTAAGGAGACCGGTTCGGTCGCTGTTGCCAAAGCGCTCGACTATGTTCGCCAGATCAAAAAGACGCCGATTGTCGTTAATGACGAACGGTTCTTCTATGCCAACCGCTGCATCATTCCTTACATCAACGAAGGTATTCGGATGGTGAAGGAAGGGGTGGAACCTGCCCTGATCGAAAACGCGGCCAAGCTGGTCGGTATGCCCTTGGGGCCGCTGCAGTTGACAGATGAAACCTCAATCGATCTTGGCGTGAAAATCGCCAAGGCAACCAAGGCCGCGATGGGCGATGAATACCCGAACGAAGCCGTGGACGAGGTGTTGTTCTGGATGTTCGACCAGGAACGGCTGGGGCGCAAATCCAATAGCGGCTTTTATGCCTATGACGACAAAGGCAAACGGCAAGGTCTATGGGACGGTCTGACCGCCCAATATCCTGTGGCGGACGACCAGCCCGACCTGACAACGGTACAGCATCGGCTGCTCTTCGCGCAGGTGCTTGAGGCTGTCCGCGCATTGGAAGAAGGCGTGCTGGAAGACATCCGCGAAGGTGACGTCGGCGCGATCCTCGGCTGGGGCTTCGCGCCTTGGTCAGGCGGCCCTTTCAGCTGGCTCGACATCATCGGTGCGCCTTATGCGGCGGAACGTTGCGATCAGTTAACCGCCGAATTTGGCGACCGGTTCAAAACGCCCGATCTGTTGCGGGAAATGGCCGACAAGGGTCAGGAGTTCTATAAACGTTTCGGACAGGCTGCAAAAGCAGCCTAAGCGCCACACATTAAATATATGAAAAAAGCGGGCGCATTCTTCGCCCGCTTTCTTTTTTGATCCTGCAAACTCAGTACCTTACCAAACGCCGCGACCGTTATGATCTTTGACAATTTTTCAAATGTCAGACAATTCAGTCTTGTCATGGCGTGGCTTTGTCCTGTTCTATACATGGACCAAGGGAGGATCGGTCAATGGGTTGGATGCGTGATGAAACCGGATTGGGCAAACAGGCGGCGAATTACGTCCCACTGACCCCGCTGTCGCATTTGCAGCGGGCCGCGCGGGTTTTTTCCGGCCACGATGCGCTTGTTTACGGCAGCATCCGCCAAACCTATGCCGAATACCACAAACGTGTGTCGCAACTAGCCTCAGCCCTGACCAAGGTCGGCGTCAAGCCCGGCGATGTGGTTGCCACCATCCTGCCGAACATCCCCGCACAATCCGAAGCCGCCTTTGGCGTGCCCGCTTGTGGTGCCGTCCTGAACACGATCAACACCCGGTTGGATGTCGATACCGTCGCCTATATCTTTGATCATGGCGAGGCGAAGGTGGCCTTGGTCGATAGCCAATTCCTGCCGCTTGCCATGGCCGCGATTGAACTGATGGAAGGGCCCGCCCCGCTGATCATCGAAGTCCCGGATGACGAGGCCGGGGTGCATGCCATGGCCGATCAGCAAAATTACGAAGATTTCCTTGCCACTGGCGACCCCGGCTTCAAATGGATCATGCCCGAAGATGAATGGGAAAGCCTCGCTCTTAACTACACCTCTGGCACCACGGGACGCCCGAAAGGCGTCGTCTATCACCATCGCGGGGCCTATCTGATGACAATGGGGACGCCCATTTCATGGGAATTGCCGCTCTTTATGCGTTATTTACAGATCGTGCCGCTGTTTCACTGTAATGGCTGGAACCATACATGGATGATGCCATCGCTTGGCGGCACTGTTATATGCTGTCGCGATATCTCGGCCAAGGCGATTTACGATGCGATTGCCGATGAAGGTGTGACTCATTTTGGCGGCGCACCGATTGTGCTGAACCTGATCGTGAACGCAAAAGATGCGGAACGACGCCACTTTGGTCACACTGTGCAGGTGTTTACCGCAGGCGCGCCCCCTGCCCCGGCAACACTTTCTGCCATTGGGAAGCTGGGCTTCAACGTCAAGCAGGTCTACGGGCTAACCGAAACCTATGGCCACGTCACCGAATGCATCTGGGACAATGCATGGGATACCCTGCCCGAAGACGCACAAGCCGCGATCAAGGCCCGCCAAGGTGTTGCCTTTCCAATGATGGAGGACACCACCGTTGTTGATCCGCAAATGGCGCAAGTGACAATGGATGGGGCAACACAGGGCGAGATTGTGATGCGCGGGAATGCGGTGATGAAAGGCTATCTCAAGAACCCCGACGCGACAGAAAAAGCCTTTGCCGGGGGGTATTTCCATTCTGAAGATTTGGCGGTGCAACATCCTGATGGTTCGATCCAGATTTCAGACAGGGCGAAGGATATCATTATTTCTGGCGGCGAAAACATCAGCTCTGTCGAAGTGGAAGGGGCGTTAATGCACCACCCAGCGGTCAACCTCTGTGCGGTGGTCGCCAAACCGGATGACAAATGGGGTGAAGTGCCTTGTGCATTCATTGAATTGAAGGATGGAGCGGAAGCAGAAGAGGCGGAAATCATCGCCTTTACACGCGACCGGTTGGCCGGTTTCAAAACGCCGAAGCGGGTCGTCTTTCAGGAATTGCCAAAAACATCGACGGGCAAAATACAGAAGTTTGAACTGCGGAAACTTGCAAGGGACATGTGATCGCATGCCTTAACAGCGCCAATTTCTTTCAAAGAAATTGGTGACAAATCCTCACCGAGGATTTGGACACAGACTTTCGATGAAAGTCTGTTTGCCTTCCTGCTGATCACATCACATGGCAAAGCCGCAGCGCGTCGTAGATCGCGGCATGCGTATTACGCGAAGACACTGCGTCACCAATCCGGAAAAGCTGATAAGTTCCTTGCAGGTTCGTGCGTAGCGTCTGCGGTTTTCCAGCAATGAACGCATCATGGTCCAACTCGCCACGGTTCGACGCCCCGTCGCGCAGATCAAAATAAAGATCATCCAGCGGCCTTGCGCCATAATTGACCACAACCTGATCGTAATGCGCCTCCCGCGTGAAATCGCTGTAATCCGTGCCAATCGTCGCACATAGCCGATTGCCATCGCGGGTCACGCCCAGCAGACGCTCCGCCACAGTCAGCCGCACCCCATGCTTTTGCAGATTGTGCAAATAAGGCGTTAGGTTCATGCTCATTATATCAGGTGCAATGCTTCGGTCGGGCGTCATTACCTCGACCTCCGCGCCCGCCTCTGCCGCCATTTCGGCGGCTTGCATGGCCGGGTTGTCGCCACTTTCATCATAGATCAGCACACGCCCCGCCGGCTTCACATCACCAGACAGAATATCCCATGTGCTGATCACATTTGCAGCCTCACCCCGCTGTTCAAAAAGTTCGAGGTTCGGCAGCCCACCTGTTGCGATAATCACAATGTCAGGGTTCATCGTCGTGACATCTGCTGCTTCCGCAAAGGTGTTAAATTGGAACTGCACATCACGGGCGGCACATTGCGCCATCCGCCAATCAATAATCCCGATCATCTCGCGCTTGCGCGGGGTCTGGGTGGTCAGCCGGATTTGCCCGCCCGGCTGATCTGCCGCCTCAAAAACTGTCACGTCATGCCCGCGTTCCGCACAAACGCGAGCGGCCTCTAAACCGCCGGGACCAGCCCCAACGATGACAATTTTTCGCGATGCCACGGCAGGTGCAATCACATGAGGCATGCTCAACTCCCGGCCTGTCGCTGGGTTGTGAATACAAAGCGCCTCACCCCCCTGATAAATCCGGTCAAGGCAATAGGTGGCGCCGACGCAAGGGCGGATATCATCCTCCCGCCCCTCCATAACTTTGCGTACAATATGCGGGTCGGCCATATGGGCACGGGTCATACCGACCATATCCAGCAAGCCCGATGAAATCGCATGCCGCGCCGTCGCCACATCCGGAATGCGGGCGGCATGGAAGGTGGGCAACCCGGTGGCCGCGCGCACGGAACCTGCAAAATCCAGATGCGGGGCAGACGCCATGCCTTGCAGCGGTATGACATCGGTCAGCGCAGGGTCGCTATGGACCCGCCCCCGAATGATATTGAAGAAGTCGATCTTGCCGCTGTCTTTCAGGATTTGGGCCATCTCCAACCCGACTTGGGGGGTAATACCTCCCTTCTCTACCTCATCAGCGGTGTAGCGGATACCAACGATGAAATCGCGTCCCACACGGTCACGGATCGCATCCAGCACATCAAGGCCGAACTGCATCCGGGTTTGCAGTGTCGCGTTTCCATATGGTCCATCCAGATTATTGGTCAGGGGCGACCAGAACTGATCAATCAAGTGGCCATAGGCTTCAATCTCGATCCCATCCATGCCACCCTCTTTCATACGCTCAGCGGCATCGGCAAAATCTCGGATGATGCGGGCGATATCCCAGTCCTCAACAATCTTGGCAAAGGCCTTATGGGCCGGTTCGCGGTGCGGACCGGATGAGAGCGACGGCAGCCAATGCCCCTTATTCCAACCCGTCCTGCGCCCAAGATGAGTCAGCTGAATCATGACCGCGCAGCCATGATCGTGGCAGGCGTCAGTCAATTGTCTGATCCACGGGACAACCTCATCCTTATAGGCCAGCACATTGTTGAAGGATGGCGGGCTGTCGCGTGATACCACCGCCGAACCAGCTGTCATGGTCAACGCCACACCTGCCTTGGCCCGTTCGGCATGGTAGGCTGCGTACCGTTCTTTGGGCATTCCATTTTCTGGATAAGCCGGTTCATGGCTTGTCGTCATCACCCGGTTGCGCAAGGTCAGATGCCTTAGCTGAAAAGGCTGCAGGATGGGGTCGTTTGGCATGATCTGCTCCGCTCAAATGTGCCTTCCCACAGTTGGGCAGCCGAATGCAGAACCGGTCAAGCCCGTTTCCGACATGACAATGTCCGGTCTGCACGGTATCAACGATCACAAAACTGGGCAGTACGGGCGAATGACAGCACTTGACCGATATGTGCGACTGGAAAGTGGTGGGATCTGGCGCGCAGGACCTGACGCCCAGCGCAAGGATGTTGTGATCTCTTTTGGGGATGCAACACTTGTCATTTCGGACAAGGCCGGCCGCCCGCTCAGCCATTGGTCGTTGCCCGCTGTGACGCGGCAAAATCCGGGCAAACGTCCGGCAGTCTATACCCCAGACGATGATGGCGACGGCGAAGCGGTCGAGGTGGCCGAAGACACGATGATCGACGCCATCGAAGAGATCAGCAAAGCCTTGACGAAGGCGCGGCCAAAACCGGGCCAGTTACGCCAATGGATCACCGGGGGTTTGATTGCCGGATCGTTGGCCTTGGCTGTCTTCTGGCTACCCGACGCGCTGATGCGGCAAACGCTGGCGGTGGTGCCGATGCCCAAAAGGGCCGAAATCGGTACCACGATCCTTGGACATATGCAGCGGGAAACTGGCACCATTTGCCGTTCCCCCAACGCGATGGCGGCGGCAGATCGGCTGTCAGACAGGCTTTTTGGTGCCCAAGCCGGCCAAAAGATTGTTGTTGTGCCAATGCTGGCGCGCGGGTCCCTTGCGATCCCGGGTGGGATCATTCTGCTCGACTATGGATCACTGCAAGCCGCCGATGATCCGGCTGTGGCTGCCGGGCATGTCTTGGCAGGATATGCGGCAGCGCAAGAACTAGACCCGTTGGAAGCAGTGCTGGATCAGGCAGGGCTGCGTACCACCCTCGGGTTACTGACAACGGGTGATCTGCCAGAGGAAACGCTGGCCGTCTTTGGCAAGCTCGCCGTCACAGCACCGTGGCAGGACCCGGATGCAAATACCCTTTTACCAGTGTTCGAGGCGTCGCAAGTTCCAACGACCCCCTATGCGGCCATCACCGGGGCGGATCTGCAACCGGACCCAATGGCAGGGAAAACAGCACCACCCATCCTGAATGATGCCGATTGGGTCAGCCTGCAGAATATCTGCAACTAACTATTTCGTGCCAAACATCCGGTCGCCCGCATCGCCAAGTCCAGGCACGATATATCCCTTCTCGTTCAGGTTGCTGTCGATAGCTGCCGTCACAATCGGCACGTCAGGATGCGCTTCTTTCATCCGCGCAATCCCTTCGGGCGCGGCAAGCAGGCAAAGGAACCTGATATTACGGGCACCAGCTTGTTTCAGCAGATCGATAGCCGCGACCGACGAATTGCCTGTCGCCAGCATAGGATCAACAGCTATGACCAGGCGATCCTCTATCTCGGTTGGGACCTTGAAGTAGTATTGCACCGGCTTCAGGGTCTCTTCGTCCCGGTAAAGCCCCACAAAACCCACCCGGGCCGATGGGATCAGCTCAAGAATGCCATCCAGCAACCCGTTACCCGCACGCAGGATCGACACTAGCGCCAGTTTTTTGCCATCCAGCGTGGGTGCGTCCATCGGCTCCAACGGCGTATCGATCCGCTTGGTGGTCATCGGCAGCTCGCGGGTCACCTCATAGGCCAGCAACTGGCTGATTTCACGCAATAACTGCCTGAACACGGCGGTTGAGGTATTCTGATCCCGCATCAAAGTCAGCTTATGCTGCACCAGCGGGTGGCTGACGTGGGTGACATGTTCGGTCATGCGGCAGGCTCCAATCGTTTGGCCACGCGGGTGCGCGTTTCGTCATCACAGAATGCGGCGGCCAATGCAGCTTCATTCATCGCTTTGAAATCGGCCTCATCGCAGCCGAATGTCTTATGCAGCATCTCATATTCGGCCGTCATCGTTGTGTGAAAGAAAGGCGGGTCATCGGTTGATACGGTAACCTTCACGCCAGCATCGCGCAGCTTAAGGATCGGATGATCAGCCCAGCCATTCACCGCCTTAAGGACCACATTTGAACCGGGACAAACCTCTAGCACGATCCCCTTATCGGCGATTTCAGCGACCAGATCGGCATCCTCAATCGCACCAATCCCGTGGCCGATCCGGGCGACTTTCAGATCGCGAATGGTCTCGGCCACCATTGATGGCCCACCCCATTCACCCGCATGACAGGTCAGCGGTATCCCCGCCTCGCGCGCCATATCAAAGCTATAGGCGTAATCACCGGGGCGACCCATCATCTCGCCCCCCGCCATGCCGTAACCGGTGATAAAACTGCCAAATGTCTCCGCCGCACATTTTGCGGCGGGCTTGCAGGCCTCTGGCCCGAAATGGCGAATACCGGTCACGATACCTTTCATTGTGATGCCAAGCTTCTCTTCAGCTTCGTTCGCAGCATCCTCAATCGCAGCAAGGTAGTCTTTCCACGCTGCCAGATCGCCACCGCCGCAAAAATCAGGCGAAACGAAACTTTCCATGTAAACAACACCATGCGCTGCTGTTTCTTCCAAAACGGCCATGGTCAGACGACGGAAGTCTTCGGGCGAGGTCAGTGTTGTGCAGGCGGCCTCGTAAACCGACAAGAAATGGTCGAAGTCGCGAAACGCATAGCCGCCATCGGCATCAAAGATACCACTGATATCAATGCTCTTTTCTGCCGCCAGCCCGCGAATAAATGCAGGTGGTGCGCAGCCTTCCAGATGGGTATGCAATTCAATCTTGGGGATTTCGTTGAAATTCATAAAAAGCTTTGTCCTTCGCCAGCGTAAGGAATGTTCAAATGTGCAGCGACGGATGCGGCGATATCCGTGAACGCCAGCAGGCCCAAGGGACGCGGCCCCAGACCATGTACAAGAACAGGTACTCTCTCACGCGTGTGATCCGTGCCCTGCCATGTCGGGTCATTGCCATGGTCAGCTGTCACTATCAACAGGTCGTCTGCACGCAGTTTCGGCAAAAGCGCGCCGAGCTCTGCATCAAACCAGTGCAGGTGATTTGCATAACCCTGCGGATCACGGCGATGCCCATATTCGCTGTCGAACTCGACAAAATTGGCGAAAACCAGCGCGCCATCATCGGCCTCATCCACCAATGCACCCAGGTGTTCCATCAATGCGGCATCACGCCCTTTGCGTAGATCATCAATCCCACGCATCGAAAAAATGTCGCCAATTTTACCCACTGCATAGACCTTCCGCCCGGCGTCATGTGCGTAATCACAGATCGTTGGCGACGGCGGATCAATCGCAAAATCCTTGCGATTTGCGGTGCGGGTGAAGTTCTTTTCCGTCTCGCCGATAAAGGGGCGCGCAATCACACGCCCCACTTTCATGTCATGCAGTATCGGCGCGATATCGGCGCAAAGCTTGTGTAGCCGTTCCAGCCCAAACGCCTCTTCATGGGCGGCGATCTGCAACACTGAATCGGCAGACGTATAACAAATCGGCCAGCCGGTTTTGATGTGTTCAACACCGTGTTTCGCGATGATAGCAGTGCCAGAGGCGTGGCAATTGGCCAATATTCCGTCGGTGCCCGCAGCGGCACAGATTTGCGCGGTCAGATCGTCAGGAAAGGCCGGTGTTTGTTCGGGAAACACATGCCAGTCCCATGGCACCGGCACGCCCGCCAACTCCCAATGGCCCGATGGGGTGTCCTTCCCGCGCGAAATTTCAGTCGCCGCCCCCCAAGCGCCCACCGGCGTGGCGTCCAAACCCGGCACCACCATGCCAGAGGCAAGCGTGACTGCCGCACCCAATCCCAGCCCATCCAATACAGGCACATTCAGGCCAACCACCTTGTCAATATGACCAACGGTGTTCGCACCGGTGTCGGGCAATGTGCCATTGAAAAACTGGTCCGCATCTGGGGCACCACCGATCCCCACACTGTCAATCACAACAAGAAATGCGCGTGCCATCATGTGATCCTTTCAATGATCAGCGGGCCTTGATCTGGGGCAGACCCGATTGTGATTGCGGACCGAACGGCCTGGGCCGCGATTTCTGCATCCTCATCAGAGGCTGCATGCAACGTACAAAGCGGCTGACCCACGCTCACCTTGTCACCAAGACGCACCACATCCGTCAGCCCAACAGCAGGATCGATCCGGTCCGTTTCCACCTGCCGACCACCGCCCAAGCCAACCACAGCAAGACCCAAAGCCTGCGCATCAATTGCATTAATGTAACCAGCCTGCGGTGCGGTCACATCGCCGACGATAGGCGCGCGCGGCAAATGTGTGTGCCAATCCTCTGCCATATCAGGCGGGCCGCCCGAAGCCGCAATCATCGCTGCAAACCGGGCCATCGCCTGACCAGAGCTGATGGCGTCACGCAACCGCTGTGCTGCGTCATCCTCTGTGCCACCTTGCAAGGCCATCAGGCAGGCGCCCAAATCAATCGTCAGATCATGTAAATGCGGGGCCGCAGCACGATTACCGGACAGCACTTCCATGCAAACGGCAACTTCCAGCGCATTGCCCAAAGCAGGGGCCAATGGCTGGTCCATATCCGTGATCAAGGCCGCCGTTTTGCACCCAGCCCCATTGGCCGCATCGACCAGCGCGCGCGCCAATGTCTGCGCCTCTTGCTGGGTCTTCATGAATGCGCCGCTGCCAACCTTCACATCCATCACCAGCCCCTTCGGCCCAGCGGCCAGTTTCTTTGACAAGATTGAGGCGGTGATCAAATCGACGCTTTCAATCGTCGCCGTGACATCGCGAATGGCATATAAACGCTTATCCGCCGGGGCGATTTGACCGGTGGCACTGACAATCGCGCAGCCGATATCCCTTGTGATCTGGCGCAGGCGAGGTTCGGACACATCAACCGACAACCCGGGGATCGCCTCCAGCTTATCAAGGGTGCCGCCCGTATGGCCAAGCCCCCTGCCCGACACCATCGGAACATAGACACCACAAGCTGCCAAGGCCGGGGCAAGGATCAAGGACACGCAATCACCAACGCCACCGGTGGAATGCTTGTCCAACACGGGGCCGGGCAAATCCCATGCCAGCACATCGCCGCTATCACGCATCCCTTGGGTCAGGGCCACGCGGCCTTCATCGCTTAACCCGTTCAGACAGACAGCCATGGCAAAGGCACCGGCTTGCGCATCACTGACGGCACCATTGGCCAACCCATTGGCGAACCATGTCAGCGCATCGCGTGACGGCGTCTTTTTGGACCGGATATCAGCGATAATGGCGCGGGCGTCCATGTCAGGTCCTGCTCATGTAATCTGCATCAAAGCTACCCGGCAAAAGGGCAGATATCGTTGTCTTTTCAACAGTCCCATCCGTTGTCGCCAGCGTCACGACAACATCCGTCTTGGCAAATTCCGCAATCTTCTGACGGCAGCCACCACAAGGGCTGACAGGTTTGGGGCTATCGGCAATTACCGCAATCTCGGCAATCTCGGTTTCGCCCGCAGCCACCATGGCCGCAATGGCCCCGGCTTCGGCACAGGTGCCTTCGGGATACGCTACATTCTCCACGTTACAGCCCGCATAGACCGTGCCAGATGCCGCCATGACCGCCGCCCCCACCTTGAAATTTGAATAAGGCGCATGGGCATTTTCGCGAACTTGGCGAGCGGTATGGATCAGGGACATGGGTGGCCTCCAACTGGGTCGGAACAGATTGCAGCCTGCGCAGACCGGATGCAAGGGGCTAGCTGGTGGCGAAACGACCGGGCAGCGTGACCTCCAGCAATTCAATATCATCCGACGGATCGGCATATCGTGTGGCCATGCCTGGCGGGATCACAAAGGCATCGCCGGGTGCCAGCGTGTAAGGGTCTTTGCCTTCGCCCTCCAACGTCATCTGCCCCGCCATGACGAAGGTGAAATGGATATCGGCGTTATGGGTCGCCCATACCGGGTCACCCTTCCCGCGCCTGAACACCTGCACACCGGCGACGTCTTTGGTATTCGCTGCAATCGTCGTATCGCGGGCCACAAAACCCGACAGGCGCGATGGTTGCCAATCGGCATCCTTCGCCTGATTGAACACAAAACGTTGCCCCTGCCATTCACGATCCGGGCGCAGATGCGGGGTTGGCAATTCCATCTCATGATCAATCTCTGTGATATGTTCGGCCGGGACGCCAATCTCAATCACCTCGATCCCGTCTGATGCCTCCAGCACACGGTGCCGGATCTCAGGCGGTTGGATGAAACAATCACCAGCGGTCAGGCGGATCGGGGGACCCTGATCCTCGTAAACCACATCGACCCAGCCGCGATAACAAAAGATCAGCTGAAACCCAACTTTATGGAAATGCACCATATCGGGCACCGGCCCGCCATCGGGAATGCGGATATGGCTGGCAATGATCGACCCGCCAAGCCGGTTGGGGATCAGATCGCGATACTGCATACCTGCCCGGCCAATCACCCACGGCGCCTGATCGGCCAAGCGACGCACAACAAAGGCATGGTCTGTTTCGGGCAGTACGAACGGCGGATCAAGCGGATGGATCTCAACAGGCGTCCCGCCGGGCGACATCAGCGTGTCGGCCCCATCCGCAAATGTCGGATCATCCGTCAGAATGCGCAGGCTCCAGTTTTCCCCGGCTTTCTGCTCTAAGCGCACGCGCAAACCGTGGCCGGAATAGACGGCCACTGATGGATCATCGGCAGGGTAAATCATATCAAGGCGCATCCGCAGCACCTTGCCAAAGAACCCCAAATCAGCGCGTAAATCGGTTGTGGGCAGACAGATTTCGGCCCGGATCTCATATTTCTCGGTCATGATCTGCACCCTGTCGCTGGCTGGAATGATTTGCAAGGGCCGGATATTCGGTGTTTAACCGAACGACACTTCCCCGTGTAATTAAAATGGTTTAATATTAAACTATATTGGGAGATCCGGATGACAGATGACGCAAAACAAAGCCTGAAACAGGCGGCTCTTGATTATCATCGGTTCCCCAAACCCGGAAAACTTGAAATCCGGGCAACCAAACCACTGGCCAACGGGCGCGACCTCGCCCGCGCTTACTCCCCCGGTGTGGCAGAGGCGTGTCTGGAAATCAAAGATGACGCAGCAACCGCGCGCGACTATACCGCGCGCGGCAATCTGGTGGCTGTGGTCACCAACGGCTCGGCCGTTCTCGGTCTGGGAAATATCGGGGCATTGGCGTCAAAACCGGTGATGGAAGGCAAGGCTGTCCTGTTCAAGAAATTCGCCAATATCGACTGTTTTGATATCGAACTGGACCAACCCGACCCCGAAAAACTGGCCGATATCGTCTGCGCGCTTGAACCCACATTCGGGGCCATTAACCTCGAAGACATCAAAGCACCCGATTGCTTTATCGTTGAAAAACTCTGCCGTGAACGGATGAACATCCCCGTGTTTCACGACGACCAGCATGGCACCGCCATTGTCGTCGGGGCCGCGGCCACCAACGCCTTGCATGTCGCAGGCAAAAAATTCGAAGACGTCAAAATCGTCAGCACCGGCGGCGGGGCCGCAGGCATCGCTTGCTTAAACATGCTTCTGAAATTGGGCGTCAAACGCGAAAATGTCTGGCTCTGCGACATCGAAGGGCTGGTCTATAGTGGGCGCGAAAAGGACATGACCCCGCAAAAGGCCGAATATGCGCAAGGCACAAAACCCGCGACTTTGGGCGATGTGATCGCAGGGGCGGACCTGTTCCTTGGCCTCTCCGGCCCCGGCGTGCTGAAACCCGACATGGTCGCCAAAATGGCCGACCGCCCGATTATATTTGCTCTGGCGAACCCCACCCCCGAAATCGACCCCGGCGAGGCGCGCGCGGTGAACCCCGATGCCATCATCGCCACAGGCCGCAGCGATTTTCCAAATCAGGTCAACAATGTCCTGTGCTTTCCTTTCATCTTTCGCGGCGCGCTTGATGTCGGGGCCACCACGATCAATGACGAAATGAAAATCGCCTGTGTCGAAGGGATCGCAGCACTTGCCCGCGAAACCACCAGCGCAGAGGCGGCAGCGGCTTACCGGGGCGAACAACTGACCTTCGGGGCGGATTACCTGATCCCCAAACCGTTTGATCCTCGACTTATGGGGGTTGTGGCCAGTGCTGTCGCCGGGGCCGCCTGCGAAACCGGCGTCGCCACCCGACCCATCGCGGATATGAAGGCCTATAAGGCCAACCTTGACGGGTCCGTCTTCAAGTCAGCGATGATCATGCGCCCGGTATTCGACGCCGCCCGCACCGCCGAACGCAAGATCGTCTTTGCCGAGGGCGAAGATGAACGGGTGCTGCGCGCCTCTCAGGCCATCATGGAGGAAACCACCGACACCCCGATCCTGATCGGGCGGCCAGAGGTGATCGAACGACGCTGCGAACGTGCTGGGCTCAAAATCCGCCCCGGCGTTGATTTCAGCATCGTGAACCCCGAAAATGACCCGCGCTACCGCGATTATTGGGGGACCTATCACGATCTGATGGCCCGTAAGGGGGTCACCCCCGATCTGGCCAAGGCGATCATGCGCACCAACACAACTGCCATCGGGGCGGTGATGGTCCACAGGGGAGAGGCTGACAGCCTGATCTGCGGCACATTCGGACAGTATCTGTGGCACCTTAATTACGTCAGTCAAATCCTGGGCACGCATATCTGTCACCCTGTCGCAGCGATGTCGCTGATGATCCTTGAGGACGGACCGCTATTCGTGGCCGACACGCAGGTGCATTCCGAACCCTCGCCCGAACAGATCGCCGAAACCGTCATTGGCGCGGCCCGCCATGTCCGCCGGTTTGGGGTGGAGCCCAAAATCGCGCTTTGCTCGCACAGCCAGTTTGGCAATCTGGACAATGAAAGCGGGCGGCGGATGCGAGCCGCGATGGCGATCCTGGACAGCCAACCGCGCGACTTTGCTTACGAGGGCGAGATGCATATCGACTCTGCGCTGGACGTTGAACTGCGCAATCGGGTCTTCCCAGAGGCGCATCTGGACGGCGCGGCTAATACACTGGTCTTTGCCAATACCGACGCGGCATCCGGCGTGCGCAACATCCTGAAAATGAAAGGCGGCGGGTTAGAGGTTGGCCCGATCCTGATGGGGATGGGCAACCGCTGTCACATCGTGACGCCGTCCATCACCGCCCGAGGCTTGTTGAACATGTCCGCCGTTGCGGGCACGCCAGTCGCCCATTACGGCTAACTCCCGAGTCAACGAATTTACAATCCTGCGATTTGAAACGCTCAGGCCGCTTGTCGCAGGAAATCTTGGAGCGTAACACATTTCCAAGACAGTGTTCGGAGGGATAAATGGGATACGCTGACGTTTACGCCGCATGGCAGAACGACCCCGAGGGGTTTTGGATGGAACAGGCCAAGGCCATCGACTGGGTCACCCCACCGACCCGCGCTTTGGATGAAACGACGGCCCCGCTCTATCGCTGGTTCACAGATGCAGAGGTCAACACCTGCTACAACGCCGTCGATAGACATGTTGAAAACGGCCGTGGTGATCAGGCGGCAATCATCTATGACAGCCCGATCACCGGCACCAAGCGCACGATTAGCTACGCTGAACTGCAAACGCGTGTCGCCTCGCTTGCTGGTGCGCTGCGCGCCAAAGGCGTGGAAAAGGGCGACCGGGTCATCATCTACATGCCCATGATCCCCGAAGCGCTCGAGGCGATGCTGGCCTGCGCCCGGCTTGGCGCCATCCACTCGGTCGTCTTTGGTGGTTTCGCCGCCAACGAACTGGCCGTGCGGATCGACGATGCCACACCCAAGGCGATCATCGCCGGCTCCTGCGGGGTCGAACCGGGGCGGGTGGTGCATTACAAACCCCTGCTTGACGGGGCCATCGCACTGGCCACCCACAAACCCGATTTCTGCGTGATCTTCCAACGTGAACAAGAGGTTGCAGAACTGATCCCCGGGCGCGATCACGACTGGCACGCCTTTCAGGCGGGCGTGGAACCCGCCGAATGCGTCCCGGTCAAGGGCGACCATCCGGCCTATATTCTATATACTTCCGGGACCACCGGCGCGCCCAAGGGCGTCGTGCGCCCGACCGCCGGGCATCTGGTGGCGCTGAACTGGACCATGAAAGCGATCTACAACGTGGACCCGGGTGATGTGTTCTGGGCGGCGTCAGATGTGGGCTGGGTCGTGGGGCATTCCTATATCTGCTACGCGCCGCTGATCCATGGCAACACAACGGTCGTGTTCGAGGGCAAGCCCATCGGCACCCCCGACGCAGGCACATTTTGGCGGGTGATCGAAGAACATAACGTCAAATCCTTCTTCACCGCCCCCACCGCCTTTCGCGCGATCAAGCGCGAGGATCCGACCGGCGAGATGATCAAGAAATACGATATCTCCGGTTTACGGGCGCTCTACCTCGCTGGCGAACGGGCCGACCCCGACACCATCAAATGGGCGCAGCGCATCATGGACGTGCCGGTCTATGACCACTGGTGGCAAACCGAAACCGGCTACACCATCGCGGGCAACCCGGCTGGGATCGAGGCGCTGCCAGTCAAAGTCGGCTCACCCACGGTCGCCATGCCCGGCTATGACGTGCAGATCCTTGATGAGGGCGGAAACCCGATGCAACCCGGTGAACTCGGGGCCATCGCGGTCAAACTGCCCCTGCCCCCCGGCACATTGCCAACGCTCTGGAACGCAGAAGATCGGTTCGTCAAATCCTACCTGACCACCTTCCCAGGCTATTATGAAACCGGCGATGCAGGCATGATTGATGATGACGGCTATCTTTACATCATGGCGCGCACCGATGACGTGATCAACGTGGCAGGCCACCGGCTGTCAACCGGCGCGATGGAGGAAGTGCTGGCCGCACACCCTGATGTCGGCGAATGCGCCGTGATTGGGGTGACCGACACGCTCAAAGGGCAGCTGCCACTGGGTTTCGTCTGCCTGAATGCGGGGTGCGACAGACCACATGATGACATCTGCAAAGAGGTCGTCAAATCCGTGCGGGACAAGATTGGACCGGTCGCCGCCTTCAAACTTGTCGCGGTCGTGGACCGGCTGCCCAAGACACGCTCGGGCAAAATCCTGCGCGGCACAATGGTCAAGATCGCCGATGGGGCAGACTTCAAAATGCCCGCCACCATCGATGATCCGGCAATCCTGGATGAAATCCGGGACGCCCTGAAACCAATGGGTTACGCAGGCAGCTAGGGATTAAGCGGCAACACCAATGACTGGCCCGGATAGATCCTATCCGGGTCTGTGATAATTTCGGCATTGGCCTGATAGATCACCGGATAAGCCAGCGCATCATCATAGGTCGCGGCAGCGATATTCCAAAGATTGTCACCGGCGAGAACCAGATACCGTGGGGGTTCCACCGGTTCTGGCACGGGGCCGGGTGCGGGAACTATCACTGGGTCAGGCGCATTCGTCACACCGCATTCGGCCAGCAAAACATCTGTAATTGCGCGCACACTGGCGATACCAGCGCCAATCCCGCCAACCCCGACAGGCACGCTGAAACCCAGAAACGCGCCGTCTTCGCCATGCCAGATGATAATGCCACCACCCGGGCCGACATCGGCATAAACACTGGTGCCAAGCGACGTACCATCCTCGATACAGATATTGTCGGTCAGAAACCCGCTGACAACCAGATCGGCACCAAGCCCGAACTGTAACCCAATCGACGTATAGCTGGAGAAATAGCCATAAGCAGTGGCCTGCTTGTGCACATCGAGCGACACACCGCTTTCCAGCCCACCCCCGCCAATCAACGAACCGCCACCGGCTAGCCCAACGGTCAACGTGTTCATGCCAAGTCCACGGGCAAGGGCATATACCCGATCAAAACGCGGATCTTCTTCTATGATGCGTTGCACTTCCTCGGGGTTTTTGGCACCGGCAACGTCCAGAACGGTCACGATGTCACCGACCGGACCTGCCGTGATATTGAACGCGATATAGATTTCGCCAACCAGAACAGCGAGTTCTTCAACCTTCTTGGCAAATGCATCATCTTCGATCTTTGGGGCGCAGGCGACAAAGGGAATGTGATCAAGATCGTTCTCGCAAAAATTACCGATTTCAAAAAACCCGGAATCGAAGATGCTGCACGGTTTTTGGCCCGAACCACCGCAGGATCTGGCCATGCTTTCGCTGGGAAGGACGCTGAAAGACGCCGCAAGGGCCGCGGCACAAAGAAATGGAGTTCCATAGAACATAACAAAACCTCATACTTGCAAACGCGAACTTGCTATCATGAGGCAACGCGATTGTTCTGTGTCTAGGGACACAGATTGATTTTCAGGCGAATTGTTCGCGGATCAGACGTTCTTCCAACCCGTGGCCCGGGTCAAACAGGATCCGGTGGCCCACCGCAGGTTCTGATCGGATCTCGACACTGACAACATCGCGGACCGACTTGCCATCCGCATCCGCCATAACGGGTCGCTTGACAGGATCGTTCACGTCAAACCTTACAACCGCACGTTTGGGCAGAAGCGCGCCGCGCCAGCGACGCGGACGAAAGGCGGCCATAGCCGTCAGAGCCAGCACATCAGACCCAATCGGCAGGATCGGACCATGGGCGGAATAATTATAGGCTGTCGATCCTGCCGGTGTCGCCACCAGTGCCCCGTCGCAGACCAGCTCATTCATGCGCAGCTTGCCATCAACCGTGATGCGCAACTTCGCCGCCTGCGGACCCGCGCGCAGCAGGCTCACCTCATTGATCGCCAGCGCCTCATGCATCGCCCCGTCAACAGTCAATGCGGTCATGGCCAATGGGTTGATGACTTCTTCCTCGGCATCATCAAGTCGCTGGCGCAAATCCTCAGCGCTGAATTCATTCATCAAAAACCCGACTGTCCCCCGATTCATCCCGTACACGGGAACGTCCAGCCCTTGGGTGCTGTGCATCGTCTGCAACATGAACCCGTCACCACCTAACGCCACAATCACATCGGCATCGGCAGGCGGCACATCGCCATAAGTCTCGGCCAATGCCGCGCGCGCGGATTGCGCAATCGGCACAGGGCTGGCGACAAAGGCGATCTTGGGGCGCGGCATGACAAAAAACCTTTCAGTTCCGATATGTTGTGCGGTGATCGTATCCGAAACGCAAGCAACCGATGCGCAACGTGTGTGACGCACTCATAAAGATCATGGTCGCATTGATGCTTTAGGCTACATCATTCCTCGGTTATGAAAGCGCAAGTTTTTTAGAATTTCTGGCACCTTGAGGGGGAGATGCACCCATGAACGTCACTGTCCGCGATAACGGCTTTTTCACCGAAACACTGGATACCCGCGACCCCGAACTTTTCGCCGCCATGCAGGCCGAACTGGGTCGACAGCGTAATGAGATTGAGCTGATCGCCTCTGAAAACATCGTCTCTGCTGCCGTCATGCAGGCACAAGGCAGTGTGCTGACCAACAAATACGCCGAAGGTTATCCCGGGCGGCGTTATTACGGCGGCTGCCAATATGTCGATGTGGCCGAAAATCTGGCCATCGATCGGGCAAAGCAACTATTCGGCTGTGACTTTGCCAATGTGCAGCCCAACTCTGGCAGCCAGGCCAACCAAGGCGTGTTTCAGGCGCTTCTGCAACCCGGCGATACGATCCTTGGCATGTCGCTCGATGCGGGCGGCCACCTGACCCACGGTGCCAAGCCAAACCAATCTGGCAAATGGTTCAATGCCGTTCAATACGGGGTCCGCCGTCAGGACAGCCTGCTGGATTACGAAGAACTGGCGCGCCTGACAGCTGAACACAAACCCAAGATGATCATCGCCGGTGGCTCTGCCATTCCACGCATCATTGATTTCGCCAAGATGCGCGAAATTGCAGATACTGTTGGGGCTTATCTTCTGGTCGATATGGCGCATTTTGCAGGGTTGGTCGCCGCCGGCCTCTACCCTTCCCCATTCCCACATGCGCATGTGGCCACAACCACAACCCACAAGACATTGCGCGGCCCGCGCGGCGGCATGATCGTCACAAATGACGAGGCTTTGGCGAAAAAATTCAACTCAGCCATCTTCCCCGGCATTCAGGGTGGCCCGCTGATGCATGTTATCGCAGGCAAGGCCGCCGCCTTTGGTGAAGCATTGCGACCCGAATTCAAAACCTATCAGGAACAGGTCGTCAAAAACGCGCAAGCGCTGGCTGACCAGTTGATGAAAGGCGGGCTTGATATCGTCTCAGGCGGAACGGACAGTCACCTGATGCTGGTCGATCTGCGCCCCAAAGGCGTGAAAGGCAACGCGACCGAGGTATCACTTGGGCAGGCCCACATCACCTGCAACAAAAACGGTATTCCGTTTGATCCAGAAAAGCCGATGGTCACATCCGGTGTTCGGCTCGGCTCACCCGCCGGGACGACTCGCGGCTTTGCAGAAGCGGAGTTCCGTCAGATCGCAGATTGGATCGTTGAAGTGACCGAAGGGTTGGCCGCTAATGGCGTTGAAAACAACGGTGCGGTCGAAGCCAAAGTGCGCGCAGAAGTCGAAGCACTTTGCGATAAATTCCCGCTCTATCCAAATTTATGATTTTTATGCACATTACAGCCGATCTGACGTGATGGAGATGAAAGGCGCTTTGCTTGCCGCAGCTATCTGCTTTGCGCACCCCGCGCAGGCAGAGCCGTGGAAGATTGGCGTTGTGTCGCATAAATGGGCGGCAAGTCGGCTGCCGCATCTGCCACGCAACATTATCCGTGGCGAATTGACGTTTGATGAATCTTATCTAAACGGCATCATCATCTCGCGGCAGTTTGGGGTAGTCGACTTTCAACCTGGCATCATGGAAAACCTGTTTGATGGCATAAGGTTAGAGATGGAACTGACCGCCAGCCAGCATCGCGGGATACAAGAGCATAGCGAAGTAACAGCCGCAGTGACGAGCCGCACACCCGATCTTGAAACAGATCTGGGTGACTTCAGTTTTGGCTGGTCAAACGGGTTTTCATACGCCTCATCGCGCCCTGATCTCGAACGTGGACGGGACGGCGTGCGCGGCGAAGATACCGTGCAATTCCAATACTATATGGGATTTGAGGTAGAATATTCGCCCGCTTTTTTGGAAAATGGTGCCATGTTCGTACGCCTGCATCATCGGTCAGGCATATATGGGCTGGTCTCGCCTCCGAAGACCGGGTCGAATTTCATTGGCGCCGGAATCCGCTTCGATTACTGAGCGTCCGTCGTGCCCCAATCGGTGCATCCGCCTCGCCGTCAGACAAAGCCCCTTTGGACTAACACATAAAGAGCGATCACAAAGGTCACGATGAGCGCCAGCGCGATTGAGGCTGTGATGTTCAGGATGCTGTTCCACATCGCCTCGCGTGGGTTCAAGCCTTCCAGATAACGCACCAGATTTGCATGGGCGTTGGCGACCTTTTCGTCATTCACCATGCGGCCCAGCTTTGGGTTCTGGGCGATCGTCTCTGTCTCGATGAGATAGGCCAGATCACGGCGCAGCCTCCGTGGCAACCGGCGCCCGGCCCTGCGCATCTGCTGACGCAAGTCACGCCCTTTCACGCGCATCTGCTTTTCCAGCAGTTCGCGGATTTCAGCGATATTCTGTGTCAATTCCTGCGCCATGAACGCCCGGGTAATGTTCTTCGCATCAACGCTCAATCCTTCTGGCGCGCAGCCTGTGGAAAGGGTTAGAACAGATGCATGTTGAACACGGTTTTCTATGACGGCCCCGACGCCACGCCTTTGCTCATTGCCCATGGGCTTTTCGGGTCCGCCCGGAATTGGGGAGTGATCGCAAAACGGCTGTCGGAAACCCGGCCGGTGGTTGCAGTGGATATGCGCAACCATGGGTTAAGCTCTTGGTATGACAGCCAATCCTATGCGGATATGGCCGATGATCTGACAACTGTGATCGACCGACCAATGGATGTGCTGGGCCATTCAATGGGGGGCAAGGCGGCGATGGTGCTGGCATTGCAAAACCCCAATAAAGTCAATCGCTTAATCGTCGCTGATATCGCGCCCGTAACCTATTCGCACACCCAGATGGGCCCGATTGAGGCGATGCGGCTGGTCGATCTGGAACAGATCACATCCCGCACAGATGCCAAAGCGCAATTGGGTGACCTGGAACCGGGCGTGCCGGATTTTCTACTGCAAAGCCTTGATCTGAAAGGGAAACGCTGGCGCCTCAACCTTGACGTCCTGGCCGCTGAGATGGACAAGATCATCGGGTTTCCGGCCATCACCGGCCAGTTCAACGAGCCAACGCTGTTCCTCTCCGGTGGCAATTCAGATTACGTCAAACCCGACTACCGCCCTGAAATTAAACAGCTTTTCCCTGATGCCAAATTCGCCAAGATCCCCGGCGCGGGCCATTGGGTCCATGCGGAAAAGCCGCGGGAGTTTGAAGCGGCAGTCGCCACCTTCCTGCAGATGACCTAAGCCATCTTGCCCGACGCCCCACAGCCCGCTAACCTGCGCCCAAGCCGTTCAAATCTAAAGAGGTTCCCATGATCCGCGCTGCCCTGATCCTCGCCATCCTTGGCCTGTCCGCCTGCGAAACCGTCAAAGGTGTCGGGCGTGACATCACCAATGCGGGACAAGCTGTCGACAACCAGCTTTAGACGCCAAAACCCCTGTCGGCAAAGCGTCGGCAAAACGTCGGCAAAACGTCGGACCCAAACGGGCGGTGCGTTCAGCTACCTTATACCTGATAGGATCGCCCGGGCGACGTAATAGCTGACCGGCACCGCCACGACCGCCCCGATGCCCCCTGCAACAACGATAGGGATCAACGTGTCATAGCCAGCCGAAAGTGCGGCAATGACAAGGCTACCCGCCAGCGTGGTCGCGATCAGTGCATAGAGCATGGTTGCAAGACGAAACATCATCGGCCCTCCGGTTTATGCTGTCGGATTGATGCTATCACCGGGGCGACGCGTGCGTCCTTGACACATGTCAATTTTGCAATGCTTAAACCGCGCAGTTTTTGCAAAGCGGTGCGTCCGGCAGCAATTCCAACCTCGCGTCTGAAATCGGCTCACCACATTTCACGCAGTCGCCATAACTGCCGTCTGCGATCCGAGCCAAAGCCGCGTCGATACGTTTCAACTCGGTCAGTTCCTGTTTGCCCAACGCCTCCAACACCTCATCCCCCTGCCGCTCGACAGAGCGGTCCTCCCAATCCTGCGAGGGGGTTTCGTCCAGTTGCTGTTCGATCTCCTGCAAGTCGCCTGTGATCTCTTTCCGGCGGGCGAGCAGGCGTTGTTTTTGTGTTTGGGTGTCCATTGGGTGACCTCCTTTGGGAAAAGAGGATGGCGGCTTCAGCGGCGGGACGCCTTGATTTGGGTCAATAGGCGTATTGGGTGGGTTTATGTGCGAAAGACGGAACCGCATCGCGTCTGACGCGTTAGGACTGCAATCGCAACCAAATGAAAGGTTCACACCATGCGTATCATGTCGATCATCGTTCTGGCCCTGTCCAGCTTTACCCTCGCCGCCTGCGAAACCGTGCAAGGGGCAGGTCAGGACATCTCAAATGCGGGTGACGCGATCACGGCAGAGAGCCAAGAGGTGCAGAACGATCTTTAAGCGGCAACGTTGTTTACGAATGAAAAGGCAGGCCTTCGGGGCCTGTTTTTTTAGTTTGGGGCGGAGGGCAGCGCCCGGCCTTGGATGGGTGCGACGCGCCCTCCTGCAGGGAGGGTCGGGCGCTGCCCGGCCTGTTAGCCGGGCGGGAGGTTCCATGCTGCAATTTCGGATGTCGCAACGGAAATTAAACAGATCAAAGTTGAGAGGCACTAAAGATGCCCCTTTAGATTGTAAAAAATTTAGCTACAATCGATTTAATCTGAAATCTAGAACACAATTGAAGTTACAGTAGTGAGTACCAAATGACCGATACTAGTAGTGGACAAATAATTCCCGCCGACGCGAGTCAAGTTGTTGATGTTGACAAATTGCCAAAGGACGCGTTGAAGGCGATCATAGCTAAGCTAAACGAGCGCAGCCAATCGGTCACTCAAATATTCAAGGATGAGTATCGAATAAAGGTAAGTGATCTAAGGCAGCTTATAGCTCAACTGAAAGATGAATTCTCAGCATGCACAATAATTTCATTGCGCGCAAATGCTACTGTATTGTTGTCAAACAACCAAAGGTTCGACTTTGGCTCATTCGAAGAGTTTGAAGAATTTGACTCATCTCAACCCGAAAAAACAAAATCGCTCTCATTCGAGATGACCATTGACGTTCTGCGCGGTGAAGATCGTATTCCGGAGAGATACACAGCACAAATTTCAATCCAGAACAATCCACCTGCTTTTGGCATCCAGATTGGCCCATTGGGGATTCGACCTATCGATTCATTTGAAGCGCCGCCTGCGCCCATTGCGGCAACCGTCCGTTTCAACAACTACATTATTGGGAAAAACCTGATCGGTACTATCGAAAACTGGGAAAAGAGCTTGACGAAGGTAACTCGCGAAAAAACAAGGTGGTTGCAGAAAAAATCTTCATCTATATCGCAGGCTATCAGTGTTGCAGGTACTTTTGCAGGCATTTATGCCTGCCGAGCTTTTCTAGGTATTATTGATGATGCATCGCCGACGACTATCGGCCAGTTCTTCATCATTTCTGCTGGCGTGGTGTTTGCTTTTCATACATTAAGTGAATACTTGGGCCGTAGCGTGGAAAGAAATATTGATAGATTATCTGGAAAATCGAATATATCTATTACCAGAGGCGATGAAAATCGCGATGTGAAGATAGACAAGAAGAACAAGGTAAGTATCATAAAAGCGATCAGCTTTTCTGCTGGAGTTGTACTTCAAATAGTATGTAGTATCTCAGCATCGTACATCTTTCTATTTCTGACTAGCTAGTATTGTCTTTGAGCATAGATTGTCGTCACAGCAACGACTATGGCCGCAAAACACGTTAGCGCACTACTACTAAACTATCTTAAGAATCCATCTTCAGCGCCGAAATAAACGCCTCCTGCGGGATGTCCACTTTCCCAAACTGCCGCATCTTCTTTTTCCCCGCCTTCTGCTTGTCAAGCAGCTTGCGTTTCCGCGTGGCGTCGCCGCCGTAGCATTTGGCCGTCACGTCCTTGCGCAGGGCGGATAGCGTTTCGCGGGCGATGACTTTGCCCCCAATCGCCGCCTGGATCGGGATTTTGAACATGTGGCGCGGGATCAGGTCCTTGAGTTTTTCGACCATCGCCCGTCCACGCATTTCCGCCCGGTCCCGATGCACCATCATCGATAGCGCATCAACGGGTTCGTCATTCACAAGCACGGACATTTTGACGAGATTATCGGTTTGGTAACCGGTCATCTGGTAATCGAATGACGCATAGCCCTTGGTCACGGATTTCAGCCGGTCGTAGAAATCAAACACAACTTCATTGAGGGGGAGGTCGTAAACAACCATCGCACGCGACCCTGCATAGGTCAGGTCCAGCTGCACGCCGCGCCGGTCCTGGCACAGTTTCAGCACGTCGCCCAGATATTCATCGGGCACAAGGATCGTCGCCTTGATCCGCGGCTCCTCCAGATGGTCCACATGGGTCAGGTCGGGCATGTCGGCGGGGTTGTGCAGCTCAATCATCTCTCCATCGCGCATATAGACGTGGTAGACGACCGAGGGCGCTGTGGTGATCAGGTCGATATTATATTCACGCTCGATCCGGTCGCGGATGACTTCGAGGTGCAAAAGGCCCAGAAACCCGCAGCGGAAGCCAAAGCCGAGGGCGGCGGATGTTTCCATCTCGTGGCTGAATGACGCGTCATTCAGTGCCAGTTTTTCGATGGCGTCGCGCAGGTCTTCGAATTCCGATGAATCGACAGGGAACAGCCCGCAGAAAACAACCGGCTGCGCAGGTTTGAACCCGTCCAGCGCGGTTTCGGTGCCTTTGCGTTCCGATGTGATCGTGTCGCCAACGCGTGTATCGCGCACCTGTTTGATGGAGGCCGTGATGAACCCGATCTCGCCTGGTCCCAATTCGCCGACATCCTGCATCTGTGGTCGGAACACACCGATCTTGTCGATCCCATGCACGGTGTTGTTAGACATGAATTTGATGCGGTCGCCCTTTTTCATAACCCCGTCGATGATCCGCACCAGAACGATAACGCCGAGGTAGCTGTCATACCAGCTATCGACCAGCATCGCCTTCAATGGCGCATCGCGGTTGCCTTCGGGAGCCGGCAGCAGGTTGACGATGGCTTCCAGCGTCTCGTGGATGCCGATGCCGGTCTTGGCGCTGACTTGGATCGCACCGGATGCGTCGATGCCGATCACATCCTCGATCTGTTCGGCCACCCGGTCACATTCGGACGCGGGCAGGTCAATCTTGTTCAGGACGGGCACGATTTCGTGATCCGCATCAATGGCTTGGTAGACATTGGCCAGCGTTTGCGCCTCGACCCCCTGGGTGCTGTCCACGACCAGCAAGGACCCTTCGACGGCGCGCATGGATCGCGAGACCTCATAGGCGAAATCGACATGGCCGGGCGTGTCGATCAGGTTGAGGACGTATTGCTCCCCGTTATCGGCCTTGTAATCGATGCGGACGGTGTTGGCCTTGATGGTGATGCCGCGTTCGCGTTCGATGTCCATTGAGTCCAAAAGCTGCGCCTTCATATCCCGGTCGGCCACCGTGTTGGTGGACTGGATCAGGCGGTCAGCGAGCGTCGATTTCCCGTGGTCGATATGTGCGACGATGGAGAAATTGCGGATATGCGAAAGGTCTGTCATGCGGTTCAGGCGGCCTATGCGAGGTTGGTGCCTGTCAATGGCGCGAGAACCGGGGTTTTGCAAGGGGATTGGTGGTGTAAGGTCGCGTCGCTGAGGCGTTAGGACGCGGATGAGGCGAAGGGTGCGGGATGGTTGAATTCACTAGTGAGGCGGATCTGGTCGATTGGATCAACAGCCGCGACTTGCATCAGGTCATTTGTTTCCGAACACGCGAAGCGTTGCGGACACTTCCAGACCTTGGGAGCCTGGACTGGTTGAACCATCCTCCAGAAAATGCAGCCAATGGATCACAACGACATCTTATACCCATTCGCACGTTAGCTTTGCCGGTCATGAGAGCAATTTTGATCGGAGCGGTTGGCGGCATGGGGTCTACCGCCGAACTGAGAGATAGAGCTAACGATGCTGGTGTACTCTCGGGGATAGATGCGCATGATTTCTCGGAACAGTTCTTTTATGTCGCGGAGGTTGCCCAAGACGCCGCTTTGCGTGTCGCCGCAGGAATGGCGACAAAACCCGCGATCCGGGCGTTTTCGCTGTTCTTGGGGCCTTCGCAATCGACCGAAGAGGCACTGCATGTTTCTTCAATTGACGCTGATAGGATCGAAAATACGGGACAAGTTTCCGAAGTTTTCGAAACAACGCTTTGGCCGGATAACGGGATGCCTCAGCAATTGAAAGTTAATCTAGCAGGTCTGCGCCACCTCTTCAAAAATAATCCAGAAGTGTGGGGTTTCTGGGAACGTTGGTATGATGGATTTCTAAGCGGCACGCCTATCGACTGGGACGTGCAACTGGCTATTGCAATGTTGCCAAATGACGACTGGGACAAGGGACCAGAGTGGATTGCCGGAAAGACTGCCGAGATTGAAACACGCTTCGCCTTAGAAAAGCGCATCGCTGAACTTGAGCAAGCATTACTTTCAGAGAATACCCAACGACGGGGTATTGGCGGCAATCATCCGCCTGAACCAATTGACGATGTCTTGCCAGAAAATACAGATGTAGCGCCCCTTCGCGAACCGCTTGAAGAATTGGCGGGTCAAACACAATCTGACCTACCTAACGAAAGCGTTGTGCGCAAATCTGTAGAGAGCCTGCAGCGTATTCTTTCAGTGTCCTTGAAATGGACAGCTTCGTTGGGGGATAGTGTGGCGCAGGAAGCAGCCAAGTCCATTGGTAAGATTGCGGGGCCTGCATTGCTGGCTTGGGTTGCTTCTCATGTGGGGTTACTGGAAGCTGTTATTACGGCAGCTAAGAGTTGGCTTCCTTTTTTGTAGGGATGTGAACTCAAGTCGTCTCTTTGTAGTCTGAGTCGATTTTTACGGAGTGTCGGGTTCGTCCAGACCGCAGCGGGTTTCACCCGCCCTACGGTTTGTCCCTTGGTCACGAGTGATAGCATAGGGCAGCGCCTGATGCTGGACAGGCACGGCTTACGAGACAGACCGGCAGAGGTCCCGGATCATGTCCGGGACGGGTTTTCGTGGGGTTCGCGACCCCTTAAGAGGTGACTTCGCGCGCTGCTCCGTAGTTGCAGCCGCCATGCCCGGGCAGGTCTTTGAGCGGGGATGCTGTCTCGGTCATCTCTACGCAGCTTTGGGCCGTTGCGTCCCATGTTGTTCCGACGGCGCAGGTTTGGGTTTGCGCGACAGGTTCGGTTGGGGCGGGCAGTGTGGTTTCCTGGGCGAATGCGCCCATAGGCAGCATCGTCAAGGCAAATACGGTGAGACGCATGGTCGTCCTCCTGCTGATTACGCTTGTTGAAACTATAGCCCGCCCCGCCGAAAAATCAAAATACGCCAGTGTCGCAGCCCTTGACCCAAATCAAGGCAACGATTGTCGCCGTTTGATAACCTCCGCTCCAACAAGAGGGAGAGTGCCATGCAAGACAGTGCCGTAACCGCCAAACCGAAACCTGCCCCGCGCCGCCGCAAGCCTGCCAGCCTGCCAAAACTGGCGCGCCGCCCTTATGAGGCTGAAAAGGCGCAATTGCAGGCCGAATTGTTGAAAGTACAGCTTTGGGCGCAAGAAACCGGCCAGCGGTTTGTGTTACTGTTCGAAGGCCGCGATGCGGCGGGCAAGGGTGGCACGATCAAGCGGTTTACCGAACACCTGAACCCCCGTGCGGCCCGGGTAGTTGCCCTCAACAAACCCACGGATGAAGAGCGCGGCCAGTGGTATTTCCAACGCTATGTCGATCATTTGCCCAGTTCGGGTGAAATGGTGCTGTATGACCGCAGTTGGTACAACCGTGCCGGTGTTGAACGTGTCATGGGGTTTTGTGAGCCTGCCGAATATCTGGAATTCATGCGCCAGACCCCGGAATTGGAGCGGATGCTGACCCGGTCGGGCATTCGGATGTATAAATACTGGTTCTCGGTCACGCAGGAGGAACAAAAGCGCCGTTTTGACAGCCGCGCTACTGACCCGCTGAAGCAATGGAAGCTATCCCCTATCGACAAGGCCAGTCTGGATAAGTGGGACGACTATACCGAGGCCAAGGAGGCGATGTTTTTCTATACCGATACTGCCGACGCGCCGTGGACGGTGGTGAAATCGAACGACAAGAAACGCGCCCGCCTGAATTGCATGCGTCATTTCCTGTCGACCCTCGACTATCCCGGCAAGGATCCTGAAATCGCTGCGGCCCCGGAGTCAGAGATTGTCAGCAATGCCCAAAAGGTGATCCACCGCGCCGACCATATCCTTGGCACCGCCCTGCATCCTGACACGCGGCGCGTCAAACCGCAGGGCTGATAAGCCCCAGGGGCAAACCCGATCTGATCGTCGATTTCAGTAACTGCGTGTCGCGTCAGGCCGGTGTCAGATTTTTCCCTGGCCCGTCCGGCGTGTTTGCCTTGCGGTCGCTGGCCCGTCGCCCGTGATTGGCAATCTCCCCATCACGGGGGTCGGTTCCGTTTGGTATCCCAAAGATCGGCAGGCCCTGATCGTCGCGCGCCACGCCTGACATGCCAATGGCCCGCCAGTAATGGATTCGGTTAACTTTTGCCGTCCGCATGCGATCTCTCCGGTGATGATGCGGCACTATAACACAAACCATCCTCGGCGTCGTTGCCTTAGATCAAATATTTAATAATTGCTGGCGGTTCCCGTTCTGATTGCTGTCGCCAGCGACGCCTCTGCCCAGCTGCCCCGCCCCCCGCGCATCCGAATTTCAGTCAATTGCGCCTGCGCCAACCCCTTTTGCCCAGATGCCAGATGCCCCTGCCCCATATAGGACCGCGCCAACAGGTTGCCCGGATCAACCGCCAATGCCGTTTGATAGTATTCCATCCCCAAATCGACCCGCCCCGCCTTGCGATGGGCGAACCCGTAATAGGTTAGCGCCAGCGATGCATCCGGGTTATCCAGCGTGTCCAGCACATCAAGCGCCGCGCTGTACTGCCCTGCATAGGCCAATTCCCGGATATCGTTCAGCCGCGCGTTGTCATCATTGCTGCTATCCTCGGGTGTCATGCAGCTTTGCGTCGCCAGATCCCAGACCAGCCCTTCCGCACAAACTGTTGTGGTTTCGGAGGGTTTCGGCGGCGTCGGGTCAACGCCCCCCGCCGCATCGGCTGCAAAGGGGAATAGGGCAAGGGTCAGGGCGCGCAGGCGCATGGCGGTCTCCTTAATCTGTGACACGCCCTGACATAGCGCGTTTGGCCTGTCCGCAAAGGGCGCATCATTCTACCAGATCAGCCCCACCAAGACGCAAACCCAACCGACCCCGACCCCGATGGCCGTGACCGCGACGGCGGCAGAGCCTGCATCCTTGGCCTGTTTTGCCGCCGGTCGGTGTTCGGTGCTGATGTCGTCGACCACCCGTTCAATGGCCGTGTTCATGCATTCCGCCGCCATGACCATGACCCCGCCCATCAGCAGGAACCCCCGTTCAGCCCCCGACAAAGGCAGCGCAAAGGCCAGGATACAAAAGACCACATTGGCCACGATCCACTGCGCCAGCGATCCTTCGGTTCGGGCCACATGCACGAACCCCTCCCATGACCAGATCGCCCGCTGCCTTACCCGCATAATTTGCTGCCACATGGGAGGATCCTCTTACCGTCACTGAATTTTGACCAAACTGGGCGATCCTGATCGCAATGCCAAGTCTGTGATGTGACCCCACGGAACAATTGACCGGTGCGGTGTGGCCCATAGGCTTGGGTTTGTGAGTGAACGAGGAATTGTGATGTACCCGACCTATGCCCGATCAGAACGTATTGCTGATGGGACGATGCATGCCATTGGTGTGATCGGGGCGATCTGCGGGGCGACGGTTTTGATCATATGGGCCACGGGGATGACAAGTGCAGGCTATATCGCGGCTATCGCCATCTATGGCGCCACCCTGATCGCCACTTTCACGGCCTCCGCCATGTATCACATGACCCCATGGGAAAGCCTGCGACCCGCCTTGCGCCGGGTGGATCATGCCGCGATTTACCTTAAGATTGCAGGAACTTACACACCTCTTGTCGTCATGATTGGTACATGGTTTGCCTATGTCGTGCTGGCCATTGTTTGGACGCTGGCAGTCATCGGGATGGTACTGAAACTGTTTTTCTGGCGCACGCCGGGGCGGTTCAGCCCTGCGCTATACCTGATCATGGGCTGGCTCAGCCTCGGTTTGATCTGGTCGCTTTGGCCAATTATGCCGGGAATTGGGATGGCGCTGATCTGCGCGGGCGGGCTGATTTATACATCTGGCGTGGTCTTTTATGCGGCTGAGAATACCAAGTTTTCGGTCGCGATCTGGCATGGTTTTGTGGTTGTCGCCTCAGCCTGCTTTTTTGCGGCCATCGCCCTGGGCGCGGCAAGCATCACCTAATCCAGAAAGGTCCACGTGTCGGCGCCGTCGAAATGGCGGACCGGGATTTTTGCGACCACATCGGGATCGGCAAGCCGCAGATTGACGGCCATATAGGGATCATCCCCTTCGGGTTTCAGGTTTTCCCAATGGGTGGTGCAGCCACAATTTTTGCACCGGTGAAAGGCCAGCAACTTGTCACCATAAGCGTAGTGATCTGTTGTCCCTGTCACCGTAATCTCATTAATGGGGGCATAGATCCACAAGGCCGATAACCGGCGGCAGACCGAACAATTGCATGATGTCGTCTTGCTCGGCTCATGCCGGAACTCATAGCTGACTGCGCCGCAATGGCAGGTGCCCGTGATCGCCATTTAAGATATTTCCCACTTTTGTTTCAGGCAGATGATAAGGCGCGACATACCGGCAAACAACACTTGGAAAGCCGCTGACGCATCCCTGCTGACACGGAAACTGACGCTGGGGTAAGGAATGCCTGACCTGACACTGTGCGCTGCGACACATACGGTAAGGATGTTAGCGATTATGAGTATGCCAGGGCGTGTGTTTTGGCCCGGCACAAGTTTTTAAGTACGAGTGCATTTTATGAGTGTCTATTTTCAAACCCTTCCACCGGGTCTGTTCGACGCGATTGGGGTGGCCGGTTTTGGGCTTTACGTCCTGAACTACACCCTGCTTACCGTAAGACGGGTTCGGTCGGATCACATCGCATATTTTGCGATAAATGGTGCCGCGGCCAGTATGGTATTGGTTGGACTTATGTCCTCGTTCAACCTTGCATCGGCCATGATCCAGATTTTTTGGATCGGCATCTCGGCTATTGCCATTTTCATCCGCCTGCGTCGTCCCACGCAGGCGGATGTCCTTTTTAATGCCGATCAACTGGGCCGCGCTGTCCCCATGACAGGGATCCAGATCTCGACCGTTCCGCGTCCGGTTTCCACATCAAACCGCTGGTCATAGCGTTCAAAATCCGGGGCGGGCCGAAGCGACAGCCCGCTTTCCGGCAAGGCCTTGTTCCAGATCGCATGAACCGTCTTTGGCATATCCGCGACATGACCGACATGCTGAAACACAGCATATTGGCCTGCGGGAATTTGAACCTCATCCATGCCTTTGGGCACTGATTGATCCCGATCCGCCTGCATCCCGGCAACATAACGAAACCGGCCCGCGCCATCAGCGTCACAGCACACACCAAATGCCGGGCCGGGTGCTGCTGCCACTTCATCCTCGCGGGCATTGAATTGCTGCCAAAGACCGGGAATGGCCGATGTATCCTCGAACGTGCATTGGGCACTGACCCCGATAACACGCATCGCGTCCATGTTGGCCAGTTTCGGCGGCGATACGTCAACAAACGCTGTATTATCCATCTTCAAAGGCTCCATCAATTGCAGGTTTTCGGTGGACCGCACCTTGCGCACATCCCGAGGGTTCACCCCGAAATAGCTGACAAAAGCACGGGTAAACGCCGCGTGAGAGCCGTATTGCAGATCAAGCGCGATCTGCAGCACGTCGCGGTCCCCTTGCGCCAGCAACCCCGCTGCATGTGACAGGCGTCGCGCGCGCAGATATGTCATCGGGGCGTGGCCCGTCGCCATGCGAAACACCCGTGCCATATGAAATGGGCTGACGGCACAACGATCCGCCAGATCATCCAGCGATGTGGGCCGTTGCAACTGCATCTCGACCTGCCAGATGATCTTGGCAATTAGTGACATTCGTGCTCCCTGTTTTGCGTTTACAGGGGCGACCATGCCGGATCAGTCAAACATGCGCTTGACCGGGCTTGCTGTTTTCACAGGCTGGCCGCCACCCGTTGCACTGTCCGCAGCCGATCCGCATTGGCCGGGTGGGTGCCCAGAAACTTGTTGCCCGGATCGGGGATTCGGAAAAAGAACTCCGCCCCTTTCAACGGGCTATATCCTGCTGCTGCGGTGATCCGTGTGCCCAGCGCATCGGCCTCAAGCTCGAACTCCTTGGAATAGCTGCGCGCGCCGACACTGGCCCCGATCTGCTGCGCCGTCTCCACCGAGTTGGGCGCACCCAAGGCCCCTGCAAGTTGCCCAAACACCAAGGCGCCTACCGTCGCATTGCGTTGCTGCCGGGCGATATGGCCGCGAATATGGTGTGCGGCCTCATGCGACATGACAAATGCCAGCTCATCGCGGTTACGCGCCTCGGCAATCAGTGGAACGGTAAAGGCGATGATCGGACGCCCGTTGCGATCCAGCGTTTGATAGGCATTGGCGGGCTGGCCGG
This sequence comes from uncultured Paracoccaceae bacterium, assembly GCA_947500135.1. GTDB lineage: Bacteria > Pseudomonadota > Alphaproteobacteria > Rhodobacterales > Rhodobacteraceae > Yoonia. Next base: position 237,138 of record CANMQX010000006.1, read on the forward strand.
GCCGATCATCAATGACAATACGAAAATCGCAATTCAGGTCACGTGTCCGCTGCCGACAAACCCGTTCCGCCACAGGCTCCACCCGGTCAACAACAGCAGAAAAGTTCCGCAATGCCGCCCGTGTCGACAACTTTGGCCCGACAGGTGCCTGTTGCACAGCAGGTGCGGATCGCGGTGCATCCTCGACAACGGGTTCGCAGGCCGCCAGCGCTACGATCAGGGCAATCGGTAAAAAACGCATTCTTGTCTCCCAAATCCTGGTTCAGGGCAGAATATCACGTCGCCCCCCGACGACCAGTCCCCAAAATGCGATGTCACTTGCATCGGCCTGCCCTGTTGCTAGGGTCGCCCATATGTTTACCATTGAACATGAATATGACGCGACGGTTGTCACCCTTGTGGATGAAGGCAAGGCGCCTTTGCTGGACGACGTGATCATCAACGCATTTGACGATTGTATCACCGTATCGCAGGTCGATCCGCGCACCGATATGATGGTACAGGTCACCCTGTCGATGAGCCAGCTGCGCGATTTGCAAGCCGCCCTAGACCTGCCTGAAGGCATTTACCAGTTGAAGAAAGGCTAGCCCATGACCACAGGGTTCTTCTGGGATGAACGCTGTTTTTGGCATGGCGGCGGGAATTACGCTGGGATGCTGCCTGTTGGTGGGCTAGTGCAACCCTTGGATGGAGGCCTGCCCGAAAACCCCGAAACCAAACGCCGGTTGAAAAACCTGATCGAGGTGACCGGCCTTGCCCGGGAACTGGACCTGCGCGGCGCGGATATGGCGACCCGTAACGATCTGCTGCGCGTCCACCCGGCGCATTATCTGGATAAATTCAAATCCCTGTCGGATGCAGGCGGGGGTGAGCTTGGGCGTCGCACCCCCTTTGGTCCCGGCGGGTACGAGATTGCAACCCTGTCCGCCGGCCTGGCCAAGGCCGGTTTGGCGGCTGTCTTAAAGGGCGAAGCGGCAAATGCCTACGCCCTGTCCCGCCCGCCCGGCCATCATTGCCTGCCGGACTATCCCAACGGGTTCTGCCTGCTGAACAATATCGGCATCGCGATCGAGGCGGCGCGGGACGCGGGCCTGGCCCGGCGTTTCGCCGTGTTGGATTGGGATGTGCATCACGGCAATGGGACAGAGGCGGTGTTTTATGACCGCGACGATGTGCTGACCGTGTCGATCCACCAGGATCGCAACTATCCGATGGACACCGGCGGTTTTGCGGATCGCGGGCGCGGGGCCGGTTTGGGCTACAACCTCAACATCCCCCTGCCCCCCGGCACCGGCCATAAGGGCTATTTGGCGGCGATGGAACGGCTTGCCCTGCCAGCGATCCGCAATTTTGCGCCGGACGTGCTGATTATCGCCTGCGGCTATGATGCGGGTGCCAATGACCCACTGGGCCGCATGCTGGCCACGGCAGATACGTTTGGGCAGATGACAATGCAGGTGATGGATTTGGCAGGCGACATCTGTGACGGCAGATTATTGATGGTGCATGAGGGCGGCTATTCCGAAACCTACGTGCCCTTCTGCGCCCATAAAGTGCTGGAAGTCATGTCCGGCAGCCAGATCAGCGCCCCGGACCCGTTTGGCGACGTCTTTCCACTACGACAGCCAGATGCGGGTTTTGACGCCTATCTGGATGGAGTGATCGGGGTGATGGAAAAGGCGCTGAAGGCATAGAAAAGCCCGCCCGGCGTATCGGCAGGGCGGGCTATATCCTTGCGTTTGATCAGGCTGCGCGGCTGACCAGAACTGAATCGATCTCGGCGGCGGCGGCGTTTTCGTCATTGCCAGCAACGGCGGCAATCTCACGGGTCAGACGTTCCAATGCAGCTTCATAAAGCTGACGCTCTGAATAGCTTTGTTCGCGTTGGTCGTCCTGACGGTGCAGGTCACGAACCACTTCGGCGATGGCAATCAAATCACCAGAGTTGATCTTTTGCTCATATTCCTGCGCACGGCGGGACCACATGGCTTTCTTCACCTTGGCCTTGCCGCGCAGGGTTTTCATCGCATGGGACACCACATCAGGGGTCGCGAGGGCACGCATGCCCACTTCGGTCGCCTTATGGGTCGGGACACGCAGGGTCATCTTGTCCTTTTCAAAGGCGATGACAAACATTTCCAATTCGAAACCGGCAACTTCCTGGGTTTCGACAGACACAATCTTCCCCACGCCATGGGCGGGATAGACAACAAACTGCTCGGGGCTGAATTCGTTTTTTTTCTTACTCATGATCGTCCTTTCCTGACAATCCCATACCTGCAAGCGACAAAAAACCGGCGGCGACATAACATCACCGTCGGGCATATCTTTGCATTGTACAGATCAACTTGTTCGCAACATTGATACCAGCATACCACAAAAAAGCGCTTTCCGAAAGCGGGGCGTTGCGTCAATAAAATAAGGCTTTTGGGCGCCATCGAAGGCGTCGAATCAACCGCCCTCGCCCGCGGCTTCCGAAAACAGTTCCATCTTGCCTTCCTTGCCGTCCATTTCGTCGGCAGTGGGCAACGGATCCTTCTTGGTGATGATCACTGGCCACATCTCGGAATATTTGCGATTGAACTCGACCCATTTTTCCATGTCCGGCTCCGTATCCGGGCGGATCGCATCGGCAGGGCATTCGGGTTCGCACACCCCACAATCGATACATTCGTCAGGATGGATCACCAGCATATTTTCACCCTCGTAAAAACAATCTACGGGGCATACCTCGACGCAGTCGGTGTATTTGCAGGCGATACAGTTGTCATTGACGATGTAGGTCATTTGGTCATCCGGTTAACTAACGGGCGTTAGCTATGACAGACCGCGAGGGCATTCAAGAACGAAAGGGTCACAGTAACGTAAGTGCCGCAGCTAAAGTGCACGCACCGATGCACGGCGCACGATGCTGGCTTTCAGGTTCTGCGACACGCCTTTGCGCTTCTCTTCAATCATCCCCACCAGTTCCTGTGCCGCCATCTGTCCCATGGCCCTATGTGGCACATGCATGGTGGTCAATTCGGGGCGCACAACCTGGGCCAGTTCGATGTCATCAAATCCGGTGATCGACACATCATCGGGCACGTTCATGTTCAACTGTTCTGCCCCGCGGATCGCACCAGCGGCCAGAACATCGTTGCCGCACAACACGATGCTGGGCTTTGTTCCGCGCGCAATCAGCTCCACAAACGCCGCCTGCCCGTCAGCAATGTTGTAAGGCACTTCAATCGGGTCAAGCGATGCAGGATCAAGACCTTGTGCCGCCATTGCATCGCGGACACCCGCAATACGCAACCGGGCGCGGTCATTCTGTTCGCTCACGCCAGAAATCATAGCAAGACGCCGATGCCCCATCTTGATGACATCCTCGGTCAGCGCCTGCATCGCCGCCCGGTTGTCAAACCCGATACAGGGGGCATGCGCGGTCGTATCATAGGACCACGCCACCAGAACCGGCACATGCTGTCGGTCAAGATAGTCGTAAATCGCCTGATCACGGTCATGCCCGATCAGCAGAAGCCCATCAGCACCGCGCGCAACAAGGTTTCTGATCTGTTCTTCTTCGACCTTTGATTTATAGGCCGAACTGGACACAAGCAGCGTATAACCCCGCCTGTGCAACTCTTCCTGAAAGGCTTGCAAGCCACGCGCAAAGATCGCGTTTTCCATGGTCGGAATGATCGCACCAATGGTAAATGTTCGCTTTGCGGCCATGAAACGGGCAGCAAAATTGGGGGTGTATCCCAAGGCTTCAATCGCCGCCTGCACACGTTCGCGAGTCTTGACCGTCACCAAATCGGGATCATTGATAACCCGGGACACCGTCGCGGTTGAAACTCCCGCCTCGCGGGCAACATCGTCAATCGTGGGCGCGGCTGTCGTATCAGGCATGGCTTTTTCCATCTGTCAGTCCCCGCATGGCGCGGCGTCATACACATCGCGCTGGTATAAACGTAAAACCGCAACTGTAAAATGTAAGGGCTTGCAGAACAAAATGTAAGCGGTTACGTTTAGCCACGGAATCGACGCACCACAGAGGGTCTGGTCCATGTTTCTAGCTGCATCCATCATCGTTTTTGTTGTGTATTTCGCAAATGTTGTGTTGGGCGCGCTGGCAAATAATGCCTTTCTGGGAGACGTGGGCGAAATGTTGGTTCTCTTTGTGGCGACGGTGCTTTTCGTCGTTGCGATTCTGCAGAAAGAAGCTGCCCGCAAAAACAAAAATGGCGGCTGAACACCCCAGGGGAGGATACCGAATGGATAACGACAAACGCGCGCTGGCCTCAGCCGAGCGCCGGAATTTTCTGAAATTGACGGCAACCGGCGGCTTTACTGCCGCAATGGTCGCGGGCGCAGGTGGCATGCTTTGGTCATCCGCTGCTACAGCCCAAACAGCCAATGAAGAACGTGACCGCGAAAACGCAGCGGATCACGTCATGACCATTGCAACGGCTTATGTGCTGGGCGCCTCCCGCAGCTATCCGATTATGCAATTGGACCTGAAAGAAAACATCCAGAACGCCACCAACGGCAAGGTCTATGTCAAACTGGCCCCGGGTGGACAGCTTGGTGCAGGCGGTGCGCTGGTGCAGGCGGTTCAGGGTGGCACAATTCAAGCCGCACAGCATTCGCTGTCAAACTTTGCGCCATTCGCCTCTACCGTTGATCTGATCAACATGCCCTATCTTTGTGGGTCCAACCAGCGCTTCACAAACCTTGTGAATTCCGACTTCTGGAACACAGAAGTCCACCCCAAGGTCGAAGCCGCCGGTTTTAAGGCGCTGTTCTACGTCAATATCGACCCGCGCGTGATTGCGGTGCGCAAAGGCGGCGCAGGTGCCGTGCTGTCGCCATCTGACCTATCCGGCGTCAAGTTCCGGGTCCCCGGTTCCAAGATGTTGCAGCAGTATTACCGAATGGTTGGCGCGAACCCGACACCTGTTGCATGGGGCGAAACACCCTCGGCCATCAAACAAGGTGTGGCAGATGCTCTCGACCCATCTGTTGGCGCACTTTATGTATTTGGTTTCAAGGACATCCTGTCTCATGTGACCTTCACGCAGGCAGTGCCGGACAGTCAGGTTTATTCGTGTAACCTGGAATGGTTCAACTCCATGCCTGCCGACGTGCAGGAAGGCATCATGTGGGGGTCAGAGATGACCGCGCACCAGAACCTGTCCAAGGTACCATCCGCCCGCGCCTATGCCATGGCCGAGCTGGCCAAGGCAGGCGTCGAATTCCACAGCCTCAGCGACGATCAGCTGGGCGAATGGAAAGAGGCAGGCGGCTTCCAGCGCTCCGAATGGGACGAGTTCAAGACAGAGCTTGCCGGTTCCATGGACGCTTTCGCCAAGATGGAAGAAGCTGCTGGCACGCAGGGCAAATACTACGTCCACGACGCCTAAAACGATCCGCCGGACGCCCTATCAGGCGTCCGGCACCTCCTCACAATGCATCACGGGATCACTGGCCAGCCTTTGGCCAAACAGTACCGTGCGGCCGTTTCACGGAGCGACAAGATGGGATTATTGCAAAGGTTAGACAGGGACGCCGAGCGTTGGCTGCTTCTGGTCTTCTACGTCATGCTGGTCATCACCATGGCGATCGAGGTGCTGCGGCGCGAGATTTTCTCTTACTCGTCCATCTGGGGCGAAGAGATCGTGCGCTATTCCTTCATTTATCTGGCTTGGGTCGGGGCAGCAGCCGCAGTCAAGGAACGGGCGCATATCCGCATTGACGTGCTAATGCATTACATCGGGCCACGCGCCAAGGCGGTGCTTTATATCTTTGGCGATCTGGTCATGTTCGGGGTCGCGATCATCGCGCTCTACTGGTCCATCGAAACGGTCCATGTCTCGGCCAAATTCGGGTCGGTCACCGACGGGTTGCGGGTGTCAAAAGTCTGGTTCCTGATGGCTGTGCCGCTTGGGTTTGGGCTGATGATCCTGCGTTTGGTGCAATCATTCATTCGTGACGTGAAATCGCTCCGAGACGGGACCCCCGTCTACGAAGGCGACAAATTGTTCGACTAAGGGCGGGACTGATATGCTTTGGAATACGCTTAATCAAACGGTCGAACTGGGGTGGGACTTTTATGTTCCAGTGATCCTTTTCGTCCTTCTTATTGCGCTCGCCGTGCCCGTCTGGGCCGCCATCGGCACATCAGCCATCCTGATGCTGGTGATGTCGGGTGATCTGCCGCTCAGCCTTGTGGGCGAACGGCTGTTTACCGGGATCGACGCATTCGCGCTGACGGCTGTGCCGCTCTTTATCCTGACGGGTGATGTCCTGGTCCGAACCGGGCTCAGCCGAAAATTTCTGGATGTGGCCGAGGCGCTGACATGCTTTGCCAAGGGCGGATTTGGGTCTGCCACCGTGCTGGTCTGTGGCATGTTCGCCGCGATCTCAGGCTCTGACGCGGCGGGGGCTGCTGCGGTGGGCCGCATGACAATCGACCGGCTGGTCGAAAGCGGCTATCCCCGCCCTTATGCCTGCGCACTGGTGGCGGCGGGTGCCTGTACCGGCATCCTGATCCCGCCTTCCATCGCCTACATCATCATCGGCCTTGTGCTGGGTATATCTGCGTCCACGCTATTCTTGGCGGCATTGATCCCCGGTCTGGCCATTCTGTTTTCAATCCTGATCACCAATCTGATCGTCAACCGTATCTACAACTACGAAGGCGGCGGGATGATGACGGCGGGCGAATGGTTCGGCAATCTGGGCCGGTCGCTAAAATCCGGTTGGTATGCGTTCATCGTGCCAGGCATCATCTTTTACGGCATCTTTTCGGGGCGGTTGACCCCAACAGAGGCAGGGGCGACAGCCGTGATTGTCACCATCATGATGGGGTTCATCCTGCGCACGCTGTCACTGGCGGACTTTCCGGCCATGCTGGTCAGTTCTGCCAAGGTGAACGGGGTGATCCTGCCGATCATCGCCTTTTCGGTCCCATTGGCCGAGGCGCTGGCGATCATGGGCGTACCCCAAGGCTTCGTGACCTCGATCACCGGGCTGACGGATGAACCATGGATCCTGATCCTGCTGATGATCGGCATCCTGATCGCGGCGGGTTGCGTAATGGAAACCACACCCAATATCGTGATCCTTGCGCCCATCCTGAAACCACTTGCCGACAATATCGGCATGAACGAAATCCAGTTCTGCATCATGATGATCACCGCCCTTGGGGTTGGTTTCATCACGCCACCATTAGGGCTGAACCTGTTCGTGGTGTCCGGGATCACCGGCGAAAGCATACTAAAAATTGCGGCCCGTGCCGTGCCCTTTGTCCTGTGCATGTTTGTTGTCGTGCTGCTGATCGCCTATGTGCCAGCAATCTCAACAACGCTGCTGCCAGATATCTACAAGTAGGAAGTTCAAAAATGACGCGTGAATACCTGAAAAAAGCGACGCTGACAGCAAAGTCGGACGCCTCCAAAACCCATGATATCGTGCAGGGCATCCTGTCTGATATCGAAACCGGCGGCGACGCCAAGGCGATGGAATACGCAGCCAAATTCGACCAATATGATGGCAATGTCATCATGACAGAGGACGAGATCAAAGCCGCCTGCGATCTGGTGCCAGACAAGCTCAAGGCAGACATTCGTTTCGCCCATGACAATGTGCGGCGCTTTGCCGAAACCCAGAAATCCACCCTGACAGATGTTGAGATGGAGATTGAGCCGGGTTTCATCGCCGGTCAAAAGGCGATCCCGGTGGATGCCGCTGGCTGTTATGTCCCCGGCGGACGCTATAGCCACATCGCCTCTGCCATCATGACGGTGACGACGGCCAAGGTTGCGGGTTGCCGCCACATCACCGCCTGTTCGCCCCCCCGTCCCGAAACCGGCGTGGCCCCCGCCATCGTCTACGCCGCCCATATCTGCGGCGCGGACAAGATTATGGCAATGGGCGGTGTGCAGGGCGTTGCGGCCATGACATTTGGCCTGTTTGGTCTGCCTAAGGCCAACATCCTCGTCGGCCCCGGCAACCAGTTTGTGGCCGAAGCCAAACGGATCCTGTTTGGCCGCGTCGGCATCGACATGATCGCAGGCCCAACCGACAGCCTGATCCTCGCCGATAAGGATGCTGATGCACATGTCGTGGCAACCGACCTCGTCAGTCAGGCCGAACATGGCTACAATTCGCCCGTCTGGCTGGTCACCGATGATCGCGCACTGGCCGAAAAAGTTATGACGATGGTCCCCGACCTGATCGCCGACCTGCCGGAATTGAACCGCGATAACGCCGCAGCCGCATGGCGCGATTATGCAGAGGTTATCATCTGCGCCGACCGCGAAGACATGGCCGCCTGTTCCGACGAATACGCGCCCGAACACCTGACAGTGCAGGCCGCTGACCTTGATTGGTGGCTGAACCGCTTGACCTGCTACGGCTCGCTTTTCCTGGGCGAAGAAACCACCGTGTCTTATGGCGACAAGGCAACCGGCACCAACCATGTGCTGCCGACGTCGGGTGCGGCAAGCTATACTGGCGGCCTGTCGGTGCATAAATACATGAAGATCGTCACCTGGCAGCGCACCACACGCGACGCATCCAAGCGTGTGGCCGAAGCCACCGCGCGGATTTCGCGGCTGGAAGGCATGGAAGGGCACGCGCGTGCGGCTGACGTGCGGCTGGCCAAATACTTCCCCGGTGAAAACTTCGATCTGTCCGCAGAAGGCTGATGACTGACCCGCGCACCCTTTTTGACCTGACGGGCAAGGTCGCCTGCGTCACCGGCGCAAGTTCTGGCCTTGGACGGCGCGCCGCTGTGATCTTGGCTGCGGCGGGCGCACAGGTCGTCGGGGTTGCGCGGCGCGCGGATGCCTTGCAGCAGATGCGCGATGAAATTGGTGATCACGCTGCCGCCGTCGCCGCCGACATCACTGATCGGCCTGGCATTGCCCAACTGGCGACTGACATCGCCACCCCCTTTGGCGCGCCCGATATCGTCATCCATGCGGCGGGGCTGAACACGCGCGAGGTCGCGGATGATGTCACTGATGCAGGCTGGGACCAGACGCTGGCGATCAACCTGTCCGCGCCTTTCTTCCTTAGTCAGGCACTAGTGCCCGCGATGAAGGCCAAAGGCTGGGGGCGGATCGTGAATTTCGCCAGCCTGCAAACCACCCGCGCCTTTCCCGGGGGCATCGCCTATGGGGCGACCAAAGGCGGCATCGCGCAATTGACCCGGGCCATGGCCGAGGCATGGTCACCCTATGGGATCACCGCCAATGCCATCGGCCCCGGCTTTTTCCCGACGGAACTGACAGCAGCTGTGTTTGATGACCCGGCCCGCGCACAACGCAATGCCGATCAAACCTGTCTGGGGCGCAACGGCACCTTGCAGGATATCGACGGGCCGATCCTTTTCTTATGCGCGCCTGCGTCGTCTTATGTAACGGGGCAGGTTCTGATGGTTGATGGGGGGTTCACCGCGAAATGAAAGCACTGGTTTACGATGGGGTCGAAACGCTTGGCTACCGCGATGTGCCTGATCCTGCGCCCGCGACAGATCAACACCTGATCCGGGTTGAAGCCGTGGGGATTTGCGGCTCTGACATGCACGCGTATCTGGGCCATGACGCGCGGCGTCCCGCTCCACTGATTCTGGGGCATGAAGCGGCAGGGATTGTGCAAGGCGGGTCGATGGATGGCAAACGGGTCACCGTGAACCCACTGGTGACCTGCGGCACCTGCCCGGCCTGCAAAGCAGGGCGCGAAAACCTCTGCCCCAACCGCCAGATCATCTCAATGCCGCCACGCGAAGGGGCGTTTGCGCAGTTCATTTCCATGCCAACGACAAACCTCGTTGAGGTGCCCGAAAACGTACCCTTCGACAAGGCCGCACTGGCCGAACCCATCGCCGTCAGCTGGCATGCGGCCCGATTGGCGCTGAACGCGCTTCACCCGGCCATGGACCGGCGGGCATTGGTGCTGGGCGGCGGGGCCATCGGGCTTGCAGCCAGCCTTGCGCTACAGGCGATGTGGGTGACCGACATCATCGTGGCCGAACCCAATGACAGCCGCCGGGCCTTCCTGACCGATCATTGTGGACAGAACGCCGTGTCAAAGCCTGCGGGCAGTTTTCCGCTAGTCATCGACGCAGTTGGCTATGCGGCCACCCGCGAAACAGCGTCAACCTTGGCCGCCCCGGGTGGTGTGATCGCGCATGTCGGGCTGGGCGAAGATTTGGGCGGGCTGGATATCCGCCGGATGACCTTGCAGGAAATCACCTTCATCGGGACCTATACCTACACCGCGCAGGATTTCCGTGATACCGCCGCTGCAATCTTTGACGGGCGGCTGGGGACACTAGACTGGTGCGAACAGCGCAGCCTCGCCGACGGGTTCGGGGCGTTTCAGGACCTGCGCGCTGGCAAGGTGGCGGCGCCGAAGATTGTGTTGAACCCATGGGGCTGACCCCCTGAACCGGAGATCAAAGATGTATTCGAAAATACTCGTCCCGATGGCGCTTGATCATGGCGTATCCGCTCAGACGCTTGAGATCGCAAAGGCGCTGTCAGATGATCAGGCGACAGTGATCGCGCTGCATGTTCATGAAGCGCCACAAGGATCGGTATCGGCCTATCTTGATGCTGATATAGTCAAGGAAGGCTTTGAAAAGGCACGTAAATTAATGCATGAAAAGCTGTCAGGCATTGATGGGATCGAACCCGTCCTGATCAAGGGCCATACTTACCGGACGATCATTGACTACGCCACCGAACATGGTGTGGATTGCATCGTGATCGGCTCTCACAAACCGGGGCTCAGCGACTATCTGCTGGGGTCCACGGCTGCACGTGTTGTGCGGCACGCACCCTGCGCGGTGCATGTTCACCGTTCTTCGTAATCCTTAAAACGCGCATTCGCGCATGAAAGAAAGGCAAACCCTGATGAACATCGACAAAAAGATCGCTGATGATCTTGTCGCCAACGATGTCTCATTCGTGACCACCGTACCCTGCAAGCAGCTGGCCGGTGTCATCGAAGAGATTGACCAACGCGACGATATTTTCCACATCCCGTCCAATAAAGAAGACGAAGGTATGGGGCTTTGCGCCGGGGCCTTTATGGGCGGCAAACGGCCTGCGATCATCATGCAGAACACGGCCATCGGGGTGACGATCAACACGCTGGCTACGCTGACGCAATTCTACCGGATGCCGCTGCCGATGATCATTTCCTATCGGGGTGAATTGCGCGAACCGGTCGCCTGTCAGGTCGAAATGGCGGTACATACAAAGGCCCTACTGGCCCAGTTGAACATCCCCACCTACCATTTCCACTGGCAAAAAGACGTCGAGGAATTCGACAACATCCTGAAATACACCTTCATGTGCAACAAACCCGTGGCGATCCTGACCGACGCCAACTTCTGGGGAGGCTATGGCGACCAATGATCCGTTCTGAAATTCTCAAAGAAATCGCCCCGATCATCCGTGATCACCTTGTGGTCTGCAATATCGGTCTGCCCAGCCAAGAGCTACATATGATCGACGACCAACCCACCAATTTCTACATGTTGGGCACAATGGGGCTGTCATCCTCCATCGGATTCGGCTTGGCGCTTGCGCAGGACAAACCCGTCATCTCGATCGATGGGGACGGGTCGGTTCTGACCAACCTTGGCACCTTGCCAACCATCGCCAATAACGCGACAGGCAACTACACGCTGCTGATCATCGATAACGGGTCCTACGGGTCCACCGGGGACCAGCCGACCTATGCCGGGCGCAAGACATCGCTCGCTGCTGTGGCAACCGCATGCGGCTGCGACAACGTGGTCGAGGTGCAGGACAGGGACCTTGGCCCCGTTTTGCAAAGCGCTATCGACAGTGATGAGATGACGATCATCGTCTGCAAATGTGACAGCGGCAATATCAAGCTGCCGGTCATCACAATGGACCCGGTCGTGATCCGTCACCGCTTCATGGAAGCCGTCAAAGCCTGATGGGCGCGAGCGCCATCCATAGCGCAGATGACGCCCGCCGATTGGCCAAGCGGCGCCTGCCATGGATGGTGTTCGACTATATTGATGGCTCCGCTGGGGCCGAAACAGGGGCGGCGCGCAACCGGGCCGCCCTTGATGCCGCTACCCTGCGCCCACGTATCCTGCGCGATACTAGCCAGCGGTCACTTGCCGTGCCACTTTTTGGCAAAACGGCAGGGCGTCCTTTTGGAATTGCGCCCATGGGCATGTGCAACCTGTCCGCGCCAGGGGCTGACCTGATGTTGGCCCGGCTCGCCGCACGTCACAACATCCCGCATGGCGTTTCAACCGTCGCATCCACCCCGATGGAAAAGATCATTCAGGTGGCCGAAGGTAACGCCTGGTTCCAGCTCTATTTCAGCGGCGACGGCAGTGGGACGTTCAAACTGGTCGAACGGGCCAAGGCGGCAGGCTATGGCACCCTTGTCGTAACCGTCGACGTGCCAGAGGTCGGGCGACGTCCGCGCGAATTGCGCCATGGGTTTAAGATGCCCTTCAAAATCGGGCCAAAGCAGTTCATCGACTTTGCCCTGCATCCACGTTGGTCACTGACATCGCTGGCGGCGGGCAAGCCGCAAATGGCCAATTTCGACATGGACGGGTATGAATTCGACCGCACCGAAAGCCGGGCCCGCGCAACATGGGATACGCTGAAACAACTGCGCGACATCTGGAATGGCAACCTTGTGGTCAAGGGCGTGCTGGATGCCGAAGACGCCGTTCAACTGAAATCCGAAGGGGTGGACGCGATCCAAGTCTCCAGCCACGGGGCGCGACAATTGGAAAGCGCGCCAGCACCATTCGCCATGCTACCTACGATAAGGAAAGCGGTCGGCCCCGATTTCCCGCTGTTTTTCGATAGCGGTTTACGGTCTGGTGAGGATGCGTTGAAAGCATTGCAAGCCGGTGCCGATTTCACCTTCTTCGGGCGGATCCTGCAATTCGCCATCGCGGCGGCCGGGGCAGATGGGCTGAACCAGCTTTTTGACGTGCTGAGCGATGAGATGAGCATCGCCATGGCGCAGATCGGTATGACGCAGATCGGCAAGACACCATAGGATCCAAGCCACGTCAAACTTGTGCCCGAATGGCCAGACATTGTCCTGACCGAAAGAGGCCGCCGCAATCTGGTGTGACGCGGACAAACCTTTTGTATGGGAAGCTGATGCCTTCATATTCCAGGAAATTGCGTATCGCCCTAGTGATCTGTAGCCTGTTCATGCCAGCGGCCGGGGTCGCCGATGATGGCGTTTCATTTACACTGACGGATGGGCGCACCGTGGCACCCCTCGACAGTTTCCGGGAATGCGACCAATGCCCGGGAATGATCGTGATACCGCCGGGGTCGTTCATGATGGGGGCGATAGAGGGGGAGTCCCGTAACCCTCGTGATGTTCACAGGGAAAATGCGACCGGGCGCGTGCGCGGCCCGGATGAAATAAACATCATACCTTTTGAACATCCGCGCCACCCGGTCGAAATGGACATCCCTTTCGCCATGGGTCGCAATGAGGTCACGCATCGTGAATGGATGACATGCGTTGCGGATGGAGGGTGCAGCCATGTGCCAGATCATTCCGTTGCCGCGCCTAACAAGAATACACGGCTTGGTCCCAACCATCCGGTGATCAACGTTTCTTATCTTGATGCGCTAGAATACGCTGATTGGCTGAATTCCAAACTGGGCAATGACGTATACCGATTGCCGACAGAAGCGGAATGGGAATACGCGGCACGCGCCGGGACTGAAACCCGGTTTGCTCAGGGTGATGACCTGACGGCAGACCAAGCCAATTTTTCGCGTCATGTAACTGAACGCCTGAGAGGTGTGAAGATGCCTTTGCTCGTCAACAGGCGTATCCCGGTGCCGGTCGATGACCTGGACGCGGCAAATGCTTGGGGTCTGCGTCACATGTCCGGAAATGTTTATGAATGGACTCAATCTTGCTGGTCAGCCGAACATCTGGGCCTGTCCACTGCCAGCGCATATCTGGCAATCGGGGATTCGCAGAACCCATGTAACCGCGTTAGCAAAGGCGGATCATTTAATGCTGCAATGGATAATCTTCGCCCAGCTTCGCGACACGGACCGTTCGAAACACGCAGACGCGACAACTTAGGATTTCGTCTAATGCGAGAATTCAGAGGGGCTGTTGGAGACTAGAGAGATTTTCCGAGCGATGGGACGCAAGTTACTGCTGATCCAGCCCCATATCCCGCCGATCCTTTTTCGTCGGGCGGCCACCCTTTTCGTATTTGGGGTTGGCGCCGCGCGCCTCTGCCGGGCGGGCTTTCGGTGCGGGGGTCAGATCTTCGTACAGGGCTTGCGCCTCGGGTGCGGGGCCGCGTCTTTCGCCGCAGGCCAGAATGCGCACAACCTTGGTTTCGCGCGCCTGTACGAATGTCAGCACATCGCCCGGGCCTACGGCGCGGGCGGGTTTGCTGACAGGTTGGCTATCTACCCTGACCTTGCCCGCGCTGACCACCCCGGCGGCCAGGCTACGCGATTTGAAAAACCACGCCTGCCACAGCCATTTATCCAGCCGGATGGTCGGGCGCGGATCGGTCAATCCTTCTTGAACCCCGCCAATGCGGCAGCAAAGGGATTGTCGGGATCAATCGCCTTGTCCTTTTTCGGCTTGGCCTGAAAGCTTTGCGGTTTGTGATTACCACCACCGGGCTTACCTTTACCCTTTGGCTTGCCTTTCCCGCGCGGTCGGTCGCCTTGCGGACGGGCCTGCCGGGGCGCGCGACCGCCCCATGTGAAGGTGTAAAACACCTCCATCTCGGGGCCGGTATCAACAACCTCAAGCGTGGTATCGGCGGGCACCTCATCGGTTGTCGGTGGCACCTCCACGGGGGTTTCCGCTGGCGCCTCTTGGGGAACATCAACGGGCGCTTCGACCGGTGTGTCACCAGGCACTTCAGCCGGTGGGGTCGATGGCGCAGGATCACCATTCTGACCCGTGGGCGCGGCAACAGCTTCGGTCGCAACCGCCTTCACCTTTTCCCGTTCGCCTTTTTCGGCCTTATATCCCAGACCGGTCATCAGATCGGAAAACTGGTCGAGGGTCATTCCGGTAATCGACAACATATCGGGGTTGGCCTCAAATCCGCCACGGCTGTCCTGATCGCGCAGCATATCAGCCAGACGTTCCAGCATATCGATACGGATCGCCCTGTCGCCCGCAGCGCGATACCCGGCCATGGCGTAGTAGCCCGGTGCTGCGTCTTTGGAGGCCGGGACGGTGACCAGACCGGGGGGCGGGCTTTCGGGGAATTCCTGCAACCCTTTGGTCAATGACCACAACACCAGACGCAAGCGGGTCGGCGCAGGCTTTAGCAGCAATGGCTGGAAAATCGTGAACTGGCCAAAACGAACACCATGTTTGCGCAGGGAGCCACGGGCATCCTGATCCAGCGCCTTGACCTCATCGGCGACCTCACCACGGGGGATAATCCCAAACCCTTCGGCCATGCGATAGGCAAAGCCTTTAGCGGCACCGGTCAAGGTCTCATCATTCTTCAGGGCCAGCAGGCCTTCAAAACCGGCAGCAATCTTGCGATCAATGAAATGCTGCAAGCGGCGCTGCACCTTGGCGGCAACATCAGGACCGGCCTCATCATCGACAAATGCCTCAACACCCGGCTTGAACTGGTCGGCACCAGCGGTCAGCTTGCCCACCGCCTGATCGCCCCACATCAATCCACCCTGTTCGGTGAAATCAATCTCGGGGTCGGGGGCGTTGTAAAACCGGTCAGCACGCAAATGGAACTGCGGCACCAGTGCCGCGACCGAAGCCTGACGCAATGTCTTGGCCTCATCGGGGCTGCCCGCCTTATCCATCCGGAAACGGAACCCCTCCAACCGTCCGACGAATTCGCCTTCAACGGTCACTTCACCCTTGTCGTTCACCTCAGCCACAAGGCTCTCCTTCTGCTTGAGCCGGCGAAGCAGAATGCTGGTCCGCCGGTCCACAAATCTTTGCGTCAATGCACCATGAAGTGCATCCGATAGTCGGTCTTCTACCGCGCGGGTCTCGTCGCGCCAATGAGATTCGTCAATCAGCCAACCCTTGCGTTGGGCGACATATGTCCAAGTGCGGATATAGGCCAGCCTTTTGGACAGCGTATCAATGTCGCCATCGCTGCGGTCAATCCGTTTCACCTGCAAGGCAAACCAATTGGCATCAACATGCCCAAGCTGGTGCAGATCGGTGAAAATATGGGTCAGCAGACCGGCATGTTCACCCGCCGAAATGCCCCGAAAGTCAGGCACACGGCAGACATCCCATAACAGTTTCACCGATGGTCCATCCGTGGCCCGGGCAGCCACCTCCGCATCGGCGGACAGCGTTTTGAGCGCGCGCAAATCATCGCTTTCGCGCACCCGGGTCAGCCAGATATCGTCGGTGCGCGCCTCCAGATTACTGATCAAGCGGCGGACAGATCCAAATTGCAGATCACTGTTGCGCCATTGCAGTTTCTTGACCGGCTGAAACTTGTGATCGCAAATCGCCTCTGCCACGGCCTCATCCAGCGGCGGGGCCTCACCCGTTACGCCAAATGTGCCGTTATCCACATGGCGACCGGCACGGCCCGCAATCTGGGCCAGTTCATCCGGCTGCAAATGGCGCATCCTGTGGCCATCAAATTTGGTCAGGGAGGAAAACGCCACATGGCTGATATCAAGGTTCAGCCCCATACCAATGGCATCCGTAGCCACCAGATAATCGACATCGCCGTTCTGATACATCTCGACCTGGGCATTACGGGTCCGGGGGGATAGCGCGCCCATTACTACGGCCGCACCACCTTTCGTGCGGCGCAACAGCTCTGCAATCGCATAGACATTTTCAACCGAAAACCCGACAATTGCGGACCTGGCTGGCATGCGGCTTATCTTTTTCGAACCTGAATAGGATAATTGAGACATCCGGTCGCGGCGCATGAATTGCGCCTCGGGGACCATGGCGGAAATCGCACTGCGCATCGTATCAGCACCCAGAAACAGGGTCTCATGCAGGCCACGGGCATGCAGCAATCGGTCGGTAAACACATGGCCACGCTCAGGGTCGGCGCATAGCTGGATTTCATCAATCGCCAGAAAATCGCAGCCCATCCCCTCTGGCATCGCCTCGACGGTACAAACCCAATAGGCAGCACGGGGTGGAACGATCCGTTCCTCACCGGTGACCAAAGCCACCACAGACGGGCCGCGCACCGCAACAATCCGGTCATAGACCTCGCGCGCCAAAAGGCGCAGCGGCAAACCAATCACACCGGTGCGATAGGACAGCATCCGTTCAATGGCGTAGTGGGTTTTACCCGTGTTGGTTGGGCCAAGCACGGCCGTAATCCGGGACGCTGCCATGTCATTCCCCGATCAGGGACCAGATCGCTTACAGCGTCTGACCCTCTAGCTGCAGTTTCAGTGCTTCAACAGATTGACGGGCTTCTTCAGACTTCGGATTGATCGCCAGAATCAATTCGTAAAGCTCAAGCGCATCGGCGGGGCGTTCCAGCTCCTGCATAATCGCGGCCAGACCGCGCATCGCCTCGAAATGGCGAGGATTCAGGCGCAGGGTTGTCTGAATATCCTCTAACGCAGGGCCCATCATACCCAGCAGAAAATAGGATGTCGCGCGGCCAAAATAGCCTTCGGAAAAGTCAGGGGCATGATCGACCAAAGCCGAAAAATGCTCAACCGCCACATCCGGCGTACCATCGTTCAGCGCGTCCTGCCCCCGGCGCAGCAACAGATCCATCGCTGGTGAGCCGCTTTTTTCCCATTGGGCAATAATCTGCTGTTCGATCCGGGCATAGCTTGTTTCGTCCGCGTCCAGCAGCTCTTGATACAGCTCATCCAAGGCAACTTCTTGCGCGGACAGAGGTAAGGAAAACCCCACTCCTAAAAAAAGTGCCGCAACGATATATTTGAAGCGATGTGTGTGCGTGACCATAACAGTAATGTAGCGCACTGTGCGGCCAACACCAGAGGGTCGGCAGTCACATCAATGACAAAGGACGAAAAACATGAGCGACGTTGTAACCGAGGCCGTAGCCGCACTGAATGCCAAAATGGGTGGCGAGGGCTTTGATGGCACTGCAAAATTCGTGATCGAAGACGAAGGCGCGATCATGATTGATGGCGATGGCGCCCGTGCAGGTGACGACGACGCCGATGTCACGCTGACCGCGACAACCGAAGTTTTCAAGGCGATCCTTGATGGTGAACAGAACCCAACCACCGCATTCATGACAGGTAAACTGTCAGTCGATGGCGATATGGGTCAGGCCATGAAACTATCCGGCGTTCTTAGCTGACCATGCTTGACGCCCCCCTTTACGATGATATCGCCGATGCTCCGAATGGGGGGCACGCCAACTGGTTGAAAACCGCTGATGGCCTGCGTATTCGCGTGGGCCATTGGACCAAGGACGATGCCAAGGGCACCGTCTTGATTTTTCCTGGCCGCACCGAATTTATCGAAAAATACGGGCACACGGCAAAGGCGCTGCATGATCGCGGCTATGCCAGCCTTGTGATCGATTGGCGCGGTCAGGGCATAGCCGACCGCATGTTGCCCAACCGGGCCATTGGTCATGTCGGCGATTTTACCGATTACCAAAAAGACGTCGACGCCGTCATCGCCCATGCAAGATCACTTGATCTGCCCCGTCCCTATTTCCTGATCGGGCATTCCATGGGCGGCTGCATCGGTCTGCGTTCTCTGATGGACGGGCTGGATGTGCAGGCGGCGATGTTCTCTGCCCCCATGTGGGGAATTCAGATGGCCCCGGCGTTGCGCCCGGTGGCCTGGGGTTTGTCCGCGGTCAGCCGGCCACTTGGCTTTGACCAGAACCTTGCGCCAGGGCAGTTTGAACAATCCTATGTGCTGCGGGCGGATTTCGAAGGCAACGCCCTGACCAACGACCAGGACATGTTCTGCACCCTGCGTCAGCAACTGCAAAGCCATCCTGATCTGGCACTTGGCGGCCCATCCTTGCGCTGGCTGCACACATCCTTACGCGAAATGCACGACCTCAGCACGCGACCTGCGCCCACTGTTCCCTGCATCACCTTTCTGGGCAGCAAGGAAATGATCGTCGATCCTGTACGCATTCAGGACAGGATGCGGCATTGGACCGGCGGCGCGCTGCACACCATCGCGGGTGGCCAGCACGAAATGCTGATGGATACGCCCAAGATGCGCAACACGATGATCGACCAGACCACCGCCCATTTTGACGCACATCTTTAGGCTCCGACGCAAGGCCGACGCTTTGCCGACCTTTTGCCGACAGCTGATTCTGGCATAAAACACACCGCGTGACCCGGCCATTCGCTGCGCTATACTCTGGATCATGGCTGACGTTCTCACCTTCACCGACCGGGGCATTTATTGTCCTGCAGGCGATTTTTATATCGACCCTTGGAAACCGGTTGATCGGGCCGTCATCACCCATGCGCATAGCGACCATGCCCGCCCCGGCATGGGCCATTATCTGGCCACAGCCCGCACCGCTGCCGTGATGCAGCACCGCCTTGGGCAGATCGACGTCCAAACCGTAAGCTACGGGCAAGAAACGAAAATTGGCGATGCGACAGTGTCTTTTCATCCCGCCGGGCACGTCCCCGGATCAGCCCAGACCAGGGTCGCGGTAGGTGGCCAGGTCTGGGTCGCCTCTGGTGACTACAAAACCGTCGCCGACGGACTTTCTGAACCGTTCGAGCCGGTCAAATGCCACGCATTCATCACCGAATGCACCTTTGGCCTGCCAATTTTCAAATGGACACCAGAGAATATCCTGATCCGGCAAATCAACGACTGGTGGGCCAGCAACGCCGCCGCCGGACGCAGCTCCATCCTTGGGGCCTACGCGCTGGGAAAGGCGCAACGATTGCTGGCGACGGTCAACCCCGATATTGGCCCGATCCTGACGCATGGTGCGATAGAGAAGACCAATGAAATCATGCGAAATCAGGATATTACCCTTCCCAAAACCACGTATGCGACGGCTGATGTAACAGCCAAAACGCACCCCGGCGCATTGATCCTGGCCCCCCCTAGCGCGCTGGGAACAACATGGGCCAAACGGTTCGGCCCAGCCTCCACCGCTTTTGCCAGCGGCTGGATGGCTTTGCGGGGCGTGCGACGGCGTAGGGCGGCTGACCGGGGTTTCGTAGTGTCCGATCACGCCGATTGGGACGGGCTGAACAGCGCGATCAAGGCCACCGGTGCCACCACGATATTCACAACCCATGGCTACACCTCATCCTTTCAGCGCTGGCTGACCGAACAGGGCTATGACGCCCATATCGTCAGCACCGACTATCAAGGCGAAAGCCTTGAAACGACAGAGGAAATCGAAGCATGAAAGACTTCGCCGCCCTCTTTACCCGGATCGACGAGACCACCAAAACATCCGTCAAAACCGCCGCGCTCGCGGATTATCTCCGAACGGCTGATGATCGTGACAAGCTGTGGACCATCGCACTGTTCACCGGGCGGCGCCCCAAACGAACCATCACTGCAACCCGTTTGCGCGAATGGGCGGCAGAGGTGGCGGGCCTGCCCGATTGGCTGTTCGAGGAATCCTACAGCATCGTCGGCGATCTGGCCGAAACCATTGCACTGGTTCTACCGCCTGCCGAACAAGAGGATGACCAATCCTTAACGCATTGGATCAATAAGATTAAAACGCTTTCTACGCTGGAAGAGGATGCGCGCAAGGCTGGCATCCTGAACGCCTGGAACAGCCTGCCCACAACACAGCGTTTTCTGTTCACAAAACTACTGACAGGCGGGTTTCGGATCGGTGTCAGCGCAAAACTGATCACCCGCGCGCTAGCGCAGGCCACAGGGCAGCCAGAGCCGGAGCTGACGCATAAGCTGATGGGCAACTGGACACCCGACACGGCCACATGGGACAGTCTGATCGTCGCAGATGACCCCACCGCCGACCTGTCGCGCCCTTACCCGTTTTACCTTGCATATCAGATGGATAGTATTGGCGATCTGGGCGAACCTGCGGATTGGAATGCGGAACGCAAATGGGACGGTATCAGAGGGCAGCTGATCATCCGTGGCGGCGAACACCATTTATGGTCACGCGGTGAGGATTTGATGACTGACCGCTTCCCGGAACTGGCGCAGTTGCGCGATTACCTGCCCGACGGCACGGTGATCGACGGCGAAGTTCTGGCATTTCAGAACGAAAAACCTTTGTCCTTCAACGCTTTGCAAAAACGGATCGGGCGCAAATCTGTCCCCAAGAAACTGCTAGCTGAGGCGCCAGTGATCCTGATGGCCTATGATCTGCTGGAACATCAGGGGCAGGATATCCGCGACCAGCCCCTGCGCGCCCGACGTGACCATTTAAAGACCCTGATTGATCAAACGCCGGGCAGCAGCCCGATCCGCCTGTCATCGGCAATCACATTCACGACATGGGATGATCTGGCCAAGGCACGCGATCAATCGCGTGACATCGGGGCCGAAGGGCTGATGCTCAAACGCCTCGACAGCCCCTATTTGTCGGGGCGTAAACGTGGCGATTGGTGGAAATGGAAGATTGATCCGCTGACCATCGACGCCGTCATGATCTATGCCCAAACCGGGCATGGCAGGCGTGCCAACCTTTTCACCGACTACACATTCGCAGTGCGGCAAGACAATGATTTAGTCCCGTTTACAAAGGCTTACTCCGGTCTGACCGATGCAGAATTCCGCGAAATCACGGCTTGGGTACGCAAAAACACATTGCAAAAATTCGGACCCGTGCGGCAGGTCCCCCCGACCCATGTCTTCGAAATCGCGTTCGAAGGGATCCAGGCCAGCCCCCGACATAAGTCCGGCGTGGCCCTGCGGTTTCCACGCATGGCGCGCTGGCGTCGCGACAAACCGGTGAACGAGGCGAATACGCTTGATGATCTCAAGGAAATGCTTGCCACCTATGGCTAACCCAAACCAGAGGCCTTAAAAGACGCGATCAGGCGTCCTATTTATGACGCGGCCACTCAAAAGAGGTTTTGGATGATGAATTCTACCCGTGTTTTTGATGCAAATGTCACTGGCGGCGAGGCACTTGGCGATCTGCCGGAATGGGACCTGAGCGATCTTTACCCCGCAACCAACGCCCCGGAACTCAAGCGGGATTTGGAATGGCTGGAACAGGAATGCGCCGATTTCGCAAAGACTTACGAAGGCAAACTGGCCGATCTGGACGCCGCCGGATTGCTGAAAGCCGTGCAGCGTTATGAACAGATTGATGTTATCGCCGGACGCATCATGTCCTTTGCCGGCCTGCGCTATTACCAGATCACAACCGATAGTGACCGTGCCAAATTCATGGCGGATTGTCAGGATCAGATCACCAATTTCACCACGCCGCTGGTATTTTATGGTCTGGAATTCAACCGGCTGGACGACGATCATCTGACCGAACTTCTGGCCGAAAACACTGACCTCGCCCGTTACAAACCCGTCTTTGACCGGATGCGGGCGATGAAGCCTTATCAGTTGTCCGACGAGCTTGAAAAATTCCTGCATGACCAATCCACCGTGGGTGCCGCCGCCTGGAACCGTCTGTTTGATGAAACCATGGCCGGGCTTGAATTTGATGTGAACGGTGAGGTGCTGAACCTTGAGGCGACGCTGAACCAACTGACCGAACAGGACCGGACCAAACGAGAGACCGCGACCCACGCGCTTGCCGCCGTATTCAACGACAACCTCAAACTTTTTTCACGCGTCCATAACACGCTCGCCAAGGAAAAAGAGATCGAGGATCGTTGGCGCAAGATGCCCACGCCGCAAACAGGTCGGCATCTGGCCAACCATGTCGAACCAGAGGTGGTTGAGGCGCTGCGCAACGCTGTTGTTGCGGCCTATCCGCGCCTGTCGCACCGCTATTATGCGTTGAAAGCCAAATGGTTGGGTCTGGACCGGATGCAAGTCTGGGACCGCAATGCGCCCCTGCCTATGGAAAGCGACAGGATCGTGGACTGGAACGAAGCACGCGACACGGTCATGACCGCCTATGGCGAATTTGACCCCAAAATGGCCGATATCGCCAAGCCGTTTTTCACCGATGGCTGGATCGATGCAGGCGTCAAACCTGGCAAGGCACCCGGCGCATTCGCCCACCCGACGGTCACGCCGGTGCATCCTTACGTGATGCTGAATTACCTGGGAAAACCCCGCGACGTGATGACGTTGGCACATGAACTGGGGCACGGCGTGCATCAGGTACTGGCCGCAGAACAAGGTGAACTGCTGTCATCGACCCCCCTGACACTGGCCGAAACCGCATCCGTCTTTGGTGAAATGCTGACATTCCGCAAGATGCTGGACGGGGCAACAGATCAGGCAGAGCGCAAGGTCCTGCTGGCCAACAAGGTCGAGGACATGATCAACACGGTCGTCCGCCAGATTGCGTTCTATGATTTCGAATGCAAACTGCACGCGGCCCGGGCAGAGGGCGAATTGACCCCGGACGATATCAATGCGCTCTGGATGTCAGTGCAGGCCGAAAGCCTTGGGCCTGTGTTTGACTTCGCCGACGGCTATGAAACCTTCTGGGCTTACATCCCGCATTTCGTGCATTCACCTTTCTATGTCTATGCCTACGCGTTCGGCGACGGGCTCGTGAACGCGCTCTACGCGGTCTATCAGGAAGGCGATCCCGACTTCCGCGCCAAATATTTCGACATGTTGCGCGCCGGCGGCTCCAAACATCACAAGGAATTGCTGGCCCCGTTTGGCCTTGACGCCTCCGATCCCAAATTCTGGGACAAGGGCCTGTCGATGATCGAAGGCTTCATTGATGAATTGGAGGCGATGGAAGCGTGATCACCCTCACCGCCCTGCCCCGGTCACAGGTTGACCGGGTCGCCCATCTGGTCCTGACAGAGCCGCAATACCCGTTTGTGGGCGAGATCAAGGAACTGACGGCAGAAAAGGACCCGCAAACCGATTTTCACGTAGGACTGCGGGGCGACACCTATATCGGGTTCTTCAAGATCGATCACGACTTTTCGCGGGTCATTGAACGACTGCCCGAAGGAACATTCGGGTTTCGGGGCTTGCTGATCGGCGGCCAATATCAGGGGCTTGGATATGGGTCGGCCCTGCTGGACAGCTTGCCCACCTATCTGCGCAAAACCTATCCCACACTGCCCGAGATCTGGCTATCGGTGGACGAGGCGAATACCCGGGCCATTGGCTGCTACGAAAAATCCGGCTGGGTTGTCGATGGGCCGGGACGCATCGGGCGTTCGGGACCGGAACAGATCATGCGTCTGGACCTTGCGGTGGCATAGGCCCGGCACCCTCGCACCACAAAACCACGTCAAAATCTGCGGATGCAGATTTTAGGATGCAAAGACGGACATCACAGTTCATCACTGGGGCAAAAAATCTGTGACAGATTTTTTTTAATCTAGTTCCGTCCAGGGCCAGGGCTTCACCTCGCTCGCCGCCGCCTGATACCGCGCGGCCTTGGCCATCCAGACACCCATCGTGGTGCCGATCTCGGCCAATTGCTCATTCGGTTCACGCTTGTTGAACAACATGATCAGGAATTGTGCCACCGTCAAAATACCCAAAAGGCTGCTCGCCATGCTCATCAACACGGCGATGATCACCATATTCACAAGGCGCATCCAGATGTTTTCGAAATCCGAATCCGCTTCGGCTGTTTCGTGATCTTTGGGCATATTTTCGTCCTCAGTCATCCTTGGCCCCCGCAGTAAACACCATATCCATCATGCGTTGTGTGCCGCGCGAAAACTCCAGCGGGCAAGGATATGATGCCTCATTTCGGGCCGCATTGCAGAAATTTTCCACCTGCAGCACATATTGGTTCGTTGCAGGCCACCGTTCCGTCAGCACCGTTTGATCGTCATTCTCTAACCGCAGCGACGCAATATCAAACACATTTGCATTGAATGGGCAGGTCAGCGTCAGCACGCCCTGATCACCATGAAAGGCAATATATTGTCGGGTGAACATGCGCATGGATACGACGGCGGAGTAGGTGAAATCAGGAAACTCCGCCGCGACCTGGGCAAAGACATCCACATCGTTTTCATAGCGCAGTTTAGCATGAGGGACAGCAACCGGTTCCTGGCCCGTCACAAACCGCGCGGCACCAAATGTATAAACACCGATATCGCGCAGGCCACCGCCGCCCGTATCCGGTTTGTTACGAATATTGTCCGTGTCAGCGGCATTGTTAAAGCTGAACACCGTGTCCACATGGGTTAGTTGCCCAATCGCGCCTTCCGCCAGCAGCGCCTTGGCACGGACAAACTGCGGATGATGCACGATCATATAGGCCTCTGCCGCCAGCTTGCCCGACGCATCCCGTGCGGCGATAATCTGATCGAATTCCGCCTCTTTCAGCGTCATCGGTTTTTCACACAGCACATGTTTGCCCGACTGCAATGCCTTGATCGTCCAGTCCACATGCATGTGATTGGGTAATGGAATGTAGATCGCATCAATATCCGGATCGGCCAAAAGCGCATCATAATCATTGAGAACACGCAATTGCGGGGCGAATGCCTGAAAACCCTGTGCCTTGGCCGGGTCAGATGTGGAAAGGGCCGTCAACGCGGCCCCGTGGGCTGCATGAATGGCTGGCGCCATATGTTTCCGGGCAAATTCTGCAGCCCCCAAAATACCCCAACGGATCGGTGTCATCGCGGTCTCCTCTTTCCCGGCACGTTAGCGCCAACATTGCCGTAAGGGAACGCTGATCGGGCCCGCAGTTCACAAAAAATCCCCGCAGGACTAGCCTGCGGGGATATGGGAATGCAATCAACAGATGTGGGTTTAGGCCGTGGCCAACATACCCTTCTGACGCGCCAGTTCCTGCATCTTCTTTTGCAGCTTTTCAAAGGCGCGCACTTCGATCTGACGAATACGCTCGCGGCTGACATCATATTGGCCGCTCAGATCTTCCAACGTGATGGTTTCTTCGGCCAGACGACGCTGGACCAGAATGTCCTTTTCGCGATCGTTCAGCACCTCCATCGCCTCTGCCAAAAGCTCGCGACGGGCATCCAGCTCGTCACTTGCTTCGTAATCAGCAGCGGTATTGGCGCTTTCATCCTCAAGCCAGTCCTGCCATTGCATAGACCCTTCGCCGTCGGACCCGACCTGCGCGTTCAGCGATGCATCACCACCCGACAAACGCCGGTTCATGGAAATGACCTCATCCTCAGTCACGCCCAGATCAGTTGCGATCCGCTTGACATTTTCAGGGCGCAGATCGCCATCTTCCAATGCGCCAATGCGTGATTTCGCCTTGCGCAGGTTAAAGAACAGCTTTTTCTGGGCCGACGTCGTGCCAAGCTTCACCAGCGACCATGACCGCAGGATATATTCCTGGATCGAGGCGCGGATCCACCACATCGCATAGGTCGCTAGACGGAAGCCCTTTTCAGGATCAAACCGCTTGACCGCCTGCATCAGGCCAACATTGGCCTCCGAAATCACCTCAGCCTGTGGCAGCCCATAGCCGCGATAGCCCATGGCGATTTTGGCCGCCAGACGCAGGTGTGACGTGACCATCTGATGCGCGGCATCAGTATCTTCATGGTCGACCCAACGCTTGGCCAGCATATATTCCTGTTCAGGCTCCAGCATTGGGAACTTGCGGATTTCCTGCATGTAACGATTCAGACCCTGTTCTGGTGACGGGGCGGGTAAATTCTTATAATTGCTCACTGTCGTGCCCTCCTAATGTTTAAAGGCTTAACATGGATATGGTGACATTGACGTGACGTTTCAAGTCTCGATCTTAATTTTCCGTAAAACTGAATATGAACTAAGCGGTTTAGTTTGAAAAGCGCCCTTTACGTGCATTCACGCACATGGGATCGATTATTTCAGCCCTCGCCCCCAAGTGCGCGCAATAATCCGCGCATATCGGCGGGTAATGCCGCTTCGAAACTCAGGTTTTCACCTGTGACAGGGTGTTCAAACCCCAATGTCGCTGCATGAAGCGCCTGGCGCGAGAATCCTGCAACCGCTGCGACACCAGCATCCCCCACCGCTTTGGCAGATAGTTTGCGTCGTCCACCATAAACCGGGTCACCAATCAGCGCGTGACCGCAATGCGCCATATGTACCCTGATCTGATGGGTTCGCCCGGTTTCAAGCCAACATTCGATTAGGGCCGCACAGGCTGGCGCGCCAAGTGCCGTTAGGATCCGCGCACGCGTCACCGCGTGCCGCCCGGCCGTGAATGACACCGCCTGTCGTTGCCTGTCGGTCTTGTGGCGACCCAAAAAAGTTTGAATCCGCAGGATATTGCCAGCCTCAAAAGATGTGCCCTTGATCCCCCGCAAACGCGGGTCATTGGCATCCGGCACCCCGTAACACAGCGCCAGATAACGGCGTTCAACCGTATGGGCCGCAAATTGATCAGCCAGATGATGATGCGCCCGGTCGGTTTTGGCAGCGACCAACAGGCCAGATGTTTCCTTGTCGATCCGATGCACGATACCGGGGCGCCTCTGGCCGCCAACACCTGACAGGCTTTCGCCGCAATGATGGATCAGCGCATTGACCAGCGTCCCATCGGGTGTGCCCGGGGCGGGATGCACGACCATCCCGGCTGGTTTGTTCACCACGATCAAATCATCATCTTCGAACACAACATCAAGGGGGATGTTCTGACCAAGGATATGACTTTCTTCGGCCATGGCTACTGTTACCGAAACCTGCGCCCCTTCCGTGATGCGAAAGCGGGGGTCGGTGATCACCGCGCTATTAACGCAGACAGCGCCATCCGTGATCAGTTTTGCAAGGCGCGACCGGCTTAGCGCGGCCTCTGGCGGCACATCACGACCAAGCGCTTTATCAAGGCGGGGTGGCGGATTGGGACCGATTTGGAAAGTGACGGTGGTCATGTTCGGTCTCGCGCTCAAAAGGGCAACTGAGCGCGGCCACCTTTGGCTGCGCCAAACGTTTCCCCGCGCGCCGCGAAATTTCTTTGAAATTTTGCGGTGGTACCACCTCCTGGTCTCGAACCAGGGACCTCTTGATCCACAATCAAGCGCTCTAACCAACTGAGCTAAGGCGGCACTGGATCGGGATTTAGCCCCAAGAGACATTGATTGCAAGACCTTCAAAAGGTAATCGCCCATGTCTCTTCCACAAGATCAACACCAAAGGAATGAACAGGTTTGGACGCAATGCGGGCAAAGCCATTGCGGCGATAGATACGGCCTGCGGCGGCGTGGCTTTCATGGGTCCAAAGGGTCATCCTCTGATACCCGGCATTCTTGGCAAATTGCAGGCAAGTATCCAGCAAAGCCTGCGCAACTTCAGTGCCACGGGCCGAGTCCACCACATAAAAGAGGCGCAGCTTGGCAGTCTGTTCATCAAGGCGCACGCAAAAAATATGCCCAAGGCGGGTCTCACCATCATGCGCGATCCAGCCAGCCTCATATGCAGGGTCGTGATCAGCCAGAAACGCCGTGACGATCTGATCTACCAGCACCGCAAAACTGTCATCAAACCCTTCAACCCGGGCGTAATGATCGGCATGCTGGCTGACCAACCAGGCCGCATCACTGGCGGCAAAAGGGCGGATGGCAAATCTCATACACGCAGCTTGCCAACCCGCCCCTTGCCATTCAAGCGTTATCGCCTGTAGGACAAAGATAACAGGTCAAGAGGATCGCCATGAGCATCAACAACGAACGCGACATTGAAGCCAATATGCAAATCGGCCCAACAGATCAGGGCATGGTGCGGATTTTCATTGAGGCCGATGGTTTTGAAATTCCCATGGATTTTGATCCGGGCGAGGCTGACGAAATCGCCGAGGAAATCCGCGCTGCTGCCATTGCAGCGCGGGCGGTAAAAACCCGATAGGACCGCAAAAACTTTTACAAAAAGTTTTTCCAAAATCCTGGCTCAGGATTTTTTACAAATCCTTTTAAAGGATTTGCCCACTCAATAAAAACTTTCAGGAAGGTGCCCGGGGTCACGCGCGACCTGAGCCCTGATAGCAGCATGGCGGGCAAACTTCTGCACCATAACCTTACGGCGTGCAGGCGCCAGTTTCGCCTCCCGTCCCATACGGATGATCTCGGCGTCATAACTATCCGCCAACATCAGACCCGTATCATCCGGCAATAGCTCCGTCGGAAAGTCATTATCAACAGCCCAGAAGAACCGATCACCCCATTCCAGATAGCCCTGCCATTTATGATCTGCCTGAAAATCCGCACGGCTGGATTTGCATTCGATAATCCAGATCTCGCCCTTGGGGCCAAGCGCCATGACATCAACACGCAGTCCCGATGTCGGCACCAGTTCCTCGACACTGACAAAATCGTGGCTGCGTAAATGCCGGCACACGCCACGGGCCAGCAATTGGCCGGGCATCAAACTGGGTTGGGTCAGGTTATCTGGCATGCGCAACACCATGAACAATAGGTGAACAAAAATCAATTCTGAATTTTGATGGTAGCTGCTCGGCGCACAAGAGTATGCCTCACCCTATCACGCAAAGAATCGCCTATACACATTACGGTAGTAAAAAAGGTCGCCACCAGACACCGCCTGAAAGCTGCCTAAGCCATTGAAAAACCGGCTGTTCACCTTCAATTCGGCCGATTTTCCTTACTTATCAATGCATAAGCGGATTTTCGCCAATCACCCGTTCATCGAAACCGTCCAACAATGTGACGCGAATGGGGCGATTTACGTAAGGACACAGGGCGCAAAACCACGCCGGGGTCATGTTTTCGTCTGGTTTCACTGTCAGAAAGAATGGCAAGAAGTGAGGAGAGTACCATGTCAGTTTTTGCCGATATCACCTTTTTTGAAGTTTGCATGACACTGCTAACTGTCGGATTGGTCGAACGCGCTCTGCTTGCTTACGCACCGCTTGAGATGGTTGGGCCAAATGGCTGGCTGATCAAGTCTGATATCGAAGAATAAGCAACAGACATCTTGTTCTGCACCGCATTGCCCCCTAGGTGTATTCACGGCGGGTCTCTGCGCTTCTCGTAACTCAAAGGTACAAATCCAGTGGCCTTAAGCAAATCCGAGGGAGCTGGCTCTGTTCGGATCCTGGTCTGATTACCTGGCGCCCACCTGTATACACAGGTCCTCGGGGTTAGATACCTTCACGGCCGTTGCGGTACCCGCCACCTTCACTTGTCGTTTTGGGTCAGTGCCTTGACCACAGGCAGGACCTGCGCGATCCGCAACTTCCATGTCGGTGCCGCGTCGCCTTGGTCTTCCTGAGACATCGTCAGGTCTTCATCATCTTCGAGCCCCACAAGAACATCATTCTTGCAACTCAAATCCTCGGCCTTCAGGCTAAGGCTATCAGGGTCAATTGGTTCAAACCGGTCTTTCAGCATAACAAAACCTGCGTCCTTATCGAGCGTGATACGCCTACACCGCGCATGGCACCTGCTATTCAGGCTGGCCTGAAGCAAAATCGAA
This sequence comes from uncultured Paracoccaceae bacterium, assembly GCA_947500135.1. GTDB lineage: Bacteria > Pseudomonadota > Alphaproteobacteria > Rhodobacterales > Rhodobacteraceae > Yoonia. The sequence continues at coordinate 267,630 of CANMQX010000006.1, forward strand.
AACCGTTTTCCGATCAATTTGCCAGGCAATCGACCAATTCGCGCGGGAATCAGCGATGTCTTGCCCAATAGTTAACAAATACATTGCGGCGTCGGAATGACCTCACAGTGACGCTTTTCCCAATCGTTGCCCCAGAACGACAAATTGATGCCCCATTCCGCATAGCCCCTTCAAATCTTCGCTATTGTCCGCAAATCACAAACAAATGCTTTGAATTTGCCGTCCAACCGGTCAGTTTGCTCCCATCAAAAATGGGGAGAGACCGAATGTGTGATATCTGCGTGATGAATAGTGTGAAGGCTAAGATGCTGTCACGGCGTCAGTTTTTCAAAGGGTCGCTAGCAACAGGAACGGCACTGGGGATTGCCGCTGCGGCCACCCTTGCCGACGGCCACGGCGCGGTCACTGACATGACCCATACATTGCACCCCAATTTCCCCACCTATTTTGGTGTTCCGGGGTTCGAGATGGAAATGACCGCCACATTTGCAACCGATGGGTTCAACAATAATCGCCTGATGATTGTTGAACATACGGGCACGCATATCGACGCGCCGTTGCATTTCTCGGCTGATGGTGCCGCGGTTGACGAAATCCCGGTGTCGCAGCTGATTGCACCGCTTTGCGTCATCGACATCGCCGCTCGCGCGGCAGAGGATGCCGATACCCAAGTCACACCTGATGATCTGCGCACCTGGATCGCCGATCATGGCGATATCCCTGATGGGGCCTGTGTGGCCATGCATTCAGGCTGGGCAGGCAAGGTCGATAGCGAGGGTTTCCGCAACTTCGACGGAACGGCGCAACATTTCCCCGGTTTCCATATCGAAGCAACCCAGATGCTGCTTGAACAAACGGGTGCTGCCTCGATCGCTGTTGATACATTGTCATTGGATCACGGAATTTCTGCTGATTTCGCAACGCATTACGCGTGGCTTCCCACAGGCCGCTTCGGGATCGAATGTCTGGCCAATCTGGATCAGGTGCCCGCATCAGGTGCGACACTGGTGATCGGCGCGCCAAAACACCAAGGTGGATCTGGCGGGCCAGCACGCATTTTTGCGATGGTCTAGACGCGCCTGTCTGTGGCCCTTGCCGGGGCCGCAGCCGGTACCGGGATCATCATGCCGCCGCGCGGTTCGTCGTCATCATCGTCGGCATTCAACATGATGGTCACGGCGAACTGGACGCTGCCAAAGACCGTCCCGTGAAAGAACCACAGCAGGAAAACAGCCAACCAACCGATATCCGATCCCGCAATCAGCGTGCCGATACGGGCGATATCAAACCAAAGCAGTCCGGTGACAAAAACAGCTGACAGGCCGAAACCTACCGCGCAGTGGCGCAGATACAGACGCATCAGATCGGGTTCATTTGATGGTTTCATCGGTTTACCCCTCTATCATTATTATAGCGCGAAAGGCTGCGACAGCCAATGCGGTTAAAACGCCTCTGGCCGTGCTTCGCGCGCCATATGGTCCAACACGGCGTTCACGAATTTCGGCTCGTTGCCATCGCTCGAAAATGCCTCGGCCACGCTGACAAATTCGCTGATCACCACTTTGGGCGGCGTTTGCTTATCAATCAGCTCCGCACCTGCGGCCCGAAACAGGGCACGCCAAGTCGGATCAATCCGGGCAATCGGCCACTTGGCGACCAGCGCCCGATCCGTCATCTGATCAATAACCGCCTGTTGATCCACGGCTTTTTCCATCAGCAGACGAAATGTGTCGATATCGCCTTCTGCCATTTCGCCTTCGTCATAGCTGGCGCCAAAACGATGATCTTCAAACTCTCGGGCAATGGCATCAACCGTCTGACCGGTGGCTTCCATCTGGAACAGCGCCTGCACAGCATAAAGCCGGGCGGCGGATTTCATCTTGCGGCGCTGGTTGTTCGAAATTGTCATGCTGTCGTCTTGCCGTCCGCGTCACCGGCCAGCAGAATTTCCTTGGTAAAGCCGACCCCTTTGGTCGTGTTGCCCCACTTACGGGCGACCGCGATTAGGTGCAAGGCTGCAGCTGCGGCCCCGCCACCTTTGTTCATCTGGTCAGGGTCGGCACGTACCGCCGCCTGTTCGTAATTCTCGACCGTCAGGATGCCGTTACCGATACAAAGTCCTTGCAAACCAAGCAGTTGCACAGCCCGGCTGCTATCATTGCAGACCGTGTCATAATGGGTCGTCTCGCCCCGGATCACACAACCCAGCGCAACATAGCCGTCGAAATTAGACATGCGTTCTGCGATACTGATGGCGGTGGGAATCTCCAGCGCGCCAGGGACATGCACGACCTCGCTGGTCGCGCCCGCCTTCTCTATCTCGGCCTTTGCACCTGCGATCTGATGGTCGCTGATATCCTTGTAATAGGGCGAGGCGACGATCAGGATTTTCACCGGTTTTTCAAATTCCGGTAGTGGCATGATGTGATGTGACGGTCCGGCCATTATCCGATCTCCGAGATTTTGCGGGTACCCACGATCTCAAGCCCGTAAGCATCCAGCCCCACGACCTTTGGTTGTGGCGAATTCGTCAGAAGCTCCAATTCGTGGATGCCAAGCGAGCTGAGGATCTGCGCGCCCAACCCGTATTGCCGCAGCGTCTGGGGCGAGGTTTCCTCGTCCGTTTCCAGTTTCATATGTACGTCGCGCAGCAGCACCAGCGCGCCGCGCCCCTCTTCGGCGATCAGCTTCATCGCATCGCCAAATTCGTCCCGCCGCCCCTTCGGACCCACGCCCACAACATCCAACATCGGATCCATCGCATGCATCCGCACCAAAACAGGTTCCGGCGTCGAAATATCACCTTTTATCAATGCGATATGTTCTGCCCCTTGGGTTTCATCGGTGTAAATTCGCATCTCCCAATCACCGCCGAACTCAGACTGGATCGTGCTTGTTTCACGGACACGCACAAGGTTGTCGTGACGGCGCCTGTAGGCGATCAAATCGCTGATTGTCCCGATCTTCAGACCGTGCAACTGGGCGAAGGCGATCAGGTCAGGCAGGCGCGCCATCTCGCCATCTTCCTTCATGATTTCACAGATTACACCGGCAGGGTTCAGCCCCGCAAGACGGCTGATATCGGTGGCTGCTTCGGTATGGCCAGCCCGAACCAGCACACCACCGTCACGGGCACGCAGTGGAAAGACATGGCCGGGGGTTGCGATGTCGGCGGCGCCTTTGCTGGCGTCAATGGCAGTCGCAACAGTCAGCGCACGATCATGCGCCGAAATACCCGTGCTGACGCCCTCGCGCGCCTCAATACTGACGGTAAAGGCGGTTTCGTGGCGCGATGAATTATGCGAGGCCATCAGCGGCAAGCCCAGCGCATCAATCCGATCACCGGGAAGTGTCAAACAAATCAAACCCCTGCCATGTTTGGCCATGAAGTTAATGGCATCAGGCGTGGCCATTTGTGCCGGGATCACCAGATCGCCCTCATTCTCGCGATCCTCATGATCGACAAGGATGAACATGCGGCCATTGCGGGCGTCTTTGATGATGTCTTCGATCTTGCTGATCGCATCGGACCAATCCCGCTCAACCGGGCCGGGGGCTTCGAAATTCTGGTTCATACGCGTCCTCACCGCTTATTCCCTGTGGCAGATAGCCGAGACAGGTGGATTCGGAAAGGGCCGGGCACGCAACGTTCGGTGGGTGCCGGGCATGCGATGCGGCGCAAAGGTTAGTCCCCTTGTTTTGCTGAATATCCCGTGTCGGCGCGACGTCGGCCTTGCGTCGGACCTCAATCAGACAAACCGGGGCTTAAGAAACCGCGCGGTGCAAAGATGAATGCAACGTTGGGATATCGTAAGATGGGTCTTGACCCATCACCCCTGACGAAAAAACTGCGCCTCGTTCAGATAACCGGCCATCTGCGCCGCCTCCGCCCATTCCCGTTCAAACGCCGTGTCGCCGATCATCACAAACCGGTCGGCGGGCTGGTCCATCTCGACGACAATCTCGCGCATCCGATCACGCATATCCGCCCAGCTATCGGCGAACCGCGGCGCGGCAAAGGCACGGTCGATCCCGGGAAGTGTCGCCAGATGGGTGGGCGTCACAGGCCGGTGCCCCAGCCCGGCCCTGGCCGTGCTGATCAGCGCGTCCAGCTTGGCGGCCCGGTCGGCTGGCATCCCCTGCCCGTCCCGCAGCACATGCAAGGCGTTGCTGGAAAACATGAAGCCAATCAGATCATGCCCGGTGCTGGCCCTGATCCCGGCATAGGTTCTATACGGCAGGCCCAATTGCGTCGCCCGTTTTACACGCAAACGAACAACCTCAACTGGCAAGGTGGGCATCAGGTCCTTGCGGGCCTTGGTCCAGACATGCTTCCGCCAGCTATGGCCCGGCTCAACAACCCGACCTGAATTATGTCCGATACCCGCCGTCATCTCATCCTCGCCCGTTTTCCTTGATTGTCTATAAGGTTGCGCGCGTTGTTGATCTTGTCAAATGCTGTAACGCCCTTCGTGTCCGACCCGGAACAATTGCAACAATCGTTAGCCTCCCATAGGGTTTGCAAATGGTCTGGCCACGCAACACCCCACCACAACGCGATGATGATAAAGCCGCCGGGATCGAGGTGACCGACGACTTCACCCCATTCGCCCAGCGCAACGATATTTTCACCCGCGCCTTTTGGGATGACCGCGTCAAATCAAAACACACCGAAAAGTTCTTTGCCTCCTACCGGATGGAGGCCGCGCCTCGCCGGGGTGACGGTTTTTCACAGCGCGACTTTGCCCTGCGCAATGCGGCCTGGCTGGTGTCGGACATTGTGTCGAACCGCGGTGCTGCGACGGGCATGCGCGAAGGGTTCCAGGCCCCAATCCAACCCGACACCCCTGTCGCCCCCGATGCGATAGAGGTTGACGACCCCACCAAGATGGCCGCCGAAATCAAACGGGTTGCCACCTTCTTTGGCGCCGACCTTTGCGGCATCACCGATCTGGATGAACGCTGGATCTATAGCGCCCGCGTTGATACCCGCGATATGACCGACGCCCCCCACGATCTGCCAGAGGGTCTGCAATCGGTCATCGTGCTGGGGCATGAAATGGCGCAAGATCTGGTCGCAACCTATCCGTCGGCTCTGGCCGGTGCCGCAACGGGCCGTGAATATAGCCACGAGGCGGCCATCGTCATGCAGACCGCCGCCTATATTCGCAATCTGGGTTACGAGGCTGTGCCGTCAATGAATGACACCGCCCTTGTCATCCCTTACGCGGTCAAGGCTGGTCTGGGCGAATATGCCCGCAACCAGATGGTGATCACCCCGGAATTTGGGCCGCGCCTGCGGTTTTCCAAGCTATTCACCAATCTGCCCCTGACCCATGACGTTCCAAAGCCAAAAGGGGTGCGCGCCTTTTGCGATATCTGCACCAAATGTGCCGATGCCTGCCCGGTCAAGGCGCTACCATATGGCCCGCCATCAACCGACACGGCCAATATTTCAGCCATCAAGGGGGTGCGTAAATGGACCTCTGACGCTGAAAAATGCTTTTCGTTCTGGGCCAAACTGGCCTCTGATTGCGCCATTTGCATGCGCGTCTGCCCGTTCAATCGTGATTATACGACATGGCGCAGTCGTCTGTGGCTGAAACTGGCACTTAGCCCGTTACGCATGCTGGCGCTGCGTTTGGCACGGAACCATGGCCAGCGCCGCAAGCCCGGTGACTGGTGGCAGGGCTAGCCGTATTCCCGCAGCCGCGCGACGTAGCGCGCCATCGTGTCAATTTCGAGGTTGATCACATCACCCAGCTTCACCTGGCCCCAGGTGGTTTCGGATTTAGTGTGCGGGATGAAATTGATGCCGAAATCGCGCCCGTTCACCTCGTTCACGGTCAGTGATGTCCCGTTCAGTGCCACGGACCCTTTGGGTGCGATGAAGCGCGCCAGATCGTCAGGTGCGCGGAACGTGACGCGGGTGCTGTCGCCTTCATCCTTGACGCCCACCACTTCGGCTGTCCCGTCCACATGGCCTGACACAATATGCCCGCCCAATTCGTCCCCAACCTTCAGCGCCCGTTCCAGATTGGCGATATGCCCAACCGCCCAGCCGCCCAGATTGGTCGCCCCAACAGTTTCGGCAGAGATTTCAACATCGAACCAGTTTTCAGGATCCCGACCCAGCGCGATCACAGTCAGGCAGACCCCGTCACAGGCGATCGAGGCCCCGATATCGATCCCATCCACATCATAATGCGTGCCGATCCGCGCCCGCAGATCACCGCGTTTTTCCAATTCCAGCACACGGCCCTGATCGGTGATGATCCCTGTGAACATGGTCTGATCCCTTTTTGACTGCGCCACAGACCTAGCCCGTCATTTAGGGGCAAGCAAGCCGCAGCTTTCCCCCCTGTATCTACCTGCAGGTTATGGCATAATGAGTTCGAAACAAACTTCGGATATCCTGCCCCACGTGACCCAGACGAGCCCCAGACATTTTCTGTTCCTGCAAGGACCGCATGGACCGTTCTTTGCCCGCTTGGCCCGTATGTTGCGCCGGGCCGGGGGCCAGGTCTGGCGTGTGGGGTTCAATGCGGGCGATCAGGTCTTCTGGTTTCGCGGTCCGCATTACATTCCGTTTCATGGCAAGCCTGACGATTGGCCCGATGTATTTGCCCGTTTGATCGCCGACCATCAGATCACCGATATCGTTCTTTATGGCGATGTCCGCCCGATCCATGCTGACGCGATCCGTGTCGCGCGCGCCAAGGGGCTACGTATCCATGTGTTTGAAGAGGGGTACTTGCGCCCGTATTGGGTGACTTACGAACGTGACGGGTCCAACGGTCATTCCCGCCTGATGGATATGTCCGTGCCGCAGATGGCCGATGCATTGGCCGCATCAGACCATGACATGCACCCGCCACCCGCCGTTTGGGGTGACATGCGCCAACATGTGTTCTACGGCGCGCTCTATCATTGGTTTGTTCTGTTCCGAAACCAGCGCTACCCTAATTTCACCCGCCACCGTGCTTTGCCCGTTGGGCGCGAGGCACTGCTTTATACAAAGCGGCTGCTGACCATGCCTGTCACCACCCTATCGCGCCGTATCGCGCAACGCCGTGTCCGGTTGGGCGGCTTTCCATATCACCTAGCATTGTTGCAACTGGAACATGATGCCAGCTTTCAGGCCCATTCCCCCTTTGAGAAAATGGAGGAATTCCTGCGTCTGGTGATTGCCGGGTTCGCCAAGGGCGCCGCGCCACATCACCATCTGGTGTTCAAGGCGCATCCGCTGGAGATTGGCCGCCTGCCCCTGCGGCGCATCATCGCCAACCTCGCCCGCGAATACGGCATTGCGGATCGCGTGATCTATCTGCGCGGTGGCAAACTGGCCCCATTGCTGGACCAGGCCCGTTCAGCCGTCACCGTCAATTCAACCGCTGCCCAGCAGGCGCTGTGGCGGGGCATTCCCTTGCGCGTCTTTGGCACCGCAGTTTTTGCAAAGCCTGAATTTGTATCCGATCAGCCGATTGCCGATTTCTTTGCCGATCCGCGCCGTCCCAATGCCAGTGCCTACCGCGACTATCGCCGGTTTCTTTTGGAAACCAGTCAGGTGCCGGGCGGGTTTTACTCCTCTCGCGGGCGCAGGCAATTGCTGCGCGAAGTGGTGGATATGATGCTGGCGGAGCCTGATCCTTATGACGCATTGCTGGCCCAGCCTGCCCGCCCGGCCTTGCAGATCGTGACCTGATCCGGTGACGGACACCCGCACGCAACTTTATGTCTATAATGGTGGTTTCCTGACCCAGCCGCGTATCCGGCGTATTCTGGATCTGGCCGGTTACGATATCCGGCTCGGCGCCCCCGGCCCCGATGATGCGGTGGGCGTCTGGGGCCAAAGCCCGACCGCACCAAGGGGCGAAGCCGTCGCCGCCCGCCGTGAAGCGCCAGTAATCCGAGTCGAGGATGCATTTCTGCGCTCCGTAGGGCTCGGTCGCGACGGCGATGTCCCGATTGGCCTGCATATTGATCGGCGTGGGGTGCATTTTGACCCATCTGCGCCGTCTGATCTGGAGATCTTGCTGGCCGAAGACCCGTTGGACGATACCGCCCTGCTGGACCGGGCGCGGGCGGGGATTGCGGTGATGAAATCCGCACATCTATCAAAATATAATGCCTTTGACCCCGGCCTGCCCGTGCCGGACCCCGGCTATGTTCTGGTGATTGATCAGACCCGCAAGGATGCATCTATCAAGGCCAGCGGTGCCGACATCAACACATTTCGCGAGATGCTGTTTTACGCCCAGACCGAACACCCCAGTGCCCGTATCGTGATCAAGACCCATCCTGAAACAGTGGCGGGCCACCGGAAGGGGTATTTTGGACCGGCTGATGTGACCGACCGGATCAGCTTATGTGATCAACCTGTCTCCCCCTGGGCGGTGCTGGAGGGTGCGATTGCCGTCTATACCGTCAGCTCGCAGATGGGGTTCGAGGCGATCCTGGCCGATCATAAACCGGTCGTGTTTGGGCAGCCCTTTTATGCCGGTTGGGGCCTTACCGATGACCGCAAACCAGTGCAACGCAGGCAGCGGGTGCTGACCCACGCGCAGCTTTTTGCCGCCGCGATGATCCTTTATCCGCACTGGTACGATCCTTACCATGATCGTCTTTGTTCGTTTGAAGAGGCCACAGCCAGCATGACCGCGCTATCCCGCGCTGCCCGCGATGATTATCGCGGCTGGGTGGCCGCCGACATGCGCCTGTGGAAACGCGCGCCCTTGCAGAAAGTGTTCGGCAAACCGCGCCGGGTTGTGTTTGCGGCGGGTGACGGCGCCTTCGCCAAGGCAAAGGCCACGGAGCGGCGTCTGATGGCGTGGGCCAGCACCGGTCGCGATGATGCTGTGCTGGTCGAGGATGGTTTCCTGCGGTCGCGCGGATTGGGTGCCGACCTGATCCCGCCGTTGAGCCTGGTGCTGGATGATCTGGGGATCTACTATGATGCGACCCGGCCCAGCCAGTTAGAAGCGCTGATCAATGCAGCCCCCAACCTTGATGCGGGCGCCCGGCAAAGGGCCGAGGCGCTGATGACACGCATCACGGATGCGGGTCTGTCAAAATACAATCTTGCCGCGACGACAGAATCGGCTGAACTGCCGCGTGGCCGTCGCATTCTGGTCCCCGGTCAGGTGGAAGACGACGCCTCGATCCGTCTGGGCACGACAGATGTGGACAGCAATCAGGCGCTGTTGACCACCGTGCGCGAGGCCAATCCTGCGGCCATCGTCATTTACAAACCGCACCCGGATGTGGAGGCTGGGTTTCGGCCCGGTATCGTACCACATGCCGATCAGATTGCTGATGTGGTGTTGACCCGAACCAGCCCGATCGCAGCTATTATGGCCGTTGATGAAGTCTGGACCATGACATCGCTTTTGGGGTTCGAGGCTTTGCTGCGCGGCAAGCAGGTCACCTGTCTGGGCACACCGTTTTATGCAGGGTGGGGGCTGACAGATGACCGCGCGATGCCCATGACGCGGAGAGCCAACAGGGTTGATCTAATCGGGCTGGTCCATGCCACATTGATCGCCTACCCACGCTATTTTGACCCAGTGACCGGGATGGCCTGCCCACCGGAAGTGATTGTGGATCGGTTGGAAAATAACGATATTCCGACAGCCCCACGGTTCAACCGGGGGCTGGCCAAGCTTCAGGGGTTGTTTGCCAGCTACGCCCATCTGTGGCGGTGAGGTGCCAAATTTTCTAGGAAAATTTGTGTTCAAAGTCTCTGAGAGACTTTGGCGTCCTGATCCAGTGCTGCATGATATCACCACCCACCGACGTGACACGGTCAAGCTGGTAGCGCGGTGCGTTGGCCAGCCTGTCTACCCCCATCGCCGCCAATGATGGTGTACCTTCGGCACCGATGACCATGCCTGCAGTGAAGACGACTAATTCGTCCACCAGATCGGCGGATAACAAAGAAGCGGCCAGCATACCCCCACCTTCACAAAAGATCCGCGTGATACCTTGATCAGCCAATGCGTTCATCGCGCTGAGCGGGTCCACCTGCCCAGCGGTGGTCGCACATGGCAGGCCGATCGCCCCTTTTTGTGCCCATGCTTTCACATCTGCGCCTGCGCCGTGACAAATCCAGACTGGCACTGTTTTGGCCGTTTCGGCCAGCTGGCCCCTGGCCGGAATTTTCGCGGCGCGTGACACCACAACACGCACCGGTTGCTGGGCCACACCGATCCCGCGCACAGTCAGTGATGGATCATCGGCACGCACCGTGCCCGCCCCAACCATCACCGCATCATGACGCGCGCGCATCATATGCACGGCCCGCCGCGCCTGGCGTCCTGTGATCCATTGGCTTTCGCCTGAACCGGTCGCAAGGCGACCGTCCAACGTGCCCGCCAGTTTCAATGTCAGGAACGGACGCCGCTGTGTTGTGCGCAACAGAAAGCCTGCGTGATCCCGGCGCGCCTGATCCTCCAAAACGCCAGTTTCAACGGCGATGCCTGCGTCACGCAGCATTGCAATGCCACGTCCTGCGACCCGCCCGTCAGGATCACCCGTAGCGATCACAACGCGGGCGACTTGGGCATCAATCAAGGCCTGCGCACAGGGTGGCGTTTGGCCGTGATGGGCGCAAGGTTCGAGCGTGACATAGGCCACCGCCCCGTTTGCCGCCGCACCGGCCTGCGCCAGCGCCACCGTTTCAGCGTGCGGTCTGCCCCCGTCGGCGGTCCATCCGCGCCCGACGATCTGGCCATCTTTCACGATCACGCAGCCCACAGCCGGGTTGGGCCAGACCCGCCCCATCCCGCGCCGCCCCAAACTAAGGGCAAGCGCCATGAAACGGGCGTCAGTTGCGCCAGTCACTCTTCGTCTTTGGGGGCGTCTGGGCGTAGCTCACTGACAAACTTGTCAAAATCGTCTGCGGCCTGGAAATTCTTGTAAACACTGGCAAAACGCACGTAAGCTACTGTGTCAATGCGGGCGAGGCTTTCCATCACAATCTCACCAATTGTCTGGCTGGGAATATCGGTTTCGCCCATACTTTCCAGCCGCCGCACGATCCCGCTGATCATCTGATCCATCCGTTCTGGCTCGACAGGGCGTTTTTGCAAGGCGATGCGGATTGATCGTTCCAGCTTGGGCCGGTCGAAATCCTCGCGGCGCCCATTGGTTTTGATCACCACCAGATCGCGCAATTGGACCCGTTCATAGGTGGTGAAGCGTCCACCGCATGCCGGGCAGAACCGTCTGCGCCGGATCGCCACGTGATCCTCGGCGGGTCGTGAATCTTTTACCTGTGTGTCAACATTTCCGCAAAAGGGGCAACGCATATCCGGTCCTTGTCGCTATCTTCGGGGTCTACGCCTTGTATCGACGCCCCTGTTATCCACAGGCACTATAGGAAGACGGATAAGTTTTGGGTAGTGGTCAAATCGCGCCGCTAGATGAGGGATGACAAACCGTGGCAGCGGGGACTCACTGTGGTGTTGCGCGCCAGACCTGTTCACGCGCATCCCATTGCTGGCCTGCCGCAATCTTTGCCTCATAGACCGGATCGCCGCCAAATGCGCCGTAGTTCACCGTGGCACGCTCACAGACCAGTTCAGCGACCTGGACATCACCTTGGCGCACGGTGACGCCACCAAAATGCGGTGTGGGATGATCGGCTTCGGTCTCATTACCAAACATACGGTCAAAACCGGCAAACACGGTGTAGCGATATTCGCCATTGATGAACGTCACGTCTTCCCAAATAGACCTGCCCACCCCGGGCCAGGGAGTGTACGCCACACTGACCAAAGGTTCAGACAATGTAAGGTCCGGGGGTCCAGCCTTGGGGCCATAGCTGTACACGGCCAAATCTGCGGTCAAACAAACGCTCAGCACCGTGTTGCGCCCTTCGATTTGGCAGGACATGAACGGCTCTTGTTCTGGGGTGCAGTCGGCGGCAGCTGTTCCAGCCGAAATCGCAAAACCCATGATCAGGTAACGCATATCAATCCCCTTCTTCTTTCGCTGACAGACCGTCAGGGTAGAACCGGCCAAGATGTTTTTTCAGCGGTTCCAGATGCGGCTCATACCGCCGCCAGCGCTGCATGGATGTTATGTAAAGCGGTTCACGAACCTGCCGGGCAGACAGTGTCAGACTGCGATTGGCGTTGTTTTGAAAATCAAGGCAGGCCGGGTCCCAGTCAAGCCCCAGAAAATCGATCACGGCGCGCGCCTGCGCCTCGGTATCGGTCACCAAATCCTCATAGCCCACAGTCAACATCGGATTGGGCAGCGCCGTCGCCCAATGATCCATCAACCGACGATACTGCACGTAAGAATGGCCCAGCGTATCAAGGCTTTGGGTATAGCGGTGCCAGGCGGACAGGTTCTGCATGTAGCAGGACACGCATGTATCCATCGGGTCGCGCATCACATGCAGGATGCGTGCCTTGGGAAACATCGCTGCAAAAAAACCAAGCAATTCGAAATTGTGCAAGGATTTGTCGATGGTCAGCCGTTCATCGCCCTGCCGCGTTTCATCCAGATAGCGCCGGGCAAAGCGTTGGGCCGCCTCTGGCGGGATTTGCTTGATCGCGCGGGTGATGTCGCCGCCGTGATGGGTGCGCACGCCAACCTCTTGCACGATGACATTCAGGCTAGGGCTTTCGCCCGCGCTGGCAATTTGCGGATGCGCCGTCAGGATCTGCTCCAGTAAAGTTGACCCGCTGCGCGGCATCCCGACGATCAGGACCGGGCTGTCATGATCCGTACCCTTGCTAAAATAGTCCGCGCGCGAGATGGCTTTGCATTGCGTATCAACAAAACCTGCATAGCGTTTGGCGTCATATTGCAAGGGTTGCGCCGCCTTAGCCTGATCAAAATAATCAAGGGCCGCGTGATATTCCCCAAAATCATTATGCGCCTTGCCCAGCAGTTTCAGCAGATGGGCCAAGGGCGCGCCGCCGATATCGGCATAGGCAGGTAACAGCGTGTCGCGCATATGGGTCAGGATCGGGTCATCGGACTTCAGTTTCGCGGCGTCAATGAACAAGCCGATGGCGTTCATGTCATCCTTTTCGTCTGCCCACAACGCGCGGGCGATGCTGACCGCACCATCGGTATCGCCCAAACCCAGCAGCGCCCGGCCCTTTTGCAGGCGCGCCTGCCGGTGGTCTGGTTGCAATTCAAGCGCGTGATTGATGTGATCCAAGGCAGGCGCGAAATCACCGGCTTGCAGATACGCATAAGCGGCAATGAACAATGTGTCAGGGTCATCCGGGGCCAATGCGGCGGCTTTTGCCGCGTGGTGTTTCGCCAAGGGGAAGCGGCTGCAATTGCTGTAGGTTTCAGCGGCAAGCGCATGGGTCTGTGCGGCATCTGGTCGGAACTTCAGCAAGGCAACAACCAAGGGCATAGCGCGGCGGGTGCGCCTACTATAGCGGTTGTGGAAATGAATTGCGGCCTGCAAGGTTTTGACCCGCACGGGCGTTTTACCCAGGAGCTTGCCGAAAAGCGCATCCGCCTCGGCGATGCGTCCTGCCTTTGCCAACGCCATTGCTTTGTCGAGCATGCGGCCCCCTTTTTGCGTTCTTCCCCGATGTAGGGACAGTCAGGTCAGATGCGCAATAACAGTACGGCGGTGCGGGCGATCACGATGCTCAAACAGATAGATGCCCTGCCATGTGCCCAAAGCCAATTTGCCGTCCGTCACAGGGATACTCAGATGGGTGGGCAGCAGGGCAGCCTTGATATGGGCGGGCATATCATCTGGGCCTTCGTAGGTATGTGTCAGATAAGCCATGGAAGGGTCGGTGCTGGGCGGCACTAGCCGGGCAAAGAAGTTTTGCAGATCGGTCTGAACCTCTGGGTCAGCATTTTCCTGAATGACCAGGCTGGCCGATGTGTGTTGGATGAACAGGGTCAGCAGGCCAGTGCCCTGCACCCAAGCGGCGACATCACGGCTAAATTCATAAAGGCCGGGGCCAGCGGTCGAAATCGCGAATTGTGTCTGCATGGCCCATCATTGGGCGGATTCAGCCGCTTGTGCAACCCTGCATGGTGGGCAGACCAAAGGCAGCGGCCATTTGCGGGCTGAGGCGGGGCAGACATGCATCAGCGATTTGCATGTCCTGCCCGCGCTCTTCTTTCACGGCATCATCGGGCTGTGTGCCATAGGCACTGGCCGTCTGCCCAAAAGACAAAGTCACACAAAATACTGTGACAAAACCGGATACTCGTAACATAACTTCACCCTTACCTGCTGATCTCGAAAAAGAAGATCAAAAAACCAACTTAACTGAACAAAAGAATAGTCGATTTGTCCGAAAAGTGGGCCGAAAACTCATCACAGGGTTAATGAAGCATAAATGGCAGGGGCTCGTCCGTGTCAGAACGCACAGAGTGTGAATTTATTCCCCGGTCGCGCAGGCAAGTTGTGCCAACCGCGCCTCTGACGCGGTTTTGGGAAGTGCCAGCGCCTTGGCCAGGGCGTCGCTGATCGTTGGGATGCAGACCTCATCAGCGGTGGGCATGCTGACGGCGGCGTCCATGATGGTGAAGGTAGGTTCGGTGCCATAGGCGTTGGCGGCAGGCGCCAGCGAGATGGTTAATGATGCGGCGGCAAGGGCAATGGACAGGCGGGTCATGGGGTCATCCTTTCGATCCTTTAGATGCGCCCGTGCGGAGACATTTTCAATGTGCTGAAACCGCATGTCACATGTTCGTAAACGCATATGATGGCGCGTGATGGGATGTTTCATGCTTTGCGTCGCCTTTGACGTGTTTGAAATACACGCCAGATCAAGGGTGCCTTCGCGTTATTAACTATGACGGGTAATCGTCACCATGGTGCCGTTTTTTGGTAGTTATCCATGAATACCGCAGTCGCATAATCGCAAAAAATTATGGAGAATGCGACGTGTTACAGAAAATCAAGTTGGTTGGCAGCCTTGTCTTTGTTGCGGGGGCTGGCATTTTTGTTTTGGTCAATGACGCACGCAACGTTGCAGCGGCAACAGAACGCTACCAACTGACCAAGGCAGGCGAAGATTTCGCAAAGTCATGCCGCAGCGTGCTGAGCAGCAATGATCAGGAGTTTTCGTCAGGTCGAAGCTCCGCAAACAGCTGTGCCTGCATGGCCGCGGAGGTTGCCAAAACCTACGCAGATGATTTGACTGCCCCCACCGTGGTGATGACGGCGGTTGTTGAAATGGCGGATAAGCCGCAGGATCATGAACCAGATTGGGAAGCACTGGCCACCCGCGCCAATGTTGATGAGGCCACATTGTTTGAACAGCTTGGCGTCAGCATGGCCGCTATGACCGTTTGTAATCAGAGCAGTTGAGGCGAATTCAGGAAATCTGGATCAAGAGATCGTAAATACCCTGCCCGGTGGACACCATCGGGCAGAAGTAGCCAGTGATGGGGTCAGGAAAACAGCCCTGTCCCCTGTTCATCAATGACCTGTTTTGCCTTGGCAATAGAGGCGTTGGTCGCATCCTCCGCACTGTTGAACGTATCAGCGCGGATCACCAGATGCTCACGCGTCTGCCCGTCCAAATCCTGTTCGATCTTGGCGCAAAGCCGGTATTCTTTGCCCTCACGCTGCGGCTGCGGGTAGACGCGCATGTCTTTGTAGGTTTCAAACTGCGGCGCAGCTTCTGCCTTAGCGCCGCCGCCAAAGAGGCGGGAAAGAAGTGACATGCAGACGGCCCTTTCGCATTCAAATCCGCGGCCCGGCACAAAACAGCCCCGGGCATTATGGCACAGCATTCATCATACAAGGCAAAATCGCAACTGCATGTGATCTGGCTGCGACGGCCTCGCGGATTTAGGCGATGGTATAGTCGAACGACGCCCCGGTCCCGCGTTCACGCGTGATCGACAGCACATCGCCCTTGCGCACGATAAGCTGGCAGTCTTCGGGGGAGGCACCACGCGGTCCGGCAGTCAGGACGCGACAGAAATAGCCGTCTTTCAGCGCCCAGATACCGCGCGTATCCACGCCGCCAAAATCGCCATTCAAGGTCCCGTCGGCATTGATCGTGACGAAATCGGCATCGCCGAACATCAGCTTTTTGCCAAGGATCGGCGCAAAGTCATCTGCCGTCGAAAGACGCATTTCGGCCATTGTTTCAGTTGGTTGTGTTTCGCATCCGGCCAGAAAAATCGCCGCAATAATCGCAAATCGTTTCATCGTAAAACCCCCAATACTGGTTAAAAACTATCAGTAACGCAGGACTATAGAAAAGCGCTTGACGTTAAGTCAAGCGCTGCAGGTTTTCGGATAATGCCGTGCTTACTGATCCAGGAAGGACCGCAGCTTGCGTGACCGGCTGGGGTGCTTGAGCTTGCGTAGCGCCTTCGCCTCGATCTGGCGGATACGTTCGCGGGTCACGCTGAACTGTTGCCCCACCTCTTCCAACGTATGGTCGGTGTTCATCCCGATGCCGAAACGCATGCGCAGCACCCGTTCTTCGCGCGGGGTCAGCGATGCCAGTACGCGCGTTGTCGTCTCTTTCAGGTTCTCCTGAATGGCCGAATCCAGCGGCAGGATCGCGTTCTTGTCCTCGATGAAATCACCAAGCTGGCTGTCTTCCTCGTCCCCGATGGGCGTTTCCAGCGAAATCGGCTCCTTGGCGATTTTCATCACCTTGCGGACCTTTTCCAGTGGCATCTGCAGCTTTTCTGCCAGTTCCTCTGGCGTCGGCTCGCGGCCAATCTCGTGCAGCATCTGGCGCCCGGTGCGGACCAACTTGTTGATCGTCTCAATCATGTGGACCGGGATACGGATCGTGCGCGCCTGGTCAGCGATGGACCGGGTAATCGCCTGACGGATCCACCATGTCGCGTAGGTGCTGAATTTATAGCCACGGCGATATTCGAACTTGTCGACCGCCTTCATCAGGCCAATATTCCCTTCCTGAATCAGATCAAGGAATTGCAGGCCACGGTTGGTGTATTTCTTGGCGATGGAGATCACGAGACGCAGGTTCGCCTCGACCATTTCTTTCTTGGCCTGCCGCGCCTCTTTCTCGCCCTTCTGGACCTGCTGGACGATGCGGCGGAATTCGGTGATATCAACGCCGACATATTGGCCGACCTGGGCCATATCGCCGCGCAGCTCTTCGATCTTGGCGGTGGATTTCTCCATCATCATCTGCCAGCCGCGCCCGGATTTCTGGGACATGTCTTCCAGCCAGTTGGGGTCCAGTTCGCGGCCCCGATAGGCATCGATAAATTCACGACGGTTGATGCGCGCCTGATCGGCAAGCTTCACCATCGCGGAATCAATCGACATGATCCGGCGGTTGATGCCGTAAAGCTGGTCGATCAGCGCTTCGATCCGGTTGTTGTGCAGGTGCAGCGAATTCACCAGCTCCACGATTTCGGATCGCAGCTGCTGGTATTTGCCTTCCTGCTTATCGCTGAACGACGAATCCTCGTTCAGGGTCGCCGACATCCGGGCGTCCTGCATATCGGATAGGTCGGCAAAATCACGGGCGATGATCTCAAGCGTTTCCAGCACGCGTGGCTTCAACGCAGCTTCCATCGCGGCCAATGACAGGTTGGCCTGATCATCCTCGTCATCATCGTCTTCTTTGACGATGGGGTTACCGTCAGCGTCCAGTTCCTGCGCTTGTTCCGTCTTTTCAGTGGCGGGGGCAGCGGCAGCACCTGCGACGGGTGCGACAACTGTTTCAGCCTCGCCGTCTTCGCCCATCTGGTTGCCGAATGTGGTTTCAAGGTCGATCACATCACGCAGCAGGATGTCCTCGGACAGCAATTCGTCGCGCCAGATCGTGATCGCCTGGAAGGTCAGCGGGCTTTCGCAAAGCCCAAGGATCATGGTGTTGCGGCCAGCCTCAATCCGTTTAGCGATGGCAATTTCGCCTTCGCGGGACAGCAGTTCAACCGATCCCATCTCGCGCAGATACATGCGGACGGGGTCATCGGTGCGGTCAAGCTTTTCAGCCTCTGCACCGCCAAGCGTCACCTCACGCGAACCGGCCACAGTGGCGACTTCGGTGCCACCCTTGTTGTCGTCTTCGGCCTCTTCGCTTTCTTCTTCCTCGGTGACCTGAATGCCCATTTCGGACAGCATCGACATCACGTCTTCGATCTGGTCGGATGATACCTGTTCGGGGGGAAGGACGGCGTTCAGCTGATCATAGGTGATGTAGCCGCGTTCACGCGCGTCGGCGATCATCTTTTTGACCGCGGCCTGGCTCATATCAAGACTGATATCACCGTCCTGGTCACCGTCCTTACGATCGTCGTTGTCTTTCGCCATCGGGAGGCCTCTCGCACTGGTCAATTGGGTGACGAATCACAACGGAATGATTCGCATGATTCGGTTAAAATCGAATCAATCCGTCTTTCGGATGATTCGCAAGGCGGTGCGCCTTGTTTTCTAGGTGATGTTGCGTCTTACGCTACTTAGGGCTGGGCCGCCCTTTGGCAAAGCCAATCTCATCAAGAAGCTGGTCAAAGGCGTTCCGTTCGTCTTTCTTGATTCGGGCACCATTCGGCCCTGTCTCATATTCGGCATGGTCATCGTCATCGCCACGCCCTGCCTTGTCCATCGCAGCGGTTGCCTGTGCAAGCCGCCATGTAACACCTTCATCTGCAACGCCACTTAGATCCTCGACCGCATCTTCGATCTCGCGGGCATGGCCTTTGCGGGCAGCCAGTTTGGCGAATTCTTCCGCGAGGCAAAGCCGTGCAACCTCTGTATCGCCTGCGCGTCGCAGGCCGGGGCTGATTGCGACATGGTTCTGCGTCACCAGTTTTTCAAGGGCACCCTGCCCCAGATCACCCACAATAATCGCCGCCAGATCATCCGCGCCAAGATGCCGCAGCAGGCTTGACTGCAAATCGCGGTGTCCGGGGTCGCGGCATTCCATCTGTTCCAGCGCCGTTTCAAATTCGACAGCCACGGCAGGTGTGGCGATTAGCGTGGCCAGGATCACCGCCTCGCGCAGGTGATCCTCGTTCGCGGCACCGGTCCCAAGGGCAGAGTTCTTGGCCGACACAACCGGGCTAATGTCGCGCTTCCAACGCGCCTCATTCCGCCCGGCCCATTGCCGTTGGGGTCGATTGCCCCGCCCCGTTTTGCGCTGATTGAACAGCGCCCAGCGCAAATCTTTCAGCGCCTGATCATAGTGTCCCCGGATCGTCTGATCGGCGATCAGGGCTGTCTTTTCGCGCAGGGCCTTATCAAGGGCGGCCTTGCGTTCGGGGCTGTCGAAGTTTTTGCCGTCGGTTTCGCGCTGCCACAGCAGTTGCACCATGGGGATCGCGGCATCCAACAGCTTTTGCATGGCCCCCGCCCCTTGGGTCTTCAGCAAGTCATCGGGGTCCATGCCTTCGGGCATCAGGGCAAAGCGCAGCGATTGCCCGGCCTGCAACAGCGGCAAAGCGATATCGATCACCCGCATCGCGGCCCGAATTCCTGCCGTATCGCCGTCCAGCGCGATGATCGGCTCAGGGGCCATGCGCCATAATAACTGCAGCTGGTTTTCTGTGATCGCCGTACCCAGCGGGGCGACAGTGGCGGTGAACCCGGCCTCTGACAGGGCGATCACATCCATATAGCCTTCGGCGACAATCAGCGGTTTGCCATTGCCAGCCGCCTCGCGCGCGGGGCCGTGGTTGTAAAGGCTGCGGCCCTTGTCAAACAAAGGCGTTTCAGGCGAGTTGTAGTATTTCGCAGGGTGGTTAGGGTCCATCGCCCTGCCACCAAAGCCAGTTGCGCGCCCGCGCGCATCGCGGATCGGGAACATGATACGCCCCCGGAACCGGTCATAAGGTGCCCCGCCCCGATCACTTTCAGCGGCGATCCCCGCCTCCATCACCAGTTTCTGATCGACACCCTTGCCCGTCAGATGTGCCGTGGCCCCGCCATGTGCGGGGGCAAAGCCGATTTCCCACCGCGTCTGTGCGTCAGGGTCAAGGCCCCGCCGGGCCAGATAATCGCGGGCATCGGATGCGGCGGCCGTTTGCAACTGCAATCGATGATATTGGACAGCCTGTTCCATCACGTCGATCAGCTGCGTGCGTTTATCGGCTTTTTGCTGCGCCTGCGGGTCGCGTTCGGGCATCGGCATCCCGGCCTCACCAGCAAGGATTTTGACGGCTTCCATGAAGTCTACGTTTTCAGTTTCACGAACAAAGGAAATCGCATCGCCCTTTGCATGGCAGCCAAAGCAGTAATAGAAACCCTTGCGGTCATCGACATGAAAGCTCGCGGTCTTTTCCTGATGGAACGGGCATGGCGCCCAAAGATCGCCCTTGCCCTGATTGGATTTGCGGCTGTCCCACATGACCTTACGCCCGACAACCTGCCCAAGGGACAGACGGGAACGCAGTTCATCAAGGAAACCGGGGGGCAGACTCATGTGGGCAATATCGCGCAATCAGGCGGCAATCGCCACATGCATTTGAACCCATCTGGAGCAACCATGTGATTGCCCGACTTTTGCCGGGGCTGCCCGGCGTGGCCGCCGGGTGGGTCATCAAACCCTATTTGCCCATCTTGGACAGCTTTTCCTGCAAAGCGCTCAGCTGATCCTTGATATCATTCAGATCGTCGCTGTCTTCTTTGGCCGGGGTGCTGGTGCCCGGCATTATGCCGCCGGTCATCGCCTTAAAGAAAGCTTCCTGCTGGGCGCGCATCGCCTCGAACCCGGGCATATTGGCCATCGGGTTTGCCTTACCCATGTTTTCCATCGCCTTGGATTGGCCTTCGCGCAGCATCTCAAAACTGGCTTGCAGAAATTGTGGAACGACAGAGGCCGCCTGGCTGGTATAGCTGCGCACCAGATCGGTCAACACATCAACAGGCAACACATTTTCGCCGCGGCTTTCATGCTCTGCGATAATTTGCAACAGATATTGGCGGGTCAGATCATCACCCGATTTTAGATCGACAATCTGCACTTCACGGCCTTCGCGGATAAAGACGGCGATATCCTCAAGCGTCACATAATCGCTCGTCTCGGTATTATAGAGACGCCGACTGGCATATCGCTTGATCAGCAGTGGTTTATTGGTCTCGGCCACGGACCGTCCCTCCCAAGACATGTTGCGGTGCAGAGAAGCCTATGCCGCGCCTGCGCAAAAAGAAAGAGGCTTGATCAAGTGACACCGGTCATTATGCAAGCGGCCATGTATCTGCGATTTGTTCATACAGCGCCGGTTGACGGGTTGGACGTACGCCAGGGGTTTTTGGCGGCGGCCTATGTTCTGAGCCGCAGCACCGGGTTGGATGAATGGTCCCACCGCGAACTGGTCGGGCATCTCAACTGGTTTGAAGACAATCTGGCGCTGCCGGACAGGTTTAATCGATCCAAATCAAAAGGGGCCTGGCACCGAGAAACAAAGGGGCTGAGCTGGTTCAAACCCGAAGCTGTCGATCATATTGACCGGGCTTTTGCGCTGGTTGGACTGCTGACATTGAATGACATCCCGATTGACACGTTGCGCAGCAACAGGATCGGGTATGTGGTTTACGAGGATGATTATCAGATCGTCGCAGAGCCATTTGCAGACACACCGCGATAAACAAAAAAGACGGCCCGCGATGCGGACCGTCTTTGTGAAAATCAAACCCTCAGGGAGGTAAGGGCGATTTTACGTTCGCTTACTTGGCAGCAGCAGTTGCCTTCTTGGCAGCGGCTGTCACTTCGTTTGTTGCTTTCTTCGCAGCAGCAGTCATGTCCTCGGACATGTCTTTGCCAGCGGCCAGAACCAGTTCCATTGTCTGTGTCTGCACTTTTTTCGCGATTTCAGCGAAAGCAGACATGTGCTCCGCAGCTGATTCAGCCTGTGCAGACGCGAAGTCAGTCATTGCTTTTGCGTAGTCGGCAGGCTCTGACTTTGCTTTGGACATGGCTTCAACTTTAGCCAGTGTGTCCTGTGTCCACTTTGCGGACAGCTCAGCAGATTTGCCAGCTGCGTCGATTGCAACGCCGGACATCTTTTCAGCCAGAGTTGTCTGGTTCTTGAACGTTTCTTCCATCGCCTTTGTGTCGACAGGGAATGCGCCCATCATGTCTTTGAAGATCGCTGTGAAGTCTTGTGTCTTAGCCATTGGTCATCTCTTTCATTGTCGGTGCGGAGCCCCCTCCGCGTTCTATCTCGTGACACCAATATGCATGCTGCGGCGCAGCATTTCAAGTATTTTTTCTGCACTGCAGCATATTTTTCTGCACTCGCAAAATATCGTTGATTTATCGGCTACTTAGCAACCACATAGGTGCCTGGGGCGGGTGCAAGAACCGGGTTTTTGTCGCTTCCCGGTTGTCTCGCAATGACTTTCTTGCCCGACTTTTGTGACAACCACGTGTCCCAGCGCGGCCACCAGGACCCTTCATGTTTATCCGCTGCATCATACCAGTCATCCACCGTCAGCCCCAGTTCAGGGTTGGTGTAATGCCCGTATTTCTTTTTGCTGGGCGGGTTGATGATGCCAGCGATATGCCCGGATTCTGACAGGATGAAAGTCTTGTCCTTTGCCCCCATCTTCTGAATACCCTGATAGCTGCTTTTCCAGGCCGCAATGTGGTCAGTTTCACAGGCGATAGCACATAAGGGCACGGTCACATCCTTGATCTGGACGGTTGTGCCGCACACCTCAAAACCCTCGGTCGCGAATTTATCGTCCTGACAAAGCCCGCGCAGATATTCCATCGCCATGCTGGCGGGAAGGTTGGTGCCATCCCCGTTCCAATACAACAGATCAAAGGCGGGTGGCGCCTTGCCCATCATGTAGCTTTTGATCGCTGGCCCATAGATCAGGTCATTGGAGCGCAGATAGGAAAACGTGCGCGACATGAAGAATGAATCAAGCACGCCGTGTTCTTCAACCTCGGCCGCGATCCCATCCACAAAATCATCGTCAAGAAACACACCGACCTCTCCCCTATCTGAAAAATCGGTCAGGGTGGTAAAGAAGGTCGCGCTGTTTACCGATGTATCCTTGCGCTGTTTCATCAAAGCGAGGGTCAGCGACAATGTGGTGCCTGCGATGCAGTAACCCACGGCGTTCACTTTCTTGACGCCGAAGATTTGTTTGACCTCATTGATCGCAGTCAGATAGCCGTCTTCGATGTAATCCGACATGCTGGTATCGCGGTAGCCCGCATCCGGGTTCACCCAGGACACGACAAACACGGTATAACCCTGATCCACTGCCCATTTGATCATGCTGTTTTGTGGCTTCAGATCAAGGATATAGAATTTGTTGATCCAGGGCGGAAAGATGATCAGCGGGGTGCTGTAAACCTTTTCGGTGCTGGGCGCATATTGGATCAACTCAAACATATGGTTGCGGAACACGACCGAACCGGGGGTTGTGGCCAGATTATCGCCCAGCTTGAACGCTTTCTTATCGGCCAGCGTGACCACCAGATCGCCGTCATTCGCCTCCAGATCGGCGATCAGGTTTTCCAATCCAGCCACGAGGCTTTCGCCTTCAGTCTCTGCCGCCAGCGCCAGTGCTTCGGGGTTGGTGGGCAGAAAATTGGTTGGGCTGATCATATCGACCATCTGCTGACTGAAATATTGCAGCCGCTTCTTTTCCTCAGAATCAAGCGTTTCGATATCTTCCACCGCTTGCTGCACTGCAGAGGCGTTCATCAAATATTGCTGTTTGATGAAGTTGAAATACGGATTCGTCTGCCACAACTCATGCGCGAACCGGCGGTCTGATGTCGTTTCGTCAGCTGCGGGCTCCATCTTGCCCTGCATCAAAATATGTTGTGCTTCGACATAATGTTTGACCGATTTGCCCCAGAATTCAAGCTGATGTTCAATCAGTTTGGCGGGATTGTTCATCATTTCAGTCATATAGGCTGTCGCCGCCTTGACGTATAAGTCCTGCCCTGGCCCTTGCAAATCGGGCCGCACGGGCCGCCCATTGCCCATCACCTTCAGTAATCGTTGGGTCAATTCCTCGACACGGGCCAGGTTGGCTTCAAGTTTTGCAACATTCTGGCTGCTTCCCGCCAGATCATCCAAATCGTTAGTTGTCATATTAACATTCCTGTGCCTATGCTGCATGTGCAGCATTCCCTGCGCGCTATCGGAGACGAGTTAATGAAGTATATGATGACCTATGACCTGATGGAAAGCGCGCGGAACACTAATCAGTGGCTGGGGGCAACCGCGCGGGCCTTTGCAAGCTATCCCATGATGTCATGGGGGGCCAATCCGGCAATGGACTGGCTGAAAGCCTGGGGTGAGGTGACAGAGCGTACCTTTGCCCGCATGGTCGTCAAACCCGACTGGAACATCCCGCCCGTCGCCGGTGACAAGGGCAAGGATTACCCTGTGGTCATCGAAACCGTGGTTGAAAAGCCGTTTGGCGATCTGATCCATTTTACCATGCCCGGCCGCAGGCCCAGCAAACGACGGGTACTGCTGGTCGCACCGATGTCCGGCCACTATGCGACATTGCTGCGCAAAACCGTGATCAGCCTGCTGCCTGACGCCGATGTCTATATCACAGATTGGCATAATGCGCGGGATATCCCCGTCAGCGCTGGCAAGTTCGATATTGAGGATTACACCCTTTACCTCGTCGATTTCATGCGCGAGTTGGGATCGGATATCCATGTGATTGCCGTCTGCCAGCCGGTGCCCCTGACGCTCGCCGCCACCGCCTATCTGGCGGAGCAGGACCCAAACGCGCAGCCAAGGTCACTGACCCTGATCGGCGGCCCGGTCGATCCAGAGGCGAACCATACAGAAGTGACTGATTTTGGCCGTTCCGTGACGATGGGCCAGTTGGAAGAAACCATGATCCAGCGGGTTGGGTTCAAATATTCCGGGGTGGGCCGCATGGTCTATCCGGGGCTTTTGCAACTCGCTTCGTTCATTTCGATGAATGCCGAAACACATGCCAATTCTTTCCGCGATGAAATCATCCGCGTGGCAAAGGATGAAGCGTCCGAGCATGACCGCCATAACGCGTTTTATGATGAATATCTGGCGGTAATGGATATGACGGCCGAGTTTTACCTATCCACGGTTGAGCGGATTTTCAAAGGGCGCGAGATTGCGCGCAATGACTTCATCGTGGCCGGGCACAAGGTTGATTTCAGCAAGGTGACCAGCGTTGCGGTCAAGATCGTCGAAGGGGAAGAGGATGATATCTCTGCCCCCGGTCAATGCCTTGCTGCACTCGATCTGCTAACCGGATTGCCGGACGAGAAGAAAGCGTCGCATCTGGAACCAGGTGCCGGCCATTACGGCATCTTTGCCGGACGCAGCTGGCGGAACAATATCCGCCCCTTGGTGCTGGACTTCATTGATGCAAATGCAGGTGCGCCCAAAAAGACTTCCGCGAAAGTCGTCGCTCTCAAATAGCGGCAGCGTCAAACCAGACTTTCTTGGAAAGTCTGAACGCAAATCCTCATCGAGGATTTGAACCCAATTCCTGTGTCAGGAATTGGCGGCGGCATTTCATGGGCGCAACATCAGCGGCATGGCCATCCAACGCCGCAAAGCGTCTGTTACCGCCTCCGGCGCCTCCAGACTACTCAGATAGCCCCCCTGTTCGATCACTTCCAATGTGCCATGGGGGATCATCTCGGCCATGAATTCCTGCCGTTTCAAGGGAAATTGCCCATTAAACCGGCCACATAACACAACGGCTGGCTGCCGGATTTGCCGCAGCGTGGCTTGCTGATCCTTGCGTCGCTGCAACGCACGGGCCTGCCGGACATAAACCTCCGGCCCCAGCCCCTGCCCCATCTCACGCAACAGATTGATAACAGAGGCTTTATCGGTATGCGGGGCAAGCCATGTCGAATTCATCTCATGCTGCAGCACGTCATCCATACGGCCTGACCGGGCGGCAATAATCTGTGTTTCGCGGGCGGCGGCTGTTTCAGGCGTGTCAGCCTGCGCGCTGGTATCGATCAGGGCAATGCGCGTGATCCGGTCAGCGGCACGGCGCATCAGCTCCATCGCCACCATACCGCCTAGCCCCATCCCCATCAGGGCGAATTTTGCAGGCGCCCATGTCAAGATTTGGCTTGCGACCTCTTCCATCCGCTCACCCCGGGTGACGGGGGCAAACATAACGGCATGCTCATTGCCCAGTTCCCGAATCTGATGGCTGAACACCCGCGCATCGCACATCAATGGGGGGATCATCACCAGAGTCTCGCTTGGCATTGCTGTCTGGCCCCCTGCAGGATCGGATAATTGCTGCTAGCTGCTATTTTGCCCGTCTGGCCGGGGCACTGCAAGGGCAGCCAGGACCTAAAGCCCTTTCAACCAAGCCAAAATCCGCTCAGCCATAAGGCCGGTCTGCCCGGGGCTGAAGACATCTCCGGCCATGACATGGCCGCTTTCATCATCGCCCGGTCCGGGGGTAATCAGGTCAAGCGTTACAGGACCGCCCCAACGCCCTGCCACCCGCCGGATATCCTTGGGATGCACAACGGTGTCAGCCTCGTTAAAGCTGAAAAACGCAGGCACCATGACCTTGGACAAATCGGCCTTGCGCACGGCACGCACGGCCTCCCCCATCGGGTGGACCGCCTCAATCGGATAGGATGTCGTCCAATAGGCCGTGTGGCGATCATTGATTGGTTCAAAACTGCGGGTTGCCCCGGCGACATAGCCCCCCCAATGACGCGAGCCGGGGGCATCCAGCACAAATTGTGCCAACCGGTTGCGCAACCCGAAATTGGGCGAGATGAGAATTGCAGCCTTCGCCACCACCCCATCTGCCAGCGCAAGCGCGGCCAATGTGCAGCCGGTCGAACAGCCCATCAGGATAATTTGATCACCAATCGTCCGGGCGATTTCGACAGCCTCTGCCACGTCATTGCGCCAAGCGTCATAGGTCGCTGTGGCCATTGCCGGGCCATCCTGCCCATGTCCGGTCAGCCGGGTGAAATGGATATTGGCGCCAATTTCCTTGGCAATCATATCGGGCAGCGGGCGCAATTCCTCGGGCGAGGCTGAAAACCCATGGATATATAAAAGGCAAACTGCCGTTCTTTGCCCCGGCTGATCGGCCCAGATCACACGTTTCGCACAGCCGGGCCGCAAATTGGGCACCTCGGCCTCGGCCCGGGCTAAAGCGTCATCAATATCCATTAAATCAAACAATTTCACGCACCACCATCGGTCTATACACCATCACCAGCCCCAGCACGGCCACCACCAGAATGCCCGCAGGTATCATCGTAATCGACATTTGCAGCGCCGCAAGGGCCGCGTCGCTTTGCGGCGCAACCCCATCGGTCGTTTCCTGCCAGCCCGCACGCCCCAGGACCAGACCCAACACCGCCGGTGCCAGGGCGTTGGCCAATTTCTGACCAAACAACCAAACCGCCGAAAACGCGCCTTCAATCGCGGCCCCGGCTTCACGGCGTGTCACATCCATCAGGTCAGGATACATCGCCCAGGGGATTTGCTGATAGGCCCCGTTGGTCACCCCCGCGATCACGAAAAGCCCGGCAATCAAACTCATATTCACCGATGGCAAAGCCTGCGCCAAGGCGTAAAGCAACACAACATAGGCCGACAGGCCCAGCACCAACGCGCTAAGCTTGCCCAGCCGGTGCGACAACAGCACCCACATGACCTGGCTCAGGATTGACCCTACAAAGAATGCCGCGAACAGAACGCTCAGCACGCCCAGCGCGCCAACTGCCCCCGACAAGGCGGTATCACCCTGATCTACCACCAGATAGGTCGCCGCAAAGGGCAGGCCTGCCGTGATCAGGGCCACCGCCAGCGTCATCACCCCATAGCACAGCGCCAGAACCACAAATGTCCGGTTACCGAAAACAAGCCGATAGGTCTCACCAAAACCGGTGCGCACCGGGTCGGCGACACGGGGGGCCTTGCGCGTGGCCCATAACGACAGCCAGACTGTGCCAATAATCAACGGACTGACATACAGGGCGGCGCGCGGATAGCCAAACTGGCTGGCCAGCCCGGGGATCACGGCACCGCCGACCAGAATACCCACCGTGGCAAACCCCATGCGCCACCCGGTCATGGTGGACCGCTCGCGCGGATCCTGGGTGATCTCGCCTGCCTGCGCACCGTAAGGGATCGCAATCATGGTAAAGCCGACGGTGGCCAAAACAAATGCGGCCACAACCCAGGCCAGCTTGGCACTGACGGCAGCGTCGACAGGTGCGGAAAACAGACCCAGAATACCGGCGACCATGAGCAGCACGCCAATAAACATCCAAGGGGCACGGCGGCCAAAACGGCTCTTTGTCCGGTCACTCAAATACCCGATCAACGGGTCGGTCACCATGTCGAAAACCAGAACAACTGTCGTCACCAGCCCAGCTAAAGCAACCGGAATACCCAAAAAAGAGGTCAGGTAAGCAACGATCAACAGCTGTTTGATCATCACAAAAACAACGACACCCAGATCGGCCAAACCCCAACCCGCTTTTTGTCCCATTGATAATGCCATGCGGTCCCCTCCCAAGGATTTCGGGCACGTTACGCGACATCAGCGGTCATGCAGAACAGCGACGTTGCGTAAGATGGGTTTTAACCCATCCCCCGCGCCAGAACATCCGCGACCGAGGCGACAATCAGGTCCAGACAGGTGTCATCCGAAAAGCGGTGATCGGCGCCGTCCACAAGGGTCAGGCGCATATCGGGGCCATCGGCATGGTCCAGCAGGCGCAAGGCGACAGCCATATCCACATCAGCATCCGCCGTGCCTTGCAAAAACCTGACCGGAAATGGCAAAGGCAACGGATCGCGCAACACCAACCGGTGGCGCCCTTCTGCGATCAGATGTTTGGTGATGATGTAAGGATCACCATAATCCGAAGGCAGCGCCACCTGGCCTGCCGTCTCCAGCTCCGCCCGTTGGGCATCCGAAAACCCGGCCCACATGCTATCTTCTGTGAAATCCGGGGCGGCGGCGATGGTGACCAGACCCGCAACGCGGTCCGGCATCTGGCGGGCAACCAGCAGGGAAATCCATCCACCCATGCTTGACCCGACCAAAATAACGGGCCCGGTGATCAGGTTCAGGGCCGCGCAAGCGTCTTCAAACCAGTCGCCAATGCAGCCATCGGTGAAATCTTCACTGCTCCCGCCATGGCCGGAATAGTCAAACCGCAGAAAGGTCCGACCCGAATCGCGAGCCCATTTTTCCAAGAATACCGCTTTTGTGCCCCCCATATCAGATTTGAATCCGCCCAGAAAAACCACCGCAGGGCCTGTTCCATCGGTCAAATGATAGGCGATACGGCGCCCTTGCGGCGTGACAAATTTTGGTGTTTCAGCATTATTTTCCATAGGCTTATGGCATCACAGTGTGGCACCGGCTGCAAGTTTGTTTACGTGACTCTATTGTCACGTGACTATTTAGTAACTTATAAGATTTCCCATGGATGCGATTTTCAAAGCTCTCAACGACCCCGCAAGGCGCGACCTGCTTGACAGTTTGCGCAAACGCGATGGCCAATCACTCAGCGACCTTGAACAGGTGCTGGCGATGTCCCGTTTTGGCGTGATGAAGCATCTGAAAGTCCTCGAAGAGGCGAATTTGATCGTCACGCGCAAGGACGGTCGGTTCAAATATCATTACCTCAACCCCCTGCCCCTGCAGGAGGTGATGGATAGATGGGCCGCCCCCTTTCTTCAAAGACAAGCCCGCGCACTGACAGAGTTGAAAACGAAACTAGAGAAAGACACACATATGGGAAAACCCGATTTCATGATGCAGACCTTTATCCGCTGCACACAAGACGCGCTTTGGGCGGCACTGACAGAGGCCGACCAGATGGCCGCCTATCATTTCGCCTGCAACACGGTGCAAGGCGATCCAGCCGTGGATCAGGCAACCGCCTTCATCCTGCCCAATGGGGACGCGATGTTGCGGCAAGTAACCACAGCACTTGACCCCAAAAGCCGCATTGCCATGACGTTTGAGCCGCTATTCATGGGCCCCGACGCACCTGCCAGCCACATGGTCTACCTGATCGAAGCACAGGGCGAGCAATGCAAGCTGACGATCGAACATTATGACATGGCACCGGGGCAGGAAGGTTTCGCCGAAGGATGGGCGCGGCTGGCGGCATCGCTCAAAAGCTATCTCGAAACCGGCACCGGCCTCAAAGCGGCAATGTAAGGAGAATGATCATGGAAAGCTTCCCAACCGAATTGGGCATTCTGACATGCCTTGCCATTTTTGCCGCATCAATGTGGCTCCCATATGTGATTGGGGTGGCCCAGGTCCCAGAGACCGACGGCATGCCTGACGGTTTCATCCGCCCCGCCAACCCACATCTTTTGCCAGAATGGGTTCACCGGGCACACCGTGCGCATCTGAATCTGCTTGAACAGCTGGTGCCCTTCGCCATTCTGGTGATGCTGGTGGATCGGTTCGACGGGTTCACCGCCCTGACATACTGGACGGCGATTGCGTTTTTCTGGCTCAGGGTGGCCCATGCTATTGGCTATATCAGCGGAAAAGCCCGCCTACCCTTGCGCCCCATCATCTTCACCGCCGGTTGGATCTGCTGCCTGATCATGGCCTATGCGGTCTTCGCCGCACGAATGTAGGCCGGTTCAGCCGCCAACATAAACCTGCGCACTGGGCCGGTAAAAGATCTTCTGATCATGCAGCCGGCCCAACAAATCCTCGCCCTCGCGCTGATCCTGTTCAATCACTTGGATCGATTCCAGATGGGCCGGATTTTCCTCAGACAAGGCGCGCCGCATCCGACACAACTCACGGCCCCGGGCGCGCAAAGCCTCCTCGATCAAGTCAACATCAGCAATGCTTAGATCAAACTGTCGGTTGTAGCTTGGCATGTCAGGTCCTCAAGATATGGTTATCCACTTGGGCTTGATGTCGTATTTAACGCCAAACATGTCGCAGTCAACGTATATCTGGGTATACATCTCTGCACCCAACAGCTAGCTCGCGGGTGATGTGTAGACTACCGTGGTTTCGGGATGCCGCCTGCAGCCAATTTAGATGATCGGACCGCAGGCACACATATTTTTGCCGATTGTTCGGCCTCAGCGGCTACCAAGCATCCCCACTGCACCAGCGACCCCGCCGGAACTTATGCCGAAACCATCAACGTTCACCAGCGTACCACTGGGTCCGAAAAATCCCCCTTCGACTTCCAAGCCAGTATATGTCTGCGTGGAGCCATCGGCATGCACGATGCTGCCGTCAATGTCGCCCACAAGAATGGACCGCTCTGTTCCACCATCGTCAATACTGTCGAAGGTTGTGTCCACGGTGAATGAACCGCTTATCCGGTTACCACCAATCGCGTCGATGTTCTCGATTTCGTCGTCAACCAACGCTTCCGCATTCGTGATCTCAATAAAGCTGTCAGCCGTGCCAGTGAATGTTTCACTCGCAAAGTTTGCTTCTCCGACAAATTCACCGAGAGCCCCAAACACCTCAGGATCGCTGCCCCCGACATCAACACCGAAATAAACTGCGACACCGGAATACGTTGCACTGCCGGATGTGGGTAGCGCGGCAACAGGTGTTTCCAAGTCGTCCACTTCGTCTAATGCGTCAGAAAGCGCCTCAGCCCGGTTAACCAGCGCATCAAAATCCGAGTTGGCACCGCCTCCGCCACCACCACCGGAACCGCCACATGCACTCAACAGTGCAACGCTCGCAATCACCAAATATCTGAAATCTCGCACCTATTCGTCTCCTATTGATCTAGTCAAGATCCACCCACCGGCAAGATGACAGACCCGCAAGGCGGGTCAATGACCATTTCGACGTAACAGCAGCTTTGCATCATCACGTTGACACGCCACACAAGTCAGGCCATTAACCCGCCACACATAACCCGCAACCGGGCGTTCCGTGGGCGCCAAACTGACGAGGAGCATCGGCCATGAGCCAGATTTCCCTGACATTTCCTGATGGTAACAGCCGTTCATACGAGGCCGGGGTGACCCCTGCCGACGTGGCGGCCGATATCTCATCCAGCTTACGCAAAAAGGCGATTTCAGCTACCATCAACGACCAGCATTGGGACCTGCAATGGCCCATCGACGCAGACGCATCCATCGCCATCAACACGATGAAAGATGAGGCGCCCGCACTGGAACTCGTCCGCCACGACCTGGCCCATATCATGGCCCGTGCGGTGCAGGAAATCTGGCCCGAAACACAAGTCACAATCGGGCCGGTTATTCAGGATGGCTGGTATTATGACTTTGACCGCACTGAACCTTTCGTGCCCGAAGACCTGGCCCTGATCGAAAAGAAAATGAAAGAGATCATCAACAAACGGGACGAGGTCCGCACAGAAATCTGGGACCGCAAAAAGGCCGTCCAATATTATCAGGACCGGAATGAGCCCTATAAAGTCGAACTGATCGAAAGCATCCCGGGCGATGAACCGCTGCGCATGTATTGGCATGGCGACTGGCAGGATCTGTGCCGGGGGCCGCATCTGCAACATACCGGGCAAGTCCCAGCCGACGCGTTCAAACTGATGTCGATTGCGGGTGCCTATTGGCGCGGCGACAGCAACCGGCCCATGCTGCAACGGATTTACGGCACCGCCTTCCGTAACAAGGAAGACCTAAAATCGCACCTGCACCGGCTGGAAGAGGCGGCCAAACGCGATCACCGCAAGCTGGGCCGCGAGATGGACCTGTTTCACATGCAGGAAGAAGCCCCCGGTCAGGTTTTCTGGCACCCCAATGGCTGGACGGTCTACACAACCTTGCAAGACTATATGCGCCGCAAACAGCGCGCTGGTGGCTATCAGGAAATCAACACGCCGCAGGTCGTTGATCGGAAGCTGTGGGAGGCGTCGGGCCACTGGGATAAATACCAGGAACACATGTTTGTCGTTGAGGTCGAAGAAGAGCACGCCAAGGAAAAGGCGATCAATGCGTTGAAACCGATGAACTGCCCCTGCCATGTGCAAGTGTTCAATCAGGGCCTGAAATCCTATCGTGACCTGCCCTTGCGACTGGCCGAGTTCGGATCATGCAGCCGCTATGAACCCTCTGGCGCGTTGCACGGCATCATGCGCGTGCGCGGCTTTACCCAGGATGACGGCCACATCTTCTGCACCGAAGATCAGATCGAGGCGGAATGCGCCAAGTTCATCGATTTCCTCGCCGGCATCTACAAGGATCTGGGGTTTGAAAAATTCGAGATTGCCTTTGCCACAAGGCCCGAAAAACGGGTCGGATCCGATGAAAGCTGGGACCATGTCGAAGGCGCGCTGGAAGGTGCGATCAAATCCACAGGCCGCGATTTCCGGCTGGAGGAAGGCGATGGCGCGTTCTACGGCCCCAAGCTTGATTTCTATCTGACTGACGCGATTGGGCGGACATGGCAATGCGGCACGTTCCAGGTGGACCCGAATCTGCCCGAACGGCTGGGTGCCACATATATTGGCGAGGATGGCAACAAACATCGCCCCTATATGCTGCACCGGGCAACGCTGGGATCGTTTGAACGGTTTGTGGGCATCCTGATCGAAGAACACGCGGGCAAGCTGCCATTCTGGTTGGCCCCACGTCAGGTCGTTGTCGCGACCATCGTGTCCGATGCGGATGATTACGCACAAGAGGTCGTGGCAGCCCTGCAAGCCGCCGGTGTGCGGGCAGAGGCGGACACGCGCAATGAAAAGATCAACTATAAGGTCCGCGAACATTCCGTCGGCAAAGTGCCAATCATCTTGGCGCTTGGCGCCCGCGAAGTGGCTGAACGGACCGTGACAGCGCGGCGATTGGGCGAAAACCGCACATCCGTGGTCAATCTGTCCGATATCGTGCCCCAACTGGCGCATGACGCGACACCGCCCGACCAGCGCGGATAACAATGGTCAGGTGGGGCAGCCCACCTGAGCCACATATTTACGATAAATACTGCGCCTGAACGTCCGGTTTCCACCCGATTGTCCAGCGCCCGTCATGTTCAATAACGGGCCGCTTCATCAATGTCGGATGTTCGGCCAATAGCTCCGCCGGATCGCGGGCCTTGTCCGCATCATCCAGCCCGCGCCATGTGGTCGAGGCTTTGTTGATCGCCTGATCGCCAAATTCTACGATGATTGTGGCCCGGTCCGCCGCGGCAATCCCATCAGCGCGCACATCAATAACAACCGGATCATGGCCCGCCTCTGCCAGCGCCTTGCGCGCCTTGCGGCATGTATCGCATGATTTTAAGCCGAAAAAACGCATGTTTGGATGTCCTTTGTGCGAAACTTTGCCGGGGATATGCGCCTGAGACCTCATATCATTTGCCTTTTGCATAAAACACTTAAGTCTAAAGGTGCAAGGCCAAGGGAAGACAGTTGTGTCGGGGCTCAGATCAGGCCCTGTCCCGTCCAGGCACGACAAGAAGGAGACGAAAAATGCCAAGTGGCACCGTAAAATGGTTCAATACAACGAAAGGTTACGGATTTATCGCACCCGATGATGGGGGCAGCGATATTTTTGTACATATCTCTGCTGTGGAACAGTCTGGGATGACCGGTCTGGCCGATGATCAAAAGGTCACTTTTGATCTAATCGAGGGCCGGGATGGGCGCAAGATGGCAGGCAATCTGGCAATGGCGGGCTAGGCGGCCATACGGTTTTTGGTGCCGGGGCGATCCGCCGCAACGGTCGGGTTGCTGCCGGTACGTGTTTCCGCCTCGCGGTTCAACCGCTCAAGCAAGTCAATCTGGATCGGCGAAAAAGCGCGCCGCTTGGTGTCGTCTTTAATAAGACCTGTGTTCTTGATCGTATTCATTGCTATCCCCAGTTCTCGAATTCCGTAAAAGTTTTACTGGAAACGCCCTCAATACCCGAGGGGAACCTTACGTGACATTTCCCCCGATAACGTGGGGTCACAAGGAAACAGTCGTGCAATCGCGGCGATTTTGACGCTGAAAGGCATGAAATGCCCTTGCGTCACAATATCAAACGGGCGGCACTGATAGGTAGAGACTGCTGGAAACATCTTTACGAATCGTTAAACCTGGACCGGCGCGGCCCCGATTAACGGCCACGCATGCAATCGGCGCAAAGTGCAATCGCCGGGTCAGCCGCAAGGCGCGCAGGCGCGATATCTTCGCCGCACGCGGTGCAATAACCGTATTCATCTGCCGTGATCCGATCCAACGCGGCCTTGATCCGCAGCCGCTCTGCCGCGCGACGGCGGGCAGTAGCCTGCGCCATGGCCTGGTTCTGCAACGCATCCATGCGCGACAAACGACCCACCGCCTGCTGATCCAGCATCACGGTCTTCTGGCCCGCCTGCCCGGCCGTGTCTTCATCTTCGAGGGCCGCAAGACGGGCGCGCAGGATATCAGTGGGCGTCAGCATCGGCCCAGCTTAGCCGGGCACAGGCGCTGGTCAATACTTGCGGGCAGGCATCCGGCTGCGCACCATCTCGCGCAGCTCTTCGGCTGGCATGCGCTGCATCTCGGGACGGTCGGCATCGCTCTCTGCCTGCTCTTCACCCCGCTTGATGAATGTCAGCACAGCCCCCGCACATTGCAGACTGAAAAGCCACAGGGCAAAGACAATAATCCCCGCAATGATCATCCCATCAATCAGCGCAAATTCATAAGGCGCATCCGACAGGGCCATCGCCTGCAGCTCCATCGCGCGGGCCATGAACGGGCCGGTCAGCTCAAACGTGATCACGGCGTAGACAGCCGCCGGGATCAGGATAATCGGGATCAGATAGACAAGGATCTGCAAGATGAACAAAGAGGCAAAGCTGTTCCCGAACCCCGCAAAGGGGGTGTGAAAGCTGGCGCCGGGGTCGTTGCAACCCGCTGCACCGGCATAGGCGGGCAAAAAGGCCGCGCGCAACATCGCAAACAAGACCAGGGTGATCAGGAATGCAACCGTGCCCATGCGCAGCTCTGTCGTGGTGCCGCCTTCGACACTTGGCGAAAAGGTCTGCATCAGGACCGGCCAGAAACTGTCTGTGGTCAGTGACGGGGTCAGCACAACAACCGCTGCCGCCGCCCCGAATGTCATGATCAAGCGCAACAGCGCCTCAAACGCGCCATAGCCCATGGCGGCGCCAAACACCTTGCCAAAATGGCCCCGCACGGTTTCACCCCGGGCCTGCAGGCCCAGTCGGATGCCGGTCATGGTGGGGATCAGGGCCATCACGAATGTCATGGCCAGGATCATCACGATTGTCAGGTAGATCGAGAATATCCCCACAAAGAAGCCCCAAAAGACCGAAAAGGTCACGTAGACCGCCAGAAAGATCAGCAGGATCGGCAGTACAAGTGTGAACCGCCAGAGGATCGCAAATGACAGGGGGAAAGCGCGCAGAACAAGCATCACTCATCGTCCAAATGATAGTTTAGTTGCCGAAATAGGCGGCAATCCCGGCAAGAATATGAACCATTCATGGTGGGTTCGTGATGATGCGACGGGGTTGTCGGCTGAAAAGGTCCGGGGGACCTTTTCAGCCGACAACGGGCGAAGCCCCGGCCCGGGCACAGTTTCGCGCAGCGAAAGTCATGCTTGATGTTATGCATAACGGTAGGGCAGCGCCCGGACCTCGGGGATGGCGCGCAAACAGGTGTGTTTGGCGGGAGTTGGCGTTTAAGGGTAACGGTGGTGCGGGGTGTGACGTTGCAGAAGCGCCCTCCCCGTGGGGGAGGTCCGGGCGCTGCCCGGCGATGCCGGGCGGGAAGCTTCACCAGTTATTCACTGATTGCCACAGTGTAAGCAGTCCAAATACTAAGCGTCGCTAATCCACAATGTCTTCATCATCAAAGGTAGGTTCATATGCAATCTTTGGCGTAATGTCATTCATTGCATAGTGAACAAACTGATCGCCAAGTGCCGTGAGCTCGTATCCTTCTTCGTCGTCAAAAGCTGATACCGGCGGCTTGCCACCTTTGACCGGTTTTGACCTTGGCTTTGGGATCGCATTTCCAAAGCGATCGCGCTGGCGGTGCTGGCGTATAATAGATCCGGTCGACAAGTCTCTAATCAACAGCTTGAACAAGTCTGCATCAGCGGAGTCTTCCCGCACGGATCCACGACCAATTTGATGCCAAATTCCACCACGTGTTATCCCATCGCGATTATATATTGCTGCGATAACTTCGAAATGCATGTCGGAGAAATTCTTCAGCCATTCAAGAAATAGTCGCACAACATCATCGCTTGTCAAATTGCTTGCTGCGGCATTCGCTAAAACATTTCTTACGTAGATCCTTTTACTTTCGCTTTCTGCTGCCGACCATTCGCGAAAACACTTTCTAACAAGGCTTTGATATTCGGAGCTTTTGAGGCGATCTTTAATCTGGGCATCATGTAGATCGAGCCTAGTCATCACCTCGATCATTGTGATCTGTTTCTCCTTCATTTCATCTCGCAACATAGATAGCCAATGCTCGAAGAAACTGTTCACTTCTTCTTGCTCCCGCTCTGACCAATGGCCAGCGGCTGCGGCGAACAATCCGCCTATGAACGGGATAGACCCGGCGGTATTTAGGACTGCGCGGCTAGTCTTGTTTCGACGACTGCTTGCTGGAACCTTTTGGGGAAGGTTTTCTTTGTTTTCGGATGAATTTTCGTCGTCTTCAATCACCCAATCACCTCACTAAACTCCCGCCATTCCCCCTTGCTCATGCCAGAGGTCTCCTGCGTCACCTCTTCACCCTTAAGCATACGCCTCACGCAGTCAATCGCCTTTGACGAGAGTGTGGCACCGCCCATCCGGTAGTCCTCGAACGCCCCGTAGGCCGCGGGCACCCAGTCGGCGACGACTTTGCAGATCGCATCTGCATAGACCCGGATTTCATATTGCGCGTGGGCGTCTGCCCGCAGCCGTAGGAAGTGGAAGAGGTTGTGCAAATCCACCTTCCAATACCATTGGGTATAGATATTGGCGGGCAGGTTCATGCGGGCCAGCTCTCGGGCGAGGCCCTGCTGGCCCTCATCCGAAATCATCTCTGCATAATGGTCATAGCAACGCGCGGCGTCGCCTTTGAGGAATTCCAGCACGCGCGCGGCTTCTTCGCCTGTCAGCGCCTCACCCCGGCCCTGGTTATTGATCACCGATTGCGCGGCCAGCTTGTCCGGCTCCGGGATATAGAACTCCCGGTCCAGGATCGAATAGCGTGCCGAATATTCATTCACATTGGCGGTCCGGTGCCGGATCCATTGCCGGGCGACAAAGACGGGCAGTTTGACATGCAGCTTGATCTCGCACATCTCGAACGGGGTCGAATGCCAGTGGCGCATCAGGTAACGGATCAGCCCGGCATCATTGGACACCGACTTGGTCCCCTTGCCATAGGACACCCGGGCCGCCTGACAAATCGCGGCATCGTCACCCATGTAATCAATCACGCGAATAAAACCGTGATCCAGGACGTTATACACATGGTAGAGGTGCTGCTCCATCCCCGGGGCGACCGCGCGTAACGTCGGTTGCGGATTGGCGCGTAATGCGTCGATTTCGGCCTGTTGGTCTGGGGTGATGGGCATGTGCTTCTCCGGCAGCGTATGTGAATCTGTGGCGACTATAGGGAATGGACGAGATGGGCAAAACCCCACTGACACGTTGGCAAGACAGTTGCCGTTTGTGCGCGCCGTTGCTATGCGCGACAGGCGTGCAACCGCAATTCGTAGAAACCATTATCAGGCACACCCAATTGCAGATGCACCAAATGTATAAAACCGTCAAAGCCATGGCCTGCGTCCTGATCCTGTGCGGGTCCGGGGCGGTAGCCCAAACATCCGTTGATATCCCTGTCGAAGAGGCGCGCGTGATCGCAACCCGCGCCTTGTTTGCGGGTGAAACAGAGCTTGCCTTGCAAATCGCGCGTAGCCTGCTGGCGATTGATCCCGATGATCGGGCTGCCCTGCTGGTCGTCGCCGCAGGTGCCCCGCGTGTTGGTGAAGCAGCCGAAGGGCGGCAGGCTGGTGCGCGCGCCCATGCCCTGTCGCAAAACGATACCCAGCGATACGAGGCCGCACGGCTGACCGCCCTTGCCGCCAGTAATGAGGAACGGTTCACGCTGGCCACATTCTGGCTGCGCCGTGCCTTGACCGTGGCCCCCAACGAGGAAGAACGCGCGCGTACCCTGCGCGATGCGGGCGCCGTGCGCCGGGCGAACCCCTGGTCCACGACCTTCGGGTTTTCGATTGTGCCGTCCAACAATGTGAATGGCGGGGCCGCGGAAAACGATGTCGAGGATATCGGCGGCTTTACCGGCAACCTGTCAGCCGATGCGCTGGCGCTGGAAGGCGTGCGCGCCACGTTGAACTTCGGCACGCAATATCGGTTCCACCAAAGCGCGCGCGACCGCGCCTCCATCGGATTTCAGTATCAGGGCGCACGGGTAAAGCTGCGCGATGAAACGGCGGAAGACCCCAGAACCGGCGATCCGGTCACGCTCGATTCCGATGATTATTCGTCCGATTACCTGCAGGTTTCACTGAACTACGACCGGGCGCTGCGCAATGGCACACTGGGGGTCAATCTGGCCGCCGGGGGTATCGATTTTGGCGGCGAGCGGTATTACGATTTTCGGCGCCTGTCACTCAGCCGGGCGATCCCACTGACCGATCCGCTGCTCTTGTTTGTCTCCGCCCGGCGCGAATGGCAGGATTACGATAGCGAAAATCTGGGCGATGCGATGCGCACAACGGTGCGCACCGGACTGTCTTATCGGTTTGAAGGCGGCAACAGGCTGTCCGGCACGATTGGACGGGTGATCAGCGACGCCGATGCCGACAGTCTGACATTCGATGAATGGAGTTTTGAGCTGGGCTACAGCTTTGCCGAACCGATTGGGCCGGTATCGTTGAGCCTGAATGCCGGGGTCAAAAAGGCCGACTATCCGGTGTTTCCGTTTTCTGCCGACGGGCGGCAGGATGAAGGGTATTTTTACGGCGTCAATCTGGGCTTGCCAGGTATTGAATATGCCGGTTTCACCCCTGCCATGACGATCACAGGGTCGGATACCGAAAGCAATGTGGGCCGCTTTACCCGCAACAACCTGTCGGTTGGATTCACCATCAACTCTGCCTTTTAGGGAAACCACCAGATGCCTGATATCGCCCTACCACTGACCAGCCTGACCGCGCTTTTCAACGGGGCATTATTGCTGGCGCTGACGGTGCGGGTCATCATGATCCGCCGCCGCGACGGGATCGTGCTGGGCGACAATGACGACAGGGTGATGACCAAGGCGATCAGGGGGCAGGCAAACGCATCCGAACAAATCCCTATGGCCTTGATCCTGATCGGGCTGATCGAAATCCAAGGCGGCAGCTCTGCTATCCTTGCCGTGCTTGCAGCGATTTTCAGCATTGGGCGGCTGCTGCACGGAGTTTATTTTGCGGTACACGGCACAAACTGGCGGCTGCGCCTATCCGGGATGTTCCTGACGCTGTTGGCGCAAGGAAGCCTTTTGATTATGTTGCTGTTTACAACGCTCACCTGATCGGAAAGCATCGCAACATGCCCGTCATCCGCGCCAAGGACGCAAAACTGGATCGTTCAGATGACCCACACCCTGTTTTAGGCCACTATACCGCTCGTTTGTTTAGCGACACTGGTGGCCTGACACAGTTTGGCGCATTCACAGAAACATTGCCGCCCGGTGCCATGTCTTCACTGCGTCATTGGCACGCCAATGAGGATGAATTCATCTATATGCTGTCGGGCGAGGTCATCGTACACGAAGGTGATATGCAAACGCCCCTACATCCCGGGGACGCGGCCTGTTTCAAGGCCGGTACGCCCGTTGGTCACTATCTGCAGAATGCCAGCGATGCCGATGCAACTTATCTGGTGGTGGGCACGCGCGCATTGTCGGACGTGGTCACCTATCCTGATCATGATCGTGTTTTGCGTAATAATCGGAAAACCGACACCCGCCAGTTTGAAACCCTGAGTGGGAAACCGGCGACGTCACCCTATTAACCTTTTGTCAAAACTGATCGAACAATAGTGCAGAAGGGCTGCGTAACGCCCCGCTTTCACCTGAAAACTATCCCAAAACAAAAAAAGGCCGCGCTGATTGCACGGCCTCGCCACTGTCCAGAGGGCTGATCGTCTATTTGATCTTGCCTTCTTTATACTCCACATGCTTGCGCACGACGGGGTCATATTTCCGCACGACCATCTTTTCGGTCATGGTGCGGGCGTTCTTTTTGGTGACGTAGAAATGCCCGGTCCCCGCGGTGGAGTTCAGGCGGATCTTGATGGTGGTCGGCTTCGCCATGTCTCATCTCTCCTGGTTGCGGGCCTGCATCGGCACATCGCATGAATCTGATAGAAGCTGCCTTTTACCGCCGCGCCAGCGCGAGTCAACCGCAAAGGCGATAAATTAGGAAACTGGCGTCACGTCGCGGGAAACCGCAAGCACAGAGGTCACCGCCCCGTCATCATTCTTGATGGGTGAGATCGTGACATCCCAGTCGCGGTCATTCCCAAGCGCTGTGGGGCAAGAGCCTCGAAAATGGCAGATCTCACCCGCCATGCCACGGTCGAAATGGGATTTGAGCAGCGTTTTCTGCGATGACGGCCACATATCCCACCAGGTCTTACCAACGACATCTGACGGGCTGCCAATCTCCATCGCGCAAAGACCGTTTTCGCTCATGAATGTGATCCGCCCGGCGGCATTCACCAGTTTCACGCAATCGGGGCTACCCCGGAGGTAAGCGAGGGTGAAGGCGGGCGTATCATCGCCAAGAACCTCCAGAACATTTGTATCTGCTGCACTCATCCATCTTCCTCCTCCGCAAGAAGTAGTGCCACATCTCAGGGCGGTAAAGATGAGGCGACTAAAAAGATGACAACTCGCCTCATTTGTTGCAAGCAATCCTGCCACAGGTCAATCAGTGGTTGAATGGATAGAAAGCTGCATACCCCAGGGTCGAAATTGCTTAACCATTTGTAAAGACATCAGGCCCGATATGCGCGGATGGCCTGTAAGCCGGATTCTGTCTAGGCGGCATTACACCGCCCGAGATGATCATTCATCTAAAGCGCCTGTTACCAGACGCCCTCTAGCTGCCAACCCGGACCTGCTCGGGCTCAAGCAGCCCTGTCTTGCGACGCGCGATCCCTATTTGGCATTGCTCCCGGTGGGGCTTGCCGTGCCGCTCCTGTTGCCAGTCGCGCGGTGGGCTCTTACCCCACCGTTTCACCGTGACCACGCATGCGTGGCCGTCTGTTCTCTGTGGCGCTTTCCCTGGGGTTGCCCCCGCCGGGCGTTACCCGGCACCGTGCTTTTTGGAGTCCGGACTTTCCTCGAACCTTGCAGCCCGCGATCATCCGACCATCCGCGCAAGCGTCGGGTTATGCCCAAGCGGCGTTTACGTCAACGGGGAAACGGCGGGCAAGATCCGCAATCATGCCCGCGTCAACCGCATCCAACGGGCCGCTGGCATAAGGGCGAAACCGCAATCGAAACACTTGCAACAGCAGATCAGGATCATCGCTGGCAGTATACCCAAAGGCGTGCATATTCTGCGCAAACCGGGCCACATCCCCCGCAGCAGCATCCGGCCAGACCACCAACCCCTCCAGCGCGAACCTGCGCCAGTCAAACCGCCGACCGGGATCAATCTTGCGACCCGGGGCCATATCCGAATGGCCGATCACCCGTTCGGGCCGGATATCCCATCGTGCGCGAATGCCGTTCAGCAGATCAGTCAACGCATCCATCTGCGTGGCGGCAAACGGGCTGAACCCGTCATTGGCCAGCTCAATCCCGATGGAACGACTATTCACATCCGTGACCGCCCCCCAGCGCCCTGCCCCCGCATGCCAGGCGCGCAGCGCCTCTGGCACCAGCGACATGACCTCACCATCTGCCGCGATCAGATAATGAGCGGACACCTCCGTTTCCGGGTTGCACAGCGTCTTTCGCGCGGCTTCTGCAGTTTCCATCGCAGTGTAATGGATCACCACCATGTCAGGCCGGACACCATCACGGCGCGGCCCGCAATTTGGGGAATTGTAGGTGGTCAGCCTCAGTTGCCAGCGGCCCGTTTGAACGGGGCCGGATCCCAACCGCAGGCAAACCCATCACCATCGGGGTCGATGCCACGGCGGTCACGCTCCGGACCACCGCGGGCAAGAAAATCACGCTGCGCCTCATCCGCGCTGGAATAGGCCGCGCAATTGCGCTGGAACCGGCCCTGCCCGGACAAAAGCGACCGGCTATACCATTCCTGCCCTTTCACGTTGGGCGCATTGATCGCGTATTCCACGATATTCGGCCCGGTGGAGCTGGGACGCTGCGGGACGGCAGAGGGCGCAACCTCCACACGGGCAGCAGCCTGCGCGGCACGGCGTTGTGCATCGCTTTCAATCGTCTCGCGGCCCGATACGGCGTCAAAGCTCTGCTCGTCCGAAATACCACCCGGATTATTGGCGATGCGCGGTGCGGCATTGGTCGGCGATGCATCCAGACCCTGGGTGCGGGTCGGATCATTGCCCGTATTCGCGGGCGGTTGAGCCGGCTGAGTCGCGGTCTGGCCAATTCCTGCGGCTGCCAGATCGCTTGACGGGATAGCACCGGCAGGCTGTGGAACCGGCGATGACCGGCCAGGGATGGTCGTGACCTGCGGCGGCGGCACGATACCCCCGCGCGGTGCAGACAATGCGGCCTCACGCCGGGCGCGCTCCAGCTCAAAATCGGCGTAGTCGTTAAAACCGACACCCCGTTGGGGCGGCTGGCTTGATCCGCACGCGGCCAAGGCCACCATTGATGCCAAAATCACTAAACCCGTTTTCATGGGTATCACCTGTCACACTGCGTTTTCTTTTGTGGAAGTTACCACCACTTGGTCGGTTTGGCTACAAAACCTGCAGCCTGCTCCAATACGTAGGCGGTATTGAGCAGTTCAGCCTCTTCCCATGGCCGTCCGATTAGCTGCAGACCAAGCGGCAGGCCCTGACTGTCCAGACCCGCAGGCACCGAAATCCCCGGCAGACCGGCAAGGTTCACCGTCACGGTAAACACATCGTTCAGATACATCTGGATCGGGTCCATATTCTCGCCCAGCCCAAAGGCGGCTGATGGGGTCGCAGGCGTCAGGATCGCGTCAACACCATCGGCAAACACCTGATCAAAATCACGCTTGATCAGCGCACGCACACGACGCGCCCGGTTGTAGTAAGCGTCATAGAAACCGGCAGACAGCACATATGTCCCAATCATCACCCGGCGCTGCACCTCAGGGCCAAACCCCTCGGCGCGGGTCTTTTCATACATCTCGGTGATGCCATCACCCTGCGCCAGCTTGGCCCGGTGGCCAAAGCGGACACCATCATAGCGGGCCAAGTTCGATGATGCCTCTGCCGGGGCAATCACGTAGTAGGCCGGCAGCGCGTATTTGGTGTGCGGCAGGGTGATATCGACGATCTTGGCGCCTGCATCCTTCAGCATGGACGTGCCATCTGCCCACAGCTTTTCAATCTCTTCGGGCATCCCGTCCATACGGTATTCCTTGGGAATACCAATGGTTTTGCCTTTGATATCGCCGGTCAATGCGGCCTCAAAATCCGGCACGGCCAGATCGGCGCTGGTGCTGTCCTTGGAGTCATGACCGCACATCGCTTGCAACATGATGGCACTGTCGCGCACATCCTTGGTCATTGGTCCCGCCTGATCCAGCGAAGAGGCAAAGGCGACAATGCCCCAACGCGAGACACGGCCATAGGTCGGTTTCAAACCGGTAATGCCAACAAAGGCGGCAGGCTGGCGGATCGAGCCGCCCGTATCTGTCCCGG
Source organism: uncultured Paracoccaceae bacterium (assembly GCA_947500135.1). Taxonomy (GTDB): domain Bacteria; phylum Pseudomonadota; class Alphaproteobacteria; order Rhodobacterales; family Rhodobacteraceae; genus Yoonia. The sequence continues at coordinate 312,343 of CANMQX010000006.1, forward strand.
TCGCCGCCAGACATAGGTCAGAGGCAACAGCACTGGCCGACCCGCCGGAGGACCCACCGGGGGTCAGGGCCGTTTCTTCATTACCGCGCCGCCACGGGTTGACAGCATTGCCGTAAACGGAGGTCTCATTTGACGAGCCCATGGCGAATTCATCCATGTTCAGCTTGCCCAGCATCACAGCACCGGCGTCAAACAGCTGGGTAGTGACGGTGGATTCGTATTCGGGCCTGAAGCCTTCCAGAATACCGGATGCGGCCTGCGACGGGACGCCCTTGGTGCAGAACAGATCCTTAATACCAAGGGGGATGCCGCACATGGCGGGAGCATCCCCCGCCTTGATCCGGACATCAGCAGCCTTGGCCTGCGCTTTGGCAATCTCGGGCGTGTGATGCACAAACGCACCCAGCGCACCGGCGCTTTCAATGGCCGACAGGCAAGCATTGGTGATCTCGGCACTTGTGGTGTCGCCGCTGCGCATCGCGTCGCGGGCCTCGGCGATTGTCAGTTTGGTCAGGTCAGTCATTATTCCACCACCTTCGGCACGGCAAAGAACCCTTCGCGGGCATCCGGGGCATTCTTCAACACAGCTTCCTGCTGGCTGCCATCGGTGACAACATCGTCGCGGCGTTTCAGGCGCTGCGGGGTGACAGATGTCATCGGCTCCACTCCCTCGACATCCACCTCGTTAAGCTGTTCGATAAAGCCCAGGATCGCGCTGAACTCTGATGCCAGCGCGGGCAATTGATCGTCTTCCACCTTGATCCGGGCCAGCTTGGCCACGCGGCGGGCGGTTTCTGTGTCGATGGACATGGCTGTCTCCGCATGTTTGGTCGGGTTCGCGTTTAGCGCCCCACGCGGTGGCCCGCAAGCATATGCCGCGTGTAAACATGGATCATCCAGCCCAACATGACACCATTCAGGCAATGCCACAGGAAATGGGTGCCAATCGGCCAGCCCGTGCATAGGATTTCATCCATGGACCGCAGGGTGATCGACAGGCTCAGCAAAGCCGCACCAATGACAAAACCGCCGGCAACCCCAGGGCGATGGTGCAAGGCAACCGCATAAAACAGCAACAACAGCGGCACCGTCCAATAGAAATCCGAAATCATGAAAAACGGCAGGCGGTTCAGTATGGGGACCAGCACGGCGGCATAAGGTACAAAGCAGATCGTGCCCAGCAATGCCGCCCACCATGGCATCGGCACCATGTCGCGGTTTACCACAAACAAATAGGTCAGGATAAACAGACCAATCGGGATGACATCGGCAATGGCCGCCCAGGTGGTGGCATGGGTATGAAACAAGTAACTGCCCACCCCGATCACAAACAGGATCGCACATAGAACCCGCGCCATCGGCACGCCCGCACTGCGCCGCCACATGATGATCGCAGCAATGATAAAAGCCAGATTGGTAACGGCGTTCACAGGCTCCGACCAATAGGAAAAGTCCGTCCGCTCGCAATAACCGTCCAACTGCTCGAACCAATCCATCTTGTGTCCTTCCCACCCGAAGTTATCCTGTCCCTATAACGATGGAGGGAAAAATGAAAATCACTTGGCTAGGTCATGCGAGTTTCCGGATGGAGGTCGCGGATGCCGTCCTTCTGATCGACCCCTGGTTGGCGGGCAACCCGTCTTTCCCCGATGAACAGCGGGGGGCAGCATTGGCAGGGGCCACACATATCCTGCTGACCCACGGGCATTTCGATCATACATCAGAGGTTGATGAAATTGCCAAAGAAACCAGGGCAACGGTCGTGGGCATACCAGAGCTTTGCGCTCTCTTTGATGCGGGCGAAACCATTGATTTTAACAAAGGCGGCACGGTCGATCTGAAAGGGGCGCAAGTCTCCATGGTGCAGGCAACGCATTCCTCATCCGTTGGGGCGGGTTATGCCGGGACAGAGGCGGGATACATGATCAAGGGTGACGGCCACATGGTCTATGTCTCGGGCGATACCGATATCATGGCGGATATGGGCTGGATGGGTGAATTCTATCAACCCGATATCGGCATCCTATGCTGCGGCGGACATTACACGATGGGGATGGAAGGGGCGGCTTTTGCTGCCCGAAAATACTTTAATTTCAAGACGATCATCCCCTGCCATTACAAGACATTCCCGCTTCTGGCGCAATCGGCGCAGCCGCTTGTCGATGCACTGCCGGATGTAAACGTCCTGACGCCCGAAGTAATGGATGTGATCGACATCTGAGCCCAAACTTTCACAGAAAGTTTGAAACAATTCCTGTGCCAGGAATTGTCACCGTCGCGCGCCGAAAAACTGTTTCAGCAGCGCCTCGGACGATGCCGCATCAATTCCATCATAAACCTCCGGGATATGGTGGCATTGCGGGTGGTTGAAAATACGCGGCCCCTGCCCGATCCCACCGGATTTGGGGTCTGCGGCACCGTAATATAATCGGGCGATACGGGCGTTGCTGATCGCGGCAGCACACATCGGACAAGGCTCCAGCGTGACATAAAGGTCCAAACCGGTCAGTCTTTCCTGACCCAGCACGGCACACGCCTGACGGATCACCAACATTTCGGCATGGGCGGTCGGGTCATTCAACGCCCGGGTCTGGTTGCCCGCCTGTGCGATGACCCCATCAGGTCCCGCAATCACCGCACCAACCGGCACCTCACCGCGCGCGGCAGCGGCACGGGCTTCGGTCATTGCGATATCCATGTAGCTGCGAAATGCCATGACCCTTGATGCCCGTTTCACCATCCCGGGACAAGATCGGCGCACCGGTTCAGGGAATGGCCTGCCCCACGGGCACCGCCACGTTTTCGGGCACAATCAGCATGTAGTGAAACCCGGTCGGTTCAAAGGTCGAAATCGCCTTACCACCCAGTTGGCCGGGCAAAAGCCTCCCGATCATTTGCATGCCGAAACCCGTCTTTTCAGGAGGGGTCAGATCGGTCAAACCGCTTTCTTTCCAGATGAAGTTATAACTGCCATCGCGCGGGTGATCCCAACTAACCCGCACCTCGCCACCCGGGACAGATAGCGCACCATAGGCCGTCGTGTTTGCGATCAGTTCATGAACAGCCATCGCAAATGTCTGCGCATGCAACACCGACAGACGCCATTCGGGACCATCAATCCGGATCGACCCAAGCCGATCGACGTTTTCTGCGATGATCTGCTGTTCGATGATCTGGCGCACGGTCATGCCGTCCCAATTCACCCCGGACAGAAAGGCATGGGTCTTGCCCAGCGCCCTGATCCTTTTTTCATAAGTGCGCAGGAATGCATCCAGATCAGTCGAGTTTTGGCCGGTCTTGCGCGCGATGATCTGCACAAGGGTCAGCACATTACCGATCCGGTGCTGTAACTCGGCAGCAAACTCATCACGGCGCTGTCTGGCGGCGACCTGCGTTGTGATATCATTCACCTGTAGCAGAAAAACCGGGCCATGCGCCGGGTCCTCTGGCATCGGAACGCAACCCAGCGACCACCATCGATCCTGCACAGGCGCGTCAGGCCTATTCGGATCGGCAATCGGGTAATGCAGTTCCGGCAAACTGGCCGCTTGCCCGGCCAATGCCTGACGAAAAGCCGTCGCCACCATGGCCTGGCGTTCTTCGTTTTCGGGAAACAGCGCCAGCAGATCGTACCCGACAAGATCCGCCTGCCTGACCCCAAGCATGTCGCAATAGGCGTCATTGACCAAAAGCACCTTGAACCCGGCATCAAGAATAGCCTGAGGCGCCGTCGTTAACGCAAAAATTTCCTGAAAATCAAAGCCGTGGCCGGTATCGCTGTGCAATCTTTCGCCCTTGCTCGCCTGACGCCGCAGCGTGTCCTATTGCCGAACAGATGTTGTCACATATCCCGCCCGACGCTACAGCAGGATAAGACACCATTGGGTAAATGCAAATATGGCCAAAGGGACAGGGCAGCCCTTCAACATACTGATCGTCGGACAGGGCGGCCGCCTGCAATATGAGGCGCTTTTGTTCACGGCATCCCTGCGCCAGAACGCGCCGGATTTCGCAGGCCGTCTGATTGTGGCCGAACCGCAGCCCGGCCCGCTTTGGGATGATGACCCGCGCATGTCGGATGCCATCAAGACGGTGCTGGTTGAAAACGGGGCCGAAATCCGGCCCTTTGCCAGCGCGCATTTCGGGCAATCCTATCCGCCCGGCAACAAGATCGAAGCGCTCAGCATCCTGCCGCCGAATGAGCCCTTTGTCTTTTTTGATACAGACACACTGATCATGGGTGATCTGAACGACGTGGATTTCGATTTTTCCCGCCCCGCCGCATCCATGCAGCGCAGCGGCACATGGCCGGTCGAGGAATTGTACTGGCCCGGTTACACCGCCATCTGGAAATCGCTTTATGACCGGTTTGGACTGGATTTCGAAAGCTCGCTGGATCTGGGCCAACCGGATGAATACTGGGAACGCTACCTTTATTTCAACGCGGGCTGGTTTTTCGGGGCGGACCCTGCGGAATTTGGCAGGCTCTTTACCGAATACGCCGTGTCCGTGCGCAACAACCCGCCCCCGGAACTGGTGATCCAGCCGCTGGACCCATGGCTTGATCAGGTGGTGTTGCCATTGGTCATTCATAGACTGGGTGGCGGGCGTCCGGGGCCGGAACTGGACGGGCTGGATGGCGATATTACCTGCCATTACAGGGTCTTGCCAATGTTCTATGCCCGCGAAAGCGACGCAGCCATTGCCGTGCTGGAATCCGTGGCCGCCCCCAACAAGATCAAGAAATGGCTCAAGCAATATGACCCGTTCAAGCGGATGATCTATCAAAAGCGCGGCCATAAGGTGCGCGCGCTTTTCGATCAGAACAACCTGCCGCGCCGGGAAAAGGCCCTGCGCAACAAAATCAAGTCAGCCGGTTTCTGGATGCGGTAGGATCGGACAAGCGGCATGCAGTTGCCGAGCTGCGCTTATGACCAACCGCCCCGACATTACCCTGCAGCCGCTGGATCAACGCGAAGGGCAGTTCCCGACCGCCGGTGGGGGTGAAGCCCCCGCCCATGGGGGCGGTCGGGGCTGGCCGATCTATCGACCAGGCGGTGTAACTGATACTTTGTGAAACAACCCCAGATCGTGCATCATAAACAGGTCCCGACCCTCAGGAGATTTCAATGCGCGCTTTCCCAACAGCCCTCACCCTTCTTGCGGCAACCGCAGCAAGTGCCGAAAACCGGATTGATGTTGTGCGTCCCGACGCGCCCGCATTGGCCGCGTATGGCGATCACAAGATCGGGGTCACCACAATGACCTTCACCAACCCCGACCAGATCGACGTCGTCAATACCGGACCAACCGGCGACATCCCAACCTATGACCGGAACCTGACCGTCGAAATCTGGTATCCGGCCGCTGCCGACACAACACCGGGCGGCACGCTGACGGCGTTGGTGCGCGACGGGATCACCCAAGCCACGCTCACCGGTCAGGCCGCCCGCGATGCAACGCCTGACAGCGGGAACACCTTCCCGCTTGTGATCGTCTCTCACGGCTATCCGGGTAACCGCTTCCTGATGTCACCTTTGGCGGAAAACCTTGCCTCAAAGGGCTATGTCGTCGCCTCTATCGATCACCCTGACAGCACCTATGACGACCAGACAGCATTTGGGTCGACCCTCGTGAACCGGCCATGGGATCAGCGGTTTGTGATCGATCAGATGGGCGCGCTGGAGGACGATCTGGGCGCGATTATCCAAGGCGATAACGTCGCCATCATCGGCTATTCCATGGGGGGTTACGGCGCGCTGATCTATGCAGGCGCCGGGGTCACCAAGGCCAGCACCGAATATGAATGGGGCGCACCGCAGGGGCTGCTGGAACGCAATATGATGGGCACAGATAGCCACGCGGCACTGGCCGACGCGCGCGTCAAAGCCTTCGTCGCCTTTGGACCGTGGGGGAACAATGCGGGCTTTTGGGATGCGGATGGCTGGGCGGGGATCGAAAAGCCGCTGATGCTGATCGCGGGAAGCGTCGATGATGTGTCAATGTATGACGCGATCCGGGGGATGTTCGACGACACCGTCAACACCACAAGGCACCTGCTGACCTTCGAAAACGCCAATCACAATGCAGGAGCGCCGATGCCGGCACCTGTCGAAAGCTATGACCTGCCCGCCGCCGATGGCTGGTTCCCCTTCGGCCACTATTCAGACGCCGTTTGGGACACGACCAAGATGAACAATGTCAGCCAGCATTTCATCACCGGCTTCATGGACCTGCACCTGAAAGGGGATAGCGACAAGGCGGCTTTTTTTGATCTTGTCCCATCCGGGAACGATGCCGTCTGGTCAGTCGACGATAACGGCGATCCGGCTGATGATCACAGCTACTGGAAAGGCTTTCGACCACGCAGTGCCTACGGGCTGATGTTTGAGACGAAAGGAGTCGGGGAGTAGCGGCTGGAGGAGCTTCAGTAGGTTTGAGATAACCGGCGGAATTTACCGACCTCACCGATAAAACAGCGTCAGGCAGTTTTGCTCCGGATAAGAAACTGACAATGCGAAGGTCCGACAAGCGGGACTTAGCTGTCGTTCATCTATCTGGATATCATTTCGCTCTGAATGATGAAATATCCAGAAGTGTTGGTCGAAATTGAAATTCCTTCTGCCTGTCACTATGTACTCGCCATACTCAATGATGATGATCAGGGCCGCAAACTAAATGTCCAAACTATCTTCAATTCCACCGCGCCAAGTATGAGTGTTTTTCGACGCATGGCGTTGGGGGCGCAAATAGGGTGGAGGTTCCTTATTTTCACGGGGGTTGTCTGGTTGGGCAGCATTGCAATGTGGATATTCTTTCCTCAGTTGCTTCTGGACGGGGTAGGTGGCCGGGGAGTATTGGCTTTGCTGTTCCCAATCATAATACCTCCCATACTCGTCTACGGATTGTATGCCTTGGGCAAAAGTGCCGAAAATAATAGCGTAGACTAAACAGATGCCGCTCTTAGAGAGCACCGACGCAATACAAAGCTAGTCTGCTTTGGGCTCTTAGCGGTCATCTGATGGTTTGACTCGGGTTCAAAGGCGATAAGACCACACCAGATGACTGCAATGCGCGACTTTGCCGACCTTCACTTCAATTGCACCAATGTCTGCAATTCAACTATCGTGTAATCGCGTGTGCAATCCTGCGGCGAGACAAAGGTCCCAGTCGTCGCTCGGTGCATTTCGCCATTCGCCATCCTCCCACTTACCATCGATCCATCGAGCAAAGAAGCAACGTACGAAATTAGGTGCGTGGCGACAAAGACGGTCGGAAAGAAACTCCTTTGCGTCGTCGGATATGGCTGCGAGAACTACGTCTACCTCGGATTGTGGCGCAGCCTCAAACTCATGCAAATCCCACGCGCCATGACGCACAAGCCAAGGACCAAAGTCGTCGGTCCATTCAAACGCTTTCATAGAAATAGCTTCCATGTATCCGCATTCAGTCATGGCAATGCAAACGTCGCGCAACATATCATTTGTTGGCGTAACTGCCTCATCTTGCCGATATAGATCCTTGACGTAGCTAGAATGGCAGGCAAGCCCATCAAGAAGGTGATCAAGGTCACTGCGCGTGTGTTGGCCTCCAAAACCATTTAGATCTTTATCAGCCTTCTTCACGCGCCAATAGCTGCCCTCAGAGGCAAACATACCGACGCGCTCTAGTGCGCTACAGCTTATCTCATAGTTGCTCTGTGCCAGATCGTGCAGAAGCTCTGGCGAAGGCGATACGTCAGTAAGTTGCGATACCATTTCGTCACGTAGCCAGATCGAAACAGTTTGAAGAAGGAGCCTTTCTTTTTCAGTTAATTGTCTGACCACCTGTTTACCCTGAACTTGTATGGAATGTTTCTAAGCCGACATTGGTTGATCGTGCAGCATTTGACAATCTGGGCTCGAAGCCGACCTTCATCGCACAGGTCGCGCCATCCTGTATGTTGCTGAACAATCCGAAAGCCAAAGCACTCGGGGCCTCCTCCGGGACTGCGGCGCAGAAGCCGCAGCATACAAGACAACTGACCAGACCCGACTGGTATTCGCCACCGGCTTGGAGCAGGTTGTCCACATATGCCATTTGTACGGATTATTGGGGACTGCCAGCTGTGAAAACCTTACCATTGTTTCTAGGGGCCGCGTTCGTGTTGGCGGCCTGCGAACCTGTCAACGATGACACAACCAGCACCGACATCGCCTTTATCGCGGAACTGCCCGAACCGGTTCGCGCCATTGCTGCTACCAATCAGAACCTTGAAGCCGTGGCGGTTGATCCGGTCGACAATTGCTATGTCTATCAACACAGAAACGCTGTTGAAACGACGCTCCTGCCCCTACGCACACGCGAAGGGCGGCCGATCTGCATTCAAAAACCGGAACCCGCCGCAGAAACCACCTAGGACTGGGCGGTAACCGTGCCTTCGGGCGCGTATAGATACGCCGTCGACCCGGTAGCCACCTGACCATAAAGCCCGATGATATGGGCCATCACCATGCGCACGCAGCCAGAGCTGGCACGACCCCCAATGGAGCGTGGGCTGGGCGTGCCATGGATCCGCAGATAAGTATCACGACGGCCGACAAACAGATAAAAGGCACGCGATCCCAAAGGGTTGCGCGGGCCGCCATCCATCCCCTCGGCATGCTGTTCATATAGCTGGGGGTCGCGTTCGATCATCGCATCGGTCGGACGCCACGTCGGCCATTTGGCCTTGCGGCGGATCGTGTAGGTCCCCGGCTCATAAAGACTGCCGCGGGCAATCGCCACGCCATAGCGCATCGCCGTGCCATCGCCGCGCACATGATACAGATAGCGCGCCACCGCATCGACATGGATATCGCCCGCCCGCAAACCATCATTCGCCTCTACCAGCTGCGGCAGAAAACGACGGTGCAGGCCCCAGGGGTTGGACGTGGCCGGATCATAGCTGGCCGGGGTCACCCGCCTGTCCCAGGCCGCCCATTGCGACCGGTCCGAAATCGGGTTGGCAAAACCCGGGGTCGCAATCGGCGTCGAAAACAACGCAGCGGACGACATAACAAAATGGCGACGTGTCAACATGGCAGCAGAATCCCTCGCAAAATCAATCTGTTCCGGCAACCATACCGAACTGGCATGGCAATTTGCATCAGCAGATCATCACATATCCGTGCATGAAGCAAAAATGCGACCCTACGGCCACAACGCCAAAACCGATTTCTGCGCTTCCCCCGGCCCCGTCACTCCCATATCATGTGGCAAAGCAATAAATGAGCAGCAAAATGGCCGATGATCTCCTCTCCGGGGGCAGCCCCGACGACTACAACGCCGACAGCATCGAGGTGCTTGAGGGGCTGGAACCTGTGCGCAAACGCCCCGGCATGTATATCGGCGGCACTGATGAACGCGCATTGCACCACCTTGTGGCCGAAGTGCTGGATAACTCCATGGACGAGGCCGTTGCAGGCCATGCCAACCGGATCGAGGTGGAACTGCTCGCCGATTATTCCGTCACGATCAAGGATAACGGGCGCGGCATCCCCATCGACCCGCACCCCAAATTCCCCGACAAATCCGCGCTCGAAGTCATCCTCTGCACCCTGCACGCGGGCGGTAAATTCAGCGGCAAGGCCTACCAGACCTCCGGCGGTCTGCACGGGGTTGGGGCCTCTGTTGTTAACGCGCTCTCGGACTCCATGGTCGTGCAGGTCGCGCGGAACAAGGAACTTTATGAACAACGCTTCTCGCGCGGCATCCCCCTTGGCCCCATCGCCAAACTCGGGCCGACCCAAAACAGACGCGGCACCACCGTCACCTTCCACGCCGATGCCGAAATCTTCGGACATCACAAATTCAAACCCGCCCGCCTCTTCAAATCGATCCGGTCCAAGGCCTACCTCTTCTCTGGCGTCGAAATCCGCTGGAAATCCGAAATCGACGATGGGGAAACCCCGACCGAGGCAACATTCCACTTTCCCGGCGGTCTCTCCGACTACCTCAAGGAAACGCTGGGCACCGCCACCACATATGCCGACAAACCCTTCGCTGGCACCGTTGATTTCACCGAAAAATACGGCGAACCGGGCAAGGTTGAATGGGCGATCAACTGGACGCCCGTGCGCGACGGCTTTCTGCAATCCTACTGCAACACCGTGCCCACGCCCGAAGGCGGGACGCATGTTACCGGCTTCTGGGCCGCGATCCTCAAGGGGATCAAGGGCTATGGCGAGCTGTCGGGCAACAAGAAAGCCGCGCAAATCACCCGCGACGATCTGATGTCAGGCGGCTGCGCGCTGGTCTCCTGCTTCATTCGCGACCCCGCCTTTGTCGGCCAGACCAAGGACCGGCTCTCAACCGAAGCCGCCGCCAAGATGACCGAAGGTGCGGTGCGCGACCATTTCGACAACTGGCTGGCCGCTGACACCAAATCGGCAGGCGCGATCCTCGATTTCCTTGTGCTACGGGCCGAGGAACGCCTGCGCCGCAAGCAGGAAAAAGAAACCGCCCGTAAATCCGCGACCAAGAAACTGCGCCTGCCCGGAAAGCTAACTGATTGCACCTCCAAGGATCGGGCGGGGACAGAGCTGTTCATTGTGGAGGGCGACAGCGCGGGCGGCTCCGGCAAGGGCGCGCGGAACCGGGTGAACCAAGCGCTGCTGCCGCTCAAGGGCAAAATCCTCAACGTGCTGGGGGCCGCCTCGTCCAAACTCACCACCAATGCCGAGATCAACGACCTCTGCGAAGCACTTGGCGTCGGTATGGGCACCAAGTTCAACGTCGACGATCTGCGCTATGACAAGATCATCATCATGACCGACGCGGATGTGGACGGGGCACATATCGCCTCGCTGCTGATGACCTTCTTCTTCACCCAAATGCGGCCGCTGATCGATCAGGGCCATCTGTATTTGGCCTGCCCACCCCTCTACCGGCTGACCCAAGGCGCGCGGCGCGTCTACGTCGCAGACGACGCGGAAAAAGAGGCCGTTCTGGCCAAAGGTTTGGGAGGCAAAGGCAAAATCGACGTGCAGCGCTTCAAAGGGCTTGGCGAAATGGATGCCAAGGATTTGAAAGAAACCACCATGGACCCCGCCACCCGCAAACTGATCCGGGTGACCGTGCATGATGACGAGCCGGGTGACACAGCGGATCTGGTCGAGCGGCTGATGGGGAAGAAGCCAGAACTGCGGTTCCAGTATATTCAAGAGAATGCGCGGTTTGTGGAGGAGTTGGATGTTTGAGGAATGAGACGTATCTGGCTATCTATCCGCAGCATTAAGCAACATGAGTTCCGGAAGACGCTCAGATACATTAAGGCTGCTGGGGCTACTTGGCACGATATCTATATCCAATTGGGCAAGTTACAAAACGAGTCCATCGCGAAATTGGTAAAGAGCTGCACGGGAATCTTCGTCTATTATCTCATACTATCATCGCTTGGCGATGAAGCAGAGGTAAGCATTACATTTCAAGATGTTACGGCATCTGTACCTACGGCTTTCATGACTGTAGTGGCAAGCGTTGGTTTCTTCTTCATCATCTTGCAAGCGCAGTCGGTAATGATGATGATTCTACTGCGATCACATGAGGGGAGCCGTCTATCTCTTCGTGGCTTCTCCTCCGGAGCTTACGGATTATATAATGAACAGGATGAGATGGAGCTGTCCGCTCCCATAATCCGCTATGGTTCATTCAGGGAACTGCTACCGATCTCAAAGTTTTTGATAACTCTGTGCTTAATAGTTTTATTGTTCCTGCTGGTGCCTTTGGCTGGACTCTGGATATACCTGCTGAATTTGCAGATCGACATAGCGACTTCGGTTGCAATTACACCGGTATATAGAGTTAGCGCAGCACTTGGGGTATTTGTTCTGATTGCGTCGGTGACATACTTGATTTTCTTCAATGTCCCTTTTCCAATCAGAAAAGATGAGTTTGCAGTTCGATGGGGATTTCTAGCTCGACTTTATCCGCCGGGATATCACCCAAGAGTTGAGAAGTGGCTTGATGATGGAGATTAGTTGCGACGGAAGAAACATCGACATTTTCGAACTCATCACCACCGGCCAACAACATCAAGGGCAGCGCCCGGACCTCGGGGTGGGCGCACCGACGGGTCCGCTTCGCGGGGCATCGCCATTAGCAAGCCGTAGGGTGTGCATTTATGCGCACCACCCCACCAACGACCTTGCACAATGGTGCGCATAAATGCGCACCCTACATCACCGCCAAAGCGTCAAGATGAGGGCAACACCTGTCGGCTTTACCAACCCGCCCCGGACGTGATCCGGGGCCTCATGGTCAGCCACGAGGTCCCGGGTCAGGCAGCAAGCCGTAGGGTGCGCATTTATGCGCACCACCCCACCAACGACCCTGCACAATGGTGCGCATAAATGCGCACCCTACATCACCGCCAAAGCGTCAAGATGAGGGCAGCACCTGTCGGTTTCACACCCGCCCCGGACGCGATCCGGGGCCTCATGGTCCGCCACGAGGTCCCGGGTCAGGCCCGGGACGGGCGGAGGTGTGGGCTGAAACCCACGCCGATCAACACCGCACGGGGATGACCACATAGATCGGTCTGCTTGGTCCGGTAACTCTGTAAGCATCTTCGCTGACACCGCATTCGGTCAATGTTCTTGCCGCACGCAAGACCGATTCCTTGCTTGGCTGGCGCGCAAGCCGCCAAAACGTATCAACGCGGTAACCCACAAGGAATGTATGCGTGTCGACCCGCGCCAGATTGAAGCCCAAGCCAAATTCGCCCACCTGAACATTCAGTGCATCAGGGCCGGAAAAGAGCCCCATGCCCGCATCCGGGGCGACCTTTGCTGCGGCCCGTTCCGTGGCCGGTGTGCCATTCCGGCGATACCGACCTGTATCCTTGCGATATGCTGGCAATCCACCCGCACTCCGCGTGATGTTCACAGGCGCGGCAGCGGCTGCGGGCGTGGCTGTCGCGGTGGCAGCTGGGGCAGCAGCGACATCACCACCGATGCCGCTGAACCCCGCGCCGCGCTGGCCGGGGTTCGGCGCACCACAAGCGGCCAATGCCACCAATGATGCCACCGCAATGGTCAGTTTTCTCATTCTCGTATCCTTTGAATTTGACGATCAGAAGTCCCGCGTGGCTTAGCCCGCAACCATGGCGGGAATTTGTTCAAAAGCCCATTTCATCAGCGCTGACCAAACCCATCACCCGCAAACCTTAACCGCGCATTCACACTCCCACCGCACACCCCGCTAACCCCGCCCCACCGCGCGTTGGGGTCCGACGTTTTGCCGACGCATCGCCGACGCTTTGCCGACCGCCCAATTTCCATGAAAACAACGGCATTAACCAATGATTCGGCCCGTCGCGCGAAAACCACCGCACGCACCCCCCACCGAACGTTGCGTGCCCTCCGCCAGCTACAGGTCAATCGTGACTGTGCCGCCATTTTCTGCCGCGCGGCTTTGGCATAGGATGATCGCATCCTGCCGTTGTGCCTTGGACAGCACAAAATCCCGGTGCTCCACATCCCCCGCGACCAACCCGCATTTGCAGACCCCGCAAATGCCGTCGCTGCATTTGACGTCCACATGCACCCCGTTTTCGGCCAGCACATCAGTGGCGGATTTATCTGCTGGTATATCAAACACTTGGCCGGATCGCGCCAGTTTCAGCTGGAAAGGGTGGTTCACATAATCCGGCTGTTCGGGCACCGCAAAATATTCCAGATGCTGCGCGTTTTCTGGAAAACCGGCCTCCGTCGCCGCCGCCAATATCGCGGTCATGTAGCGTTCTGCCCCGCAGGTATAGACATGCCAGCCGGGCTGGTAGCCGCCAAGTATCTGCCCCAGATCGGCCCGGCTGCCTTCATCCGTCACATGCAACTGCACCCGGTCCGCCCAGGCAAAGCCTGCAATATCATCTAACAGTCCCATCATGTCCCGACGACGCCCGGAATAATGCATCTCAAACGACTGCCCTTGTGCGTGCAATTCATGCGCCATCGCCACCAGTGGCGTGATCCCGATCCCACCGCCCATCAGCACGCTATGGCTCGCGTCGGGGTCCAGCGGGAAATGGTTGATCGGTTTGGAGATGAAAATCCGCCGCCCTTCATTGAAGATCCGGTGCATCAGTTTCGATCCGCCTCGCCCGGCATCTTCGCGCAGCACAGCGATCTGATAGCAGCTACGATCTGCCGGGTTACCCGACATCGAATATTGCCGCAGGAATTCCGGAGTCACCACGATATCCAGATGCGCGCCCGCCTGCCATGCAGGCAGATCGCGGCCATCCACGGGCGCAAATTCATATTTCATCACGCCTTGGGCGGTTTCCTCGGCCTTTGTAATCTCAACCTGAATGACAGGACTTTCGCCTTCGACCGTATAGGCATGGATGACCTCTTTGTCCCCCTGCGCCAGCCGCGCCTTGTATTCATCCGCCGTGATCATCGCCTGATAGGCCTCGATCCCCGCTTCACGATCCATCGGGAACGGGTAAGGATGCGGATGCGGGGCCAGCGGAGCCGGATAAACCGCCAAAGTCTGGTCGGCATATTGCAGGTCCAGATCCCTTTGCAGGGATCGCTGGTTCACCGGCTGCGGGGTTGGGCGGTAGCCCCCATCCTCCGTGATCTCCAGATCCCACCACCATTTCTTGACGGGGTTCAGCCCTCCATTTCCGACCGTATCATCCAGCCGGGCCAATGCTGGGGCAAGCTGTGGGACATTCATCGCCGCCCAGCGAAACGGCTTTTCTTTGAATATCCCTTCCAGGTTCCAGGGGCAGGTTTTCATGCAGCGCCCGCACATCGCCCCGCCGGGTGTGGTCACTCGATATGTCGCGCATTTCTGGCTGTCGGATTTCCAGATCTCATAGCCGTTGAACATCAGCTTGGGGCCTGCGGTGATCGCCCCTGACGGACATTCGCGCGCGCATTTATTGCAAGCCTCACAGAACTTCTGCAGGCCGAAATCAATCGGCTTGTCATGCGCCATGGGCAGGTCGGTTGTCACCGTCCCCGATTTCAGGCGCGGCCCCAGATAGGGGTTCAGGATCACCTCACCAATCCGGCTAACCTCGCCCAGACCGCTGAGCAGCAAAAGCGGCGGTTGCAGCACCTCGCCATCCATGACCGTATGGGCTTTGGCGCTATAGCCCAGATTGCGGATTTGCCGGGCGATGATCCCACCCAGCAAGGAAAACCGCAAATAGGCCCGCATGGATTGGGCCACGGCGATCCAGTCATCGCCTGATGAGCCTTCCATGGTTTCATAGCCTTGATCGATGATCATGTTGATCGCCTGATCATGGGGCGGGGCAATCGCCTCTCCGCGCGCATCATGGCTGTACCACGCCCAATCGGGGCAGCGCGAAATGCCCACTGCATCAGCCCCCAGCCAATAGCTGGTCGCCTTGATCAGGTCAGCGGCTTCAATAGGATCAAGCCTGACTTTTTCATGCGCAGCCTCCCCATCCTGCAACAGCACAAAGGCGCCCAGCGCCCGCCGTTGCGCCATGGAAGGGGCCGCCTTGCGCACGTAATGCCCGCCCTTGGCCGCATCCTGCATCTTCTTGCCCATATCGCCAAACTGCGCCCGGGCGAACATATCCGCCCGTTTCGGCACGCGGGCCACATTCGGTTCGTCAATATAGGTGGTTGGTGTCGCCACCCGTTTGAGCCGCTCAAACGGGTGCGCCCCATCAACAAAGCGGCGTTTGGCGTAAGGCACAGCATTCAATGCGTTCTTGGCGGATGTTGTGCCGAATTTCCACCCTGCCCCAAAGGCCGATTTCGGTTGATCCGCCATGGGGACAAGCGGTTGATCGGGGGCAATCTCAAAACGGGTCGTTACGGCCGCCAGACCAAAGCGCGTTCCGACATAAGGATGGCGCAACTGCCCATTTTCGACCGTTGCAAGCCCCGCCGCCACGGCAAGCCGGCTCAAATCAACATCTGCGCTGGACATCATGTGCCCACGCGCCGGATAGCCCAACAGCCGCAGATAATTGGCCATCACCACAGCCGTTTCAGATGCTAGCAGTCCCGCTCGATGAGCCTGTGCATCGGCGATCCAGCCAGTACCCGGTTCATTCGCCCGCGGATCACGCGGGTTTTCATAAAGAAACACCAGCGCATGGCTATGATCATCAATGCCGGTTGGCGGGGCCTCCATCGACTCTTTCAGATCGGCCATGATCATGTCGATGCCAGACGCCAGCGTCTTGGTCTGTCGTGTCTTCAGGTCATGGGCCAGCCCGCCGATATCGGGGTTCAGATAGGGCTGATCCAACCGGGCGGCATCAGGCAGCAAACAGGTGCCAACAACGGCCGCATCTGCGAAATAGCCAAAAGCCTTGAGGTGATTGGCCCGTTCCAGCGGATCACCGGGCGCCTCTGCCACCACCCCATTGACCAGCCCATCGCGGATCGCGTCCAGCATCGCCTGATGTTCGCGCATCGCATTGACGATGGATCGCGGATCGGCGGGCCGGTCAAAGCTTAGTGGGCGGGTTGCGGGCACATCCGCAAGATCGGGCATGGCCGGCAGCCGGGCCAGCCTTTCGCAAGGATATGGGCCCAGATGGACAGGGCGGGTTTTGTCGGAAAAGAAACGGATGGTCATTGGGCGACACCTAAACCCAGCATGGCCCAAACAGCAAGGCCAGCCATCAACTGCCCCGCCCGGTATCGATGATATGGCGCAGGCAGCGGCGTAGAATATCTCGCTCTGTCACACTAAACGCACCCATCAGCGTATCATCGAAACGCTGCGCTTCTTCGACCAGATCGTCAAACGCCGCCTTGCCTGTCCGGGTCAATGACAGCAATTCATGCCGCCGGTCACCCTCAAGCGGTTGGCGGGTCAGAAAGCGCCGTTTTTCCAACGCCGCGACGGCCCGGCTGACCTTGGTTTTATGAATACTAGCGCGGGTGCAAATCTCTTTCGCGGTCAGATCGCCATAGCGGCCCAGATGAAACACCACCCGCCATTCGGTCCGCTGCATCCCGTAACGCGCCTTGTAGTAGCGTTGGAAATCAAGGCTTGATGCCTCTGCCGCGCGGTTCAGCAAATAGGGCATGAAATGCTGTAAATCGAAATCCGTCTTTTCTGTCATATTGGCAAAATGGCGATTGATAGTTACAAATGCAACCAATATCAGGGGCGAAGATAATCAAGGGGAGCTGCCCAATGAATAAAGTCACTGTGTCCGATGGCCTGACCCGCGCCGCAACAAGCGTTGGGGTGACCGACGGCTATATGCCGGGTTTCGGCAATGATTTCGAAACAGAAGCCCTGCCCGGTGCCCTGCCCCTTGGCATGAACAGCCCGCAGAAATGCAATTACGGGCTTTATGGTGAACAGCTGTCCGGCACCGCCTTCACCGCCCCCAGCCATCAAAACGAACGGACCTGGTGCTATCGCATCCGCCCATCGGTCAAACATTCGCATCGCTACGCCCGGATTGACCTGCCCTATTGGAAATCGGCCCCACATATCCCGGCAGATGTCACCAGCCTTGGTCAGTACCGCTGGGATCCGGTGCCGCATAGCGATGAAGAGCTGACATGGCTGACGGGCATGCGCACCATGACAACCGCCGGTGATGTCAACACGCAGGTCGGCATGGCCAGCCATATCTATCTGGTCACGCAAAGCATGCAGGACGCCTATTTCTATTCTGCCGATAGCGAAATGCTGGTCATCCCGCAGGAAGGACGTCTGCGCTTTGCCACTGAACTGGGGGTAATCGACCTCGCCCCGCAAGAGGTTGCGATTATCCCGCGCGGGCTGGTTTACCGGGTCGAAGTGCTGGAAGGGCCTTGCCGAGGCTTTGTTTGCGAAAACTACGGTCAGAAATTCGAACTGCCGGGCCGCGGCCCGATCGGGGCCAATTGCATGGCCAATCCGCGTGATTTCAAAACCCCGGTGGCTGCCTTTGAAGATCGCGAGACCCCCTCGACGCTCACAATCAAATGGTGCGGCCAGTTTCACGAAACCAGGATCGGGCACAGCCCGCTGGACGTGGTCGCATGGCACGGCAATTATGCCCCCTGCAAATATGATCTGACGACGTATTGCCCGGTTGGCGCAATCCTGTTTGACCATCCTGACCCGTCGATCTTTACAGTGCTGACCGCCCCGTCGGGCCAGCCCGGCACGGCCAATATCGACTTCGTCCTGTTCCGCGAACGCTGGATGGTGGCAGAGGATACTTTCCGCCCCCCATGGTACCACAAGAATGTTATGTCTGAGCTGATGGGCAATATCTATGGCCAGTATGACGCCAAGCCCAAGGGGTTCGTCCCCGGGGGCATGTCCCTGCACAACATGATGCTGCCCCATGGGCCGGACAAGAATGCGTTCGAGGGGGCGTCCAATGCCGATCTGGGGCCTGAAAAGCTGGACAACACCATGTCCTTCATGATCGAAACCCGCTTTCCCCAGCACTTGACCAGTTTTGCGGGCAAAGAGGCCCCGTTGCAGGATGACTACATCGACTGCTGGGCCGATCTGGAAAAGAAATTTGACGGGACGCCGGGCAAGAAATGAAGATCGCAACCCTTCAAAACGACGGCCCCGATGGCGGGCTTGTCCGGGTCAGCGATGACCTGCGCGCCTACACCACATGCAAAGCACCAACCTTACAACGCGCGCTCGACGGGGCCGGGTTCGCAGCAAATGGGCAGGATGAAGATTTCGGGGATGCGCTCTGCCTCTCCCCTCTGCCGCGCGCCTATCAGTTCCTTGATGGATCGGCCTATGTAAACCATGTCGAACTGGTGCGCAAAGCACGCGGCGCTGCAATGCCCGAAAGCTTCTGGACCGATCCGCTGATGTATCAGGGTGGCTCTGACAGCTTCGTTGGCCCCACCGACCCGATCATCGGTGAACCCGACTGGGGGATCGATTTCGAGGGGGAAATCGCCGTGATCACTGGCTCGGTGCGCATGGGGGCAACCCGCGACCAAGCACTAGAAGCGATCCGTTTTGTCATGCTCTGCAACGATGTGTCCCTGCGCAATCTAATCCCGGGTGAACTGGCCAAAGGGTTCGGCTTTGTCCAATCCAAACCGGCCTGCGCCTTTTCGCCCGTGGCGGTCAGCCCCGATGCCCTGCCCGGCTGGCAGGATGGCAAACTGCACGGCATCCTGAATATCGACCTGAACGGCGAACCCTTTGGACGGGTCGATGCGGGTATTGATATGACCTTCGATTTCGGCACGCTAATCGCCCATGCCGCCAAAACCAGACATCTGGCCGCAGGAACCATCATCGGGTCCGGCACGGTGTCCAACAAACTGGATGGCGGGCCGGGCAAAACGATCAACCAACGCGGGGCCGGCTATGCCTGCATTGCAGAACAGCGCATGGTCGAAACCATCCTTGATGGCACGCCCAAAACGCCATTCCTGCAACCGGGCGACCGCGTCCAGATCTGGATGGATGATGCGGATGGCCAAAACATCTTTGGCACGATCGACCAAACCGTCGAAGGGTTTGCATGACAAACGCCACTCTTGCTTATCATTTTGCCAAAAATACTCCCGCCGGAGGCATCTGCCAGCGCAACAAAGGACCGCATTCATGAGTAAAGCATTCGCATCCCAAGGCGACATGACAGAGAAACAAATCACGTTCGACGAAGTCGGACGTGGCCTTTGGGCGTTCACCGCTGAAGGCGATCCCAATTCCGGCGTCATCATCGGCGATGACAGCGTGATGATTGTGGAGGCGCAGGCGACCCCCCGTCTGGCCGAAAAGGTGATCGAAAAGGTACGCAGCGTCACCGACAAGCCGATCAGCCATCTGGTGCTGACCCATTACCACGCCGTGCGGGTGCTGGGCGCATCCGCCTATGGCACCGATCAGATCATCATGTCAGATGCGGCGCGCGGCATGGTCGCCGAACGCGGGCGGGAAGACTGGGACAGCGAATTTCAACGCTTCCCGCGCCTGTTCGAAGGGCATGAAAGCATCCCCGGCCTGACATGGCCGACCACAACCTTCAACGACAGCATGACCGTCTATCTGGGCAAACGTCGTGTCGACATCAAACATATCGGCCGGGCGCATACGGCGGGTGACGCCGTGGTGCATGTGCCCGATCAGAACGTGATGTTTACTGGCGACATCGTCGAATATCACTCTGCCTGCTATTGCGGCGACGGGTATTTTGCCGATTGGGGTGACACGCTTGACCGGATCATGGCCTATGATGTTGACGCCATCGCACCGGGGCGCGGTGATGCGCTGGTGGGCAAGGATATGGTCAATACCGCCATCGAAAACACACGTGATTTCGTCGAAAGCACCTATCGCCCCGCCGCCCGCGTCGCGTCGCGCGGTGGCTCCCTGAAAGAGGCATGGGACGCTGTGCGCGCGGAATGCGACCCGAAATTCGCCGATTATGCAATCTACGAACATTGCCTGCCCTTCAACGTCGCCCGCGCCTATGACGAGGCGCAAGGCATCGCCCATCCGCGCATCTGGACCGCCCAGCGCGATCTGGAAATGTGGGCGGCCTTGCAAGGATGAGCCACGCGTTGCAATCCTACCTGTTGGCGGCCCAGAACAACGCCTGGGCCAATGCCACGCTTTACAACGCGATCAGCGGGATGGGCAGTGCGGCGTTCGCGGCCCCACGTCCGGGGTTTTTCCCATCGCTTAGCCAAACGCTGAACCATATTTACGAGGTTGATTTGTATTACCTCGATGCGCTGGAAAATGGCGGTCTCGGGCGCGCCGTTTATGATCGCACAGACATTATGGATGTTGCTGAACTGGCGCGAGCACAGGCTGCGGTGGATGCCAGACTGATCGCATTCTGCGCTGACATGACAGAGGATGTGCTTGCCCAGACACGGCTGACCGACCGACGGGAAGGACCCGTGCAGGAAACGGTGGCCAACCTGCTGCCGCACCTGATCCAGCACCAGATCCATCATCGCGGTCAGGCACATGTGCAGGTGCAAGACGCAGGCATTGCGCCGCCACAACTGGATGATTTCTATCTGATCTATGGCCGGGTTCCGTCCGCAACCGACTACCGTGGCGAAGGCTGACCATGGTTGATATGCGCTACAGCACCGAATTCACACTCTACCCCTATACCAAGCAGGCCGCACCATCCGACCGGCAGCCTGTTGTGATCATTGGCGCTGGCCCAATTGGTTTGGCCCTCGCCCTCGACCTTGGTCAAAAAGGAACCCCAGTCCTGGTGCTGGACGATCATGAAGGCCCCGGTCAGGGCAGCAAGGCGATCTGTTTTTCGAAACGGACGCTTGATATCGCCCACAGGCTTGGGGCCGCTGCCCCGATGGTGGACAAAGGCGTGGTCTGGCAAGTTGGCAAGGTGTTCCACGGGCAGGATAAGCTTTTTGAATTCAACCTCCTACCCGAAGAAGGTCACCGCAACCCAGCCTTCATCAATCTGCAACAGCCGCTGTTCGAAAAATACCTGCATGATGCGGTTGTTGCCGCACAGTCAGGCGGCGCCCCAATTAAAATCCGTGGCCGCAACCGGGTCACGGCAATTACCGATCAGGGCGCGTTTGTGACGCTTGATGTGCAAACCCCCGATGGTTCTTATCAGCTAGAGGCCGACTATCTGGTCGCCTGTGACGGCGCCCGTTCGCCCAGCCGCGATATGCTGGGCCTCAGCTTTGATGGCCGTGTATTCGAGGATAACTTCCTGATCGCCGATGTCCGCATGAAGGCCGATTTCCCGACCGAGCGCTGGTTCTGGTTCCAGCCCCCGTTTGAAGGGGCGGGTCAATCCGCACTGCTGCACAAGCAACCCGATGATATCTGGCGCATCGATTTTCAACTGGGCTGGGAGATTGACCGTGCGCATGAGCTTGACCCCGCCCGTATCCGCGCCCGGGTTGATGCGATGCTGTCATCGCAGACCGGCACGATTCCGGATTATGAATTGGCTTGGACCTCGATTTATACGTTCCAGTGCCGCCGCATGCAGGATTTCCGCGCCGGGCGGGTTTTCTTTGCCGGGGATGCCGCGCATCAGGTGTCGCCTTTTGGGGCGCGGGGGGCCAATTCGGGGCTACAGGATGCCGAAAACCTGGCCTGGCGGCTTGATCTGGTGTGCAAGGGTATCGCGGCACCCGATTTGCTGGATCACTACTGCACAGAGCGGGAATTCGCGGCGGATGAAAACATCCTCAATTCATCACGGGCCACTGATTTCATGACCCCTAAAACGGATGTCAGTCGGCAGTTCCGCGATGCCGTGCTGCATCTGGCGGAGCGTCACGCCTTTGCCCGCCCATTTGTGAATTCTGGTCGTTTATCAGTACCGTGCATCTATGATGGTTTTACGGGATTTGGGCCGGATGCGCTGAATGGACCTGCAGTGACCCGGCCCGGTGCGGCCTGCCAGGACGCCCCCGTGGCAGATGGTTTCTTGCTGGATCATGTGCGCGCAGGCTTTAACCTACTGGTACTCGGCGATGGCGTGGCAGAGCCTGTGACAGCTGCAGGCGTAACGGCGCATATCGCGCATATCCCGACACCGACGCCCGCGCTGGCAGCCCGGTATTTGGGCGATCATCGTCGCGCAGTCTATCTGATCCGCCCGGATCAACATGTCATTGCCCGTTGGTCCGATTTTGATGCAAACAGCATCGCCAATGCGCTGCGTGCAACAATTCGACAGGAGGCCGCTCATGGCGCTGATGCTTGATCCCAATATCACCGATCCTGACGGGTTCTATGACGAATTGCTGGCCGCCCATGATGGGTTGAGCGCGGCGGAAAGCGCTAATTTCAACGCTCGTTTGATCCTGATCCTGGCCAACCATATCGGCGACCGGGAGGTATTGGCTGCGGCACTTGCGGCGGCGAATGACTGACTACTGGTCGACAAAACGGGTGTCTGGCACCAGTGCTTTGATTCTGAGCCGTGCCGTTCTGACGGTATCAGCGTTGTGTTTCTTTTAACAGCCGCTGGCAAACGACCCGCACGTTATCAGCGATGCATTCCTGAGGCGGACGATTGAAATCCCTGTTCTCGGGACCGATGACAATCGCATTTGGCGTCAATTGATCCTGCTCTGTCGTGCCACCCAGCGTGCGCAGATTCAGGTTTTCAGGCGAGAAACCCATAAACCAAACAGGAACTCCCAGTGCCGCGGCAAGTTCGGCAGGCACGGTGCTGATACCGATCACCAGATCCATCGAAGAGATGTAGGCGGCCATTGCGTCGAAGTCATCATACAGATCAATGCCTTGCGGCACGACTAAACCGTTGGCATCACAAAATGCCTTCTCTTCCGGCGTTAGGCCATGTTGGATGCAGTGAAACTCCACACCGTCAATCTTGACCAGCGGCTCAAGCGCTTCGACGGAGAGGTACATCAACCGACGCGCGCCGCGAAACAGGCTGCTTCGCCAGACCACACCGACACGCAACCCCTTGCCGCCTTTTTTGTATGTTTCTACCTGCGGCGACGTGATGGCAGCGATTTTCGTCGGTAGCTTGAGGTTTTCCTCTGCCTCGGCAGCTATGAGAGAGAAGTGGTTGGCGACGTAGTCCACACTGTCGAGCAGCGGGCGAATGTCCTCGCTCAGGATATTGTACAAAGCACCGCTGAAACCCTTGATACGGTTATCGATACGATGGACACGGTCGGTCAGGCCAAGTCGGGTCCGCCATACGGGATGAAACGTAATTTCGGGGAAATTGAATTCCAGAAGTTGCTTCAGTCGAGGGTCGCAGGTTGCATGAACCGTCCCAAATACTCTGGTGAGTTCCTTATAGAAACGATACTGCCGGATCTCATCACCCACCCCTTGGTCCGCTATGAACAAAAGCGACTTGTCAGCTCTTAAATCTGTCGGCCATGTCCGTATCATTCGCTGTCCCAGATATTCATCCAAGGCCTTCCACCGTGACCCTTTCCGATAGTGACGACCCAACTCGTCAAAGCTGCCCTGCTCAAAATGCCGCCAAACATTCGCTTCTGAGTCAACGCGCGGTGTCCCGACCAAATCGACAATACGGTCATAAATCTCGGACATTGACTTTCCACATCGCGCCAATGAGAAACGAAACCCATCCAGGGCATCTGGCTGTTTTGGTGCTTCAAGCACTATTTTTTCAAACTCAGATGCAGCGCCCGAAAAGTCATAGGCGTAATACCGTTCCCATGCTCGCAAACTGCGGGCAGACATCAGTGTTTCATTCTTCGGATTATCGGCCCGATTGAGGCATTCAATCGCCTCCTCTTGCAAGCCAAGTTTTGTGAGCAGTTTTAGAATACGGTGCCTGTTTTTTAGACGCTCATCCGGAAAAGACGCCTGAATCGCCGAGATGATATCCTGAAATATCCCGCGATGTTCTGCGCTCAGACCGGCCATCGAAAACATAGCAAATAGAAGGTTCACCTGCTCTTTGGCGTTCTTTGGAACCTGTATCTCTGATGAATCGACAAGCCCGGGGAAATTCCGCAGCATTTCATGTAAATAGCGTTTGCGATCGACAGTTTTGAGCGCGGTCAATATCTCTGTTGCTTCTGCGCTGTAGCCGCAAATTCGTAGCGGTTTGACAAAAGGGTAAAGCTGCGCCAATCGTTTTGGGTCTTCGGGGAAGGCGGGCAGCAGTTCCAGAATGTCAAAATGAATGTTGACGGATTGTCGAACCGCAACTCTTGCTTTTGAAATCGCCACGTCGCGCCGAAACGCGCTGCCACCATTTGGAAAGTGCAAAGCGGCGAGCCGTTCAATTGCAGCAAAGCGGTCCGCATCAGGCAATGTCGAATAGTCGGAGTACCATGACAGCAGTTCACGCCAAACACCAGCTTCCGGGGCATCGCAAACCCGGTCGCAGATGTCTGCCATAAGCTGTTCGACGTCGTCGTCCGGGCCCATACCGCCGATGATCAGCGCAGCTCTGGTCTGCAGCCGGGCCGGATAACGCGTCAAGGGTATTGCCTTGAGCGCCGCTTTTGCGCTGCGCTGATAGCCAAATCGATCCAAATGGCGCGCCAGTACAAACCGAACGGTTGCCGGAACCGGAAGAGACGTGATTGCGATCGCCTTTTGAGGTGTCAGTGACACTAGTCTAAAGAGATGGCCCTTGGCTTTCAGTTTTGTCGCATGCCAAAAGCCGGTCGCCCCTGCACCACCATGATCGCCCTGCTTCAACAAATGCGCCACGGCTTGTCCTTTCTTCCATCGATGGTTTGATGGATCATTTTTCGACCATGTCCCAGC
The DNA here is from genome assembly GCA_947500135.1 of uncultured Paracoccaceae bacterium. GTDB lineage: Bacteria > Pseudomonadota > Alphaproteobacteria > Rhodobacterales > Rhodobacteraceae > Yoonia. Next base: position 337,552 of record CANMQX010000006.1, read on the forward strand.
TAAGTGCCGTCGCGGCTTTGATATCCTTGGTACATCGACGCCCTAAGACATCATCGAAATGCTTGGGCGCAAGACCATGGCCTGGCCTCACCGATCTAACGTTCTCGGCAGTGAGCATATCACCTGCTTTCAACGCTTGTGTGACATAGAGCGACCGCCGAAAACTGACATTGCCCAATTCGCTCGACTTTTGACCAAAATCCGGCTGCCCCAAGGCAGACCATGCCGTTCTTGCATGGGTACACAGATGCCCGAACTGATCCGGTTCCAGGGAAAAACTGTCGTCAGGACCATTCGCCGACCGATCCAGGGTGAAGTGTTTTTCGATGACCGATGCGCCCAGCGCAACAGATGCTATTGCTGTCGCAATATCCAGTGTATGGTCGGACAGCCCCGAAACAACGTTAAAGCGGCTTTCAATTTCCGGAATGGTGCGCAGGTTATATTGATCTGCTGGCGCGGGATAGCCGCTGACGCAATGCAGTACCACCAGTTGATCGCATCCAGCCGAACGCGCCGTTTCCACGGCTTCTTCAATCTCTTGGATATTGGCCATACCGGTCGAAATGATCATTGGCTTCCCAGTTTCAGCCGCATACCGAATTAGTGGCAGATCGATCGCTTCAAAACTGGCAATCTTGTAGGCGGGTGCATTCAAATCCTCCAGCAAATCCACCGCTGTTGTATCAAACGGAGACGAGAATAGCGTCACGCCAATCTCATTTGCCCTTTTGAACAAGGGCTCGTGCCAATCCCACGGTGTATAGGCTTCTGCGTAGAGGTCATACAGCGTCCGGCCCTTCCACAATCCTTCCTCGATACGAAATTCGGGGGCATCGCTGTTCAACGTGATCGTGTCGGGCGTGTAGGTCTGCATCTTTATTGCATCAACGCCGGTTGTTGCGGCGACATCCAGAATCTCCAGCGCGCGCTCAAAGCTGCCGTTATGATTGGCCGACATCTCGGCGATAACATAGGGCGGAAAATCCCTGCCGATTTTTCTGCCATCAATTTCAATCTGCGCATTCATGCTGCATGCCCCTTTTCGTATTTTCGTTTATCCTGCAAGCCAGCCTTCAATGTGGAAACCATAGCTTTGGTGCAACTCGACAATGCGACCGTAAAGTCCAAAGTCTCACAGCACAGCCTGCGCAAAACGATGCCATCAAATGCGTGGTCCACGGCAACCATTTTCACTGGACCGTTCCTGCTGTTTCGATACGTTCAATCAGGCGTTCCAACCCCAGACCATCGCTGATTGATGCCGCTGCCGTTGAAAGTCGTCGCTGTATTGTCGGATCGCAAAGCTGTTCTATGGCTTGGGCGAATTCTGCCTGCTGACTTAGCGGGCTGCCATCAAAACGTATCGCGGCGTTGCGATCATGTAGCTGTTTTGCCTGCTCGATCTGATTGTCTGCCTGCACAATCACAATCGACGGCAATCCCATCACGCAGCGCTCAATAGCGGTCAAACCGGCCCCGCCGATTGCAAAATCGGCGTTTAACATCAACTGGGGCATATCGGGCGTGTCTATATGCAATCTGCTGGCGACCGGCATCTGATGACATAATTCCTGAAGCGCAACGCGGTGCGACGCAAGAAGCCCTACCACGACATCGATATGTTTAATAGCAGCCGGTTTGGCCCCGGCGATTGTTTGCAGGATGACACCGGTGAGATTTGTTGGGTCATATCCACCAAGGGCCAACAGCAAGCGCCCGGACGCCGCATCTGCGCGGCGCGCCAGACTGGCGTCCCGCAACCTGGCGAATTCCGGTTTCATTACCGAATATTGCATCCCGGCCAGCACTTGGCAGGTTTCGTTGACTAAACCGCTGTAGTCGGCAGCGACCCGTGCAATTCCCTGGTCAAGCAGCAAGTCAGCGTGTTGTTTGCGATCCGCCAGATCATCGATGATCAGATGTTTGTACTGCCCTTGACGTGTCACGGACCTGCTCCAATTCGCATCGAAACCGTAATGGTCCAATACAATCCAATCCGGCGCAAATGCGTGCGCGACAGCCGCCGTTTGCGAAACGTCCTGTTGCCAATCGACACCAGCCCAATGCGCATGAGGGACCTGGTCCGGTTCCGGATTGAATGGGTTCTGCGGTGTTGGAAGCAGTGTCAGTTCGAAGCCTTCGGCAGGCACCTTTTCTGCGATGGTGCCGGAAAGATCGCGGCACACAAAATGGCAGACATGGCCACGGCTTCGCAAGGCAACCGCAAGCGACAGACACCGCATGACGTGGCCACTGCCGATTTCTGTCGAGCTGTCCGCGCGGAAAAGGAACCGCCGTGCATTCACGGTTGGTCTCCGTCTTTTTGCCGTTGGATCGCCCCAAAAATCAGCTCCGCCCTGACCCAGTCATCTGGCGTGTCGATGTCTTGAACCCGGTAGCTGGGTAACACCAGCGCCCGACTTGCCAACCCAAACACATCGCGCTGCTGCCGCCACGCATCAGTCTTGCCCCAGTAGAACTGCCCTGCGTCGTGATAGGCCGGTTCCAGATCCTGCGATCGGCTGTGACGCGTTTCTGCGTCGAACATGTCGACAGCGTTATCATGATCCAACCGAAGCGCCCGTTGGATTGGTGCAGGAAAAGCGCCAACAGGAAAACAATAATCGACGTCCGGCTGCAGGACCCGTTGCAGCCCTTCCTGTATATCTTCTGGAGTGACGAATGGCGCGGTCGCATAGATACAGCACACTTCGTCAGGACACTGACCGGACTGGCAGATTTCATCAATTGCATGCGCGATAACATCGATTGTACCGGTCATGTCATCAGACAGTGCCTGCGGCCTCAGAAACGGAACCTCTGCGCCATGCGCCTTGGCCACATCTGCGATCTCTTCATCATCTGTTGAAACGATGATCCGGTCAAAGCAACCGCTGTCGATTGCCGTGTTGATCGAATAGCCAATGATCGGTTGCCCCATAAACGGCTTGATGTTCTTGCGGGGAATACGTTTGCTTCCACCACGGGCTGGGATGACGGCAAGTCTCATTCGACGAGCGCTTCTTTCAGGACGGCGACAACCCTGTCTTGATCCTGTGAAGAGAGATCCGGGTACATCGGGATACTGATCGCCTCTTCATAATAAGCCTCGGCTGCCGGATACATCCCAGGACGAAAGCCAAGCTCTGCGTAATATGGCTGCAGATGCACTGGGATATAGTGAAGGTTTACCCCGATACCGGCGGCGCGCATTTTATCAAATACCTGCTGATGCGCCGCGACCCCGGCCTTCTTTGGCACCCTGATGATGTAAAGATGAAGCGCGGAATACGCATTCGGGTCGCGACGTGGTGTTGTGACCGGCAAGGATGCCAGCATCTGATCATAACGATCCGCAATTTCGTGTCGGCGTTTCAGGAAGTTCGTCAAACGGTCGATCTGGCTTGCGCCCAGCGCCGCCTGAATATCGGTCATCCGGTAGTTCCAGCCAAGACTAGTTTGCTGATAGTACCAAGCACCATCAGAAGCCTTTGTCATCTTTGTGGGATCCCGGGTAATCCCATGACTACGAAGCATTTGCATCCGGGACGCAAGGTCCGCATCATTGGTCATCGCCATACCGCCTTCAGCGCTGGTGATGATCTTGACCGGATGAAAGCTGAAAACCGTAATATCGCTATGCGCGCAAGAGCCAACCGGTTGGCCACTATACTCACCGCCAATCGCGTGTGAAGCATCCTCAATCACCCGCACGCCATATTTTTTGGCAAGACCACCAATGGTTTCCATATCGCAGGGCTCACCTGACAGATGGACCGGCACGATCACTTTGGGCAGTCGACCACATGCAGCAGCGTCAGTCAGCTTGGCCTCCAGCGCAGCGGGTGACATGTTGTAGGTTACCGGATCAATATCGACAAAATCAACATCCGCGCCCATGTATAACGCACAGTTGGCCGACGCGACAAAGGTCACCGGCGATGTCCAAAGCAGGTCTCCCGGCCCCAATTCAAGGGCCGCGCATGCTATATGCAGTGCAGATGTTGCACTATTGGCGGCGATGGCATGTTTGGCCTTCACACGCTTCCGAATAGCGTCTTCAAACTGTGGCACTGCCGGGCCTTGGGTCAGAAAATCCGATTTGAGCACATCGACAACCGCAGCGATATCATCATCTGAAATCGATTGCCGACCGTATGGAATGAATTCCGACATCTTTGCAGACCTATTTCGTGGCGCTTAGGGATGGTGCGATCGGGCAAGTTCCGTGACACTGTGGACCAGAATACCCGATCTGACGTCACACCAACAGCCCAACCCCAGCATCAGATTTTTCCGATCTTTTCGCGGTTCTTGTCGATCCAGGCTTGAAGCGCATCTGTGGTCATCCAATCGGCATTATTGTCGCTTGAATAAACAAACCCTTCTGGCACCTTAACGCCGTCCTTGATGCGTTCCTGGCTGCTTCCCCAATCATTGATAGACGGTAAAATTTTGTAATGCTCGTCGTACTCATAGGTGAAAGGCGCATCCTCGACCCCTACCATTTGTTCATGCAGCTTTTCGCCGGGACGAATGCCAACAACTTCAGTTTTTGCAGTCGGGGCGACAGTCTCAGCGATTTCCGTAATCGACATGGAAGGGATCTTCTTTACGTATATTTCGCCGCCAACCATATCGCTGAACGCATGCCAAACAAGATCGACGCCCTCCTCAAGCGAGATCATGAAACGCGTCATGCGAGGATCAGTAATGGGCAGAACCCCCTTATCGGCGACCGACAGGAAAAAAGGTATCACCGACCCACGTGATCCCATTACGTTCCCATAACGCACCACACTGAAACGTGTCTGATGTTCCCCGACATAGGCATTTCCGGCAACGAATAGCTTGTCAGAGGCGAGCTTGGACGCACCGTACAGGTTGATCGGGCTAGAGGCTTTATCGGTTGAAAGAGCCACAACTTTTTTGATCCGCTTGTCGATACAGGCATCGATCAGGTTCATGGCGCCATTCACATTCGTCTTGATACACTCGAACGGATTGTATTCGGCGGTTGGCACGATCTTGGTTGCGGCGGCATGCACCACGAAATCAACACCATCAAGAGCACGGTAGAGCCGATCGCGATCACGCACATCGCCAATGAAAAAACGTACACGCGGATCGTCTTGATACGTCTTCGCCATTTCCCATTGCTTCATCTCGTCGCGCGAGAAAATGATGACTTTCTTGGGGTTATATTTCTGCAAAGTGAGCGGAACGAACATCTGCCCGAACGATCCCGTACCCCCGGTCACAAGAACGGTAGAATTTTCAAGCAATGTTGACCCTCTCAGTGTAGCTGTGTGTGGATACATCCACTTAAGCCTTCGTTTGCAAGAGTTCTGACGGGATTTCAAGCGCGTTGTCGTTTGACCTCCGGTTATGAATGCCGACTTGCAAACCATCGCTGATGGCGAAAACCTCGGGCCGTGCGGTTCCTGCGCGATAAAGAGAAAAGTGTGATGCGGTCATTGTTGGTGACCGATTTGCCCCGCTTTTCAATGTCCAAGACCGACGCTTTCACCAGTCACAAAATATCCGCAGCCCTAATTGCACAGACAACTGATTGACACACACCGGACGTTGCGCGCGCCCACGGTGCGGCGGGTTTTGGTGATTTGTCACGAAGCGCCGGCTAACGGCGTATTTTGTTGATGAATGCGCGATCGGCGATGACGTCGGCAAAGCGTCGGACCTTTGCGCGGCAAATGGCCGGATTAGCGGGCCGTACTTTGGGTGCGTTAACGACTGTTAGGAAATGATGGGTGAAATCACCCATCCTACGTTTGCGACGATATAGCTACGTACCCAACGCAAACTCATCGACCCAGACAGCCAATAATAGTAACAGGAGGATCGCAAAAAATGTTCCTGTAATGTGGCGATAGAGTGGGTAATATGGATACTTCTCGATGCCCACAAAGATACCCAGTAACGCTGCCAACCCTCTTCCTGAAACTGCGACAATCACACAAATTGCGAGAGCTAGCGCTGCTTCAAAGAAGAAACCTAAAGGATCCAAAATCGCAGCATCAATGAACGCGCTAAAGCTGTCAAAACGAATATGGTAGAACCACAATAGATGATACAGGACGAAAAGAACCGTCAGGAAAGTTAGTCGGTACAGCAATTTTCCACCATCAGTCGGCTAATTGGATGATAGCATTATCCACCAACCGAATACCGTCAATTCGTGCGATCATACATCTCGCCTTTTGCCTTCTGTTCGAGGCGCCATTCGTAAAGTGTCTAAAAAATCGCCGGTTTCATGTAGTTTTACTAGGGTCGATCTCTTCACGGCTGGAAAGATGGCGATCATCCATTTCGAAGCCCTGCCGTTCCAACAGGTCTTTCGACTTCAGCCCATATGGGCAAATGTGATCTGTCATCACAATTCGATAAAGGGTTGCGGTTTTGGGTACTGCGTCTTTGGGCTTGGCATCAACTCCTTTTGCGGATGAGGATATCGACGAAAACGGCCCTCTTGAAGAAAACGGCCCTCTTGAATCTGGATTGACAGACGCGCAATCTCTCTAGCCACAGGAAGGTCAAAGACATATCCAATGAATATCTCGGCGGCATCAAAGGCGACGGGTCTGCCGGTCAAAACCGTGCGTTACTATGCCGATATCAATCTGGTCGAGGCGCATTCGCGATCTGCGTCCGGGTATCGAACCTATAATGACATAGCAGTCCGTAAGCTGGTATTTGTGCGGCGGTCACGAGAATTTGGATTTAGCATCGAGGAGTGCCGGGAGCTTCTGGGACTGTATCAGGATCAGTACCGCACCATTGCAGAGGTCAAGCGCATCGCAGCCAAGCATCTGGAGGAGATCGAGGTGAAGCAACAGGAACTACAATCGCTGCACGACGCGTTAGCGCATCAAGTCAAGTCGTGCCGTGGAGACCATCACCCTGACTGTCCGATCATCGACTATCTTGGCTAGGTCGTGTCCGGGTCGCTTCATCCGTAACACAAGTTGTTGCGCAGGCCACCAATGCACAATAGAGCAGTCGCATGACCTCCGATCCTTCATCCGGCGACCGTATCGCCAAGGTTTTGTCCCGCGCGGGCGTCGCCAGTCGTCGTGAGGCTGAGCGGATGATTGCGGCCGGCCGTGTCGCGGTTAATGGTCAGATGATTGACAGCCCTGCCCTGAATGTCACCTCGACCGACAAGATCACAGTGGACGGGAAACCCGTTGGAGAGCCAGAGCCGCCGCGCATCTGGCTTTACCACAAGCCCGCTGGTCTGGTCACAACCGAACGCGATGAAAAGGACCGCCCGACCGTCTTTTCCGCCTTGCCTGACAACCTGCCCCGGGTGATGTCGGTTGGCCGACTTGATCTGAATTCCGAAGGTTTGCTGCTTTTGACCAATGATGGCGCGGTCAAACGCCAGCTGGAACTGCCCAGCACCGGTTGGTTGCGCCGCTACCGGGTGCGCATCAACGGGTCGGTGAGCGAGGCAAAGCTTGATCTTCTGCGCGCGGGGATCACGGTTGAAGGGGTCCGCTATCAACCGATGACCGTCACCTTTGATCGGCAGCAAGGTGCGAATGCCTGGCTGACCGTTTCGCTGCGCGAAGGCAAAAACCGTGAAATCCGCCGTGCCATGCAGGCACTTGATGTCACGGTGAACCGTCTGATCCGCGTCAGCTATGGCCCCTTCCAACTAGGCGCTTTGAAAGCCGGTGACGTCGAGGAACTCAAACAACGGGTGGTGCGCGATCAACTTGGCCTGTCAGGCAAACCAAAGCCAACAAGGGTCCGCAAGCCTGTCAATCGTCCCAGAAGGGGGAAAAACGCTTAATTTTGAACCCTTGCCCTACCAGATGCGTTGTGCATGTTAGGTAAAAACGGGACTTTGGGGAGACTGCTGTGGATTTTGCCAATCTACTGACGCTTGAGAACGCGACAAACTTGATCATGCTGTGCTTTTTGCAAGCGGTTCTGGGCTTTGACAATCTGCTTTATATATCGATCGAAAGTAAACGCGCGCCAGTGGCCCAACAACAGGCCGTTCGCCGTTGGGGCATCATCCTGGCCGTCGCCCTGCGCCTGATCCTGCTTTACGTGATGATCACGCTGATCGGTGCATTGTCAGAACCGTTTTATGTCTTCGATTGGGAAGGCGTGCTGACCGGTGGCGTCAACTTTGCCACGGTCGTGTTCATCTTTGGCGGTATTTTCATCATGTACACGGCAGTCAAAGAAATCTCTCATATGTTGTCGATGGATGATCTGGATCATGATGTCGAAGGAAAATCCGGCAAATCGGCGGCGCAGGTCATTGGTCTGATTGTCTTTATGAACCTGATCTTTTCTTTTGATTCGGTGCTTTCGGCCATCGCGATCACGGATGTCATCCCCGTTCTGGCGACGGCCATCATCTTGTCTGGATTGGCGATGTTGTTGCTGGCCGACGGTGTCACCCGTTTTCTGGAAAAGAACCGCATGTACGAGGTTCTGGGCCTGTTCATCTTGTTGATTGTTGGTGTTGTCCTACTGGGCGAGGCTGGGCAGGCTGCGGTCCACGGGGTTGAGGCGATGGGCATTCCCCATGAAGAGGCCAAGGACCTTGCTTTGAAAGTGTTTGACCGTGAAATCGTGCCGATGTCGAAATCGACTTTCTACTTCTCTGTGGTTGTCCTGTTTGCCGTCGAAATCCTGCAATCAGGCTATTCACGCAAGCTGAACGCGGAACGTGCCGCCTTGCAGAAACACTCGTAATGGCAGCATTGCATACCTACCTAGAACGGGAGTGGAACAAAATGCGAGGGACCGATGTTTCGCCTGATCTTGTTGATTTTCTTTGTTGCTGCGATTGTGGTGGTAACGACAGCGACGATTGCCGTGGTGCATTCGGCAGCGACGCTGGCACGGCCAACGGGTGAGGATCAGATGCCAAAAACCTTTCAACGGATTGCCTATATCGCCTTGGTCGTTTTGCTGATCGGCATTACGTCCGGCTGGCTTGGGGCCGTTTGATGGCAAAGCGTTTTGGCGGCAAATTCAGTCCTGATGCGCAAGGATCGGGCACGGCGGCGCCAGTCGCCCGTGCGCCGGGAGCGACATCAAACCTGCTGTTCGTACCGGCCATTATTCTGCTGTTCACATCGCTGAATGACGGACCGCAAACCCTTGTGCTGGCCCTGATCGGTGCTGCTGTGCTGACCCTTGCCGCCTGGCTGCTGCGCGAAGGATTGAAAGCCGAAGCCGCCTATCATGCCCGCAAAGTTGCGCGGCGTCCCGCAATGCCACGCAAAATGCTTGCTTCCGCCCTGACCGGGCTGGGCGCTGCCATCGCCGCCTATACAGGTGACAGCGGCCTGATCGGGTCGTGCCTTTATGGGATCGCAGCACTTGGCCTACATGTCGCGGCCTTTGGTATCGATCCGCTGACCGACAAGCGCATGGAAGGCGTCGACATGCGGCAGCAAGATCGCGTTGCAAGGGTCGTCAACGAGGCCGAAAGCTATCTTGATGTGATGCAGTCCCAGATCGCCGCTATCAATGACCGTAAACTGGAACGCCGGGTGGCTGATTTCCGGACGGTTGCAGAAAAGATGATCCGCACCGTTGAGGAAGACCCGCGCGACCTGACAGGTGCGCGCAAATTTCTGGGCGTCTATCTGATGGGCGCGCGTGATGCGACAGTGAAATTCGTCGATCTTTATGCGCGCAACAACGATGCCGATGCCCGCGAAAGCTACGCCGCGCTGCTGGATGATCTTGAGGACAACTTTGCCTCCAAGACGGACAAGATGCTGCTGGATGATCGCAGCGATATGGATATCGAAATCAATGTGCTGCGCGACAGATTGCAGCGCGAAGGCGTCAGCCTGAATAATAAAGGGAGTTAGACAATGTCCAACACGATCCGCGAACAGGCCCAGGCCACATTGGCTGAGGTGGAAAAGGTCACAGCCGTCGTGCTGCCCGAACCACAGGGCGAGTTGGTCACGCTAGAGGCCGCCGACGCACCGACAAGCGCTGAAATCACCAAGCGGATGGATGAGCTTGATCTGACCGACACCAACTCCATCGTGTCCTTTGGGTCTGCCGCCCAAGCTGAATTGCAGGAGATTTCACAATCCATGCTGGCCGGTGTGCGTAACAAGGATGTGGGCCCGGCAGGCGATAGCCTGCGCAATATTGTCACTACCATTCGCGGCTTTTCGATCTCTGAACTGGATGTCCGCCGTGAACGCAGCTGGTGGGAAAAACTGCTGGGCCGCGCAGCACCCATGGCGAAATTCGCCGCCCGGTTTGAAGAGGTCCAAGGCCAGATCGACAACATCACCGACGATCTGCTGAAGCATGAACATGTGCTGCTCAAGGATATTGAAAGCCTTGATGTGCTTTATGACAAAACCCTCAGCTTCTACGACGAACTGGGGCTTTATATCGCGGCTGGCGAGGCGAAAGTCGCCGATTTGGATGCCAAAACCATCCCCGAAAAGGAAGCCGCCGTTCAGGCTGCCCCCGAAGATCAGGCCGTGATGCAGGCGCAGGAATTGCGCGATCTGCGTTCTGCCCGTGATGATCTGGAACGCCGGGTGCATGACCTGAAACTGACGCGGCAGGTGACAATGCAGTCCCTGCCCTCAATCCGGCTGGTGCAGGAAAACGATAAATCACTGGTGACCAAGATCAATTCGACCCTGGTGAACACGGTTCCCTTGTGGGAAACGCAGTTGGCACAGGCTGTCACGATCCAACGGTCTTCCGAAGCTGCGGCAGCCGTGCGTGACGCAAACGACCTGACCAATGAACTTCTGACCGCCAATGCCGAAAACCTGCGGCAGGCCAACAGCGCCATCCGGACAGAGATGGAGCGCGGCGTCTTTGACATCAACGCAGTGAAAGAGGCGAATGCCAACCTGATTGCCACCATCAATGAAAGCCTTGAAATCGCCGATGAAGGCAAGCGCAAGCGGGCCGAGGCAGAAGCCGAGATGGTCAAGATGGAAGCCGAGTTGAAGCAGACACTGGCATCGGCCAAGGCACGCAGCATTCCAAGTGCCGCACCCGCTGACGCCGATATCTGAGCCATAATGTTGCGGCGGGTTTCAACGATGCGTGCGTTTGCTGTCCTCCTTGTGATGGGGCTGGCGGGCTGCGCCGAATTGTTCCCGCCAGAACCGGTGCCAGAGGCGCCAGAACCACCCCGCCCGGTTGAACCTGCGCCAGCCCCGACACCTGTCCCACCAAGTCAGGCAAGCCGCGATCTGGCCATCTATTACCAGCGCCTGCAGAACGATTTGCTGACCCAAGGCCTGCTGCGCGGCGACGGGGGCGGATCGGACACACCCTTTACCGATACGCAGCTGGCCCGGAACTTCGTGCGTATTGCCCTGTTCAACGAATATCGGGACGACAGCGATTTCAGCAGCCCGCAGGCGACCGTTTCAAAACTGCGTCGCTGGGAAAAGCCGATCCGCATGTCGGTTGAATTCGGCCCTTCGGTCACGCCAGCACAAATGGCAATGGATCGGGCCAGTGTCGGGGCCTATGCGGCGCGCCTGTCGTGGATTACTGGGCTTCAGATTGCCCAAACAGACCGGAACCCGAACTACCACGTTCTGTTTCTGAATGAAGATGACAGGCGGGGCTATATTGACAGGCTGCGCGCCCTGATCCCCGGGATTAGCGAACGCACTTTGCGTGCCATCATCAACCTGCCCCGTGACCAGCTCTGCGTTGTTGTGGGCACATTTGCCCCGGGCGGCGCCAGCTACCGTAATGCGGTGGCCATTGTCCGGGCCGAACATCCCAATCTGATGCGCGCGGCCTGCATTCACGAAGAACTTGCGCAGGGTCTGGGCCTTGCCAATGACAGCCCACAAGCCCGCCCATCTATCTTCAATGACGACGAAGAATTCGGATTGCTGACAACACATGACGAGTTGCTGTTGCGGATGCTTTATGACCGCCGCCTGCAAACGGGGATGCCCCCCTCACAGGCAGCCCCGATCGCGCGGCAGATCGCGCGCGAGATTTTGGCCACAGGTGCCAGCTGACATGAACAAGGAGGCCTGATCCATGGGCATTTTCGATTTTCTGACGGGCGAATTCATCGACGTCATCCATTGGACCGACAGCACCCGCGACACAATGGTCTGGCGGTTCGAACGCGAAGATCACGAGATTAAATACGGCGCCAAACTGACCGTCCGCGAAGGACAAGCGGCTGTGTTCATTCATGAAGGTCAGCTGGCAGATGTGTTCACACCCGGCCTTTACATGCTCGAAACCAATAACATGCCGATCCTGACGACTTTGCAGCATTGGGATCACGGTTTCAAAAGCCCGTTCAAGTCCGAGATTTATTTCGTCAACACAACCCGATTCTCAAATCTCAAATGGGGCACCAAGAACCCGATCATGCTGCGCGATCCTGAGTTCGGTCCTACCCGCCTGCGCGCCTTTGGCACATACACGGTCAAGGTCAGCGACCCGGCCATTTTCATGCGTGAAATCGTGGGCACCGATGGCGAATTCACGATGGATGAAATCAGCTATCATATTCGCAACATCATCCTGCAGGAATTCAGCCGGGTGATCGCCTCTTCCGGTATTCCGGTGTTGGATATGGCGGCAAACACGGCCGATCTGGGCAAGCTGATTGCAGACGCGATTGATCCCACGATGCAACAATACGGGCTAACCCTGCCCGAACTCTATATCGAAAATATCAGCCTGCCTGACGCGGTTGAAAAAGCACTCGACGCGCGCACATCGCGCGGCATGGCAGGTAATCTGGATGAACATATGAAATGGAAAGCCGCCGAGGCGATGACCATGGAAGGGTCCGGTGCAGGTCAGGCGATGGGCATGGGCATGGGGGCCGGTCTGGGCATGCAAATGGGCGGCCGCGTTGCGGGCCCGTGGGGCGCCCCGGCACCGGCGCCAGCCGTGGCCGCGCCGCCCCCACCCCCGCCGGTCGAACATGTCTGGCACATTGCAGCGGGAGGCGACGTCACAGGGCCATTTTCCAAAGCTGCCATGGGGCGCAAGGTGACCGAAGGTACGCTGACACGCGATAGCATGGTCTGGACCCAGGGCCAGGATGGCTGGATGCGGGCCGAGGATGTGACCGAATTGGCGCATCTGTTCACGGTCATGCCACCGCCGCCGCCAGGCAGCTGATGCAGCAGATCACCGGTCAATGTGATTGTGGGTCCGTGACGATCACGATACCGGGCACGCCACGCCGAATGACAGACTGCCCTTGTGGCTATTGCCAGCGCACAGGCGTCAGATGGGCCTATTTTCCAAAGGATTCCGTCGTCGTGACGGGTACAACCGACAGCTACATGCGCGGCGCGCGGCGGCTGGCATTTCACCGCTGCGCATCTTGCGGGGTGCTGACCCACTGGACGGCTGTGACCGTTGATTGGGAAAATGCCGGTGTGAACATGCGTAACTTTGACCCCGCAGTTCTGGTCGATATCCCGATTGGGCCACCGCAATGACCCGGCGACGGCTGACAATCATCCTGCACTGGTCCGTACTGTTTTTGGTTCTGACCATGATCAAGGGGGGCACATCGGCGCCGTTGATCCGCTGGATCTTTGTCATCACTGGGATTGTCTGGATTGGCATGCCTTTGGCAAAGGGACTGTTATCCAAACCCGGGCCAAAGTTGAAAGGCCCGTTGCGCATGGCCTTTCCGTGGATGCATCGGGGCATGTATGCGCTGCTTTGCATCGCCGTCGCGGCCAATGCCGCGGCATTACTGGGCCTGACACCGATTAATACCGGATGGACGGCCTTGCTGATCCTGCTTGGTGCTGGCACATTGCATGGGCTTTTTCATTTCTGGCGACATAACGTGTTGTTTGATGGCGCCCTGCGCAACATGGCCCCCGGTTTCATGCATAAGATGCTTTAGATGTCCAACGCCGAACACCGCTTTCCCTGTGATACTTGTGGCTCTGATCTGCGTTTTGATCCGGGCGCACATCAACTGACATGTGATCACTGTGGCAATGTCCAGCCAATCACCGCGACAGCCCCATGGACCGGCGCAATCCAGGAACTGGATTTCAGGCGTGCGGTGGATGAACAGCTATCTGAAGAAGAGATAGAGGAAACCCGGGTCACAACCTGCCCAAATTGTGGCGCACAGACGGAATTTGACGCCGATATCCACGCCGCCGAATGCCCGTTCTGTGCCACACCCGTGGTCACCGATACCGGCACCCATCGCCATATCAAACCGCGGGGTCTGCTGCCATTCGATCTGGACGAAGGCACCGCGCGCAGCGCCCTGACCGACTGGTTGGGCAGCCTGTGGTTTGCCCCTAACGGGCTGACGGAATACGCCCGCAAAGGGCGGCGGATGAATGGCATTTATGTCCCCTATTGGACATTCGATGCTGACACCAAAAGCCGTTATAGTGGTCAACGCGGCACCCACTATTATGAAACCAAGACGGTGATGCGCGATGGCAAGCGTCGTCAGGTCCGGGTGCGCAAGACGCGGTGGCGTAACGTCTCCGGCCGGGTGGCGCGCTTCTTTGACGATGTGCTGGTCTTGGCCTCGCGGTCCTTGCCCAAGAAATACACCGACGGGCTGGAACCGTGGGATCTATCCGCATTGGAACCTTACAAACCTGAATACCTGGCCGGTTTCCGGGCGGAAGGCTATCAGGTGGAACTGACAGATGGTTTCAGCGAGGCGCGTGACTATATGGACCGGATGATCCGACGCGATGTCAAATATGATATTGGCGGCGACGATCAGCGCATCAGCGATGTCCAGACCCAGATCAGCGACGTCACTTTCAAACACATCCTGCTACCGGTCTGGCTCGCCGCGTATAAATACCGTGGGCGCACCTATCGCTTTGTCGTGAATGGCAGGACGGGTCGCGTTCAGGGCGAACGCCCCTACTCCGCCTGGAAGATCGCGTTTGCGGTGCTGATTGGTATGATCCTTGCGCTTATTGCTGGATTTGTTATCGCTAACAGCCAATGATTTCAGGAGTAATGCGATGATCCTTTGTTGTGGTGAAGCCTTGATTGACATGCTGCCCCGGCAGACGACCGACGGGGGTGACGCTTTTGCGCCCCACGCTGGCGGGTCGGTGTTCAATACATCCATCGCATTGGGCAGACTGGGCACGCCGGTTCAGTTCTTTTCCGGCCTGTCATCAGACCTGTTTGGCGACATTTTGCGGGCCGAACTTGCCGCCTCCGGCGTTGACAGCACGCCCGCCGCAATCAGCGACCGCCCAACGACGCTGGCCTTCGTTAAGCTGACGGACGGGCACGCCTCTTACGCCTTTTACGACGAAAATACCGCAGGCCGGATGCTGGCCCTGGGAGACTTGCCCAAAACGGATGCGGATGCGCTGTTTTTCGGGGGCATCAGCCTGGTGGTCGAACCCTGCGGCAGCATCTATGAGGCGTTGATGCTGCGCGAGGCATCGCAAAAGCTGACAATGATCGACCCCAATATCCGGCCATCCTTCATCACTGATGAACCTGCCTACCGAGCACGTCTGGACCGGATGCTTCGGGTCGCCGATATCATCAAAACCTCGGATGAAGACCTGACATGGATCCGCGGTGACGCAGATGCCAAGCGGCTATTCGAAACGACAAAGGCGCAGGTTATCTTGCTGACCCGTGGTAGCGAAGGGGTGACGGTCCTGACCCGCAAGGGGAAGGTCAACGTGCCTGCCGAACGCGCGGAGGTTGTTGATACGGTTGGGGCGGGTGACACATTTAGCGCCGGTTTCATGGCGCATCTGGACAGATCTGGACAGCTGACAAAAACTGGATTGGCGAACGCGACCCTAAATGATCTGGCGGCTGCGGCCCGTTTCGGCGCAAAAACCGCCGCCATCACGGTCAGCCGCGCCGGGGCCAATCCGCCTTGGGCATCTGAACTGTGAGGGCGCTGATCCAACGGGTTTCCGATGCCAGCGTGCGGGTGGATGGAGAGGTTATCGGTCAGATTGGCCCGGGCCTGTTGATATTGATCTGCGCGATGGAAGATGACGATCCAGCAGTCTGCACCGCCCTCGCCACAAAAATCAGCAAACTGCGTATCTTTGCCGATAATGCAGGCAAGATGAACAAATCACTGCTTGATATTGGTGGCGCTGCTTTGGTCGTCAGCCAATTCACGTTGGCTGCGGATACGTCGCGTGGCAACCGACCCGGCTTTTCTACTGCAGCCAAGCCAGAAACTGGCCGGGCACTTTATGAGCAGTTCGTCGCGGATATGCGCGACCTTGGTGTTGCGACGGAAACCGGAAGATTCGGGGCTGACATGGCGGTAAGCCTGACCAATGATGGCCCCGTGACGATCTGGGTCGAGCTGTGAGATGGGTTAAAACCCATCTTACATTGACTATCTGTTGGACCATTACCGCACCGTAAGATGGGTTTTAACCCATCCCCGTTAACAGCTTTTGCCGACCACCAGCACCCAGTAAGGGCCTTTAGGACCCTGTGTAATGCCCACGCCGAATTCTTCGATCCGGGGGTGCAGCATGTTGCGCCGGTGCCCGGGTGAATTCATCCAACCATCGATGATCTGTTTGGACTGTGGATAGCCCCAGGCCAGGTTTTCAGCCACGATGCAATCGCGATATCCCGTCGCCTGCACCCGGCGTTGCGACGTTGATCCGTCTGAACCACGATGATCAAAAAAGTTATTGGTCAGCATGTCGCAGGCGTGGCTCATTGCGGCCTGCCCCAGACGACGGTTGAACTGCAGTGGCGACTGGCCATGTGCCCTGCGGCTGGCGTTCACACCGGCTGCGATTTCGGTGGCCATTGCATTCGCATTTGCAGGCGTCACACAGTTTCCGGCCGCCGCTTGCGACCCCATAACGGCCATCGTCGCACCTGCTATCAAAACTGCCAGTCGCTTCATATCCTCAGTCCCTTCTTCCCTACTCACGGGTTAATAAATGCAAAGGGAACAGGGCAATGCTGAGGCGGCCCATGGGCAGCCTGGCGGCAATTAGGTGCCTATTTTCACAAATTGTTGCCCAATTGTGGTCAAAGCGAACGTAAACGCTGCAATATGAATGATTGAAAGACGAACTGGTTTATCAGGCATTAACGGCTGCGCGGCCCAAACTTACCACCAAGCGGCCAACTCCGATTGAAATTAGCACTTCTTAGCGACTAGAGTCAGGTAGGATGGAGGCTTGCATCCATCATTGGCCGTCAGAAATCCGTCGGCGCGCCGCCCTCGGCTTTGCGGCGCTCCACAAAATCACCCAATGCCTCCTTGACGCCCACATCAATTGGCGGCGCTTCGAAATCGTTCAGGATGTCTTTGTAGGTCCGGTGTGCCCGCTCTGCTGTCCAGATTCCGCCGGCGGCCTCCCACGCTTCGAAGTTCTGCCAGTTTGATACAAACGGCTGATAGAAGGCCCTTTCATATCTTTCTTGCGTATGATCGATCCCAAAGTAGTGGCCATTCGGACCAACCTCCTTAATCGCGTCGAACGCGATATCCTCTGGGCCGGTCGCCACGATTTCGGGTTCCATATAGCGCTGGATCATTTGCAGGATCTCGCAATCCATCACGAATTTTTCCGGACAGGCCACCAGCCCCCCCTCAAGCCAGCCCGCTGCGTGGTAGACGATATTCGTGCCCGATTGGACCGCAGACCACAGCGCGTTTGACGTCTCCCACATCGCTTGCCCGTCGGGGACATTAGCCGCACAAGACCCGGACGCACGCATCGGCACCCCATAAAACCGCGCCATCTGCCCGGTCATCTGGGTCGCACGCATGTATTCTGGCGTGCCAAAGGCGGGCGCACCGGATTTCATGTCCACATTGCTGGTGAAGGTCCCGATTACACAAGGCGCACCGGGGCGCACATATTGGAACAGCGCAATGGCGCTGACCGCTTCGGCAATGGAAAGGGTCACCGCACCTGACATGGTCACCGGTGCCATCGCTCCGGCCAGTGTAAATGGGGTCACCATGATCGCCTGACCACGGCGCGCACAACGCAGGCAGCCATCAATCATCAGATCATCATGCTTAAGCGGCGAGGTCGAGTTGATGTTGGTATACATATGCGGCTTGGCGGCAAAATCACCTTCGCCGAGCTGGCCTGCGATCTTGACCATCTCCATGACATCTTCGACCCGTTCTTTGCCAAGCGAATAGGCGTGAACCACCTTATCGGTCAGCATCATCTTGTCGTACATGATGTCGAGATGACGCACCGATGGATGCAAATCGACCGCCTCGACCGGGTACCCCCCCGCGAAATGGATGCAGTTGAAATACTGGGTCAATCGCAAAAGGTTGGCACATTGCGCCCGGGTGCCCGAGACCTTCTTGCCGATCTCAAGGTCAAAATAATTGGGCGGGGAAGACACATTGCCAAACAGGATATGTTTGCCCCCAAGGGTAATCTTGTGATCCGGGTTACGCGGGGTGATGTCGAATTGTGGAGGCGCGTGGCCCAACATCTCCATCACCCAATCACGGCCCATACGGACATTGGTGCCGTTGACGGTGCACCCCGCCTCTTTGAACAGGGCCAGCGCTTCGTCGTGCAGAAACTCGATCCCGACCTCTTCAAGGATACGCATCGCGCCGTCATGGATCGCCTGCACACCATCTTCGGTCAGCGGCTCGGTCGGCCGGTCCGTATTAACCGGGATGCGCCAAGGCATCTGTTCGATCGCGGCACTGCCGCGCCTATTGGCTGCCCCTGCCCGACCACCACCACGCCGTCTTGGTTTTTCACTAGCCATCTGCGCATTCCTTCTCCCTGCCAATTCAGAATGCCAAGGGAGCAGAAATCGTGATGACGAAAATGCGACATAACCTGTCGGTTTTCAGGGCTGTGCGGCCAGCCAATCGGGCATCTCCGCGATAGAGGCCAAAACAACATCCGCCGCGGGGGCCAGTTCTGCCCGGGATGCAGGGCCGGTCAGCACCCCGATTGTGCGCATCTGTGCGGCCTGCCCGGCATGCAAATCATGCAAACTGTCCCCCACCATGACGCATTCTGACGGGGCCAGCCCGGTTGCGGCACAAAACGCCAAAAGCTGACCGGGCGCTGGTTTTCCCCCATGACCGCTGTCAAAGCCTGCCACAAATGAAAACGCATCAATCACACCCGCCGCCTGCAGATGCGCACGCGCTGGCATTTCTGCATCATTGGTCGCAATGCCAAGCGTAAACCCGCGCGCAGCAAGCATTTGGCAGAAGGGGATCAGCGGGGCCGCTTCGACCTGCGGAACCTTGCTGGCGGCAGCGTTCATCCGGGTGATCAACTGCGCCGCATCAGTGTCCGGCAAATGCGGCAACATGGCCTGCGCGACCACATCAACCGTTTCCGCAATCACAATACTGCCGGGCAGGAATCGCGACTGCGTCAGATCATAGCCCAACACCTCAGCCAATGTCGCAAGGCGCAGCTCATCTCCACCTGCCTCTTCACGCAGCATATGCTGTGCCCACACGCCCCATGTGGCGTTAAAGTCAAAAAGGGTGCCATCTTTGTCAAAGATAATTCCTTTTATTTCAGCATGTTCGCCAGAGGAGTGCATATTCATGTCCACTGCACATTCTCCGCCCCTGGCAGAGCATAGCGCGCGCGCAACGGTTGATCATAGGCCAGATTTACAGTGTCGCAGAATGCAATCACCCACGCATCATCCATGGTGATGAACTCCAAAACGGAGGCAAGAAAGGCAGGATCAGTCGCATTCTGCTGCATCTCTTCGGCAGTTCCGCCTGTGGCCCCTAGAAAAACCGGGCAAAGTTCTTCATTGCCCACCAGCCAGCCCAAGGCCTGGTAAGCGATTGTTTGCGCATCGTCACGGTGCATTAAAATTCCTTACATCAACAGAAACTGTTTCTTAACCATTCGGACAGAAATTGGGCCTCACCACGAAACGTGGATATGACTACCAGAGGATACAGAAATGTCCGGCCGAATCTTGATCATTGATACCGTTGCTACAAACCGCATTGTGTTGAAAGTAAAAATGTTGGCGGCGCAGTTCAGTGTAGATGCATGTTCCAGCCGGATCGAGGCTGAGGCGATCATTTCCACCAATCGGCCCGACCTTATCCTGATTAATCTGTCTGACCCGGTGGAAGACCGGCATGACTTTTGCCGGGTCCTTAAAAATGACCCTGAAACATCGAATGTCGCTGTCATCGCCGTGGGGGTGGCAGACACGTCAAAGGCCCGTTTTGCGGCCCTTGATGTGGGTGCTGATGATGTGCTGCCCAACCCGATGAATGATACACTACTTCTGGCGCGTATCCGCAGCCTGCTACGTGTTCGCAGTGCCAGTCAGGAACTTTTGCTGCGCGACAGCACCAGCCGTGCGCTTGGTTTTGAAGAGGCGAATGCGCTGTTTGAAACAGCCGCCCATGTTGCCCTGATTTCGCAAGAAGATGCTTGCGACGCCAGTCTGAACCAGATGTTGCTGAACGGTTTGGGCCAGCCGGTGCGTGCGCTTGCATCCAATTGCGTCCTGAAACAAACGGCAGTGACACCTGTACCGGATCTCTTTGTCATCGACGGCGCGCATCCCGACTGTGATCGCAAGGCGCTTTACCGGCTCGTTTCTGACCTGCGTTCGCGGGCCGAAACGCGATTGTCGACCCAACTGATCGTCGTGCCCCATAACGAACCCGAAATGGCGGCGATGTTTCTAGATCTGGGCGCCGACGACATTGTCAGCAGCGGCACATCTGAGGGCGAATTGACCCTACGTGCCAAGGCCCTGATCCGACGCAAATTATTGCATGATCGGCTGCGCGACACGGTACGCAACGGTCTGCATGCTGCAGTCACTGACCCGCTGACCGGGCTTTACAACCGGCGCTATGTGCAGGCGCATCTGACACGTTTGGCCGAACAATCGCGCGGCTCTGGCCGGGAACTGGCCGTGATGATGCTGGATATCGATCACTTCAAACAGGTGAATGACACGCATGGTCATGCTGCGGGTGATCAGGTGCTTGTGCAACTGGCCGACCGCCTGCGTGAAAACCTGCGCGCCATCGATCTTGTCGCCCGTGTCGGGGGCGAGGAATTTTTGGTCGCGATGCCGCGCACCAGTGCGGCCCAGGCACATCTGGCCGCTGACCGCTTACGCCGTTTGGTGAATGAACGCCCCTTTGATCTGGGCAATGGCGGTCGAAAGCTGAAAGTCACCGCGTCTGTTGGGGTGGCCACAAGTGGACGGCGCGACATCGAAAAAAGCCATCTGAACAAGATATGCGATCAGGCTGATGCCGCCCTTTATGCGGCCAAATCAGCGGGCCGCAATCAGGTCGCGATGAGCAAGTCAGCCGCCTGAGCGATCATCGCGGGACTTGCGCGGGCGGCGCATTTCATTCTCTAACCGATCCGCGAATGCTGCGCGCTCATCCGGCGTCATGGCAACAATCTGTGCGACCAGCGCTTCACTCGATTTTGCCTGAATGGCGGCGAAACGTTCGCCTTGCATCGCCATCAGGTCTTGCAATGCGGCTGGGTCGAACGGCTCTTGCCGTAGGCTCGACACGATCTGTACAAATTGTCCGCGCAAATTCATGCCACGCACATCGCGGTCCTCGCGCAATGCCCGGCCAATCGCCCTGCGATCTTGTGGTTCAAGTGCGCGTGCCATCGGCCCCGGCCCGAACTCAAAAGATCGCGGCGGCCCGTTCCCTAATCGCCCTGACAAACCCGCACCGGCGACAATGCCAACCACGATCAGATTCAACGTAAGCGACAAGACCAATATGGTCCGCCACATGCGCGAGGGTTTACTCTTTGCGACCTCAACCATCTCCCAACTCTCCGAAATCCGCGAACCCACTGGCACTGCCAAGATGAACGGTAACCGTTTCGCCCAGTAGTCCGGCGGTCAATTCCTCGACGGCTAAAGGTGGCGCAATACCGATCCAAAGACCCGCCAGCGTGGCCGTGGCCAAACCACCCATCGCAAACCAGCCGCCAACCGCATCCAGCAAACCGGCCCATATCCCCGGCGCATCAACGGACGTCTCTGGCGGTCTGGCATCGGCCAGAACGCGCGCCAAAAGGTCGTCACTAACGGGCGGTTTGACGCGCCTTGCCTGCGCAAACAGATCGTCCAGCATATCCTCATTTGGGTCAGTCATCCTCATACCCCAATTCTGCTTTGCGGCCCGCCATGATGTCGGCAAGCGCGCGTTTTCCACGCGCCGTCAGACTTTCCACCGACCGCACACTGATGTCCATGATCTCTGCGATCTCGGGGTTGGACAGCCCCTCAAGATGGCGCAGTGCAACCGCCTGCGCCTGCCGCTCGGGCAGTTGCGCCAAACCTTCTGACAGGGCGCGCATCCGGGCCGCTGTCTGCATCTGCGCGCCCACGCTCGGCGTGTCATCAGCCGGTTCAGCCACCTGATCAAGCGAAACGCCACCGCGTCTTTTACGCAGCCGGTCGGTACACAGGTTCGCCACAACCCGGTAGAGCCACGTGCCAACCTGCGCCTCGCCCTGCCGCCAATCAGGCGCCACTTTCCACAGACGCATCATCGCATCCTGTGCCACATCTTCGGCCTCTGTCCGGTCAAACAGCATACGCGTGGCCTGCGCCAGAACGCGCGGCAATAGCCGGGACGCCAACAGGCGCGCCGCCAGCTGGTCGCCATTGGCAAAGGCCACCAGCAACGCCTCGTCGGGGATCGTTACATCTGGATCGGGTGCAATGCTCATCTATCGCCTTGCTAATCGGGCGTTGAGGCCAAGGCAATCGGCAGGGGCAGAAACGACCCCCGCCGACGTGACAATCATCCGCGACCACGGCGACCATGGCCCCGGCCACCACCGCGACGTTCCTTGATGGCCTCAAACTCTTCGACGCTGATCGCACCGTCGTCATCTGCATCAAGGCGGTCAAACATCCGTTCTGTCCGGTCAGTCCGGGGCTCAAGCTCGGCCTGCTGCAAAAGCCCGTCACCATTGGCGTCACGCTGTTCCAGCATCTTGGCGGCCCGCTCAGCGGCTTTTTCGGCCGACGCCGCTGTCAATTCTTCCACCGACAGCGCACCATCACCATTGGTATCACGTTCGGCAAAGCGGGCGTCGCGATGTGCGGTCAGTTCCTGCTGGGTCACCGCACCGTCACCATCTGCATCAAGTGTCGCAAAATCAGGCCGATCAGCTCCGCCTTGGGCCTGGGCTGCACCGGCCGTCATTGTTCCGCCTGCCATCAAGACCACCATCAAGATTTTCTTTGTCATGTCATTTTCCTGTTTTTCTCGGTTACGCCGCGACTTTCTGCGTCGCTGACCATTCTTGAACGGGCAGCCGACGCAATTCCGTCGCAACCGGATCAAAAAACTTGTGACATCGCGCCACATGATGGCGCAGCCCCTTCCAAAAGCCCGCCGGATACGCCATGTGATATTGCAACAAAGCCGGAGCAAACAAATGTCCCACGCAGACACAGAACTTTCCGAACGGCCCATGAAACCAGCGATCTGGCACGGGCTACGTCGTCGTTGCCCCAATTGCGGTGATGGCGCCATGTTCGAAGGGTATTTGAAAGTGGCCGACCGCTGCCCGGTCTGTCAGGAAGAACTGTTGCATCACCGCGCGGATGATGGGCCTGCCTATCTGACGATCCTGCTGGTCGCACATATCCTTGGCTTTGGCATGCATTTCATGTGGGTTCAGTTCCGGCCTGACCCCTTTGTCATGGGCACAATCTTGGCTATTGGCGCGGTCGGCTTATCGCTTTACCTTTTGCCAAGGCTGAAAGGGATGGTCGTGGGCATCCAATGGGCAAAGCGCATGCATGGGTTCGGGCAATCTGTCTGACCCGACAAAGGGACAGAGATGGACAAAACCCAAATCCGCGATGCCGCCACGATTATCGTGTTGCGGGATGCCGGTACAAACCCCTCGGTTTTGATGGGCCAGCGCGGCCGTGATGCCGCCTTCATGCCGGGTAAATTCGTGTTCCCCGGCGGTGCGGTCGATGACAATGACGCGCGCGTTCCCGTCATTCCCGCAGATGAATTGAATAGAACACGCCTGACCGAAGAAAGCAGCCTAAGTCCCGATACGCTGATCGCCGCCGCCATTCGCGAATTGTGGGAGGAAACCGGCCAAATCATCGGAACGCCCGGCACTTGGACCCATCCACCGCGTGGTTGGCGTGGCTTCGCCCGGACCGGCAACAAACCCAACGGGGCCGCGCTGGAATTCTTTTTCCGGGCCGTGACGCCCAAGGGCCGCCCACGCCGCTTTGACGCCCGGTTCTTTCTGACCCACGCCACCAACCTCGTGACAGACCCCGATGATTTTGCGAATGCAGAGGATGAACTGGCCTATCTGCAATGGGTGCCTTTGGCCGATGCCCGATCCTTCGACCTACCTTTCATCACAGAGGTGGTGCTGGCCGAACTGGTCACCCGCATCAAACGCGAGGACCCGCCATCCAGCGTGCCGTTTTTCCGCAATGATGACGAGGTGCATCTGATCGCCCGCCTGGGCCGTGGGCCGCTTCTTTAGGTGACAAGTACCAGCATCACGATGCTACCCGTCAAGAACAACAGGCCCTGCCATTCGCGGGCAGTGACCTTTTCACCAAAGACAAACGCCCCGATGATCAATGAAAACAAGAGCTCAATCTGACCAACTGCGTTCACATAGGCCGCATTCTGCAAGGTGAACGCGGTGAACCAGCAGATCGATCCCGCCATGCTGGTCAACCCGACCAGCCCGGCGACCCGCCAGACCCGCAGAACCCGGGTGATCTCCCCCCGTTCGCGCCAGACCAACCAAGCTGCCATTGCAACGGTCTGAAACGCAGTCACACAGGCCAGCGTGATGATGGCGCGATAGAATACGTCACCATCCGCCAGTGACAGCGATGCACCCCGATAGCCATTGCCGGAAATCCCGAACAGGATACCGGCCCCCAACCCCAATGCAGTGGCCCGGTTAAAGATACGCTTGCGCCACGGGCCATCACCTGCGGGGTTGTCAGCCAGCAGCAATACACCTGCAAAACCTATGCAAATCGCCATGATGGCAGGCCAGGTAAAGACATCACCAAGGATCAAAAACCCAAAGACCGCACTTAACAGCACTTCGGTTTTCTTGAATGTGATCCCGACTGCAAAATTGCGATGCGCGAACAGGGCAACGACACACATCGTCGCCAGGATCTGTGACGTGCCGCCTGCCAGCATGTAAGGCCAGAAAGCTGCCGGAATGTTGGGGGCACCCTGCCCGCTTGCACTGGCATAGATCGTTGCGATCACAGCGACCAACGGCGCGGAATAGATGAACCGTGCAAAGGTGGCCCCCGCCGTCGAAAGCCGCGTTGTCTTCAAATGCTTTTGCAGCATAAAGCGTAGGGTTTGCGCAAAAGCAGCACCCAGCGTGATCAGAATCCAAAGTTCCATGCGCAAGCTATGCACCTGAAATCACTGAAATACGAGGTGTGAAAACCGTTCGTTGCACTTGGGCAACTGCTTTTTTAAGTCTATTTTATGTCGCATTAACAGCAACTTTGACGATTAACCCAGTAGCGACAACGTCAAGTCGAATTCACTGCGATCTATCGAAAGTACAAATGCATGAAAACAAACCTCATCATCAGTTGCGCGGCTTTTTCACTCATGGCCGCCTGCGGCGGCTCAAGCTCTGGGTCATCAGCCGACGCCACGAATAGTGTCACGCTCCCTGAACTTCAGACGCGGTTCGCGTCATTCGAAGCGGCCATCGGAACAGCCAACATTGAAGATGCCGAACCTACGGTTTTCGCAAATCTGCCTGCATCCGGTTCGGTGAACTACACTGGGGTTGCCGCTGTTGGCGTGGTGGAAGACGACGGGATGTCAGAAACCAACTTCAGCTTTCTTGCAGTCGGTTCAGCCACCGTGGTTGCAGATTTTGACGATCAACAGATCACGGGCACTGCCAACAACTTCTTTCAGGTTGATGATCCCAATTCAGAAGAGTTTAGCGGCCTTACTGGTACGCGAATTGATGGTTCTTTGACATACCAGTTTGATCAGGTCTCGGCAGGATTAAATGAATACGAAGGCCAGATAACCGGCTCCTTAACCCCAACTGATCAAGCAACAGTCAATGTGAATATGACTGGCGGCGCAGGCTTTGCTGGTGAAGATGGGGATGCATTCATTGCTGAAGCATTCAGCGACACCGATGACGAAGTCGTGGCGATTTTCGCAACAAAAGACTGAACCATTCAGCCCCAAACCTAAGGCATCCCAACGCCTAGGGTTTGGGGTCCGGGTTTTCTGTGTGTCCGTCCACGGCGATCACCTGACCCGACACGCGGCCTGCCGCGTCGGATCCCAGAAACACAGCCATATCCGCGATGTCCTGTGCCGTCACAAAACGTCGCATCGATGTGCCCGCCGCGTAGCCATCGTAAACCTGATCACGCGTCATACCTTTGGCCACTGCTTCGCGTTCCAGGACACCGTCCATGCGTGGCCCTTCAACCGCGCCGGGGCAAATCGCGTTCGCCCGAATACCAAATGGGCCCAACTCCATCGCCATGGTCTTCATCAGCCCTATGATCCCCCATTTCGCCGCCGCATAGGGCGCACGGTTGGGATAGCCATAGATACCAGCGGTCGAGGATGTGAAAATCAACGCACCGCTGCCCTGTGCTTTCAACAAGGGGGCTGCGTGTTTGGCCGCCAGAAACGCCCCTTCCAGGTTAACCGATACGCATTTTTGCCAATCGGCAAGCTCCACCTCCTCGACCCGCGCTGTCGGCCCCGCAATGCCCGCATTGGCGCAAACGACGTCAACACCATCCCAGACCTGCGCGATATCGGCAAAAACCGCTGCAACCTGCGCCTCATCGGACGCATCCGCCTGACTGCTGCGCCAAGGGGCATCGTCTGCCACGATATCGGTGGTCCAAACCTGATGGCCTGCGGCATGAAACGCCTCTGCCATGGCCCAGCCAATGCCAGAGGCACCAGCCGTGATCAAAACCCGGCTCAACGCACCCCCACCGCCGCACCGGCCCCGTCCGGGCGCGGCAGCGCTGCATGGGCGGTCGCAACCTTTGCCAATGGAACCGCAACCCGGTCATCAGGATCACAGGCCTTGCGGGTTTCCAAGCTGACATGCAGCAGGAAATGTTCACCCGTTGCCAATTCGCGATCCCCTTCGAACATCCGGTGGAACAGATGAAGTTTCTTACCTTCACCGCGCAACACCTGGGTTTCAACGCGGATCACGGCACCGGCATGCACCTCGTCAAGATGACGAATATGGGTTTCTGCTGTGAAATAGCTGGACCCGCTTGCGATGTAATCGGCATCGCAACCCACCAACCACATCAATCGATCTGTCGCGTCGCCAAAGGCTTGCAGATATTTCGCCTCGTTCATGTGGCCGTTGTAATCGGTCCAATCCAACGGGACGGCGCGTTCCACGGTCACAATCGGCACGTCCAGATCATCGGGCAGCGTAACAGGACCAGCCAAGCGGTGATCCTGCGCATTCAACAAGGCACCAGCCCCCCAATCCAGCGCTTTCAGGCCACGCAAAATGATCACAAGGTTATTGTCACGCGCACGTTCCAGCGCGCGAATGCTGTATTGCCCTGACTGGTCATCGGATTGATCAGCGACCTTGTCGATCAATTCATCCGTCAGCTCTGGGACATCCATCAGCTTGGTCCAGGGCCATTCCAGGCAGGGGCCAAACTGTTCGATGAAATGGCGCATGCCCGCCTCGCCGCCCGCAATGCGGTAGGTTTCAAACAGACCCATCTGGGCCCAGCGCAGACCAAAGCCATAGCGGATCGCATTGTCGATTTCCTCGGTCGTGGCAATACCATCCTTGATCAGCCACAAGGCCTCGCGCCAAACTGCCTCTAGGAACCGGTCGGCGATATGGGCGTCAATCTCGGCCCGGACATGCAAGGGGTACATGCCGATGGCGGTTAGAATCCCTTTCGCTTTTTCGAGCAATCCCGCGTCATTGTCCGCCGTGGGCACCAACTCCACTAACGGCAACAGATAAACGGGATTGAACGGATGGGCGACGACAATCTGCCCCGGACGGGTGGCACAGCCCTGCAATTGGGACGGTTTGAACCCGCTGGTCGAGGATGCAATCACCGCCGCAGGGTCACAGTGTTCCTGCAATGTCTGATAGACCTTACGCTTCAGGTCCAACCGTTCGGGAACACTTTCCTGTATCCAGTCTGCGCCGACAACAGCATCAGACATCGTGTCATGAAAGCTTAGGCTGCCTTCCGCAGGCAGTGCCACATCGGACAGACCCGGCAATGACCGGCGTGCATTGGCAATCACCTCACCTATCTTGCGCTCTGCCTCGGGATCAGGATCAAAGACCCGCACATCCCAGCCCATCAACAAAAACCGGGCTGCCCAACCGCCACCAATTACACCACCACCAACGATGGCCGCTATCGCGCGCGTCATGTCAGGTCAGCCCGCAGGATTGGATGCAGGATTGTTGAATTCATCCACCGGTTGCGGTTCACCACGCACCGACGGGTCGCAGGCAATCATCGCCGTATTCGCATCACGAATGATCAGCCCGCCGCGCGCCCGGCATTGCTCAAACGTCATCCGATTGCCGATCACCATGAACTCACGCACCGTGCTCGCGCCACCGCCGCCGCCAAAACCAGCACCACCTTCGCAAGCGGCCAGCAGCATCACTGCGCCCAGGGCAAATCGTTTCATTGGGTAACCTCCATCAGTCGGCTCAGATCATAGCCGTTGAATTCCAAAATATCACGCGCGGCGTCAAACCTGTCTGCGCGGATATCCGGCGTCCGGTTTAAAACCCAGCCGGATCGACCATTCGGCGCACCCACGACGGCGGTGCGATAGTCATCATCCGTCCACAAGACCCAATAATCCGCCGCAACAAATGGCACATTGTCAAAACGGACCTTTAGCCGGCCAGGGCCAACAATCTCTGCTGTGCCAGCGATCCGGGATTTTTCACTGCCATCGGGGTTGCGGCAGATATTGAGTACGGACAAAAGCCCATCCTCACGCAATCCATATGTGGCAGTGACACCAACACAGCCCGCCTCGAACGGCACCGGATAGCGGGCAACCTCGTACCAGGTGCCCAGATAACGCTCCGGCTCAAAAACCGCCTTGGATGAAATCGGTACGTCCGTGTCGCGATAAACCGCAAAGAACCCGCCGCTATCAGCCGTCGCACAGCCGGCAAGCAGCAGGCTCAGGACAAGCGCCCTCATACAGGGGTCTGCTTGGTTAGACCCAGCTTTTCGCGCACCTGATCGGGGCCAATCACCTTGGCACCAAGGTTTTCGATGATCCCAACGGCGCGTTCCACCAGTTGCGCGTTGGTGGCCAACACGCCTTTGTCCAACATCAGGTTATCTTCCAAACCGACCCGCACATTGCCCCCGGCCAGCACTGACGCGGCCACATAAGGCATCTGCGACCGGCCCAACCCAAAGGCCGAGAATGTCCAGTCATCAGGCACGTTGTTGACCATCGCCATAAACGTATTCAGATCATCGGGCGCGCCCCACGGCACACCCATGCACAGCTGCACCAGCGCGGGGCTGTCCAGCACGCCATCCTTGACCAGCTGTTTGGCATACCAAAGATGGCCGGTGTCAAAGGCCTCAATCTCTGGTTTCACCCCAAGTTCGGTCATCATGCGACCCATCGCCACCAGCATGCCGGGGGTGTTGGTCATGACATAATCAGCTTCGGCGAAATTCATCGTGCCGCAATCCAGCGTGCAAATCTCGGGGCGGCAGGCGGCCACATGGGCGACACGTTCAGTAGCACCCACCATGTCGGTGCCATCAACGGTGGGCAATGGGGCCTCTACCCCGCCAAAAACCATGTCACCACCCATACCCGCTGTCAGGTTCAAAACCACATCAACATCTGCGGCACGAATGCGGTCGGTGACTTCACGATATAGATCCAACCGGCGCGATGGCGCCCCAGTCTCGGGATCGCGTACATGGCAATGGACGACTGCGGCACCAGCCTTGGCCGCGTCAATAGCACTATCGGCAATTTGCTGCGGCGAACGGGGGACGTGGAGGCTGCGATCCTGGGTGGATCCGGACCCGGTTACGGCACAGGTGATAAACACCTCGCGGTTCATCTCCAACGGCATCGGCATTCTCCCTATTGCCAGTATTTTCCGCGACATTCCCCGAAATCAGCCCAGCACACAAGCAGCAATACTTGACAGGGCAGCAGCGGGTCTGGCAGGTCAGTGGCATGACAGACCTGACACATATCGCAGCCGTCTATTTTACCAGCGCCATATAGCGGCGGCTGGGTTTCTTTTCTGACATCTGACAACACCAACCGCCCGCAAGGGCCGGATGATGATGCGTGTTCTTGTGGGATCGCACCAAAGGACACGACATGACACAATGTTCCATCAGCCTCGCCACGCCGCGTGACCTACCACGCGTCCAGCAATTGATCCGTGAATTATCAGCATTCCACAATGACACAGCAGAGGTCACTCTTGAACAGTTGCAGACTATCTTCTGTGGTGAAGCGGCCCCTGCACTGGCTTTTCTGGCCCGCGACGGTGACACAATCATCGGTTACGCCGGGGTACAACGAAAAATCAAGATCCATGCGGCCCAACCGATGTTCGACATTCAGCACCTTTATGTTTGCCAACAGCACCGCGCAAAGGGTGTCGGGCGGGCCTTGATCGCGGCGGTCAGGGCACATGCCGGTGCGTCGGGTGCGAAGGGGGTTACCATTGGCACGGCACCCAACAACATGACCGCCCAGGCCGCCTACCGTGCCATGGGGCTGGAAGAAATAACAGATGCCGGGCCACGGTTCTGGATTGAAATCGCTGAGGACAGCGCCCGGTAAGATGGGTTTAAACCCATCTTACGTCAGTAGGGCATCGGGTGCGCCTTATGCAGGGCGTCGATTTCGGCAGCGACATCATCAGACAGGACCACATCTTTGCCTTTCAGAATACGGGTCAGCTGGTCCGAACTGGTTGCCCCGAAAATTGCCGAAACCGGAAAGGGCCGGGTCCGCTGCCAAGCCAACGCCATATGCACCGGGTCCAACCCATGCCGGGCCGCCAGATCAAGATAGCGCTGCGTGATCGGCAACACCCTGTCGTTCATCCGGCCACCCAGATCGGCATTGATCGACATGCGGCTACCATCAGGAACGGTGTTGCCCTGATACTTGCCCGTCAGCAAACCACAAGCCAGCGGGGAGAATGACAGCAAGGTCACATCCTCGTTCACCGCCATCTCGGCCATGTCGGTGTCATAAAGACGGCAAAGCAGCGAGTATTCATTCTGCACAGACGCCATACGGGGCAGACCCGCAGTCTCGGCCTGATCAATCCACTTTGTCATACCCCAAGCGCTTTCGTTGGACATGCCAATGGCACGGATCTTTCCGGCCTTCACGGCCTCGCCCAATGCCTCAAGCACATCCACCATATGATCCATGGTCTGCTGGCGGTTCTGCCCAGACGGGTCATAAGTCCAATTCTGCCGGAACATATAGGACCCCCGTATCGGCCAATGCATCTGATAAAGGTCGATCACATCGGTTTGCAAACGCTTGAGCGAGCTATCAACCGCCTCACGGATCACCGCGCCATCATAGCCGCGCCCGTCACGAACCCAGCCGGGATTATTGCCGGACACCTTTGTCGCCACAATCACATCGTCACGGCGCCCGGTCTTGGCGATCCAGTTGCCAATCACCTGTTCGGACAGGCCGACGGTCTCAGGCCTGATCGGATTGACCGGATACATCTCAGCGGTATCCAAAAAATTGATCCCGGCATCGACCGCCATATCAATCTGGGTATGGGCATCAGCCTGAGGCGTCTGATTGCCAAAGGTCATGGTGCCCAGACACCAGTCGCTGACCATAATGTCCGTGCGGCCAAGGGGGAGTTTATTCATATCATCTGCCTCGTATTCCAAGTTGCCGCAGACCCTAATGCGCGGCGCGGCAAGGGCAAGGGCACAAAGACGACATCCATTTGTCGATTATGACCTAGCCCGTGGATGGCCCAAGGCGCAGGGTCCGCCATATGCGTATGCTCATTTCATTTGCCGCCCTGTTCCTATCTGTCGGCCTGTTGCAGCTTTCCTCTGGTGGTGTCGGCCCTCTGGACGTGCTGACCGGGCTGGAGGCGGGGTTCAGCCAGCCGCAGGTTGGTTTTCTGGGGTCAGCGCATTTCTTTGGGTTTTTCATCGGGTGCTGGTGGGCACCACGCCTGATGGGCAGCGTGGGCCATAGCCGGGCCTTTGCGACATTCACCGCCATGGGGGCAATCGGGCTGGCCGCACATGTGATCATTGTTGACCCGTGGTTCTGGGCATTCTTTCGGATCGGGTCCGGCATATGCGTCGCCGGATGCTACACCGTGATCGAGGCATGGCTACAAGCCAAGGTCACCAACGAAACCCGTGGGCGGGCAATGGGCAGCTACCGGATCGCCGACATGGGGGCATCTTTCGCGGCACAATTTATGATCGGGGCGCTGGCCAATCTGGAAACCTACATCGCCTATAATATCCTGACGATCCTGTGCTGTGCGTCGCTGCTCCCATTGGCCCTGACCCGCGTCCCCCAACCCGACACGCCCAGCGCCACGCGGCTGCGACCAAAACTGGCCTGGGCCTGCTCACCATTGGCCGTGGCGGCAGTCATCGTCGCCGCGCTGACCAGCGCATCTTTCCGCATGGTCGGGCCGATCTATGGGCAAGAGGTCGGATTATCCGCCAATCAGATCGGGACCTTCCTGGCCGCTTTTGTGGCTGGCGGGGCGCTGGCGCAATATCCGATGGGCTGGCTTGCGGATAAATATGACCGGCGCTGGGTCATGATCTGGCTGTCCGTGGCGGCGGTTTTGTCATGTGCCGTGACGGTCTGGGCATCAGGGAATGGCAGGACAAGCGTTATGGTCGCCGCAGTGCTGTTTGGTCTGACAACATTCCCAATCTACTCTGTGGCCACGGCACATGCCCATGATTTTGCAACGTCAGAACAACGGGTCGAATTGTCTGCGGCGCTGATGTTCTTCTACGCCATCGGGGCTATCGCCGCACCCTATACGACATCCACCCTGATCGGGCTTTATGGACCGGCGGCGCTGTTTTACTTCATCTCAGCCGGGCATGTGCTGCTGGTTGTCTTTGGACTTAGCCGGATGAAGGTGCGCAAGGCACCTGATGATCGCACGCGATACGTTTATGCACCGCGCACGTCATTTGGCATCGGGCGGCTGCTGGGACGCAGCCGGGACCGTTAGAATTTGTACAACACCCCGATACGGGTGGTCGTCACGGCAGCGGTGAAGTTGTCATCCATGAAATCACGAATGAACTCGCCACGTACAGCGATCCGGGGTGAAAAGTCGCGCTGCACACCCACGCCCAGATTGTACCCTTCTGGATCAGTGCCATCAAAGCTGTACTGGGTCACGCCGCCTGCCACGCGAATAGCGACCTCACCCAGATCATAGGCACCCCACAACCGATAACGCTGGGTGTCATAGTCATTGTCGCCCGCAATCTGCGTGCCAAATTCCAGCTCGGCGCCGAAATTGTAATTGGGTGCGGCACCCAGCGTGACACCGCCGATAAAGGCGGCTGACGTCTGACTGTCACCGGAATGCGGATACATGTAATCCAGCGTCCCACCGGCATAGAATTCCTGCGCTGCTGCACCGCTGCCGATCAATACTGCAACGATGCCTGATACCAACTGCTTTTTCATGTGATTGCCCACCTCTTTTGTTGATTTGCGCGCAACCTAGCGGCCATCGCAGCGAAACGCCAGCGATCCCTGTTTGATCTGCCCGCAAAGGAAGGCTAGAGGGAAGGTCACGCGTTACTAACCCCGCAGGAACACCATGGCCCGCCACCTGATCACCTCCGCCATTCCCTATATCAACGGGATCAAGCATCTGGGAAACCTTGTCGGCAGCCAGCTGCCCGCCGACCTTTATGCCCGCTACTTGCGGCAGCGCGGGCACGAGGTGCTGTTTCTCTGCGCAACCGATGAACATGGCACGCCAGCCGAACTGGCCGCTACCAAAGCGGGCAAGCCAGTGACCGATTACTGCGCCGAAATGCATCAGGTGCAATCAGATATCGCCGACGGGTTCCGGCTGTCTTTCGATCATTTCGGGCGTTCCTCCAGCCCGCAGAACCACAAGCTGACCCAAGCCTTTGCAGGCAGGCTGGCCGAAATGGGGTTGATCCGCGAGGTGACCGAAGAACAGGTTTACTCCAAGGCCGATGGCCGGTTCCTGCCGGATCGCTATATCGAAGGCACCTGCCCCAATTGCGGTTTCGAAAGCGCGCGCGGCGATCAATGCGACAACTGCACCAAGCAGTTGGACCCGACCGACCTGATCAACCCGCATTCCACCATCTCTGGTTCGACGGAATTGGAAGTACGCGAAACCAAGCACCTCTATCTGCGCCAGTCAGAATTGAAGGGCGATCTAGCGGAATGGATCGACAGCAAGAAAGACTGGCCAATCCTGACCACATCCATCGCCAAGAAATGGTTGAACGACGGCGACGGGTTGCAAGACCGGGGGATCACCCGTGATCTCGACTGGGGTATCCCGGTCAAACAAGGCGACCAGACGTGGCCTGGCATGGAAGGCAAAGTCTTCTATGTCTGGTTCGACGCCCCCATCGAGTACATCGCCTGTGCGCAGGAATGGGAAGACGCGGGCAAAGGCAACGATTGGGCGCGCTGGTGGCGGACCGATAAAGGGGCGGATGACGTGACCTACACCCAGTTCATGGGCAAGGATAACGTGCCCTTCCACACATTGTCATTCCCGGCCACGATCATGGGCACCCAAGAGCCGTGGAAGCTGGTCGATTACATCAAATCCTTCAACTACCTCAACTACGACGGGGGGCAGTTCAGTACCTCGCGCGGGCGGGGGGTGTTCATGGATCAGGCGCTTGAGATTCTGCCCGCAGACTATTGGCGTTGGTGGCTTTTGTCGCACGCGCCGGAATCGTCTGACGCGGAATTCACATGGGAAACCTTCCAAACAGACGTGAACAAGGACCTTGCCGATGTCTTGGGTAATTTTGTTAGCCGTATCACTAAGTTTTGTCGATCAAAGTTCAGCGAAGCGGTCCCCGAAGGCGGGTCTTACAGCGCGGCAGAGGAACAACTGGTCGCTGACCTGACAACCCGCGTCCGGACTTACGAAAAGCACATGGATGCAATCGAGGTGCGCAAAGCCGCAACCGAATTGCGGGCGATCTGGGCGCTGGGCAATGAATACCTGCAAGCCAACGCACCATGGACGACCTTCAAAACCGAACCCGAAACAGCAGCGATGCAGGTGCGGTTGGCGCTGAACCTGATCCGGATTTACGCGGTACTATCTGCGCCCTTCATTCCCGATGCCAGCGCGACCCTGCTTGCGGCCATGCAAACCGATGATGACAGCTGGCCGCAGGATGTCGGTAGCGCACTAACCGCCCTCCCCGCGGGCCGCGCATTTACGGTGCCGGACAACCTGTTCCGCAAACTGACAGATGAAGAACGTGAAGGTTGGGCAGAACGGTTCGCAGGAACACGCGATTAGACGCTAATCGCGCTACTGCTGCGAAAGAACATCGCCTGACTGACGGCCGATTGCACCTGTTCCTGACTATAGGGTTTGGTAATCACAAATGCCGGTTCTTCCCGGTCGCCAGTCAATAAGCGCTCTGGAAACGCGGTGATAAAGATCACCGGCGTGTCGGCTGCGGCCTGCATGATGTCATTGACCGCATCGATCCCTGACGAACCATCGGCCAGTTGAATGTCGGACAAGATCAGGTCCGGTTTCTCTCGCTCTGCCATAACGACGGCCTGATCACGGGTGGCGGCGGCACCAACAACAGCGTGGCCCATCTCCGTCACGATATCTTCTAGGTCCATGGCGATCATCGCTTCATCCTCGATCACCATGATCCGGCCCTTGATCGCGTCTTTCATTTCCCGACGGGCAGAGTTGATCAGCTTTTCGACATCAACCAGCGGCTTGTCCATAATCTCGGAAATCTGGCGCAAGGAAAACTCTTCGATGGCGTGCAACAGCAACGCCTGCCGGGAATGAGGGGTCAGCTCGCGCAGATATGCCTGCGCCTGCCCTACCAATCCATCATCGTCAGCGCCGGTGCCGCCAGAGCCGCCACCCTGCCAGACGATAAAGAACAACCGAAACAGACCAACCTTCACCGACGAGGCGGAGGTCACCTTGGCCGGATCATCGCGCACCATTTCCAATGCGCCCAGCGCATAATCATCACCGGCTGATTGATTACCTGTCAGCGCACGGGCATGACGCCGCAGATAAGGCAATGCATCGGTCAGGCCGGACGAAAGAGACCGTACAACTTCGGTGTTAGACATTTTTTGGTGTACCTTGGCGCGAAATATGGAACATAATACAACTCTATGGCGTTTATGGAATAGCGCGATACAATAAATTGCGCCCAATGAGTACATAGAATGACGCAGGATCCCAAGAAATCAGAAGTCGAACGCGACATCGACGAAAACCTGCGCAAGGTCTATCGTGAGATGGTGGATCAGGAAGTCCCGGACAGGTTTCGGGATTTGCTCGACCAACTGCGCCAGTCAGAAGAAAAAGATGAACCGGAGAACAAACAATGAGTTCTCCGCGCGCCCAGCCGGACCCGCGCGATGAAATTATTGATTTCCTCCCTGAAATGCGTGCATTTGCCATCAGCCTGACGCGCGACAGGTCCAGTGCTGACGATCTGGTACAGGATGCGGTCGTCAAAGCATGGAAAAGTTTCCATCAATTTCAATCAGATACCAACCTGCGCGCTTGGCTTTTTACCATTGTGCGCAACACGTTCTATTCCGACCTACGCCGCCGCCGCCGCGAGGTCGAACATGCCGAACAGGCCCCCGCCGAAGAGGCGACAGATGGCCGGGGCGCAGATCCGATCATCGCCGTGATGGATTTCGAAAAGGCCTTCGCGACCTTGCCGGATGAGCAGCGTGAAGCGCTCGTTCTGGTTGGCGCCTCCGGCATGTCCTACGAGGAGGCGGCAGAAACTTGCGGCGTCGCAGTTGGCACGATCAAAAGCCGCATCAACAGGGGCCGCAAACGTCTGGCCGAATTGCTGGGGCATGACGCTAACAATGATGTCAGCGCAACTGGTATCTGACGCAGCCAAAACCCCGCTTTGGCCCTGCAATCCGATCTGCTAGGGTGCGGCAAATTGTAACGACGAAAGATGCTTCGCATGTTCAAACC
Source organism: uncultured Paracoccaceae bacterium (assembly GCA_947500135.1). Lineage (GTDB taxonomy): Bacteria > Pseudomonadota > Alphaproteobacteria > Rhodobacterales > Rhodobacteraceae > Yoonia. The sequence goes on from CANMQX010000006.1 coordinate 374,871, forward strand.
CGCCCTGATCCTGTCACTGCTGATAAGCTCCTCTGCCATGGCCGCCACTTGCGGAAACGATGCCAGCGGCTTTGCCAATTGGAAGGCCCAGTTCGCGCAAGAGGCCGCAAATGCGGGCGTCGGCGCGCGTGGTCTTCAAGCTTTGGCGCAGACGAGCTATGCTAGCCGCACGATCAGCGCCGACCGCAATCAAAAATCATTCCGCTACAGTCTTGATGATTTCATGCGCATCCGTGGGGCACCCACAATCGTGGCCCAAGGCAAACGACGGATCGCGGGCAACCCAGCATTTTACGCATCCATCGAAAACGTGTTTGGTGTGCCCGCTGCGGTTGTCGTGGCCATCCACGGAATGGAAACCGGCTTTGGCAATTTTATGGGTGACGCCAATGTCGTCTCGGCGATTTCAACCTTGGCCTATGATTGCAGGCGGTCGGATTTTTTCACGGGCCACGCCATTGCTGCCTTGAAACTGGTCGATCAGGGCAGCCTGTCATCCAATTCCATCGGTGCGATGCATGGTGAACTGGGCCATACCCAGTTCCTGCCGGGCAATGTGATCGCCTATGGCTATGATGGGGATGGCAACGGGGTCGTCGATTTGACGAATCAGACCGACGCGCTCGCCTCCACCGCCAACTTCCTGCGGCAAAAGGGCTGGCGGCCTGGTGCCGGCTATCAAGAAGGTCAGCCAAATTTTGCGGTGATCGAGGAATGGAATGCGGCCGGGGTCTATCAAAAGGCCATCGCAATCATGGCCAGTCAGATCGAAGGCTAGAACCGATATGGCGGCAGATGCGCCAGCGCATTGCGCAACGCATCGCCCCATCCTTCCGAAACCGATTGGAAGTAATCATCATCCGCTGCGATCCGGGCGCTGGCACCCGGCTTGAAACTGTCGCGGGCATAGACTTGCAGATCAAGCGGCAGGCCAACTGACAGGTTCGCCTTAATCGTGCTGTCAAAGGACACCATCAGCAGCTTGACGGTATCTTCAAAGCTCATGTTAGGCTCATAGGCGCGCACGATGATGGGCTTGCCATATTTCGTCTCACCAATCTGAAAAAACGGGGAATCGTCGGTGACTTCGATGAAATTGCCTTCGGGATAAACCAGAAACAGGGTCGGATTACCGCCCTTGATCTGACCGCCCACGATGATGGAGGCACGAAACTTGCTGCTGGATTCTGCCCCACTTGGGGCACTTTCATCAATCACTTCTTTCAAAGTGGCACCAACAAGGCGGGCGACCTGAAACATCGTGGGTAATTCAAGGATGGTCGGGTTACGATCAGACGATGCTTTTGACCGTTCCTCCAGCAGGCTGATCACGGCCTGCGTCGTGGCCAGATTACCGGCGGTCATCAGGGTGATCACACGTTCACCGGGCACATCCCAGGTAAACATCTTCTTTGTGACGGAAAAATTGTCGACCCCGGCATTGGTGCGGGTGTCCGACATAAAAACAAGGCCTTTGTCCAAACGCAGGCCGACGCAGTAAGTCATTTCGAAATCCGGTTCAGGATAGTCAGTGTTGGCGCACCTTACTGCTGGACTTGCAGCGCGACAATCATCGATTCCGCAGCGTTACCAAGGCGCATACCAGTAATCGGGGCAGCTTCGCGGGAATCGCGGCCAATAGCCACGCGCACATAACGCTCATCCGGCGAAATCCCGTTCGAGACATCAAAACCGACCCAACCGAGACCCTCCACATGCGCTTCCGCCCAGGCATGGGTGGCATCCTGATCAACGCGGTCATTCATCATCAGATAGCCGCTGACATAACGGGCGGGAATACCGGCCGCGCGCGCGGCGGCGATGAAAATCTGGGCGTGGTCCTGACAAACACCAGCACCCGCGCCGAGCGCCTCTTCTGCTGTCGTGCCTGCTGCCGTTTCACCAATTGTGTAAGGTACCGCCTCCAAAATGGCGGCTGACAAGGCGTGCAGATCATTCAGCGCATCATCGGGGCCGCGCACGGTTTTGGCCAGTTTGCGAATGCCCCGGCCCGGCGCCGTGCGGCCGGTCTGTTGTTGGAACAGCCACAAGGGTGCAGTGCCATAAACCTTACCCAAGACGCCGGTACCATCACTGGTTTCGACCTCGCCGCTGGCGGTAATCCTGACCTCCTGCACACCGGGATCAGCCTGCACCAGGATCGTTTCGTTCTTGTAGTGATCGGCAAAGGAAAGCTCTGCCCGCCCGCCCTCAACGGATACATCCCAGCGCAGCACCGATTGCTGCGCATTGGTCACCGGGGTCAGGCGCACCTGCTGCAAACCGTAGGACACCGGGGCGTCATAGGAATAGCTGGTTGTATGTGTGATGTTCAGTTTCATGCGCCTATCCGTTAAACCGGTAATCCTGTTCGATCTGCATCCCGATCGCATTGTTGTCGCGGATGAATGCGCCAATAAACTGGTGCAGCCCTTCGTCAAAAATCGACCCGATCGTATGGGCGCGCAACTTGTCACGCTGGCGCTCGACCAAATCATTACAAGGCATCCGCACGCCATAATCCTTGGCCAAGAAACCAAGATTCTCGTCGAGATTCCGGCTGCAAAACGATAACGAGCGGGGAAAACGGCTGTCTAGGATCAGGAAGTCGGCAATGTTGGATGAATTCATGTCATCCTGATTAAGCCAGCGAAACGACCGGTGGGCCGATACCGACCGCAGGATCGTTTCCCATTGCACATTGTCCAGCGGAGAGCCGACGAAACTGGCCGATGGCAGCAGCGTGTAATATTTCACATCGATGATCCGGGCGGTGTTGTCAGCCCTTTCGAGGGCCGTCCCGATCTGGGCGAAATCAAAGATGTCATTGCGCATCATCGTGCCATGCATGGCACCGCGCACCAATGCGCTCTGCTGGCGGATCGTGCCCAGAATACCGGGCAGTTCGGTCTCCCTGATCGGACGGCGCAGCGCCTCTTTCAGCGTCATCCAGTTTTCATTCACCGCCTCCCAAACCTCGGTCGTCAGCACGGTGCGCACCAGCCGGGCATTCATCCTGGCATTTTCAATCACCGACATCACACTTGACGGGTTGGCCGTGTCGCGCAACAGATAGTCAATGACGGTGGGACCGGCAAAGCTGTCATACTTCTCCATATAGCCATTGCGCACACCGGCGGTTGTGACAACGGATTTCCATTCCGACGCGCTGTCGCTGGATCGGGTCAGGGCAATGCGAAACCCCGCCTCGACCAGACGGGCGGTATTTTCTGCCCGTTCAAGAAAGCGGAACATCCAGTAAAGGCCACCTGCGGTTTTTCCTAGCATGGCGTCAGTCCTCCAGAACCCAGGTGTCTTTGGTGCCGCCACCCTGGCTGGAATTGACCACCAATGACCCGGCCTTCAACGCCACACGGGTCAACCCGCCCGGCGTGATCTTCACCTCTTTGGGGGACACCAGCACAAATGGCCGCAAGTCCACATGGCGCGGCGACAAACCCTTCTTGACAAAGATCGGCACTGTGGACAGCGACAAGGTGGGTTGGGCGATGTAGTTGCTGGGGTTCTTCTTCAGCTTGACGGCGAAACTGGCAATTTCCTTTTTGCTGGCCGCAGGGCCCACCAACATGCCGTACCCGCCAGAGCCGTGGACCTCTTTCACCACCAGTTCCGACAAGTTGTCCAAAACATATTGCAACGCCTCCGGTTCTGAACACCGCCAGGTCTGGACATTCTTTAATATGGCCTTCTCGCCGGTATAAAACTCAACGATTTCTGGCATATAGGAATAAATCGCCTTGTCATCCGAAATGCCCGTCCCCGGCGCATTGGCAATCGTGATCCCGCCTGCACGATACACATCCATGATGCCCGGCACGCCCAGCATCGAATCCGGGTTAAAGTTCAGCGGATCCAGAAAATCATCATCGACACGACGATAAAGCACATCAATATTCTGATAGCCTTGGGTGGTGCGCATGGCGATGCGGCCATCAACGACGCGCAAATCGTGACCCTCCACCAGTTCCACCCCCATCTGATCGGCAAGGAAGGAATGTTCGAAATAGGCGGAGTTGTGGATGCCCGGGGTCAGCACGGCAACTGTGGGCTTGCCGTTGCAGCCCGCAGGCGCACAGGCCGCCAATGACCGGCGCAGGTTCTTGGGGTAATCGCTGACCGGCTGCACCTTGTTCTGGCTGAACAGCTCCGGGAACATTTGCAACATCGTCTCGCGATTTTCCAGCATGTAGGACACACCAGACGGGGTGCGCGCGTTATCCTCAAGCACGAAAAACTCATTCTCGCCGGTGCGCACGATATCGGTGCCAACGATATGGGTATAGACACCGCCGGGGGGCGACATGCCGATCATCTGCGGCAGAAACGCGTCGTTCTGGGCAATCAGATGCGGCGGTACAACGCCCGCGCGCAAAATCTCCTGACGATGGTAGATGTCATGCAAAAACGCATTGATCGCACGCACCCGCTGTTCAATCCCTTTGGACAGGCGCGTCCATTCGCGGTTGGAAATGATCCTTGGGATCAGATCAAATGGGATCAGGCGTTCCTGCGCCTCTTCCTGCCCATAGACGTTGAAGGTGATCCCCGTGCGGCGAAAGAAAGCCTCTGCCTCTTTCGACTTCTTGGTCAGCCGGGTTGGGTCTTCGTTGAAAAACCACTCCTGATACGCGTCATAGGGCTGCCGCACCCCATCCCCATCCAGAAGCATCTCATCAAAATGCTGTCTTTTTTCAGTCATCCCCCAACCCTAGCGGTTCTTGCGTAGCGAGCAAGCGATTGGGCAGAAATTGTTAAGAATCTAGGATTTAGACACAGTCACTGCCTGTTCTTGCAGCTCCATCAACCCATATGATGTCATGAAAGAAATGTCAGCCGCATCGCGCCCGACACCGACCACCGCAATATCAGCGGCGTTGGCCATTCCCGTGGGGTCGACAAGATGCCAGGCATTGTCCAGATAAACCTCAACCACGGCATGAAAATCCTGCGGGGTCACCGCAGGGGCATAGGCACTGATGATCCGGGCGGGGATGCCAACGGCGCGCAACATCGCGATCAGCACATGGGCATAATCACGGCACACGCCGCGACGGGTCGCGAAACTGTCGGTCGCCGTCGTATTGGGCTGGGTGGCGAACGCATCATAGGTAAAATTCTGTCCGATCCATTCCACCATCGCCGCCACACGCGGCCCACCACGCAGACCGGGAAATTGTTGTACCACGAAATCAAAGAAATCCTCTGGAAAACAATAGCGTGACGGCATCAGGTAACCAATCACAGCGGCATCCAAGGCAGATAATGGCACCTGCGCCAATGCAGCGAAATCAACTGCGCCGCGTGTCACAGCAACGTCAGCACGGTAATCCGCCTTGAATGCACCATCGACCTGCATCCAAACACGCTGCCCAATCCCGCCCTCACCGGCGACAACATGCTGCGGGGCTTGGCCAACCACGTTCAGATCGGTTCTTTGCACAATCTGGCCGGGGTAATCGGCAACAGCCACCTGCAATAACAGGTCGCATGGCTGCGGAGCGTGGTACTGCAAATGCGCATGAATGCTGAGTCTCACCAAAGTGTCCAACCGTCCAAAAAGGGTGCAGATCAACATGCCAATACAGCATCCGAAATGCACGTTGAAAAATGCGAAACAATACGCCGAAAATCAGCCCTCTGTTCAAATCACGATTTGCGTGCTAGGTTGATTTTATTAAACGATACGGCTTTTACATAGTTGATTTGGGATTATTATTGTGTCCAATCAGGTACTTCCGCCAATTTCATATGGCGAATTGATGATGCGTCTTCGTGATTCTGACGAAGATCTAAACCACTATCTGCAATATATGGTCGAGGTTGAAAGACCCGACAGCTTCGCGCCGGAACTTGCGCCAAACCGGGCTTTGGTGACCAACATTCCACCGCAACCCGAAGGTGGCGTTGGGATGGGGCTGGCCAACGCATTTATGCGCGCCCGCCGCCATCACAAGTACCGGCGCCGGATATCACGCGGCTGGCGTGGACACCGGATCGTGTCCGAAGGCGATAGCTGGTTTCAATACCCCACGACCCTGCAAGACACGATTGATCACCTGATGAAAGACCACGCCATCCTCAGTCTGGGCGCGGCAGGGGATGAATTGAAAGACATCCGGCGGCAACGCGAGATCGTCTTTCACATGCAGCGCGAAGGCGCGTCGGCCCTGTTGTTGTCGGCAGGCGGCAACGACCTGTTCGACAAAGGCCAGATCGCCAAACTGATCGAGGATCCGATGGTCGGCGACACCGCCCACGACCTCGTGGGCGCACGGTTTCAGGCTTTCTTGGACAAGATAGTCGAAGAATACCTGAAGCTTTTCCGCAAGGTTCACACTGCCCTGCCCCATGCCCTGATGCTGATCCACGGCTACGGGCCCGCCTTCCCGCGCAACGGCAAATGGATCGAAAAACCGCTGCGGGCAAAGGGCATCCCAAAGGCGCTGCAACACGAGATCATCAAATTGATGGTCGCACGGTTCAATCAAACGCTGTCCGGCCTTGCCGCGCGCGGCGAATTTGATGGCAAACTTATACATGTGGACGTCTCCGATATCGGGGATAAGCCGAACCACTGGCACAATGAAATCCATCTTGATGACAGACGCTACGCGCTGGTAGCCGACAGGTTCCGGCAAGAGCTGAAAAAACGCCTGCCCGCCGCACCTGCCATCGAAAGTGGGCTGAATGCGCAGCCCGACGTGCCATTTTCCACCGCAGAGGATACCCCGGCAACTGTTGGTCAGTTGCGCGAAAGGCTGGACGATCAAGACTTCAGCGCCGATGCACAAAAGGCGCGGCTGGAATGGCTGAAGGAAGAACTGACCAAAAAAGCGGTCGAGAACCCCGCCGTGCCGATCAGCCAGGCAGAGGCTGACAATTTCCTGTTCGGCATTCGACAATCGCTGGAACTACTCGGCGGTGAAAAGGACGAAACGCCCTTGCCCACCGACAGCGCCCTACATACCGAAGCCTTTGTGCTGATTGATGGCACCCGACCAGCGGCGTACGTCAAGGACGGCTTTATCGATCTGACAGATCAGCGACTGATCGATAGTAAATGGGCAAGCAAGCTTAAGGACCGCGAAGCGACCATCCGTCAAACCATCGCCAGTACGGGGCGTATCCTGCGCGGGCATGATCGTTCGCAAAACTCCGTTTTCGGCACCGCCTGGATGATCAGCCCTACACAGGTCGCCACCGCCAAACATGTGCTGGAAGACATGGGCATGTTCTTTGACGGGGAATGGCACCTAAGCACTGATTTCTTCGTCGACTTCGCGGTTGAGGCGGGTGGACAACCCGACCCCGCCAAGGTGGTCAAGATCGATCATGTCGCATGGGCCAGCCCTGATTTGATTGCAGGCAATGTACACCCGTCCTTGCTGGACGCCGCGGTGTTCGAACTGGCCCCGGCAACCGGGCAAACCCTGCCTGACCCGCTGATCATGGCCGATGCATCCCATACCGATGCAATCCTTAACGATGGATCATTCTTTAACGTCGGCCACCCGGTCCGCCCTGCTGGCAGCTGGGTATCAGACGGTGACGATGGCAACGAAAATACGATTTCACGCGCTTTGATTGAGGCGCTGATAGGTGACCAATTCGGGGTGAAACGGCTATCCCCCGGGCGCATCAAATTCTCACCCGGGCATTTTCCCGGCGATGCACGCGGTCACATCTTTACCCACGAAGCCACCACATTAGGCGGATCTTCGGGGTCACCCATTTCGGCAATGAGCATCGATGGCGGTGCGATCGCCGGACTTCATTTTGCGGGTGAATTTCGTACCCGCAACTACGCGCATTGGGTTCCTGCCATTCGCAATGCGCTGACCCAAGGCTAGTCCAGGCCACACCAGAAAGGAGGATTTGGACAAACCCAAGCAATATTTTCAAGCAAGGTAAAAGGATAGTTCAATGTTATATGCAGAAAAGCACGGGCAACGGTTTTTGTTGCCAACTGACGGCGCAACTGAATCCGGGACAACCCCGGGCGGGACACGTCGCCTCACTGAAGTCGCCCCCGGTGCCAAGATGGGCGATATCGCCCGCGACGGCCGCACAGAGGCGGGCCTGTCAGGCACCGACGCCCAAAGTTTCGGCTACATGATGCCAGAAATTGACGGGATGACCGGTTCCGATGTCACCGGCGCGCTCAAGGCACTGGCCGAGGCAATGACCGAAGCCGCTGATGACCCAGTCGGGGCAGATTCGTCAATCCCGCCGCTCTTTACTTATTTTGGTCAGTTCATCGACCATGACATCACCGCCAACACCGATCGTGACGCGCCACAACCGAATCCGATCTCGGAAATGACCGGGCCGATTGTCGAACCGCTCGACCGGGCCGAGGTGGTCAGCAATATCGTCAACTTGCGCAATGGTAGCCTGCGGCTCGATAGCCTTTATGGCGAAGGGCCCAGCCACACGCCCTTTACGATCAAAACCCGCGACGCGCTGCGCGACCCGGATGACCGGGCCAAGATGCGGCTTGGCGGGCTTGCACCAGTGGGCGGTGATCTTGATCTACCCGCTGACGGGATGGCCGACCTGCCACGCCTTGGCGACATGATTGATGATCCGGCCTCCGGCCTGACCCTGGCCGATCTTGAGGCGCTGCCAGATGATGATTTCAAGAAAGGGTTCATCGATGGCGGTGTGGTCAAACGCTCGCGAGCGATGATCGGTGACGGGCGCAATGATGAAAACCTGCTGGTTGCACAGTTGCATCTGTCCTTCCTGCGGTTCCACAATGCCATCGCTGACGGGCTCAAGGCCGACATCCCCGATGATGATGCCCGGTTTCAAGAGGCCAAGCGGCGCACAACCCTGACCTATCAATGGCTGGTCGTGAACCAATACCTGCCCCGGATTTGTCAGCCATCGGTTGTCGATGCGGTCAAGGTGGCAGGCGCACCCATGTACGCTGAATTCCGCGCCCGCGTCGGGGCCACAGCAGATGAACTGGCGCTGCCGCTTGAATTTTCTGTGGCGGCCTTCCGCTTTGGGCATTCGATGGTGCGGTCAGCCTATGACCATAACAAGAACTTCGGCCGCCCCGCCGATGGAGGTGCCCGGCGCGCCAGCTTTATGGAACTGTTTTCCTTTACCGGTGGCGACCGGCTTGGTGAAACGGCAATCGGGATTCCGTTCGAACAGCTCCCGTCTAACTGGCCCATCGATTGGTCACGCTTTGCCAAGGACAACCCAGATCAGCCTGACCATGTGGCGCGCAAGATCGACACGCAACTGGCACCACCGCTGACCGATATGTTCAAGGAAAGCGACGATGCTGGCGAACTTGGCCGTATTCTGCGTTTCCTGGCCGAACGGAACCTGCGCCGGTCGCACCGGATGAACATCCCCACCGGGCAGGCCATGGTGAAGGCGGTCAATGACTTTGACGCCGCCGATGGCCCAAGCGTCGAGGCCGCAGCGCATAAAGTGTCCTATGTGCCCGATTGCGGCGGGCAGATGCCTGACCCGGCACAACCGGCCGATGGCATCGACGTGCTGTCGCCCGATGTTCTGGGCAGTGGGCCAGCCGGGGGTGCCGTCGCGAGTGGTGGCATGACAGAGGCGACGCCGCTTTGGTACTACATCCTGCGCGAGGCGGAAGTCACCACAGGCGACACGCTTGGCCCATTGGGCAGCCGGATCGTGGCAGAGACACTGGTCGGCCTGATCATTCAGGATGACCAGTCCTACTGGCACGAAGGCAGCGGTAACGGAAGTTGGACACCCGCAGATGTCGCCATCGGCGGCAATGCGATCACCGACTTCCCCAAGATGCTGACCATGGCTGGCCTGATGGCCTGAACCTCAGCATTCCGCCCGGCCACCTTGCGCCGGGCGGGTCAAAAGGCCCCGGAAACCGATGTCAAAAATCCCCACCATCCACGCCGCCACAGAGGCACGCAAACTCGATGTCCTGCCCGACATGACAGACTTGCGCGACAGGTATTACAGGCCTGCACTGATCCAGCTTGATCAGACAAAACTGCCACAGATTGGCCCCGACTATATTCGCAACCAACATGGCGAAGGGGCCTGCACCGGCTTTGCGTTGGCAGCGGTGGTAGACCAGCAATGCCGCCACCTCTTTGGCGATCAGGCACGCAAGGTCAGCACGCGGATGCTTTATGAAATGGCCAAGCTGCATGATGATACCCCAGGGCAAAACTATTCCGGTTCAACCATCCGTGGGGCCTTGAAAGGGTTTTATCACAACGGCGTCTGTCTTGAAGAAAACGCCGCATTCTTTCCATCAGACGGAAATCCCGAAGCTTGGGAACTGTCAGTCCAGCGCGCCCGGGAAGCGCGCGAAATTACATTGGGCGCTTATTACCGGCTGAACCATGAAATCAACGATTATCATACTGCCATCAACGAGGCAGGGGCAATTATCGCCTCGGCTGACATCCATTCGGGCTGGGCCAATCCCGAAGACGGGGTGATCACCCCAGTTAACCGATTTGAAGGGCGGCACGCCTTTGCCATCGTCGGTTATGACCGGGACGGGTTCATCATCCAAAACTCTTTTGGGCGGGGCTGGGGCGGATATCTGGGGCAGCCCGGTCTGGCGCTTTGGTCCTATGCGGATTGGGCCGAAAACGTCGTGGATGCATGGGCGCTGCGGCTGGCCATTTCATCGCCCAACGCGTTTGAGATCAAATTCGCCCGCAACCACGCCCGGCTGAAATCAGGGAAGGCCGAGGCAAGCAAATCGCTCGCCCCGCGCAGACAGGATATCAACGGGCATTTCCTGCATATCGACGACGGGGACCTGTTTGGCACGGGACGCTATGCCAGCACGCCTGACGGCATTGCCGCAACGGCCAAGTTCCTCAGCGACCCTCAATCCACCTGCGATGATCCAGATTTGCGCGAACAGATGCAGGACTACCAGCACGCCGTAATCATCACTCACGGGGCGATGCAGGATAAATTCGCGGTGGCCAAACGGATCAGGGCGTGGAAACCGGTATTCAAACGCAATGGCATTTATCCGATCCATGTGATGTGGGAAACGGCCTTTAACACCGAAATCAATGACGTGATCAAGGATCTGCTACGCAAAGCCAAGGCGCGGATGGGCACGTCAGAAGAACGGATCGACGAAGGGTTGGAGGCGCTCGCCCGTCCGTTGGGCCGCAAACTCTGGCGGGATCTGGTGCGCAGCGGTGAAATGGGATTTGGCAAAGGCAGCCAAGGGGCCGCCGCATTGCACAGGCTCCTGAAAGGCACGCAAAACCGCAAGGACAAGCCGCTAAAGCTGCATTTCATCAGCCACAGCGCGGGGGTGCACTTATTATCGTCCATCCTGCCACAGATGAAACTGGCTGGATTAAAATTCGAAACATGTAGCCTGATGTCCCCGGCATGCAGTGCAGAAATCTACAAAACCGAAATCAAACCGCATATCGGCACGATCATTCAGCGGGTCAATCAATACAGTCTGATCGATGCGCGCGAACGGGCAGACAGCGTCGATGTCTACAGCAAATCGCTGCTCTATCTGGTTACCAACGCCATCGCTGACCAATGCGGAACGCAGGTTTTAGGCATGGAAAACAGCCTGACAGGCGAGAAGCCGATTGCGTTGGCCAAACAGCATCAGGTTTATTTTGCTGGGCGCGATAACAAGATCACAAACAGCAAGACACATCGGGGTTTCGACAGTGACCGAACCACGATGAACCATGTGCTGGGCGCCATTCTGGGGACTGATATTGACGCACGCACGGGTTTCTCCGACCGCGATCTGACCGGATATTAGGGTGGCAAACTTTCACAGAAAGTCTGCGCGCAAATCCTGTTACAGGATTTGAAGTCAATTTCTGAAACAGAAATTGCCTACCGCCGCCCCTCGCGTAGCCATGCACCAACAATCAATACCGAAGCCAGCAACAGCCATGCCCAGGCGGGCAATAGCGGCGTGATACTGATATCGGCCGTCCGATACGCCCCGCGCGGTGTAATGCCGATCCAGCCACGGCCCGCAGCGGGACGACCTTCGCGCACATTCCGAATATCGATATCACCATCCGACACCACCCTGACCCCGCCACCTGTCCCGGTCACCAACGGCTCCAACAGATCAGACGCCGCAATGGTTTGCTCAAACTCGCGCGGGGCGGAGGGGCCCAGCGCGATGACGCTGGTTTCTTCGCCATCATCCAACCGGTATAGGCCGATCTCAGGCGCCTGCCACAAGGTTTCAAACCGCCCCGGCGACACCTCTTGCAGTTCCAGCACTGTCTCGGACCCGTCCGGATGGGTCACGGTCACATCACCGGTTTCCAGATCAAGGGTCCGGCGGATCACCCGCATCGTCTGTCCCGCTGGTTCCACCCACAGCGCCTCTTCCTCAAGCTCGGGCTCTTTCATCATCCAATGCGCCAGACGGCGTAGCAATTCCAGTTGCGGCCCACCGCCCTCGTACCCACGATCCCACAACCAACTTTGATCTGACGTCATCAGGGACACGCGGCCATCACCGATCCGGTTCAACACAAGCAAAGGACGGTCATCCAGGCCGGACATCACCGTTGTCGCCTCTTGCGGGACCAGTACGTCAATCAAACGGAACCAGCGGCCCCAGCCCGGACCATCACTATCAGGATCGGGCGAAAACGCCTCCAAGCCTTCGGTCACGGGGTGACGCTGGCCGATATCCGTAATCTGCGGCTGAAAGCCTTCTTCGAACACACGTGCGGTGGGCGCACCGGGCAGGATTGTTCCTAGGGGCGAGCGATAGATGCTCTCAGCCGCAGCATATTCCGGGCCTGAGGATATCAGGACAGCACCGCCCTGCTCTACATATTCCCGGATATTATCCAGATATTCACCGGGCAAAATTCCGCGACGACGGTAGCGATCAAAAATGATCAGATCGAAATCATGGATCTTTTCCAAAAACAATTCGCGGGTCGGAAAGGCGATCAATGACAGTTCATTCACCGGCACACCATCCTGCTTTTCTGGCGGGCGCAGAATGGTGAAATGGACCAGATCAACCGCCGAATCCGATTTCAGCAGGTTCCGCCAGGTCCGTTCGCCGGGATGCGGTTCACCCGATACCAGCAGCACACGTAACCGGTCACGCACACCGTTGATCTGGACCACGGCGCTGTTGTTGCGATTGGTCAACTCACCCTCGGCCTCGGGGATGGTGAATTGCAGCACATTCATCCCGCCATGCGGCAGCTCGATCGGCAGGTCGATATTCTGCCCCACCGGTACAGGCAGCACCAGCGGTGTATCGCCATCAATCGAAATCGCAAGATCAACAGTATCTGTTGCGGGCGCTTGCCCCTGATCTTCGATGCGCAGTATCAAACTGACCTGTTCGCCCAGAATAGCAAAAGCAGGAGCATTTTCGACAACAAGGCGGCGATCCCAGTCATCGGGCTGCCCCGTCAACAACAGGTGCAGCGGCGCAGGCAGGCGCGGCGCGCGGTCCAGATCATGCAAACGCCCATCGCTCAGCAGAATGACCCCGGCGATCCGGCCTTGCGGTTCTTCGGCCATCGCCTCTGACAGGGCCGTCATTAGGGCCGTACCGGCATCGCCTTCTCCGTCACCCAAGGTGACGACCCGCAACTCCGCGCCCGGTCGGCGGGCAATCTCAGCCTCGACATTGGCAATCGCGGCTGCATTCTGGCCGGGGCGGTCAGCAATGCGTTGGCTGGCGCTTTCGTCAACGACCAGCATCACGATATCAGATAGCGGTTCGCGGTCTTCCTGCTGAATGGCGGGATTGGCCAGTGCGGTCAGCAGGGCAAGCCCCGCCAGCCCACGCAGCCACCAGCCTGGCAAACGACGCCAGATGGCTAAAGCAAACCCAATTGCCGCCAGCCCGGTAACAAGACCAAGCACCAACAACGGCACCAATGGATCAAGGATCAACGTGCCCGTCATTGGCCCAGCCTATCCAGCAGATCAGGCACATGGACCTGATCAGACTTATAGTTGCCGGTCAGCACATGCATAATCACATTGACGCCAAAACGCAGGGCAATCTCGCGCTGACGCTCACCGGCCATACCGCGCCCCACCGGAAACATCCGCGATCCGCTGGGGGTCACAGCCCAGGCGCGCGCCCAGTCATTGCCGCCGACAATCACAGGTGTCACCCCGTCATTGAGGTTGCGAAACGGCATGCCTTCGATCTGGACAGCGTCAATCGGGGCCGCCTCGACCCAGACATCGCGACTGGCATAACGGCCCGGGAAATCCTGCAACAGATAGAATGTGCGGGTCAGCACGTGATCGGATGGGATCGGCTCCAACGGGGGAATATCCAGCGACCGGGCGATGACCTGCAACTTGCGCCCCTCGGGCGACCCCGACCCAAATCGGGCCGTATCGGCATCGCGGGTATCAAACAGGATCATCCCGCCAGAACGCAGATAACGGTTCAGTTTGCCATAAGCCTCGCGGCTTGGCAGGGGCTGATCAGCAGTGACCGGCCAGTAAAGGAACGGAAAGAACGCCAGTTCATCGGTTTCAAGGTTCACACCTAACGGCTCTGCCGGTTCAATCGACGTGCGGCGAAACAGGGTTTGCGAAATGCCCCGCAAACCGGCCTCGGCGACCTCATCGGTCTGCGCATCCCCGGTCAACACATGACCCAGCACAACATCGGACGTCGCACGAATGGCGAAATCATCGCTTTGCGCGCTAGCCGGATCAGGGGCGGCGAGCAGCAGCAATGCCAGCACGGCGGCAACATCCGCACGCGGCCCACGCAACCGGCCACCAACCGCCAAAGAGGCCAGCACATCAACCATCAACAGCAACAGCGCTGCGCTTAGCAGCCAGCCTTTCAATGCGGTTTCGCGCATAACTGCCATGCCTTCCACAGCAATCCGGGCGGGCCATTGGGCAGTGTTCAACATCGTATCCTCTTTGATCACATTAATGGCCAATTGCCGGTCGCCGCCAGCATACAGACCGGGCTGCAAATCGGGGCCAAGCACGCCCTCGCCCAGCAGCTCACCCGCGACACCAGGCAGATCACTGCCATCATCCAGACGGCCAAACGCATCCAAGGTTTTGTTGGGCTGCCATGTCGTGCCTTCCAATTCGGCGGCATCAGGGGTAGCGGGCCGAGTGGACACAGCCAGACGTTCCAGCATCTGCACAAACAGACCCGACAGGGGCAGGCTGGACCATTCGGCATTGGCGGTGACATGAACCAGCACAACCTGCCCTTCACCGCTGGTCTTGCGGGTGACCAGCGGGGTGCCATCGGCCAGTTGTGCAATGACCCTTTCGGCCAGCGTCGGGTCGGGCTGCGCCATGACCTGGCTGGTGACGGTCACATCATCCGGCACGGGCAGACCAAAAAACGGGCTGTCCTCGTCAAACGGGGCAAGGGCCTTGGGTTCACCCCAACTCATCGCGCCGCCCACGCTGCGCCCACCTGATCGCAGGCGCACCGGCAGCAAAGGGTCCTCATCATTGCGCCCCAGGTCGGATGCGGCCAAGCGCGGCCCGGCAAAGCGCAGCAGCATTCCGCCCTTTTCAACCCATTCCGCAACGCCATCAGCCTCAATATCGGTCAGGATTGCGACATCGGCCAAAACAATCACATCCGGGTTGGCCAGCAGGATGTCCTCCAACGCGCCGTCAATGATATCGGCCGTGGGTTCCAACGCCTCGTTCAGGTAATAAAGCGGCGACAGCAGCTCGAGCCCTTCGCGATCATCACGGCCCGCAATCAACGCAACCTCGCGTCGTTTCAGCGCATCATCGGTCAGGCTGACGGCACCGGCGTTGCGGGCACCGGTTATCTCAAACCGGGTGATACGATTGCGCAGCTCAGGGGGCAGAACCATCGCCGTTTCAGCCACCGCATCGCCGGATTCAAAAAGCAATGGCACTGTCGCCAACTGGCGCTCCACCCCTGCGGGATCAAGACCAATGGCTGTGACAACAGTTTCAAACGGATTGCCCACCGGCGTACGGGTCGCAGATACCAAAACCTGCCCGTCTTCAAACCGGGCGGGGCGCATGCCAATCGTCTGGCGCGGGGTCTGGAACACCGTGACATTACCGGCGGCCTCGAAACTGGCCAACAAGGCGTCGCGGGCCGGGTAATCCAACCCATCGGAAATCCAGAAGGTTTCAAACCCGCCCTCCTGCCCCGCGAAATAGGCAGCAGGGTCCGCAGGTTGCCATGGTTTTGGTTGCAGATTGGGCAAACGGTTTTGCCAGTCGGACGGGGCTGCAAAGGGCAGATCGGCCACCGGCAAATCAGTCAGGCTGACAACGGCCACCCGACGATCGGCAAGGGCAGCCTCTTGCAACAAAATCTCGACCCGGTCAATCTTGGCCTGCCATGTGGCAGCACCGGCCCATGTGCCATCCAATGCAATCACCAGATCACCATCACCGTCACGGGCGGCCTGCGGGTTCAACACCGGCCCGGCAAAACCGATGATCACAGCAGCCACCGCCAACATGCGCAGCAACAGCAGCCACCATGGGGTGCGGTCGGTCTGGTTTTCGTCATCCTGCAAACCCAACAGCAGGGCAACCCCGGGAAAGCGGCGGCGGATCGGGGCGGGCGGGACAGCACGCAACAGAATCCAGAGGATCGGCAGGGCAATCACGCCCAAAAGCAACCAGGGGGCCGCAAAGCCAAGAGGACCAATAGACCACATCAGGCGTGCCGCTCCAACGCGCCGTAAAGCCACAGCAAAGCACCTGTCGCGCTCTCGCCGGTATGATGGGTATGAAATTGCCAGCCAGTAGTGCGGGCCAAGTGCTGCAACCGGTCCTTGCGGGCGGCAAGACGGTCCAGATAACGGGCCTTCAGATCACCGGCTTTCATCGTCTCATGCTGGATCGTGCCGGACATGGATTGGAAAATCGTGCGGCCATCAAAGGGAAACACCTCTTCCTGCGGGTCCAGCACCTGCAACAGCGCACCGCGCACACCGCGATCAGCAGCACGCAGTAACGCATCCTCGACCAGTGCCAGATCATGCAGAAAATCACTGACGAAAAAGGCGCGGGAATGGGGCAACATGCCCTGCGCTTCCGGTGCGCCGTAATCAACCTCATCATCCTGCGACAGCAATTGCGCCATCTGCATCAGTTGCGCAGCACCCCGGCGCGGCGGCAGGCGCAGGCCGGTCAGGCCAACGCGTTCGCCCCCCCGGATCAGCAGGATCGCAATGGCAAGGGCCAGCGTGCGGGCGCGGGTCGCCTTTGTCGGCAGATTATCGGCAGACCGAAACGCCATCGATGCGGCCTGATCGACCCACAGGACAATCGACTGGGCAATCTGCCATTCCTTGTCCTGCACAAAATTCGCATCCGACCGGGCGGACCGACGCCAATCAATGCTGCGGGCCGCATCATACGGCTGCGCCGGACGATATTGCCAAAACGTATCGCCGGTTCCGGCCCGCCTGCGGCCATGATCTCCCAACAGAACCGTCGTCGCTAGATGCTCGGCCTCAGCCAGCAATGGCGGCAGATGCGCCGCCAGATCCTCAGACTGGGAACGAAGGGCCAGCGCTTGGGTCATGCGGCGGCAGGCACAGACGTGATCTGATCAGCGGTGGCGTTGATGATGCCCTGAATGCTTTCGCCCCGGGCACGAGCGGCAAAGGACAGCGCCATGCGGTGTTCCAACACTGGCACCGCCATGGCGCGCACATCCTCTGCCGACGGGGCCAAACGACCATCCAGCAGGGCCGCAGCGCGGACGGTCAACATCAACGCCTGTGCCGCTCGCGGGCCAGGCCCCCAACTGACACTTTGGCGGATCGCATCGGGCGCGCTCTCATCATCGGGGCGGCAGGCACGGACCAGATCAAGGATCATTTCCACGATATTGTCGCCGACCGGCATGCGGCGCAGCAGGGTCTGGGCATCCAGCAATTCCTGCGCGGTGAACACGGCCTGCGATTGGGCCTCTTCCACGCCGGTTGTGGCGATCAGGATATCCTTTTCGGTGTCGCGGTCCGGATACGGAACATCAATCTGGACCAGAAAACGGTCCAACTGGGCCTCTGGCAGTGGATAGGTGCCTTCCTGCTCAATCGGGTTCTGGGTAGCCAGCACATGGAACGGCACACCAAGGGGGCGATGCTGCCCGGCAATCGTGACTTCCTTTTCCTGCATCGCCTGCAACAAGGCAGACTGGGTCCGGGGAGAAGCACGGTTAATCTCATCGGCCATCAGCAACTGACAGAAAATCGGACCTTCGATAAAGCGGAACTTGCGGGCACCATCGTCAGAGGTTTCCAAAACCTCAGAGCCCAGAATATCAGCAGGCATCAGATCAGGAGTGAACTGAATGCGGTTCCCGTCAAGCCCCATCACGGTCGACAGGGTATCCACCAGTCGGGTCTTTCCAAGGCCTGGCAGCCCGATCAAAACCGCATGGCCGCCGCAGATTAATGCGGTCAGGGTCAGGCCCACAACCTTCTGCTGGCCGATGAAACGGGCCGCGATACTGGTGCGGGCCTCACCCAGCTTTGCGCCCAGTGTTTCGATTTGGGCGACAAGATCTGCGTCACTGGCCATGACATTCCTCCGGTTAAACGATATCTTCCATACCAACAGATAATCCCATGAACCCCAATGGCAAAAACAATGAACACACAAAAGATTGTGACCCCATCGGCAGAAAGCCTCGCTTCCAGCGCACGCGCCGCGCAAAAGGGCGGTTTGCCGCCGGTTCACTTATGGAATCCGCCCCATTGCGGTGATCTGGACATGCGGATCGCCCGTGACGGCACATGGTTCTACATGGGAACCCCCATCGGACGGGCCGAACTGGTGCGGCTTTTTTCCACCATCCTGCGCAAGGACGGGGATGATTACGTGCTGGTCACCCCGGTCGAAAAGGTCGGCATCACCGTCGATGACGCGCCATTCGTGGCGGTGGATTTCAACCGCAAAGGGGACGGGCTGGAATTTGAAACCAATGTAGGTGACACATTCACCGCCGGACCCGACCACCCGATCCGGGTCGAACGGGACGCGGAAACAGGCGAACCCTCCCCCTATATCCTCGTGCGGGCCAATCTTGAGGCGCTGATCGACCGCAAATCATTCTACCGGCTGGTCGATATCGGGGAAGAGGCCGACCATAAGGGCACGCAATGGTTCGGGGTGCGGTCACAAGGGACATTCTTCCCGATCATCCCAGCGGCAGAGCTGCGCTAGGATCAGGACCCTAGGCGACCGTAGTCGGGTCATCACCTGTTGCGATATCATCATCCGCCCGCAATGCCGAAAAACCCGCATAAAGCGCCTTGAGTGCAAGCAAAATAGGCTTGCCATAAGGGACAACACCCGCAGCCGCATCAATCAGCTTGCCGGAATTTTCGATAACGCTTGCGACTTTTCCCAGCTTTTTACCCAAGTCATCCTCTGACTTGGCTTCTGCGGCGTCCTTTTTTGCCTTCTCGACCGCATCAGAACCGGGCAATTGATCAAGAATGGCAAGCATCTGATCGGCGGCCCAATCATTAACGGTGTGGGAAATTTCGGTGCGGATATCGATCTGGTTGATAATCTCATTCTCAACGATATTGACCGACTTGTTATTCAGATTCAGGTGCAATCCGCGGGTGGCGAGTTTCTCCAACAATCGACTGTTTTCGGCGTCCTTTTCCTTTTGTAACAAACGCGCGTTTTCATTTGCAGCCAATGCACGGCTTAAATCGTCTTCCAGTTCCTTGAGCCTGATCAAACCTTCCTTGGCCTTGTGGAACGACCCTGACAAGTTCCAGAAAACGTCACGCATTCTGTTGAACTGCATGGCAATGGCGGCGGGTTCTTTAATCGTCGGCAGCTCAACAGAGGCGCGATCAAACAGATCACCGATGTCGTCAAACAGGTCCATTGCAGCATCGTAATTCTTGTTCTGTATCTCCACCTCGGCCTTGACCCGTTTTTCGGCAGACAGGGCGACATAACCAAGGGCATCAAGAAGTTGGCGCTGCTCTGGCTCCATATCAAGACTGTGATTAAGGACATTGATCTGGGCGCCCATATCCTCAAAAAATCGCTGTGCGGGGCGCAGGTTTTCGCCCCGCGTCGCATTTTGCATATGCAACAGCGCGCCTTGAAAGAAATACCCGTTCAGCAGATTGGCGGCGACCGCGCGTAGCCACTCATCCTCTTGCGGGTCAATGGCCAGGGCCATCACCTCTGCGGCGGCGGGGCGGGCGCGGTTGAATTCCCGGTTTGCCAGACCTGTTGACGCCACTAATGCCGCCTCATTGGATGCGCTCATTGGTTGACCCAGTTTGGCAAAGACATGCAGTACTTTGAAAAACACCGCAAAGCCTTCCGTCTCAAGCACCTCATCCGATTCGTTGGCCAATAGCGCGTTCAGATCACGAAAGCTGACACCGGCCGCCCCATGATCGAAATTCAGACCATTCAGCAGCCCGTGGGCCCAAAGGGAAATGCCACGCACCAGCAAACGCAGCGGCAACAGGTCGGGATTGTCATCGGGACGTTCGGCCAGCCTGCCTTCAAACATGTCCGCAAATACAATGGCTGTGTTGGCATCTCCACACATGAAGGCATCCACCAACATGCCAACCGGATCAAGGTCCTGATCCTCTGATTGCACTTCTGGGTTCGGGTCCTGCGTATCGGCAGGCAGATTCTCATCTTCCATTGGTCAAACTCACTCTGTTCAAAATAGCGCATTAAATGTCAGCTATTAGAACGGATCTACGTGATTCTGACAAGGCAGCGGCAGCTGTCGGACCTGCCGACAAGGCTGGCCCGCACCCTTATGCTTTGACGATCGGACGCCCGTTCTTTGCGTGCCGCCAGATAAGGCGGCGTTGCTTGCAGCCTTCGGGGATGAATGCTGCAGGCTCGGCCGTTGCAGCGTCATGCAGCAGTTCGGGGAAAATTGCCGCGATCTCAGCCACCGCCTCTGCGCCTAGCGCATTCAGCGCCTCCGGACCGGTGAACAGGCTTTCGGTCGGCGCACCGTTGGAAAACACGATCTGGTGGCGGTCAAACAGCATGTGGAAATACTGTACGGATTTTGCATCCGCCAACACATCTACACCATCCAGCGCCAGCAGTTTTTTGGCAGCGACCAGCACCTCCTCGGTGCCGAACATGCGCATCGCAATACCCGACCGGACCAGCACCCGATGTTGCGGTGACACCACCAGATCCTGCGCGGGCAATCCGTCACCCAAGGCACCGGACGCGATATGGATCGGGCAAAGAGCGGGTTTGGCGGCAAGATCAATCGCATCAAGGGTCCGACGACCAATCCAGCGAAGCGGCTGATACCCATGGTGCAAGGTCAGGACCTGATCAGCAATCGCCAGGTCTTCAACGCGCCGTGGCCCTGCATCGGTTTCGATCAACGTGCCATTGGCGAAACAGACGACATTTGTGTTGTCAAAAGTCAGGTCAGACCCGGTAACGGATGCCCCGCCGTTTTCAATGGTCAGATCGATATCGCCAATCTGGGCAGAGTAATCCGTACCGCCAATAACGCCATCAATGGTCCCGTCCGCCGCATCGGCACGCAGCATCTCGATCTCAGAATTGAAATTGTCGCCCAGACCGGCAGCGTTCACCGCCGCCAGGGTGGTCGCATTGTAAAACCCGCTCAGATCGACAAAATCATTGTTGGTCTGGTCGCCGTCATTAATCGTGCCGGTCTCACCAGTGCCGAAATCGGTGATCGTATCGGCCCCGTCACTGACGACAAAAACGTCATCACCGGTGCCGCCGGTCAGCGTGTCATCATCGGCACCACCATCCAGCGTGTCATCATCGGCGCCGCCATCCAGAATATCGTCACCGGCGCCGCCATCAATCGTGTCATCACCGCCACGGCCATTGACAGTATCATCACCGGCATTTGCGGATACGTCCGCATCCTGCAGGGCAATTTCGGTTGGATAATCACCACCAGCGTCGCTTTGAATATCCACCTCAAGGACGTTGCGACCGGTCCGTTCAAAATAAATGATAACAATCTCGTGCTGACCGGTGCCCAGATCAATCTCACCACTGCGGGTCCGCGGTGCATGAAGGCTGTCGTCATCAACAACCGGCACCCCATCGACAAAAAGCAACACGCCATCATCAGACCGAACATCAAACCGATAGGTGCCATCATTGGTCACGTTCAGTGTTGTCGTAACCCGGACACCAAAGTGAGACCGATCACCGGTCACATCATTGCCAAGCACACTCGCGCTGTCATCATCAACCAGACCGTCCAGATCATCGGTGCCGCCCGCATTATAGATCGTCGCGCCGGGGCTGATCGACCCATCGGTAACGTCAAAACCGGCCTGGGTCAGGTTCGATGGGTTGTTGGTAAACTCAATCCACTCAAACCAAAACGCATTGTTACCAAAGGTGTTATCGCCTGACTGATTGACGCCACCAATATCGTCACTGCCTGTGCTGTTTACCATAAGATCTTACCTATTACTCACTTACCAATCCGGCGGCATGGCCAGAACTGCCTACACGCCTTTCGCATACACCGGAAATTTGAAATTGGGAAATTCTTCCCCGCGCGAACCCGTCTCAACATCAGTAGCTGTGGTGTTGGCGTTATGATCTTTGAAGCGCCCGCCAGTCTCGGCTCTTGAACCTCAAAACCGGCATGCGGCGTCAATCTGCTGCTTCTCTTAGCGTCACCACAGGTGTCTCTCACAAAAATGCGGCAATAATAAGAGGTAATCCGTTTTCGCATCAACAAGTTAACGACGCGTTCATACTTGCAGCGTGCGTATCATTAAGGGGGGTGAATCCGCAGATGGGGTCCGACGTTGGGCCGACGCTTTGCCGACGTGCTGCCGACCGGCCAAAACCCAGCAAAACCAGCGTTAACCCATGATTCGCGCCCATGCTGCATCACCGCACGTTGCACACCCCACCGAACGTTGCGCCTACTTGGTCAGCGAAACTTCAAACAGCTCATCTGACCAACCATCCACATTGCAACGGGCGCGCACGAAAACCGATGTCGCACCTTCCGGAAACTGGACGCCGCCTAAGGACCGGGTAAAAGGCTGTTCATTCACATGCGGATGCGCAAGGACGCGCACCCCAAGGCTGTTACCGTCTGCATCCAGCACCTCCCACCCATCGGCATAATGATCCCAGCCGGTATCAGGATGTGACAGGGTCACGCTGACACGGTCGCCATCAATGCTGACCGCCTCAACCACAGGCGCATCAGCCAGCACAGGACCGGCCAACAGCGCAACGATAAAAGCATATTTCATGACATCTCCTTTAACAGAATGCTGCGTGGGATCGATGCAAATTCCCGTGACCACAACACCCAGACGACAATCGCCGTGGACCCGATCAGGGCCAGCGGACCGATCAGCCAGGCCAATGCAGCAAGGGCAAAATACATCGACCGCAAGCCACGGTTAAAGTTAATGGCAGCGCGGATATTCAACTCTGCAGCCTGGGCCGCATGCGCATAAGCGCTTGGATCAGCAGGATCATTCGGCACGGATGCCATGACAACCGCGCAATAACCAAACACCCGATCCGCCCAGACAAATTTTAGAAAACCATTGGTCAAAAGCAGCGCCACCAGCCCCAGTTTTACCTGCCAGATCAATACCGGAACCGGCATATCCAGAACCTCAGCAGACAGGCCGCGCAATGGTTCGGTATTGCCCACAAGCGCCAGCACACCCCCAATTGCCAACAGGCAGGTCGACGCAAAAAAGGCGGTCGATTGACGCAAACTGCCCAATATCTGGCTGTCAAAAATGCGCGGATCGCGGCCCACGAAAACCTTCATCCACTCACGCCTGCGCGCCGACATCAGCATGGTCACCGATGGACGTTTTGCATCCGGGCGGTCGATCATCCAACCAATCGTGAACCACGCAGTGATAATCAGGGCCACAGCGGCCCAATCCAGTGGCGTTAAAAGGCTCAGATGGTCGATCAAAATCATAGGATGCGTGTAACCTTTCCAGTCTAGACTTGCCATATCTCAAAATTGGTAATATAAACTTACCAATCATCCAGATAGGGAGTCGCCCCATGGAAATGCCAGCCCCAAATGCCAGCGTCCTGTCGCGCAAGGATCAGATCGTGGAGCGGTTGTGCGGGGTCCTGCCCCGCGACGCCGTGATTTCAGATATCGCCGAAACGCGGGCCTATGAATGCGACGCCCTGACCGCCTATAAATGCCCGCCGCTCTGCGCGGTCCTCCCCGCCAATACGGACGAGGTATCGGCGGTTCTTAAAATCTGCCACGACATGGGCGTGCCGGTTGTGCCCCGCGGATCAGGCACATCGCTGGCTGGTGGCGCGCTGCCCACCGCCGATAGCGTGATCCTTGGCGTGGCCAAGATGAACGGTGTGATCGAAACAAAATACGACGACCGCTACATCAAGGTCCAAACCGGGCGCACAAACCTGTCCGTCACCGGGGCTGTTGAAAACAATGGATTTTTCTACGCCCCTGACCCGTCCAGCCAACTGGCCTGCGCCATCGCGGGCAATATCGCCATGAATTCTGGCGGGGCACATTGCCTGAAATACGGGGTGACCACCAACAACCTGATGGGCGTCACCATGGTCATGATGGACGGCACCGTGGTCGAAATCGGCGGCGCCCATCTGGATGCTGGCGGGCTGGACCTGTTGGGCCTGATCTGCGGGTCAGAGGGGCAGTTGGGCGTCGTAACCGAAGCCACCCTGCGCATCCTGCACAAACCCGAAGGCGCGCGGCCCGTGCTCATGGGCTATGACAATTCCGAGACAGCTGGTCAGGTGGTGACAGACATCATCAGGGCGGGCGTGCTGCCCGTCGCCATCGAATTCATGGACAGGCCCTGCATCGAAGCGACCGAAGCCTTCGCCAAGGCAGGCTATCCCATGTGTGAGGCGCTGTTGATCGTAGAGGTCGAAGGTTCTGACGATGAAATCGACTATCAGCTTGACCTGATTATGAAAATTGCCGCCGGCCATAACCCGGTTGAACTGCGTCAAGCCAAAGATGCAGACGAGGCAGGGCGCATCTGGTTGGGTCGCAAATCCGCCTTCGGGGCGATGGGGCAGATCAACGATTACATGTGCCTTGATGGCACGATCCCCGTCTCCTCCCTGCCCTTCGTACTGAAACGGATTGGCGAAATGTCCAAGGAATTCGGGCTGGATGTCGGCAACGTCTTTCACGCAGGCGACGGCAACATGCACCCTCTGATCCTGTTCGACGCCAACAAGCCCGGTGATTTGGAATTATGCGAAGAATTTGGCGCCGAAATCCTGAAACTCTGTGTTGAGGTCGGCGGCTGCCTAACCGGCGAACACGGTGTCGGTATCGAAAAGCGTGACCTGATGAATGTACAGTTCGATCCGCAGGATCTTGAGGCGCAGATGGCCATCAAAGACGTCTTCGATCCGGCATGGCTGCTGAACGCGGCCAAGGTCTTTCCGCTGGAAACCTCGCAATCCCGCCGGGCGGCCTAAGGAACTGATATGACACCACAATCCGAAGCAGAGCTTGCGGAAATCATCGCAGGCGCCAATGGCCCTTTGCACATCACCGGCGGCGGCACGCGGCCCATTGGGCATACCAACGGTGCGGCGCTCAGCACATCCAAGATGTCCGGCATCACCCTTTATGAACCCGGTGCGCTGACCATCGTGGCCAAGGCCGGCACGCCTGTGGCGATGATTGAGGCGGAGCTTGCCAAAGAAAATCAACGGCTTGCCTTTGAACCGATGGATCACCGCAGCCTGCTGGGCACCAAGGGCGATCCAACCATCGGCGGCGTGGTCGCCACCAACACATCCGGCCCGCGCCGTATCGCCGTTGGCGCCTGTCGCGATTTTGCGCTGGGGGTCCGGTTTGTCGATGGCGCTGGCACAATCATCCGAAATGGTGGTCGGGTCATGAAAAACGTGACCGGCTATGATTTAGTCAAGCTGCTCTGCGGATCCTATGGCACGCTTGGGGTGCTGACCGAGGTGTCGCTGAAAGTGTTGCCAAATGTCGAAACAACCGGCTGTGTGCTGCTGTACGGGCTGGATGATGCCACCGCGATCCGGGCCTTGTCCGCCGCACTTGGCTCACCTTTTGAAATCACTGGCGCGGCCCATCTGCCCAATGGCATGGATGGTGAACCAGTGACCATGATCCGGATCGAAGGTTTCGAGAAATCAGTCACTTACCGCGCGGGCAAACTGCGCGATCTCATGAAACCGTTCGGAGAGGTGACACTCCAGATCGGGGAAACCGATGACGGATACGGTACTGAAAAAGGCTGGACATGGGTGCGCGATGTCACCTGTTTTGTCGACCAGCCGGGCGATGTCTGGCGCATCTCGACCAAACCATCTGCGGCGGCGGCACTTGCCGCACAATTGGGCGCAACAGCCGTCCAATATGACTGGGGCGGCGGTCTAATCTGGGCGCTGATGCCCGAAGGCACCGACCTGCGGGCAAGGCTCGGCACAATTGACGGCCACGCCACCCTGATCCGGGGCAAGGCGGATGCCCCCACATTCCACCCCGAGCCGGCACCACTGGCCGCGATCACTGCAGGACTGCGCGCCAAATTCGACCCACGCGGTATCCTTAACCCAGGGCTGATGAACTGATGCAGACAACATTCACCAAAGACCAATTGAAAGACCCCGGCACCAAGCGCGCCAATGAAATCCTGCGGTCTTGCGTGCATTGCGGGTTCTGCACGGCCACCTGCCCCACCTATCAGGTACTGGGTGATGAGCTCGACAGCCCCCGTGGCCGGATTTACCTGATCAAGGATATGCTTGAGAATGAGCGCAAGCCGGATGAGAAAACGGTCAAACATATTGACCGCTGCCTGTCCTGCCTCGCCTGTATGACGACCTGCCCATCGGGCGTGCATTACATGCATCTGGTCGATCATGCCCGCGCCTATATCGAAAAACACTATGATCGGCCTTGGTCCGACCGCGCGCTGCGCTGGATGCTGGCGCGTATCCTGCCCTACCCGATGCGGTTTCGGGTGGCGTTGTTGGGTGCGAAAGTCGGGCGACCCTTTGCCCGTTTCATGCCGGACCCACGCCTAAAGGCCATGCTGGAAATGGCACCCAAAACGATTCCACCTGTCAGTAGCAATGACGACCCACAAACCTTTGCTGTCAAAGACAAAAAGATGCGTGTGGCGCTGATGACCGGCTGCGCGCAAAAGGCGCTGAACACCGATATCAACGACGCCACAATCCGCCTGTTGAACCGGTTAGGGGCAGAGGTTGTGGTGGCCGAGGGGGCAGGATGTTGCGGCGCCCTGACCCACCATATGGGCAAGGAGGATCAAAGCCACGCAACTGCGGCCAAAAACATCCGCGCATGGTCGCGCGAAATCGATAATGGCGGGCTGGATGCTATCGTCATCAACACATCGGGCTGCGGCACCACGGTCAAGGATTACGGGCATATGTTCCGCAATGATCCGCTGGCAGATGACGCTGCCCGCGTGTCGGCCATCACCATGGATATTTCTGAAGTGCTGATGAAACTGGACCTCCCCGAAAGCGGCGACAAGGGTACCAAAGTGGCCTATCACGCCGCCTGTTCACTGCAACACGGCCAACAGATCAAAACCTTTCCCAAGGACCTGCTGAAGAAGGCCGGTTTCACCGTGCTGGAACCTGCCGACAGCCATTTATGCTGCGGATCCGCCGGGACCTATAATCTGATGCAGCCCGAAATCTCAAAGCAGCTCAAGACACGCAAGGTCGAAACGCTTGAAGCCCTGACGCCCAATATCATCGCCGCAGGCAATATCGGCTGCATGATGCAGATCGGCGGCGGCACCGACGTGCCGATTGTGCACACGGTCGAACTGCTGGATTGGGCGACAGGTGGACCACAACCGCCTGCCCTAACCGCGCCGGGCAAACGTGAGCCCGCCATACCAATCCTGCGATAGCGCCATAATCCTGCCAAAACTGTCTTTCATGCTGATTGAAACTATCGGAACATGATCATGCGGCAGATTCTCTTTTTGGTTGTTTTTTGGGTCTGCGGTGGGATCGCCGCACAGGCACAGCAATCCGAATTGGTGACCCTTGATACACGTCAGGACAGCAAAGGCTGGGAAGGCGTCGGTCGTTTGGATATTCAAGGCAAAGGGTTCTGCACCGCCGCCCTGATCCGTGACCGACTGATCCTGACGGCTGCCCACTGTCTTTATGATGATAACGGCAAGTTGCACCCCGCCAACCTGTTTGAATTTCGGGCCGGGCTGCGCGACGGGCGGGCCAACGCAACCCGGCGCATTTCACGGGCAATTGGGCATCCCGACTATGATTTTGACCCGGATGGCACTGATGCGAGCCGGGTCGCGATGGATATTGCGGTGCTCGAACTGGCGCAGCCCATTCGCATTTCCGGTGTGCGGCCATACCTGATCGCGCCAAACCCCCTGACCGGTGATGACGTTGGCGTTGTGTCCTACGGACGTGGGCGGGAAGAGGCTGCAAGCCTGCAAGAGGTGTGCAGCGTGTTGGGCCGCCAGACCGGGGTCATCGTGATGAATTGCGATGTGGAATTCGGTTCAAGCGGATCGCCGGTTTTCACAATCCGCGACGGCGAAACACGTATCGCGTCTGTCGTTTCGGCCATGGCGCAGATCAACGGTGAGAAGGTTGCGCTTGGCACGTCGCTGGATGGACCTTTGTCTACGCTGTTGTCGCATTTTGCAGCGTTAGGTCCTGCCCGCCCCGGCGGCACACAAAGACTGCTGAACTCCAGCGAACGCAACGACACTGGCGCGAAATTCATCCGCAGCAACTGAATTTTCAGGGTCTTGAAACCCACAGATTACCCCCCAAATAAGGGTTATTGGGATGCCAATTCTGGGTCCTGATACAAACGGCCTGTCCCATATCGGGAAGGTTAAACAACTGTTATCGCTTGATAAAGGATGACCTGAAATGCGTACATTTGACCTTACACCTCTTTACCGTGCTACTGTCGGCTTTGATCAGATCGCCGATCTGATGGACCGGGCGCTGACCAGCGATGTCAGCCAAAACAGCTACCCCCCTTACAATATCGAAAAGACCGCTGATGATGCATGGCGCATCTCAATCGCTGTTGCCGGTTTTTCCGAAAATGACCTCACGATTGAGGTCAAAGATCGTTCGCTTCACGTTACAGCCCGCAAGGCGGATGAAGATGGCGACCGCAAATACCTGCATCGTGGCATCGCGACCCGCGCATTCGAACGCCGCTTCCATCTGGCCGATCATGTGCGTGTGACCGAAGCCAGCCATGAAAACGGTATGCTGCATATCGATCTGGTCCGCGAAGTACCCGAGGCGCTGAAACCCCGCCGGATCGCGATTTCATCCACGGGCAAAACTGACGCCAACCTGGTTGAGGCGAAATCAGTCAACTAAGGCGACAGCCAAGCGTTGATGTTTTACACAGGGCAGTCCGATGAGGGCTGCCCAACCAAGACTTTACTTACGGCATTGGTTCTCTTGGGCAATATCAATGGTCTGCCCCGGAAACGTGATGCGACCCGCCGGAAACTCGACGATGAAACCGCTATTCGTCCATTTCCAGCTACCTTCACCGAAATCAGTGCTGAACGCATCGCAAGACCGACCAAGGTAAAGAATATCGCCAACATTGATCTGCGGGGCGGTGGCATCGGGGGCCGCGACACCCGTTGATTGTTCGATTGATTTCAACACGGCCCCATGTTGATTTTCTTCAAACGAAAACCACGACCCGCCGGTCGACAGGTATTGTTTGCTTTGCACAGCGCCCGCGCTTGCAACGCCAATCAGGAACGCTCCTATAAACATGCGGCTCATCTCTACTCCCCCAGCGCTAGTGGGCGTCTGCCCAGTTTACGCCTTGCCCTGCATCAACAGCCAGTTTGACATCCAGTCTTACCGCCGGATCGCTGGCATTCTCCATCACATCCCGCGCTGCCCCAATCAGATCGTCAACAGCTCCCTCTTCAACCTCGAACAACAATTCATCATGTACCTGCAATAGCATCTTGGCCGGAATGCCATCAATCGCCGCAGGCATGCGGATCATTGCGCGCCGAATCACATCTGCGGCTGTGCCCTGGATCGGCGCATTGATTGCCGCCCGTTTGGCAAAGCCCGCATGCGGACCCTTTGCGTTTATCTCGGGCGTATTAATTTTGCGCCCAAACAAAGTTTGCACGTAAGCGTTCTTTTTAGCAAAGGCGATCGTGTCATCCATATACTTTCGGATACCCGGAAAGCGCTCAAAGTAACGGTCGATGAAACCTTGGGCGTCACCGCGCGGAATGCGCAAATTTCGGGCAAGCCCAAAGCCTGAGATGCCGTAAATCACCCCAAAGTTGATCGCCTTGGCCTGCCGCCGGATTTCCGGCGTCATCTCGTCCAGTGGCACATCGAACATCTCTGACGCGGTCATTGCGTGAATGTCGATCCCATCCAGAAACGCCTGTTTCAGCGCATCAATTCCCGCAATATGCGCCAGAATGCGCAGCTCGATCTGGGAATAGTCAAGGCTGACAATCACCTTGCCGTCCTCGGCCACAAAGGCCTCGCGAATGCGTCGCCCCTCTTCGGTCCGCACCGGAATATTCTGCAAGTTCGGATCGGTCGAGGCAAGCCGCCCAGTGTTCGCCCCGGCGATGGAATAGGACGTGTGCACCCGGCCCGTATCGGCGTTGATATGGGTCTGTAACGCGTCGGTATATGTTGATTTCAGCTTTGACAGTTGCCGCCAGTCAAGGATCAGACCGGGCAATTCATGTTCCGTCGCGAGGTCTTCCAACACATCCGCGC
The DNA here is from genome assembly GCA_947500135.1 of uncultured Paracoccaceae bacterium. GTDB lineage: Bacteria > Pseudomonadota > Alphaproteobacteria > Rhodobacterales > Rhodobacteraceae > Yoonia. Next base: position 405,708 of record CANMQX010000006.1, read on the forward strand.
CGGTCCCATACGCGCCGGTTTTGCCCTTCTTACCGCCGGGCAGTTCCAGCTCATCAAACAAGATTTCGCCCAACTGTTTGGGAGAACCCACGTTAAAAGGCCGCCCAGCCTTTTCCTGTATCTCATCCTCCAGCCCCGCCATTTTCTGGGCAAAGGCATTCGACATCCGGCTCAGCGTATCGCGGTCAACCTTGATCCCGTTCCGCTCCATCTGTGCCAGCACGGGCACGAGGGGACGTTCAAGCGTTTCATAAACCGATGTCACCCGATTGACATGCAACTGCGGCTTGAACTGCTGCCACAGGCGTAAGGTGATATCGGCATCCTCTGCTGCATAGGCAACAGCCTTATCAAGCGGCACCCGATCAAACGTGATCGCCGATTTCCCGGTCCCTAATAGAGGTTTGATCGGGATCGGCGTGTGGCCCAAATAGCGTTCAGACAGCGTGTCCATGCCGTGATTATGCAGTCCCGCGTTCATCGCATAAGACATCAGCATCGTGTCATCGATGGGGGCAACTGCGATATCAAGACGCGCAAAAATCTTGGCGTCATATTTCATGTTCTGCCCGATCTTCAGGATCGCGGGATCCTCAAACACGGGTTTCAGCATCGCAAGGCATTGGTCAAAATCCATCTGCCCTTCGGCAATATCGTCTGATCCGAACAGGTCATCAGACGACGCAGCCTTGTGGATCAGGGGGATATAGCACGCCTCACCCGCCTCGACGCAAAACGAGATGCCGACAAGGTCGGCAATCATCTCGTTCAACCCGGTGGTTTCGGTATCGACGGCCACGTAACCGCGTTCGCGAATGCGGTCGATCCAGACCTGTAACGCGGCCTCATCTGACACGCATTCGTATTTATCGGCATCAAACGGCACCGCCTCGGGCGCTGCCACTTCTGTTGCTGGGGCTGCGGTTTCGATCACCGGGGCCTCGACCCCTAGCTTATCGGCAATCCGCTTGGTTACCGTGCGGAATTCCATTTCAGTCAGGAACCCCATCAGTATATCAGCATCGGGTTCTTTCACCTCAAGATCATCAAGCCCGAAATCGAGTGTCATGCCACAATCCAGTTGCACCAGCTTTTTGGACAATTCAATCTGGGCGCGATGATCAATCAGCGTCTGGCGTCGCTTGGGCTGTTTGATCTCTTCGGCACGGTCCAGCAGGCTCTCCAGATCGCCATATTCATTGATCAACAAGGCCGCCGTCTTGATCCCAATGCCCGGAGCGCCGGGTACGTTATCAACGCTGTCACCCGCAAGCGCCTGCACATCGACCACGCGTTCCGGGCCAACACCGAATTTTTCGACGACGCCATCGCTGTCGATACGTTTGTTTTTCATCGGGTCGAGCATTTCAACACCGTCGCCCACCAACTGCATCAGGTCCTTATCCGACGACACAATTGTGACCCGTCCACCCGCATCACGGGCCTGATGGGACAAGGTGGCGATGATATCGTCGGCTTCGAAACCTTCGACCTCTTCACAGGCGATGTTGAATGCTTTGGTTGCTGTGCGGGTCAGCGGGATTTGCGGGCGCAGGTCTTCTGGCATCGCTTCGCGATTGGCTTTGTACTGATCATACATATCGTTGCGGAACGTGTGGCTGCCCTTGTCAAAGATCACGGCAACATGGGTCGCTGCATCCGCGCCATTATTCGCCTCGACATAGCGCTGGAGCATATTGACGAATCCGCTGACGGCCCCAACGGGAAGGCCATCGGACTTGCGCGTCAGCGGCGGCAACGCGTGATAGGCCCGAAAGATAAAGGCGGATCCATCAATCAGATGCAAATGACAGCCTTTGCCGAATTGCGTGGCCATAGCGAAACTCCCCATTCTCTTTCACGGTTTTGCCACGAAGCCGCGCGCACCGCCAGTCACGTCTTTAGGGCAGCGACCATGTAAATGGTGTCCAGATGCCAACACGGATACCGGCACGGCGCAAAACATCGCCCACCCAGACATTGCAGGTGCGAAACAGATGGAAACGGCCAGTACCGGGGTAGAAAACATCGCGCCCGTTCAGGCCGGGATGGTCAAGTGCATCGGGCGCACCACCCGCAAAACCGCGACGCACCTCTTCCAGCAACGCGGCGAATTGTTGATCGGTGAGGTCAAGCCAGCTAATCCCTGCTGCATCCGTGATTTCACCTGCCAGCAACACCCGCATCACGGTAGCATCCCCCGTAATGGCCCGCCACACCGGCCCCAGGCTCAGATCCGTGTAACTGCCTGTTGTGGTATAAAAATCCCGCGCACCCCAACCAACAACCAGCAACGCAACAGCCGGGCTGTCAATGGGAACATCGTCCGCATTCAGAAACACGAACGTCTCGCGCAGCTCTGGCGTGGCTGGCAATAGCAGGTCTGTATGTATCGGACCCGGCAGCAGACCAATGCGGATATCTGCCGCAGCACCAGACGAACCGCCAGTTTTGATGGGCCCGCCTATTGTTCCGGCGGTAAGATAAAGCAGAACCTGAGCAATGATAACAAAAAGAAGCCTGCGGATCAGACTTTGCCCTCAAAATCCTTATGGATCAGCTTGGCATCACAGTAAGGGCATTCAATCCAGCCATGTTCCTTGGGAATTTGCAGCCAGACACGTGGATGGCCCAGCGCCCCTTCGCCCCCGTCACAGGCCACGCGCCAGTCATGTACGATGCGGGTCTCGGGTGCGGGTGTTGTCATGGGGCGTCCTGTCTGCTTGCCGTGGGCTGCTGCCCGCTTTAGATCATCGTTGATATAACGCAGCCCAGCCCCCGGGGGAAGTACCAGCATGACAGACAATGCCATTGAAATTCAGGGGCTGAAAAAGACCTATGCCGCCACCGGAAAGTCTGCGGCCAAGGACGCGCTGAAGGGGATTGATCTGAACATCCCGCGCGGATCGATCTACGGGCTGCTTGGGCCAAACGGGGCGGGTAAATCCACCTTGATCAACATCCTTGCCGGACTGGTCGTCAAATCAGCCGGTTCAGTGAAAATCTGGGGGTTCGATCAGGATAAGAACCCCCGCCAGTCCCGTGCCGCTATCGGGATCATGCCGCAGGAACCGCATCTGGATCCGTTCTTTACCCCCGCCCAATCACTGGACGTGCAGGCGGGGCTTTATGGCGTGCCAAAGGCACAGCGGCGGACGGCAGAAATCCTTGACCTGATCGGGTTAACAGACAAGGCCGATGCCTATGCAAGGTCGCTATCAGGTGGGATGCGCCGTCGGTTGCTATTGGGCAAGGCGCTGGTGCATCAGCCGCAAATTCTGGTTCTGGACGAACCTACCGCCGGGGTGGATATCGAGCTGCGCAACATGCTGTGGAAAAACGTGCGCAAGCTGAATGACGACGGCATGACCATCATCCTCACGACACATTATCTGGAAGAGGCCGAGCAGATGTGCGATGCCATCGCCATCATCAACCATGGCGAGATGATTGTGCGGGATAGCACGGCCAACCTGCTGGGGCGTTTGGATAGCAAAACGCTTGTGATCACGCCTGATGCGGCTGCCGATCTGCCACCGCTGCCTGCCAGTGTGACCGGGCAGGCACTGGCCGATGGAACGCTGATCTTTACCTATAAAAGCAGCACAACCCCCGCCGATACCGTGCTGCAAATCGTGCGTGACGCGGGCATCACAATCCGCGATGTCAAAACGCAGGAGGCTGATCTGGAAGACGTTTTTTTGTCGCTGACAACATCCTAATCATGCAACATCCGTCCCAGCTGCCGCCCGCCGATGATATGCATGTGATAATGCGGCACGTCCTGCACCCCGTGGGTGCGGGTGTTTGAAATCGCCCGAAACCCGCCCGCAACATCCGTCAGGCGACACACCTCGGCCACCAGTTGCATGAACCCGACCTGTCCATCGGCAGAGGCGTCCTGGGCAAAGTGATCAAGACTGACATAGGGCCCTTTGGGGATCACCAGCACATGCACCGGGGCTTGTGGGTTGATATCATTGAATGCCAGCGCATGGTCGTTTTCACAAACGGTCTGGTTGGGGATTTCACCCCGCAGAATTTTGGCAAAGATATTCTGATCATCGTAGTCGTATTGCATCGGGATCCTCAATCAACAAAGAGATGGGGGGTCTGGGCCAGGCTCATCGCCACATCGGCATTCACGCCCAGAAAACGCGCCAGGGCAGCTGCGTTTTCATCGTCAGAGGCGCGTTCGCGCATCCGTTCGGCATTAGTGAAATTTGCATCACGAATAACATCCCGCTGATGGATCATATCGTGATGAATGGTCGGCAATAGGCGGGCCATCGTTGCGTCACTCGTCTCTTCCCCGGCAAGGCCAATCCGCATGGCGTGACCTTTAAGGTAATCATCATCAAAGCTGCATTCGATTTCCAAAAGCCGCGTTGTTGATTTATCGGCAACGAAATCATGCATCAGATCGATATTGGCCGTATCCAGACAAATCACCATCCGGTCGGTTTCATAGTGATCGAATAACAGCCGCATCAGCGCGCGGCGGTGCCGGGCGCGTTTTTCCAGGCTGTTCTCGATACCGCCTAGATCCGGCAGCGGGGTGTCATCCTCGTTAAACAGATACTCCATCGCTGGCACATTGGTATGCTGACGAATGGCGGCGACCAGTCGCTTGGCCACATGCCATTTTTTGCAAACCACGATCAGCAGCTCACGGTCCCGGCCCAGCGATGCGCCATCTTCCCAGAACCGTGGCGCAAAGCGGCGACCAATCCGGCCCCGGCCCGTCAGGAAAGCAAAAAGATTCCGCCCTTCATTGGAAATCGTGAAATCAGCGCGACCGCCAGCATAAAGCGCGCCAAGCCGGGTTCGCAAATCCTGCGCCTCGCCACTGATCTTGCGGGCAAACAGGCCATCCTGCCCCAAAAGCAGATCGTAGTGATCATTGTAGAACGTCACTGGCATGCCATAATCGGTGAACATCAGGAATGTCAGCGTCCGATTTTCAATCTCGGTCCCCGGCGCCAGATGACGGGTCAGGGTTTGAAAAAACGTCTCATCCGGGATCCATGTGGTGCGAAAAAAGCGCATGACATCGCGTCGGGTTGCGGCAAATTCCAGGATCATCTCGATCGTGCGACGGCGCAAGCACCACCACTGACTGCCGATCATCATTTGCAAATCATCCGGGACGGCGCGGGTGATCTTGAACTGGCGTTGCAGCTCAAAGCTTTTGTAAAACATCCATTTTTGCGTCCGTTCGTTGAACAGATGGCGATAGATCAGGCGTTCTTCTTTGAAGCCGGTCTTGATCCAGTTGCTATCGAAGTAGTCGTAGCTTTCGATGTAATCGCAATCATGGGTGTCAAGAAACTGATGGGCATATTCGGCTGATTTAATCGCCATGCAATCACCAGATACCATGTAGAAATGACTAGCCCGCGGGAAGGTTTCAACGGCGGCTTCCACAGCATGTAAGGTGGCCTGGACAAGGCTCCATTCGCCCCAACCGCATTTCACACGCCGCTTGGCAAAAACCACATTGGGATTGTCAGCCAATGCCGCTTGAATGGTTGCAAAGTCACCGGCAGAAGATGACGCATCAAAATGGATCGCCAGATAATCGCCCACGGCTGTCAACTGCTGCGCCTGCTGCACAATGGCATCGGGGTTTTTGTGACAAAGAAGAATAAAGGCAATCCGTGCCATCGCGCGTGATTTGGTCCCGATTTGATCCCGTTTTTCCTGTCATACAGCGAAGAGCCGTTGAATATACAGGGTTTCTTTGCTCTTTAGTGGTTTCATAGGTGATCAAGTACCGTTTCTTGGACGGCGGAGGCATGAACAATGGGTTTTCCCGGCACATGGATGACAGAAAGCGAAAGTGTGGTGTACCGCGTTGTGCCGAAATGCGCCTGTTCGACCATTGGGCAGATTATGTACTTTTCTGATCATGGCGCGTTCTATGATGGTGACATCCATGACGCGAAGAACGGGATACACAAATGGGCGCTGGACAACAGCCAGCCGATCATCAGCAGCAATGTAACAGACCACAAAAGCTATGCTTTCACCTGTGTGCGCAACCCCTACACGCGGATTCTGTCATCCTTTTTCGACAAGATTTGCGGCATTCAGCGCAACGGCAAACGGTATCGGGGCAATCTCGTCCCGCTCTTGATCCAGAAATACGGGATCGAGGTGGGTGAACCGGAAAGCGGCTTTGAATTTGACCAGATCAAATCGTTTCGTCGGTTTCTGCTATTTGCCCGCGACACCATTCGGTGGCGGCGCCCGATGGAACCGGACATCCACTGGTCGGCCATGTCTGGCCATATCTCGACCTATATCGTTAATGGCGGGCGCTATGACAAAATCTTTTGGACGGAACAGTTCAACGATGGGATGAAGGATGTGTTGGGCGCGATTGAAACGGCCCATCCGATTGACCTGAACACAATCCCCCGCTTCAACGAAAGCGAGGGGCATGGGCCGAAACGGACACACCCGGTTGAAGATTACTTCGACGATCTGTCGATGCATCTGATCTATGAAATCTACAAGAAAGACTTCAACATCTTCAAATATGATTTCGAAAACCCGGCCAACAAAATGCCGATTGGCGAGATTGATCTGGACGAGGTACACGCCAAGCTGGGGCAATAACCTGCGTCTTGTCAGTTGAACTGCGGATACTAAATATATCTATAGAAACCAAAAAGGTGGGCCAATGTCCGTCGTGCTTATCCTTGGCAGTGGGCCGAATGTGGTGAGCTGCCGCGACTGGCCGCGTGATCCGTTTGACAGGATCGTGGCCATCAATAATGCATGGGCTGTGCGTCCTGACTGGGATGACCTGATCTTTCCCGATGATTTCGGCCGCGAACGCCAGCCTATCGATTTGCGTCCCGGACAGCGGATCATCCGGGCAGCGGAATATGTACCATTGCAAAACACGCTCGGTGGTTTTGTTTATGCCGGTGGAACCATGGCCTTCACCGCCAGCTACTGGGCGCTTGCCGCGCTAAAACCCAAGGTCATCGCCGTGTTGGGATGCGATATGGTGTATCCCAAAGGGAATGAAACCCACTTCTATGGCACCGGCACGGCTGACCCGTTGCGCGCGGACATATCCTTGCGCAGCCTAGAGGCGAAGTCGGCGCGCCTGATGGCCATGGCCGCCAAGCAGGGCTGCACCATGGTCAACTTGTCCCAAGACAACAGCCGCCTGTTGTTCCCGCGCGCCACACCGCAAACTGTTGCGGATACCACGCCCCCACCATTTGACATGGCGGCAGTAAGTGCTGCCTTGGCAGAAGAAGAACGACTTGGTTACTACGTCCCGTCCGGCAAATACTGGAAAGAAGAAGACCGCTTTGACACCCGCGCAATCGATTCGCTGGACCAGCTTTGGCTCAGATCAATCCGGCTTCCTGAAACTTAGTTTTCATATCCGCTTTGGGTCGGGGACCGATATGACCGATCACCTCTGCGGCGGCCATGACGCCCATCCGGCCGCTGGTTTCCAACGGTTGTCCGGTCACATAGCCATATAGGAAACCTGCCGCGAACTGATCGCCCGCGCCGGTCGCATCAACGGGTACAACCCGCGTCACCGGCACCTCGACCCGGGTATCACCCTGCATCAATAGAACCGGATCGCCAGACCGCGTACAAACGACGGTTTCGCAATGGCTACTGGCCTGTGCCAAGGCCACCGACAGGTCGGTGGTTTCGTAAAGGGTGGTCCATTCGGCTTCATTCCCGATGACAAAATCCATGTCATCCGTGATCAGGCGTTGAAAATCCGCCCGGTGTCTGTCGGCACAGAATGGATCAGACAGCGTGATCCCGGCCTTGCCACCATGCGCACGCATCTGACGGGCGGCTTCGGCAAAGGCAGTTTTCCCATGCGGCTTATCAAACAGATACCCTTCGAGGAACAGCACCTGTCCGCCTGCAAACACACCCGACGGCACATCATGTCCTGCCAGATCGGCCCCTGCCCCCAAATAGGTGTTCATTGATCTTTCGCCATCGGGCGAGACAAAGATCATCGACCGTGATGTCGGCGCCTCCGCCGCGGCAACCGGCGGATTCGGAAAGGCCGTGCCTGCATCCTGCATCCCCTTGGCATAGAAACGGCCTAGCGCATCATCCTTAACCTTGCCGATAAATGCGGTGGACAGGCCAAGGCTGCCCAGCCCAGCGATGGTATTGGCCACCGATCCGCCCGGTGTTTCGACCCGGTCGGTCATCGCGCCATACAGCACCTCTGCCCGGTCACGTTCGACCAGTTGCATGATCCCCTTTTCGATCCCCATCAAATCCAGAAACGTGTCTTCGCCATGGCTGATGACGTCGACAATGGCGTTGCCGATCCCGATCACATTGTAATTACTCATAAGTTCTTATCCTCAAATTGACAGAGATCGCGGATCAGACAGGCCGCGCATTTGGGTTTACGGGCGACGCAGGTATAGCGCCCATGCAGGATCATCCAATGATGTGCATGTTGTTGAAAATCGGCTGGAACATGATCTTCGATGGCTCGTTCAACCGCGTTGACATCCTTGCCCACCGCGACGCCGCTGCGATTGCCGAACCGAAAGATATGGGTATCGACGGCCTGGGCGGGCTGTTTCCACCACATATTCAGCACTACATTGGCCGTCTTGCGACCAACGCCGGGTAGCGATTGCAGGGCAGCGCGGGAATTGGGGACCTCGCCCTCATATTCATCGACAAGGATCTGGCTCATCTTGATGACATTCTTGGCCTTTTGTCGAAACAGGCCAATGGTCTTGATATATTGGGTCACACCGTCGAGGCCCAGATCAAGCATCTTTTGCGGGGTATCGGCAATCTTGAACAAGGCCCGCGTTGCCTTGTTCACCCCTGCATCTGTGGCTTGGGCCGACAGGGCAACCGCGACAACCAAGGTGTAGACATTCACATGTTCCAATTCGCCCTTCGGTTCAGGCTCCGCATGATAGAATCTGTCAAAAATCTCGCGAATGGTATGATAATCAAGCTGTTTTGCCATATCCCCTCATATGCCTGCCATGTGGGAACAGGGCAAGTATCGGATGCGCAATTTCCGGGTCGCGTGACAGCAGGCAAACCCCTAGTTTGACCGACATGGAACACACAGACACATATCATTATCAGGTGATGCGGCGGGCGATCGAGGCGATCGATGCGGCAGATGACACACAGCTTAGCCTTGCCGATCTTGCAGCCGACATGAAAATGAGCCCGGCGCATTTCCAAAGGCTGTTTTCCACCTGGGTTGGGGTTTCACCCAAGCGCTATCAGCAGTACCTGACATTGTCCCACGCGAAATCGCTGCTACGGGAGCGGTTCACGACGCTGGAAACATCCCATGCGGTTGGCCTGTCTGGCAGCGGACGCCTGCACGATCTTTTCGTCAGATGGGAGGCGATGAGCCCCGGTGACTATGCCCGCGACGGCGCAGACCTGACGATCTACTGGGGCTGGTTTGAAAGCCATTTTGGCCCCGCACTTGTGATGGGAACCCAGCGCGGCATTTGCGGGTTGGCTTTCGCCGCAGAATCCGGTCCGGATGCGGCCATGACTGATCTGCAATCGCGCTGGCCGCAAGCCAGCTTTGTTGAAGATGCGGCGCGGTTGAACAAATGGGCCACAGCAGCATTAGGCATGACCGGCGAAACGCAGTTGCACATGATCGGCGCACCTTTCCAACTGAAAGTGTGGGAGGCCCTGCTGACCATTCCATCTGGCCACGTCACAACCTACTCTGAAATTGCGCAATCCATCGGCAACCCCAAAGCCGTGCGCGCCGTCGGAACTGCGGTGGGCCGCAACCCCGTTAGTTGGTTGATCCCGTGCCACAGGGCCTTGCGCAAATCGGGGGCATTGGGCGGTTATCACTGGGGACTTCCAGTGAAGCGGGCGATGCTTGCGTGGGAAAGTGCGCGGGCGGATGTTTCAACCATGTGATCGGGAATGGGCAGATTCTGGCCCATCGCGACGCCGTTATTGGATATCATCAAAAGAACAGGCATAAGTTGTCCCATCCTACCGCGCAACTTCGCGCATCTGTATCAAATGGAAATATGACTATGATGATTTCGAAATTCCCACTCGTGCTTGCCGCCGCATCCCTGACGCTGGTGGCCGCATGTGACCCGACCGGCCCGAATTCAAACCAGAACACCCAGCAAGGTGCCGCCATCGGCGCGCTTGGTGGCGCAGTTGTGGGTGCACTGGCCAATAATGACGGATCCAACCGCGAACGTAATCAGGCGGCACTGATTGGTGCGGCACTTGGCGCAGGCGTTGGTGCGGCCGTTGGCAACAACCTCGACAAGCAGGCAGAAGAGCTGCGCCGCGAGTTGCGTAACGATGTTGGTGTGTCCAACAATGGTAGCAACCTTGTTGTCGTTCTGTCGCAAGATCTGCTCTTTGCAACAAATAGCACGGCGGTTTCCGGCGCATCACAGAACGAATTGCGCATCGTTGCCAATTCGCTCAACAACTATCCTAACACCACGGTCAACGTGATCGGCCATACCGACAACGTCGGTTCTGCCGCGTTTAACCAGGATCTGTCACAGCGCCGTGCACAAGCCGTGTCTTCGGTGCTGATCAATGGTGGCGTATCATCGTCGCGCATTCGGTCGCTTGGCGCGGGTCTGACCCAGCCGGTTGCGTCAAACGCTACGGATGCAGGCCGTCAGGCAAACCGCCGGGTCGAAATCATCATTACGCCAAACTGATCTGGCCAAAATGCTTTGAAAGGGTCGCCCAGACAGGCGGCCCTTTTTTGTTGTGGCACCGATGATGCGGTCATATAATCTGACCAATCAAAGTGGATATTCAAATGCCATTCGAACCCATCCAACAAGAAAAACTGTCCCACGGCGTGATCCGCCAGATCGAAGAACTGATCTTGCGCGGTATCCTGCGTCCGGGTGAACGCCTGCCCTCCGAACGGGAATTGAGCGAACGTATGGGCGTTTCGCGACCATCCTTGCGCGAGGCTTTGGCCGATCTTCAGGAGCGCGGATTACTGGCCTCTCGCGCCGGTGCAGGCGTCTACGTGGCCGATGTACTTGGGTCCGCATTTTCGCCCGCATTGATCAAACTTTTCGCATCACATGACGACGCCGTTTTCGACTACCTCAGCTTTCGTCGCGATATGGAAGGGCTAGCCGCCGAACGGGCGGCCCGGCTTGCCAGCGACACCGACCTCAAAGTCATTGATACGATTTTCACCAAGATGGAAGCGGCGCATCAGAAACGCAATCCGGCCGATGAGGCGCATCTTGATGCCGATTTTCACCTGTCGATCATTGAGGCAAGCCATAACATCGTCATGTTGCACATGATGCGTTCCATGTATGAACTGCTGCGCGAAGGTGTGTTCTACAACCGTGCGATCATGTTTAAACAACGCATGACGCGCGACGCATTGCTCGATCAGCATCGTGCCATCAATGATGCACTACAGGCGCGTGATCCTGCGGCCGCGCGCGCCGCAGTTGAGACGCATCTGCATTTCGTCAAGACCGCGCTGTCGGATCAGCAAAAGGCAGATCGAAACGAAACATTCGCACAAAAACGGTTTGAACATGAGGTCAAGCGCTAGCGCTACGACGCATCTCTGCGCTCCACATCGTCAGCGCAATAACGGCCTGCACCAATAGGCCCGTAAGGATCAGCGGTTGCGATACACCCAGATAATCGCCTGCAAACAAAGCAAGATCCCACAACCAATGCCAAATGATCAGCGGCCACAAATTCCCCAGGCGCAACGCCAGCGGCGCAAGAAAAAAACCGACAATGAAGGTGAATGCCAATTGATAGATCATCACGCCCAATGGCAGCCCACCGAAAAAATTGACGGCATGTAACAGCGAGAACGCCACAGTACTTAGAAACATGGCCTGGATCACCGTCAAACTGGCCATCGCACCGCGCAGCAAGATACCCCTGAACAGCACCTCTTCAGAAAACCCAACAAGAAATGTGGTCAGCGTGATCCACCCAAGCAGCCGTACTTGGTCCGGCGTCAGATCACCGGAGGCGACAACCGGGACAATGCGGGCAACTATCATGAAAAGCACGATATACGCAGGCAGAAACCAAATCAGGGCAGACCATTTCATTGGCCCGAACCCAGCCTGCGCGAACCCAAAGAAACGCCAAATAATAAACAGGACTACCGAAACCAGCACCAACTCGGTCGCCCAGAAGTGACTGATCATCAAGGGCGTACCATAAACGGTATCATAGACACGCACCGTGATCGCCATGCCGATCGCAACAACCGCCAGGTAGATCGCGGTCGCCACTAGTCCAACCTTTAGGCTTGGCATGCAAAATCCTCTGCAATACCCCCAAGGGAGAAAATCAATAGGATGAGGTGCGGTGTCAATGAAAAAGCCCGGATGCGGTCAAGGCATCCGGGCTTCTCGGGAAATCCACCAATATACATACTGGCCGTTAGTGAAGCTTTTCACCAACAGTAGCGATGGCATCATCAATCAGCCCACCGGCTGCCTTGGCGTCCATCTGTTTGGCCATGACGTCCTTGGCAGCGCCAACAGCCACGGCAATTGCCTGATCCCGCACGTCCTTGACGGCAGAAGCTTGCGCACTGGCAATCTGTTCCTCTGCGGCTGCCAAACGGCGTGTGATTGATGCCGCGATATCATCCTTGGCAGCGGCGGCAGCGTTTGTTGCTTCTTCCTTGGCCGAGGCAACGATCCGGTCCGCCTGTTCCTGCACTTCCTTTTGCTTGCGCTCGTAAGTGGCCAGCAAAGATTGCGCCTCTTCGCGCAGCGCCTTGGCTTCGTCCAGTTCGGATTTGATACTTTCGGCACGCTTGTCGAGCATGCCGCCCACCAGGTCTGGCACTTTGTAGTAAAGCATAATGCCGATGAAGATCAGGAATGCGATAGATACAACAAAATCGGTGTTGCCCAACGAAAAGAACGGTTTATCACCGGCGGCCAGCGCGGGTGAGGCCGCAAGGGCAAAAAGGGTGGTGAGCGTAAATCTCATATCGTTACCCTTTCATCCGTGCATTCACCGCAGCGGTGATGGTTTTTGCATCAGCAGCACCGCCCATGGCAGCAACCAATTCCTTGGCTGTATCCCTGGCAACTTGCGTCACGCTTTTGACAGCGCCGTCACGAATTTCAGCAATCGCTGCTTCGCTTTCGGCAGTCTTGGCCGCAATCTCGGCGTCGGCTTTTTGTAGCTCAACATCCAGTTCGGCTTGAATTTCGGCTTTCGCTTCGGCGACAATCTTGGCCGCTTCGGCGCGTGCATCGACCAGCGCCTTTTCATAGGCGGCTTCGGCCTCTGCTGCTTTGTTCTTCAACTCTTCAGCTGCGGCAATATCGTTTGTGATTGTGCCAGACCGTTCGGCAAGAACGGCACCAATGCGCGGCAGCGCAATACGTGACATCACAAAATAAATCGCAATCAACGTAACCACCAGCCAGAAAATCTGGTTGGGCATCCAATCCGCGCAAAGCTGCGGCATACCAAGGGCAGAACCCCCTGCATCGACGCAAGTTCCGACGGCTTCTGTTGTTTCTGTTGCCATGATGGCCCCCGAATACCTTGAAAATTTACTGGCAGGTCAATCAGACCTGCCAGCCGTAAGGATATGGGTTCTGCTTAGCCGACGGCAAACATCAGCAGAAGCGACACGAGGAACGCAAAGATCCCCAAAGCTTCGGCAAATGCCAGACCAATGAACAATGTTGCTGTTTGACCAGCAGCAGCGGATGGGTTGCGCAATGCGCCTGCCAGATAGTTACCGGCCACGGTGCCAACACCGATAGCAGCGGCACCAGAACCGATTGCAGCCAGACCAGCGCCGATATGAGCGAGTTCGCCTTCCATGATTTTTCTCCTTACGATGGAATTTGAGTAGTTTGTGTTCGCAACTTAGTGTGCAGGATGCAGCGCATCTTTCAGATACACACAAGTCAGAATGGTGAATACGTAGGCCTGGATGCCGGCCACGAGGACCTCCAAACCATAAATTGCAACGATGCCAAAGATCGCGACCGGGCTGACCAGTGTCAGGGCGGCAAAGCCCGCAAACACTTTCAGAACCGCGTGGCCCGCCATGATGTTACCAGCCAAACGAATGGAGTGGCTGACAGGGCGCACGAAGTAGGAAATCACCTCGATCACCGCAATGATCGGCCGCAGGATTGCTGGGGCGTCAGACATCCAGAAAAGGCCAAGGAACGACGCGCCGTTTTTGACAAAGCCAAGGATTGTCACACAAATAAACACCCCAAAACCAAGCACCGCTGTCACAGCGATCATTGATGTCGGACTATAAGACATCGGGATCAAGGCCAGATAGTTGGCGAACAAGATGAACAAGAACAGCGTCATGATGTAGGGGAAATATTTTACCCCATCTTTCCCCGTCACATCCTCGACCATCTTGTAGATAAAGCCGTAGATCAACTCACCAATGGATTGCAGACGTGTCGGTATCACCGCGCGACCCCGGCTACCCAGCACAAACACGCCAACGATGGCAAGCAAAGCGATAGCCATCCACAGCGTTACATTTGTCGGCGTATACCAGTGCACCGGTCCATCACCGAACAGCGGCTTGACGATAAACTGATCTAGCGGATGAAAAACCAGACCACCTTCTGCTTTGTCTTCAGTCGCCACGTGCGTCGCCCTCGTCCTTACTGGCATCGGCCAGTTGTATTTCCTGCACTTCCTTGGCGGATCGCATCATGGTCAAAACACCAGCCGCGAGGCCAAAAAATATGAACAGCACCATCAAGAAAGGTTGCGTACCAAAAAGCACATCCAACCCGTATCCGATGCCAAATCCGATGCCGAGACCGGATACGAGCTCTATCACCATCCGCCAGGCCAGTTGCGCCTGAGAATAGTGCTCCTCCGCATGATCCTTGATGTCTTCGGGCTGTTTGAGCGCCGCGATTTTCTCTTCCAGCGCCTTCAAGCGGTCGGGATCGAGATCATCAGACATAGATTTGGACCCTTTGAAAGGTTGGACATGGTCTAGGGCGGCGGTCAGGTAGAGTCAAGTTGCACAGATGCACTGTCAAATCATTGCTTTATATGTATATTTTTGGTGCCTCGCTCACTTCAGCTGCTGCATTTCTTACCCGATACCGCTACAGGACATTCAACCGATCAGTTGACTATTCCGTGACAGACCGAAGCGCACTGCTTTGATCCAACAACCAGTCACGGAACAACCGGACCGCGCTGCGGCGCGTCACACCTTCGGCAGAAACAAGGTGATAACTCCCCATGCGAAAACCGATATCTGAGCATTGAACAAGCCGCCCGCGCGCGACGTCAATCTCTGTAACCTCGCTCGATACCAGCAACACGCCGTGCCCGGCCAATGCGGATTCGTAGACCAATCGCGCCCGCATCCGCCAATCTGACGCCGGATTTTCCGGTGGTGGGCATCCAGCCAAGCCAGCCCAACGCTGCCATGTATCTTCATGCCTGTCCCGCAACAGCGGCAATTGCAAAAGCGCCATCGGGGAAAGCTGTGTGGAAACAAGCTCAGGCGCCGCGAATGGATAAAGCGGCGCATTGCTCAACAAAGGCGCCGTCTGGTTCTGTGGTCCCGCGTGGAAAAAGCGTAATGCAAGGTCAGCCTCATACCGTTCAATGTTCACCTTGGTCTGGCTGGCATGCAGCCGCAACTCAACATCTGGAAACCGCGCATAAAAATCACCAAGTCGCGGGACAAGCCATTTCATTGCGAATAGCGGTTCAGCATCGACGGTCACTTGCCCCGCCGGACGCTGGCTAAACACCTCCGACGCCTCGGCAATTTCATCGAAGGCGGGTGTGAGCGTTTCGAGATAGCGAATCCCGGCCTGCGTCAATGTCACCCCGCGCGGCAAATCCCGGAACAGTTGCACACCCATCCGATCCTCCAACCCGCGTACATGGCGGCTAACCGCAGAATGGCTCACGCCAAGCTCATCAGCAGCCCGGCTGAAACTCTGGTGTCGCCCCGCCGCTTCGAACGCGCGCAGAGCGTTTAATGGAGGAAGCGAACGCGCCATAGAAAAAGCGTGCCTTTTTTGCACAAGAACTGTCAAGAAATTGACTTTGATATGCGCAAAGAGTTGCTGCACCTTACCCTGAGCCGAACACCAACGATGACAGGAAAAGCCATAAAATTAGTGACTGCATTGGCAGGCATATGGAAGCGGCTTGCCAAGTGCATGCGACAACGGCAAACTAGATTACCTAAAGATATAAGTGATAATATTGCACGGGATATCGGCATGCATGATGCGGAGCTTGAGAGACACCGGTTTGTCTGGCCGTCGGAGTCAAAAGATCGTCCATTGTTATGAAACGCTGGTCCGGCAGCACAATGGTTGCTAGGACTGCGCGCCATGACCCAACCGCTCGACATCATCTTTGCGGCCCTTGCCGACCCAACGCGTCGTAACATCCTTGCGATGTTGCTGGAAGATGACATGGCAGTGACGGACGTGGCCGAACCGTTTGAGATGTCTCTTGCCGCAGTATCGAAGCATCTGACCGTGCTCACGGCCGCCGGGCTGATCAGCCAGGAAAAACGCGGACGCGTCAAATGGTGTAAGCTGGAACCGGATGCGCTACGCGAAGCTTCGGTCTGGATGCAAGGATTTGGCCAAATGGGATCAGTCGACTTGGACGCATTCGAAGCCTTCCTGGATCGCGAGCTTGATCAGGATTAACCAGCAACCCCGCCGCTAACGCGGCGCGATAGCCACACGCCATTGCCGCTCGACTTACCTTGGATCAACTGGTCAAAACAGAGTGATGTCGGACCGAACTGGCCTTACCGGCTGCGCATTCTCAATGGTCGCACTAACCCCGGCGATCTGCAGTTGCTTTGCCGCACCCGTCGTCGGGTAGAACCGTATCCGACGGGCATTTGTTCCGCCAAGGCTTTGCGACACGCAACGAATTCTCTCGCGCTGCAAGAAATCACAGGCAAACTGCGCGTTTGAGGCCCCGATATCCGTTGCATGATTGATAATCCGTGCCCCGCCAAAAACTTTGGCCTCCAGCCTGCTCCTTTTTGCACCCGCCTGAAGCACCTTGTTGATAAGCAGCTCCATTGCGTTCACGCCATATCGCAGATCATTGTCAGCGACATCGCCCTGACGCGCCAAAAGGAAATGGTTCATCCCCCCGACGCCGACTGTGGCGTCAAATAGACACACGGACACACAAGACCCCAATACTGTCGTGATAATCACATTCGGATCGGCCGTCACAAAAAAATCGCCCTGAACAACGGTGACGATATCAACATCATCTGTCTGGGGAACTGATAGACTCACACCCGAGCCCTCACTTCAGCGGATCGCAACAAGGTTGGACCCATCTTGGCCAACGGCACGACTTCATCAATCCCACCAAGCTCTGCCGCAACACGCGGCATTCCGTAGACCACGCAGGATGCTTCGTCTTGCCCAATCGTGTGCGCACCCGCCCGACGCAATTCGGCTATCCCGTGTGCTCCATCTCGGCCCATGCCTGTTAACAATGCAGCCGTCACATTTTTTGCAATGTGCTTGGCGGAATTAAAAAGCGCATCAATTGATGGACGATGTCCGAACACCAAATCTGCAGTTGAAAGCAAAATCCGCGGAGTGCGCGTTGGCTGAATTTGTAGATGCACACCGTCGTCAGGCGCAAGATATACATTACCAGACTCGATTGTCGCCCCATCCACACCGGCACATACATTCGCCGCAGTGCAACCATCAAGCAAGCGGATCAAGCTTCGGGAAAAACGCCCACCAGTATGTTGCACAATCAGTGTTGGCGGACAGTCATTCGGAAAGTAACCCAGAACATCCAACAACGCGTCAACCCCGCCGGTGGATGCCCCAATAAGGATTAGCCTTTTCTTATCGTAGTCCGCCCCAGATGAGATATATCGATCCGCACTGCGATTTGACGGCATTTCGGAGCCCGAAACCAACGCCTTTCTTAGCGCGACTTCTGTTAAATCCTCCTCCGGCAGGCGATCAAAGCCCTCGGTCATTATTAACCCGCGACGTCCTCCGTCAGCATTCGGTCCAATGGTGACAATGATGCAGCCTATCTTCAATATCTTTAGCATTGACCCAAGCAGTTCGAATTCTGGACAATCGGCCAGTTCAGCCGATAAAAGCACACAATCGGGTTTATTATGCTCTGCAAAATCGTAGGTTTGGGATAGGTCAGAAACAACTTTCTCGACATGCATAACCGCCGAACTGTTGAAACGCGCCACTATTCGATCAGCCATGCCCGGGAAACTGCTGGCAACTAGAAGGCGCATTTCATTCATTCCTCGTGGTCCAAAATTGCAACGTCACATGCATTGGTCTCAAACAATCCCGAGCCGCTTT
Organism: uncultured Paracoccaceae bacterium; assembly: GCA_947500135.1. GTDB lineage: Bacteria > Pseudomonadota > Alphaproteobacteria > Rhodobacterales > Rhodobacteraceae > Yoonia. The sequence continues at coordinate 424,097 of CANMQX010000006.1, forward strand.
GATCCTATCTTTGTCACCTAATCCGCATTTTGTGATTATGTCTAAAGTACTGGTTAGTGAAATATACCGTCCTCGTCAGGCTTAAAATAGTGAAACCTTGGCAAAATTTGTGGTTTTCCCATGTTGAGAGTACTCAGCAGAGTCAGCCAATGCTCCTCTTATCCATTCCAAACGCACCAATGGAACAGTTGTGTCTAGACTTACTCTCAGGTCTTCAGGAAATTCGGCCTGGCAACGTATCATAAACTGCGCGAGTTCCTCGATTGACTGAAGCGCGATGTCTAGATTTTGAAGTTTCATCTTTTGGCCCGCTATGTAGTCGTCCTCTTCCGACAACGTAGCAACGCAACTTTCAAGTTCTGAAAAAATGAAACCAATTTCTCGACAGACGAAACCCATGCGTTCAAATAGAACGTTCACGTGAACATCCCCGACCGGTGTTGTTTCGCTCATCATAGCCGCCCAACAACACTTTCAATGCACTGTTTCATACTCGCTGTCGAAAACGGTTTTTTGATGATGTTGTTTAAACCAAGAGCCTTGCCTCTCGAAACAATATCCGCTGTTGGATTGCCAGTAACAAGAATAAAGCCAATACGCGTCGTCGATCGGTTCTGACGCAAAGATTTTAGCAGTTCCAACCCATCCATACCTGGCATATTATAATCTGATAAAACCAAATGCACCGGATCGGTAACAAGCTTATTAAATGCAACGCGCCCATCATTTTCAGCTTGGTTCTTCCAAATTCCCATTTCCTCGATAGACTGAATGAGAAGTCCACGGCTGACGCCCATATCGTCGACTACCATGACACGCAAAGTATCTTTTAAGCTCATTCTCTTATCCTTTTCTTCCGCCGCTTGTCATGATTCGTCAGTGTAATTTTTGATAGGCAGTCACACCAATACTGCGGAATTGGTCTACTGCATCGCCAGACAGGCGCTCCGAATGACCAATCATGAGGCATCCATCTGGCACAAGAGTCTCCGCGAACCGCGACCACAGTTTGGTTTGCGTAGCTTTGTCAAAATAGATCGCCGTGTTCCGACACATTATTACATCAAAGGGCCTGCGCATCGGCCACGCGTTGATTAGATTCAGTTCCGCAAATGTGATCAAATCACGGAGTTCTTCACGAATAAGGAAACTGTTCCCTTGGGGATCCACCTCACTTATCATATTTGTATGGGTGGTCCCATCGATTGCGTCGAGTTGGTCTTTGGGATACTCCCCCCTCTTCGCCGTCTTTAAAACCATCGGATCAATATCTGATGCCAATATCTTAAGATCTAGCCGATGCGCTTCGGGGCATATGTCCAAAACTGTGTTTGCGAGACAATAGGCTTCCTGTCCGGTTGAACACGCGGCGGACCAGAGGCGCACGCATGCGCCGTTTCTCGCGCGTTCAATGATTGGGGGCAGCACTTCATTTCTCAGTTGTTCAAAATGGTGCTTTTCCCGAAAAAAATGCGTCACATTTGTTGTTAAGGCAGAAAGAAGATATGTATTTTCCTTGTTACCAGTGGGGTCCTGAAGTAAATTGCAATATTCACGAAAACTGCCTAGTCTTAAATCACGAACTCTTCGGGCTAGCCTCGAATAAACCAGTGGCTTTTTCGATTCCTGTAATGAAATACCGTACTCGTCACATACAAGATTTGCGATCATTCTAAAATCAGCATCCGTAAAATCGTACTCTTTTTCAACTGCATGATATTTTTCAACTTTACCAACGGCATTCATGCGGCGGCCTGATTCTTTTTGGGAGAAAGAATTGAGAGGTTTATAATCTTGGTCATTTCTTCGTCAATTGCAATTATACCCAATATTGCTCTGGTCGTTGCATCCTCTGGACCCCGCGGGATGTCTCGGATCATATCGGTGCTAACACCAATTATTTCAGACACGGATTCAACCAGAAGTCCTGCAATTGTTTCTTCAACTGCCGTGATGATGATGACGTGGCGTTCGGTCGGTTCAATTCTTTCGAATCCGAGTTTCGCGGCTAAATCAATGATCGGGATGACTGCGCCGCGCAAATTCATAACACCCAGAACATAGTCAGGTGAATGTGGTAGGGTGGTGACAGGTGACCAGCGGCGAATTTCGCGGATTTGCGTGATTTCGATACAAAAATTCTGCCCGCCGGCGACAAGTGTAACGAACTCCATCTCTTTTGCCGTCATGGCATCAACTTGCTCTGACATGTGCCGCCTCTCTGTCATCTGTTGTTAGTCGGGTTTTTGCCGCCATGACTGATGTGATGGCATCAGGATCTATGATGAGGGCGATTTTGCCATCGCCGAGAATTGTAGCTCCAGAAACGCCATCGATTTCGCCATAATTGCCCAACATGCTTTTCACGACCACTTGGCGTTGATCAAAAATATCATCTACGGCCAAGGCGCATTGAGCGATTGACTCGGTCTGAACAAGCAATAGAACCCTGTCGACCATGTCTTTTTGGCTTGGCTGGCTTCCAAGTCGTTCTGCCAGATCGATAATCGGGACATATTCACCACGGATCTTAAACAATTCACTATTAAGACCAAGCTTGGCGATATCACTCATATCAGGGCGAATTGTCTCCAGGATGCTGGAAATTGGAACCACCATGGTTTGATCGGCAACAGTGATAATCATACCGTCCATCACCGCCAGCGTAACGGGTAATGTGATCGAGAATGCAGTGCCAAAACCGGGATTTGAGTTGATAGCGATGCGACCACCCAACGCCGTTATCGCCGTCTTGACGACATCCATACCCACACCCCGCCCGGACAGGCTGGTGACTTCTTCAGCCGTCGAGAAGCCAGGCGCGAATAGCAAGTGATCAATTTCTTGATCGCTCAAGGCCGCGTCCGGCGCTATCAACCCTTTATTTATGGCGATGTCACGGATTTTGGACCGGTTCAGCCCTGCGCCATCATCTGCAATTTCAATGACGATGCTGCCTGAACGTTGACTGGCCGACAAGCGGAGTTGCCCTTGCCGGTCTTTCTTTTTTGCGACCCGATCTTCAGGCTTTTCAATACCGTGATCGATCGCATTTCTGATCATATGCGTGAGGGGGTCGGCCAATCTCTCGACAACAGTTTTATCAACCTCCGTCGCCTCACCCTCAGTGATCAATTCGACGTCTTTACCAGTTGCATCCGCCGCCTCGCGTGCGATGCGCATCATACGCTGGAACAGCGGCTTCACTGGCTGCGCCCGGATGGCCATGACTCCTTCCTGGATTTCGCGCGCCAAAAATTTGTAGTCATCAAGATCAGCTAAGAGTTCGGCCAAATTTGGCAGGTCCGCCTCTTGCAGTCTTTGTGAGATAACAGATTGGTTAATGATTAACTCGCCTACCGCGTTGATAAGCCGATCTACACGCTCAGGATCGACCCGAAGGGTTGTTGCCGCCGGTTTCTTGGCCGGCCGTTGTTTTTGCTGCTCTTTTACTGGAGTTGCGGACCCGGTCGGCGCGCTGTTCGCTTCCGGCAAGGCAACGGTTTTGATCTCTTCGGCTGTTAACACTTCAGCCAAATCAATGGATGGCTGCGCGGCCATATCGTCAACCATGTCCAACGAAACCACCTGAAGCGCACAGATATCATCCATGAATTGAAAGATATCGTGGATTTGCAAATCAGTCGTCAGACCCGCAATGTCAATCTGCCAGCTTAAATAGCCTTGCGACCACGCAAAATCTGCAAACTCTGTCGGCAAATCCTGCATGTTTACGTCAACCGTCGCTTCGCCCAATTCCATAAGCGCAGCAATGATTAATGCTGGGTCATGTCCTAACGCATAGAATTCCGCACTTGGGTGAAACGAAACGCGATACCCTGCGGGCCCGACGTCAGGCATTCCAACATCCAGCGATAGCGCCTCGAACACGAACTCTTCTTCGGCGGCATCTTGTTCGTCGCCTTCTGGGCCGAGAAAGCCTTGCAATTCAGCAAGCATCGGATCGACCACCGCACGATTTGCAGGTGCGTTTTCACGCGCATCATCGGCCAGATCCGCCAAGATATCCCCTGCCCGCTGCAATACGCGCAAGAGTTTCTCATCCGTCTCCAGTTTTTCAGATCGCAGTTCGTCCAGAACGGTTTCGAACTTGTGGGCGAACCCCACCAGTTCATCCAATGCAAACGCACCAGCAGCACCCTTAATCGAGTGCACCGCACGAAACACCGCATTGACCGTTTCAGCGTCGGCGTGACCTTTACGCATCTCGATAAGACCTTCGGTCAAATCGATGATAAGGTCTTCACATTCCTCAAAAAAAGCTTCGAGAATGGAGGGATCATGCGCCATGACTACGCCCCGGTTAGTCGGCGAATAACCGAAATCAGCGACTCGTCCTCGAACGGTTTGACGATCCAGCCGGTGGCGCCTGCTTTTCGGGCTCGATCTTTTAGTGCTGGCCCACTTTCCGTTGTCAGCACAAGAACCGGAACCCCCCGGTTTGTGTCGCTGGCGCGGATGTCTTCAATCACGCCAAAACCATCTTTGTTCGGCATGTTCACATCGGTGATAACCAGATCAGCGTGCTGTTCCTTGAATTTCTTAACACCATCAACGCCATCAACGGCAGTTGTCACTTCAAAACCCGCCCCCTCAAGGGTCATCGTCAGAAGACTGCGGATTGTACGCGAATCATCAATTGCAAGAATATGGGTCATACAATCGCTCCTTCGTCAGAAAGCGGCGCGGCGAGCCCAAGGGTTGTAAGGCTTTCAAGACATCCACCGCTTGGGTCGCGCAAGGTGAATGACACGCCGTCAGATGACCATTTTCGATGGGCAAAGATGACCATTTGCGCGGCTAACCCTGTCATTCGGTCTACAGAACCGCAGTGCAAAGCCACCGCTTGTCCCTGTCGTTCTTCCAGGAAACTGTGAAGAATCTCACAGTCTTCAAGTTTCATCACTGGCGGCATTTCAAAAATTGCACAATCGGCTGTCATGATTTGGGCATTCCATCCGTTAAACCGGCCCCGGCAACCGGGGTAAGAGACCCCGTTTATGACGGGCGGCCCATTAATTTCACGTAAACATAAGAACATGTCGCACTGCACAATTCATGCGCAACCACATTCGTAAAAGCTGCAGACGTTCATGTGCGGGTTTCGTTCATCGCGCGAGAACCGCAAACCGCCAATTCACAAGATTTGCCGGAATATGCTGCTATGTGGCGAACCCATCAAGTTCACCACGCGCTGCAGTGCACCAAGCACGAAAACTAAGTAGTAAGCTCTGGCTGAGGCCTCTTGCGGTCTTAGCCTATGGCCTGGAGGCGTTTGAGAAGCGATGAGGTATCCCAACGCCCGCCGCCTAGCTTTTGGACGTCTTTGTAGAATTGATCAACCAAAGCTGTGACCGGCAAACTTGCCCCGTTTTCATCCGCCGTGCTGAGGCAAATACCAAGGTCCTTGCGCATCCAGTCTACCGCAAAACCATGATCGAAATGGTCATCAAGCATGGTCTCGTAACGGTTCGCCATTTGCCAGCTGCCCGCCGCACCTTGACTGATCACTTCGACAACTGCCCGGCCGTCCAGACCGGCCTTCTGGGCGAAATGCAATGCTTCGGACAATCCCTGAACCAATCCAGCAATCGCAATCTGGTTGCACATCTTCGTCATTTGACCGGCACCGCTGTCGCCGATGCGGCGGCAAATCCGGGCATATGCCCCGATTACGGCTTCTGCCGCGTCATAGCTTTCTTGCGTCCCGCCACACATCACTGACAAGACGCCGTTTTCCGCCCCCGCCTGACCGCCGGACACGGGCGCATCAACAAAGGAGATGCCCCGGCCTTCAGCAGCGTCAAACAGTTCGCGTGTGACAGCCGCCGACACGGTTGTATGGTCAACAAAGATGCTGCCGTCGTCCATACCAGCAAAGGCGCCATCATCACCCAGACAGACTGAGCGTAGGTCATCATCATTGCCCACGCAGGCAAGAACCATCTCCGCACCAGACGCCGCCTGCACAGGCGTGGATGCCGCCTGACCGCCATGTTCGGCGACCCATTTTTCGGCCTTTGCGCCCGTGCGGTTATACACCGTCACGTCATGACCTGCGGCCTGAAGGTGCCCGGCCATCGGGTAGCCCATCACGCCCAGCCCCAGAAACGCCAATTTCGCCATGCAACTGTCCTTTACGTGCAGATCAAGAATTACTGTCAGTTTCGGCCAATTCCCAAGGGATCGTAAAGGCGCCAAGCGCGGTCGTTATGTCGTCCTTGCTTGCCGATCCATTATTGGCAATATGCGCCACAAGACCGCGTTTCTTGTCCTCGGCCACGGATTGCACTTCGGTGCCGATATCAGCCAAGGCTTCATTGAAAACGCGGGTGATCGCCCGCTTGCGCAGATCTGGCTTGAAAATCTTCCCGACGGCCGTCTTGGGTAATTCGTCGAGTATTTCCAGATGCTTAGGGTGGGCTGCGCGTTCATGAATGTGATCTTTGGCAAATTCGAGCAACTCATCTTCCGTGATGCTCGCACCATCCACCAATTCAACAAAGGCGCAAGGCACCTCACCCGCATGTTTGTCCGGCTGACCGATAGCCCCGGCAAAGGCGACAGCATCGTGACCGGCAAGTGCTTCCTCAATCTCGGCGGGGTCAATGTTGTGGCCGCCTCGAATGATCAAATCCTTGGCGCGACCCGTGATCCATAGATAGCCGTCGGTGTCTTTGCGGCCCAGATCGCCGGTGCGCAGATATTGCGCATTGGAAATTGTCCCGGGATAGAACAGCCCATCGTTCTTTTCGGCCTCGGTGTAAGTCTTACCGCCATAGACGCCGGGGTTTGAGATGCAGATTTCACCGATCTCATCCACAGCAACCTCTTCACCGGTTGCCACGGACATGATCCTGACATCCGTATAAGGGAATGGCAGACCAATCGACCCAACACGCTTTTCACCATCAGGCGGATTGATGGACACCAGACATGTGGCCTCTGTCAGGCCGTAACCTTCGCAAATTGTCACGCCAGCAGCTGCTTCAAACCGCTTATAGAGCTCAAGCGGCAATGGGGCAGAGCCGCAAAAGGCCAGTCGCAGGGTCGAAATATCGGCATCTACCTTGCGCTGCATCAACGCCGACATGGCCGTTGGCACCGTGATCATGAACGTCACCTTGTGCTTTTCGATCAGCTTCCAGAAGTTGTCGAATACACCTTCGCCGCGATAGCCCTGCGGGGTCGGGAAGACAATTTCGGCCCCCGAACCAAGCGACGCCCCCATACTGACAATTGTCGCAAAGACGTGAAACAGCGGCAGCGGACAGATTTGTACATCTGTTTCCGTGAACAGCAAACGACTACCAAGCCAAGCGTTGTAAACGATACCGGAATATCGGTGCTGCACGACCTTTGGCATGCCGGTCGTCCCGCCGGTATGGAAATAGGTGGCCACACGGTCGTTTGTGCTGTCTTCGAAGGTCAGTTCGGTTGGCTGCTTTGCCATCTCTGCATTGAAATTCAGTACCCTAGCATCGTGGTTGGTCGGGTTCTTGGGGCGGATCAATGGGACGATCAGGCGCTTGAGCCCGGTCAGATAGCGATGCAGGTCAACCTCAAGTATAGTCTTCACATTCGGGGCAAAACGGACAGCCTCTGCCGCCTTTTGCGCAAGGTCAGACTTCGGGAAGGCCCGCATCGTGACCAGCACCTTGGCATTCGTTTCGCGCAGGATAGAGGCGATCTGTTCGGCTTCCAGCAACGGATTAATAGGATTGACGATCCCAGCGACCTGCCCGCCAAGATAGGTCAGAACCGTTTCGGTCGCGTTCGGCAACAAAAACGCCACAACATCTTTTTCGCCGACGCCGAGAGACCGAAAGAGGTTTGCTGCTTGGCCCGTCTTGTCGCGCAGTTCCGACCAACTCAGCGTTTCACAGGGCGAATTGGGGTCTGACAATAGCCGGAAAGAAACGGCGTTACGTGGGCCATGTTTTTTGGCCGTTTCGCTCAACAAGGCATAAGTCGTCTTGGGCAAGTCACGCGCGTCCCAAGGCATTTCGTTTTCAATCGCATTGCGATCATCGATATTTGCGTAGACCATCGCGGTCTCCTCCCCTGTCATATCCTCCGCCAATGTTATCATTGGCGATTGGCCCCTCTTGGCCAGCGTGGGCAAAACGGGTCGGAATCGCAAGTATGACGCTACGAAAATCTTTTTTATTCTGCGGCAACACCGGCAGTGAATTGCAAACGGGCAAGGCGGGCATAAAGCCCATCCTGGGCCACAAGGCTATCATGGGTGCCCTGCGCCACAATCTGTCCTGCATCAAAGACGATGATACGGTCTGCCTTTTTAACCGTCGCCAACCGATGCGCCACAATCAGCGTCGTCCGATTTTGCGCCAGCGCCTCCACCGCTTTCTGCACGGCACTTTCGCTCTCCGCATCCAGCGCGCTTGTTGCTTCATCCAGCAACAAAATCGGGGCATCGCGCAAAATCGCGCGCGCGATGGCGATACGTTGCTTTTGACCGCCCGACAGCATGACACCGCGCTCACCAACGTAACTGTCATAGCCTTCGGGCAAGGCGGTCAGGAAATCATGCGCAGCCGCTGCAATGGCCGCTTTTTCGACCTCCGCGTCCGTCGCATCAGGGCGACCGAAACGGATATTTTCACGCGCGGTATCAGCAAAAATCACCGGGTCCTGTGGCACCAAAGCTATTTGCTGCCGGAACACGGATCGGTCAAATGTACGAATATCGGTGCCATCCAGCTTGATTGCGCCGCTTTGCGGATCATAAAATCGCAGAGCCATTTGAATGACGGTGGTCTTACCCGCGCCGGATGGGCCCACCAACGCGACTGTCTCACCCGGGGCGATTTCCAGGCTGACATCATCCAGGGCCGAAATACTGGGGCGCGATGGGTAGCTGAATTTCACATTGTCAAAGCTGATCCGCCCGGTCAGCCGCGGAACGGCTTGCGGGTTTGCCGGATCGACAACCGTATCTTTGGCGGTCAGCAATTCGACCAACCGTTCCGTCGCCCCAGCGGCCCGCTGCAATTCACCCCAGATTTCGGTCAATGCAGCCAACGCACCCGCCACCATAATCGTGTAGATCATGAACTGCACCAGCTCGCCTTCGGTGATGGCGCCAGAGCGTACGTCATTAGCTCCCATCCAGAGGAACGCCACGATCGCAGAAAAAGCAATGAAAATAACGACAGCGGTGACCACAGCGCGAGTACGAATACGTTTAAGCGCGACGGCGAAACCTTTTTCAGTAACATCGCCAAATCTGCCACGACTAAGCGTCTCGTGCGAAAAGGCTTGAACGGTTTGTGCGGACGACAAAAATTCGGAAGCATTACCGCTCGATTGCGCAATGATGTCCTGGTTTTCTTTCGACAGCTTCCGTACCCGCCGTCCCATTATGATAATAGGCAAGACGACGACTGGGATCGGCCACAACACAAGCAACGACATCTTGATCGAAGTATAAAGCATCAAACCGATGCCCCCGACAAAGATCAGAATGTTTCTCAACGCGACAGAAATCGAACTTCCGATCACTGAAAGAAGCAAGGTTGTATCAGTCGTTATCCGACTCAGCACCTCACCTGTCATGATCCGCTCAAAGAACGCAGGGCTCATCCCGATCATGCGGTCGAAAACCGCTTTCCGGATATCTGCTACAACCCGCTCACCAAGCCGGGTGACAAGGTAGTAACGCAGCGCAGTACCCACCGCCAAAAGCGCGGCGATGCCCATCGCTGCAAGAAAGTAACCTTGCAAGATTTCCCAGTTCTCATCATCGAAACCATCGATAACACGTCGTGCAGCAATGGGTATTGCCAGCGAAGCCATCGCCGTCAGGACAAGCGCACAAAGTGCCCCGGTCAACATGCCTCGATATGGCTGCATGAAAGGCCAAAGAGCTTTCAGCGCACCAATCTGCTTTGATGATGTGCGTTCTTCGATAGCGTTCTTTTGGGGCGATGCCATAGTCGTCTCACATTTCTCTTGGGACGACATAAATATGCAGGTCAGGATTCACAAGGTGACGAAAGGTGCCAGTATGACGCAATGCAGGTGAGGGATGGAGCGGGCGACGGGAATCGAACCCCTATCATCAGCTTGGAAGACAAACGCCTAATTTGGAAATAACTCTATAATTTCATGGGGATAATCTATTCCATATATTGTCTTTGTCGGCAATCTGTCGGAAAAGATTTCTGGAGCGGGCGACGGGAATCGAACCCGTATCTCTTGCTTGGAAGGCAAGGGTCTTACCATTACACAACGCCCGCGCCGACAGACGTTTCGTATTGAAGCCGTCTATTGAGGTCAAGAGACACTTTGTTTCTCACGGAGGATACCCACCGCCAACATTGGCGTGCACCCCTGGGAACCAACCTGTTTCATGTTCCTGTCGGCGTTTCCTTCGGCCTCGTCCCACAAGGTCGGCGCATAGGATCGGCGCATCTCATCTATGGACAATGCATGGCGCGCAACCAGCACATTGTCTGACAGTGTCGTATTGTTGAATCTGTATTTCTCCGGCCTGAACCATTTCCGGATAACGTTTACCTCGTCAGGAATACCGAGGGCGCCGACGGTGTCCCAACACCCCATAAACTGGATATCGGGCTTCGGATGGGTCAGGGCGTCGGCAATTTTCGATTGCTCCAAGCCCCTTTCGCGGTAGCGCGAGAATGCAACCTCAGACAGTTCCCGCCGTTGCTGTTCGGTCAGGTCGTTCGAGGAGAGGTCAAGCAGCCCCGCACTATTGATCATTCAAACAAGACTGCGAATAGTATAGGCGCCTCGACTGAACCCAAAGAGCATAATGCGATCAGATTGTCGGTAGTTTTCGGAAAGCCAGATATAGGCGTCGATGATGTTCTTATCGAGGCCTTTACCAAAGGCTCCTCCGGTCAATCGGGAGACGCTGTTACCCGTCGTTCCGACACCAGGTTGATATTCGGTCAACTGGTCTTCCTTTGACACGTCAACTGCCTTGCACATCTGCGAAAGGAGATTCACATTAGTCAAACGGGTGGGGTTATCGTTGTCGTTCCATGTGCCATCGGCAAAAAAGACTAAATTTCTCATAAAAAATTCCCACAAAAAAACGTGCGCTGTAAACGGCGGAGCAATACTCGGCCACGGTAGCGGCGGCATTGTGTTGTCGCGGGCGGCGTGAAGGTCGGCCACTT
>CANMQX010000007.1 GCA_947500135.1 uncultured Paracoccaceae bacterium
AAGTGGCCGACCTTCACGCCGCCCGCGACAACACAATGCCGCCGCTACCGTGGCCGAGTATTGCTCCGCCGTTTACATGGGTTCTTGAGGCTGAACTTGGACATGTTGTAACCTTCGAAAGTAGTGACGGATCAGACTATGGGAAGACTTCGTACGCGCTCTTCGCGACCGACACCTCACATTGCGAACTCGCACCCGTTTGGCACAATCGCTACATCGCCGCTGTAGATTTCGATCCCGCTACCAACGCCGTTGTCACTGCGTCTGGCGACAATAATATCGTAGTTTGGTATGCTGGGTCCGAAAAAGAACTGGACGTTTTTTCACACGGCTGGCACGTTCGAGATGTCGATTTTATCAACAGCCATCAGGTGATAACACATACCGAGTCCGGCGATGTCTGGGTGTGGGATACCGTGACTGACGCCGAAATCTTCCGCCTTAACGGAACCCAAGAAAATAGGGCTTGGTACGAGACCAAAGCCGACGGAACCGTGATGATCTTCGTCCCTGAATCCGGTCTGGAAATCAAGGCCTTCAAAATATCGGATGTGAGGGACATGGAGAATCCCGAACTTAGGTCGCAACTTTGCTCGATTCTGCGCGGTTTGGACGGCCAAAAGCGTTCCCTTGCCGCCAAGAGCCTTCGTCAGTTGGGGCATGATCCCTGTGCTTGACTTTGAAATCCAATCTCCAACTGGTGAGAGACCGATATTCCAGCGTTGTCGGAATCATGTTTTGACAGGCCCAATGAGTGTCGCGCGCTTAGCGCGAAGCACCGCCTACTTGTTTTCACCAGCCCCTGCCTCGGAAGTCCCGAGAAGGGCGTCCAAGACCTTGAGCACCTGAAGAAGAGTCTCGCGGGTTTCGTGAAGTTCCGCCCCAATCTTCAACTCACCTCGCCCGGTTAACACAAGCACCGCAGCCAACACCTCGATCGAATTCCGCATGAGCTCTGACCAAACGGGTAGATCAGCAAGCTTATGCTCGAAATCTACACTCTTATGGTCCTATGACAGCAAGTGACCAAAGTTAGTGACCTTAATGACCAAAAACATGACCCAAATGGTCAAACATCACGAGTCGTCACAACAAGAGAAAAAATGGTGAGCCGTGATGGGTTCGAACCATCGACCTACTGATTAAAAGCCCGCACGGGTAGGTCGCGTCGCATTTCTCTGGTTTTCGCTGAAATAACAAAAGCATTTTAAAACATCAGTTTATCTTGACCACCCGAACGCTGTTCGCACATGACTGACTCTACAATTCGCTGTCTGTTGCTTCCGTATAGCTTCCGGCAGCGAAAACGGAAGTAACTGGGGTTCTTGATATGTTCAAACTTACGAAGCGGTCTGTCGAAGGGCTTGAGATTACAGATAGCGACTATCTGATCTGGGATCAGGACGTGCGCGGTTTTGGTGTGCGCATTTATCCGTCCGGCAAAAAGACATATCTGGTGCAATACCGCGCAGGGCGGCGGACACGGCGTGTCACGATCGGCCAGCACGGCGTTCTAACCTCTGATCAAGCGCGGACTGAGGCAAAGCAACTATTAGCAGCGGTTGCGCGCGGACAAGACCCATCTGCACTCCGACATGCAAAACGGCATGCGCCAACCATAGCCGGACTGTGTGATCGTTTCCTAGACGAATACGTTGACCAGCAATGCAAGCCGACAACCGCCCGAGATTATCGTAGTATCATCCGGCGGTTCATCCGGCCCAAGTTGGGTCCCATTGCAATTTCTGAGATCAACCGTGCCGATGTCGTGGCGTTTCACCACAGTTTGCGTGAAACACCATATCAAGCCAATCGCGCGGCAAGCATGTTATCGAAGCTGTTTAATCTGGCCGAAGATTGGGGTCTGCGCCCCGCCGGATCAAATCCTGCCCGTCGGATAAAAAAGTACCGAGAAGAAGAAAAGAAACGCTATCTATCGGATGACGAACAGATGCGTCTTGGCGAGGTGTTGGCAGAGGCGCTGGAAGAGGGTTCAGAAACGATCCATGCTGTTTCGGCCATATTACTGCTAATCTATACTGGCTGCCGCCTCAGCGAGATTCTGACGCTCCGCTGGGACTATGTGACAAGTCATCATTTAGAATTGCCGGACAGCAAGACTGGACGTCGTCGCATTCCTCTGCCGCGCGAGGCTTATGAAATATTAGCAGAAATGCCCCGTGAAAATGGCAACCCGTTCGTCATCTTGGGTGACGTGGAAGGGCAGCGCCTCGTGAACCTACAAAAGCCGTGGAACCGCATCCGCAAACGCGCCGGAATACCGGATGTGCGCATGCATGACTTGCGGCATACATATGCCTCTGTTGCTATGAAGGATGGTATTGACCCGTTCACATTGAAAGAGATTTTGGGGCACAAAAATCTGACGACAACCTTGCGATATGCGCACCTCGCAGACGAAGCGGTGCACCGCGCAGCTGGGTCAGTTGCAGCACGGCTGGCTGGCAGTATGCGAAAGCGAAGCCAGCGACGTTCTTTACGTGTCGTTAACTAAGGTCGGTTTCCATAAACACCGATGGCATCGGTCTCTAGGCCTCGTATTTTCAATAAAACCCGGTAACGCTACCGGGACCATAAATGTCAACGTTTGCTCGTACCGTAACGATACGTACCGGTAGGGTAGGGTATCCGGTAAACATCCTGTCGCATCGGTTGTGCGATTGGGTTACGGATTGCGATATGCAGAAACTTGATCTCTCCGCCCACTATTCGCTGACGCAAGCATTCGATCTGACAGGCCGCCGTTTTTTTGGTGACGATTGGTCCGGCATGGAGCCATGGACGCGTCGCGCGGATGATCCACAGGCCAGCCAAAATGAACGTGCGGCTCTCAGCGAAGAAATCGTGCGGCTTGAATTGTCAAAGTCGGAGTTGAGTGCGCGGATCAATTATGCGGTCGATGCTGCTGACAAAGAAGATGGGCAGGCCAAGTATATTGCGGCTAGCGATCAACTCCGAAAACTCGAAGACCGTTTTAGGCATTTTCCCGCAAGCTATGATCACTGGATAACAACGTTTGACGGCTATCAGCGACGTTCGAAAGTCGAGACCTTGCTCCTTGAGGCATTCGGCGCTGGCGAGTTGCAGATATATTATGCTGGCAACAGAGTTGTTTGCTGGGAGGATTGGCGGCACCGCCCCGGCTTCAAACTGTATATGAACTTGTCGATGATCAGAGTGCCGCGCAGCGAACGTTCTCGCAGTGGTATTGTTCAATGTGATCAAGACTCTTTGATCACGCCTGAGGACCCCTATTGGGAGCCAACCCGATACGCGGCCTTTGTGCGGGCCGATGAGTTTAAGCAATGGAGCGGTAAGTTCCAGTACGCGCCTGACCCCTCAGAGACATTCACCCCAGAAGAGCAATGTCGGGCGCTGCTCAAGCAATGGGTCACTGCTCACGTAGGAAACCCACTCAAGAAACAGGATTGCTGGCGGGATGTTAAAAAACGCCTACCTAACCTTTCGGAGGCTGCATTTAAGCGTGTGTGGGCATTAGAAACGCCGGGTAGTTGGCGTATCCCCGGACGAAAAGTGTGAAGGTAAAACCGCGAGGCAGGGTCGCCGTTTCGCCGCATCTTCATAAATATTTACACTACAAAATTGATTTTATTATATAATTAAACAGTAGCCCTAACCTCACTGTTTCCTTTTAATCATGCAGTCTATTTCCGCTCCAAGCGCCATTCTACCTATCAGATACAGAAACGACGCTGATGCGTCAGCAGCAGTAGGTAGCAAAATGACACAACAAACTTCTCAAACTCTAGGTCAAGTAGACCCCAACCGCCTTATGAACGAAGTCGAAGCAGCCGATGTGCTTTGCTACTCCGTCCGCGCGTTGCAGAACTGGCGGCATCGCGGCGGTGGCCCTGATTTTGTGAAGGTGTCGGCACGGTCAGTACGCTATCGCCGCGCTGATTTGGACAGGTGGATCGCAGACCGCACGGTCTCCAGCACCTCACAGGTCATCTAACATTCAGTTTTGCCTCAGAGGGCTTGGCAGCACCTTTGAGGATTTTGGGGCCGGTTGGTCTTAAACAGGGCGCGCGTTCAAACGCGAACGCGCGCCCTTTCTATGTCTGCCGTCAACTCATGCAGCGAAAGGATATCTGCAATGAACACACCCGCTCACAAGGTTAGGCTTGGCCTGATCACAGCAACCATCTGGGACAACAACGGCTTTCATTCCGTTGATTTGGCCCGGTCTTACAAGGATCAGGACGGCAACTGGCAAAGCACCACCAGCTATTCCCACACTGATCTATTGAACGTCTCTAAATGCGCCGAACGCGCTGAAATCTGGATTGCGAGACAAGCCAATGCAAACAAATAACCCCCAACCCAACCGGCCCCAAAACAAAAGCTGCCCCGCCGGAGGCGCAATAACTGCACTTAGCAGCCAACAACCATCCAATGGCCGCGACAAAAGGGGGGTGATTGTAACACCCCCCTCTGGAAATACATCAGACCCCAATGCCTTGGTTGTTCTCCACAAAGGGTTTGATACGCTGGCCTTGGCAATCAAAGCTAACATTCCAAGTGAATTGTTCGATTACCTCGATGCCGAACGCAGCATTGCCGAAGAAGAACGGCGCGACGTGTTGGTTTCCTACAATGGCGTTGACCTGCTTTTGTCGCCACATGGTGGCAGCGGTTATCGGTTCATCGCCAGCGGCGGTCCGGATGGGGCAACATGGTTCTTCAAGAAACCCAATACGAACGACCCGTGGGGCATCCGTCTGTCATTTGGGTCGTTCTTCATGGCGACGCATGGGTTGGGCGCAGCCAAGGCGCATGTTGATCATATACTGGAACAATTCAGCATCCGGACTGGCCCTGACGATATCAGCATATCGCGGGCTGACTTCTGCATCGACGTGCTGGCCCCGTCATTTATCCTCAACCCCGATCAGTGCGTGATGCACAGCGCCGCTGGACGGCGGGACTACATCACACCGGATGACATGTCGGTGCATGGCAAGTCTGGGCGTGTGACGTCTGTCACCATCGGCGGTACGCGAAACCGCCAAGTGATCATCTATGACAAACGCGCCGAAGTGATCGCGCACAAGAAATCCTACTGGTGGGATGTTTGGAACCATACGTTGCGTACGTTACGTACGAGTAAAACAACAAATAGCAATGCGACCCACGTACGTACGAGGGTGCTTTGTCCTGACCCAGATTTTGCCGCCGAAAACCGCGTTTGGCGGGTTGAGTTCCGGGCAGGCAAGGACCTGCTGAAAGACCGCTGGGGGATACGTACTTGGGGTCAGCTCTTTGACCAGTTCGGCGACCTGTGCCGCGAGGCTGGCGAGGTTGTCCGATACGTCGAACCTACGGGGTCTGATCCGAACCGGGCGCGGTGGCAGAACCATCCACTTTGGGAATTGGTCTGCGCCGAAATGAATGATGACCTGATCGAAATGCGCAGCGGCGCTGATCCGAACCCCATGAAAGAGGTGCACCGTGAAGAACACATCGGGCTGATCTATCGTAACCTGTTAGGCAGCAGCATCACCCTGGCGGCTTTGTCTAACGCCGATACTAACGCGTTAGGACAAGTGTTCAGGCAACTCGCAGCAGACATGACCGCAGATGTCGAAGCGGACCCCGTACGCGCAGCAAAGCAGTTGCAGGATGCGAAGGACAGGTATGTGTTCATCAAACGAAGAGAGCCACCTGCGTAATTTGATAGAAGATCATCAGAACAGTCCAAAGCGTCTTACATTATGTAGGGCGCTTTGGTGTGTCATGACAAATGTGGATGAAGTACTGCGATCCCGCTAGACCTTCGCTGCTGGCGTGCCTACCAATGCTACACGCATGAGGTGAGCTATGAGCCAAAGACTGATCAACAGCTACTTAGCCGACATTGACCGTATTCGCGTCGTCAGCGGGTCTGTCACCGAGGGTGTCATTAGCGAAGCATTCAAAGACCTGCTGAAAACATGGGCAAAGGCGGATGGACTGACCTTTATCAATCAATACCCGATGCAATCCAGCCTCAAGAAACCGATACGACCTGACGGGGCCATCTTGCATGATGTGCGCGTACCATTGGGTTATTGGGAAGCCAAAGACACCGACGACGATCTTGATGCTGAAATCGATGACAAACTGCGTAAGGGCTATCCGCAAGACAATATCATTTTCGAAGACTCCGTCACTGCCGTCCTGTGGCAAAACCGGGCCGAAGTACTGCGGTGTAGCATGTCAGACACCGATGGGCTGGAACAGCTTCTAAACCTGTTTTTCGGATATCAACGCCCTGAAATCGCACAATTCCGGCAAGCCGTAGAACAGTTCAAATCCGACTTGCCCGCTGTTTTGCAAGCCCTGCGTGATAAAATCGACGAAGCCTACAAAGGCAACAAAACCTTCAAAGCGGTCGCCAAGAACTTCCTTGAACATGCGCAAGAGACAATTAACCCGACGCTTGGACGGGATGATGTGCGCGAAATGCTGATCCAGCACATCTTGACCGAGGAAATCTTTGCGCGTGTTTTCGATGAGGCTGACTTTCACCGCGACAACAACGTTGCAAAGCTGTTGTATAAACTCGAAGGGGCGTTCTTCACCGGCGAGGTCAAGAAATCCACGCTACGTGCGCTGCAACCCTATTATGCCGCCATTAATGCGAATGCGGCACAGATCACCAGCCACACGGAGAAACAGACATTCCTCAAGGTGATCTACGAAAACTTCTATAAGGTCTATAACCCCGATGCCGCCGACCGTCTGGGCGTGGTCTATACGCCCAATGAGATCGTGAAATTCATGATCGAAGGGGCGGATTGGTTGACAGATAAACACTTTGGCAAGCGGTTGATAGACGAAGGGGTCGAAATCCTTGATCCCGCGACAGGTACGGGCACATATATCTGCGAACTGATCGAGTATTTTCGCGGGCAACCTGAGAAGCTGCGCCGCAAATACACCGAAGAGCTGCATGCCAACGAAGTGGCGATACTGCCCTATTATGTGGCCAACCTGAATATCGAGGCAACCTATCAAGCTGTGTCGGGCCAATACGCGGAATACCCGAACCTGTGTTTTGTGGATACGCTGGATAACATCGGCGGGCTTGGGATCAAAGCAGGGCATCAGTTTGATATGTTTGCTGCCGTGTCAGATGAAAATGTCGAACGCGTCAAACGGCAGAACAAACGCAAGATTTCCGTGGTCATCGGCAACCCGCCCTATAATGCCAACCAGCAAAACGAGAACGACAACAACAAAAATAGGACCTATCCGCATATCGACGGGTTGATCAAACGGTCGTTTGTCAAGCTGTCCACCGCGCAAAAGACAAAGGTTTACGATATGTATGCCCGGTTCTTTCGGTGGGCGTCGGATCGGCTGCATGACGACGGGGTGATCGCCTTCGTCACCAATCGCAGCTTTATCGACAGCCGGACATTTGACGGGTTCCGCAAATATGTGGCCGAGGAGTTTGACGAGATTTATCTAGTGGACCTTGGCGGTGATGTGCGCGCCAACCCCAAACTGTCAGGGACGAAAAACAACGTCTTTGGCATACAAACCGGCGTTGCGATCTCGTTCTTTGTGCGCAGGCAATTGGGCAAAAAGAAAACCCGCGATTGCAAAATCCACTATGTGCGCAGACCAGAAATGGACACGGCGGACGACAAGCTGTCATGGCTCAGCGCGGTGAAGGCCTCGGATGCGAAATATGATGTGGTGACTCCGGATGCCAAGGGCAATTGGATCAACCAGACAGAAAATGACTGGGATGAACTGCTACCTGTCGCGGACAAGAAAACGAAGGCGGCGAAGGTGAAATCGCAGGAGAGGGCGATTTTCAAGCTATTCTCTTTGGGCGTAGTAACTGCTCGGGATGATTGGGTATATGACTTTTCGGAAGTGACGCTTGGAGCGAAAGCACAGGAGTTAGCATCCAGCTATGAAAAAGATCGCATACGATTGAAGTCAATAAAAAGCGCGTCAGAAATAGCGGATAAGCTGGGTGGCTCGATCAAATGGTCTCGATCTGTAAAGAAGAGTCTGTTCAATCAAAAGCGAATAACTTTTGTAAAAGTTGGCATAATACAAGCAAGCTATAGGCCGTTTGTTAAGAAAGTTATGTATCGTGACTTGGACTTCAACGAGATGTCGAACCAAACACGTGCAATTTTTGGTATGGGCGATAAGGACAATCTTGCGATAGCGTTTACGGATGCTGGTTCTCAAAAAGAGTTTATGACGCTTCCGGTAAAAGAGCTCTTCGACTACCACTTCGTTGGAGCCGCCGCCGCGGCAAATAGCCTTCCCCGCCATCGCCACACTCCCGACGGTAAAAGCACCGATAACATCACCGACTGGGCTCTCAACAAATTCACGGCCCATTATGGCAAAAAAGCCAACATCACCAAAGATGACATATTCGCTTATGTCTATGCGGTTCTGCATGATCCGGTGTACCGCGAGACATATGCCATCAACCTCAAACGTGAATTCCCGCGTATCCCGTTCTATGCCGATTTTCAGCAATGGCGCGACTGGGGCCAGCGCCTGCTGGACCTGCATATCGGTTATGAAGAGGTCGAACCGTGGAAACTTACCCGAACTGATACTGAAGACGTCAAAGCCACCAAGGCGGGTCTGTCTCCGCGTGTGATCCTGCGCGCCGACAAGGACGCGGGCACCATCACGCTGGACAGTGAAACCACCCTGTCAGGCATCCCACCGGAATGCTGGGACTATAAGCTGGGCAACCGATCCGGCCTCGAATGGATATTGGACCAATACAAGGAAAAGACCCCGCGCGATCCCACCATCCGTGAAAAGTTCAACACCTACCGGTTTGCCGATTACAAAGAACACGTGATCGACCTGCTGACCCGCGTGACGCGGGTGAGTGTCGAAACGATGGAAATCACGACACAGATGAATGTCGTGAGCCGAGATACCAAGGACGGGACAGTGTGAAGGAAAAACGAAGTTGGTGGAAGTGGACAATCGGCATCATTCTTCTGCTGGCATTGTGCGATGATGACGATGACCCGCACCGTAGTTGCTATGAGTTCGGCAATGGTGAAACGCGCTGCTTTGATGATCCCCTTCCTGAAGATCAGTATTGCTACATCGCTTCTGAAACGAGTGTCAGGTGCTTCGACCAACCGCAAAGCCGCTAACGCTTAGGATTTATGACCTCAGTGCCAGAAACGTGTGTAGATGCACACTGACGAGCCTAGCGGCATGTGACGATTCGGGAGGCCGGTGCGGTGTTGCCGCTAAACCACGTAATCTTTGCTGCGCGACTACTTCCGTATTGCTTCCGGAAAATTGTGGGCGCAAAGATCAAACACACCATCAAGCGTTTAATACATTGATTTTAAACATTAAATTGGTGAGCCGTGATGGGTTCGAACCATCGACCTACTGATTAAAAGTCAGTTGCTCTACCAACTGAGCTAACGGCCCACAACATCGCGTACTTAGAAAGCGGTTGCGCTCTGGTCAACCCCTCAAATGCTGTAGCCGCTGGATAAGTCGTTTCCCATTGTTTATATGCCCGCCATGACCAATCGTGAACCGCCATATCTGCCTTTCATGAAGATGCATGGGCTTGGCAACGACTTCGTTGTCGTTGATGAACGTAGAATCGCACCCCGCGTTGATCGGACGGTGACGATTGCGATGGCGGACAGGCATCTTGGGGTCGGATTTGACCAATTGGCGACCATCTCGACCACACCAGAGGCGGATATCAGCCTGACATTCTGGAATAGTGACGGGTCGGTTTCAGCTGCCTGCGGCAATGCGACCCGCTGTATCGCACGCTATGTTATGGATGAAACGGGCCAAGAAACACTGCGGATCAAGACCGATCGCGGTCTGTTATGGGCCAAGGATGCCGGCCAAGGCATGACATCGGTCAATATGGGGCAGCCGGAATTAACTTGGGACGCCATCCCGCTTTCGACCGAGATGGATACGTTGGAGTTGCCGATTGAAGGTCGGCCAACGGCAACCGGCATGGGGAACCCACATTGCACTTTCTTTGTCGATGACGCAGAAGCCATTGATCTGGAAACACGCGGTGCAGCGATGGAACATCATCCGTTTTTCCCCGAACGTACCAATGTTCAGTTTGCAAGCCTCATAGGACCCGATCAATTGCGCATGCGAGTCTGGGAAAGGGGGGTCGGCGTAACCCTTGCGTCGGGCTCATCATCCTGCGCGACGGCTGTCGCTGCTGCCCGTCTTGGCCTTACAGGCCGTGACGTCACAGTAAGGCTGGATGGGGGCGACCTTCAGATCAGCTGGCGCGATGACGGGGTTTGGATGACCGGGCCAACTACGCATGTCTTTGATGGGAAATGGTATCTGTGATGGGCCGGGAAACCCCAGTATTCTCAAACCATGGCTGCAGGCTGAACGCCTATGAAACCGAAGCCATGAGGGAACTTGCCCACGCAGCCGGTGTGGCCGATGCGGTGGTCATCAACACCTGTGCAGTCACGGCAGAGGCCGTGCGCAAGGCCAGGCAGGATATCCGCAAACTGCGCCGTGACAACCCGCAAGCAAAATTGATCGTCACGGGCTGTGCCGCACAGACTGAACCTGAGACATTCGCGCATATGGATGAGGTTGATATCGTCATCGGGAATACCGAAAAGATGGACCCGTCGACTTGGACGAAACTTGCGCCAGACCTGATCGGACAGACCGAACCGGTGCAGGTTGATGATATCATGTCCGTTACCGAAACCGCCGGGCATTTGATTGACGGGTTTGGCACGCGCAGCCGCGCTTATGTTCAGGTGCAAAATGGCTGCGATCACCGCTGCACTTTCTGCATCATCCCCTTTGGCCGTGGTAATTCGCGATCGGTCCCAGCCGGGGTAGTAGTGGATCAGATCAAGCGCCTTGTTGATACCGGCTATAATGAAGTCGTCCTGACCGGTGTCGATCTGACAAGCTGGGGCGCGGATCTGCCCTCAGCACCTAGGCTGGGTGATCTTGTGATGCGCATTCTGAAACTGGTGCCGGATTTACCGCGCCTACGGATCAGTTCCATCGACAGTATCGAGGTCGATGAAAACCTGATGCAGGCCATCGCAACAGAACCCCGATTGATGCCACATCTTCATCTGTCGCTCCAACATGGCGATGACATGATCCTTAAACGGATGAAACGCCGCCATTCGTGCGATGACGCGATCCGCTTCTGTCATGACGCCCGGGCGCTGCGGCCTGATTTGACCTTCGGTGCCGATATCATCGCTGGTTTCCCAACTGAAACGGCAGCGATGTTCGCAAACTCACTTGATCTGGTCACCGAATGTGACCTGACATGGCTACATGTCTTTCCTTATTCCCCCCGCCCCGGCACACCTGCGGCACGGATGCCACAAGTGAATGGAAAACTGATCAAGGAACGCGCCGCCGCCCTGCGCGCCGCTGGCGATGCGCAGGTGCACACGCATCTTCAGGCCCAGATCGGGGTGCGCCACAACATCCTGATGGAAAGCCCACGGATGGGCCGCACCGAACAGTTTGCCGAAGTGCAGTTCAGCAGTGATCAACCCGAAAGCCAGATCGTCCGTGCGCCACTGACAGGTGTCATGGACGGCAAACTGGTCGCCTGACGAATGTCCGCCCTACCGATCCTCTGGTCGTTCCGGCGCTGTCCCTATGCCATGCGTGCCCGGCTTGCCATCCGGTCCAGTGGCGTATCGGTGATCTTGCGCGAAATCCTTCTGCGCGAAAAGCCTGGTGCATTCCTTGCTACGTCACCCAAAGGAACGGTGCCAGTGATCAACCTGGGCGACAAGGTCATCGAAGAAAGCCGAGACATCATGATGTGGGCTTTGGCGCAAAATGATCCCGGACGCTGGTTGGACATGCCCAAAGAGGGACATGCATTGATCGATCACTGTGACGGACCGTTCAAACAGGCGCTGGATCATACGAAATACGCCGTGCGCTATCCTGGCATCGACATCGCGATCGAACGGGGTAAGGCGTTGGCTTTTGTGACGGAGCTGGACGCGCGATTAAGTCAAACTGACTTTCTTATGGGACATAGCCGCACATTGGCCGACATGGCCATCCTGCCCTTTGTCAGGCAATTCGCCAACGCAGACCGTAAATGGTTCGATGCACAAGGCCTGACCGCCGTGGCTAAATGGTTGGACGGCTTTCTGGGATCTGCGGAGTTTAAAGCGATCATGACCAAATACACACCTTGGCAAGATGGACAGGGTGCGGTGCTGTTTCCCTAAACCGGGGCAATTCAAACAGTTCGGCTGCTCTCAGCTGGAAATGGATCAGCCTTGATTCGTGCCGTCCGCGTCAGGAACCGACTTACAATACGATGACACCGCGCAAGGTCACCATCAGGCATCAGACTGATCAAAGCCCAAGTCCCGCTGCGTAGCGCGATCCGGCGCCAGTGGTGGAGGATCAAAAGCCGCAGGGCTGCATCGTTTAGTGGTAATTCAGCCGTTTCGACGATCTCGGCAAGCGTCCTGGCCATCATGATGAAGTCTTCCGGTAAAAACCGCGCCAACAGCCAATGAGGCACTTTATGACCAATCATCGGTAAGACAAGCGCATCAGCGGGATCAATCAATACACCAGCCGGAGCCAGCGCGATATCCTTGCTGATAACAGCATAGGGTTGCCCGATCTTGGTGTCCCCATCTGTCAAAATACAGCGCCATTCACCCTCAAACCGCACATCTTCACGGTACACATCAGCATAAGCAGCACGCGTTTCGCGGATTCCGCGTTTTGACAGTCGGTATATAGCCTCGCGACCATGCCTATCTGACTTGATCCAGCCTTCCTTTTTCAAGCGGTGCATCGCCACGCGGATCGCCTCTGGCTTGATGCCGATACGACCCAGAAGGGCGCGGATTTGGGTACCGGTCAGCGTTTCACCATCCAAATCGCCGAATAGCGTGACAATCAGCGACCATGTCTTGATCGGTGCAAGTTCCGTAAGTTCAGAAATGAGTGCATCAGGTGTCTTCAAGGCTTTGGCCAACGTCGTTTCGCCGTTTGTTAAACCGGGACATTAGACGTCAAGCATGGAAAAGCCCACATTACCGGTTCAGCCTATGGGGACCTCATAGGCATTCATCGTCAACAGCTCATATTCGGCGACCATATCGTCCGCCTGATTGGTCAGGGTGACGTGCCATCGCACTTCGCCATACTCCGCATTACGTGGCGTTTTTTGCTTCACGGTCAACCGAACCTTGATACTGTCACCAGCCACAATCGGTTTCATAAACCGCAAATGGTCAAGGCCGGTATTCGCCAGCACCGGCCCTTCATCAGGTTGCACAAATAGCCCGGCTGCAAAGCTTAGCAGCAGATAGCCATGCGCCACCCGCCCGGGAAAGAACGGATTTCGTTTGGCTGCAGCATCATCCATATGGGCATAGAATGTATCGCCGGTGAAATGCGCGAATTGTTCGATATCCTCTAATGCGACTTTACGCGGCTGGGTATGCAGCGTTTCACCTAGTCGCAGGTCGTGAAAACAGCGCGTGAAAGGGTGGTCGTCGTTGGAAACCTCACGGGCACCGGGAACCCATTTCCCGCTCACTGCCGTCAAAATGTCAGGGCTGCCCTGTATGGCTGTGCGCTGCATATAATGCATCACGCCGCGCACGCCGCCCATTTCTTCACCGCCACCTGCCCGACCAGGTCCACCATGCACCATATGCGGCAGGGGCGCGCCATGCCCTGTGGCTTCCTGCATGCTGTCACGATTGTCGAAATAAAGCCGCCCGTGATACGCGCCAGCGCCCAGCGCAACCTGCCGTGCCACATCGCTATCACGGGTAATCACGGACGCCACCAGACTGCCCTGGCCGCGATTGGCAAGGCCGATCGCGTGGTCCAGATCACGATAGGGCATGATGGTTGAAACGGGGCCAAAAGCCTCAACCGCATGAACATGGGTTGCCGCATCAGGATCGGCGCAGTGATACAGCATAGGGGGCAGGAATGCGCCTGCCTCGGCACTTGCGCCAACGACGTCAAATAGATCCGGGTCGCCAAAAACACGTTCGGCCTCATGCCCAATCAATGCCGCCTTGTTTAGCACATCTTGCTTTTGATCCGCTGACACTAACGCACCCATACGGGTTTCAGGATCTGCCGGGTCACCAATGACGGTTTTGGCAAGCCGTGCGCCCAGCGCATCAATCAACGCCGCGATTTGACCATCCGGTGCAATGATGCGGCGAATGGCCGTGCATTTCTGGCCAGCCTTCACGGTAATCTCACGCGCCGCCTCTTTCACAAACAGATCGAATTCGGGTGTTCCTTGTTCCGCATCAGGGCCAAGGATCGATGCATTCAAGCTATCCTGTTCTGCGACAAAGCGAATGGCGTTCTTCTGGAAATGCGGGGCTGACCGCAGTTTGAACGCGGTATCCGCAGAGCCCGTAAAACTGATGACATCCTGATGTGTCAGCTTGTCCAACATGCGGCCCAGACCACCTGAAACCAGCTGCAACGCACCTGCTGGCAGGATGCCACTGTCCAGCATGATCTTCACTGCATGCGCAGTCACATAACAGCTGACCGTTGCCGGTTTCACAATCGCGGGGACACCAGCCAAAAGGGTCGGAGCCAGCTTTTCCAGCATGCCCCAAACCGGGAAATTGAACGCATTGATATGCACGGCAACGCCCTGCAAGGATGTACAGATATGCTGGCCCAGAAACGTGCCATTGCGCGAAAGCTGCTCAACCTCACCATCCAGATAAATCAGGGCATCCGGCATCTCGCGGCGGCCCTTGGAGGCAAAGACAAGCATCGTCCCGATACCGCCATCGATATCAATCAGATGGTCCTGCTGCGTGGCGCCTGTCGCAAAGGAAATATCATAAAGCTGCTGCTTGTGTTGACCAAAGTGAAGCGCAAGCGCCTTCAACATTTTGGCCCTTTCATGAAAGGTCATCGCCCGTAGGGTCGGTCCACCGACATTGCGGGCGTAATTGAGCATCGCATCAACGTCCAAACCAGCATTGCCGGCACGGGCAATAACCTCACCCGTCACAGCCGATCGGATCTCGCGGGCGGACCCATCAGTACCAACCCATTGGCCAGCAACAAAGCTTTGGACATCCTGAATGATCATCGCATCACCCCCCGCCGCAAATGTGCCTAGCACGGTTAGCGGACTAATATTGACCAACCGGTCGGTTTATGTAAAGACGGGTAAGCTTTCACCGATCAGAAAGCAAGGGAGAGTTCAGTGTCAGATACCGTTCTACAAACCGACCACGGCAACTGGGCCGAGGTGACGCTGAACCGGCCTGACAAACTGAACAGTTTCAACGAAGCCATGCATATCACCCTGCGCAAAGCTATCGAAACGGCAATCAATGACAACAAGCGCGCGATATTGCTGACCGGTGCTGGCCGCGGCTTTTGTGCCGGTCAAGACCTCAGCAATCGTGATCCGGCCAAGATGGACGGCCCGCCAGACCTCGGCCAAACGCTAGACACCTATTACAACCCTCTTGTAAGGCTGATCCGTGATGCCGACATACCCGTGATCTGCGCAGTTAACGGTGTCGCTGCTGGGGCCGGGGCCAATCTGGCCATCGCCTGCGATATCGTCATCGCGGCTGACACGGCAAAATTCATCCAGTCATTTGCACATGTGGGCCTTGTTCCCGACGCAGGGGGCACCTGGAGCCTAACGCATCTTCTTGGACCCGCACGTGCCAAGGCCCTCGCTATGACCGGTATGCCGCTCACCGCCACTCAGGCGGCCGAATGGGGCCTGATCTGGCAAGCCGTGCCCGCAGAGGACCTAATGCCAACTGCACACGCGCTTGCGGCAAAGCTTGCTGACGGGCCAACAAAGGGCTTTGCATATATCAAGAAGGCGATCCACGCCGCAGAAGTGAACACGTTCGACGCCCAGCTTGATCTTGAGGCGCGATATCAAAAAACCTGCGGTGCATCTGCAGACTACGCCGAAGGCGTCGCCGCATTCCTGCAAAAACGCAAACCGCGGTTTAAAGGGGCGTGACAATGACCCCAAAGGAACGGGCTGACAAAGCTGCCAGCGCAATGTGGGCCGGTGATCGTGCCAGCCAAGCATTAGGCATGACGCTCCAACATGTTGACGAAGGTACCGCCACCCTGTCGTTGACAGTCAGCGAACATCACACAAACGGGCACGGCAACTGCCATGGTGGGATCATCTTTGCGTTGGCTGACAGCTCCTTCGCCTTTGCCTGCAACAGCCGCAATCAGGCAACCGTCGCCCAGCATAACAGCATTACCTATGTCGCACCCGCGAAACAGGGTGATCACCTGACAGCCACAGCGACCGAGATTAGCCTGGCCGGGCGCAGCGGCATCTACGATGTGTGCGTCACCACAGAGCAAGGGATCGTTGTCGCCGAGTTCCGCGGCCATTCGCGCACCATCCGCGGGACACTTTTTGACGAATGACCAGACAAGAGAACCGGCATGCATGATCTGACACCAAACCGCGACAGCCTCGACCCGATTGAAATCGCCTCGATCGATGAAATCCGCGCGTTGCAACTCAGGCGGATGAAATGGTCCATCCGCCATGCCTATGACAACGTGGCGATGTATCGACAGCGATGCGATGATGCGGGCGTGCATCCCGATGATCTACAAAACCTCAGCGACCTGTCAAAATTCCCGTTTTCCCACAAGGACGACTTGCGCGAAAACTATCCTTTCGGTCTTTTCGCCGTGCCGCGCGAACAAATCATCCGCGTTCATGCGTCATCAGGCACGACCGGCAAACCAACCGTTGTCGGATACACAAAGGGCGACATCGACATGTGGGCGGATATGGTCGCACGATCAATGCGGGCCAGCGGCACCCGCCCGGGTGACATCGCACATATCGCCTATGGTTACGGGCTTTTTACCGGGGGTTTGGGCGCGCATTACGGGGCTGAACGGCTTGGCTGTTCGGTAATCCCCGTATCAGGCGGCATGACCGAACGGCAGGTTACTTTGATCGAGGATTTCAAACCAACAACGATTATGGTGACCCCGTCCTATATGCTCAACATCCTTGAACAGTACCGCAAGGCCGGGATCGACCCGCGCGATAGCTCATTGCAGGTTGGCATTTTCGGGGCAGAGCCTTGGACAAATGCGATGCGCAAAGAAGTCGAAGCCGCCTTTGATATGCATGCCGTGGATATCTATGGGCTGTCCGAAATCCTGGGCCCTGGCGTGGCCAATGAATGCGTCGAAACCAAGGATGGGCTGCACATCTGGGAAGACCACTTCTACCCCGAAATCATTGACCCAGAAACGGGCGAAACCCTTCCCGATGGGGAAATGGGCGAATTGGTGATCACCACACTCACCAAGGAAGGATTGCCCATGATCCGCTACCGCACACGCGATCTGACCCGGCTATTGCCCGGAACAGCACGATCAATGCGTCGGATGGAAAAGATCACCGGGCGATCTGACGACATGATTATTCTGCGCGGTGTGAATATCTTTCCCACCCAGATCGAAGAACAGGTGCTGTCGATCCCGGAACTTGCACCTTATTTCCAGATCGTCCTGACCCGCGACGGCCCAATGGACGCGATGACCGTGCTTGTCGAAGCCGTTGAAAGTGCCGCAACCGATGCAGCAAGAGCAGCATCAACCGCCACGTTGACGCAAAAGATCAAAGACATCGTCGGCATTTCCGCCAATGTCACTGTCGGCATCCCCGGCACCGTCGAACGCAGCCAGGGCAAGGCGCGCCGCGTTGTCGACAACCGCCCAAAGGAATAGGCTCGTGGCGCGTACCATTGCCAAGGATCACGACGACAAACGCCGTCATATCCTGACCATCGCGGCACAGGTCTTTGCCCGCGAAGGGATCGCGCGCGCCTCCATGAACGAGGTCGCAAAGGCGTGCGGCATCTCCAAGGCCAACATCTACCATTACTATGCCAGCAAGGATGACGTCGTCTTTGATATCCTTGATAGCTACCTGTCAGAACTGCGTGATCTGATCTGCAATCTTGACCGCAGCGGGATGGCCCCGGCGGATCAACTGCACCTGATCACCCGCGAATTCCTGCTGGCCTATGACGGGATGGACCATCAACACAAGATCCAGTCCGAAGGGTTACCGCGGCTTTCCATGGACAAACAAGAAGTGTTGAAAGGCTACCAACGCGATCTGGTCGGCCTCGTGTCGGAGATCCTGCAAGACTGCGCGCCAGATATCCTTGCGACGGACAAGGCCAAGTGTCGTGACATCACCATGTCTGTCTTTGGCATGCTCAACTGGTTCTACATGTGGCATCCAAAGGCGACCAAGGCCGCGCGGATCAGCTATGCCGCTTCCATTTCAGACCTGACCCTGCATGGCGTCACAGGTCAGTGCCCCGAAGCGTCATAATCCCAAACGACCTTTTGGTCTGAAACGGGATAACACTGACAGGTCAGCACATATCCCTGCTCAACCTCGTAATCCTCCAACGCATGGTTGGCGATCATCTCAACCTCGCCTTCCAGCACTTTCGCTTTACAGGTCGAACAGACACCCGCTTTACAGGCATGCGGCGCATCCAGATTGTCCTGCAACGCAGCATCAAGCAGGCTGGTACCCTGAGGAATGACAAGCGGGCGCGTTTCACCAGATATGATGACACGTCCGGCAACACCCTGATCATCACCTGTTGTCACTTTCATAGGCTTAGGCAGGCGGCCCGGCTGTTGGCTTGCAAACAACTCAAACCGAATTTGATCCCGCGCCAGCCCATGCGCCTGTAAACTATCCCTGACCACATGCATCATCGGCTCCGGCCCGCAGATGTACGCCTTTGAGACACTAGACAGGTCAATCCAATGCGCAAAAAGTGCAGCACATTTATCGGCGTCGATCCGACCCCGAAACAGATCAATGCCTTGCGGGTCATCTGCCAAAACATGGATCAGGGTTAGCCGGTCCATATACTGGTTTTTCAGGTCTTCCAGTTCCTCGCGAAACATGACCGTGTTCGGGTTGCGGTTGGCATAGACTAGTGTCGTTTGCGCCGTCTTATCCGCCGCCAGTACCGCGCGCAGAATAGACAGGATCGGGGTGATCCCAGACCCGGCTGCAAAGGCGAGGTGATGTGCATGACCCATGTCGGCCGATCCAAAGAAGTTCCCCATCGGCGGCATCGCCTCGATCACATCACCCACCGCCAATTCCGCATTGGCCCAACTCGAAAAGGCACCTCCGGCCACATGTTTGATACCGACTTGCAAAATACCATCATCTGGGGCTGCACAGATCGAATAGGACCGGCGCAGTTCCTGCCCGTCAAAATCACGGCGAAAGGTCAGGTATTGGCCTTGGGTAAATACAAAATCCTGCGGGCTGTTTGGCGTCAGCGTGACAACCACGGCATCGCGGGTGGTCCTTTGAATATCGGTGACGGTCAGTGGACGAAATTGGGCCATGCGCGCGCTTTCAGATACATTTGAAGTAATCGAACGGTTCCAGACAGGACTGGCATCGCCACTGCGCCTTGCACGGGGTGGAACCGAACTGGCTGATCTTTTCGACCGCATCAGACTGGCAGCGGGGACAACGGGCAGGGCCACCTGCGGTCTGGGGCGGGGCAATGCCGTAACCTTCCAACCGGGCGCGACCCTTGTCCGACAACCAGTCTGTTGTCCAGGCCGGGGCAATCTTGGTCTCCAGCTGCAAATCTGTGACACCCTGCTTGGCCAGCGCAGTTTCAATATCCATCGCGATAATCGCCATGGCGGGGCAACCTGAATAGGTCGGGGTGATCGTCACCTTGACTTGATCACCGGCCACATCCACCCCACGCACAACGCCAAGATCAACAATGGATATCACTGGGATTTCCGGGTCCGGCACATCCTCTAACCAAGTCCAAACCTGCGCCTCGGTGATCGTCATCACCGCCATCACCAAACCGCTCCGGGGTAGGACCGCTGCAAAACCTGCATCACCGCCAGCATATGGCCCAGATGTTCGGTATGGCGCGCACCGGTTCGGCCACCTGAATGGGCAAAATCACTTTCAGGCAGTTTCAGACATGCCGCCTTTGCCGTGTCTTCCACCGCCGCCGCCCAAGCCGGGCGCATGCCGGACGGTAACGGGGCGATGGACACATCTGCCATGGCACGGTCCGTCTCGTCATCGGCAAACAACTCACCCGCATAAGGCCACAGATAATCCAGCGCGGCCTGCATGCGCGCATTGCTGTCCGCCGTCCCATCGCCCAGCGCAACAACCGTCTCAGCGGACCGGTCAAGATGATAGGTCGCCTCTTTCAACGACTTTGTGGCAATTTCCACCACCCTTTGATCAGCAGAGTTTTGCAATGCAGTCAGCCACGGCACCTGAAACGCATCAAACAGAAACTGACGCATGAGAGTGCGTCCAAAATCCTCATTCGGGACCTCCAGCATCAGCAGATTGCGAAAATCATAGGCGTCGCGCAGATAGGCCAGATCATTCGCCGACCGGCCTGCACCTTCGACCTCTGCTGCATAGCCCAACCACAACTGGGTCTGACCAATCAGGTCCAGCGCGGTATTCGTCAGCGCGATATCTTCTTCCAACGCAGGGGCGATGCCGCACCATTCCGAGGTACGATGACCCAGAACCAGCGCGTTGTCACCCTGACGCAACAGAAATTCAAACAAATGCTGCATCACATTTTGCCTGCATCATCGGGAATGTCGTAAAATGTGGGGTGGCGGTACACCTTGTCGCGCGCCGGGTCATACATCGGACCCTTTTCCGACGGGGCCGAGGCCGCGATATGCGCTGCCTCAACCACCCAGATGCTCACACCCTCATTCCTGCGGGTATAGACATCGCGGGCATTTTTGATGGCATGTTCTGCATCCACCGCATGAAGCGATCCGACATGGCGATGGCTCATCCCATGCTGACCACGGATAAAAACCTCCCATAGGGGCCATTCCTTTGCGCTCATCAATCTACTCCGCCGCCTGTTTACGGGCAGCCTTCTTTTCGGCATGGACCACCATCGCCTCACGCACCCAGGCGCCATCATCCCAGGCCTTTTTGCGGGCGTTTAACCGGTCCACATTGCAGGGGCCATTGCCCGAAATCACCTCGAAAAACTCGGCCCAATCCGGCTCTGTGAAATCGTAATGGCCAGTGTCTTCGTTCCATTGCAGATCGTCATCCGGGATGGTCAAACCCAGATATTCCACCTGCGGCGCAGTCTCGTCCACGAATTTCTGGCGCAGCTCGTCATTGGTGTTCATCTTGATCCGCCATGCCATGGATTGGGCGGAATGCACGCTGTCCTTGTCGGATGGGCCAAACATCATCAGGGCGGGATACCAGAACCGGTTCAACGCATCCTGCGCCATCCGTTTTTGATCAGCGGTGCCGTTCACCATCGCCATCATGATGTGAAAACCCTGGCGCTGGTGAAAGCTTTCTTCCTTGCAGATACGCACCATCGCCCTTGCGTAGGGGCCGTAAGATGTGCGCTGTAACGGGACCTGGTTCATGATCGCTGCCCCATCCACCAGCCAGCCCACTGCGCCCATATCGGCCCATGTCAGCGTTGGATAATTGAAGATCGACGAATACTTCATCCGCCCATCCAACAGCATTTCCGTCATCTCATCACGACTGACGCCCAACGTCTCCGCCGCACAGTAAAGGTACAGACCATGACCTGCCTCATCCTGTACCTTGGCCAACAGGTTGGCCTTGCGCTCCAAGGTCGGGGCGCGGGTGATCCAGTTGCCTTCGGGCAGCTGGCCAACGATCTCGGAATGGGCGTGCTGCCCGATCTGACGGATTAGATTGCGGCGATATCCGTCCGGCATGTAGTCCTTGGGTTCAATCTTTTCACCCGCGTCAATGCGATCCTGAAAGGCGCGGTCTTCGGGTAACATATCTTTACGGGCAACCAATCCCTTGCCGGTCGATTTCACCATCTGTGCGTACATCGTTTCCTCCGTTCAGACCCGTTCAAGGATCATCGCAACACCCTGACCAACACCGACGCACATGGCACAAAGCGCATAGCGGCCGCCGGTCCGTTTCAGTTCATATGCCGCTGTCATCACCAGTCTGGCACCTGACATCCCCAATGGATGGCCCAATGCGATGGCCCCACCATTCGGGTTCACATGGGCCGCATCGTCAGGTAGGCCGAGTTCCCGCAACACGGCAAGGCTCTGTGCGGCAAATGCTTCGTTCAGTTCGATCACATCCATCTGCTCAAGGCGCAGACCTGTCCGATCCAGCACCTTGCGCACCGCTGGAACCGGCCCAATGCCCATAACGCGCGGTGCCACGCCAGCGGCGGCCATGCCAACCACGCGCACCAAAGGCTTATGGGCCTGCGCTGCCGCCTCATCACCCAGCAATAGCGCAGCCGCACCATCATTGACGCCGGACGCATTGCCCGCTGTCACCGACTTGTCCGGCCCATTCAGTGGCCGTAGTGCCGCTAGCTTGGCAACATCGGTGTCAGAACGCGAATGTTCATCCAACTTGATCGTGACCGGATCACCTCTGCGCTGCGGGACGCTGACATGCATCAATTCATCCGCAAAAATGCCTGCTGCCGCGGCAGTCGCATAGCGCGCCTGCGACCGGGCAGCAAAAGCATCCTGATCAACGCGGGAAACACCGTAATCCTCGGCCACATTGTCGCCCGTCTCTGGCATGGAATCGATCCCATATGCCGCCTTCATTTTTGGGTTCACAAAACGCCAGCCAATCGTCGTGTCATAAACGGTGTTGGCGCGTGAAAAAGCACCTTCCGCCTTGGGCATGACAAACGGCGCGCGGGTCATGCTTTCCACGCCACCCGCGATAGCAAGCCGATAGTCACCCGCCTTGATCCCACGAGCAACCATACCAACAGCATCCATGCCGGATCCGCATAAGCGATTAATCGTGGTGCCAGGCACGGTTTCGGGAAAACCGGCAAGCAAGGCAGCCATACGGGCGACGTTCCGGTTGTCTTCGCCCGCCTGATTGGCATCGCCAAGGATCACATCATCAATCGCGCCAAAATCAACACCCGGGTTGCGACGCATCAGCTCTGCCAAGGGCAATGCTGCCAGATCATCGGTCCTAATGCGCGCCAACGCACCGCCAAAGCGGCCAATGGGTGTCCGGACAGCATCCAGAATATAGGCTGACATCAGTTCAGGACTTTCGCGGTTACGACCTCAAGATCGTAACATGTTACAATTTCATCAGTCAATTCTGTATCTGTAACATAATAGCGCGCCATATGATGGGCTGACGCTTCGCCAACCTACCGCGGACTGCGTTTTGCCAATATCCGTTGCAGGGTCCGCCGATGCATCGACAAGCGTCGGGCTGTCTCAGACACGTTACGGTCGCACAGCTCGTAAACACGTTGGATATGTTCCCAACGGACCCGGTCCGCACTCATCGGGTTTTCCGGTGGCGGGGGCAATTCATCCTGCCGGGCCAGCAGGGCATTTGTGACATCCGTCGCGTCAGCAGGCTTGGCCAGATAATCTGTCGCACCGATCTTCACGGCAGCAACAGCAGTCGCGATTGCGCCATAGCCCGTCAGCACCACGATACGGCTTTCGGGGCGGCGGGCACGTAGTTTTTCAACCACATCCAAGCCGTTTCCGTCCTCCAGACGCAAATCAACAACGGCGTAAGCAGGGGGACGCGCTGTCGCAATTGCGCTCCCAGCCGCGACCGATCCGGCCATTTCAACCTCAAAGCCACGGCGCTCCATCGCCTTGGCAAGCCTGCGTAAAAATGCCTCATCATCATCAACCAGAAGAAGGCTCTTATCCTCGCCCAGATCCAGCGCTTCGGTGTTCATATCTTGTCCTTTGGTGTTTCACCGCAGAACGTAGGACTGACTTGCGAACCGTCAACTTCTCAGGATTGTGCGACAAAGCACGCCGTGATCTCCGCCACTTCCTCGGCAGGTGTGGGTTGCCTGAAGAACTCGACAAATCCGGCCTCTGGCAGCACCAGATAGGTAAAGGTCGAATGCTGCATCAGATAATAATCCGGGTCATCATCCGCTTTGGCGTAGTAGGTTTTATAGGCGCGGGACACGGCCGCGATCTGCTCATCCGATCCCGTCAGGCCGATCATCTTGGGATGAAAGTTATCTGTGTAGTCACCCACCACGTCCTGCGTATCGCGCGCAGGATCGATGGTAATGAAAAGCGGGGTAACACTGATCCCCTGCTCTGCCAGAATATCAACGGCAGCCGCATTGCGGGCCGCATCCAGCGGGCAAACATCCGGGCAGAACGTATAACCGAAATAGACTAGTGCGGGTTCAGTAATGACATCCGCATCTGTAACCGTTTCGCCAGTTTCACTGATCAGTTCAAACGGGCCGCCGATATCGGCACCACCAACAGCTGTTGCACCACATGCGGCAGCTGTCGCGCCAAACCGGCTCACGGCAACGACATAGGTCACACCCAGCATGGCCGCCGTTACAGCCCCAGCCGTAATTGCGATTGCCTTGGACATCGTCAAACCCCCTCGCAGAATGGTCGCATTGATCCTCTATGCCAGCCCGCTTATCAATGGTCCACCTTGCCGCACAGTATCAGGGATCACATGTCCGTTTCCGAATTCGAGATGTTTCAGGACCAGCAGCGCAGCAACTGGGTGCGGCTGCGGACATTGGTCATGTTGCGCTGGTTTGCTGTGGCCGGACAGGCTGTCGCGCTTATCGTTGCTGTGCAAGTCTATGGATTGCAGCTTGAGGTGGGATTTACCGCCATGGCTATCGGCGCATCCGTTGTCGCAAATCTGATCTCATTCTTCCTATACCCCGAAAACAAGCGCCTGTCAGAACGCGAGGCGTCTTTGTGGCTCGCTTTCGACATCATGCAACTCAGCGTCTTGCTGTATTTCACCGGTGGCCTGAACAACCCCTTCGCAATGCTCGTACTGGCACCAGTAACAATTGCTGCAACGGTCCTGCACCTCAGCAGCACTGTTTTTCTGGGGCTACTGGCAATCTTGCTGATCACTGTGATCAGCCGGTTCAGTCTACCCATCGAAACCGCCGAAGGGGTTATCCTGTCCCTGCCAGTGCTCTTTCAGTTCGGCTTTTGGGTGGCACTCCTGATCGGGGTTGTTTTCCTGGCCATCTACGCCCGACAGGTGACAACGGAAATGCACGCGATGGCAGAGGCGCTGGTCGCCACGCAGCTTGCCTTGGCCCGCGAACAGAAGCTGACAGATCTGGGCGGGGTCGTGGCCGCGGCGGCACACGAGCTGGGCACGCCATTGGCAACGATCAAACTGGTCGGAAGCGAGCTGATGGAAGAACTAGAAAATCACCCCCATCTGCTTGAAGATGCGGCACTGATCCGGGATCAGGCCGACCGATGCCGCGACATCCTGCATTCCATGGGGCGGGTGGGCAAGGATGACCTACACCTGCGCTATGCGCCGCTTGAAACTGTCGTGAAAGAAGCCGCAGAACCTCATATGCAAAGGGGCTCCACGGTAAGCTTCGACATCCGTCCCGAAGACGACGCCGACCTGACGCAACCAACTATCGCGCGCAGGCCCGAGATTATCCACGGTTTGCGGAACCTGATCCAGAATGCCGTTGATTTTGCGTCATCCCATGTTCAGGTCGATATCCGTTGGTCAACAAATGAAATCAGTGTTCGAATTTCTGATGACGGTCCCGGATTTCCACCATCCGTCATCGGCAGGATCGGTGACCCTTATGTCAAACGCAGGCGTGCAAGCGAAGATCGGGCGCGCAGACCGGGGTATCAAGGCATGGGGCTGGGGCTGTTCATTGCCAAAACGCTCCTTGAACGATCGGGCGCCAAGCTGACATTCTCCAACAGTCGGCGGCACGGGCACGCCAGCTGGACAGGGCAAGCCACCGGCAGCGCAGTTGTGAACGTGCGTTGGCCACTATCTGTACTCCCCAAGGTTGATAACCGTGGCGATGGTGGCTTGGGTGAAAACGTCCCGCTGGATCCATGGCCCAACGCCACTTAACCTGACATTAACCTTCCTCTTCGATTGTCTCCGATAGAGAGGCTAGGGGAAGTTAAGACATGCTAATGGGTTGGTTCGATTTCTTTATTGTCGCAACAACTGCGATTTTTGGGGCCGGTATTGTCGTTCTGGTCGTTCAAAAAATTGAAAGCCGCAGCAAACCATCCAAACCTGACGTTGCAGCACAAAACAACGATGCAGCTTTCCTGTTTGAATCAGGGATCATGCTGGATGCAACACCTGACGCAATGGCAATGATAACGCCGCATCTGGGTCAGATGTCGGAATATGATGCAGCGCTTTACGTCCTTGGCAGCCGCTTTCCAGGGTTTCGCGAAGCACTGGCAGATGACGATGTCACATCACAACGGATCGATGATGAAGCAGGCAAAGGACTCTCTGTTGAGATCGAAAAAGATGCGGATAGATTACGGATCAGCATCCATGGCAACCGGCAGCGGATAACCGGTGGCACAGTTGACATTATCGAGCGCGACATTCGCCTGTCAGAGCTGATGATGCTGCGCGACCTCACGCAACACACACCACAACTGATCTGGCAAGAGGATCTTTCCGGTAAATTGCTCTGGGCAAACCACGCTTATCTATCGTTCTGCGACAAGTTGCGCGACGATGACAGCGCCGATCAGACAATATGGCCCAACAAACCATTGATCGCTGACTTGCACGAAAACAACATTAGCAAAGCACCCTCGCTGCGGCGCGTTTCAGTGCCCCTGCCGAAACAAAAAGCCGAACAATGGTTCGATGTCACCAGCGTCCGCCGCGAGGATAGCCTGCTGCATTTTGCCAATGATGCGAACGCTATCGTGCGGGCTGATCAGGAACGGCGCAATTTCGTGCAAACCCTGTCCAAGACATTTGCGCAGCTTTCCATCGGTCTGGCCATCTTTGATAAGCGGCGGCAGCTTGCCATGTTCAACCCGGCCCTGCTGGATATGACAAACCTGCCGATCCAGTTCCTCAGCGCGCGACCAACGGTTGATGCGGTGCTGGACCGGTTGCGCGAATCCCGGATGCTGCCTGAACCCAAGAATTACACATCTTGGCGCGATCAATTCACAGCGCTGGAACAGGCTGCCAAGGATGGCAGCTATACCGAAGTATGGAACCTGCCCGACGGGCAAACCTACCGCGTGACAGGCCGACCACATCCCGATGGGGCCTTTGCGTTCCTGTTCGAAGACATCAGCGCCGAGGTATCGCTGACCCGTCGGTTCCGGTCCGACATCGAAACGGGACAGGCGGTGCTGGATACGCTTCCCGATGCGATTGCGGTTTTCTCAAGCTCGGGCACATTGATCATGTCGAACCGGGCCTATTCGGAACTTTGGGGGCCGGTCAGCGACGAACGAGTGCAGCAATACGAGGTGCAGTCAGCCATCCGAACCTGGCAAAACCGTTGCACCCCAACTAAAATGTGGGGCGAATTACGCAAGTTCATCCATCTTGTCGGGCCACGTAAACCCTGGTCGGATAACGCCTTGCTGGATGACGGGCGTCAGATCAATTGCGAAGCAAACCCCATTGCCGGCGGGATGACGATGGTGAAATTCGCGATCTCGTCACCGAAACACCCGATCATCCACAAGCTGACGCAACATGATCCGGCATTGCTCGCAGCCAAGCGCTGAATTCACTTGCAGGTGTCACGACAGGCCATAGTCTTCGGACATGTTGGCCAATCAGATCCACCGCTTCTTACCAACTGAAACAGACACGGCTGCACTTGCGGCCGCGTTGGCACCCGTTTTGCGACCCGGTGACACCATCTTGTTGGAAGGTCCAATCGGGGCAGGCAAATCCGCCTTTGCACGGGCGCTGATCAGGGCACGGCTTGGCCGGATGGAGGACGTCCCATCCCCCACATTTACGCTGGTCCAGTCCTATGAACACCCAAATGGCGACCTATGGCATTGCGACCTTTACCGGTTGACCGACCCTGACGAGGTACTCGAACTTGGACTGGAAGAGGCTTTCAGCACCGCCATCTGCCTGATCGAATGGCCCGACCGGCTGGGCAGTGATACGCCCGACGGCGCGCTGCAAATGACATTCGCGGCAACCGAAAAGGGGCATACAGTTGCAATGAAAGTCCCGCCAAACTGGTCGACACGACTGGACAGCCTGCATGACTGATCGAAAGGCGATGGTTGACCAGTTTCTACAGGCATCGGACTGGGCAGGCTGGACACGGCAACCACTGGCCGGTGATGCCTCGGCACGGCGATATGAACGGCTAACCAGCAAGGACAGTAGCGTCATCCTGATGGACGCCGATCCAGCCAATGGTGAAGACACCCGGCCTTTTGCATCAATCGCGGATTACCTTTCAAATCACGGGTTCTGCCCACCAGCAATACTGGCACATGACACCGATGCCGGTCTGATGATCATCTCGGACCTTGGGCAGGACGATTTCGCCAAATGGTTGCGGCACAAACCGCAATACAGCGGCACACTCTATCACGCCGCAACGGATGTGCTGCTCGCGTTCCACAAACAACAGACGACCATGGACCTGCAACAGCTGACCCCAGCAATCGGCGGGGACATGGTCAGCATCCTGCATCCCTATTACTCTACCGATCCGATTGACGATCTGGTCCGGCAAACGACCGAAGCACTCACCAACCTCGCGCCCAATCCAGACACATTGGCACTGCGCGACTACCACGCGGAAA
This sequence comes from uncultured Paracoccaceae bacterium, assembly GCA_947500135.1. Lineage (GTDB taxonomy): Bacteria > Pseudomonadota > Alphaproteobacteria > Rhodobacterales > Rhodobacteraceae > Yoonia. Next base: position 28,753 of record CANMQX010000007.1, read on the forward strand.
ACCTGATCTGGCGCCCGACCAAACAAGGGATTAGCCGCGTTGGGTTGCTCGATTTTCAGGATGCGATCATGGCACCGGCAGGTTACGATCTGGCATCACTAGTCAGGGACGCGCGCAGGGACGTGGAACCAAAACTCGCCGAGGATATCATCACCTATTTTCAGGAAAAGGCCGGAACCGGGCCGGGCTTCCGGGCGCAGCTTGCCTGCCTCGGTGCCCAGCGCAACTTACGAATTCTGGGCGTCTTTGCACGTCTGGCCAAAATACGCCAAAAACCACATTACATCGACCTGATCCCACGGGTCTGGCAAAATCTGGTGATCGACCTGCAAAACCCCGCTCTGAAAACCCTCCGCGAAGCCGTACAAGACACATTGCCCGTACCAGATACTAACCATCTGGCAAAACTGCGCACATGAAGCTACCGATCCTTCTTTTCGCGGCCGGTCTTGGCACCCGTATGGGCGATCTGGTCAAAGACCGGCCAAAACCGCTTGTTCCTGTTGGGGGCATACCCCTGATCGACCATGCATTGGCGCTGACCGATGTTGATGGGGTCGGCCAACGGGTGGTGAATGTGCATTATCAGGCCGACAAGCTCAAAAATCATCTCAAAGACCGGCCCATCGCGTTTTCAGATGAAACCGATGCGCTGCGTGAAACCGGCGGTGGATTGCACCACGCGCTTCCGCTTCTGGGCGGCAACCCGGTCATCACAATGAACACCGACGCCATCTGGCGCGGACCCAACCCCGTTTCGCTGATCCTGAACGCATGGACAGACGACATGGAAGCCTTGCTACTGATCGTGCCAAAACAACAGGTCAGCGGCCACTTAGGCAAAGGTGATTTCACCAAGGATCAGCACGGAAACCTTCACCGGGGGCCCGGCGATATTTACACTGGGCTACAGATCATCCGCACGGAAACGCTCGCCAATGTAACGGAAACGGCGTTTTCGATGAACGTGATCTGGGATCAGATGGCAGCACGCGGCGGGCTGTTTGGTCTGCAATACCCCGGTCAATGGTGCGACGTCGGGCAACCATCCAGCATTCCCCTGGCCGAGGCGTTGCTGGATGTTTGAAGACCAGCAAACCCCGCATATCTTCGCCGAACCGCTCGGTGTCGATTTCGCCAAAGGGCTGGTTGAGGGGTTAAACCGCCGCGCCAGCGGCCTTGCGCCACATGACTGGGCGCGAACAGAAATCTACGTCAACACGGCACGCATGCAACGGCGGATCCGCGATGTGTTTGACGCCGGACCGGCAAGGCTGCTTCCCCGGATCAGGCTGATCACCGATTTGGCGAATGACCCCGTCTCGGTTGATATCAAACCCGCCGTTTCAGCATTGCGGCGGCGGTTGGAGCTGTCTCAATTCGTGGCCAAACTGCTGGATCAGGAACCCAATCTGGCCCCACGCACTGCCCTTTATGATCTATCGGACAGTCTCGCCAGTCTAATGGATGAAATGCAGGGCGAAGGGGTCAGCCCCGACACCATCACCGGGCTGGATGTGACCGATCAATCCGGCCATTGGGAACGGGCGCTCAAATTCCTGCGGATCATCACACCGTTTTTTACCAACACCGCCGACGCACCAGACAAAGAAGCGCGGCAAAGGGCCGTCATCCTTGCACACACCGCCGATTGGGCCGCGAACCCGCCAAGCCATCCCGTCATCATCGCCGGTTCAACCGGGTCACGCGGGGCAACGGCGCTTCTCATGCAGGCTGTCGCGAAACTACCGCAGGGCGCTGTGATCTTGCCCGGCTACGATTTCGACATACCGACCCATGTCTGGGATGCGCTTGATAACGAAGACCACCCGCAATACCGTTTTCACCGGCTGACACAGCTGATCGGCTTTGAACACCAGGATGTTGCGCGCTGGTCCGATGAACAACCCAGCGATACGATGCGCAACCGGCTGATTTCGCTTTCCCTGCGCCCGGCCCCGGTAACAAACCAATGGCGGGATGAGGGGCCAAAGCTGGGCAACCTGATCAACGCCACAGCGAACCTGACTTTGGTCGAGGCCGCGACCCCACGGGCAGAAGCGGAAACAATCGCGCTACGCCTCAGACAAGCGGTCGAAGACAACATCACAACTGCATTGATTTCACCCGACCGCATGCTGACCCGGCAAGTGACAGCAGCACTGGACCGATGGAACATTACGCCCGATGACAGTGCCGGTCTGCCACTCGCGCTATCCCCACCGGGGCGGCTGCTGCGCCATGTCGCCGCGATGCAGAGCGACGTTTTGACGGCAGAGGCGATCCTGACAATCCTCAAACACCCGCTCTGCCATTCCGAACGCAAAGATCGGGGCGCGCATCTGCGGAATACACGTGAACTGGAACTGCATCTGCGCCGCCACGGGCCACCGTTTCCAACGGCGCAAACCTTCATCGATTGGGCAGACAAAGACGAAAACCGCAAACAATGGGCCACATGGCTGGCACAGATTTTCGACCAGCATGATATCGCGGGCGAACAACACCTAACAACGCATCTACAATCACATCTGCAACTGGCCGAACAGATTTGCGCGGGACCAGATGCACCCGGGTCTGGCGGGCTCTGGGCAGAGGCGGCGGGCCGCGAAGCACGCCGCATCTGTGACAACCTGCGCCAGGACGCTGATGCGGGCGGTTTGCTGAACGCTCACGATTATGCTGCCCTTTTCGGTGCTGTTTTGGCCGATGGGGTCGTCCGGGATCGGGACAATGGCCATCCCAATATCCTGATCTGGGGCACGCTAGAGGCGCGGGTTCACGGGGTTGATCTGACAATCCTTGGCGGGATGAATGACGGCACCTGGCCCGAAGCCCCCCCACCAGATCCTTGGCTGAACCGCAAAATGCGGGCGGATGCCGGGCTATTGCTGCCAGAACGCCGTATCGGTCTGTCGGCCCATGACTACCAGCAAGCAGTCGCTGGGGCGGAGGTTTGGATCACACGGTCAAAACGATCCACCGACGCGGAAACCGTGCCATCACGCTGGATCAACCGGCTGACAAACCTGTTGGGTGGGCTGCCAGATGGGGACGGGCCAAAGGCGCTGAATGCAATGCGGGCGCGCGGCGATCACTGGCTAGCCATGGCCGAAAAACTGTCCCACCCAACCGACCGGATAGCATCTGCGGGGCGACCGTCACCGCGCCCACCGCTTGCCGCGCGGCCGGACAGATTCTCGGTCACGCAAATTAAAACCCTGATCCGCGACCCCTACGCGATCTATGCGCGCAAAATCCTACGGCTGGACCCGATTAACCCGCTCGTCCCTACGGCTGATGCACCGCTGCGGGGCATCATCATCCACGCCATTCTGGAGCAATTCATCAAAGAAGGGGGCAGACCAACAGATCGCGACCGGTTGATGGACATCGCGCGCGATCACTTTGCCGCAAAATGCCCATGGCCAACAATCCGGGCACAATGGATCGCCCGCATGGATCGGGCAGCCGATATCTTTCTGGCGGATGAAGCCACCCGGCAAGCCGCCGCCATCACGCAAATGACCGAAGTGAATGGCAGGATTGAACTGCCTAACCTAAACATCACACTAACCTGCAAGGCCGACAGGTTCGACATCACGCCTGACGATACCGTACTGATCTACGACTACAAAACCGGGCAAGTACCAACAGCTGTACAGCAAGAAAACTTTGACAAACAACTCCTGTTAGAGGCCGCAATGGTCGAACGCGGGGCGTTCAAAACGCTTGGCCCGAAACAGGTTAGCAAGGCCAGCTTCATTGGCGTCAACGCCGCGATGAAGGTCGTCACTGCCCCTTTGGAAAAACAGCCACCAGACACCGTCTGGGCGGAACTGGAAACACTTTTCGGCAACTGGCAGAAACCATCACGCGGCTACACGGCCCGACTGGCCCTTTTTCTTAAAGCCGACATATCACCCTACGACCACCTCTCGCGCTATGGCGAATGGGAAACCAGCGACAATGCCGCGCCAGAGGTGTTGACTTGATCCGCGATGCCGCCTCTCAACGGCAGGTCGATGCTGCCGACCCCAGAACATCCACATGGCTGGCGGCAAATGCCGGATCGGGCAAAACCCGTGTGTTAACCGACCGGGTCGCGCGGCTGTTGTTGGAAGGTGCATTGCCACAGGACATACTGTGTCTCACCTATACCAAGGCTGCCGCGGCAGAGATGCAGAACAGGCTGTTCAAACGGCTTGGCGAATGGGCGATGATGGCTGATGAGGCGCTGCGCGACGACCTGCGGCAACTAGGCGTTGACCGGGTGATTGATATAAACGGCCTAAACAAGGCTCGGACGCTATTTGCGACAGCAGTCGAAACGCCCGGCGGCCTCAAGATCCAAACAATCCACGCATTCTGCGCCAGCGTGCTGCGCCGGTTCCCATTAGAGGCCGAAGTCAGCCCGCAATTTCGCGAAATGGACGACCGGCAAGGCGAGTTCCTGCGGGCAGAGGTGACCGACCAAATCGCGCTGGGCGAACAATCGGACGCACTGCACGACGTGTTGCGGCTGTTTACGGGGGATGACCTATCAAAATTGACCGCAGAATTGGTGCGCAAACGCGACGATTTCCAGCAAGACATTAGTCGGGAAGCGGTCTGCAAAACACTCGACCTTGACGCAAACCTGACCGCTGATCGATTGGTGCAGAGCATCTTTAACGACGATAACAGCGAAATCCTGCAAGACGTTTCCAAGATTTGCGCAAAAGGAGGTTCGACAGAACAAAAAGCAGCAAAAACTATCGGGCAAGTCTTGGACCGCCAGACACCCGGATTGGCCGAACTGGAACAACTCGAAACACCGTTCCTGTTTGGCGCAACGGCGAAATCGCCGTTCGGCGCCAAATGCGGAACCTTCCCAAACAAAGCCACGCGCGAGGCACATCCAGAATTAACCGAGGCGCTGAATGATCTGATGCTTATGGTCCAAGACGCCCGCAATGACCGATTGGCGCTGATCGCTCTGGAACGCACGCTCGCAATTTATCGGTTCGGACGGGTCTTTGTTCCGGCCTATGAACACCGCAAACTGTTGCTGGGTATGCTGGATTTTGACGATCTGATCCGCAAAACAAAGGCCCTTTTGACCAATCGCAACGTGGCCGAATGGGTATTGTTCCGGCTGGATGGCGGGATCGATCACATGCTGGTGGACGAAGCACAAGACACCAGCCCCGACCAATGGACAGTGATCAGATTGCTAGCCGAAGAATTCGCAGCCGGCGAAGGGTCACAGCCGGAAAGGGAACGCACGATTTTCGTCGTGGGCGACAAAAAACAGTCGATCTACTCCTTCCAGGGTGCAGACCCCGTTACCTTCGACGACATGAAATCCCATTTCGACGCTGCACATCGGGCGATTGGCAAACCCTTTACCGAAACATCGCTCGACTATTCCTTCCGGTCGTCACAGGCGATCCTGTCAGTGGTTGATGAAACCTTCGTTCGGGACCGTGCGGCAGGGATGGAGGATGACCTCAAACACATCGCGTTCAAGGAAAACATGCCGGGGCGGGTCGATCTTTGGCCTGTTATCACAAAGCCCGAACAGGGCGATAAACGCAACTGGTTCGACCCTGTCGATGAACCCAGCGAAACAGATCACACGGTGCTGATGGCCACACGGATCGCTGATCAGATCAAGCATATGATCAAACATGAAACACTGCCCGTCGAAATCGGAAACACCGGCCAATACCAGAAACGTGCAATCACCGAAGGCGATATTCTGATCCTTGTGCAGCGTCGATCGGACTTGTTTGCCGAAATCATCCGGGCCTGCAAAAATGCCGACCTCAATATCGCCGGGGCCGACCGGCTGCGCGTCGGGGCTGAACTAGCGGTCAAGGATCTGGGCGCCTTGCTTAGCTTCCTGGCGTTGCCAGAGGATGATCTATCGCTCGCCGCCGCCCTGCGCTCACCGCTTTTTGGATGGTCCGAACAGGACCTTTTCACACTTGCGCATCACCGGCCGGAAAAAGGGTTTCTCTGGCCCGCCCTGCGCGACAGCGATCATGAACAAACCCTTGGCATCTTACACGATCTGCGCCAGCAATCCGATTTCCTGCGGCCCTATGACCTGATTGAACGTATCCTGACGCGGCATGGCGGGCGGCAAAAACTGTTGGCCCGTCTGGGGCCAGAGGCAGAAGACGGCATTGATGCGCTGCTATCGCAAGCACTGGCTTACGAAAGCACCGGTGTGCCCAGCCTGACCGGTTTCCTGACATGGATGGAAACCGATGACCTTGAAATAAAAAGACAAGTGGACAGTCAGGGGGACCGGATCAGGGTCATGACCGTCCATGGGGCCAAGGGGTTGGAGGCACCGATCGTCATCCTGCCTGATACGGCCAAACGCCGGATCGATGTGAATGATGAACTACTGCCTGCCGAAAACCACCTGATCTGGAAACCACCCGCAAAACAATCCGGGCCGCCGGTCACGGCCTTACGCGACGCATATATCGCCCGGCAAGACCAGGAACGGCTGCGGCTGCTTTATGTGGCCATGACCCGGGCGGAAAAGTGGCTGATCGTCGGGGCGGCGGGTGATATCGGGGACAGCGATCAAAGCTGGTACAACATCGTGGCGGACGGGATGCAGCATCGCGGCGATTACGACGCGACCAGCGGCAATCTGGGTATCAGGCGGGTGTCACATCTGGACTGGCATGCGCTGGACAAAAAGATGCGCGACCCCGTCAACCTGCCCGACGTCACCGTGCCCCGTTTTGACGCAGCACCAAAACCGGACAGGGCAAAGACGATCTCGCCCTCCGAATTACCGGGGGCAAAGGTTCTGCCGGGCGATCCCGGGGACAACGACCCAGAAACCGCCAAAACGCGCGGCACGATGATCCACCGGTTGCTGGAACATCTGCCGCTGGCAACACCGGCGGAACGGCTTAACATCGGGCAACGGCTTGTGGGGCAAGACAATACCGATCTGGTGCATCACGTCGCAACCCTTCTGGACAGTCCCAATCTACAGGCACTTTGGACCCCCGATGCGCTGGTCGAGGTTGACATCACCGCAGACATCCCAAACCTCGGCCGGATACACGGGACAATCGACAGGCTGCTCTTCAACGAAAACGGCATTTTGGCCGTGGACTACAAATCCAATCACCTCGCCCCGACCGAACCCACACAAACCCCACAAGGCGTCCTGCGGCAACTCGCCGTTTACGCAACGGCACTTGCGCAAATATACCCCGATCAACCCATCGAAATAGCGATCCTCTGGACACAAACCGCTACACTGATGCCGATACCAGCATCGCTGCTTCACGAAGCACTGAACTCTGTTACTGGTGCTTGACCCGGCCCGATGCCGTCCCTACGTTCGGCTTCCAATGTTTTTCGCCAAGGAGTACCTCAATGGCAACCGTAGCAGTAACCGACGCAACATTTGACGCCGAAGTCCGTCAATCCGACATTCCGGTCGTGGTGGATTTCTGGGCAGAATGGTGCGGCCCATGCAAACAGATCGGCCCCGCTCTAGAAGAGCTGTCAGCCGAAATGGAAGGCAAGGTCAAAATCGTCAAGGTGAACGTCGACGAAAACCCGAATTCACCCGCGCAGCTGGGCGTCCGCGGCATTCCGGCGCTCTTCATGTTCAAAGATGGTGAGGTGGTGTCGAACAAGACGGGTGCTGCACCAAAGGCCGCACTACAAGGCTGGATCGAAGAATCCACCTGATCCGTACATGATAACCACGAAAAAGGGCGCCGCGATGGTGCCCTTTTTCGTATCCAAAGCGGGGTTGTCCCAAACAGGCCCGCCCGCCATATAGATTGCAAGCGTAGCAGGAGCAGACGATGGCCAAAGAAGAATTCCCCGGCTGGCACGGCACAACAATCATCGGCGTCCGCAAAGGCGGCAAGGTCGTGATCGCGGGTGATGGGCAGGTCAGCCTTGGCCAAACTGTCATCAAAGGCACGGCGCGCAAGGTGCGGCGGCTATCCCCCGGCGGGCAAGACGTGATCGCCGGTTTTGCCGGATCGACCGCTGATGCATTCACCCTGCTGGAGCGGCTGGAAAAGAAGTTAGAGGCGACACCGGGCCAACTCGCCCGCGCATCTGTTGAGCTGGCCAAGGACTGGCGCACTGACAAATACCTGCAAAAGCTAGAGGCGATGTTGATCGTCAGCGATGGGAAAGAACTGTTCGTCATCACCGGTGCGGGCGATGTTCTGGAACCCGAACACGACGTGACCGCCATCGGATCAGGTGGGAATTACGCGCTGGCTGCCGGGCGGGCGATGATGGAAACTGATCTGGATGCCGAAGCCGTCGCACGGCAAGCCATGGCGATTGCCGCTGATATCTGTGTCTATACCAACGGCAACCTGACGGTCGAAACAATCAGCCAATAGGTGCCACGCCCAAGCCAACGTTGAAACGTTCACACCAGATATAGACCTCGTTGTAAGCGGCGGGGTCTATACCGTCTGGCACGGTATAGCTGGACGCACCAGCATTGCTTTGCAACGCGCCCATCAGGGTCGTTGGATCATAAACACCATCCTTGCCCAGCGCGACCTTGGGGTCCGGGGCACCGTCAAACGTGAAATCATCCAACAGGTTAATTTGATTGCCAGCAATTTCTGCTGTGCCTGTTGTGACGTGGTTATTCAGGCCAGCAAACGTGCCAAGACGGCCATGGCCACCGGCGAATGCGGGCATTGCGGTTGTCGCCATCGCAGCAACAAAGAAAGAGCGTCTGTCCATGATCGGACCTCCATAATTCAGATGGGGTCAAACTACCGTGAAGCCGCAATCAAACAATTGGCCGCACGCATTTGTGAACCGCTGTCATATCATGCAAAACACAGACGCGCCCCTTGGACTTGTCCAAAGCAGACCATAGGTTGGCGTGAACAAAGGACTGGACATGATCGAACGCGATGATCTTCGGGCTGCTGTCAGCAGTGGCCTGATCAACGAAAAACAGGCGGCCCATCTGATCAGCCTCGCTGACAGCCGTCGCGGCGCACGCGCAGACCTCGCCATCGGGGATGAACCGTTTGAGCTCTTTAAAGGGTTCAATGAGATTTTCATCGTCGTTGGTTTATGCATCCTGGCCACCGGCTGGTACGGGGTCACGGCGCTGTCGCTGGGCACAGAGATCGTCAATCTACAAAACTATGCCGTGATGGTCACCGGCATCGGGGCCGTAGTGGTTTGGCTCTTGTCAGAATACTTCGTCCGTCATCGCCGCATGGTCGCCCCAGCCATTGCGCTTTCTATTATGTTCGCGGGTAACGCTGGGTTCGGGTTCGTCGCCTCAATGGCCGAACTGTTCATGATCGGCCAGGGCGATCTGACCAGCATTCCGATGCCCCTCCTGCTCGCCACCGGGGCGCTTGTTGTTTACTGGTGGCGCTTTCGGGTGCCGTTTGCCATGGCAATGATCGCCGTGGGACTTTTCGCAACGGCCATCGTTTTCACTGCAGCACAGGGCGGCGAAATCCGCGACCCAAGCGATCTATTCCTGCTCTCGGCTGGCGGCCCATTCGCATGGATCACCCTTTCACTTGGGCTTCTTGTCTTCGCCGTCGCCATGATCTTTGACATGAGCGACCCGCACCGGGTCACCCGGCGTTCTGCCAACGGGTTTTGGCTGCATGTCGTGGCCGCGCCCGCATTGATCAACACCATTGCCCTGTCGCTGATCGAAAGTGATGCCTATGGGGTCTTGTTGATCGTGCTGGGTTTCTTCGCGTTGGTCGCGATCATCATCGACAGGCGATCCTTCCTAATCACCGCAATCGGCTATGTCGTCGCCGTCACCAGCATCCTGTTTGAGGGTAGCGGAACCGCCATGACCATCCTGATCCTTGGTATCGGGCTGCTGCTTCTCGGCGCGCTTTGGGAACAGATCCGGGCCACCGTACTTCACCTTCTTGGCGGCGTCCTGCCTTTGGACAAACTGCCCCCTTCTCATGCTTAAGGACTGACATGACAGACCTCACCCCTCGGGAAATCGTATCGGAACTCGACCGGTTCATCATCGGCCAGAAAGACGCCAAGCGGGCGGTGGCTGTGGCCCTGCGCAATCGCTGGCGGCGCAAGCAACTGGGTGATGATCTGCGCGATGAGGTCTATCCCAAAAATATCCTGATGATCGGGCCAACAGGGGTCGGTAAAACCGAAATCAGCCGCCGCCTGGCGAAACTCGCCCGCGCACCGTTTATCAAGATCGAAGCCACCAAATTCACCGAGGTCGGTTATGTTGGTCGCGACGTTGAACAGATCATTCGCGATCTGGTGGATACAGCCATCCTCGATACCCGCGAACATATGCGCGACGACGTCAAAGCCAAGGCCCATCAAGCCGCCGAAGATCGGGTGATCACCGCCGTCGCCGGAACCGATGCCCGCGACGCCACCCGCGACATGTTCCGCAAGAAACTGAAATCGGGCGAACTTGATAACACCATCATCGAACTGGAGCTCACCGACACATCCAACCCCATGGGCGGTTTCGAAATCCCCGGCCAGCCCGGCGGAATGGGCGGCATGATGAACCTTGGCGATCTGTTCGGCAAAGCCATGGGCGGACGCACAATCAAAAAGAAGATGACAGTCGCCGAAAGCTACGAAGCCCTAATCGCGGATGAGGCCGATAAACTGCTCGACGATGAAACTGTGACCAAGGCCGCACTTGAGGCGGTCGAACAAAACGGCATCGTCTTTCTTGATGAAATCGACAAGGTTTGCGCCAATGCCGACCGGCGCGGCGCCGATGTCAGCCGCGAAGGGGTGCAGCGTGATCTATTGCCCCTGATCGAAGGTACAACTGTCTCCACCAAACACGGGCCGATCAAAACCGACCACATCCTGTTCATCGCCTCCGGCGCGTTCCACGTCGCCAAACCGTCGGACCTGCTGCCTGAACTACAAGGGCGCTTGCCGATCCGGGTCGAACTGCGCGCCCTGACTGAGGATGATTTCGTGCGCATCCTGACCGAAACCGACAATGCGCTGACCCTGCAGTATTCGGCCCTTATGAAGACCGAAGAGGTCACCGTGACCTTCGCCGAAGACGGGATCAAGGCGCTCGCCAAAATCGCGGCAGAGGTGAACGAAAGCGTTGAAAACATCGGTGCGCGCAGGCTCTACACCGTGATCGAACGGGCGTTCGAGGATCTGTCCTTCAACGCACCCGACAGGGCGGGCGATGACATCACCATCGACGCAGATTTCGTCGAGGAACATCTGGGCGAACTCTCTCGCTCCACCGACGTCACCCGCTACGTGCTCTGATTTCCAACGACACACGGTTTGAGGGTTTCCCCCGCCCTCAAACCGGATCATCAAGGGCGGCATGACGCAGCCCACCGGATATCTCCAATTCATCCGCGCAAACCTGCCCTTTCTGGCAACGGGCGCGCTGTTGTCGTTACTTTCCAGCTTTGGACAAACCTTTTTCATCGCCATCTTTGGCGGCGAAATCCGCGAGACATTCGGGTTGTCCAACGGCGATTGGGGGCTGATCTACATGGTCGGCACCGGGGCCTCTGCGTTGCTGATGGTCTTTGCAGGCGGATTGGCCGATAGGTTCCGGGTGCGGACACTCGGCGTATTGGTTGTCTTACTTTTGGGCTGTGCCTGCCTATTTATGGCCTTCAACACTGCCGCCGCACTCCTCCCACTGGTCATCTTCGCCCTGCGTTTCATGGGGCAAGGGATGACAAGCCACATGTCCACCGTGGCCATGGCCCGCTGGTTCGTGGCGACACGTGGGCGGGCACTGGCCGTTGCAGCCTTTGGCTTCATGCTGGGCGAGGCGACATTGCCACTGACCATGGTCTGGCTGAAAGCCATGATCGACTGGCGGACACTCTGGATCTGTTTCGCCGGGATCTGCGCGATCGCCGCGCTGATCCTGCACCGGCTCTTGCGGCTGGAACGCACGCCGCAATCCATCGCCGAAACGGAACAATCCACGGGCATGCAAAACCGGCACTGGACACGAGCAGATGCACTGCGCCACCCGCTATTCTGGGCCATGGTGCCAGCCGTCATGTCCTTTTCCGGGTTTGCGACAGCCTTCTGGTTCCATCAGGCACATTTCGCCGAAATCAAAGGCTGGTCACATCTGGCACTCGTCTCGGTCTTCCCGCTCGGCACAATGGTTCTGGCACTATCAACTATCGGCTATGGCTGGGCGGTCGACAGGCTGGGGGCAGTGCGACTTTTGCCGATCTACCTGCTGCCATTGGTCGTAGCCTTCTTTTTGCATTGGTACGCACCTACTCTTGGCTGGACGGCATTGGCGGTCAGCCTGATGGGGCTGGCAGGCGGCGGGCAAGCGACATTGCTGAATGCCTGTTGGGCAGAACTCTATGGAACAAAACACATCGGATCGATCAAATCAGCGGCGACAGCATTGATGGTGCTGGGGTCAGCCATCGGCCCGGGACTCAGCGGGTGGTTAATCGACAATGGGGTGGATTTTGAAACGCAGCAGTTGGGCTATGCTGCAATATTCGCCTTTGCAGCGCTGATCCTGATCGTCCCGTCGCGCAAGGCGTTAGCGGCGCTTGCGTAGATAAACGTAATACGCCCCGTGGCCGCCATGGCGCAGATGGGCCGGGGTCACCTGCAAAATCGCCTGCGACAAGGGCGGCAAGGCCAACCATTGCGGCACCTGATGGCGCAAAACACCATGACGTGTTGGGATCGGGCCGCCATCATCACGGTCCCTGCCCTTGCCGGTAATCACAAGCACCAAACGACGGCCCAGCGATTGCGACCCCAGGATAAAGGCCACGAGTTCGGGATGCGCCTCCGCCATAGTCATGCCATGCAAATCGATCCGCGCCTCGGGCTTCAGCTTGCCACGCTTCATCTTGCCGAATGACTTGTGATCCATGTTCAGCGGGGCGGTGGTCAGACGATCATTGACAGGGGGTAGCAGGTCATCCGCGCGGCGCGACATGCTGGTGGGGCCCATTTCAAATGGTTCGACAGGGGTTTTCTTCGGCTTGGGTTTGGCAGGCTGCGACGCAATCGGTTCTTCACGTTTGCGTTGCGGATCCATCGGCGTGGTCCGGTCTGCCACACGATCCCACAACGCCTTCTCCTCAGCCGACAGGTGGCGCGGACGGCGCATTAGCGGTTCGCCACCACAAGCGGATGCGCGATGGTCGATGGCAGCAACACCACCATGCGACCCGCATCCTTGATCTGCCCGGCGGCACGGCCAGCATCAGCCCCCGTGCCGAAAAAGATATCCGCACGCTGCGCACCTTTGATGGCCGATCCAGTATCTTGCGCGACCATCAGCCGGTTCATCGGTTCGGCACCTTGTTTTTCAATCCATACCGGAGCACCCAAAGTGACAAACGCAGGATCAACAGCAATCGTACGCCCTTCGGTGATTGATCTGTTCATTGCACCCAATGGGCCCAGATCAGCAGGTACCTCGCTGACTTCGCGGAAAAAGACATAGCTTTCGTTCTCCCACAAAAGCGCACGGCCTTCCTTGCGGTTCTCACGCACCCAATTGCGGATCGCAGCAGCAGACACCTGATGCGGTTCAAAAATACCGCGCTCCACCAACACACGCCCAACCGACGAATAGTTGCGGCTATTTTTGCCACCATAACCAACGCGCATCATCGACCCATCAGGTAGGCGCACGCGGCCCGACCCCTGCACCTGCAGGAAAAACAAATCAACTGGATCGGTCAGCCAGGCCAATTCCAACCCCTTACCACGCAACGGTTGATCTTCGTCAATTTCTCGGCGGGTGAAATAGGGCTCGCCCGGGACCAGATCATCCGGCACGGCATAGATCGGGTATTGATAATCATTGCCCCTCTCGCGGGCGCCCGGCAGTTCCGGTTCAAAGTAGCCGGTGAACAACATCGGTTCACCATCTTCCATCAATACGGGTCGAAAGAACTTTTCAAAAAACCCGCGCGGCTCTGGCCCGCGGCGAGCATAATCGCACAGGATTTCCCAACGCGGATCACGGATATCACCACAAGTGTTCAAAAATACATCAAGGGCGGCCTGATGATCATCAGCCGCCCAACCGGTCAATTCCTCAAACGGAATCTGGGTATATGTTGGTTCGGACATCACACTGCCTGCCATCGTCAGGGAAAGCCATAGACCGCCAAACCAACTGCGGCTCATTCGCCCGTCGCGATAAGCCGCCAGTTTGGATCATCCGAATCCATCTTGCGGGAGAATGTCCAAACATCTTTCTGACGCTTGATCTCGGAATCGCTGCCTTCAACGACGTCGCCGGCGTTGTCACGAACCACGGATGTCATCTCGCTCTTGAAGCTGACGGTGACGTCACCATCTTGCGTGGTTTCATCAAATTCGGCCTCGACCAAAGACATATCGCTGATGCCGATGAAATTCGCCTCAATCGTCAGGCCCTTGCGCTGGCGCTCATCAACGACGGTGGCAAATGCCTCGTAAACATCTTCGGAAATGAAAGGGACAACAGTATCCAGATCACCCTTTTCAAAAGCCATCAGGATCATTTCATAAGCACCACGGGCACCGCCAAGGAACTCACCCACGTTAAATGACGGATCGACACGTTTCATTGCCGCCAGGGCTTTCGCATTGTCAGAATCCTCAGCCACATGATCCGTGATATCCAGATCAGGTCCACCTTCGATCACATCGAATTCGGGTTTTTTGCGCCGGTCGGCGTCAGGCCGGGTCACTGCCGGTTTTTCATACCCTTCACGGGTGCCAAGAACACCGCGCAGGCGCAGGATCAGGAAGATGGCGATGCCAGCAAGAACAAGAAGCTGGATAATCGGAGAGTTCATAAGGACCTCGTTTCAGGGTTGGGCATGGTAATTACCCAGTCGAACCTTATGTAGGTCAGGGGTAAGGCCAAGTCCACCTTACCCCCAAACAAGTTACGAAAGGCATCCCCATGTGGCTGTTACTTGCTTTTATTGCGGTCCCAATGATCGAAATCGCCCTGTTTATTCAGGTTGGCGGGCTGATCGGGGTCTGGTGGACGCTGCTGATCGTGCTGATCACAGCGATAGCGGGGTCATATCTGGTGCGGGCGCAAGGGTTGCGAGAGCTTGGAAATCTGCAGCAGTCCTTCTCTGAACTGCGCGATCCGACAGAACCATTGGCCAATGGGGCGATGATCCTGTTTGCCGGCGCGCTGCTTCTGACGCCGGGGTTCTTCACAGACATCGTGGGATTGTCACTTCTTGTGCCACAGGTGCGGCGGTCCGCATTCCTGTGGGCGCGGTCGCGGATCAAGGTGCAGCGCTTTTCCATGGGACCACAGCCGCAGCAAGAGCCGGAACCACGGGACCGCGTGGTCGATGCGGAATTCAAAGACGTGACGCCGGATAAGAAACCAACGCATCCCACATCCGGCTGGACCCAGCATTGAGCCTTGCGTGATTGGCTGTTAGGAACACGCCAACTCAACCATCCAACCGGAGCAATTCCTAATGTCTGATGCACCCGCCGAAAACGGCGCAGAACAACCGCAACAACCGCAAGTCACCAGCCGCGTTCTGGCGCAGTACATCCGCGACATGTCGTTCGAAAACATTCTGGCGCAAAAGGGTGTGCAGGGCGACGCCCAGCCAGAAATTCAGGTGCAGGTCAATCTGGACGCGCGCAAGCGGACAACTGACAACCAGTTCGAAATCATCACAAAGCTGAACATCACCAGCAAAACCAAGGAAAAGGGCGAACCGCTTTTCGTTCTGGAAATCGAATATGCGGGCGTGTTCCACGTTGAAGGCGTGCCAGAAGAACAGATGCACCCCTATCTGCTAATCGAATGCCCGCGCATCACATTCCCATTCCTGCGCCGGATCGTCAGCGATGTGACACGCGATGGTGGCTTCCCACCGTTGAACCTGGAAACCATTGATTTTCTGGCACTTTATCGCAGTGAGCTGGCCCGCCGGGCAGAAACCGAAAAAGCCAAAGCTAACTAGGTTTAACCTAGTTTCTTCCACAACGCGCCGTCGCCCAAACTGTCAACAAAGGCAGCATGGGCGGCGGCTTCTTTCTGTCCGATACGCGGTGGCAACGGGGTGGGCCGCGGCATCGGTCGCCAGTCTTCGGCATCAGCACTGTCAGATGCCTTGCGGGTATCAGCCGCCAACGCGAAATCCGGCTGACGGCCGCCAATCAGCTCCAGATACACTTCGGCCAGAATTTCACTGTCCAACAATGCGCCGTGCAGGGTCCGCGACGAATTATCGATGCCAAAGCGCCGGCAAAGCGCATCCAGCGATGCAGGGGAACCAGGAAACCGCCGGCGGGCAATAGCCAAAGTATCCAATGCCTGATCCATCGGCAGCAATGGGCGGTTCAGCCATCCCAACTCTGCATTCAGGAACTTCATATCAAAGGCAGCATTGTGAATGACCAGCTTTGCATCACCAACAAAATCCACAAAATCCTGGGCGATATCCTCAAAAACAGGTTTGTCGCGCAGGGTTTCCTGCCCCGGCTTCGGCTCTTGCGGCGGTTCAAGCAGATCAGGACCGATGCCATGCACACCAAACGCCTCTGCAGGCATAGATCGGCGGGGATTGATATATTGGTGATAGGTGCGGCCTGTTGGGACGTGACCCATCAGTTCAACGGCACCAATCTCAACAATCCGGTCACCTTCGGACGGTTCAAAGCCTGTTGTTTCAGTATCAAGGACGATTTCACGCATCTGTCTTGCCTCTAATCGCAGCGATTAGATGTTGCACCGCCGCGCGGGTATCGTCCAGCGTGATCGTCTCAATCACATGATCCGCGCGATCACGCTTTTCGGCATCGGGTATCTGGCGGGCCAAAATCGCCGCGAACTGTTTTTCCGTCATGCCCGGGCGGTCCAGAACACG
Source organism: uncultured Paracoccaceae bacterium (assembly GCA_947500135.1). Classification (GTDB taxonomy): domain Bacteria; phylum Pseudomonadota; class Alphaproteobacteria; order Rhodobacterales; family Rhodobacteraceae; genus Yoonia. The sequence goes on from CANMQX010000007.1 coordinate 45,636, forward strand.
GCGGCGCTGTACATCAGCAAGGGCAGAAACGACAAGCACAGAATCCAGCCATGCGTCAGCACCAGTTTCGAATAACAGCGGAATATCAAACAACAGTAACGGGGCATCATGCTCCGCGATAAAATCCGCACGGCTATTGGCGACCAGCGGATGCACAATCACCTCAATCCGGGCCAAGGCATCTGGGTCAGCGGCAATCACGGCTTTCAACGCATCACGCGAAACCGCGCCATCAATAACAACCTCTGGAAATGCCAAAGCCATCGGGGCAACGGCAGCGCCACCTTGATCATAAAGCTGATGCACAACCCCATCCGCGTCCCAGACCGGCACACCGGCATCGCGAAACATCGCTGCCGTGGTCGATTTGCCCATGCCAATCGACCCAGTCAAACCCAATAGGTGCGTCATGCTAAAACAGCCGCGCGGGTTGCTTCATCAACGACAGGCCGTTGCCCAAACCATCGTTCAAATCCCGGCACACCCTGATGCAGCAACATGCCTAGACCATCCACAGTCACGCAGCCCTTTGCGGCGGCAGTCTTCAGAAATGCGGTCTGCAACGGGTTATAGACAATATCAGTCACCACGGCATCAGGTCGCAATGCATCCATCTCAACCTTGAACGGTTGCGCGCCAGTCATGCCAAGCGATGTGGTGTTCACAACCGTCGTCGCTGTTTCCAACATCGTATCTGCCTGGACCCAGTCAACGACATGAATGCGGGTGCCAAACTCAGCCTTCAACGCTTCGGCTTTCGGACGCGTTCTGTTTGACAACAGGATCTCGGGCACGCCTGCGTCAGCCAAAGCAACGATAATCGCGCGGGCGGCACCACCAGCGCCAAAAATTGCGCCTGGTCCAGCTTTGGGGTCCCAATCCGGGGCACCTTGCCGTAAATTGGCGATGAACCCGTAACCATCTGTATTATCTGCTAAAATTGTACCGCCTTGTTTGAATGTAATGGTGTTGGCAGCCCCTATCAGTGTTGCACGATCAGTCACTTGATCGGCGTATTTCAGAACAGCAACCTTGTGTGGAAGCGTCACATTAATCCCAGCAAAACCCTTCTCAGACAACGTGCGCAACGTAGCCTGCAGCTTATCCTCGGTCACATGGATCGCTTCATACGTGCCCGGCAGATCATATTGCTTAAGCCAGTGGCCATGCAGCTTCGGCGACAATGAATGGCTGATCGGATTCCCGATTACGCCCGCGCGGGGAAAATCTATCATGATGGCAGTGTTCCGCGAAGCGTCAGGTATGACAAGAGTTCAATCAGCGGCAAGCCGAGAACATTGAAATAGTCTCCCTCAATGCGTGTAAAAAGTCGCACTCCTTCTTCTTCCAGCTTATAGGCACCAACAGCATGACGAATACTGTCCCAGTTGCGATCAACGTAGTCGGAAAGGTAAGCGTCCGAGATGTCGCGCATATGCAATCGGACCACGCCAACATGACGCCAGACCGGCTGATTTTCATAATAGATGACAGCAGCCGATAATAGCTGGTGCTTTTGACCAGCCAAGGCTTTGAGTTGTTGCCGTGCATCCGCTGGTGTTTCCGGTTTGCTAAAAACCTGACGCCCAAGGGCCAGAACCTGATCACAACCGATCACCAGCGCCTCTGGGTTCTTGGTCCCAACGCGTTTGGCTTTCATTTCGGCCAGTGCATCTGCGATATCACGGGGTGATGCATCCTCTGCGATCAGCGACTGTTTGATCGCATCCTCATCCACGCGGGCTGTCTTTATGGTGAAATCTATGGCAGCATTACGTAGCAACTGCGCCCGAATTTCAGAGCCCGAGGCGAGGATGATCGGCGTGGTCATGTGGATAACTTTCTGGAGAAACAAGCATATGGATTTGGGTGTAAGAAGGCGAACATAGGATCATCCGCTGCTGATGTGGAAAGCTGTCGCTTTATGCGCTGGTTTGGTCAAGTTTTTCCACGGTGGGAAAGGATAAGTCAGCGTTGTGGACGAATCTGCATAGTTGGCAATGTCAAGGCAATGATCCGATAAAGACGAACGTACAAATTCAGTCTATCATATTATTATTAAACGATAAAAAATATTCTTGATGGATGCGATTACCACTTCTTCTTTGCTACAGCCTTTGGATAACTCTGAGGATGAAAAAGAAATTCACAGAAAATATGATGACTACAAACAACAACATCTTTTCTTTCTTTAAATATTTATTAGGGAAAGAGCAGACTAAGAAAGTGGCATGTGATGTTTGACGTCCTCAATGCGATCTATCCCTGGATCAAAGCAGTCCATATCATGGCAGTGATCGCATGGATGGCTGGGTTGTTTTATCTGCCTCGCTTGTTTGTTTATCACGCAGAACGGGCAAGTGTGGGGTCTGAACTTGATCAGACATTCCAGATCATGGAAGAGAAGCTGCTGCGGGTCATTATGAACCCAGCAATGATCGTCGCGTGGATTGCTGGTCTGATCATGATTGGGCTGGGGGCGTTTGACTGGGGATCGGTTTGGGCCTGGGCAAAGATTGTGGCGGTGATCCTGATGAGCGCGGCACATGGCTGGATGGCAGCACGACGCAAGGAATTTGCGGCAGGGATGAATACGCAAACCGGGCGAACTTACCGGTTGTTTAATGAGGTGCCGACGATCTTGATGTTGATAATTGTGATCGCGATTGTCGTGCGCCCATTCTAAAACATTGACTCCGGGGTAGTCGTTGCCTATCTGTCGTCCCGCTACCCGTCCGGGATAGCGATTTTCCATTCCTGATCGAAGAAGTGCCCGTCGACAGACTGGCCATGGATATATTGATGTCACAACACCGTCTGAACCTTGCTGACCTGAAGGCGCAAAGCCCCAAGGATCTTTTGTCGCTCGCCGAGGAATTGGAGATCGAGAACGCCTCGACCATGCGGAAAGGCGATATGATGTTCGCCATTCTGAAAGAGCGTGCAGATGAAGAATGGATCATCGGCGGTGATGGTGTTCTGGAAGTGTTGCAGGACGGTTTTGGGTTCTTGCGGTCACCCGAAGCGAACTATCTGCCTGGTCCAGATGATATTTATGTGTCCCCCGACATGATCCGCCAACATTCCTTGCGCACCGGCGACACGGTCGAAGGTGTGATGAAAGAACCGAATGATACGGAACGCTACTTTGCGCTGACATCTGTTGAGCAGATCAATTTTGAAGAGCCGGAGCGTGCCAAACACAAGGTCGCCTTTGACAATCTGACGCCGCTGTACCCCGATGAACGACTGAATATGGAAGTCGAAGATCCGACGATCAAGGACCGGTCAGCACGGATCATCGATTTGGTTGCTCCAATCGGGAAAGGCCAACGTTCGCTGATCGTGGCCCCTCCGCGGACAGGTAAGACGGTTTTGTTGCAGAACATTGCCAATTCGATCGAAAAGAACCACCCGGAATGCTATCTGATCGTTTTGTTGATCGATGAACGGCCCGAAGAAGTGACGGATATGCAGCGGTCTGTGAAAGGTGAAGTTGTGTCTTCGACCTTTGATGAACCTGCGACACGCCACGTTGCGGTCTCTGAAATGGTGATCGAAAAGGCGAAACGACTGGTTGAGCACAAGCGTGATGTTGTGATCCTGCTGGATTCGATCACGCGTTTGGGACGGGCATTCAACACAACCGTGCCTTCATCTGGTAAGGTGCTGACCGGTGGTGTGGATGCCAATGCGCTGCAGCGGCCAAAACGGTTCTTTGGTGCGGCGCGGAATATCGAAGAAGGTGGCTCACTGACGATCATCGCAACAGCACTAATCGATACCGGCTCGCGGATGGACGAAGTGATCTTTGAGGAATTCAAAGGGACAGGTAACAGTGAAATCGTTCTGGATCGGAAAGTGGCCGACAAACGTGTATTCCCGGCCATGGATATCCTGAAATCCGGCACACGGAAGGAAGAGCTGTTGGTCGATAAAGGTGATCTGGCCAAGACTTATGTGCTGCGGCGGATCCTGAACCCGATGGGGACAACGGATGCGATTGAGTTCCTTTTAGGTAAACTCAAGCAGACGAAGACAAACTCTGACTTCTTCGATTCCATGAACACCTAAACTTATTGTTTTAAAACAATGGGTTAAAATGATGCAGACAATTTTTGCCTTAGCGACAGCCAAAGGGCGTTCTGGTGTTGCGATCATACGCATATCAGGCCCTGACGCGGTGATCTGTGCGCGTAACGTCATGGAGTCCGTGCCAAACAAACGCGGGATTCGGAAGATTTACGATAGTGATGGTGCGTTGCTAGATGAGGCGCTTGTCTTGCAATTTCTCGCTGGTAAAAGCTTTACCGGCGAACCGGTGGTTGAGCTACATCTGCATGGCAGTCCGGCTGTTTTGGCTGCGGTGACCCGCAGGCTTGGTTCTGATGATCGGCTGAGACCGGCAGAAGCGGGTGAGTTCACGCGTCGTGCATTGGATAATGGTCAGTTGGATCTGGCGCAGGTCGAAGGGCTTGCGGATCTGATTGACGCTGAGACGGAGTATCAACGCAAACAGGCGATGCGGGTTTTTTCCGGGGCGCTTGGCGCGCTTGTGGATGCCTGGCGGGCTGACCTGATCAGGGCGGTCGCTCTGCTGGAAGCCACGATTGATTTCGTTGATGAAGAGGTGCCGGTTGATGTGACGCCAGAGGCGAGCCTGCTACTTGAAAGGGTCATGTTGCAGATGCGCGGCGAACTGGCTGGCGTGCAGGCCGCAGAGCGGGTGCGTGACGGGTTTGAGGTGGCAATTATCGGAAAACCGAATGTTGGGAAGTCAACTTTGCTGAACAGACTGGCGCGCCGGGATGTTGCGATTACGTCCGAGATTGCTGGAACGACGCGCGATGTGATTGAGGTCAGGATGGATATTGATGGTATCCCGGTGACTTTACTCGATACGGCAGGCCTGCGGGAAACTGATGATCTGGTTGAAAACCTGGGTGTAATCAGGGCGCGGGCGCGGGCCGCAGATGCAGATTTATGTATCTACATGTTGGATATAGATGAAGAGATACCACATGATATAGATAGTAAATGTATCGTTTTACGTGCGAAGGCGGATCTAGCAGGGAATTCTGATCACGCGGTTTCGGGCCTGACAGGCCAAGGCGTTGACGATCTTATTTCGACGATTGGTACAAAATTGGCAGGTCAGGTAGGCTCTGTTGGTGTTGCTATCCGAGAACGGCATCGGATTGCGTTGACGCGTGGTGAGACCGAGATTGGGGAAGCCCTCGCAAAGTTACGCCGTGACGATGGGTTGGCGGAAATCACTGCGGAACATATCTGGCGCGCAGTCCGCGCTGTGGATAGCCTTGTTGGGCGGGTTGATGTAGAAGATGTCCTTGACGAAATATTCAGCAGCTTCTGCATAGGCAAGTGAGAGGTGTTTCACGTGAAACATTCCCAGTTTGATGTCATCGTTATTGGTGCTGGTCATGCTGGCGCGGAAGCTGCGCACGCATCCGCAAGATATGGTGCGCGTACCGCGCTAGTCACTCTTACCCGAGAGTCAATAGGCGTTATGTCGTGTAACCCGGCCATTGGTGGGCTGGGGAAAGGGCATTTGGTCAGAGAGATTGATGCGCTTGACGGTGTTATGGGCCGTGTTGCCGATGCTGCCGGCATTCAATTTCGCTTGCTAAACAGGAAAAAGGGTCCAGCCGTTCAGGGGCCTCGCGCCCAGTCAGACCGGGCGCTGTACAAAGCTGCAATGCGTCACGAGCTGGAAAGCCGCGAAAACCTGACGATTGTGGAAGGCGAAGCTGTTGATCTATTGATGGATGGCGCATCAGTGGTTGGTGTCGCCTTACGGGATGGTGCAGAGCTTCGGGCGCAAGCCGTTGTTTTAACAACAGGAACTTTCTTGCGTGGTGTCATTCATATTGGCGACGTCTCACGGCCTGGTGGGCGTATGGGTGACAAGCCGTCGATTCTCATGGCAGAGCGACTTGACGGTTTTGGTTTGCCACTTGGTCGTTTGAAAACGGGGACCCCGCCGCGTTTGGATGGAAGAACGATCAAGTGGGATCAGTTGGAGCGTCAGCCATCCGATGAGACGCCGAGCCTGTTTTCGTTTCTTTCAACCGGTGCCACGGCGCGACAGATTGACTGCGGCATCACGCATACCAATGAAGTCACACATGATATTATCCGGACTAACCTAGACAGGTCTGCCATGTATGGCGGGCATATCGATGGGGTTGGACCACGTTATTGTCCCTCGATAGAGGATAAAATCGTTCGCTTTGCTGATAAGGTGTCACATCAGATTTTCCTTGAACCAGAGGGACTTAACGACAACACGGTCTATCCTAACGGTATTTCGACGTCGCTGCCAGAGGATGTTCAGGAGGCGTATGTTCAGTCTATTCATGGGCTCGAAGATGCCAGGATTATCCAGCCGGGTTATGCGATCGAATATGACTACGTCGATCCGCGAGCATTGAGGCAGACGCTAGAGCTAAAGGATGTGCCGGGTCTTTATCTTGCAGGTCAGATCAACGGCACCACAGGATACGAGGAGGCCGCAGCACAAGGTATGGTAGCTGGTATAAACGCCGCCACGAAATCCAGAGGTAAGCCAGCTGTTCAATTCAGCCGACGAGAGTCCTATATCGGCGTGATGATTGATGATCTCACGACAAGGGGCGTATCGGAACCATACCGTATGTTTACATCGCGCGCTGAATTCCGGCTATCGTTGCGCGCAGACAATGCCGACCAGCGGTTAACCGAAATGGGTCGCAAGATTGGTTTTGTTGGTGACACGCGCTGGCGAGCCTTCTCAGAAAAACGGGATGCCCTCACAGATGCGCAGCAGAAACTATCCGCTATTCAACTCTCAGCGCGGGACATATCGGGGCTAGGCGTCAAGCTGAACGCAGACGGGCCCCGTCGATCTGCTTTGGATGCACTGTCATTGGCTGATTTTGATTTTGAACATCTCGACACACTCACTGAAGAAACGCAGGGTATTGCACCCGGCATTCGGGATCAGATAAAAAAAGACGCGCTTTATGTGCATTATGTTGCGCGGCAGGAACGTGAAATTACTGCGATGAAGCGTGATGAACAAAGGGATATCCCAGTTGAATTCGACTACGTCAGCATTAACGGTCTATCTCATGAACTTGTAACAAAGCTCAGTAAAATAAGGCCCACGACGGTCGCCCAGGCCAACAGGGTCGACGGTATGACGCCCGCTGCACTACTGCTGATCATTGGCGAGTTAAAACAGTCCGAAACACCACTGACCGGGACCTAAGCGATGACAAACAGGGTTGGTGGACAGAATGTTTCACGTGAAACATATGAACGGTTAGAGTGTTTCGCGGCATTGGTTCGCAAGTGGACGACCAAAATCAACCTCATCGCACCAGCAACAGTCGACCACATCTGGAGTCGCCACATTGACGACTCAGCGATGATTTACGGCCTCGTCGACCAAAGCACGAAAAAATGGACAGATATTGGCAGTGGCGGCGGTTTCCCCGGGGTTGTCGTCGCCATCCTGGCAAAGGATGATGCACCTGAAACCCAGATCACATTAATCGAAAGTGATCAGCGCAAGGCGACATTCCTCCGAACGGCGGTCCGAAGCCTTGATCTAAACGCTCATGTGTTGGCTGAGCGGATCGAAACAGCGCCCCGCCAAGGAGCAGATATAGTATCGGCAAGAGCTTTGGCATCATTATATGGGATGATGCCACTCCTACACCGCCACCTTTCAGGAACAGGCTCTGCACTTCTGCACAAGGGCAGAAACTATCAACAAGAAATCGCCCAAGCGCGCGAAAACTGGTCCTTTGACCTTGAAGAATTCCCCAGTTTCACTGATCCTGACGCACGACTCCTCAAAATCAAAGGGATCTCTGAACGTGACTAATAGCGTGCGCAAAGCCCCTAAAATTATCGCCATCGCGAATCAGAAAGGTGGGGTTGGCAAAACAACAACAACGATCAATCTCGGCGCAGCACTGGCAGAGAAGAGGCAACGCGTCCTCCTGATCGACCTTGACCCGCAGGGCAACGCCTCAACAGGCCTTGGCGTCAGTTCAGATCAACGCGACATCACGACCTATGACCTGCTGTCAGGGGATGCCACGTTGCAGGACGCAATCCAGTCGACATCCGTCAAAAACCTCTCCATCGTCCCCGCCACGACGGATCTAAGCTCCGCTGATATTGAGCTGATCGACAATGAAAAACGCAGTTTCTTGCTAAAGAACGTGCTGAACCACACCGATAAAACAGCATCGCAATTCGACTACATATTGATTGATTGCCCGCCATCACTCAACATATTGACAGTCAACGCGATGGTTGCGGCAGATTCCATCATTGTTCCGCTGCAAAGCGAATTCTTCGCCCTCGAAGGGTTGTCGCAACTGATCCTCACCGTCCGCGACGTGCGGCAAAGCGCAAATCCCGACCTACGGATCGAAGGCATAGCACTCACAATGTATGACCGGCGCAACAACCTGTCGCTGCAAGTCGAAGACGACGCACGCGAAAACATGGGCGATATGGTGTTCAAAACCGTGATCCCCCGCAATGTACGGCTAAGCGAGGCACCATCCTTCGCAATCCCGGTTCTGGAATATGATCCGACGTCCAAAGGCAGCTTGGCCTATCGGGCACTGGCCAAGGAAGTCATTGAAAAATCAAAGAAAAAAGGGACAACCAGACATGGCACGTAATACAAAAAAAACCCGTGGCCTCGGTCGCGGACTATCCGCGCTCATGTCTGATGTCGCCGCAGAAGAAGGGTCAAACACACAACCACCACGCCCCGACATGCAGGTTCCCATCGAACAGGTGCAACCCAATCCTGATCAGCCCCGGCGGACGTTCGATCAGGATGCATTGGATGAATTGGCGGCCTCGATCCGTGAAAAAGGGGTCATTCAGCCGCTCATTGTGCGCAACGGCGCGAACGCTGGCACCTATGAAATCGTGGCGGGCGAACGACGCTGGCGCGCATCACAACTGGCAAATCTGCACGAAATACCTGTAATCCTGCGCGACTATGATGATACCGAAGTCCTTGAAATCGCGATTATCGAAAACATCCAGCGGGCAGATTTGAACCCGGTGGACGAGGCCGCAGGCTATCGCCAGCTGATCGACCGCTTTGGCCACACGCAGGAACAATTGGCGACGGCTTTAGGCAAAAGCCGCAGCCATATCGCAAACCTCATGCGGCTTTTGTCATTGCCCGAAGAGGTACAGAATTACCTCACAACAGGTGCCCTGACGGCGGGCCACGCGCGGGCCCTTGTCGGCCATGATAGGGCCACACAATTGGCGCGTGAAATCATCCAGCGCAACCTGTCTGTGCGTGAAACAGAACGACTGGCCAAACATGGCGCCGCAATCACCAAACGCGCAAAACCGGGCGCACCCGTGCCGAAAGACGCCGACACTGTTCAGGTCGAAAACGAGGTGAGCGCAACCTTGGGCATGAAAGTAACAATCGACCACAAGCCGGGATCAGAAGGCGGAAAACTGTCGATCAGTTATAAATCGCTTGACCAGCTCGATGATCTTCTGCGCGCTCTTTCGGGGCAATAAGCACCGCTAATCCCGCAGCAATTCGCGCAAGACAGCATTCAGAACCGGGCGACCAAGATCGGTTACACAAATCCGGTCAGCGCGACGCAGTACGAAACCAGAATCACTTAACTTATTGATGTTATTAAATAAAGCTTGATCTTCATCAAAACCAAACCGGTTAAGATCAACCCCGTCGGCCAAACGCATTCCCATCAAAAGATACTCGGTCCTTTGCGTTTCGAAATCCAGCAGCTCCCGGTCATTTTCACCATGCCCGTCCCGCCGAACCTGCTGCAACCATGCTGTCGGGGCCAATGGTGTCGACGTCGCATAGCGTTGCCCATCAATCGTCAAACGGCCATGCGCGCCCGGACCAATGCCTGCATAATCGCCATAACGCCAATAGATCAGGTTGTGGATGCTCTCTGCATCCGCCGGGGCATGGTTCGAAATCTCATAACCCGCATAACCCGCCTGGCCACAGATATCCTGGGTCAGTGCATACATATCCGCGGCCGTATCTTCATTTGGCAAATCGCGCAGTTTTCCGGCGGCATAGCGATCACCAAAGGCGGTGCCGTCTTCAATCGTCAACTGGTACAATGACAGATGATCAACCGCCATGGACAAGGCGGATTGCAACTCCGCCTGCCAATCCGCAAGGCGCTGACTCTGCCGTGCATAGATCAAATCGAAACTGACCCGATCAAATGCATTTCGGGCCACGTCAAAGGCCGCCATTGCTTCTGCGGCCGTATGCAAACGGCCCAACCGCTTCAAATCCGCATCATTCAATGCCTGAATACCCATCGATACGCGGTTTACCCCCGCATCGCGGTAACCCTTGAACCGACCCGCCTCGACCGATGTCGGGTTCGCCTCCAACGTAATCTCGATATCATTGGCCATTGGCCAGACCGCCCGCACTTTGGTTAGAACCGCATCAACAACTTCGGGGTCCATCAGGCTGGGCGTGCCACCGCCAAAGAACACCGACCGCAACACGCGCCCCTTGGTTTGGGCACCGATCCGGTCGATCTCGCTTAGATAGGCATCTTTCCAGGCATTTTGATCAATCGCCGACACAACATGTGAATTAAAATCGCAATAGGGGCATTTTGCCTGACAAAACGGCCAATGGATATAAAGGCCAAAACCTCCATGTTCCCAATCTTCAGCCAAAACAGGCTTTCAGCTTGGCGAATGCATCGGCACGATGGCTGATCTTGTTCTTTTCCCAACGATCCATCTCACCAAAGGTCGTGTCATAGCCATCCGGTTGGAAGATCGGGTCATAGCCATGGCCCTGATCACCGCGCATCGGCCAGACGATCTGGCCCGGCATCACGCCGGGAAACACCTCGTCATGACCATCCGGCCAGGCCAGCACCAATGTGCAGCAAAACCGGGCCACGCGGGGGGATGGGGCATTCACCGCCTGCAATTCCGCCCAGGCGCGCTGCATCGCCATCACAAAATCACGGCCATCCGGGGTTTCTGCCCAATCAGCCGTATAAACGCCTGGCGCGCCACCCAACCCGTCAATCTCAATCCCGCTATCATCCGCCAATGCAGGCAGGCCGGTGGCTTTTGCCGCCGCATGGGCCTTGATCCGGGCATTGCCAACAAATGTCGTCTCAGTCTCTTCCGGTTCGGGCAAACCGTGATCAGCATTCGACGTCAGGGTGACACCATAGGGGGACAAAAGATCGGCAATCTCTTCCAGCTTCCCCGTGTTATGGGTCGCCACAACCAGCCGATCACCGTCAAACCGGCGCATCAGGCGACAGCAGCCAATTGGGCAGCGGTTAGTTCAGCCACACCCTTTTCCGCCAAATCCAACAAGCCATCCATCTGCGCACGGCTAAACACGGACCCTTCGGCAGACATCTGCACTTCAATCAGCTTGCCGCCTGTCATGACAAAATTGCCGTCAACACCGGCCTCGCTATCTTCCGGATAATCCAGATCCAGCACTTCTTGCCCCGCATAAATCCCGCATGAAATGGCGGCCACCGGATCAACCAGCGGATCAGACACCACATCACCAGCCTTCATCAGCTTTTGCACCGCCAGCTTCAGCGCTACCCAACCGCCGGTAATCGACGCGCAACGGGTGCCACCATCCGCCTGGATGACATCACAATCCACGACAATCTGACGCTCACCTAAAGCAACGCGATCCACGCCGGCGCGCAGCGACCGACCGATCAGGCGCTGAATTTCCTGCGTGCGGCCCGATTGACCATTCTTGGCCTCGCGGCGCATGCGGGTATTCGTCGCACGGGGCAGCATGCCATATTCGGCAGTCACCCAGCCAAGGCCGGAATTCTTCAAAAACGGGGGCACGCGCTCATCAATCGTGGCCGTACACAAAACATGTGTATTGCCACATTTGATCAGGCAGGAGCCTTCGGCATGCATCGTAACGCCGGTTTCAATGGAAATTTCGCGCATTTCATTCGTCTGACGGCCAGATGGGCGCATGGGATCACTCCTGTTAATGTTTGCGCCTCCGATACGCTGATGCACTGCGAAATCCAACCCCGATTGACGCCGCCGCAACTTTGGCTTTAATTGGCCCGCCCTGACCCCGTGGATACCATGAACGACCAGACGCCCAACATCGAAGAGATGAATGACCGCTCGCGCGAGGTTTTTCGGCGGGTTGTCGAAGGATATCTGGAAAGCGGTGCGCCCGTCGGGTCCCGGACGCTGACCCGCACCCTGTCGGAAAAGGTCAGCGCGGCGACGATCCGCAATGTGATGCAGGATCTGGAATATCTGGGGCTGCTCGACAGCCCGCATATCAGCGCGGGTCGGATACCTACCCAGCTTGGACTGCGGATGTTCGTTGATGGGCTGCTAGAGGTGGGCGATCTGGGCGGTGAAGACCGCGAAATCATCGACCGGACGCTGGGATCAGATGATCAGGACGTGACAACCGTGCTCGATCAGGTCGGACAGGCGCTGTCCGGCGTGACCCAAGGGGCCAGCCTCGTCCTAACGCCCAAACACGAAGCGCCGATCAAACATATCGAATTTGTGTCGCTGTCACGGGAAAAGGCGCTTGTCGTGCTGGTCTTTGCCGACGGGCATGTGGAAAACCGGATTTTCACGCCGCCACCCGGCCAAACCCCATCCTCCATGCGTGAGGCGGCGAATTTCCTTAATGCCATCGGGGCGGGGCACACGATTTCCGAACTGGGCGATGTAATCAAACGCGAAATCGCAACCAGACGGCAGGAAATCGATGCGCTCGCCGCCGCGCTCGTCGAAAATGGCGTGGCGCTTTGGGAAAACGAAGGTGAGGCGACCGAACGGTTGATCGTGCGCGGGCGCGGCAACCTCTTGGCCGATAGCGAAGATGCGGTCGATCTAGAACGGATCAGAACCCTCTTTGACGATCTGGAACGCAAGCGCGATATCGCCCAATTCCTCGATTTGGCCGAAGAAGGCGACGGCGTGCGCATTTTTATCGGCTCAGAGAACAAATTGTTTTCACTTTCGGGTTCCTCTCTCGTCGTTTCCCCTTATATGAACGCCGACCGAAAGATTATTGGCGCCGTGGGCGTCATTGGTCCGACCCGACTGAATTACGGGCGGATCGTCCCGATTGTGAACTACACCGCACAGCTGGTGGGCAAGATGATTGCCGACCGCTCATGACAGGAAATAAATGATGTCCGAAAAAGAAGAAGAGCTGCAATCGCTCGACGAACTCGCCGCCGAAGGTGATGAGCCCGATTTTGATCAGGCAAATGCCAGCTACGATGAAATCGAAGCCCTGCGCGCCGAACGTGACGATTTCCGCGACAAATTTCTGCGCGCACTGGCCGATGCGGAGAATATGCGCAAACGGGCAGACCGTGACCGGCGCGAGGCTGAAAACTACGGCGGCTCCAAACTGGCCCGCGATCTTCTGCCTGTCTTTGATAACATGAGCCGCGCGCTATCTTCCGCCAAGGAAGGTGATGAAAAAGTGCCAGACGCCCTGCTTGAAGGGATCGAACTGACGATGCGCGAGCTCCTCAACGTGTTCAAGAAACACGGGATCGAACCGATCCAGCCCGAGATTGGCGAAAAATTCGATCCCAAACAACACGAAGCCATGTTCGAGGCACCATTGCCCGGTACCAAAGCAGGCGAGATCATTCAAATCTCCACGACGGGCTTCATGCTGCATGACCGGTTGCTGCGCCCCGCGCAGGTTGGGGTGTCATCAACACCGGCCTCATGATCAAAACGATCAAAGCAGGGGCATTGCTCCTGCTTTTTTCGGTCTGCGCCGCTTTCGCGCAAACCTTCCCCGAAGATCGTGATTTCTTCGTCAATGATTATGCGGATCTTCTGACCGACGCGCAGGAACGGGATCTGCGTGAAACATTAGAAGCCTTCTATGATGCCCGACAGGTTGAATTCACGGTCCTGACAATCGATCAGATGTCCGACTACGGCCATCAAGGCAGCATCGAAAGCTTCGCAACCGACCTTTTCAACACATGGGGCATCGGTGATGCCCAGCGCAATGATGGGCTTTTGTTGCTTGTCTCGCATCTGGACCGTGAATTGCGGGTCGAGGTTGGGGCAGGCTATGGCGATACGCTTGATGGTCCCATGCAACGCGTCATCAACAAGAAAATCGTGCCGTACTTTCGGCTGGATGATTACCCCAAAGGGATCGCCGCCGGGATCGATGAAATCATTTATCAGGTCGCCGGGCGCTACCCCGGTGAACACGATCTGTCATGGTTCAACCACGCCCGGAACCAGATCAAGCGGGGGTTCAGTAGTGTCATTTCCCTCCTCGGCGCATGGCTGTTGCTTCTGATCATTCCGCTCATCCCTTTTGGCCGCCGTTGGTACAAGCACTGGCAGCGGAACCATGCCCGCAAATGCCCCGTCGACGGATCACGGATGCGTCGTTACCTCGAAGAAACCGAGGATGAAAAACTCTCACCCGGCCAGCAGATGGAAGAACGGCTAAAATCCGTGGACCATGATGTCTGGTATTGCGACCAATGCGACCACATCACCATCACATCCTACCCCACCAGGCAAAAGATCTACGGCGCATGTCACAATTGCAATCATCGCACGCTTGAAGGGCGCAGTCTGGTCACCGCCATGCCATCAACAACACAATCGGGCGAAAGAACGATCACCTGGACCTGTCATAACTGTAACGACGTGAACGTGGAACACCGGGTCATTCCCGTCACCCGCGCCCGGTCTTCATCTTCGTCCAGCAGTTCATCGCGATCCTCGTCTTCATCTCGTTCACGATCCCGAGGTGGCGGCCGATCCAGTGGCGGTGGGGCCAGCGGCAAGTGGTAGGATGGGTGATATGCCTGACCAATTCCTTGCTTAACCGCACGCTGGCTTAATCGCGCAAAACGCCGCGCAGGGGTCCGACGCTTTGCCGACGTCGCGCCGACGCTCTGCCGACTGGGCAAATCTCAACAAAATATGGCGTTAACCTGTGATTCGCCGCCTTTGGCGAAAACCACCGTTCGGTCGGGGGTCACGCAACAGCCTCAACCGTCCCCTAAAAGATCTCGCAGTTCGTAAACCAGCTCCAACGCCGCCTTCGGCGTCAGCTCATCCGGCAGCACCTCTTTCAGGCGTGTTTCAACCTCGGAATCCTTTGTTTTTAACGGCGCGGGGGCAGGCGTGGCGGAAAAAAGCGGCAGATCATCTATGATCGCCTTCTGGGCACCGCCGCCCTCACGTTCCCCTTTTTCCAAGGCCTCCAAAACCACCTTGGCCCGTTCAACAACGACGGGTGGTAAACCAGCCAAACGGGCGACCTGCACGCCATAGCTACGATCCGCCGTGCCGCGCTTGACCTCATGCAGGAAAATAACATCGCCATCCCATTCCTTCACAGAAACAGTAGCGTTTTCAATACCTTGCAATTTCGCTGACAGTGCGGTCATCTCGTGATAATGGGTGGCAAACAAGGCGCGACAGCGGTTCACATCATGCAAATGCTCTAACGTGGCCCAGGCAATCGACAAGCCGTCATAGGTCGCCGTCCCGCGCCCAATCTCATCCAGAATAACCAGCGCCCGATCATCCGCTTGGTTCAAGATCGCCGCTGTTTCGACCATCTCAACCATGAATGTGGATCGGCCCCGCGCCAGATCGTCCGACGCCCCTACGCGGCTGAAAATCTGGCTGACAACGCCGATATGCGCGGCCTCTGCGGGGACATAACTGCCCATCTGCGCCAAAATCGCCAGTAGCGCATTTTGCCGTAAAAACGTGGACTTACCCGCCATATTCGGCCCGGTCAGCAACCAGATCGGTGCTTCGGTCAGCTCGCAATCATTGGCGATAAACGGCGCGCCATCTTTCTGCAAGGCAGCCTCAACAACCGGATGACGACCACCTGAAATTTCAAACGTGCGACTATCGTCGATCTTGGGACGGGTCCAGTTTTCGGTGACCGCCAGATGCGCCATGGATGCCGCCAAATCAATCTCGGCCAGCGCCCGCGCCAGCGCGCCCAGCGGACCGGCCTCAGCCACGATTGCCTTTGTCAGGCTGGCATATAGCGTCTTCTCAATCTCCAGCGCCCGACCGCCCGCATTCAAAATCCGGGTCTCGATTTCGGACAGCTCGACGGTCGTAAACCGCACCTGATTTGCCGTGGTTTGACGATGGATAAACCGGTCGTCAGCCATCATCTTTTCCGCATGGGTGGCGGTCGTTTCGATGAAGTAACCCAGCACATTATTATGCTTGATTTTCAGTGACGTAACGCCTGACAGCTCCACATATTGCGCCTGCATTCCGGCAATAACGGAGCGGCCTTCATCGCGCAATTTGCGCACTTCATCCAGTTCGCCATCGTAGCCCGGCGCCATGAACCCGCCGTCGCGGGCGAGCAATGGCGGCTCGGCTACCAAGGCGTCATCCAACAGCCCCAGCAGGTCATCATGCCCGGTCAGATCGCCCGCTGCACTCGCCAGCAAATCAGGCATCTCATCCGGCAAGACCCCGGCCAAGGCCACAGCTTGCCCCAGTGTATTGCGAATAGCCGCCATATCCCGTGGGCCACCACGATCCAGCGCGAGACGTGACAAGGCACGATCCAGATCATGAACCCCGCGCAACTGATCGCGAATATCCGCCGTCAGCCTGTTCTGCTCAACCAGAAACGCGACCGCATCCTGACGACCCGCGATCACTGACAAGGTGCAGGATGGGGACGCCAATCGCCGATCCAACAGTCGGGCACCACCAGCGGTGACGCTTCGATCAATGCAATGCAGCAAGGACCCCTGACGCCCCCCGCCCATGGCTTGCGTCAGCTCCAATGATTTGCGGGTTGCGGCATCAATCTGCATCGCCACCGATTGCCCCTCCAGCACCGGCGAACGCAACAGGGGCAAGTTACCTTTCTGTGTGATCTCCAGATATTCGGCCACCGCAGACATGGCAGCGACCTCGGCCCGGCCAAAGCCGCCAAACGCATCCAGTGACCCAACTTTATATAGCGAACACAGGCGTTTTTCGCCTGCCGTGCTATCAAAAGCGGCAGCACCCAACGTGGTCAGGGTGGCACCGGCCTCAGCGACGGTATCAGCCCAATCCGCCTCTGATCCATCCACAACGATGACCTCTCGTGGGGTCAGTCGGGCCAGTTCAGGGCCCAAAGCGGCACCGGCGCAACGCATCACATGAAACGCCCCGGTTGAGATATCGACCCAAGCCAGTGCGCCTTCATCGCGGACGACATGAAAGGCCGCTAGAAAGTTATGCCGGCGCGCATCCAGCAGTGAATCTTCGGTCAATGTGCCGGGTGTGACCAGCCGGACGACCTCGCGCTTGACCACCGCCTTATAGCCGCGCTTTTTCGCCTCTGCCGGGCTTTCCATCTGTTCGCATACAGCCACGCGAAACCCCTTGCGGATCAGGGTCAGAAAGTACCCTTCGGCGGCATGATGGGGGACACCGCACATTGGGATATCCTGATCATCATGCTTGCCACGTTTCGTCAGGGCGATATCCAACGCCTCCGCCGCGGCCACCGCATCGTCAAAAAACATCTCGTAAAAATCGCCCATCCGATAGAATAGCAAAGCATCCGGATATTGCGCCTTGATCTCAAGATATTGCGCCATCATGGGCGTGACAGTGGCTTTTGTAGTGCTCATGCATCCCCCGGGATCATCAGCCGCACATTAACAGCCCATGTTTGCGGCGAAACCCCGAAATCAACCCGTTGCAGCCCCATTCCAGAACCCGCTATGTCTTGTGGACTGAAACCGGGGGACAGCATGGCCAAGAATAAACTCACGCGCGAAGACGCATTGCAATTCCACATGCAGCCAAGCCCCGGCAAATGGGAAATCCAGGCGACTGTCCCGATGACAACCCAGCGCGACTTATCGCTGGCCTATTCCCCCGGCGTGGCGATCCCGTGCGAGGAAATCGCGGCTGATCCGTCCACCGCCTACGACTACACGAACAAAGGCAATCTGGTCGCTGTCATCTCAAACGGGACGGCGGTGCTCGGCCTTGGCAATCTGGGCGCGCTGGGCAGTAAGCCGGTAATGGAAGGGAAATCCGTTCTGTTCAAACGGTTCGC
Organism: uncultured Paracoccaceae bacterium; assembly: GCA_947500135.1. Lineage (GTDB taxonomy): Bacteria > Pseudomonadota > Alphaproteobacteria > Rhodobacterales > Rhodobacteraceae > Yoonia. Next base: position 63,796 of record CANMQX010000007.1, read on the forward strand.
CGACGTGAACTCCATCGATATCGAATTGGACACAGAAGACCCTGACAAATTTATCGAGGCGGTGCGCCTGATGGGCCCGACCTTTGGTGGGATCAATCTGGAAGATATCAAAGCGCCTGAATGCTTTATCATTGAACAGACGCTGAAAGAGCAGATGAACATCCCCGTGTTCCACGACGATCAGCACGGTACAGCAGTGATCTGCGCGGCGGGTCTGCTAAACGCTCTGCACCTGTCTGGCAAAAAGATCGAAGATGTGAAGATTGTGCTAAACGGGGCCGGGGCCGCCGGGATCGCCTGTATTGAGCTTTTGAAATTCATGGGCGCACGCCATGACAATTGCATCGTCTGTGACACCAAGGGCGTGATCTATCAGGGCCGCACCGAAGGGATGAACCAATGGAAATCCGGCCACGCGGTCGCCACTGGACAGCGCACGTTAGAAGAGGCGATGAAGGATTGTGATGTGTTCCTTGGCGTCTCTGCCAAGGGCGCGGTAACCCAGGCAATGGTCGAAAGCATGGCCCCGAACCCGGTCATTTTCGCCATGGCCAACCCCGACCCAGAGATTACGCCAGAGGATGCACATGCCGTCCGTGAGGACGCCATTGTTGCCACGGGTCGTAGCGATTATCCCAATCAGGTCAATAACGTGCTTGGTTTCCCCTATCTATTCCGGGGGGCCTTGGATATTCACGCCCGCGCCATCAATGACGAGATGAAGATCGCCTGTGCAGAAGCGCTCGCTGCACTTGCCCGTGAAGATGTACCCGACGAGGTCGCCATGGCCTATGGCAAGAAACTGACATTCGGGCGCGATTACATCATCCCAACGCCGTTTGACCCACGCCTGATCCACCGCATCCCCACTGCCGTCGCGCAAGCTGGGATGAAAACCGGCGTCGCGCGGCGCCCTATTGTGGATATGGACGCTTATGAACTGTCGCTCAAATCCCGGATGGATCCAACCCAATCCATTCTGCGCAGCCTGAACGCCCGCGCCCGCGCCAACCAATCAACATTGGTCTTTGCCGAAGGGGATGATCCCCGCGTTCTACGTGCTGCCGTCCTGTATCAACGCTCTGGCATGGGCAAGGCGCTTGTCGTTGGGCGCGACGATGATGTGAAGGAAAAGCTGACCGCCGAAGGCCTGCCAGAAGCTTTTGCAGAGCTGGAAATTGTCAACGCGGCCAATACCCCGCATCTGGAAACTTATAAGGACTTCCTGTACGATCGCCTGCAACGCAAGGGGTTTGATGCGCAGGACGTTCACCGGATGGCCGCGCGTGACAGGCATGTTTTTGCAGCGCTCATGCTCGCCCACGGTCACGCTGATGGCATGGTCACCGGAGCCACCCGTAAATCCGCACATATCCTTGAACTGATCAACCACGTCTTTGATGCGCAACCGCATGACGGCGCGGTTGGGGTGACGGCTGTTTTGCATAACGGGCGGATTGTTCTGATTTCTGACACGTTGGTGCATGAATGGCCTGACGAAGATGATCTGGCCGATATCGCTGAACGGGGCGCTTCGGTGGCGCGTGCGCTGGGCCTTGAGCCGCGCGTGGCGTTCCTGTCATTCTCGACCTTCGGGTATCCCGTGTCTGAACGGGCCGAAAAGATGCATCAGGCGCCTAAGGTGCTGGATGCCCGCAAGGCTGATTTCGAATACGAGGGCGAAATGACGGTCGATGTGGCCCTGAACGCGCAGGCACAGGAAAACTATCCCTTCCAGCGGCTAACCGGCCCGGCGAATGTGTTGGTAGTGCCCGCCAGACACTCCGCCTCGATCTCGGTCAAGCTGATGCAGGAAATGGCCGGGGCCACGGTGATCGGGCCGATTCTGTCGGGGATTGGCAAACCGATCCAGGTCTGCTCAACCGTTTCAACGGTCAACGATATCCTGAACATGGCCGTTATTGCAGCCTGTAAGGTGGACTGATGGCGATTTGGAATCTCGGCTCTATCAATGCGGATCTTGTTTATGCGGTCCCGCATATCCCCGCGCCCGGTGAAACGCTTAGCTCGACAGGCAGGCAGACGTTTTTAGGCGGCAAAGGCGCGAATATGTCGGTTGCGGCCGCGCGGGCGGCTGCACATGTGAACCATATCGGGGCTGTCGGCAGCGACGGGCGCTGGGCGGTGCAACGCCTGCTGGAATACGGTGTTGATACGCGCAATATCGCAGAGGTTGATACCGAAACGGCCCAAGCGATCATCATGGTTGATGCTGAAGGTGAGAATGCGATCCTGTTGCATCCCGGTGCAAATGCAGAGATTCCGCAAGCCACCTTGCAAACCGCCATGGCAGAGGCCCAGACCGGCGATTGGCTGGTGATCCAGAACGAAACAAATCTGCAACGGACTGCCGCCGCGTTGGGCAAAAAGATGGGGTTACAAGTCGCCTATGCCGCCGCCCCCTTTGATGCCGAACGGGTGATGGCCGTTCTACCGCATCTTGATTTCCTGATCCTGAACGCGGTTGAGACAGAGCAGTTGAAAGAGGCAACCGGCCAATCTCCCGGTGATCTGCCCGTGCGCGATGTTATCGTGACTCTGGGTGCGGACGGGGCCGATTGGTACGGGTCAGGCGAAAAGGAACATTTCCACGCGATCAAAGTGCAACCTGTTGATACCACCGGTGCTGGTGACACGTTTACCGGTTACGTCCTTGCGGGGCTTGATCGGGGAATGCCCATGGGGCAGGCCATCGCCCAGGCGACCAAGGCCGGGGCATTGATGGTCACACGGCACGGCACGGCAGATGTCATCCCCGATCTGTCAGAGGTGCAGAACTTTCACTTCTGAGCGAAGGGCGCCGCATCACCCCAAAGTGCCAGCACCCGCGCATCCCGACCGCAGGATTCGCGATAAAACGCATAGGCGTCGCTTTGTTTCTTTGGGCCACGCCGGGTCAGAATTGTGGATGTGCCGCGATAGTAATCCTGATGATAGGCTTCAGCTTCGTAAAACGTGGCTTCGTCCAAAATCGGGGTCACAATCGTCTGACCAAGGGTTTGCTGTGCTGTGGCCTTTGCCGCTTCTGCAAAGGCCCGCTCTTCGGGGTCAGAGGTGAAAATCGCGGTCCGGTAGCTTTCACCCCGATCACAAAACTGACCACCGGAATCTGTTGGGTCAACAGACCGGAAAAATGCATGCAATATCTGCGCATAGCTGACCACATCCGCGTCATATGTGATTTCAACGGCTTCATAATGGCCAGACCCGCTAAGCGTCTTATAGGTCGGGTTGACGGTGGTCCCACCAGTATAGCCTGAGACAACGTCGCTCACGCCGGTAACCTTCTCAAAATCGCTTTCGATACACCAGAAACACCCCCCAGCAAGAACGGCGGTTTGAATATCCTTGGCGGCGGCCATCTGGCCGATAGGCAGCAAGGCAAGCGCTGCAATAACAGGTTTCAACATCACAAAATCTCCTTTGTTGATACCCTTTCAACCTTTCATAGCACCACGCAATCATCCTGAACCCAACTCACGCGCTGTTTACTGCTTGGAACATTAGAAACTCTGTCCTAGCGTGCCCCAAACGGAGGACAAAATGAGCAACGTGACCACCCATCAGGCAGAGGAAGACGCCCGCAACGACAGCATCCTGATCTATCTTGATGGGCAGATCGTGCCAAAGGCTGACGCAATGGTCAGCGTCTACGATAGCGGCTTCATGCTGGGCGATGGCGTTTGGGAAGGGCTACGGCTTTACGACGGTAAATGGGCGTTCATGGACGAACATATCGACCGGTTGTTCGAGGCCGCAAAAGCCATCGATCTGGATATTGGGATGGATCGTGGCGGGGTCGTGTCCGCCCTATTGGCCACTCAAGCGGCGAACAAGATGACCACCGACGCTCACGCGCGGCTGATGGTAACACGCGGGATTAAGACGCGGCCTTTCCAGCACCCCGGTCTGTCGCAGCAAGGGCCGACTTTTGTGATTATCATGGAACACTCGCAGCCAAAAATCCCTCGTCCCATCACCTTGGCAACTGTTCCGCACCAACGCGGGCTGCCAATGACCCAAGACCCAAAATTGAACAGCCATTCGAAGCTGAATTGCATCCTCGCCTGTATCGCCGCGCAGAAGGCCGGCGCGGATGAGGCGCTGATGCTGGATGTGCATGGGTTCGTGAACACGACCAATGCCTGCAACTTCTTCATCGTGAAAAACGGGGCGGTTTGGACCTCTACCGGGGATTACTGCATGAACGGGATCACCCGGCAAAAGGTCATCGATCTGTGTCGGGCCAATGACATCCCCGTTCACGAACGAAACTACAGTCTGGTTGATACCTATTCCGCCGATGAGGCATTCCTGACGGGTACATTTGGCGCGCAAACCCCCGTCAGCACCATCGACGGGCGGATGATTGGCACCGGCGAGTTGGGCCCGATGACGAAGCGCTTGCGTGGCCTATACAAAAAATTGGTGGATCAATCATGAGAATTGCAATGTGGTCGGGCCCGCGCAACCTGTCGACGGCGATGATGTATGCCTTTGGCAACAGAGATGACTTTGCCGTCTGGGATGAACCGTTTTATGCGCCCTACCTTGCGGCCACGGGTCTGAATCACCCAATGAAGGACGCAATTATCGCAGCTCATGAAACGGACCCACAGATCGTCGCCCGGCGCTGCATTGGACCAATTCCTGAAGGGAAGCAGCATTTCTATATGAAACAGATGCCGCATCACATGATTGACGGCATGCCGTTGGATTGGGCGCAGGACTGCGTCCATGTCCACCTGATCCGGCATCCTGCGCGGGTCATGGCCAGCTACGGGGCCAAGCGGGACGAGATGACATTGGAAGATATCGGTTTCCCGCAACAGGCAGCACTTTATGAAAAGTTGGGTGGCGTTGTCATCGACAGCGCCGATATACGCGCCAACCCAGAAGACATGCTGCGCAAACTCTGTGCCGCCATCAATCTGGACTTTGACCCCGCTATGGTGTCATGGCCCGCCGGGCGGCACCCACAGGATGGGGTCTGGGCAGATCATTGGTATGGGGCGGTGCATAAAAGCACGGGATTTGCCGGTGCGGAGGGGCCGCTGCCTGAGTTGACGGAAAATCAAGACATATTGGCGAAGGCCTTGCCGATGTACCGGTTTCTGGAAGCAAAAAAGCTTTAAAGAACCTTTTCCAACTGCACTTCGCCGTCGGATTCCTTGCCGGTGAGTGTGTAACCCAAGGCTTGATACAGTTTGATTGCGGGTGAATTTTCGGCGACAGCCTGCACCTGGACGACGCGATGCCCACGGCTGCGCGCCCAGTCTTCTGCAAATGCAACAGCTGCGGTGCCATGGCCCTGCCCTTGGGCGTCCTGACCAATCAGCAACCGCCAGATATAGGCGCCGTCGGGTGCATCGATCTCGCTCCGGTCCTCATGCTCGGACATGTCGATCAGGGCCAGCATGCCAACACGCTGATCGCCGTCCCAGATGCAGAAATCATAAGCGCCCGTTTCGAACCGCGCCTGCGCAATGGTAACCGCGTTGGGGGCGACGAAATCATCCTGATCTGCGCGCACCTTCACTTTGTGCAGCGGCCCAACATCATCCATCGTGATCGGGCGCAGTTCGGTTGGCATGGCTTACCCCTTTGTGCGGCGGTTCCTTGCGGCGAGCAGTTTCAAACGCAGCGCGTTCAACTGGATGAATCCTTGCGCGTCGGTCTGGTCATAAGCGCCCATATCATCCTCGAATGTCACATGCTCTTCTGAATATAGCGTTTCATCTGACCAGCGGGCAACCGTCGCGCAGGACCCTTTATACAGCTTCACGCGGACAGTGCCGGAAACATGTTCCTGTGATTTGTCGATCAAGGCTTGCAGCATTTCCCGCTCTGGCGAGAACCAGAAGCCGTTATAAATCAGCTCTGCGTAACGCGGCATGATGCTGTCTTTCAGGTGGCCCGCGCCACTATCCAGCGTAATCTGCTCGATCCCGCGATGCGCCTCAAGCAAAACAGTCCCGCCGGGCGTTTCATAGATGCCGCGTGATTTCATGCCGATGAACCGATTTTCGACCAGATCGAGGCGTCCAACACCATGTTTGCCGCCCAATTCGTTCAGCTTGGTCAGGATCGTTGCTGGCGACATCGCCTCACCATTGATTGCAACCGCATCGCCTTTTTCAAAGGTGATTTCGACCATTTCCGGTGTATCGGGGGCATCTTCTGGCGCGACGGTGCGCTGATAAACATGCTCCGGTGCTTCCTCTGCTGGATCCTCAAGGATTTTACCCTCAGAGGATGTGTGCAGCAGGTTGGCATCGACGCTGAACGGGGCCTCGCCGCGCTTGTCCTTGGCAATCGGGATTTGATGCTTTTCTGCAAAGTCGATCAGCTTGGTCCGGCTGCCCAGATCCCATTCGCGCCAAGGTGCGACCACGGCAATTTCGGGGTTCAGCGCATAGGCAGCCAGTTCAAACCGGATCTGATCATTACCCTTGCCCGTTGCACCATGGGAAATCGCGTCAGCCCCTTCGGCGGCTGCAATCTCAACTAGACGCTTGGAAATCAAAGGACGGGCAATGGATGTACCCAGCAGATACAGGCCTTCATACAGCGCATTGGCCCGAAACATCGGGAACACGAAATCACGCACAAACTCTTCGCGCAGATCTTCGATATATATGTTGGTGGCACCCATCATTTCGGCCTTGGCGCGGGCAGGCTCCAGCTCTTCACCCTGGCCCAGATCGGCGGTGAAGGTCACGACTTCGCAACCATATTCCGCCTGCAACCACTTCAGGATGATCGAGGTATCAAGTCCGCCAGAATAGGCGAGAACGACTTTCTTCGGAGCAGTCATGCGCGGGCCTTTGCGTCAGATGTGTCTAATTGCGCGCGATAGCGGTTTTCGCAAGGCAGGGCAAGGATAGGGGCGTTGACGGTCATGCCGCCACATGCAAACACCGCAGCAATACAACTCAAAGAGGCTCCTCATGGCATTTCAGATCATCCGGCACGCGTTTTCAATGATCTTTGGGAATCTCGGGCAGGCGCTGCGCGTTTCTGTCGGACCCTACATGTTGTTGATTCTGATCGTCGTTGCATTCTTTATCATGGCTGGTTTCCCCGGCGCGCTCCAGATTGACCCAACGACTGGCTACATCAACCCAGAGACGGTGGGGTCGTTGAATCCGATGGTCGCCCTGTTCGTCCCGCTGTTGATTGCCTTTGGCCTTTTTGTGTTTGGCTGGGTCGCAGTGTCATGGCATCGGTTTATTTTACTCGAAGAATATTCCGGTGCTTTGCCACCCGTGTCGGGTCGACCTATCTGGCCCTATATCTGGACGAGTTTCCTTTATGGCTTGCTGCTGGTTTTGGCGGCGATCCCGCTCTTTGTCATTGCTGGGTTGATCGGTTCGATCTTTGGCCCGGCCTTCACCGAAATCCTCTTCCTTGGGGTCGGGGCGATTATGACTTACATATGGTTCAGGATCGCGATTGCCCTGCCATCCGTGGCGATTGGAAAACCAATCGGCTTGGCTGCGGCCTGGCAGGCATCATCCAGCATGTCCGGTGTCATATTTGCGGTCGCTGTTCTTTTGATGGTGATCAATGGTTTGGCGGGCTTAGTCATTGGTTTGATCGCGAGTTTTGCGGGGATCATCGCATTTGCACTTGATCTGGTCGTGCAGTGGACCTTGCTGATGTTGGGGATCAGCATTTTGACGACATTTTACGGTCACCTGATCGAAAAGCGCCCGCTAATCGAATAGTCGCCGCACAAAATCCACATCGCCCAAATTGTATAGTTCCGCCATCGCATCCCGCGGTGTCATCCATAGGGCGGTGTGGCCCTCCTCGCGCGGTGCGCCATGCGCCCGCACCGGATGGGCGGCATAGATGTGGCAAAGTTTCTCGGCGTGAATGCCATATTCAGGCATATAGACGAACCGGCGGAACGCGCCCAACCGCCGGGGGTTGGCGATCCGCCAACCTGTTTCCTCGAACACCTCGCGATGTAGGGCCCGCACGGGGCTTTCGCCTGAATCAATTCCGCCACCGGGCAATTGCACTTCGCTATGTGGCGCGGCCTGATAGGTCAGTAAAAGCATACCATCGCGGGGCAGAATGGCATATGCGCCGGGTCGCAACGTGTACTGCTGTCCCGCTTTTGGTGCATCGCCATACCGTCTGATCATAACTTGCCCCCTTGGACGCGCGGTTGCTCCGCCTATATAGGCGCGGTATGCCAACTCCTGACATGTTAGGAAAGACCATGAGCCTCGGCACCCAAATCGCCTGGGACGATACCGTCCTGCCGTTTCAACTTGATGCCTCCGATATCCGTGGCCGCGTCGCCCGGCTGGATGGGGTGCTGGAACAGGTGTTGTCACAGCATAATTATCCGCCGCTGGTCGAAGGGCTGGTGGCGGAAATGGCGTTGCTGACGGCGTTGATTGGTCAAACCGTCAAGCTGCGCTGGAAACTGTCATTGCAGGTCCGCAGTTCCGGCCCGGTGCGTTTGATTGCCACGGATTACTATGGCCCCACCGATGACGGGCAGCCTGCCCGCATTCGCGCCTATGCATCCTATGATGCCGAAGAGCTGGACGAAACAGCTGACCCGTTCAGCCAGATTGGCAGCGGCTATTTTGCCATCCTGATTGATCAGGGGCAGGGCATGACACCCTATCAGGGGATCACACCAATCGCAGGTGGGTCGCTATCGGCTTGTGCGGAAACCTATTTCGCTCAGTCCGAACAGCTGCCAACCCGGTTTTCGCTGACCTATGGCCAGTCGCAAATACCGGGCGAGGCCACGCATTGGCGGGCCGGCGGTATGATGCTGCAACACATGCCCAAAGCCTCGCCCGAAATGTCTGGCGAAGGCGGATCGGGTCAGGATGGTTTGCTGGATGCGACGGATATCCTTGATGCGGATGAAGGTGAAAACTGGACCCGTGCCAATACGCTGCTGGACACAGTGGAAGAGATCGAATTGATCGGCCCTAGCGTGGCCCCAACAGACCTGCTGGTGCGGCTGTTTCACGAAGAAAAGCCAAGGGTGTTTGACGCGCAGGCAATCAGCTTCGGCTGTAGCTGTTCAGAAGACAAAGTGCGCCAAAGCCTGTCGATCTATTCGGCCAAGGATATCAGCACCATGACCACTGATGAGGGCACGGTAACCGCTGATTGCCAGTTCTGTGGTGCGCATTACAGCTTTAATCCCGACACGCTGGGGTTTGAGGCCAAGGATGCCAGTGCCTGATCTAGAAAAACGGTTGCAAGACGCGCTGGCCCGGTCGGGCAGCGCGTCATCTGATTTCGACCTTAATAAGGATGTCCCGGTCCCCAGCTGCAAACTGACCCCTGCGGCGGTTCTGGTCGGCATCCGGGCTGAAACTCAGACACTTATCCTTACCAAACGATCAGCCCGGCTCAAGCATCACCCGGGGCAGATCGCCTTTCCGGGTGGTAAACAAGACCCCGATGATGGCACGGTAGAGGCTGCGGCGTTACGTGAAGCACGCGAAGAAATTGGCCTGCCCAGCGATATCGTGAAGGTCATGGGGACATTGCCCCCGCATCAGACTGTGACCGGCTATCAAGTCACGCCCGTGCTGGGACTGGTGACCGGGTCCTATGATCCCATCCCCGAAGCAGGCGAAGTCAGCGAGGTTTTCGAGGTTCCGCTGGCCCATCTGAACGACCCTGCCATGTTTCGCGTCGAAGGACGGCGCTGGCAAGGGCGCAAACGCTTTTACTATACCGTGCCATACGGTCCGTATTATGTATGGGGTGCCACCGCCCGGATCTTACGCGCATTGGCCGAACGGATGTCATGACCCGGATCACCGCACCATGGCTGACCGGCGATGCATCCCAGCGCGTTTGCGGGCTGCTGACGAATGCCGGATTTCAGGTGTGGTTCGTCGGTGGCTGCGTGCGCAATGCGTTGATGGATGAGCCGGTTGCCGATCTTGACCTGTCCACCGATGCCAAGCCGCAAACAGTAATGTCGCTGGCACAGGCTGCGGGGCTGAAGGTGATCCCAACCGGGATCGACCATGGTACGGTCACGGTGGTTGCGGACGACATCCCTTTCGAGATCACGACATTCCGCCGCGACGTGGCCACAGATGGGCGGCGGGCGACCGTGGCGTTTTCTGACAACATGACGGACGATGCGCGGCGGCGGGATTTCACCATGAATGCGCTTTATGCTGGCCCGGATGGGACCGTCGCAGACCCGCTTGGTGGCCTGCCGGACCTGCATGCCCGGCGCATCCGGTTCATCGAAGACGCTGGTACGCGGATCAAGGAAGACTACCTGCGCATTCTGCGGTTTTTCCGGTTCAACGCCTGGTACGGCGATCCGGCTGATGGGCCGGATGCCGAAAGTCTTGCGGCCTGCGCCGCCAATGTCGAAGGGTTGCAATCCCTTTCGGTGGAACGGGTGACATCGGAACTGCTGAAACTGCTCAGCTCACCTGATCCGGCACCTGCGATGGCATCCATGGCGGCAACGGGCGCGTTGGCGCAAATACTGCCGGGTGCCACAGCCTCTGTGCTGGCTGTCTTGGTGCATCTTGAACAGCAAAATGACCTCGCGCCGGACCCGATCCGGCGCCTCGTGGTTCTTGGTGGCGATCCGGCTGCCGACTTGCGGCTGTCCAAGTTGCAAATGACCCAACTTGATCAGATCAGCAGTACGATACCGGACGCAGAGGCTGCTTACCGTTATGGCGGTAAGGTTGGGATGGACAGGTTGGCGGTCGTGGCGGCCAGTCTTGGACAGCAGATCGATCCAGACGCAGTTCAAGTGGTTAAACACGCCGCTGATCAAACTTTCCCACTGACCGCCGCTGATCTGATGCCGAAACTAAAGGGGCCCGCGCTGGGTGAGGCATTGAAACAGGCTGAACTACGGTGGATCGAATCCGGCTTCACCCTGACAAAGGCTGACCTGCTTGGCTGAATTTTTGCCCCTGATCGGGTTCGTCTTCTTCGGTCTGTTCTCACCCGGGCCGAATGTAATCCTGCTGACCGCGTCGGGCGCGCGTTTCGGGTTTCGACACACAATTCCGCATGTTTTCGGTGTTGCGATTGGGGTTGGGATAACTTCGGCAGTCACCGGATATGGGGTGGGCGCGCTGTTGGCGCAGAAACCGGGGCTGACACTGGCCTTGAAAACCGTTGCCTGCCTATGGATTCTTTGGATGGCCTACCAGCTTTGGCACGCTGACCCGGCCAAGGGACAAAGCCGCGACCAGCCCTTCACATTCATTGAGGCGGTGCTGTTTCAATGGATCAACCCCAAGGTCTGGGCCGTCGCGCTCAGTGCCATGGCTTACGTGCCAGCGATGTCGCCAAGCGGACAGGCGGTTACGCTTGCGACCACATTTTCCACCATCAATCTGGGGGTTTGTCTGTTCTGGTCTGCGGCAGGTGCATTGCTTGCCTATCTTTTGACCAACCCTGTCGCTTGGCGCGTTTTCATGCGCATCATGGCGCTCGCGCTTGGCGTGTTTTCCGTTCTGGTTTTCCTCTGACGAAAACCTTGTTATGTCTGCGACACAGCTACCCTGTAAGGCAGACCAATGTTTCGATATTTCGAAGGCCTGGTCGATCCCTATACCGCGTATCAGGAGACCGACACGCCGCCCAAGCGGCTCTATCCGTTTCTGCGTATCTATGCAGAACCGTTCAAACGCATATTGCTGATCACCGGGATTGCGTCGGTGGTAATCGCAGGGGTAGAAATCTGGCTTTTGGGCTATGTCGGGCGGTTGGTGGATACCATGTCCAGTGGTTCGCCGGCGGATGTTTGGGCACGCTACGGCACCGAATTCATTCTTGTGGCACTGTTCATTCTAACGCTGCGGCCGGTGCTACACATCTTTCAGGTCATGCTGCTGAACAACACGATCTTCCCCAATTTCGTGACACTGGTGCGCTGGCGCGCGCATAAACATGTGCTGCGGCAATCGGTGGGTTGGTTCGAGGATGATTTTGCAGGCCGGATCGCCAACCGGATCATGCAGACACCATCCGCCGCAGGTGAGGTTATATTCCAGCTCTTTGATGCGCTGACCTTTGCCGCTGCCTATGTCGTCGCTGCTGCCGTTCTGCTGGGGCAGGCCGATATACGGTTGGTGGTCCCGCTACTGCTATGGCTTGTCCCGTACCTGCTGTTGTTGCGCTGGGTGGTCAAACGGATTGGTCCGGCATCAGAGGCGGCATCAAACGCCCGGAGCAAGGTCACCGGTCGGATCGTTGACAGCTATACCAACATACATTCGGTCAAGATGTTCGCCCATCACGACCGCGAAATCGCCTATGCCAAAGAGGCGATGGAGGAAAGCCGCCAGACTTTCCAGGCTGAGATGCGGCTTTATACGATCATGGATGTGGGCCTTATGATCCTGAACGGTCTTTTGATCGTTGGGGTCGTGGGATGGGCCATGTGGCTATGGGGCATGGGCACGGCAACGGTGGGTGTTGTTGCCGTTGCAACGACGCTGGCGCTGCGCCTGAACGCCATGTCGGGGTGGATCATGTGGGCGACCAGCAATTTCTTTCGGGAATTAGGGGTCGTGTCCGAAGGGATGCAGACTATCGCCCAACCCGTAACCCTGCTGGATCAAACCAAAACCGATTTGCAGATCAACGCCGGCAAGGTAGAGATCGATAACCTGTCGCACCATTATGGCAAGGATGCAGGCGGACTGGACCGGATCAACCTGACCATCGCAGCCGGTGAAAAAGTCGGGCTGGTTGGGCAATCCGGCGCGGGTAAATCGACCCTCGTGAAACTGCTTTTGCGGTTCTATGACGCCGAAAGCGGGGTGATCGCGATTGATGGACAGGACATCATGCAGGTGGCACAGGACAGCCTGCGGCGGATGATCGGGATGGTCCAGCAGGACAGCGCCTTGCTACATAGATCGGTGCGCGACAACATTGTCTATGGCAACCCCACCGCAACTGATGATGACATGATCGCCGCAGCCTGCAAGGCAGAGGCGCATGAATTCATCCTTGGTCTGGAAGACAGCGAAGGCAACAAAGGATACGAGGCCAAGGTCGGCGAGCGCGGGGTGAAATTGTCCGGCGGACAACGCCAGCGGATCGCGCTGGCCCGGGTGATCCTCAAGGATGCGCCGATCCTGCTCTTGGATGAGGCGACCAGCGCCCTAGATAGTGAAGTAGAAGCCGCCATTCAGCGCACGCTTTACGGAATGATGGAAGGCAAGACGGTGATCGCCATCGCGCACCGCCTGTCCACCATCGCGCGTATGGATCGGATCATCGTCATGGATCAGGGCCGCATCATCGAAGACGGCACCCATGATGAATTGTTGGCGGCAAATGGACAATATGCAAGGTTCTGGGCGCGGCAATCGGGCGGTTTTCTGGGGCAGGATACACGAGTAGCAGAATGACGCCAGAACGCTGGATTGACCCTTTTGAGCGGGCGGAAGGACCGCCGCCGCAGACGCTGATGGCGTTTCTGCGGTGGTGTTTGCGTGGCAGCACCAAAGTCACGATCATGGCCGGTCTGGTTTCGGCCCTCGCCGGTACGTTGGAAGTAATGACCGCATTGATGCTGGGCTGGGTCATCGATGCTGCACTGACATCAAATGCAGGCAGCTATTTCTCTGACAACGTCATCCTGTTGCTGGGGGTAACCGCGTTCTTCGTGATCCTGCGCCCGATCATTCTTGGCGTCTCGGGCGTCATGCAGGCCGTCGTCGTTGGTCCATCGCTTAGCAATCTGATCCTGTCACGGCTGCATCGGCATTCGCTTGGCCAATCTGTCACCTTCTTTGATGATGATTTTGCTGGACGTATTGCGCAGAAACAGATGCAGGCGGCACGTGCCACGACCGACCTGATTGTGGATATGATCCACACGGTCGCCTTTGCTCTCGCCTCCTTGGTTGGCTCTGTCATCCTGCTGCTGACAATCGACATGCGCACCGCAGCGCTTCTGGCGCTTTGGGTAGCGGCTTACATTCTGATGATCCGGTTTTTCATGCCGCGTATCCGCGAACGATCCAAGGCGCGGGCGGCGACGCGCGCCATGGTGACGGGGCAGGTGGTTGACACCATTACCAACATCAAAACGGTCAAACTGTTCGCTCATGATGATCACGAGGATCGGGCGGCGATCGATGCTATGGCGACCTATTGGGGGACGGCAGTCAATTATGGCTGGCTGTCAGCATCCTTCCGGTTCTGGTTGATGGCGTTGGGCGGGCTGTTGCCCATCCTGCTGGTTGGTGCAACGCTGTATTTCTGGACCATGGGAGCCGCCACCGCAGGCGACATTGCCGCCGCTGGGGCTATCGCCCTACGCCTGTCGCAAATGACCGGCTGGGTCAGTTTCACCCTGATGGGCATGTACGCGAATGTGGGTGAGATCGAAGATGCGATGCACACGCTTAGCCCGCCACATAAGCTGGTGGATGCAGATGATGCCGACCTGCTGAACGCGCACGAAGGTGCGATTGCCCTACAGCATGTCAGCTTTAGTTATGGTGGTGGTCCGGGTGGCTTGGACGATGTCAGCTTGTCGGTCGCGCCAGGCGAAAAACTGGGTCTGGTCGGCGCATCGGGGGCCGGGAAATCCACCCTCGTTGCATTGCTGCTTCGGCTTTATGATACCGAAGATGGCAATGTGTTGATCGACGGACAGGATCTGCGTGATGTGACGCAGGAAAGCCTGCGCCGTCAGATTGCGATGGTTACGCAGGAAACGGCCATGTTCAACCGATCTGCCCACGACAATATCCGATACGGCAAACCCGACGCCACGCAGGACCAGATCGAAGCAGCGGCAAAACAGGCCGAGGCGCATGATTTTATCCTCGACCTGAAGGATCACAAGGGGCGCACCGGCTATGACGCTCATCTGGGAGAACGGGGTGTCAAACTGTCTGGCGGGCAACGACAACGGATCGCAATTGCCCGGGCGATCCTGAAAGACGCACCAATTCTTGTGTTGGACGAAGCCACCAGCGCACTTGATTCCGAGGTTGAGGCCGCGATCCAGCACGCATTGGAAAAGATTATGGATGGCAAGACAGTCATCGCCATCGCCCACCGATTATCGACCCTTGCCCGGATGGACCGCATCGTCGTGCTTGACGCGGGCCGCATTGTCGAGGAAGGCACACATGCCGATCTGTTGGCGCAAGGCGGGCTTTATGCCCGTTATTGGAACCGGCAGTCGGGTGGGTTCATCAATGTGCAAGACGCCGCCGAATAAATGCTAACGATTGAAAGCCTGAACCATCTTGGGATGGGCCGCGCCTCTGACGGGCGGTCGCTGCTGCCGCGTGTCCTGCCGGGCGAGGAAGTCGCGGTTGCACAGGACGGTACCGTGCGGATTGTGACCCCGTCACCCCACCGGGTCGCAGCACCCTGTCGGCACTTCAAATCCTGCGGCGGCTGCGCGATGCAACACGGCACGGATGCGTTCGTAGCAGAATGGAAAACGGATATTGTTCGCAATGCGTTGCGGGCACGCGGGCTTGATGCTGACATGCGCCCCATCGTGACCTCCCCAGCGCAATCGCGCAGACGGGCGAAGTTTTCGGGGCGGCGCACCAAGAAAGGCGCGATTGTCGGGTTTCACGCCAAAGCGTCCGACATGCTGGTGCAAGTACCCGATTGCCAATTGATCACCCCCGCGCTGGCCCAAGCCTTGCCGGGGTTGGAGGCGCTGACCGTCATGGCCTGTTCCCGCAAGGGCGAAATTGACCTGACCGTGACGGACACGCCGCTCGGCGCCGATATCCTTGTTGAAACAGACAAGCTGCTAACCCCGCAATTGCAGATCGAATTGGCGGCATTTGCGCAGGCAAATGGTTTGTCGCGGCTGGCATGGAATGACGAAACACTGGTCACGATTAATGCCCCGGCACAGGATTTTGGCGACACCGCCGTCACACCACCTCCCGGGGCCTTCTTGCAAGCGACCAAGGAAGGTGAGTTGGCATTGCTGGCCGCTGTGACCAAAGTGACCCAACATGCCACCCGGATCGCGGACCTGTTTGCGGGTTGCGGAACATTCACCCTCCCGCTCGCCAAATGGGCAGAGGTTCACGCCGTTGAAGGTGCCGGTGATATGCTAATGGCGTTGGACCGGGGTTGGCGGGTTGGACGCCAGTTGCGCAAGGTAACAACAGAGACACGGGATTTGTTCAGACGGCCGCTGGAACCGGACGAACTTGCGCCTTTCGATGCGGTGGTGATTGACCCGCCGCGCGCCGGTGCCGAAGCGCAGATCGCCACCCTTGCCCAGTCAGCGGTCAGCACCGTGGCCATGGTATCGTGCAACCCGGTCACATTCGCCCGCGATGGGGCAGCATTGACCGCCGCAGGGTTCGATATGAACTGGGTGCAAGTGGTCGATCAATTCCGCTGGTCACCCCATGTTGAACTTGTGGCATCATTCACACGGCCGTGATCGCTGTGCCTATGTTTTTCTACCATTAACCAAGTTTTTGGTGTAGCACGTCATAAACGGCGTAGACCGGAAAATTGGGCAGAGTGTAATGATTTCAAGACGATCAATGATGGTTGGGGCAGCAGTTGGCGTTGCCGGGTGTTCATCGGGTACGCCGAAGTATCGGGGACCCGAAGTAACGCGGATTCAGGTGTTCAAGCAAAAGCGACAGATGCAGCTTTTGCATAATGACGGGTTGCTGCGCGAATACCGCTTTCAGCTTGGGTTTGCGCCAACCGGGCATAAGGTGCAAGAAGGCGACGGGCGCACACCCGAAGGGGCCTATCTGATCAACCGGCGCAACCCTTACAGCCGGTTCCACCTGTCGCTTGGGATCTCATACCCCAATGCCAATGATGTCGCCTATGCAAAGGAAAATGGGCTCGACCCTGGCGGGGATATTTTTATCCACGGGACACCAACACGCGTCATCGGCATCCCCGATTGGACCTGGGGCTGTATCGCTGTTCAGAACGAAGAGATGGACGAGATTTATGCCATGGTGAACAACGGCACCAAGATCTTTATCTACGCCTAAAAGGCGGTGCTTGGGATCGGTTGGCTGACGGCAGGGTCGCTACCCATGTTCAATGTCCACCACAATTTGCCTGCGGGTTCCTGAAACCAGGCAAAGCCCATCTGACGCGCATCGGGGTCAAGGATGACAGCGCGGGTGTCTTCCTGCTCCATCCAGGCGGCAAGCGTGGGCAATTCGCCCTCATATGATTCCGAGATATTCTCGCCCAGCAACCGACCGCGGAAACCAACGCGGCGGGCACGATCCACAGGGCTCGACCCGTCCGAGCCAAACAGCCAGGGGCGATTCTGGATCGACATATCGCGGGCGTGGGTTGCAGAGGCTGCATTCAGCTGTGCATTCAACGCGACAGGGGCAAAACCGCGCGCAGAACGCAGCGCATTCACGCTATCAAGCATACGAAACTGGATTTCAGCCTCTTGGCCGGGCCTGATCCGATAAAGGGTCGGCAAAGGCAAACCATCTGGACCAATACGGCCTTCAGGAACTTGCGCACAGGCTGCAAGCCCCAGCGCGCCAAGCCCAAACATCATTTCACGTCGATACATCGTCAGTACTACCATTTTGTTCATCATTCCTTAGCGGCATTGGACTGACACTTCAAACACACATGCGCGGAACTCTGCATGGTCTGACAATTGTTTGATTTGTTATGGACGTGAAGACACACTAGAAGATGCCAAGAATTTTGACCTTTTGACGGAGAATGTGATGTCTGACGATCTGACCAGCCGCATGTCGCGCCGCGGTTTTCTGGCGGCGACGGCGGCCACGATCGGTACGGGCGCTACTGCGCAGACCGCAAATTCAACCGAAATCGAAAGCGACATTAGCGCTGGGGTGCAACGCAACATTGCCAGCTTCCGGTCGCTTGACTGGCAGCCTTACTTCAGCAACCTGCGCAATGGTGCGGTGCTTGTCGATATTCAGTCGCGGGCCCTGCATTACTGGTCAGAGGATCAGTCGATCTACAAGCTTTACCCAACAAGTGTTCCCCTGACAGAGGATCTGACCCGCAAGGGTAGGACCGAAATTACCCGCAAGGTCGAAGGACCAAGCTGGGCGCCCACGCCATCAATGAAACTACGGAACCCAGAATGGCCTGATTTCATCGGACCCGGCCCTGATAACCCGCTGGGCACACATGCACTGCACCTGTCATGGAAATATTACCGGATTCACGGCACCCATGACACGCGCAAGATCGGGCGGCGTTCTTCGAATGGCTGTATCGGCCTTTACAATGAACAAATCGCTGAGCTGTTCAGCTATGCCAAGGTCGGAACGCAGGTGCTGCTGATTTGACGGTAAGTCCTTGTTCAGGTTCAATAAAAAAAATCGCGCCGAAACTGGCGTGTTTTTGTTTTGTAACGCGGTTTTTATCGCCAGCTCGACCGAAACATGCTCATCTTATGGCGAAGCTTCGCGCGTAGTCTGGTCGGCATAGCAAGGTCTTGCTCGACCACCGGGGACGCATCTTCTGCCGCGCCTTGATCAGCGACCGGGCCTGGTTGGACGTCTTGTGAAACAGGGCTGTCCAAGACCAAAGGCGCGGCTTTGGCAGGTCTTTCCGTCTCTGCAGTCAGGACCAGAGGTTCTGGCGCGGCGGCGGGTTTAGGCCTCCGTGGCGTGTCGGGATTCACCGATTCTTCGTTGAACTCGCGCACCCAATCCGGGACGAAGCGCCGTTCTTTCGGCGCAGGTGGCTCTGGCGTTTTTTCTTTGACAGGTGCGGACTTCAGAACATAGTCGTTTGTTTCGGAAATCAGCCGGTTCAACGTCGCGCCAAGTTTCTTACTTTCCGACAGGACCAGCGGTGCAGCGCGCTTCTTTGACGGATCAATCATATCCGCCCATTCGCGGGCCGATTGCAAACGTTCCTTTGGCAAGACGCGCATGGCCTTATCAACCGCAGCAAGAAACGCCGAATCGTAGTCGTCAAAGCGGCCAGCCAGCGGAACACATGGATCTTCGCCACCCCCAGCAACCTCTGCCATCCGGGTTTGGCTGTTGGGGGGCACTTCGCCCGAAATGACGTGGTAAAAGGTGGCGGCAAGCGCATATAGATCGCTGCAAGGCGTCTGCTTTCCGCCAGCGAAATAGAATTCTTGCGGGGAATAGCCATCCTTGACGACCAGTACCGCCGACATTGCACGGGTTTCCCGGCTTGCCTCTTCGCGTGCGGCACCAAAGTCGATCAGGACGGGGCTGCCCCATTTATCAAGCAGGATGTTGTCGGGTGAAATATCGCGGTGCAACAGATCCTGCTGATGAATCAGATCGATCGCATCCAGCAATTTGGTCAGGATATTCACGATTTGGTTCGGGCTAAGCGCGCCCGGGTCCTGCTTGATGATATTCAGCAGGTCACGGCCATCGATTAGGTCCAGCGCCATATAGGCGGTATCATTGTCCTCAAAAACGCGGTGAACGCCAATAACATTGGGATGACGCAGCTTTGCGATGGCGCGGGCTTCGCGCATGAACATGTCCACGATGGACCGGTATTTATCCTGATTTGCGGTTGATCGTACCAAGACCGACTTGCCCGCGCGATGGCAGAATACTTCGGGAAAGCATTCCTTGATCACGACATCACGATCCAGATAATTGTCCTTCGCCAGATAGGTGATCCCGAAACCACCATTTCCCAGCTTATTGGTGATTGTAAACTGATCACCCAACAAAAGCGTCCCATCCAGAAGCGCCTCATTGCGTTCTTCTGGAATAGCCTCAGGCTCTGTGCTCTGTAGCGAAGTCATAATCTACCAAACTCCATGCCCCAAACGGCACATTCCAAAAAACCGAACGAGTCATCTTTGGTTCACAAATATGTTTGCTTTGCGGCGTAGTTGGGAAAAGTTGTGGGTTTTTCTGACTGTTTGAAAGTAACGTCGCCAACGGCTGCAAGGCGGTCATGGTTTAAATCATTATAAATCCTATGACCGTATCAGGTGCCTGAGCATGCGATACGCGCCAACCGCGCGGTCACTAAACAGGAGGTTGTGTTATGGCCACAACGTGGGACGGACGAAACCGGCGCAACAACTGGCGCCGGATGAAGCTGCGGCACAAAGTGCCGATCCTGATCGCTGTGCCCACACTTGCAATCATGGCGGTCGCCTCGGCATTCTCACTATTTAACGCGCGATTGGCACTCGATTCCCAGCGCAACATCGCCTTCGAACAACTGATTCTGGAAAAGACGGAAGCTTTGGAAGAATGGCTAACGGATGTCGAAACAGACATGGTTGTTTTGGCCAATGGCTGGGCAACGCAGGAAGCCATCATTTCGTTTCGCGATGGCTGGCGGGCCATGGAAGGTGACGCCGAACAAACACTGCAACGGCTTTACATCATCGAAAATCCGAACCCCACGGGCGAGAAAGACAAACTTGTGAAGGCCGACGATGGTTCGGCATGGTCAGATTCGCACGCTGAATTTCACCCGGGTTTCCGTAGCTTTCAGATTGAACGTGGATATTACGATCTTTTCCTCTTTGATCTGGACGGAAACCTGATCTACTCCGTTTTTAAAGAGGCGGATTTCGCAACAAATTTTCAGTCTGGCAAATATGCTGATAGTGACCTTGGGGTTGTGTTCCAGGCGGCGGTCAACCTGCCCGCTGGTGAATACCATGTCACCGATTTTGCAGCCTATGAACCAAGCTTTGGCGCGCCAGCCAAGTTCGTTGCCATGCCAGTCTTTGACAGCGCAGGTGAACGTATTGGCGTTACAGCCCTACAACTTCCAGTCGACGAAATTGCGTCAATTCTATCCATGTCGCCGCTACTGGGCGAAACAGGTCAGATCTACGCCGTAGGTCCCGATGGAAATGCCCGATCCGGGTCGCTGCGCGCGGGTGGCCATACCCTCCTTGATCCAATGCCTGATTTGCCGCAGATCATGGCGGCGCGAAATGGCGAAGAGCGGCAGCTTGTTGGGGTGACGGGCCTGTCAGGAAATCCTGTGCTGGCCTACACGGCGGCGATTGATCTATTTGGAACGCCCTGGCGCCTCGTTCTTGAACAGGATCTGAGCGAAGCAAATGCTGCCGCAACCCGGCTATTGCTTTTGATGTCGATTCAGACCGTTATTGTGATGCTGGTTGTTGCGGCACTTGGCTACTGGATTGCCAAAACTCTGACAGGACGCATCACCGCGATTGCAAACAGCGTCACGGGCATCACATCTGGTGATTTCGAAAATGAAATCCCAGAAACCAAAACAGGCGATGAACTTGGTGATATCGCGCGCGCGCTCAACCGGTTCAAAACGGATTTGGCCGATGGCAAAGATGCAATTACGGCGCAGGCCAAAAGTGCCGATACGCTGGAGGCAGTGATTGACACCGTAAGTGAAGCATTGGGCGCCCTTGCCGATGGGTCCCTTGATTGCCAGATCAACACGACGTTTCCGCAGGACTACGAACGACTGCGGGGCAATTTCAACAACACAGTCGGATCATTGACAGAAATCGTGACGAACCTGCAGGCCAATGCGGATCTGATCAACGAAGATACGCGCAATTTGACGAATGGAACAAACGATCTGTCCCGTCGAACCGAAAGCCAGGCGGCGACCCTCGAACAAACTGCGGCTGCAATGGAAGAGATCAGTACAAGCGTCAAATCAACGGCAGAGGGCGCACGTGGGATCGTCACAGCGATCGACAATACGCGTCAGCAGGCTGAACATGGCGAGGAAGTCCGCGGAAGAACCGTGGAGGCCATGACCCAGATTGAAGGTTCATCAGCTAAGATCAGCCAGATTGTACAATTGATCGACGATATATCTTTTCAAACCAACCTGTTGGCACTCAATGCCGGGGTCGAAGCGGCGCGCGCGGGCGAGGCCGGACGTGGTTTCGCTGTTGTCGCGTCAGAAGTGCGTGCATTGGCGCAGCGTTCATCCGAAAGTGCGGCTGAAATCCGTGCGCTGATCGTCGATTCGACGGATGACATTGCCAAAGGGGTCAAGTTGGTATCGGACATGGGTGCGGCAATACAGGAGGTTCTGGATGGGGTCAGTCAGGTATCTGAACATATCCACGGCATTGCAAATGGTGCCGAAGAACAGGCGGTCGGCCTGTCTGAAATCAATACGGGCATATTGATGCTGGATAAGGTCACCCAGCAAAACGCAGCGATGGTAGATCAAAACGCGAGCTCGTCACGGGTCCTGCAACAAAAGGCGGATGAAATGCGTGCACTCGTCGCCCGATTCCAGCGAAACCGCCCTGCTTATCACGACGTGGCAGGCATCTCGCCGCTTGAACAACAGATTGACCTGACCAGATCAGCCTAACCAGCCTGTCAGGTTCTTTTCGATCACACCCGACAGCGCGGCGATATGCGCGTCATCATCGTTGAGGCATGGGATATAGGTGAAATGCTCGCCCCCGGCTTCCTCAAAACTTTCCTTGATCTCTTCGTTGATCTCTTCCAGCGTTTCGATGCAATCGGCGGAAAAGGCAGGGGCGCAGACGGCAATGTTTTTGATGCCGTCTTCCTCTGCAAGCCGGGCCACCTCTTCTACCGTATAGGGTTTCAGCCACTCCTCAGGGCCGAAACGCGATTGGAACGTTGTGACAATCTGCGTGTCATCCCATCCCAGCCGTTCCTTCAGCAGCCGCGTCGTTTTCTGGCATTGGCAATGATAAGGATCACCTTCACGCAGATAGCGTTCCGGCACACCATGATAGGAACAGATCAGCTTTTCCGGTTTCACTTCTGCGGCGGCGTAGGCGCGTTCGATCGACTGGGCCAAAGCTTCAATATAGGAGGGTTCATCGAAATAGGGCTCAACGACCCGGGCGATAGGCTGCCATTTTTCATCCATCAACGCGCGAAAGAATTGATCATTGGCGGTGGCAGATGTGGCCCCGGCATAATGCGGATACAATGGGAAAAACAGGATCTTGGTGCAGCCTGCTTCAACCATCTCGCGCACTTTCGACTTGGTTGATGGATTACCATAGCGCATGCAGAAATCCACGCGCACATCATCACCATAACGTTTGACCATCTCCGCCTTGATCGCGGCGGTCTGCGCCTTGGTAATCGTCATCAATGGGCTTTCATCGGCCTCTTCATTCCAGATCGATTTATAGGCGGCACCCGACGAAAACGGACGCTTTGTCAGGATGACCAGTTGCAGCAATGGCTGCCAAATCCAGGCGGAATAATCGATAACACGCTTATCTGACAGAAATTCGTTCAGAT
Organism: uncultured Paracoccaceae bacterium; assembly: GCA_947500135.1. GTDB lineage: Bacteria > Pseudomonadota > Alphaproteobacteria > Rhodobacterales > Rhodobacteraceae > Yoonia. Next base: position 87,054 of record CANMQX010000007.1, read on the forward strand.
ACCGGCGCATCGACCAGTAATCGGTGCCATCCGGGGTGCCCAGATTCGCAAGTAGAATACCAACCCGGGCGGGCTTGATCTGTGGGTGATCAGGGGCCGCATGCACCGGGCATTTTGCGGGCCGTTCTGTATCCTGACTTTGCGTGTCAAACATTTCCATGCCCTCTTGAATAGCGTGATTACAGATGCAGTTAAATGGAATACGGCGCAGGTCAATCCTTGGATGGATCTAGGGTGGTTTCAACGGTGCCCAAAACAGCGGCCAACCGGGTTGTGGCACTTCCCGGGCGCAATGGTTGCGGCTGATTATCCGACGGGGCCCAGCCGGTCAGCGAGATAAGCTCGAACGTCGCATTCACCCGCCCATCGGCATCGCCAAAACTGTCGGCATAAATCGTGGCGGCCTCTGCCATCACGGCACGGCGTGTCAGATGCCTGATCCGGTCCGAAAGGGCGTTCGCCTCACCCATGCGGCGCAGATCGCGCATCAAGTCAAACGGGGTGGCATAGCTGGCCTGCAACATCGTGCCATCGGCGACTGGCAAGGCATAGCCGGCACGCTGCAACAGGCCGCCCAGATCGCGAATCTCACCCATGGGGGCGATGCGGGGGGATAGGCCGCCGGTTACACGCGCCTCGGCCTCTGCCATAACAGCGCGCAATTCATGCAAGGTTTGTCCGCCCAGAAAACACCCCATGAACAGCCCATCAGGTTGCAGGGCCCGGCGGCATTGGACAAGCTGGCCAACAGGATCACTTGCCCAATGCAAGCACATCATATGTAGCACGAGGTCATGGGCACCGGCGTGCAAGTCAAGCGCATCGGTATCTGGCACGATGGTAGCTTCAGGGAATTCCGATGCCCAGAAATCCGGGAAACCAGTCACAATCGCGATGGATTGAAAGGTTCTGTTAACCTCTGTCAGTCTTTCCTTAATCTCAGCCGCCGCATGGGCGTGCAGAAACAGCGCATCGCCCTCTGCGCGGCTGCGGTTTCTGGCCAATGCGGCCCGATCAGTCATTTGCGGCATTGTCATGTCGGTCATTTAGGACGCATTCATGCGGTTGCAAAGCATCATTCGGTCGATCTACCCGCCGCAATGCGTGTCCTGTGACGCACTGACAGAGGCAGAGTTCGGATTGTGCGGCCCCTGTTGGCGCGAAACGAAATTCATCGGCGGGGTGATCTGCGACACCTGTGGGGCGCCTTTGCCGGGCGACGCCAGCGATGAGGCGCTGCAATGTGATGACTGCATGACCATCGCGCGACCGTGGGCGCGTGGGCGGGCCGCGCTGATTTACACCGGAATAGGGCGAACGCTCGTCCTGCGGCTCAAACACGGGGACAGGACAGAACTGGCGCGACCGGCGGCACAATGGATGGCACGGGCAGCAAAGGAATTAATCAATGAAAACAGCCTTCTAATCCCGGTACCGTTGCATTGGGTACGGCTGGCAAGGCGGCGCTATAATCAGGCGGCTCTGCTGGTGCATGCGCTGGGTGCGGAACTGGACCGGCCTGTTTGCCCGGATGGGCTGCTACGGCCGCGCAAGACAGCGCCGCTTGAGGGGTACAGCCGGGAGGCCCGGTTTACCGCCCTTGCTGACGCGATTGTACCAAACCCAAAAAGGGTTGATGTGATCACGGGCAAATCGGTGCTTTTGGTCGACGATGTAATGACATCAGGGGCAACCTTGGCCGCCAGCGCGGAGGCGGCAATGGCTGCCGGTGCCGCAGATGTGTCGATTGTTACACTGGCAAGAGTGGTCAAAGACGCTTAAATGATCCCGGAACCGACCAAGGAAACCGATCATGAGTAGCGTGGAACTTTATACAAAACCGACCTGCGGCTTTTGCCTGATGGCAAAACGATTGCTGTCCAAGAAAGGCGTCAGCTTCAGCGAGGTGAACATCACCGCGCAGCCAGATAGGCGGGCAGAGATGATCCAACGTGCGCAAGGCGGCACAACCGTTCCGCAGATATTCATCGACGGCAACCATGTTGGCGGTTTTGATGATCTTTATGCGCTTGAAAATAATGGTAAGCTGGATGCTATGCTGGCCGCATGAAAGCGGCCCTTGTTCAACTTAATGCATCTGACGATCCGGCAGCGAATCTGCCGGTTACCCGTAACCTGATTGATCAGGCAGCGCGACAAGGTGCGGAATTTGTCGTGACGCCAGAGGTCACGAATTGCGTTTCGAATAGCCGGTCGCATCAGGCGAATGTGCTGCAACACGAAGATGACGACATTACCCTTGCTGGCCTGCGTGATGCGGCACGGACGCATGGGATTTGGCTGTCGATCGGGTCGCTTGGAATTAAGACCGGGGATCCCGATGGCCGGTTTGCCAACCGATCCTTTCTGATCGATCCCAGAGGTAATGCCGTCGCGCGCTATGATAAGATTCACATGTTTGACGTTGCAGTCACCGCCACAGAAACCTTTCAGGAATCAGCTGGTTATAGGCCGGGCGACCAGGCGGTGGTCGCTGATACCAGTTTTGGGCGCGTTGGGCTCAGCATCTGTTACGACATACGCTTTGCCCATCTTCATCGGGCGCTTGCGCAGGCTGGCGCAGAAATACTGCTGATCCCGGCGGCATTTTCGCCAGTGACCGGGGCGGCCCATTGGGAGCCGCTTTTGCGTGCGCGGGCGATTGAAACCGGATGTTACGTTCTGGCGGCGGCACAGACCGGCCAACATACCGTGAGTAAGGGCAAACCGCGCACAACATATGGGCATAGCATGGCAGTTTCGCCCTGGGGTGAGGTCCTTGTCGATATGGGGACGGCGCCGGGCGTAGCGATGGTTGATCTTGACCCTACGGAAGTGTCAGAAAGCCGTAAACGTATCGCGGCACTAACACATGACCGCGATTTTGAGGGACCGGATGTCTGATGCATCGCAAAGTCTGGCTGTTTCGCTTTTTAGTGAAATTCTGATCGTGGACCAATTGGCCCGCGCATCAGTGGCCAAGGTTTTGCCCAAAGGAATGGAACTGTCTCATTTCGCCGTGCTCAACCATCTGGCCCAATCAGGGGAAGAACGGACACCAGCCCAGCTGGCCAAGACATTCCACCTGACCCGCGGGGCGATGACAAATACGCTGCATAAACTGGAATGGGCGGGCTGGGTACATATTCGGCCTGACTGGGATGATGCGCGGCGCAAGCTTGTATCGATCAGCCCATCAGGGCAATCTGCCCGCGATGCAGCATTAGCCGCAATTGCGCCGGTTATCGCTGATGTGGTCAACAAGGTGGGCGATGATAAGGTACGCACCGCCCTGCCTGTTCTGCGCGCCATGCGCCAGAAATTGAACGAACTTGAATAGCTTAGGCAGGTTTCGTCGCCGCAGTGACATAGTTCACCGAAAGATCACGATCTGAAATCGACCACGTAAATCGGGCAAAGTTGAACACAAAACCTTTGCGATCCACCGGCGTCATACCTGCCTTTTCCATCAGGGCGCATAGCTCATCGGGCGTAATAAACTTCGCCCATTCATGCGTACCCTTGGGCAACCAACGCATCACCCATTCCGCCCCGACAATCGCCATGGCAAAGGATTTTGGGTTCCGGTTGATGGTCGAACAGATATGAATACCACCCGGTTTCATCAATGCATGACAGGCGTTCAGATAAGCTTGTGGATCGGCCACATGTTCCACCACTTCCATATTCAAAACAGCATCAAACTGTTCGCCAGCGTCCGCCAATGTCTCTGCCGTGGTGTGGCGGTAATCAATCTGCAATCCCGATTGTTCGGCATGAATGCGGGCGACGGGAATGTTCCGTTCGGCGGCGTCAGCACCAACAATCGTTGCGCCAAGACGGGCCATGGGTTCGCACAGCAAGCCACCACCACATCCGATATCCAGTATCCGCAACCCGTCAAACGGTGCCGGACCAGTCAGGTCGCGGCCAAACTCGGTGGCGATCTGCGAGGTGATGTAATCCAACCGCACTGGATTCATCATATGCAGCGGCTTGAACTTGCCATTCAGGTCCCACCATTCGGCCGCCATCGCCTCGAATTTAGCAATCTCGGATGGGTCAACGGTATTGGTCGAAGTAGCGGACATTTTCAGGCTCCGAATGATGGTCAGGCGTCTCGATACGCGATATAGGACGCATATGGATAAAGTCGTAGGACAAAAGCGCCCAGGTGCACATCTTTATCAGCCGATTGATCCGTTTGATCAGCGGATGATCGACATGGGTGATGGGCATCGGATTTACGTCGAACAATGCGGTAATCCTGATGGGGTGCCGGTTGTTGTACTGCATGGTGGGCCCGGTGGCGGGTGCAGCCCGGCGATGCGGCGGTATTTCGATCCGAATATCTTTCGGATTGTGCTGTTTGATCAGCGCGGCTGCGGGCGGTCACGGCCCCATGCAAGTGTTGAGGCGAATACGACCTGGCATCTGGTCGCTGACATCGAACGGATTCGCGGAACCCTGCAGATTGACCGCTGGATCGTGTTTGGCGGCAGCTGGGGGGCGACGCTTGCCCTGATCTATGCGCAGGCGCACCCTGATCAGGTGGCGGCACTGACCCTGCGTGGCGTTTTCCTGATGACCAAACCGGAACTGGATTGGTTCTATGGCGGTGGTGCAGGAAAATTCTGGCCGGACCTGTGGGAAAGATTCACAAACCTGATCCCGGCAGATGAACAGGATGATCTGATCGCCGCCTATCATAGGCGTTTGTTCTCGGGCGATCTGCCGCTGGAAACACGTTTTGCGCGGGCATGGGCATCGTGGGAAAACGCGCTTGCCTCAATTGATAGTGACGGCATCACCGGCGAAAGCCCGGCCGACTACGCGCGGGCTTTTGCGCGGTTGGAAAACCACTATTTCTACAATGGCGGCTTCCTGAACGAGGATCAGCAAATCCTGCATCCGGCCCAAATGGCCAAGATCGCCCAGATACCGGGCGTCATTGTGCAGGGTCGTTATGACATGATCTGCCCGCCAACATCCGCCCATACACTGGCAAAAGGCTGGCCAAAATCACGGCTGACTTTCATCGGACGCGCCGGCCACGCCCTGTCAGAGCCGGGGATCAGTGCGGAACTGGTACGCACTATGGATATGATGGGCGCACAAAGGGGTGTTCTCGGACTTTAGCCGGCCTGAAAGGGTTTACAGATGAAAACATCCCGTTAATGTTTACCTAACCAACGGGGAACACAAACATTTGGGCAACGTCCTAACGATCATCCTGCAGCGCCTTGCACTGGGCGCGCTGACACTGCTTATCGTTTCCATCGTGATTTTTGTGGCGGTGAACCTGCTTCCGGGTGACTTTGCGCAGAACATTCTGGGTCAGGGGGCCACGCCAGAGGCGGTCGCCTCAATCCGAAAAGATCTGGGATTAGACCAACCGCCCGTGACCCGCTATTTCGATTGGCTGGGCGGTGTGTTGCGCGGTGATCTGGGGTCAAGCTTTGCGCAAGCCAACTTTGCGAGCTTCACTGGCACGGACTCTGGGGCCAAGACGGTGGCCGATCAAATCGCCCCGCGTTTTGCCAATACGATGTTCCTTGCAATGGTCACGGCGATCATCGCGGTGCCCCTATCAATTACGTTGGGCGTGTTGGCCGCACTTTACCGCAATTCGGTGTTTGACCGAGCCGCGAACATCACGACCTTGTCGTCAATTTCCAGCCCTGAATTCTTTCTGGCCTATATCCTGATCCTGTTTCTGGCGGTGCTGAACCCGATCTTGCCGTCGCTGTCGAATATCTATGACGGCATGGCATTCAGCGAACGCTTGCAGAAATCGCTCCTGCCTGCGCTGACGCTCACGCTTGTGGTGACAGCGCATATGATGCGGATGACCCGCGCGGCGATCATCAACTTGCTGGCATCGCCCTATATCGAAATGGCGCGGCTCAAGGGCTTGTCGCCGATGCGTGTGATCGTCAAACACGCCCTGCCCAACGCACTGGCGCCGATCATCAACGTGATTGCATTGAACCTGGCCTACCTGATCACTGGCGTTGTCGTGGTCGAGGTGGTGTTCGTCTATCCCGGCATTGGTCAGCTATTTGTGGATAGCGTGAAAATCCGGGATATCCCTGTCGTGCAGGCTTGCTGCCTGATCTTTGCCGCCGCCTATATCCTGCTGAACCTGACGGCCGACATCATGTCGATCCTGTCCAACCCACGGCTGAGGCATCCCAAATGATACTATGGATTATCGCCGCATTGGTTGGCATGGGGGCGCTGGCTTGGGGGTTTCGGTTTGCCGGGCAAGCGGCCACCGGCAACGCACCCAAATTCCGCGATATGCCTTATGGCGTGGCTTATGGATACGTGCTGGGCGCGGTTGTGCTGCTCTGGCTGATCTGGGCCTATATGCAAGGGCGCAGTTCTGATCCGGCAATCGCCAACAAATTCTTTTTCCTGCGCATTGCCATCGAAGGGTTCATCATCTTTGCCATCGCTGCATGGCTGTTCCGCCTGCTGGGTTGTGCCGTCGGCACCGCGTGGAGCCGCAAGATGTTCCGTTCCATGCCGCTGACCGCGTCATTCGGCATTCTGACAATCCTGATCTATGCCATTCTGGCAATCTTTGCACCGGCTTTTGCGCCCTACGGGCAGGAACAGATCATTCCGGGTGTTGCGGCCAATATCGTGCCCGGCGGCGACGTTGCGCTGGGCGGTAACCCTGAGTTTCCTCTCGGAACTGACCAGATCGGGCGCGATATCATGAGCCGCCTGATTTATGGTGCGCAAAACACCGTTGGCATCGCCTTTGCCACGACCCTTTTGGCCTTCCTTCTGGGTGGTACATTCGGGTTTCTGGCGGCGACGCTGGGTGGGTGGCTTGATCAGATCCTGTCACGGTTGGTCGATGTGCTTATGGCTATTCCATCGCTTATCTTTGCGTTGCTTTTGATGACCATCGCTAGCGTCTGGGCGCCGCAACTGGGTATCCCGCTGACGGTTTTCATGGTTGTGATCATCGCGGTGATCGATAGCACACGGGTATTCCGTCTGGCCCGGGCGGTAGGGCAAAACATCGTTGTCATGGATTACATCGAGGCGGCCAAGCTGCGCGGTGAGGGGCTTGGTTATCTGGTGTTCAAGGAAATCCTGCCCAATGCGACTGCCCCATTGCTTGCTGAATTTGGCCTGCGCTTCTGCTTTGTGTTCCTGACGATTGCAGCGCTGTCCTTCCTTGGTGTCGGCATTCAGCCGCCCTTGGCTGACTGGGGGACGATGGTGCGCGACCTGGGTGGTTTCGTGAATTACGCACAATTCGCACCACTGGCTGCAACTGCACCATTGCTGGCTGCGGGGGCCATTGCCCTCCTCACCGTCGCCGTGAATTTCGTGGTGGACTGGATGCTGCATAAATCCTCGGGGTTGAAAGAATGACTGACGAAACCCCCCTTGTTAAAATCCGCGGCATCAAGCTAGAGGGCCGCAGCGATGAAACCTGGAACCCGATCATCAACGGTGTTGACCTGACCCTTGCCCGGGGCGAGGTGCTGGGCCTGATCGGCGAATCCGGGGCTGGCAAATCCACTCTGGGTCTGGCGGCGATGGGCTACACTCGTGATGGTGTGCGGATCAGCGACGGGACCGTCGAATTTGACGGGATCGACCTGCTGACAGCTTCTGCCGCAACCAAACGTGACCTTCTGGGCAAGCGGATTGCCTATGTGGCACAATCCGCTGCGGCCAGCTTCAACCCCGCGCACAAACTCATGGACCAGCATGTCGAAGGGCCGGTGCAGCACGGGGTTAATGATCGCGGCTCTAGCGAAGAAGACGGGATCGAACTTTACCGCAAATTGCGGCTGCCCAACCCTGATGAGATCGGCTTTCGCTACCCGCATCAGGTTTCTGGCGGGCAATTGCAGCGGGCGATGACGGCCATGGCGATGTCTTGTCGGCCCGATCTGATTATCTTTGACGAACCGACAACCGCGCTGGATGTGACCACGCAGATCGAGGTCTTGGCATCGATCCGCGATATCGTGGAGCAATACAACACCGCCGCGATTTACATCACACATGATCTGGCAGTCGTGGCGCAGATGGCGGACCGGATCAAGGTGCTGTTGAAAGGGGACGAGGTCGAAACCGCCGACACGCGCACCATGTTGTCGGCCCCGACGCAGGAATACACCAAATCGCTCTGGGCTGTACGCAGCTTTGAACGCCCGAAAAAACCAGGCGTTTCAACCGGTGCAGTGCCAGTTGTCAGCGTGCAAAACGTCGATGCGGCCTATGGCAAGGTGCCTGTGCTGTTTGACGTCAGCTTTGACATGCATAGCGGGCGAACGGTTGCCGTTGTGGGGGAAAGCGGGTCAGGCAAATCAACAACAGCGCGATGTATCACCGGGCTTTTGCCACCGACAGCCGGGCAGATTATGCTGGATGGCGAGGTGCTGCCAGCGGACTACCGCAAGCGCAGCAAGGACCAGCTGCGGCAGGTGCAGATGATCTATCAGATGGCCGACACCGCACTGAACCCGCGGATGTCGATCGGGCAGATCATCGCGCGACCGGTGCAGTTCTATCTAGGGCTGACGGGGGCCGCAAAACGCAAACGTGTTGATGCGCTGCTGGAACAGATCGAACTGGAACCATCTGAATATTACAACCGGCTGCCGTCAGAACTTTCGGGCGGACAAAAACAGCGGATCGGGATCGCAAGGGCATTGGCCGCCGAACCGAAATTCATCATCTGTGATGAGGTGACATCGGCGCTTGATCAACTAGTTGCCGAAGGCATCCTGCGTCTATTGGCGCGGTTGCAGGATGATCTGTCGCTGTCTTATATGTTCATCACCCACGATCTGGCGACCGTCCGGGCCATCGCGGACGAGGTTGTCGTGATGAAGGATGGGCGCGTGATCGAACAAGGCGACAAGGAAGAAATGTTCCGGCCGCCGCATCACGCCTATACCGACCTTTTGCTGTCGTCGGTGCCGGAAATGGACCCGGATTGGCTGACAAATCTGCTGACTGAACGCGGAGTTGATAACATCGGCGATGCCGCAGTTGATAAGATGTAAAACGAATCAAACGGCATGGACCTGCCGTCAGAAGTGAAACAGGGAGAAACTCACGATGAATGGAATTAGTAGACGCGGTCTATTGAAAACAGGTGTGGCGGCAGGTGTGCTTGGCCTTTCCGGCATGCCGCTGCGGGCGCAGACGCGTGGTGGCAAGCTGACGGCGGGCCTTTCTGGTGCCAACACAACCGACAGCTGGGATGGCCGGACGCATTCGGATCTTTTCATGATTGCATCAGCACATGGGACGGTCTTTGACTGCCTGACTGAAGTCGCAGCCGACGGATCGCTCAAGGGCGAACTGGCTGAAAGCTGGGAAGCCTCAGCAGATGCCAAAACCTGGACATTCAATCTGCGTCAGGGCGTGACCTTCCACAATGGCAAGGCTTTCGGCGCCGATGATGTGATCGAGTCGCTTCAGATGCATTTGGGCGAAGAATCCAAATCTGCGGCGAAACCCATCGTCGAAGCCATCACCGATATGAAAAAGATCACCGACCATCAGGTCCAGTTCACACTGGCCGCTGGCAACGCTGACTTCCCCTATCTGATGTCGGATTATCACATCCTGATGTTCCCGGCGGGTCAGATCGAAGAAGGCATCGCGAATGGCATCGGGACAGGCCTTTATCAGGTGAAATCCTTCGATCCCGGCGTACGTATGGTCGCGACCCGCTATGCCGATCACTACAAAGGTGACAGCGCGGGCTTCTTTGATGAGATTGAATATATTGCCATCAACGACAACACGGCCCGGATGAATGCCTTGATGACCGGTCAGGTTGACGCGATCAACCGGATCGACTTCAAAACCGAAGCTTTGCTGCGGGCCAACCCCGCGCTGCGCATTCAGGAAGTCACCGGTAACCAGCATTACAGCTTCCCGATGCTGACCAAGACGGCACCATTTGATGATGTGAATGTGCGTCGTGCCCTGAAATACGGGATCAACCGTCAGGAAATGGTCGACAAGATCCTGCTGGGTCACGGTCAGGCCGGGAACGACACACCAATTGGACCAGCTAACCAGTATTACGCTGGTGATATGGAACAGCTTGCCTATGACCCGGACAAGGCCAAGTTCTACCTCAAAGAGGCAGGGCTTGATAGCATCGACATCGACCTGTCCGCATCAAACGCCGCCTTTGAAGGGGCCGTGGACGCTGCACAGCTGTTCCAGGCATCCGCCGCCGCTGGTGGGGTGAATATCAATGTGGTGCAGGAACCAGCTGATGGGTATTGGTCGAATGTCTGGCTGAAAAAACCGTTCTGTGCGTGCTATTGGTCCGGTCGGGCAACCGAAGACTGGATGTTCTCAACCGCTTACGAGGCTGGCGTGCCATGGAATGACAGCCAGTGGGATCAGCCACGCTTCCAGGAACTGCTGCTTTCTGCACGGGCGGAACTTGATAGCGACAAACGCCGCGAGCAATACACCGAGATGCAGCAAATCCTGCGTGACGATGGCGGGGTTCTGATCCCGATGTTCGCCAACTACGTACAGGCGGTGAACAACCGGATCAGCTCACCTGACACCGTGGGCAACCTCTGGCAAATGGATAACGCACGGATGGCCGAACGCTGGTCAGTGGCGTAAGCGACGGCGCAAGACAATCACAAGGCCCCGCGCACCAGCGGGGCCTTTTTTATATCTGGAGTGGGAAGAAACCGCCGGTCATGCACGATGCGGTTGCCCCGTCGTGTTGACATTCATCACGACCTAGAGACCGACAGCCTGCCCATCTTTTCTGGGGTCTGACCCGGCGGCATAGGTGCCGTTTTCCAACCGTGCAATAATCTGTGCGCCCCCGAAACCGAATGCGCTATCAGGCTCTTCAACATCGACCAAGTGGCCCATGTCGCTCAGCTTTTGCAATGTCGCATCAGGCAGCGTGGTTTCGCATGCCAGACCAAGACCGCCAGTTACACGCCAGCGCGGCGCATCAACAGCCATTTGTACATCCTGATCCCAAAGCTGTGTTCGCAGGGTCATCTGCAAATGCCCCTGTGCCTGCATCGGACCACCCATGACACCAAAGCTCATTAACGGCTGGCCGTGCCGCGTAAGGAACGCGGGGATGATCGTATGGAAGGGTCGCTTGCCCGGCGCCACAACATTCTGGCTGCGCGGATCGAGCGAGAAACCGGCACCGCGGTTTTGCAGGCTAATGCCTGTCCCCGGCACAACAACACCCGACCCGAAACCCGCATAGTTGGACTGGATGAAAGACACCATCATGCCGGACGCATCCGCAGCTGTCAGATAGACCGTGCCGCGCGCGGCAGGCGTGCCAGTTGCGAAATCCGTCGCCCGATCCGGTTGTATAAACTTGGCCCGCTCTTGCAGATAGCCGGGATCAAGCATGGCGTCGGGGGTAACGTGGGTCATGTGGTCAAGATCGCCGACGTAAGCCTCCGTATCCTTCAGCGCCAGTTTCATCGCCTCGATTTGCAGGTGCATAGCAAGTGGGTCGTCGGCATCCAGATCGCGGATCGGCGTATGATCCAGCATGCCAAGGGCCATCAGCCCCGCAATCCCCTGACCGTTTGGCGGTATTTCATGCAGCGTGACATCATCGAAACCCTGATCGATTGTGCCGCACCAATCCGCCTGATGTGCGGCTAGGTCAGACGCGCGCATTGCGGCACCATGATTTTTCGCGAACGCCTCGATCTTTTCGGCAAGCGCGCCTTGGTAAAACGCCTGACCGCGACTTTCTGCGATCAGTTGGAGCGTGCGAGCCATATCGGGACTGCGAAAGATTTCTCCCGCGGTGGGCGCCCGCCCGTCTGGCAGAAAGGCTTCTGCAAACCCGGGCTGGTCACCAAAACGCGCACCCGCCAGCGCCCAAAGCTTGGCGATGACCGGGGATACTGGAAAGCCGTTCTGTGCATAGTCAATGGCGGGTTCGAAAAGCGTCTCAAACGGTAATTTGCCAAACCGTTCGGACAGTGCGACCCAGCCAGAAACCGCGCCGGGAACCGTGACGCTGTCCCATCCCAGCATAGGGATTGCATCCTGCCCGGCGAAATACTCCGGCGTCCAGCCTGCGGGGGCCCGGCCCGATGCGTTGAGCCCGTGAAGTTCGGTGCCATCCCACAAGATGCAAAATGCGTCAGAACCGATACCGTTGCCAGTCGGTTCAACCAGTGGAAGCGTAATGGCAGCCGCAAGGGCGGCATCAACAGCGTTGCCGCCACGTGCCAGCATCGCAAGGCCCGCCTGTGCGGCAAGGGGCTGGCTGGTGCTGACGATGTTGCGGGCAACAAGGGCAGAGCGCCGGGAAGGATAGTGATGGTGCGCGCGCAAATCCATGGCGGGTCCTTTCATAGTCAGGCAAGAGGCGTTGCATGGGATCGGGAAGTGATGCCGTTCTGGGCCATCTCGCGTTCCTTGTCGGCGATGGCAGCGTCGAGTGGTGCGCGATCCAGCATGCCAGAGAAGTTTTCGCGTGTTGGCATGGCCGTTCGGAACATCGCAAAGCGTTCTTCTGAGACAGCAATCAACCGCCGCAGCTCGGCCAGAGGATCGGCGTGATCATCGACGCGTAAATCGATTGCTGGATAAGGTTGGCCTTCATGCATGACAAGTGCCGCTGACTGACGCCCGCGCTTGTCACCGCCCGCGTGCTCACCTGCTTCCATCGCGTCCATCAGGCGGGCGACAAACGGATGCCCCGCCGTATCAGACCATGACTGCATCATGGCGTCGACAACTTCCGGACCCGTCAGCATGTTACCAGCGCAGGACATATTTTGCGCCTGCCGGTGCCCCGCCCAAGGAACACAGGCGGACCCGGTATGTTGTGCGATCTGGCCGTCCGGGGCGATCATATGCGCTTGCCTGTTCGCCTGCCCTTTGTCCTGCGCTACAAGATCGGCAAGGATTGTGTCGGGTGCCTCGCCAGTGTTCAGGCGGTGAAGGCCGTCCAACCCCCAGAGCGGGTTGATAAAGGCCTGACTGGCAAAGGCCGCACGGTCCGAGACGTAGGGCACCATCGCCCCACAGGCGAAAAACCGGCTGGCAACGGCGATCCCGATCGCGCCCGTTTCGGTGTCTTTTGCAACAATCGAAAACGTCATCGTCATGCCTTTCCATGTCGTCACTGCTATGCCGGAACCGCCTGCGGCGCAGTTGAAATTCAGAATGCACAAAATTTAAGCATTATCGTTCATTACGGTGAACCAAAACATAATTGGTTCGCAATCTCAAGCAAATGACGCTAGCTTTATCGGAAATATCGTTGTGAGAGATTCTGGTTGCTGAAATCATAGAACCCGTACCAAGGGAGAGGCTTCTGTAAGACGTGCCGCTTTTAGATACACAAAACCTGACTGTTTCCTTGACCCAGGACGGGATTGAAACGCCGCTTGTGCGGGATGTTTCGTTCAGCGTCGAACGCGGTGAAACCCTTGCCATTGTCGGTGAAAGCGGATCGGGCAAGTCGGTATCGTCGCTCGCGATCATGGGGCTTTTGGCCAAGGCGCTGCAGATTCAGTCGGGTCGTATCCTGTTCGAAGGGCGCGATCTGCGCACCCTTGATGATGAGGCGCTGCGGCAAATGCGTGGTCGCGATATGTCGATGGTTTTTCAAGAACCGATGACATCGCTTAACCCGGTGCGCAGCATTGGGTCACAGATCATCGAAAGCATCGAAGAGAACCTTGGCTTTTCCCGATCAGACGCGCGCGCACGTGCGATTGACCTGCTGAAAGAAGTCGGCGTTGCGGATGCTGAACGTCGGCTCAAGCAGTATCCGCACCATTTTTCCGGTGGGATGCGACAGCGGGTCATGATTGCGATTGCACTGGCCGCAGAACCCAAGCTGATCATCGCGGACGAACCGACAACCGCGCTTGACGTGACCATTCAGGCGCAAATTCTCGATCTGATGGCGCGTATCTGCAAGGATCACGGCACGGCGCTTATCCTGATCACACATAACCTCGGCATCGTGGCGCGCTACGCGCAAAGGGTGAATGTCATGTATGGGGGCCGGATCGTTGAATCGGGTGATGCGCGCGCGATCTATAATGCCCCGCGCCACCCCTATAGCGAAGGATTGCTGCGATCCGTACCGCGTCTGGATCAGGATCGTAGTATTCCACTGAAACCGATCCAGGGCAGTCCGGCTGATCCGTTCACGTCGATTTCCGGGTGCCGGTTTCATCCGCGCTGTCCCTACGCCACGCATATTTGCAAGCAAGAGGTGCCGCCATTTACGGCGGGTGTGGCCTGCCACTTCCCCCTGACCGCAGATGCGCTGGAGTCCGCGTCATGACGGCCCTTTTGCGTATTGATGATGTCTCGGTCCATTTCCCAATTCGCAAGGGCTTGCTGCAAAAGCAAGTTGGTGAGGTGCGGGCCGTCGAAGGTGTAACATTATCGCTTCAACGGGGCGAAGCCTTTGGGCTGGTCGGCGAATCCGGGTGCGGCAAGACCACGCTTGCGCGCACCGTGTTGCGATTGGTCGATCCGACCTTGGGGGCCATCTGGTTCGATGGCACGAATATCAGCGACCTTAGGGGCAAGGCGCTTGCCCCTTATCGCAAACAGGTTGCCGCGATATTCCAGGATCCGTTCTCATCCCTTAACCCGCGTATGACGTCCGGCCAGATTCTGTCGGAAGTCCTGCATGTGCATGCATTTGACGGCAGCATCCCGGATCGGGTGTCAGAGCTTTTGTCGCTCTGCGGTCTGGCGCCACGCTTTGCTGATCTTTATCCGCACGAGATGTCGGGCGGTCAGCGGCAACGGGTCGGGATCGCACGTGCGCTGGCACTGGATCCTGAACTAATCGTGTGTGACGAAGCGGTCAGCGCGCTGGACGTGTCCATTCAGGCGCAGATCATCAACCTTTTGGAAGAGTTACGGGTCAAGTTCGGGCTGACCTACCTGTTTATCGGGCATGATCTGTCCGTTGTTCGGCACCTGTGTGACAGACTGGCGGTGATGTATCTGGGCCGGATCATGGAAAC
The DNA here is from genome assembly GCA_947500135.1 of uncultured Paracoccaceae bacterium. Taxonomy (GTDB): domain Bacteria; phylum Pseudomonadota; class Alphaproteobacteria; order Rhodobacterales; family Rhodobacteraceae; genus Yoonia. Next base: position 102,080 of record CANMQX010000007.1, read on the forward strand.
CGGCACATCCGATGAAATCTTCTCATCGCCGCGCCATCCTTACACACAAGCGCTGATAGATGCCGTGCCAGCGCCCGATCCGGACGGGGAAGACGCAAGAGAGCATGTAAACCTTGCCGGTGAAATCCCCAGCCCGCTCGATCCGCCATCGGGTTGTGTGTTTCATACCCGCTGCCCAATCGCCTTTTCAAAATGCGCCACCGATGTTCCACCGCTGCAACGGCTTGGCGGACACCATGCCGCGTCCTGTTTCGCGATCGATCAGAACAAGAAAACGACGGATCCCAAGATCCGCAATGCGAAATCACAATGAACCTATTCTACAGGGAGACTGAAAATGAAAGATGATGATCTGATGAAGGCCGCCAAGGCCGAAATCCAAGACGCACATGATTTCGATCCGCGCGATCCCTTGTTCGGGCTAAGCCGGGCCGAGATGAGCGGGCCGCGACTATCGCGGCGCGCCACCTTGCGCCTGCTGGCGGCAGGTGGTGCCTTGACGGTGGCGCATGTACTGCCGGGTCTGCGCCCAACCGCAGCAATGGCAGACGGCCACGGGGGTGGCGAATTGCGCTGCGCCTGGGCTGGCGTTGCAGAAATCGTGACGCTTGATCCGGCACGGATCAATCAGGTGCTGCAATTCCAGATCGCCTCAAACGTGATGTCGGGCCTGATGCATATCAACAACGAACTGGTGGCCGAGGGCGATCTGGCGGAAAACTGGGAAATCTCTGCTGATGGGCTGATCTACACGATCAAACTGCGTGAGGGCGTCACCTTCCACAATGGCGATGCGTTTAATGCCGATGATGTTCTTTACACGTTCGAACGGTCCAGCGACGCCGAAAAATCCATCCACAGCCGGGTGATTGCGAATGTCGCAAGCCTTGAGAAACTGAACGATTTCGAGGTGCAGTTCACGCTTGCTAAACCGCAAGCCTCGTTCCTGACCAAAGCACTGGAGCGCGCATCGGGTCGCGCCATGACAATCGTGTCTCGCAGCGCAATCGAGGAAATGGGCCTGTCGCAATACGGCCTGACCCCTGTCGGCACCGGCCCGTTCCGCATCACCGAACACCAGTTGGGCGGCTCTGTCGTGATGGAGAAATTTGCGGATTACTTCGACCCGGAACGCCCGAAGCTCGACAAGATCACCATAACACCCGTCGACGGGACAGAGCCGTTGGCCGCAGCATTGGAGGCAGGCGATATCGACTATATCGGCGGTAACCCGGTGCCAAGCGAATTGCTGGATCGGTTCAAGGCGAACCCTGATCTGACGGTTGATATCAAACCGGGCCCAGGCTTCCAGTCAATCTGGATCAACCCGTGGCACGAGGCCATGCGGGTTGAGGACTTCAACAAGCCGCTTGAAGAGTTGAAGGCCGAGAAGGGCTTCAAGGTCCGCCTCGCCTTGGCCAAGGCGCTCGACCGTGACTTGTTCGTCCAGCAGGCGATGTTCGGGAATGGTATTCCCGCCTATGGGTCGATCAACGCGGCGATGGGATTCTATTACGACGATAGCCTGGCTGACACGTCCGAACAGGCGTTCGACCCTGAAGGCGCACAACAATTGATGGCTGATGCGGGCTATCCCGGCGGTGAAGGCTTCCCGACGCTCAAGTTGCAGACCACGCCCAACACGCGGCGTGCGGGTCTTGTCGTGGCCAATATCTACAAGCAGGTGCTGGGTATCAACGTAGAGGTTGACCCGCAGGAATTCTCGGTCGGGATCGAACAGTTCAACAAATTGGACTTTGATCTGCGCCTTGGTGGTTCGGGCGGGGATTACGACCCCGATGACGGGCTGGTCGACTGGATGCAGACCGGTTCTAAGTTCAACGGACCGGACCGTGACAAGGATCAGTATCCCTTCGGGTTCTGGAGCGAGACGGAATCTGATGCGCTGGTAGACGAACAGGCCGCCACCGCCGATCCAGAGGCGCGGCGCGAACTTGTGATGAAAGCCAACCGGATCACATCGGACAAGGTGTGCTGCGGCTTCCTGTTCCATCCGGTTGATGCGCTGGTGCATTCGAACCGGGTGACCGTGCCTGCCGAAAGCCGGATACCCGGTTTGCACGACTTTGACCGCGTCACCCTGTCGTGACTGAACGGATAAAGGGCGGGCCACACGGCCCGTCCGTGCCCTGATGCTAGGTTATATCCTCAGACGCCTTGTCGGCGCGGTGCTGGTCATGCTGGCGGTGGCCACGCTTGTCTTCTTCATGATCCGGCTGGTGCCAGGCGATCCGATTGCGGCAATGCTCGCCGATGCGGGCAGCCAAGAGGCGCGCGAGGCGATGACCCGGCGACTTGGGCTGGACCAGCCGGTCATTGTCCAGTTCTTTTATTGGTTCGGTAACATGTTACAGGGCGATCTGGGCGCGTCGATCTATGGATCGAACCAACCGGTGATGAAAATCCTGATGGAAGCACTGCCAAAGACGCTATCACTGGCTCTCATATCCTTTCTGATCGCGATTACCATTGCGATTCCCGCTGGCATCATTGCGGCCACGCGCAAGAATTCAGCCGCAGATGTCGGGGTTTCGCTTTTTGCGTTTCTGGGGCTCTCCATGCCGGATTTCTGGTTGGCGATCATCCTGATCATTGTCTTCGCAGCCAATCTGCAATGGCTGCCTGCAATCGGATACGCCCCGCTGGCAGACGGGTTCTGGCCATGGCTCAGCCACCTGATCCTGCCCGGCATCGCTATCGGAACTGGATTTTCAGCGATTATCGCCCGAATGATCCGTTCGTCCATGCTAGAGGTCATGCAGGCCGACTACATGCGCACGGCGGCGTCCAAAGGTTTGACCCAGCGGGTCGTTCTGATGCGCCACGCATTCCCCAATGCCCTGATCCCGGTGATTACTGTTATCGGTATCGCCTTCGCCCTTCTGATTTCGGGTGCGGTTGTTGTTGAAAACGTATTCTCGATCAAAGGGCTGGGACGGGTCCTGATCCAGGGCATCCAGAACCGGGATTATCCCGTCGTGCAAGGCGCCGTCCTGCTGATTTCGGCGTTTTTCGTTCTCACAAACCTTGTCGTTGACCTGCTTTATGCGGTGATCGACCCGCGCATCCGGTATTCCTAATGAGCGATGTTACACTTGATCCCGCCCCGCCCGTTGATGCACCTCAGGTGAAGCGGAAGAACCGATTCAAAAGTGTCTTTGCGCGCGACCGCAAGGCGCAGTTCGGTCTTGTCATTCTCGCAATCTTCATTCTGGGCGCGCTTCTTGCACCGTTCCTTGCCCCCTATGACCCAAACGAAATGACGCTCAACATGATGAGCAGCCCGTCAGGTGACAACCTGTTGGGCACGGATGATCTGGGGCGCGATCTTTTTTCACGCATCCTGTGGGGCACGCAGATTTCGCTGTTTGTGGGTGTGGCAACGGTGACGCTGGCGCTGGTCTTTGGCGTGCTTCTGGGGGTGCTTGCCGGGTATTACGGCGGCTGGATCGACATGGTGATCATGCGCTATATCGACCTGCAATGGGCGTTCCCCAACTTCATCATTGCGGTCTATCTGGTGGCCGTATTCGGGACCGGGCTGTTGAACGTCATTGTCGCAATTGCATTGGCGTTTCTGGATGACTTTGCACGGATCGCACGATCCATGGTGCTGACCCTGAAGGAAGAACAGTACATTGACGCCGCACGGGTACAGGGGTTTTCGGACCTGCGCATCATGCTGCGTCATATCCTGCCCAACGCGATGGCGCCGATCATCGTGCAGGCGACGGTGTCGGTTTCCTACGCCATTCTGGGCGAAGCATCGTTGTCTTTTCTTGGTCTTGGTGTCCGCGCTGATACGCCAACCTGGGGCTTGATCCTGTCGGATGGGCGCAGCTTCATCAGCCGCGCTTGGTGGCTGGGTGTCTTTCCTGGTCTTGCAATCATGCTGGTTGTGCTGTCAATCAACTTCATCGGTGACGCACTGCGCGACGCGCTGGACGTCAGAGAGACCGATATCTAGTCGACTTCGAAGCTGCCAGAGGGCCCGCTGAATGAACAAGGTTACTGCAATCGATGTCAGACGCTATGTGGTCGACCTGCTGATGAATGGCAGCCTCGCGGCCAATGCACGGCTGCCAACCGAACGGGAATTTTCCGAAGCAACAGGCGCCTCGCGCCGCGTTGTCCGGCAAGCCTTGTCTTCGATTGAGGCAGAGGGGCTGATATGGCGGCGGCAGGGAAAGGGCACTTTCGCAGGCCAGCCACTTGAACCGGTCAGCGCGTTGGCTGCCGAAATCAATCAAACAGCTGAGCCCATTGAGGTGATGGAAGCCCGGCTTTGCATTGAACCGGAAATTGCAGCCCTTTGCGCGACGCGGGCCACATCGGATGAGGTCGCGCGCATGTGGGCACTAGCCCGTCTGCATTACGACGTTGAGGATGATGAGGTGACAGAGCTTTGGGATTCTGCGCTTCACCGCCTGATCGCGCGATGCGCCCGCAATCGGCCTTTGCAGACCGCCTACACACTGCTTGATGACACCCGCGCGAGCAGAGATTGGCAGGGCATGCGCGCGCGGACCCGCTCTGAAAGCTCGCTGCGCGAAACGATGGCGCAGCATATCGCGATTGTGCGCGCGATTGAGGCCGGGGATGCCAGCGCTGCACGCGAGGCGATGCGCGATCACCTTCTGACCCGGATCAATGCTATGTTCCAGGCGGCAGCGCTGGCCGGCACAACAGCCGCAGACAGCGATATCACCTATGATCATGAGGCTTCACATGTCTGACACGCCCCTTACTTCGGCTGATATCGCAGCGGCAGAACGGCTGGTCGGCGTGACTTACACGGCGCAGGAACGGGCGCAGATGCTGGATAATCTGGAAGGGCAGATTGCCGCAGCACAGGCGCGCAGGGTGGTCGATCTGCCGAATGCGTCGCCCATGGCGCTGCGCTTCGACCCGCGCCTTCCGGGATTCAAGATGCCGACTGACAGCGGCGTTTCGGTGCGCGCGGTCGACAAGCCGCTGCCAACAGATGACGCCGATATCGCCTTTGCAACCCTGCCCGAACTGTCCAGTTGGATTGCCTCCGGCGCGCTGACCAGTCGCCGCCTGACCGAGATTTATTTGACCCGGATTGCGGCGCTTAACCCGACATTGTTCTGTTTTGCGACCATCACAGCGGATTTGGCGCTGTCAGAAGCCGACACGATGGATGGGCTGACCCGCAAAGGTCAAAACCTCGGTCCGTTACACGGGATACCCTACGGGTTGAAGGACCTCTTCGATACGCAGGATGTCGTCACCGGCTGGGGGGCAGAACCATATCGCGACCGGGTGCCGGACACGGATGCGCGCATCGTCACGCTTTTGCGGGCGGCGGGTGCGGTCCTGCTCGGCAAGACGACGGTCGGGGCATTGGCCTATAACGATATCTGGTATGGCGGCCAAACCCGTAACCCGTGGAATCCGCAAGAAGGCGCATCCGGTTCAAGTGCGGGGTCGGCCTCGGCCACGGCTGCGGGGCTATGTGGTTTTTCGATTGGCACCGAAACGCTTGGCTCCATCACATCGCCATGCCAGCGCTGTGGGACAACGGGTTTGCGCCCGACATTCGGAAGGGTCAGCCGCACAGGTGCGATGGCATTGTGCTGGTCGCTCGACAAGGTCGGTCCGATCTGCCGTGGGGTGGAAGACACCGCACTGGTGCTTGACGCCCTGAACGGGGCGGATGCGGATGATCTGGGGTCCATTGCAGCACCTTTCGCCTATGATGCACAGCGCGATATCAGCGGGCTGACACTGGGCTACCTGCCCGAAGCCTTTGGCGACGGGGCAACCGATGTCGATCACGCCACACTCGCCGCCGCGAAAGAACTGGGGGTCAAAGTGGTCGAACGATCCTTGCCGGACCTGCCATATAACGCGCTGATGAATATCGTCTACGCAGAAGCCGCAGCCGCCTTTGAACATCTGACTTTGTCGGATTTGGATGATACGCTGACATGGCAGGACCCCAGCGCATGGCCAAACATCTTCCGTAAGGCACGGTTTCTCTCCGCAGTGGATCATGTCCAGCTTGACCGGCTGCGCTATCTCGTGATGCAGGCCGTTGATACCCTGTTTCGTGATGTTGACGCGCTTATTGGCCCATTCTCGACGGGGCCAATGTTGGTGGCGTCCAATTTCACCGGGCATCCTTGCCTTCATTTGCGTGCGGGCTTTGAACGTCACAAGACGCGCAGGCCGGGATCACTGGCCGCCGGAAAACTATCCGCTGGTGCCGAGGGTCCAGCGGGCGAGACATTTCTTGTCCCACAAGGTATTTCGATCTGGGGACGCCTGTTCGACGAAAGCACGATCCTGAACATCGGACGTGCCTTGGAACATAAACTCGACCAGTCCGCCCGCCCGCCATTGGAGTTATGATTATGACAAAACCAAAGATCGAAGAACGCGAGAACGGACCCATTGTTGCCACCGGCGTCAGCGGCATGACCGACCCGGATGGTCCAATTGAAGTGAAGCCGGTTATGGCGCTTTGCCGTTGTGGCGCCTCCAAAAACAAACCGTTCTGCGATGGCAGTCATAACGATATCGGTTTTGAAAGTCGGGGTGGGACACCTGCCCGGCGTGACCGTATCATCGCATATGAAGGCAAAGAGGCGACGGTGAACTATAACCCGCTTTTGTGTTCACATGCGGCCGAATGCGGCAGATTGGCCAGCAATATCTTCAACCCGGCACAAAAACCCTGGGTGCAGCCCGACAACGGCACCATGGCCGAGTTAGAGGCGGTGATTGCCGCATGTCCATCCGGTGCATTATCCTTTGCAGGCGCTGACCACCGCTATGCCGACCGGTCGCAGATCGAAATTGAAAAGAACGGACCCTATTGGGTGCGCGACATTCCAGCCCCAACCGATGATCGTGCCGAAGGGGCAGCGCCAGATAAATACGTGCTTTGCCGATGCGGATTGTCGGGCAACAAACCCTATTGCGACGGTACGCATCGCGACGCGAAATGGACGGATGATTAAGATGTCGGTCATATCGAGGTGTCAGACTGGCGTCACAGGTTAACAAATCGTTCTACCACCCGGCAAAAGGGTCCGACAGAAGTCCGACGCTTGTCCGACGTAATGCAGACTGGATAAAATCGACCTAAGGCATTGAACAAAAACACATATCTGCCATTCTCAGTGAAATGGCATGTTTTCGCCCCCAAACCACCCTTGCAGACTCGACAAGGGCGGCGTATATGACGACCAACAGCGGCGTTTTGGCTTCCACCCCCAAGGCTCCACCGGGAAATATCAACGGGCCGCGCGCCCGTTTTTTTGTGCCGCAACATAGGCGGTTTTGATCGATGAATGACCTGATTGCGAAAGCAGCGATTGATCGGCGTGTCGCCGAAATCATCACCCCCGTTGTCGAGGACATGGGGTTCGAAGTCGTGCGTGTCCGCATGATGAGCGGGAAGGAAACGATCCTGCAAATCATGGTGCAACGCCCCGATGGTCAGATCGAAGTCGACGAATGCGGGCAGATTTCAACGGCGCTCAGCGCTGTTCTGGATGTTGAGGATCCGATCCTTGACGAATATAATCTTGAGGTCTCAAGCCCCGGTATCGACCGGCCGCTGACCCGGCTGAAGGATTTTGATCAATGGCAGGGTTTTGAGGCCAAGGTCGAAACCGAACAACTGATCGACGGTCGCCGCCGGTTCAAAGGTGAACTGGCCGGCATCGAAGCTGATGAGGTGCTGATCAACATCACCGAAGGCACTGTTGGTCTGAAATTTGAATGGCTGTCAGACGCCAAACTGGTGCTGACAGATGAATTGATCCGCGATGTTTTGCGCGGACGCAAGGATGCGGGCCAGATCGACGAGGCCCAGTTTGACGAAATCGAAACCATCATTGATGGCGAGGAGAACACATAGATGGCAATCACATCAGCCAACCAGCTAGAGCTTTTGCAAACCGCAGAGGCCGTTGCACGCGAAAAGATGATCGACCCCAACCTTGTGGTCGAAGCGATGGAAGAATCGCTCGCCCGTGCCGCCAAGTCCCGCTATGGCGCGGAAATGGACATCCGCGTAGCCATCGACCGCAAGACGGGCAAGGCCACATTCACCCGCGTGCGCACCGTGGTCGAGGATGAAGAGCTCGAGAATTATCAGGCTGAATTCACCGTTGAACAGGCCGCGCAATATATGGAAAACCCCGAGATCGGCCAGCAGCTGATCGAAGAGGTGCCACCGGTCGAACTGGGCCGGATTGCCGCACAGTCGGCCAAGCAGGTGATTTTGCAAAAGGTCCGCGAAGCCGAACGTGACAAGCAATACGAAGAATTCAAAGACAAGGCTGGCACGATCATCAACGCGCTGGTCAAACGCGAAGAATACGGCAATGTCATTGTTGATGTGGGCGCTGGTGAAGCCGTGCTGCGACGCAACGAAAAGATCGGTCGCGAGGCATACCGCCCTAACGACCGCATCCGTTGCTACATCAAGGAAGTGCGCCGCGAACAGCGCGGCCCGCAGATTTTCCTGTCGCGTACCGCACCGGAATTCATGGCCGAGCTCTTTAAGATGGAAGTGCCAGAGATTTACGAAGGCATCATCGAAATCAAAGCCGTCGCTCGCGACCCCGGTTCGCGCGCCAAGATCGCCGTGATCAGCTATGACAATTCTATCGACCCTGTCGGTGCCTGCGTCGGTATGCGCGGCAGCCGGGTGCAGGCCGTTGTGAACGAATTGCAGGGCGAAAAGATCGACATCATTCCATGGAATGAAGATATGCCAACCTTCCTCGTGAATGCGTTGCAGCCTGCCGAGGTTGCCAAGGTTGTTCTGGACGAAGAAGCGGGCAAAATCGAAGTTGTCGTTCCCGAAGAACAGCTGTCACTTGCCATTGGTCGTCGTGGTCAGAACGTGCGGCTTGCCAGCCAGTTGACTGGCCTCGATATCGACATCATGACCGAGGAAGAAGAAAGCAAACGGCGTCAGGCAGAGTTCGAACTGCGGACGAAATTGTTCATGGATACCCTTGATCTGGACGAATTCTTTGCCCAACTATTGGTGTCCGAAGGGTTCACCAACCTCGAAGAAGTGGCCTATGTCGAGTTGGAAGAACTTCTGGTCATCGAAGGCGTGGATGAAGCGACTGCAGGCGAATTGCAGGCCCGTGCCCGTGATTACCTTGATGCGCAGGCCAAAAAGGCGATGGAAGCTGCCCGCGCATTGGGCGTCGAAGACAGCCTTGTGAACTTCGAAGGGCTGACGCCACAGATGCTTGAGGCGTTGGGCAATGATGGGGTGAAAACGCTGGAAGATTTCGCAACCTGTGCCGATTGGGAATTGGCCGGTGGCTGGACAACCATCGACGGCGAACGGGTCAAGGATGACGGGGTTCTGGAACCATTTGATGTCTCGCTTGAAGAGGCGCAGAATATGGTCATGACCGCCCGTGTTATGCTGGGCTGGGTTGATCCGGCCGATCTTGAGGCGGATGCCGAAGAAGGTGACGCTGAAGACGGCGACGCAGTCGAAGAGGAAGCGGAGGCCTGATCGCAGGCCTTCGGGAACCTGAAAGATGGCGCGCGGGGGTCATAACAAGGAACGCGGCGATGCGGAGCGCAAATGCATCGTCACGGGCGAGGTGCAGCCTAAGGCTGGGCTGATTCGCTTTGTTGTGGGCCCCGATAATCAGGTGTTTCCTGATGTATTAGGCAAATTGCCTGGGCGCGGGATGTATGTCACAGCGGACCGCAAGGCGCTGGAAGAGGCGACAAAAGGCCAATTCTCGCGCAGCGCCAAGCAGGCGGTAACGGTGCCTGATGGGTTGGCTGACGAAGTCGAACGTCAACTGGCGCGCCACACGATTGATCTGATCGCATTAACCCGAAAATCGGGGCGCGCGGTCTGCGGATTTGAAAAGGTAAAGGGCTGGCTCGCCGGTGGTGAGCGGGTCCGGGTTCTGTTGCAGGCCTCTGACGGGTCGGAACGGGGCAAAGCAAAACTATGGACGCCAGAGGGCGCCCGATACTTTGGCTGTCTGACGTCAACCGAATTGGGTTTGGCATTTGGGCGGCAAACTGTGATACATGGCGCGCTTGCCACTGGTGGACTCAGCAATCGTGTTGTAGAGGAAGCCACAAAGCTACGCGGTTTGCGCGAAGGGAACGGCGGCGATGCGGCCTCCGGGAAGGATAAAGAAGCTAGATGAGCGATAACGACGGTAAAAAGACACTCGGTCTGGGTGGTTCGCGTCCAAGTAACGTGAAGCAAAGTTTCAGCCATGGGCGGACCAAGAACGTCGTGGTGGAAACCAAGCGTAAACGCGTTGTGGTGCCAAAGCCGGGTGCAGCAAAACCAACTGGCAAACCATCCGGTCCCGTTGGCGGTGATCCGTCAAAGCGTCCGGCAGGTATTTCCGATGCAGAGCTGGAACGCCGGATGAAGGCGTTGGCCAATGCCAAGGCACGCGAGGCCGAAGAACAGGCCAAACGCGAAGCCGAGGAAAAGGCGCGCGCCGCCGAACGCGAAGCCCGCCGCGCCGAGATCGAAGCCAAAGAGGCCGAAGATAAAGCCCGCGAAGAACGCGCCAAGGCCAAGGCCGAGGAAGAAGAACGCAAAAAAGCAGAAGCCGCGCGCAAGAAAGCCGCAGCAGATGCGCCGCCTGCCGCAGCCGCCGTGCCGGGTGAAACAGCCGTCGACCGTCCGACACGGGCAAAGGTTGACCGCGAACGCGACACCAAGAACGACCGCACCAACAAGGCCAAGCCGGGCGGTCGCGCCGATGATGGTCGCCGGTCAGGCAAGCTGACGCTGAATGCCGCGACCGCAGGCCGCGAAGGCGGCCGCCAGCGTTCTATGGCAGCTATGAAACGTAAGCAGGACCGCGCCCGCGCGAAAGCGATGGGTGTGTCTGCTGAGCGTGAAAAGGTGTTCCGTGAAGTGGCCCTGCCAGAGGCAATTACCGTCTCTGAACTGGCCAACCGAATGACTGAACGTGTGGCCGATGTGGTTAAGGCCCTGATGACAAACGGCATCATGGCGACCCAGAACCAAACGATTGACGCCGACACCGCCGAATTGATCATCGAAGAATTTGGGCACACCGTTGTGCGTGTTTCGGATGCTGATGTCGAAGACGTTATTCAGGCTGTGGAAGACAAGCCCGAAGATTTGCAGACCCGCCCACCGATCATCACGATCATGGGCCATGTTGACCACGGGAAAACATCGCTGCTTGACGCGATCCGGAATGCGAAAGTTGTGGCTGGTGAGGCTGGCGGCATTACCCAGCATATCGGTGCCTATCAGGTGAAAACCGATGGCGGTTCTGTTCTGTCATTCCTTGATACACCGGGCCACGCGGCGTTTACCTCCATGCGTTCACGCGGGGCGCAGGTCACGGATATTGTTGTGCTGGTGGTTGCGGCCGATGACGCCGTGATGCCACAAACGATCGAGGCGATTAACCACGCCAAAGCGGCCGAAGTGCCGATGATCGTCGCGATCAACAAGATCGATAAGCCCGAAGCGAACGCTGACAAGGTACGCACTGATCTGTTGCAGCACGAGGTTATCGTCGAAAAGATGTCCGGCGAAGTGCAGGATGTCGAAGTCTCTGCCATCTCTGGTCAGGGTCTGGATGAACTGCTTGAAGCTATCGCGCTGCAAGCTGAAATTCTTGAACTCAAAGCTAACCCAGACCGTGCCGCTGAAGGTGCCGTGATCGAGGCGCAGCTTGACGTTGGCCGCGGCCCTGTGGCGACGGTTCTGGTGCAGAACGGCACATTGCGTCAGGGCGACATCTTTGTTGTGGGTGAACAGCACGGTAAGGTCCGCGCGCTGATCAACGACAAGGGTGAGCGGGTGAACGAAGCTGGCCCATCCGTCCCGGTTGAGGTGCTTGGCCTGAACGGCACACCCGAAGCTGGTGACGTGCTGAACGTGGTCGAAACCGATGCGCAGGCCCGCGAAATTGCTGAATATCGCGAAAAAGCGGCCAAAGAAAAACGCGCAGCTGCTGGTGCGGCCACAACGCTTGAACAGTTGATGGCCAACGCGAAAGAGAACGAAAACGTCAGCGAATTGCCGATTCTGGTCAAGGCCGACGTGCAGGGTTCTGCCGAGGCAATCGTGCAGGCGATGGAAAAAATTGGCAACGAAGAGGTGCGCGTGCGCGTGCTGCATTCGGGGGTTGGCGCGATCACTGAAACGGATATCGGCCTTGCCGAAGCATCTGGCGCACCCGTGTTCGGGTTCAACGTGCGGGCCAATGCGTCCGCCCGGAACACGGCTAACCAGAAGGGCGTGGAAATCCGTTACTATTCAGTGATCTATGACCTTGTTGATGATGTTAAGAAAGCAGCCTCTGGCCTGCTCTCTGCCGAAATTCAGGAAAAGTTCATCGGTTACGCCAGCATCAAGGAGGTCTTCAAGGTCTCCAACGTGGGCAAGGTTGCCGGGTGTATCGTCACCGAAGGTGTGGCGCGCCGCTCTGCCGGTGTCCGCCTGTTGCGCGACAACGTCGTGATCCACGAAGGTACGCTGAAAACGCTCAAGCGCTTCAAGGATGAAGTGCCAGAGGTGCAATCAGGTCAGGAATGTGGGATGGCATTCGAAAACTACGATGACATCCGCCCAGATGACGTGATCGAAATCTTTGAACGGACAGAGGTCGAGCGCGAACTCTGATCTGACCGATAGACTGTAAGAAAGGGCAGGCTGAAAGGCCTGCCCTTTTCTTTTTGCCCTATCGATGAAACCTAGCTTCGCATCCGGCTGTGATCCGGATCATAAGGCGACGCGGCGATCACGGTCGCATCGGTCATGACACCGCATAGATCCAGTTGCATTGTGCTGTCGATCGCGGCCAGGTCAGGCGCGACAAACGCATAGGCAAGGTTCATCTCGGTCCTGTGTCCCCAATCACCTGATGTGATGGTGCCGACCACCTGACCGCCCTGCATCAACGATGCGCCTGCATGGGCAGGCCCCTGTGATGTGTCTATTTTTAGGGTAACAAGCCGCTTTGTTGGCCCCGCAGTTTTCCGCACGCGCAGCGCGTCCCGCCCGATAAATGCGCCCTTGTCCAGTATCACAAACCGCTCTAGCCCGGTTTCGAACGGATCAAATTCGGTGATCAGGTCCGCCTTCCAATGCAGAAACCCCTTTTCCATACGCATGGACTCGATGGCACGCGCGCCAAACAGTTTCAGGCCATGGGCAGCACCAGCATCGCGCAGCGCCAAATAGGCGGCATAAAGTGAGGCATTTGGAACATGAATTTCATAAGTCAGTTCACCAGAAAAGCTGACACCCATGACAGTTGCAGGCGCAAAACCCACAAAACATTCGCGAACTGACAGCCACGGGAATGCCTGTTGCGACCAGTCGCCACGCGCACAAGCCGACAACACATCACGCGATTTGGGACCGGCTAGAACAAGGATCGTCTGGTCATTTGTTAGGCTACGGATTTGCACATCCTCATCGGCCCGCAAATGCGCGGCCAGCCAATCCATATCGTGATATTCAGCCGCCGCCGCTGATCCATACCACATCCTGTCTGGCCCATGATCCGATGCGGGTAGGTTGGCCAATGTGGCCTCCCCCTTGATCATCCCTTGGCGGTTCAACAGATATCCCAGCCCAACGCGACCTTCGCGCCGGATGACATTGCCGCAGAACATCCGATCAAGAAAACTGTGACGGTCGGTTCCGGTAATCTCAAACCGGTTAAAGCCGTTGACCTCGGCCAGCCCGATGTTTTCCTGCACATTGCGAACCTCCTCTGCGACGACATCAAACGCCTCATCAAAATCGAAACTCAGTGAGGGATGAAAATCTGGCGCGGGCTTGATGTATTCCACCCTTTCCCAACCGTTGACGACGGTAAAGGTGGCATCCTCCGCTGCTAGGACGGGGGTTAGTGGCGTAGTTTTGGCAGGGCGCCCGGCGGGCCGGTGTTCATGTGGGAAATGAAAACGAAATTCGTTCTGATAATCCTCGACGGCTTTCAGGGCAGTCAGTTCGACAGTCGCATGTCCGGTAAAACGGCGCGGATCCAGGCACCAAGTGTCGTAACAGGCTTCCCCATGCACAATTTGCTGAGCCAGCAGCCAGCCATGCCCGCCGCCTTCGCCCACACCGGCGCGCAGCCCAATGATGCAGAATGCATTCCGTTTGCCCGGAATCGGACCCACCAGCGGCGCGCCATCAATCGTATAGGTGATCGGCCCGTTGACGACACGTTTGATCCCCGCCTCAGCCAGCGCTGGCATCCGCGCAAAGGCGCCTTCCAGCACATCCATCACCCGATCCAGATCATCTGGGCACAGGTCATTGACAAAGCTGGGGCTGATCCCATCCATCCCCCATGTCTTGCAATCCTGCTCGTAGAAACCGACCAGCAGGCCCTGTTTTTCCTGCCGACAATAATAATCCGAGATCGGGCAGCGCAGCAACGGCATCCGATGACCCGCCTCAATAATCGCTGGAATATCCTCGGTCACGAAATATTGGTGTTCCATCGACGCCACGGGGTGCTGCACACCCATCATCGCGCCCACCTCATTCACCCGGTAGCCGCAGGCATTCACGACAATATCAGCATCAATGCTGCCTTTGTCAGTCTCGACCGTCCAAGTGTCATCACCATGCTGGGTCAGGGCGGTGACGTTGGTATGGCGATACACCTCTGCACCTGCTTTGCGCGCATGAAAGGCCAACGCCTGACAAAGTTGGGCGGGATCAATATCGCCATCTTCGCTATCCCATAGGCCACCGATCAGGTTGTCGGTCGAAATCAGCGGATGCCGCCGGGCGCATTCTGCGGCGTCGATCACCTCAAACGTGACATCCATGCCCCGTGCCATTGATGCGAAGTGGCGATAGCCTTGCATCTGCGCCTCGGTATTGGCCAGACGAATACCGCCATCGCCATGATGATAACCAACCGGGTATTCGGGATCGTCGCGCAGTTTCTTGTACAGGCTAATCGAATGCTTTTTCAGCCCCACCATCGTCTGGTTCATGCCGAAATTCGTGACCTGCGCGGCTGAATGCCATGTGGTGCCAGAGGTGAGTTCATCCCGCTCAATCAAAACCACATCAGACCAGCCTTCTTGTGTCAGATGGTAAAGCGTCGAACAGCCCGCGATACCACCCCCAATGACCACAACTTTCGTGCGAGACTTCATGACTGTTTTCCTTCCAAGCTCACCGGAAATTGGGCGGTACTTTCCCGGTTGCGACAACCTATTAGGCCTAATTCCGAAAAACAGGGAATTGAAATTTGATTATTTAGGATAAAGTTCAATCTCATCGCCAGATACACCGCAAACGTTTTTGGTCATATCACGGGTAATCGCACAGGGCTGCAGGCATGGGTGAATCCATCAAACGAAAGGGACGCAAGGCGCGTCTTGCCAAACGCGCCGCTGCACCTGCGTTTGATCCATGTCCTCCCGGCCAGATTGGCGGCGCCTACAAACCCCTGTCCGAGGCTGATTTGCAGCGGATCTATGATACTGCCTTGCAACTGCTGGAAAATCTGGGGCTAGGTGAAGTTCCCGCACGACTGCATGCCGATCTTCTGGCAGTGGGGGCCGTCGATAGCGGGGCAGGACGTATCCTATTTCCGCCGACATTGGTTGAGCAGGCGATTGATCAAGCTGCAAAAACCTTTGTCCTGCATGGGCGGGATGATGACCGCTCAATAACGGTCGGCGGCGCCCGCGTGTACTTTGGCACGGGCGGTGCTGCGGTGCAGACACTTGACCTTGATAGTCGAAACTACCGCCCCTCAACCCTGGCGGATTTGCATAATTTTACGCGATTGCAGGATACATTACCCAATGTCAGTTGGTACACCCGCTGTTGCGTGGCCACGGATGTGCCCGACACATATGATCTGGACGTGAACACCGCCTATGCGTTGATCAAAAACACGACGAAGCCCACCGCCACCTCTTTCACGCTGGCAGAACATGTTGCCCCGATTGTGGATATGCTGGATATCGCGGCTGGCGGCCCGGGCGAATTTGCCAAGCGCCCGTTTATGAAGGCGCATATCAGCCCGATCATATCGCCCCTGCGATTTGGTGAAGACGCGGTGGATGTCGTTTATGAATGCATCAAACACAATATTCCCATGTCCTGTATCACAGCGGCGCAAGCGGGTGCCACAGCCCCGGCAACGCTGGCTGGTTTCCTCGCGCAATCGCTGGCAGAGACGCTGGCGAGCCTTGTAATGGTCCACGCTATCCAGCCCGGCTTTCCAATGGTGTTTTCCAACTGGCCGCTGGTGATTGACTTGCGAACAGGTGCGTTTTCTGGCGGTAGCGGGGAAACGGCGGTGCTGAACGCGGCATCGGCGCAGCTTTCCAACTGGTTGGGCCTGCCATCCGGTGTGGCCTGTTCGATGACCGACGCAAAGGCCATCGATGCGCAATATGGGATGGAAAAGGGGCTGACATCACTCGCCGCTGCCTTGGCCGGGGGCAACCTGATCTATGAAAGTTCAGGTATGACAGCGTCGCTGTTGGGCGTCAGTTTTGAGGCGTTTGTGTTGGATGACGAAATGCATTCGCACACCTATCGTGCCCTGCGCGGGTTGGAGGTATCAGATGAAAATCTGGGCTATGACGCAATCGTCGAGGCGGTTTTGGGTGAGGGGCATTTCCTTGGCGGTCAGCATACATTTGCCGCGATGGAGCGGGATTACTTCTATCCAACGCTTGCGGATCGCGATGAACCGCGCAGCTGGGCACAAGCGGGTGCCAAGGATGCGTGGACAAGGGCAAATGAACTGGCGCGCGACATTCTAGACAATCACAGACCGATCTACCTGACCCCTGAACAAGACGCCCAGATCAAGGCGCGTTTCAATATCCTGTATGGGTGAAAGGTGTCACTCAATCAGTGTGAATTGGTCTTTGAGCCATGGCGCTGTTTGCTGAAAAGACCGCAAGACGTGCTGCTTCAACGCCTCACGAAGCCTGTCATTGACCAATTCGCAGACAGATCGGGAACAATCCGGCGTCGCAACCAATGACAAGGTACGCGAGAAGCGTTTGCCGGGAAACGGGTGCATCCGTAGCTGCGGTTGAAACCGTCGGGCGCGTGAAAAAAGCAATGGAGTTGTGATGGTCCAGCCCGCCCCCGCTGCCACCATGGCCATCAATGTTTGATTGCTGCCGCATTCGAACTTTTGTGGCAAAGTCAGGCCCAGCCTGCGCAACTGCGCCGCGATTTGTCGGGCGATGATCAGGTCACTTGAAAATTGCAGGAATGGCAATTTCGACTGGCCTGCCACAACGTCAGCCAGTGACGCCTCTGACAATGCAGGCAACACAACGACAAATGGATCCAGCAAAAGCGGACGGTCGCGCAGGTCGCGCAAACGCTCAGGCGGGCTTGTGGTGATCCCCAGATCAAGTTCGCGGTTGCCCAGCATACGTGTAATCTCGTGACTTGATGCGGTGTGATACAGAAAATCGCAATCCGGCATCTTTTTGGACAGATAGACCGCCAGATCCGGCATGACATCACTGTCGAAATCCTCGATCGCGCCAATCCGCAGATAGCTTGCTTCGGCAATATTGCCTGCTGATGCTTCGGCCTTGGCCTTGCGGATTGTATGCAGTGCCTGATCGATATTGCGCAGAAAAACGTGACCTTTGGGGGTCAGGACCATAGGTTTGCGTGTGTGGTCAAACAGGGCGACGCCCAAATGATCTTCTAGATTGCGCAGGTGATGGGAAACGGTGCTAACTGACAGGCCGGTTTCCTGCGCCGTGGCTTGCAGTGATCCCTGGCGCGCGCAAACCTGAAACAGCTCCAACCCTTTCAGGCTCATGTCTTTGCGGGGTGTGGGATCGGACATGCGAGTAACCATCCTGATGTCGTCAGCTTTGCGGGGTTCCCCTGTTTACAACCAATCGCGTAGGATTGGGATCAGCGGAATATCAGCGGCGGGCATGGGGTAATCGCGCAACGCGCTTGGCCTGACCCATTTCAGCGTTTGATTTTCACGCGACTGCGGGACTCCGTCCCATTTGCGGCAGGCGAACAGTGGCATCAGCAGATGAAAATCAGCATAGGCATGACTGGCAAATGTCAGGGGCGCCAGACAGGACGCCCATGTATCGATGCCCAGCTCTTCCTGCAGCTCACGGATGAGCGCCGCTTCGGGGGTTTCGCCCGGTTCCACTTTGCCGCCGGGAAACTCCCACAGACCGGCCATGGATTTCCCTTCGGGGCGTTGCGCCAATAGGACCCGCCCATCCGGGTCGATCAGGGCAACTGCCGAAACCAGAACGACCTTCATGACCGGTAGTCTGCGTTGATCTGGATATAGCCATGGGTCAGATCGCAGGTCCAGACCGTGCTCGTGCCATTGCCCAATCCCATATCCACCGCGATCGCCAATTCGGCGTTCTTCATATAGGCGGCACCGGCCTCTTCGGTATAGTCGGGCGCGACCCAACCATTTTCGGCGACCAGAATGTCCCCAAACCGGATGCACAGACGGTCACGATCTGCGACAGCCCCGGATTTACCTACCGCCATCACGACGCGGCCCCAATTCGGATCCTCGCCCGCGATGGCGGTCTTGACCAGTGGCGAATTGGCGATGGCCAGCGCAACCTTGCGCGCGTCATCATCATTGGTTGCAGAGGTCACGTCGACGGTAACGAATTTCGTGGCGCCCTCACCATCGCGCACAACCTGATGTGCCAGATCAAGCATCACGCTGTGTAGCGCATCTGCAAAAGTCGCGTTGTCGGTGACATCAACACCAGATGCACCCGTGGCACCCATCATCAACGTGTCAGACGTCGATGTATCGCTATCCACCGTGATGCAGTTAAACGTCTTGGCATTCAGATCAGTCAGCAGCGCCTGTAGCCGATCTTGCCCAATCACCGCGTCAGTAAAGATATAGACCAGCATCGTCGCCATATCGGGGGCGATCATGCCTGATCCCTTGGCGATTCCGGCAATCTTGACGGGCTTTCCACCGACGTCAATCGAGGCACACGCCCCTTTGGGAAACGTGTCGGTGGTCATAATCGCCTTTGCAGCGGCGTTCAGCCCGTCGGCTGCCTGATCGGCGGCAAGCGCTTCCACCTTGGCCACGATCCGGTCATGCGGTAGCGGTTCGCCGATGACGCCGGTCGAGGCCGTGAAGATGCGGTCCTGTTCAATACCCAATGCCCCGCCAACGGCCTGGCAAATGGCGGCAACGCTTCCGTCACCATGGCGGCCGGTGAAAGCATTGGAATTACCCGAATTCACCACAATTGCCGCCCCGCCGGTAGGGTCACCCCCAAGCTTGGACTGGCAATCCAACACATTGGCCGACCGAGTGGCGGATTGGGTGAAAACACCTGCAATCGCACTACCCGGGGCCAAAACGGCCAGCATCACGTCGGTACGGCCAGCATAACGGACGCCAGCGGCGGCTGTCGCAAAGGTCACGCCATCAATCGCCGGCAACGCGGCAATCTGCGATGGCGCCAGCGGTGAAACGGGCATTGTTCTTATTCCAGTTCCAACAAGTCAATCTGTTCGATGATGTTGGGGTCGAAATCACCCGCCTCTGGTTTCACCACAGTCGCACCAGCTGCCAATTCTTCCAAACGGGCGGTGACTGCGGCTTCCTGCAATTCACCAACCAGCTGGCGGCGCATATCTTCCAATGTCGGCTTCGCCTGAACCCGTTCTTCATTCAGGGTGGCTACATGCCAGCCGAACTGGGTTTCGAACGGGTCAGAGACTTGACCCGCTTCAAGCGATGTGATCGCAGTCTCAAATTCAGGAACCATCGCACCGGGGCCAAACCAGCCCAAGTTGCCGCCATTCGGACCAGTCGGGCCGGTGGATACGTCACGGGCCACATCAGCAAAGGCTCCACCATCATCAATACGCTGCTTGGCAGCGTTGGCCTCTTCCTCTGTTTCAACCAACAGATGCGAGGCATTAAACTCAATCACATCCTCAATATCGGCAAACCGTTCGTCATAGGCCGCTTGCACGGCTTCTTCGGTCACAGCGTCCGTCGAAATGTCGGTGATCACCTCATTCGCCATCATGGAGCGGCGTTCGTTCTGCAAGGATACCTCAATGCCTGGGGGCACTGTTTCAAGCTGATCAGCCAGAAGCTGCTGTTGGATCAATTGATCAACCAGACCGTCAAACAGGACCTCGTTTGGAAACTGCGTATATTGCTGTGGCAACTGACCGCGGGCGATGATCAGATGGCCAACTGTGATCTCTGTGTCACCGACTGTGGCCACAACTGTATCGGCGGTCACCTCGTCCTGTGCTGTAGCCGCTGTCGATAGAAAAACAGTCAGCGCGGCTGACCCCAAAACTGTAACATGTTTCAGCATTATACGATCCCTTGATAGCCCGCATCAGTGCGTGGCGTTGACACTGCATATCCGGCCCCTTACATCCCTTGAATGCCTCAGAGGGGGCTGGTCTTGGCCCTTTGTATGTGGCCTGCGAGGGGCCTACAAGCGACCTCCTCTCAAATAGATGTCAGACAGGCGCAGCTGCGCCGCCGGAGTGAATATGCTGGGTATCGGAACGATCGCCAAAAAGGTGTTTGGCACCCCTAATGACCGCAAGGTCAAATCGGTGCGCCCTCTTGTCGAAAAGATCAATGCGCTTGAACCCGAATACGAGGCGCTGACCGACGAAGCCATCAAGGAAAAGACGGAAAACCTGGCGCAGCGGGCGATGAAAGGCGAAAGCCTTGATAATCTGCTGCCAGAGGCATTTGCCAATTGTCGCGAGGCGGCGAAACGGGCCCTTGGTTTGCGCGCCTTCGACACCCAGCTGGTCGGCGGCATTTTTCTGCATCAGGGCAACATTTCCGAAATGAAAACCGGCGAGGGTAAGACCCTTGTCGCGACCTTTCCGGCCTATCTGAATGCGCTGACCGGCAAGGGTGTGCATATCGTCACCGTAAACGATTATCTGGCGCGCCGCGATGCGGAATGGATGAGCAAGGTTTACGGCGCATTGGGCCTGACCACCGGTGTCGTTGTGCCGCAACAACCAGATGATGAAAAAAAGGCGGCTTACGCCTGCGACGTGACCTATGCCACCAATAATGAGCTGGGCTTCGATTATCTGCGCGACAACATGAAATCCGAACTGGACCAGATGTATCAGCGTCACCACAGCTTCGCCATCGTGGACGAGGTGGACAGCATTCTGATCGATGAGGCGCGGACCCCTCTGATCATTTCCGGCCCTGCCCAGGACCGCAGCGAAATGTACGCTAAGATCAACGAAATCGCGCCAGAGATTGACGACGCGCATTTCACGCTGGACGAAAAAACGCGGCAGGCCACCTTTACCGATGAAGGCAATGACTGGCTCGAAGAACGGCTTGCCCAGGTTGAACTGCTGCCCGAGGGGCAGACGCTTTATGACCCAGAGAGCGCGACGCTGGTCCACCACGTCAATCAGGCGCTGCGGGCGCATAAGCTATTCACCAAGGACAAAGACTACATCGTGCGCGATGATGAGGTCGTGCTGATTGATGAGTTCACCGGTCGGATGATGGCGGGCCGTCGCCTGTCCGACGGGCTGCATCAGGCAATCGAGGCCAAGGAGCATGTATCGATCAAACCTGAAAACGTGACCCTCGCCTCTGTCACGTTCCAGAACTATTTCCGGCTATACGACAAGCTGTCTGGCATGACCGGTACGGCGCTGACCGAAGCCGAAGAATTCCAGCAGATCTATGGTTTGGGTGTGGTCGAAATCCCGACGAACCGCCCCATCGCCCGCGCCGATGAAAATGACCAGGTCTACCGCACCGCCCGCGAGAAATTTGAAGGCGTGGTAGCCGAGATCAAGAAAGCTCATGAAAACGGCCAGCCGATCCTTGTGGGCACGACATCGATCGAAAAATCCGAACATCTTGCTAATCTACTTAAGGCTGAAGGGATCACCTTCAACGTACTCAACGCGCGCCTGCATGAACAAGAGGCGCAGATCATTGCTGACGCCGGTAAACTGGGCGCGGTGACCATCGCGACAAACATGGCAGGTCGTGGGACAGACATTCAGCTTGGTGGCAACGTGGAAATGCGCGTGCTGCAGGCCATGGCCGAAGATCCCGAGGCTGATCCAGAAGTACTGCGTAGCCGGATCGAAGCCGAAGTTGCGGACGAAAAGGAAAAGGTAAAAGCCGCTGGTGGTCTGTTTGTTTTGGCCACGGAACGGCATGAAAGTCGCCGGATCGACAACCAGTTGCGCGGTCGCTCCGGCCGTCAGGGCGATCCGGGTCGGTCCTCGTTCTTCCTGTCACTCGAAGACGATCTGATGCGCATCTTCGGATCCGAACGGCTGGACAAGGTGTTGTCGGGGCTGGGGATGAAAGAAGGCGAAGCGATTGAACACCCTTGGGTGAACAAATCGCTGGAACGCGCGCAGGCCAAGGTCGAAGGGCGCAACTTTGACATCCGCAAACAGCTTTTGAAATTCGACGATGTGATGAATGATCAGCGTAAGGTGATTTTTTCGCAGCGGCGCGAAATCATGGAAGCAACGGATCTTGGCGAAATCGTGCAGGACATGCGCCATCAGGTCATCGATGATCTGGTTGCAGACTATATGCCTGCGAAAACCTATGCGGATCAATGGGATACCGAAGGTCTCTATGCGGCGGTTATCCGTGACATCGGCGTTGATGCGCCGGTGATGGCGTGGGCCGAGGAAGAAGGCGTTGATGATGAAGCCATGCGCGAAAGGCTGGAAGAAGCCTCTGACGCATTCATGGCAGAGAAGGCCGAAGCCTTCGGTCCGGAAACCATGCGGAATATTGAAAAGCAACTGTTGTTGCAGACGATTGATGCGAAATGGCGTGAACACTTGCTGACGCTGGAACATCTGCGTTCGGTCGTTGGATTCCGTGGTTATGCGCAGCGTGATCCTCTGAACGAATACAAGACCGAGGGGTTTCAACTGTTTGAACGGCTTCTGGATGGGCTGCGCGTAGATGTATCGCAAAAACTTGGCCAGATTCGTCCAATGTCGGAAGAAGAACAATCTGCCCTGATCGCGCAGCTGCGCGAACAGCAAGAACAGGCAGCCAAGGCAGCGGCCCCTTCCCCTGCCCCAGCAGCGGCGCCAAGTCTGGACAAGCCTAATGCGCCAAAGGAAGGGTTCGACGAAAACGACCCACAAACATGGGGTAATCCAGGGCGAAATGACAGCTGCCCATGTGGATCTGGCAAGAAGTTCAAGCATTGCCACGGACGGCTTGCCTGAAACTTGACATAATTGGGTCACCGTAAGGCCCAGTACCGGTCCTGCTGAAGACACCGTTTCTTGGAACACCCAATAGTTGAATTGGGTAGGCGAAGGAGACCGGGGATGGCTCTTACGCGCAAACTCGCTTTTGCGATTTTGGCAGCGGCAATGGTATTGGGCTTTGGTTTGTTGTTGCAAAACGGCAGCCAGGCCAACGAACGGGCCGTCCGAAAGGCCAGCCAGCCAACCGCCAGCTACGTGAATGGTGTGATGATGGCGCGGGATGCGTCAGGGAATGCTGTTTTTGGGGTGCCAGAAGCCGTTGGCGCACCAAAGTCGATGCCAATTGCCAACATCCAGACCGTGGCCGCCGTCGATACCCAGTTTCAAGAGATGGAAGCCCCCCGGATTGGTTTTGTTCCCGGTTCTCCACTAGATGGCTGCAAGTCAGTCCTTTCTGCAACACATCAGCTTGCCGCGATGGTGCAGTTGGATATTCAATCACCCTGCCACACCGGTGCCGATTTTGTCGTCTGGCATCAGGGCATGGCCTTTTCGGGTCGCACCGATGATGACGGGAATGCGACCGTAAGGACGCCCGCATTGGACCCGAACGCCACATTCATCGTGACCTTTGA
Source organism: uncultured Paracoccaceae bacterium (assembly GCA_947500135.1). Classification (GTDB taxonomy): domain Bacteria; phylum Pseudomonadota; class Alphaproteobacteria; order Rhodobacterales; family Rhodobacteraceae; genus Yoonia. The sequence continues at coordinate 125,987 of CANMQX010000007.1, forward strand.
TAATATAGAAGCGGCGCGCGCAACTGTGATGGTGGTTGATGCGTTGGAGTATGACCGGGCCGTTCTGCAATGGCGCGGCAACAACAACCTGCAACTCCACGCGCTTGAATTTGGGGCAACCTTTGGTGATCCCGGCCATATCTGGTCGGCGTCAACGCAAAGCCCAGAGTTGGCGCAGCAGGGGGAACGCGGGTTCATGATGCGTTTGGGAACCTCTGACGCGCAACTGCCGTACTGGGCCGAAATTTACACATTCCCAGCCGGTTTGATGAACCGTCATGGCCTTGTGGCGTTGCAGGTCGGTGCGACCGTCACAGAGAACAATTGCGGTCGCGATGTCGACGCTGTCGGTATTCAGACAAATTCAGGGCGTCTTTTGGTGTCGCAGGATTTGGCGGTGCGAATTCCATCTTGTGATGCGGAAGTGCCTTCCGTCATTCACGCCAATATGTTTCGAACGCTTGTGGAAGGTCTGCAATAGACGCAGCCGAGAAACATACTAGCACATCAAACCCTGTGATCGAAAACTCAGCTCACAGGATTTTCCAATAATCAGATGGTCATGCACGGTGATGCCCAGTGCCCTTGCCGCGTCATCGATCTGGTGTGTCATATCAATATCGGCCTGTGACGGCGTCGGATCACCAGACGGATGGTTATGTACAAGGATGATGGAGGTGGCATTCAGCTCCAACGCCCGTTTTACCACCTCGCGCGGGTAGACGGGAACGTGGTCAACCGTGCCGCGCGCCTGTTCTTCATCAGCGATCAGAACGTTCTTGGTATCCAGATAAAGAATGCGAAACTGTTCGGTGTCACGATGTGCCATTACCGTGTGGCAGTAATCTAGCAGCGCCTGCCAACTGGACACGACATGCCGCTGCATAACCTTTGCACGGGCCAACCTGTGGGCCGCCGCCTCGACCACTTTCAGCTCAACAACGACTGCGTGACCAACGCCCTTCACCTCGGTCAATTGGGATAGAGGCGCGGACAGAACGCGGTTGAAGTCACCAAACCTGTCCAGCAAATCACGGGCGAGCGGTTTGACATCTTGCCGGGGAATGGCGCGAAACAGGATCAGTTCCAGCAATTCATAATCCGGCACAGCAACCGCCCCACCCGCCATGAACCGTTCGCGCAGGCGCTTGCGGTGGTCGCGCATATAGGATGGGGTACGTCCGTTGGGCACGGCAGACACCGTGACAACATCGTCATGATCAGCGAAAAGCGACCGGGTTTCGGCAAAGTTACTCATACAAATAACTCTGCCGCGTTCTTGGTTACCATGCCGTTAAGGTATGTAGTAAAACGCCTTAACCGTCAGCTTTTCATACTGTCCCAGAAGCTTTTGACAGATTTGAAGAAACTGGAACCCTGGGGGTTGTTATCTTCGCTCAGCTTGTCGAATTCCTTGAGGATTTCGCGTTGCCGGGATGTCAGTTTGACGGGCGTTTCAACGGCCAACTCAATGAACATGTCCCCTGTACCACCACCACGCAGGGCCGGCATACCTTTGCCACGCAGGCGCATTTGGCGACCGGATTGTGAGCCTTCGGGCACTTTCACCCGGCTGCGGCCGCCATCAATCGTGGGTACTTCAATCTCACCGCCCAAGGCTGCCGTTGCGATTGAGACAGGTACCCGGCAGAACAGATTTGTGCTATCGCGTTCGAACAACTCGTGATCGTTAACCTCGATAAAGATATAAAGATCACCGGTTGGACCACCCCGCATTCCGGCTTCGCCTTCGCCTGCCAGGCGGATGCGCGTTCCTGTTTCAACACCCGCAGGAATGTTGACTGATAGCGATTTTTCCTTTTCGACGCGACCCTGCCCATGGCAAGTGTTGCATGGGTTCTTGATAGTTTGACCGATACCCGAACAGGTTGGGCAGGTGCGTTCAACGGTAAAGAAACCTTGTTGTGCGCGGACCTTGCCCATGCCGGAACATGTCGGGCAGGTTTGCGGTTCGGATCCACCTTCAGCACCTGTGCCGCTGCAAGCATCACACGCCACGGCTGTTGGCACGGTGATGGTCTTTTGCAGCCCAGCAAATGCGTCCTCCAGCTTGATCCGCAAGTTATAACGCAGGTCGTTGCCGCGCTGGGCCCCGCCCCGACGGCCACCGCCACCACGACCGCCCATGAAATCGCCGAACAGATCGTCAAAGACGTCCGAAAACGCGCTGGCAAAGTCGCCTTGCTGCCCGCGTGGTCCACCCCCGCCCATGCCGTTTTCAAACGCCGCGTGGCCATAGCGGTCATAGGCTGCTTTCTTGTTGTCGTCTTTCAGAACCTCGTAAGCTTCATTCGCCTCTTTGAACTGGGCTTCGGCGTCAGGGTTGTCAGAGTTGCGGTCGGGGTGAAGCTCCTTCGCCTTTTGGCGATAGGCTTTCTTGATTGCAGCGGCATCTGCCCCTTTGGCGACCCCTAAAACATCGTAATAGTCACGTTTTGCCATGGTAATTTTCCCCTTGGGAAACGGAAAAGACCGGCCCGGTTCACGGGCCGGTCAAATTCCTAGCGGCGTGCCGCCTTAGTTGTCACGCTTTTCGTCGTCCAGATCTTCGAAATCGGCATCAAGGATGTCGTCATCGGCTTCATCTGCACCGCGTGCCTCGGGCTCTGCTTCGCCCTCTTCTTCCTGCTGTGACTTATAGATCGCTTCGCCCAGCTTCATGGCGGCTTCGGTCACGTTCTGGATACCAGACTTGATCTTGTCAGCCTTCGCATCGTCAGCTTCCAGATCATCTTTAAGCGCAGCAATCGCCAGCTCGATAGCTTCGATCGTGGTTGGATCAACTTTGTCGGCATGCTCTTCCATCGACTTCTCGGTCGAGTGGATCAGGCTTTCAGCCTGGTTTTTGGCATCCACCAGCTCGCGACGTTCCTTATCAGCCTCGGCATTCGCCTCAGCATCCTGAACCATTGCTTCGATATCTTCGTCTGACAGACCGCCAGAAGCCTGAATCGTGATCTTTTGCTCTTTGCCAGTGCCCTTATCCTTGGCACCGACTTCAACGATGCCGTTGGCGTCGATGTCAAATGTCACTTCGATCTGCGGCATGCCGCGTGGGGCTGGTGGAATGTCCTCAAGGTTGAACTGGCCCAACATCTTGTTGTCGGCAGCCATCTCACGCTCACCCTGGAACACGCGCAGCGTCACGGCGTTTTGGTTGTCTTCAGCGGTTGAGAAGACCTGAGACTTCTTGGTTGGGATCGTTGTGTTCCGGTCGATCAGACGGGTGAACACACCACCAAGGGTTTCGATACCCAAGGACAGTGGCGTCACGTCAAGCAGAACAACGTCCTTGACGTCGCCTTGCAGAACACCGGCCTGAATGGCGGCACCCATGGCAACCACTTCGTCAGGGTTCACGCCCTGGTGGGCTTCTTTGCCGAAGAATCTGGCAACTTCTTCCTTCACCTTTGGCATCCGGGTCATACCACCGACCAGAACCACCTCATCAATGTCGCTGACCGACAGGCCTGCGTCCTTGATCGCCTCTTTACACGGCTTGATGGAGTTCTTGATCAGGTCAGATACCAGGCTTTCCAGCTTCGCACGGGTCAGTTTCATGACCATGTGCAGCGGCTGACCGTTTGATCCCATGGAGATAAACGGCTGGTTGATTTCAGTGCTGGAAGACGACGACAGTTCGATCTTCGCCTTCTCAGCTGCTTCCTTCAGGCGCTGCAGCGCCATCTTGTCCTTGGTCAGATCGACAGAGTTCTCTTTCTTGAACTCATCGGCCAGATAGTTGACGATGCGCATGTCAAAGTCTTCACCACCAAGGAACGTATCCCCGTTGGTGGATTTCACTTCGAACAACCCGTCGTCGATTTCCAGGATGGTGACGTCGAATGTACCGCCGCCAAGGTCATAAACGGCGATTGTCTTGCTGTCTTTCTTGTCGAGACCATAGGCCAAGGCAGCGGCTGTTGGTTCGTTGATAATCCGCAGAACCTCAAGGCCGGCAATCTTGCCTGCGTCCTTGGTTGCCTGACGCTGGGCGTCGTTGAAATAGGCAGGAACTGTGATGACCGCTTGGGTCACGTCTTCGCCAAGATAGCTCTCAGCGGTTTCTTTCATCTTGCCCAGGATGAAGGCAGAGATTTGGCTGGGGGAGTATTTCTCACCCTTGCTTTCGACCCATGCGTCGCCATTGCCGCCATCGACAATGTTGAACGGCATGTTCTTTTTCTCTTTGGACAGGTCCTTGTCGTCGAACCGACGACCAATCAGGCGCTTCACAGCAAAGATGGTGTTTTCCGGGTTGGTGACGGCCTGACGTTTTGCAGGCTGGCCAACAAGGCGTTCGTCGTCGGTGAATGCCACGATAGATGGCGTTGTACGCGCACCTTCGGCATTTTCAACAACGCGTGGTTTGGAGCCATCCATGATGGCGATACAAGAGTTGGTCGTTCCCAGGTCGATCCCGATAACTTTGGACATTTTCAAATCCCTCTACTTTAGGCGGTTTGAGTTGCGCGAACCCATTTTGGCACTCGCGCCAGTTACATGAGTCTGATCAGGGGTTTAGCCCTGAACAATTATCTTGGCGTATATAGGGATGCGAAATGGGGCCTGCAACCGCAGCTTCCATAGGAAATAGGGGAAAAAATCATATTTTTTGGCGACATCGCGTCATGCACGTCTGTGACCTGTTGTTATCGACCAGCTGACCAGCTGGGCGACACATGCCGCTTTGTATAGAATTCGCCCATCATACCGACCAAAAGCAGGATCAGTGTGATTTTTAGTGTGTAGGCCCAGCTCGAAAAATGTGGGTTGTAATGCAGAAACACAAAGCCCCGCATCTGATCAATAATGTGAAACAGCGGGTTCCAGTCAAACAGCGAGAGCTTTGACGCGGGCAATGTGTTTGCAACAAACATCTTGCCCGAGGCAATCATGTTAGCCCGGATATAGATCGCCGAGCAGATACTGACAAAACCAGGGGCCCAGGGCTTCATCGCCAGAAACACGATTCCCACTGCGACCCCAGAAAACCATGCCAACAGGAACATGCCCATCGCCGCAATCGGCATGTCAATCGAGATCGGGGTAATGGCGATATGATAGATCAACAGGATGATCAGCAGGGAAAAGAACTGAATATAAAGGCTGGATACGGCGGATGCGCTGATCGCAATGATCGTGTTCATCGGCGCGTGTTGCATCATTGGTGATGCCGGGCCTTCGGAATTCAGCACTGCGCCAACCGCCTTGATATGCGTGATGTAAACGAAAATACCTGACATGATGTACAGCAGGAAATCGCCGCGTAGTGCTGCGCCGCGAATGCCCAAAAGCTCGAACATGATGAAGAAGGCAAAGACCAGCGTCAGTGCCTGCACCATGTTCATCAACATGCCAACAACCGCATGCCGGTGCGATTGCCGGAGCGACCGCACGATTGAGAAATAGATCACCTCAAGCAGGCCAAAGGCGCCGCGCGCCTTGCTTGTCTTTGTGTTGGCCTGAAACATGAAGGATGACTTTCCGGCGTGCCGATCAGTGGCGGTTTAAGGGTTTGCTTGCTGTTCGCGTGAGCCCCGATCATAAGGGTGAAAACGCTGATTTTCAATGAATCCTGCAGGAGGCCCAAAAACAAATGGACTTTGATCAACTGACCCAGGTCATACGCCGACTCGCGCTTCAGGCCGGTGAAAAAATCATGGAAATCTATCAGTCACCGGACTTCGATGTTCGCGCCAAAAGTGATGACAGCCCCGTCACAGCGGCGGATGAGGCGGCGGATGCGATCATCAGTGCCGGTTTGCGGGCCGCTTTCCCGGATGTGCCGCTGGTCACCGAAGAACAGGCCACCACACACACCCAGTCGGTCAGTACCTTTCTGATCGTGGATCCGCTGGACGGCACCAAGGAATTCATCAAACGGCGCGGTGATTTTACAGTCAACATTGCCTATGTGGTCGACGGTAAACCTGTGCGTGGGGTGGTCTATGCCCCCGCTAAGGAACGGTTGTTCTATACCAATGCAGAAGGTCAAACGGTTGAGGAAACAGGGCCTTTCGATAAAGAGGCTGCTGGTAAGCAGACCGCCTTGGCCGTATCGACACCGGACAATGATGCCCTGCTGGTCGTCGCGTCGAAATCGCATCGCGATCAGGCGACCGATGACTACATTAACAAATACAACACTGCCGACATGAAAAGCGCGGGATCATCGCTGAAGTTCTGCCTTGTCGCCACGGGCGAGGCTGACATCTATCCGCGCCTCGGGCGGACGATGGAATGGGACACCGCTGCCGGGCATGCGGTTCTGGCAGGTGCTGGTGGTCAGGTCGTGCGCTTTGATGATCACAGCCCTTTGCAATACGGCAAACCGGGTTTCGAAAACCCTTTCTTCATCGCCTATTCCCCTGATGTAAAACTGCAAAACGCCTGATGCCAGTCCTGATCGTCATACCCGCCCGCTATGCATCGTCCCGATATCCCGGCAAGCCTCTTGTCGCGCTCAGGGGGGTGACGGGCGAAAGCAAGACATTGATTCGACGGTCGTGGGATGCGGCCATGGCTGTGCAAGGCGTGGACCGGGTCGTGGTCGCCACCGATGATAGCCGTATTCAGGACGCGGCCACCGCGTTTGGGGCCGAAGTTGTGATGACATCGCCCGATTGTCAGAACGGGACAGAACGCTGCGCCGAGGCGTTGCAAAATCTGGGTGGTGATTTCGACATCGTGGTCAACCTGCAAGGCGACGCACCCCTGACCCCGGCATGGTTTATTGAGGACCTCGTCAAAGGGCTAGCGGCAAATCCGCAAGCTGCCGTCGCCACCCCGGTTTTGCGGGCGGACGGGCGGGCGCTGAACGGATTCCTTGCCGATCGGCGTGCCGGGCGCGTTGGTGGTACCACGGCGGTTTTCGGGGCGGATAACAACGCGCTCTATTTCTCAAAAGAGGTGATCCCCTACACCAACAAGACCTATCAGGATGACGCCGACACCCCGGTATTCCATCATGTCGGCGTCTATGCATACAGGCCCGGGGCGTTGATGGATTATCCCGGCTGGACGGCTGGTTCACTTGAGGAATTAGAAGGTCTTGAACAGCTCCGGTTTCTGGAACGCGGGGTGCCTATGCTCTGCGTCGAAGTGGCTGCAAAGGGACGGCAATTCTGGGAACTCAACAACCCCGAAGATGTGCCGCGCATTGAAGCCATGATGCAGGAAATGGGGATCAGCTAGATCAGGCAGATCAGAAATTTCGATATGCGGTCCAAGTTTTACCGTGTTTTTGCAGACATGATGCCGTATTGTCTTGAATATTGTCAGAGAAATTTTGCAAAGAACTGTTGCATTGTTACGGGGCTCATTTTCCAGCCCCATCTTAAGAGAGTTTGGATATGAAGAAGAAAGTTACAAAAGCCATTTTTCCGGTCGCTGGGCTGGGTACGCGGTTTTTACCTGCGACCAAATCCGTGCCGAAAGAGATCATGACACTGGTCGACAGGCCATTGATTCAATACGCAATTGACGAGGCACGCGCCGCAGGGATTGAAGATTTCATTTTCGTGACATCCCGGGGCAAGACCGCACTTGAGGATTATTTCGACCTCGCACCGGATCTGGAAGCAGCGCTGGAAAAATCCGGTAAAACCGCACTGCTCGACGTGCTGCGCACGACCAATATGGATAGCGGGGCGATTGCCTATATTCGCCAACACAAACCGCTTGGTCTGGGTCACGCGGTTTCCTGCGCAAGCAAGTTGATCGGGAATGAACCATTTGCTGTGATTCTGCCCGATGACGTGATTGCAGCAGAAAAACCCTGCCTGCAGCAGATGGTCGAAGCCTATGAGGAAACTGGCGGCGCTATGGTTGCCGCAATGGAAGTAGCACCAGACAAGACATCATCCTACGGTGTGTTGGATGTGAAGGACAAGAATGGCGATGCCGTTGTTTCCATCAATGGAATGGTCGAAAAGCCTGCGCCGGGGACGGCCCCGTCAAACCTTGCCGTGATCGGTCGCTACATCCTGACGCCGCATGTCATGCAGAACTTTGCCCATATCACCAAAGGTGCAGGTGGCGAGGTACAGTTGACCGACGCTATTGCCGCAGAAATCAGCCAGGGTCGTGATGTGTTCGGATACCGATTTGACGGTCAGCGCTTTGATTGCGGGTCCAAGGCAGGTTTCCTGCAAGCAACCGTCGCCTTTGCACTGGCCCGCGATGATCTGCGCGATGACCTTCTGTCATACCTGAGCGATCTGAACGCAGCCGACAAGGCAGCGCAGTAACCATTGCGCGCGACTGAACCCCAACCAAGGCTGGGTTCGCTGGCGGAATTGAAACTGGCATATCGCCTGCGTTGGAAGCGCAGGCGATTGTTGTTTCGATGCCTGCGCAAAAGGCGGCAATTGCATACGGTTCAGAACCGAACGGCAACAATCCGAAAAGGGGCCATTCTGGGGTTTAGCTGCGTCCGTAACGAAGTTATCCGGCTTCCCTACTTCATGCAGCACCATCGCGACCTTGGGGTCGATCATTTTCTGTTTGTTGATAATGGCAGCGATGATGGCACCGCAGACTATCTTGCAGACCAACCGGATGTGTCGCTTTGGCGAACTGATCATAGCTATCGGCTGTCGCGGTTCGGCATGGATTGGTTGGGTTGGTTGCAAATGAAATACGGGCACGGGCATTGGTGCCTGACCGTGGATGCGGATGAATTGCTGATCTATCCGCAGCATGACACGCGCAAGCTGCCGACCCTGACCGCATGGCTGGATGATCAAGGGCGGCAGTCCTTTGGCGCGCTTATGATCGAACTTTATCCGCGTGGGCCGGTCGGGCAGACCACTTATCAACCGGGAAAGGACCCCGTTGCGGCGCTACCGTTCTTTGACCCGGATAACTATCGCAACATATGGCACCCAATTTTCCGAAACCTGTGGATACAAGGGGGCGTGCGCGACAGGGTGTTTTTTGGACCGGACCCGGCACGCGCACCAACACTCAACAAGACCCCGCTGATAAAGTGGGACCGCCGGTACGCCTATGTCAGCTCGACCCATCAAGTCTTGCCCAGGCACCTGCATGATGTCTTTGGCACGCCGCAATATGACAGGATGTCTGGCGCCCTTTTGCACACGAAATTCCTCGACATCGTCGTTGAAAAGTCGAAAGAGGAACAAATCCGCCAACAACACTTTGAAAACAGCGTAGTTTATGCAGAATATCACAAAGCATTAACCAAAAACCCTGATCTTTGGTATGCCGGGTCCAGCCAATACGAAGGTTGGCGGCAGCTTGTCGATCTGGGATTAATGTCAAAGGGCACTTGGGGTTGATAAAGTGGTGGTTGAACCGGCGCGAAACGGGACATCTAGTTGAGTATCTTTCGATCATATTTGTTAAGACTTCAGCGCAAGCGCTGGAAAATCCGGGCGTTCCGCAAGCGGCGCGAACTGGTTGAGGTCAAGAACCGAACCAACACAATCAGACCAGATGACATCTTGTTGTTTTGTACCTTCCGAAACGAAGACGTCCGTCTGCCCTATTTCTTTGAATATTACCGCAATCAGGGCGTTGATCACTTCGTTATGGTCAATAACGGCAGCACCGACGGCGGTGATGCATATGCAGCCGCGCAACCGGATGTTTCATTGTGGTCAACCGATGCCGGATACGGCAATGCGCGTTTCGGAATGGATTGGCTGACCTATCTGCAATGGCGATACGGGCACGGGCACTGGGCACTGACGGTCGATGTGGATGAATTTTTCGTCTACCCGTTTTGCGATACGCGACCATTGGCGGCACTAGGCGACTGGCTGGACGCGTCCGATGTGCGGTCCTTTGGGGCGCTGATGCTTGATCTTTACCCGCAGGGGCCGGTCAGCGAGGCCAGATATGAACGGGGCATGGACCCGCTGGAGATCGCAAACTGGTTTGACGCAGGCAACTACACGATCAGCCAGAACAAACGCATGCGTAATCTGTGGATACAAGGTGGGCCACGGGCGCGGGCATTCTTTGCCGACAAACCAGAAAAATCGCCAGCGCTAAACAAGGTGCCATTCGTCAAATGGGACAGGCGGTACACCTATGTCAGCTCAACACACATGATCCTGCCGCGCGGGCTGAACCTTGTGTATGATCAGCAAGGCGGGGAAAAGACATCCGGTGCGTTGCTCCATGCGAAATTCATCAACACATTCGGTGAACGCGCGCAGGAAGAAGCGGCGCGAGGCGAGCATTACGGCGCTGGCCATGAATACCAACAATATGCCGAAACGGGCCAAGATGATCCCAAGCTCTGGACGAAATGGAGCGAACAATACCTCAACTGGCGCCAGCTTGAGGTGCTGGGCCTGCTGTCCAAAGGAAACTGGGCATGAGCCTCGGTGTTATCGTCCTTGCCCATACCGCGTTGCAACGGGCAGAGCAGGCCATCAGGCAATGGGCGGATGCTGGCTGCCCGGTCGTTGTGCATGTGGACAGGAAGGTCGATCAACACGAATACGCTGCCTTTGTCGATGCGCTGTCCGATCTGGATCGGGTGAAATTTATCAGACGACATCGGTGTGATTGGGGGGGGTGGGAACTTGTTGCCGCGACGCAGAAAGCAGCGACGAAACTGTTGGATAACCACCCCGAATTGCGACACATCTACCTCGCATCGGGCGCTTGCCTGCTGCTGCGGCCGGTGGCAGAGCTTTGCACATATCTTAATGCCAGACCCGAAACCGATTTCATCGAAAGCTCTACAACCGAAGACGTCCCCTGGACAGTTGGCGGGCTGGATGAGGAACGGTTCACACTGCGATTTCCATTTTCCTGGCGGCGGCATCGGCGAATTTTTGACCTCTATGTCAAATTGCAGCAGCTTATCGGTTTCAAACGACGCATTCCTACCGGGTTGGTCCCACATATGGGGTCGCAATGGTGGTGTCTGACGCGGCGCACGCTCAACGCTATTTTGACCGATCCCAAACGGCCCACCTATGACCGTTATTTCCGCAAGGTCTGGATTCCTGATGAGAGCTATTTCCAAACCATGGCACGGCTACATTCCACCAAGATCGAAAGCCGATCACTGACGCTGTCAAAGTTTGATTTTCAAGGTAAGCCGCATGTTTTCTACAACGATCACAAGGCTTTGCTGCGCCGCTCCGCCTGTTTTGTGGCGCGCAAGATCTGGCCGCGGGCAGATGAACTCTATGACACGTTCCCGCTGCCCTATGACAAACCAGAAGACCATGTCACACCGAACCCCAGTTCCGTCGACCGGGTATTTGCAAATGCGGTTGACCGGCGCACATTGGGGCGGCCGGGGCTTTATATGCAAAGCCGTTTCCCGACCATTGACCGGGAAAATGCGGTTACGGCAGGTCCATATTCCGTCTTGCAAGGATTTGCCGAGGTGTTCGACGATTTCGAGGGCTGGCTGACCAAGGCAACCGGCGGGGGCGATGTACATGGACATCTGTTCGCACCTGATCGCGCACATTTTACCGATGGTAGCCCGGTCTACGTTGGTGGTATGTCTGACCACCCGACGCTGCGGGACTACAACGCAAAGATGTTTCTGACCAACCTGATCTGGAACAATCGTGCCAAACATCAGGCGTTCCAGTTCGGTCCGATGGACACGCAAACGATCAATTGGATGGTGGCCAAAGATACCAACGCCCGTATCTCCGTTGTCTCTGGCGCGTGGATCATCTCCCTGTTTCTGGCGCGTGAAGAATTCTCAGACGTACGAAAAGAGGCGGCGCGCCTCCAACAAATCGAACATAAGCAGCTCAAGATACTGCGCTCGCCATTCACCAAAGCGCGGGTGCGGGTGATGACCTTGGCTGAATTTGTGCGCTCACCCATGGAAACGTTGCAAATCATTGTGGATGAGGTCAGCGAACAGCCTCATCCCCGACTGGCAGAGGCGCCAAGCATGGTAAAACTAGATGGACTTGGCGCATTCCTGCAGGATTTGCGTAATCAGGGCATGCACCCATTCCTGACCGGCGAATTCGCAGAGGACACAGATACAGGAACGTCATTGCAAACCCAACAAAAACCCTATCTGGTGCGCTGATTATGTCGAATTTTGACTACTTCGTCGTGTTTGCCGAAATGCGAACAGGGTCGAATTACCTCGAAGCGAATATCAATCTGTTCGACGGTCTCAAATGCCATGGTGAGGCGTTCAATCCCAGCTTCATCGGTTACCCAAAATATGATGATCTGCTGGGGATGACCGTCGACGCGCGCAAGGAAAATCCAGACGCACTTCTTGACGCGATCAAAGCCGATGAAGGTCTGGCAGGTTTTCGGTTCTTTAGTGATCACGATCAACGCGTGCTTCCAACCTGCCTGTCTGACCCCCGCTGTGCCAAGATCATCCTGACACGCAACCCCGTTGACAGTTTCATCAGCTGGAAAATTGCCAAGGCGACAGGGCAATGGAAGCTGACAAATGCGACCCATGCCAAAGCTAGAAAAATCCAGTTCGACGGAACAGAATTTGCAGAATATCTGGATAAACTTCAGAAATTTCAGCAGCATTTGCAAAACGCATTGCAGCGTTCTGGGCAAACCGCCTTTTACCTGAATTACGATGATTTGGGTGAAGTCGAGATCATGAATGGTTTGGCGGCTTTTCTGGGCTGTGCGGATCGGCTGAATTCACTGGATCGCAAGCTCAAGAAACAGAACCCCGTACCGACAATCGATAAGGTCACCAACCCAGACGATATGAAGGCGGCGCTGGCGGGTTGGGATCGGTTCGACCTCGACCGAACACCGAATTTCGAACCACGTCGGGGGCCAATGATCCCCGCTTATGTGGCAGCACCTAAGTCCGGGCTTCTTTATCTGCCGCTACGCGGTGGGATTGATGACCAGATTGGCCAATGGATGGCTGATCTCGACAACCGACCCTATAAAGACTTGCGCCGGCGGTTTTCGCAAAAGACGCTGCGCGAATGGAAACGCCGACATGCAGTCTATCGGAGTTTTGCCGTTCTACGGCATCCTGTCGCGCGCGCGCATGATGCGTTTTGCACGCATATCCTGTTTGAGGGGCCACAACTGTTCCCAAAGATTCGTCAAACGCTGCGGAAGGTACATAAGTTGCCGATCCCGGCTGACCCGCTCTTGCCACGCAACCTCAAGGGCTATGATATCAAGGCGCATCGCAAGGCGTTTCTGGCGTTTCTTGGCTTTGTCAAAAACAACCTGTCGGCCCAAACCGCTGTGCGGACGGACCCGGCTTGGGCCAGCCAGCTGGCCGTCTTACAGGGGATGGCGCAGTTCGGATTACCCGATATGATCATGCGCGAAGACCAGTTGGAAAAGGATCTGTCATTCCTTTGCGATCAACTTGGAATCACCACCGTGCCACGTTTGCCGGATGGCGACGATATGAAGCTATCGCTCTTGCGCGAAATCTATGACAGCAGCATCGAGGAAGCTACGCAAGATGCCTATCCGCGCGATTACCTGTCTTTTGGATTTGGAGATTGGATGTGATCTAAGCGGCTTGGCTCGAATGCACTTCTGTCAGAATTGTATGCAAGGTCCCGGGATCGCCATTCGCCCGGAGCTTTGCGCAGATGGAGGCGTCGCGTAATGTACGGGATACCAGCGCCAGTGCCTTGAGGTGATCAACACCGGCATTTTGCGGGGCCAGCAGGGCAAACACCAAATCAACGGGCTGCCTGTCAATGGCATCAAAATCCAACGGTTTTTCCAGGCGCAGAAAGATGCCTTTGACATCTGTGACGTTGGTCAACCGGGCGTGCGGCAGGGCAATTCCTTGGCCAACACCTGTCGGGCCAAGGTTTTCACGTTCCAACAGTGCATCAATCACTCGGGTTGCATTCAAATCGTAACAGGCCTCAGACAACTCGCCCAGATCATGGAAAAGGCGTTTCTTGCTGGTGCAGGAACCGATGGTCTTGACCGCGCCAACATCCAAGATCTGTGCAAGTTGCATCTGATACATCTTTCAAAAACTGGTCTTACTTCAACCCGCAGCTTTCGGATCGATCCAACCGATGTTCCCGTCGTCCCGTCTGTAGACGACATTTATTCCACTGTGTTTTTCGTTGCGAAAGACAAGCACCGGAGCACTTGCAATTTCCATCTGCATAACCGCCTCACCAACCGAAAGCGAAGGAATCTTTGCCTCCATCTCGGCCACGATCATGGCGTTTACATTATCTTGTGCCGCCTCATCCGACTCGTCCCTTGGTTCGAGGATATAGGACCCTGCATCAGAAAGTTCAACGGGTTGTGAACGTTCCTTGTGATGGTCTTTCAATCTCCGCTTGTAGCGGCGCAATTGCTTGTCCATCTTTTCGCCGCTGCTGTCGAATGCGGCATAAATCTCATTTGCACGACCCGTGGCCTGCGCGTTCAAACCAGTCGAAAGATGCACGACGGATTCGCAGATAAACTCATGCCCCGACTTGGAAAAAACGACATATGCATCGGTCGGGCGACCGGCATACTTACTTAGTATTTCGTCTAATTCTGTCTTTACATGAGTTTGAAGTGCTTCGCCGATGTCGATCTGTTTGCCACTGATTTGGTACCGCATCGTTTCTCCTATGTCTGATGTGATGACGTCAAAACAATCCGCATTGCGCGGTCTGCTCGCCATACTATTGGAAAACGATAACGCCCGTTTGGTTCAACCTATCGTCGTGTCCGGGCATTTCTGCGGCCACAATAAGAACAAGGTGAAGCGGGTCTGTCATCTCCTTCATTTGGCGTCAGAACGGGTCTGTTTGTCAATGACGCAGTGGTTAACGCGTTGACCAAATTCACGTTACACGAAAGTTGTCACCCAAGTATACACGCCGGACGTTCTCGTTTTGAACGACCTCATCCGTCGTCCCGCTCATCAAAACTTTGCCGTCATGCAGGATGTAAGCGCGATCCACGATCTGCAGCGTTTCCTGCACATTATGGTCGGTGATTAACACCCCAATGCCCCGGTTTTTCAGGTCTGCGACCAAGTGCCGTATCTCGCCCACGGCAATCGGATCAACGCCTGCAAATGGTTCATCAAGCAGAACATATTTCGGGCCAGCCGCAAGGCATCGGGCAATCTCCACACGCCTGCGTTCACCGCCAGAAAGCGCCATGGCAGATGCGCGGCGCAAATGCTCTATCGAAAATTCAGACAGAAGTTGTTCCAGCCGCTCGCGCCTTTTGTGGCGATCATCCACCGCGATTTCAAGAATCGCCATGATGTTATCTTCGACAGACATGCCCCGGAAAATCGACATCTCCTGTGGCAGATATCCGATTCCCATGCGCGCCCGGCGATACATCGGCAGGGTTGTTACCTCGCGGCCATCCACGATGACCCGGCCACCTTCTGCAGTCACAAGCCCGGCAATGGCGTAGAAACAGGTCGTTTTACCCGATCCGTTGGGGCCCAACAGCGCCACGACCTCACCACGGCCCAGATCAATGCTGACATCACGAATGACGGGGCGCTTGCGATAGCTTTTGCGCAGATTGATGATCCGCAATCCAGCTTCGCCGTCTTGAACCGTAAGGGCTGGACCGTCCATCAATTCTCGCCCTGTTGTAAAACGGTGCGCACGCGGCCTTCCATCACCGCCGAACCATCGGCAATGTTCACCACCATCTTCTCAGATGAAATCGCACTTAGCCCTTGGGTCAACAACACGTCGCCGGTCAGGGTCAAGGTTCCGGTGGCCAAGTCATAATCCGCATTTTTTGCCTCCGCCGCTTCAGTTGCGGTCACAAAAGTGACGCCGCCGGTCGCAACCAACCGTGAAATACTTCCTGTGGCTTCGGCGTACGACACTTCGACATTGGCGGCTGATACTTTCATTTCACCTTGGACAATGACGACATTGCCGGAGAAAATAGCCGTCCCGGTATGCTGATCCACCGATAGGTTATCGGCCGCGACCTCAACCGCCGCAGTATCATCCACCGTGATGCCGCCTAGGTTTATATTTGTCTGCGCGATGGACGCGTTTGCAACCAAAAGACCAATCATGCAGGCGAAAAATCTGAACACGGTGCGTGGATTCCTTGAATAAAGCTATTGTTGGTCTTGGGGTCGGTATATCAGGCGGACGCCTTGTGTGAACAGTATCTGTTGTCCGACCTCGTCTGCGGTTACGTGCAACGTCATCCGTCCAGCGGTCAATTCACCAAATGGCGCATGGATTTCTAGTACTCCGTCTGAGGTTACAAGACCGGTATCCAAAGCGGCGGTCAGCGCGCTTGTCTCCATCTGGTAGCCGCTGGATGTCTCCATCCGCACCAGGCCAAAGAAACGCGCGGTTCGCGAAACACCATTCACTTCACCGCTTGTGGCTGTGATATCGACGGTGGCACCTTGGTCATTATCTATCCCAACAACCACACGATCAATGCTGATCGTGTCCGGTTTTCCGATCTCTGGTTTGGCGCTTTGGGCAGAAATGGCAATGATCGCACCATCATCGGTAACACCTGAAAACAGCGGGGCCGAGATGCGTTGATCCCGCGCCATGGCCTCAACTTCCGCGAATGAGATTTCTGGGGGTGGGCCTTTGTCACGGGCAAGCATGAACAGTGTTGATAGCAATCCTAACGCAGCCAATGGCAGAATGATCTTGGACCATCCGACCAACCTGGAGTGAAGATTGTCCGTTGCTACCATCTTCAGATTACACCGGCACGCAGGCAATCATGGATATGCAAAACACCAACGACCTTGGCCTCATCCTCTGAGGCAGTCACAAACAAACAGGTGATCTGGCCACTCATTGCCGCGACAGCTTCCTCGGCCAACGCTTCTGGCCGGATGGTTTGCGGGTTTGCGGTCATGGTCTGACCAGCTGACATGTCAAGCAATCCGGTCATGTGTCGCCGCAAGTCACCGTCGGTGATCACACCAACCAATCGACCGCTATCGTCCAATACGCCAACCACCCCAAAGCCTTTTTGGCTGATGATCAGAAGCGCGTCACCCATTGGGGTATCCTGTTGGACAAGTGGCACGGCATCACCCCGATGCATTAGATCGCCAACCTTGGACAAGCGCGCGCCCAGTTTGCCACCGGGGTGGAATTCGCGAAAGTTCTCGGGCGTGAAATCTCTATGCTCCATCAGCGCAACAGCCAACGCATCCCCCATGGCAAGGGT
Source organism: uncultured Paracoccaceae bacterium (assembly GCA_947500135.1). Taxonomy (GTDB): domain Bacteria; phylum Pseudomonadota; class Alphaproteobacteria; order Rhodobacterales; family Rhodobacteraceae; genus Yoonia. The sequence continues at coordinate 143,147 of CANMQX010000007.1, forward strand.
CATCGTCGTTGATGTCGTGGGTACCACGCCGCTGCCGCATGCCTCGCCCAATTGCGGAAGTTGCAGGACGATATCTGATTGGGTGCCCAGACTGCTGTCAGCACGGCTTGTCATGCCAATCAGGGGAATGCCAAAACGGCGCGTGTAAGCGACAAGATTTGCAAGTTCAGGCACTTCGCCAGAATTCGAGATTGCAATCACTACATCTGTTGGGGTGATCATGCCCAGATCACCATGGCTCGCCTCGGCTGGATGTACAAAATGCGCGGGTGTTCCGGTGCTCGCGAGGGTCGCGGCGATTTTTCGTGCGATATGCCCCGATTTGCCCATACCTGACACGATGATCCGCCCTTTGGCATTGATCACAAGAGCGACGGCTTGCGCAAAATCCGTGTTCAACTGATCAGCAAGTGTGGTCAATGCGTCAGCTTCGGCCAGAATGACCCTGCGTCCGGCGTCCAAAAATTGTGCTAAATCTGTCATCAGTGAGCAAATATATCAATTTCGGGCCATCCGGCCAAATCTAGTTTCGCGCGTGTTGGCAGAAAATCAAAACAGGATTGTGCCAACGCTGTCCGGCCTTCCCTGGCGAGAAGTATGTCGAAAGCCGCTTTCAGTTCATGCAGGTGCAACACATCCGATGCGGCATAGTCCAGCTGAGCATCCGTTAGTTCTGCGGCACCCCAGTCACTTTGTTGCTGATGCTTCGAAATATCGACGCCAACCATATCTTGCAAAAGCGTTTTCAAGCCATGTCGATCCGTGAATGTGCGCACGAGTTTCGAGGCGATTTTTGTGCAATAAACTGGCGCAGTCGTGACACCAAAGGCATTTTGTAGCGCGGCGATGTCAAAGCGTCCAAAATGAAACAGCTTGAGCGTATTTGGATCTGCCAGCATCGCGCAAAGATTTGGGGCGGGCTTGGCCTCAGGTGCGACTTGTACAAGGTGGCAATTCTTGTCGCCGTCGGACATCTGAACAAGGCAAAGCCGGTCACGATGCGGGTTCAGACCCATAGTTTCACAATCAATTGCCACAATGGGGCCAAGTTGCAGCCCATCAGGCAAATCATGTTGGTATAGGTGATTGGCCATAGATAGCCCCTTGTGCTGCGATGTTGCTATCTTGCAGATACGTCTTGCAGCAGCCCGGCTCAAGCCTGCATCGGGATTTGATCCGGCGGTTGGGCGAATGATTGCGGTCGGCTGGCATATTCCTTGAGCCAGATGTCGAACTCTGGCGCAGGCATCGGGCGAGCAAAACCATACCCTTGCCCAATTTCGCAACCGCAATTGCTAAGATAGCGGGCCTGGTCATCAGTTTCGATCCCTTCGGCAATGACCTGAAGTCCAAGTTCGGCGGCAAGCGCCAAAATCGCCCGGACAACGCTGTCTGCACCTGTTTCTGGCAGCGGCGCAATCAATGACCGATCCAGCTTGATCCCCGACAGGGGGAGTTGGGTGAGTTTTGACAAGGATGCATAGCCGGTTCCAAAATCATCCAATTCCAGCGCCACGCCACATTCTGCAAGGCTATCAATATTGATCGCCGCCATATCGTCGGACCCTTCAATCAAGGTCGTCTCCAATACTTCGACAACAATCTGATCAAGGCAAAGTGTACTGCCATGCAGCATCTTCAGAAGTCTTTCGATCAGGAATGGATCGGAAATCGTGTCTGGTGCCGCATTTAGCGATATCGCAAGCTTATGATCGTCTGCTCCCTCCCATTGTTGCGCGCAATTGACAGCGGCACGCCAGATCGCGTGATCAAGGTCAATAACTAGGCCCGCACGTTCCGCGGCGGGCAAAAACCTGTCCGGTGTCAATAAGCCACGTTTTGGATGACGCCAGCGGGCCAAAACCTCCGCCCCGCGTATTGTGCCATCGGTCAAATTTATCTGTGGCTGGAACCATGGTTCAATCTGACCCACCGCAATGGCATCGCGCAATTCCAGTTGCAGTTCCAGCATGTCGGCGGATTCGTCGCGCAACGCTTGTGAAAATTCAACAGCCCGCCTGCCACCCGCCGCTTTTGCAGCCTGCAATGCAATCCCGGCATTTCTGACGATCTGATCTTCCTCACTTTCTCCGGCAAAGGCGGTGAGGTATCCGATACTGGTATCAATGCTGACATTACGGCCATCAATCACAAACGGTTCGTTCAAGCTATCCAGAATGCGCTTCGTCAGATTTTCAGGTGGTTCAGAGGTGGTCAGGATGAATTCATCGCCGCCCACACGGGCGACAAGATCGTCATCATCCACACAGGCCTTCAACCGACCGGCCATCGCGATCAGCATGATATCTGCATTTTCATGACCGATCGTGTCATTGATCGCCTTGAACCCATCAAGCCCGATAAACAAGACGCCAAGCTCGTCCCAACCTGGTTGGGCAAGGGCATCGCTCAACCGCGCGGTCATATATGACCTGTTGGGCAGGCCAGTCAGCGGATCATGATTTGCCAAATGATACAGCTTGTCATTCATCCGCCGCAGCTGTTCCTGCGAACTGGTCAGCACCTCTGTTTTGGTGCGCAGTTCCCGAAAGACTGACCGTACAGCCAAATGGGCAGGCCGGAAGACCAGTAAAGCCTCGGCCAGCAGTACAAAAGCAGCGATCAAAAGATACAGGTTTAGCAGACCATGCAGGCGGTCAATGTTTGGCCGTGACACATCACCGAATAGGGTCGCGGCTTGACGCAACCCATCAAACAACCCTCGTGACCCCACCAGATCCCGCATCTGCACAACAGCTGATGCCTGTTCCGGCGCTGGCAGTTGGGCCATCTGATTGGCCAATCCAGTAAACCGGGTAATCCGTTCGTTCAACGGGTCCGGACCGGCAAAGTAGTGATCTTGCAACGCGGCCGACCAAGGGTCCCCCTGCAACAACACCGCATGGGTTGCTTCAAAACGCGCAATCAACCCTACGCCGATATCTTGGTCTGGATCGATGGCCTGCAACATGATCTGCTGGCTTAGCACTGACAGATCCTGCGCGGCCACAGTGGTACGCGCTGCAAGATCATGCTGCGCGATGATTGCCCTATTGGTAAGATATGCTGAACATAGCAAGCCAATGATCACGCAAAGCGCAACCATACAATGAATCCAGGTATTCTCTGGATTAAGGAGCTTGCGTCCCTTCATCATGTCTTGTGCCTGCGATGCATCCCCGAATCCTAGTGGCTACCGCAGCAAGCATCGAAGAGAGAGATTAAGTTTAAGTTTCAATGGCATTGAAACTTAAACGGGTGCGTTTCGCAGGCTATGTTTGTGGCCCGCGCGCTGCAAAATCTGGCACAATGGTTCCGGGTCGATGACGCTCAATCTCGGTCAAAATATCGGTCACGGGCCGTTTTCCCACATCTATCAGCGCAGACTTGTAGGGCGGTAAATTGGTGCATTCCAGCAAGACATGGCGATGTGCGGGCTTCAGATGACGCGCGATAAGGGCGACCATTTCGGCCCTTGCAAGATCACTATTAAGCCGCGACAAGTCATCTTCGATCACTTGCCGCAAATGGCTATCCCGCGGCAGACCCACAATACTTTGGGCAAATGCGGAGTGTTGCCCCAGATGTGCAGCGATTAGACTATCAGCATCAAAGGTTACAATCAGAACTTCGGCGGGATCGTGATCTCGCGCCAACCAATCGAGGGCCGTCAGGGACGAACTGATGAATGGCCTGTCGGTCAAAGCCGCCAGCGTTTCCTGCCAAAATGACAAAAACCCGCAAGAGGTGACGATAACTTCGCCTTTTGCCCGGTGGATCGCATCCGCAAACGGGGCAATATCAATCAGGTCAGGCCGATCACCGACCACCTGACCGACGGTCGCCTGCGGAATACGCAGAATTTCGACATCAGCAATATAAGTCGCGGGGCATCCCACATCCCCCGGAACCCGGGGAAAATTGGTATCCAGCTGCAAAACAGTGATGGCAGGGCGCATGCGCTAGCCCTGAATATTGTTGGGCAGCCATGTTGCCAGTTCCGGCCAGATCACAAGGATCACCACCATCAGCAACATCAAGGCCACCATGGGCAAAGCAACCTTTGAAATATAGCCAATCTCGTGTCGGGTCATGCCCTGCAACACAAACAGGTTAAAGCCAATCGGGGGGGTGACCTGCGCCATTTCAACGACGACGACGATGAAGATGCCAAACCAGATAACATCGATCCCGGCCTGCCGGATCATCGGTTCTACAATCGCCATGGTCAGAACAACAGATGAAATCCCATCCAGAAACATGCCCAGAATGATGTAGAACACAGTCAAAGCGGCGATCAGGGTAATCGGGGACAGACCCATCGTGTCAATCCACGCCGCCAAGGCACGGGGCAACCCAGTGAAGCCCATCGATAGTGACAAAAACGCGGCCCCCATCAGGATCAGGGCGATCATCGCCGATGTGCGGGTCGCGCCCATCAGGCTTTCATAGAAGGTCGACACCGTCAGGGACCGCTGGAACAGGGCCAGCGTCAGCGACCCAAGCACACCAACCGCAGCGGCCTCTGTCGCGGTGGCCCAGCCGAAATACATTGATCCGATCACCGCAAAGACGAGGCACAAAACCGGGATCAAAAACCGGCTTTCGGACAGCATTTCACCAAAGCCCATCGGGGGTTCAGGTGCGGGACGTTGGCCCGGGCGGATATAATGCCACAAGACGATGTAAGACATGAACAACCCGGCCAGAACGAGACCGGGGATGATGCCCGCCATGAACAGCTTGATGATGCTTTCGTTGATCGACACGCCATAGACGATCAAGGTCAGGGAAGGCGGGATCATCAACCCCAATGTGGCCGCCCCAGCCAATGTGCCCACGATCATGTATTCAGGATATCCGCGCTTGCGCAGTTCCGGGATCGACATCTTGCCCACGGTGGTTAGCGTGGCTGCGGAAGAGCCCGAGACGGCGGCAAAGATTGTGCAACCTGCAATATTGGTATGCAGCAATCCACCCGGTAGCCAACGCATCCATGGGGCAAGGCCGCGAAACATGTCTTGCGATAATCGGGTCCGATACAAGATTTCGCCCATCCAGATGAACAGCGGCAGGGCGGTCAGGGTCCAACTGCTTGCCCCGGTCCAGATCGTCGTGATCATCGCGTCGCCGGCAGGGCGGGTGGTGAACAGTTCCATCCCCACCCACGCAACGCCCATCAGGGCAAGGCCGATCCAGATTGATGACCCAAGTAAGGTGAATAAAACAAATAAGAAAACGATGGTGGCGTAGGCTTCGGTCATTCGATGGCCTCCGATACAATCGGGTTCCGGCCAAGGACCAATAGGCGATAAAGGGTGTCCCAAAGGGCCACAGCCAACAGGATCGTGCCGATGGACATGGCCAGTTGCGGGATCCAGACCGGGGTGTAAACCAGTGTATCACCACCTTGCAAAGCAGCATCAAAATCCAACTGGAACAGAGATACGACCCATTCAGGAATCTGATCTTGCCCCTGGGTGCGGTCGTTCAGCATCGCCGAAAACCCATTCGCCTTGACGGCATATCGGGCGAAATATGTGGCGATGATGGCGGCGCTGAACACAGCAAAGATATCCAGCCATTTGCGGGTAAACTGGTTGGCGTTCAATATGATCGATACCCGGATATGCGCGCCCTTGGTCAGGGCATATGACAGGGCGAAAAACGATGTGGCGGCCATGGCATAGCCTGCAAATTCAGTCGTGCCGGGCAAGGCAAAACCGGTCCAACGGGCAACCATCTGGGCCACAATCAACACAAGAATGGTGACCATGAACAAGGCCGAAATCAGACCTGAGGTCAAATAGACGCCGTTCATCAGCTTCCAGAATGGACGCAGCGGGCGTTCCAGCCGGGGGCCAAGAAACAAACATACAACCGCCACTGCGCTGGGTAGCACAAAAAGCCAAACCCACAGGGGCAGGCCCATCACCGGTGACCAGTCACGCATGTATCATTCCTTGGAAAGCAAGCGGCCAGCCCCGATCGGGCTGGCCATTGCGCGATCAGTTCGCGTTATAGGCGTCAAGGATCGCCTGACCATCGGGGCCAGCCGTTTCCAGCCATTCGGCGGTCATCTTGGCACCAATCGCCTCAAGCTCGGCCAGGAATTCCGGGCCAGCGTCCTGCACGGTCATCCCGTTCTTGGCCAATTCATCAAAATAGAAATCGGCAAGTTCGGCAGATTTGGCAGCACATGATGCGGCGGTCTCATCCGCAGCGCGTTGAACGGCAGCTTGGGTATCGGCATCCAACCCGTCCCAGGTTTGCGAATTGACCATGACATAGTTGCGGGGCAGCCATGCATTGACCTTGTAATAATGGGTCAGATGTTCCCAGACCTTGCGATCATAGCCGGTCGAACCGGATGAGATGAAGGCAGAGGCAACACCAGTGGCCAAGGCTTGGCTCAGCTCTGCGGCCTCAATCTGCACCGGGATCATCCCTAGCTCTTCGGCAAATGTGGCTGTGGCGGAGTTATAAGACCGGAATTTTACACCTTGCGTATCAGCAGATGACGCAACCTCTTTGGCGAAGTAGAAACCCTGACCGGGCCATGGGCAGGTGTAAAGCGCGACAAGGTTCAGATCGGCCAATTGTGCGTTTACAGTATCGCGGGCCGCCTCCCAAAGCTTGGCATTGTCGTCATAGCTGGTCGCAATAAAGGGCAGATTGTCCCAACCCAGCAAAGGGGCCTCATTGGCATGGGCGGACATGAAGCGTTCGCCAATCGGGACCTGCCCGGTCTGGATCGCGCGCTTGATATCGCCGCCACCAAACAGTGAACCGCCCGGATGCACGGTGATGTCGATAGCACCGTCAGTATATTCGCGGACTTTGTCGGCAAAGATCACACCCTGTTCAGAGTGGAAATTGGTTGCAGCATAGGCCATCGGCATATCCCAGCTTTGGGCATGGCCATCAGCAATCGCCCCGGTGGCGATCAGCGCGCCAGTCACCGCGGCACAAGCCAGTTTTGTCAAATCAGTCATTCGTTCCCTCCCAGTATGCCGCATCTATTCGGCGGCGTATTTTTTTGGATCAAACGGAGCTAAATCCATGTTCGGCTTTCGCCCGTCTATCAGTTCCGCAATCAACCGACCCGTTTTGGGGCCAGCTGTCAAGCCAAGGTGCTGGTGGCCAAAGGCGCTGTAGCTGCGGCCAGTCGGATCATTGGCACCGATCAGGGGCAGACTGTCGGCAGGGGCGGGACGATGGCCCATCCATTCGACAATGTGGTCATAGGTAACATCGGGCAACAGCGCCGCAACCTGCCGTTTCAGCAGATCAAAAGGTGCTTTGCTGGGGCCATGTTCCAACCCGCCAAATTCAACCACGCCAGCCGCACGAATGCGGCCTTCCATGGGGGTAATAACGAATTTACCGGAGGCAATCATGACGGGTGATCTCGGCATGCGGGACGGGTTAATCAGTTCGATATGATAGCCGCGTTCGCTTTCTAACGGGACTTTGACGCCCACTTTATGGGCGATCTTGCGCGACCATGGGCCCAATGCCATGACAATGTGATCGGCCTCCATCGGCCCGTCGGTTGTTTCCAGAGCATCAATCGCGCCGCCCTTGATGGTTACATCGGTGATCTGGGTCAGATGCAGATGGCCGCCTTCGGCGACAAAATGATCGGCTAATGCCTGCACGTAACGACCGGGGTCTGTGATGCTGCCATGGTTCTTGCACCGCACAACCGTCTCAAACGTCCCATCATAAAGCGGATCATAGGTGGCATATCCCGCGCCAGTGACCACATCATAGGCAAACCCTGCCGTCTTACGTTTTTCCCAAGCATAGCTATCCGCGGCGAAATCCGCCTTGGTGGCATAGCCAAAGCAATAATCAGCCTGGCTGATGTATTTTGCAGCCGGGGTATCGGCGGCAAGGGCAAGATGCTGGTCAACCGTATCGTGCATCAGATTGGTCATCGCCTTGGCGTAATGGTCCACATGGGCATCGGTTGCATGTGACATATAGCGGGCCAGAAATGGCAGGAGTTTTGGCAGGTAAGACCATTTGAGGAACAGCGGAGCATCCTTACGCAGCAGCATGCCCGGCGCCTTGCGGGCCAAGCCCGGAACAGTCACGGGCACAATGGCAATTCCGGCCAGCACACCGGCATTGCCGTGGCTGGTGCCGCTGGCGGGTCCAGCCCTGTCCACCAATGTGACGTCATGGCCCGCTCTTTGCAGCCAAATGGCACAAGACACGCCGACAATACCGGCGCCCGCAACAATGACCTTCATCCATCCCCCGCATTTTTTATCACTATGGGGGAGGCGTTTTTAATTTGCCAGCAGGACAACGGCACTGAGGCCAGCCAAGATGCGCAACGTCGAATAATCTGTTGCACAGATTATTCTTGCCCGTAAATCATGCGTATCGCTTGGAAAGAGGCAAAAAAAAGCCGCGATCAGATCGATCGCGGCCTTGTTTGTTCTGTGGCGATGTTATCGCGCGAAACGCTTTAGTCTGCGGTCAAAAGCGGTGGCTTATCGCCCTTATCAGTGATCTTTCCCTGTTCAGGTTCCAGATATTTCAGCTCCAGCGCGCCTTTCTTGACGCCAACCTTCACAATCCCGCCTTTGACCAATTTCCCAAACAGCAATTCTTCGGCCAGCGGCTTCTTGATGTGTTCCTGAATTACGCGGCCCAGCGGACGCGCACCCATTTTCTCATCATAGCCCTTATCGGCCAGCCATTCGGCAGCACCTGCTGTCAGTTCAATATGCACGTTGCGGTCGATCAACTGCGCCTCAAGTTGCAGCACGAATTTCTCGACCACCTGCATAATCACAGGTTTTGGCAGTGAACCAAAGGAAATCACCGCATCCAGACGGTTACGGAATTCCGGCGTAAATGTGCGTTCAATCGCTGCAGTATCCTCGCCGGTTCGGGTTTCACGACCAAAGCCCATTGCGTTCTTCGACATTTCTGCCGCACCAGCATTTGACGTCATGATGATGATCACGTTGCGGAAATCAGTTGTCCGGCCGTTATGGTCGGTCAGTTTCCCGTGATCCATGACCTGCAACAGGATGTTGTAGACATCCGGATGCGCCTTTTCCATTTCATCCAGCAGCAGTACGCAATGCGGGTTCTGATCAACACCATCGGTCAACATACCGCCCTGATCAAAGCCAACATAACCCGGAGGCGCACCAATCAGACGGCTCACCGCATGCTTTTCCATGTATTCCGACATGTCAAAGCGCAGCAGTTCCACGCCAAGTGTACTTGCCAATTGCTTCGCGACTTCTGTCTTACCCACACCGGTTGGGCCGGCAAACAGGTAGTTGCCAATCGGCTTTTCAGGCTCACGCAGGCCGGCCCGCGCCAGTTTGATCGCTGACGATAGTGCCTCGATGGCCGGATCCTGACCAAAGACCACACGTTTCAGCGTCTTCTCCAGATCTTTCAGCACTTCGGCATCGTCTTTTGATACGTTCTTGGGCGGAATGCGGGCGATCTTGGCGACCACATTCTCAATCTCTTTGGTGCCAATCGTCTTGCGACGCTTGGATTCGACAACCAGATGCTGGGCAGCACCCGCCTCATCAATCACGTCAATCGCCTTGTCCGGCAGCTTGCGGTCATTGATATAGCGCGCCGATAGTTCAACCGCGGTTTTGATCGCATCGGCGGTGTATTTGATGCTGTGATGCTCCTCAAAATACGGCTTCAGTCCTTGCAAGATCTTGATCGAATCCGGCACAGATGGCTCCGTCACGTCAATCTTCTGGAACCGGCGTGACAATGCGCGGTCCTTTTCGAAATGCTGACGGAATTCCTTGTATGTGGTCGATCCCATGCAGCGCAGTTTGCCGCCCTGCAGCGCAGGTTTCAGCAGGTTGGACGCATCCATGGCACCACCAGATGTGGCACCGGCACCGATCACGGTATGGATTTCGTCAATGAACAACACCGCATCAGGATGGTTCTCCATCTCAGACATCACCGCTTTCAGGCGTTCTTCAAAATCGCCGCGATAACGGGTTCCCGCCAGCAGCGCGCCCATATCCAGCGAATAAATCGTCGCGGACGCCAACACTTCCGGCGTTTCACCATTCACGATCTTAAAGGCCAGACCTTCGGCGATGGCTGTTTTACCAACACCGGGATCACCCACCAATAGCGGGTTATTCTTGCGGCGACGGCACAGGACCTGAATGCAGCGTTCCACCTCATGAGCGCGGCCAATCAATGGGTCCACGTCGCCCTTGGTCGCCTTGGCGTTCAGATCAACGCAATACTTGGCCAGCGCGCTTTCTTTTTCTTCGCCATCTGCACCGACGGAAACGGTTTCACCTTCTTCGGTCGAGCCCGTCACAGGACGCGCCTCGCCAAAAGCGGGGTCCTTGGCAACGCCATGGGCAATGAAATTCACAGCGTCATACCGAGTCATATCCTGCTCTTGCAGGAAATAAGCGGCGTTGCTTTCCCGTTCGGCAAAGATCGCGACCAGCACGTTCGCGCCGGTCACCTCATTGCGACCAGAGGATTGCACATGGATGGCAGCACGTTGAATAACGCGCTGAAATGCGGCCGTTGGCACGGCTTCTGATCCTTCGACATCAGTGATCAGGGTGGACAGGTCATCATCGATGAAATCCTCTAGATCCTTGCGCAGATCATCCAGGTTCACCGAACAGGCGCGCATCACACGGGCCGCATCGGGTTCATCAATCAACGCCAGAAGCAGATGTTCCAACGTGGCGAGTTCGTGACGGCGGGCATTCGCAAGGGCAAGTGCCCCATGAATGGACTGCTCTAATGTTGTCGAAAATGATGGCACGTTCGTGCTCCTTCATATCGGGGGCGGGACTGGACTTCCGGCCAATCCTACCGTGGCCTCTTATCCTTAAGGTTTGGTTTTATCCCGGAACCTTCAAGGGTTTTTTTCGCTTTGCGGGTCACAAATCGCCGCATCGAAGGGCAAAGGCCCAATTTTTACCAGATCACAAACAGGCTCTCACATGTTCGTGGTTAAAATTTGTCCTTTCGTGCCCGAATTTCGGCAAACACATCAACATCAGACGAATCTGCCATGCCCAAGGTGGCCTTCAGGCCAGGGTCATCAGCACGTAAAAACGGGTTTGTGCGCGTTTCTTCATCCAGTGCAGAAGGCACTGTCGGTCGTCCGGCGGCACGCGCGGCCGTGATACCTTCGACCCGAGAGATAAGGTCGGGATTGTCTGGGTCAAGGGTCAGGGCGAAACGGGCATTCGTTTCGGTATATTCATGACCCGAACAAATAATTGTGTCTTGCGGTAATGCACGCAGCTTTTGCAGGCTTTCCCACATCTGCGCGGGCGTTCCTTCAAACAAACGGCCACAACCCAGCGCCATCAGGCTGTCTGCCGTAAAGGCCAGTTCAGGTTCAGGCATGTGAAAGGCGATATGACCAACCGTATGGCCAGACACATCCAGAACATGGGTGTCTACGCCACATATTTCGATCACATCACCATCGGCGACCTGCAAATCCAACGGGGGCAGACGGTGGGCATCACGGGCGGCACCGATGACACGGGCACCGTTGCGCAGGGCAGCGACCCCATCAATGTGGTCGGGATGATGATGGGTGATCAGGATATCGGTCAGGGTCCATCCTTTGATGCGCAGGGCATTTTGGATGGGCGCGGCTTCCGGGGCATCCACCAGAACGGTTTCGCCGGTATCCGTGTTATGCACCAGAAAGGCGTAGTTATCAGACAGGCAGGGCACAACCACCAGATCAATCGGGGCAAAATCATCAGGCATGGCAATCCGGCTTTCTGTTGTTATTCTATGGGTAGCTTCGCCCAAGGACAGCCAAACCGCAATGCATCTCGATGTGCTAGATCTGCGAAACTTCTACTACCGCAGCGCGCTGGGGCGGGCAGCGCAAAAGGTGATCCGTGATGAATTGGTCACCATCTGGCCAGAGGCGAAGGGGCAAATGGTTGTGGGTTTCGGCTTTGCGGTGCCACTGCTGCGGCCATTCCTGAAAGACGCGCGGCGGACCATTGGGTTGATGCCCGGACCGCAGGGGGTCATGCCATGGCCGCCGGATGGGCAGAACGTCAGCGTGTTATGCGAAGATACGCTGTGGCCGCTGGAAACCGGCCATGTGGACAAATTGGTGCTGATGCACGGGTTGGAAACCACCGAAAACCCCTCGGCCTTGTTGGATGAGGCATGGCGGGTACTCGGCCCCGGTGGACGGGCGGTGTTCATCGTGCCGAACCGGGGTGGGCTTTGGTCGCGGTCCGACGCCACCCCATTTGGTTACGGGCGGCCTTATTCGATGGGGCAGCTTGAGGCGCAGTTGCGCAAACACCAATTCGTCACCGAACGGACAATCTCTGCGCTGTATCAGCCGCCATCAACCAGCAAGATCTGGCGTAAATCGGCGGGTTTGCTGGAAAAAATCGGGCATAACATGCCCTTTGTTGTGGCGGGCGGGGTGCTGATGATCGAAGTCAGCAAACAAATGGCCGCGCCGACAAGGCCGGGGCTGGGCGAGGCGGTGAAGCGGCCACTGCGTGCATTGGAAGAAATCACCAAACCCAAGCCGAAACCCGAAACGGCGCGTGTTGCAAATCCGGGTGTTCGGACCAACCGCGGTTAGCATAACAACGTCAGTGGTCCTAACCCCGTGGTCAGGACCTCACTGAGTGGCGGACCACTTTGAACCCCTCATCCTCTGTTGGTAGAATAAAGTGCTTCGTGAATTGATGGAACTGCGCCTCTGTCGCGGCGAATGCGTGTGCGCCTTCGGCATTGCGGGCGCGCAGGCGCTGAAGGCAAACCTCATCAGGCGCATCAAGCACATGCATCTGGTGCGCCACGCCGGCCCGTTGAACGATCTGTCGCATCCAGCCGCGCTGCGCTACGGTATTAGCCGCGAAATCGAGGATCACGGACACACCAGCGTCCAAGAGTGCGCTGACATGAGGCGCGATGATCTTCTGCAGCCTTGTGGAATAGTGAAGGTAGTCGGCGCCCGTCGACATATGCTCTGCGAATAGCGTGCCAAGCCAAGCGTCTTCTGAGATCAGGACTGTGCCCGGCGCACGCGCAAGCTCTGATGCAAGAGTGGATTTACCGGATGCGATCTTACCACACAGCAAATGAAGGATGGGTGCATCTTTGGACATATCTGGGTCTCCTCTCTCAATCAGGTGCTGATCCCGCTGTCGTACTTCTGGGATGGCCGCTTTGGGCGCGGCGGCCAATCCCCATTAGACGAGGCGAATCTGCATTTGCGTAAGCCAGGTGAGCCCAGAAAGCACCAGCGCCGCAGACAGCGCGCAAGCAATGGTTCGCACCGTGTTCCAAGCTGTCCAGCGGGGCAGATAGGTGCCGGTCCAATAATCCCGGGTTGCATTGGACTCCAGATCCATGCCCGCCAACGCCTCGTTCATTGGCACGTTGAAGAAAACGGTGACGGCGAAACAACCTAAAAGGTACACCAGCGCGCCAATAAGGATGAGCATTCCAGGACCACCAGCAAGATTCATTACACTGTAGATCACTATAAAAACCGACACCGCCGCCATACCAAGGAAAAGAGTCATGAAAATCCAGCGAAAGACCTCTCGGTTGATCACCTGCATGGCCTGCACACCACTGGCGCCATCGGTGTACGCCAGCGAGCGCATGATGAAGTCAGAGAATGCGAGGAATACACCGCCAATAAGGGCGTAGGCGAGGATAGACATATGTAGAAGGATGAAGACAATAAGTGACATCGTAATTTCTCCTGTTTGGCATGTTGGTGGCGGAGCGCCCGGATGAACGCGCCGCTGCCGGAAGATCAGGACCGCGCATCAACGCCGGTCACATCGGCTGCGCTGCCCATGATCCGTTGGCGAAAGGCAAAGATGCAGAGCGCCGCGATTGCTATTTCCAGCACCAGCGCGCCAATAATGCCGCTTGATGGCACCCCGTCGATTACGAGACTGATCAGCCGCCCCGCCGGGAAGGCGAGGAAAACGATAAGTGTCGCTGCAACCGCCATTTGTGCCATCGCGGAGCGCCAGATGCCGGTAAGCATGAGGACGCCGAGCGTCAAAAGACCTGCCGTTGGCGCGCGCAGCTCGCTCAATAAACTTGGGTCATCGCCAAGTGTAATGCCGTAGCTGGCATAAAAAGCATGCGGCGCGGCCATGATAAAGCCGCCAATACCGACAGCCGTCAGGCCAGAGATACCAAGGGTGAATTTTTCGAGAATGGTGAGAGGCATAAGACATCCTTTCATTGGAAGAGTGAGATCAGGCAGCCGTATTCCAGCCACCCAAGGAAGCGGCAATCGTCGCGAATGCTGTAAAGTCGCGCGGCTCTCGCCCTAGCGCCCGCTTCACGCCGTCAGCGGTATGCGCATTCCGGCCATCAAGCGTTTCCCGTGCGATGGCAGTGAAGACATCAGCGACAAAGTCATCACCTGACGCGGCCACGTTGGCGTGAAAATCCTCGAATGTGATTGGGATGTGCTGAATTGGGCGGCCGGTTGCTTTCGTCAGTACATCGGCCATCTCGGCGAATGTCATCAGGCGCGGGCCAGTCACTTCATAAAGTTCATCCTGATGACCCTCTTCCGTCAGTGCTGCAACGACGACGTCCGCAATATCATCGATGTCGATGATTGGTTCGGCGATGTCACCACCGGGCATCGGAAGCACACCTTCCAGGATCGGATCGCGAAGATAGCCCTCACTGAAATTCTGGGCGAACCAGGCGGCGCGGACAATCGTGAACGGGACACCACAGTTTCGGACCACGTCCTCGCCCAGACGGGCGTGATGTTCTCCGCGACCCGAAAGAAGCACGATATGCCTCAGCCCGCTGGCAGCGGCAACCTTGGTGAAGGCTTCAAGCTTCTCCACAGCGCCTGGAAAGGCAAGGTCAGGAAAGTAGGTCACATAGGCTTTAACGACACCGCTAAGCGCCGGTGCCCAAGTGGCTGGTGTTTCCCAGTCGAATGGCACGTCAGAGCCGCGTGAGCCGCGGCGTATGTCAAAGCCTTTTTGTTCAAGCTTGGTTGCAACGCGCGAGCCGGTTTTGCCGGTTGCGCCGACGACGAGGATGGTTTGATTGGTCATGGCTTTATCCTTGGTTGAATGCGTATGACCAAGGGATAGGTCTAGCGAACGCCTCAGATATTGACCGAGGATGCCAAGGATTTGACCGTGCCCGCCAAAGCGCACGTCGCTCGGCACAATCGCAATTCCAGACGTCTCCTTTGGATAAACTGTCCTGTGACATCGTGAAAGATCGCGGATACTATCTCTGAATGTCAGGTATCAATTGAACGAAACCCTTCTCAGGATGGCCTATGTAACATCTCTATTTGCGCGCAAGATGGTCGCTGCTGCTGGACGAGCGGTTGATCCCAAGGCGACTCTCGCGCTGGCGGGAATTGATCATGATGCGCCATGGGATCCAAAGGTCATGATGCCGGCCGTTGTGTACTACGACATGCTTGAATCCATGGCCGACAAGGTCGATGTGACGGAACTTCCAGTGCATGTCGGCGCGTCGATGCGTTGTGACGACTACGGCGCGCTTGGCCTCGCATGGAAGGCAGCTCCGACGCTTTATGGGTCTTGCGCACGTATCGAGCGATATGCGCGGCTCTGGACGGGTGTCGTCACCTATGAGCTACGCGAGGATCCGCGCGGCACGCTCTTCATCCTTCACCGCACCGGCGAACGACGACTCGGGTTGCGCCTTTCAAATGAGGCAACACTGGCGAGTGGGGTCTCTCTTAGCCGTGAGGTGTGCCCGGTGCCGTTTGCCCCGGTCGAGGTGTTCGTGCAGCATGCTGCACCGACGTCGAAAGCGTTTCATGAGGATTGGTTTGGTTGCCCCGTGACCTTCGACGCCGATCTCGACGCGGTCCTCATATCGCAGGAAGCGATGGAACGTCCAAATATCCTTGGGGACGCAGGCATCTCGCGTTATCTTGTTTCGCACCTCGACGCAGAGCTTGCGGATTTCACATGCACGCCTCCACTTGCCGCGCAAACCAAGAATGCGATCGCACAGGCCTTGAATGAGGGCGCGCCACGCATGAAGGACATCGCAAAAAGCTTGGGGTTGAGCACGCGTTCCTACCATCGTCGTCTTTCAGAACACGGCCTAAGCTTCCAGTCGCTAACCGAAGAAACGCGCCGCGAGTTGGCCGAGGGCCTTCTTCGCGATGCGCAGCATTCGCTGGCCGATATCGCCTTTCTGACCGGTTTCTCAGAACAAAGCTCCTTCACACGCGCCTTCAAACGATGGTTTGGCAAAACCCCGGCAAGCTATCGTAAGTCGCACCTATGAAGGGCGGTTGTGGCCTTAGCCATCAACAGCCAGGGCAAGTGCGGTCCGAGCCGAAGCCGTTGCGCGCCCAATGATGGCGGGCGCTTCATGAATGAGCCGGTCATCGGTCAAGGCATGCACCATGAAAAGCGCGAAGTCGGTGCGCTTGGTCAGGTTTGACGCCAGCACCGGATCGCCCACATGCTCCGCCCAAACTGGAAGGCCATCGCCCGGACCTTCTTCAAGGTCAGAACCGCGCACAACCGTCCAAAGCCTATCTGACGCAAAGATCCGTCGCGCCGCTTCGATCTGATCGTTCAGGTCCACCAGCCGCAACAATGGGCCAAGCCACTTGAACAACCATTCGACAAAACGCAACTTGAAGCTGAAGACATCTTTGCCGTCCTTGGTAATGTGCCAACCACATGAAAAGATCAGACGGGCGTCAGGCTCTGCAAAGTCTAAAACCGCTTGGGCTGTACCCGAAGCATAATTGTCCACGCCCCAAGGTGCCAGAACCGTCAGAACCCCATCGCAGCCGTCAACCGCCTTCTGCACCACCTCCCGATCATCCGTGCGTCCGGGAAAGATGGTGATCCGGTCACCGAAGTGGTCGAGTTTGCCCACACTTTCCGGGCGGCAAACCCCCACAACCTCGTATCCCTGCTTGAGCGCGTGCTGGGTCATGTACTGACCCAGCTTGCCAGAGATCCCGATGATACAAATCCGATTCATGCCGATGCTCCTTCCACATGTCCGGATGCTCTCGGCGCGCGGATCAACAACCAAAGGGCAAAACCCACTTCAGACAGGGTAACGATCACCAAAAGACCGGCGCGCAGCATCCCAAGCCAAGCAACATCCGGGAAGGCAAAGGCATAGGCTGAATCCAACACATACCCCATCGCACCGATCATCAACCCGTAACCAAGCAAGGACGGAAAGCGGTTTGACCGCAGCAAAAGATACCCCAGTAGCAACAGGTGGACGGTGAAAAAGACCTGCCAGATCCAAACCCCTGCGCGGTGCATCTCCAGGAACAACCCCATAATGTCAGCGCGTTCAGCGGCACTGAACTGGGTCATCACTTGATCGGAGTGGGCCAAAAGGTCGGCACCTGCGTGAAAGAACAACATCGCCGACATCACGCTGACCATGCTCAGCCGGGCCATGGCCGCCGCAAAAGATAGCGTCTTTGAAACATCGCGAAACATGAAATACAGCATGGCCACGGCCATGATTTCAAATACCATGACAACAAGGTCGGCAGCGATACCCATATGATAAAGACCGGCGCGGCCGATGATATTGGCGACTGTGGCGCTGGGATCGCCTGCAACAACAATTTGGCTGGGCACATAAGCGATGGAAAAACCGCCAGCGACGGCGATGCCCAGATAAAAGAAGCCGGTCCAGCGGGCGTATGAACTGGACAGTGGGTCAGAAAAACGTTGCATATCTTGTCCTTTCGAATGCGCGCATGTCCGCAGCGACGGCAAAAGCCGTCTTTGCATGCGCTGGTTTCATGAATTCTGTGACGCCGGCTGGTTGCGGCGGTAGGGGTTTGATAGCCAATCGGGCTGATCAACAAAATTGACGCATATCGTAATTCTGATATGCGTTTTCGTATGGATTGGAATGCCGTTTCATTTGACTGGAACCGCGCCCGGGCGTTTCTCGTGACTGCCGAAGAAGGGTCGCTTTCTGCGGCGGCGAGAGCATTGGGTTTGGCACAACCGACCCTGTCACGCCAGGTTGAAGCGCTACAGCAAGAACTTGGTGTCATCCTTTTTGAGCGGTTCGGGCGGGGATTGGAACTCACCCCCGCGGGTGCCCAGTTGGTAGACCACGTCCGGATCATGGGCCAAGGCGCAATGGCGCTTTCTATCGCGGCACAGGGGCAAAGTGGTGAAATTGCAGGGCCAGTCACGATCTCGGCCTCGGATGCCTACGCGGGGTTGTGGCTGCCACCGATCCTGCAGAAGCTGCGCGCGCAGGAACCCGGATTGTCGATCCGTGTACTTGCAGAAAATAATGCGTCAGACCTGATGCGCCGCGAGGCCGACATCGCCATCCGCAATTTCCGTCCAAAAGAACCTGAACTCGTCGCCCGACGGATTACAGACACGGCAGCGGCTTTCTATGCAACGGATGCCTATGTGGCAAAGCATGGCGTGCTTGAAACAAAGCATGATTGGGAAAATGCAAACCTGATCATTCCCGGAGATGCGGACATGTTCGTCAAAACCCTCCAAGCTGCGGATATCCCCGCAACGCAGGCGTCCATCGCATATGAATGTAGCAGCTACCTTGCCATGTGGGAGATGATGCGGAGCGGGCTGGGTGTTGCTATCCTGGATATCCGGCTTGGCGACCGCGAGGCTGGAATAGCGCGTGCATCAATGGAGCCGTTGCGCATGCCCTTTCCCATCTGGCTTGTGGCGAACCGCGATATTCTCACAAACGCGCGATTGCGGATGGTCTTCGATTTTCTGGTGAAGGAGCTGAAAAAGGCGCCGGGTGAGGCTGCGCCAGCGAAAGTGCCAATCTACAAGCCGCATGGCCAATAGCGTTCTGCACTACCCTGAAGGGTCGATCTGGGTCGGATATGCGCGAAGCTTAGACTGAAGTTACCTCACCAGGCCAAAGATTTGATCCGAAAACCGGACCCATCTAATCAAACATCCGCGAACGAGCGAATTCCCGCCCAGCAAAAACAACAATAATTGCAAAGCTTTGCCGTCCGTTCAGCGCGCCTTGCCCATGCCGCAATTCCCATTATTCGTCTAACAAACAAAGCATGGTGGAATGCGACTGATATGAAAAGCTGGTCAATCTCATGGATACTGACCCTGTCGCTGGGCTTGGCTGCAAATAGCGGGGGTGCGCAAGAGCCGCCAAACCTACAACAACAGGCCGAGGATGCGCTGACAGACGGGCAACCCGAACAAACCATCATGCTGGCGCAAACCATTCTGGCCACAGATGGAGATAGTTACGCAGCGCTTTTCCTGAGGGCATTGGCGCAATCCGAACTGGGACAATTCCAGCAGTCCGCGACAAGCGCAGGACAGGCCTTTCACGCAGCGCGCAGTCCCGATGAAAAGGTGCAGGCGGCAAGGCTGGCTGCCAGCGCGAGATTCAGGACGCAGCAATTCACCCGCGCCCAATGGTGGCTGCGACGGGCGGCCAACAATGCCCAAACCGAAAAAGAATTCAGTAACATCCGGCGCGAATTTCAAAACATCCGGCAGAGTAACCCGTTGTCCGTCTGGGTCAATTTCTCGGCCGCGCCGTCCGACAACATCAATAACGGTTCAGAGGATGAGTCCTTCCAGCTAGAAGGCTTGCCATTCCTGTTCGGTTTGCCCCCCGATCAACGGGCGTTGTCCGGTATCGAATATGCGGGCGATGTGCAGCTTTCGTATCGGCTGTCCGAAGGTCCACGACAGCGAACCAGTCTTGGGGCCTATATCTATGGGCGGACCTTCACATTATCGGATGGTGCGCAGGAAAAGGTACCCGATCTTGAGGGCAGCGACTTCGCCCTGACCCTTGTCGATCTGTCGGTCACGCATGAACGGCTAATTTTTGATCAGGTCGGGCCAACCAGTGCTGCCCTGAATATCGGTAAAAGCCAGTATAGCGGGGAACCGCTTTGGGATTATTGGAAAGTCACGCTTGGGCAGGGTTTAGTGGTGGATGAAAACACCAGCATCAGCCTGCATGCGGCTTTTCAGGACCAGACCGCGCGGCTTGAAACCCAACGGGACACGGAAATTTCCGAAATTGGCGGGCGCTATGCCAGGTCATTGCCCAATAACGACCAACTGCAGTTGTCGTTGACGGGGCGATTGAACGACACTGGCGATGTTGAAACTACCTATCAGGAATATCGGGCCAGCATCGACTACGACATCAATCAGCCCGTTTTCGGGGCTGATTGGGCATTCAATCTGGGCGTGGGGCACATCAACTATGATGAATTTACCCTGTCGCTCGATGGGCGGCGGGACAACTATATCAGCCTTGGGGGAACGGTGACGTTCTTGGAAATTTCCTATTTCGGCTTTTCCCCCAGCCTGTCGATCACCGTGAAACGGACGGAATCAGATGTGAGCCAATTCACGTCGTCGCAAGTGCAGGGACGGCTGGGGATACAGTCGAACTTCTGAACCTATTGTTCTGTCGCCAAAACCAGCACCCAGTATTTATTCGATCCCGATCCAGCCTTGGCCAGACCAAAATCTTCAAAATTGCGGTTTTCGTTGTTGGCGCGGTGACCGCTGGAATTCTGCCAGGCGTTCAGCACAGCCGCCTCATCCTGCTGACCACGGGCAATGTTTTCGCCATACGTGCGCCAGCGATACCCCTGGGCGGTGATCCGGTCACCGGGGCTCGACCCGTTCAACCCGGTATGGCTGAAATAATTGTTGGCCAGCATGTCATTAGCATGACCCTGTGCAGCGCGACCCAGACGGGCGTCAAACGTCACCGGGCCAGCGCCTGCATCTGCACGGACATTGTTCAACATGCTGCGAAAGCTGGTGTTTGACGGTGCGCTGGGCGCTGGGATCGTGCTGGACCCTGATCCCATGGTCGACGTGGTGGTGTTAGCGTTAGATCCTGCGGTTGATGTGTTGGTACCACCGCCTGACCCCATACAGCCAGCCAAGACGCAGATGGCGGCAACGGAAATTATCTGTTTCATGCTGTCTCTCCTATGCCCCGAACTATTGCTAGTGGTGCAAGGGGTTAGACGTAAACGATGTCATGGAATCGCCAGATTCGGGGCGGCAACCTGCCGATCCGTTCAAATTTAGCAGGCATTCTACCGCTTGTTGACCGACTTGCGTCCGACATGTGCAACACTCTATGCAGCGCGGATGACCCACAGCGCAGAAATATTCATGACGGGCACCCCGGGGTTGGAATCAGCCCTGCTGGCCGAAGCCCAGGCAAACGGTTTTGCCGATGCAGGGCGGATCCCCGGCGGTGTCACCATCAATGGCGGGTGGGAGGATGTCTGGCGGGCCAACCTGACGATGCGCGGTGCGACACGCATTCTGGTGCGTATCGGTTCCTTCATGGCATTCCATCTGGCACAGCTTGATAAACGGGCAAAGAAATTTCCATGGGCTGAGACCTTGCGAACCGATATTCCGGTCAGGGTCGAGGTCGCAACATCGCGCAAATCCAAGATTTACCATGCCGGCGCAGCGACGCAGCGGATCGAGGGTGCGTTGAAAGCCAACGGTTACCAGATCAACGCTGACGCGCCTATCGCAATCAAGGCGCGGATTGATGACAACCGGGTCACGATCAGTATCGATACATCCGGCGAAAGCCTGCACAAGCGGGGGCATAAAGAGGCGGTAGGCAAAGCGCCGATGCGCGAAACGCTTGCCGCTTTGATGCTGCGGGAATGCGGCTATGACGGGCGCGAACCCGTGTTGGACCCGATGTGCGGATCGGGCACATTCGTAATCGAAGCTGCCGAAATCGCAGCAGGTCTGCTGCCGGGGCGCACGCGCCACTTTGCCTTTGAGCAACTCGCCAGCTTTGACGCCGACGCATGGAATGACATGCGTCGGGTGCGCGTTCATACGGATCTCCCCGCCGCCCATTTCCACGGTTCCGACCGTGATGCAGGTGCTGTCCGCATGGCCACGGCCAATGCCGAACGGGCTGGCGTTGGCGACCTGATCACCTTCGCAAACCTGAGCGCCACGGACCTGCAACGGCCTGATGGTCCACCCGGCCTGATCATTTGCAACCCGCCCTATGGCGGGCGGATTGGCAACCAAAAAATGCTCTATGGGGTCTATGCGGGGCTGGGCGAAACACTCAAATCCCGCTTTGCTGGCTGGCGGGTCGGGCTTGTCACCAGTGAGGCAGGGCTGGCCAAAGCCACCGGGTTGCCCTTCAAACCCAAGGGGGCACCGATCCCTCATGGGGGGCTGAAAGTGTGGCTGTTTCAATCCGGAAAATTATAGGCAGTGACGGGCTTTGCTGTGCGGCAATGGTGATCGCAGCTATATCGCAGGTTAATGCGGGGTTTTGCGGAGAAATGCAGGTCGGCAAAGCGTCGGCCCCACGTCGGCGAAACGTCGGACCCTCGCGCCAACAGGGGTGGGTTAACTGCCTGCGCAGCGTGTATGTTCATGTGTCGTTTGGGTTGGAACTGCCCTATGCAATCCCATAAGCTGATTTAGATCAGCTGCGAACTGAACGCATCCCGCCATTCGCGGGGGTTGATTTGCCCTAACGATCCGTCAACACTCACCTCAACAACAGGGGGATAACATGTATCAATTCAAACGCTTTGCCGCGTCTGCTGCCATAGGGCTTTGGGCCACGACTGCTTTGGCCCAGGACAGCATCACCGTTGCTATCCAGTTGGAGCCCCCGAACCTTGACCCCACAGGTGGGGCCGCGCAGGCGATTGATAGCGTCCTTTACGCCAATGTGTTTGAGGGGCTGACCCGGTTTGATGCAGATGGCGCGATTATCCGTGGCCTCGCCCAAAGCTGGGACATTTCGGAGGATGGCACGGTTTACACCTTCAACCTTGCCGCCGGTGTCACCTTTCATGACGGCACGGTGATGGATGCCGAGGATGTGAAATTCAGCCTCAACCGTGCCCGCGCCGAGGATAGTACCAATGCGCAGAAGGGGCTGTTTGCGGGCATCACAGATGTGACAGTGGTGGACCCGCTGACTGTGCAGGTCACCCTTGATCAGCCGAACGGGAATTTCCTGTTCAACATGGCATGGGGTGACGCCGTGATTGTGGCACCCGAAAGCATCGCCGATATCGCATCCAACCCCGTTGGCACTGGCCCATTCACCTTCACCGATTGGGTGCAGGGGGATCGGTTGGAGCTGACCCGCAACGCGGATTACTGGGGTGCTGCCCCTGCGCTTGAAAGTGCCACCTTCCGTTTCATCAGCGATCCAACGGCTGCTTTTGCGGCTGTCATGGCAGAGGATGTGGATGCGTTTATCGGCTTCCCCGCGCCAGAAAACCTACCGCAGTTTGAGGCTGATCCACGTTTTCAGGTGCTGGTCGGCAATACCGAGGGTGAGACAATCCTGTCTACCAACAACAAGATGCCCCCATTCGACAATGTGCTGGTCAGGCAGGCTGTGGCCCATGCAATTGACCGGCAGGCGATTATTGATGGGGCGATGTTTGGGCTTGGCACCCCGATTGGCACTCATTTTGCGCCGCATAACCCGGCCTATGTCGATCTGCTGACCAATTCGCCGCATGATCCCGACCGCGCGCGGGCGTTGCTGGCCGAGGCGGGCTTTACCGATGGGTTCACGACCACGTTGAAACTGCCGCCGCCATCCTATGCCCGCCGCGGGGGTGAGATTATTGCCGCCCAGCTGCGCGACGTGGGGATCGAGACGGAGATTACCAATCTGGAATGGGCGCAGTGGATTGAAGAGGTGTTCAAGAACAAGGATTTCGGCCTGAGTATCGTCAGCCATACGGAGCCGATGGATATCGGGATTTACGCCAATCCAGATTACTATTTCCAATATGACAATCCGGATTTTCAGGTGTTGATGGAAGAGTTGAATGCGACGACTGATCCCGATGGCCGCAATGATCTGTTGGCCAAGGCCCAGACGATCATTTCGGAGGATTACGTGAACGGCTATCTGTTTGAGCTGGCCGTGGCCACGGTCGCCAAGGCGGGTGTGCAGGGGCTTTGGGTGAACCAGCCGACGGCGGCGGTTGACCTGACCGGGGTGAGTTGGGCTGAATAGCGACCGTCCAGTAAAGAAACGAGGGCATCGCCCGACCTGGAGGGCGTTTGTGACATGACCTTTCTATGCGGCATCGCAATGAGCGAAACGCTGTGACCGTTGAGAGGTCGCAATATCGCCCTCCTGAGGGAGGTTGGGCGATGCCCGGCGGTGCCGCCGGGCGCGAGACTACCAACGGTAGTACGCCATCAACATGATCCGTTATGCCCTTGGCCGTCTGACGTCGTTGATCATCAGCCTTTTCGTGGCGTCGCTGGTGATCTTTGCAGTGATTGAGGTGATCCCGGGTGATCCGGCGGCGTTCATGCTGGGCGTCAATGCACAGCCTGATACGATTGCGGCTTTGCGGGCGGAAATGGGCCTCGATCAGTCGGTGATTACCCGATACTTTGGATGGGTCACAGGGTTGTTGCAGGGTGATTTTGGCCAGTCATGGACGTATAAAACGCCTGTGGCAGAGCTGATCAGTGACCGCATCTGGGTGTCCTTGCCGCTGGCGATCTATGCGTTGATCCTGTCGACGCTGATTGCCTTTCCTGCGGGTATTTTTGCCGCCAGCAGGCGTGGTGGTCCGGGAGATGTCACCATCATGGGGGCCACCCAGTTGGGCGTGGCGATCCCGAATTTCTGGTTCGCAATGATCCTGGTCCTGATCTTTGCCATCAATCTGCGTTGGTTTTCGGCGGGCGGGTTTCCGGGATGGGACAACCCGCTGCAAGCATTGAAATCACTGACCCTGCCCGCCATCGCGCTGGCCTTACCGCAGGCCGCGATTTTGGCCCGTGTTATGCGCTCGTCCTTGCTGGATATGCTGGGCGAGGATTTTATTCGTACCGCCCGTGCCAAAGGGCTGACCCGTCGTCAGGCGCTTTGGCGTCATGCCGTGCGCAATGCCCTGATCCCGGTGCTGACGATCATCGGTTTACAGTTTTCGTTCCTGCTGGCCGGGGGGATTATCATTGAGCAGGTATTCTTTCTGCCAGGCCTGGGCCGCTTGATTTTCCAATCAATCAGCGCGCGCGACCTGATTGTCGTGGAAAGCGTGGTGATGCTGTTGGTGTTCACCGTAATCATCGTCAACTTTGCCGTTGATCTGGCCTATGCTGCCGTCGATCCACGGTTAAGGGCGAAGGCATGAGCCGCAATCTGATCATCGGTGCGGGTTTGAGCGTTTTGTTCATCTGTCTCGCTGCCCTGTCATTCATCTGGACGCCCTATGATATCGAGGCGCTGGATATTCCCAACAAGCTGCAAGCCCCCGGTGGTGCAAACCTGCTGGGCACGGATCATTTTGGTCGCGATATTCTGTCGATGATCATGATGGGCGCGCGCACGTCGATTGCGGTGGCGCTAGTTGCGGTTGGCATTGGCATGGCGCTGGGCATTCCGCTTGGCCTGCTGGCCGCCGCGCGTCATGGGTCGCTGCTGGATGAGCTGATTATGCGGGGCAATGATCTGGTTTTTGCCTTTCCGTCGCTGGTGATTGCGATTTTGATCACGGCTGTTTTTGGCGCTTCCGCAGTCAATGCGATTATTGCCATTGGCATCTTTAACGTGCCCGTCTTTGCCCGTCTGACACGCGGCGCGGCCCTGCCGCTGTGGGAGCGGGATTTCATTCTGGCCGCCCGTGTCTGCGGCAAGTCTGCAGCGCGGATTTCGGTTGAGCATATCCTGCCCAACATCACCAATCTGATGATCGTGCAGGGGACAATCCAGTTCAGCCTTGGCATTCTGGCTGAGGCCGCGCTGTCCTACATCGGGCTGGGTGCGCAGCCGCCGACGGCCAGTTGGGGCCGGATGCTGGCGGATGCGCAGACGCTGGTCAGCATTGCCCCGCATACGGCGCTGGTTCCCGGTTTTGCGATCCTTTTGATGGTGCTGGGGTTGAACCTGTTGGGTGACGGGCTGCGCGATTGGCTGGATCCGCGCATTCGGGTGGCCCGGGTATGAGTATTTTGCAGATCAGCGACCTGTCCTTGCGCATTGGACCCGTCGACATTTTGCATGATGTTGATCTGTCGATGAACCATGGCCAGATTGTCGCGATTACCGGTGAAAGCGGGTCGGGCAAGTCGATCACGGCGCTGTCAGTCATGGGGTTGTTGCCGCGCGGTGCGGTGGCCGAAGGCCAGATCATGTTGGATGGCGCGGATGTCTTGCAGACGTCGGAACCTGATCTGTGCCAGATGCGCGGTAACACGATGGGCATGGTGTTTCAGGAACCGATGACCGCGTTGAACCCGGTGCAGACCATTGGTGCGCAGGTGGCCGAGACGATCCTGATCCATGAGGATACGACACGGGCCGAAGCACATGCCCGCGCATCAGAGATGCTGGAGCGCGTCGGGCTGAAAGTTGCCCCGACCCGATACCCGCATGAGTTATCCGGCGGGCAGCGCCAGCGTGTAGTGATTGCGATGGCGATTGCCTTGCGTCCGAAACTACTGATCGCGGATGAACCGACAACCGCGCTGGATGTCACCACACAGGCCCGCATTCTGGACCTGTTGCAGGGCTTGGTGCGGGAATTTGATATGGGGTTGTTGCTGATCACCCATGATTTGGCTGTGGTTTCGGATGTGGCCGACCAGATTGTCGTTATGCAAAAGGGCCGCGTGGTGGAGTCTGGTCAGACGCAGGACCTGCTGGTCAATATGCAGCACCCATACACCAAGGCGCTGTTTGAAGCCTCCTCCCACAAGGTGCAGTTGCCCGCGCGGGCTGATGCCCCGCCACTTTTGACGGTTGATCAGGTCGCACGGGATTATCCGCTGCCGCGCAAGGCTCTGCTTGGCCCTCGGCCCAATTTCCGGGCGCTGGATGACGTCAGTTTTGAGATCGGCCATGGTGAGCGGGTGGGTCTGGTTGGCGAAAGCGGCTGCGGGAAATCCACCCTGACCCGCGCCATTCTAGGGCTGGAGGATGTGCAAGAAGGCCGGATCAGTCTGGATGGTGCGCCCGTTTTTGCGGGCAAACAGCCCAATCTGGCGGTCCGCCGCAAGATGCAGGTCGTGTTTCAGGACCCCTATAGCAGCTTTAATCCGCGCCACCGGGTGGACCGGTTGATCACAGAGCCGTTTCACCTGCTGGACAACCCGCCCCTTGGCAAAGCCCGTGATGTTGCAATTGCCAAGGCGTTGCAGGATGTCGGCTTGTCCCCCGGTGATGCGCGCAAATTCATTCATGAGTTTTCGGGCGGGCAGCGCCAACGCATCGCGATTGCCCGCGCGCTGATTATCGAACCGGAGCTGATTATTTTTGACGAGGCTGTTTCGGCTTTGGATGTCTCTGTCCGCGCGCAAGTGCTGGACCTGATAGCCGATCTGTGTCGCAAGCGCCCGCTGGCCTATCTTTTTATCAGCCATGACCTGTCTGTGGTACGGTCGGTCACCGATCGGGTGATGGTGATGCAGGCGGGCCGGATCGTGGAACAGGGGAAGACAGAGCATGTCTTTACCACCCCGCAACACCCGTACACACGAGACTTGATCGTAGCCGCACCGCAACTGCCGGAGTTACCCCATGCCCTTGACCCCGTTTGATATTCCCGAGGCCAGCAACCTGATTGACGGGGCTTGGATTCGGGGCAATGCCCCGATCCAAGTCACGAACCCATCTGACGGTGAACGCCTGACCAGTATCGTGCGCGGCACGGCGCAGGATGTGGATGCCGCCGTGCTTGCCGCGCAAAAGGCGCGTGATGGCGATTGGGGGCGTATGACGGCGCTGGAACGGGGCCGCATCCTGACCCGGTTGGGTGTGCTGGTGCTCAATCACCGCGAAAAGCTGGCCCGGCTGGAAGCGATGGATGTTGGCAAGCCGCTGACGCAGGCCCGTGCGGATGTCGTGGCTTTGGCCCGTTACCTAGAGTTCTACGGCGGGGCGGCGGATAAGATCACGGGTGAGACGATCCCCTATCTGGATGGCTACACCGTCTATACGTTGCGCGAACCGCATGGGGTGACGGGCCATATCATCCCGTGGAACTACCCGATGCAGATTATTGGCCGGTCTGTCGGGGCGGCCCTGGCGATGGGCAATGCTTGTGTACTGAAGCCGGCGGAGGATGCGTGCCTGACCGCATTGGCCTTTGCCGCATTGGCGATGCAGGCGGGGTTGCCCGCGGGGGTTTTGAACGTTGTGACCGGGTTGGGGACAGAGGCCGGGGCGGCATTGGCCGCTCATTCCGGCGTGCAACATATGTCATTCACCGGGTCGGTCCGCACCGGCGAGGCGATACAGGCCGCCGCCGCCCGCAATGTGATTCCGGTGACACTGGAACTGGGCGGCAAATCCCCGCAACTGGTGTTTGATGATGCCGATCTGGATCGCGCACTGCCGTTTTTGGTGAATGCAGGGATACAGAATGCGGGCCAGACATGTTCCGCATCCAGCCGTATTCTGGTGCAGCGCGGTATCTATGATCAGGTGCGGGATCGGATGGCGACCGCCTATCGTGATCTAAAGGTTGGCCCGGCGTTGGATGATTTGCAGGTGGGTCCGCTGATCTCTGCCCGGCAAAGGGACATTGTGACGGGGTTTTTAGAGAAAGGGGCCGATCTGGATATCGTCGCCCAAGGTCAGATCGTGACCGATGCGCCCGGTCATTATGTGCGCCCCACACTTTTTGCCGATGTGCCGCCGGATCACCTGCTGGCCCGCGATGAAATTTTTGGCCCGGTGCAGGTGATCATTCCGTTCAAGGATGAGGCCGAAGCGGTGCAGATCGCCAATGGCACGGATTACGGGCTGGTAGCATCCATTTGGACCCGCGACGGGGGCCGCCAGATGCGGCTGGCCAAAGCGTTGCGGTCTGGGCAGGTGTTTATCAATAATTACGGCGCCGGAGGCGGTGTTGAACTGCCCTTTGGCGGTGTTGGGAAATCGGGGCATGGCCGCGAAAAGGGGTTTGAGGCGCTTTATGGTTTCTCTACCCTGAAAACGGTGGCGGCATGGCATGGGTGAGCGCATGAGACTTTCTGGAAAGACGGCATTGATCACGGGGGCCGGGTCCGGTTTTGGGGCGGGCATCGCGCGCAAATTGGCCGCCGAAGGGGCGTGGGTGTTTGTGGCGGATATCAATGCTGACGCAGCCCGCAAAATCGCGGACAAGATTGATGGCACCGCAATCACCTGCGATGTGTCTGATGCGGGGTCGGTGGCAGAAATGGCCGCGCGTATCGGTACGGATGATACGCTGGATATTTTGGTCAACAACGCTGGTGTCACCCATTTACCCAGCGCGCTGGAGGATGTAACCGAAGACGATTTTGACCGGGTTGTCGCGGTGAATATGAAGTCGGTTTATCTGACTGCCCGTGCCTTTGTCCCGCAATTCAAGGCACAACAGACTGGTGCGATCCTGAACATCGCGTCAACCGCTGGTGTGTCGCCGCGCCCCAGGCTGAACTGGTACAATGCTTCCAAAGGCTGGATGATCACGGCGACCAAGACGATGGCGGTGGAACTGGCCCCGCATGGTATTCGGGTCAATGCGCTGAACCCGGTGGCGGGGGAAACCCCTTTGCTGGCGTCGTTCATGGGCGAGGATACGCCCGAGATGCGGGCGAAGTTTCTGGCGACGATCCCGCTGGGCCGGTTTTCCACGCCCGAGGATATGGGCAATGCTGCCTGTTTTCTGTGCTCGGACGAGGCCAGCATGATCACCGGTGTTGCGATGGAGGTGGATGGTGGCCGCTGTATCTAAAGGACCGCGTAACCTGATCACCGATGTGGCCGGGCTGCGCGTTGGCAATGCGCAGGATGATCGGCTGAAATCCGGCAGCACGGTGTTGGTCGGCGACAAGCCTTTTGTCGCCAGTGTGTATGTGATGGGTGGTGCCCCGGGGACGCGGGAGACGGATCTGCTGGCCCCGGATAAGACCGTGGCGGCAGTGGATGCGCTGGTGTTGTCAGGCGGATCGGCCTTTGGATTGGATGCCTGTTCTGGTGTCATGGATGGGTTGCGGGCGATGGGGCGCGGTTATGCTGTCGGGCCGATACATATCCCGATTGTACCGGGGGCGATCATTTTTGATCTGATCAATGGCGGTACAAAGGATTGGGACGACAATCCCTATCGCGCATTGGGACGTGCTGCCTTGGCAAATGCTAATGGGGATTTCGCGCTTGGTTCAACGGGCGCCGGCACGGGGGCCATGGCGGCGATGCAGAAAGGTGGGCTTGGGTCCGCGTCGATGCTGTTGCCGGATGGCACGACCGTGGGCGCATTGGTTGCGGTGAACGCCCTTGGCAGTGTGACGACCCCGGGTGACCGGCATTTTTGGGCTGCGCCGTTCGAGATGGATGGTGAGTTTGGTGGTGTCGGACCTGATCCGTCGGCGGGTTTGGTGGCAGCTGAGCCGAGCCGTAAGGAAAAGGCGATGTTCATGCATGCCACCGGGCAGATGGCCAACACCACCATTGCCATCGTGGCCACCGATGCGCCGTTGAGCAAATCGCAATGCCACCGCATGGCCGTGACCGCTCATGATGGGCTGGCACGGGCGATTGTGCCTGCGCATACGCCGCTGGATGGTGATCTTGTCTTTGCCGCCGCAACCGGTGTGGGTGAGACCGTGGATCATCAGGCGATGCGTGATATTAGTGCTGCGGCAGCGGTTTGCCTGAGCCGCGCCATTTGCCGTGGTGTGTATGAAGCGACGCCGGCAGAGGGGGATGTCATCCCCACCTACCGCGAGATGCTATAAGCCCAGCGTTTCCAGGGCAGAGGCGCGGGCGGCTGTCCTGATTTCTTCGGAAAGGGCCGTATCGCCGACGGTGCGCGCCAGCACCATGCCGCCGACGCATGTGGCCGCCAAGGATAGCGCCTTTTGCCGCTGCGCGCCCTTATCCGCCCCGTTATGTTCAAAAAGCCAGACCATGGCGCGCAAGAGGTCGGTATAGGCGCCGCGCACCTTGTCAGAGGCGCGGGCGGTATCGGATGGCAGGGCGATCATTGGGCATTGCCCGTCGAGGTCGCCCAGGTGTTCTGATGACAGATAGCTTTCGATCATATCGCGCACGCTGGTGGCATCGGCGTTTTGCGGGTCGACCCCGGCTGCATCCCGCCATGCCTTGCCGCGTCCGTTCAGAAAGCTGGCCACTGCTTCGGCATAAAGCGCGTCTTTGTTGGGAAAGTGGTTGTAAAACCCGCCACGGGTCAGCCCGGCCTCATCCATAATCCGGTCGATGGAAACTTCAGAGAACCCTTCACGATTAAACAGGATGCGGGCGGTCTCAATGATCCGTTTGCGGGTTTCGGCCTTATGGATGGCGGAATAGGGCATGATGGTGGCTCCTTTGGCGTTCGGCCAAAGGCGTATCACAGTTCTAAATATGTTCTTTAACATATTTTGATTACTGGCATGGTGATGATCAAATGGTTCACCGCGAAAGGCTTACCCATGACCACACTCTTCGACGCACTGCCCTATCTGGAGGCATATCGCCCCGCCTTCATCGTGCTTGCCATCCTGTCCCTGATCACATTGATCCAGAACTTCCTGACCGCACCGCTGGCCTTTGTGAAGGAAGAGCAGGTGCCGGGCATGCCATTACGGTTCGACCACAGCAAATTGAGCTTTCGGGCCTTGCGCACCTATCAGAATTCCGCCGAAAGCCTGCCTGCCTTTGTGGCGGCCCTGTTGGTGGCCGTTATCGCGGGCAGTGCTGCGATGGTGATCAACATTGCCGCAGGCGTCTACCTTGCCGCACGCGTCGCGTTTTGGGCGTTTTATTATATGGGTGTCGGCAGGATCGCAGGCGGTCCGCGCACGCTATCATTTGTGGTGTGTCTGCTGGCGAATATCGTGATTGCGGTGGCCGCATTAGTCGCGTTGTTCTAGCCGATACGGTGATACTTTATCAGCATACCCCGGACCTGTGACGATAGCCCGGGGTAGAGGTCCCGGGTCAAGCCCGGGACGCCGTTGCGCTTAGTTCAGCGCCTTATCCGTGATCATGCTGGTCCATGCCCCTTCGGGCTGTGCCGTGATCACCGGATCGGACCCACCGGCCAGAAGCGTATCTACCGTCCGCTGGAAATCGGCGGGATCGAGTGAACCGTCCGACCCGGCGGTCAGTTTTGCAATCTCGCCCATCATGCGGATTTGTGCCGCCTCGGACTGCGCGCCGGTTTCGTCATTGTCGAGCACGATGCCTGCGGCCTCTTCAGGGTTTTCCTCGGCCCATTTCCAGCCTTTCATTGAGGCGCGGACAAAGCGCACCATTTTGTCCACGAAAACCGGATCTTCAAGGTTTTCTTCCAACGCATAAATCCCGTCTTCCAGCGTGGCAACGCCCTGATCTTCATACTTGAAAGTCACCAGCTCATCCTCGGACACGCCCGCATCCAGCACCTGCCCATATTCGTTATAGGTCATGGTCGAGATGCAGTCCGCCTGCCGCTGCAAGAGCGGATCGACGTTAAAGCCCTGTTTGAGCACAGTTACCCCTTCTTCACCCCCGTCAGTAGGGATGCCGACCTGGCTCATCCAGCTCAGGAACGGGTATTCATTGCCAAAGAAC
Organism: uncultured Paracoccaceae bacterium; assembly: GCA_947500135.1. GTDB lineage: Bacteria > Pseudomonadota > Alphaproteobacteria > Rhodobacterales > Rhodobacteraceae > Yoonia. The sequence continues at coordinate 175,763 of CANMQX010000007.1, forward strand.
CAGACGCCAATGGTCTTGCCCCGGAAATCCTCCACGCTTTCGATGCCGGTGTCTTTCCAGCAGGTCAGCATCAGGCCGGATGTCTTGAACGGCTGCGCGATGTTGACCACGGGCAGGCCCTTTTCACGGGCGGCAAGTGCGGAGGGCATCCAATTCAGCATCACATCAGCGCCGCCGCCAGCCAGTACCTGCGGTGGGGCAATGTCGGGGCCACCGGGCAGGATGGTCACGTTCAGCCCTTCCTCCTCATAAAACCCCTGATCAAGAGCCACATAATAGCCTGCGAATTGGGATTGGGTGACCCATTGCAATTGCAGGGTCACATCATTGGCATGGCCGTCCGCCATTGCCGTGCTGCCTAGACCCGCGGCAAGGGCTGCCGCCATCATCAGTTTCTTCATGTCTTTACTCCTAGTTGATGTTGCGCCCTCTTTCCGGGGCTTGACTATTTTCGTTGTGACGGGTGCCAGAATGTAACCCTTCTTTCGATCCAGGCCATGGCCCCGTAAAATGCACTGCCTGCGATGGCTGCCACCACAATCTCTGCCCAGACGAGGTCGAGCGCAAGCTGACCGACGCTGGTGGATATCCGAAATCCCATGCCAACGGTGGGGGAGCCGAAGAATTCAGCAACAATCGCCCCGATCAGTGCCAAAGTGGTGGCGATCTTCAGCCCATTGAAGATGAAGGGCATCGCCGCTGGCAGCCGCAGTTTGAAAAGGGTGGGCCAGTAGCCCGCCCCATAAGTTCGCATCAGGTCGCGCTGCATGGATGTCGTGTCGCGCAGCCCGGCGACCGTGTTCACAAGGATCGGAAAGAAGACCATGACGCCCACGACCGCGGCCTTGGATTGCCAGTCGCTGCCCAGCCATTTGACGAAAATGGGTGCCGTACCAACGATGGGCAACGCCGCCATGAAGCCGCCGACCGGCAGGATGCCCCGGGTCAAGAATTCTGATCTGTCGGCAAGGATGGCGATGCCAAAGGCGGCAATTGCCCCAATGATGTAGCCTGTCATCGCGCCCTTGATGATGGTCTGTTCGAAATCGGCCCAAAGCAACGGTAATTCCTGGCTAAACCGGGTCGCGATGGCTGTGGGCGGGGGGAGGATTACCGGGCTGATCTCTAACAAGCGCACCAGCAATTCCCACATGATCAGGATTGTCAGACCAAAGATCGCGGGCACCAGCAGTTTGATTGCGCGCGTCTGTGCCGCAGCACTGTTCGCCAGCCGGGCATTGATAAACCACCCGGCCCCCCAGACCGCAATCGCGCTGATGATCGCCGTACCAGTCATGCTGCCTGCATCCCCATACGGCGCAGCGTTTGCCGCTCAATTGCGCTGAACAAGCCCACCAACACCGCCGCCGTGATTGCCGCCGCAAACAGCGCTGCCCATGTGACAATAGGCTGCCCATACTGATCGCCCACCAGCATCCGTGCCCCGAACCCGGCGCGCGCGCCGGTGGGTAACTCGGCCACGATGGCCCCAACCAATGACGCCGAAATGCCGATCTTGAGCGAGGCAAAAAGATAAGGGACAGAGGCGGGCAGGCGCAGTTTCCAGAACCCCTGCGCGGGGCTCGCATGATAGGTGCGCAGCAGGTCCAGCTGCATCCCATCGGGGCTGCGCAACCCTTTCACCATCCCAACCACGACTGGGAAAAAGCTCAGATACGCGCTGATCACCGATTTTGGCAGCAGTCCCTGAATACCAATCGCGCCCAGCATGACGATGATCATTGGCGCCAGCGCCAGGATCGGGATGGTCTGGCTGGCAATCGCCCATGGCATCACGCTCATATCCATGGCCTTGTTGTAAACGATGCCAACGGCCAGCTGGATGCCCAGCGTTGTCCCAATCGCAAAACCCAGCAGGGTCGCCGACAGCGTCACCCAACCGTGATACACCAATGACCGGCGCGAGGTGATTTTCTTGGCGAAGATCGTATCCCACATCTCGACCCCAACTTGATGGGGCGATGGCAGGCGGGGCCGTTCCAGCACATAGGTGTGGCTGATCAGGCCGGTATTTTTCAAGGTCAGGCCAAGGCCGGAATAGGCTTGCCGTTCTGTCGGCGTTGCGGGGCTGACGACCAGCCCATCCCGCTGTGCCTGATCAGCGGTCAGATGCATATTCATCGGGATCACGGAGACGACCCAAAACAAAAGGATCGCACCCACAACCGTCAGGACTGGCAGAACCGATTTCACACAAGGTTCCTATCATTTTGCCAAAAATACTCCCGCCGGAGGCCAGAATTTTCCTTCAAAATTCTGACCTGCCTAGTCATCAACATGCCCCGCCCGCAGACCATCACGCACCCGATGCGCGATCTCGATAAATTCCGGCGTATCGCGAATGTCCAGCGGTCGCTCTTTCGGCAGCGGGCTGTCGATCACATCCGTAATCCGCCCCGGACGCGGCGACATCACAACGATCTTGGTGGACAGATACACCGCCTCTGGGATGGAGTGGGTGACAAAACCGATGGTTTTTTCCGTCCGCGCCCAAAGCTGCAACAGCTGTTCGTTCAGGTGATCGCGCACAATCTCATCCAGTGCGCCGAATGGTTCGTCCATCAGCAGGATATCGGCATCAAATGCCAGCGCGCGGGCGATGGAGGCACGCTGCTGCATACCCCCAGACAATTGCCAAGGAAATTTCTTCTCGAACCCCCCTAGGTCAACAAGCTCCAACACACGGCCCACACGCTCTGTCTGTTCGGCCTTTGAAAACCCCATGATCTCCAATGGAAGTTTGATATTCCCCCCAATCGTGCGCCAAGGATAAAGGCCAGCGGCCTGAAAAACATAGCCATATGCCCGGGCGCGCCGCGCCTCATTCGGGGTCATGCCATTAACGGTGATCTCACCACCAGTCGGCGCCTCTAACCCCGCGATGCAGCGCAGAAACGTCGTCTTTCCGCAACCTGAAGGGCCGATGAAGCTGACGAAGTCGCCCTTGCTTATCTCAAGATTTACATCCTTGAGGGCATGCACCGGCCCGTCATTGGTCTGAAATGTCAGATCAAGCCTTTGTGCGGCAATAACAGCCTTTGAAGGGCCGTCTTCCTTTTGCAGAGCTTGCCCTGCAAGTTCGGCAACTGTTGGCATCAAACCCCCGTCGCCGGAATACCGGTCCGCTCCACCGGACGCGGGGCGGTCAGTTCTTTCCAGGATGACAGTGCTTTGTTCACCGTTCCGTTCCCCTCACGCTTCACAAAATCGCCATGCCCTTCCTGTGTCCGCAATTCACCATCATGGATTGCCACATGACCGCGGGTCAGGGTAAAACGGGGCAGGCCTGTTACCTCTTTGCCCTCGAATACGTTGTAGTCGATGGCTGATTGCTGACTGCCCGCCGTGATTGTCTTTGACTTCTCCGGGTCCCAGACGACCAGATCAGCATCGGCACCCACCAGAACAGCCCCTTTGCGTGGATAGCAGTTCAGGATCTTCGCGATGTTGGTCGAGGTCACGGCCACAAATTCGTTCATCGTCAGCCGCCCCGTGCGGACCCCGTGGGTCCAGAGCATCGGTAACCGATCCTCCAGCCCCCCGGTCCCGTTGGGGATCTTGGTGAAGTCACCGACCCCAGACCGCTTCTGTTCGGTCGTAAAGGCGCAGTGATCGGTTGCCACGACTGACAAGCTACCGCTTTGCAACCCGGCCCACAGGCTATCCTGATGCTGCTTGTTGCGGAATGGGGGCGACATGACACGGCGGGCGGCATGGTCCCAATCCTTGTTGAAATACTCTGACTCGTCCAGCGTCAGATGCTGGATCAGCGGTTCACCCCAAACGCGCTTGCCTTGCATCTTGGCGCGGCGGATCGCCTCATGTGCTTCCTCGCAAGAGGTATGGACCACATAAAGCGGCACGCCCGCCATATCAGCGATCATGATGGCGCGGTTTGTCGCCTCGCCCTCCACCTGCGGCGGGCGGGAATAGGCGTGGGCCTCTGGACCCGTATTGCCCTCGGCCAGCAGCTTTGCCGACAGTTCAGCGACCACATCGCCGTTCTCGGCATGGACCATGGCGATGCCGCCCAGTTCGGCCAGACGGTTGAAGCTGGAATAAAGCTCATCATCATTGACCATCAGCGCGCCTTTATAGGCGAGGAAGTGCTTGAACGTGTTGATGCCCCGATCCTCGATCACGGTTTTCATGTCGTTGAACACCTGTTCGCCCCACCAGGTGACGGCCATGTGGAAGGAATAATCGCAATTGGCGCGGGTCGATTTATTGTCCCAGCGCTTGATCGCATCCAGCAGGCTTTCGCCCTGATTGGGCAGGCAGAAATCGACTACCATTGTGGTGCCGCCTGCGAGGGCTGCGCGCGTGCCGCTTTCAAAATCATCGGTGGAATAGGTGCCCATGAAGGGCATTTCCAGATGCACATGCGGATCAATACCGCCGGGCATGACATAGCACCCGGTGGCATCGAGTTGTTCGTCGCCTGACAGATTCGGCCCAATCTCAATGATCTTGCTGCCGTCGATCAGCACGTCTGCCTTATAGGTCAAATCAGCGGTGACGATGGTTCCGTTTTTGATGACTTTGGTCATGTGTTTCTCCCTGTCTTCACCCGTCCCGGCCTTGAGCCGGGACCTCATGGTGGCTCAGGTAGGGATTTGGGCGGTGATATCCTGCCAATGAGGGTTGGCTTCTTGTATAAGCTGGTCTTTCCAAGTTCGGCGCCAGTGTTTGATACTGCGTTCGCGTCGGAGGCTTGTTACGAAGTCGTTGTGCTGCTCGAACCAAACCAACGTCTTGATTTTGTATTTGGTTGTGTGTTGCGACAGCCCGGCGCGATGGGTTACGACCCGCGCACGTAAATCCTTGGCGCGTCCGACATAGACCGCACCACCGGGGCGTGAAGACATGATGTAAACGAAATGCGGCATGCACTAAGGCTGCGCATTTATGATTAACAATTGATAAATCGATACCCTGTCCCGGGCTTGACCCGGGACCTCCAACGGGTTTCTCCATAAGGTCCCGGGTCAAGCCCGGGACGGGTATTCTTTGGGTCACGCTCACCCCACAATCTCCGCCGTCTCGACCACCGCGTGGAACAGCACATCGGTCCCCGCCCGCGCCCATTCGGAGCTGATTTCTTCGGCCTCGTTATGGCTCAGCCCGTCCACGCAGGGGCACATGACCATCGATGTCGGGTAGAGGTCGTTGATCCAGCAGGCGTCATGCCCCGCGCCGGAAACGATATCCATGTGGCTGTAACCCAGCCGCTCTGCCGCGTTGCGCACAGCTGCAACACAGCTTTCGTCAAAGGCAGGCGGGTCGAATTGGCCGACGATTTCAGCCTCAAACGACACCCCGATGTCTTCGCACAGCTTCGGCGCGCGCTCCATCAGTTCGGCCACCATCGCGTTCAACTTGTCCAGCAGGTGGGTCCGCATATCGACGGTGAACACCACCTTGCCGGGGATGATGTTCCGGCTGTTTGGGTAGACGTCGATATGGCCGATGGCCCCCACGGCATTGGGTTGGTTCTTCATTGCGATTTCGTGGGCCAGTTCGGTGATCAGGGCGAGGCCGCGCCCCGCGTTTTTGCGCATATGCATCGGGGTGGAGCCTGTGTGGCTTTCCTTGCCCGTCACCGTGCATTCGATCCAGCGCAGGCCCTGCCCGTGGGTGACAACGCCGATATCCTTGCCTTCAGCCTCTAGAATTGGCCCCTGTTCGATGTGCAGTTCAAAGAAAGCGTGCATCTTGCGATCACCGACCTTTTCCGCGCCTTTCCAGCCGATCCGCTCCAGCTCATCCCCGAACCGTTTGCCATCCGCATCGACCCGGTCATTGGCCCACTCGAGCGTATGTTTGCCCGCAAAGACGCCGGATGCGAGCATGGCGGGGGCGTAGCGCGTGCCCTCCTCATTCGTCCAGTTGGTGACGACGATGGGATGTTTGGTTTTGATATCCAGATCATTCAGCGTGCGCAAAATCTCAAGACCACCAAGCACACCCAACACGCCATCATACTTACCGCCCGTCGGCTGTGTATCCAGGTGCGAGCCGACATAGACCGGCAATGCGTCGGGGTCGGTACCTTCGCGGCGCGCGAACATATTGCCAATCTCATCCACGCCCATGGTGCAGCCAGCCGCATCGCACCATTTCTGAAACAGGTGGCGGCCTTCGCTGTCTTCGTCGGTCAGGGTCTGCCGGTTGTTACCGCCAGCGATACCGGGGCCGATCTTGGCCATTTCCATCAGGCTGTCCCACAGACGTTCACCGTTGATACGCAGGTTCTCTCCGGGGGATGGCATTGGGCTCTCCTTCATCTTTGTTTGACCAACTGGTCAAATCAACGCTAACAGAGGGGCGCAGGCAGTCAAGTTTTCCGCGTGTGGTGGGGCATGATATTGTGCAGCCGCCTGATATTTGAGCAAAGGCAGATCATGACCAAGCCGCCGACCCGTATCCAGAAACGCAACAGGGCGGCGATCCTGACGGCGGGCCTGGACGTCTTTTCGCAATTTGGGTTTCGGGGCTCTACGCTTGATCAGATTGCGGCCGCGGCTGGGCTTTCAAAGCCCAACCTGCTTTATTATTTCCCGTCAAAGGATGCGATCTACACGGCCCTGCTTGAACGGCTATTGGAGACCTGGCTGGCCCCATTGCATCAGATGGACAAGGATGGCGATCCTGTGGCCGAAATTGTCGGCTATGCGCGCCGTAAGTTAGACATGAGCCGGGATTACCCCCGCGAAAGCCGCTTGTTCGCCAATGAAATTGTCCAGGGCGCCCCGCATATCGCCAATCATCTTAGCGGCGAGTTGCGGGTATTGGTTGAAGAAAAGGCTGCCATCATCAAAGGGTGGTCAAAGGCGGGTCAGATTGCGGATGTCGACCCGCATCATTTGATCTTTTCGATCTGGGCGCTGACCCAGCATTATGCTGATTTTGATGTGCAGGTGCGCGCGGTGTTGGACACCGATGATCCTTTTGCCGGGGCGGGTCCGTTTCTGGACCACGTGATGCGCAGCATTTTGCGGCCATAACATCTGGTCTGGCGGTAATGTTTTCTAAACCATGCTGCGCATAGCGTCAGCACATGAGACAGATCCAGATGCGCCACACTCGTTTTGCAAAGGGAAACCCTGCGTTTTTTCATCAGCTTTTTAGCGCAAAAGCTGCATTGTCAGGTGGGGTTGTCAGACGTGCCGTTCGTGATGTCGAGCGGGAGGTGGGTCGCGACGCCATGATTGCCGAGGTTACGCGCCGGGGGTTTCATCTTCTTGAGTGTGCCGATCAGTTTGTCATCATTTGCGCGCCCGATCATCTGACCGTGCATGTGTAACCCAACAACGTCTTCGTGACGAAAAGTCTGTAGATGCGGTTTATTCGGCGGCCACGGCACCGGGGTTGTTGGGGTGCGTGGTCCAGTTAGCATATTCCTTTTCAACGGTCTTGCCTGTGCGCGGGTCAATCGTTCCGGGCGCCATTGGCTCCATCGTGATACAGTTTTCGACGGGGCAGACATCAACGCAGAGGTTACAGGCGACGCATTCTTCATCGATCACAGTGAATGTGCGATCATCGGACATCGCGATTGCCTGATGACTGGTGTCTTCACAGGCCGCATAGCAGCGTCCGCATTTGATGCAATCATCCTGACTGATTTTCGCCTTGGCCACGTAGTTGAGGTTCAGATATTGCCAGTCTGTCACATTTGGCACGGCGCGACCGACGACCTCCTCGACCGATGTGTAGCCCTTTTCATCCATCCATTGTGACAGGCCGCTGATCATTTCTTGGACGACTTTGAAACCATAGGTCATGGCCGCCGTGCAGACCTGCACATTGCCGCAACCAAGGCTGATGAACTCTGCTGCGTCACGCCATGTGGTGATGCCGCCGATACCGCTGATTGGCAGCCCGTGGGTGTCGGGACTACGGGCGATTTCCGAGACCATGGACATAGCAATGGGCTTTACCGCGGGGCCGCAATAGCCGCCATGCGATCCCTTCCCATCAATCGACGGTTCCGGTGACATTGTATCAAGGTTCACCGATGTAATTGAATTAATGGTGTTAATCAGGCTGACCGCATCCGCCCCACCACGCATGGCAGCGGCGGCTGGTTTGCGCACATCGGTGATGTTGGGCGTCAGTTTCACGATCACCGGTTTGTCGTAATACTGTTTGCACCAGCGGGTAACCATTTCGATATATTCGGGCACCTGACCAACGGCTGCACCCATGCCGCGTTCGGACATCCCATGCGGGCAGCCGAAATTCAGCTCGATTCCATCCGCGCCGGTTGCGGCGACACGCGGCAGGATGTCTTTCCATGCCTGTTCCTCGCACGGCACCATGATCGACACGATGATCGCCCGGTCGGGATAGTCTGCCTTCACGCGGGTGATCTCTTCCAGGTTCACCTCAAGCGGTCTGTCGGTAATGAGTTCGATGTTGTTTAGCCCCAGTAACCGCCGGTCGGCCCCATAGATTGCGCCGTAGCGTGGTCCGTTGACATTGACGACGGGCGGCCCTTCAGCGCCAAGCGTTTTCCAGACGACACCGCCCCAACCGGCCTCAAACGCGCGGCGTACATTGTATTCCTTGTCGGTTGGCGGTGCGGAGGCGAGCCAGAACGGATTTGGGGATTTGATGCCCAGAAACTCTGTCGTCAGATCAGCCATGTGCTTTCCTTTCCTGCCCTTGGTCAGGGCTTGTCAAAAATCATCTCTACCGGGGCGATCCGATGTGCCTCGACATTTGCCACGTAGTTTTTCAGCTTCTCGCCAGCCGTGTCGCCCATCAACAAGTGAATCCCCAAGGGCGGTGGGCCGCCTACCTTTTCAATCGCCTGAAAAACATGGGAAAAATAGCTAAGCGCGAAATCGCGCCGGTAACGCTGCCCGTGCAGGGCCAGCCCAACAGCGGCGCCGGCTTCTTCATAGGCAGATCCGGGATCAACAAATGAGGTTTGCGGTTTTTCGGACCAGGGCAGCGGGAATTGCAGGTCATCCGCGCTGTCATCACGCATCACGTCAAAAAGGGCGAAACGCCCGCCTGGTTTCAGGACGCGGGCCGCTTCGGCAAACAGGTGTTCCTTGTCAGCGATATTCATGCCGACATGGAACATTGTCACAAGATCGAATGCCGCGTCTTTCATGGGCAGCGCCGTGGCAGAAGCCACTTTCAGATCAATCGCTTCGTCCAGATGGACGCGGGCGTTCAAGGCGTTGCCGACCTCAACAAAAAGCGGCGTCAGATCAATGCCGGTCACATGCGCCCCGTAGCGATGCACGATGTGGCGGGCTGTGCCACCCAGGCCGCAGCCAATGTCGAGAACGCGTGTTTCCGGCGTGATCTCAAGCTGCGACAAAAGCGCATCTGTCGCTTCCAACCCGCCGGTGTGAAATTCATCCACCGGTTTCAGGTCATCGACAGTTGCGACGTCAACGCCCTGTTCTTGCAGTGCTTTTTCGATACGTTCCAGCAGGTCTTGCGTGGTGTAATGCGCGGCCACGCGGGTTTCGAGCGTTTCCATCTCATCCTCCGGCGCTGTTATTTCCGCATCCAGCATAGCACAGATCAGGCAGAAAGCGTCGCGTGGATATCCATCGCCGCGTCGCGCCCTTCGGCCACGGCGGTCACGGTCAGGTCGTCGCCGCCAGACGCGCAATCGCCCCCGGCCCAGACGCCTTTGCGACTTGTGCGACCCGCCCCGGTGACGGCGATCTTGCGCCCTTCGAGGTCTAGACCCCCAGTTGTTTCAAGGGTCTGTCCGATTGCTTTGAATACCTGATCGGCGGGCAGGCGGATGGTTTCGCCAGTGCCTTTCAGGCCGCTGCCATCGTCGCTGGTATATTCCAATTCAATTTCGCCTGCGGCACCATCGCCATAGATCGCGGTGGGTTGCAGGTTGAACATCAGCCGCACGCCTTTGGACGCGGCGAGGTCCTGTTCAAAGGTGCTGGCGCTCATCGCGTCGCGGCCACGCCGGTACGCGATGGTGACGTTTTGCGCGCCCAGCAATTTGGATTGCACAGCAGCGTCGACGGCGGTCATACCGCCGCCGATCACCACCACGTCGCGACCGACAGGGAGGGTTGCAAGGTCGCTGGCTTGTCGTAATTCTGCAATAAATTCAACGGCATCGCGCACGCCACTTTTGTCTTCGCCTTCGCTGTGCAGCGCGTTCACACCGCCCAGACCGACGCTGAGAAAGACCGCTGGAAAGCAGCCTGTCAGATCATCGAGCGACAGATTATCGCCCAGCCGCATGCCGGTTTTAATGGTGATCCCGCCGATGCCTAGCAGCCAGTCGACCTCGGTCGCGGCGAAGTTATCGGTTGATTTATAGGCGGCAATGCCAAATTCGTTCAGCCCGCCGGGTTTGTCGGCGGCGTCATAGATTGTCACGTCATGCCCGTGCATTGCCAGCCTGTGCGCGCAGGCAAGCCCGGCTGGACCTGCGCCCACAACGGCGACTTTCTTGCCGGTCTCTGGCGCGCGCTGATAGGGGTGGCTTTGCTTGGCCATCAGCGTGTCTGTCGCGTGCCGTTGTAGCCGCCCGATTTCGACGGGTTTGCCTTCGGCGATTTCGCGCACGCAGGCCTGTTCGCACAGATCCTCCGTCGGGCAGACGCGGGCGCACATTCCACCTAAGATATTGCTATCAAAGATAGTTTTTGCAGCTGCTTCTGGCGTGCCGGTGCTGATTTGCCGGATGAAAAGCGGGATGTCGATATCTGTCGGGCAGGCCGTCACGCAGGGCGCGTCATGACAGAAATAGCAGCGATCTGCGGCCACTGCCGCCTCGTGCGGGGCAAAGGGCGCGTGCAGATCAGCGAAGTTATCGGCAAGGGTTTCCTGCGGCAGACGACCTGCGGCAATGCCGGGTGTCATCGGGCTGTTTTGCGGGCTGGACATGGCTGGTTCCTGTCGTGGCTGGTTGGGTGTAGCCTGCCACAGTTTCATTTTTTATCAAATGGTAAATTTTTGGCAGTTTGAAAACTGGCAACGCAACGTTCGGTGGGGGGTGCGCACGGTGCATTGCACAGATGGAGCCGAATCGAAGGTTAACGCCTTATTTCATGGCGAAAACCGCTGTCGGCAAAGCGTCGGCCAGACGTCGGCAAAGCGTCGGACCCCGAAAGCCGGAAGCCCCCCTTTAACGAAGCGTGCAGTCAAAGGATGAACAGGCTGTTAAGGATTTGGGCAGAATTGATCAGCCGTCACGGCGCATAGGTTGATTTGATCATGTCAGCCGCTTTTTCAGCGATCATGATCGTCGGTGCATTGGTGTTACCCGAGATCAGCAAGGGCATGATCGACGCATCAACAACCCGCAGCCCTTGCATCCCATGCACCCGTAACTGGCTGTCGACCACCGCCATATCGTCAGCGCCCATCTTGCAGGTCCCGACCGGGTGATAAACCGTATCGGCCCGGCTGCGGATATGCTGTTCCCATTGCGCATCGGTCATGTTGTCGGTCATGCCGAACATTTCCTTATACTTGAACCGCGCCATGGTTGGTGCTTCCAACGCTGCGCGCGCCATCTTGCTGCCCTTGATCAGGGTCCGCAAATCGCGATCATCGCTGAGGAATTGCGGATCAATCGCCGGGGCTTGCAGTGGGTCGCCCGATTTCAGTGTCACCGTCCCACGCGCATGTGGCCGCAGCACGCAGACATGGCAGGAATAGCCATAGCCCCAATGCAGCTTGCGCGCGTGGTCATCGACGATGGAGATCACGAAATGCGTCTGTATGTCGGGCCGTTCAAGCCCCGGATCGGTTTTGAAGAAACTACCGCATTCAGAGATGGTGGAGGCGATCATGGAATTGCCGTGCTTGCGCCATTTGAGCATCTCGCCGATCAGCTTGGCCGCCCCACGGAACCCGATGCCGAAATTGTCGGTGTCTTTGGTCCGGTAGGCCAGGGTAAAATCGATGTGGTCTTGCAGGTTTTGCCCGACGCCGGGCAGGTCATGCACCATGTCGATCCCATGTGGGGTGATGTCGTCTGCCCGTCCGACCCCGGAGAGTTGCAAAAGCTGTGGTGACTGGAACGCCCCGCCGCACAGGATCACCTCTTTATTCGCGCTGACCTGTTTTTCCTGCCGACCCTGTCTGTAGGCCACCCCAACGGCGCGTTTGCCGTCAAAGATCAGCTTTGTCGCATGGGCCTTTGTGATGACTGTCAGGTTGGGCCGCTTGCCCATCACTGGAAACAGGTAACCCGCCGCTGCCGAACAGCGTTCCCCGTTTTTGTCGGCACTGTGATGGATCGTGGTTTGCCAATATCCTGCGCCTTCATTGTCGCCGGTATTGAAATCATCGGTTCTGCGGATCTGCATTTCACCACTGGCTTCGATAAAGGCGTCCGATATTGGCCGCGGTGCTTTCTGGTCGGACACGTGTAAGGGGCCGCTGTTCCCATGGATCGCATCCGCCCCGCGCACGTTGTTTTCCGCCTTTTTGAAATAGGGCAGCACGCTGTCCCAATCCCAGCCATCATTGCCCAGATCGGCCCAGCCATCGTAATCCTGTCGCTGGCCGCGCACGTAAAGCATGGCGTTGATCGCACTTGACCCGCCTAGCGCCTTGCCGCGTGGTTGATACCCCCTGCGCCCGTTCAGCCCCGGTTGAGGTTCTGTCTGGAAGGCCCAGTTGTTGATTTTCGGCTGTCCCCGCAGCATTGCGACCACCCCGACGGGCGCCCGCACCAGAATGCCGTTTCCATCACCGCCCGCCTCTAGCAAACATACGCTGGTATTGGGGTCTTCGGACAGGCGCGCGGCCATGGTGGATCCGGCTGATCCGCCGCCCACGATGATGAAGTCATAGGTCAATTTCGGCCCTCCTAGCAACAGTACCTGTCAGTTTGACCGAACAGCCCCCGGATCGCGTGCGATCCGGTTCGCGCCCGACCCCGCCCCCCAGGGCGGGCGCGAAACTGCAACGGTTCAACATACTGTATCCCTTACGTCTTTTGATTTGGCCGTGCCCCAATCACCCCCGCCCTCGGGGTCGGGCGCAAACCTATCCTTGGCCCTCCTAGAGGTCGAATGCCGCGACTGTTACCCGTTTGCCCAATGTCAGGGCATCGGCCACATGGATCATTGGTGACAGGTCCACATCGGATGCGTTGGTTTTGACCAGTTCCGCCATCCGGTCATAAAGGGCGGGGTATTCGCGGTCGTTCCCTGCCTCCACCTCTGCCCCATCAATCAAAAGCCGTGCGCCGCCATCATGCAGCGTCTGGTTCCCTGCATCGGTTTCGACATGGATATCCCAGCTTTGCGGCCCTTCCTGTCGCCAGTCGAAATCGCCGCTGACATTGCCCGTCCATTGCATCTGTGCGCTGATCGGCGTGTCGCAATTGGATGGGAATTCCAATGTCGCGTGTTGCAGATGCATCGGTTGCGGCAGGATTTCGGTGATGATCGACAGGGCGTTTATGCCTGGATCAAACACGCCCATCCCGCCCGGTTCAAACACCCAATGCTGACCCGGATGCCAGCGGCGCACGTCTTCCTTCCAGTTGATATGGGCGCGGGTGATCACCTTGTCCGCCAGCCAAGCCCTGGCCGGTGCGACCCCGCGCGCCATCCGGCTGTGCCATGTCGCATAAAGGCTGACCCCGGCGTGCGCGGCCATGGCTTGCAGGGCATGGACCTCTGCCAATGTCGCGCCGGGCGGTTTTTCCAGCATGACATGTCGCCCCGCCGCAATCGCCTTGGCCGCGTAATCATAGCGCGGCACTGGCGGCAGGCAGAGCGATATGACCGGGATGTCGGGCCTGTCGGCCAGCATCTGATCAAAATTGGTGAAGGTGGGCACACCGTCGACTGTGCCCGACCGGCTAACCGTTGCTGCCAGTGTCCAGTCATCGCTTGCGTTGATGGCTGGCACATGCTGATCCACGGCGATTTTGCCGATCCCGACAAGGGCGATATTGGTGGCCATTTGAACCCCGATCCTTTGGTTGATCTGTGTTTAACTTTCATGTCTGATCAGCGCTGGCAAGAATGGAGGCCCGTCATGACACATCCCAATATCGACAACTGGGCAGAGCGGGTGGATATGGCCGCCGCATTCCGCTGGACCGCCCGCATGAACCTGCATGAAGGGGTGGCGAACCATTTCAGCCTTGCCATTAATGATGATGGCACCCGGTTTCTGATGAACCCCAACCAGATGCATTTCGCCCGGATCAAAGCCAGCGATCTGATTGTGGTTGATGCCAATGATCCTGATACGCTGCGTCGCCCGAACGCCCCGGACCCGACCGCATGGGGCCTGCATGGCGGTATCCACCGGCTGGTCCCCCATGCCCGTTGTGCGATGCATGTGCATTCGATCTTTGCGACCGTGCTGGCGTCTTTGCAGGACAGCCGCTTGCCCCCGATTGATCAGAACTGCTGCACGTTTTTCAATCGCTATGTGATTGATGACGGTTATGGCGGGTTGGCGTTTGAGGAAGAAGGCGAACGTTGTGCCGCCTTGTTTGATGATCCGTCCAAACGGGTCATGATCATGGGCAATCACGGTGTGCTGGTGATCGGCGAAACTGTGGCCGAGACATTTAATCGGATGTATTATTTTGAACGGTCGTGCGAGACCTATATCCGCGCCTTGCAGACCGGTCTGCCGCTGCGTGTGTTGCCTGATGCGGTGGCCGAAAAGACCGCGCAGGAATTGGAAGCCTATCCCGAGCAGGATATCCGCCATCTGGCTGAATTGAAGGCGATTTTGGATGATGAAGGGTCGCCCTATGCTGCATAAAAATGGCGTGCAGGGGTGGGACAACCCCTGCACGCCGTTGGGGTCACGCGGCGGTACGATTTCACACAATGACTGGTCCAAAACCCGCGTGACTGACCCAAGACACATCCGTAATTGAGCGCCCTTGTGATAGGGTTACGCATAGGGTTCGGGGTTTATTCCCGGTATTTTCGATTTTTTTTGATTAGGCTTTGCGGAAGCTGATCAGCCGCGCCATGTCGTTGCGGTGATGATCGTCCGCCCGGTCGTCATAGATGCGGATGTCGCGGGTTGTCAGGTCATGAACCCTATCACCAAAACCGTTCAAGGTTTGTCCAAACCCGGCCCTGTCGAAATGCACGATGTTGACTGAAATCACGAATAGCGCGCCGGGTGCCGCCACAGGTAGCAGGTTTTCCAATGCGGCGGGTCCGACATGGCCCAGGGTGAATGTCCCCGCGCTGACGATTCCGTTATAATGCTGTGCAGGCAGGTCCAGCTTGGTTGTCACGTCACCGGGTTGCAATGTACGGTAATGCCCTTTCATCGCGGCCACTTGCAGCATCTCATCCGACAGATCGATCCCGTCAACGGGCCCGATCCCTGCGTCAGCCAGATGCGCCCCGACCAGCCCGGTGCCAGCCCCCACATCCAGTATTGGCCCTTGCCCGCCCGCGCCCTGGAACGCCATCGCCACCGCCCGCGGTAATTGATAGCCTTGCCCGTCGTGAAAGCCGGTGTCGTAGCTATGCGACCATGTCCGATAAAGCGCCTTGACCTCTGCGGCGGAGGACATGGCATATGCGTCATCGACATCCGGATCATTTTCCATGATTTGGAGCCTAGAAAATAAAGTAGAAGATTACCATGACCCCGGCTGCACGCATAAACGCCGCAATTGAATTGACGGACCGTATTCTGGACGGTGCCCTGGCCGATCGTGCTTTGGCGGAATGGGGCCGCAAGAACCGCTATGCCGGGTCCAAGGATCGAGCGGCGATTGCCGATCTGGTTTATAATGTTCTGCGGCGCAAACGGAGTTTGGCGGCGTTGGGTGGTGGTGCGGACGGTCGTGCGCTGCTGCTTGGCCTTGTCAGGGACAGTGGGCAGGACCCGGACGATGTGTTCGGCGCGGGCCCTTATGCCCCCGCGCCCCTGACAGATGCGGAACGCGCGGCGGGTCATGTGCCGCAGCCTGACACGTCAGAAGCTGCGGATTTTCCACAATGGCTTTGGTCTGATCTGCGCGATACGTTGGGCGATACCACAACGGAAATTGCCAATGCGATGCGTAGCCGCGCGCAGGTTCATCTGCGGGTTAATCTGGCAAAGTTGCGCCGCGATGACGCAATTGCCGCGTTGTCAGCGGAGGGGATTGAGTGCCAGCTGCATCCGCTATCCCCGGCGGCGGTTGCGGTCACCGCTGGCGCAAGAAAGATCAGGAACGCGCAGCCCTATTTGCAAGGCAAGGTGGAGTTGCAGGATGCGTCGTCACAAGCGGTTGCCGATATGGTGCCGCTGCGCCCGGGGGAAAGACTGTTGGATTTCTGTGCCGGGGGTGGCGGCAAGGTTTTGGCGGTGGCCGGGCGTGTGCAGGGTGAATTTGTGGCCCATGATGCAGAACCCCGTCGGATGAAGGACCTGCCAGCGCGTGCTGCGCGGGCGGGGGTTGATGTCACGCAGGTGACATTGCCAGAGGTCGAAGATGCGCCGCCATTTGACACCGTGCTTGTTGATGCGCCCTGTTCGGGCAGCGGATCGTGGCGGCGTGATCCGCAGGGCAAGTGGTTGCTGACCCCAGAAAAGCTGGACCAGACGGTGCAGGTGCAGCGCGCGATTCTGGATCAGACCGCCCAATTTGTGAGGCCGCAGGGCCACCTCGTCTATGCCACATGTTCATTGCTGGATGCCGAAAACGCAGATCAGGTGCAGGCCTTTCTGGGCCGTCATCCGCAGTTTTCGCTGGCAGAAGAAAAGCGGTTCACCCCATTGGACGGGGGCGATGGGTTCTATTGTGCTGTGCTTTACCGCGCCTGACGGGCTTGCGCATTTCGATGCCCTGATGCACCAGTGGCATCATGGAAAAAACCTTACTGTCATTTGGTCATGGCTATAGCGCGCAGGCACTGGCCCGTATCCTGTTGCCGCAGGATTGGCGCGTCATTGGCACCACAAGAGCAGAGGATAAGGCCCCCCGCCTGATGGCTGATGGGGTGGAGCCCCGTATCTGGCCCGGTGCCGATATGATCCCGGCGCTGGATGCGGCCACGCATGTTCTGATTTCTGCCGCGCCAGGTGATGAAGGCGATCCGGTGCTGGCCACGCTGAAGGCCGAAATTGCCGCCCGTGCGGGGCAGTTTGAATGGGTGGGCTATCTGTCCACCACCGGTGTTTACGGCGATCATCAGGGCGATTGGGTGGATGAGGCGACCGCGCTGACCCCCTCCACCAAGCGCGGGATTGCCCGTGTCGCGGCAGAGGCCGCATGGGCCGACATCCCTGATCTGCCGCTGCATATCTTTCGTCTTGCCGGGATTTATGGACCGGGCCGTGGTCCGTTTTCCAAGGTCCGCAATGGCACCGCCCGCCGCATCATCAAACCGGGTCAGGTGTTCAGCCGGACCCATGTGGCCGATATCGCAAGGGTGCTTGCCGCATCCATCGCCCGCCCCAATCCGGGGGCTGCCTATAATGTCTGTGATGATGATCCGGCCCCGCCAGAGGATGTGATCGCCTATGCCGCCGAATTGCTGGGCGTGCCTGTGCCGGAGGCCGAGGACTTTGCGACTGCTGACATGACGCCCATGGCCCGCAGTTTCTATGCCGAAAGCAAGAAGGTGCGGAATGATCGGATCAAGGATGAGCTGGGTGTCGCGTTGCTTTATCCCGATTATCGCAGCGGCCTTAAGGCGTTACTGGCCCACGAAATCGGCGCCTGACGGCCCAGGCCAACCCGGCATAGATCAGCAGGAGCACAACCGCCGTGGCGATGTTGCTGCCATAAAAGATCATCCGTTGTGGCAGTTCCAGATTATTCAGGAACGGGTAGGGCAGGCCGGAGGTGACATCCCCAACCGGTTTGGCGTTAAAGCGCTGCACGATCAGTTCCGCCCAAAGCACATAGGCCCCGATCACCCCCAGCAGCCAGCCGATGGCCGTTTGCAGTTTGCGAAAGCTGCGATGGATGAACACCGCATCGATGACCTGCAACAGCGGCCCCAGCCCGTGCAGGTAAAGTTCCAGATGCCAGATTCCCAATTCGCCGTTTCGCGTCACGGAGTTTGGATCTGCGAAGTAAAGTCGCCAGTACAAGAAGACGACCATGGTGTTGAGCACGGCCACCATGCTGACCAGCCCGTCCCAGCGGTTTTCGCTGCGCCCTTCTTCGATTGCCATCATCCGGCTGGCGGCAAAGAAGGACAGGAACAGTGCCCAGATTGTCAGAAATCGAAACGGCCCCCCGAAATTCCCGCTGAAATCCCCAAGGATCAGCATCCGCAGGCAATAGCCCGCAGCCAGCAGAAAAACGATCCAACGATAGACAAGTACGGGGCGTAGGTTCATCGCGCGCCTTTCGATTTTGATCAGCATGTATCGCGGCTTGTGCGTTGGTCCAGTCTGACCACACGTCACGGTTTTGTGGCGGCGATCCAAAACCGTGCTTGACGCCTGCGGTTCAACTGCTGAAACTCTGCATTACTGCTGATTGTATTGAATTTGGTCTTTTCATGTCCCCAGATGACGCCCCGCCACTTGAAGAGGAAAAGACCCGTCCCCCGGCGGTGGCGACACGATATGATACATTGGCCGATCTTTATCAGGCGATCCCGCAATTGGCCGAAGTGACCCAGCAGCGCCCCCGCCCCGAGGAAGAGGCGCTGGATTATCTGATGCGCCTGCGCCAGTCCACGACCCCCGAAGAGGCGATTACCGTGACTGCCTTTGCGATCCAGCCAAAGCTGGCCATTTGGTGGTGTCATGAATGCCTGCGCAATATGCCCGATGCCCTGACCCCGTTGGACCGGCAGATGATGGAACTGGTCGCATCCTGGATTGGCCGCCCTGACAACGCATTGCGGCATCATGTAATGCGCGAGGCGCTTTTCGCCCCGGCCAAGTCCCCGGGTGTTCATCTGGCCTTGGCTGTGGGCTGGTCGGGCGGGTCGATTGCCCCCAATGATCCCGCCCCGGTGCATCCCAGCCGCGCCCCAAAGGCGATCAACACATCGATCCTGTCCTGTCTTGCCCGGGCTGAACTGTCCCGCCGCCCGATCTTTCTGGCCCGCTTCATCGACATGGCGGAATCGCTTTTCAAGGTTTATTAGCGGGTTCACGGTTTCATTTGATTAGGTACGACGCTGCATGACCCTGACGTTGCGGATCGAGAATTATGACAGTCTGCCGGATGGCGGGCCGACCTCGGTCACGGTGACGGGGCAGGGGCTGACCGTGGGTCGGTCGTCGTCATCCGACTGGTCCTTGCCTGATCCGCAGCGCCATATCTCGAGCCGTCATTTCGAGGTTATCTATCGCGATAATGCCTATTTCCTGAAGGATTTGTCGACCAATGGCGTCTTTCTGGATGGTCAGCGCCATCGGATCGAAGGTGAATATCTGTTGCAGCAAGGGGACCGGTTTCAGGTTGGTCATTACTTTATCGTCGTGCAGTTGGGCGCGGGTGCTCCTGCTCCTGCCCCGGCGCATGATCCGGCGCCACCCCCGCCGCCCGCTGTTGATGACGGCGATCCTTGGGCGGTTGATTCTGCCCCTGCCGCCCCGATTGATGTGAACCCCCGCCCTGATCCCCGCGCGTTTGACGATTTTGCGAGCGATTTCATTGTGAACCCCGTGCCGCCGCCAGCGGCCGCGCCTGCACCTGTCCCTGCGGCTGCCCCATCACCGCTAAGCGGATCAGAATCGCCATTTGGTGATGGTCCGGCCCCAGCCGCGCCGTCCGCTGTAGCATCGCCGGTTCCTGCCCCCGCCCCAATGCCTGTTGCGACGCCACCCCAGGCCGCCGCGCCGGATAATGGTGCCGCCGTTTTGGCCGCGTTTTGCGAAGGTGCGGGTCTGCCCCCGCCGCCTGCTGGCACGTCTGCGGATGCCACCGCCCTTGCGCGTGAATTGGGCCGCACCATGCAGCAATCCGCTGCCGAATTGATGGCCTTGCTGCAGGATCGTGCCGCTGCCAAGCAGTTTACACGCGGTGGTGACCGCACCATGATGGGGGCGGCCAATAACAACCCGCTGAAGTTTCTGCCCGACCCCGCGCAGGCGTTGGAGGTGATGTTTTTGCAACCGCGCGAAGGGTTCATGACCGGGGGCGAGGGGATGACGTCGGCCTTGCAGGATGTCAAAACCCACCAGATGGCCGTTTTTGCCGCGATCCAGCCCGCCCTGATCAAGCTGTTGGAGGATTTATCCCCCGAAGCGATTGAAGAGGCGACGGGCGGTGGGTTGCTGGCGGGTGGGCGTCGCAAATCCTGGGACGAGTTCGTCAAACGCTGGGATGCCAAGGCCGCCAATACCGAAAACGGCATGCTTGACGTGTTCCTGCGCCATTTCGCGGAAAGCTATGCCGCCGCTGTTGCCGCATCGCGCGAATAGGCAACACTGTCGCAAGGGTCTGGAATCCCTTGCTTGACCCTTGCCCGCCTGCACGGCACCTTGCTGTGTGTGAATATTTTATTGGTTTTGTATTGGTTGCCGGATTGCTGCCTGCCGCGAAGGATATGTCATGAGTTTTGACTGGCTCACCGCCCCGGTGTCAGAGGATGCCCCGTGCGGCCCTGATCTGGAAGCCACGGACGAGCCTGCATTCGTCGATTACTACTATGAGGCCGAGAGCCGGATGCCGGAGCGGTATTTCCTGCCCGGTATCAAGGGGCCGGATGATGAGTTCACCCCCGGCACCCTTTTTGATCCCAAGTCGATCCCCCACGCCACCGAGAAAAAGACGGTTACCGCGTTGCTGGAACGCAGCCGCGATGTCCGTCTGTTGTCATTGTTGGCCCGGATGATGATTCTTGCGGGCCGTTTGCCTGATTTTGCCGACGCGCTGGAAGGTCTTGCGCTGGTGATGGAGACGTTTCCGGCGGATGTGCATCCGCTTGATGGGTCAGAACGCCGTGGTGCGATTGATGAGCTAAGCGGGTCCAGTACGGTGCTGCTGCCATTGCAATATGCCAATCTAGCTGGTGCTGGGGAAGTATCATTCCGCCGCTATACTGTTGCCAATGGTGCCGCAGAGCCGCGCGAAGGCGAGGTGGGGCTAAGCAGTGGCACGATGCTGTCTGAACTGGCGGCGCCGGGCAATAGTCAGGCAGTCGAGGCATCCCATGCTGCATTGTCCAAGGCTGCGGATGCGCTGGCGCGCATCACCTCAGCCTGTTTGCGGCTTGATGCCCCGTTCACCCCGGCCTTGTCGCAAACGCAAAGCCTGATTGCTGATATCCAGAAGCTGATCAATGATGGCCGCAGTGATCTGGCGCCGTGGTCTGCCGATGGGGTATCTGCCCCTGCAACTGAAGCGGCCCCCGCTGATCAGGCCGAAGCACCGGGCGACGATGCCGCACCAGACGCTGCCGCACCCACAGCGCAACCTGCCCCGGCTTTGGTCCCCAGCACAAGCGTGCCCAATCGTGCCGCCGCTTTGCAGATCCTGACCACGTTAGAATCCTATCTGGCCACGCATGAACCCGCCGCCCCGTCACTGCTGTTGATCACACAGGCCCGGTTGCTGGTGGGTCGCCCGCTGGTTGAAGCGATTGAAACGCTGATGCCCGAGCAGGCCAATCAGACCAAGATGACATTCGGAGGCGAAAGCGGTTTTGTGCTATATATGGACCGGCTAAAGATGCTGGCTGGCGAAGGCGCAGGCCAGGCTAGCCCTGATGTTGATGCCGATCCCGGGCCGCCGCCGGTGATCGAAAACCGCGCCAGTGTTGCCCCGTTGATCGGTTCTGTCGAAGAATATTTTCGCATCCGCGAACCCGCCAGCCCGATCCCGGTTTTGCTGTTCAAGGCGCGGACATATCTGGACAAAGATTTTGCAGCGATTGTCGCAGATTTGTTACCGCCAGCGGCTCCTGTGTGATTGAGCACATACAACCAGAGTTTGCATGTGTTATGCTGCGAATGCCGTTGACTTCAAAGGGAAGACAAAGTTTCATGTTGCCGATATTGAGGAGAGATTAGATGCCATCAGATTCCGCCACCGGATTTATCAAACGCAATCGCCCGCCACGGGTGAATATCTCTTATGCTGATCCGTATGACAGTGAGAAAATGGTTGAGTTGCCATTTGTTATGGGCGTGATGTCTGATCTGTCGGGAAATGCGTCGAAGGTTGAAAAGCCTGCCTTGGCTGAACGTAACTTTACTGATGTCACCGCTGCTACGCTGGATGACTATATGGCGAGCGTTTCGCCCGCCCTGTCCTTTGCTGTTGATAACAAGCTGGACCCGGATAGTGGCACCAAGCTTGGCGTGAACCTTGAGTTTTCATCGATGGATGATTTTGGCCCGGCACAGGTGGCCCGTCAGGTGCCCGCCCTTGCCAAGCTGCTGGAGGCCCGTGAACAGCTGGCCAACCTGTCACGTTATATGAACGGCAAGTCAAAAGCGCAGGACCACCTGAAAGCGTTGCTGGA
Source organism: uncultured Paracoccaceae bacterium (assembly GCA_947500135.1). Taxonomy (GTDB): domain Bacteria; phylum Pseudomonadota; class Alphaproteobacteria; order Rhodobacterales; family Rhodobacteraceae; genus Yoonia. The sequence continues at coordinate 198,166 of CANMQX010000007.1, forward strand.
AGACCCAGAATTGATGGCCGCACTGGCCGAGGCCAACAAGGCCGAAGAAGAAAATGACGACGATACAGAATAAAACGCCGTGATGCGGCGTATACTTATTGGATCGCGGATCAACAGGAAGATGTGAAATGGCAGAAGACGCGCAACAACAAGACGCTCAGGTCCAGGAAGGGCTCAGCGAGCTTGACGAATTCTCTGATATCCTCAAGCAGACGATCAAGCCTCGGACGGATGAGGCCGCCAAAGAGGTGGACAACGCCGTTGTCACCCTTGTCCGCGAGGCGTTGGATGACCAGACGGTTATTTCCGAGGACATCATCGACACAATCGGTGCGATGCTGGCCAAGATTGACAAGAAGCTGACCGAGCAGGTCAACCAGATCATTCACGCCCCCGACTTTCAGGAGTTGGAAAGCAGCTGGCGTGGTCTGGCCTATACCGTCAATAATTCAGAGACCGACAGCTCCCTTCGTGTGAATGTCATGAACGTGTCCAAGGGCGAGCTGAAAAGCGAGCTGCGCCGCTATCCCGGTGCAAAATGGGACAAGAGCCCGCTGTTCACCAAGATTTATGAACAGGAATTCGGCACCATGGGCGGCAAGCCCTTTGGCGTGTTGATCGGCGACTATTATTTCGATCATTCCAGCGGTGATGTCGGCCTGCTGCGCGATATGTCCAAGATTGCGGCGACTGCGCATGCGCCCTTCATCTCATCCGCCGCGCCCACATTGCTGGGCATGGATAACTGGACCGAGATGCCCAACCCAGCTGACCTGTCCGAGATTTTCGACACACCCGATTATGCCGCATGGAACAGCCTGCGTGATAGCGAAAATTCCCGTTATCTGGCGCTGACCCTGCCGCGCGCCTTGTCCCGCGAGCCGTATACGCAGGACGGCACAGCCGTGGTTGAAGAATTTGATTTCGTCGAAGAGACCGATGGCCACGAAGGCAATCAATATGCCTGGATGAATGCCGCCCATGCGATGGCATCCAATATCAACCGCGCCCATAAGGAACATGGTTGGACCGTGAAAATCCGCGGCGTCCAGTCTGGTGGTGAGGTGATCAACCTGCCCACCCATACCTTTGATACCGGCGACGGGTCCAAGGATATGAAAATCCCTACCGAAGTGTCCATTACCGACCGTCGTGAGGGTGAGTTGAGCAAGGCGGGCCTGATTGGCCTGATCCACCGCAAGCATACCGACAAGGCCGCCTTTATCGGTGCCCAGTCGCTGTATCGTCCCAAGAAATATGTCGATGATCTGGCGACCGCCTCTGACAATATGTCGTCGCGTATCCCTTATATCTTTGCTGTTTCGCGCTTTAGCCACTACCTGAAATGCATGGTGCGCGACAAGATCGGCCAAAGCCCTGATCGCATCCAGTTGGAGAAAGATCTACAGACCTGGATTAATAAATATGTCTCTGCGAACCCTGAAAGCGCCACCGAGAAAGAGAAGGCAAAGAAGCCTTTGGCCGGTGCAACGGTGCAGGTCATAGAAGACGAGGAAAACCCCGGCTACTACATGGGTAAGTTTTTCCTCAAACCGCACTTCCAGATGGAAGGCATGGATATCGGCATGAGCCTGGTATCCAAGCTGCCTAGCGGCAAATGACGACCCCTCCCCCCACCAACACGTTAGCGCATTTCATCACGCTGACGGCCAAAACGGAGTAATATAATGGCTGTTGATATTTTTCTTAGACTCTCAAACAACATCAAGGGTGAATCCCAGGATTCCACCCATATGGACGAGATTGACGTCCTTGCATGGAACTGGGGTATGTCCCAGTCTGGTACAACCCATGTTGGCGCCGGTGGCGGTGGCGGCAAGGTCAACATTCAGGACATTTCCCTGACCAAATATGTTGATCTGGCATCCAACGACCTGATCAAGCGTTGCGCATCTGGTGAGCACATCGAAAACGGTGAACTGATTGTGCGCAAGTCCGGCGGTGCCGCGCCTGTGGAATATTTCCGCTTTAAGCTGGAAAACATCATGATCACGTCCTACGCGACGGGCGGTTCCAAGGATGGTCTGGACCGGATTCAGGAAAACCTGACCCTGAACTTCCGCAAGTTCGAAATCGCCTACACCCTGCAGGAAGCATCTGGCGCCGCTGGTGCTGAATCGTTGGCTGGCTGGGATGCTGCCGCGAACGAAGAGTGGAGCGCGTAATCGGCCATTTGCCGATGACATTGCAAAACGACAGTTTTCGGGGCCCTTTGCGGCCCCGAATTTCCTTGAGATGTCAGATTTTATCTAGCTGCCTGTCATGAATACGAACTCGTCAGATCGCAAATCCGCTGGCCGGTCCGACCCAAAGGACCGCCGCCAGATATCGCTGATGCATGTGTTTCGCGCCGCCCGTGCCAGTGGCGATGCGGGCAAGGACGAAGCCAATTATCAAGACGGTGCCCGCGAGATGACCGCCCGCAGTCAGGAACGCCGTATGGGCACCGACGAGGCCACGTTGCGCGCCCATCTGACCGCTGATCTGGCCAGCCTGATGAACACGATCAATCTGGATGCCATCGTGCCGCTTGATGATGCCCCCTATGTGTCGAAATCCGTGATTAACTACGGTTTCGGCGACATGAGCGAGATGTCCAATTCGTCCCATGCTGGTCGCCAGATCGCCGCCCTGATCCGCGAGACGTTGATCGAACATGAACCCCGCCTGATCGCCGACACGATCGAGATCAAGCTGGACCGTGATGAACAGGAGGCCACCCAGCGCCTGAGCTTTGATGTCTCAGCCGAGATGGTCGCAACCCCGGTTGATGTCCCTCTGGATTTCGTGGCCGAGGTTGATATGGGTGCAGGGAAAATTCAGATGACCCGTCTGCGGGTGCAGACATGAAAAAAGCCTTCCGCGACGCCTATAACAAGGAACTGGCGCTGCTTTACGAACGTTCGCGCGAGTTTGCTGCTGATTATCCTGGTATCGCGGACCGTCTGGGCGGGTTGATCAAGGAAAACCTGGACCCCGCTGTTGCCGGATTGCTGGAAGGCACCGCCTTTATGGCCGCCCGTGTCCAGCTAAAGATGGAAGAAGAGTTTCGCACCTTTTCATCCGAATTGCTGAACCAGATTTTTCCTGATGCCCTGACCCCCACCCCCAGCGTGATGCTGGCGCAGGCCAACCCGCCCTATGACAATAAGGATCTGATCCAGGGTCTGCATTTTGAGGCGGGCGATTATCTGGATGCCCGGTTTGTGGATTCTGATCAGCGTGTGTCCTGCCGGTTTTCCTTGTGCGGGGCGCTGTCTGTCTGGCCTTTGAAGATACACAAAGCCGTCTATCACGCCAGCCCGGCCCCGTTTCTGGCCGCTGGCGAAACCGAGGTCGCACCGGGGACAAAAGGTGGTCTGCAACTGACGATCCAGCGCCCCTTGTCGGCCAATAGTGAAAAGGGCGGCGGCCCGCTGGCGGATGTCGCGGTTGATGCCCTGCCCGTCTATCTGATCGCGGATATGCCTGATGCGGTGGCTTTGTACGAACAGATTTTCTGCGACCTCAAACGCGCCTCTTTGCGTTATCTGGACAAGAATGGTGACCCGGTTTTCATCCGTCTTGATCCTGCCAGCATCGAACAGGTTGGGTTTGATGAAAGCGCTGATCTGTTTCCCCATGATGGCCGCCTGTTCAACGGATTTGCGGGCTTGCGCGAATTCTTTGTCTTTCCGCGCAAACTGCTGGGGTTTCGTCTGACCGGGTTGCAGCAGCATCTGCCGCGTATCGCTGAATCCGAATTGCAGCTGATGCTGGAATTTGGTAGCGCCAACAAGAACCTTGCCGCCCGCGTCAATGAAACGGCGTTTGCGCTGAACTGTGTGCCCGCCGTCAACCTGTTTGAAGAAAGCGCGAGCCAGATCAGGCTGGATGACAAGCGCACCGAATTTGTGGTGACGCCCGATAGCAGCCCGCTGACCCATTATGAAATCTACAATATTGTTGCGGTCCACGCCCATTACCCCGGCGTGCAGGACAAGGTGCGGGTCAATCCTCTTTATGCGGTGCCAAAGGGTGGGGCCAAGCCGCGCCAGTCGCTTTACTACACCAGCCGCCAAAAGCCCCGCCGCCCGACCGAAAAGGAACGCCGCTTCGGTGCCCGCCAACGCTATGTCGGGACTGAGACGTTTATCTCGATCTATGAACCCCCCGAACAGGAGGGCGAGGCGAGTGCCCAGCGTTTGCAGGTCCGCACCCGCTGTTCCAACCGTCATCTGCCTGAATACCTGCCCATCGCGGAAAGCCGCGATGATTTTCACATGTGTGACGACGTGAGCGTTAGCCTTGGCTGTGTTGCGGGCCCGACGCCGCCCCGCGCGCCGATGACAGAGCTTGAGGCGAAATCAGCCCATCGCAACACGGCCGGTGACAATTACTGGCGTTTGATCAGCTATCTGTCGTTGAGTCATTTCAGTCTGGAAGGCGACAATGATGGTGCGCGTGCCGCTGAATCGTTGCGCGAATTGCTGTCCTTGTTTGCTGACCTGTCCGATGTGGTGACAGAGGCGCAATTGCAGGGCATCAAATCGGTGACCACCCGACCGATTGTCCGGTCGGTTCAGCGCGGTGACGGCTATCACCCTGCCCGCGGGTTGGAGGTGCAGATCCTGCTGGACGAGGCCGCATTTGAAGGATCGGGGATTATCCTGCTGGGCGCCGCGCTCGACCGGTTTCTGGCGGAATATGCGGCTGTGAACAGCTTTACCCAGACGGTGATCCTGTCCACTGATCGGGGTGAGGTTGCGAAGTTTCCGCCACGCACCGGCACCGGCCCGCTGCTATGACAGAGCAGTCAGAACAGCGCCCCGTCGGCTATCTGGCCCTGCTGCGTAATCTGGAACGTGGTGCGGATGGCAAGCCACGCATTGGTCGCAATACAACGATGGCCGAAGAAGTTGCCACCATCGGGCAGGACCCGTTTCTGGCCTTTCCCGACAGTGATCTGTCCGATATCCGCCGCGATAAGGCGGGCCGCCCTGATCTGCGCAACCAGATCATCGGGTTCTTTGGCCCGCATGGCGCGCTGCCCCTGAACACCACCGAAGAGGTGCTGCGCTGGGCGCAAAGCGGCGATCTGGCCTTTGTCCGGTTTACCGATCTGTTTGCCACAAGGTTTCAACAGCTGTTCTTTCGGGCCTGGTCGGACGCACGGGCGATTACCCAGTTTGATCATGCCGATGACGACAGATTTTCGCGCTATGTCGCGGCCCTGATCGGGATTGGCACGCCCGCCTGGGCGGATCGTGGCGAAATCCCCGATACCAACAGGCTGGCCATGGCCGCGCTTGGCATCGGCCGCGTGAAAAGCCCGGTGAAGTTGCAACAGATGCTGCGCTATGATCTGCAAGCGGCGATCAGCGTTGATGAACATGTGCCCACATGGATCGATTTTGAGGCAGACAGCCTGAGCCAGCTTGGCCAGCAGGGCAGCACGTTGGGCCGGAACTGTTTTCTGGGGTCGCGCGCGCAATCGATCAATGAAAAGGTCACGATCCGGGTCCGTGCCCGGACCCTTGCCGAATATCGCGAATTTCTGCCCGGCGGGGACGCACATACCCGTATGCTGGATATCGTGAACGGCTATCTGGGCCGTAGTTTCGAAGTGGGCGTTGCCATATCCCTGCCCGCAGATGCCTTTGCCCCGGCGGTGATCGGCAAATCGGCAGAACTGGGTTGGATGGCGACATTGACCCCAGAACCAGCACCGCCGCCGGGCACATATTTGCCCGGTGCCACATATACATTAAGCGCCGCCTAGGCGGATTTCATTTCAAGAGGGCTATGCCATGGCTGAGATCAATATCGAGAAATATGCAGGCAAGATGAACCGTCTGGGCTATGATGCATTCCTCAAGGCGATGCGTCAGGCCCGGTCTGAAAAGAACCGCAATGTCGGCACGCCCCATTTCCTGTTTCATCTGGTGTCGGATCAGAATTCTGACCTGTCCTGCACATTGCGCGAATTGGGTCTGGACCGGGGCAGCGTGCTGAAGGATCTGATCGCCGCCATCGACAAGCTGGACAAGAATGTCACCGAAACCCCCGGTATCTCCGAAGGTCTGTCCGACACGCTGAACCACGCATGGACCTATGCCACCCTGTTCTTTTCCGAGGTGCAGATCAGGTCTGGTCATGTGCTGCTTGCCATGCTGAACGACAAGAACCTGCATCGCGAGCTGACCCGGGCGAGTGCCATTTTCAACGATATCTCGGTTGATCAGTTGGGCAAGGAATCCCGGTCGCTGTGGAAAGACAGTGATGAGGAAGAGATGCGCCCGATGGATGGGTCCGGTTTGCAAGCGGGCGGCGGTGACGCGGCTGATGGCGCCCCTGCCTCTAGCGGGTCCACCGCGCTTGCCCGGTTCAGCGTTGATATGACCGCCGATGCCGAAAGCGGGAAGATGGACCGTGTTGTCGGCCGCGATGATGAAATTCGCCAGATCATTGATATCCTGCTGCGCCGCCGCCAGAATAACCCGATCCTGACGGGTGAGGCTGGCGTGGGCAAGACCGCTGTTGTTGAGGGTTTTGCGCAGCGGTTGGCAGATGGTGAAGTTCCCCCGAAACTACAGGGCACCCGCCTGCATATGCTGGACATTCAGGCGATGCAGGCTGGGGCGTCGATGAAGGGTGAGTTTGAACAGCGCCTGAAATCCCTGATCGATGAGGTGCAGGCGTCACCCACCCCGATCATCCTGTTCATTGATGAAGCCCATACCCTGATTGGCGCAGGCGGTGCCCAAGGCACGGGCGATGCCGCCAACCTGCTGAAACCGGCCTTGGCGCGCGGGACGTTGCGCACCATCGGGGCTACGACATTCGCTGAATATCGCAACTACTTCGAAAAGGACCCGGCCCTGACCCGCCGTTTCCAGCCGGTCAATGTCGATGAACCCGATAATGATCGCTGCGCCTATATGCTGCGCGGTATCCTTGGCCCGATGGAGGCGCATCACAATGTCCGCATCTCGGACGAGGCGATTGTGGCTGCGGTGAACCTGTCCGCCCGCTATATCCCCGCCCGGCAATTGCCGGACAAGGCGGTGTCGTTGCTGGATACTGCCTGCGCGCGGGTGGCGGTGTCGCAAGCCAGCGTGCCCGCCCGGATCGGTGATTTGCAGGCGGCGATTGCGGCGTTGGAGACGGAAATTGCCAGCAAGACCGCCCAGCGTGATTTGGGTGAAGAGAATGAAGAACGGTTGGCTGAAGCCGAGGAAGAGCTAAAGGAGAAGCGCGAAGAGCTGACCAGCTTTGAGGTGAAGTTTGCGGCCGAAAAGAAAGTTGTCGATGACATCCTCGCCTTGCGTCACGAGTTGGTAAAGGCAGAGACCGGGGTCGAAGACGCGGCAGAGCCCGGCGATGTGGGGGACGCCAGGACCGAGGAAGAGATCAAGGAGGCTGAGGCGGAAGGTGATGAGCCGCCCCGCGACCCTGACACCATCCGGGGTGAGATGCTTGAACTGATGGCCAAGCTTGATGCAACCGATGCGGACGACCGCATGGTCTATGCCCATGTGGATGAACAGGCGGTTGCGTCTGTGATCTCTGACTGGACAGGCATTCCGGCAGGTCGCATGGTTGTGGATGAGTTGGAGCAGATCCTAAACCTGTCAGGTCACCTGTCGAAGCGGGTCATTGGGCAGGATCACGGGCTGAAAATGATCGCAAAGCGGATCGAGACCAGTCGGGCCGGGCTGTCGAATCCGAATAAGCCGATTGGTGTCTTTATGCTCTGTGGTCCGTCCGGTGTGGGTAAGACCGAAACGGCGCTCGCGTTGGCCGAAAGCCTTTATGGTGGTGAGCAGAATATCATCACGATCAACATGTCCGAGTTTCAGGAGGCGCATTCCGTGTCCCTCTTGAAAGGTGCGCCTCCGGGTTATGTTGGCTACGGGGAAGGCGGGCGCCTGACCGAAGCGGTGCGGCGCAAACCTTACTCCGTCGTGCTGCTGGATGAGGTTGAAAAAGCGCACCCGGACATTCACGAACTGTTCTTTCAGGTCTTTGACAAGGGGATCATGGAGGATGGCAATGGCAGGCCGATCAATTTCAAGAATTGCCTGATCCTGCTGACGTCAAATGTGGGCACAGACGTGATCATGGAAATGGGCGAAGGGGGCGAGGTGATCCCCGATATGGACGAGTTGAACACGGCGATGAAACCATTCCTGCTAGAGGTGTTCCCACCAGCCCTGATGGGTCGGATCGTCACGATCCCCTATTTCCCACTGGGCAAGGAAGTGCTGGGTGGCATCACCAAACTCAAGCTGGGGTCTGTGGCGAAACGGCTGCGGGAATCGCATGGGGCCAAGATGGTCTATGGCGACGATGTGTTGGCCCATATCGTGGATCAATGCCGTGACCCTGATAGTGGTGGTCGGATGATCGACAATATCATCACCAATTCGATCCTGCCTGACTTATCCCGACAAGTGCTCAATCGGATGGTGTCGGGGGAAGAGATGAAAGAGGTCAGCATCGTCATGAAGGACGGCGCAATCACCTATGATTTCGCGTGACAGAGGCCACGGCGTAAGATGGGTCTTGACCCATCCTATCCGGTTTGGGCCAGTAACCATGTCTTGAAAAGTTTTGCGCGGGCTGACAAGCCATCTGGCAAATGGGCGATGTAGTATCCCAACCCTTCGTGGTGATCGCGCATCACCGCGATCAGTTTCCCACTGGCGATATCATCCGCAACCAGCGCCGATGACACAACCGACACCCCGCCCCCCGCACGCACGGCAGAGAGCAACATGCTGAGCGTTGCGACCTCGTTCATCTGGCAACAGGCCATGTCCATCCCCATTTCGGTCACCCATTTGCGGGCCTCGCGATGCACCGCCTCGAATATCCATGGCAGGTCCTGCACATCCGCAATGGTTTTTGCCGCCCGTCCCGCCAGCAGTGATGGTGCCGCCACAACGGTGTAATCGGCGGCGACCAGTTGTGTCGCCTCAACCCCTGGCCAGTCGCCAGTGCCATATCTGATCGCCATGTCGAAACCATCACGCCGCAGATCGACCAGATCCGTGCTGGGTGAGATCGAGATTTGTTCACCCGGATAGGCCGCCCAGAACCCCGCCAGCCGCGGCATTAGCCAGTTTTCGGCAAAGCTGGGTGTCACGCTGATCGCAATCGGTCGGTTTGCCGTATCAGCTGCGACCTGACGGACCCCTTGGGTGATCAATCCGAAACCGTCGCCAAGTGCGCTGGCCAGTTGCCGCCCTGCATCCGTCAATGCCATGCCCCGGCCTGCCCGCACCAGCAGGGATGTGCCCAGCGCTGTCTCGATCCCCCGCACATGTTGGGCGATGGCCGCATGGGTCACGTTCAATTCGCGGGCGGCCTGGCTGAAATTGCCCAGCCTTGCTGCGGCCTCGAACGCGCGCAGCGCCGCAAGAGAGGGGATATCACGCCAATCCATATGTAAGTTTTGCTTTCATATTGAAAATCATACGAAGTCGCTTTGTTCTGCTTATCAAAATACTTTCCTACTATCGGATTAGGAAAGGAAAAGCCATGCTTACAATACTGGCAGATGTAATGAAGACCGCCACCCGCCGTGGTGATTGGGATGCGCCGGATCATTGGCACAATCATGATGGCCGCAGATCCCGCGCCCAGATGGAGCATGAGGCCGCACTGCGCCGTCAGCGCCTTTACCGCGATGCGTGGATGTGGTGATCAGGTTTCGTCGCGCAACAGCGCGTCAATTGCCGCGATATAGGCGCGGGTTTCGGCAGACATGGCCGGTTGCGGCGGGGCGCTTGACCCGCCCCCGGCCCCCCGCATCTTGCGCTGCGCCCAGGCTTTGAGGTCGGCGATTGTGTAGTTCCGCAAGAACGGGTTGGCGCCGACGACGCCAGCCCCCATGACCGCCAGAACAGTCTGATCATCGGTTGACGACAGCACCCGATGCGCCCCGGCAGGCCCCAGGAAATGCGACAGGTATAACCGCCCCGCATCGACCCGATGCCCCCGCGCGCGCAGGAAGTTTTCGTTTTCGCGTGCAAGGTTCTGCACCATTTCCCGCGATAATGTCGGATCAACCCGGAGTGCCAGCAATTCCCCCCGCGACATGGTGCCCGCAAGATCGGGCCGGTAGTCGCGCATCATCCGCAACCATGTGCTTTCAATAAATTGCCCCAACCCGGTGGCGGTGGATAGCGGGTTCTTGGCGTTGGCATTGCCTGCGCTTTCGACTTTGATGATCTGGTCGGTCAGTGCCTCAACCGCTGATGATGCCCCCAGCGCCCCGCCATTCCCCAGTGAGAACGGATCAATCGGTGCCCCGTTCTTGCGGAATTCAAAATGCAGATGCGGCCCGGTGGATCGTCCTGTTGTGCCGACAAAGCCGATCACGTCGCCCGCCCGCACCTGTTTGCCGACAATCGCTATGGGCGCGAACCCGTCCATATGCGCGTAGCGTGATTGCAGCCCATCGGCGTGGTCGATGTAGACCACCTTGCCATAACCGCCCCCGTTGCCCACAACCGCAAATTTCCCGTCCCGTGCCGCCAGTATCGGTGTGCCTGTGGGGGCCGCCCAATCAACCCCACCATGCAACCGCACCTCTTTCAGGATCGGGTGGAACCGCGGGCCAAAGGGCGATGACAGCGTCCCGTTCACAGGGGTGACAAAGGCCGCAGCACTCCCCGCGCCCAGGGCCCCGCGTTGGTTAAAGCAGCCGAACGCCTTGTCCTTTCCACCGCCGGGGGCGACGTAGCAGGGCATATTGCCTGATGGTCCGTTGATTGCGGCATAGGCGATTTGTCCCGGCCCGTCGCCCTGCCCAGGCGCATATAGCAGGGTGACCTTGTCGCCGGGGGCGGCCACGGCTTCCAGATCGTATGATTGCGACAGCATCACGATCAGCTCGCCAACAAGGTTGGTGGGCACCCCGCTGCGGATGACCGCGCTATAGACTGCATCCAGCAGCCGGTAATCCTGTACAATAGTGTCAAACCCTTGATCGGGCGCCGCCAGTGCGGGCAGATCAACGTTGATCCATGGGTTGCTGCCTAGCACGTAGCCTGCAAAACCCCGACGGGCGAGCGTGCCCACATAGCCATCAGGCCCGTAAACCGCGATTTGTAAGGGGGTTGCGGCACCATTGATCAATTTGTGACGCACGGCAATAATTGTATCGGCGGGCAGCCCGTCATCGCCATTGATCGCCGCAAAATCGGGCAGTTTGTCTTGTGCTGTTTCATCGATCTGCGTTGCCAGCGCCCCGGCAAAGCCGTTATCCGTTAAGAAATCCTGCAATGACGTGGCCCGGATCAGCCGCACCACCAGATCGGTCGAGACATCCTGCCTGTCCGCTTCGCCCCGCACAAAGGCGATAGAGGTCGTGTTCTGGATCCGCGTATCAACATAGCTGGTTGTCGTTGTCCCGGTTTGCCCCAGCGCATCCCCCCAGCTGTTATCGTCATCGGTGATGGTGACCGTTTCGCCGTCACCCAAAGGGCTGGCAGGTGTGGGTAGGCTGGGCGTTTGCACCAGTGATTGGCTGCGCTGCGCCTGAAAGAATGCGAAATCTTCGCGGCTTGAGGGCAGGGCCGTCATCAACCGGTTTTCACGCACCACCAGATCTTTGACCAGCAGGGTGAACCGCCCCGGTACAGGGGGGCCGAACCGGGCAGGCGGGAGCGTTGATGGACCAGCCAATGTCTGTGCGTTATCCGTGTCGCCGCTGTCGAACCGCAGGATCATCGGGTCGCCCGGGATATCGGCAAAAGGTGTTGCCAGCCGGACCGCAGGTGTTGCGCTTTCGGTTTCGACCTGGGTGATTTGGGTGTCTTCGATGGCCGGTTCGGGCGCGTCATCACCATCCAGAACCTGCACCAGCAGCAATACCAACCCGACCAATACCGCAGCCCCGGTGGCCCCGCCGCCAATGATCAGCCCGGTCCTGACCTGTCGCTGCCGTTTGCGCCGCTTTGCGGCCTCTTGCGATTGGCGGAACTGGGGATCGACGTCCATGCAGCCCGCCGTTTAACGGAAGATACCGGTGCCGGTGTTGCGGTTGATGGTCCGCGACGGGGCGGGGGCCGGTGCCGGGGCGGGCGCAGGTGCGGGGGCCGCGCGCGGTGTGCTGGCGCGCGGTGTTGTTGTGCGCCGTGGCGTCGATGCCCGTGGTGCCGGTGCCGCCCGCACGACTTCCGGGCATGTCACATCATCGCGCATCATGATCTGCCGAAAGATCGCAACATCCGGGTCCTGCGATGGCGATGCCCCGTCGATCTGTTCGTAGTACCGGCCCACGGCGCCGCGTGATCCCGGCCCCCAGGCCCCGTCGATACCTGAATTATAGCAATTCATCCGGGCCAGTTCGGTTTGCAATGCCACGACCAGTTCGACCGGTGGCGGGTCGAACGCCCCGGTTTCGACCAGCGTGGCAAAGAGTTCCGGGTCGTTGTCGCGCAGGCTGCGCCGCCCGTCCAAATCGGTATATTCGATGGCTGCACCGGCCACTGGACCGGTTGGCGCTGCGGCGGTGGGGAAGTTCACCTCTGTCGGGGCGATCACGCCGACGATAATGGATGGGCGCGGCAAGCCGCCTGCGCCGGGAACGGGGCGTGCGGGTGTGGCGGAGGCCGGGATCGGCACCGCGCCTTGCGGCGCAAGACGTACCCCGCCAGAAACTCGCGCAACGCTGGGCGCAATCGGCGCAAGTGTGGCCCCGCCGGTGCTGACCGGTTTGATGGGTGATGTCAGGACGACTGTTTCGTTGGTCACAATCCGGTTGGCCGTTTGCGGGGCCGGCGTATCGGAGCGATCAATGGCAATGCCCGCCGCCGCCCAGAGGGCGAGCATCTGTTCCTGCGCCTCTGGCGACAGGTTATCCAGCATATTGTAGTCATCCGCCGTTAGACGCATGCCGGTATCAACCGTCCGAAAGACAAACGGTGAGTTCAGCGTGGTTTCTGTCGTAATATCGGTATCGGCGAAAAGACCATCAGTCCCCAAGCCGGGCACCAGAAGCCTGTCCAGCATCAGATCGGTGACGTTCGCGTCTTCACCCGTGCAAGCACTGCCCGGAGCAAGGGGGGCGGCCACAAAAAGCTGATCCATCTGCGGGAGTGGGCCAAGCCCGGCGAAGGGCGTGATTTCATCCGCTGTTTCGTCTGTGACGTCAGTTTCTTCTGTCGCCTCGGCGACGTCAGTCACCGCATCCTGACAGATATCAAGAAACAGGGCGGTCATGTCGCGATTTCCAGTGCCAGCCCGGTTCAGCGCGCTATCGAGCGCGATCGTGTCGCCACCAACTAGTTGCAGCAGGGTCTGGTCACCATCAACCTGTGACCGACCGGCATAATAAATCACCACTGGCCCTGGGTCCTGCGCCAGCGCGTCAAGCGCGCCGCTCAGCGCGTCAACTTGCGGATTTTCCAACCGGTTGACGATATAGCCCAGCCCAAACAGCGTTTCGGACAAGTCTTCGGCGTCTTTGCGCATTGCTGTCTGCGGGGCTGCGCCATCATAGGCGAAGTTGGCGATAATCAGCGCCCGTTCCGCAGCCGCGCTGGTACACAGCATCGCACCGCCCAGCAGGGCGGCCCATTTCAAAGCGGATTTGGGCAGCTTTGGCATCACAGGTTCAAACATCTTGCATCAATTACGGGCAGATTAGCCGATCCCCCCACGTCGCGCTATGGTGGTGGGGCTAAAAACAGCGTCCAACGTTCGGTTTCCAGCGTATCAACCTCAAGAAACAGCGCCTCCAGGTGGCCGCGCAGCAAACATCCGGTTTCGCCACGGATCACGAAACGCTTGGGGGCGAGGCATAATGGTTTTGTGCCTTGCAGGATTTCCTTGCCAAACACGTCCTGGGCAAAAACATAGATGTAGCGGGCCTGTAATTCGTCGCGGATGACATTGGCGCATTGGTTTGGCCCGATTGTCCACCAGCCACGGGTGACAAAGGCGTCTTCCTCAAACTGGCCGATGGCCACGTTCACCACGTCAAAGGATTGATTGCAAACGGCAAATTCGGCCTTGGCCATGCCGGGGAACGCGATCAGCCCAGCCAGACCGACAAGGCGCAAGACGCGCGATATGTTGGGGAAAGGGCCAAGCACAGTGTGACATTACCGACAATTGTTTCGGTTTTGAACATGATCTGGTGACCAAACTATCGAAATTTACTGCTCTTAAGCAGTTGTTCTGTTATAGTTGATCCCGTTGGGGCCAAGGAAAAGGAGGATTGTCGACATGACAAATCCTTTGAACGCGAAAATTGCGGGTGTTGTTTTTGCCTGCGTAACCAGTGTTGTTCCTGTTGCAGGGTATGCGCAAACGCTTGATGCGGCGCCGTCGGGCTCTTTCACATTTGGTAATTTTGGAAGCGTGCAAGCCGAAGCTTTGCCATTGGAAATGGCACCCGAATCGGCGGCACCCGCTCCGCGTTCATCGCGCGTGGTGACAGAATTCGTCGCACCCGTCTTGCCAAATCAGGTTCAGACCTCGCAGGTCCGTCAGCGGATGATCCGCGACACCTGGGCCATCGGCGTATTTCGCTGAAGCGTTTCACGAAAACGCCAATGTCAGCTTTTCTGCCAAACGCCGTAAAGGCGTATTGACAGCTGTGGGTTGATACGGCCCAATCCTTCTCGTCTATATTGCATGATCGGGCGCTGCCCATCCCATGCCAATGAACAGATTTGAGGGACGAGATGTCATTGAAGAACTTTGTTTCAAGCGTAACTGCGGCTGCTTTCAGCCTGAGTATGGCCGCCGCGCCGGTGCTGGCACAGGATGCCGCCCCCAGCTTTTCACTGGATTTGAATAACGTAGCCGATACCGAACAGGGTGGTTGCCGACTGACCTATGTGGCGAATAACGGTACCGGGCAAGCACTGAACGCGGTGTCCTATCAAGTGGCTGTGTTTGATGCCCAAGGGATCGTGACCAATCTGCTGGTGTTGGAATTTGGCGCATTGATCGAAGGCAAGACCAAGGTGGTTCAGTTCGATCTGGGCGGTCGTGGATGCGCCGATATCTCGCGCATTACCGTGAACGAAGTGGCCGAATGTACCCTTGCTGACGGAACCGTTGGTGATTTCTGCATGACAGGGTTAGAGACCGCATCACGCAGTGCCATTCAGTTTGGTATCTGAACCATCCGCCCTGATTTTCGTTTCATAAGGGAATTTGCATGAACGCCCCGGACCTTTCCGCCCTGAACGCGCCAACCATTGCTGTGTTTGTGGCACTTGCCATTATGTCGGTCCTTGCTGTGACTGTCGCCTTCTTCAAAATCTTTCAGTTTGCCCGGATGGGCGTGGGCAAGGTTGGGGCCGCCGAGGCGATCCTGAACGATTGGTTGGGGGGTAAGGCGGACAAGGCGTTGCACGATGCCCGGCTGCGCAAATCGGTGTTGTCGCGCGTATTGCAGGCCGTGTTCACCGGCTTGCGCGCCCGCCCTGGTGAACATGGTTTTGCTGAGGAACTGGGCCGCCAGACCGCGATTGTTGAACTGTCTGCGATGACCAGCCGCATGCGCCTGTTGGAAACCGTCGTGCAGGCCGCCCCGATGCTGGGTCTTTTGGGCACGGTGATCGGGATGATTGATGCGTTCAGCACATTGGCCAGTGCCGAAGGTGCCGTTGACCCTGCCTTGTTGGCGGGTGGCATCTGGACCGCGTTGACCACAACCGCCGCCGGTTTGGCGATTGCGCTGGTCACGTTCTTTGTGGCTACATGGCTGGAAGGCCGGATCGAAACAGAACGGCAATCGATTGAGGCCCTGATTTCTGCCGCGATCAATGGCCGTGTTGACGCCAAGTCCGGCTGATGTCGGAGGTCGCCAAAGCATATACGTCGCGCGAACACCCGGTGATGCAGCGCCGGTCGTCCGCCCGGTATCGCTTTGCGTTGACTCCTTTGGCGGATGCGATGTTCCAGCTTTTGATCTTTTTCATGCTGACATCCAGCCTGACCCCCTATTCGCTGCTGACCATTCGTAGCGGGTCAGAGCCGGGTACAACCGCCAGTGACCCTGATGCGGCCCCTGCCGAACAGGATGTGACCATCGGCGAAAACGCCCGCGTCTGGTCGGTTGAACAAGGGCAGGTGGTGATCAACAACACTGCCTATCAGCCGTCTGACCTGCCCGCATTGGCTGCCGTGGTCAGTCAGGATGATACGGCAGAGGTGATCCTGCTGATGGCAAGCTCGGCCGAGGTGCAGGATCTGACATCTGTCCTTGAGGCCTTGACCAGCGCGGGTGTCACCGCCGTAAAAATCGCCAAGACGGATGGTGGCGCATGATCCGCGCATTGCCCAAACGCAAAGCCGCCGTCGGCATGGATGTATCGCTGGCGATTGTGAATATCGTGCTTTTGCTGATCTTCTTTTTCCTGGCCACAGGCCAATTGCTGAACCCGCCGACCCAGGGGGTCGAGATTTCGGAAACTACGGAACTGCCGTTGGATCAGCTGCCTGCCCCGATCCTGATCGTCCGTGATGATGGTAATTGGGAACTGAATGACCTGCCGGTTAATCCTGATATTCTGGGTGCTGCCATTGCCGCGCTTGAGGCCCCGTTTACCCTGCATGTTCTGATCGGTCGCGATGCCCCCGCAGCAAGCCTGCTGGATATTCTGGATCGTCCCGAACTGGCCGAGGTCGAGATTAAGCTGGTGACCCTGCGCAGGCCGGTGCGCCCATGATCTTTGGTGATCATAAACCCCGCAGCCTGCATTGGGCCGAGGCATTTGGCGCATCTGCCGTGGTCCATCTGGGCGCGGCCATCCTGGTGTTTGATCTGTTGGAAGGGCTGATCACCTTCGCCCCCGAGGTTGTACCCGAGCCAGAGATTGAGATTATCACGCTGCTGGATGACAGTTTTGTAACGGCACCCGATCAGCCCGAAACGAATGATCCGTTGTCAGACACGCCGACAGAAGGTGATGTGCCCGATCCTGATCCTGTCCCTGACCCCGACCCTGACCCGGTGCCGGTCACAGATACGCCGGAGGATCCACCACCCCCGGACGATGATCCAGAACCAGCTGATCCACCCGAAGAACTGCAACCCGTCCCGGCGGATATCGCCAATCTGGAGCCTGAACGACTTGCCCCGGTTGGCCCCGATGATGGGCAGACCGCTGTTACGCCGCAGCCGATCAGCCCGTTGCGCCCAGAGGATGGTACGGCCATTCCCGTCGCACCTGTTGCCTCTACCTCCCTGTCGGGCACGACATTATCCGCTGCCCCGGTGACCCGGCTGTCACCAACTGCGCCGACGACAATCGCGCCATTGCAAACCTTGCCAAGCCCGCCGCCAACCCCGGCCACAGCGCAAGCCCCGACCCCGGACGGGCAGACCGCCGGCGGCGCGGTCAGCGAGTTGATCAACCGCATCAGGGGGCGGTTGACCGACCCTTGCCTTTTGGCCATTCCGCAGCAATCCGCAGATGGCGTGCCGGAACTGGTGTTGATGGGGTCTGATGAGGCGCAGATGCAAGGTTTTGTATCGGCGGTGCTGGCCGATCTTGTGCCCCGCCCAACGGACCGCCAGATACTGATTGATGCCCGCCAATGTGCGGCGTTGAACTTTGCCCGCGAAAACCGGTTCTATCCTGCGTTTCGCCTTTCGGTCAGCCTTGATCAGGCCAGCATTGAAAGTGGAACCAACCTGACGGGTGCTATTGGGAACACGGCGGGCCGTTATATCTCGCTGTTACTGGTGGATGATAACGGGGTGGTGCAGGACGTGGGCAATTACCTGTCATTCACGGGCAGTGCCGCCCGGTTTGATGTGTTGCTGACCCGTGATGGCAATGCCCGCGATACCAGCCAGACGCTTGTCGCCCTTGCCACGGCGACCCGTCCGTCTACATTGAACACCCAGAATGGCCAGTTGGCGGCGGATTTCTTTGCAGCTTTGCGATCTGAACTGGGCCCGGATACACCGCTGGTTCTTGTGCCGTTTGAGGTGCGCTAGGGCCGCAGATCAAACCCGGCTATCGCGACCCCGGCTTTGTTGTCATTGCGTCCAGAGATTTCGGCCTCGATCAGGGGCAAGAGTATGGCCGCGCTTGTTCCATCCGCGGACGCTGCCGCCGCTATCAGCGGGCTGTCGGTTGAAACCGCGATCAGCAGCTGCGGGGTTTCGCCTGCGCCGTCTTCGGCGGATAATCCAAAGCTGAAGGTCGCGCTGCCGTCGCCCTGTTCGGTCAGCCGACCGGTCAGGTTATAGACGCCCCCCTTGTCAGACACCCAAGCCAGCCATGTGGGTCGCCCGCGCCGGTCGCTGAGCCGCCCGACTGTGGTTCCGCCGCTTTGCATCAATCCGGTGTCCAGTGTCAGCACGGGGGTTGCCGTGTCGGGGTTGCGCAGCGCATCCGCCAGCGCCAATGCTGGGCATTGTTCGGCGGTGATCCGGCGTTCCATCAGTGTCGGACGGCTATTGAATGTGTCATCATAGCTGTCGCGCAGCCCATCAAATGCGCCCGTGGTCGATGAAAAGGCGGCGATTGTGCCGCTATTGGGTCCAGCCTGCAGGCGCGTTGCAAAGATGCAGGGTTCATCTGACCATCCGGCCAGGAACCCCTCACGCGTGTTGGTCCAAGGGTCGTCGGGGTTTTCTGGGTTGATTGGAAGCGTTGGTTGCAGGTCGGTGGTGCGGGCGGTGCCGATCAGCCCTTGCTGCCAGGCAATAAACGCCCCGATCCCGCCAAAGACCAGCAACACCAGCATCCAGCGCAGTGCGCCGCCGCCAGATGCGTCAGGCGCGGGGGTTGGGGCCTGCTGGTCAAACCCGGTGGTTTGTCCAAAGGGTGAGGCGGAGCCCGTATCCACAGGTGAAATGCTGACTGGGGCGCTGCGGCCCGGCGGCTGGCGCAGCCCGGGTACGTCCGTGTTGACGGGCGGTGCAGCGGTCCTGCTGACAAGCCCCGGATCATCCAGCATCGCGATTACTTGTGTCATGCTTTCGGGCCGGTCCGCCGGGTCCGGCTCCAGCATTTGCGCCAGAAGCGGGCGCAGGACGGGGTCGATATCGGACAGATCAGGGACTTCACGCCGTGCATTCACCGCCTCAACGATTGAGCTGCCCATGTCCAACGGTTTGCCCCGCAAGGCGGCGGCCATCAACAGCCCCAGCCCGTAAATATCGGTGCGCGGTCCAATTCCACCGCCGAAATGTCCCAGCTGTTCGGGTGAGATATATTTGAACTTGCCCGCCAATTGGCCGTGAAGGGTATTTTCGGCCATCTCGGTCGATTTGGCTATGCCGAAATCGATTAGTACGGCGTTATCCACCGATCCGTCGCGCAGCATCACGTTGTCGGGTGACAGATCACGGTGGATCACGTCCATCCCATGCGCGCGTTCTAACCCAGTTGCGACCCGGCGCATCAGCCCGGTGGCCTGTGGCAGGGTTAAGGGCGCCACCTCGCGGATATGGTCGGACAGGGCGGTGCCTTCGATGAATTCCATGATCAGGCAGAACCTGTCCAAATCGGCGTCGCGCACAAAATTGTAGTAGCGCACGATGGCCTGATCGGACAGTTGGCACAATACCTTGGCTTCGCGCATGAAAAGGGCGGCGACCTTTTCGTCATGGGCCAGCGATTGCAGCACGATCTTGATTGCCACGGCATCGCCGGTAAAGACGTTTTCGCCCCGGAACACCTCGCCCATGCCGCCTGCGTTGATCAGTTCCTTGATCTCGTAATTGTTGTTGATCAGCGTGCCGATCGGCACCTGCACTGCGGTCGCATTTTCGTTGGGTAAGGGGGCCGCATCGGGCATCGGTGCCGCCGGTGGGACGGGCGGCGGTGTAGTGATCCGTGTTGCGTCATCATCGGGTTGCGGTGCTATTTCGGTGCGATCCTCGACCGGGGGTGCGATCTGGGTCTTGTCGTCATCGCCGGGCGGGTTGGTAGGGTCGTTTGTCATGCGGCGCCCCTACTCGAAATCGACCGCAGGGGCGACGAATGACGTTGCTGAACAGCGGACTACAACCGTGGTCACGTTGTCCTTGGCCCCCCGATCCAGCGTTTGCCGGATCAGCCCGTCGCAGATCGTCTGCGGCGGATGACCCGACCGCAAGGCAAGCTGAATATCGTCATCGCTGCAATGTTCGGTCAGCCCGTCAGAGCAGAGCAGGAATATGTCACCTTCGACCAATTCCCCATCAACCACATCGCAGCGTGGGGCATCGGTGACCCCGATGGCCCGCGTGATGACGTTCTTGCGCGGCCAATGTTCCGCCTCTGCGGCGGAAATCAGTCCGGCCTCGAACAATTCACGCACTTCGGTGTGGTCCTTGGTCAGTTGGGTCAGCGCCCCGTCACGCAGCAGATAGATGCGGCTATCGCCCGACCAGATGCAGATGAACCGATCCTCGAATGTCAAAAGCGCCACCAGTGTCGCCCCAACTGTGCCGCCCCCAAGGACCGCCGCGTGTTGCCTGATCCGGTCATGCGCCCGCCCCAGCCGTTCCATGAACCGCGCCTGCAAATCCTCGGGCGAGCTGCCATAACCGACCGAGGCAAGCTCTGCCACGATGGTCTGGCTGGCGAAATCACCGGCGTCATGTCCGCCCATCCCATCGGCGACCACCCAGACCCCGAATTCCGGTTTGGTCAGATAGCTGTCTTCGTTATGCGCGCGGACCATGCCCGTATCAGTGGCGGCCCCGGTTTCGATATCAAAATACTCGGTCTGCACTTGGGTCATAGCATCGCAGCCTCGTTTTCTGGGGCGGTGAATGCGGCGCCCATCATCCAAGCAAAGGCGGCGGCGCCTGGTAAACCGTTGGTGACATAAAGTGCTGATCCACCCTGATCGCTGCGCCACAAATAGGTGCGCGTCGCCTGCGCCCGGGCCGTATCTGCGGCGGCGACATCAGACCAGAGCCGGTTCACATCACCATCGGGCCGTGATGCCCAGAAATCCGTGGCTGGCAGCGGATCAGCTGCCGAAAGCCCCGGCAGCATTGCGTCGGCAAAGCGTGCTGCCATGGCGCGTGCGTCATCATCGCCCCGTGCGTAGCCGTTCAGAAAACCATCAATCGCGTCATAGAATTGCTGATCGGGGTCGGTGGGTGGTGGGGCAATCGCCGCCCCTTCAACACCGGCCAGCAGGGGAAAGCGACGGCCCACCTTGTCGCGTGCCGCTGCCATCATCCCACAAAAACCGCGCCCTTCGGGCGTCAGCGCAGGACCGATCCAGATGCGCATCACCGGAGCGTTGTCATAATGTGTTTCCCACGCATCGGCGACGCCGTCGCGCAGTTGGGGCAGCATGTGGTTCAGCCAGCGTTCAAGACAATCGGACAGCGATTGCGACAGGCCCGCCGTGATGAAATCGCCAAATTCCGGGTGCTTGCCGTAAAAACCGGCTGCCATCTGGTTATGTTGCAGGGATTGGTCCACCGGATCAGTCCACGCTTTGCGGGCAGCTGAAATTCGTTAGTTCGGGCATCGTGAACGGGTTGAAATTGGACGCAAATGTCATGTCAAATCGCACCGCCCGGCCCGCGAAAATATGGGTCAAACGTACACCGTTGCCCAGATCGCGTGGCTGCTGTCCGGACCGAATGAAATCAACAATCGCCCATTGCCCGCCGCTCCATTGTCGGGGGCGTACGGAGGTTTCAAACCGCGAATCCGTGTTCATTTCAACGACATTGCCGGTGCCGGGCCAGGTGATGGATTGCGAAGTGCCATCCTTGATCAATTCGACCTTTTCATCATTTACGCTGATCGTGACATTGACCAAGTCACCGGGCAGGTCCTCGGGCGAGAAGGTGATCACGACCTCTGGCTGGCGTTCGCCGCTGGGAAAGAAAGCGCGCTGTATCTTGTCGGCCCGTTCAAACTGCAAAAGCATATTGGTGGACAAACGCCCGGCCAGTGGGCTGCCATTGCGCACCCGGAACCCATCATTCGTCTTGTCCACATGACGGCTGAGATAGGTGTCATAATAGGTTTGCATCGTGCCACCTGGACCAAAGAATCGGCTGAAATCCTGCACCGAGACATGCCGCGCGCTGCCCAGATCAAACGGGTAATAGCCATCCACGCTTTGGCGGCATTCAAAGGCCACGGTATTGCCCATTTCGCGGTTCATTTCACCGATATCGGCATCTGTCGCTTCGGCCTCAAAATCGCTTTTGACGTCGTTGAGGTATCGGCCAATCGGCCCTGGCAGGTTCGAATTATAGCGGGTCAGATCGTTCAGAAGACCGGGCAAAAGCTGTCCTTCGACGCCGCCGGGGGCCTGTACGGCCAAGCGGCGGTTTTGCTGGATCTGCTCCATCGTGGCAAGGATCACGTCAATGGGCCGCCCGGCAGCGCCTTGTTCCACGGCGCGGTGCCAGAGTTCGAACCGGTCTTCGATCCGTTCTGCTTCGCGTCTTGGTCCGCCCTCACCGCCGCCAACGCGCTGCTGGTTCTTGGCGCTGTTGCTGGCCGCCTCAAGCAGGATGCGCTGCAAGCCGCCAGATGTCTGTTTGAACCGCTGGAACATCTGCCCACCGACATCGGCACTAACGCCACCCGTCGCCATGGCGGCGGGGTCGATGCTTTCTAATTCATCCAGAAAGCTGGTCAGTTTGGTTTCGCGCACCACCGCATTTGCCAGCCGCACGATGGGGGAGGCGAATTGTGAGGATGCCGTGCCAAGCGCCGTGTAGTTAGGCGCATCACCGGCCATGTTATTGACCTGCACCCGGTCCAGCATGTCCGACCACGCGGTTTCAAAGTCGCGGGCATATTGGCGTTGCAGGGCCTGTTCCAGCCCGGCCAGTTGGCTATCGTAATTGACCGCATTGGCCTGATCGCCCAATACCCACTTGTCGTTTTCCAGAACCGCGCCGACCTCTAGCACCTGATCAAGAAAGAAGAACCAGTAGCCGTCAAATGTATAAAGCGCGGGTACGCTGAGTGCAGAAAAATCGCTGCCATCATTGGTGGCGAATACGATAGGCCCTTCAGGGTGCAGTTCCTCTGCCAGATTGAAATCGGGCAGGGCCGATTGCCGGGCCTTGTCCTGAATGATGGCATAGGCTTGATCGACCAGTGACATCTGCACGATGGCGCTGCGTGACAGCGTGATGGCCGCATCATCAACGGGGATCGCGATATTCTTGGTGTCGTCCAGTTCCAGCATATTGGCCAGATGCTGTTTCAGGGCGTCGCCGGTCGCCTGATTGCCCAACCCGGCAAAGGCGTCATCCCATATCGGTCCAAACCAAGCCTTGATCGCGTCATCATCGGGGCGTGGCCCAAGGCCCGCCAACAGCATATAGACTTTCAGCGCGCGGTAAATTTCGGCTGGATCGCCCTGTTCACGCAAACTGGGTAGCCGCTGTTCCAGATCGAGGATCAAGCGGGGCCGCAACATCTGTTCGAGCGCATCCCCGTAAGACGCCTGACCGGCGGTGTTGATCCGTGCCAGTTGGCGCAGCCCGAACCCGTTCCATGTGGTTTCTTCGACAATCGCCCCGTCATTCAGGGTGACGTCCTGCATCTGGTCCAGATAGGGTAAGATGGACACGACATCGGAGTTATCAACCTCTGTCCGGTTCAGTTCGGTCTGGGCGGTATTGGCATATTCGAATGCTTGCTGTTCAACCGTGTCGACGTAATTCTTGTTCTGCCAAAAGCTGAAGCCAAGCCCGGCCAGCAGGGCGGCGGTGCCCAGCCCGATGGTCGACAGGCCCAACAAGCGCAAAATACGGGCGCGGCGGACGGCGCGGGCGTCATGCCCCACCCAGTCACGCTCTTCAAAGATCACCCGCCGCAGCACATCATGCAGGAAAAAGCTTTTGCCCTGACCGGACATGAATGAAGGGGCGAATGCGCCCGGTGCCTGGTCATTGCGCGACATGGCCCCAAGGACCTGATCAATTGGCGTGCCTTCCTGCGTGCCAGAGGTAAAGTAGAACCCCCGCAGGATTGCGCTGGATTTGTACCGGGTGGGTTCAAAGATGCGGCGCAGGAAATCGCTGACATTGTCGCGTAGCAGGGCCATCTGGCCAGGCAGGCCAAAGATGGCGACGCGGCTGATCCCATCGGGTTCTTCGGTCAGCCGGTCGATTAATTCATCCGACAGGCGCGATACCAGCTGGTCAAACTCTGCCGGGACCTGTTCGTGGGTTTGCGTCTTGCGGTCTTTGGTTTGAAAGGTCACGCCCCAAGCCGCCTTTCGTCGGTTCAGGCTGAAACTGCTGAAATATTCCCGGAAGCCCGAGATCAGATCGCATTTCGTGAACAGCACATAAACCGGGAAATCGATGCGCAGCTTTTCATGCACCTCGCCCAGACGGGCGCGCACGATCTCGGAATGTTGTGCCAGCTGTTCGGGTGTGGCGTTCATCATATCCTCGACCGAGAAGGCCAGGATCACGCCGTTGATCGGCTGTTTCGGGCGTGATTTTTTCAGCAGATCAAGGAAAGACTGCCAACTGCTTTCATCCGCTGTCTTGTCGCTGTCTTGGGTTGTGTAGCGGCCTGCGGTGTCGATCAGGATCGCGTCTTCGGCAAACCACCAGTCGCAATAGCGGGTGCCGCCAAAGCCAGACACGACGCCCGCATCATCCGCGTTGGACAGGGGAAATTCGATGCCGGAATTGCGCAGGGCGGTGGTTTTCCCGGCACCGGGTGGGCCGATGATCACATACCATGGCAGATCATAGAGATAGGATGCGCCGCCCGATTTTTTCAACGTGGCCAGTGCCCCGTTCATCCGTTCGGCCAGAACCGTGCCATCGCCGGTGGGTTCAGGCGGGGTCAGCGCCTCTTCGATATCACGCGCAGCGGCGCGGCGTTTACGCCAGCCAAGGATCTGGAACAGCAGGATCAGCCCCACAATCACCCCGATCAGGGTGGCACGCAGCCAGACCGTCGACATGATCGCGATGCCTGTCATCGGGAACCCGATCCAGATCGCGACAATCACACAAAGGATGCCAAGGATGATCGCCGGGATACGCATCCAAGGGCGCCAGCGCAGGAAACGGAACACAATGCGGAAAATGTTCAAAACGTCCCCTCCCGGGCCAGCATGATTTCGACCCGCCGGTTTTGCGCCTTGCCGTCGGCGGAGTCGTTGCTGGCGATGGGCTGTGTTTCGCCCTTACCATCCACGGTGATGCGGTCGGCTGATCCGCCGCAACCTGCGCCGTCTGCGGGGACGGGCACATCAATCGCTTGCCCGTTTGCGTCAACCATGGTGACGGCGACACTGTCACATGCGGGGGCCGACAGACCATCGCGCAGGATGGTGGCCACGGATTCGGCACGGGCGACGGAGAGTTCGGTGTTGGTCTTGTACCGGCCACGCCCTGACAGCGGGTCACTATCGGTATGGCCAACCACGCGGATTGGTCCGCTTTCACTGTTCAGGATGCGCGTAATTTCGGGGGCTACGTCCTGAAAAGCGGGCGACAGTTCGGTGCTGCCCCGGTTGAACAGCAAGGCGTTGCCGACCCGGATAAAGATGAAATTGCCCTGAATACCCACCTCAACCGATCCATCGGCTATCAGATCGGACAGGCCATCCTTGATCCGGTCCAGCTGGGTCTGGTCTGGTTCTGGCGGCTGGAACGGCTCAATCTCGAAATTGCGGATCAGGGTGATTTGGCTGACATTCTGGTGCAGGCCGGTCAGATCGGCGGCGACGGCATTGCCGCCCCGGTTCAACAGGGTGGACAAGGTGGCGAATGTGCCAACGATCAGGGCTCCGGCCACCGCAGCGTAAATCCACAAGGGCAAACCGCCGAATTTACGCCGCCCACCCAAGGGCACGCCGGCCCAATTGACCGAGATGTCTTCATCCGGGCGTGGCTTTACCCGGCGCAGTGTTTCGTAAATCGCCGACCGGATGCGCGACAGTTCAACCGCACCATTGGGGGCTGTGCGATACTGCCCTTCAAAACCCAGTGACAGGCAGGTCAGCATCAGTTCCAGCAAGTTAAAGCGCTGGGCGGGGGCCTGCATCGCCTTTTCCGCCTCTTGAAAGAACCCGACACCGGAATCGCGGCGCTGAAAGAACCGGGCGACCATCGAATATTGAATCCAGACACCCCGATCGGCCCCCGGCAGGTTCTGGACGATGTCATCGGCGGTACCGGATAGGGCGTATTTGGCAACCTGCGCTTCATGCGGGTCGGCGCCAGCGGCGACGGCATTGGCCTCAAACTCGGTCAGTTCGCGGGTCACATGTTCCATCAGCGGCTGGGCCTGCATTTCGACCATACCGGTGCGCAAGCGGCCAAACAGGATCAGCAGATTGGCGGCAGCAGCAAGCAAGGGATTGCTTGGCCCACCTTTGCCCAACCCCTTGGCCCGCAAGGCTTCCTGCAAAGAAATGCGCGGGGTTTGTAGCGGGGCCGCCTGCGGTTGGTCGCTGGGGATGTCGGGGAAAAAGCTGTCGCTGGGGGCGTTGGGTCGCCCCATGTCACCGCCCGGTTGCGGTGTAGCCCCGCCCAGCCATGTGTTGCCGCCCGGTGGGGCCGGGCGTGGCGGGGTTGGGCCGGGCGTTGGTGCAGGTGGTGGCACCGCACCGCCGATGACAGTCCGGTCACCATTATTCGGCGGCGAGGGTTTGGCCCCCGGCAAGGGGCCACCAAATACCGTCTTGTCGTCGTCATCATCCGACATCAGGCTTTCTCCGGTATCGCCCAAAGCTCTAGTTTCAGTTCCGGCCAGTCACCCGCGAAATGCATGCCGATGGCAGGAGCCATGGAAAATTCCTGCCAAAGCGGGGTCTTTTTATCCAGCAGGAAATAGACATTGCTGGAAACCACTCTGATCTGCCGTGGCGGATTAGGCAAATGCATCAGGCTAATGCCCGGCAGGTTGTTTTTGACGATCTCGGACATGCGCGTGTTGGGGCCAACCTTGCACAGTTCCGGGAATTGCTGCTGCACTTGGGTCAGTGGTTTGCCGGTTTCGACCTCGATCACGAAGGTTGCGTCGCGGAACAGGTTGCGATCTGCCACCTCGGCAAGGAATGAATTCTGTCGGACCTGACGCAAGTCAAGCCGCACCGCCCGGCCAACATCACGGCTGAGCAGGCGCTGGATATCCTGCACCACGGGGGTAAAGGTTTCTTTCAGATCGCCGTGATCATAGGGCTTGTATTCGCGGGCCATCCGTTCGCCATTGTCGAATGTGGCCAGTTCACCTGCAAACCCGATCAGCCGTTCATATAGCCGTTCGGGATGCACCGCGCGCCCATGGCCCAGATGACGCAGCACGCCGATTTCGCGGTTCAGGGTCATCAGCATCAGGTAGTCGGTAGCCTGCATACCGCCCCCCGATGACGGATCAGAGGCATAGCGGGCAAGGCTGCCCAGTTTCGCCTCGATCCAGCCGATCACGCGGCTCAGGTAGCCTTCGATCACTGGATGCACCGCCAGAATAAGCGCGGGCGGCGGGACCGTGTCATCAAGCGAGATGACACCGTCGCGGACCTCGTTAATCCGGGCAAGGCGCAGGCATTGATAGCCCGGCTTGGCTGATTTGCGGATGTCCAGTTCCAGCCGGGGTATGGCGGTTTCGATCTGATGTTCGATCCGAGACGCGCTGGCATTGTCGGCTACCGTGTCCGATGACAACACATAACGGGTTGTCGCGGCATCGGGGCCAAGGCCCACATCCTGCCCGTTCTGGCTTTGATCCGGCAGGGTCAGCCAAAGATAGAGGTTCTTGGCATCCTCGGGCACATCGACGGGCAGGGGCAGTTCGCCCGCATTGGGGGCGTCAAAGGGGGTGCCATCGGGCATGATCCCCACCACGCTGCGCAATCCCAGCCGGCCCTGTTGCGCCAGATCCCGGTCGATTGTCATTTCGGCCAGCCCCCAGGGATAGGGTGTCATTACATCAGTACGGGCCTGGATCAGTTTTTCAAGGTAGCGGTCGCTTTGCTGTAAATGCTGGGGTTGCAGAAACAGACCTTCTTTCCAAGCAACTTTGCTAAACCAAGACATGACAATCCAATCAATTCAGTAGTGCAAGCAAAGGCGCTGCCTATGCCCGGTAAGTCTGAAACCTTGACCCGGCAGGGTCAAGGCAGGAACGCGCGGCAATTCAGAATTGAATACGTAGCTGACCGGTCAATCCCCAGCTGTCCAACTGGTCGCTGGACCGCAAATCACCCCGGATACTGGCGCTGATCTGCTTGGCCCCTGCTGGTGCGCCGACGGGCAGGATACGCAGATAGTTCAAACCGGCGCTAAGTTCCGCATAGGCGCCGAGATTTTCACCAACAACGCTGCGCGGGTCTTGCCCGGTATCGGCACGCGGGGTGAACACGGATGTCGGCGCATCGGCAAAGTCGTTGTAATAGGTGGCGGTCACGAACTGGTTCAGTGCGGATGATCCATCCTCCCCGAAACTGGTGCGTGACAGGGTGCCACCGATAAACAGCGTCTCTGACGTGAAATCCTCAACCTGGACAGAGCTGCTGTCGTTGAATGAAATCAGGTCAGTGCTCACATCTGTATAAGCAAAACCAGCCGTTGGCACGAAGCTGAAATCGCTTTCGCCAAGCGGTACGGCATAGCTGATTGATCCGCTGAATGTTGACGCCTCACTGCTGAAGTCGGTTTCGGTTAGCCCAAGACCGGACGATCCGCCAACGCCGGTGTTATCAGCGACAAAGTCGGTCTGTTCGACGCGGTACTGCAGATCAACGGCGAACCGGTCATAGGCGCCAGTCAAATAAATCCCGCCATAGCTTTGGTCGAAATCCACTGTGGTTACACTTGTCAGTTCATCACCGACAATCAGGTTGCCCGACCCGTCACCGATCAGGCCAAAGACCGGCTGTTCGGTTGACCCCTGGTTCAGGCCTGCGATCCCCCCGACCGAGATATCCCAGCCATCGAAATACCCGTTGAAACAGGCCAGATCGCCGCCGACCTGAAAACCGGTATAGTCGGCCGAAATCTCACCATCAAAGCTGAGACCATTTGCACTTTGTTCCGTGACCCGGCCGCTGGAATCAGCCTGACCGCCAATGGCGCGCGCCCATGTGCCCGGCCCGCACGGGTCCGGATCATCATAGGCCAGCCCGCTGACAAAGGGACTGGATGGTCGGTTGATCACCGATCCGATCAGCGATTGGGTCAGCACGATGGACCCCGCAAGCGCCCCGATCCCGGGGTTCAGCGCGTCACTGATAAAGACATCCCCCACTTCGGTCGGGTCTGCGCTGCTGGTGATCTGGTTCTGGACATAGATGATCGCCTCGCCCTGATCAGGCAGGCCACGCACGTCGACGTCAAAGCTGTTTGCCTCTGTGCCGTCCACATCGAGCACCAGGATATCATCATTCTGTCGTCCGTTTGTGGCCAGCAGATTGAAATCCAGTGTGACATTACCCGTGACAGGCCCGTTCACACGCACCAGATCGCTACCGGTTTCACCGGCGGCCATATCGGTTTCGTCCGACAGGTTGATATCAAGATGGAACCGGCCATCCCCACTAAGCCCGCCATCAATCTGGATTACATCATTGATGACCCCTGAATTGGTCGAGACATCAACCACACCATCGTTGCGCAGATCGCCACCGAAGGTCATGGCGCCATTGTCCAGCATCACCGTGCCGCTATTGCGCACTTCGCCGCCAAACACCCCATCATCGAAATTGACCCGCCCGGCATTGTTCAGACTGCCGTTCATAGTTCCGGCAAGTTCGACGATGCCGCCGGATTGGTTGACCAACCCGCTGGCCGACCCGAATGTGGACCCATCCACGATATCAAGGATGCCGCCGCTTTGGTTTGTCATCCCGGCACCAAGTGACAGGGTGCTGCCGCTGGCAAGGTCAAACGCGCCGCTATTGGTGACCTGGTTCGTAATAGAGGAAACGCCGCTGAAATTCGCGGTTGCTGCGTTGTTCAGGGTGCCGCTGAGCACCCCGCCCGTCACTTCAACCACAGCGCCGCTTTGGTTCAGCACATTGCCGACAAGTGTTCCGTCAATATTGATTGCGGCATTTGACTGGTTGGTCACAAGGCTGTTGAACGTGGCCGACACATCGACATTCAGTTCTGCGCCGGTGCCCGTATTCAGGGTTGTGCCGCTGATGATACCAAATGAATCAACCGTGCCGCTGGTATTTTCCAGATCCCCGTTCAAAGTCCCCAGCAACCGGAAATCGCCATCTGCCCCGTTATCCACATCGCCGGTCAACGTGGCGGCTCCGTCGATTTCGGCCATACCGTCGGTATTGGTAATGCTGCCGCTGGCGCTGCCATCGACCTGCACGGTGCCGCCATCATTGGTCACACCATCATTGAACGTACCGCCTTCGACGGTGAAGTCACCGCCGGTCACCGTCGACGCTCCGGTGATCTGTCCGCCGGCCGCAAGGGTGAAATCACCCGAACCCGATACAGTGACACCGTCTTGGATCAAACCGAAATTGTCCGCGGTTCCGCCGCTGATCGCCAGCCCGTCACGCATTGTACCGGCATTGTTTGTGGTGCCACCGGTTGCGGTTACGGCCCCGGTTACGATGTTGTTATTAGTGAATGTATTGCCTTCCACCAGTACCGGCCCGTTGATTGTGCCGGCATTGGTGATGACGCCCGTTGCAGGCCCGCCGCTGTTGGTGCTGGTCACCTGACCGTTCACGACCCCTGATGCCCCGATGTCGACCGTGCCGTCATCGCCGGTCAGCGCGCCGGTGGTAATTGTTACAGCGCCGTCGATATTGGTTTGGCCGTCTGTTGCCAGAATGCCCTGACCGAAAGTGCCGCCAAGCGCGTCCAGCGTGCCACCGGACACGGTGGCCAGCTCTGTAGCGCCGCCACCGACATTTACCGTGACGGTTCCGCCGGTCACGTCAACCGTGCCATCAACCGTACCGCTGATTGTGGTGTCGCCAGAGTTGTTGGTCACATCCCCTGTCAACGTCCGCCCGGCATTGATCGTCACGATCCCGCCGGGTTCCACCGGGCCAGTTGTGCCGTTGGTGATATCGGCGGTTGTGTCTATTGCGACGGTAAAGGTGCTGGTCGGCCCAACCCCATCATCGGTCACAATGATACCGCCGCCAAAGCTGCCGCCATTGGCGATCAGGTTGCCGTTGCGCACCCGGCTTGTGCCGGTGACGCTGCCGCCCACATTGTTGGATACCGTGCCGCCATTCATTACGATGGCTGCCCCGCCACCGCCGGTGATCGCCCCGTTATTCTGGAACACCCCACCTTCGGATGTCAGCGTGCCGTTCAGCGTGCCGTTGTTTTCAGCCTCTTCGGTGGCGGTGGTGGTCATGGTCACATCGCCGGTCAGCACGCCTGCGCCCGCAATTGTCAGATCGGTGCCTTGAACGCTGATATCGCCATCAACCGCCCCGCCGATATTGATATCGCCTGCGGTGCCCGTGATCAGCCCGTCAAATTCGCCACCATTGGCTTGCAGGACGCCGCCGGTCACTGACGTTGTGCCCTGCACGTCGCTATTGGTTGTGGTCGTGAAGGTGCCATCGGCCAGAACAACTGCATTTGCGTTGGCACCAGCACCGGTAATAATGCCATCGCTGATCATTGTGTCGCCATTGACGAACACATCACCATTCACTCGACCGCCTGTCTCAATCTCGGACGCGCCGGTATTCTGGGTCAGGTCCCCGGTCAGGTTGCCGCCAGAAGCAACGGTGACGGTGCCCCCATCATTGACAACATCGCCGGTTGCGGCGCCATCCACGGTCACTGCGCCATCCGAACTGGCGTTGATCCCGCTGCCGAATGTGCCGCCAGAGACGGTCATCGTCGTTCCGGCACCTGATACGGTGACAGCGCCGGTTACCCCGTCCCCAGCAGTGGTGTTCGCGTTCTGGGTGAAACTACCGCCTGTCAGGTCCAGCGTTCCGACAATGTTACCGGAAGAGTTCATCGTCCCGCTTTGGTTGGTGACATCATCGGTCAGGTCAACATTCTGGGATATAGAAACATCCGACCCCATATTGACCAGATCAAACCCGGCAAAGCTGCTATCAGCTGTGACGTTGATATTGCCGCCCATGGCGGTCAGGGCGGTAAATGTGCCGCCTGCGACCTCGACCGTGCCATTGCCATCAACGGTTACGTCATCCAGCACGGACCCCGCATTGCGCAGCGTGCCTTCGGTCACGGTCAGCCCACCGGCACCGGTATGATCCAAAGTACCGCCATCGACATTCGTGGTGCCACCGTTCTGGACCAGTTCGGTGGTCAAGGCCGCGCCTGTGTCGATGGTGATCGTCCCATCATCAATCTGGGTTTGGGTGACGGAGGTTGTCTGATCAACGTCAAACGCCCCGCCATCGACCAGCACATTGCCCCCGAAGGTTCCGCCATTGGAGGTGATCGTACCGTTGGTATTGGCTGTTACCAGACCGGTCAGGTTCCCGCCGGTGTTATTGCTGACCTCGCCCCCGCCAGAGATGGTGACATCGCTGCCGATCAGCCCTGCATTTTCGATCACACCGCCGGTGACATCCACGCCATCCGCATCAACCAGCTGCGACCCGGTATTCAGCGTGGTGACACCACCATCCTGCACAAGATCGGTGGTGAGCGTCTGACCCGTGGCGACATCGACAACACCGCTATTAACCGTGGTTTGGCTGACACTGACGCTGGTATCGATATCAAAGATGCCGCCATCGACCGTCACTGTACCATTCAGTGTGCCGCCCGCGGATTGCAGAACACCATCATCGCCATCTACACCATCGCCATCGCCTTGCAGGATCACATTGCCTGCGATGACACCTGTCGGGTCATTGCGGACCGATCCGCCATCGGAAATCGTGACCGCATCATCGATCAACCCGTCATTTTCGACAGTCCCACCCGAGATTTCCACCGTGCCATCGGTATCATCAAGCGTGCTGCCCGCCCCGATTGTTGTGCTGCCGCCGGTTTGGGCGAAGTCCGTCGTCAGGGTCATCGTGGGGTCAATCGTGACGGTGCCGCCATTATTGGTGACATTGTCGGCTGTGGTATTTTCGTTGACGTTCAGATCGCCGTCAAAAATCACGATATCGGTGAATGTGCCGCCATTGGCGTCAACAGTGCCGCCTGCATTGGTGCCGTCATCAGTGCCAATGGTCACCGTGCCGGTGATATCACTGACCGGGCTTAGCACACCCGGATCACCATTGTTGACCAGCGTGCCGCCATTCACCAGCACATCACCATCGATAATACCGGTTGGCGCACCGCTGGCATCGCCATTATTCAGTGTTCCGCCGGTCACGGTCACCTGACCGTCAATGGTACCGTTGTTATTGGTTGTCCCGGATTCGTTATCAACGGCACCGGTCAGCGTATCGCCATCCTCTACCGTTAGGGTGCCGCCATTATTGGTCACATCGCCTGACGTGTCTGCCTGAATGGTCAATGTGCCTGCGGTCATGTTAACGCCGCCGGTGAAATTGCCACCCTGGCCAAACGCATTGCCACCCGCAATCGTCGTCACCCCACCAACAGAGCCCGAGATGTTGTTGAACGCCCCGTTATTCAGGTTAACGGTGCCCAATACCGAGCCACCGTTGTCGATATTCAGCGTACCATCGCCACCGACTACAACAGCGTCGCCAGCCGCAGTCGATCCGTTGATCGTCAACCCGCCCGATTGCAGGTTGTAAGTGGCGGACGTACCTCCGTCACCATCGTCATTTGTGCCATTCAGGATCAGCGTGCCATCGCCACCACCTCCGTTGATATTGACCGTGTCTTCATTGGCAATCGCGGCATCAAAAATGACGTCACCTGCAACGATCTCAATCCCCATGGTGCCGGTCACGGCAATCACATTATCCGCGTCGCCGCCATTGCCGATAGTGTAGCCGCCTGACTCGAAGGTCATCGCGCCGGGTTCAACTGTTTCTTCCAAGTCGATCGTTGCTGAACCGCCGCCAAGGTCGCTAAATGTCACCGTGTCATCATCGTCAAAACGGGTATTGGCGTCGTTGTTGTCTGGCGCATTGAATTCGGGATCGGCCTGATCCTGCCAGTTCTGGTTGCTGCCGCCGCCTTCTCCCCATGTGCCACTGCTGCTTTGCAAGCCGTTCGCGCCCGGGTCGCTATCCCAAGTCAGATCATCAGCCACAGCACCGTGCGGCAATACGGCGCTCAGAATTGCGGCCATGCCGACGATTGCGGTCGTATTCAAAAGTCCGGTCCGTAGCGCCACGGCGCGCCTCACACCAAAAATATGCGTCATTAAAATCCCCAGGAACACAAATGCTGAACAGGTCTTGGGTTGTAGTTTAACGAATTAGCAACCATTTCACAGTGCCTTCCGGCACATTCAGAAATAAAATACCGGTCGTTGCATTATTGAATTTATCAATAACTTACAGTGCGTTAGGTGTGATCTATCAGTGGGCGCGAACGCTTTGGTTCCATATCGTGAACAACTGTCGGTTGACCCTGTATTGTAGAGTGAAATGGGCCCTGACCCTACGACACTTTATGCGCGCCCAACTGCGCCACGTCCAAAACATCCAGCACCTTGGCTTCAATATGTGATGCGCTTAGTTCGGCCACGTCATACATGGCGGCAGGGCTTGCCTGATCGATGAAGATGTCCGGCAAAACCATTGATCGGAACTTCAGCCCCTGATCAAAAACAGCTTCATCCGCCAGCAATTGGGCCACATGGCTACCAAAGCCACCAACTGCGCCTTCTTCGATGGTAATCAGCGCCTCGTGATCCGCAGCCAGTGTCAGGATCAATTCCCGGTCAAGCGGTTTGGCAAAGCGGGCATCGGCGACAGTCGGGGTGATCCCCCGTGCCTGCAATGCTTCGCAGGCGCGCATCACCTCTTGCAGGCGCGTGCCAAAGGACAGGATCGCAACCCGCGCGCCTTCCTGGATCATGCGGCCCTTGCCGATTTCCAGAACTTGCGGGTTTTCCGGCATCTCGACGCCCACGCCCTCACCACGTGGGAAACGGAACGCGATTGGCCCGCTGTCATGTGCGGCGGCAGTGGCCACCATGCGTACCAATTCAGCCTCATCCGCGGCGGCCATCACCACAAAACCCGGTAGGTTTGCCAGATATCCAACATCAAAAGACCCTGCATGCGTCGCCCCATCGGCACCGACGAGGCCCGCCCGGTCAATTGCAAAGCGGACCGGCAAACGCTGGATCGCCACATCATGGACGACCTGATCATAGCCGCGTTGCAGGAATGTTGAGTAAAGCGCGCAGAATGGGCGCATCCCGCCAGCGGCCAGCCCCGCACTGAAAGTCACGGCATGCTGTTCGGCGATGCCCACGTCAAAACATCTGCTGGCATAGCGTTCCATGAATTTCGACAGGCCGGTGCCATCGGGCATCGCCGCTGTCACAGCGCAGATGCGCGGATCATCAGCGGCGTGTTTCAACAGGCTTTCGGCGAAGACAGATGTGTAAGACGGTGCGTTGCTGGGCGCTTTCTTTTGCTCGCCGGTGACGACGTCAAACTTGGCGGTCGCATGCCCTTTGTCGCGTGCCCCCTCTGCCGGGGCGTATCCTTTGCCCTTTTTGGTGACCGCGTGGATCAGGATTGGCCCATCGGCGCGGTCCTTGACCGTGCGCAGCACCGATAAAAGCTGTTCCATGTCGTGCCCATCAATCGGACCCAGATAGGAGAATCCAAGTTCCTCGAAAAGCGTCCCGCCCACCGTCATATGTTTCAACATGTCCTTGGCGCGTTTGGCCCCTTCGCGGAACGGTTCGGGCAGTAGGGACACGGCCCCTTTGGCGGCGGCCTTGAATTCCTGAAACGGCTCGCCCGCATAAAGGCGGGACAAATACGATGACATCGCACCGGTTGGTGGGGCAATCGACATCTCGTTATCGTTCAGGATCACGATCAGGCGCTTGCCCAGATGGCCCGCATTGTTCATTGCCTCATAGGCCATGCCTGCGGACATCGCCCCATCACCGATCACGGCTATTGCATCGCCGCCTTCGCCACCCAGATCGCGTGCCACGGCAAAGCCGAGTGCGGCCGAAATCGATGTGCTGGAATGGGCCGCGCCAAAGGGGTCGTATGGACTTTCCGAACGTTTGGTGAAGCCGCTCAACCCACCTTCCATGCGCAGGGTGCGGATACGGTCACGCCTGCCGGTCAGGATCTTGTGAGGGTAGCATTGATGCGACACGTCCCAAATGATCTTGTCCCGTGGGGCGTCAAAAACAGCATGCAGGGCAACCGTCATTTCAACCACGCCCAGACCCGCACCCAGATGACCACCCGTGACGGAGACCGCAGAAATTGTTTCCGCCCGCAATTCATCTGCCAATTGGCGCAGTTCTGCGTCGGACATGGTTTTCATGTCCTCGGGCGTGTTCACGCGGTCCAGAATGGGGGTGTGGGGCTGGTCTGACATGGCGACCCTTTCAATGCGTCCGCGCAATTACAAAACGGGCGGCTTCTTTTAACGTCTCGGCATCTTCGCCGTAAGGGGATAGCGCATCACAGGCCTCTTGTACCAGTTCTGCGGCGCGGCTTTTCGCCCCATCCAAGCCCAGGTGGGATACGAATGTGGCTTTGCCAGCATCGGCATCCTTGCCCACTGCCTTGCCGACGACCGATGCATCGCCAGTCACATCCAGCACGTCATCAGCGATTTGAAAGGCCAGTCCAAGGGCTTCGCCGTAAATCGATAGGGGGCCACGCTCTGCCTCTGCGATACGCGGACCGGCCAGCGTGGACCACAGGATCAGCGCGCCGGTCTTGCGGGCTTGCAAGGCCATGATCTGTTCCAGCGTCAGCGGGGTATCTGCGGTTTCGGCGGCCATATCAGCGGCTTGGCCGCCAACCATGCCACGCACGCCCGATGCATTGGACAATGTCATCACAAGGCTCAACTTGGCGCGGGGTGCGCATTCGGTCTGGACCAGCAATTCAAAGGCAAGCGCCTGTAAGGCATCGCCGGTCAGTACGGCTGTGGCCTGATCCCATTTGACATGGACCGTGGGCTGGCCACGGCGCAACGCGTCATCATCCATGCAGGGCAGGTCATCATGGACTAGCGAATAGGCGTGCAGGCATTCGATTGCCGCAGCCGCACCCGCCGCTGACGCCGGGTTGATGCCATGCAGGCGGGCGGTTTCGAGCACCATAAATGCGCGGAGTGCCTTGCCGCCGGTGACGGCATATTTCATTGCCTCCACGACAGGCCCATTTGCCCCGGCAAGGGCAAAGCCGACGCGAGCCTCGGCCACTTCGGCGGCATAGGTCAGCGATTCCTTGAACGGGCGGCGGGCAAGGCCCTTCGCATGCGGCACCCGAAACGGTGGGGTTTTGCCGTCAGCCATCCAGCGGTGCCGTCCCTTTCGGCTCCCCACCTTCGCCCAGCGTGATTTTGGCGACCTTTTCTTCGGCCTCTTTCAGCTTGGCCTCGCAACGGGCTTTCAACGCCGCACCACGTTCATAAAGCGCGATGCTTTCATCCAGCGCCACATCGCCACGTTCCAACTGACCAACGACAGCTTCAAGTTCCTTGATCGCGTCTTCGAAGCTCATCTGATCTACATCGCTCATCGGCCGCGTTCCTCCAATATCCTGACATGGGCAGCAGCAGATGCGCCCAGCGCGGGCAAGTCATAGCCGCCTTCAAGGCTTGATACCACCCGGCCATCACAGTGTTTTTCAGCCAAATCGCACAAGCGGTCTGTCACCCAGGCGAAATCTTCGGTTTGCAATTCCATACCGGCCAATGGATCAGCCGCGTGTGCATCAAATCCTGCCGAAATGATCAGAAGTTGCGGAGCGAACGCATCAACCCTTGGCAGCACCAGCCGCTCCATCGCGTCGCGAAAGCCCTTGCTGCCAGTCCCATTCGGTAGGGGGACATTCAGCACATTATCAACGCCTATCTCATGCGCCGCCCCGGTGCCGGGATAAAGCGGCGATTGATGGGTGGAGCAGAACAGGATGCGCGGATCATCCTCGACCAGATCCTGTGTCCCATTGCCGTGATGGACGTCAAAATCCACAATTGCGACACGGTCCAGCCCATGATGATCCAGCGCATGTTTGGCCCCGATCACTACATTGCCGAAAAAACAAAAGCCCATCGCGGTCTGCCGTTCTGCATGGTGGCCCGGCGGGCGCATGGCGGCGAAGGCATTGCTGGCTTCGCCTGTCATCACCATATCAACGGCGCGGATGACACCGCCTGCGGCGCGATAGGCAGCGGTCAATGTGCCCGGCGACATATGTGTATCAGCATCCAGCGAGCGCCAGCCCTCAGTTGGGGCTGCCGCATGAATGGCGTCAACATGGGCCTTGGGATGGGCGCGCAATAGATCATCCTCTGCCGCCAACGGCGCTTTGACGCGAAGCAGGTCAAAATCCTTTAACGCCCCCAGAACGGCATCCAGACGCGCCACCTGTTCAGGGTGGCCAGGCGGTGTGACGTGATTAAGGCAGTCATCATGTGAAATCAAAGCTGTGGTCATGGGGGCAGAGAACCTATTTTCAAAAGCAAGTACAACCGTCTTGCTGGAAAAACACAAGGCGGGCAAATGCCAGTTTCAACAGACTCACGTGCCGCCCTTTGCGTAAGGGCGGCAGCCGTGGCGTTAAAACTCGACCACAGCTCTGATACTCTTGCCTTGATGCATGAGGTCGAAGCCGTGGTTGATCTCTTCGAGTTTGA
>CANMQX010000008.1 GCA_947500135.1 uncultured Paracoccaceae bacterium
CGCGACGTGATCGCGCTGGTTAAAGTTGACGGTCAGGTCGTGGCATCCAAGCAGTTCGACGTGAACTAAACCACCACTCCCCTCCCCTCCCCACAAAGGGCCGGTGCCAATATTGGCGCCGGCTCTTTTGTAGTTTAGAACCATTCCAAACCTTGACTTGGCGTCGCACCAAGCGCATATGTAAAGCCTGACAAAAAAGGTTGGCCCCATGTTCATCCAGACTGAATCGACCCCAAATCCGGCAACGCTGAAATTTCTGCCCGGCCAGAATGTGCTGGAGGTCGGCACCGCCGATTTTCCGACAGCAGAGGCGGCTGAAAAATCGCCGCTCGCCCAGCGCATCTTTGCTTCTGGCGATGTGACCGGCGTTTTCTTCGGGATTGATTTCGTAACCGTGACCAAGGCCGATAATGTGGAATGGGACCATATTAAACCCGGCATTCTGGGCGCGATCATGGAACATTACCAATCTGGTCAGCCGGTCATGGCAGAGGATCACACCCCCGCCAGCGGCCATGCCGAACATAGCGGCGAAGATGGCGAAATCGTCAACCAGATCAAGGAATTGTTGGATACGCGCGTGCGCCCTGCAGTGGCGCAGGATGGTGGCGATATCACGTTCCACGGGTTTGATCGTGGCATCGTCTATCTGCACATGCAGGGCGCTTGCGCGGGCTGCCCCTCATCAACCCTGACATTGAAAATGGGCATCGAAAACTTGCTGCGCCATTATATCCCCGAGGTGGTCGAGGTGCGGCCCGTTGCCGCCTGACCCCAAACTGATTGCTTTTGATACATCGGCGGCGCATTGCGCCGCCGCTTTGCTGTTGGGCGACCAGGTGATCACCCGCGTTGATGAAATGGCAAAAGGTCAGGCCGAACATCTCATGCCGATGCTGGAAGAAATGCTTGCCACCGAAGGGCTCGGCTGGCGTGACTTGGATGCGATTGGCGTGGGCATTGGCCCGGGCAATTTCACCGGTATCCGGATATCGGTCAGTGCGGCGCGGGGCTTGGCACTGGGGCTTGGCAAACCGGCGATTGGGATCTCGACCCTGCAAGCGCAGGCATTCGGGTTGGATGGGGCCGTATTGTCTTGCCTCGATGCGCGGCGGGGTCGGGCCTATGTGCAGTTATTTTCATCAGGCGAAGCGGTATCACCCGCGCGCCTGACCGAACTGACGTCAGAGGCATTCGCCAGCGACCATACCCCGCGTATTGTTGGGCCAATAGCCGCAGAGATCGCAACACTGACGGGCTGTAAAACCGCCTCCCCGACCTGCCCCATGATCGAAGCCATTGCGCGGCTTGCTGCTGCCCGTATCGGCACGGATCACGGTCGCCCTGCGCCGCTTTATATCCGCAGCGCGGATGCGGCACCGCCGCGCGACCCTGCCCCGGTGCTGCTGTCGTGACACCAGATGAACTGGCGCGGTTGCATGGGGCGGCATTCGACACGGGCCGGGGATGGTCGGCCACAGAATTTGCGCAGCTTCTGGACCAAAGCGGCGTCATCCTATGTGCGGGCAACTACGCCTTTGCCCTGATCCGGGTCACGCTGGATGAGGCGGAACTGCTGACATTGGCCACAGATCCCGCCCATCGCAGACAAGGCCATGCCGCAGCGGCACTCGCCCGCGCCGAATCTGCCGCCATTCAGCAGGGCGCATTGCAGATGTTTCTGGAAGTGGCCGAAGACAACGAACCCGCCAGGACGCTCTATGCCCAATCGGGCTACAGCCAGGTCGGGCGCAGACCGGGATATTATGCGTCTAAACCCACAGCGCCCGTTGCCGCACTGGTCCTGCGTAAACAACTGACCCAAGGTCAGTCACCAAAATAAGTGGCATCTACCGGCATGTTCAGGCCGGAAATGTTAAAAACCGGTTGATCTTCGCTGCTGGGAAGGGCCTTATCTTGTGATGAACCGGCAACGACCGGCTCGGTTTTATTCAAAAGGGTGACTGGCATTGGTCGCAGTCACCCACCGTTCAACGACCTGGGAGACGATACATGACCCTTATGCAAAAATTCCTCGGCGCTTCTGCCGCACTGGCCCTGACGGCAGGTGCAGCGGCCGCCGACCCCGCGATCCTGTTCGATCTCGGCGGCAAGTTCGACAAATCCTTCAACGAAAGCGCCTATAACGGGGCAGAGCGTTGGGCCGAAGAAACCGGCGGCAAATATGCCGAGGTTGAAATCCAATCCGACGCGCAGCGTGAACAGGCGATCCGCCGTTTCGCCGAATCTGGTGCCAACCCCATCGTGATGGCTGGTTTTTCCTGGGCGACACCGCTGGGCGAAGTTGCGGCTGACTATCCTGACACAAAATTCGCGATCATCGACATGGTTGTTGATGCACCAAACGTGCGTTCGGTGGTATTCAACGAACACGAAGGGTCCTACCTTGTCGGCATGATGGCCGCGATGGCGTCCGAAACCGGCACAGTGTCCTTTGTCGGTGGCATGGATATCCCGCTGATCCGTAAATTCGCCTGTGGCTATGCCCAGGGCGCAAAAGCGGTGAATGCTGATGCAACCGTGATTGCCAATATGACAGGCACGACACCTGCGGCCTGGAACGACCCGGTGAAGGGATCCGAATTGACATTGGCCCAGATCAGCCAGGGTTCCGACGTTGTGTTTGCCGCCGCTGGTGGCACTGGCGTTGGTGTGCTGCAAACCGCCGCGGATGAGGACATCTTGTCAATCGGTGTGGATGCCAACCAGAACTACCTGCACCCCGGTGAAGTGCTGACATCAATGATGAAGCGCGTCGACAACGCGGTTTACGAGGCGCTGACACAAGGTGCCGACCTTGAAACAGGTTTCAACGTCATGGGTGTCGCCAATGAAGGCGTCGGCTATGCGCTGGACGAGTTCAACGCAGAGCTTGTTTCTGACGACATGAAAGCCGCCGTCGACGCAGCAGCCGCTGAAATCTCTGCCGGCAAACTTGTCGTGCATGACTATTCCAGCGACGAAAGCTGCCCCGTCCTCGAATTCTAAAAGAACGACGAAGGCCAATACAAAAACAAGGCCGCGCAGATTTATCCGCGCGGCCTTTTGCGTAAGAACAACAGGTGCCCCGATGACTGACCAAGCCCCCGCCATTGAGCTGAAAGGCATCTCCAAAGCGTTCGGCCCGGTACAGGCCAACAAGGATATTTCGATCCGCGTGATGCCCGGCACGATCCATGGGATCATTGGTGAAAACGGGGCGGGGAAATCGACGCTGATGTCGATCCTTTATGGGTTTTACAAGGCTGACGCGGGCGAGATTTTCATTGCCGGTCAGAAAACTGCCATCCCCGATAGTCAGGCCGCCATCGCCGCCGGGATCGGCATGGTGTTCCAGCATTTTAAACTGGTTGAAAACTTCACCGTTCTTGAAAACGTCATTCTGGGGGCCGAGGATAGTGGTCTCTTGCGCCCATCGCTTGCCCGCGCGCGGCGCGAGTTGAAATCACTGGCCGAAGAATACGAATTGAACGTCGACCCCGACGCCCTGATCGAAGAGGTCGGCGTCGGCATGCAGCAGCGGGTTGAGATCCTCAAAGCTCTGTATCGCAAGGCCGATATCCTGATCCTTGATGAGCCGACCGGCGTGCTGACCCCGGCAGAAGCCGATCACCTTTTCCGCATTCTGGAAAACCTCAAACGTGAGGGCAAAACCATCATCCTGATCACGCATAAACTGCGCGAGATCATGGAGATTACCGATACGGTAAGCGTGATGCGGCGCGGTGAAATGACATCGACCGTCAAGACATCTGACACCAACCCTGCCGATCTGGCCGAACGGATGGTTGGTCGTAAGGTTCTGTTACGCGTCGACAAGGCGCCCCCCCAGATTGGCCGCACCATCCTTGAAGTTCGCGACCTGAACGTGACCGATGACAAAGGCGTGCATCGTCTCAAAGGGGTTAGTTTTGATGTGCATGCGGGCGAAATTCTGGGCATTGCCGGGGTGGCCGGGAACGGCCAGTCCGAATTACTGGAAGTGCTTGGGGGCTATGAACGTGCGACCGGGTCGATCAAGGTCAATGGCGAAGAAATTGACCTGACAGGCGCTAAATCCGATGGGCAAAGCCGCCGCCTGCGTGGGATCGCCCATGTGCCCGAGGATCGGCAGCGCGAAGGCCTGATAATGGACTATATGGCCTGGGAAAACACGGCTTTCGGCTATCACCATGCCGATGAATACCAGCGATCCAGCCTGTTCATGGACAACGCGGCCATCCGGCAAGACACGATAGAAAAAATGGAGCGTTTCGACGTCCGCCCGCCCGATCCCAAACTGGCCGCGAAGAATTTTTCCGGCGGCAATCAGCAAAAAATCGTGCTGGCGCGCGAGATCGAGCGCAATCCAGACCTGCTCTTGATCGGTCAGCCCACACGCGGTGTGGACATTGGTGCCATCGAATTCATCCACCAGCAGATTGTTGCACTAAGGGATCAGGGCAAAGCAATTTTGTTGGTTTCTGTGGAGTTAGAGGAAATTTTGTCGCTCTCGGACCGGATCGCCGTTATGTTTGACGGAAA
The DNA here is from genome assembly GCA_947500135.1 of uncultured Paracoccaceae bacterium. Lineage (GTDB taxonomy): Bacteria > Pseudomonadota > Alphaproteobacteria > Rhodobacterales > Rhodobacteraceae > Yoonia. The sequence continues at coordinate 4,546 of CANMQX010000008.1, forward strand.
AATGATGGGCGAGCGGATGCCTCAAGAAACGGACGAAAAAGAGCTTGGTCTTCTCATGGCAGGGATGACAACCGAGCCGCAGGGATCGCTGCATGAAGCGGTCGAGGCGAATCTGGCCCATGCTGGCGGTGACGCCGGCAAGGAGGTCTAAGGCCATGGACGTGATGCCAAAATGGGCTGACGTGGTCCTGATCCCACTGATTTCAATCCTGCTGGCGGCCATCCTGTCCGCACTGGTCATCCTCGCCATCGGGGAAAACCCGTGGGAGGCGCTCAAGCTGATGGTGCAAGGCGCGTTGGGGTCTACCTATGGCTGGGGTTACACGCTTTATTACGCAACCAACTTCATCTTTACCGGGCTGGCGGTGGCCATCGCCTTTCATGCCCGTATGTTCAACATCGGCGGTGAAGGTCAGGCCCTTTTGGGCGGGCTCGGTGTCGCGATCATCTGCCTTTACATCCCGTGGCCGCATTGGACGCTGGCCTTGCTGGGGGCGGCGATTGGTGCCGCGATTTTCGGGGCTGCATGGGCGGCGATCCCGGCCTTTTTGCAGGCCAAGCGCGGCAGCCACATCGTGATCACCACGATCATGTTCAACTTTATCGCCGCTGCATTGCTGAACTATTTCCTGATCGGCGCGCTGAAAGTGCCCGGTTCGATGGAACCGGCATCGGCCAAGTTCCCCGAGGCGGCGCATCTGCCATCCTTTCAGGACATGTTCAGCTTTGGCGAAAGCACCCTGTTCCGGGGTGCCCCAGCCAACATCACTTTTTTCGTGGCCGTGGCAGCCTGTGTCGCCCTTTGGGCGCTGATCTGGCGGACCCGGTTGGGGTATGAAATCCGCGCATTTGGCCATTCGGAATCGGCGGCCAAATATGCGGGCATCAGCCCGACCAAGATTATCATGGTTGCCATGCTTATCTCAGGCGCACTTGCCGGCATGATGGCCATCAACAACGTCCAGGGCGAGGCCGAACGGCTTGTCCTGAACGCAGTGGAGGGGGCGGGCTTTATCGGCATCGCCGTCGCACTGATGGGGCGCAGCCATCCCTTTGGGGTGTTTCTGGCGGCCCTTCTTTTCGGCTTTCTATATCAAGGCGGCGCAGAACTCGCCCTATGGACGTCGATCCCCCGTGAATTGATCATCGTAATACAGGCATTGGTGATCCTGTTCACGGGCGCACTGGATAACATGGTGCGTATGCCGCTTGAGCGGCTATTCCTATCAATGAGGAGAGCAAAACAATGATGGCAGGACCATTCAAAATCGGTGTCGAGGATGACACCGGTGCCGATCTGGGCTTTGTGCTCAGTTGTCTGGCACTTGGCATGATCACAATGCAGGAATTCCACCAATGGATCCGGCATGTGATCGCACAATCCCCAGGCGACGACGTTCCCCCGCATCTGGAGGCGCTGTTGGCGCTGCAAAAACCGGCAAGCGTCTTTCGCCCCAATGAGGCCGTGATGCGCCGTATCCCGCATGACCCGTTCATCACTGATGACCGGTTCGATGCGATGCTGGGGCTACAATATTTCCTACGCCGGGACAAAACACAGGCCGTGGATATGACCCAGGCCGAAGCCGAAGGCGCGCTGCGCGCGCACCCCGAAGTGGCTGATCGCTTTTTCGCGCTCTTCCCCTTCCTGATGGAGAAAGTAGCCTAAAGATGGACTTTGCCACCCTTCTGCAAATGCTGGACGCCACGATGCGTCTGGCAACCCCGCTTTTGCTGGCCTGTCTGGCCGGCCTTTATTCAGAGCGGGCCGGTATCTTTGATATCGGGCTGGAAGGGAAGATGTTGGCAGCCGCCTTTCTGTCGGCTGCCATTGCCGCCGTCACAGGCAATGTCTGGGTTGGCCTGCTGGCCGGGATCGGGGCGTCGATTTCCTTGTCTGTGATCCATGGGCTTGCCTCGATCACATTTCGCGGCAACCAGTTGATTTCTGGTGTGGCCATCAACTTTCTGGCGGCTGGTTTGACGGTTGTGGTCGCGCAAAGCTGGTTCCGCCAGGGCGGACGGACCCCGCAATTGACCGATGGGGGCCGGTTTGAACCGATCACCCTGCCCTTTGCAGAGGCTTTGCGCGATGTGCCCGTGATTGGTCCAATCTACTATGAACTGATTTCCGGCCATACCCCGCTGGTTTACGTCGCTGTGCTGATGGTGCCGCTGACATGGTGGGTGCTGTATCGCACCCGGTTTGGGCTGCGCCTGCGCGCGGTTGGTGAAAACCCGGCAGCTGTCGACACCGCAGGCGTATCGGTTATCACGCTGCGCTATGCCGCTGTCGCAATTTGCGGTGTGCTATGCGGCATTGCCGGTGCGTATCTGGCGACCGCCCTGCAGGCCGGTTTCGTCAAGGATATGAGCGCAGGTCGCGGCTTCATCGCGCTGGCCGCGCTGATTTTTGCAAAATGGCGGCCATGGTATGCGCTTTATGCCTGCTTGCTGTTTGGGTTCCTGCAGGCGATGTCCTTGCGCCCCGATGTTATCGAAAACGTGCTGAATTTCCGGGTGAATGGTCAGCTGCTGGATGTGCTGCCCTATATCCTGACTGTTGTTATTCTGGCCGGTTTTGTGGGTAAGGCGATCCCGCCGCGTGCGGGAGGCGAGCCTTATGTCAAAGAACGCTGAGGCGCTTGCCGCCCAGATCAAGGCCGTTGCGGGTGACGCACCCGTGCGCCTTGGCCTGATCCTTGGTTCCGGCCTGGGTCATATCGCGGACACGGTTGATGGCACCGCGATCCCCTATGGTGATCTGCCGGGTTTCCCGCATGCTGGTGTCTCGGGCCACAATCCAAATCTAGTGATTGGCGATCTTGAAGGCGTGCGCGTGGCGGTTTTCGGTGGGCGATCCCACTATTACGAACATGGCAAACCCGACGCGATGCGCCTGCCGCTTGAGGTGCTGCGCGCCTTGGGGGCCGAGATGATGATCGCCACCAATGCGGCCGGGTCGATGCGGCATGACATGCCGACAGGATCGATCATGTGCTTGTCTGATCACATCAACTTTTCCGGGTTGAACCCGTTGATCGGTGAACCAACCGACGCAAGATTTGTGCCAATGATGGATGCCTATGATCCACAAATGCGCGCCGGGCTGCGGGCCGCGGCAAAGGCGACAGATACGGATATGACGGACGGCGTCTATGCATGGTATTCCGGCCCATCCTTCGAAACCCCGGCAGAGATCAAAGCCATTGCCATGCTGGGTGCGGATGCGGTTGGCATGTCCGCCGTGCCAGAGGTGATCCTCGCCCGGTTTTTGGGGCTGCGCGCTGCTGCGATTTCAACGATCACCAATATGGCCGCCGGGATGAGCGATGAGGCCATCAGTCACAACCACACCAAGGCCATGGCCCCTATTGGTGCCGCCAAGTTCGAAACCGTGTTAAGACAATTCCTGCGCAACCTATCGTAAGTCCAAAAGCGATGAGATGATAAGTCCAAGTGGCGGAATTGCTGCGTTTGCAGCATAAAATGGCCTCAGCCATTTGACAGGTGGGTTTGAAACGTCTTTGTTGCGGCCAGCGGCACAAGCGCCCCGGACCAGTTCATGCAGATTTATCTTCCTATCGCCGAAGTTTCGGTGAACGCTTTCTTGCTTCTCGGGCTTGGCGGGATCGTGGGCATCTTATCGGGCATGTTTGGCGTCGGTGGCGGCTTTTTGATGACGCCACTTTTGTTCTTTATCGGCATCCCACCCGCAGTGGCCGTGGCGACAGAGGCCAACCAGATCGTCGCCTCATCCTTTTCGGGTGTGCTGGCACATCTGAAACGAAAAACCGTTGATCTAAAGATGGGGACGGTGTTGCTGGTCGGCGGGCTGGTAGGGTCCGGGCTTGGGATCATTTTGTTTAACTATCTCAAGGCACTGGGCCAGGTCGAACTGCTGGTACAGCTGTGCTATGTGATCTTCCTTGGCATGATCGGTACGTTGATGTTCTTCGAAAGCCTCAAGGCTATTCGGAAGTCCAACAAGGCCGGCGGAAGCCCGGCACCCACGCGGCGCAAACACAACTGGGTGCATAACCTGCCGTTTAAAATGAAGTTCCGGGTATCGGGGCTTTATATCTCGGTGATCCCACCGCTACTCGTCGGTGTTTCGGTTGGTGTTCTGGCCGCCATCATGGGTGTCGGCGGCGGATTTATCATGGTCCCCGCAATGATCTACCTGTTGGGCATGCCTACAAAGGTTGTGGTCGGCACCTCGCTTTTTCAGATCATATTCGTGACCGCCTTCACCACCATGCTGCACGCAACGACGAACTACACAGTGGATGTGGTTCTTGCGGTTCTGTTGCTGGTCGGCGGTGTCGTGGGGGCCCAGATCGGCACGCGGATCGGCGTCAGAATGAAGGCCGAGCAACTGCGCATTTGGCTGGCTATCATGGTGCTCGCGGTTTGCGGCAAGCTGGCATTCGACCTGTTGGTCACACCGACAGAGCTGTATTCACTTGGCGCGGGGGGCCACTGATGATCCGTCTTGCCGCCCTTTTGGTGCTGTTTGCATTGCCTGCAAAAGCCGAAGAAATCGTTCTTGGGCTTAGCCGCGATGAAGTTGCCATTACCGCGACGTTCGAAGGTTCTGAAATCCTGATTTTTGGCGCAATCAAAAGGGACGCGCCCGCACCTGATGACGAAGACCTTGGGGTTATTGTCACTGTCGCCGGGCCGGATGAACCCGTCACCGTGCGCAAGAAGGATCGCCGCCTTGGGATTTGGGTCAATACAGAATCTGTTGATGTTGATGTCGCACCCACGTTCTACGCGGTTGCCACGAACCGCCCGTTGACCGAAATCCTGACCTTCACCGAAGACCTGAACACCCGGATCAGCACACAGCGGGCAATCCGTTCTGTCGGTGCAACAATCGAAAATGCAGAAAGCTTTACCCGTGCGTTGATCCGCATCCGCGCTGGACAGGGCCTGTATCAAACACTGCCGACCGGCGTTCTCGTCGAAGAAGAAACGCTTTTCCGCACATTGATCCCGCTGCCTGCGAACCTGACCGAAGGCGACTACAAGGCCGAGATTTATCTGACCCGTGGTCGCCAGATTGTTGATCTATATACAACTGTCATCCCGGTCAAAAAGGTCGGACTAGAACGGTGGCTGTATAATCTGGCCCATGACAACGCGTTTCTTTATGGGCTGATGTCGCTATCCATCGCGATTGCGGCAGGCTGGGGTGCATCCGCGATCTTCACGGTGCTGCGCCGCTAACCGCGCCCGATATGCGGCATCTTGGATGCCATCACCATCATGGTCTGCACATTCGCTTCGGCTGGCAGGTTTGCCATATGAAACACAGATCGCGCGACATCCTCGACCGCCATGCTGGGCAGCGGATCCAGCCCTTGGGCGGCGCGGGTCTTTTCCAGATTAGTCACCAGATCAGTCCGCGCATTGCCGATATCAATCTGGCCGCAGGCAATGTTGAAGGCGCGCCCATCAAGCGACAGCGTCTTCGTCAGCCCCGAAACACCGTGCTTGGTAGTGGTGTAGCAGGTTGACCCCTCGCGCGGCGTATGGGCCGAGATTGAGCCGTTATTGATGATCCGTCCCCCCTGCGGCGACTGATGGCGCATTTGCCGAAACGCCGCCCGGGCCGACAGGAACATGCCGGTCAGGTTCACATCGACCACCTGCCGCCAATCAGCGAGGCTGATCTGATCAATCGTTACTTGCGGGCCAAACATACCCGCATTGTTAAACAGCACATCAAGATGCCCGAAGCTGGCGAAAGCCGCGTCAACTGCCGCTTCGTCCGTCACGTCACAGGGCAAAGGCACCGCATTGTCATGCGCAACATCCGCCAATCGGTCCGCCCGGCGGGCGATCAGCCCAACGCGCCAGCCCTTGGCCAAGAAATGCTCTGCCGTGACGCGCCCGATCCCACTGCTCGCCCCGGTAATGATGATGGTTTTCATATCTCTTCGCTTTTCAGTTCAAGCGGTGCGGCGGGCACCTCCAAATCATCAATCCGCAATACGCCCTGCGGTCGGGCAAGCCTGTTGCGCACAACCCAGCGCAGCTGCGTTTCGGCCCGGGTAATCGCGACATAGGCAAGCCGTTTCCACAAGGGCTGACCGGCCTCAACCCGGCCCATGCGGGCGGCAACCTGAAGATCGGGGGCGAACACCTGTACCGTGTCCCATTGCGACCCTTGCGCCTTGTGAATGGTCACAGCCGCCCCATGCAGGAACGTGGCCCCCATGCGGGCGGCAAAGGGGATGAACGGTTCTTCGTCCCCTTCCTGTTCAATCTTCACGATGCTGGCAGCACTGACCTGCGGGTCTTCGGCCCCCGTGACATGCAACCGCGAAAAGCCGGGTTTGCGCCCCGGCCCCAGATAAATGACCTGGGCACCCTTGATCAGGCCGCGCGCCTCAAGATCAAGGCGTTTCTTGCGGTGCTTCAGCGGCAGTTCGATCCCGTCACAGATCAGCGGTTCGCCCGAAACAAGCTCATCCGGCGGGGCGTCATAGGCCGCGCGGAACGCGTGGATCAGGCGAATGCGGGTTTTGTTCATCCAGACCAGACAGGGCGAACGCGCCATCAGATCAGCCTCAACCCGCTGGGCAAGGACAACCCTTTCATCGGTCTTCGCGGCCTCCGCGATCATCTGTTCAAACCCGTGAAAATCAAGCTGCGGGTCCGCCAGCGCATGGGCCAGATCAAGGATCGGGTTCCCGGCATCCTGACGGTGAATGCGGTTTAGCGCCAGAACGCGCTTTTCAGGCAGGGTTTCGAACACCATACCACCCGTTGACTGGACGGGGGGCAATTGTGCGGGATCCCCGAAAAGCAGCAAGGTCGGGAAAATCTCTTGCAGGTCTTCGAACTGCTTTTCGTCCAGCATAGAGCTTTCATCGACAAACCCGATATCAAGCGGTTCTTCGCGGCGCTTCCAGCCGGTGATGAAATCGCTGCCACGCAGCCCCGCCGCAGCAAGGGCCGCAGGGATGGATTTGTTGGCCTCGTAGGATGACAGCGCACGGTCCAGCGCGATGTCGGTCAGCTCTTCGATCTCGGGGCGCTCCCCCTGCCCAGCCAGCCATTCCGCGACCTTTTCATATTCGGGATCATAGACCGGGGTATAAAGGATGCGGTGGATCGTCGTGGCGGGCACGCCGCGATTGCGCAAAACGCTGGCGGCCTTGTTTGTCGGGGCCAAGATGGCCAGCGTGCGGCGATCACGGCGCTTGCGCCCTTCCCAATCGCCGGAAATGATATCAACCCCAGCCTCATCCAGCGCCTCGTAAAGACGGGCCAACAGCATGGTCTTGCCCGACCCCGCCTTGCCAATCACGGCCATGACCGATGATCTATCAGATTGTGGGGGTTGCAGCAGGCTGTCATCCAGATCAACACCGGCCTGCCGCAAGGCCACCGCGACATTGTCCCAGGCTTCTGCCTGATCGTCCGAAAATGTAATGGTGGGCGCGTTCATGCCGCGACAGTATCTGGACCGTCGCGGCGCTGCCAGCGGATTACGCGGCTTCTTGCAGATCGTGGACCGTCCGCCCAAAAGACCGGTTGAACCAGTGCTCTGAAATCTCGGACGACAAACCGGCGCGGCGCAAAACCTTCATCCGGTCTTCGGGGCGGTAAGCCCATAGACCGACGCTGATTTTATCGCGGCCTTCGCCGGAACTTCCCAACACCTCGGGCGAGGCACCAATCATGGAATAGATACGAACCATACGCGGATCAAACACACCCAGCAGATGTGTTAGTGAAAATGCGCGCATCAACTCACCACCCGCCAGCATCATCGCGGCTGCAACGCGCGGGTTGGATTTCTGCCCCAGACAGAACCGGGTGCATTCCCAGATAAAGGGGCTGCGAATATCCTCGCCCTGCAACAGCTCTGCGAAGTGGTCGTTGACCATGGTCCGCTCTGTTGTGGGCAGAAACCGCATGGAACCACCATGGGTGCCGTCCGCATTCACCCAAATCACGTAAAGCGGGTTCATATCGTCGTATTCGTCCCGCTCCCATCCGTTTTCATCGACGCTGACAGCCCATTTCAACCTTTCAGAGAACTGAACCGCGCGATCACGATGCATGGAGGCCTGCAAGACCGGATACTGTGACAACTCATTTGCATAAATATAACGAAGCATCGTGCTACCCTTTTTCTAACTACCGACTGGCATCAGGGTAGAGCGACAGATCACAGCAATGGTTAATGCACCGTCCGTCGCGTTAATGATTCGTTAAGATTCCTTAAGCTTGGTTAACCCGCCGCAGATTTCCGGACCTTGCCTTCCTCCTCGCGCCCGGGCCAGCCGCCAGGGGCAGCACGCGCCGCCCCTCCAATGATAATGAGCCCTTCTGTGAGTGCGCGGGCAACGGCGTGGGTGGTGTTCTGGGCACCGAGTTTGAAACGTGCGCTTTCGATATAGGCGCGCAACGTGTGTTCCGAAATACTAAGCAGGTCGGCAACCTGTCCGCGGCTATAGCCCATCCCTAGATAAGTCAGGGCATCCGTTTCGCGCGGTGACAGCGATTTGACCGGTTCGGGTGCGCGGCCCTTTTCAAGTTGTAGCGCCTTCTGGTTCAGATAATGCGCGATCAATATCCAGTCACGTTGATGGGTAGCCATAAATTCTGACCACGTTTCATCATCCGTCGAATGCGACGCACTTAGCAATGCCAGTTGGCCGTTAGGCCCCCGGATCGGGATAGAAAACCCTTGGTTACCAACACCATGCGCGATTGCATCCTCCCGAAATGCACGCGCGGCCTTGGATGACCAATCCAGTTTTTTCCAGTCGACCGGATCAAATCGCTGAAAACAGCCGATGATCACCGGATCAATCCGCAAATACTCCTTTTCGCTATATCGCTGCGCCCATGCCGGGCTGTATGTTCCAAACCCGTATTGTTCCCCATCAGCACTGAGCCAGTGATAAACAACATGATCGATCTGAAACTGATCGCGGAGCCCCACAGTCAGATCGTGAATTTGCTCAAGCGCGTCTGCCCGCTCCAGAGCTTGTAAGAATTTTTCGAGTTCCAGCGCTATCTCCTCGCGTTATTGGAGACGTATTACCGACCACGGTGGCGATCTCAGCCGACGCAACAAGCGCAGTATCTTCAAGTTGAACCGCCAAAAGTGGCAGGTCGTTTTGTTTTGCGAAGGATTTCAAGTCGGCGAGAACGTCGATGATCCATTCATGTCCCATTACTAGTCTCTCTATCAATGATTAACGAAGCGTTAACAACTTATAGTAGCATTTTAATAATCATTTATTTACTCGCATGTTCATACCCCCCAGAAATAGCGAGTAGACAGAGCAGTCGGAATTTGTCCCGGAATTGGCCACAAAAAAAGGGCTCAAGACGCACGGTCCTAAGCCCCTTTTTCAAGTATCGCAAGTAGTTAGCGTTGTTGAGACGCCTCAATCGTATCTTCAAACGTGCGCAAACCCATCTTTGGGGCCTGAACAAGCACCGACATGTTACCCGGCTTATGCTCATTCTTGCGCATTTTGGTATGCGCCTCGGGAATTTGCGACCAATCGAAACATTCTGACATGCACGGGTCCAGGCGCTGCTCAACCATAAGGTTATTCGCCGCACTTGCTTGCTTAAGATGTGCAAAGTGGCTGCCTTGCAGACGTTTCTGGTGCATCCACATGTAGCGCACGTCAAATGTGCAGTTAAATCCGGACGTCCCCGCGCAGATCACAACCATCCCGCCCTTCTTGCAGACAAGTGCCGAGACGGGGAAAGTCGCCTCGCCGGGATGTTCAAACACCATATCAACATTGACGCCCTTGCCGGTGATATCCCAGATCGCCTTGCCGAATTTGCGCGCGCCTTTCAGCCATGCGTTATATTCGGGCGTGTTCACCGTGGGCAGTTGCCCCCAACAATCAAAATTATTGCGGTTGATCACGCCTTTCGCGCCCAGTGACATCACGAATTCACGCTTGCTTTCGTCACTGATGACACCAATCGCATTCGCACCGGCTGTATTGATCAGCTGGATCGCATAAGACCCCAAACCGCCCGAAGCCCCCCAGACCAGCACATTTTGGCCGGGCTTCAGATCATGTGGCTCATGACCAAACAGCATCCGATACGCAGTGGCCAGCGTCAGTGTATAACATGCGCTTTCCTCCCAGGTCAGGTGCTGGGGGCGGCGCATCAACTGTTGCGACTGGACGCAGGTAAATTGCGCAAAGGACCCATCAGGGGTTTCATAGCCCCAAATCCGTTGGCTATCCGAAAACATCGGGTCACCGCCGTTGCAATGTTCATCATCGCCATCATCCTGGTTGCAATGAATGACAACCTCATCCCCGACCTTCCAGCGCTTGACCTTGTCACCGACTGCCCAGACGATACCAGACGCATCTGATCCGGCGATATGATAGTCGGCCTTGTGAACGTCAAACGGGCTGATCGGGATGCCAAGACCGGCCCAGACCCCATTATAGTTCACCCCGGCCGCCATCACGAGGACAAGAACCTCGTGACTGTCAGGTTTTGGGCAATCGACGGTTTCAACCTCAAAGGCCTGATCCGGTTCACCATGGCGTTCACGCCGGATAGTCCACGCATACATCTGATCCGGCACATACCCCAATGGCGGCATTTCACCCACATCATAAAGGTCCTTCTTAGGTGCGTCATACGCGACCGCACCGGCAGATTGATCAAGGGCCATCTCAGTCTCCATCACTCGAGTTCCAACTTTTTGCCGCACCGCAGAATCGCGTGCTTTCTGGATGGATACAAGATTGAAAGGTAACGATGCAACCTTTTGTGATCGTATTTTGTAATTTAATTACTCTGCAACCGCAGCATTTTCGCCAGTTTCTTCTGCAGTTGCATCAAAATGATGCGCAATCGAACTGGCGTAATACTCTAAAACGTCACGCCCATTTGCCGTGACGCTGATCTGATCACCGGATTCGGAAATCAGGTCCCGGTTGCCCAGACGCATCAACGCGTCAGCAACAACTTCGGTGGCAGGACGGTGCGGGCGGGGCAAACCCGTCTCAGTCAGTGTCGTTATGGATTGCGCGATTGCTGCGACAAGGTCGTCCCTTTTGATGGTTTCTGTCGCAAGAATATGACGCGCAACCAAGGGAACACCCAAAACCGGGATCACGACTTTGATCCGTTGAATCAACTCTTCTGCGACGGCCTCGGTCAAATCATCACCCTCGCGCTCGACAAATGTCGACAGTTCCAGCGGTTCACCAAAGCTGACAGAGGCTGTACCAAACCCTTTGAAACGGCGCGTCACCCGTGCCAGCAGGTGCCCACCCACGCCACGCATTACCGTCCACAGCGGCGGGCGAAACCGCCGCTTACCCGATTTATCTGCCGCAATCAAAAAGCTATCTTCAAGCACCCGGTCATAATTCAGCGCAACCGGCACAAAAATCACTTCACGCGCTTCAGGATCGAAATCCTCAACGATGTAGCTGAGCAATCCAAGCTTGGGCTGGGCCGTGCGACCGGTCAGGCTTAACCCGCCTTCCGGGAACATCGCCTGACTGACACCGCCCCGCGTCGCCATCTGCACGTAACGTGCCAAAACCTTGCGATATAAGGCCCCGCGCGACCTGCGCCGGATGAAATAGGCCCCCATGGCCCGGATCACGGCGGAAAGCGGCCAGACCCGCGCCCATTCGCCCACCGCATAAGACAGGGCACCTGCATTGGCCGCCAGATAGGTCACCAACACATAATCCATGTTGCTGCGGTGGTTCATCACAAAGATCACCGTCGCGTCCGGATCAATCTCGGACAGGCGCTTGCGGTCAAACGTGCCCAATTTAATCCGGTACAACGACTTCGACAGCCAACGAGCCAGCCTGATGCCAAAGCTGAAATAGGCGGTCGCCGAAAATGACGGCACAATTTCGCGGGCATAGCGGCGCGCCTGTTCAAAGGCGACGTTCTCGGGGATCTTTTCTGCCTTGGCATGATCCACGATGGCCTGCGTGACCTCTGGGTCGTAAATCAGGCGCTGGATCATGTCATAGCGGCGCGACAGCTTGAACGGCTCTATCGGGCGCTGCAGACGTTCGTTCAACCGGGCAATCGCCCGCTCTGCCCGTTTGCGAAAGAACCAGCGCACGGACGGAAACAGAAAGTGAGAGGCGAAAGTGACGCCCGCAAACAAAACAATCAACAAGAACGCCCAAAGGGGCATGGAAACGGTCTGCGTCATAAGTGGACCGTGACAGGGTATGAACCATTGGTAAATCCCATCATGCCGCAACGCAGCGAATTGACAGCGCCATAAAATGTCCGATAGTTGTATCAGTGCGAAATTAAATTACGCAGATTGATTCAGGAGAGCCCGCTATGTCGCAACCGCAGAAAGATCGCCCTTGGCTGTTTCGGACCTATGCGGGGCATTCCACAGCTGCGGCGTCAAACGCGCTCTATCGCGGAAACCTGGCCAAAGGGCAGACGGGGCTTTCCGTGGCATTCGATCTGCCGACGCAAACGGGGTATGACAGCGACCATGTGCTGGCCAAGGGTGAGGTCGGCAAGGTTGGTGTCCCTGTTAGCCATCTGGGCGATATGCGCACACTGTTCAACGATATCCCCTTGGATCAGATGAACACGTCGATGACAATCAATGCGACGGCCCCGTGGCTGTTGTCACTTTACATTGCGGTGGCAGAAGAACAGGGCGCGGATATCACCGCATTACAAGGCACCGTGCAAAACGATATCATCAAAGAATATCTGTCACGCGGGACGTATATTTGCCCGCCGGAACCTTCCTTGCGCATGATCACGGACGTCGCCGCCTATACCCGCGCCCATCTACCGAAATGGAACCCGATGAATGTCTGTTCCTATCACTTACAAGAAGCAGGAGCGACACCAGAAGAAGAACTGGCCTTTGCGCTGGCGACCGCAACTGCCGTTTTGGACGATCTGAAAGACAAAGTACCAGCAGAACATTTCCCAGCGATGGTGGGCCGTATTTCATTTTTCGTTAATGCAGGCATCCGCTTTGTCACCGAGCTGTGCAAGATGCGCGCCTTTGTCGAATTATGGGATGAAATCTGCGAAACCCGCTATGGCGTTGAAGACCCCAAATACCGCCGATTCCGCTACGGCGTGCAAGTCAATTCACTAGGCCTGACCGAACAGCAGCCTGAAAATAATGTCTATCGCATACTGCTGGAAACACTGGCAGTCACACTTTCCAAAAAGGCACGCGCGCGCGCTGTGCAATTGCCCGCATGGAACGAGGCGCTTGGCCTGCCCCGCCCGTGGGATCAGCAATGGTCCCTGCGCATGCAACAGATTTTGGCCTACGAAACCGATCTTTTGGAATTTGACGATCTCTTTGATGAAAACCCCGCCATTGATCGCAAGGTCAATGAACTGAAAGCCGGGGCACGGGCGGAATTGAGCCAGATTGATGGTATGGGCGGCGCGGTCGGCGCAATTGCCTATATGAAATCGCGTCTTGTCGAAAGCAATGCCGCCCGCATCAGCGGAATTGAAAACGGCAACACAACCGTTGTCGGCGTGAATAAATGGCAAATGGGTGAACCATCGCCACTGACGGCAGGCGATGACGCGATCATGGTATCCGACCCACAGGCTGAGGCCGATCAATTGCGGCGTTTGCGCGCGTGGAAAGATGACCGGGATGCAGCCGCGGTCCTGTCAGCGTTGACCGCCCTGCGGGATGCCGCAAACGACGGCAGCAATATCATGCCGCCCTCCATCGCCTGCGCGCGCGCAGGTGTCACAACAGGCGAATGGGCCGATGTGATCCGATCTGTCTTTGGGCAATACCGCGCGCCCACAGGTGTCAGCAGCAATCCGTCAAACCAGACCGAGGGGCTTGATGAATTGCGCGACCAGGTTGATCTGGTCAGCCGGGCCCTGGGCCGGCGATTGAAGTTTCTGGTGGGTAAACCCGGCCTGGATGGGCATTCGAATGGTGCCGAACAAATTGCAACTCGGGCGCGCGATTGCGGTATGGATATCTCTTACGAAGGTATCCGGCTGACCCCCGATGAAATTGTCGAAGCGGCCAAGAACGACGATGCACATGTCATCGGACTTTCAATTTTATCGGGTTCACATATCCCGCTGGTTCGCGACGTGATCGAAAAATTGAACGCGGCGGGTGTCGGTCATATTCCGGTCATTGCGGGCGGCATTATTCCCGAAGAAGACGCCGCAGAATTGCGCGCGATGGGCGTGGCGAAAGTCTACACACCAAAAGACTTTGAATTGAACAAGATCATGTTAGATATTGTGGCGATCGTTGATCCCCGTTCGGTAGCCGCCGAATAGGCGAAAAACCCCTGTTGTTGCACTTAAGTATAGCATTCCAGTGTTTTTGGGCTGCACGGCCTTTGTTTGGCTGCTAGATGAACGACAGCTTTGACTGGAGACCATAATGAAACCTGATCTGAAATCCATGACACGCAAAGAGCTGGAAAAGCTGAAGGCTGATGTGGAAAAGGCACTGACAAAAGTCAGCGACAAAGAAAAGAAAGCGGCACTTGCCGCCGCCCAAAAGGCCGCCGCGGCACATGGCTTCTCTTTGGCCGAAATAACGGGCGATGCCCCTGCCCCTAAAAAGCGGCGCAAGGCCAAAACCGGCCCCAAAAAGGCGGCTGCTCCTAAATACCGTAACCCCGGTGACGCAGACCAAACCTGGACTGGCAAAGGCCGTCAGCCTCAGTGGTTCAAGGATGCGATTGCGGCCGGCACATCGCCGGACGCAATGGAAATCTGAATGAAAAGCGGCGCTCCGTTGCTTTAACGCAGCGCCGCACGAATTTCGTCCTCCACCTTTCGATATTGCCCGCTTAGAATAGCGTGACAATCGAAAGGACCCTCATATGACAATTCATATCGGCGCTGAAAAGGGCGACATTGCCCCAACCGTTCTGATGCCCGGTGATCCGTATCGCGCGAAATGGGCGGCTGAGACATTTCTCGACCATCCAAAATGCATCAACGAAGTGCGTGGCATGCTTGGTTTCACCGGGACCTGGCAGGGCCATCCGGTCACCATTCAGGGGTCTGGCATGGGCATGCCGTCCTTGTCGATCTACGCAAATGAACTGATTTCTGAATATGACGTCCAAACGCTGATCCGCATCGGGTCCTGCGGTGGCATGCAGGAAAAAGTCGGTATCAGGGATGTCGTGCTGGCGATGACAGCGTCGACCTTGTCCACGCCGTCACGCGGGATTTTCAAGGAACTGAATTTTGCACCCTGCGCCGATTACGGGCTGCTTGCCGCTGCACATCAAGCGGCAACAGACAAACAAGTTCCGATTCATGTCGGCGGCATCTACTCGTCCGATGTGTTCTATGATGAACGTCCCGATCTGAACGAACAGATGATGCGGCACGGCATCCTCGGGGTCGAGATGGAAGCAGCAGAGCTTTATAACCTCGCGGCCCGGCACGGGCGGCGGGCGCTGGCCGTCCTGACCGTCAGCGATCATCTGATCACGCATGAAGCCCTGCCAGCAGAGGATCGCGAAAAGTCATTTGGGGATATGGTCGAAATTGCACTGACAGCCGCGTTTTCATGAAACAGCGTAGCTTGGGCACCGGTGGGCCGCAGGTTGGCGCGATTGGGTTGGGGTGCATGTCATTTGGCGGCACCGCCTCTGGCATCACCGATGAGGTGACCAGTTTTGCGGCGATGGACAAGGCATGGGAATTGGGGATCACCCATTTCGACACGGCCAATGTCTATGGCCCGCATATGTCGGAACAGGTTGTCGGGCGATGGATGGCAGATCGCGAGCACCGGCCCAGCATCGCCACAAAGGCGAGCATCCAACGCGACCCGCAGCGCCCGGTCAACAATGATCCGGCCTATCTTGAGGCTGAACTGGATGGCTCTTTGGGGCGGCTGGGTATCGATCACGTTGATCTGTTCTATATCCATCGCCGGGAACAATCGGTTCCCATCGCGGATGTGGCCGGGCTGATGGGGCGCCTGATCGAACAAGGGAAAATCGGCGGTTGGGGCATCTCCGAAATCTCGCCAACAACCTTACGCCGGGCGCATGCGGAAACGCCCGTCCGCGCCGTACAAAACGAATACTCCCTATGGACCCGGCAACCAGAACTGGGCCTGCTACAGGAATGTGCGCAGTTGGGTGTGGCCTTTGTCGCGTTTTCACCACTGGCGCGCGGGGTCTTTGGGCGCGACATCATTGACACGAAAGATGACAGTTTCGGGCCGTTTCGGGCTGAAATGCCCCGGTTTCATTCTGAAAACTGGATCAAGAACAAGGAACAGGCCGTGACATTCCATGCGCTGGCAAACGATATGGGCGTTCCGGCCCCAGCGCTGGCCCTTGCATGGCTCCTTGGGCAGGGCGATCATATCATCCCGATCCCCGGAAGTCGGACCGCCGATCATATCGCGGATTGGGCGGCTGCCGACGGCATAAAGATGACCCCCGAATTGCTGGATCAGATCGAGGTTGTCCTGCCCGTTGGCTGGGCCTGGGGCGACAGATACAGTGCAGCGCAATCAAAAGCGCCAGAGCGGTATTGCTAGGCCAACCTGTCCCGGACTTGATCCGGGACTTCAACCGAGGCCCAGCAAGAGGTCCCCGATCAAGTCCGGGACGCGTCGTGCTTAAACGACCCGTTCCACCATCATTTTCTTGATATGCGCAATCGCCTTGGCGGGGTTCAGACCCTTAGGGCAGGTCTTGGCGCAGTTCATGATCGTGTGGCAACGATAAAGCTTGAACGGGTCTTCCAATTCATCCAACCGTTCGCCCGTCGCCTCATCACGGCTGTCGATGATCCAGCGATACGCATGCAGCAAGGCCGCCGGCCCAAGGTAACGATCACCGTTCCACCAATATGACGGGCAGGATGTCGAACATGAGGCACACATCACACATTCATAAAGGCCATCCAGCTTTTTGCGGTCCTCAATGGACTGCTTCCACTCTTTTGCAGGACGGTTTGTCTTGGTTTCCAACCACGGCATGATCGACGCATGCTGCGCATAAAAATGGGTCAGATCAGGGATCAGATCCTTGATCACCGGCATATGCGGCAGCGGATAGATTTTCACGTCGCCCTTGATCTCATCCATGCCATAGATGCAGGCAAGCGTGTTGATCCCGTCGATATTCATCGCACAAGACCCGCAAATCCCTTCACGGCAGGACCGGCGGAAGGTCAGGGTCGGATCAATCTCGTTCTTGATCTTGATCAGCGCGTCCAGAACCATCGGACCGCAACTGTCCATATCGACGAAATACGTATCCAGCGATGGGTTTTTGCCGTCATCAGGGTTCCAGCGATAAATCTGCACCTTGCGCAGATTGGTCGCGCCCTCGGGCTTTGGCCACGTCTTGCCCACCGTCATCCGGGAATTCTTGGGAAGTGTCAGTTGTACCATTTCGTCAGTTCCTTCCGCTCAAGGCATTCGCCTCAAATCGTCAAATCGCACGCAGGCGGGCTGGCCTAATCGGCGGCTCGCCTGTCAAATCAATCACACATGTTTCATAGACTTCCAACGGGTCACGACCGCGCAGCAGATCAGCGCTTAACCCGATGCTTGCACTGGCAAAGCCACCGGTCTTGCTGTTTGCACCGATGGTCAGACCGACATCAGGGGCTTGCGCCGCACGCGCCCGTTCTTCGCAACGCGCCGCCGCCTGTTCTGGCGTAGGTGGCGTGCAGCCACCTGCAACAGCGACCACAGCCAAGAGAAGCGCAACCCGCATCACAGCGCGCCCAGCGCCCCGATCAGATTACCTGCAGTCAGCGTCTTTTCGGCAATACACTGGACCGTCTCAGGTCGCTGCGCGATACCAAGCACAAGTTCCGTTGTCTGCGCCGTCGTGCCAACCACAGCGGCCTGCGCGATCTGGATCACCTCTGTACCGGATGCATTGTCGATGACACAATCAGTGACGTTACTCACGTCCGCACCGGGAAAGCGGGCGGCCAGCACGTTATTGACCACACCTTTCGCAGCCTCGCGCGCCAAACGATCCGCATCTCCGCCGCCATCGGCACAGCCGGTCAGGGCCAGAACGCCCGCCGCTAACATCAATCCACGCATCAGAATGTCCTTTCTTTCGGGGCGATCTTGGCCTCAGAAATGCCGCCATCCACCTCACGCGTCAAAGGATCGGTGATCACCGGGCGATAGCTCAGCTTTACCTTGGCACCGTCGACATGGGAAATCGTGTGGACCCGCCATTTGTCGTCGTCGCGTGTGGCGTAGTCCTCATGGGCATGCGCACCACGGCTTTCCTTGCGCGCCTCGGCCCCGACGATGGTGGCTAGCGCGTTTGGCATCAAGTTGCCCAGCTCCAATGTCTCCATCAGGTCGGAGTTCCAGACCAGCGACCGATCTGTCACCTTGAGTTTTTCCATCTTGTTTGCAATCGCCGTCATCTTGTCGACGCCAGCCTTAAGGGTCTTGTCGGTCCGGAACACGGCCGCATCTTCCTGCATGGCGCGCTGCATCTCCAGCCGCAGCTCTGCCGTGCCGACATCACCATTGGCGTTACGCATCCAGTCGAAATAATCCAGCGCCTTGTCGATTGAGGCCTTATTGGCTTCCGGCACCGCCGCGCCCCGATCAACGACCTTGCCCGCCTGAATGGCTGCTGCGCGACCGAACACCACAAGGTCGATCAAGCTGTTTGAGCCCAACCGGTTGGCACCATGAACCGATGCGCAACCCGCCTCACCCACAGCCATCAAGCCGGGGACAACCCTGTTGGGGTCTTTCTTGGTCGGGTGCAGCACCTCACCATGATAATTTGTGGGGATACCGCCCATATTGTAATGGACCGTGGGCAGAACCGGGATCGCCTCTTTCGTCACGTCAACCCCGGCAAAGATGCGTGCGCTTTCCGAAATACCGGGCAGACGCTCGGCCAGCGCCTCTTTGGGCAGGTGGTTGAGGTTGAGGTGAATGTGATCACCATTCGCCCCAACGCCGCGCCCTTCGCGGATTTCCATAGTCATGCAACGGCTGACATAGTCGCGGGGGGCAAGGTCCTTGTAGTTGGGCGCATAGCGTTCCATGAAACGC
Organism: uncultured Paracoccaceae bacterium; assembly: GCA_947500135.1. Lineage (GTDB taxonomy): Bacteria > Pseudomonadota > Alphaproteobacteria > Rhodobacterales > Rhodobacteraceae > Yoonia. Next base: position 23,621 of record CANMQX010000008.1, read on the forward strand.
TCACCCTCGGAATTGGTCAGATAGCCGCCTTCACCACGCGCACCTTCGGTGATCAGGCAACCCGCACCATAGATGCCAGTGGGATGGAACTGCACAAATTCCATATCCTGTAACGGCAGGCCCTGACGGGCAACCATACCGCCACCATCGCCGGTACAGGTATGGGCGGACGTGGCAGAGAAATAGGCGCGGCCATAACCCCCCGTCGCCAGAACAACCGTCTTGGCGTTGAACACATGCATGGTCCCATCGTCCAGCTTCCATGCGATCACACCCTGACAGATGCCATCATCGGACATGATCAGATCAAGGGCGAAATATTCGATGTAGAATTCAGCCTGCTGTTTCAGCGATTGCCCATAAAGCGTGTGCAGAATGGCGTGGCCGGTCCGGTCAGCAGCGGCACAGGTGCGCTGCACGGCGGGGCCTTCGCCAAATTCGGTTGTATGGCCGCCAAAGGGGCGTTGATAGATCTTGCCCTCTTCGGTGCGGGAAAACGGAACACCGTAATGTTCAAGCTCGTAAACCGCCTTCGGGGCCTCGCGCGCCAGATACTCCATCGCATCCGTATCACCCAACCAGTCAGAGCCTTTGACCGTGTCATACATATGCCACTGCCAGCTATCTGGACCCATATTGCCAAGCGAGGCCGCAATGCCACCTTGGGCGGCAACGGTATGTGATCGGGTTGGAAAGACCTTGGAAATGCAGGCGGTGCGCAAGCCCTGCTCTGCCAGACCCAGCGTCGCGCGCAGACCAGCGCCGCCAGCCCCCACGACAATCGCGTCATAGGTATGGGTTTCGTATTCGTATGCTGCCATCTTGAGGTTGCTCCGACGAAATTAAAGGGCGATGCGCACGATTGCGAAAATCGCAAAAGCGGCAGCGGAATAGGAAACGCAGATCATCACGATGATCACGACTTTGCGGGCCAGACCGTGAACATAATCCTCGATCAGGGTCTGTACGCCATGACGGAAATGCAGCCAACCCACCAGCATGGTCAGAATCGCGACAACAGCCGGAAAAGGCCGTTGGTAATAGGCGATCACCTCTTCATATGGGGCACCCAGAATGGCGCCAAAGGTGAACACAAAAAACGGGATCAGCACCAGCAACGCAACAGAAGTGACCATCATCTGCCAATGATGTTCGGTCCCCGTCTTGGCTGAACCCATGCCTACGGCGCGCTTGCGGTCGGTTAAAAATGCCATTGGCTCGCCCCCCTTACAGCACGATCACGGTGAAGATGGTCATCAACACCGCTGCAATAATCATGATCTGCCCGGCCATCTCTGACTTATCGACATCAAGCATATGACCACTGTCCCAGATCAGATGCCGGATGCCGCCAAAGGTATGATACCAAAGGCACAGGACCGATCCGAACAACACCAGATCGCCAAACCAGCTTGTCAGAACGGCATTAGCACGGGCAAACGCCTCTGGTCCGGTTGCGGCGGCCACAAACCACCACACGATCAACAGACCTGCAACGATCAGGGCGTTGCCCGAGATGCGGACCAGTATCGATGTCATGGAAGTCAGTTGTGGACGATAGATCGTCAAATGCGGCGAAAGGGGTCTGTTGCCCCGGTTCACATCAGCCATGTGTGTTCCCTTCTTGGCCACTGCCGCCCGGCTAGGCGGCGCCATCGGCCCCTTTTTGCACCATTCATTCCAGAGAGTCACGCAGACGAAGGTGCACAAACCGTGAAAAAATGCCGCGTCTGGTATAAATTAGCATCTTGTGATCACAGCCTTGAAAAGCGTGATCACAAAAAACCGTATCCGACAGGATAGTTTAATGAAGCTTGTCCATCACGGCGCTGACTGAGGTGTTGTAAGTGAATTCCAGCACCCGAAACTCTCCATCCACCTGCGCACCCGCGATGTGCAGTGCCAGCGGCGTGTCACCGCCGCGCGGAAAGAACAGCACAATCTCTTGCGCAAAGGATGGATCTTCGCGGCGCTGCAATACTGTGCGGCAGCGGTCAAAGCCACGCGGTTCAAACACGTCCAGGGGGCCAAAAAGCCCCTCAAACTGCGCATCCATGTTGGGAATGTAGTCATCGACCAACCCTGCAAAAGCGCGATAGTCGGTCTTCAAGAAAGCAGTTTTTGCTGCCTCAAACACCGGAATATCAACATCTGTTGAAGGATCACACGACTGCGCAGCACCCGAAACGGGCACAAGCAGCAATGCGATGGCGGTAAGCAGTCTCATACGGGCATCAAGGCCCAATAATCCAGATCAAGCAAGACATCAGATGCATATTTCCCGTCATCCCCTCGTAGCGCGCCGGCCTCGCCCTTTGTCGCCGCCAGTCGCAACCGGATTGCGCCAACGCCGGGGGCCGTCGTTTCGGCGATGTCCAGCACTTCTGACCAGGCGCGCACCGTGTCGCCCGCAAAGCAGGGGTTGGCATGCGCGCCCCCGTTCAGCGCCACAATCATCTGTGCATTGGCCAGCCCGTTAAACGACAAGGCCCGCGCAAGCGAGATCACATGCCCGCCATAGATCAGCCGTTTACCATCAGGGCGGTTGGTTGCGTCAAAATGCACCTTGGCCGTGTTCTGCCACAGGCGGGTGGCCAGCATATGCTCTGCCTCTTCGATCGTGACACCATCCACATGGTCAATCACCTCGCCGACCGCATAATCGCTCAGACGATAAGGTTCGCCTGCCAGCGCATGATCATAAGCGTCAAAATTCAACCCCGCAGGCACCACGATATCCGTCGCGGCGACAGCTTTCGGTAGCTCGGGGACAATCGTTTCCGGCGCATCACCCTGCGTCCTTTTGCGCACCATCACCCAACGCACATAGCTCAGCACATCATCGCCATGCTGGTTCCGGCCCGTTGTACGGACCCAGACGACACCGGATTTCCCGTTGGAATTCTGTTTGACCCCAATCACCTCTGACTGCGACGTCAGGGTGTCGCCGGGATAAACGGGGGCGAGCCAGCGGCCATCTGCATATCCCAGATTAGCGACTGCGTTCAGCGACACATCCGGCACCGTCTTGCCAAACACAGTGTGAAACGTGATCAGATCATCCACCGGTGATGCAGACAAACCGCAGGCCTGCGCAAAGGCGTCTGACGAATAAAGTGCACTGCGCGCGGGATAAAGGGCGTGATACATTGCCCGCTCTCCCCCCGATATTGTGCGGGGAACGGCATGGGTGATCACGTCGCCAACGGCATAGTCCTCGAAAAAGCGGCCGGGGTTCGTCTTGGTCATTGTTCGCCCAGCTTCATCTCTGCGTCATAAGGTTGGTCAACATCCTTGGTAACGGCCTGCCCGCAACGCATTACCCCATTGGCATGGTCAAAGGCATAGGTTGGATCGCCGTAAAGCTCCCAGCCTTTGGCCAAGGCATCCGACACCTTATGGCAGAAAGCGGATGTATCATCGGCGGTCAGTAATCTGTAAAGTTTGCTCATCTCATCCCCAGGGCGGCACGCCCAGCGCGTAGTGAATGCCCATCACGACAACGACCACCACAATGGTCACCACAATCGCAACAATCTCTTTCTTGAACGGTGCGCGGTCCGGGCGTTCCCACGGGCCCTCCTGCGCGTTGATGATCAATATCTCGACAATGGCCCAGATCAGCAAACCACCAAACAGTACAAAAGACTCTGTATCGCCATTCACCAGAATATGGGCTGCGGCCCAGATCGAGAATCCGGTCAATTGCGGGTGTCGGACCTTGGTCCCGAGCCAGATTTTCTGGCCCTGTGCTGCGCTGGCCGCATAGAAATAAAAGGCGACGATCATCAGCAAGTTGTTAATGCCAACCAGCATCGGGGTCCGTCCCCAGAAAAAATCACCCTCGGCGCTGCGGTATCCCAGCACCATCAAGACAACGCTGATAACAATCAGTATCGCCACGATCGGTTGGCCCTTGGCACCCAGCCCGGCGCGCAATCCAGGCGCCACCCGTTTGAAAAGATGCGCCACCCACCACAGGGCAACGCCAGATATAAGAACTGTCATGCGCTCTCCAATGCAGCGATAGCGTCTGCCTTCGCCAAGGTCGCCCGCGCCGTCACAATATGCAAGTTCTCAACAATGCGACCATCAACAACAGCAACGCCCTGGCCTTCGGCCTCTGCGGCCTCAAACGCTGCGATCTGACGGCGGGCCAGATCAACCTCATCTTCGGTGGGGCCAAAGGCGGCATTGGTGATGGCAACCTGCGCGGGGTGGATCAGGGTCTTGCCATCAAACCCCATATCACGCCCTTCTGTGCATTCAGCCCGCAAGCCATCTTCATCCTTGAACGCGTTATAGACGCCGTCCAACGCCACAATGCCCGCCGCCTTCGCCGCAAGCAGACATAGCTGGAGTGACGTGGTCAGGGCGGCCCGGCCGCGTGAATTCAGATCCTTGGCCAGATCATTCGTGCCCAGCACAAAACCAGCCATGCGCGAATGCGCCGCAATCCGGGCGGCGTTCAACACACCCTGTGGCGTTTCCATCATCGCCCAGATCGGCAGCTCAGGCACCAAAGCGGCCAATGCGTTAACGTCTTCTGGACCATTCACCTTTGGCAGCAATATCCCATCGCAATCCATCGCTGCGACCGCTGCCGCATCGGCGGCACCCCAAGCCGTATCCAACCCGTTGATCCGCACAATCCGCAAGCGTGACCCATAACCGCCATCCGCCAATGCCGCGAAAAGCGTGTCGCGCGCGGCAACCTTGGCATCAGGCGCGACCGCATCTTCCAGATCGAACAGAATGACATCAACGGGCAGGCTGCGGGCCTTATCCAAGGCGCGATCTTTTGAACCCGGGATATAAAGCGCAGAGCGATGGGGACGGTCGTGCATCGAATCTTCCTTGAAATAATGTTGCGCGAACATGCCCCAAAAATCGCAATTCATTCAACCGAAAAATGCCGCGCCGCAGCAATCGTACCCACCGTCACGGTGTATTAACCAATTTGCGTCATGTTGGTTTCAGAATTTACGCCACATGCCGATTGCGACGGACAATCAGCCGCAGTCATCCTATTCGCAGAAAGGTGAACCAAATGAAGCGTAATTTATTTCTGATGTCCTTCGGGATTGGCGCCATGATGCTGGCTGCCAACCATGCCAATGCCCAGTCACGCCAATGCGCCGCCCATGATGCGGTGGTGGAACGCCTTGCTGCGCGCTATGGTGAAAGCCGGCAATCAATCGGATTGGGCAGCGACAATTCTGTCGTTGAAGTATACGCCTCTGCCGAAACCGGCAGCTGGACCATTGTTGTGACCCGTCCGGGCGGGCCAACCTGCCTTGTTGCTGCCGGGCAATCATTTCAGCAATTGAATGAGGCGCTGCCAAATCTCGATCAGGGCACCTGATCAGATTTTCTGAAACCCGTCCCACAGCAGTTTCAGCGATAACAGCAATAATGCCCAGATGATCAGCCTGAAAAACTGACGTTCCGGCAGGATGCGCACCAGCTTCACACCGACAAAGACGGCCAGAACGGCAGGGATCATCAGGATCGCTGCCGTTTTCAGATTTGAAACGCTCAACTGCCCCAAAAGGTAATAGGGAATCAGCTTGATCGCATTGATATAGGCAAAGGCGACAGTCACCGTGCCGGCAAAGACAAGCTTTGGCAGCCGCAAAGGCAGGGTAAAGACCTGATAGGGCACAGCGCCGGAATGGCTGACAAAGCTGGTGAAACCCGTAATCGTTCCCCAAAACAGGCCAGGTCGCCAGCGAGGATCGCGCGGTGCGTCGTCCACCGCGCGCCGCAACATCAGTGACAGGGCAAAGATGGTCCCGATCAGGCCCAGGATCACGGTGACCAATGCCTCGGACACCAGATCAACCGTCAGATACCCGATCAAAACGCCCAGCGGCATCGCAACCATCATGATTTTCAGCACAGCCCAGTCAAAGCTTTTGCGATAAGCGATCAACCCAAACACATCCGCGACAATAAACACCGGCAGCAACAATCCTGCTGCGGCGACCGGGGAAATCACCAAGGCGAGCAGCGGCACGGCAAGTGCTGTGATCACCGGCACCCCGCCTTTGCCCATACCAATGAAAATCGCGGCCAGACTGGCAGCGATCCAGAATCCCGTTCCCTCCACGGTAAATCCCCTGATCACAGTTTGTCGGGCCACACTTGCACCCACGGCCCCAAAAGACTAGGCACTGCGCCAAACAAACCAGGACAGGATTTAATCCCATGGCCAGACCCAAAATCGCCCTCATCGGTGCCGGACAAATCGGTGGGACACTTGCCCACCTCGCGGCAGTCAAGGAACTCGGCGACGTTGTGATGTTCGACATTGCCGAAGGCATCCCGCAAGGCAAATCGCTTGATATCGCCGAATCGGGACCATCGGCCAAGTTCGACGGCTCTTTCAAAGGGACCAACGACTACGCCGATATCGCAGGGGCCGATGTCTGCATCGTCACCGCCGGTGTACCACGTAAGCCGGGGATGAGCCGCGATGACCTTCTAGGGATCAACCTCAAAGTCATGAAATCCGTGGGCGAAGGCATTGCCGCACATGCACCAAACGCCTTTGTGATCTGCATCACCAACCCGCTGGATGCGATGGTCTGGGCGCTGCGTGAATTCTCCGGACTGCCCCATAACAAGGTGTGCGGCATGGCCGGTGTGCTGGACAGCGCGCGCTTCCGCCACTTCCTTGCCGAAGAATTTGAGGTGTCGATGCGCGACGTGTCGGCCTTCGTTTTGGGCGGACATGGCGACACGATGGTGCCGCTGACCCGCTATTCCACTGTCGCCGGTATCCCTCTGCCCGATCTGGTCGAAATGGGCTGGACAACACAGGAAAAGCTGGACGCAATCGTGCAGCGCACCCGCGATGGCGGGGCCGAGATTGTTGGCCTGCTGAAAACCGGGTCAGCCTTCTACGCGCCCGCCACATCTGCCATCGAAATGGCAGAGGCTTACCTGAAAGACCAGAAACGCCTGCTGCCCTGCGCCGCACATGTTGATGGGGCTTATGGCCTGAACGGGTTCTACGTTGGCGTGCCCACAATCATCGGTGCCGACGGGATCGAACGGATCGTTGAGATCAAGATGAACAAGGGCGAACAGGCCATGTTCACCAAATCGGTTGATGCGGTCAAAGGCCTGGTCGAGGCCTGCAAAGGCATCGATAGCAGCCTAACATAAGACCCAAACTATTCTGCAAAGGGGCTGCCATTGGCGGCCCTTTTTCGTCTCAGGATGTCAGGAAATCCAAAACCTGCGCCTTCTCATGGCGCAGCCAGGCATCAATCGTGGTCACGCTTAGATCCAAATCGGCGTCGGGAAAGTAGGATTTGAACGCAGCGCTGGGGTCAAATGGCGGTGCCACCAGCAAATCATCCGCGACAAGCTTGGCTATCAATGCATCATCCGCGACTTTCAGCAGATCATGCAGCGCCATCGCGCCATCGGGATCGATCAGCAGCGCATCAGCTTGCGCCCGGCGGTGCGGTGACGGGGGCATACCGTCACGATTGACCAACGCCTCTGCCATCCGGGTCAGTTTATAGGTCCAGTGCAACGGTGTCAGGCCGTCAAAATGCAGCAAGGTCAATCCCGGTGCCCGCACAAGCGCCAAAGTTTCGTCCTTGCCCTGCGGGCGCGGCCGGTGGATCGACATGTTCAAATCACGCCCCGCCCGGACAAAGGATTTGCCCAAGGAATGGCCCGTCAAGCCGCGATGCGTCATGTCAAACCCTGGGCCATAGCGTTTTCGTCCCGCCTTTGGTCCACCAAAAAAAGGCCGCCGAAACGGGCCCGTCAATACCATCTCATCGGGTAAGTCCCCCGTAAATATCCGCTCCGCCACCGGCACCATAAGCGCCTCAATCGACAGATCAGCCTGCGCCAGCACCTCGGCCACGGGTCGATCCGGCCAGACAAATTCATCCGCATCGGCGTGCAACAACCAATCGGAACCCGTCCTTTGATAGGCTTGTCGCGCATTACGCATCTGCCGGACCTGATGGCGGTGCGGGCGGCTTTTGCTGACCGCCTGCCAATTTCCGTCATCGCAAACCGTGACGCTGACCTGCGGCAGATCAACGAACAAGGACTGTGCCGGATCATCGGGGCGGTCAAAATATAAAAACACCTCTTTCGCACCCAACGACAAATGCCAGGCGACAAAAGCCTGCACCAATGCGGGTGGCTCATCGACCGTTGCAACAACGGCCCAGGAAGGTGTTTGATCGCGCATGGCGTCCTGCGTATCAGGCCAGCGAATCTTTTCAAGCGGCACAAATGCGGGCTTGGGGACGTGATATTTAGAAATTTGTGATCACACGTTTAAAAACTGTGATCACAAATGTCGGATAATCGGCTAATTGCAGGAAATTGGGTTAGAATCCCTTATTCCATTGTGGTCTAAATCAAGACAACCGAAGCCACATTGGACATGCCTCTCATGAATATCCACGAATATCAGGCCAAAGCGCTCCTTGCCAGTTTTGGTGCCCCCGTCTCCGACGGTCGTCCCGTCACCCGCGCCGAAGACGCCAAAACAGCCGCCGGTGAACTGGATGGGCCGCTCTGGGTGGTGAAGGCTCAAATCCACGCGGGCGGACGCGGCAAAGGCAAGTTCAAGGAACCCGATGCTGGCGATGCCGGCGGGGTGCGCCTGACTAAATCCGTCGAAGAGGCCGCCAACGAAGCCAAAAAAATGCTGGGCCGCACCTTGGTCACACACCAGACCGGCCCGGCGGGCAAGCAGGTCAACCGGATTTATATCGAAGACGGCTCAGGCATCGAAACCGAAATGTACTTGGCCCTGCTGGTTGATCGCCAGACCAGCCGGATCGGCTTTGTCTGTTCAACCGAAGGCGGGATGGATATCGAAGAAGTCGCCGCAAACACGCCCGAAAAAATCCTCAACTTCACGGTCGATCCGGCCACAGGCTATCAGCCGTACCACGGCCGCCGCGTAGCCTTTGCACTGGGTCTGACCGGCCAGCAGGTTAAGCAATGCGTGAACCTGATGGGTCTGCTTTACAAAGCTTTCACCGAAAAAGACATGGAGATGTTGGAGATCAACCCACTGATCGTCACCGACAAGGGCGATCTGAAAGTGCTTGATGCCAAGGTCGCGTTCGACGGCAACGCGGTCTACCGCCACGCCGATGTGGCCGCCCTGCGGGATGAGACAGAAGAAGACCCCAAGGAACTCGCCGCGTCGAAATACGACCTGAACTATATCGCGCTCGACGGTGAAATCGGCTGCATGGTCAACGGCGCGGGCCTTGCCATGGCGACGATGGATATCATCAAGCTCTACGGGGCCGAACCCGCCAACTTCCTCGACGTGGGCGGTGGTGCGACCAAGGAAAAAGTGACCGAGGCGTTCAAGATCATCACCTCCGACCCCAACGTGAAGGGCATCCTTGTGAACATCTTCGGCGGCATCATGCGCTGCGACGTCATTGCCGAAGGCGTGGTGGCCGCTGTAAAAGAGGTCGGGCTGCAAGTCCCCCTCGTCGTGCGTCTGGAAGGGACAAACGTGCAGCAAGGCAAGGACATCATCAACAATTCCGACGTGGACGTGATCGCGGCCGACGACCTGAAAGATGGGGCGCAGAAGATCGTGAAGGCGGTTAGAGGATGATTAGAGCAATCACAGCAGGTACGTTCTTGACTGTGCTGGTTGCATGTTCTTCAAGCACGGCACCGCCATCGGACCCCGCAGCAGTTGCGCGAATTAGTCAGACAATTAGTTCGCAGGCGAGTTTGTTGCGCGATGTTTGTCTGCCATTGATGCGACCGGCGAGTATGGAGCAGACGCGCTCAACGCTCTCAGCGCGTGGTTTTGAAAGAATTCGAACCGGTCAAGTCTTTAGGTCATTCCGCCAATTGGAGGTTTGGGCGTCACCAAAATCACAGTTCCAAGTGTCGATATCCGACAACCGATCAAGCTTCGCGCCTTCGGGAAATGAAAGGCTATGTGCCGTGACGCGAGCAAATGATCGCGGTGTAAGCTATGGCGACGGAAACCGTCTTGTCGGGACGGTTAGGCAGGCTGTTGGAACTGTTGCGCGAAGCTATGCTCAGCAAACTGGCCAGTCAGTGAGAACGTCGCCGGCAAGCTTGGCAAGCGGCTTGTCTGGCGATGGGAACGCAGATTTTTATGTAGGAAGTGGGGGCAATGAGGTCATCTTTGATACACAACCTCGCCCTCCTGCCATGTATGTGCGTCGTTAGAGGAACAGATATCAACTTCGCTGAATTCTAGGGATCTTATCGAGAGATACGGCAAACCCGACAACTAAATTGGAGCCACCAACCATGGCCATTCTCGTAAACGAAAACACCAAAGTCATCTGCCAGGGCCTGACAGGCTCGCAAGGCACGTTCCACTCTGAACAGGCCATCGCCTATGGCACCAAAATGGTCGGCGGCGTGACCCCCGGCAAAGGTGGGCAGACCCATCTGGACCTGCCGATCTTCAACTCGGTGCATGAGGCGAAGGCCAAGACCGAGGCGAACGCATCAGTCATCTACGTCCCCCCGCCCTTCGCAGCGGACTCGATCCTAGAGGCGATCGACGCCGAAATGGAACTGATCATCTGCATCACCGAAGGCATCCCCGTCCTCGACATGATGCGGGTCAAGCGGGCACTGGAAGGTTCTGCCAGCCGTCTGATCGGTCCCAACTGCCCCGGCATCATCACACCTGATGCCTGCAAAATCGGCATCATGCCCGGCCATATCCACAAACGTGGCTCCGTCGGTGTTGTCTCCCGCTCTGGCACGCTGACCTATGAGGCGGTCAAACAGACCTCTGACTCAGGTCTGGGCCAATCCACCGCTGTGGGCATCGGCGGCGACCCGATCAAGGGGACCGAACATATCGACGTGCTGGATATGTTTCTTGACGATGATGAAACCCATTCAATGATCATGATCGGCGAAATCGGTGGCAGCGCCGAAGAAGAAGCCGCCGAATTCCTGACCGCCCAAAAGAAAAAAGGGCGCTGGAAGCCAACCGCCGGTTTCATCGCAGGGCGCACCGCCCCTCCGGGCCGCCGCATGGGCCATGCCGGGGCGATTGTGGCTGGCGGCAAAGGCGACGCAGAAAGCAAGATCGAAGCCATGAAATCCGCCGGAATCGTGGTCGCCGACAGCCCCGCGACACTGGGCGAAGCTGTTCTGGAAGCGATTGGCTGAAACAATGCGGAAGGTTCTACCGACATTTTTGGCAAAAATAGCCGTGGCGGTAATTGGTCTAACGGCCTCAGCTTCCGTATCCGTAGCACAAACCGGTGACAGCCTTATAAAGAGCACGGCGGGCGTTTGCACGACCGCCCTAGAGACGATGGATGACTATCAGGCCGCGTTTGAAACCGTGGCCTGGTCCAGGGTAGACAGCGAAGATGTCCCAAATGAAGCACTCATTGCATTGGCATTGATCGATACAATATCTGTTTTGGTGCAACCCTTAGAGGATGATGAAAAAAGAGAGGTTTTCGCGAGTCGGCTTGCCCATATTGATGAACAGCTTGAAAAGCGGTTTGACCACGTTGCCTATTTCACGCCGACGACCGGAGACACCAAACAAATTCTGCGTTTCTCGTTTGAACCGTCTTCTGGCAGACGCCTGTGTGTGGCAAATGGGTTGCGGGCTACTGAATCCGAATGGATAGCAGAGATGACCGCGTCACGAGATTTCCGCCCAGACCATCAAACCGACGACAGGTTAATAACTGGCGGAATGATCACTTCACCAACGTTGTTCGGTGCTACCGATCACATCAAGGTCCGTAACGCAAATCTTGCTTTCCTGAATATTGACCGCGTCAACAGCCTTCTTGGCGTCGAACTAAAAAACAATCTCGTTCTCTCCACCGGAATGGTTCCGAAGTAAAAGGAAATCGGTCATGACCGAACAATCCCCCAACGACGTCTTCCACGCCTCTAGCTTCCTACAGGGGCACAACGCTGAATATGTCGAACAGCTTTACGCCCGCTACGCCGACAACCCCGGCGCAGTGGATGAGCAGTGGCAAACCTTCTTCCGATCCCTCGGCGACGCCCCTGCAGATGCAAAGGCCGAAGCAACCGGCCCAAGCTGGGCGCGCACCGATTGGCCCCCTGCCCCCAATGACGACCTGACAGCAGCACTGGACGGCCAATGGCCCGCCGAACCCGAGGCGGTGGGTAAAAAGATCAAGGACAAGGCCGCCGAAAAGGGCGTGTCTTTGGATGAAAACGAGGTGCGTGCCGCTGTCCTCGACAGCATCCGCGCCTTGATGATCATCCGTGCCTACCGGATCCGGGGGCACCTGATTGCAGATCTCGACCCGCTGGGGATGCGCGAAAACACACCCCACCCGGAGCTTGACCCAGCATCTTACGGTTTCACCGCCGCCGACATGGATCGCCCGATCTTTATCGACAACGTCCTCGGGCTCGAAATGGCGACGATGACCGAAATCCTCGCCATTGTGCAGCGGACCTATTGCGGCACATTCGCCCTGCAATACATGCATATTTCCAACCCCGCAGAGGCCGGCTGGCTGAAAGAGCGGATCGAAGGCTATGGCAAGGAAATTGCCTTTACCAAGGAAGGGCGCAAGGCGATCCTGAACAGCTTGGTTGAGGCCGAAGGTTTCGAAAAGTTCCTACATGTCAAATACATGGGCACCAAACGGTTCGGCCTTGATGGCGGCGAAAGCCTGATCCCCGCAATGGAACAGATCATCAAACGCGGCGGGCAGCTGGGGCTGGACGAAATCATCATCGGCATGCCGCACCGGGGCCGTTTGTCGGTGCTGGCAAATGTGATGGAAAAACCCTACCGGGCGATTTTCAACGAATTTCAGGGCGGATCGTTCAAACCCGAAGATGTGGACGGATCCGGCGATGTGAAATATCACCTCGGCGCGTCATCAGACCGGTCATTTGACGACAATACCGTCCACCTGTCGTTGACGGCCAACCCCAGCCATCTGGAGGCGGTGAACCCGGTTGTACTGGGCAAGGTCCGCGCCAAGCAAGATCAGAAAAACGATGACGACCGCACCCGGGTCATGGGCATCCTGCTGCACGGTGATGCAGCCTTTGCAGGGCAAGGTGTCGTGGCCGAAGGGTTCGGCCTGTCTGGGCTGAAAGGGCACAAGACCGGCGGCACAATGCATATCGTGGTCAACAACCAGATCGGTTTCACCACGGCACCGCATTTCAGCCGCTCCAGCCCCTACCCCACCGATATCGCCCTGATGGTCGAGGCTCCGATTTTCCATGTGAATGGTGACGACCCAGAGGCGGTCGTGCATGCCGCCCGCGTGGCCACTGAATTCCGCCAGAAATTCCACAAGGACGTGGTGCTGGATATCATCTGCTACCGCCGGTTTGGGCATAACGAAGGCGATGAGCCGATGTTCACCAACCCGTTGATGTACAAGAAGATCAAAAAGCAAAAGACGACGCTGACGCTGTATACCGAACGGCTGGTCAAGGACGGGCTGCTGCCCGAAGGCGAGATTGAGGATATGAAGGCCGCTTTCCAATCCTATCTCAACGACGAATTTGAGGCCGGGAAATCCTACAAACCCAACAAGGCCGACTGGCTGGATGGGAAATGGTCGCATCTTGACCGCAAGGACGAAGATTACCAGCGCGGCGCCACCGCGATCCCCGATAAGACGTTTGATGATGTGGGCAAGGCGCTGTCGACCGCACCCGCTGACTTCCCGCTGCATAAAACGGTCGGGCGGCTCTTGGATAGTAAGGCCAAGATGTTCGACACGGGCGAGGGCATTGACTGGGCCACTGGCGAGGCATTGGCGTTCGGATCGCTCCTGACCGAAGGCTATCCGGTTCGCCTGTCAGGCCAGGATTGCACACGCGGCACGTTCAGCCACCGGCATTCGGGCCTGATCAATCAGGAAACCGAAGACCGGTACTACCCGCTGAACAATGTCCGCGACGGGCAAGCTCAATACGAAGTCATCGATAGCATGCTGTCGGAATATGCGGTGCTGGGGTTCGAATATGGCTACTCGCTTGCCGAACCCAACGCGCTGACCCTGTGGGAGGCGCAATTTGGCGACTTTGCCAATGGCGCGCAAATCATGTTCGACCAGTTCATTTCATCGGGCGAAAGCAAATGGTTGCGCATGTCCGGCCTCGTCTGCCTGCTGCCGCATGGGTATGAAGGGCAAGGGCCGGAACACTCCAGCGCGCGTCTGGAACGGTTCCTGACCATGTGCGGCGGCGATAACTGGATCGTGGCCAACTGCACGACGCCCGCGAACTATTTCCACCTGTTGCGGCGGCAGCTGCACCGGACCTTCCGCAAGCCGCTGATCCTGATGACACCCAAATCGCTGCTACGGCACAAAATGGCCGTGTCCAAGCGCGAGGAGTTCACAACAGGCTCTTCCTTCCACCGGGTGCTGTGGGATGATGCACAACAGGGCAATTCTGATACCAAGCTTGTCGCGGATGATAAAATCAAACGGGTCGTGATGTGTTCGGGCAAGGTCTATTTCGACCTGCTGGAAGAACGCGACAAACGCGGCATTGATGACGTCTATATCCTGCGTTTCGAACAGTTCTACCCGTTCCCCGCGCAATCGGCGGTCAACGAACTCGAACGGTTCAAGAACGCCGACATGGTCTGGTGTCAGGAAGAACCCAAAAACCAGGGGGCATGGTCGTTCATGGAACCCAATATCGAATGGGTGCTGACCCGGATCAAAGCCAAACACAGCCGGGCAGCCTATGCAGGCCGCGCCGCCGCCGCCAGCCCTGCAACGGGGCTCGCCAGCCAGCACAAAGCACAACAAGAGGCGCTCGTGAACGACGCCCTGACCATCGAAGGAAACACGTAATGAGCACCGAAGTCCGCGTCCCCACCCTTGGCGAATCCGTGACCGAGGCGACAGTCGCCACATGGTTCAAACAACCCGGCGATGCCGTTGCCGTCGATGAAATGCTGTGCGAGCTGGAAACCGACAAGGTCACGGTCGAGGTGCCAAGCCCCGTCGCTGGCACCCTGTCAGAAATCGTGGCCGCCGAAGGTGAAACCGTCGGCGTTGACGCTTTGCTGGCCCAGATTGCGGAAGGCGACGCAGCCCCCGCACCCAAGGCCGAAGCCCCTGCCACACCGGCAACGCCCGAAACACCCGCAACACCGGCCCCCGCCGCCACAGCGCGGACCGATGTTGAAAACGCGCCTTCCGCCAACAAGATGATGGCCGAAAACAACCTGAGTGATGTGCAAGGCACCGGCAAAGACGGCCGCGTGATGAAAGAGGATGTGTTAAAGGCACTAACGGATACGGCCCCGGCGCCTGCGGCGACCACGCCCGCCCCGCGTGCCCCTGTCGCGGCCGAACAGGCAGAGCGTGAGGAGCGGGTCAAGATGACGCGGCTCAGGCAGACCATCGCCAAGCGCCTCAAAGACAGCCAGAATACCGCCGCCATGCTAACCACCTATAATGAGGTCGACATGACCGAGGTCATGGCATTACGCAATGAATACAAGGACTTGTTCCTGAAAAAGCACGGTGTGAAACTGGGCTTCATGTCCTTTTTCACCAAGGCATGTGTACACGCGCTGAACGAAGTGCCAGAGGTGAACGCCGAAATCGACGGCACCGACGTGGTCTATAAGAACTACGTGAATATGGGGATCGCCGCAGGCACGCCCACAGGTCTTGTGGTGCCGGTGATCAACGACGCCGACCAGATGTCATTCGCCGCTATCGAAAAGGCCATCGGCGTCATGGGCGCGAAAGCCCGCGACGGCAAGCTAAGCATGGCCGAAATGCAAGGCGGCACCTTCACCATCTCCAATGGTGGTGTCTACGGCTCGCTCATGTCCTCGCCCATCCTGAACCCACCGCAATCGGGTATCTTGGGGATGCACAAAATCCAGGACCGGCCCATGGCCATCAACGGCGAGGTCGTGATTCGGCCGATGATGTATCTGGCGCTGTCCTACGACCACCGGATCGTGGACGGCAAAGGGGCGGTAACATTCCTAGTGCGGGTAAAAGAAGCGCTTGAGGATCCACGGCGGTTGTTGATGGATTTGTAGAATATGGACGAGGCAACCTCGAAGTTCCTTAAACCACTAATGGACTACCTAGAGGTTTCCAACAATGAGTCGGACCGAGGGAAGGTCCTTGTTGCCATGTCACAAATCGACGGAATGCTAGAAAAGATACTTCTAGCATTCCTCTTAGATGGAAAAGCAACCAATGATCTCTTTAAGGGTCCGAACGCGCCCATGAGATCACTATTCAACAAAGCGAATTTCTCTCTTTCCTTAAGTTTGATTTCAACCGTGGAATTCTCTGCGATTGGTATCATGAGAAAAATCAGAAATTCTTTCGCCCACTCTGTGTCCGCGACCTTTGACGATCCCAAAATTGAGAAACTGGCGTTGACTTTGGATTTTGGAATAGCGGGGATAATAGCAGTAGATGAGGAGATCGCTGCCGATGCTAGAACTCGCTTTTCCATGAGTTCAGTCAGTTTGATAAATAGCCTCTACAATCGGGCGCACTATGTCTCCAAGAACAAAATTAGGGAGACAGACTGGCATGAAAATAACCCGTGATTTCATAAGATTGTACACTTTTTGACGTTGAGAGCACGATATACTAATCAATGACCCGCCTCCTCAAACCCCTCGCTCTCCTGATCCTTCTCGGCCTCGGCACCGCAGGCTATACGCAGGTGATGCTGCGCAAAGGCTCCGGCACACCGCCGCCGATGGCCCCGGCGGACCAGCAGGCCGATGCGATCCATGTGGACAAGAGCGACCGGCAAATGACACTGCTGCGCGACGGGGCACCGATCAAGACCTACCAGATTTCCATGGGTGGCAACCCGGAAGGCCACAAAATGCAAGAAGGCGACGAACGCACCCCCGTCGGCACATATGCAATCGACTGGCGCAACGAAAACTCCGTCGCGCATCTGTCTCTCCATATCTCTTACCCAAACGCCGACGACATCGCCCAGGCCGAGGCGCGCGGTGTCTCGCCCGGAGGGAATATCATGATCCACGGGATCCTGAATGGCTGGGGGGCGCTTGGCCCGCTGCAAACTTATTGGAATTGGACAAATGGTTGCATTGCGGTCACCAATACAGAAATGCGCGAAATCTGGTCGCTGGTGCCCAATGGCACAGCAATCACGATAGAGGATTAGAACCTTGGCCGAAAACACCAGCCGTCGCACGACCGTTTCCAAATGGGTCTATCGGGTCTGCCTGTCCCTGATGATCCTCGGCACGATGCGTGCTTTTCAGTTCATGCAGGATCAATTGCCACTCCTCAAAGACAATGCTGAGGGGCCAACATTATGGATTGTACAATTCACGGTTCTGTCTGACGCGATAATGCTCGCCATCTGCTGCCTGGCGATGCTGCTCCGGTCTGGTGCCGTGGTTTGGCTGCTGGGCGCGCTGTTTCTGTTCGCCGCAACGCCGCTGTTGCTCGGAGCCTGGCCCGACCCTGCGAACCTCACGATTGCGGCCGTGCTCGTTGCCAGCACCTTGGCAATCAGCGCTGCGGTTTTCACCTTTCTCATTGTCAAACAAGAGCTGCGCGCACCATGACCCCCGAACTGACCGTTCTCGCCCTCACCGCACTGCTGCAGGGATTTCAATTCATACTGATGGCCGTACCCGCCAATCTTGAACTGGGGCCCGGAAAAACCATGTCGCCCCGCGATCAAAGCAGACTGGGCAAACCCATTGGCGAGTTGCTGAGCGACAAAACCGGCCGCCTGCTGCGTGCGCTCAATAATCATTTTGAGGCGCTGATCCTGTTTGCCATCGCGGTGCTTGTCGTCAGCTTGGGCGACAAGAACACCGGGCTGACGGCCGCCTGTGCCTGGACCTATCTGGGTGCCCGCATCCTCTATATCCCCGCCTATTACTTTGGCCTGATGCCGTGGCGGTCATTGATCTGGCTTGTGGGGTTCCTCTCAACCATGCTCATGATACTATCATCCCTGATTTCATAAACTTGCCCGACGCTTTGCCGACGTTTGTCCGACGCAAGGCCGACACCAAAAAACGACCGAAGGAGAACCCATGTCCAGCTATGATGTCATCGTAATCGGTGCCGGCCCCGGCGGCTATGTCTGCGCCATTCGCTGCGCCCAACTGGGCATGAAAGTGGCCTGTGTCGAAGGGCGCGAGACCCTTGGCGGGACATGTCTGAATGTCGGCTGCATCCCATCCAAGGCGATGCTGCATGCCAGCCATATGCTGCATGAGGCCGAACATAACTTCGCCGATATGGGCCTGAAGGGCAAAGCCCCCTCTGTCGATTGGAAACAGATGCTAGCCTATAAGGAAAAAACCATTGTGCAGAACACGGCTGGCATCGAATTTCTGTTCAAAAAGAACAAGATAGACTGGCTCAAAGGATGGGGCGCGATCCCCGAGGCTGGCAAAGTCAAAGTCGGCGACGACATCCACGAGGCCAAACATATCATCATCGCTTCCGGGTCAGAGGCATCATCGCTGCCCGGCGTTGAGGTTGATGAAAAGACGGTTGTGACCTCCACCGGCGCGCTGGAATTGCCGAAAATCCCCAAATCGCTGGTTGTGATCGGCGCAGGCGTGATCGGGCTGGAGCTTGGATCGGTCTATGCCCGTTTGGGGTCAGAGGTGCAGGTCGTTGAATTCCTTGACAATATCACACCGGGGATGGATGCCGATGTCGCCAAGCAATTCAAACGCATGCTGACCAAACAAGGTCTGAAATTCACGATGGGCGCGGCGGTACAAGGCGTTGACGTTAAAAACAAAAAGGCGATCGTCACTTATAAACTCCGCAAGGATGACAGCGAACATAGCTTGACCGCAGACACGGTGCTGGTCGCCACTGGGCGCAAACCCTTCACCGATGGGCTGGGTCTGGATGCACTGGGTATTGAAATGTCAGAGCGTGGCCAGATCAAAACCGATGCCAAATATGCCACCAATGTCGCCGGCATTTACGCAATCGGGGATGCCATTGACGGGCCCATGCTGGCCCACAAGGCCGAGGATGAAGGCATGGCCGTTGCCGAAGGCATCGCCGGTCAGCATCCACATGTGAATTATGGTGTGATCCCCGGCGTAATCTACACCCACCCCGAGGTCGGCAGCGTCGGCGAAACCGAAGAAACCCTGAAAAACCAAGGCCGTGCCTATAAGGTTGGCAAGTTCCCATTCATGGGCAATGCAAGGGCAAAAGCCAATTTTTCCGGTGAAGGCTTCGTGAAAATTCTTGCTGATAAGGAAACCGACCGCATCCTGGGCGCCCATATCATCGGGCCAATGGCGGGCGATCTGATCCACGAGATTTGCGTCGCCATGGAATTTGGTGCTGCCGCCGAGGACCTCGCGCGCACCTGTCATGCGCATCCAACCTATTCCGAAGCCGTGCGCGAAGCCGCACTGGCCTGCGGCGACGGGGCTATTCACGCTTAGGGTGTCAGGATCCTGACTGATCAACCGCGCCCGGCTTCGTCCTGGCGCGGTTCTTCGTTGACGGTCAGGGACTGCCCGGCCTTTAATTTTCTGAAAACATTACGGAAAGGAAGCGAATACAGTTTCCAAACGGATGTGTATTCAGTCTCTTCCATACCATGGATGCCAAACTTCACGTCCCGATTGTCCTTGGGCATATGGTAAGTCCGGAACAATACATCCCAAATCGGGAACAAGAACGCAAAATTCTTGTCCAGATGCTCTGGATGGCAGCTATGGTGTACCTGGTGATGCGCTGGCGATGGGAACACCATTGACCAACGCCCCGGCCAGCGGAGCCAGACATGCGAATGGCGCAGGTGATAGCCGCCAATATTGAACATGAACACCAAGAACGGCACACCCAGGACCGTCGGTATATTGGGCAGGTAGCCCAGCGTCACACTCACGCCGCCCAGAACACTCCCGTAGACGCCACCAATGCAAAACTTGTAGACAATGTTATCAACTGGATGTTCACGATAGTTCGAAATCGGATGCATGACCTCGGGACTATGGTGGACCTTGTGAAACTCCCACAAAAGCGGGATCTTGTGCTGCAGGTAGTGGATGTAAAAGGCCACGAAATCCGAAATCGCAGTCATGACAAGCATGAATAGAATCGACACGACAAATTCCGTCAAACCCGGCAATTCAGAGTCCCGAACAACGTCGACAAGGCTTGTACCGCCAGTCACCCAATAGAACGCCGTGGCCATCGTTATGACGGTCAGCCCGGTGTAAAGAAGCTTGCCGGTAAACTGGTTGACGACAAAAAACTTCAGGTCCAGCCATGCAGATGGATTGTCCCACACAGATTTGGGAAAAAGAAACGCTAAAAACCCGCGTGACTTGTCTGACTTTACATCAGATCCCTTACGTCCCAGATAATACACCCCAAGCGCAACAACTGCAGCACAAACGAGGTATAACCAGAACAGGCGTGTACTTGGGTTGATGGGCGTCGAAAGCAACGCCCAGAACTGCCTGATGACAAGTTCAAAGGCCTGCGCAAAAAATCCAGAAATCAATTCCATTGTGGCTGTTTACCCAAAAATATGCTGCTCGTGGGCGGATTGTACATGGCAGAGTGGCAAGAATGGAGCGTAATTGTGTCACGCGCACCATTGATCCGGCGAAATATGGCGTAAATGACAATTGCCCCAGACAAACGCTTAAAGTAACACAACTCCGCCACAATTCTTCATTCTACACGCATAGTACCCAGTAAATCTTCTGAGATCTTGATGAAAAACCCGATTGTCGTTTTGCTTGTGCTGCTTGTTTTTGGCACACCGGCCACCGCGTTCACGCTGGACGACCTTTGGGCGTATTCTCCGGTCGAGCTTGGCGCAACTGATCTGGAATTTGTTGCCCCGACCGACATTCCCAGCGAAAGCGAAGGGATGATGTCGCTTTGCTACCGCACCAGAGGCGTCGACGTATTCGGATATTCGATGACCGATGACGTGGTTGGCTACGTTCTGGCAAATGAGGCTTGCGCGGGGTCCGAAATCCGCGAATTCAGCACCGATCAGATGGAAACCGCGCAATCGCTCGAACTAGTCGATCCCAGTATCCCTTCGGTCGCGCATAACAGCTTTGAACGGAATTTGCGGACCTATGGCGTCCTGATCGTTGTCAGCCTGTTCCTGATTATCGTGATTTTCAAACGGTTGAAATCATTGCTGGGCCTCAATGCAGACGCCCCAATGCGGAAAAAAGCCGCGAACAGGATCCTTTCGGCACTGTGCCATGCGGCGAAATGTGATGGGCTGGTGTCGTCGCGCGAGGTGCGCTTGATCGGGCGCATCATGAAACGGCTGGCACGACGTGACTATGCAGCTGCGGATATCATGCGGCTGTCGGATCGGGTTCATGTCAACCTGTCACAGCAGGATTACATCGATTTCGGGAAGGGTCTGCGGGACCGCGAAAAAGATACGATGTTGCTTGGCGTCCTTTATATCACCATGGCCGGTGATCGCATGCTCCCGGCAGAGTATGAATTCGCAACTGATCTGGCACATGGGCTGGGCATACCAGCCGAGGATTTTCGGCGCGTCCTGTACGAGGCATTTGCCGACCGCGAAGCCAACCCCGAATAGACGCCCGCTACCCTTTCAACATGCGCAGCCCTTGCGTGACGTCTGACCGCACAGCCAGACGCAGCCCCGGCTCATCACCCGCCTTGAGCGCGGACAGGATCATCTTGTGGTGATAAGGCGGCTCCTTGCGGTTCAGACGACCATAAAGGGCGCGCATGGTCGGCCCAAGCTGCAGCCAGACAGTTTCCGCGATGGCCAGCATGGCGGGCGCCTGCGCGCGCAGATACAAGGTACGGTGAAACTCCAAATTCATCCGGATATAGCCCGAAGCATCATGGCGAGCCACCATCTGGCTGACCCCCTGATTGATCGTCTCCAACCGTTCGATCAGTGCAAAATGCGCCCGTGGCAAGGAACGCGAGGCCAGTTCAGGTTCCAGCATCGCACGCAAGCTCGCCAGCTCCTCAATGCGTTCATTTGACAAACCGGGGGTGGACACGCGGCCTGATGATGACAGAAACAGCGCACCTTCTGCGACAAGGCGGCGCACCGCCTCGCGGGCCGGGGTCATCGACACATCATAGGTTTTGCCGATCCCGCGCAGGGTCAGCGCTTCACCCGGTCCAATCTCGCCATGCATAATCCGGGTGCGCAACGCCCGATACACCCGCTCATGCGCGGCCGTTGTCGGATCGACAGGGCGAGGTTGGATCATCATACGCCATTTGTGGGCAGCATCGCAGGCGGCGTCAATCGCCGAAATCCACCCGGTGCAGTTGATCGCCATTGGCGCGCAACCAGTCACGATGGGCCTGATAATCCGGCATCAGCCGGGCCACCACGGCCCAGAATGCAGGGGCGTGGTTCATCTCGACCAAATGGGCGACCTCATGCGCTGCCACGTAACGCAACACCTCTGGCGGGGCCATGATCAGACGCCATGAATACATCAAGGCGCCCTGACTGCTACAGGACCCCCAGCGGGACCGTGTATCGCGCAAAGTCAACCGGGTGTATCGGCGCCCAAGCTGGGCGGAAAACGCATCCGAGGCTTGCGCCAGGTGGTCGCGCGCGCGCCCTTTCAACAATGCCCGCACCCGTGGGCCGACTTTGTCGGCAGCACGCAGCACAATGCCCTCTTCTCCCAATGCAGGGCGCGCATCTGAATCCTGCGAGATGCGCACCGGTTGCCCCTGATACAGGACCGTGCCCCCGATCTGCACCGGGGCTGCCGGGGCGATCTGGCCCAGATGTCCGCGCAGCCAGCTTTCGCGCGCCTCCAGAAATGCCACACCCTCGCGTGCAGGCGCATGCACAGGCATGGTCAGGGTCACACGTCCATCCAAACGCGAAATACGCAAAGACAACCGCTTGGCCCGGCCAGAACGACGCAAAGTGACCTCAATCGGGGGGTTGCCTTCAAGGGTATGTCGGCCCATATCCAACTACTCATATTGTGATGTGCCAAAGGCTTTGACACGCCCCGCCGCTTATGGCAGTTGGCACCGATCACCCGCAAGGGTCCGAGCAAGATTTTGAAGGGATAGCCTATGCCTAAGGAAGAGTGGGGCACAAAGCGCCTTTGCCCCGAAACCGGCAAACGCTTTTACGACCTGAACGCGACGCCGATCATCAGCCCCTATACCGGGAACGAGGTGACGGTGGACACATCCAAGACCCGCACAATGGTCGCGGATGCCGAAGACGCGCAGAGCAAAAAGATGAAAGAAACGACCGAGGAAGAGGATCTGGTGCTGGACGATGACGACGACAGCGAAGATGTAGACCTTGGTGATGACGTGCTGGAAGATGATGATGACGACGATACCGTGTCATTGGACGAACTGGCCGATGTCGCGACCAACGACGACGAATAAAGCGTGATCCGTCGACCGATTTCTACTTGATCTCGGTCGACGGGCTGCATAGACAGCACATCGCAGCAGAGATGTTGCACCCAGGCGGTCAAGACCGCCTCAGATGGGGCCTTAGCTCAGTTGGGAGAGCGCTTGCATGGCATGCAAGAGGTCAGGGGTTCGACTCCCCTAGGCTCCACCATGACACTCCAAACACTATGCAAATAGGCTATCCCGCTGTTTTATTGGGATTTCTTAGTAGATTTTACTACGATTTGGGATGCTCCGACCTCGCAAAGCACGTCACCTCTAACCTGTTTTACAATTTGACCCGACAGTGGATTGTTGACGATGGCCCGTTCTCACATGGGTTCGAATGGTTATCGGAAGAGTTCGCCGAAGTTGAGTGAAGGGGGCTGCGGACAGATTGTTCCGCTCCCAATATGGCGTGTCTGTCAGCGATATTCGCCATTAGGTCGGCCAAAACTTCATGTATGTATCAGAGCCTTGGGTCAACGGGTTCACTCTCCAGTGCCAACACGGCCAATGCACATTCATGTACCTTCGACAGCGGCAAGCCCTCCACTAATCGATGCAGTCCCTCAAAGCCCAGCTTGAACTCACGTTCAGCCAATGAGAACTTCCTCCCTAGACCCCTTTGTCGCAGTCGGTCGATGTTCTCAGGTAGATCATAATCAGGTCCATAGATGATGCGAAGGTAATCCCGCCCACGCACCTTCATCGCGGGCTGAATCATGCCCTTTTCACCCCGCACCAAGAAACCGGTTGGCTTGAACACCAGCCCTTCACCGCCTTTGGATGTGTGATCCAGCCACCATTCAATAACCGCTTCCCTTTGTGCGGGGTCATCGAGATTGATTTGCTTCCAACCCGTTGCCTGGATGATCGGATCACCTAGGGCGAGTTTCTCGACGGTTGTCATATGCCAGTTATGTGGTTTGTCGGTGTGAACCGCACCCTTACTCGCAAGGATGTGGAACGGGGCAATCCGATAATCATCAATGGTGCCAGCTTCCCAACAATAGCCGTCAATGGTCTGACCCATAAGTCGTGCATTCGACAGCCTAATCTCTGCCTTCGCTTTCAGCGCGGCAAGTTCTTCTGAACCGTCCATACCGTTCAGTGCATCAATCAGCGCAGCCGCAGATGTCTCGGCGGCAGACACGGTTGGGTAGTATTGGCGTTTCAGCAAGTCCTGAGCCTTGGCAGACCACGGCATCAATTCTGCATCCAGCAGCACCCAATCAGTTCCCAATTCATCCCAAAGGCCCGAAGACTGCATAGCTGCCGCCATGCGCCCAACGACAGCGGCCTCGGACACGTCGTCCTTGAAGAACGGTCGCCCCGTTCGGGTGAAGATCACACCCGCTTTGCCATCTTCGACGCCAAAACGGACCTGAGCCGCCTCCGCACTTTTGGCGACAACCAGTATCGCCCGTGACCCCATGTGCTTCTCTTCGACCACCAGATCGGTCACGCCACGACCAGCATAATGTTCCATGGCCTGCTCGGGCCGCTCTAGAAATGGCCCCTCAGGCGCTGTGGGGCACGCTGCCATGGTTGGCGGAAGATAGACCAACCAACGCGGATCAACCGCAAAGCGGCTCATGACCTCAAGCGCCGCCAAGCTGTTCTCTTCCGGGATTTGGATCGTTGATTTGAACCGCGTCTCGATCCGCATCTTCGTCGCATAGTCATCGAAATACAAAAGCTTGTCGTGGTCCTGCTGCGCGGTCAGAGACTGGCCCGCATCCAGAGGCTTTGCGGGGATTGCGTATTGCTGCTTTGCAGCCACTGTCACGGTTTCCCTCTCAGGCCATCGCAACGCGGTCAGCTTGCCGCCAAAGACGCAGCCAGTGTCGATGCACATGGTGTGGTTCAACCATTCAGCTTCGGCCATGGGCGTGTGGCCAAAGACAACATCAGCCTTACCACGGTAATCTCTGGCCCATTCAAGACGCACAGGAAGACCGAACTCATCGACCTCGCCAGTCGTTTCCCCGAACATGGCGAAGTTGCGGACATGGCCAGACCCACGTCCATGCATCTCTTCTTTCAGTCCGGCATGGGCGATGACCAGTTTACCATCGGCAAGCCATGCATGAGATCGCAAGTCCCAGATGAAGTCACTGGCCTGTTTGCGAAATGCATCGGAGCTCTTCTCAAGTTCGGCCACCGTTAGGTCAAGGCCATGAGTTTGGGTAACCGATTTGCCCTTGAGCCATTTGTTCAGCTTGAAGTCATGGTTGCCGATGACGCACCGACCAGAACCTTCGTCGCACATCCCCATCACCAACCGCAGCGCATTGAGGTTTTTAGGGCCACGATCCGTGATGTCGCCGACGAAGAACGCGATACGTCCTTCTGGGTGTCGGGCTCGGATGAGGTCTTCTGATTCATCTTCATACGGATCGATCTGATAGCTGAGGTTACCCAACAGTTCGGCCAATTCGTCGAAACACCCGTGGATGTCACCGATGATGTCAAACGGGCCCTGATCTTGACGGTTGTCCGTCCACAGCGGCTGACGTTCGATCTGGATGGCGTCCACCTCTTCCGGGGACTTCATGATGTGGACGTTCCGAAAGCCCTCCTTCTGCAAGCCACGCAGGCCCCGGCGCAATGCCTTGGCGTGATTGCGGGTGACGTGTTCTCCAAAGTCACGGTTTGGACGCTGTTGATTGCGTTCATGACAAATCTTCGGGTCGATGTCCAAGACGAGGGTCACAGGTAGGGCGTGATATTTGCGGGCAAGTTGCACTAGTTTGGCCCGATCTTCGCGCTTGACCGATGTCGCATCAATAACGGTCAGCAACCGCCGTTTCAGACGAATGGCGGCGGTATAGTTCAACAGGTCAAACGCATCGCCTGTCGCGGCCAGATCAGTTTCATCATCCGACACCAAAGCACGACAATGGTCCGAGGAGATGATCTCGGTCTCAAGGAAATGCTTCGCGGCAAAGCTGGACTTGCCAGAGCCAGTGGAGCCAATCAGCACAACAAGGGCGAAGTCGGGGATGGTGATGGTATTCGTCATCATGATTTCCTGTCGCCCTTAACGATGCCCCGTAGCAGTTTGTCGCCCTCAGCCATCAGGTCAGGCCGGTCATCCCTCTTTGCTACAACCGTTGCCCATGCGATCTGCTCATGGATGAACGCATCGATCATCGGAATGCGTTCTCCGCGACCAATTTCTTTCGCGGCTGATTTGAGCACCAGAAGCTTTTCGATCTGACGAACAAGCTCCTCCGACAGAGATTGACCTTCAACCAAAGCCTGCAGGTTCATCGGCGGCTGCACCGTTGGATTTTGTTTGGTCCACGAAATCGCCAGAGCGGGCCGCAGAATGTAGAAATACTTCTTCAACGGCACATCTGAGTTGTCACCAACATGCTTGTCCCACTGTTTGACCGCCAGATTGCGGTAGTGATGCAAGCAGGATTCGCCAAATGTCGTCTTGTCGGCGAACCGGATCAGACGGTCACACAGATCATCGTTCCACCTGTAGCGGATCGGGCTAGATAGCCACTCCAACATCACGGGATTGGGTTTGATCAACAGGCCAAGCGCCTTGCGAATGTCCCAGCCGTTGATGTCCCAGTCCCCTTCAATGGGCAGTTCGATAACATCGCGCCCCGGCTCTATACTGAGGTACCAATCGGGCTGATGCGCATAGATGAACCGCACATCATAGTCGCTGTCGGGCGACGGAAAGCCCCATGCACGGCTGCCGCTTTCGATGGCAAATAGAACCCGGACGTCGTGATCGACCTCCAACGCGGTCAGCTTGGACTGGATCGCGCCTTCGACCTCGGGCGAGATGCTGGGAACGAATGCTGGCAGGGTCATGATGCCTCTCCCAAAGTAAAGATGGCCATCTGTGATGGGCCGCCATGCGTTTCGTCAACAGGACCAAGAGGCGCGAATTCAGTGGTGTACCCATGTTCAGCGGCAACCTCATTGGCCCAGCCCTCGAACTCGGCCCGTGTCCACTCAAAGCGATGATCAGGGTGGCGCAGTTGGTTTTCCTTCATCGTTTCGAACAGGACGTTGTATTCGCGGTTCGGTGTCGTCATCACGACCATATCGGGTCGGGCATCGGCGAAGAGTGACATCACCAATGCGGACAGCCTGTGCGGTTCAATATGTTCAATAACCTCGACAAGCGTCGCCGCGTCGAAACCCTTCCACCGACGATCACCATAGGTCAGGCTACCCATCTGCAATGCCACACGTTCGGACATTGCATCACCAGCCTGATGAAGACGCAGCTTCCGATGCGCGGCTTCCAAGGTCCGTACAGATGGATCGACACCGACAATCCGATCAATACCCCGTTCTTTGATCAGCCGTGCGATCAGCTTTCCTTCGCCACAGCCAAGGTCGAGAACCGATTTCACGTTCCTCTGCCGCATCACATCAGCAACCGTATCCAGACGGATGTCATGCAGCCGCAGCGGCTTTTCCAGTTGTTCTTCAGGCTTCAGTTTCGGCGTCTCTTCATCGTCATCAACGACCGAAGACTCTTCCAGCCGAGCCAACGCCATGTTCGCCAATGAGTGGCGATGCTTCAAAGCTCGACGTGTAATCAACTCCTTGGCAGGGTGATCTGCCAACCAGCCCTCTCCCTTAGCCAGCAGTTTGTCGATCTCTTCCTGTGCGACGAAGTAGTGCTTGAAGTTATCCATTACAGGAATCAGCACGTGCAGGTGGTTCAGTATCTCAGCCAGTCTTAGGCATGCTGAAAGACGTAGGTCGATCACCATCTGATCATCGACCGTATCAGGTGATAGAATGGTGTATCCCAGAGGTTCGAAAAGCGAAACCAGCAGTTCCCGATCTCCAGCCAGTGCAACAGGCAGGATGCGGATTTCGAAGTCCAACTCTTGATCCGCCAATTCCTGACGATCTTTGGATTTACCAGCCATCGTCTGTGCAAACGACCGTCCCGTTGCGACCGATAAGAACGAGTTTGCCACATAGGGTCGGTCATTCACGTACTGAGCAAGAAGCCCATCGGACTGCTGGTTCTTTCCGCGAACCAACCCAATTGGATCAACTTCGAGATGCAATACCGCTGTCGTGCGTTCTTCAGATATCTCGGGGTAGAATATCGTTGCATCACCCGCAGATGTCTTCTTGGTGTGAACGTGATCTGGATGCTTGTGCAGCAGAAAGCCGAGATCACGGGCGGAATAGTCCGCACCCGCCTTCGCCAACAGTGTAATCTCGATTTGCATAATACTTAGTCTCAAGGAATCTCAATCGTTGTTCGACTATCAACGATAGGTGGTACCAACAACCTGGCATCGAAATGGTGTTATTGTAGATGAACTGAAGTCAGGTGACACAAATGCGAAGGTAAGTAGGTAATTATGCAGATATGTTGCACGAAAATTACTACGATTTCCCACTACGACTTGATTGTCAGGGTATTATTTAAGTATTTGATTTAATTGTGTTTAAATACATGAATGCCGCTTCCCCTAGACTCCACCACTCACTTCTAAATCAATGCTTTGGGTTACCCGCAGTCTGGTGCACCACATAGGTGGAACACAAAGCACGAAGGTTCCGGCTTGATGCTTGACGATTGAGAGTGGATGCCAGCACCAAGCAGTCGCGTTTCATGCATTGGGTGCGGGCCCGCGCCTGTCACGCCAAAAGCTTAACGCCACGTTCACACATCCACCGCACGCCCCGTTAATCCGGTCAATCCCCACCGAAGGGTCCGACCTTTTGCCGACATGCCGCCGACGCTTTGCAGACCGGCCAAAACCGCTGAAAATAAAGGCGTTAACCCATGATTCGGGCATCATGCCCAGAACCCACCGCGCGCACCCCCACCGACCGTTGCATCACCCCCGCGATGCGCTACCATCACGATATGCGCCATTTCATCCTCGCCCTCTGCTTCGTTGCACCCGCGACGGCCCAGACCATTGAAACTGATCTCGAACTGGTTCTGCTGGCTGATGCATCAGGCTCGATTGACGCGGATGAACTGGCGTTCCAGCGTCAATCCTACGCCACCGCGATCACCGATCCGGCAGTAGTCTCGGCGATTGAAAATACGCTTTATGGTTCCATCGCCGTGACTTACGTGGAATGGGCGACCAATCAGGCAACTGTTGTGGATTGGACCATCATCGCCAATATGCAAAGCGCCGAAAGTTTCGCCAACGCCCTGATCGGCCCACCCCGTCAGGCGGGCGGGCGCAACGCCATCGGCTCTGCCCTGCTTTACGGTATGGCGCAGATAGAAGGTAATGATATCAGGGGTTTTCGCCGCGTCATCGACTTTTCCGGGGACAGTATGGGCAACAGCTACGGCCCGCCCATTACCGTCGCACGGGACGAGGTGCTGGCCAATGGCATCACCATCAACGCCCTACCGATCCTGCGCGGCGGACAGATCGGGCAGAACCTGCCAGAGGCTTACGAACAAAGCATTATCGGCGGGCCAAACGCCTTTGTGATGCCCGCCCAAAGCGGGCCGGAATTCACCGATGCGGTGCGGCGCAAACTGATCCTCGAAATCGCTGGCACAACGCCCGAAACGCAGGTGGCCAGCCTATTGCTGGATGCTTTGCAGATAGGCGAGTAGATCGACAATCGGCTGCGAGGTCATGATCGGTTGCCCGGTCTCAGCCTTGGTGGCCACATCGGTCCCCGCAAAGAAGTCGCCATAGACGGGCATGGAACTGCCATGGCTGACCAGCGGTTCGCGCCCATCAATGCGCATCACCACGCGGGTCACCGGAAAAACATCATTGTTCCGGGCAGTTAGCGTCGTCAAATCCGCAGGGCGTACCACCAAAGACGGCGACATCGGCCCGTTACCGGCACCCCCGACCCCATGGCAGGTCGCGCAGTAAAACTGATAAAGTGACGCGCCCTGCTGCACATCCTGCGCCAGGGCGGGTGCTGCAAATCCTATCAAAAGGCCAAGAATTGCAATGCGCATCGGGTCCTCCTATCATCATGATAGGAAGAGCCTAGAGCGGCAATTCAACCCTTGCGTTGATACATATCAAAAAGGGCCTATCGCAGGGTCAGATTTCCAATCGCCGCCCGGATCGTGCTATCGGTATCATCGCTATCGCCAGAAACCGCCAGCCCAACCAATGCACCCGGTGCGCCGCCAAAGGCGCGGGCATAATCTGCGGCCAAATCAACACTTTCGCTATGTGATCCGGTGCCGGCCTGCCGCAGGGCAATGGTCACCCCCTGCCCCGCAGGACCATATGGCGACGGGATCACCTGCCCGCGCGAATGGTTCCCGCCCCAGGCATATTGCATGATCCGCACATCATCATTGCCCAGCAGGCTGCGGATATTTGCGCCCTGCAAACCAGGGGCCAGCGCCTCTGGCACAAACACGAAATAAAGCGAGATATTGCGATCATCCCCACCCTTTCGGGCGAGGTTTGTCGCAGGCACGGATTGCTCGACCGTCCAGCTCCAGGATGCGGCCTTGCTGCCCCAATCGCCCTGCCCCACACGCGTCCAGGCAATGGAAACCGATCCGTCAGACACCATGCTAAGTGTGTTGCCGAACCGGTAGTCATTAGAGCTGAACAGCGACAGGCGTTGTTCCTGCCAACCATTGGCAAAACTGACGGGCCCGGCAGCGGCGGGCAAAGCAAGGGTCAGGGCAAGAGCGGCAGAAAGCGAGAGGCGCATGAGGTCATCCTTTTGAATAGTCGCCTCATGACCTACCCTAAAAACCACATGCGCCAAGGCGCAAACCCCTGCATTCACAGGATTGTCAGCCGCGCGTTATTGCTGGATGCTTTCCAGATAATCGGTCAGTACCAACAGCCGCATTGGCACCGGTGTGCCCAAACCGTCATTCTCGACAATCACCGTATCGCCCATATCGCCAGCACCAAATTCCGGCATGGCCGGGCTGAAATGCGCGCCGCGATCCAAACCATCAATCGTGCTCATCACCTGATCACGCGGGAAAACACCGCCATTGCGGGCGGCGATTGTGGTCAGGTCGGGTGGGGCGACAGCCAGACCGCGCGCGGCGGGGCCACCGCCCTTGCCATCAGCGCCGTGGCAACTCGCACAGCTTTCGTCATAGGCGGTGCGCCCATCAACCGGTTCTTCGACGCAGGCCGCCAGGCCCAGTGCTGCCACGATCATCAACATGTTTCGCATGCTCTGCCTCCTTGTTTTCAGACACGTTAACAAAGACACCGATGCCCGACCATGATCTAACGCAAAGACCGCATGATCCGGCTTGCGATTTCTTGCCGAGGCTGTTCCAAATCAGGCAGACGCCGGAAATCGCAAAGGATCGCCCATGCTACATTACATCTTGATCATGCTTGCAGCGGGGGTCGGCATCCCGGTTCTGGCGGCGCTGAACGCAGCATTGGGGCGGCATATCGGATCACCTGCGGTGGCAGCCACAGTGCTTTTTGTCGTGGCGCTTGGCACGGCGGCTGCGGTGGCCCTGCTAACCAATCCCGGCGCGGTGTCCAAGCTGGCGAGCGCACCAAAACACCTGTTTCTGGCAGGCACATTGGTGGCGTTCTATGTGCTGTCGATCACATGGATCGCGCCGACAATGGGCGTGGGCAATGCGGTGTTTTTCGTTCTGCTGGGGCAGCTGATATCCGCAGCTGCGATTGATCACTTCGGCCTGTTCAACGCGCAGATATCGCCGCTGACGCTGACGCGGGCGGCGGGAATTGCACTGATGGCGGCAGGGGTTTTTGTTACCCAGAAAGCGTAAGTACCTGATCCCATAGCGCATCGGGCACATTGATTTCCGTCATCGCGGGCCGGTCGGCACCCGGAATGCGCGCACCCTCCTGCGCCATCACGGCGTCAGCCACACGGGCAAAACGGTCCGCAAAATCAGTATGATAGGTGCCCGGATCCATCAGGATGTAAAACTGACCCAGCCCGTGCGGCGGCCCATCTGGCAGCTTCAGGCCGCCCACATCCAGCGAATTGACCGATCCGGTCATACCTGCGGCCAAAAGTTCGGCCATCAACCCAAAACCCCAGCCCTTGTAGCCGCCCGCGCTGACCAGCGCGCCTTTCAGCGCGGCCTCGGGGTCCGTCGTCGACTGGCCGTCTGCATCCACGGCCCAACCCAGCGGGATCGCCTCACCCGCAGCCTTGGCCATGGTAATCTTGCCCAAGGCCACAGCAGAGGTTGAGAAATCGAAATGCAGCGCCGGCTTGTCAGCGCCTGGCACGGTCATCGCAATCGGGTTGGTGCCAATCACCGCCTTGTTGCCACCCGGCGGGGCCACAACAGGGGAGGCATTGGTAAAGCCAATCCCGATCAACCCTTCGGCAGCGATCTGTTCGGTGAAATACCCCAGCGAGGTGCAGGTATGGGCGTGGGCCACAGCCAATGTGGCGACGCCATTTTCGCGGGCGGTCTGGATCGCCTCTGGCAGCGCCATTGCGAACGCATACTGGGCAAAACCGAATTGCGCGTCCGACAAAACCGCAGCCGGGCGGGGTTTGCTGACAACCGGGTCAACATCACCTTTGACACGACCAGATCGCAACTGGGTACAATAGCTTTCCAGATAATAAAGCCCGCAAATCACATTGCCCAACGCCTCTGCCCGTGCCACCGCGCGAGCCACGGATCGGGCCTGTTGGTTCGCTGCACCATTGGCGGTCAACGCGGCAAAGCTGCGTTCCTCAATCTCGGTCACTGATACTTTCATGATATCTCCAATATACCCGCCGTCAGGCGCACCTGCCGGTCCATCCGGGCCGCAAGGTCAAGGTTATGCGTGGCAATCACCGCCGCCAACCCGGTGTCGCGGACCAGTGTCATCAGCGCGCCAAAAACCTTGTCAGACGTTTCGGGGTCAAGGTTGCCAGTCGGTTCATCTGCCAGCAAAAGTGCCGGTTCATTGGCCAGCGCCCGGCAAAACGCCACCCGCTGCTGTTCACCGCCAGACAAGGCCGCCGGGCGGTGCGTGGCACGTTCGGCCACGCCGACCTTGTCCAGCAACGCCATGGCCCGCGCCTGCGCATCCTTTTCGCTGACCCCGTTGGCCAGTTGCGGCAATACGATATTTTCCAGCGCCGTAAATTCCGGCAGCAAATGATGGAACTGATAGATAAATCCGACAGTCGCGCGACGCACCGCCGTGCGCCTGCGATCCGACAGGCGGGTCATATCCTCACCCGCGATCTGCACCGTCCCCTGATCAGGCGTATCCAGCAGCCCGGCAGTATGCAGCAAAGTCGATTTACCGGCGCCAGACGGGGCAACCAGCGCGACGACTTCACCGGGCTGGACCGCCAGATCAATGCCTTGCAACACCTGCACTTCGTTCGGCTTGCCGTGATTATAGGCCTTGGTCAGACCGGACAGTTCCAGCGTGGGATTACTCATAGCGCAGCGCCTCAACCGGGTTCATGCGGGCCGCACGGCGGGCCGGGAAGATCGTGATAATCCATGACAGACCCAATGAGAGCGACATCGCCTTGATCACGTCAGACAGATGCAATTCGGCGGGCACATTGTAGATCCCCCGGATCGACGGATCCCAGACGCCACCCCCGGACACATAATTCACAAGGCTGAAAATCTGGTCGACATAGATTGCAAACAGGCAACCCAGTACGACCCCAAAGAACGTGCCGATGGTGCCAATCCCCGCCCCGCAGATAAAGAAAATGCGCAGGATCGAACCCTCGGTCAGGCCCATGGTGCGCAGAATGCCCACATCGCGCCCTTTGTTTTTCACCAGCATAATCAAGCCACTAATGATGTTCATCGATGCGACCAGCACAAGGATCGACAGGATGATGAACATCACATTGTCCTCGATCGTCAGCGCCCGCAGGAACCGGCCCACCCTGTCCTGCCAGCTATAGGCCCACAGGCCCGGGCCAGCGATATTGGCGATGGGTTGTTTCAGCTCTTCGGACTGGTTGATATCGTCCAGCCGCACCTCCAGCTCATCCACCACCCCGTCACGGTTAAAGATCAGCTGGGCCACGTCAAAGGGCAGATAGGCACGGACCTGATCAATCTGATAGCGGCCCGTGGAAAAGATGAACACCACGTCATAGGCATTGCGGCGCAGTGACCGTCCAGCCGGGCTGTTCGTGCCCGCCCTTGTGGTGACGACCAACCGATCCCCAATCGTCAGCCCCAGATTATCCGCCAAGGCAGACCCAAGGGCGATCCCATTCGGCAGGTCATCAATATTACCGATGGTCCGCTCGCTTTGCACAATCGCGTCAGAGGCTTTCAGGTCTTCCAGCCGGATGCCATAAATGTCGGCCAGCGCCAGCCGCCCGGTGCTGCCTTCGGCCATGGACTGGCCCCGGATCAGGGGGGCCACGCTGGCCACACCATCAATGGTCATGATCCGCTCTGACATCTCCTCATATCCGGTGATGACCTCGCGCGGCTGCACGACTGACACATGGGCATTGGCGCCTACGATGGTGTCAATGAATTCCGCACGGAACCCGGACCGCACAGCGAGCGTAGCAATCAGGGCAAACACGGCCAACGTGACCCCGATCAGGCTGATCCATGTCATCACGCTGACGCCGCCCTCTGCACGTTTGGCGCGAATATAGCGCCAGGCGATCATCCATTCGAATTTGGAAAACGGGGCGGTGTGTTTCACCAATGCCATGACTGCTCCGGGTTGCGATTTGCGCGCAAACTGGGGGCTGTGGGGTCAATGGTCAAGCAGGCATATAGCGGCGGGTCAAACAGATGCGAGGTATTGCGCAACTGTGGCTGCTGTTTGCGCGGGTTGCGTGGGGACGCTGGTGAATTGCAGGTGATTATCCAGCTTGACCTGACAAGGGCGGGCCAACATCCGGTTCACGATCCCGATTGCCATCGTGTCACTGGTGACGCCGGGGTCCAGCACGACCTGCCCACCCGACGGGTGACGGCGCGAACATTGCCGACCGTTGGCCGGGGTCACCGTGTATTCAAAATGATAGTCATCCTCTGCCGGAACCGACCGATTGGCATCAAAGATCGCGGCAACAGCAGCTTGACTATCGGCCTGCCCAAGGGCGCGATGCACATCCACACGTGGCCCCGCAACACGGCGGCCCGCCTGGTTGCGGGTATCATCCTGATCAAAGAACATATGCCGTTTTTCGCTTTGCGTGATATCGATCAACGGCCCATGGCCATGCATTGTCCGTATGCGACCACAAAGACTTGCAGAGTTCAGGCAGGTCAGCCCACCAAACGCGAAATAGAATGTCGGCGCACGGCCTTGTTTGTAAGTGGCGAAACAATAACTCTCGGATCGAAACAACTGCATCATCTTGAACCGGGTCGCGAGCGGGACGTCATCCATTGTGGACATGGCAAATCTCCAATATACAGCGCCCAGACGAATTTGGCGCTGCTCCAAGGAGGACTCTACCGATCAGCGTGCGAACCCGCTGTGCGCAAAGTCACAAAACCTACCAATGATTGCCTGGCGATTGCAGTGGCGTCAGATCGCCGCCCGCAGCCTTGCCCGCCGCCGCCCAGATCAGCCCCCGCCGCAACATCTCATAAGCTGGACCATCAGCAATCACATCGGGCTGATGGCCCAGCGCGTTATAGTATACCCGGCCCAAACCCCATTTGCGGCTCCAAACAACGGGCATATCCACCGGACCATTGGGGCTGTGATACCAGTCCACAACATCGGTGCGGGTGGTCGCCAGTACATTGTTGGACGGATCCAAATGCAGGTAATATTGCTCGCTTTGCACGTCAAAATCCGCAAGATCCGCCACCAACGGATCGTCTGACGTGATATTGACCCGATACCGCACCCCGTCACCGCCCGGATGCGCCACCCAATTCGCCCCGGTCATGAATTGCCATAGCGGGCTGGAGCGGAACGCGTCACACATGCCGCCATGACAGCCCGCAATGCCGGTGCCATGGGCCACCGCCTCTGATACATTGGTGGCGGCCTCACGGCTCAGCACCCCATCGGTCCAGACCGGCACGATCAGATCCAGCGCGCGCAGCGCCTGCGCATCGTCAAAGCAATCAAGGCTATCAGTCACCGTCACAGTCATGCCAGCTTCGGTCAGCATATCCCGGAAAATTGCCGCAACCTTGTCGGGCGCATGGCCATCCCAGCCACCCCAAACGATCAATGCATCGCTCATCTGCGTACTCCTGCAAGCTTTGGTAGCGGGTTTGGGGCCTCAGCCACCAGTGTCGGGCGGGCGACCGGTGGATTGACCCGCACACCCGGTTCGCGGCGCGACGGCGTTGGCTTGCGGCGGATCAAGCGACGCAAGGGGGCGGCCAATGCCGCAAGGGTCGCGGCCAACGCCACCCACCCGGCCAGGAACCCAACCCCGGCGGATGCGGCACCCGCCGTGCTGATCGGCATGGCCGGTGTGAAATCACCCCAAACCGCCCATAATGTTGGACCGTCAGCCAGGCGGTGCGGCATCGCGATACGCTGCAATGGCGACGCGGCACGCAGGGCAATCAGATTGTCCGACAGGCGGGCATGCCGGGCAAACATCGCGCGCATATCCGCCTGATGCCGTTCCTGAAAAGCGGAGGCTGACAAATCCTGCAACGCCTCTTCGCGCCCCATGCCTTCAGCCAAAGCGGCGGCATCAAACGCCTTCACCTCAACAGTCAGAGCATCCACCTGCCCAGCCAGCCGTTGCAGATATTGCTGTGAAAATTCAGGATATTGCGACAGGCCCGCCGCACCGGCCAGACCACCCGCCAAACACAGAACCCGGATCATGCGCGAACCCTCGCGCCATTCATGTCATACATCTGCTGCCTCGGATCGTTTTTTACGAAGATAGCAGAGATCGCACGGCGCGTTAATGACAAACTGAACGCCGTACAGACAGGTGCTTGCCGCGCAACACGAAATTCGGGCGCCCTTGATTGAGAAATATCCCGCACTGCAATGTCCGACCGCCAGCCGTCGTCAAACTAATGCAAAATCGTCTCAAACCCGCCGCAAATTGGACACGGATAGCGTATTGAACGCCGCTAACCATGTTCAACTGGCGATTGCGCCAACACCAGCCAAAGAGACGATATTGCAATGAAGAAACTGACATTCCTCGCCGTCCTGTCCCTGCTTTCCGCTTGTGCAGGTGGCGGCTCCGACAGTGCTGCTGATAGTGCCACAGATAATGTTACCTCTGCATCCAGCCGCGCGGTTGAAATGGCGGTGAGTGGTGGAGAGATCATCCCTTATACTATCGGGGATGGATACCGTCTTGCCAAAGACGGTTCTTATTTTGACAACCTCGACGTTCCAACTCCGGGAAATATCGCAGGGGAACAACTGATATTGACAGGAAACGCCGGATACATAGGTGCATTGTTTACTGGCGATGATGTCATGATCGCGGCCGCTGGTGCTAGAACTGGTTCTGCTGCTGAGGCGTTTTCCATCATTGATGGAACGACAGAGGCATTGCCTACAGGCAATGTCACCTATCAGGGGCACTATACAGTGGCGACCGACAACGCGATCGCGGGTCACAGTGCGCTGGACCTGCAATATGCCTTTTTCAACAACACGTTGATCGGCACGTCAGAGGATAGCCGCCTCGACGTTTATGGCGTTGTCGACAATAACGGTGTCGTCTCTGGCAGGGTCGATTTCGACGGGACAGAGATGGATATCGAAGGTGGTATCTATGGCAGCAACGCTGATGAGGTTGCCGCAGGCTTCAACAACACTAACCTCGGCGGTTACTTCTACGGTAAACGGTAGTCGCCGTCGGCGATGGTTGGCCGAACATTGCGAAAGCGGGTCTCACCGCGCCTTGGCAACGCCGGTCACACCGTCCGAAAACGTAGTCTGATGGGGAATGCTAACCGCTATTTTCCCGCAGCCAATCCATTACGTTATCCGCATCGCTATCGGGTGGGAAAACCGGATAGAACACTTTCTTGATCTCTCCATCACGGATGATCATCGTCAGGCGTTTATGTAAAGACTTCCCTTCAACCTCCAGCCCCGGCAGGTCCATCGCTTCGCCAAACACACCCTTGGCATCTGACAAAAGCGGGAATGGCAGATGCAGCCGCTCTGCCGCCTCTGCCTGATAAGACGTGTCCTGTACCGACAGGCCAAACAAATGATCGACACCGTGACCCTGCAATTCGGCATAATGGTCACGAAACGCACAGGATTGCGGCGTGCAACCCCGTGCGCCGGGAATGTCATCCCAGCCATCTGGCAGGTCCCGGTCGGGCCGGCCTGTCATCGGGTAGATATAGATCACAGCCCAACCGCGCAGTTTTGACAGGTTGACCGACCGGCCATCGGTTGCAGGCAAAGCCACATCCGCCAGCGCCATGCCTTCCAGATGGTCGGCGCGCCCATCGTCAGACGGGGCGGGGATCAGGGACCAGTCAACCTCAGTCAGGCTCATGCGATACCTTTGTAAATCTGGGCGATGCGTTCCACCGCCTGTTCGGGTGGCATTTCTTCGCTGGTCCCGCTGCGGCGGCTGGTCAGTTCCACCACCCCGTTTTTCAGACCGCGCGGACCAACGGTAATCCGCCATGGCAGCCCGATCATATCCATCGTGCCAAACTTGGCCCCCGCCCGTTCATCGCGGTCATCATAGAGCGGATCAAGACCCAGCGCTTTCAGGCTGTCATAAATCGCGTCACAAGCGGCGTCCGCCTCTGCATCGCCGGATTTCATGTTCAGGATACCACAATGGAACGGGGTGACCTGTTCGGGCCAGATGATGCCCTTGTCATCATGACTGGCTTCGATAATCGCCCCAATCAGGCGCGATACACCAATCCCGTGCGACCCCATATGGACCGGCACCTTGTTGCCTTTGCCATCATCCACCTCGGCCTTCATAACCTCGGAATATTTTGTCCCGAAATAGAAGATCTGACCAACTTCGATCCCGCGCGCGGTGCGGCGACGCTCCTCGGGGACCTCTGCAAAGATGCTGTCATCATGGGTTTCATCCGTGCGGGCGTAGGGGGCCGTCCATTCATCGAAAATCGCCTGACACTGCGCGACGCTGCCATAATCCACGGCCCGGTCGCCCAGATGCAAATCAGTCACCGCGCTGTCATAAAACACTTCGGATTCGCCCGTTTCGGCCAGCACAAGGAATTCATGGGTGTAATCGCCGCCAATCGGGCCACCATCCGCCTGCATCGGAATGGCCTTCAGCCCCATCCGTTCATAGGTGCGCAGATAGCTGACCAGATGGCGGTTATAGGCGTGCAGCGCGTCATCCTTGGTCAGGTCGAAATTATAGCCATCCTTCATGAAAAATTCACGGCCACGCATAACGCCGAAACGGGGGCGGACCTCATCCCGGAATTTCCACTGGATGTGGTAAAGGGTCAGGGGCAGTTCCTTGTAGCTGCCGATATGGCTGCGAAAGATATCGGTGATCAGTTCCTCATTGGTCGGACCATAAAGCATATCGCGACCATGCCGGTCCTCGATCCGCAGCATCTCGCGGCCATAGTCGTTATAGCGCCCGCTTTCCTGCCACAGCTCTGCAGGTTGCAAGGTGGGCATCAGCATCGGCAGATGGCCCGCGCGCTGCTGTTCCTCATGCACGATGTTTTCCAGCTTGCGCAGCACCTTGAAACCCATCGGCAACCACGAATAAATGCCCGCGCTGGCCTGTTTGATCATGCCCGCCTGCAGCATATAGCGATGGCTGACAATCTGCGCCTCGCGCGGCGTTTCTTTGAGAACTGGCAGAAAATAGCGGCTCAGGCGCATGGATGTCCCCTTGGGTTAGGTCTGTTCAGCAGGTTTAGGGCGCATACCAAACAGTGACAAGCGACAACCAACATATGACCAACGCAGATGTTTGGGGGGAAATGCGCGCATGTTCTGGATGCTATTTTTCTGACAGACCGCGATGATCCGCTGCGCGCCACAGCAACCACTCCTGAGGTTAAATCTATACGAAACACATTTCCGGCCACAATTATCCTTATTATCGTCGGAAAAAGTGCTAAAGTATCTGAGGTTTTGTATATTGTTTGAGTAAATGGTGAATAAATGAGCAGTCTTTTTGATGGTTTTAAACTTGTTGCCGCCATTGTCGTTGGCGTCACCTTGGCACCCGCTTCCGTGCTCGCCCAACAAAGCGATACTTCAGCACAACAGACTGATCCGGCCTCGCCAAATGCTACCGATTTGGAACAAAATGATCCCGTAGACAGTCAAGATACCGCAATTGCCGAGCAGGCTGCCCTGGCCGCCCAAACCGCCGCCACCCTAAGAGCAGACGCCGAAGCAAAGGCTGCTGCCGCAACTGAAGCTGTGGTTGCCGCCTCAGAAGTTGTTGAGATTTCCGCAGCTGCTGCAAAGGCCGCGGCAGAACCTGATGCGAAAGCCGCGACAATTGCTGCCGCAGAAGCTGTTGCCGCCATCGCGACTGAGGCTCTCGCTGTCGCTGCGGAAGCTGTTACCGCCAGCACAGCGGCGACAGAGATTGCTGTCGCTGCTGAGGCGGAGGCCAAAACCCTTGCCGCTGCCGCTGCTACTGAAGCCGCCGTAAAAGCGGCAACCGAAGCCACACCCGAACCCACGCCCGCAGAGGCCAGTGATACGCCTCAAGATCAACAGAATGCTAACTCCCAAACAGATGAGATCGAACTGCGTTCCGCTGACGGTTTTGTTGCCCTGAAAGGTTTTATCATCGACTTTGACGACATCCTCATCACCGTCAGGACGTCGTCTGGGATCGTCGGCATTGAAAACGATAGGATCGAATGCATCGGGGCCGCGTGCCCGCCCGAATTGCTGGCCGATCCCTAACCGATATTGCAATCAGCCGCCCCCGATATGTTGATTTAACCAAACCTCACAACAACCTCGGCACAAAGGCGCGCGTGCCGTCCCCCTGTAACTGATGGAGACACTTTAATGAGTTTTACCGCCCCCCAAACCGCCTCGGCCTGTCTTGTGGCCATTGGTCTTTCCGCGATGGCTTCAACCGCGCAAGCACAAGCCATTGAATGTGGCAGCACCTATACCGTGCGTTCCGGCGATTCACTGTCGCAGATCGCAAGCGACGTCTATGGATCGTCGAGCGATTTTCAGATCATCTACAGCGCCAATTCCGCTGTCATCGGATCAAACCCGGGTATCATCAGCATTGGTGCGGAACTGAAAATCCCCTGCTTGGATGATGAAGTTGCGGCGTCAACAGCAAACGCAGCCGCAATAACCGAGATCCAGACAACCGAACAAATGTCAGCACCGACGGTCGAAATGATCCGGGTTGTGGCTGGCGGTAACTGGGCCCCGTTCCTGAGCGAGGAACAGGCGCAAGGCGGCATGCTGACCGAGATTGTGAATGTCGCTCTGGAAAATGCGGAAGGCAGCCCAGATTACCGCATCGATTTTATCAATGATTGGGGCGCGCATCTGCAGCCGCTGATCTCTGATCACCGCTACGACTTTTCTCTGGCGTGGTTCCAACCAAATTGCGACATCGTTGACCGGCTTAGCGATGACAGCAAGTTCCGTTGCAACAACCTGCTTTGGTCGGAAACGCTGTTTGAACAGATCCTTGGATATTACACCCGTTCGGGTGAGCCGGCCCCTACATCGTATGAAGACATGTTCGGCAAAACAATTTGCCGTCCCGCCGGTTACTCAACCTTCATGCTAGAAGAGCATGACCTGGTTGAACCGAACGTGAAAATGGCGCGTGATGACACACCACAAGGCTGCTTCAATGGGCTGGCTGACGGGAGCTACGACGTCGTGGCGCTTGCCGTTGATACGGCTGATGGCGTGATCACTTCTGAGGGGTTGGGCGATCAGGTTGTCTACAATGAACCACTGAGCCAAGTTTTGACGGTTCACGCCGTTATCTCAAACACCAACCCCAACGCCGAA
This sequence comes from uncultured Paracoccaceae bacterium, assembly GCA_947500135.1. GTDB lineage: Bacteria > Pseudomonadota > Alphaproteobacteria > Rhodobacterales > Rhodobacteraceae > Yoonia. The sequence continues at coordinate 65,931 of CANMQX010000008.1, forward strand.
GCCTATCTCGAAACACTGAACGACAGCCTGCTTGACATGAAGCTGAAGGGGCAGTGGTTCGGCATTGTGCGTCGCCATCTCACTGAATTCCGGGCCGCCAATCAGTCCTAGGCTTGCGAACCAACCAAAAATGAAACCGCTCCGTTCTTGAACGGGGCGGCTTTTTTGGCGTTCAATGCCTCGGGGTGGCCATTTCGATGAAACCACCGCGGCAAGGGCTACACACAAACATCAACTGGACGTGAGCCAGAAGAATAAATCGCAGGTCAGAGGCGTAACCGGTGTAGAACCCACACCGAGGAGCCTCCAATGCAACGCCTTTTCGCCCTGATCCTGATGTTGACGCCGCTTGCCAGTCTTGCGGCCCCCGCCAGTTACAATCTGCAATCCGACCGGTCTGAGGTCGGGTTTGTCTACACCCTCAGCGGTGCGCAAAATCGCGGCTCCATGCCGGTGCGCGCGGCCCAAATCACCATTGATCTGGACCAGTTCAGCAATTCCAGCGCCGATGTCACCGTGGATGTGACCCGTGCACGCACAGGGCTGATCTTTGCGACCGAGGCGCTGAAGGCGGGTAGCGTGCTGAATGCCAGCGCCCATCCCACGATCCGGTTTCAATCCACCGCAATCCGGCCTGATAACCCGCGCAACCTGTCGGCAGGTGGCAAAATCGATGGGCTGTTGACCATCCGGGGCGTCACCCGACCCGTAACCCTGAACGCCGCCGTGTTTCGCCAGCAAGGCACAGCCGACGGCGACCTGAGCCAGCTGAGCTTTCGGATCAGCGGTGCGGTCCGCCGGTCGGATTTCGGGGCCACCGGATATAGCGATCTTGTGAATGATGTGATCCAATTGGATATCGCTGCACGGGTGGTGCGGGCGCAGTAATTGCGCGCGCACCCTTGCACCAGCCCGACCCATAACGCATCTATAACCAAAGCTAATTTGGATGAGTTATGGCGCTACCGGTCGGACAACAAGCAAAGTATTGGGGCATCGCCACGGCGCTGTTCCTTATTATCTTATGGTCGCTGGGCGACGTGATCCTACCCTTTGTGCTGGGTGGGGCCATCGCATATTGCCTGGATCCGCTGGCCGACAGGCTGGAACGGGCCGGATGCACCCGCACATTGGCCGTGGCCATCATCACCCTAATCGCCGTCCTGATCTTTGTGCTGTTGATCCTATTGGTGATCCCGACCCTGATCCAACAGACCGCCGCCCTGATCGACACAGCGCCTGAACTTTTTGGGCGGCTGCAGGCATGGCTGACTGAAAGGTTCCCGCAAATCCTTGATGAGGACAGCACGATCCACCAGCAATTGCTGGCCATCGGGGACACGATCCAATCCAAAGGGGGCGAGTTGGTCAACGGGTTGGTCAGTTCCGCATTGGGGCTGATTAACATCCTTGTCCTGCTGGTGATTGTGCCCGTGGTGGCGTTTTATATGCTGCTGGACTGGGACAATATGACCGCCAAGATCGACAGCATGCTGCCCCGCGACCATGTTGACACCATCCGGTCGATTGCCCGCGATATCGATGCAACACTGGCATCGTTCATCCGTGGCCAAGGCACAGTCTGCCTGATCCTGGGCACCTATTACGCGGCAGGGCTGATGCTGGCGGGGTTGAATTTCGGCCTGATCGTCGGGTTTATCGCCGGGCTGATCACCTTCATTCCCTATGTCGGCGCGCTGGTCGGTGGCGTTCTTGCCGTTGGGCTTGCGCTGTTTCAGTTCTGGGGATCTATCGAGGTCACAGATGGCGAAACGGTCAGCTATGCTACCAACTGGGTGCGGATCGGCATTGTTGCCGGCATCTTTGGCTTTGGGCAATTTCTGGAAGGGAATATCCTGACCCCGAAACTGGTCGGCGGCTCCATCGGGTTGCACCCTGTCTGGCTGCTTTTTGCCCTGTCGGTTTTTGGGTCACTCTTCGGTTTCGTTGGGATGCTGGTCGCTGTTCCCGTAGCCGCCATGCTTGGGGTTTTGGCCCGTTACGGGTTGGAACGCTACCGCGAAAGCCTGCTCTATCGCGGGCAATCCAAGGACGAATAAATGGCGCGGCAAATGTCATTTGACTGGCCAACAGGTGTTGCGCTGGGGCCTGACGATTTTTTCGTGTCAGAAGCGAATGCAAAGGCTTTCGCGATGCTGCAAAAACCGCAGCACTGGCCAGAACGTAAGCTGGTCATCGCAGGCCCCGCAGGCTGTGGCAAAAGCCACCTTGCGCGGATCTTTCAGGCCGAAAACGACGGCGAGATGTTACAGGCGGCCCAGATCACACCGGACACACGCAGCGATGCAACCACCGTCATCATCGAAGATATGGACACGCTGCCCGCCAATGCAGAAGAGGCCGTGTTCCACATCCATAACAACCTGCGCACCAGCGGCGGGACCTTGTTGCTGACGGCCAATAACGCACCCAGCCGGTGGCCCATCACCCTGCCCGATCTGGCCAGCCGGATGCAGGCCACGACCCTGATGACAATCACCAGCCCCGATGACGCACTGCTGCAAGCGCTGATCATGAAACTCTTCGCCGACCGGGGGATCAGCCCCAAACCTGATCTTGTTGCCTATCTTGGCAAGCGGATTGAGCGGTCTTACGCCGCCGCTGCCGCCATTGTGGCGCAACTGGATGAAACCGCATTAGCCACCGGCGACAAGATCAACCGGCAACTGGCCAAGCGACTGCTGGACAAGGCGGGCTAGCCCCGCGATACTTGTCATACTCCCGCAACAGTTCCAGCCGACAAGGCGCTATGACAAAAGCAAATTTCCTCATCGGGGATTACCCCGCCCCAACGACACTTGATATTGACCTCAAGACGCCCGCGCGGTTCGTCAACCGCGAGATGAGCTGGCTCAGCTTTAACTGGCGGGTGCTGGAAGAGGCTGAAAACCCGCGCGTGCCATTGCTGGAACGGCTGCGCTTTCTGTCGATCTCGGCCACCAATCTGGACGAATTTTATACCGTCCGGGTCGCGGGCCTGCGCGAATTGGCGAATGAGGGCAACACAACCCCCGGTCTGGACGGGCGCACCCCTGCTGAACAACTGGCGATCATCGACATCGATGCGCGCAGCCTGATGATGCGGCAGCAGACTGTGTTCACGCAGCTGAACAACGATTTGGCCGCGGCCAATATCCAATTGCTCACCCGTGACAAGCTCAGCCAGGCAGATGTGGATTATCTGGAGGACGTGTTTATCGAACAGGTCTTTCCGGTTCTGTCACCGCTGGCGATTGATCCCGCCCACCCATTCCCGTTCCTGCCCAACGAAGGCTTTGCATTGGCGCTGCAGCTGGTCCGCGACGATAACAAACGCAGCCTGCGCGCATTGCTACCCGTGCCTGCACAGATCGACCGTTTCGTGCCTCTGCCATCAGATGACGGACACCGGTTCCTGCCTTTGGAAGAACTGCTTTTGCTGCATATCGGGCGGCTGTTTCCGGGCTATCAGATCAAAGGCAGCTGCGCCTTTAAGGTCCTGCGCGACAGCGATCTGGAGGTTGAGGACGAAGCCGAAGACTTGGTGCGCGAATTCGAAGTCGCCCTGAAACGCAGGCGCCGGGGTGAGGTGGTGCGGCTGAAAATGTCCGCCGGTGCGCCCTCTGCCCTGAAATCGCTGATCATGAATGAATTGCATGTGGGCGAGGAAACCGTGATCGAGGTGGACGGCTTGATCGGCATCGCCGATCTGGGGGAGCTTGTGCTGGACGCACGACCGGACCTGCTCTGGCCGCCGTTTAGCCCCCGCGTGCCTGAACGGGTGCAGGACCATGACGGCGACATGTTCGCCGCGATCCGGCAAAAGGACATGCTGCTGCACCACCCTTATGAAACCTTCGACATGGTCGTGCGGTTTCTCGCACAGGCCGCGCGTGACCCGAACGTGGTTGCGATCAAACAAACGCTATACCGAACCTCCAAACGCTCACCGATTGTCGAGGCGTTGTGCGAAGCAGCCGAAGACGGCAAATCCGTCACTGCATTGGTGGAACTGAAGGCCCGGTTCGACGAGGCCGCCAATATCCGGCAATCGCGGCGGCTGGAACGGGCGGGCGCGCATGTGGTCTATGGGTTCCTGAACTACAAAACCCACGCCAAGATCAGCACAGTTGTGCGGCGCGAGGGCGACAAGCTGGTCACCTATACCCACTTTGGCACAGGGAACTATCACCCGATCACGGCGCGCATTTACACCGACCTCAGTCTGTTCACCTGCGACGCAAAACTGGGGCGGGACGCGACCAAAGTGTTCAACTATCTCTCTGGCTATGCGCAACCTGACGGGCTCGAAAATCTGGCCATTTCGCCGCTGACCCTGAAACAAACCCTGCTGGATCGGATCGCGGCAGAGGCGGCAAATGCCAAGGAAGGCAAGCCGGCCGCCATCTGGGCCAAGATGAATTCGCTGATCGAAAGCGATGTGATCGACGCGCTTTACGCGGCCAGCCAGGCCGGGGTGAAAATCAGCCTTGTGATCCGTGGCATCTGCGGGCTGCGACCAGGGGTCAAGGACCTGTCGGAAAACATCCGGGTCAAATCGGTTGTCGGGCGATTTTTGGAACATTCCCGGATCGTCTGCTTTGGCAATGGGCATGACTTGCCCAGCAAAAAGGCCAAGGTGTATATCAGTTCCGCCGACTGGATGGGGCGCAATCTCAACCGGCGGGTTGAAACACTGGTTGAGATCAAGAATGCCACCGTCAAGGCACAGATCGTCAGCCAGATCATGGCGGCCAATATGGCTGATGTCACACAAAGCTGGATCATGGCCGCCGATGGCAGCTTTACCCGCACACCCTTGGCCGAAGGTGAGTTCCCGTTCAACTGTCACCGGTTCTTTATGGAAAACCCATCGCTGTCAGGGCGCGGTTCTGCAGGGGCCAGCGACGTTCCGCAATTGACGCATACGGATGATTAACCGATACCTGTTGCGGGGATAGCGACGGGGACCACATGACAAAGCATCCTGAAAGCATTGACTGGGGTCCGTTCGGGCGTCCGCTATTCGAAGATGCCGCTGCCAAGGGCCTAAGCCGGGTTGGGGTGATCGATGTGGGATCCAACTCTGTCCGGTTGGTGGTGTTTGATGGGGCGGCACGGTCGCCCGCCTATTTCTACAACGAAAAAATCATGTGTGCGCTTGGCGCTGGCCTGTCGCAAACCGGGCATCTGAACCCCGAAGGGCGCAAGCGCGCAATCTCGGCGATCCGCCGCTTTGCCGCGCTGGCCAAGGGGATGGGCATCCTGCCACTGACAGCCGTCGCTACCGCCGCCGTGCGCGAGGCATCGGATGGACAGGCATTCCGGGACGAGGTGCAGCGCGAAACCGGTATCAAGCTGTGGGTGATCGATGGCAAGGAAGAGGCGCGATTGTCAGCGCAGGGCGTCCTTTTGGGTTGGCCGGGCAGTTATGGGCTGGTCTGCGATATCGGCGGATCATCGATGGAACTGGCCGATCTGGCCGAAGGCCGGGTTGGCAGGCGGGTGACATCCGCACTTGGCCCGCTGAAGCTACGCGAAATCAAAGGCGGCAAGAAAGCCGTCAAAGCCTATGTGCGTGAGACCATGGAACGCCTGCATGACGACATGGGCAATACAACCGGCATGCGGCTGTTTCTGGTCGGTGGGTCATGGCGGGCCATCGCCCGCGTCGATATGGAACGCCGCGAATACCCGCTGACAGTGCTGCATGAATACCGGATGTCATCGCGCCAGATCAGCAAGACGGCCGAATATATCCGCAAATCCGATCTTCAGGAACTACGCAGCCGCTGCAATATCTCAGACAGCCGGATGTCGCTGGTGCCGCTCGCCTCCATCGTGCTGAAGGAACTGATGCGCACCTTCAAACCCAAGGATGTGGCCGTGTCATCCTATGGCATCCGCGAAGGGATGCTATTTGAACAGATGCCCGCCGCCTTGCGCGACCGCGACCCTCTGGTCGAGGCATGCCGCTTTGCTGAAGCCAAGGATGCCCGCATGCCCGGTTTCGGGCGGGTTCTCTATGATTTCGTCAAACCGCTATTCCCACGTGCCAACTGGCAACGCAAACGGATCATCAAGGCGGCTTGCCTCTTGCATGACGTCAGCTGGCGCGCCCATCCCGATTACCGGGCCGAGGTGACGTTTGACAATGCGACCCGCGCCAACCTGGGCGGGCTGAAACACTATGAACGGGTGCTTTTAGGACTGGCGCTGATGAACCGCTACACCAACAAGATCGACAAGACGCGCTATGCATCACTTTTCGAGATGCTCAATGATGATCAGGTGAAAGAGGCTGAGATTTTAGGCAAGGCAATGCGGCTTGGCGCGATGCTTTGGCTGACATCAGACGAAACGCCGGGCGGTCTGAAATGGTCATCCAAAGCGCGGGAATTGACCCTGAAACTATCCGAAGAGGCGCGCCCGCTTTTTGGCGAAGTGGCAGAGGCGCGCTTCGCCGCCCTGACAAATGCGCTGGACGCGCAAGGCACGGTCGTCTTTCGCAAGATGTAAGCCGCCGCGCGTTGCGTTTACCCGCCCCCACCGTGCGGTGGGGTCCGACGTTTTGCCGACGTGTGGCCGACGCTTTGCAGACCGGTGTTTTTGGTCGCCAAAGCGGCGTTAACCATCGCGTGGTTATAGGTCTATCTCGCCGTTTTCGTCCTCTGGCATCCACATGGGCGCGGTCGGCTTACGACGCAGGATGATATCACCATTGGGCAGGAATTCCGGCGCTTCATAATGGCGGAAATCATCGACCTGCGCCAAAAACTCGGTCAGGGCCGGACCCATCTCACGGGCGAATTCGCCAATCACCGGTGCCATATCCTCCAACGATCCACGCAGTTCTGAAATCGCCGGTTCCATTTCGGACATAAGGCCGCGCATCAACAGCCGCGCGCCCTCTTCGATCAGGTTAAAGCCTTCTTGAACCTCGCCATCCTGCGCGCTTGCAGGGCTGACAGCCAGGCCAAGGGCAAGTGTCAGTGCAGCAATCTGTTTCATGCGGGTAATATAGTAAAACCGGCGCGGTTTTTCAAATCACAAGCTAATGTCCAAGACAACAGGAAAGTGATCAGAGGCCAACAAAAGCGCCTCGCGCAAATCCCGATCTTCATAGCATTCAGGGTGATCAAACGGGTGCCAGATTTGCCATTTCGGCGCCTTCGCACGCAGGCCGGGCGACACCATGACATAATCCAAAAGCGCCTGTAAATAAGGCTTTCCCTTACGTTTGAAGCGCGCGGTGACCGGCATCGCAGCCAGCCTGCGGCTTAGCGCGACACGCGCATGCGGGTCAAACATCCGCGCGGCGTCACCTTCGCCCAGCACAATCTCAACCCCGGACCGGCCAAACAGTTTTTCATACTCGTCCAGCCCAGGACCATCATTGAAATCCCCCAGCACAATCAGGTCATCCCCGGCCTCCAAATGCGCCGCCACACGGCCCCGAAGCCAGACACATTGCGCCAATTGCTTGCGCCGGTTTTCAATCGAAATACGGATCGCCGCGGCATCATTGCGGGCACCATGCGGGGCCTTGGATTTGGCATGTACACCGATCATCCGCAACGGACCTGCAGGGGTGGCCAACGCCACCTCCAACGGCGGTTTCGACCAGCGCACCGGGTCGGGGGCGGCGTCCACATCCAGATCCATCCGGAAGGTGCCATTAAAGCGGGGAAAGCCGGGATCATCGCGCGGATCATGCGCCGCCTTCACCACCAGCGGGTCATAAAGCAGGGCGATTTCCTGCTGTGTATCGTTCTGAAACCCGGAAATAGCCGCATTGGCGCGCAGGCCGAATTGCGCCGCAAACTGGCCCAACGCCGCGACGCTACTGCGTTTTCGGCTGCTATCGGGGGCTTCGATGATCATCACCGCATCGGCGTCAAGCAATTGAAATACATGACCTAATGCGGCTGTCTGCTGGGCCTTTGTCACATCCCAGCGGCCTGACCATGACCCGTCATTGATCAACGCACCGGCATCATCAAACAGGGCGTTGAACCATTCAACATTATAGGTCGCGATCCTCACGACCTTGCATCCTGTATCTGTTCCCAAGCACGATTAATGGCCACCATACGTTTTTCGGCCAGCTTGATCGCCTCTTCCGGGACACCGCGGGCCATCATCCGGTCGGGGTGGGTTTCGCGGACCAGATTACGCCAGGCGGTGCGGATTTCATCCATCGGTGCTTCGGGATCAACACGCAGCACATCGTAAGGATCACCTTCGGCATCGGTCACAAATTGCGCGCGAATACCCCGAAACCGGCGGGCACTAAACCCAAAGATATCAGAGACTTCCTGCAGGAACGCATCCTCCTTTGGGTGATAGATGCCGTCGGCCATCGCGATATGAAACAACCCCTGCAACAGGTCCGATAACGGGCCTTCATCATCGCCAAACATCGCCTTGATCCGACGCGCATAGATATCAAACCCGGCCACATCCTGACGGGCCAGGTTGAAAACACGGGCGGCACTTTCCTCCTCTGCGGGCGGGATGACAAAAACCTCGCGAAAGGCCAGAACCTCATCCCTTGTCACCACCCCGTCCGCCTTGGCCATCTTGGCACCCAGCGCGATCACGGCAATGGTAAAGGCCACGGTGCGGTCCGGTGGCGTGCGCAGTTTTTCAAAGACAGCCGACAGCCCCTCACCCGAGGTGAGGGCGGCCAAAGCGTCAGCAATGCGGGTCCAGATTGACATCCGCGCATTCTCTGACGCGCAGCAAAATCATTCAACCGCTATCCGCGCAAATGGCGGGTCCCGGCTGGGGTTTCGATCACCGCATCAAACCCTTTGGGGCCAGCTGTCACATGCACACGCGGATCAGGTGTGGCCGCAATCGCGGCAGCATCGGGATGGAACACCCGGAACCTTCGCAAACGGCAGCCGCTGTCGGGCAAGGATTTGGTTGGGTGGGTCACCCCATCGCCCCAACGCATCAGGGTTGGAAGCGCCCCGTCAAAGGGCAGACTGCCATCTTCGGGCACAGTGATTTGCCAATGCAGATCACCCCGTTCCAAATCAACCGCTGGGCCGCATTCAGGCGGGGCCCATTTCAAATCTCCGACCTCGCAAATCCAATTTGCCAGACGTGGTCCGCCAGTGAATTGATCCAGCCCGAACCAGCTTGGTCCGGTACGTTTGGCGTCAGGGTCCAGCGCGATGACCTCCAGATACAGATCGCCCATACCAAGAAGCGCGTTATGTGTACCAAACCGGGCGTGTTTGCCACCCGGCACCATCGAAACACCCAGCGCTTCTTCCACGAAAGCCACGCCTTCCGCCAGCGTTTCCGCCGCGACGGCCAGGTGGTCCAGGCGCATCAGCCGCGGGCCGCGCGGATCAGGCGCAGGATGTCTTCGGCGGCTTGCGGGATGTTTGTGCCGGGACCAAAGATCGCCTTCACGCCCGCATCATAAAGGAATTGGTAATCCTGCTGCGGAATAACGCCGCCGCAGATCACGATGATATCGTCAGCATCCGCGTCTTTCAGCGCCTGCACCAGTTTCGGGGCCAGTGTTTTGTGTCCCGCAGCCTGGGAACTGATCCCGATGACATGCACGTCATTGTCGATGGCATCCTGTGCGGCCTCTTCTGGTGTCTGGAACAGCGGCCCCACATCCACGTCAAAGCCGATATCGGCAAAGGCGGTGGCAATCACCTTGGCCCCCCGGTCATGCCCGTCCTGCCCCATCTTGACGACCAGCATGCGGGGGCGGCGCCCTTCTTCCTCAGCAAAGCCTTCGACGCTTTGCTGGATGGCCGCGAAACCTTCATCGCCTTCATAGGCCGCGCCATAAACGCCTGCCAATGTCTTAACCTCGGCGCGGTGCCGTCCAAATGATTTTTCCATGGCCATGCTGATTTCTCCAACTGTGGCGCGGGCGCGCGCGGCTTCGACTGCGGCTTCCAACAGATTGCCGCCTTCATTCGCGCGGCGGGTCAGTTCGGCCAGGGCGGCATCGCAGGCGTCTTGGTCCCGGGTGGCCTTGGTTTTTTCGATCCGGGCAACCTGCGCCTCGCGCACTGCGGCATTGTCGATATCAAGGATATCGATCGGGTCTTCCTTGTCTTTGCGGTATTTGTTGACGCCAACGATCACCTCGATTCCACGGTCAATCTCGGCCTGACGGCGGGCGGCGGTTTCCTCGATCCGCAGCTTGGGCATGCCGGTGGCAACGGCCTTTGTCATACCGCCGAGCTCTTCAACCTCTTCGATCAGCTTCCAAGCGGCTTCGGCCAACTCGTGGGTCAGATTCTCGACGTAGTAAGACCCCGCCAGCGGATCGACCACATTGGTCACTCCGGTTTCTTCTTGCAAAATCAATTGGGTATTCCGCGCAATGCGGGCACTGAATTCAGTAGGCAGCGCAATCGCCTCGTCCAGCGCATTGGTATGCAGGGATTGCGTGCCACCCAGAACCGCGCTCATCGCTTCATAGGCGGTGCGGATCACGTTGTTATACGGGTCCTGTTCCTGCAACGACACGCCAGATGTCTGGCAATGGGTGCGCAGCATCGACGATTTGGGGTTCTTCGGCTCAAACTCCGCCATGATCCGCGACCAGAGCAGGCGGGCGGCGCGCAGCTTGGCTGCCTCCATAAAGAAGTTCATGCCGATGGCGAAGAAGAAACTTAGCCGTCCGGCAAACTGATCTACATCCATGCCCCGCGCAATGGCGGTGCGGACATATTCGCGCCCATCGGCCAGCGTATAGGCCAGTTCCTGCACGAGGTTCGCACCCGCCTCTTGCATGTGGTAGCCGCTGATGCTGATCGAGTTGAATTTCGGCATCTCGTTGGTCGTATATTCGATGATATCCGCGATGATGCGCATCGAAGGTTCCGGCGGGTAAACATAGGTATTCCGCACCATGAACTCTTTCAGAATATCGTTCTGAATGGTCCCCGAGAGTACATTGCGCGGATGCCCCTGCTCCTCCCCCGCCACGATGAAATTGGCGAGGATCGGGATCACCGCACCGTTCATCGTCATGGAAACACTGACTTTATCCAGCGGGATCCCATCAAACAGGATCTTCATATCCTCGACGCTGTCGATGGCGACACCGGCCTTGCCCACATCGCCCTCAACACGCGGATGGTCACTGTCATAGCCCCGATGTGTCGCCAGATCGAAGGCGACGGATACGCCCTGCTGCCCGGCATCCAGCGCCTTGCGATAGAATGCATTCGATTCCTCAGCCGTAGAAAATCCCGCATATTGCCGGATCGTCCAGGGGCGGCCCGCATACATCGTGGCCTTCACGCCACGGGTATAGGGTGCAACACCCGGCACACCGCCCATATGCGGCAGATCGGCGGTGTCTTCGGCGGTATAAAGCGGCTTGACCGCGATCCCTTCCAACGTGTCCCAATCCAGTGCCGCAAGGGGTTTGCCGCGCAGTTCCTTGGCTGCAACATCTTCCCAGGTTTTCTTGTCGGTCATCTCAACCTCCTGCTTGCGGCGGCAGGGATCGCGAAATTGTTTTCACTGATTTGCGCAATACCCTTAGCTTTTGGCAAAGCCGCCTCTATATCTAATTTCATGAAACTATTGACGAACATCGCCACGGTCCTTTGCCTGATGGCCGCACCGCTTTCCGCAGAAGACGCCACAACGCTTGAGCGGTGGGAAGAAGACCACACACAGGTCTTTGACGCAGCTGATATCACTTTGGCAGAGCTGCAATGGGTCGTGCGCCCCTTGGTGGTCTTTGCCGACACGCCCAATGATCCGCGCTTCCAACAGCAGTTGGACCGGCTGATGGAAGGTCTGGATGATCTGGCAGAACGGGATGTGATCATCATCACCGATACCGACCCCAGCGCCGAAACCGAGTTGCGTACAAAACTGCGCCCGCGCGGATACATGATGGCGCTGATCGGCAAGGATGGACGCGTCGCCCTGCGCAAACCATCACCCTGGAGCGTGCGCGAACTGTCCCGTTCCATCGACAAAATGCCCCTGCGCCAGCAAGAGATATCAGACCGGCGGTTGGGGGGGTAACTGTACAACAAGCGCCCCGCCCGGCTGACAGGTCGGGCAGCGCCCGACCCTCCCCACGGGAGGGCGCTTCGCACCCACCCAGCGTCAGGCGCTGCCCTCAGCAACTTCCGACCCGGCCTTGTCATCTATTCAAACTCCATGATCACATCGTCCACAGCCAGGCTATCGCCAGCCCCCGCATTCACCTTTTTGACCACGCCTTTGCGTTCGGCCCGCAAGATGTTTTCCATCTTCATGGCTTCCACGGTGCATAGCGCTTGACCTTCCTGCACCTCGTGGCCTGCTGCAACATCGACCTTTACGATCAGGCCGGGCATCGGGCAAAGCAGGAATTTCGACGTATCAGGGGGCAGCTTTTCCGGCATCAGCGCTGCCAGTTCGGCCTGACGCGGGGTGCGCACATGCACCTTTAGATCGGCACCGCGATAGCGGACGCGGAACCCACCTGATATCTTACCGATTTTAAGCACCAAAGGCGCATCATCGACCATCAAACGGGCCAAGGGTTGGCCCGGTGTCCAGTCGCTTTCCACGCGCAAGGTTTGGCCACCGATTTGCACATCCGCTCCAGCCTTATCAGCGATAATGACGACGTCGTGGGAATGGCCCTGCAAGCTGACAACCCAGTCTTCACCGACATGCCGTTCGTGATTGTCCATCCGGCCTGAAATACGGGTACGTCGGATTTCGGCCACGCGGTGCATGGCAGCCGCCGCTGCCGCGACACGGGTGCAAGCCTCATCCGGCAAGGTCACCCCATCAAAACCGTCGGGATACTCTTCCTCGATAAACGCCGTTGTCATATTGCCAGAAGTGAATTTCGGGTGGTCATAGACCGCCGCAAGGAATGGCAGGTTATGCCCGATCCCCTCCAATTCGAACCCGTCAAGGGCCAATCGCATTTCCTCAATCGCCGTGGCCCGGTCAGGGGCCCATGTGCAAAGCTTGGCGATCATCGGGTCGTAATACATGCTGATTTCGCCGCCTTCATAGACGCCCGTGTCATTGCGGACAGCGCGCTTCGCCTCTGCCTCTTCGACCGGTGGGCGGTAGCGGGTCAGACGGCCAATCGATGGCAGGAAGTTGCGATAAGGGTCTTCGGCATAAAGGCGGCTTTCCATCGCCCAGCCGTTGATTTTCAGGTCCGACTGTTGGAACGGGAGCTTTTCACCTGCTGCGACCCGGATCATCTGTTCGACCAGATCGACACCTGTGATCAACTCGGTCACCGGATGTTCGACCTGCAAACGGGTGTTCATTTCCAGGAAGTAAAAGTTGCGGTCACCATCGACAATGAATTCAACCGTGCCCGCGCTGGTATAGCCCACGGCCTGCGCGAGGGCGACAGATTGTTCGCCCATCGCCCTGCGGGTCGCCTCGTCCAGAAACGGGCTTGGTGCTTCTTCGATAACTTTCTGGTTCCGGCGCTGGATCGAACATTCGCGTTCATGCAGATAGACCGCGTTGCCATGCCCATCGCACAGCACCTGAATTTCGATATGGCGGGGCTGGGTCACGAATTTTTCAATGAATATCCGGTCATCACCAAAGGAATTCGCGGCTTCGTTCTTGGACGATTGAAAGCCTTCTCGCGCCTCATCGTCATTCCAGGCGATGCGCATCCCCTTACCGCCACCGCCAGCGGACGCTTTGATCATCACCGGATAACCAACTTCGTTGGAAATCTTCACCGCCTCATCGGCATCTTCGATCAGGCCCATATAGCCGGGAACGGTTGAGACATTGGCCTCTTGCGCCAGTTTTTTTGAGGTGATCTTGTCCCCCATCGCCTCAATCGCGCCTTTAGGTGGGCCGATGAAGGCAACACCCGCAGCCTCCAGCGCCTCGGCGAATTTGGAATTCTCGGACAGGAAACCATAGCCCGGATGCACGGCCTCTGCCCCGGTCTGTTTGATCGCATCCATCACCTTGTCGATGACGATATAGGACTGATTGGCAGGTGGCGGACCGATATGCACCGCCTCATCGGCCATTTTGACGTGCAGCGCGTTGCGGTCAGCGTCCGAATAGATCGCAACCGTTTTGATACCCATCTTGCGGGCAGTCTTGATCACACGGCAGGCGATTTCGCCACGGTTCGCGATGAGAATTTTTTTGAACATTTGTTATCCGTCCCCCAAATACAAAACCGCCGCAGGGGTTTTCCCCCTACGGCGGTTCCATTGATCAGCACGCCCCGAAAGGGCGTTGTTATTTGTCTTACTTACAGCCGTTGATGCCTGCGTCGTCGCAAAGTACGCCAGCGGCAGCACCGGCAAGGATTGTCCCGGTGCGGTCAGTGCCCAGCACTTCGGCAGCAACCAGACCTGCGCCTGCGCCTGCAACGCCGCGCTCGACGTCGCCTTCAAGACAGCCTGCAAGGCCGAACATAGCCACTGCGGCAAGGATGATAGATGTTTTCTGCATTGTTTTCTGCCTAACTTTGTTTTCGCCGTAGCCCCAGAATTGGCGCCTACTATGCTGCACTGAATAGTCAGATTGCTCTGATATCCAATAACAACTGCATGAATTCGGCGAAATGAGCGGAAAATGGGAACCGGCCCGCCCTGGGAAGGGGCAGACCGGCAAAGGGAAGGGTTCAAGTGTTGATATCCGGCAACAGTGCGATTGCTGGTTTGCGCTGCTGCTGGGATGATCTTGGCGCATTCGGACGCAGTCGCAAAGCGACCTGATCTGCCCCCCCATAAATGGGCGGGCATTTGCCCTTGCATGGCCGCCTTCCGCTGGTTTTCGCCAATAATCCGCATCTATGGCCACGCAATCTCGGGGAAACTGATGCGCGCCACATCCACATCGATGCGCAGCAATGCATCATAACTTGCAGGGTCAAAAGGGTCTTCGGCAGGAACGATTTCGCGTTCAAACAGCCAGCTGATCCGCCCTGCATCAAGATTGCCGCGCTCAAACGGCTGGTCGCCGAAATAGTCCCAAAGCGCCTGGATAAATCCCGCGTCGGCCCGTTTGTCGGGCGGACGTCGGTCGGCATAACGTGCGCGCGCCGTCAGCGGGGTTGCCCCGTCTTTATTGGCCCGTCTTATAGTGAATTGAAAATCTGTGCCCGGCAGTCGGCCCGGGAAACCGCGATGTTTTTCCATCCTAGCACCCCCAAGCGTTTTGGGGAATGTCACGGACGGGCCTGCTCGTCCGTCCGTGACCAGTTTGACTGTCCAACAGTTTACCCTTAGCGGGACGCCTCCTGCACAACCATGTCCGAGGTGACCCGTAGTGGTCCCCGTTCATGGCTGCCGGACGCTGCAACCAACGCCATAAGCGCGGCCACCCCGAAAGCGATAAGTCCTTGTACCATTTTTGTTTCCTGCCTCTTTTGATGCAGGCCCGTCCGGATTTTCCGGTACGACCCCACGAGGGCGCGATACCATGTTCGCACACAGGAAGCGTATCAAATTTCTGTTTGTTTTCATCAGGCTCAAAGGCGAAGGTCGCGCAATGTGACGTTCGGGCATCACCAGCAGAAACACGCCGAGATGCAGCCACCACATCTGGCACGCCCGAGACTCCGGCACCCAGATGTTGGGATCGCAGCCCGCCGCAATGCTCCGGCTCGGTTTTGGCATTCTCAGCATGAATTCGCCAAAACCCATCCCGGCCGAGATCAGAGCGGGATATTGTCATGTTTCTTCCATGGGTTCTGAAGCTGCTTGCCGCGTAGTGATGCAAAGGCTCGGCAAATCCTTTTGCGGGTCGAATGCGGCATGATCACCTCGTCGATGAAGCCTTTTTCGGCGGCCACAAACGGGTTCGCAAAACGGTCTTCGTAATCCTTGGTATGCTGGGCGATCTTTTCAGCATCTCCCAAATCAGCGCGGTGGATAATCTCGGTCGCGCCCTTGGCCCCCATTACGGCAACTTCCGCCGTCGGCCAGGCATAGTTGAAATCACCGCGCAGATGCTTTGACGCCATCACGTCATAAGCCCCGCCATAGGCCTTGCGCGTGATCACCGTCACTTTCGGCACTGTCGCTTCACCAAAGGCGAACAGCAGTTTCGCACCGTGTTTGATGACCCCGCCATATTCCTGAGATGTTCCAGGCAGAAAACCGGGCACGTCGACAAGCGTCAGGATCGGAATTTCGAAGGCGTCACAGAACCGGACAAAGCGCGCCGCCTTGCGGCTGCTGTCGATATCAAGGCACCCGGCCAACACCATGGGTTGATTGGCAACAACCCCCACGGTCGATCCTTCCAACCGGATAAAGCCGGTCAGGATGTTTTTGGCAAAATCTTCCTGTATCTCGTAAAAATCGCCCTCATCGGCCAGCTTGGCAATCAGCTCTTTCATGTCATAGGGCGAATTGGGATTGTCAGGGATCAGCGTATCAAGGCTGTCCTCCAACCGGTTCACATCATCAAAGAACGGGCGGACCGGCGGTTTGGTCCGGTTGTTGAGCGGCAGGAAATCGACGAGGCGGCGCACCTCGGCCAGCGCCTCAACATCATTTTCAAACGCCCCATCTGCGACGGAAGATTTCTTGGTGTGGGTCGATGCCCCGCCCAGTTCCTCTGCCGTCACAATCTCATTCGTCACGGTTTTGACCACGTCAGGTCCCGTGACAAACATGTAGCTGCTGTCTTTGACCATGAAAATAAAATCGGTCATGGCGGGGGAATAGACCGCACCGCCCGCGCAAGGCCCCATGATCACGCTGATCTGCGGGACCACGCCGGATGCCATTATGTTGCGCTGGAAAACCTCGGCATAACCGGCAAGCGACGCCACACCTTCCTGAATACGCGCACCACCGGAATCGTTGATGCCGATCACGGGCGCGCCGTTCTGCATCGCCATATCCATGATCTTGCAAATCTTCTGGGCATGGGTTTCCGAAAGGGAACCGCCAAAGACGGTGAAATCCTGACTGAACACATAGACCATGCGCCCGTTGATCGTCCCCCAGCCAGTGACCACCCCGTCACCTGCGGGCCGATCCTTTTCCATGCCGAAATCGGTACAGCGGTGGGCGACGAACATATCGAACTCTTCGAATGACCCGTCATCAAGCAGCAACTCGATCCGTTCGCGCGCGGTCAGCTTGCCTTTGCTGTGCTGCGCATCAATCCGGCGTGTACCACCGCCCAATCGTGCTGCATTCCGCCGCGACTCAAGCTCTTGCAGAACATCCAAATGCGTCACTCCCCCTGCTGATCCTATTTGTCCTAAGCTTTTTGCCCTGTGAGGAGAAGGCTGAATGAGAAAATTTGCAAACTATCGGGTTAGCACGGATTACATAATGCAAATCTGCAAATCAAACGACGCGTCCCCCGTTTATACTCCCACGCGATGGACAGTCAGGCCCAGCCACCATAAGTCTTGTGAATGACTGTCCTTCCACGCATTCGTTTTCTTGATCGCACAACACCACCGCACATCCTGACACTGATCCTGATCACGGGGATGTCGGCGCTGAACATGTCGATCTTTTTGCCATCTCTGGCGGCGATGACATCGTATTTCGAAACGGACTACGCGATCATGCAGATCGCCCTTTCCGGCTATTTGGCGGCCACGGCAGTTCTGCAAACCATCATCGGCCCAATTTCGGATAGGTTTGGACGGCGCAAGATTGTGATGGGATCACTGGCCATCTTTGTGCTGGCCACGATTGGCACGTATTTCGCAACAACGGTCGAAACCTTTCTGCTGTTCCGCATTCTGCAAGCAGCCGTCGCAACCTCAATGGCGCTCAGCCGGGCCATCGTGCGTGATATGGTGCCACAAGAACAGGCCGCATCCATGATCGGCTATGTCACAATGGGCATGGCCATCGTCCCGATGGTCGGGCCCATGATTGGCGGCGCGCTGGATCAGCTGTTCGGCTGGCATGCGACCTTCATCTTTCTAGCACTCGCCGGGACAAGTGTCTTAATCCTGTGCCATTTCGACCTTGGTGAAACGGTCGCGGGCGAAGGCGTCAGTTTCGCCGATCAGATCAAAGATTATCCTGAACTTTTCCGCTCTCCCCGGTTTTGGGGTTACGTGCTATGCTCTGCCTTCAGTTCCGGCGCGTTCTTTGCCTTGCTTGGCGGCGCATCTTTTGTTGCGACCAGCATTTTCGATCTGTCCCCGTTATGGAGCGGTATTGCCCTTGGCGCACCGGCCATCGGCTATGCGGCGGGGAACTTTCTGTCTGGTCGCTATTCCGTGCGCATGGGGATCAACCGGATGGCGCTGGCGGGTACGGCGGTCACCATATTCGGGATGGGGATGTCGGTCATCCTGACCCTGTCGGAGGTGATCCATCCGCTGAGCTTCTTTGGGTTTTGCGTTTTTCTGGGGATCGGGAACGGGATGACATTGCCAAATGTCATGGCGGGGTCAATCTCGGTCAGGCCACATCTGGCGGGTACAGCCAGCGGGCTGGGCGGGGCGATCATGATTGGTGGCGGCGCGGCCTTGTCACAATTTGCAGGTGGCTTGCTAACATTGGAAACTGGCACCCTGCCCCTGCAATGGGTGATGCTAAGCGTATCGGTTCTGGCCATGCTGTCCGTCTTATTCGTGATCTGGCGAGAAAAGGCGCTTGGTTGACGAAGGCTTTGCATTTGCTAAACCTGCATAGCAAAGATGCAAAGGTGCCCTATGCCCCCTCAGAAACTTTACGCCGGTGCGAAACTGCGTGAATTGCGCGGGCGGCTGTCGCTGACCCAGAAAGCCTTTGCCGAAAAGCTGGGGGTGTCGCTGCCCTATCTCAACCAGATGGAAAACAACAACCGGCCAGTATCCACCGCCGTGGTGCTGGGGCTGGCGCAGGAGTTTGGGTTTGACGTGACCGAGCTGCAATCGGGGGATGAGGCACGCTTGGTCGGCGACATGCGCGAGGCACTCGCCGATCCGGTGTTTACTGGCACGGCACCCGCGCTGGCTGACCTGCGGCTTGCGGCGGCAAACGCACCGACATTGGCCCGCGCCTTTCTTGACCTGCACACGGCATATCGGCAAAGCCATGAACGGCTTGCCTCCCTGGATGAGGCCTTGGGCCGCGAGGATGTCCGACTGCGCCCCAGCCCCTGGGAAGAGGTGCGGGATTTTTTCCACTACTGCGACAACTACATTGACGCCGTAGACCGCAGTGCCGAGCGTTTTTCCAGCCAGTGCCCGCCCGGTGAAACCATGGCAGAGGCCGCGATCCGTACCCTTGCCACCCGGCAAATCACCACCGTGATGACCGGCACGGATGCGGTCCGCCACTATGATGCGGCGACAAAAACGCTGACGATTTCGAAACATGCCAGCCCCGCAACCCAGACCTTTCAACTGCTGCTGCAACTGGCCCTGATCACCCAAGACCCGCTGCTGACCGCCACGCTGGACCTTGCGCGATTTCAATCGGAAGAGGCGCGCAGCATCGCAAAGGTGGGGTTGGCCAACTACTTCGCCGGTGCCGCACTGATGCCATACGGCACGTTTTTGGTTGCTGCCGAAGAAACCCGACATGATCTGGAGGTGTTGGCGACCCGCTTTGGCGCATCATTGGAACAGGTTGCGCACCGGCTGTCCACCATGCAGCGGCCCGGTGCCAAAGGCATTCCGTTTTTCTTTGTCCGGGTGGATCAGGCGGGCACCATCACCAAACGACATTCGGCGACAACGCTGCAATTTGCCCGCTATGGCGGGGCCTGTCCGCTGTGGAACGTACATCAGGCGTTTGAAACGCCGGGGCAATTCCTGCGGCAACTGGCCGAAACGCCCGACGGGGCACGGTATTTCTGTCTGGCGCGGGATGTCAGCAAATCAGGCGGATCCTACAGCCAGCCCACCCGACGTTATGCCATCGGGTTGGGGTGTGAAGTCAAACACGCCCCTGCCCTTGTCTATGCCGACCACATGGATCTCGGGTCAGCCGCAGCCTATGCCCCGATTGGTATTTCCTGTCGGATCTGCGAACGGCGCAACTGCCATCAAAGGTCAGTTCCGCCGCTAGAACGTCACTTGCGGGTCGACCCCAACAGGCGCGGGGTGCTGCCCTATCAACTGGATTAGACCGCTTCGCGCAGCGCTGCCGCGATCTGATCTTTCAACTGCATCCGTTCCTTGCGCATCTGCGCCATGTGCAGATCGTCAGTTGGTTCCACATCGGTTTCCGCCCGGTGAATAGCCCGATTGATATCATGATAACCGTCAGCCAGTTTTGCGAAATGCGCGTCGGATGCTTTAAGCTTGTTGATCGCCTCTTGCTGATCGGGAAACTCTTCACTCAATTCATGGGGGGTATGCGACATCGCGGTCTCCTTCGTTCTTTTGTTCAAAGGAAGGTTAGACAACGCTCATGCGCGCGACATTGATCCGGATCAAGCCCAAGGCATTATCGACGGATGGGCCGCCATCCTGCGGCCTCGGCCTCTGCGGTGCTGCAAAACCAGCGTTCGCCATTGGCCAGGTTAATCCCGGTGCGGGCATAGCTTCTGTCGTCAGGCAGATGATAGATCCGGCCATTGCCCGAAATGTTGCCCTTGATCGCACAGGATGGATCGGGCGCAGTGCGACCTGAGGTCCGTCTTTCGCGAAACGCCGCTGGCGTCTCAATCGCCACACCCCAGATACCCTGTTCGGTGATGGCGGCGGCCTTTTCATCCAGATCATAGGCGTTTGAATAGCGGCGATAGGCCCAGGCAGCCCCGGCCTGCACAATCGCGGCGCCCATATCCTGCCCGCCGACCTGACAGGTGGCCACAACCCGGCCATAGCGGTCAATTTCGATCATCTCACAGCGGGCCTGCTGACCCTCGAACTGATCCCGGACAAAATCGCGCGCCCAGCGCCCACAATCCCATTCCCGGCCACTGGCGCGGCAAGGCTGGCCCATTTCAGGGGCGTCAATGCCATGCAGGCGCACACGGGTCTGGCCAACATCGATTGTGTCGGCATCAACAACCCTGATCCTGCCTTCCGGCATCGCCGCAACCGCACTGGCCCAAAACAGGCACCATAGAAGACTGCAAATTCTTACCATCTCCGTCGCCTAAAGCGGCGGACACCCGTTAATCAAGCAATTCCATTAACCTCGGTTAACAAATCCTTAACGCTGTGACGTTTCCCACGCAGGGTTGATCCATGGCTGATCGTTTACCGGCGGCAGCGGATGACGTTGCAGGATGTGATCCGACACTTTCTCGCCCACCATGATCGACGGCGCGTTCAGGTTGCCATTGGTGATGCGCGGAAAGATCGAACTGTCGGCTAGGCGCAGCCTATCGACCCCGATCACCCGCGCCTGCGGGTCGACAACTGCCATGGGATCATCAACTGTCCCCATCTTACAGGTGCCGCAGGGGTGATAGGCACTTTCGGCATGTTCGCGGATAAAAGCATCCAGTTCTTCATCGGTTTGCGCCTCTTCACCGGGCTGAATCTCATGCCCACGGAATTCATCAAAGGCGGGTTGGGCAAAAATCTCGCGCGTTAGGCGGATACAGGTCCGGAACTCTTCCCAATCCTGCGGATCAGACATGTAGTTGAACTGGATGCGCGGGTTGTCATTAGGATCAGCCGACCGCAACGTGACTTGCCCGCGCGAGACGGATCGCATTGGGCCGACATGCGCCTGAAACCCGTGGCCTTCGGGTGCGACCTTGCCATCATAACTGACTGCAATAGGCAAAAAATGGAACTGGATATCGGGATAGTCGATCCCCGCCTTTGACCGGATAAAGCCCGCGCTTTCAAACTGGTTGGAGCTGCCCAAACCGGTTTTCCACAACAGCCACTCGGCCCCGATCCGGGCCTTGCCGCGCAAGTTCCAATAGGAAAACAGGGTCACCGGTTTGGTCGCTGCCTGCTGGATATAAAGTTCCAGATGGTCCTGCAGGTTCTGCCCTACGCCGGGGCGGTCCGCGACAACATCAATGCCGTGTTCGGCCAGATGTGCGGCCGGGCCGATACCCGACAACATCAGCAGCTTGGGCGAATTCAGCGAAGAGGCGGCGATGATGACTTCGACATTGGCATGTATCACCTCAACCTTGCTGCCACGGCTGACCTCGACCCCTGTTGCCCTACCATCTTCGATGATGATCCGACGGGCCAGCGCCCGTGTGATCGTGCAATTGGGCCGCTTCAGCGCAGGGCGCATATAGGCATTCGCCGCCGACCAGCGCCGCCCTTTGTAGATTGTCGCATCGAAGGGTCCGAACCCTTCCTGCTGCTCCCCGTTATAATCACCGGTCACGGGATAGCCCGCTTGGGCGCCAGCCTCGACAAATGCGCGGGTCAGCGGGTTTTTCCGGGGGCCACGGGTGACGTGCAACGGGCCATCCTTGCCGCGCCAATCCGGGTCACCGCCATGTCCGCCATCATGCCACTGTTCCATCCGTTTGAAATAGGGCAGCACATCGGCATAGGACCAGCCATGTGCGCCCTGCTCGGCCCAATGATCGAAATCGCGGGCATGGCCGCGCACATAGATCATCCCGTTGATCGAGGATGAACCGCCGATCACCTTGCCGCGCGGAGTGACCAATTCGCGCCCGCCCAGATGCGGCTCCGGCTCCGACTTCATCCCCCAATCATACATTTTCATGTTCATCGGGTAAGACAGGGCGGCAGGCATCTGAATGAACGGGCCGGCATCACTGCCGCCATGTTCGATCACCAGCACCTGCTTGCCCGCCTCGGCCAAGCGGTAAGCCATGGCGCAGCCAGCAGAGCCTGCACCGATAATGACATAATCTGCACGCATCTCAGGCACTCAAATACCCCGCAACAAGCGAAATGAATGCGCCCAGATGCACAATCATAATCGCCCGATCCTTCCACATAAAGCCGACTGCAAACCACAAAACGATCCCCACGATAAAAGCGTAGATGTTCCATGGGGTGTAGTTCATACCTGTCAAACCATACCCGATCAACTGAATGACGGTTGCCAGCCATTTGACATAATCAACCGGCTTGAAAGGTAGTTTCGTTGTCGTTTCCATCAGATTTTCATTTCCTAGAACGGCGCCTCCAGATCGCCCATACGGACATAGACGCCCTTGATCTGGCTGTAATGCTCAATGGCCGCCTTGGAGTTTTCGCGGCCCACGCCAGACATCTTTGAGCCACCAAACGGGGCCTCAACCGGCGCATCATTATAGGTGTTGATGTAGCATGTGCCCGCTTCGAACCCTGCAGCCATTCGGTGCGCGCGGGTCAGATCGGCCGTAAAGACACCGGCAGCAAGGCCGAATTCCGTGTCATTGGCGCGCGCCAGCACCTCTTCCTCGGTGTCGAAATCCAGCACCGACATGACGGGGCCGAAAATCTCATCCCGCGCGATGGTCATGTCATCGGTGACGTCAGCAAAGACAGTTGGCTCCAGGTAGAACCCGTCGCGGTCCACACGCTTGCCACCGGTAACCAGTGTCGCGCCTTCTTCGACACCCTTGGTAAAAAACCCCTCGACAATGTCACGCTGGTTTTCAGATACCATGGGGCCAAAATTCGTGTCCGGGTCCTGCGGGTCACCCATTTTGACGCCCTCAAGTCGTTCGGTCAGGCGTTTGAGGAATGCGTCCTTGATCCCCTTTTGGACAAAAACCCGCGTGCCGTTCGAGCACACCTGACCAGAGGAATAGAAATTGCCAAGAATCGCGCCTGATACCGCGTTTTCGAGATCGGCATCATCAAAGATGACAAGCGGGGATTTGCCCCCCAGTTCCATTGTCACATGGCGCACGCCCTCTGCCGCGGCGGCATAGACCTTGCGCCCCGTGGGGACCGAGCCGGTCAGTGATACCTTGTCCACGCGCGGATCAGTTATCAGCGATGCACCTACAGCACCGTAGCCTTGAATGACGTTGCAAACGCCCGCAGGCGCGCCCGCCTCGACCAGGATTTCGGCGACTTTCAGTGCGCAAAGCGGGGTGGTTTCCGACGGTTTGAACACCATCGCATTGCCGCAAGCGAGTGCGGGTGCTGCCTTCCAGCAGGCGATTTGCGTTGGATAATTCCACGCGCCAATCCCGATGCAAACGCCGAGTGGTTCGCGCCGCGTGTAAACGAAATCATCACCGAGCGGGATATGTTCGCCGGTGATGCTGGCCGCAAGACCACCGAAGTATTCCAGCGCATCGGCCCCCGATGTGGCATCCACAACGCTGGTTTCCTGATAGGGTTTGCCAGTGTCATAGGTTTCCAGCACCGACAGATCATGATTGCGGTCGCGCATGATATCCGCAGCCCGGCGCAGCACGCGACCACGCGCTGTCGCTGTCCAGCCCGCCCATTCCTTTTGCGCGCGTTTGGCGGCGGCAAGCGCCTGATCGACAATCGCAGGGGTCGCCGCGTGCAGTCTGGCAATCACGTCGCCAGTGGCGGGGTAAATCACCTCAATGACGTCACCAGTTCTGTCTTCAATATACTTGCCATCAATAAAATGGCTGGCTTCTGGTTGTGCGTTCATGGCTTGGGTGCCTCCGGCGGGAGTATTTCGGGCAAAATGATAATGTTATTCCCCACGGGGAAAACGCTGGTTTTCTTCGAGGATGTTGAGGTCCATGTGGTTGCGCATGTAGCGCTCTGACGCTTTTTGCAGTGGTTGGTAATCCCATGGATAGTAGTTGCCGTTGCGCAGCGCCTCGTAAACGACCCAGCGGCAGGCCTGTGAATGGCGCACATCGGCATCGAATTTGACAAGGTCCCAACGCGCCTCCGATTTTGTGCGGAGTTGCGTGACGGTGCCCTGATGCTCCGGCACGTCCGCCAAATTGGTCAACTCATGCGGATCGGCGTCCAGATCAAACAGCTGATCAGGGTCCAACGCGCAGCGATTGTATTTCCACTTGCCATAGCGGAGCGAAACGAGCGGGGCATAGCTCGCCTCCGCTGCGTATTCCATGGCAACCGGCGTGTCGCGTTGACCACCCTGCCCCAGATGCACAAGGCTTTCGCCTTGGGTCCATGGCATCACCTCGGACATGTCGACGCCAGCAAGATCGCAAAGCGTTGGCGTGATATCGATGGTGCTGACGGGCGTCACGTTTTGACCAGCCTCCATCACCGGTGAGGCTATCATCAGCGGCACCCGCGACGATCCTTCATAGAAGGACATTTTGAACCATAAACCGCGCTCGCCCAGCAAATCGCCATGGTCTGAAACAAAGACGATCACCGCCTCCTGCCGCGTATCCTCAAGTGTTTGCAGAATTTCACCGACCTTGTCATCGAGGTAGGAGATATTGGCGAAATAGGCCTGCCGCGCGCGGCGAATATGGTCTTGGGTGATATTGAAGTTATCGCGATCATTCGCATCCAGAATGCGCTGCGAATGGGCATCCTGACCTTCATAGGGGATCGGGCCGATCTCCGGCATCAGGTGATCGCAATGCTCGTAAAGGTCCCAATATTTCTTGCGCGCCACGTAAGGGTCATGTGGATGGGTGAAGCTGACGGTCAGGCACCAAGGCCGGTCATCATGACCACGTGAGAGGTCATAGAGTTTGCGGGTCGCGTTATAGGCGACCTCGTCATCATATTCCATCTGGTTCGAAATTTCGGCCACGCCTGCACCAGTGACTGAACCCATATTGTGATACCACCAATCGATCCGCTCGCCCGGTTTGCGGTAATCTGGGGTCCAACCGAAATCGGCAGGGTAGATATCGGTTGTCAGCCGTTCCTCAAACCCGTGCAATTGGTCGGGGCCGACAAAATGCATCTTGCCCGACAAGCAGGTTTGATAGCCCGCACGGCGCAGATGATGGGCATAGGTGGGAATGGACGATCCAAATTCGGCTGCATTATCGTAAACACCCGTCCGTGACGGCAGTTGCCCCGACATAAACGACGCCCGCGCGGGGGCGCATAAGGGGGACGCTGTATAGGTGTTGGCAAAGCGTGTTGACCGGGCCGCCAGCGCCTTAAGGTGAGGGGCATGCAGCCAATCGGCGGGACCGTCAGGAAACAGCGTACCATTCAACTGGTCCACCATGATGATCAAGATATTTGGTTTGCTCATGCCGCCCCCTCCGTCAGGATTGTCAGTAGTTTCAGCGTCTTGCCATGCGCATCCTCATCCGGCACTGCAAGTGCGGCGCGGATATAGAACCCATCAATCAGGGCGGCCAACATATCAGCAGCCTCTTCTGGTTTGGGTGTGATGGGGCGCAGCGCATGGGTCAGGTTGCTTCGCAGACGGCGCTGATAAAGGCGCAACAGGCGCAGGGCGGCCCGGTTTGTCTGGGCCTGCACATAAAACATCATCCAAGCGCTGACCGTGGCCGGGTCAAAACAGGATGGGGCGAAGTTAGCGGCGATAATGGCCCGCGCACGCGCCGCAGGATCACGCGCATCATGCAGGGCTGTCACCACCTCTGCCCCGTAATCGCGCAGGATCTGGCGCATCGCGGCTTCGAATATCTGATCCTTGCCACCAAAATAGTGATGCGCCAGCGCCGAGGACATGCCAGCACGTTTAGCAATCTTGCTAACTGTAACGTCTAGCGTCCCTGCTGCACCGATCTCGTCAATCGTTGCTTTAACTAATGCGGCACGCCGGATAGGTTCCATTCCAAGCTTGGGCATCTGATCCTCTTTCAGGTGGACATAAGCAGATAATTTGTTTTTTATTGACTCGTCAATCAAGAAAAACGAGTCAAAACTGGGAGACGACCATGAAACTGAAATCCACCCTATCCGTGCTTGCAATCTGTGCGGCCGCACCTGCCCTTGCTGATTGCGACACCGTACGTTTTTCCGATGTCGGCTGGACCGACATCACTGCGACAACCGCCGCAACGTCGATTGTGCTGGAAGCGCTGGGATATGAAACAACAACTGACATCCTGTCAGTGCCGGTCACTTACGCCTCAATGGCGCAGGGTGACATTGATGTCTTCCTTGGCAACTGGATGCCCACGATGGAAGGCGACATCGCCAGCTATCGCGAAGCGGGCACAGTGGACACAGTGCGCACCAATCTGGAAGGCGCGAAATATACGCTGGCCACGAATGCTGCTGGTGTTGCGGCTGGCATCACCGATTTTGCATCCATCGCACAGGCAAAGGATGCGCTGGATGGCAATATCTATGGGATCGAAGCAGGCAATGACGGCAATCGCCTGATCATCGATATGATCGATGCTAATGCCTTTGGCCTTGAAGGGTTCGAGGTTGTCGAAAGCTCTGAGCAGGGCATGCTGGCACAGGTCGAACGCGCGAGCGACCGTGATGAGCCGGTTGTGTTTCTAGGCTGGGAACCTCACCCGATGAATGCCAATTACGACCTGACATATCTGCCCGGTGGTGATGACTACTTTGGCCCTGATCTGGGCGGTGCAACCGTGGCGACAAACACGCGCGCGGGCTATGTAGATGAATGCGCCAACACCGGTAAGCTGTTGCAAAACCTCGAATTCTCGCTCGCGATGGAGAATGAGATTATGGGCGCAATCCTGAATGATGACGTCGACCCTATGGATGCAGCGAAGGCATGGTTGGCCGCCAATTCCGACGCCTGGACCCCATGGCTGGACGGTGTGACCACCAAGGACGGTGGTGATGCCGCTGCGGCGGTAACGGCAGCGCTGGCTGAATAAGAAAACAAACGAAAAAAAGGGGGCGGCGACGCCCCCTTTTTAATTGACAAGGGGCGGGCATGGACTGGCTGACAGAAAACAAAATTCCGGTGGGCGACTGGTCAGAAACAGCCGTTGACTGGCTCAAGGACAATGGCCGCCCGGCCTTTGACGCGCTCAGCGATGGGCTGGACTGGATGATCGATGGCATCGTCTGGTGTCTGCAAACGCCGCCCGCCTTTGTCGTGATCCTGCTATTCGTGGCGCTGACATGGGTTTTGCAGCGATCATGGAAAATCTGTCTACTGGTGCTTTTGTGCCTGCTATTTGTGATCAATCAGGGCTATTGGGACGAAACCACTGACAGTCTTGCGCTGGTGTTATCATCCTGCGTGGTCTGCATGGGCCTTGGGGTGCCGATTGGTATTTTCCTCGCACACCGGCCCCGCGCCTATCAATCGCTCAGCCCGATCCTTGATCTGATGCAAACACTGCCTGCATTCGTCTATCTGATCCCGGCCATCGTCTTCTTTGGTCTGGGCATGGTGCCCGGCCTATTTGCGACGGTGATATTTGTGTTACCCGCCCCGATCAGGCTGACCTATCTGGGGGTTTCAAACACCCCCACCCCACTATTGGAAGCCGCTGAGTCCTTCGGCGCCACCCCGGCGCAGCGGTTATGGAAGGTTGAGCTGCCCTATGCGTTTCCACAGATCATGGCGGGGCTCAATCAGGTGATCATGCTGTCGCTTTCGATGGTTGTGATCTCGGCCTATGTCGGTGCAAACGGCTTGGGCAAACCGGTCGTGCAGGCGCTGGGGCGCAATGACCCCGGTCTTGGGTTTGAATCCGGATTTGCGATTGTGGCCGTGGCCATCATGCTCGACCGCATGCTGAGGGTGAATAAATGAGCGCGGTAGAATTCGACAACGTCTCAATCGTCTTCGGACCCAAACCGATGTCCGCCTTACCACTGATGGATAAAGGTATGGAACGCGCGGAAATTCGTGCAGAGACCGACCAAATCCTGGGCGTACACAATTGTTCGCTGAATGTGGAAGTGGGCGAAATACTGGTGCTGATGGGCCTGTCAGGCTCTGGCAAATCAACATTGTTGCGAGCCGTAAACGGGTTGAACCCCGTGGTCCGGGGCGAGGTGCGCATCTTTGATGGCGACTGGTCTTGCAGCGTCGGCAATGCGTCGGCACCCGATCTGCGCCGCGTCAGGCGCGAATGCGTATCCATGGTTTTCCAGCAGTTTGGCCTGCTGCCATGGCGCACGGTCCGCGACAATGTTGGCCTGGGGCTCGAACTGGCCGGTATGTCCAAGGCAGAGCGGAACAAGCGGGTCGATGAAGAACTGCATATGGTTGGTCTGGATGATCGTGCGGATGCGCTGGTCGGGGAATTGTCTGGCGGCATGCAGCAGCGCGTTGGCCTTGCCCGCGCCTTTGCCACCGACGCGCCCATCCTGCTGATGGATGAACCGTTTTCGGCGCTCGATCCGTTGATCCGGACCAAGCTGCAAGATGAATTGCTGGACCTTCAGAAACAGCGCAATCGCACCATTATTTTCGTCAGCCACGATCTGGATGAGGCGTTTAAAATCGGCAATCGGATCGCAATTATGGAAGGTGGCCGGATCGTGCAATGCGGTACCCCGCGCGATATCTTTACCAACCCAGTGAACGATTATGTGGCCGAGTTTGTGGCCCATATGAACCCGCTTGGCGTCCTGACCGCACGTGATGTGATGACCGATGGGTCCGCCCGCGGGCCGGCAATCGACGTGGAAACCCCGGTGCAGGACATCATGCATCAGATCGACGGCGAAGCGCTCCAAGTCATGGAAAACGGGCAGCCCATCGGACAGGTAACGCAAAGTTCCTTGCTTGCGCGGCTAACCCCGCCCAGCGCTGATTGAGGTCAGGAAGTCATCAATCGCCTGCCGCAGCTCTGTCGGATTATCTGTGTGCAGCATATGCCCACCGGGCAGCGTGATCATCTGCGCGCCAGGGATTTGTTCAGCCATCAGTGCTGCACCCCGATGGGTCGCTTTGTTCTTGCGCCCCACGATGATTAATGTCGGCACCGAAACCTGCGGAAGATGCGCCCGCCCGTCATAGGCTGCTGCTGCGTCCAGCGCCGCCACAATCCGCGGCTTGTCCATGCGCGGCATTTGCCGATGCAGTTCCGCGCGGGTCTGCGGGGTTTGCCCCACGCCTGACAAGCGCGTGAACCATGAAAGCGGGATCGCCTTGAACAACGCTGCCGCCAATGTCGCTGATATTCGCCCCATGAACCGGTCGCGTACCGTCGGAACGGCTTCGATCAGCACCAATGCAGCTACTTTACCCTTCAGGCGCATGGTAAGCTCCAGCGCAACCATCCCACCTAACGAATGCCCAATCAGCACCGCATCTTGCGGCACGTCGTCAGCAAAGACCTCGGCAAACCGCTCCACTCTTGACGGATGCATCACCGCCGTCTGCCCATGACCGGGCAAATCAGGTGTACGCGCCAGCGGCAAATCCGCTGTCATCCGGTCCCAGCTATCACCGGCCAGGCCAGCACCATGCACCCAAAAGCTGTCGCATCGCGCCAAAGGGGATACCGGTGCTTCGCCATCATCCGCTGTCATCGGTCTATACCTTTGTCGCTGATACTACCGGCGTCACATTTCGCCGCGCCACGGCTTCGCGCCATGTGATGAAACTGACCGATGCCATGATGATGGCGCCACCAAGAATGACCCAGCCATCAATTTCCTCTGCAAAGGCGAAATAGCCCAATAGTACCGCCCAGACCAACTGCAAAAACGTCACAGGCTGCGTGACGGTCAGCGGGGCGGCGGCAAAGGCCAGCGTCATTGTGTAATGGCCCGCCGTGGCAAAACAGGCGACAAGAAACAGCCAGCCCAACTGCGCAAGCGTTGGGGTGACCCAAACCGCAGCCGCAAATGGGGCCAGCCCAATTGTGACTGTGATCGACAGCATGCCAACGACGACAATTGGTGACACCTCGCCCGATAACTGCTTGGCGATCAGGTAGCCCGCAGCAAAACCAACGGCCGTACCCAACATTGCGATATGCCCGATATCGACCGCCTTGATCCCCGGACGCAGAATGATCAGCGCACCCAACAAGGCCACGATCACCGCGATCAGACGGCGGGGTGGCAGTTTTTCCTCCATGAAAAGTGCGGCCCCCAGCGTGACATAGATGGGTGACAGGTAATTCATCGCCGTCACCTCGGCGATAGGGATGCGTGTCATGGCAAAGAACCACAGGATCACCGCAATCGTATGGGCCAGACCGCGCAGGCAAAACAGCCGCAACTGGCGGCGTGTCATATGCGCGGCAAGGATTGGTTTGATCATAGGGATCAGAAAAACCAGCCCAAGGATGTAGCGCAGAAAGGCAGCCTGCGCCGCCGGTACTTCATCGCCCACATGTTTTACAATCGCGGTCACAGCGACAAAATTGAACCCGGTCACCACCATCCAAAAGATGCCGGTCAGAGGCTGCGATGATGTGGAACGGGTCATGCGTCAGGCGTGGCAGCAACCCCGCCTGAACACAAGTCAGCTTTCGACAAATGCCGACATAACGTCGTCCGAGGCTTCAAAATTTGCCGTCACACGCTGGACGTCGTCATCTTCTTCCAGCGTATCCAGCAGCTTCATCAATTTGGTCAGGCCTTCCAGATCAATCTCGGTGGTCATGTTGGGTTTCCAGATCAGTTTGGTCGATTCTGACTCGCCCAGTTCCGCTTCAAGCGCGGTGGAGACCTCGTTCAGATCGGTATCCGCGCAGATGATGACATGGTTTTCTTCATCGCTTTGCACGTCTTCGGCACCCGCCTCAATCGCAGCCATCATGACGGTGTCGTCGTCGCCAACAGATGCGGGGTAAACCACTTCACCTTTGCGGTCGAACATGAAACCGACAGAGCCGGTTTCGCCCAAATTCCCACCATTCTTGGAGAATGTGGAGCGCACAGTTGAAGCCGTCCGGTTGCGGTTATCGGTCATCGTTTCTACAATCACCGCAACGCCATTTGGCCCGTAACCTTCATACCGGATTTCATCGTAGTTTTCTGCGTCACCGCCTTGCGACTTCTTGATCGCGCGGTCGATCACGTCCTTGGGGACGGAGCTTGATTTGGCTTCCTTGACCGCCAGACGCAGACGCGGGTTTTTCTCGGGGTCGGGGTCACCCATTTTGGCCGCCACGGTGATTTCCTTGGCAAGCTTGGAAAACAGCTTGGAGCGCAGCTTATCCTGCCGTCCCTTACGGTGCTGAATATTTGCCCATTTTGAGTGGCCAGCCATCGGAAACCTCGTCAGATGTGGTTTGAATTTGCGCCTCTATAAGGCATGCCGCACCAGCCCCGCAACCCTGCGCTAAAGCGGCCAGATCATCGGGATCACAAATGACGCAATCGGCGCCAGCGACAGGTTCAGCGGGATCCCGAATTTCAGGAAATCGGCGAACTTGTACCCCCCCGGACCATAAACCAACGTATTGGTCTGATATCCGATTGGCGTGGCAAAGCTGGCACTGGCGGCAATCATCACCGCAACCACCAAAGGGCGCGGATCGACACCAAGTGCTGTCGCCAGGCCAATGGCAATCGGGGTCATCACAACCGCAACCGCATTGTTGGACACAAGTTCTGTCAGGATGCTGGATAGCAGATAGACCGACAGCACGACAAAGAACGGCGGCAGGATCATCATCACAGGAGATATCGCATCCGCAATGATCCCCACCGCACCGGATGATTGCAGCGCAGATCCAACCCCCAACATGGCAAAGATCAAGGCCAGCAACCGGCCATCGACAAAGGAAAATGCCTCTTCCGCATCAATGCAGCCGGTCATCAGAACAATCGTGACCCCGACCATGGCCAATAGCAGGATCGGGGCGATGCCCAAGGCCGCGAGGGTCACGACGCTCAGCAAAACCCCAATTGCGATGGGTGCATGCGCGCGCCGATAGGCGCGCTGGGTCGGCTTGGACACATCGCCAAGGTTCATATCCTCGCCCAACCGCTGAATGTCTTCGGGTGCGCCTTCCAGCAGCAGCGTGTCACCCACGCGCACAACCACATCATCCATCTGGCGGGCGATATTGGCGTCGCGGCGATGCACAGCAAGCGTATAGACCGCATAGCGGCGGCGCAGGCGCAATGACCCAAGACGACGCCCAA
The DNA here is from genome assembly GCA_947500135.1 of uncultured Paracoccaceae bacterium. GTDB lineage: Bacteria > Pseudomonadota > Alphaproteobacteria > Rhodobacterales > Rhodobacteraceae > Yoonia. Next base: position 98,713 of record CANMQX010000008.1, read on the forward strand.
CCATCATGCAGTTGGGCGTGATCAACACCTCCACCGTCGTGGTTTCAACCGCTGAAACCTGATCGACCCGGCGCAGTTCCTTGTTGGATTGCAGCGATAACAGCTCTGTCATCTCGGTGCGCAGCACCACCCGATCGCCAAGTTGTAATGTCACGGCTGCCAAATTGCGCCGCAGCGATGTATCACCACGCACCACGTCGATCAGGCGCACCCCATCGCGTTTGAACAATTGGACGGAATTCACCTCGCGGCCTATCAGGTTGCTGTCGGGGGGTATCACAGCTTCGGAAAAGAACTTCTTTTTCGAACGATCCGACAACATCGTCGCCATGCTTTGCCGATCCGGCAGCAGGCGCGGTGCCATGAAATATAGATAGGTAAAGGTCCATGCGACCACCACCAGCCCAACTGGCATGATCTCCAGAATGCCAAAGGGTTCCATACCCGATGACCGGGCAACGCCGTCAACCAGCAGGTTGGTCGATGTGCCCAGCAAGGTCAGCGTGCCGCCCACAATCGCCGCATAGCTGAGCGGGATCAGCAGTTTCGACGCAGATGTGCCCAATGTACGGGCCAGTTGCACAAAGACCGGTATCATGACCACGACCAAAGGCGTGTTGTTCATGATGGCGCTGGCAAAGGCGACAAAGATAAGACCGCCGCCAATGGCGCGGGCCGGGCTGACCGCGGCCTGCCGTTCGGCCAATTGGGTCATGGCATTCAACGCGCCTGTCCGCACAAGCGCACCGACGATGATGAACATCGCAACGATTGTCCACGGCGCCGGATTTGCAAGGGCCGCCACCGCATCCTCGTAAGGCAACACGCCGGTCACCAGCAGGATCGACACGCCGATCATCGCAACCACTTCGGTCGGGAATACCTCGCGTAGGAACAACAGGAACATGGCCACAACCACGCCCATCGTCAGAAAGGCGGCTTGCGTTTGTGAAAGGGCAATAAAATCAGTCATCAGGCCCAGTGTCGCGGGTTGATCGGGGAAGGGCAAGCGGTGGTTATTCTGGCCCGGTCTGCATCAACCGTCCGCCCTGGCGTACCGGTGCCACGCGCGTAGCCTTGCCCGTGCGATCATCGGTTTCGATGTAAAGCCCTGCCAGCGTCGCCTCTTCCAATGCAGGGGTAAACCGGGATTTGGGCATACCGGTGACAAACCGCCGCATCGGTTCGGTCTTTTCCATCCCGATGACTGAATTGTAGTCGCCGCACATCCCCGCATCAGTCATATATGCCGTGCCACCGGGCAGGATCATTGCGTCGGCGGTGGGCACATGAGTGTGGGTGCCCACAACAATGCTGGCGCGCCCGTCACAGAAATGCCCAGCCGCCATTTTTTCCGATGTCGCCTCGCAATGAAAATCGATCAGGCTCGCCTGTACCTGCCCGCCCATGGGATATTGGCGCAGCGTGGCATCAAGTGCCGAAAACGGATCATCAAAGGGACGTTTCATGAAAACCTGCCCCAGAACCTGTGCCACCAGAACCTTGCGGCCACCTTTGGCTGTAAAGACACGCGCGCCGCTGCCGGGGGCCGCTTTAGAAAAGTTGATCGGGCGGATGATCCGCTGTTCTTTTTCGATAAAACTCAGCATGTCTTTTTGGTCAAAGGCATGGTCACCCAAGGTGATTACATCGGCGCCCGCCTCCAGCAAGTCCTTGGCATGATCACCTGACAAACCCATGCCGGATGTGGCATTCTCGCCATTGACCACAACAAAATCCAACCGCCATTCGTCGCGCAAGAGCGGCAGATGGGCCGCCACAGCCGCACGGCCCGCGCGGCCCATGACATCACCAAGAAACAAGATTTTCATTGGGCAGTGTTAGGCGTTAGGCGCGGAATCTTCTAGCAGTTTCTTTACGGCGTCAGCACACCATTTTCAGTCACAATCAGATCAAGCGGCTGATCGGTCGGCTCCAGTGGCAGGCTCTCATCTTCTTGGGCAGTATAGGCAAAGCCAATTGCCATGGTTGGCCGCTTGGCCCGCAACCCTTCCAACGTGCGGTCATAAAAGCCGCCACCATAGCCTAATCGACTACCCCGCCTGTCAAAGGCCACCAAGGGGACGATCAGGATTTCGGGTTCCATCCACGCCCCCTCTGCCGGGATTTGCGCACCGAATTCACCCGGGATCATCGCGCAACCGGGCTCCCAGATACGAAACCGCAGCGGTTGGCCAGCGTCCATGATGACAGGCACGCCGACAGGGCCATGGGCTGCGGCCTCTTCCATCGCTGCTGTCGGATCAATCTCGGTCCGCATCGCCATGTAACCGGCCAGCGGCACGCCGCGATAGCCCGCCAGCACCTCGCTAAGGTACCCAGCTGTCCCCTGCCCCGTCTCATGTGCCAGCTTACGGCGGGCAAAGGCGGCAGCACGTGCGTCAGATTTATCCATTTACAACAGCCACATTGCAGCGAGGCCCAAAAAGGCAAAGAAACCAACAACATCCGTCACAGTCGTGACAAAAGCACCCGAGGCCAAGGCAGGATCGACCCCCATCTTTTCCAAAACCACGGGGATCACCGTACCGGCCAGTCCGGCCACGACCAGATTGATCACCATCGCCACCGCGATCACAACGCCAAGCATCGGTGAGCCGAACCAGACGACGCCGACAATACCCATGACAACTGCAAAGATCAGACCGTTTATCAGGCCCACAAGCACTTCGCGTTTGATGACCCGCCAGACGTTTGCGGTGGTCAAATCGCGGGTCGCCAAGGCGCGCACCGCCACGGTCAGCGACTGGGTGCCTGCATTGCCCCCCATTGAGGCAACGATCGGCATCAGCACGGCTAGCGCGACCAGCCCGGCAATCGTTTCTTCAAAAAGCGATATCACAAGTGACGCAAAAATCGCCGTCACCAGATTGACGGCCAACCATGGAAAGCGCCGCTTGGTGGTCTCGATCACCTTATCGGACAGACTGCCCTCGCCGACACCGGCAAGGCGCAGAATATCTTCCTCCGCCTCTTCTTCCAAAAACGCCATAGCGTCATCAATGGTAATCACACCGACAATCCGGTCGTCATCATCCACCACAGGGGCGGTGATCATGTGGTAGTGGTTGATCGCTTGGGCCACTTCCTCCACGTCCTGGGCGACATGGAATGTGCGGAACGTATCCTCGGTCAGGTCCTTTAGCAGCATATCGCGCGGATGGCTTAGTATCCGGCCAAGTGTCACATAACCCACCGCCTTCAAGCGCGGGTCAACCAGAATGATGTGGTAAAACTGATCCGGCAGCACCACATCGGAGCGCAGATAGTCAATCGCCTCGCCCACATTCCAATGCTCTGGCGCGCGGACCAGTTCGGATTGCATGTGACGGCCGGCGGATTCTTCTGGATATGACAGCGCCTGTTCGACAACGACACGGTCGCCCGCATCCAGCGCATCCAGAACCGCCTCTTGCTGCTCATCGCCAAGGTATTCAACCAGATCGACAACATCGTCGCTTTCCAGATCACGCACGGCCTCAGCCAGATCAGCGGGCGCAAGCTGTTCGATCACCTCTTCGCGCAGACCTTCATCCAACTCGGACAGAACATCGCCGTCCATCCCGCCTTGCCAGACCGCCAGCAAATCGCGCCGGTCGCGCGGATCGATCTGTTCCAGCAGGTGGGCCACGTCGGCGGGGTGCAGCGGCTCCAGCAAGGCTTCGACCCAGTCGGTGCCGCCTTCACGAACGGCTTCCATCACATCATTGACCAACCGGTCCGTGATGCCGAATGCCTCGTCCTCGGTGTTTTCCTGCGGTTCCGCCATGATCTGCCCTCGCTGGCCTGCAACATAATCGATCAGCGCTGTCTTACAACGCGCATTCGGCGATTTACGCTGTTGTTTCACGCGCATATGGTCGGCGCATGACAAAGCAGCTTCTTCTTGGCCAAACCCTTGGTTTTTCCGGCAATCCCCTGATCGGGGACTGGGCCGATGCGGTGCAATTCGACAGTGCAGGCGGCGTATTGATCGAAGGTGATCGTATTACCGCTGTCGGGAATGGGCAGGCACTGAAAACCGACCATCCTGATGCCACGGTAACAGATTATGGTGCGCAGCTAATCAGCGCGGGTTTTGTCGATGCCCACATGCATTATCCGCAAACCGGCATGATCGCGAGCTGGGGTAAACAGCTGATCGACTGGTTGAACACCTATACGTTTCCAGAAGAGGCCCGTTTCGGTGATCCGGCCTATGCGGCGGACGTGGCAAGTCGGACACTTGATCTGGCACTCGCTCACGGCACCACAACGCTGACCAGCTTTTGCACGATCCACCCAGAGAGCGTGGATGCGCTTTTTGCGGCGGCTAACGCGCGCAATATGGCGGTTGTGGCTGGCAAAACCTGCATGGATCGCAACGCGCCCGATGATCTGCGCGACACGGCACAGTCCGCCTATGATGACAGCAAGGCGCTGCTAGAAAAATGGCATGGCAAAGGGCGCGGACAATACGCCATTACACCACGCTTTTCGCCGACCTCAACACCGGATCAACTGGCCGCGCTTGGTACGCTTTGGGGTGAACATCCGGGTTGCCTGATGCAAACACATCTCAGCGAGCAGCATCCTGAAATCGCCTGGGTCAAAACGCTTTTCCCGGATGCCCGCGATTATCTTGACACTTATGAAGCGTTCGGCCTGCTGGGTGAACGCGGGCTTTATGGCCACGCCATTCATCTGGAAGACCGTGAAATCGCACGGTTGAAAGAGGTCGGTTCCGCAGTGGTGCATTGCCCGACATCCAACACGTTCATCGGCTCTGGACTGTTTGACATGATGGGGTTGGCAAAGGCCGGACTGCGCATCGGGTTGGCGACAGATACCGGCGGCGGATCATCCTTTTCGATGTTGCGCACCATGGCCGCAGCTTATGAGATTGGGCAATTGCGCGGCGCGGCGCTGCATCCCGCACAATTGATGTGGCTGGCCACAGAGGGATCGGCACAGGCGCTGCATATGCAGGGTCAGATTGGCCACCTAAACGCGGGGGCCATGGCCGATATCATTGTGCTGGACCTTGGATCAACCGCCACCATCGCACAGCGGTTTGAAAAGGCGCATGACATCTGGGATGCCCTGTTTCCAACCATCATGATGGGTGATGACAGGGCGATTGCAGATGTTTGGATCGCGGGAAAGCTGGTTAGCAGGGCTTAGCCATCAACAGAACCCAGTTGCCGCCCGCTTCGCCCAGCCCGTATTCGGTATAATTTGCCCCGAGCATATTTTTAAGATGCAGTGGCGAACCCTGCCAGGCGGCGAATGCGGCGGACCGGTTCGGCAATGCAGATCCCAGATTTTCAGCCCAGCCACAGGCGCTATAGCCAGTCTGTGCGATCCGGCGATCCGCGCGGCTGCCATCCGGCGCGCGGTGTGCAAAGTAGCCACGCTCCGACATGTCGCGGGCGTGGGCCGTTGCAGCCTGCGCCAATTGGGGATTTGGCACGACCAGCCCCAGACCGTTGGACTGGCGCAACCCGTTCAGTTGGGTTGTGAACGCATCCGTTGGCACAACGCGCGGCGCTGTATTCGCCGGTGCGGTCGCTTGTGGCGCGCTGCACGCCATCAACATTGCCGCGAATACCGTCATCAAAATTCTGGACATGTCCACTCCACTTTGTTCAGGACAAGCCTAACCCAGCGCGATCAGTCAGCCAAGCGGCGGGCCAAGGTGTTTTGTCGTTCGATCACGCGCGGCAGATCAATGGTCTGCATGTGGCCATCCGCCACAACCTGACGGCCTTCGACAAACAGGTCGCGCACCTTCATCGGCCCAGCTAAAACCAGTGCCGCTGGATCCCAGGACCCCGCCGCCTCAACCGATTGCGCATCCCAAATCGCGATATCGGCGCGTTTGCCAACAGCAATCTGGCCACAATCATCACGACCCAGAACCTGCGCACCGCCACGGGTTGCGATCTCCAATACCTCGCGTGCAGACATTGCATCGGCGCCATTTCGGACCCGTTGCAGCAGCATCGCTTGGCGCGCTTCCGCCATGATGTTCCCCACATCATTGCTGGCCGATCCGTCCACACCCAGCCCAACAGGCACGCCCGCATCGCGCATCTGACGCACCGGCGCGATACCAGATCCAAGCCTGCAATTGGAACAAGGGCAATGGGCCACGCCAGTCCGGGTGCGGGCGAACAAATCAATCTCTTGCCCATCCAGTTTTACACAATGGGCATGCCAGACATCATCGCCGACCCACCCCAGATCTTCGGCATATTGGCCAGGACGACAACCGAACTGTTCCAGTGAATAGGCGATATCCTCGTCATTTTCGGCCAAATGGGTATGCAACATCACACCCTTGTCACGGGCCAACAGGGCGGCGTCGCGCATCAGGTCACGGGTGACCGAAAACGGGCTGCAAGGGGCCACACCGACGCGGACCATGGCACCCGGACTGGGATCGTGAAACGCATCAATGACCCGGATGCAGTCCTCCAGAATGGCATTTTCGTCCTCAACCAGCGCATCGGGTGGCAGGCCGCCCGCACTTTCGCCAATGCTCATCGCGCCGCGTGTAGGGTGAAAGCGCAGACCGACCTCGGCCGCAGCGGCAATAGTATCATCCAGCCGGGCACCATTGGGATAGAGGTACAGGTGATCAGATGTCAGTGTGCAGCCCGACAACGCCAGTTCGACCAAACCCACCTGGGCCGACACAAACATCTCTTCCGGGCCAAAGCGGGACCAGATTGGATAAAGCGTCTGTAACCAGCCAAATAACAGCGCGTCCTGTGCGGCAGGCACGGCCCGGGTCAATGTCTGGTAGAGATGATGGTGCGTATTCACCAATCCGGGGGTGACGACAGTACCCGCCGCATCAAACACCGCACTGCCATCCACCGGCAGCCCCTGCCCAACATCGGCAATCACACCATCTGCGATCCTGATATCGGCATTTGCCAATTCGCGGCGGCTGTCATCCATCGTCAGAACGACAGCGGCGTTTTTGATAAGCAGATCAGCCATCAACCACATCTTTCAAAACGGACAAGGCCGCGGCGTGAATTGCGGGGTTCGCGGCTGCAAGGGCCCGACCACCTTGATGGGCGGGGCCGCCTGCCCAATCCGTCACGATGCCACCTGCCGCCGTCACCACGGCAATCGGCGCCTGAATATCGTAAGGGTTCAACCCCGCCTCAATCACCAAATCCACCTGCCCGGCTGCCAGCAAGGCGTAACCGTAACAATCCATGCCATAGCGGGTCAGAAGTGTCTGACCGGCGACAGCCTGAAACGCACGCATCTCTAACTCTGTCCCCACTTCGGGAAATGTCGTCAGCACGGTGGCCGCTGCCAGACCGGTGACAGCGCTGGTGGTCAGGGCCTGCTGGCCGCGCGGCCCGGTGATCTGGGCCAGGTCGAACCCACCGATAAACCGTTCACCGATATAGGGCTGGTCAATGATGCCGAACAAAGGGCCAGTGGCATCAGCCACCGAAATCAGAACCCCCCAAGTCGGGGTGCCGCTGATATAGCCGCGTGTGCCATCAATCGGGTCCAGCACCCAGGTAAACTCAGTGGTGCCCTGATAATGGCCAAACTCTTCGCCCAGAATACTGTCATCAGGGCGTTCATTGGCCAACACAGCACGCATCGCGCGCTCTGCCGCGCGGTCAGCTTCGGTGACGGGGTCAAAACCGTCATCCAGTTTATTATCGGTGGAAAGGGCAGGCTGGCGAAACAGGCGAAGTGTTTCAGGACGGGCTGCATCTGCAAGCAAATGCGCAACACGGATCAGATCCGTTTTCGTCGTGGTATCGAGTGGCATGATCGATCCTTATCTGCCCTGCGCTTACCTCGGCGGTAGCGCGGGGCAGATAAAGGGTCAAGCCCGCGATCAGGCCGCTTCGCTTAGAACGCGGGCAAGATCGAACAGACGACGACGCTGGTTTTCAGGGATCGCGTAATAAGAGCGCAGCAGCTCCAACGCTTCCTTGTCGGTCAGGATATCACCCGGCATATCACTATTGGCGCCGTCAGCCGGAGGTTGAGTATCAAGCCCCTCGAAAAAGAATGACACAGGTACGTTCAGCACTTTCGCAATATCCCAGAGCCGCGATGCGCTGACCCGGTTCATGCCCGTTTCATATTTCTGGATTTGCTGAAACTTGATCCCTACCTTCTCAGCAAGCTGTTGCTGGGTCGTCCCGCTCATCCAGCGGCGGTGCCTAATTCGCTTGCCTACATGTACATCTACAGGATGTTTCATTTGTTCGTTTCCTTAGTTTGAAAGAACACGGCATGTGTGTCGCCAGTGCCCGATACAGCGTTTCGCGCGTTCCCCAACCCATCAACGCGTTTAGAATGATGATGTGCATGACACCAATCACTCGTAACACGCAACGGTTGCAGTAACAGACCTGACCTTAAAGACAGGTTCATGATGACACTTTTTGTCCAAGCGGTCAAAGCCGCTGTCCTTTCATACCGACCCATGTTTTGTTGATAAGGGTTAATAAAGTCATACCAAGGAGGATTCGTTTCGTATGCGCGCATTTCTAGTGTCATCGTTTGATAACGCCCCAACCGTCGAGAATGTTCCCGCTCCGATTGCAAAAAATGATGAGGTTCTCCTCGACATTGCAGCATGCGGCCTGAACTTCGCAGATTTGCTTATGGCAAAGGGCACTTATCAGGACACACCGGTGCCGCCCTTCACCCTCGGGATGGAGGTTTGCGGGACCGTCACGGCACTTGGGCCAAACGTAACGACGCCTGCGATTGGGACCCGTGTCGCGGTGTTCGGGGGCAATGGCGGATTGGCCGAACAAGGTGTGTTCCCGGCGGCGTTATGCCGCCCGGTGCCCGATGACATGCCCTCTGACGTGGCGGCGGGCTTTATGGTGGCTTACGGGACGTCGCATCTGGTGCTGACACGACGCGCGCAATTGCAAAAAGGCGAAACACTTCTTGTGCTGGGCGCAGCTGGTGGCGTTGGACTGACCGCCGTTGAAATTGGCAAGGCAATGGGGGCGACCGTGATCGCCGTCGCGCGCGGCGCTGATAAACTGGCCGTGGCCAAAAACGCCGGGGCCGATCATCTGATCGACAGTACAACAGACGACATCACCGAGGCCGTCAAGGCCCTGGGCGGGGCCGATGTTGTTTATGATCCGGTCGGCGGTGATGCATTCAAGGCTGCATTACGGGCCTGCAACCGCGAGGCGCGTGTCATTGTCATCGGATTTGCCAGCGGCGACGTGCCGGCAATCCCGGCCAATATCATTCTGGTCAAGAACATCACAGTGATCGGTTTCTATTGGGGCGGCTACCTGCGCTTTAACCCCACCGCGCTGGCCGACAGTCTGGATGAGTTGATGGCATGGTATGCACAGGGCCGTCTACGCCCGCATATCAGCCATGTCATGCCGTTAGACGATGCAGCCAAGGCATTGGAACTCATGCGAAATCGTACCTCGACAGGCAAGGTTGTTGTCACGCCATAATCGGCGTCCGCAAGGTGTGAAACCCGTCGCGCAAGAACTCCGCCAGATCAGGTAAGATTGGGCCATCCTGCACCGTCGCACTATACATATTGATATTCACATCGATCAGATCAGGCAGGCTGCCACCGTGATGGATGCACTCAAAATGGCGCGGTTCTGTGCCTTCCAGCATCGTATGCACGGCCAAATCCGCGCTCACTGTCGCCTCGACAGTGCGGGTTGAATTGCTTTCGACAGCCATATCCCAGGGAATACCAACCTCATCCAGACGACGCTGCACATATTGGCGAAAGATGCACCGGCCCTCATAAGCCAGCCGCAAGGGGCGCTGTTTCCAGGCCTGACCACCGGGCGCGCCCATCCAGACAAGCGGCAATTTCGCCAGCGTCTCGCCCCCCAAACCGACGCTATCTTCGGTCGTCAGGATCACGTCAATCTCGCCACGGTTGAATTGCTCTTTCAGTTTTCGTGTATAAGAGGAAACCAACTGTACCCGGACACGCGGATAGGCCGCAGCAAAGCGCTGTAAAACCTTCGGGATAACCGGGTAGATCACGTCATGCGGCACGCCTAGCGTCACCTCACCTTCAAACTCTACCGCTGTTAGTTTGCCATAAATCTCGTCATTCAGCGCAAGCATCCGCCGGGCATAGCTCAGCAGCTGTTCGCCCTGTGGTGTCAGGCCAATGGCGCGGGCAGATCGATCCAGCAGCGACACATTCAACGACTCTTCCAGCCGTTTCAGCTGCATCGATACCGCGGACTGTGTCAAGTTCAGCAACCCGGCCGCCTTGGTTACCCCGCCAGTATCTGACACAGCCACAAACGACCGCAACGCTGTCATATCAAGATTTCTCATTCATCAACATCCTTGATGCATATACTATCAAATATTCGTTTTTATCATGCCAGATGCCACGATACATATCAAGCATTCGAATGAAATAGCTTCACTTGATCACGAAAGGACATGACATGAGCATATTTACACTCCATAAATCGACTGGTCTTTGCACCAAACCGGCGCGGCGTGGATGGCTTCTTGCGGTGGCAGACATGCTTGCGGTTGCGCGGCAGCGGCGCCATTTGTCCCGGTTGGACACGCATCAGCTTCGGGATATCGGGCTCAGCGAACATCAAGCACGGACAGAAGCAGAAAAACCAATCTGGGATACGCCGTCATATTGGCAGCGATAACCCCTTTATTTCCTTTGGCCTGCGACATTCCCGCCCGAAATAATCAGATTTAACGAAATCGCCCCGACGGAGCCTTGAAAAAAGGGCTCTGTCGGCCAATATTGGCAACAAGGATGCCGTTTTGCGGCGCAACTGGTTATTCTGGAGGTCTAAATGGCTCAATACGAGACAATGAAATCAACGGTTGGCGGTGTTCGGACCGCCGCCATCGACGAAGGGCTACGCGCCCACATGAACAAGGTCTACGGCACCATGTCTGTTGGCATGCTGATCACAGCTGCTGCGGCTTGGGCGATTTCAGGTCTGGCATTGTCCAGTGATCCGACACCTTATCAGATCGGTGCATCGACTTATCTGACCGATCTGGGGGTAACACTCTACACCACGCCTCTGAAATGGGTCGTGATGTTCCTGCCACTCGCCATGGTGTTCATGTTCGGCGCAATGATCAACCGACTCTCAGCCGCTGGTGCGCAGACGTTCTTTTACGTCTTTGCCGCCGCGATGGGTGTGTCGATCAGCTGGATCTTCGCGGTCTTCACCGGATTTTCGATCATCCAGATTTTCCTAATCACGGCAATCGCCTTCGCCAGCCTGTCGCTCTGGGGATACACCACAAAGAAAGACATCTCTGGTTGGGGGTCGTTCCTGATCATGGGTGTGGTTGGTTTGTTGGTGGCAATGATCGTCAACATCTTCCTGCAATCGCCTGCCATCATGTTCGCGATCTCTGCAATTGGTGTGCTGATTTTCGCAGGTCTCACAGCCTACGACACGCAAAAGATCAAAAACGACTACCTCGCACATGCCGCAAGCGGCGACAGCGAATGGTTGGCTAAGTCTGCGATCATGGGTGCGTTGAACCTGTATCTGGACTTCATCAACATGTTCATGTTCCTGCTGCAACTCTTCGGCAGCCGCGAATAAACCTCGCCTCCGGCGGGTACCGATTGGCCCGGTCAAGCGTAACGCTTGGCCGGGCTTTTTCGTTCCAAATCACGATATTCCGCCGACAAGTTGTCCATACGCTGTCCGCTGGCGTTCAGGTGACATTTCAGAATGTACGATCAATCATCAAAGGCAGCAGCATGGCTACAAACTTCGGGATATGCAAAATCGGCCGACTCATTACGCGGTCAGCACCCGGCAATCATATGACCGGACTAAACGGTCACGCCTCTTGCTGCATAAAGAGCAACAGCAGCGGCGTTGGACACATTCAACGATCCAAAGCCACCCGCAGCATCAATACGTACCAATCCATCACAGGTGGCGAGCGTTTTTTCGCGCAGGCCCGGCCCCTCGGCCCCCATGACCAGAGCAACGGCATGATCACGACGACCAGAAAGCGCCTCGTCAATCGTCTGATCAGCCGTGCCATCCAGCCCCAACACCAAGTAACCCATGCCTTGTAGTGCGACCATCGTATCAGCCAGGTTACGGACACGCAGATAGGGCTGACGCTCCAATGCGCCGCTGGCTGTCTTTGCCAATGCACCGGTCTCGGGTGCTGCGTGACGCTGCACGGCGATCACTGCGCGGGCGCCAAACACCTCTGCTGATCGCAGGATCGCACCAACGTTATGTGGATCAGTGACGCGGTCCAACAGCACAAGTCGAGGCGGCATTGGCCCGTCACCAATGGCCACATCCTCAAGCGATCCCCAGTTTAATGGCTTGACCTCAAGAGCGGCCCCTTGGTGCACCGATTGCGGATCCAAGGGCGCCGCAAATCTACGCGGGTCCGAGATTTCAGGTTCCACACCGCCTATAGCGACGGCATCTCCTAGACGCTCGAGCGCGTTGCGGGTCACCACAAGGCGCAGCTTTATACGGGCCGGGTTTTCCAGCGCATCGCGGACAGCATGCAAACCAAAAAGCCAGACCGTTTCGCTGGCTGCGACACGTTTTGCCTGTTCCTTGGCAATAACCCATTTCGGCTTTTTCATATGACTACCCAATGCGACACTCTGCCCGAGGCGATACCGCACATCCCGCGCACTGTGAAGAGGATGCGAAACGATCATATTTGTTGTTGACGGGCCAATGAGCGGGGGGTAATCAGCCCGACAGTGGGCGACAGGCCGCAAGGTGTGGCAGGGGACTGTAACTCCCTCGCGGAGACGCACGCCTGGTTCGATTCCAGGGTCGCCCACCATTACACTCAACATGCTGTTTTTTATGGCCCTGAGGTGCTAACATGTACCCCAGATAGGCCATATTCGATGCAAACGGGCATAATTTCGATACAATGAGTGACCAAGAGAGGGTCCTCTACCTGAAAATCGACCGTGGTAGATACTTCTACCAGCGTCGCGTTTCACAGCAGATCCAGGCTCATCTCGGTATCCGCAGGTGGCAATTGCCATGTGGCAATGTCAGCACTCCAAAGCCGTTCAGATGGTGGTGACTTGGGCCTAGGAATGACGAACTTATTGCCAAGCTGCGGGAGGCTGGCGTGTCTGCCGTCCGCGCAACCAAGGCGAAACGTGCCGTCGAACCTAATCCATTTGATATTCCCCGTTTCTACGAGATGACAGAGCAGCTTGACGGAGAAAAACAGCACTTCCCAAAACGTGCTATTCCTCGTTCTTGGCAGGCTGCTGCGAAGATGTTGCAAGATGCAAAAGCGGCTTTTATGCGGGTCAGCCCGATCAGGAAACTAACATACAAACAATCAACTTCTGGATTGAGGAAACGAGGCGTGGTGATCCGCCAACTAGAATACAAGAAGTTCACACGTACTCACCGGTGGTAGGTCGCATTAAGACTTTGGACCCTAAGCTTGTTCGGAAAGCAAAGATCAGACTGATTGATTTGCTCCCTCTGTCTGTCGTCAGGGTTTTTGGGACCAATGGTGGCCTGAAGTAAGATAGCGTTTGGCTCATCTTGTTGGTTTGATTATGCGGCGTGCTGCCGGTGATGCAAGCGTCGCGCTTCGAGTCTCTTGCGTTTAATCCTTTCGCGTTGTTTTAGAATGGCTTTGTCGCGGCCGAAGTAGACGTCGGCACGAATGTTGGTGCAGAGCTTCCACGAGACGATGTAGCGGCTGTAATCGTCCAGGACCGTACTGAGATAGAATCAGCCCCAGCCCAGCACCTTGATGTAGGTGAAGTCTGTCGTCCAGCTCAACTTTTCTTTATTTTGACAACAAGTATGAGTGGCATCGAACGCTCGGCCAAGCGTCAAGGTTACAACGCAGTTCAGGTTTAAGACATTGAATATGAAAACTTAATTGGTGCGGGCGGTGGGACTCGAACCCACACGGGCATACGCCCCTCAGATTTTAAGTCTGGTATGTCTACCATTCCATCACGCCCGCATCCGGCGCAGTCTTCAATTTTCACCATCGAGCCCATTTTGGGCCTGAAAGCAGTCTTTTCGACGCAACGCCTTGTTCCGTATGCACAACTTGGCACAGACACAAGGATTTTAGTCTCCAGTGTCTACCATTCCACCACGCAGGCACGTCACTTTCCTAAGATGACCGGCGAAGTTGGGCAAGCCATGATCACAGCTCAGTGCCCATTGCTTCGCGCAGAAGTGCCCGTTCCTGCAGCCATGGGTTCAGCTTGAGTGCGGCGCGCAGGACCTCTTGCCCTTCGGCATCCCGCCCCAGCCCGAATAATGAGAGCGCCTTGCCCGCCAAGGCCGCCACATGGTTTGGCATGATCGCCAAGGCTGCATCCAGATCAACCAATGCTGCCTCATAGTCCTGAAGCAGAAAGCTGGCGAACGCGCGCTGGTTATAACCTTCGGCATAGGCCGGGCAATATTCGATCAACGCATCCAGCGTGTCCCGCGCGCCCAGAAAGTCATATTCGGTGCGTTGGCGCATACCTTTGTCCAGCAGCTCTTGGGCCTTGCTGTCAGGTGCGTCGAGCCAAATTTCCCATAATTGGCGTGATAGTTGTTGCGCTGCCGCCTCTCCGCCAGACGCGCCCAATTGGGCGATGATCTGGTCTAACCTGTCAGCGTGATCGGCCACAGCCGGGCAGGTTTCGGCAAGGGCGGGCGGGGCGAGCAGGCAAAGCGGCAATATCCATTTCATGCCTCATGATCTGCGCCGCGATGCCTGCGCGTCAAGTCACGGGGTCGGTTCCCGGGATGATCGGTGACAATCCTTCCTCTTTTATTGCCTGCATGGCGACATAGGTGGATGTGTTGGAGACATGCGGCAGGGTGGAGATTTTTTCAGCCAGTACCGCCCGGTATCCTGTCATCCCAGAGGTCCGCACCTTGAGCAGATAATCAAACGCCCCTGCAATCAGGTGACATTGTTCAACCTCGGGGATTTGCATCACGGCCTTGGCAAAGGCGGCCAATGCGGCCTCGCGCGTGTCTGATAGTTTCACCTCGACAAAGGCGATGTGATCCCGCCCCAGTCGGATCGGATCATACAGCGCCCGGTAGCCCCGGATCACCCCGTTTTCCTCCAGCCGTTTCAGCCGCGCCTGGGTTGGTGATTTAGACAATCCGATCCGCCGCGCGAGTTCAGTGACGTTGATCCGCCCCTCAACCGCAAGCACGTTTAGAATCTTGCGGTCGAACCCATCAAGATCGGAATATACTTCGGTCATGAATGGGTCCTTTTTCGTACGATCAGCCTGGTATTTTAGACAATAGAAGGCAAATCGCCTGCGATCAATGCGGTATGATAGGTCAACTTTGGAAGGAGTATGTCATGCCCCGCGACCACGCGCACCCGACCCATCAGATTGATCTGGCCATGTATAGCGATGAAGACGCTGCCGTTGCCGCCCTGACCCATATGGCTGCCCTGTCTGATGCTGACCGGTCACGCATCACGGCCCGTGCTGCCGATCTGGTCCGCCAGATTCGCTCCAGCACCGAACCGGGTTTGATGGAGGTGTTTCTGGCTGAATATGGTCTGTCAACGGATGAAGGTATCGCCCTGATGTGTCTGGCCGAGGCGCTGCTGCGTGTGCCCGATGCCGACACGATTGATGCCCTGATTGAGGATAAGATCGCCCCATCGGACTGGGGCCGGCATTTGGGTCATTCTGCGTCTTCACTGGTCAATGCGTCAACTTGGGCGTTGATGTTGACTGGTCGCGTGCTGGATGATGATCGCCCTGGCATTACCGGCCAGTTGCGCGGTGCTATCAAACGTCTGGGTGAACCTGTGATCCGCACCGCCGTTGCCCGGGCCATGCGCGAAATGGGCCGTCAGTTCGTGTTGGGTGAGACCATCGTCAAGGCCATGGACCGCGCGAGCGGCATGCAGGCCAAGGGCTTTACCTATAGCTATGATATGCTTGGCGAGGCTGCCCGCACCGATGCCGACGCCCGTGGTTATCACCTGTCCTATTCCCGGGCGATCAGTGCCATCGCCGACCATTGCACCCATGATAGCGTGGCCCAGAACCCCGGTATTTCGGTCAAGCTGTCTGCCCTGCATCCCCGTTATGAGGTCGCCCAGACCGCCCGAGTCATGGATCAGTTGGTCCCCCGCGTTCGGTCGCTGGCCATGTTGGCCAAATCGGCGGGCATGGGTTTCAATATCGATGCCGAAGAGGCGGATCGCCTGTCTTTGTCTCTGGATGTGATTGAGGCTGTCCTGGCCGAACCTGCATTGGCTGGCTGGGATGGTTTTGGCGTGGTTGTGCAGGCCTATGGCCAGCGTGCCCCGTTGGTCATCGATCATCTGCATGACATGGCCACAAGGCTGGATCGCAAGATTATGGTCCGCCTTGTAAAAGGTGCCTATTGGGATGCTGAGATCAAGCGCGCCCAGGTCGAAGGTATTGACGGTTTTCCGGTGTTCACCGCGAAGCCCCATACCGACATCAGCTATATCGCCAATGCCCGCAAATTGCTGGGTCTGACGGATCGCATCTATCCGCAATTTGCCACCCATAACGCCCATACCGTTGCCGCCATTCTAGAGATGGCGGACGATATGAACCGCACGCCGGATGATTACGAATTCCAGCGTCTGCATGGCATGGGTGAGACATTGCACACCATTGTTCTGCGCGCCGAAAAAACCCACTGCCGTATCTATGCCCCCGTGGGTGCCCATGAGGATTTGCTGGCTTATCTGGTCCGCCGTCTGTTGGAAAACGGCGCCAACTCCAGCTTCGTCAACCAGATCGTGGATGAGGATGTGCCCGCTGAAGTCGTTGCTGCTTGTCCGTTTGATGAAGTGGGTCCGGGGGTTGGTTTACCGACAGGCCCCGAATTGTTTCAGCCAGAGCGGATCAATTCTCAGGGCTGGGACCTGACCCATGGCCCTGTGCTCGCCGGGATTGCGGATGCGCGTGATCCGTTTCTGACGGCGCGCTGGGATGGTGGACCGCTTTTGGCTGGTGCCGTTGCTGACGGCCCGGCGCATGAGGTGATGAACCCGGCCCGACCGGCTGATATTGTTGGCAGCGCCCGCAGTGCGACCCCAGCCGATGTTGCCGCAGCGTTGGATACCGCCCGCCCGTGGACGGCATCCCTTACCGACCGCGCGCGCATTCTGAATGCCGCCGCTGATGCCTATGAGGCCCATGCCGCCGAGCTATTTGCCATTCTGACCCGCGAAGCAGGCAAGGCAATGCCCGATGTCGTGGCAGAGCTGCGTGAGGCCGTCGATTTTCTGCGTTATTATGCGGCACAAGCTAAAGAAGGCATGGCCCCACGCGGTGTTTGGACCTGTATCAGCCCATGGAACTTCCCGTTGGCGATTTTTTCAGGCCAGATTGCCGCCGCCCTTGCCGCGGGGAATGCCGTGCTGGCCAAACCCGCCGAGCAGACCCCGTTGATTGCCACCCGCGCCGTGCAGTTGCTGCATCAGGCGGGCGTTCCGCGTGAAGTATTGCAATTATTGCCTGGGGACGGGGCGGTTGGTGCTGCCCTTACCGCTGACGCCCGGATCAATGGTGTTGCCTTTACCGGGTCCACTGCCACGGCGTTGAAAATCCGTCAGAACATGGCGACCCATTGCGCTCCCGGCACGCCTCTGATCGCCGAAACAGGCGGGTTGAACGCGATGATCGCGGACAGCACCGCCCTGCCCGAACATGCTGTGCGCGATATCGTCAATGGCGCATTCCGGTCTGCCGGGCAGCGCTGTTCGGCCTTGCGCTGCCTGTACGTGCAGGAAGATATCGCCGATAATCTGTTGAAAATGCTGATCGGTGCCATGGATGAGCTGACGGTTGGTGACCCTTGGCACCTGTCCACCGATCTGGGGCCGGTCATTGACCAAACCGCCCATCAGGGCATTGCCGATTACATTGCCGTTGCCCGCGCTGAAGGCCGTGTGCTGCATGAAATCGCAGCACCTGAGACAGGTCATTTCATCGCCCCGACCGTGATCCGCGTGAATGGCATTGCCCAGATGGAACGGGAGATTTTTGGCCCCGTCCTGCACGTCGCCACGTTCAAGGCGCGCGAATTGGATGCGGTGATCGATGCGATCAACGCAACCGGTTTTGGCCTGACCTTTGGCCTGCATACCCGGATCGATGACCGGGTGCAGACCATCGTGGAACGGGTCGCGGCGGGAAATATCTATGTCAATCGTGACCAGATTGGTGCTGTTGTGGGCAGCCAGCCCTTTGGCGGCGAAGGCATGTCGGGGACTGGCCCCAAGGCGGGTGGACCGCATTATCTGCCCCGATTTACCGCCCAGCCTGTAGCCACAACTCAGGCCGCATGGGCCAAGCCTGCCGATTTGGCGGCACTGACCCGGCAACTGGCCATTCCAATACCAGAGGTCGCCAAAACCCCAACCGACATGCCCGGGCCCACTGGCGAATCCAACCGGCACAGCCTGCATCCGCGCGGTCCGATCCTGTGTATGGGTCCGGGTGCGCAAGCAGCCCAGGAACAGGTGGAAGCCGTGCGCGCGCTTGGCGGTGCGGCCATTCCCGCCGCCGGTATGGTGGACCCCGACACGCTAACCAATCTTGCGCCGCTGGCTGGTGTGATCTGGTGGGGCGACGCAGAAACCGGGCGCGCGATTGAGGCGGCATTGGCCCGCCGCAGCGGCCCCATCACAGCGTTGGTGACCGGCCAACCCGATATCGCGCATGTCATGCATGAACGCCATGTCTGCATCGATACCACCGCCGCCGGTGGCAACGCGGCCTTGCTGGCAGAGGTGGCAGGCCAAAGCGCTTGACCCCGCAGGTCAGATCGGGGACCGTCGGCGCATGTTTCCGATCCGCGATCATAACCCATCTGAACGGGTGCCTTATGTCACGTTCACGCTGATCGGGCTGAATATCGCGGTCTATCTTTACGGATTGGCCGCGCATCAGACTGATCAGGCGTTGATGCAGCTTTATTTTGATTACGCCATGATCCCCGCCCGCCTGTCAGAGGGTGAAGGCTATACCGGGCTGGTGACATCAATCTTTCTGCATGCAGGTTTTATGCATCTGGCCGGTAACATGTTGTTTTTATGGATATTCGGTGACAATCTGGAAGAAAAGATGGGCCATGTTCCGTTCCTGATTTTCTATCTGTTCTGCGGCATCGGAGCCAGCCTTGCACAATATGCCACCGATCCGGGATCCATCGTGCCCACAGTGGGCGCATCAGGCGCAATTGCTGGCGTCATGGGTGGCTATCTGCTGTTATTTCCCAAGGCGCGCGTCGATGTTTTCATTTTTTTCATCGTGTTCTTTCGCATCTTTCCAATACCTGCCTGGATCATGCTGGGGCTTTGGTTTGGATTGCAATTGTTCAATGGGGTCGGTGCAGATGTCACTGGCGGCGGTGTCGCCTATTGGGCCCATGCGGGTGGGTTTGTGATCGGGTTTATCGTAACATTACCAGTCTGGTTGCGACAGGGCGGCACGCGGTTCTGGCAGCGCACCCACGGCCATCCTGACCATCCCGAAGCAACCTATGGCCGAAGCAGCATACCGATTGTACGACGCCGTTAGTCACCCCGATCGGCAATTCACAACATTACCAACAGCCCAACTGTAGGTTCGCGCCCACGCTAGGGGGCGGTGTGGGGCGCGAACCGGGTCGCAGGCGATCCGCGAGTTGTGCAATGCGCCGCAGTCTGGATTCAGTTGCTGCGGCCTAACCCTTGCGAATGACCTTGGAAAAGGTTTCGAAAATCGGCTCGTTGGCGCAGATGATCTGACCATCAGCCAGAATATCGCCATCCGGTTGCAGCGGCTCAACGATACCACCGGCCTCGCGTACGATCACGATCCCGGCGGCGAGGTCCCAGGCCTGCAAACCACGTTCCCAGAACCCGTCATAGCGCCCCGCCGCGACATAGGCCAAGTCAAGCGCGGCAGCCCCGAAACGACGTACACCCGCACAGGCAGGCAAAAGGCGCGCCAGATCCTGCATAGTTTGCGGCAAATCTGCGCGGCCCGCAAAGGGCAGCCCAGTGGCAAAGATACTTTCGATCAGCCGGTGCCGCCCGGACACGCGCAGGCGGCTTTCATTCAGCCATGCGCCGCCGCCTTTTTCGGCATAGAACATCTCGTCCTTGGCAGGGTCATAGATCACCCCGGCGACAATCTGGCCCTTATGTTCCAGCGCGATGGACACTGCCCAATGTGGTAGTCCATGCAGGAAATTCGTCGTCCCATCCAGTGGATCAACGATCCAGCGGCGGGTCGGATCATCACCTTCGATTTCCTTGCCTTCTTCGCCCAGAAACCCATAGGTGGGGCGGGCATGCATCAGTTCTTCCCTGATCGTTGCCTGGGCGGCCTTGTCGGCGCGGCTGACAAAATCGCCCGGACCTTTGCTACTGACCTGCAGGTTCTCGACCTCGCCAAAATCCTTTAGCAGCGCCCGGCCCGCCTTGCGGGCGGTTTTCATCATTACGTTCAGATTTGCGCTGCCAGCCATCTTGGCCTCCTTCATGCGGACAAGGCGGGCGTATAGGCCCAAGACCCACGAGGAACAAGGGGCAAGAGCTTCTTAACTATGCAGAGATTAAGGCGACAGGATTAACCAGTTGTTGTGCAGATTTGTCCATAAGGGCGCAAGGAGGTTCACCAACCGATATGCGCCGCAATTTGATCGACCAGTTTTTGCACCAAACACAAATCGCGGGGCTGATTTCCGGCCGCGATGTAGCCAAAAGGCTGTCCACGGGCGCCATGATCGCGCTGGTCTGCATATATGCGGGATTTCAAGATCAGACGCTGATGGTTTGTGCGTCCATTGTGCTGCTTGAGTTGATCGTCTTTCCGCTAAACAAACGTGCCGCACAGTTTGACCGCCCCATCGGCCTGACGGCGGCCATCCCGATTTTCCTGTTGAACTGGGTGTCGATGGTGCCGTTTCTGGCGTTTTCTATCATTCTGTCGCAAAGCGCATCTTTGCCGTTTGTGCTGGCCGGATATATCTGGGCTTTTGGCGTTTTTGTGCATGTAACCAATGCGTTCGGCTTGCTGCCCTTTTACAACTGGACGCAGATGGCACCGGCCTTTGCGACCATATTTTGGATGTTGTGGAACTTGTCGCAAAACCCCGTCTATGACGCTCCGTCCATTGAATGGGGCATCGCATTGGCGCTGATGGTGGTTTACGTCGTCAATACATTCGACACGATGATGCGGCAGAAAGACACCCATAATGCGTTGAACCGCGCACGCAAGGAAGCGAATGCGCGGCTGGCCGAGCTGGAGCATCTGTCGCGCTATGACAGCCTGACTGATCTGATGAACCGCCGCGCCTTTGACGAGACATTGCAACAACAGATGACTGAGTCGCGGGAAAAGCTGGGCGTCACTGTTTTCCTGATTGATCTGGATGGTTTCAAGCCCATCAATGACAGCTATAGCCACACCGCAGGCGACGCCGTTCTTATCGAAACCGCGGAACGGTTGCGCCAGCTTGCCCGCCAATATGGCGGCAAGGCGGCCCGATTGGGCGGTGATGAATTCGCGATCATGCGGCACAATATCTCTGACGCTGAACAGGCACGTGCCTTTGGCAGCACAATCGCAGTCGCGTTGAACAAGCCGATTACGTTTGAACAAAAGACGCTGACGATTGGGGCAAGTGTCGGGATCGCTATGCAAAGCCAGGGGATCATGGCCCCCGCTGACCTGCTATCAGGTGCTGATCAGGCGATGTTCGTTGCGAAGGATCAGCCTGATACTGATGCCGTCATTTACAAAAAAGACGCCTTTCCTGTTCGTCCCAGCCTAGAGGATCGAGAGACCCTTCTGACCGCCATGCGTAACGATGAGATATCCCCGTTTTATCAACCAAAAACCTGTATCGAGACCGGCAAGATCATGGGGTTTGAGGCGTTGTCCCGCTGGCAGAACCCCGAACGAGGTCTGCTTTTCCCGGCAAGTTTCATCCCTGTTATCAACGATTTGTCCCTGCAGGGTGAATTCATGATCCACACGGCACGGCGCGTTCTGGAGGATATTTCGCAATGGAAGGCCGAAGGGTTTGACCCGGGCCAAGTGTCGATCAACCTGTCAGAGGTGACTTTGGCCACCCTTTCGGGCCGGGACGAGTTGATGGAACTGGTCGCGCAATATCCGGCCGTCAGGCATCACCTGACCTTTGAGATTACCGAAGATATTTTCATCACCCGATCTGCGGATATCATTCAGCAATCAATCAAGATCTTCCGCAGTGCGGGCATTCGCATATCGCTTGATGATTTTGGCACCGGGTTCGCATCGTTCCAGCATCTGCGCGAGTTGGAATTCGACGAATTGAAACTGGACACTGCATTTGTCCACGATCTGGGTGTGGATCCTGCCGCAACGGTGCTGATTGATGGGTTCCTGACCATTGGTGAAGGTTTGGGGGTTCAGGTTATTGCCGAAGGTGTCGAGCGCAAACAACAGCTTGAGCTCCTGCGCGGGCTGGGCTGCCAGATTGTCCAAGGTCACTATTTCGGGGCAGCGATGCCATTTTCAGAAACGCTACTGCGGCTGGCAGTTGGCGATACGGCTGCGACGATCGCGAAGGCTAGACAGGATAATGCCGCATGAAGCCCCGCGGGTCTACGCCACTTGCATCTTGACCGCTTCCTGTTTTGCCAACCGGATCAGATGGGCCATGTAAGGTCGCGCCGTATCATCGGACCGGGTCGCGGCATAAAGCCTGCGGGTGATACCACCATGGGTCAGCGGGCGTGTGATGTAATCCGAATTGTAGCGCACCTGCCGCACCACCCAATCGGGCAGGACCGCCACACCCCGGTTTGATGCCACAAGCAGCAGGATGACGGCCGTAAGTTCGACCTGCCGTACTGCGGCCGGTTCGACCTTTGCCGGTGTCAGAAGTTGCGAAAATATATCCAGACGCGCCCGATCGACCGGGTAGGTGATCAGGGTTTCGCCCCGGAAATCCTCTGCCTCGATCACCGTTTTGGCCGCCAGCGGATGTGACGCAGAGGCGACAAAGACGGGTTCATAATCGAAAAGCGGTGTAAAATCAGTTTCTGGCAGGTCCTCCGGATCGGAAGACACGACCAAATCCACTTCTTCCTTGCGCAGGGCGGGCAGCGCATCAAAGGCCAGGCCGGGCCGGATATCAACGTCGACCTCTGGCCAGGCCCGGCGGAATTGTTCCAGCACCGGAAACAACCATTCGAAACAGGCATGGCATTCAATCGCGATATGCAACCGGCCCGCGCTGCCTGCGATAAGGCCGGAAAACTCTGCCTCCAATGCCGCGACGCGGGGCAGGATCGCCTCTGCTGCGGCCAGCATTTTCATGCCTGCGGCTGACAGTTTCAACGGTTTGGAACGACGCACGAAAAGTTCCACCCCAGCCTGATCTTCGATCCCTTTGATCTGATGGCTGAGCGCGCTTTGGGTGATGTTCAGCTGATCCGCAGCCCGCGCCAAACCGCCGGTGTCGTGAATCGCTTTGATCGTCCGTAAATGTCGGAATTCGATATGCATCTGTGAGCCGCCTTCATAATTGTTTTGAAGGTTATGAATTAGCTTCAAGTTCATAAAGGTGCGACAAGGTCAGCGCAAGAGAGAGGTCTGCCCCATGTCCGCACCAGCTGTTTCCTTTGAATTCTTTCCGCCCAAATCGCTTGAGGCGTCATTCCGGCTGTGGGATTGCGTGAACACGCTGGCTCCGCTTGATCCCAAATTCGTCTCGGTCACCTATGGCGCAGGCGGGACAACCCGCAAACTGACCCACGAGGCGGTGACGACAATCCATCGCACCAGCGGGTTGAATGTGGCGGCACATCTAACTTGCGTGGATGCCACCAAGGCAGAAACGCTAGAGATTGCGGCGGGCTATGCTGAGTCTGGTGTCACGGACATTGTCGCATTGCGCGGCGATGCACCAAAGGGTGCCGCAAAATTTGTAGCGCATCCAGACGGTTTCGCCAGTTCCGTGGACCTAATTGCAGTCCTGGCCGAGACCGGCGATTTCAACATCCGTGTTGGTGCCTATCCTGAAAAACACCCTGATGCTGCGGATCAGGCGGCAGATATCGCCTTTCTGAAACGTAAGCTGGATGCTGGTGCAACATCGGCCATCACGCAGTTCTTTTTCGAGGCCGAAACATTTTTCCGGTTTCGTGATGCTTGTGCCAAAGCCGGGATCGACGCCCCGATCATTCCGGGCATCTTGCCGATTGAGAACTGGAACGGCGCACGTAAATTTGCCGAAAGCTGCGGCACATCTATCCCGCAGGTCGTGTCGGACGCTTTCACAAATGCGACCCGCGATGGCACGACTGACCTGCTGGCCACAGCATTGGCGGCAGAGCTGTGCGATGATCTGATCCAGGGCGGCGTTGATCATCTGCATTTCTACACGCTCAACCGGCCGGAACTGACGCGTGACGTGTGCCATGCGCTTGGCGTGACGCCAAAACTGCGGTTGCAAAACGTCGCCTAAACCGCCAGCCTTGGGAAAAACCACCCGAGGCCTGATGTTCACCGCCACCACATTAGAAGAGCTGCCCGACCAGACCACCGTTCTGTCGCTTTCGGGCCTGGAATTCATGCAAGCCATGCTGCGTGGCGAGATTGCACGCCCGCCGATTTCTGATCTGTTGAACTATTCGCTGGATCAAGTCGCACCGGGTAAAGTCACCTTTCGTGGCACACCCGAATTCGGGCACACCAACCCGCTAAGTGGCGTGCATGGCGGCTGGTATGGCACATTGCTGGACAGTTGCATGGCCTGCGCCGTGATGACGATGGTGCCAAAAGGCTCCGTCTATACCACGTTGGAATATAAGGTGAACCTGACCCGTGCGATCCCGTTGGGGACAGAAATTCTGGCCGTGGGCGAGATTGATCATGTGGGCCGCAGCACTGGTATCGCCCATGGGGAAATCAGGGGTGCCAACGATGGCAAACTTTATGCCACCGGATCAACCACTTGCCTGATCATGAAGATCGCCGACGGCTGAGGCCTGTTCTAGTTCATCCGTCACGCTTTCATGTATGCTTTCCGACACATCACGCCCGATGATCCGCCGCCTGCGTGACAGAAAAATCTTGGACCAACCCCGCCAATTGCCGATGGAGGGGGCGTAGACGTTTTCTTCAAACCGGGTCCGCCAGCCGTCAGGCAAGGTCACCCCGCACATTTCCAACCGGCTAAGCATCCAGACAAGCGGGATATTGGCCAGAGGCCGCGCTTGGGGGTGAACACCCACCTGCCCGCCAACATCGCCATGATTGCCTCGGAACCAAACCTGTTCAATATTGCCCGTCCAACCGGGCGGGCAGGCCCACAGCACGGGCGCGTAAGCCTCGCGCCGTTCATCAAGGGCCAGCGCATGAAATCCGTTGCGTACATGCGACCCCAGAGTGTGATTGTGGAAATCATGTTGCGCCAATGCCCAGCGCCAGACAATGGGAAGTCTCAAACCCAGCGCCTTAACCGTGTCCCATACCGCGACCGCTTCGATTTGCACGTCTTTATGGCAATAAAGTTCGCGGAACTTGAGCGCGACTGGCCCGCGCGCACCGGTTCGGTAGTGCCGATAAGCCTGCCGGATCGCCCGCACGGTGGCGCAATCTGCCCGCACCAGCCCGACCAAGTCAATGACACCCGCCAATGACCGCACCGCATAGGCCCCACGCGAGTAGCCGACAAGAATGATGTCATCGCCGGGCCGGTAGCGGGATGCGACAACCCCGTAAGCCCGTTCAATCTGCCGGTTGATGCCTTTGCCGGTCATCACGCCCCAGGTCCCTGCCCAGTCGCGCCATTGGATGCCCGCCTCGTAATGGATTGTCAGATTTTCGCGACTGCTCGCCTCTGACAGCAGTTTGAATGTCAGGCCTGCATTGGTTTCCCATCCCGGTTCAAGCGACGACATGGTGCCGTCCAGAATGATCACATGAGTGGCAGGGCCGCGCCGCCTGAGCGCTCCTTCTTCGGATCGGGCGCGCCGTCTAAAAAGTCCAAAGAACCAATCACGCAGCTGCACTGTCACCCTTCGCCAATTTTATTGCCTGCCAAATCCGATGTGGCGTGAACGGCATATCCACCTTGCGCACCCCGGTCTCCCAAAGCGCGTCGATCACCGCGTTGCTGATGGCGGCCAATGCACCGACTGTACCCGCTTCACCACAGCCTTTCATCCCCATGGGATTATAGAGCGACGGCGTGCATTCTGTCGAAAATCCGATCATAGGAATATCATCCGCGCGGGGCATGGCGTAGTCCATAAACGATGCGGTGAGCAGTTGACCGTCTTCATCAAACACCACCCGTTCGGTCAGCGCCTGCCCGACCCCCTGGGCAACACCACCATGCACCTGCCCTTCGGCCAGCATCGGGTTGATCAGGTTACCAAAGTCATCGACCACAGTGTAGCGGTCAACGGTGACAACGCCGGTTTCGGGGTCGATCTCAACCTCTGCTACATGTGCGCCATTGGGGAAGCTGCGATTGTCCAGCTTGATCCGCGCGGAATGGGTCAACAGATCGTCGCGGCCAGCATCTCGGGCCATATCGGCCACCTCCAACATGGTGGGGGTTAGGTTGGACCCCGCGATGCGGAACCGTTCATCATCAAAGCTGACGGCGGACGCATCCACGCCCTCCGCCTCGGCCAGAAATGCGGTAAAGCCCGCTAGCATCACCTCAACCGTGGCCAGCGTGGCTGTGTTCTGCACAGTGACGGAGCGTGACCCACCCGTGCCACCGCCCGTGGCGATCCGATCGCTGTCACCTTGCACAACGGTAATCCGATCTGCCGGAATGCCAGTCTGATCTTCCAGAAACTGGGCATAGACCGTTTCGTGCCCCTGCCCGTTTGACTGGGTGCCGACATAGATCAGGGCGCCACCGTCGGCGAATTCCACCGTCGTTGTCTCTGCCGGATCCCCAAGGATGCTTTCGATGTAATAGCATAGCCCCTGCCCCCGCAATTTACCCGCCGCTTGGGACGCCGCCCGGCGCGCGGCAAAACCGGACCTGTCCGCCTCTCGCCCAGCGCTGCCCAGCACCTGCATAAAATCACCCACGTCATAGGTCACGCCGCTGACTGTCGTATAAGGAAACTGTGAAGGGGTGATGAAGTTCTTTTCCCGCAACTCCCACGGGTCCACTCCCAATTGGCGAGCGGCCTCATCCATGATCCGTTCCAGCACAAAAATCGCCTCTGGCCGTCCGGCCCCGCGATAGGCATCAACTGGTGTTGTATTAGTATAGATTCCGCGCGTGCGCATATAGGCGGTCTGCACGTCATAGGTGCCCATCAGCACCTTGGAAAACAGATCAGTCTGAATGGCCTGGGCGAATTGCGAATTATAGGCTCCCATATTTGCAACTGTATCAATATGATACGCGGTGATCCGATAGTTGGCATCAAAGGCAAGTGTTGCCGTCGTGGTCAGATCGCGGCCCGCATTGTCGGACAGCATCGCCTCTGTCCGTTCGGACATCCACCGTACTGGGCGGTCCAAAATCCGGGCCGCGTGGGCTGCACAAAACGGTTCGGCATAGCGCATCGCCTTCATCCCGAACCCGCCGCCCACATCTGGGGTAGTGACCCGGATTTGATCGGCGGGCATATCAAATTGATGGGCAAGGTCGGCCTTGGTCGCCCAAACCCCCTGCCCGTTGCAGGCCACATGCAAACGCCCGTCGGTCACCTCGGCGTAGCAGCCGCGCGGTTCCATGGAGTTGACGATCACCCGGTTATCAAACACCTCTGCCGTTACCACATGGGCGGCACTGGCGATCGCCGCCTGTGTCTCCGCTTCATCCCCCATCCCCCAGTCAAAGGCGCGGTTTTCGGGGGCCTCGGGGTGAATGGCATCGCCGCCGACGGCCAAGTCTACATGCACCGGCAGATCGTCGATATCGAGCATGATCATCTCTGCCGCGTCTTTCGCCGCCAACAGATCATCAGCGACGATCATCGCAACGGCCTCGCCCACATGACGGACCCTGCCATGGGCAAGGATCGGACGCACCGGTGCCGCCCCTTTGGACCCATCCTGGTTCTTGACCGTGACCCCCTGCATCCCGATCTTGACCCCGGCAACAATCAGATCATCGGCGGTCACAACCAGATGCACACCAGGCATGTCACGCGCATCGTCCACATCCAGTGTCGCAATCTCGCCATGGGCGACGGTGCTGCGCAGGAAATAGGCGTGCAACGCACCCTCCGGCACAACGTCATCAACATAGCGCCCATACCCGGTGAGGAATCGCAGATCCTCTACCCGTCTCACCGATTGGCTTTTGCCGAACTTTTCCATGCTGCCCTCGTGCGCTGTGTTGGCCAGACCCTAGCGGCGGCGCGCCCCTTGTCCAGCGTGATCCGACAATGACCCATTGCCGGGGTCGGTGCCAAGCGTGACATGTCGCAAAACATCCGCCAGTTTGACTGCGGAACCCCAATAAGGATGGATCAGCGATGGACCGGGTCAAATTCACCGCCATGAAAGATGGCGACAAGGAAGATTACGATTTCCTGACCAGGCACGAGGTCGCATGTACCAAAGGCACCGCCGCACGATTGCTGGATGCTATGGTCAGCCTTGAGTAAGGGTTATCCGGCTATCAGGTCACCCGGTTGGGTCATTCCCTGCAATCCGCCACAAGGGCAGAACGGGACGGGGCCGATACGGATTGGATCGTTGGGGCCTTGCTGCATGATATCGGGGACATCTATGCGCCCTATAATCATGATGAATATGCGGCCGCGATCCTGAAACCATTCCTGCGCGAACAGGTGACCTGGGTTGTGGAAAAACATGGTGATTTTCAGCTGATCTATTATGGCGCGCATGTGGGTGCAGACCCGCATAAGCGCGACGCCTATCGCGATCACCCCTATTTTGATGATTGCGCAACCTTTTGCGAACACTGGGATCAATGCGCCTTTGATCCTGACTATGACGCCCTGCCGCTGGACCATTTTGCGGCGCGGGTGGAGGAGGTTTTTGCGCGCACACCTTATGATCCGGCGATCATTCGGCCGGGTATGCGCAAACCATTGATCAATGAATGAGAGAAATAAATGAATGATTTCAGAATGATGTCATTTTTCTGAAAGAAATTTACGATGGGTGAGAATAAACCACTACCCCCCTGCGTAATCCTTGTAACTGACGGATGAGCCGCCAGCACACAGCAGAAAACTACGGAGCTACGCAATGAAACTTTCCCTGATCGCCCTTTCCCTCGTCGCTGGTCTTGCAGCATGTGATGCTTACGCAGGTGGCCACGCCACGGCCCCTGTTGCCCAATCCAACGGCATCCTTGTCGATACAAACGGGATGAGCCTTTATACTTTTGACCCTGACACTGCCACATCATCGGCCTGCAATGGCGGCTGTGCTGCCAACTGGCCACCACTCGCGGCTCCGGCTGACGCTGACGAAGGCGGCAAATTCACTGCCATCACCCGCGATGACGGGACCAAGCAATGGGCCTATGATGGTCAGCCGCTGTACCTGTGGGTCAATGACCGCCAGCCCGGTGACATCACAGGTGACGGCGTCGGCGGCAACTGGCACCTCGCCCGTCCCTAAACCCCCGTTCTGCATTCCTCCCCCAGGAACAAAGGGTCTGTGCGCATCTGCGCGCAGGCCCTTTGCTTTGCCGGTGTCATTGGGTATCTGACCCCAAACCGGATTGGGAACGACGACGATGGCTATGGAAAAGACATTCAACGCGCGCAAAGCCGAGGCTCGCATCTATCAGATGTGGGAAGACGCGGGCGCATTCCGCGCCGGGGCCAATGCCTCCCGCGACGAAACCTTCTGCATTCAGCTGCCACCCCCCAATGTGACGGGCCATTTGCATGTCGGGCACGCTTTCAACCACACGCTGATGGATATGTTGACCCGCTGGAAGCGGATGCAGGGCTACGACACCCTTTGGCAGCCGGGGCTGGATCATGCCGGGATCGCTACCCAGCTGATGGTTGAAAAGCAGATGGCGGCGGATGGCGAAAATCGCAAGCGCTCTGAAATGCCCCGCGATGAATTCATCGCCAAGGTTTGGGATTGGAAGGCCGACAAGGGCGGCGTGATTGAAGAGCAGGCCAAGCGTCTGGGCGACAGTATGGATTGGTCCCGCTCTGCCTTTACCATGTCCGGCGCTGAAACCGCGCCTGCGACCGAAAAGCCCGGCAATTTCCACGACGCGGTGCTCAAGGTCTTTGTGCAGATGTACAATGACGGCCTGATCTATCGCGGCAAGCGGCTCGTCAACTGGGACCCGCATTTCGAAACAGCGATTTCCGATCTTGAGGTCGAGAATATCGAGGTCGACGGCCACATGTGGCATTTCAAATACCCGCTCGCCGGTGGCGAGACCTACGAATATGTCGAGAAAGACGAAGACGGCAACGTCACCTTGCGTGAAACCCGCGACTATATCTCCATAGCCACGACACGGCCCGAAACGATGCTCGGCGACGGCGCCGTTGCGGTGAACCCGAAGGACGAACGCTACGCCCCGATCGTGGGCAAACTTTGCGAAATCCCCGTCGGGCCAGCAGAACATCGCCGCCTGATCCCGATCATCACTGACCCGTACCCCGACCCCGATTTCGGCTCCGGCGCGGTCAAGATCACCGGCGCGCATGACTTCAACGACTACGAAGTCGCCAAGCGCGGCAATATCCCGATGTATAACCTGATGGACCCGAAAGGGGCCATGCGGGCGGACGGGAAACCTTACGGGGAAGAAGCCGCCATGGCTCAGCGCATTGCGAATGGCGAACAGGATTTCGACGAAAACATGATCGCTGCCATGAACCTCGTCCCCGATGCCTATCGCGGGCTCGACCGGTTTGAGGCACGCAAACGGGTGGTTGCGGATATCACGGCAGAGGGGAACGCAGTGATGATCCCGAACCCGACTTTTGAGGCGGCAGAGGAACGTGACGGCGACCAAACCGAGGTACCGGAAATCATCCCCTTCGTCGAAGCCAAAAAGATCATGCAGCCCTTCGGCGACCGCTCCAAGGTCGTGATCGAGCCGATGCTGACCGACCAATGGTTCGTCGACAGCGCCAAAATCGTCGGCCCCGCGCTGGAGTCCGTCCGCAAAGGTCGGGTCAAGATTATGCCCGAGAGCGGCGAAAAGGTCTTCTACCACTGGCTGGAAAACATCGAACCCTGGTGCATCTCGCGCCAACTCTGGTGGGGGCATCAGATCCCGGTTTGGTATGGGCCGAGCTATGTGAGGGGTGAAGAAACCAAGAAGCGCGGTAACAAACACCCGCATTGGAGCTACGACCCAGAGCATCGCCATGCTGTGTGCGCCGCAACACTTGAAGAAGCAAAATCCAAATTTCTTGAGACGTATTACCGTTTTGAAGATGACCGGGAAGACGTAACCGTTTTCGAAGCTGAAACTTTTGAAGAAGCTGAGCGTGAGAGTAACGCGGATTGGGGGGCGCACGATTTCATGCTTGGGATCGTGCGCGACCCCGACGTCCTTGACACTTGGTTCTCCTCCGGCCTCTGGCCCTTCGGCACTTTGGGTTGGCCCGCTGATGATCCAGCGATGAAATACTTCCCCGGCGATGTCCTCGTCACCGGGCAGGATATCCTGTTCTTCTGGGTCGCCCGCATGATGATGATGTCAGAGGCGATCCTGGACCGCGAACCCTTCCACACCGTCTACCTCCACCAACTTGTCCGCGATGCGAAGGGCGAGAAGATGTCGAAGACACGCGGCAACGTGATCGATCCGCTCGACATGATCGACGCTTACGGGGCCGACGCGCTGCGCTTTTCCAACGCGCAGATGGCGGCCTTGGGGGGCGTGCTGAAAATCAGCGAGGACCGGATCAAGGGTTATCGGAACTTCGGTACGAAGCTCTGGAACGCGTTCAGTTTCGCGGATCACTACGAGATTCCCTATCCCGGCAATGCGACCCGGCCAGCGGCCACGCACACCCTGAACAAATGGATCATCGGTGAGACCGGCAAGGTCCGCGAGGCCGTTGATGCTGGCATGGAAAGCTACCGGTTCAACGACGTGGCTGACGCGCTTTACGCCTTCACATGGGGCAAGGTCTGCGACTGGTATCTGGAATTCTCCAAGCCGATCCTGCAAGCCGACGATGCGGCAGCCAAGGCAGAAACGCAGGCAACGCTACGCTGGGTGCTGGACCAATGTCTGATCATGCTGCACCCGATCATGCCGTTTATTACCGAGGAACTGTGGGGGCTGGCCGACAACCGGGTGAAGATGCTGGTCCACGCCGATTGGCCAGCCTATGGGGCCGACATGGTAGACGTGGATGCGGACCGCGAAATGAACTGGGTGATCGGGCTGATCGAAAGCACCCGCTCTGTCCGCGCGCAGGTCCACGTCCCTGCCGGGGCGAAAGTGCGGCTTCTGGTGACCGGGCTTGATGCCAAGGGGAAATCGGCCTGGGATAATAACGCAACCCTGATCCAGCGCCTCGCCCGGATCGAAAGCCTGAGCCATGTGGATACCTTTCCCAAAGGCTGCGTGACGATCCCAATGGATGGCGGCACCTTCGGAATCCCGCTGGAAGGGTTGATCGATGTCGGGTCTGAAATCGCACGCCTTGAAAAGACGATGCAGAAACTGGGCAAGGAATTGGGCGGGTTGCGCGGCCGGTTGAACAACCCCAAATTCGTGGCCTCAGCGCCCGAAGATGTCGTGGCCGAGGCCAAGGAAAACCTACGCCTGCGTGAAGGGGAAGAAGCCGAAATAAAAGCCGCTATGGCGCGGCTACAGGAACTTGGTTAAAAAACGGGATGGCGGGTGGGGCGTCGTCGCAGACGCGCGTCAACCGTTATCGCACAACCCGTTCCACTGCGCGCATCATGCCCAGACCCTTGTCATAAACCAGCGTCAGGATACGGCGACCACTTGCCCTTGTGGCAAGCGGCGGTACAGCCCGAACAGTCAGGGCAGCCCCGGAACTCACTAAAAATCCGCGTCTACTGATCTTCATCGGGGCTACCCCTTTTTGTGCCTTGCTTGCGAACCATTCTCATATAGGAACGCTTGCGCCCAGCTCAAGACCCCGGTTAACTCCTCGCATGACAAAACCACAATTGACCCCGCTCGCCGCCACCCTGCCCGCCTCGGTTCCGTTTGTCGGACCCGAAGCCCAAGAAAGGCAACGTGGTCAGGCCTTTACCGCCCGTCTGGGCGCAAATGAAAGCACCTTTGGCCCCTCCCCCAAGGCCATCGCAGCGATGCAGAAAACCGCGTCAGAGGCGTGGATGTATGGCGACCCGGAAAGCCATGATCTGCGCCATGCCCTGGCCCGGCATCACGGTATCGCCCCTGAAAACATCATGATCGGTGAAGGGATCGACGGGCTGCTGGGGCTGGTTGTGCGGCTTTATGTCGGCATTGGCGATGCGGTGGTCACGTCCGCAGGCGCCTACCCTACCTTCAACTATCACGTCGCGGGGTTCGGTGGCACACTTCACCAAGTGCCTTACAAAGACGATCACGAAGATCCCGATGCCCTGATTGGCAAAGCGACAGAGGTCGGTGCCAAGCTGATCTATATCGCCAATCCTGACAACCCAATGGGCAGTTGGCATGATGCCGCCCGGGTGCAAACGATGATCAACGCTCTGCCCGATGGCTGCATGCTGATCCTTGATGAGGCCTATGTCGACCTTGCCCCTGACGGCACGGCACCGCCGATTGATACAAACGCCCCAAACGTCCTGCGCATGCGTACCTTTTCCAAGGCCCACGGGCTGGCGGGCGCGCGGGTTGGCTATGCTATTGGCGCGGCAGATGTGATCATGGGGTTCAACAAGGTGCGCAACCATTTTGGTATGTCACGGATCGGACAGGCAGGCGCGTTGGCAGCCTTGCAGGATACCAAATGGCTGACCCATATCAGGCGAGAAGTCAGCGCTGCCCGCGCCACTATTGCAGATATCGCACGACAAAACGGTCTCATCCCGCTCCCCTCTGCCACGAACTTTGTTACCATCGATTGCGGGAAAGATGGCATATACGCCAAGAAGGTGCTCGCTGGCCTGATTGATGCAGGCATTTTCGTGCGCATGCCCTTTGTCGCCCCGCAAGACCGGTGCATCAGGGTGAGCTGCGGCACGGCGACCCAATTGGATACGTTCAAAACTGCGCTGCCAACGGCATTGGCCCACGCCGCACACGAAGAATTGGGATGATTTTCACATTTGCCCGGCTAGGAATTCGCGCGAAGCTAGAGGAACCCCCATGTCGCACCGCCCACCTATTCAACGCGTCGAAGACTACACAGATGCTTTCCTGACCACCCTGGGCGTGTTCCTGTTTATGGCGTTCTGGATGATCGCAGCTACGCTAGGTTCCCTTTGGGTGGCGGTAACCGCCTATTGCCTTGATCAACTGTTTCGCTGGGTCGGACGGCTCAGAGCTGGATAGGGATCAGCCACAACATGATGCGGCAGTGGCGTCCTGATGTGCCGGGACCGATTGTTTGGTCCTTTGCGCAATCACCTGTGCGGCAGCCTCAAGCGCGCCTGTGCCATGTGGAATATCAAGCGCCTTCAGCCCGGCATCAATTGTGCCCAGCACCCCCATGATCATATGGGCGTTGACGTGCCCCATATGGCCGATCCGAAAATACGCATCCGCAGGATCACGGCCCAGACCGATCCCAAGGGTCAACCCGCAGCTATGTTCACACCAATGGCGCAGCGCATCTCCGCGCGGCGACCCGATTTCGACTGATGTCACCGCATGCGACCGGTGGGCGGGATCGGCAACGTTCATCTGCATCGGACCTTCCGCAGACCAGCGGTCAAACGCCGCCCAGATCGTGTGGGTCAGCGTTTCGTGCCGGGCAAAAACGGCGTCCAACCCCTCGGCTTTGATCAAGTCAAGTGCTGTGCGCAATCCATAAAGGTGATGGGTCGGCGCGGTGCCAGCAAAGAACTGATAGTAAACATCGGGGTTCGTGCGCGGGCGCCAATCCCAATAGCTGGTCACGCAATCCCCGCGGACGGCATCCGCCTTTTCGTTAAACCATACAAAGCTGATGCCTGCAGGCGTCATCAGCCCCTTCTGGCAGGCCGAGACCATGACATCGACACCCCATGCGTCCATCTCGAACCTGTCGCAACCCAATGAGGCGATGCAATCGGCCATCAGTAGGGCCGGGTGACCTACCTTGTCCATCATAGCCCGTAGCCCGGCAATATCACTTTTGACGCTGGTCGATGTATCCACATGGACGGCCAGCACCGCCTTGATGCGACCTGCAGTGTCGGCGGCCAGGTAATCCGCGACCCGGTCCAGATCAATCGGAGACTGGCTGCCATGATCAATCGTTTCAAGCTGCACACCCATGCCTGCCGCCATTTCGCCCCAGCCAATGCCGAAACGCCCGGTGGCCAGCACCAACACAGTATCCCCGCGCGACAACACGTTTGATAGCGCGGCCTCCCATGCCGCGTGACCATTGCCGATATAGATGGCAACGTTCTGATCGGTCATTGCCACTGCCTTCAGATCGGGGATCAGACTGTGGGTCAGGTCATGCAACTCGCCCTCATAAAT
Organism: uncultured Paracoccaceae bacterium; assembly: GCA_947500135.1. Lineage (GTDB taxonomy): Bacteria > Pseudomonadota > Alphaproteobacteria > Rhodobacterales > Rhodobacteraceae > Yoonia. Next base: position 134,346 of record CANMQX010000008.1, read on the forward strand.
ATTGGGGGAGGCGCGATGCATCGCCTGCAAGACGGCATCGGGCATCACGGAAGGGCCAGGAATGGCAAGATAAGCGCGGCCTTGGGACAAAGACATAAGAGGGACTTTCAGGTGACGATTTGGCGCGACAGTAATACGCCATCCGACAAGGTCAAGCTTGCACAACTTGCCCTGACCCCCCATTTGCGCATAGACGAAGACAACCCATTTTGATGAAGGCAATCCATGTCCTCGGCCGAAACTCCCGTTAAAAATGAGAAGCAGAAATCAGTCGTTCCGATGATCTACTGGCTGTGGCGTGATTACCTGCGTCCGCAGAAATGGCTGTTGGTTTGCGCCTTGTTTTTGATGTCATTGGAAGGATCCACGCTCGCGCTGTTCAGCCGGATGGTGCAGCCGATGTTCGATGATGTATTCACTAATGGTGATACCCAGGCGCTATACATGGTCGGGTTCATCGTCATGGGTATCTTTATAATGCGGGCCTTCACGTCGACCGCGCGCAGTATCCTGATGACGCTGATCAATCAACGCACGGCTGAGGGGATGCGTGAGCATATGCTGACCCATATGCTGACGCTTGATAGCAGTTTCTTTCAGACCAATTCGCCAGGGCAGCTGATTACACGGGTGCAAGGCGATGTCGCATCCATCAACCGGATCTGGAGCGGGCTGATGATCGCTTTGGGCCGCGATCTCGTCTCTTTGATCGGGCTTTTGTCTGTTGCGCTTTGGATCGATTGGGTGTGGACCCTGATTGCCATTATCGGTTTGCCGCTTCTGGCGCTGCCGTCGCTACTGGTTCAACGCTATATCCGCCGACGCGCGCATATCCAGCGCGAACTATCTGCCAATATCTCAACCCAGTTGGACGAAGTCTTTCACGGGATCAGCCCGATCAAGCTGAACACGCTGGAGGCTTATCGCACAAAAAGCTATCTCAAGGTGCTCAAAGAAGCGATCGATGCCGCCGTGAAAACGTCCTATGGAACGTCAGCCGTGCCTGCCTTGATCGATATCATGACAGGGATCGGGTTCTTTGGTGTGCTTGTTTATGGCGGGTCCGAGATTATCGCGGGCAACAAAACCAATGGCGAATTCATGGCCTTCTTTACGGCTATTTCGCTCGCTTTTGATCCGATCCGCCGTCTTGGGGCGCTAAGCGGATCCTTGCAGCGTGCGGCCGCCAGTATCGAACGGGTGCAATGGGTGCTTGGGATCAAACCCACGATCCTGTCGCCTGCCAAGCCGCTGCCTGCGCCAAAAGACGCACCCGCCATCCAGCTGGATGCGGTCGAACTGAACTATGACGAACTGCCCGTCCTGCGCGGCACCACATTTACCGCCGAGGCAGGCAAGACGACCGCCCTTGTCGGTGCATCCGGCGCAGGCAAAAGTACGGTGTTCAACGTGCTGACCCGGCTTGTCGATCCGCAAACCGGGGTTGTCACCGTGGGCGGCATCCCGGTCCAGCAGATGGGCCTGATGGATCTGCGTGGCATGTTTTCCGTCGTGTCGCAGGATTCTACCCTGTTTGATGAAACCCTGCGCGACAATATCCTGTTGGGACGCGAGGACGTGACCGATGCGCAACTGCAAGAGGCAATCGACGCGGCCTTTGTCAGTGACTTTCTGCCGAAACTGGCCAATGGGCTTGATACACCCGTTGGGCCGCGCGGCTCTAGCTTATCAGGCGGGCAACGACAGCGTGTCGCCATCGCACGGGCACTGTTGCGCAACACGCCCATCCTGCTGCTGGACGAGGCAACAAGCGCGCTGGACACCAAATCAGAAGCCATGGTGCAGCAGGCGCTAGACCAGCTGTCCACAGGCCGGACGACACTGGTTATTGCGCATAGGCTTTCAACTGTGCGCAATGCGCATTCCATCGTGGTGATGGATCACGGGCGCGTTGTCGATCAAGGCTCGCATGATGAACTGCTGGCGCGGGGCGGTATCTATGCCGATTTGCATCGATTGCAGTTCTCTCAATCAGAGGCTGAAAAAGATGACTGAACGCACGCTTATTGCGATTACCGGGTCAGACCGGGATGATTTCCTGCAAGGGCTTGTCACCAATGACATCGCCAAGCCGGAAGGTACGTTGGTTTACACGGCCCTGCTGATGCCACAGGGTAAGTTCATCGCCGATTTCTTTGTGCTGCGGCAGGCCGACCAGATCGTGATTGATGTGGCAAGTGCAATCGCCCCGGCGCTGGCGCAGCGGCTGACCATGTACCGGCTTCGCGCCGATGTGCAGATCGTCGAGCTGGACCTGATCGTGTCGCGCGGCACCGGGCCTGCGCCTGATGGCGCCATCGCGGACCCGCGGCATCCCGCCCTGGGTTGGCGGCTTTACAGTGAAACGGATGAAAGCGACAACACCGATTGGGATGCTTTGCGTGTGGCACATCTGATCCCGGAAACCGGTATTGAGCTGACACCAGACGCCTATATTCTCGAATGCGGTTTTGAGGCCTTGAACGGCGTGGATTTCAAAAAGGGATGCTTCGTGGGCCAGGAAATTGTGGCCCGGATGAAGCATAAGACCACGCTGAAAAAAGGGCTGGCGCGCGTCAAGATAGATGGGCAGGCCCGAACCGGTGATGCGATTACAACAGATGGGAAACCAGCAGGCACGCTGCATACGATCAGCGGGAACGAAGGGATCGCATTTTTGCGGTTTGATCGGGCAACGGGCGTTATGCAGGCGGGGCAAGCCAGCCTTACCCGCATAGGCTAGGCCTGAACCGGCGTCTCTTGCTCAGGCGCGTTCGGCGTATTCAAACGTCTCTGTATTAACCACGATATTTTCGTCCTGACCGACAAATGGTGGGATCATGACCCGGATGCCATTATCCAGCGTCGCGGGCTTAAAGCTGTTTGCAGCGGTCTGGCCCTTTACCACAGGCTCGGTTTCCACAACCTTACAGACCACTTTCTGCGGCAGGCTGACATTCAACGCCTCTTCGCCGTAATACTCGATCTGGACAATCATCCCATCCTGCAGGAACGGGCGGCGGTCGCCCAGGATGTCCGATGGCAGGGCGATCTGTTCATAGGTTTCGCTATCCATGAATGTCAGCATGTCGCCATCTTCAAACAGGAACTGCTGATCCTTCTGATCCAGACGTACACGTTCAACCTTGTCGGCGGAACGGAACCGTTCATTCAACTTTCGCCCGTCGCGCAGGTTTTTCAGCTCAACCTGTGCAAATGCACCACCCTTGCCGGGTTTGACATGATCCACTTTGACAGCGCCCCAAAGGCCACCATCATGTTCCAGCACGTTACCGGGGCGAATTTCGTTACCGTTGATTTTGGGCATGGGTCACTTCGTGTTTGGTAGTTAACAAAAGGTTGAAACGAGGGTCTTACCGCCTATATCTGGGCGATGGGTGTCTGACAAGGTCATGAGAAAGAAGCGGTGCGGCTGCACGCAGCTATGCATTAAACGCATAGCTGCCATTCCAAATGAGCGCCCCCGAATCGGACTCAAATGGGCATATTGGCGCTCACGCGGAAGTACAAGAACAAAAATAGGGAACTATAGATGAGAGATTTCGTCGACGGTACAGCGTTCAACAATGAACAAGGCAACCGTGCCCGCAAATTGTTCGCCGCTGTCGTTCTGGCTGCGCTGGATGATGCAATTGCGGATGACAAGAAATACGGCAATGGGCCAGAACAGATTGCACGTTGGGCACGTTCACGCGATGGCCGCGAAGTGTTGTCATGCGCTGGCATCGACCCCAATGAGCGGGTTGTCGAAGGCCTGATGGAATTCGTGGGCAAGGGTGTGCGTACATCTGTTGCATTGTCCCGCGAAGAAAGTGAACGGCGCAATGCAGCCGAACAGGAGGCGAAAGCCGCCTGATCCTGCACGCGCTTTGCGATTGAAAATGCGGTTCCTGCGGGGGCCGCTTTTCTTTTTTATGGCCCCGAAAAAATGATCGCAAACAGGATGAACGGAGCGAACTCCAGCAGCCCCAAGAATACGATCAACCCGCGCATCACCACCCCGCTGAACCGTCGCCACAACACCGCACAGCATAACAGTGATGCACCCACTTCGATTGCACCGACAATTGTGCCGTAATGCGCAGGGTCCCAATAGCTGACCGGGCTTTGAAAAATCCAGTTGCTGATCGGCCAGAAATGCGCCCGCCCATCATCGTGATGTAGCAGGAAATCCCCAACCAGATGCAGCATTGCTGCCCCGCATAAGGCGATCATCACCGGTACGCGGAACATCAAGCCAAATGTCAGGGCGATCCCCCAAAGGATCATTGAATTGTCGATCCGAAAGATGCTTTGCCATGCATCCGAAAAATATAGCTGCCCAAATACCAGCTGGGGCGATGTGCCTAGCACTTGCAAATGCCAGCCTGCCATCAGGTAAAGTGACAGGTCGGGGATTAATGCCCCAGCAAGCGCAGCAGCGGTGACGGTTGGTCTGCCTGCCTTGGCAAAGACCGTCAGGCCAAAAATTAGATGTGCGGGTGTATTCATGCTCTTTCCCTGCGCCTTATGCGCCCCTATGAACCTATCGGAGGGAGACGCGATGACCAGTGCAATCATGATCCAGGGGGCCGGTTCCAACGTGGGTAAATCCATGCTGGTGGCCGGGCTTGCACGGGCTTGCTCCCGTCGCGGGCTGTCCGTCGCGCCGTTCAAGCCGCAAAATATGTCCAACAACGCCGCCGTGACCGCCGATGGGGGCGAGATTGGCCGCGCGCAGGCCCTGCAGGCGTTGGCCTGTGGGCTGGAGCCGATGATCGACATGAACCCGGTTCTGCTGAAGCCCGAAACGGATACTGGCGCGCAGGTGATCGTGCAAGGCACGCGCTTTGCCACCATGAAGGCCCGTGACTACGGCAAACAAAAGGCGAAGCTGCTGCCCCCGGTGTTGGAAAGCTTCCAGCGACTGAGCAAGGCCCATGATCTTGTGCTGGTCGAAGGTGCAGGCAGCCCGGCAGAGGTCAATCTGCGCAGCGGCGATATCGCCAATATGGGCTTTGCCACCGCTGCGGGGGTCCCGGTTGTTCTGATCGGTGATATTGATCGCGGCGGTGTGATCGCGCAACTGGTCGGCACCCATGCGGTGCTGCCAGCCGAAGACCGCGCCCTGATCCGCGCCTTTGCGATCAACAAATTCCGGGGCGACCCAACCCTGTTTGAAGACGGGATGCGGATCATTGCTGATCAGACCGGCTGGGCTGGGCTGGGCATTCTGCCATGGTTCGCTGACGCATGGAAACTGCCCGCCGAAGATGTGATGGATGTGGCAAGCAGCAAAGGCGGCGATATCAAGATCGCGGTTCCCCGCCTGAACCGGATTGCCAATTTTGATGATCTTGACCCGCTCGCGGCCACGCCCGGCATCAGCGTTGAGATTATCGAGGCCGGGCGCGTCCTGCCCGGCGATGCGGACCTGATCATCATCCCTGGTTCAAAATCGACAATTGCCGATCTGGCACATTTTCGCGCCCAGGGTTGGGATATCGATCTAGAGGCGCATGTACGGCGCGGTGGGCGCGTTTTGGGGATCTGTGGCGGCTATCAGATGCTGGGGCATGAGATCATTGATGAAGATGGGATTGAAGGGCCACCATCGCAGGTCAAAGGGCTTGGCTTGCTTGATGTGCGGACCGTCATGAAACCGCAGAAACGGCTGGCCCGGTCAACTGCTATCTATCTGCCGACTGGCGATACTGTGGCGGGCTATGAAATCCATATTGGGGATACCAGCGGGCCGGATTGTGACAGGGCCTGGCTTGCACTGGATGGGCGCGGTGAAGGGGCAGCATCCCCTGACGGGCGGATCATGGGATGCTATTTGCACGGGCTATTTGCAGCGGATCAGTTCAGATCCGCCTTCTTTACGCAATGCGGCGTGCCGCTGTCCCATTATCATTACGCCGGGGGCGTAGAAGACACGCTGGACGCGCTGGCCACACATATCGAGAGCCATCTCGATATCGATCAGTTCCTTGCAATCATGGACGGAACTTAGGGGCCAGCAAAATCCTATGAAGGATTTTGACAAATTTCTTTGTAAGAAATTTGTGCCGCGCGACCTGCTTGACTAACGCAGATCGCGGGACGCCAATATCAGATTGATCTCGCGCCGAACTAACTTGCGTACGTTGCGGGTAATCCGCTCACCTGTGTCACCAGCCAGCTCTTCACGAACAATCTGCGCAATCATCTCGCGCAACATAGCAGGGTCGATGGCGGGTTCCTGCGGCAGAAACGCAGCAAGCTCATCATCTGGGTCCGATGGCATATCCACATGCTCATCTTGCCTGTCCGCTTCGTCTGCAACGTCAAAAAATTCCGGCTCATCAGATGCGCCCATCGCACTGACAGCCCAATCAGCTTCGTCAAAGGCTTCTGTCTCTTCGGGTTGCCAATCCTCAACAGGTTCGGCAACCGCCGCTGCAAGTTGGGCAATCGTCGCATCATTGGGCCCGAGTTCCGCATGCTTCTCGGGGTCCAGCACCAGGACATTGGCGCGATCTTCGTCAGATGGCGCGGGCGGCTCCCCATCCTGCTCATCAGGTTCATCAACCCGCAAGGCAGGCGTCAGTATCAGTCTTTCCGAGGCGGTCGCAGTTTCAAACGGCGCGTCGCTGTCAGTTGTGGCGTCAGGCGATCGCTCACCACGCGACACCAGTTTACGAACTGACGACATGACCTCGTCAATTTCATTTGGATTAGGAGTGTTGGACATAACTCATCCCGACGTTGCGCCCCGCCTTGCACAACCTAGCGCATAGTCGGAACGCAAACAACAAAGATGAACGCCTCATTGAGGTTAGTCGCCGATTGCGCGCAAAACCCGATCAAGGGCTTCGCCCTGCGGCGACATCGCAATCGGGGCATCCTTGGCCAGATTGTAGTATTGCGATGGATCATATTGCTGCACAGGCAGGCGCAGATGATCGGCATTCAATAAACCCATGGCGGCCAGAACGGAATAGGACGCAATCACCTCTTCTGCCTGGGCAGAGATCAGGTTGGCCTGCGCGTCAAGCAGCTCTTGTTCTGCGTTCAGCACATCAAGGGTGGTGCGAGAGCCAAGTGTTGCTTCTTCACGCACCCCTTCGAATGCGACACGCGCAGCGCGGATCTGCTGATCGGATGCGCCACGGGATGCACGGGCAACCCGCAGGAAAGAATAGGCGTTACCGACCTGCTGGGCGATCCCCTGCGTCGTCACCAGGAGACCTGCACGCGCTGCGTCACGACGCGACATGAATTGTCTGATCTGGCTGGACAACCGGCCACCGCTATAGATTGGTCCACCCGCCTGAATGCCAATCTGGCGCGACTCGTCGCCATCAGGATCAACGGCAACAAAGCCTTCAAGCGAAATCGTCGGCCCCAATGCGGCCTCAGCCCGGCGAATATTCAACTCTGCCGCACTGACGGCATGCTGAGCCTGCCTGATGTCGGGGTGGTTACGGACGGCAAAGTTCTTGGCGTCCTGAATGTCGCGCGACAGTGGTGCGGCTGAAACTGGGCGCAATTGCTGCGGCGCACGTCCAACAGCTGCTCGGTATTCTTCGATAGACCGGGCCAATTCACCCTCGGCAGCGGCCAGCAAGCTACGCGCGGCAGCAAGGCGGGCCTCGGCCAGCGCAACATCTGTGCGTGTCACCTCGCCCACTTCAAAACGGTCCTGCGCGGCCCGGAATTCCTGGGTCAAAACCCGCACGTTGTTCTGACGAAGCGATACAAATTCGGTATCGCTGCGCACTTGCATATAGGCTTGCACCGCGCGCAGCAGGACATCCTGCTCGACAGACCGCAAGGATTGTCGCGTCCCCAAAATCGTCTCTTTCTGAGATTCCACCGCCAGTCGGTTGGACCCACCATCATAGAGTGTCAAAGAGGCGGATATCCGCGCAGATGCCTGCAGCAAGTCAGATCCGGGTATAGGGCGCGGACTTGTATTGGTGGCCTGCGCCGACCAGCTGATCACCGGCAAGGTCGACGCGACCGATTGCGCCAAATCCTCATCAGCCGCGCGCAACAAGGCGCGGTTCTGTTCCAGCAAACCCGAGTTATTGTAGGCCGATGTCAACGCATCGGCGAGCGTTTCACCCGTGGCCGCGCCACCCGAAACAACCGCAAAAACGGCGGCCCACGTGGCAATTTTTACCCGCTTAATCATGATCCTGCGCCTCTAACTTTATGCTTTTTTCCAAAAGATACAGCAACCGCGCCGAATGACCAATCCTAAAGTGCGAATGCAGGCGGCTTGTGGAACCCGGGCAACACAGGCGCGCCTGCGTTAAAAGCAAAGCGCCAGTTCACATTGCCGTCAATCTTATGCCCAATCCGTACCACACCCAATGCCCCTTCGGCAAAGATGCACGCGATCCGGCCCCCCTCGCGCAGCTGCGCCAGCAAAGCATCCGGCACAAACTCAACCGCGCCCTGGATCAGAATGATGTCATAGGGTCCGGATTTGGCGGCCCCTTCGGTCAGATCGGCAATCATGACAGCAGCATTATCCACGCCCTGCTCAGATAGTAGCGTCTGGGCTTCCTCCATCCTCGCCTCATCATCTTCCAGACCAACGACAAAATCGCACATCCGCGCCAAAACGGCGGTGGAATATCCCAGCCCACACCCAAGATCGAGTGCGACATGATGCGGTTGCACCTCCAACGCATCCAGCATCTTGGCCAGGCTGCGCGGCTCAAGCAAGGTGCGCCCGCCGCCAATTTCCAGATTTTCACCGATATAGGCAGCTTCACGCAGATTGGCGGGCACAAAGGCTTCTCGCGGCACATCAAGCATCGCGTCAATGATCGGGAATTTCGTTACATCGGACGGACGTATCTGGGTATCGACCATCATGGTGCGGCGGGCGGCATAGTCACTCACGGGCGGAACTCACTGGTTGAGAAGTTTCGATGTTTCATGCCACAGAAGGGGTGTGGCGGCAACGGGTGATAAGGCCGCCAGAGCATCTTGCACGTCGCGGGGGCATGGTATATCCGACGCGAGCACCCCGGTCGGCGAGTTGGCGGAGTGGTGACGCAGCGGATTGCAAATCCGTGTACACCGGTTCGATTCCGGTACTCGCCTCCATTTCTTTCTAAATCAATGGGTTAACGGCTGAATAGTCGAGTGTGACACAAAGTGGGACATACACCCTATGATGCTGTCATCTTATCTATCCCCTTCAAGACACGGGGTTTTCTACTTCCGCTGGCCGTTGCCTACGCTAGAAGGCCAGCCAAGAAGAACAGTCAGGCTATCTTTGCGGACACGTTGCCCAGATCGGGCTGGCGATTTAGCCCGCCATCTTGCATCCTGTGGCCGATTGATACAAGAAAACAAGACTTTGGCTGGACTACGGCAAGACGAGATACGCGAGAAAGTGCAGGCTTTTTTCAAGGCGCAGCTGGACCAATATCTCGATTGGATGGATCAGCGTGGCTTATCAAAGCAGGCCTTGATCGAGGCTCGCGAAGAAATGTTGGACCACCAAGACTTTGTAGAGATGGAAACGACACACCCGCAATTCCTTCCTATCGCCCGTTTTAAGCGCAAAATGGACGTCTCTGACTTCGATTGGGACGCCAGCCAGCCCCGCGCGACGATTGAGCTACGGAAAGGCCGCCGCGATATGCTCATGCGCGTTCTGGAGGCCGCTGAGCGCCTTGAGCACTATTCATTTGCCGACGCCTCGGCTGTAGCGCCTGCCGCCCCTGTGCCCGCCCTGCCAGCGTCTTCGCCGTTAGGCGCGGCGGTGGATGATTTCATCGCAGAACACGCGCGGCAATGGGCGGTAAAGACCATCGGTCAGAACCGGGCTTATCTCAATATCCTCGTGGAATACTTCGGGCCAGATAGGCTCCTTGCTACGATCACCAAGCAAGACGCAAACGCGGTCAAGAAGGTCTTGCAGGCATTGCCAGCAAGCCGGAACACAAAGCCAAAGCTTAAGGCCATGCCTCTAATGGACGTCATCAACGAACCGGGACACCGTAAGATCGCGCCCAAAACAATCAACAGTCACATTCAGATGTTCAATAGTTTCTTTGATTGGGCAGAGCGGCATGGCTACGCGCCTCATACACTGTTCGACAAGATGAAAGTGGCTAAGGCGAAGAATAGCGAGACAGAACGCAAGCCCTTTACTGCTGAGCACACCCGTTTGATGTTTGCAGAGTTGACTAACAATACGTCAGAGCTTGTGCGTAAAGACAGCCACAAGTGGGGCATGCTTCTTAGTATGTTCACCGGGGCACGTTTGAATGAGGTATGCCAACTCGACGTTGCCGATGTGCAGCAAGATGGTGACATTTGGTTTCTCAACATCACCGACGAAGGCGATGACAACAAAAGTGTGAAGTCGCGGGCAGGCAGGCGCAAGGTGCCGCTGCATTCTGAGTTGATCCGGCTTGGCTTCCTCGACTTTGTAGCAACCCGTAAGACTGGCGTACGCTTGTTCCCAGACTATAGCTACAGCGTAAATGGCGGCTATGGTCGCAACTTGGGGCGCTGTTGCAATGAAAGCTTCTTGCCAAAGCTGCACATCAAGCAACCGGGACTGGTCTTTCACAGCTTACGGCACACGGTCGTTACGCGACTGGGCCAAGCGAGTGTGCCAGAACCGATAATCCAATGCATTGTCGGTCATGCCCGGTCAGGCGTGACCCAAGAAGTCTATATGCGGGAAGGTTACACACTGGCCCAACTCAAAGATGCTATCGACACCTTTACGATTGGCTAACCTGCGTACGGAGCAGGGCCGTCCTGCATGGCCCTCTCCATAGCGTAGGCCACGCGGCTCGCTTCCAGCCGGATTGCTTCCAGTGCTCCTGATGTCATCGCTTCTATTGTGATGTCTGCTATCCACTGCGGATCGGCTTCTTCCATCCGGCCAAGGTCTTTGAGTTGACCCGCAATAAAGGCCGCACCCATCGTGTGCATATCGAGGTTAGACAACTTGAGACCGATTGCTTGCACGGTTCCGTCAAAAGCACCCAAGGCGGCGGCTGAAAACTCGCCATCGTCAACTTTCCGATCAATAGAGCGCAAATAGCCTACGTGGTGAAGACCAGCCGCAAGCTGTATGTCTTCCAGAAATTCAGAGTGCGACTGCTCAGCAACGCCCTCGAGTGGTTCGTCATTCGAATGCACAGTCGGAACAACATCTTCTTGCCTCAGTGGGACAATGAAGTTGTTTTTTGCCTTAGGGTCCATTGCGCCTGCACAAAATGCACTCACTACAAAGGCAAGGCCAAGCGGCACGACGAAGGCCAATAATAGAAACCCCACGATCAGGAATAACCACCAATGCGTCTTGAAGAACTGGATTGTGCCAGTGGCGGCCAACAAACGCATTTGAAGGTTCCACCAATACCGCCCGACAACGGCGAGGCTAGCGCTTGCAGCGGCGAAGCCTTCATTGGCCGCGCCGAAGGCAACATGATGGTCAGGTGTCTTGTCGTTGAGGCTCATTTGGCTCTCCGTGATGTAGTCGAAATGTCAACCGTCGCTTCGGCTGGTTCACAGGGCAAAGCGTCAAGAATATCTAAATTTTAGATACCTGTTTTTAAGATATAGTCAACAAGCCCGGTGCAATATCATGGGGCTTTCATGCCGAAAACTCTCGGAGATCAACGGCATGACAAGCTGATCAGCTTCCTCATTGAGGCGCGGAGCGAAGCTGGCATTACACAGGTGGAGCTTGCTGAGAAAATGAAGGTCTACCAATCCCTCATTGCGCGACTTGAAAGCGGTCAACGTCGCGTCGATGTTGTTGAGTTAATCAAGTTAGGCGAGGTTCTGGGCTTCGATCCTGCTGAAATCGTAAAAAAAATTGCAAACATGAGAGGCTAGAATTTCGAAGCCGTTGTAAGCGTCCGTTGAACCCGCCCTACGGGACCACGGAGTTGAGGACAATCCTACTGAAATCGTTCACAAGCTGGCAGGGATGAAAGCTTCAGACTATACACCTATCTAGTTAAGTATCTGAAGTTAATTGATAAATCCACATTTCAAAGTTAAAACCCTATCGTTACCAGTAATGAGGGAGGGCCACTGGTGGTCTGACCGAATGTTGTTACCTTGTCTGTTGTTAAGTATCACTTAAATGAATATGGTATGTTTTTATATAATATATAATATTTTTAATCCGTAGCTTACGTGATATCTTCATGTGCATTGAGAGAATGCGCTCATGATCGTAGCTGATCTTGATTGTTATAGAAGTCTTGCAAACGCGCCTCATAACCAATTGGATTTAGAAGCTCGTCGATATCTAATTCATCCACCTGTCCTGCTGTAGTTATCCGTTCTCCCTTTCCAAGCTTATAGCTTACTTCTCCAAACACACCGAATTCGGCTTCAAACGCCTCTTGCATAGCTCTTGTAAGATCATCAAGTAGATCATGATGCACAATGAAGCTGTCGTGGATTGGCAAGCATGGGTAACCCTGAGCGGCAAATTTCAGCATCACTGTCTCAGCAAGCAGACTGTCTCTATATTGCAGGCGAAGACCAATCCCTGTTCCGAAATGATGTTCGAATTCAGGAAAGCAGCTGACTACATATAGAAGAAAATCCTGCCATTTCATGTCCATCAAGTCTTCAGTGAAGCCATCAACTGGACTGATTTTCTTAGTGCTGTCCGCGTTCAGCAGTGCATTGAATGCTAGCTTAACAACTTTACGAGCTTTCTCATTTTCCGATCTTGAATAGCACTGTTTGTATGGGTCTGATGGAATAGACTGGCCATCCATTGCATATAGCATCGCTGCATGGAGGCCTGCATAGTCCACCTCAACCGTCCGCTTCCCGTTGATCAAGATCAGAGGCCGGAGCTGCGAAGGAATGCTTATCCACCAAGCGCCGTAGAACCGTCCACCTTGCTCCCAATCATCATTGTTGAAGACACGATGAACCGTCCTTGCTGCAAAGTCGAAAGACTGACTGGCTTCCTCCTCGCGCTTGCCACTCACAGCCGCTTTGTGCGCGATCAGTTCGTTGTCCGGTAACGCAATGTCAGCCCAATGGTTGCGAAGCATCGTGTTTATTATCTGAAGGCGATCTCGCGCATCGTTGGCAATTTGAATATCGCCATATTCGATCTTTTTCTTTTTATCGTCCTTTAAGACTATTCCTTCAGAGGAGCTGTGTCGACGCAAGAGCGCAACGGAAGCGCCCGCGTCAAGCAAAGCGTTCAAGAGTATTGCTGACGCCCTGTGACGCGCTACGCGGCTAGTTTTGCCCAATGGGTCGTGCCAATAGGGTGTCGAGATAATCACAAGGCCTTGGCTGATCAAAATGCCCAGCGCGTCCTGAAAAGTCCGAGCTGATATGAACGAAGCGCCATAGCGTGACTTACCTATTGCTTGCAGGGCAGTCGTACCGGAGGGGATACTGACCTCTAAACTTGGATCACTTTCATACGCACGGTACAAGTCCAGCACTATTGCTCTGATTGCAGCGTCAAAGCTAGGTTGTGCTGTCGACTTCCGTTTCCGCGTGCGCACTTCAGCCAAAGTCATCTCTTCGCAAAGCTCATTTAGGCACTTGAGCAGCTTAGCTGCGTCGGTAGTCCATTGAGGGTCAAATGGGCGTGACGGCACGGTCTATATCTGTCTCTTTTTCATTGGATGCTATCGAGAAATTTCATGACTATACGGTAAGCAGGTTCATACGCCCTAAAAGCCTGTTCTTCCGGCTGCAATTCGCCATGCAGCAAAGCATTGCGCATTGAATAGATTATTTCGATCAGCCCACAAAATAGCTCTGTATCCTCACAGTGAAAAGCAATGTCTCCTGCTTGTATTGGGCGATGCGTTCCAGCAGTTAAGTCACTGAGTGGTCTGGGATTACATTGCTGATACAAGTTTCTAAGTTGATCTTGCTGAACGGGTGAAAGGCTGTTGACGTAGTCGTGCTGGACCATCAAGCCATCTAAATCATAATTATCATGCGCAAACATGAACCGTACATTTCCGCCCTCCCTGCGAACCTCAGCACTCCACTGTCTGTTCGCTTTGGTGACTGTATATACATGACGGTTGTAGGTGCGCGTTTGGGGTAAGTTGACTCCTCTGTTCAAACATACTGATCTGAAAGATATGTGATTGAGACGGTCATCTTCGAATACCTCAATACGGTAAGCCTCCAGACGGCTGTGCAGCTCAGAGATTAGTAGTTTAAACTCTTGCGCGTCTTCAGCATCCGGTATCCGCCTCCCGTTTTCGTCGTTTTGTACGTGGCGAAGCAGTGGAACTATGGTCGCCCTGACAGGGTTAGCACGGTCCCTAACATAGTTAAGACCAAGCCTGTCACTTCGTGTTTGTGTTTCATGTCGATACCAGGCATTGAACGCTGCCCAAGCCTTTATAAACGGCCCAATATAATCGAGCTCAGCCTTCTCTTTCCATAGTCGTGCTTGGTTAGGTAGTCGCGCCATAAATCACCTCCCGCACTTGACCCAAATACGTAAAGGCGGTGGCTTCGCCGTCTTCAATAGCGATCTCGACTACACGTTTTGCTGCCTCTAGCAACGTTCCACTTGACGTCTTTAGCTTTCGTGCTTCGTTATGGAGTAGCTCAAATTTTTGTTGCTCAGTTTTTGAAAGGATAGGAATCAAAAACTTCTCTACATCCCTTGGGTATAAGTGAAGCTGGCCAGTCGCGCCTGTGATATATCGCTCGATTTGCAGCTGACCTAGCTCGGACCGAAGGTAGGCCGCTAAATAATATGGATTAAGGTCAGTTTGTCGAATGACGGTTACTTCGCTTACTGTCCCAAATTTTCCTTCCTTGTCAAAGACATGGACCTTGCCAATTGACCCGAAACCAATGGAAGAGATCAGGACGTCGCCTTTTTCCAAATAGAAAATTGGTTCAGACGAATTTGATTTATACAACCGTGTTTCATCTTCGATATCAGTTAAATCTCCCGATCTTATGATTGGAATATCGCCTTCGCTTGAATAAGGTACCGTGCGACCCTTTAGGAGTAAGCCCTTGAGGTCGAAAAGATCGAATTTCTCTTTATGTAGTCTTGTCAAATCATTGAATTTTGGACGATAAAACTGTGCATCCCAGCGCTGTTCTAGGGCAAAATCTGACAGTCTTCCAGTATATGTGAGTGGATCTGCTGGCGTCCACTCTTTCAGATCAAGTGCCTCTAGCATACAAAGCTCTGCTTCACTTTGCTTGGCTAAAATTTGACCTCTGATTTCAAGTGATGCTTCAACAAATTCGTGCACCATCTCGTTCAGACTGCTGCTAAATTTTGGAACAGGAATTCGATAAAGGTCATCCTTGGCAATATATGCTACGAGTAAGTTGGTCTTAAGGCGGTCCTTCAGCACCTTACCATGTCGCCCAATCAAATATGCGGCCAACAAAGACCTCTGCCAGAGCTGTTTTGTCGTCAGTTTGAAGCAAGTCCCTGTCACGAGCGTCTTGGCGGGGAAGTTGGGAGGAACCACAGCAATCTTTTCTGCCTTTCCTTTTACTTCTATTAGTAATTCACCTTCCCTAATGCGACCTTTTGGATATCTCAGCCACTCAGCTTCCGGTACGCATACAAGCGAGGCTTCGTCTATGAACGGCGTGGTGATGTCGGCGCTTTGTAAGAAGTAAGGAAGGCTCAGCTCCTCACCTTCGATGCGAGGGATCGCTTTGGTGTTCTCATAGACGACACGATAGCCGTCTTGCACGAAGTCACCGAGCCTGTGGCCTCCTTCCAATGCACGAGAAGTGCGTACAGCCATTTTGATGAAATATTCTGGATCAAATCGACCCGTCAGATTTTCAGACATGGCTTCCGACAATGAAACAACAGTGGCTTCCAGCCCCTCTAACAGTGCGCTTAGGCGGTCGCTGTCAAAGGGGCGTTCAGAAAAAAACCTAAGTTCTCTTGCCTCGCAAATTCTTGGAAAGCCTCTGCAACTCCGTCCTGTGTTTGCCCATCATGGTTAAATAGATCATGGGCAACAATAAAGTGCCCGTGACTGTCGCGGATCCGTCCACCGCCATCATCAGTTAGATAAACCTTCTGGCCCGAATTATTGACGCTTTCGACCTGCTGTGTAGCAAAGAAAATATTATAATCGTCCACCTTTGGGCAAAGCGGACCCTTGCTGGCGTCATGATTCCACTTTTGCAAGAACAGGACGCTTGTCTTTGTACCAGTATGCGGCTTGAAAGTATTTGGATGAAGCCCAACGACAGAAAGAATGCGGCACCGTTCCATGATATATTCGCGCACTCTCTGGTCAGATTTGTTGTTGAACCGCGACTGCGGCAACACGACAGCCATACGTCCGCCAGGCTTAAGGAAATCAAGGTTGCGTTCAATAAACAGCAAGTCACGCCCCACTGCGCGTTCCATCTTACCGTTTTTCTTTTCGCCCATGTTGTAGAGGGCCAACATATCCGACTGCTTTATGTCGCCAGCGAAAGGTGGGTTAGCCATGACAATGTCGAAATTGAAGTCTCTATATTCACCCTTTTTCTTACTTGCTTGCTGCTTACGCAGACCTTTCCAGCCATTGAAATAGGCGTTCTGCCAGTCTTCATCCTTTACGGTTTCGTCCCACTTTTTCCAGTCAAGAGTGTTGAGATGAAGCACATTGGTTTCGCCATCACCTGCAATTAAGTTGAGGCAGCGAGCGACACGCACACTCTTTTCGTCAAAGTCGATAGCGAAAGCGTTCTTGCGAACATAGTCGATGGCGCGAGGTTCTTTCTGTTCCATGGTGAACAAGTGGTTTTCTGGTATTCCCATGTCCGCATAGATTTGACGCCATACATGAAACATTGTGTGGACTGTGAAACCTGCCGAACCACAGGCCGTGTCTACAACGGTCTCATGTTCTTGAGGGTTCATCATCTTTACGCACATGTCGATGACCCAACGTGGTGTGAAGTATTGCCCTTTTTCTCCCTTCGAAGATTTGCCGACTAGATACTCAAAAGCGTCATCGATGACGTCAAGGTTTGAGTTGAAGAGCTTCCATTCTTCCAGCGAACCGACGCACACCTGAAGGTGGTCAGGGGACAGGCGAATTCGCTCATCTTCCAGAAAGACGCCCTGCCAACTCTCTTTGGCTTCATCGAAGAGACCCTGAATTTTTTCCTTGAGTTGAGATGCAGTGTTTGTGTTTCGAAAGCGAAGTGGGGTCTTGTTCCGGTGGGACTTCATCTCATCGTGCAGCTTGGTGAAAATGAGTTTGAAGACCTCCTCAAACACATCAACGCCTGCGTTCGCCAGCACTTCGTCTTCCATGTCCACGATCAACTCGCGGAGTGAAATGGATTTAGTCCCTTCACGCTCGCGTTCGTTTTCTTTGTCCACAAGATCTTGAACGTACCAAGGTTGATTAACAATCTCCTCAATAGTTTGATCCACTCGCGGCATGTGGTGGATATCAACAAAGTAGTTCGGGTTCTTTCGGTGCCAAACTTTTGCGACAACATCATTGCTCCAGACCGCCAACGGTGCGCCAGTCGCATGGGTATATGAACGAAGCTGTTCCTTGCCGTCCTTTAGCTTTCCTTGTTTGACCTCGATTATGATGTAAGGGACCGTTGGCCGATCAGCATCAAAGATGACAATATCTGCACGTTTTGAACTATCACGTCCGAACGTGATCGGATACTCAACCTGAATCCGCGAAGCCGGGTAGCCATAGTCACCAATTAGACGGGCTAGCCAAAGCTGGCGAGTGCGTTCTTCGGGCTTAAGCTGCACGTCCTTCTTGCGAACGAGACAAGAAACAAAGTTGGTCGAGTTGCCACGAACGTCCTTTTCAAAGCTTCGCGCATCCAATGCCGCTTGCTCCTGCTCCGAGAACAATACGAATTCGCTGAATTCTGTTGTTATTTTGTTCATTTTTCTTGCCAGTTCAATTGTTCAACAGGAGGATGGGGCTTGTCAGTTGTGAATGCGCTTATTCGAATATACAGCTCAGCTCAAAGCAAACAGGCGGAGAATTTCGGCACAATTTTTCGTGACCCTATCTTGTTCCTTAACTTCGGTAACTTCCCCCATACCCCTTCCGAGGGCAAGATCAAGGTACGCCCCGGCTTAACTTGTTCCTCCGTCCGTACAAACGGAGACGCACAGTGCCTTTGACTAGCTCAATAGGAACGAAGATGAGGCTTTGTCCAACTACCCCCCGGTTGACAAAACCGAGCTTCCGCCAGCATAAGTGCGACACGAAGTGCGACACACAACTCAACCTCGCACTGGATTATTCAAGCCCTCCAATGGCTTGGAAAGATGGTGGCGGGTCCGGTACTCGCCTCCATTTAATATCAAACACTTAGCTCTCTCCCTCTTGTGCCCCAAACGGGGCGTTTACAGATGCGTTTATGCCCGCGTCAGCACTAATGACCAGAGCCTAAGCGACACTCTGAAATCTTTGATTCTCGATGGACTCCGCTGCAGTTCAACGCGACTCCCGTTCACCCAAAGGTCGGTATTCTCGAACCTCCAACAGCAAAAACGTTGCGTGGCGCATCGCCTAGATGGCGCAGAAGCTCTTTTGGATTCCTTACCGAAGCGGGGAAGTGCCACCGACACGAAGAACTAAAAATGAAGAGGCCTGACGACTGGGCCTTACGGTGGGCACACGCCTTCGCAGGTTGATAGGCTGTGTTGACTGTCAACCCAAGGCAACTTATGGGATGGAATAGGCGTCAGTTACAGCGCTCAGACACTGCAAAAGGTGGCACTCGTCCATGGTCAAAATGCGGGTGACTTCCATGGTGGACGTCTATGACTAAGATAACCAGAGCCACCAGAAATTCCAAAACACGCGGAAAAGATGGTGTATCGTCAAATGCTGCTCGTCAAATAGCACCATCACCAAGACGCAACCGGAAAGCCGCCGTGACTGACCTGTCCATTATCATTTGCGTGAGAGCAACCACAGACGCGCAGATCATAGACCGAACACTGTACGCATCGTTTTTCTGCGGAGAGCGGAATGGCACCGAAGTTATAGTCGTCGATTCATCGACCGAAGACACCGCGAAGTCTGCGATAAAGGACAGCGTGACGTCCTTTGGCGGCACCTATATTGCAAATACTGACAATACGCGAACGTATTCCTTGGCCCAAGCCCGCAATATTGGTGCTGCAGCTGCCCGCGGTGGCTATCTGCTATTTGCTGATATAGATTTGATCGCTCCAAACGGTTTCATAGAGTTACTACATCGCTTCATCAAGAACGGGCGTCTCTCACAGGCAGAAAACTTTTTTTCCATTATTCCAGTTGTATATCTCGGGTCGCTGTCACCAGCCATGACGATTACTGAATTGCGCTCTACGTCGCTCCAGGATCTCCTCTACGGACCAGTAAACGAAAACGTCAACGAGATCCAAATGGTTAACTCGACCATACTAATTCACAAGAGCTTCTATACTCTATTGGGTGGGCAGCATGAGGGCTTTCGTGGATGGGGCATGGAAGATTGGCATTTTCTTTGGAAGTTGATGTCGTTTCCACAGCCATTCCCGGGCGCAGCTAAATCCACTCAGTTTCACCGTAAATCTGCCAATGAAACTCTAACGCCTGATAACTGGCGGGATACAGCATGGTTGATCGGCAACGAAGCATTGCAGCACGGGCTTTATCTTTTTCATATTCCGCACGAAAAGCGCGCTTGGAGATCAAGCTTGGTAAGCAACGAAAAACGCTTTGACGCCCTCGTGCATAACAACATTGTTTTGGAAAATAACGGTCGATTGAAAACTGGCCAACCATATCGAGTGTATAGTGATGATCCATCGATAGCCAACGCGCTTTTGTATCCTCCAGAATCGCCTATTTCTGTTTCCAAGGCTTCAGACATCGTTGGTCACTTTCAAACACTTCGCAAACGTAGTGATGCTGGGCGCCCGGTGATCGGGGCGATTGAGCCAGATCGAGTTTTTTACGAAGCGTTTGGCAAACTGCAATCTGGCAGCTACGAGTTTGATTTCATTTATCCAACCGGCTCGCCAGGCACCTCTTTTTATTTTTCGTGCCAGAATGGGGGCATAATCCCGCCAAAGCCGGTCGATAATCCTAACTCAAGGGCAGCGTCTCATGCGGAATTTCCTGAAACAGCTGCTATCAATGCCACAACCTTCCGGCGCAGCCAGTGGAGGAACGGAAAAATACTCCCCCTGTTCATCCTCACCGAAGATATCCAGGAACCGAAGTACGAAGCCAACACATCTCAAGTCTTGTTCGGGATGCCCCCTGTAAAGTTTCGCTCTCTGGTGAATGCGCTGCTTCCATTGCTTAGCAACGAAAAGGTTGCGATGGTGTTCGACCGACTTTCCCTTGGGAATGGGCAGACCTTTTCGTCGGACAACGCGCATGATGTCAGCGGCGAATCTCTGGCCTTGCTGATCCACGCATCAGATATGGTAATTACGCAGTCGCCCAGATACGCCCTTCAAGCGGCGCTCGCCGGGAAGCCAGTGATCACGACGGGCAATCTGTTCGAACGGCTTCTGCCATCGCTACCAATTAGCCAGCAACTGCATGAAATTTATGACTTCATTGAAGACCCTGATGCACGGCAGGCGAGCATTTCGCAAGATGAGATCGAGATTGCGTTGCAGTCTGCCTGTCTTTCTGTCGCGGATGATCGGGGTGCCCCGACGCCGACTGACCTTCTAAAAGATAGCGGAAACATGCGGGTGCTATACGAGCAGGTCGCACGCCCGGAAGCTTGCTCAAATTTTGCTTTTTCAAATCAATTGACCAACCCGGGCCTTTATGCATGGCTCTACCCACATATCAATTCAAAAAACGCCGATGCGCTGCATCTGCAGATCCGCGATAATCCCTATGTGCGACTCGACCGGTCAGCACTCAAGATGAGACAGTCTAAGGCAGGCGATCAAGCTCCCCGTAAAACTAGCGCGAATGGATCTTTCCAGAGCAACTTCCCAGCAAATGCAAGCGAAAGAAGAGTGATGTATCGCTCTGCACCCAACGGCACCCGGCTGCGACGCAAGCTTGCGAAGCTGTGGCGCTCGCCGCGCCAGTTTTTTGATGACTCATCAAACCCTGCCTTACGAGCTTTTCGATTTCTGTTTCCGAAACCGTAGAGAACATGACAGGCCTTTTAGAGATCCAGCCCAACCCAACAGTCGCCTCAGTGGCATCTTCTGGCGGCTTCGTTGAAGATGTAACGTTTGGATTCACAACAATAGACCGACGGCATGCCGCCTTTGAAGCCGTTAGGACAATCCGCCGTCACTTTCCGGAAAACCGGATTATCTTGATCGATCAAAATCTTCCAGACGAAGACGCTGTTTCTTTTTATGAAGAGCATTCGGCCAGCGCCCAGTTTGTCGAATACGATTGCGGCCTATCCGCTGCACGAAACCAGATGTTTTCATCTTGTGATTCTCGCTTTTTCTTTATGCTTGACGATGATGTTGTGGAAATTATAGCTAGTGAAATAAAGGCGAGTTACAACACATTATCGGAGACTAGTGATGTCTTGGTGATAGGTGGTCGCTCTGGAAAGATATCAACAATGCCGGACGGACAACAAGATAAACAGATCAACCCACCATTTAACAACTCTATTTTTTGCAAGTCATCTGCACAACTTGTATTACTTTTCAACCCCAGCTTATACGATGGTATAGGTCCGCCACGATACGATAATGATAAGCGCTATCGCCTCGCAGAAGTCGCTGAAAATTTTAGTATTTTTAATGTTGAAAAATACCGCAAACTTGGACTTCGTTGGGACGAAGATCTAAAGATCGGCGTTGAACATCTCGACTTCTATTTCAATACTCAGTGCGCTCTTTCGAGTGGGGATGATGCTAAGATGCTGCTTAACCCCAACATGGTAGCCTATGACGTCGATGCCTTGACAGAACAGAGTATGGCGGCCTACCGAAAAAAACGTTTCCGTCAGAATTTTCGCAACTTGTATTCGCGCAAGTGGAATGCTGCAGCAGAAATCCACCTTGGAAATTGGACTAATGTGTTCTGGCCCGACGGTCATAAAACAATACGACCTACAGAGATAGCAAGGTTTTTTGAAAGCCAGAAGTCTCACTATGAACGGTCCGGAATTGATCTTCGTGAACGGTTCGAAGACTATGAAGTTGGGCCTAGACGCTTGACATTCATCGCCACCACGATCGACAGATTTGATGCTATCCAAGCCCTCGTAATATCTATTCGCGCGCGATTTGATCAGTCAGTCGATATTGTCATAGGCTTGCAAACGAGCAATCCCCCAGAAGGTTTCGATGTATTTGCTACCCATTTTGACGTTAGGACTATGCAGATGGAAGATGACATTGGCCTATCTGCGGCGCGCAATCTGTTAGTTCAGGAAGTCAATACTGACTACTTTGTTCTCTGCGATGATGACTTTGTCGTTGACGATGCTTTCGTGCTTGGAAACGCTATCCATACACTGGGCAATGAACCTGAGGTAGCAGGTGTTGGCGGTTGCTACCGTGACATCATTTATTCGCAAGATATGCGTCTAGACTGTAGAACAACACGGCATTTTACTTTTCATGCGGCCTACGAACCACTGACTGGGACGCTCATTCGAGTACCTTTTTATCACTTACCATTTTCAGAGTGTTTCGACATGGAGCGCGGCGTCAATGATGTGGATGTATTGCAGAATTTGGCTGTTTTCAGGACAAGCAACTTCGGTAAGGACGTATTGCACTGGGACGACCATATGAAGATATCCGGTGAGCATATGGATTTCTACGTCAAGAATCTTCTCGTCGACAAAAAAACTTTTGTTTTTGATCCCAGCCTGAGTGTCCTTCACAATCGCGTTCAAAACGGTGCATACCGCGCAAAGCGCATGCGGACAGATGGCATCGAATTGTTCCACGAAAAATGGAACATTCGTCACGAGGTATATAGTGAACTTGGTGTACGTTCACCCTGTCGGAACGAAATGACATGGCGCGCCATTCGGAATGACTAGATCATGAAATCAGCACTACTGGACGATTTAAAAGGAAAGTGGATCGCTCGTCGTATTCGGCGCAGCAATTACTATGCACCCTTCTTTCAGTCCAGTCTAACCCTATTGCAGAACTCCAATGTTGTTTACATTGAGAATTCAAAGGTTGGGTGTACGAAGATCAAGAAATCTCTGCTCGAACTGGACAATTGGCCGAAGCCGTGGAGCGAGATCATTGAAAAAGAGGTCCATATTCACAATAAAGAGCTAACGAATATGATTGGGCCGGATCGCTTGACGGGTGCAGGTCTACTCCATGTGTTGAGGGCCCCTTCATATTACCGGTTTGGGTTCGTACGCAATCCTTATGGTCGCCTTTTGTCGGCGTATAAGGACAAGATTCTTGCTCCACAAAAGTCACCGGAAAAACGCAATTATGTGCCCGTTGCCTGCAAGATCAAAGCAAAGGCGACAGGCCGCAAACCGAATGAAATCAACCTTGATGATACACCGGTTTCGTTTGGTGAATTTGTCGAATTTGTCTCAATGCAGCGATCATTTGATATGGATCGTCACTGGTTTCATCAGCACCTGACAATGTGGTATCCATATTGCCAGTTTCATTTCGTTGGTCGATTTGAAAATTTTTCTAACGACCTTTCTGATGTTCTCGAACTCATTGGCGCTCCAGCCAGATTGGTGAAATCTGCAGGATTAAAGGACAACGCATCGTTCAAGGCCAAGCAGAAATTCTATAATCCTGAACTGGCACAAAAGGTACATCACACATTTCGGAAGGATTTCGTAACTTACCGCTATGATGAGAATTCATGGTCTGAATACTAGCAACTGTATTTCTCAAGCGGTTTGCCGCCGGAGAGAAAGACATAGCCCGCTTTCCCGGACGCCACGGCAATCGCCAGAATACTAAGCGCTGCCATGCTGTATTTGCTGAGTGAGCCGTTGCTGCAACTGCCGCAGCGAATCGGCGCGGTTAAATGAGTGAGCGCTTTTGCATCCCTCAGGTGAGAGCTGCTTGAGGCGTTGCTGCAGTTTTTGCGCACAGTCCTGCATGAGTTCTGCAAAGAAGGTCTCAACGGAGCGCCCATAGATCAGTGACAGCGTGATAATTTGATCCAGGTTCGGGCGGGTCGCCCCGCGTTCAACGTGAATTGCTGAACTGACACTCCTGAAAGGGAGCTGAGTGGCCAGGGTTGAAAACCTGGTCACCCTTTCTGCGGTTGGAGCGGTCTTTTCTTCGATCTCCAGAGATTTCAGCGACGCGCAGTAAGCAGACACTGTAAAATTGCAAAGTTCGCAGTGACCTTCTGGGCGAAGCGGCCCATGCCTGCCATCCAGCGGACATCACCATCGCTGCGGTGCTTCCACCATCTCAAGGATCAGATCATTTGTCTCTGGTCTCGTCGTTTGGTGCGGATAACGAAGAGCAGAAACAGTTCGCGAAATTTCAAGGCCGTCGATGGTTATCGACACGAGGCCCGTGTCAGCGGGAAATGCCGTAGTCGGCAAGATCACCGCACCTGACGCATGAGGTGCCCCTAGATTTGTAGACGCTTTGCTTGGTAATTTTGGAACCAAGGAGAGACGGATATGAGCACGGGAATACGGTTTACGGACGAGTTCAAGCAGGACGCTGTGGCGCAGGTTGTTGAGCGTGGATATGCGGTCAGTGAAGTGGCTGAGCGACTGGGGATCAGCACCAAGTCGCTGTACACTTGGAAGGCGCAGTTCGCGAAGTCGCCGCGTGTTAGATCGGAGGTCGCAGAACAGGCTGCCGAGATTAGACGATTGAAGCGTGAGTTGGCCCGCGTAACTGAGGAGCGCACAATTCTAAAAAAGGCAACGCTCAATAAAGCGTAACCTTCTATTATTTATGCACTAAATCAAAGAAAAGGGGTGGCTCTGCATCTATTCCAAAGGCCGCTTTGTGACCCAAAAGGCCGTGTTGGCTGACCCGTTTCATATGTAAAATGACCCATAGTTTGCCCATTTGACCTCATGTAACTCATTGTTTTTATTGTGACCCATGTTTGAATATTACTCTTTCCTGTCCATAAAATACACATAGCATGTACATTGAACCTATGCACGGTTTCTCTTGCAATTTGAGCCCTCAGCTTGCGCTGATAATTGTTTTGATGCCCTACGACCCACGAAGTCGCCCACTCGTGTTATTGAAAATCCAAGACTAGGGTCAGGACCCATTGATTTCCTTTGTACGACATGATTCATCGGTCGAAAATCGAGTGGTGATATGAGCAATCT
>CANMQX010000009.1 GCA_947500135.1 uncultured Paracoccaceae bacterium
CGCACCTTCAAATACAATTCCACGGTAAATATCCTCACGCCCTCCCATCAAATGAAAGGGCAAAAGTGGCCGACCTTTACGCCGCCCGCGACAACACAATGCCGCCGCTACCGTGGCCGAGTATTGCTCCGCCGTTTACACTTTGCGCCTAGCAAGGTCAAAATGGTTGCGGGGGCTAGTAGCCACCTAGACCTACCGAGCAGCGGTGTAGGCAAGGTTAAGTTGGTTGCGGGAGTAGGATTTGAACCTACGACCTTCAGGTTATGAGCCTGACGAGCTACCGGGCTGCTCCATCCCGCGCCAAGTTTGGCTGTCTTAGAAGGTTGCGTCAGGGACCGCAAGCCCCCTCACGCTGAAATTTTTACAAACGGTCAACTTCCTGGCGTTGCCGCCATCGCAGCCATTGCCACGACCTCTTGTACATGCGCGCTGGTGGGCAGTGTACCGATATCAGCGATGTCGCACCAGCGGGCATCGCTGACGTCGTCTGCGGCGATAGGGCGGCCGGCCTCATAACGGCAAAGGACAGCGGCCAGAAGGTAGTGGAACAGCAAAACGCCTGCATCATCATGAATAACGACATCCACATTGGTCAGGTATCGCTGCGGACTGGCGCGGACTGATGTTTCTTCGACCAATTCGCGGGCGGCGGCGGCAAGCGCGGTTTCGCCCGGTTCGACATGCCCACCGGGAAACCCCCATTTGCCAGCATCAGGTTCCTTGCGGCGGCGGACAAGCAGGACCTGATCGGCCCGGATGACCACGGCAATTGCACCCAATGTGGGCCTGACGGTTCGGGTTTCATCGGGTTTTGCACACATACCGGCAAGCTATGAGGCGTCATCGATCAGGTAAAGCGGGAAAACCCCTTGGCCTTCGGGCGACTTGACCACATATAGGGGCATGCTGCCGATAAATGGAGAAGACAATGCTGGAACTTGGCGAAACGCAAGGCACCCCTGCCGGTGATCTGGTCATTGATGGCACCGACGCGAGTTTTGCACAGGATGTGATTGAGGCATCGCAAACGGTTCCGGTAATCGTGGATTTCTGGGCACAATGGTGTGGCCCCTGCAAAACCCTGGGCCCTGCATTGGAAGCTGCGGTGCAAAAGGCCAGTGGCCGGGTCAAAATGGTCAAGATCGATGTTGATGCCAATCAGGTCTATGCCGGGCAGTTGCAGGTGCAGTCGATCCCCACCGTTTATGCGTTCTATAAGGGCCAGCCGGTTGATGGCTTTCAAGGTGCGCTGCCCCCGTCCGAGGTTGCAGCCTTCGTGAACAAAGTGGCTGATCTGGGTGGTGACGCCGAGCCCGAAGGGCTGGGTGCTGCCATCGAAGCTGCGAATCAGATGCTGGATGATGGGGCTGCCACGGATGCCGCCGAAACCTTTGCCGCGATCCTGCAGGAAGAACCTGCCAACGCCGCCGCCTATGCAGGGTTGGTCCGGGCCTATCTTGCGCTGGATGATGTTGACCAGGCAGAGGCGATCCTGAATGGCGCACCGGCCGAGATTTCGACGGATCCTTTGCTGGAGGCGGTGCATGCGCAAATCACGCTGGCGCGTGAGGCTGCAAATGCGGGTCCCGTTGCCGAATTGCAGGCAACGGTCGAGGCGGAGCCCGACAATCATCAGGCGCGGCTCGATCTGGCCATCGCCCTGCATGCAAACGGCAATGTCGAAGAAGCAGTGAACGTATTGCTGGAACTTTTTCGCCGGGATCGTGAATGGAATGACGGGGCAGCCAAGGCCCAGCTCTTTAAGATTTTCGATGCGCATGAGGCGAAAGATCCAATTATCCTGAACGGGCGTCGGAAACTTTCATCCTTGATATTTGCCTGATCGGACCTGCGGGCTAAGTCAAATGTCATGATATCACCCACCGACATGCCAGACACCATTCCGGTGTTCCCCCTGCCCGGGGCGCTGCTATTGCCGCGTTCCCGCCTGCCACTGCATCTGTTTGAGCCGCGCTATCTGGCGATGTTGGATGATGTGCTGAAAACGTCGAGCCGG
Source organism: uncultured Paracoccaceae bacterium (assembly GCA_947500135.1). Lineage (GTDB taxonomy): Bacteria > Pseudomonadota > Alphaproteobacteria > Rhodobacterales > Rhodobacteraceae > Yoonia. The sequence goes on from CANMQX010000009.1 coordinate 2,018, forward strand.
TTGATCGGCATGGTGCAGCCCTATGACGCGCCAGGCGCGTCGGGCAAACTGCACACGATCGGTTGTGCGGGCAAGTTGACAGCCTTTTCCGAAACCGAAGACGGGCGATACATGATCACGCTGTCTGGGGCTTCGCGGTTTCGGATCGTGGAAGAGATTGAAGGGTTCACACCCTACCGACGCTGCACTGTCAATTGGAATGGGTTTGAGCGTGATCTTGGCGCGTCCGAGAAGGACCCGCAATTTGATCGGCCCGCTTTTATGGGCGCATTGAACCGCTTTTTCGAAGATCAGGGGCTATCCACTGATTGGGATAGCCTGAGCGAAGCGGATGACGAGCTGTTGATCAATTCCTTGTCGATGCTCTGCCCGTTTGAACCCGAGGACAAACAAGCCCTGCTTGAAGCCCCGTCGCTTAGGACCCGGCGGGAAACACTGACGACCCTGATCGAATTTGCGTTGCGCGGCGGTTCTGGCGAGGAGATCATGCAATGAGCGAGACACCGTTTGATCCCAAAATGCTGGAGGCAATGGTCTGCCCGATGACGCAGGCCACGCTGACCTATGATGCGGAAAAACAGGAATTGGTGTCGAAACCGGCCAATGTTGCCTTCCCTATCCGTAACGGTATCCCCGTCATGCTGATGGATGAGGCGCGGCAACTGGATTAACCGGTCGCCCAACCTGTAGCGTTCCGTAATCTGACACCGCTCACATGAAGTGAGCTTGCCCAAGCGGCCTTCAGGTCAGTCAGCTTTTCGAGGGTCTTTAACTCCACACCTGCCCGTTCAAGATGCTTTGGCAAACCTGTCAGTTGGACCTTGTCCTTGGGTCGCACCGCCTGTTTTGACACATGCATACCTGCATCATGCAGATCGATGAAGGAGTGTAGAGGCAGCGTGTATCTGGTCAGGCATGCGTCGTTCAAACGCTTGCTCCAACTGTCCTCAATAAACGCAACCATCCGGTTTTGCGGGTTATCCCAATAGAGTGCAACGTCAGATTCACGGGTATCTGGCGTCCGCCACATCACAATACGAGGACAGTTTCGTGGAAACAGGTACAGGGCGCTGTATGCGGCCTCGATCGCCCAGACCAGAGGCCCGTTCAACCACTGATGGCCCGGCCTCCTTGGCGCCGGCACGGCAACAGAACGCGGTTCGAACAGCGCGATCGCGTCGTCTTCGCTGAAATGAAAGAGCCGTTTGCCCATTTGCCTAGCATAGCGAGAAGGCCAAACAGAAAGCCAGAGCAGCGACTGCCTGCCTATCCTAGCAACCGCCTTGCGATGACCTGCGCCTGAATTTCGGCAGCCCCTTCAAAGATGTTCAGGATGCGCGCATCGCAAAGGATACGGCTGATCTTGTATTCCAGCGCAAACCCGTTGCCGCCATGGATTTGCAAAGCATTGTCTGCACAGGCCCAGGCAACACGCGCGCCCAACAGCTTGGCCATGCCAGCCTCTAGATCGCAGCGACGGTCATTGTCTTTTTCGTGGGCGCTGAAATAGGTCAGCTGACGCGCGACCATAATCTCAACCGCCATCATGGCCAGTTTGCCAGACACACGGGGGAAGTTGATCAGCGCTTTACCAAACTGCTTGCGGTCTTGGGCATAACGCATCCCCTCATCCAGCGCTGATTGTGCCACCCCAATCGCGCGGGCGGCGGTCTGGATACGCGCACTTTCGAAGGTCTGCATCAACTGCTTGAAACCCCGGCCTTCGGTTTCGCCCAGCAGATTCTCACCCTTCACTTTGAAATCGTCAAAGTTCAGCGTGTATTCCTTCATGCCGCGATAACCGAGCACTTCGATTTCACCACCTGAAATACCCGGGTCCTGCCATGGTTCTTCGTCTGTGCCGGGTGTCTTTTCGGCCAGGAACATCGACAGACCCCTGTAGTCGTCAGTATCGGGGATTGTCCGGGCCAGAACCGTCATCACATGGGTCCGGGCGGCATGGGTGATCCATGTCTTGTTGCCGGTGATGATCCAGTCATCGCCATCCTTGCGCGCCTTTGTGCGCAGCGCCCCCAGATCGGACCCGGTATTGGGTTCGGTAAACACGGCGGTCGGCAAAATCTTGGCACTGGCCAGTCCAGGCAACCATTTTTCCTTTTGGGCGTCCGTGCCGCCGCACAGGATCAGTTCTGCTGCAATCTCGGACCGTGTGCCAAGCGACCCAACGCCGATATAGCCGCGCGATAGTTCTTCGGACACCACGCACATGGATGCCTTTGACAGGCCGAAACCGCCGTATTCTTCGGGAATGGTCAGGCCAAACACGCCCAGTTCAGCCATCTCGTCGATGACATCCATCGGGATCAGCTCATCTTTGAGGTGCCAGTCATGGGCGAAAGGTTCTACCTTTTCCACGCTGAAGCGGCGGAACTGTTCGCGGATCATCTCCAGCTCTTCATCCAGACCGGATGCGCCGACGGTGATATTGGCGGCCTGCTCTTCCATCAGGGCACATAGCCTTGTGCGGGCGGCCTGCGTATTGCCAGACTGGGTCAGGCTCATGACCGCAGGGGCCATCAGAGCGCGCATATCGTCCTGGCTCAATCCCATATCCTGCAGGCGCACAACCTCGCCCTGGTTCATCTGGATGCCGCCATAAATTTGCCAAAGGTATTCACCAAAGGCGATCTGGTGAATCAGTTGCTCCACCTCGCCAAACCGGCCCGCCGCATCCAGTTTGCTGGCCCAGCCCTGCATCTGTTCGAGGGCCTGTGCATATGTGGCCAACCAAGCCAGTCCGTGGGCGGCTGTCTGGTTTTCTTCGATCAAACGGGCAGACACGCGATCACCATCTAAAACCATCGCCCGTACCGCATCTTTGGCGCGCGCGGTGACATCCTGCACAGCAGACAGCGCGGCGGCGGTCAGGTCCAGAAGATCGGCCAGTACAGGTGTCGTTTGCATAGTCATATCCTGTCCGTCATGTGGCATCGCGATTCCCCTCATTGTGCAGGTGCAGAGATAGCGCCTTCGCAATTGCAGCGCAATATTAATTCGCATCAAAGCCCTTCAGGGAACATTAATGTCGCAGGCGATTTCTGCTGCGCCCGTAGATCAACACCGCTAAACCATGACAATAATGGATATTCTGCTGCAGACAATCAGTCCGTCATTTCTGGTTCTGGCCTTCGCCGTGGCCTTTGTGGCTGGCGCGGTGAAAGGGATCGTTGGCTTTGCCATGCCGATGGTCATGATATCAGGGCTATCGACATTCCTGCCCCCCGAACTGGCGCTGGCGGCACTGATCATCCCAACATTGGTGTCCAACCTTTGGCAGGCGCTTCGGCAAGGGGTCGCGGCAGCGGTCGAGACGGTCAAGATGTTCAAGATCTATGTGATCTGCTGTCTTGGCATATTGGTGCTCAGCGCCCAACTGGTCCGGTCACTGCCGCAAGGGGCGCTGTTCTTGCTGATCGGGATACCGGTTGCGGCTTTTGCGCTATTGCAACTGATTGGGTGGCGGGGGCGGCTGCGCGGCCAGTCCATCGGGTGGGAGGCCACAGTCGGCAGTTTTGCCGGGTTCATGGGCGGGCTGTCCGGGGTCTGGGGGCCGCCAACGGTTGCTTACCTCACGGCAATCGGCACCGAAAAACAGGACCAGATGCGCGCGCAGGGCACAATCTATGGGCTGGGCGCGCTGGCGCTATTGGGTGCGCATGTGCAATCGGGGGTGTTGCGGGCCGAAACCGTGCCGTTTTCCATCGCCATGGTGCTGCCAGCACTGGCCGGGATGGGGGCGGGGCTATGGGTGCAGGACCGGATTGATCAGGCGGCATTTCGCAAGGCGACATTGGCTGTCCTGCTGGTGGCAGGGGTCAACCTCGTGCGGCGGGGGCTGATGGGGTAAGCGCAGACAGCAGGTTTTCGTAGCCGCAAACGCCTGCCAATTCAGGCACATCCTGCGGCGGGACAACATCAAAGCTGGCCTGATACAGAACCGTATCATCCGACATCGCCGTCATCTGCCAGCGCCCGGTGACAAGCTCATAAGCATAGTCAAACTGATAGAACGTGACCGAAGGGGCATTGCCACCGATCCGGGTCTGAAAACTCTGGGTACTGATCTTTTCCTTGCCCATCGGTGGATGGGTCACAACCATAACAACATCCTGCAACCCCGCCGCATCTGTGGCCAGCGCTTTAACGCCAAAGCCAATCCCAATCGCCGCAGGCACGATGCGGGTGTTGGACACAAATGGCGGATCTTCATCAATGACATGCGTGGTTCCGGCAAGGGTGCCCGGGGCAGGGGAAGACCCGACAGGTTCCGGCGGGCAAATGACACCGACCTCAACACCCGCTATCTCAGGACCGGTCAAAACCTTGCCAGTGGCCTCGGCCAGCGCAAAAGCGGGAAGGGTAGCCAGAACCAAAGCGGAAAGAAACGTTCTCATAACCCGCAATCTAACCAAAGCCTGATCAATGTGGAACGGCAGAAAAAACCTACCTATGCGTTGGGGCTTACTCCATGTGAAACCAAAGGCATCATACTCAACAACCGCACTGCATTGTTCAAACGAAGCACAGATATTGGGGATCGATCCGGTCTTTTAGAAATTTGACGAAGTCGATATGGAAGATTGACCCTTGAGACAGACCTTGGACGGAAAGAGCATATTTCGGCGTCCTGCCCCACTTTCCGACCGAGATCGCGACGAGTTGACGTGGTTTGGGGCGACGACCGTCGAAAGTCCAGATCGGGCCCCCGCTAATACCATGTCGGGTTTTTATCTCGTGCTCTATGATATTTTTCCTGACATTCTGAACGTCATCAAACCCCTTATACATCTGGTCCCAGCGCGTTTCGGCATATGGATAGCCCGCAACGTTGATCCGTCGTTTTCGCAGATCGTTGCGCGCATTGCCCGAATAGGTCCGTTTGATCGCGTTTTCGCCAGATCGGCACCACCACCCAAGTGGTACTTTCGATCCCCGCGCCTTTGCATAGCCCAGCTGCCTTACGCCCCCGCCGGCTGATCGTTTGGGTTTGATTTCAAGAAGGGCGAAATCAAAGGCCCGTGATTTCAGCAAAAGCTGCGACATCGTTTGCCCAGTGGGGATTTTCAGCAAGCTGAAGGCTTGGTTCGGCGTCATTATCCGCTTTACCTTCCAAACACCAAATGGTCCGCGTTTGTGTCCGGGATTCGCGCTGGGTCTGCGGGCAGGGGTCACCCGCACCTGGGCCGCTTGGATACTGTCCTGCCTGCCGCGGGGCGTCTTTGTTTTCCATCCATTTACGACATGGGCCGCAGTCAGGACATGGTGCGGCGAGATGACGAAACCCGAACCGGTCATCTTGACGGATCGCGACAGCGCGCCGCCTTGGCGGGCATATTTGTTGAAAGCGAAATCGTAGACTTCTTGGTCGAATGTCGCTTCGATTGAACACACATAGCGGAAAGGCTCTGCCCGTGCGTTTTCAACTTTTGTCATGCGCGACGAAGGCGATGGTCCGCTCTGCATATCGATAGGATCATCTTCTAGGAAACCGTCTGCAAAATCCATAACTGCCTGCCTTTCGTGGGGGCTTGCGTTCAGGGATAGCGTCGCAAAACTGGGCTGGGTACTGCTTGAATGGGTTAACCTGACTGCATTGTTCGACAAAAAAACGCCGCGCGGGTCATTTCCACCCGCGCGGCGTTTTGTGTTTTCGATTGGCTGTTGTTCAGCCGATTGCAGCGGCTTTCACATCGTCATCAATGAAGGGCACGTATTTTTCGAAATTGTCGCTGAACATCGTGACCAGCTTTTCGGCCTGCGCGTCATAAGCGGCCTGATCCGCCCAGGTGGCGCGGGGGTCAAGCAGGGCATCATCAACGCCATCCACTGAAATCGGGACTTCAAATCCGAAATGCGGGTCCTTGCGGAATGTGCTTTCGATCAACGTGCCATCAAGGGCGGCACTCAGCAGGGCGCGGGTTGCCTTGATCGGCATCCGCGATCCGGTGCCATAGGCGCCACCGGTCCAGCCGGTATTGACCAGCCAGCATGTGGCGCCATGGCTGGCGATCTTGCTGCGCAGCAGATTGCCATAAGCCTCTGGACGGCGTGGCATGAAGGGGGCGCCAAAACAGGTGCTGAACGTGGGTTCAGGCTCTGTCACACCACGCTCTGTCCCAGCCACCTTGGAGGTGAAGCCGGAGAGGAAGTGGTACATCGCCTGCGCCGGGGTCAGCCGCGCAATCGGGGGCAGCACGCCAAACGCATCACAGGTCAGCATGATGATATTCTTGGGGTGCCCACCCAGCGCGCTGTCGGACGCGTTCGAGATGTAGTTTAGCGGATAGGCGCAGCGCATATTGGCAGTCAGGCTGTCATCCTCGAAATCCAGTTCCATGGTTTCGGGATCAAACACCATGTTTTCGATGACCGTGTGCGGCATGGAACAGGTGGCGTAGATTTCCGGCTCTGCTTCGGGGTCCAGACCGATGGTCTTGGCGTAGCAGCCGCCCTCAAAATTGAAGGTGCCCCGATCAGACCAACCATGTTCATCGTCACCGATCAAAACGCGGGATGGGTCAGCAGACAACGTGGTCTTGCCGGTGCCGGACAGGCCAAAGAACACAGCTGTGTCCACCGGGTTTCCGGGGGCATGGTTGGCCGAACAATGCATCGGCATGATGCCTTTTTCGGGCAGCAGGTAGTTCAACAGGGTGAACACGGACTTTTTGTTTTCGCCAGCATATTCGGTTCCACCGATCAGGATCAGCTTCTTGTCGAAATTCAGGGCGATGACCGTATCGGAATTGCAGCCGTGCTTGGCGGGGTCGGCCTTGAATGTGGGGCAGTTGATGATCGTGAAATCGGGGCTAAAGCTCTCCAGTTCTGACCGCTCTGGACGGCGCAGCAGGTGGCGGATGAACAGCCCGTGCCATGCCAACTCGGTCACAACACGGACATCCAGGCGATGTGCGGGGTCCGCGCCGCCAAAAAGGTCCTGCACATTATAGGTGCCACCCTTCATATGCTCCAGCATGTCGGCGTAAAGCAGATCGAATTTTGCGGGCTCCATCGGCGGGTTGTTTTCCCACCAGATCGTGTCTTCGACGTCGGGGGTCCGAACGACAAATTTATCCTTTGGCGACCGGCCTGTGTGCTTGCCAGTGGTGACCAGAAATGTGCCGCCTTTGCCGGTGACGCCTTCGCCATCGGCGACAGCAGCGGCCTGTAATTCGGCCTCGGTGCGGTTGTAATACACATAACCCAGCCCTGTGATGCCTTGATCCTCAAGCTTCATCGTGGGGTTGACCGTACCGTGGTCCATGGGTTCGCTCCTTAAATGATGGGCCGGGTTTGCCGACTATGCCTTCTCATTAACACCATGTTTTCGATTGCCGATAGTGCGCTTTGCCACAGTTAGCGCAACCAAATCGGTGTTAGCGCAACCAATTTGACGCCCCGCACCGGTGGCAAAGTTAACAGAACATCAAACGGGCAAATTTGAAGCAATCATCCCGGTTCTGTGAGGGAAGAAGACTTAGGGATTGATTCGTCTTAATAAAAAGAAGAATAGTTTACGTAACAAAGTGATAAACACAGATTTATGTAGGGGAACGATCCCATGTCCAGAATTGCATTGGTTGATGATGACCGGAATATCCTGACCTCAGTATCCATGACGCTCGAGGCCGAAGGTTTTGAGGTCGAAACATATAATGATGGTCAGGCCGCACTTGAGGCGTTCAACAAACGGATGCCGGAACTGGCCGTGCTGGATATCAAGATGCCGCGCATGGACGGCATGGACCTGCTGCAACGACTGCGCCAAAAGACATCGATGCCGGTCATTTTCCTGACCTCCAAGGATGATGAGATTGATGAGGTGCTTGGCCTGCGCATGGGCGCCGATGACTATGTCAAAAAGCCGTTTTCGCAGCGGTTGCTGGTGGAACGGATCCGGGCTTTGCTGCGGCGTCAGGATGCGATTGCGGGCGAAGAGATCGAAGAAACCGAAGAAACCAAGGTTATGGTGCGCGGTGAACTGGTGATGGACCCGCTGCGCCACGCCGTGAAATGGAAAGGGCAGGACGTTTCCCTGACCGTCACCGAGTTTCTGCTGCTTCAGGCGCTTGCACAGCGCCCCGGATTTGTGAAAAGTCGTGATCAGTTAATGGATGTCGCTTATGATGATCAGGTCTATGTTGATGACCGAACCATCGACAGCCACATCAAACGTCTACGCAAAAAGATGCGTAACACAGATAACGAGTTTTCCGCGATTGAGACCCTCTATGGCATCGGGTACCGCTACAACGAAGAGTAAGGCATGACAGCCGCGCCAAAGCTTGACGTACGAGATCTGAACTCTGTACGCGCAGCCGCGCGCGAGCCTGAACTGCTGTTGGGTGATGACTGGATCGAACCAGACGGCATCAACCCCAGCGCAGAAGAAAGCCAGCAGGCGCGCAGGGGACTGCTATCGCTGCGCGGCTCACCGATTGCGCGCAAAATTGTTACCTTCAACCTGATCGCGCTGATCCTGCTGATTGCAGGGGTGCTTTACCTCAACCCGTCGCGTGACAACCTTGCGTTTCAACGTGGTAAAGGTCTGGTCAATGAGGCGCAGCTGATCGCGAATGTGTTCGAGGCGCAGTTGCCCACACTCGCCCCGATCAACCTTGTAACAGCCGACGGGGTGGATCCGGCACAAACGCTGGCTGCGTTGAATTTGCGCGGCGGGGTGGAGGTTTCTGTCTTCGCCCCGGACGCGACGCTTGTGGCAACGGCCACCGGCAGTCTGGGCGCAAACGAGATTGCCGAACTCGTCAACACGACCGGCGGCACATTTATTACAGACTTCATCGGCGGTATCTGGAGCGGCTTTATCGGGTTTTTCCGAGAACCGGTGATACTGAAAACTGCCGAACAACAGCTGTTTGAGGTCGCGCAGCAAAATGCACTGGCCTCGATTGAAGCCGGGACATTGCTGACGGCCTCCGAAATTGGTGGTGTGACATCTTTCATTATCACATCGCCAATTCAGCGTGGGGATGAGGTGGTCGGCATGATCGCCGTGATCACGGCGGCGGGTGAGGTGGACAGCCTTGTGCGCAAAGAACGCGAACAGGTCCTGCGACTTTTCCTGGTTGGCGTGTTGGTGAGCATCGGGCTAAGCTTGGTGCTGTCTTCTACGATCGCGAACCCATTGGCTGATCTGGCCGCCGCTGCCGAAACCAGCCATGAAAAGAACGCGCGACGCATGTCACCGGTCAAAGTACGTATCCCCGATTTGACGGCGCGCCCGGATGAAATCGGGCGACTATCCGGCGCATTACGGGGCATGGTCTCGGCACTTTATGAGCGGATCGAAGGAAACGAACAGTTCGCCGCCGACGTGGCCCATGAAATCAAGAACCCTCTGGCCTCACTCCGATCCGCAGTGGGAACGATGCGGGTGGCCAAACGGGATGACCAACGCGAAAAACTGCTTGAAGTGATCGAACATGACGTCAAGCGGTTGGACCGGTTGGTTAGTGATATCTCGAATGCGTCCCGGCTTGATAGCGAGTTGGTCAAGGAAGAAGAAGAAGCCTTCAACCTGCTTGGCATGCTGGGCAACATCATCGAATTCCTCGGCAAAGATGCCGAACAACGCGAAATCGACTTCATCGCTGACATGCCGGATGAACCGATCATGGTGCAGGGGCTCGAAGGGCGGCTGGCGCAGGTTTTTGTCAACCTGATCACAAATGCCGTATCATTCTGCGAAAGCGGGGATGCGATCCGCATCTGGGCGCGCAAACGGCAAAACCGGGTGCTTGTCGTGGTCGAAGACACCGGGCCAGGTATCCCGGACGAGGCGTTGACCAAGATTTTCCAACGGTTCTATTCGGAACGGCCCGAAGGCCAGTTTGGCAACAATTCCGGGCTTGGGCTTGCCATTTCCAAACAGATTATCGAGGCGCATGGCGGGGTGATCTGGGCTGAAAACATCCGGCCTACGGACGCAGATGCGTCATCCGACCCGCTTGGCGCGCGCTTTGTCGTCGGCCTGCCCGTCTGATCCCGCGCCATGACTGACCCGCAAACCGTCCACGCCACCTGTGTTGCATGGGATGGCAAGGGCTTGCTGATCCATGGTGATGCGGGGCAGGGTAAATCAGCGCTGGGACTAGAACTCATGGGGATGGGTTGCATGCTGGTCGCAGATGACCGGGTCAAATTGCAAAAGGTCGGCAATGATGTCGTGGGGCGCTGCCCTGATACGATCCATGGTTTGATCGAGGCGCGGGGGCTGGGCATCCTGAATGCAGATACGCTGGATGAAGCGGTCATCAGGCTGGTGGTGGATCTGAACAAGACAGAGCAGGATAGATTTCCAACGCGACGCACGGTCACTTTCTGCGGGGTCGATCTGCCCTTGATTTACAGGATAGAGGCGTCACATTTTGGACCAGCGATCCTGCAATTCCTCAAAGCAGGACGGAGCGACCGATGACCGAACCAGCCAAACCGCAAGAGCAGACAACACCAACACTTGTGCTGGTCACAGGGCCGTCCGGTGCCGGGCGATCCACAGCGATCAACGCGTTGGAGGATCTGGGATACGAGGTGATCGATAACCTGCCGCTATCGCTCTTGCCCCGGCTTCTGGACGGACCACCGCCCAGCAGACCATTGGCGCTGGGCGTTGATGTGCGTAACCGGGATTTCGGAACCAGCGCGCTGATCGAAATGATCGACCGGCTGGCGGCTGACCCTGATCAGACAGCGCAGGTCCTTTATCTGGACGCGGCAGAGGAAGAATTGGTGCGGCGTTATTCCGAAACACGGCGGCGGCACCCGCTTGCACCGGCTGGCCCGCCCATGGCAGGGATTGCACGGGAACGGGACCTGCTGGTCCCGATCCGCAGCCGCGCGGATGTGTTGATTGATACAACGGGGCTGTCACCGCATGACTTGCGGGCGGATATCGACCGCTGGTTCGCCACGGGCGACGGGCGGCGGCTTGGGGTGACGATCCATTCCTTTTCCTACAAACGGGGGCTGCCGCGGGGGATGGACATCGTGATGGATTGTCGATTCCTGCGCAATCCACATTGGGATGAAAACCTGCGCCCGCTCGATGGGCGCGACGCGGCGGTTGACGCTTATGTGGCGGCGGACGAACGGTTCGATCCTTTCTTTGAACGGATCAAATCGCTCGCCGATCTGCTGCTGCCCGCGCACAAGGATGAAGGTAAGGCGCATCTGTCCATCGGCTTTGGATGTACCGGAGGGCAACACCGTTCCGTCGCAGTTGCCGAACGGCTTGCCGTGGCCCTTGCGCAGGATGGGTGGCAGGTGTCTAAGCGGCACCGGGAATTAGAACGACGGGACGCGCAGGCGTCGGGTAGTAAGGGACCGCAGGTGTGATTGGTATCGTGATTGTGGCGCATGGTGGGTTGGCGCAGGAATATCTGGCAGCGGTCGAACATGTCGTCGGCGCGCAGGACGGGATGATCAGCATCGCCATCGGGCCGGACGACGACCGGGGCGAAAAACAATCCGAAATCTGTGCAGCAGCCGACGCGGTTGATACTGGCGAAGGGGTGGTTGTAGTGACAGATATGTTCGGCGGCTCACCGTCAAATCTGTCGCTGCGGGCATGCAGCCCGGACAACCGGCGGATCCTTTACGGGGCCAACCTTCCCATGCTGATCAAACTGGCCAAATCACGCAGACGATCCGTGCCGGACGCGGTCGATGCCGCCATCGCGGCGGCGCATAAATACATCAACTACCACAATGGTGGGAGCCCATCATGACCACCTGCCGTCTCAAGATCGAGAATATCAAAGGGCTGCACGCACGGGCCTCGGCGAAGCTTGTCGAAGTGGTCGAAAACCATGATGCGGATGCGATCATCAGCAAGGATGGCGAACGCACGGGCGGGGATAGCATTATGGGGCTTTTGATGTTGGCAGCCTCCATCGGAACCTTCATTGACGTCGAAACAACGGGGCCAGAGGCGGACAAGCTGGCAGCGGCCATTACCGATTTGGTTGCTGACAAATTCGGTGAAGGCGATTAAGGGTTATAATACCCGATGGGACAATAACAGATTTGACCGAAACAACCCGCGATATCCCTGCAGCTCCGGTTGTGCCAAACGCGCCGCCGCAGGCGTATGACCGGCGCGGCCTGACTTACTCCAACACGTTTGACAGCTCTGTAAAGCGCAACATCATCCGGGTCATCGAATGGTGTACCGGCAAGCTGCGGATCATCAGCATGATCCGCAAGTTCGAACGCAAGGGCAAGTATGAGGGCCAGGCCTTTTGGCAGGGCTGTCTTGATGTCATGGGTATTGACCTGCTGACCCCCCAGGCAGAGCTGGAAAACATCCCCGAAACCGGGCCTGTGGTGCTTGTCGCCAATCACCCACATGGGCTGGTCGATGGGATGATCCTGGCCGAACTGATCGGGCGCAGACGCACGGATTACCGCATCCTGACCCGATCCATCCTGACAGGGATCGACAAGGATGCCGCCGATTTCATGATCGCAGTGCCGTTTCCACATGAACCGGATGCGCAGAAGAAGATGGTCGAAATGCGCCGCAAAACGATGGAACACCTCAAGAATGGTGGTGTGGTGGCGCTGTTCCCCTCTGGGGTCGTGGCCTCATCCGACACCATGTTCGGCCCGGCGATAGAGGCGGAATGGAACGTCTTTACCGCCAAGATGATCCGGACATCAGGCGCCAAAATCGTGCCATGCTTCTTTCCGGGCGCAAATTCGCGGCGCTATCAGATCGCCAACCAGATATCTGCAACGCTCCGGCAAAGCCTGCTATTGCACGAAATCGTGCATGCTTGCGGTAAACCGCAAAAACCCATTGTCGGGCTGCCTATCGAAGAAGAAGACGTCAAAGCACGTATCGCCGAACCACGTGCCTTTATGGCCTGGTTGCGCGAACGGACATTGGGATTGAAAGAGGATTAAGGCCCTAACCACCTTCATTCACTGTTCGTCGCTTTGAAGACAACCACGGATCGCCTGCGATCCGGTTCGCGCCCGACCCCGCCCCCAGGGCGGGTGCGAAACTGCAACGTTTCGATATACTATACCTTTGCGTCTTTTGATTTGGCAGTGATCCAAGCACCCCCGCCCTCGGGATCGGGCGCGAACCTACCACCCCGCAGTTGATCAGTGGCTCAGCAGGCCAATGATTGCGCAAACCGGGCCTTTAACAGGGCTTCGCCATATTCACCCTCGGCGTTGCTATCATAAACAATCCCACCTCCCACGTTCAGCGTCACGCGACCGGATGGTTCACAAATCAGGGTGCGGATAGCTACGTTGAATTCCATCGCCCCATCAGGCCCGATCCAACCGATGGCACCGCAATAGCTGCCGCGCGGCGCGTCCTCCAGCTCCGATAATATCTCCATCGCCCGGATTTTTGGCGCACCCGTGATCGACCCGCAGGGAAACAGTGCTGCGAAAACATCGGTAAGGGTGCAGTCCGGCCGGATCTGCCCGGTGACCTCCGATATCATTTGATGAACCGTCGCATAGGTCTCAACACCAAACAGCGTCGGCACGCGAATGCTGCCAATCTGGGACAAACGGCCCAGATCATTCCGCAGCAGATCAGTGATCATCAGGTTTTCGGCGCGATCCTTCTCGGACTGTGCAAGCTGCGCCTTCAATGCTGCGTCTTCCGTATCAACCGCACTGCGTCCAATGGTGCCTTTCATCGGGCGCGCGCGCAGCTGCCCGTCTGCGGAAAGGGAAAAGAAAAGCTCTGGCGAACGGGATAAAAGCTTCGTTTCGCCAAGATCAACAAACGCGCCATGTGGCACCGGCTGCCGCCGCCGCAATGCGTCGTAAAGACCGTAAAGGTCGCCGCGAAACTGCGCTACCATCGGAAAGGTCAGGTTGGCCTGATAGATGTCACCGTTTCTGAGGTAGCGGTGAACACGATCAAAAGCCGCCCCATACCTGTCGAAATCCCATTCGGGTTCAAACCGGGTGAGTTCCGCAGTTGATCGACCGCCCCGATCCGGCGGGGCCATGACCTTGTCAAACACAGCACACTGCAGCAACGGCTCCTTACGGTTGGCAGGCAGTCGCGCGGCGATCTTTGGGATAAACACATATCCCAACTCATATGACACACTTCCGGCAAGCCATTTGCCACTGGCCTGCGCATCCTCCATCGCGCGCAACGCCGGGCCGACCTCTTCTGGTTGCCAGGCCTCGATGACCTGTTCGGGCGCTTGAAAAAACGACCCGTTCCCAAGTGGCCCACCGTCAAAAAGGACCGTCATCGCGGCAGGCCCTTTTGCCATCTAAAAATCTGCGGCAATGCGCATCTCGCGCAAGGGGCGCACGATATCGATACAATCCTGATATATCTGATGGGCACGATACGCATTCAACGCCGCCTCATCCGCAAATTCGGCATAGACGATGACATCGACATCATTGGAAAACCGATCCTGGTTCCGGTTCCTGGCCACCTCAAAATGGCTGACCGACGGGATATGCGCCAACATCGACAACCCGTCGACGATACGATCGATGTCCTCCGTATTCTTGCTGCTGAAAAAGACAACGTGGCGAATGATAGGGCGGTTTGGGGTCTGATCTGACACGTGGATGTTCCTGTTGAAAAAGGCGTGAATTTCTTGACCTTCAAGACGGATGACTGCCCCGCCGCATGAAAATGGAAAAGCGTGATGCCGACCTTCACAGGTTCAATTGCGTCGCCCGCGTATTTTTCGACAATCTAGGTTACAGCAAGGCGCGGTGACTACCGCGTCGGCACAGGGGTCTCGCCACGATAATCATAGAACCCGCGCTCGGATTTGCGGCCAAGCCAACCAGCCTCGACATATTTGGTCAGCAACGGGCAGGGGCGGTATTTGGTATCGGCCAGCCCGTCATGCAGGACATTCATGATAGCGAGGCAGGTGTCTAGCCCAATGAAATCGGCCAGCTCCAACGGACCCATGGGATGGTTCGCACCCAGCTTCAGGGATGTGTCGATGGATTGCACCGATCCGACACCTTCATAAAGTGTATAAATCGCCTCGTTGATCATCGGCATCAGGATGCGGTTCACGATAAACGCGGGGAAATCTTCGGCCGTGGCCGATGTCTTGCCCAGCCGTTCCACAACCGCATGGCATGCCTTGAACGTCTCTTCATCCGTGGCGATGCCCCGGATCAGTTCGACCAGTTGCATGATCGGAACCGGGTTCATGAAATGGAAGCCCATGAATTTTTCAGGGCGATCCGTGCGGGATGCAAGGCGGGTAATCGAAATCGACGATGTGTTTGAAGTCAGGATCGTGTTGGGCTTCAGATGCGGGACCAGATCTTCGAAAATGGCGGTCTTGATCGTTTCGCGTTCTGTCGCGGCTTCGATGATCAGGTCGGTCTGGCCCAGATCAGTCAATGTCGTTGTCGTGCCAATACGGGCCGTAGCATCCGCCTTGGCATCTGGGGTGATCAGATCACGGCTGACTTGACGGTCAAGATTGCGATCAATCAGGGCAATTGCGGATGTCAGGGCGTCCTGACTGATATCGGTCATCAGCACGTCATAACCGGCCAGCGCAAAAACATGGGCAATCCCATTGCCCATCTGGCCTGCACCAACGATGCCCACACGTTCGATTGTCATGATCTTCCCCTGACTGGTTCGACCGCAGCATAGGCCGCTGCGGGGGGCGGCTTCAAGGCGGGGTATCAACGAAAAGTTACGATGAATTTTAGCATTAGGAAAATGGCAAGTCGTTTGGCCGTAACTAGGCGCAGGTAGCAAATTTGGCGGGAATCATGAAACAAGAAACAATTGAAGACGGCGATCTGTCATATTCTCCATGCCGGTATGGAAGCTCCAGAATGTTGTTCCGGGGGCCAAGGCGGCGGCTTGACCGACCCTATATCGCTTTCGTCGGCGGGACAGAGACTTATGGAAAGTTCATTCCAAAGCCGTTTCCGTCAATTGTCGAAAAGGTCATGCGGCAAACCTGCGTCAATCTTGGTTGTGTGAACGGGGGGATCGACGCTTTTGTGAACGATCCGGCGATCATGGATATTTGCGCGGATGCAGATATGACCGTGGTGCAGGTGATGGGGGCAAATTACCTGTCCAACAGGTTCTATGCGGTGCATCCGCGCCGCAATGACCGGTTCCTGAAAGCATCGACCGTGCTGCAAGCAATCTATGACGATGTCGATTTTTCTGAATTCTCCTTCGTGCGGCATATGCTTGGGGCGCTCTATTCCAAGTCACCCGAACGGTTTGACATCGTTGTGCAGGAAGTGCGCGAAGCCTGGGTCGCGCGGATGAAAAACATGCTTGGACAGATCGGGCCACGCACGATCCTGCTTTGGTTCTCGGAGGAAGAGTTGAGCGATCAGCACTGGTCCGAACGGCAAAGCCAGTTGCAGGCGGATCCGCTATTCGTGACCCAATCCATGATCGAAGAATTGCGACCGCTTGTGCAGGATGTGGTTGTGGCCAACCCCACCGAAGAGGCGCGGTTCGAAGGGACCGAAGGCATGCAATTCCCCGAAAGTCAGGAAAATGTCGCCTCCGAAATGCTCGGCGTCACCAGCCATGCAGAGGTGAGCTCGTGGCTGATCCCATCCTTGCGGGAACATCTTTACCGGGTCGCATGAAAAGGCCCGCTGCTTGCAGCGGGCCTTTTCAGTCATGGATAGCGCGGATCAAAGCTTTTCAGTCAGCTCTGGTACCGCATTGAACAGGTCGGCGACCAGACCGTAATCAGCCACCTGGAAAATCGGGGCTTCTTCGTCTTTGTTGATCGCGACGATGATCTTGCTGTCTTTCATGCCGGCAAGATGCTGGATCGCACCCGAAATACCCACAGCGACATAAAGATCGGGGGCAACCACCTTACCGGTTTGACCAACCTGCCAGTCATTGGGGGCGTAGCCGCTGTCAACGGCGGCACGCGATGCACCAACAGCCGCGTTCAGCTTATCGGCCAGTTTCTCGATCAGGGCAAAGTCATCCTCGGACCCGACACCACGGCCACCGGACACAACAACACCCGCAGATGTCAGTTCAGGACGATCGGAGGCGGCAACCTTATCTTCAACCCATTCGGACAGGCCGGAATTGCTGGCGCCGCCGATGCTTTCAACCGATGCTGACCCACCCATACCTGCGGCATCATAACCGGCGGTACGGATTGTCATGACCTTCTTATCATCGGCGGATTTGACGGTTTGGATTGCGTTCCCGGCATAGATCGGGCGCTCAAACGTGTCGGCATCAACAATGGCCGTTACTTCGGAAATCACCATCGCATCCAGCAACGCCGCCACACGGGGCATCACGTTCTTGGCGTCGGTGGTGCCGGGGGCGGCGATATGGCTGTAATCACCGGCCAAAGACACGATCAAATCGGCAGTTGGTTCTGCCAAACGATGACCCAATGCATCATCCTCAGCGCACAGCACCTTGGCAACACCATCGATCTTTGCAGCCTCATCAGCAGCGGCCTTGGCCGACGCACCGGCGCACAGCACGGTCACATCGCCCAATGCAGTCGCCGCAGACACGGCCTTTGCGGTTGCATCGACGGCCAATGCGCCGTCGGTGACTTCACCAATCAGAAGAACAGCCATTATACAGCCCCCACTTCTTTGAGTTTCTCAACAAGCTCATCCACAGAACCCACTATGATCCCGGCCTTGCGGGCCTCTGGCTCGGTCGTGCTGACCACGCTCAGGCGCGGGGTCACGTCAACGCCGTAATCAGCGGGGGTCTTTTCATCCAAAGGCTTTTTCTTGGCCTTCATGATGTTGGGCAAGGATGCGTAGCGGGGTTCATTCAGGCGCAGATCAACGGTGACGATGGTCGGCATCTTGACCTTGATGGTCTGCAAACCGCCATCAACCTCGCGGGTCACCGTGGCACTATCGCCATCGATGCTGACCTCTGATGCGAATGTGGCCTGCGACCAACCCAGCAGGGCAGACAGCATCTGACCCGTGGCATTCATGTCATTATCGATCGCCTGTTTGCCGCACAGAACCAGACCTGGATCTTCTTCCTTGACGACGGCGGCCAGCAGTTTTGCGACCGCCAGGGGTTCAATATCGGTATGCACATCATCAGCGGCATTGATCAAAATCGCGCGGTCGGCGCCCATGGCAAGGGCGGTGCGCAGCGTTTCCTGCGACTGCTTGACGCCGATGGATACTGCGACAACCTCTTCAACCTTGCCAGCTTCGCGCAGGCGGATCGCCTCTTCCACGGCGATTTCGTCGAACGGGTTCATGGACATTTTGACGTTTGCAAGATCGACACCTGAACCATCCGCTTTGACACGAACCTTCACGTTATAGTCGATCACGCGCTTGACGGGTACGAGGACCTTCATCTGCGTTTCTCTCCCAAAGAATCTGAGCATTTACGTTCTCGGGACGTTATTATCGTGCGGACCCGGGCAACAACAGTGCAAAATCGACACGGGGCGGTCTGCGGACGCCACGTATTTCCGGGGCGCTATTGGGGGATATGAATTTGGTCCGACATCGCAACTGCGGCGCGTGTCCCGTTGAGCATGTCCAGCGTGCGCTGGGCGGTGGCAATGACATGCTCCAACTGTGCGATGCGCTCATCCAGAAACGCATCAAGGTCAAAAGCCCCCAGATCACCGCTTTCCATACAATCCAGCAGCTTTTTTAGGTCCGCGATGGATAATCCCGCATCGCGGGCATCGGTGATCATGCGCAAACGCTCTGCGGTATCTTCGGGATAGTCGCGATAGGTGTTGGATGGTTCCGATGATGGCTGCGACCGGATCAGCCCCTGCTTTTCGTAAAACCGCAACGTGTCTCGCGACAGGCCGGTCAATGCTGAAAGGGCGCCGATCCGCATCGTTTCTCCAAAACCATTGACTCCACTCCATGGTTTTAGAAAACTGTATCGCATTCGGCAAGATGCCAAAGCGATTCTAAGAGAGGATAAAGATGGGACAGGTCTGCCAAAGCTGCGGAATGCCAATGAACAAAGACCCCGGCGGCGGCGGGACAGAGGCTGACGGAACCCACAGCTCCACATATTGCTCGCTCTGCTACGATAGCGGCGTGTTCCGGCAGCCGGATTTTGACGTCACACAAGATGCAGGAGTTCTGCATCGATGCGCTTCAGAAAAAGGGAATGCCACGGTTCATGGGCTGGGTTTTCACCCGATCCTTGCCGCGTCTGGAGCGGTGGAAAACCTGACGCGAAAATACGAGGAGCGGAGCGGCGCAGGCCAGATACCGCCCATGCCACCGCAGGCTGTTGTCGTCCCATGGGAAGTTGGTTAGTAGATATTTGTTATGTTATGACATAACATTAATATACTAATAAAGGATGAACTCATGCAAACGGCAATCACCAAGCAGATCAGTGCATTGACACTTGGCCTGATGCTTTTTTTGGCTGCGCAGGCAGATGCACAAAGCAGCAATAGCGCGGATGACGAAACAGGCCACACGCATGCCGCGGCAGAACATCATCACACTGATGAGATCGCAAAAGGGTATTTTGATGACAGCCAGATCGTGCCCCGAACGCTGGCCGATTGGGAAGGCGATTGGCAATCTGTTTATCCGTTGCTGCAGGACGGCACCCTTGATCCAGTGATGGAAGAAAAGGCCGCACATGGCGACAAGAGTGCTGAAGAATATCGCGCCTATTACACGACCGGTTATCAGACCACAGTTGATCGCATCGTGATCAGTGGCGACAGCATCACCTTTTATGAAAAGGATCAGTCAGCCGAAGCGACATATGCGCCTGATGGCCATGAAGTGCTGACATATGAGAAGGGTAATCGCGGCGTGCGCTTCATCTTTTCCAAGGTCGCTGGCGATGAAAACGCCCCGGCAGTGATCCAGTTCAGTGACCACCGGATCGCGCCGGACCCTGCCGATCACTATCACCTTTACTGGGGCGATGACCGGGTTGCGCTGTTAAATGAGCTGACGAACTGGCCGACTTATTTCCCAGCCGCGTTATCGGGGGAAGAGGTCGTGGCCGAGATGTTGGCGCATTAGATCCGATCTGACATGGATCTGAACGATGGGCCGCCGATTCTGCGTTGGCCCATCGATGTCTTGCGGTTACCGGTTTGCCCCCGGCACCCACAGGACATCATCCTTGCCATTGTCATTGGCGATCCGGGATGCCTGGAAAAACCAATCTGACAAACGGTTCAGGTATTTCACCGCCGCCGGGTTCACCGACTCCATCGTGGCCAGTTCGACCGTCAATCGCTCCGCCCGGCGCGACACTGTACGACACAGGTGCATATGCGCCGAGAGCGGCGACCCACCGGGCAGGATAAAGCTGCGTAAAGGCTCAACATTCTTTGTCATAGCGTCGATTTCCGCCTCCAACCGTTCCACCTGCGCATCCGACATACGCAATGGCGGATATTCGGCCTCGTCATCCTTTTCCATATCCGGGCGGCACAGATCGGCCCCCAGATCGAACAGGTCATTCTGGATCATTGCCAGCTGCGCATCGACGTCGCCCGCAGCATGCAGGCGGGCAAGACCAACGGTCGCATTTGTCTCATCAACGGTGCCATAGGATGTCACCCGCAACGCATGTTTGGCCACGCGGCTGCCATTGCCCAACGCGGTTTCACCTGCGTCACCGGTCTTTGTGTAAATCTTATTTAAAACAACCATCATTACCCTCCCTGGTGGCGCAGATAGACAAATAGCAAGATCAAAAGGACCGCAATAAATTGCGCACCGATCCGCCAACGCATGAGTTTATTTGCGTATTTTCCATTGTCTTCGCCGCCCTTGCCGAAGGTGCTGATCCCCATAAGCAGGATGCCCAGCACGATCAGAACGGCAAGCGCGACAATCCAGAAAAGCGGGTCGTTCGCCATAGCAATGGTCCTTTATTGACGTCACGCGAGATGTAGCAGGCTGCGGGACGAAGGAAACCCTCAGACCCGCAAAATCAACACGTCCAGCAAGCGGGTCGGCAGGATACGCCGCGCAAACCCCATAAAGTAAGTCGGAAAAGTCACGTAATAACGGGGCTTTGGGCGCTTTGATGTCACGGCATGCAGCAGCTTTTTCGTGACAGCGCTGGCAGGCAGTTCAAATGTATCCGGCCCGCTATCGGTATAAAGCCGCTCGCGCAGTTCAGTATACTGTTCCTTGCGGGCGGAATTTTCCCAATCGAACCATTTTTCGAAATGCGGTATGGCGTTTTGCCGGATATTGGATGTGACAGGGCCGGGTTCGATCAGGATCACCTTGATCGGCGTGTCCGCCATCTCAACCCGCAATACATCGGTCAACCCTTCCAACGCGAATTTCGTGGCCACATAGGCCCCGCGCCAGCGCAGCCCGACAAAGCCAAGAACGGATGAATTATTGATGATCCGCCCATGTCCCTGCGCACGCATCACCGGGATCACAAGCCGCGTAAGCTCATGATATCCAAACACATTCACTTCAAAAATCGCGCGCAATGCGCCAACGGGCAGGTCTTCGACAGCGCCGGGGCAGGCGTAGGCCCCGTTATTGAACAAGGCATCCAGCGTCCCACCCGTGGCCTCAAGCACATCGGCTAGCCCATTCACCACGCTATCGGGATCGGCATAGTCGATCCGGGGGGCGTCAAAGCCTTCGGACGTCAGCCGGTCACAATCAACCTGCTGACGACAGCTTGCAAAAACGCGCCATCCAGCAGCTTTCAGCCCGCGCGCCGCGTCAAGCCCGATACCAGAAGAGCAACCCGTAATCAGTATGGTTTTCTGTGTCATGCCAGACTGTTTGCCCGTCTAGGGACAAACTGACAAGCGATGTTATCCTTCGGATAGCAACCGTTCAGCCATCCAACCGATCTGGCCAGAGCCCAAAAGGCGGACTTGCGCCCAACCATCTGCATTCACGGCCAAAATCTCTGCCTCGGTGCCGCGTGGCAGGGTTTCAAGAACATAGTAATTCGTGCTGGGGCCGTCGCGCATATTCACCCAATCGCCAGCCACTTTCCAAACCGCAACCTCGTCTGTGACGGGTGCGGTTTCAGTCACAAAGGCGACCTGTTCGATCACGGCTTCAGGTTCGGCGGTCGGCGCGGGAATAACCGTATAACCCAGCGATGGCTCTGCCGGTTCAGTGACCATGGTCGCATCGGCGATTTTGGAAACTGGCATGATCGGTTCCGCGATCACATCCTCTACCGGGGCCTTGGCGACCGATATTTTCCGTTCCAACGGTGCGAAATCCGCGCCGCCTGACATTTCGTAAAACGCCCATGCAAACATGGCGCAGGTCACTAGTATGAACTTGGACATGGCAGTGTCCCCTCACTTGTTACAGAATCAACTGTATCACGGATATTTGGTTCCATATATATTTTGCGCGGAAAAGATTCAGGGGAATTTTCCCGACTTTACGGCAGAATCCCCTACCGTTACACCGATGCCATGAGTGATGACAGCGACACCGATCTTGGTCCCAACGATGTAACCGAAACGCTGCGGCGCGCGATTGGCGACCGCTACCTGACCTATGCGTTGTCCACGATCATGCACCGTGCGCTGCCCGATGCGCGTGACGGGCTGAAACCGGTGCATCGGCGCATTCTTTATGCGATGTCACGTCTGCGCCTGTCGCCAACCGGTGGCTTTCTGAAATCGGCCAAGATCAGTGGCGACACGATGGGTGATTTCCACCCCCATGGCGATGCCGCGATCTATGACGCGATGGCCCGCCTCGCCCAGGATTTCAACGTGCGTTACCCGCTGGTCGACGGGCAGGGGAACTTTGGCAATATCGACGGGGATAACCCGGCTGCCAGCCGTTATACAGAGGCGCGGATGACCGCCGCAGCAGAAGCCCTGCTGGAAGGGTTGTCCGAAGATTCCGTTGATTTCCGCGACAATTACGATGGCCGCCTGACCGAACCTGCCGTCTTGCCGGCTACGTTCCCCAACCTTCTGGCCAATGGGTCCAGCGGGATCGCGGTGGGGATGGCGACCAACATCCCGCCCCACAACCTGCATGAACTGATCGATGCCTGCTTGCATCTGATCAAAACACCTGATGCGCGCGACGACACATTGCTGAACTACATACCCGGCCCCGATTTTCCGACCGGCGGCGTGATTGTCGAACCTGCTGAAAACATTGCGACGGCCTACCGTACGGGGCGCGGATCATTCCGCCTGCGTGCCAAATGGGAGGTCGAGGATCTGGGCCGTGGCACATGGCAGATCGTTGTCACTGAAATCCCGTATCAGGTGCAGAAATCCAAGCTGATCGAAAAACTGGCCGAGGTGATCCAGACCAAAAAGGTCCCGCTGCTGGCCGATGTGCGGGATGAAAGCGCGGAGGATATCCGCGTGATCCTGGAACCCCGCGCCAAGACGGTCGACCCCGAAGTTATGATGGGGATGTTGTTCCGCAACTCCGATCTGGAAACCCGGTTCAGCCTGAACATGAACGTCCTGATCGACGGGCTGACGCCCAAGGTCTGCAGCCTCAAGGAAGTGTTGCGCGCCTTCCTTGACCACCGGCGCGAGGTGTTGATCAGGCGCAGCAAGTACCGGCTGGAAAAGATCGACCACCGGCTTGAGGTGCTTGAGGGGTTCATCATCGCCTTTCTGCATCTGGACCGCGTGATCGACATCATCCGCTATGATGACGACCCAAAGCGCGCCTTGATGATCGAGGATTGGGCCAGGGATCATGTCCGCGCCACATCTGAAAAAGACTATATTGCCCCCGTCGATGACGATGCAGAGGTGGCGCTGTCTGAAGTGCAGGCAGAGGCGATCCTGAATATGCGCCTGCGATCTTTGCGGCGTCTGGAAGAGCTGGAGCTGATCGCCGAACGCGATGCGTTGATGATGGAACGGGCCGAGATCGAAGACCTGCTGGACAGCGATGATCTGCAATGGGCCAAGATTGCTGAACAGCTTCGCGAAACCCGCAAGACCTTTGGCCGTGACAGCGACGGTGGGGCGCGCCGCACACAATTTGCCGAGGCCGCCGAGGTGGTCGAGGTGCCGTTGGAGGCGATGATCGAACGCGAGCCGGTCACAGTCGTCTGTTCAAAAATGGGCTGGGTCCGTGCAATGACCGGCCATATCGACCTGACCCGCGAGTTGAAGTTCAAGGATGGCGATGGCCCGCGGTTTATCTTTCACGCGGAAACAACTGATAAGCTGTTGGTGTTTGGGGCGAATGGGCGTTTCTACACGGTTGGTGCGTCAACCCTGCCCGGCGGGCGCGGCATGGGTGAACCCCTGCGGCTAATGATTGATCTGCCCAACGATGTTGAAATCATTGATATCCTGATCCATAAACCGGGTGAAAAGCTTCTTGTCGCATCGGCAGAAGGGAATGGATTCATCGTGCCAGAGGATGACGTGTTGGCGCAAACCCGCACGGGCAAACAGGTTCTGAACGTGAAGGATACTGTGGCCAAGGTCTGTACCCGTCTGGCTGGCGATCATGTGGCTGTCGTATCCGAGAACGCCAAATTACTGGTATTTGACGCCAGTGAACTGCCCGAAATGGGCCGAGGCAAGGGCGTGCGCATCCAGAAGTACAAAAAGGCCGCCGGACGGCAGGGGACGCTGGAACTTGACGGTGGTTTGTCCGACCTGACGACATTCCGATGGGAAGACGGGCTGTCATGGCCCATGGGCGGCGGCAAGACCCGCACCGAACCTGACATGTCCGAATGGAAAGGCGCACGCGCCGGGGTTGGCAAGCGGCCGCCACATGGCTTCCCGAAGAACAACAAGTTCTCCTAGATGAATGGGTTCGCGCCTGTTTGCGCGGCGGGTCTGCGCGCCCTTTTGGTGGTCATGCTCGTCGTTGGCATGCTGGCCCCGCGCATGTCTGCGGTGCTGGCGCAGGTCATTCCGGGTGTTCAGATGATGGTGATCTGTACCGGCGACGCATTGGTCACGATCACGATGGGCGCCGATGGCGTTCCCATCGAAACCGAGGATCAGGTCCAGCACCCTTGCGTGATGGCGCCGGACGTTACGCTGGCTGTTGCTAGCCTGCCATTCTGGCAACAACTGGCGGCCGATCACGCGCATGGTTTTGCCATCAGCGAAAACAGCCGGGTCAGTGTTGATCATCTGACGCGGTTGACCCCGACCCGCGGCCCCCCTGTTTTGGTTTGATTTCACCCCCAACAATCAAACCTTAAATCAGGATTATTCCGATGACCGATGCAACCGCGTCGGCACCTGTCGCGTCACAAACGACCGGCGGTGCCTTCTACCGTCTGGTGTGGAAATGGCATTTCCTCGCCTCTCTTTACGTGCTTCCTTTCATGGCCATGCTGGCCATCACTGGGGGCATTTATCTTTACAAACCGCAGATCGAAGAATGGCTTTATGCCGACCGTCTGAATGTCGAAATCGGGGCCGAACGGCAAAGCTATGAGGCGCAAGTCGCAGCCTTGACTGAAACGACCGGGGTCAGCCGCATCCGTAGTATCAAAATCGAAGATCAGCCGGGTCGGGCCACACTGGTTGAGTTTGACGACGACGGTAAAATGCGCAGCTATGCGTGGATCAACCCCTATACGTCGGAGGTTCTGGCAACCCAGCCCCGTGACGAAACTGCGATGCGTGTCTTGCGCAAGTTTCATGGTGAATTGTTGCTGGGTAGCTTTGGCACCAAATTCGTCGAACTGGCCGCGCATTGGGCCATCGTGATGTTCATCACCGGGCTTTATCTGTGGTGGCCGCGTGGTCAGCGCACGGTCAAGAAAGCGTTTTCGCCACCATCGGGCAAGGGTCGCAGTTTCTGGCGCGAAACCCATCTGTTCACCGGTATTCTTGCTGCCGTATTGGTCATCCCAATCTTGATTTCCGGCCTGCCCTGGACGGATGTCTGGGGCGGCGGGCTGGATTACGTGCAAGAGCAGACAGGCACAAAATCCCGCAGCTTGCGTTTTGGTGGCGATGTCCCGAATTCGACCGCATCCCAAGGCACGTCCATGCCCTATGACATGGTCTTTGGCGTGGCCAAGGCAGAAGGGCTGGTTGCACCCTATGAGATTCGACCCCCGCGCAAGCCTGACGCCGCCTATTGGGTGCGATCCGCCAGCAAGAACCGGGCCGAGCAAACCGAGCTGATCGTGGATCAATATACCGGTGCCGTCCTCAAGCGACACGGTTTCGCAGATAACCCCGCACTCGCCCGGATTGTGTCGCAAGGAATCTCGTTCCATCAGGGTGAGCTTTACGGATGGCTTAATCTGGCGCAGAATACCTTAGCTGCGGTGTTAGCTGTTGTTCTTTCGGTATCGGGTTTTGTGGCGTGGTGGATGCGACGACCTGCGGGATCACTTGGGGTTCCGGCAGCACCTGAAGCATCACTGGGGACGGGGATGATCGTTCTTGTGATCGGGCTCAGCATTCTGTTGCCGCTGGTGGGCGCGTCATTGATCGTGGCCCTTGTTTTGGATTGGTTGATTTTCCGCAAGCTGGGGTGGTTTCAAAGCCGCCCGGCGACCTGACTTGACGCCCGGCGGCGGGCAACGATCCGCTGCCAATACGCATTTTGACGCAGTTCATTAACTGTCACAAACTTGCAAAAAACCGTCACTAGGGTCGCTTTGATTGTAAATGCCAGCAAGGAGCCAGTGTGATGAAAGATAACGATACTTATGACCTGTCATGGGACGAATGGGACGAATTGCAGCGTCCTGCGCCCGAAACCACCCAGTTTGATGAAATCGTCGAAGCTGCCATTTCCCGCCGGGGTTTTCTAAGCGGTATTGTCGCTTACGGCTCTGGCGCTGCGGTGATGGGCACCGGGTTGCTGAACAGCACCTCTGCCGAGGCGCAGACAGCGGGCCGCTTTGCATTTACCCCGATCCCAATCCAGACCGATGGCACCGTTCATGTGCCCGACGGCTATACTTGGGAATCGGTTGCCAAATGGGGCCAGCCCTTGTTCTCCGACGCTGAAGAACTAAGCCAGGAAACCGGCGTTAGCGTTGGCAGTTCTGACCGTGTATTCGGCGAAAACACCGATGGCATGGAAGCCTTTGTCGTGGGCAATCGTCAGGTCATTGCCGTCAACCATGAATATGTGAACACCAAGGTGAACCTGCCCGCAAGTGAAGGCGAAACCACAAGCGCCGACGACGTGCTGACATTGCAAAACATGCAAGGCGTCACCGTGATGGAAGTCGCTGACGGCCCCGATGGATGGAATATCGTTGTTGATAGCGATCTGAACCGCCGCATCACCCATAATACACCGATGACAATGGCTGGTCCTGCTGCGGGTCACCCGCTGTTGCAAACGGCCGCTGATCCTGCCGGCACAACGGCGCTGGGTACGATGAACAATTGCGGCGCGGGCAAGACCCCATGGGGCACTTACCTGACCTGCGAAGAAAACTTTAACGGCTATTTTGGCTCATCTGACCCGGAATTTGCCTTGCCCGATGACTATGGCCGCTACGGCATTGGT
This sequence comes from uncultured Paracoccaceae bacterium, assembly GCA_947500135.1. Taxonomy (GTDB): domain Bacteria; phylum Pseudomonadota; class Alphaproteobacteria; order Rhodobacterales; family Rhodobacteraceae; genus Yoonia. The sequence continues at coordinate 29,492 of CANMQX010000009.1, forward strand.
CTGGAAGGCCGCTACGGCTACGAAAACTTTGACGCGCGATTTGACGTCAGCCAGAACCCCAATGAACCGCGCCGCTTTGGCTATATCGTCGAGATTGATCCAAGTGATCCAACATCCACCCCAATCAAGCACACGGCGCTTGGCCGTTTCAAACATGAAAATGCGGCGGCTGTGATTGCACCTGACGGGCGCGTTGTCGTCTATATGGGCGATGATGAACGGGGCGAGTTCATGTATAAATACGTCTCGAACGAGGCTTACACACCGGGTGGTAAAACATCTGAACTGCTGGATGACGGGCGGCTTTATGTGGCCAAGTTCGGCAATGACCTGACCGGCGAATGGGTGGCTCTTACACCTGAAGCCACGGGTATGGACGAAGCTGAAATCGCGATCTTCTCTCGCGTGGCGGCGTCCAAGGTCGGGGCGACAACCATGGACCGGCCCGAATGGGTCGCTGTGAACCCGGTATCGGTCGAAGGTTATTGCTGCCTGACCAACAACAAGAACCGGGGCGTAAAGCCGAATGCAGGTGGCGACGACACATCCGTCAATGGCCCCAACCCGCGCACCGAAAACAACTATGGTCAGATCGTCCGCTGGTATCCCAGCAATGATGACCACGCTGCTGATACGTTCACATGGGACCTTTATGTCATGGCCGGAAACCCAACCGTGCATGGTGATGCCTATGGCGGGTCATCCAATGTCAATGAAGGCAACCTGTTCAACTCACCCGATGGGATGATGTTTGACAGCACTGGCCTGGTCTGGATTCAAACGGACGGCAATGATGGTAACGAAGGCGACTTTGCCGGTATGGGCAACAACCAGATGCTGGCCGGTGACCCTGCAACAGGTCAGATTGAACGCTTCTTGACCGGGCCAAAAGGGTCAGAGGTGACGGGGCTGACGTGGTCTGCCGACAGACGCACAATGTTTGCTGGTATTCAGCACCCCGCAGCACCTTTCCCGGATGGCGAAGGCATGCTGCCACGATCAACTGTGATCGCCGTCAAACGGGCTGATGGTGGGCTCGTAGGCTAAGACATGAACAGGGGCAGGCAAGAAATGCCTGCCCCTTTCGCTGCTAGATCGAGTTTCTAGACGAACTCCATCGCGTCGCAGGATGTGAACGCATCCATTGTGATCTCTTCGAAGTCACCTGCGTCGTTTGTCATGACAGTGCTTTCGGGCGTGGCAAGGAAGCCGACGAAACCAAAGACAAACACGCCGTCATCAGCACCAATATCCAGTGGTTCCATATCGGCAAAGTTGAACTGATCGAAGATCTGATCAAACAGCGCCGCGAAATCAAACGAAAGCTCTGGGTCGTTATCATCGGATGTCGGCACATCGTCAACTGGCGGATCATCTTCGGTTACCACAACCGGGTCATCATCATCTGGCGTCTCGGTGTCGGGGCCTTCAGCAACCGGTGGTTCGGGTGCGGGTTCTTCTTCCTCCGGTGTTTCCTCTTCCGGGGTCTCCTCCTCGGGTGTCTCTTCTTCAGGCGTCTCCTCTTCTTCCGGGGTCTCGTCTACCGGCGTTTCATCGACCGGTGTTTCTTCTTCTTCGGGTTCAGGTGTTTCGTCGACCGGTGTGACCGGTTCTTCCTCCTCCGGCATTGGGGCGGGGGTTTCCTCTTCTTCAGCGTTTGGGCTGACGGCATCGGTGCTGCCGAAGTTCTGCGTGATCATCACACCGTCATAGCCCTGAAAGTCACCTGTCTCGATGCCGATCCCGATATCTCTCAGTTCCGGGTTCAGCAGGTTGGCACGGTGCCCGGGGCTGTTCATCAGACTTTCATGAATATCAGCCACATCATCGGCAATACCGGGGTCACCCCGTTCGCTTTGCCATCCGATGTTTTCAGCCGTGCGCCAATTGCCTTCCAACTTGTATTCAGTTGCGGCAATTCTGTCGCCAGGATCGGACCCACCAGCGCCAGTATGATCGAACACATCATTGTCCAACATCCACTGGCTGTGGTCTTCGCTGGATTCGTTAAGCGCGTTGTTGATCGCCAATGGATCCAACCCGCGCGACGTGCGTTCCTCGTTAATCAGTTCAAGCATTAACAGTTCAGCTTCGCTTGCTTGGCTCATGTCGTGTCCTTTTGTTCGCGCCTTGCCTCAAGACGCAGTGAGTGGTTCCGCCAAACACATGTCTGGCGGCTGGGTAAGCCCTTGTATTAATTGGGTTAGGGCCCTTTGGCAGCAGGCCGTGGACGTGGGATGGTCTGCTGTCGGGTGGACCCTAAAAGCGGCCTGCGGCTCGCTTCAATTCACGAAAGACACGACCGGGAATTCCGGCGGCGATCAGCCGGAATGGTCGAAATTGCAGCGATAAAATCGGCAAGAATCCCCGACAGCCTACCGGTGCTGATCCACCAGAACCGGGTTCCCGTCTGGGTCCATAATGACGAAACTTGCGGGGCCAGTTGTGCTCTCATCCGCCTCTGTTTCAAATGCGATACCGTCCGCCTTGAGGCGCTTTTGCAGATCGCGGACATCTTCAAAATCATCCAGGTTTTGCGCCTGCTGATCCCAGCCGGGATTAAAGGTCAGCGTGTTCGCCTTAAGAAATCCGCCAAATAGCCCAATCACCGTGTGGTCATTGCGTAGCATCAGCCAGCCCTGTGCCTCATCACCGCCAAAAGGTTCAAAACCCAACTTGCAGTAAAATGCCTTTGAGGCCGCGATATCCTTGACATTCAGGCTTATCGAAAACGCACCGAGTTTCATGATTTTCCCTCCGTTACATCGCCCCAGCCTAACGCAAATCACGCGACCTTCGAAGAAATTCCGTCCAAAGCAGGCTGGCACCTGCAGGCGTCGCGCCATACGGGTATCAAACTGCTTGATTTCCGTGCGATTTGCCAATACATCGCCCGCGATGTTGGACCGGGCCGTTTTGGCCCCTCAGATACTAAGGGCCCTGCAATATGGCTAAGGAAAAGTTTGAACGTAACAAGCCGCACGTTAACATTGGTACGATTGGGCATGTTGACCATGGCAAGACGACGCTGACGGCTGCGATTACCAAGCAGTTTGGCGAGTTTCAGGCCTATGACGAGATTGACGGCGCGCCCGAGGAAAAGGCCCGTGGGATCACCATCTCGACCGCTCACGTTGAGTATGAAACAGACGCGCGTCACTACGCGCATGTTGATTGCCCCGGCCACGCCGACTACGTCAAGAACATGATCACGGGTGCGGCCCAGATGGACGGCGCGATCCTGGTTGTGAACGCGGCTGACGGCCCGATGCCACAAACCCGCGAGCACATCTTGTTGGGCCGCCAGGTTGGCATCCCATATATGGTTGTCTTCATGAACAAGGTTGACCAGGTCGACGATGAAGAGCTGCTGGAACTGGTGGAAATGGAAATTCGCGAGTTGTTAAGCTCTTACGAATATCCTGGTGACGATATTCCGATCATCGCAGGCTCGGCCCTGGCTGCTTTGGAAGATCGCGACGCCAATATCGGTGCTGAGAAAATTGCTGAGCTGATGAAGGCTGTGGATGAGTATATCCCGACACCGGCCCGTGCGGTTGACCAGCCGTTCCTGATGCCGGTTGAGGATGTGTTCTCGATCTCTGGCCGCGGGACTGTTGTGACTGGCCGTGTGGAGCGTGGCGTGATCAATGTCGGTGACGAGATTGAAATCGTCGGGATCCGCGACACCAAGAAGACGACCTGCACAGGCGTTGAAATGTTCCGCAAGCTGCTGGACAGCGGTGAAGCTGGCGACAATATCGGCGCCCTGCTGCGCGGTGTTGACCGTGACGGTGTTGAGCGTGGCCAGGTGCTGTGTAAGCCAGGTTCGGTGAACCCACACACCAAGTTCGAGGCCGAGGCCTACATCCTGACCAAGGAAGAGGGTGGCCGTCACACGCCGTTCTTTGCCAACTACCGCCCACAGTTCTACTTCCGGACCACAGACGTGACCGGCACGGTTGAGCTGCCAGCGGGGACCGAAATGGTGATGCCGGGCGACAACCTGAAGTTCAACGTTGAACTGATCGCACCGATTGCCATGGAAGACGGGCTGCGCTTCGCCATCCGCGAAGGCGGCCGGACCGTCGGCGCTGGCGTTGTGTCAAAGATCGTCGAGTAATCACGGGGCGGCTTGGGCGTAAGCCCAAACGCACCTAGCGGGTGGCAGGGACTTTTGCCATGCAAAAGTGCCCGAGAACCCGCCACCTCTCTTCGGAGAACGATGATAGATAAGTAGGGTGCGCGTTCATGCGCATCACCGAACAAACGAAAGGCCGCCTCAAAACGGGGCGGCCTTTTTGTGTATTGCAGCAGCCATCACTAAGACCCAGCCACAAATCACAACAGACAAAATACCGTAAGATGGATCTCAACCCATCGCACTCTTGCCCGGATCAAGGCCCCGCCGACGTTCCGGCCAACCGGTCTGCGTCATGTGTTGTCTCATCAAAAAAGGTCTTGAGCCTGTCCTGCCAATATTGGGTTTCCTCTGGGCTCATCTTGCGGGGCACCGCCCCCTCAAACCGACGGAAGACGAAGGCACCGCGCCCGCCGGATTTGGGGACCAGCATCTTATCCCAGGATGACATCCGCTTTTGTCGAGCGGTTGAAAAGGCATAGGCAAAGATCGGCAGGCCTGTCACCCGCGCCCATTCCAGCACAGCGGGCTGGACCTGCAATGCGGGGCCAGTGGGGCCATCCCCTGTCATCCCGATACTCACCCCTTCTTTGACCCGGCGCAGCACCTTTAACGATGCCGACCGGTTTGATCGCTTGGTCGACATCTGCATCGGCTGTAAACCCACCCGGCGATGCAAGGCACCTGCCAACCGGCCCACGGGGGAGCTGTTGTAAAGGCTGGAAAGCGGGCCATCGGGGATCGGCCAGTGTTCGGCAGCCATCAGGCACCGGCTGTGCCACATCACCAGCAGAACGGGACCTTCTGACAACGCGTCATGCAGCTCCTCCAGCCCCTCGCTGGTCCAATCAGTCCGTTTTTTGCACCATCCCAAATACCACCCGGCGACAGCCGCAATGACCGCCGCGAGTGTCTGTGACTGTTCGATCCGTTTGCGCAACGACATAGGGCAGGGGCCTTGGCATCATGGTTTGTGCATTGTTTCAACATTTATTGCGGGGAAGACAAGTCCATGGCCGGTTCCCTCTTGATCCGGCAGAGGTTTCGGACTAACCCGGCATCTGGTCATAGGGGTATAGCTCAGTTGGTAGAGCGGCGGTCTCCAAAACCGTAGGTCCCGGGTTCAAGTCCTGGTGCCCCTGCCAGACCCGATCACCGCCCGTCGGAGGATCATAAAAACATCCCATGACAGTTCCGGATTTCAGCGTCGCGTTCCATATCGGGGCGCATAAGACCGCCACATCACATCTACAACGATCGCTGCGTGACGCGACAGACCCGCTGGCCGATGCCGGGGTACGCTATTACGGCCCTGCTGACCTCAGGCTGCCGGGCCGTTCGATCAGGCGCTTGTTCAGCCTGCATGACCAACCGGCGCGTGCGCCGCGTCGCACGCCACAGGATCAGCTGGCGCTGATGCGTAAGGGTGGGCACCGTTTGGTGCTAAGCGAAGAAAACTATATCGGGGTCCTGAACAGCCCGCGCCGCCGGGAAGTCCGTATGCGCTACCCCTATGCGGCGCGCCGGGTCACCGCGTTTGCCAATGTGCTTGATGTCGGTGGGCTGGATGTCTTTCTAAGTATTCGAAACCCCGCAACATTCCTGACATCCGCCTATTGCCAGCAATTGCTGGGGGGGCGGATCATGGAAATGGATCGGTATTTACGGATCAATCCGCTGGCCAGCGTGAACTGGTTTTCGCTGGTCAAACGTCTGCGCCGCGCAAAAGGGGTCAATCGGCTGACAATCTGGCGATACGAGGATTATCAGGCGCTGTTTCCGCAGATTTGCGCGGCCATGGTTGGTGAAACGGCCGGCCGCCTTGTCCACCCGTTGCCCCGCCGCATCCATGTGGGACTGTCCGCAAAAGCGGTCGCCGCGGTGCATCGGCAGACGGGTGACGCGCCGCCTGATAAACGCGGCAATGTCGCACGCCAGCTTTTTCCCGTAGGACCGGATGCGCCCGCCTTTGACGGGTTTGACAAAGATCAGCACGCTATCGCAGAACAGGCATATCAGGCGCAGATTTCTGCGATTGCCGATTTGGACGGCGTTACCTTTCTGCGCCCCTAAGCGATCAGAGGCAAACCACCCTTGAAATCAGATAGCAGAATCCGTATGTCGCCACATGATTTGACAAAGGATCGTGCCCCATGGCCATCGCCAACCCCGCAAAGTTTATCCAAGAGGTTCGCGCCGAAATCTCAAAGGTTGTTTGGCCGACACGTCGCGAAGTCATCATGACGACAATCATGGTGTTTATCATGGCGACGGTGACGGCGATCTTCTTTTCGCTCGTTGACCTGCTGATCCGCACCGGCCTGTCTGGCGTTCTGTCCTATTTCGGCGGCTGATATTGGGGCATGGGTGCCCCAGTTTCTGCGCGGCCCCTCTTGAAAACGCGGGCCTGCGGCGGTAAGAGCCTGCAACTTCCGAAAATGGCGTGCGGCGAATCGAGCAGCACGCCGCTTTTATTTTTGGGACTGGCGATATCGCCACGGTAATGAAAACAAGAGGTCGATTGCGACCTCGCGACGACAAGGTGCTGAACACAGATGGCGAAACGTTGGTATTCGGTGAGCGTTCTTTCGAACTTCGAAAAGAAGATCGCAGAAGCAATCCGCACCAAAGCGGAAGAACAAGGCCTGAGCGATCAGATCGACGAAGTGCTGGTGCCGACCGAAGAAGTCATCGAAATTCGCCGCAACAAAAAGGTGACCGCCGAGCGCCGCTTTATGCCCGGCTACGTCCTTGTCCATATGGAAATGTCGGATGAAGGGTATCACCTGATCAACTCGATCAACCGCGTCACTGGTTTCCTTGGCCCGCAGGGCCGCCCGATGCCGATGCGTGATGCCGAAGTGCAGGCCATCCTGGGCCGCGTTCAGGAAGGCGAAGACGCGCCGCGCACGCTGATCCATTTCGAGATTGGCGAGAAGGTCAAAGTCAATGATGGCCCGTTCGAGGATTTCGACGGCATGGTCGAAGAAGTGGACGACGAAAACCAGCGCCTGAAGGTAACGGTTTCGATCTTTGGCCGGGCGACCCCGGTCGAACTGGAATTCACGCAGGTTTCCAAACAGTAACCTGTGTGCTCAGACGTGGAAGCAGCAATGCGAACCACGGCAAAACCGCCCCATCTGGGGCTTTGTAGGGTGGGTGCAACCCACCGCTGAAAAGGAGAAGGCCAATGGCCAAGAAAATCGTGGGTACGCTCAAACTGCAGGTTCCTGCAGGTCAAGCAAACCCGTCCCCACCCGTGGGTCCTGCGCTGGGTCAGCGCGGCATCAACATCATGGAATTCTGCAAGGCATTTAATGCCAAGTCCGGCGATCTGGAGCCCGGCGCGCCATGCCCAACCGTGATCACCTATTATCAGGACAAGTCGTTCTCGATGGAAATCAAGACGCCACCTGCGTCTTACTACATCAAGAAAGCGGCCAAGCTGAAATCCGGGTCCCAGACACCTGGCAAGTCCGTTGCCGGTTCGATCACGGGTAAGCAGGTGCGCGAAATCGCCGAAGCCAAGATGAAGGACCTCAACGCGACGTCCATCGAAGGCGCAATGCAGATCATCATGGGTTCTGCCCGTTCTATGGGCATCGAGGTGAAGTAATGGCAAAATTTGGTAAGCGCACAACAGCAGCGCGTGAAGCATTTGCTGGCAAAGAAAACGTGTCTGTGGCCGAAGCTGCGGCACTGGTCAAAGACAACGCCAAGGCGAAGTTCGACGAAACCATCGAAATCGCAATGACGCTGGGCGTTGACCCACGTCACGCCGACCAGATGGTCCGTGGCACGGTCAGCCTGCCCAACGGCACTGGTAAAACCGTCCGCGTCGCTGTTTTTGCCCGTGGCGAAAAGGCAGAAGAAGCCAAGGCAGCCGGTGCAGACATTGTCGGGGCAGAGGACCTGATGGAAACCGTTCAGGGCGGTACCATCGATTTTGACCGTTGCATCGCGACCCCTGACATGATGGCCGTTGTTGGTCGTCTGGGTAAGGTCCTTGGCCCACGTAACCTGATGCCAAACCCACGCGTTGGCACGGTAACCATGGACGTCAAGCAAGCTGTCGAAGACGCCAAAGGCGGCCAAGTGCAGTTCAAGGCTGAAAAAGCTGGCGTTGTGCATGCTGGTATCGGCAAGGCATCCTTTTCGGCCAAACAGCTGGAAGAAAACATGCTGGCTTTCGTTGATGCCGTCGGCAAAGCCAAGCCGTCAGGTGCCAAAGGGACCTATATGAAAAAGATCGCCGTCAGCTCGACCATGGGCCCAGGCGTATCGATTGATGTGGCATCGGCAACGGGCAACGCCTGATCCGATTGACCATAACGAAAAGAAGGCGGGTCCCTGATCGGGGCCCGCCTTTTTTCTTTTGAACCGATATGTCTGTGCGCAGATCGACATATCGGTGAGGCGATCACCGTTCCCGCCGCCTCTACCAATGAAACGGGCTGTTGTGGATTGAAATCAATCGCGTCCCGCAGTAGTGAACAGTTCTGGGCCGCAGGATTGATTCGTGCGTCCCGTATTCGTCCGAGACGGTGGGTTGGCCAAATGCCTTTAATTCCTGCCTGAGACGGGATTGACCAGATCTCCTAAGGCTCTTTTGAGGCTTGTCTGGCGCGCCCCGTTTGCATGGACTGTAGACTGTTGGGCGGCTGGGCCGTTTAACAAAATTGAGCCGGGAAGCAATTCCCAAACTTGGAGTGAAACTGTGGATAGAGCACAAAAAGAACAGCTGGTCGAAGATCTCGGCCAGATCTTTGAAAGCTCTGGCGTCGTAGTGGTTGCCCATTACGAAGGCATGACAGTTGCTGAAATGCAGGACCTGCGCGCGCAAATGCGTGATGCGGGTGGGTCCGTGCGCGTTGCCAAGAACAAGCTCGCCAAAATCGCCCTAGAGGGAAAGCCATGCGAGAGCATTGCTGACTACCTCGAAGGCATGACCGTTCTCGCCTATTCCGAAGACCCTGTCGCTGCTGCGAAGGTCGTGGATACATATGCCAAAGGGAACGACAAACTTGTCGTTCTTGGCGGTGCTATGGGCGATACGGCACTGGATCCAGCTGGTGTGAAATCAGTTGCCGGGATGCCATCGCGCGAGGAGCTTATTGCTTCTATCGCGGGCTGCATCGGGGCACCTGCAAGCAACATCGCCGGGGCCATTGGCGCGCCTGCTTCGAACATCGCGAGCGTTCTTTCGACCATCGAAGAGAAAGCTGCATAAAGCATCTGAATTGACTGGGGGCCGCGGCCTCACGTTGGAACACACTAAATTAGAAACGGAAAAAGCAAATGGCTGATCTGAAAAAACTGGCTGAAGAGATCGTTGGTCTGACCCTTCTCGAAGCACAAGAACTGAAAACCATCCTGAAGGATGAGTATGGCATCGAGCCCGCTGCTGGCGGCGCTGTGATGATGGCTGGTCCTGGCGGCGACGCTGGCGAAGCGGCTGAAGAGAAAACTGAATTTGACGTCGTTCTGAAGAACGCCGGCGCATCCAAAATCAACGTGATCAAAGAAGTCCGCGGCATCACTGGTCTTGGCCTGAAAGAAGCCAAGGATCTGGTTGAAGCTGGTGGCAAGATCAAAGAAGGCGCGTCCAAGGACGAAGCCGAAGAGATCAAAGGCAAGCTGGAAGCAGCTGGCGCCGAAGTCGAACTGGCCTAAGCCAAACCGACGCGATCAATCAAACCGGGTCCGCCATGTGCGGCCCGGTTTTTTTGTGCCTGACGAAATCTAACCGCAACGGTCGGTGGTGTTGCCTGACCCCCATCCGCACGGTGGCTGCGAATCAATCGTAAATGCTGTGATTTCGGCTAAAAAACAGTGTCGGCAAAGCGTCGGCCAGACGTCGGCAAAACGTCGGACCCCAAATGCCAGAACCGGGCATTTAACATAGCGTGCGTTGTAAGTGTGAATGCGGTGTTAACCATTAGCTGAGATGCGTTTGACGCAATTCAGACCGTGATCTGGTTGGGTGTTGCGCCGGATTGAAAGAACGCATCGATGGGCACGGGCCGCGACAGGTAGTAACCCTGTATCTGGTCGCAGCCACTTTCGACCAGCCAATCATATTCCGCGCGTGTTTCGACCCCTTCGGCGACAGAGATTGCGTTGATCTGTTTGGCCAGTGTCAGGATCAGCCGGATAATCGGGCCGGTATCAGGCAGCCCGCTGATGAAGGATTTGTCGATCTTGATGCAGTTCAGTGGGAAGCGCGAGATGTAGGACAGGTTTGAATAGCCCGTCCCAAAATCATCAATCGCGATCCGGTAGCCGAGGGCGGCAATCTCGTGCAGCTTTTGAGCGATAGTTTCGTGATCACCGATCAGCACGTTTTCAGTAATCTCAAGTTCGATCTTTTTACGTGGGAAACCCGGTTTCTTGGCGTAATGCCGTAATGCGCCGAGCAGCTCGTCGTTTTGAAACTGGCGGGGCGAGATGTTGATCGACACTTCGGTGTCCAGCCCTTGCTGCGCCCATGTGATGGCCTGCTGGCACCCGACATCCAGAACCCATTGGCCAAGCGCCTCTATCATGCCGGTTTCTTCGCAGATCGGAATGAACCGGTCGGGCATGATCATCCCGTTTTCGGGGTGGTTCCATCGTACAAGCGCCTCTGCCGAGACGATGGTTTTTGTCCGCAGGTCCACCCGTGGCTGGTAGTGGACGATAAATTCACCCTTTTCGATCCCGCGTTTGATATCCGCTTCGATCTGGCGCCGTTCTTTGACGGCGGTCCCGATATTGTCGTCGAAATAGGTGACCTGATCGCGGCCATTCTGTTTCGAGATGTATAGCGCGATATCTGCGTTGCTGAGGATTGTGGTAAAATCGGCCTCTTGCGGTTCGAATATCGAGACCCCCGCACTGACCGTTACGTTGACATGGGTGGTTGCGTGGTTGATCGGCTCTGAAAAGGCTTGCCGGAGTTGCGCGACCCTTTCCTTGAGCCCGTCGAGATCCGCAACATCACGCAGAAGCAGGACAAATTCATCGCCCCCCAAACGCGCAATCATGTCGTCGCCCCTGATCATCTTGCGGGCGCGCACGGCCAGTTGTTTCAGAACAACATCGCCCATTTCATGGCCCAGCGCGTCATTGATCTGTTTGAATTTGTCGACATCGAAGTAAAGCAGCGCGCATTTCCCGGCCCCGTCTTTGGACAGGTTTTCGATATGGCTCAGCAGGAAGGCCCGATTGTAACAGCCGGTCAACTGGTCCCTGTCGGCCAGATAACGCGCCTTGTCCCGGGCGATTTTCAGCTCTGTCACATCAATTGCGGTGACCAATGCTGCGGGTTCGCCTGTGACGGCGTCATTGCACCGTTTGACAGAAATATCGTGCCAGCGCGCACCTGCGCCGGTGCAAACCCGCGCCACAATCCGGTGTTCGCCATGCCCAAGCAGGGCCTGCATGACTTCGAGGTGATCAGCACTGCTGAGGAAGATATCCGCAAAAAGATGTTGCGAGCTCATCGCTGCATTTCTGGCGGCAGGGTTCATGTAAAGCAGCGCGCCATCGATGCTGTAGAGCGTGATCATGACGTCGGTGTGCAACAACGCCTCTGCGCTGCGCAGGTTTTCGGGCGCGTCATCCTTGTGATCGACGACCTCGCAATGCATCCCCATGCGCCCGTCGGCAAGCCGGATCCCGGTATAGACGACCATGACGCTGGTCGGCGTTCCGTTGGGGTAGAGCGTCCAGAGTTCGTTAAAGGACGCATCCCGTTCGGCGAAATCAAACTGATATTGCTTGAGCCGTTTGCGCACCATCGCAGACATGTCCTGCCTGAGATCGCGCGCGCAAAGCTTTGCCTCGTCTTCGGCCTGCCAAAGCGTGCAGGCGGTTTTGTTGGCAAAGACAATCCGCGAATTGTCGATGTCATAGATCCAGATCGGGGTCTTTAATCGCCTGATGATCGCAAAGCTTTCATCGGTCACGACAAGGCCGCCGGCTGGTTTGCCAGCCAGCAGCGATGCGTTTGCGATATCAATGGCCCCTGTCTTCATTTTTGATGAACCAATGCCATTTGCTACGCAGCAGCCTCGGTCAGGTGCCCAAGTTCAGACAAAGGTCGGAAGGATGCCGTTTGCGTCACGTCGTCGATCCATCTGGCGACATGCGGGAAGTCGGTTTTCGAAAGCCCGGCTTCTTCCAACACATGCACATAGCCAAAGACCGCGATATCAGCGATGGAATAGCCCGATTGCAGTATGAATTGCCTTTCGGCAAGGTGGTCATCCAGCCGCCCCAGTCCGGGCATCGCCTGCATCTGCCATGCGGTGATGTCATCCGCCCGTTCGGCCCGCTGCGCGGGCAGGATGGTCGTGAAGAACCGCGCCGGAGAGATGAACGGTTCGAGCTTGGATTGTTCGAAAAACATCCATTGCAATGCTTCGGCCCGTTCCGTAGCCGTTTGCGGCATCAGCGCGCTGCCTTCCGCCAGATACCAGATCATCGCGTTGCTTTCGCCGATCCCGGCATCAGCATCGGTTTGCAGATAAGGCACAACACCAAGTGGATTGATCGCAAGGTAATCTTCGGACTTTTGTTCGCCCGAAAGCACGTCCACAAGTTTTAATGCGCATTCCATGTTTAACTGCTTCATTGTTAGCCATGGCTTGTAGCAATTGCCCGAGCCAAGGCATGCATAGAGCACATTCATCGCTTTCTCCCGCTTATGTAAAACGGGACCAAAGCTATGGCCGCACCCTTAATTGAACCCTAATCTGCGCATAGCGACAGACCTGGATTTGCCTAAAAATGTATCCTTTGGCGCAACACCACCCAAATTGCGTTCTCAGCTTGGGCGTTAAGTGGTTAACAATTGGTTAAATTGTCCCTTCCCGCAGGGTCACGGCGATATCTGCAATGGCGCTTGTCATTTATGCAACGGTGGGGCGTACCATGTGCTTTGCCGCTGTCGCAGCACGGATCGCGGCGGTAATCACACGCCCACTGCCAGAGCAGAGATGAATTCCGCGTTCCCATCATGCGCGCCTTGTCAAGAAAAACTTATTGATTTCTGGGATTGCCCTTGAACTTTGACCGAATCTCTCTTAATTCACCCCCTCAGGCCCAACAAATTCGGAAAATCGACAATCTGGTTCATTTGAAACTTATCTTTCAAAGCGCTCTTTCCTGCGCGCTTTGATAGGTAAGTTGATCGTTTCGGGAGAGGTGTTTGGGTTGCACCTCAGGTATTGAAACGGTCCTGCCTCAATCGGACGTGCGTTTTGGTGACCCGACCAGAGCGCGCGTTCTGACATTATGGAGACCCGGCTCTTATGGCTTCAACGTTCCTTGGTCAGAAACGTCTACGTAAGTACTACGGTAAAATCCGCGAAGTACTTGAAATGCCGAACCTTATTGAGGTTCAAAAATCATCCTACGATTTGTTCCTACGCTCTGGCGATAGTGACACGCCGCTTGACGGTGAAGGCATCAAAGGTGTCTTCCAATCGGTGTTCCCGATCAAGGATTTCAATGAAACAGCCGTGCTTGAATTCGTCAAGTACGAGCTGGAAAAGCCGAAATATGATGTTGAGGAATGTCAGCAACGCGACATGACTTACAGTGCGCCCTTGAAGGTGACCCTGCGTCTGATCGTGTTTGATGTCGATGAAGACACGGGTGCCAAGTCTGTCAAAGACATCAAAGAGCAAGACGTGTTCATGGGCGATATGCCTTTGATGACGCCCAATGGCACCTTCGTCGTCAACGGCACCGAGCGTGTGATCGTGTCCCAGATGCACCGGTCCCCCGGCGTGTTCTTTGACCACGACAAGGGCAAGACCCATTCGTCTGGTAAACTGCTGTTCGCATGCCGGATCATTCCTTATCGTGGTTCGTGGCTCGACTTTGAATTCGACGCCAAGGATCTGGTGTTCTGCCGGATTGACCGCCGTCGTAAGCTGCCTGTGACCACCCTGCTTTATGCGCTGGGCCTGGACCAGGAAGGCATCATGAATGCCTATTACGACACGGTTGAGTATAAGCTGGAAAAGAAGGGCAAGGGTTGGACCACCAAGTTCTTCCCCGAGCGTGTGCGCGGCACCCGCCCTGCCTTTGATCTGGTAGATGCCAAAACCGGTGAAGTGATCGCCAAGGCCGGTGAAAAGGTCACGCCACGTTCGGTCAAGAAGCTGATCGACGCAGGCGAAGTGACCGATCTGTTGGTCCCATATGAAAACATCGTCGGCAAGTTTGTTGCCCAGGACATCATCAACGAGGAAAACGGCGCGATCTATGTCGAAGCTGGTGATGAGTTGACGCTGGAGATGGACAAGGAAGGCGAGGTTATCGGCGGTACGCTGAAAGACCTCGTTGATGCGGGTATCAAAACTATCCCTGTGCTGGACATCGATAACGTGACTGTGGGCGCCTATATGCGCAACACAATGGCGTCGGATAAGAACATGAACCGCGAAACCGCGCTCATGGATATTTACCGCGTCATGCGTCCGGGTGAGCCGCCGACCGTTGATTCAGCCTCTGCGTTGTTTGACACGCTGTTCTTTGACAGCGAGCGTTATGACCTGTCCGCTGTTGGCCGTGTGAAGATGAACATGCGCCTTGACCTGGATGCCGAGGACACCATGCGCACCTTGCGCAAGGAAGACATCGTCGCCTGTATCAAGGCACTGGTCGAACTGCGCGATGGCAAGGGCGATGTCGATGACATTGACCACCTTGGCAACCGTCGTGTCCGGTCCGTTGGCGAGCTGATGGAAAACCAGTATCGCGTTGGCCTGCTGCGCATGGAACGTGCGATCAAAGAGCGTATGTCTTCTGTCGAAATCGACACGGTGATGCCGCAGGACCTGATCAACGCGAAACCCGCTGCTGCCGCTGTGCGCGAATTCTTTGGCTCAAGCCAGCTGTCGCAGTTCATGGACCAAACCAACCCGCTGTCCGAAGTCACGCATAAGCGCCGCTTGTCCGCGCTTGGGCCCGGTGGTCTGACACGTGAGCGTGCCGGTTTTGAGGTGCGCGACGTGCACCCAACCCATTACGGCCGGATGTGCCCGATTGAAACGCCGGAAGGGCCAAACATTGGTCTGATTAACTCGCTGGCCACATTCGCCCGCGTGAACAAATACGGCTTTATTGAAACACCTTATCGCAAGGTGACGGACGGTAAGGTAACTGACGAAGTCAGCTACATGTCCGCGACCGAAGAAATGCGCCATACTGTGGCGCAGGCCAACGCGAATATGGCGGAAGACGGGTCGTTCAATAACGACCTCGTCTCGACCCGGAAAAACGGTGATTACACGCTGTCCCCGCGCGAAAACGTGGACCTGATTGACGTGTCGCCAAAGCAGCTTGTGTCTGTTGCTGCCTCCCTGATCCCGTTCCTCGAAAACGACGATGCGAACCGGGCCCTGATGGGATCGAACATGCAACGTCAGGCGGTGCCACTGCTGCAGGCCGAGGCCCCGTTGGTGGGCACCGGTATCGAAGAAGTGGTTGCCCGCGATTCAGGGGCAGCGATCATGGCGAAACGTGCGGGTATCATCGACCAGGTCGATGCCCAGCGTATCGTTATTCGTGCTACATCCGATCTGGAATTGGGCGATGCTGGCGTTGACATCTACCGGATGCGCAAATTCCAGCGGTCCAACCAGAACACCTGCATCAACCAGCGTCCGCTGGTGAAAGTGGGTGATACGGTTCTGAAAGGCGAAGTGATTGCCGATGGTCCATCCACCGATATTGGTGAGTTGGCCTTGGGTAAAAACGTGGTCGTCGCGTTTATGCCTTGGAATGGCTACAACTACGAAGACTCGATCCTGATTTCCGAGCGTATCGTGCGCGATGACGTCTTTACCTCGATCCATATCGAGGAATTTGAAGTCGCCGCCCGTGACACCAAGCTTGGGCCAGAGGAAATCACCCGCGATATTCCAAACGTCGGTGAAGAAGCGCTGCGCAATCTGGATGAAGCCGGTATCGTTTATATCGGTGCAGAGGTTGGGCCTGCAGATATCCTTGTTGGCAAGATCACACCAAAGGGTGAAAGCCCGATGACGCCGGAAGAAAAGCTGCTGCGCGCCATCTTTGGTGAAAAGGCATCTGATGTGCGTGACACATCCTTGCGCCTGCCACCGGGTGACTTTGGGACGATCGTAGAGGTCCGTGTTTTCAATCGCCACGGCGTTGAAAAAGACGAACGTGCCTTGCAGATCGAGCGGGAAGAGGTTGAGCGCCTTGCCCGTGACCGCGACGACGAATTGGTGATCCTGGATCGGAACATCTATGCCCGTCTGTGGGACATCATCAACGGCAAGAAAGCGGCCAAAGGTCCAAAGGGTTTCAAGCCCGGTGCCATTGTGTCCGAGGAAAGCACAGCCGATCTGACCCGTGGTCAGTGGTGGCAGCTGGCCATGGAAGACGAGGATGACGCGAAAATCGTCGAGGCCCTGAACGAGCAGTATGAAATCCAGAAACGTGCCATGGATGCAAGGTTCGAGGATAAGGTCGAGAAGGTCCGTCGCGGTGATGATCTGCCGCCGGGCGTGATGAAGATGGTCAAAGTCTTTGTGGCTGTGAAGCGCAAGCTGCAGCCCGGCGACAAGATGGCCGGTCGTCACGGCAACAAAGGTGTTATTTCCAAGGTTGTGCCTATGGAAGACATGCCGTTCCTGGCAGATGGGACACCGGTTGACTTCTGTCTGAACCCACTGGGCGTTCCTAGCCGGATGAACGTCGGTCAGATCCTTGAGACCCATATGGGTTGGGCCGCACGCGGCCTGGGTATCCAGATTGATGATGCTTTGGGTGAATATCGCCGCTCTGGCGATCTGACCCCGGTGCGTGATGCGATGAAGATCGTCTATGGCGATAACGTCTATGACGAAGGCATCGCTGGCATGGACGAGGATCAACTGGTCGAGGCCGCAGGCAACGTTATTGGCGGTGTGCCGATTGCGACGCCTGTCTTTGACGGTGCGAAAGAGGCTGACGTGAACGATGCGCTGACGCGCGCGGGCTTTGATACCTCTGGCCAGTCGGTTCTGTTTGATGGCCGCACAGGTGAACAGTTTAGCCGTAAGGTCACAGTGGGTGTGAAATACCTGCTGAAGCTGCATCACCTGGTCGATGACAAGATCCACGCACGTTCCACCGGGCCTTACAGCCTTGTCACGCAGCAGCCATTGGGCGGTAAAGCCCAGTTCGGCGGCCAGCGTTTCGGGGAAATGGAAGTCTGGGCATTGGAAGCTTATGGCGCCGCTTACACCTTGCAGGAAATGCTGACGGTGAAGTCGGATGACGTGGCAGGGCGGACGAAAGTGTACGAGTCCATCGTGAAGGGCGAAGACAATTTCGAAGCTGGCGTGCCAGAATCGTTCAACGTGCTCGTGAAAGAAGTCCGGGGCCTTGGCCTCAACATGGAACTCCTTGATGCGGAGGATGAGGAGTGAGATTGGCGGCGACTGCTTTGATGACAGTCGCTGCGACAGCAGGGTGTAGTCCAACCGTGACTGCACTCGCTGCTGATGATCCTACTCGCGTTGATGACGGATATACCCATGTCGTTTCACTCATCGCCCTCAGAAATGATGAAACAAAACGTATGAAACGTAGGGCACTAAGAGCGGCACAACGCGCTTGTGGTGTTCATCCGGCATCCGGAGAGCGTTTTTTGAGAATTCAACGGGGCATCGCCCTTGGTGGGAATTGGACCTACCTCGTCGATTGCTCCTCGTCTGAAAAGGACAGCCTATGAACCAGGAACTGACAAACAACCCGTTTAACCCGCTCACACCGGCGAAAACGTTTGACGAAATCAAGGTCTCTCTGGCCTCTCCCGAACGGATCCTGTCGTGGTCCTTTGGTGAGATCAAAAAGCCGGAAACCATCAACTACCGGACGTTCAAGCCCGAGCGTGACGGTCTGTTCTGCGCGCGTATCTTTGGCCCGATCAAGGATTACGAATGTCTGTGTGGCAAATATAAGCGCATGAAATATCGCGGCGTTGTCTGCGAAAAATGCGGTGTGGAAGTTACCCTGCAAAAGGTCCGCCGCGAGCGGATGGGCCATATCGAACTGGCCGCACCGGTCGCGCACATCTGGTTCCTGAAATCGCTGCCATCCCGCATCGGGTTGATGCTGGACATGACGCTGCGCGATCTGGAACGTATCCTCTATTTCGAAAACTATGTGGTGATCGAACCCGGTCTGACAGACCTGACCTATGGCCAGTTGATGACCGAGGAAGAGTTCAACGATGCGCAGGATCTGTATGGCATGGATGCATTCCAGGCCAATATCGGTGCTGAGGCGATCCGCGAAATGCTGTCCCAGATCGATCTGGAATCCGAGGCTGAGCAGCTCCGCGCCGACCTGAAAGAAGCCACTGGCGAGCTGAAGCCAAAGAAGATCATCAAGCGTTTGAAGATCGTCGAAAGCTTCCTTGAATCCGGTAACCGCCCTGAGTGGATGGTTCTGACCGTGATCCCCGTGATCCCACCGGAATTGCGCCCGCTGGTCCCACTTGATGGCGGCCGCTTTGCGACGTCTGATTTGAACGATCTCTATCGTCGTGTGATCAACCGGAATAACCGTCTGAAGCGTCTGATCGAGCTGCGTGCGCCGGATATCATCGTCCGTAACGAAAAGCGGATGTTGCAGGAATCTGTGGATGCGTTGTTTGACAATGGTCGTCGTGGTCGCGTGATCACGGGTGCCAACAAGCGTCCGCTGAAATCGCTGTCTGACATGCTGAAGGGCAAGCAGGGTCGTTTCCGTCAGAACCTTTTGGGGAAACGTGTCGACTTCTCCGGTCGTTCGGTCATTGTGACCGGTCCAGAGCTGAAGCTGCATCAATGTGGTTTGCCCAAGAAGATGGCGCTCGAACTGTTCAAGCCGTTCATCTATTCGCGTCTGGAGGCCAAAGGTCTGTCCAGCACTGTGAAGCAGGCGAAAAAGTTGGTTGAAAAGGAACGTCCCGAGGTTTGGGATATCCTCGATGAGGTGATCCGCGAACACCCTGTCATGCTGAACCGTGCGCCGACGCTGCACCGTTTGGGCATTCAGGCGTTTGAACCTGTGCTGATCGAAGGCAAGGCCATTCAGTTGCACCCGCTGGTCTGTTCGGCCTTTAACGCCGACTTTGACGGTGACCAGATGGCGGTTCACGTGCCGCTTTCCTTGGAAGCGCAGCTCGAAGCCCGCGTTTTGATGATGTCCACGAACAACGTGCTGTCACCGTCCAACGGTGCGCCGATCATAGTGCCTTCGCAGGATATGATCCTTGGCCTCTACTATACCACCATCATGCGTGACGGTATGGTCGGCGAAGGCATGGAATTCTCGGATATCGAGGAAGTTGAACATGCGCTGAATGCGGGCGAGGTGCATTTGCACGCCAAGATCACTGCACGGATGCCGCAGATTGACGACGAAGGTAACGAGGTGCTGACGCGCTTTGAAACGACACCCGGCCGTCTGCGCCTAGGGTCGTTGCTGCCGTTGAACGCCAAAGCACCGTTTGCCTTGGTCAACCGCTTGCTGCGCAAGAAAGAAGTGCAGCAGATCATCGATACGGTTTACCGTTATTGCGGCCAAAAAGAATCTGTCATCTTCTGTGACCAGATCATGACCATGGGCTTCCGCGAGGCGTTCAAGGCCGGTATTTCCTTTGGTAAGGACGACATGGTTGTGCCTGACACCAAATGGGACCTTGTCAACGAGACACGCGATCAGGTGAAAGATTTCGAACAGCAGTACATGGACGGCCTGATTACACAGGGCGAAAAGTACAACAAAGTTGTCGATGCCTGGTCAAAGTCGAACGACAAAGTCACTGACGCGATGATGGCCACGATTGGTACGACGCCAATTCTGGAAGATGGATCAGAGGGTGAGCCAAACTCGGTTTACATGATGGCACACTCCGGGGCCCGTGGTTCGGTGACCCAGATGAAGCAGCTGGGCGGGATGCGCGGTCTGATGGCCAAGCCGAATGGCGAAATCATCGAAACGCCGATCATCTCGAACTTTAAGGAAGGTCTGACCGTTCTTGAATACTTCAACTCGACACACGGTGCCCGTAAGGGTCTGTCTGATACGGCGTTGAAAACGGCGAACTCTGGTTATCTGACCCGTCGTCTGGTTGACGTCGCCCAAGACTGTATCGTCCGCGAGGTCGATTGCGGCACCGAACGTGCGATCACTGCCGAAGCAGCGGTTAACGATGGCGAGGTTGTATCGTCGCTGGCCGAACGTGTCCTTGGTCGTGTCTCGGCCGATGATGTGATCAAGCCGGGCACCGATGAGGTGATCGTTGAGGCAGGTGAACTGATCGACGAACGCAAGGCCGACATGATCGATGTCGCCGGTATCACCAAGATGCGCATCCGGTCGCCGCTAACTTGCGAATCCGAGGATGGCGTTTGCGCCATGTGCTATGGTCGTGACCTGGCCCGTGGTACACGGGTCAATATCGGCGAAGCTGTCGGCATCATCGCCGCCCAGTCCATCGGTGAACCTGGTACACAGCTGACGATGCGGACATTCCACATCGGCGGCGTTGCCCAGGGTGGTCAGCAGTCGTTCCTTGAAGCGTCGCAGCCCGGTCTGATCCGGTTCGACAACGCCAATCTGTTGGAAAATGCCAATGGTGAGACCGTTGTCATGGGCCGCAACATGACCTTGTCGATCACTGACAAGGAAGGCACGGAGCTTGCCAGCCATAAGGTCGGCTATGGTTCTAAGGTGTTTGTCAAGGAAGGTGCGGAAATTCTGCGTGGTGACAAGCTGTTCGAATGGGATCCATACACCCTGCCGATCATTGCCGAAAAATCGGGTACGGCGAAATATGTCGATCTGGTCAACGGTATTGCCGTGCGCGAGGAAACCGATGATGCGACGGGCATGACCCAGCGTATCGTGGCTGACTGGCGTGCTGCCCCCAAAGGCAATGAGCTTGCCCCCAAGATCATTGTTGTGGGTGCCGATGGTGAACCTGCGGTCAAGGAAGACGGCAACCCTGTCGCTTATCCGATGTCTGTCGATGCTGTTCTGTCTGTCGAAGATGGTCAGGAGATCAAGGCCGGTGACGTTGTTGCCCGTATCCCGCGTGAGGGTGCCAAGACCAAGGACATCACCGGTGGTCTGCCACGTGTGGCCGAACTGTTCGAAGCCCGTCGTCCAAAGGATCACGCGATCATCGCCGAAATCGATGGTTATGTGCGCTTTGGCAAGGACTACAAGAACAAGCGTCGGATCGCGATTGAATCGTCTGATGATGCCGATATCAAGGTCGAATACATGGTGCCCAAGGGCAAGCACATCCCGGTTGCGGAAGGTGACTTTGTCCAGAAGGGTGATTACATCATGGACGGCAACCCCGCCCCGCATGACATTCTTGCGGTTATGGGTGTCGAAGCCTTGGCGGATTACATGATCGACGAAGTGCAGGATGTTTACCGCCTGCAAGGTGTGAAGATCAACGATAAGCATATCGAAGTGATCGTGCGTCAGATGCTCCAGAAATGGGAGATTCAGGACAGTGGTGACACCGTTCTGCTGAAAGGCGAAAACGTCGATAAGGCCGAGTTTGATGAAGCCAATGAAAAGGCGCTGGCCCGGGGTGATCGCCCTGCGCAGGGTGAGCCGATCCTCTTGGGTATCACCAAGGCGTCTTTGCAGACACGTTCGTTCATCTCTGCCGCGTCCTTCCAGGAAACAACCCGCGTGCTGACCGAAGCGTCAGTGCAGGGCAAGAAGGACAAACTGATCGGTCTGAAAGAGAACGTCATCGTTGGTCGTCTGATCCCAGCGGGTACAGGTGGAGCCACCCAGCAGATGCGCCGGGTTGCCGCCGACCGCGACAACGTCGTCATCGAAGCCCGCCGTGAAGAGGCCGAAGAGGCCGCCCGTCTGGCAGCGCCGATGGAAATGGCGAACGAGGTTTCCGGCGACGATGTCTTTGCCGACGATCTGGTCGTGGACACGCCAGAGGGTGGCGAAAGCTAAGCGCCCCGTTGCACCAATCATCAAAAAGGCCCCTGCATTCGCGGGGGCCTTTTTCGTTTGGCATCTCTGGGTCGGCGATACCCGAACCAAAGATGTTATTTTTCGTTCAGCACCTTCTTTGCCGCTCTGAAACACTCCAACCCTTGTGGAACGCCGCAATAGATGGCGATGACGTGGATGATCGCGCGGATTTCCTTCGGGGAGACGCCGTTATTGATCGCCCCACGGCAGTGCAATTCCCATTCCGTCATTTTTCCCAAGGCGCCGATCATGGCAAGGTTCATCATCGACCGCGTTTTGGCGTCGATCACGTCATCGCCCCAGCCAAATCCCCAACACCATGCTGTCATCGCCTCCTGAAAGGGTCGGGTGAAGTCATCAGCGGCGGCAAGGTTGTTTTCGACGTAATCCGCCCCCAGCGTGGCCTTGCGTTGTTCCAGCCCTTTCAAGAAAAGGTCTTCGTCAAATGTGCTCATGCTTGGTTTTCTTTCATCATGTGTCGGTCAAAGGCAGGCCTTCGGCGATGGCGATATTGGCGCGGCAGGCCGCTTGACGGTGGCTGCGGGCCGATTGATATTCAGGCGAGTTGTAGCATGCCAATGCCTGCGCTTTTGAGGCGAACTCGATCACGACATGGCGTTGGAAAGGCTCGCCCTCCAAGGTTTCCGCATCGCCGCCCCGCGCGAGAAAGCGGGCATTGTATTTGGCAAAGGCTGCGGGTGCATGGTTTTGATATCCGGCATAGCGGTCCGGGTCGGTGACGGTCACAAAGGCGATCCAATAGGCTTTAGTCATCTCCATCCCCCGTCGACACGTCATTTAGAAACCGATTTGCGATCTGGGCGGCATCGCGGATGTGGCTTTCGACCGCTTCTTGCGCGCGATTTGCGTCGCCGCTGAGAATGGCGTCGTGGATCGCGACCATATGGCTCATGCCGGATCGTTCGCGTGACCGGTCTGCGATGGTCAGCGCCCGCAACCGGCTGATCCGCCCGTTCAGCCGTTGCACAATGTCCCAGGCGATGCTGTGCCCCGCCTCTTGAAAGATCAGTTCGTAGAAATGTGTGGTGGCTTGCAGGAAATCGGCCCATTGCGTGTCGTGGATTTTTTCCTGAAGCGTGGTTAGCGCCGCCGAGAGTTTCGGCCCGAAATCCTCCGCCTGCTTTTGCGCGCAGGCGGAGGCGGCTGCCCCTTCGAGTTGCAGGCGGATGGCGTAAATCTGTTTGGCCTGATCCCGGCTGAGCGTTGCGACGATCGGGCCACGGTTTGGGATGATCTCGACCAGCCCTTCGGCCTCAAGATAGCGGATTGTTTCGCGCACGACCGTCCGGCTGACGCCGAGTTGTTCGCATAAGGGGCGTTCAACCAGCCGTGCGCCCGGTGCGAAACGCCCATCCAGTATCGCCTCGCGCATGCGGGTCTGGACGATGTCGCGCAGGGTCTGCGGTGATTTATCGATCTTCTCTAGTATCATCGTTGATTGCTCTATCACCTTCAGCGGGGCGCCCGATGTCATGCGAAGTATGATTGACTTATGGTATGATGGTATACCATAAGTCAATGCGACTCTGTTGCCTGGGGAAACGCAATGCCCGCTGAAATTCGTAAAACGCTTTTGCATGTTGAAAATACGCTGATTGAAGGCGGCAAACCTGC
Source organism: uncultured Paracoccaceae bacterium (assembly GCA_947500135.1). Classification (GTDB taxonomy): domain Bacteria; phylum Pseudomonadota; class Alphaproteobacteria; order Rhodobacterales; family Rhodobacteraceae; genus Yoonia. Next base: position 53,283 of record CANMQX010000009.1, read on the forward strand.
TCAGACGCCTTTGAAGCTGATTGCGGCAATGGCTGTGATACGGAACCCGTGGGCGGGACGTGGATTTGTTGATGATCTGTCGGTTGAAATCCGTGATTGCGCACCGGGGCTTGGTGCCTTGCTGACCGAAATGGTGCTGGAGGCTGCGGGGGGTGGCGACAAGGTCGAAGGATATGGCAAAGCTGCCATTGTCGGCCTGAATGGCGAGGTCGAACATGCCTCTGCGCTGATCCACACGCTGCATTTCGGCAATCATTATCGCAATGCAGTCGGCGCGAAATCCTATCTGTCATTCTGCAACACGCGCGGCCCTGCAAATGCGCCATTGATGATCCCGTTGATGGACAAAGACGATGGCGGAAAGCGGTCGCATTACCTGACGATACAAACCGCTGTTGCGGATGCGCCTGCGCCCGATGAAATTCTGATCGCTTTGGGTGCATCCATCGGCGGTCGTCCGCATCACCGGATCGGGGATCGTTATCAAGACCTCAAGGAGCTTGGGCATGACGTTGACAACCCTGCGGCTGTCTAGGTCAGGGCAAACAATTGCCATGCGGGACCAAGGCGCTGGCCCGCCTGTTGTCATGATCCATGGCGTCGGCATGCAGTCGGCGGCATGGGCTCCGCAGATATCTGTGCTTTGCAAAACCCACCGCGTGATTGCAGTCGATATGCCGGGCCATGGCGGCAGTGCGCCACTGGTGTCAGGCAGCCAATTGCCCGATTTCGTAAGCTGGTGCCATGACGTTGTGCAGACATTGGATGTTGGTCCGGTCAGTATTGTGGGTCATTCCATGGGCGCGCTAATTGCGGGTGGATTTGCTGTGGAACATCCAGACCTGACCGCCCGTGTTTGTTTGATCAATGGGGTCTATCGCCGGGACGTTGAAGCGGCCACTGCTGTGATGGATAGGGCGGCGGCGATCAAGGCCGGTAAGATCGACCTTGAAACGCCCTTGGCCCGCTGGTTTGGCGATACGCCGATTGAATTGGCTGCACGGGCGCAGGTTGCCGGTTGGCTTGGTGCGATTGATCGTGATGGCTATGCCACGGCCTATGACGCGTTCGCAAAGGGCGATGCGACATATGCCGCGCGCTACGCTGATATCTTATGCCCTTTTGTTGCGATCACGGGCGGCGATGACCCCAATTCAACACCGGCGATGTCGCAGAAGATGGTCGCAGATGCCCCAAATGGTAACGCGATCACGGTTCCGGGGCACCGCCATATGGTCAATCTGACCGCGCCGGATGTCATCAACACGCAGTTGAGCGCATGGTTACGCATGCCTGCCACAGTGAAGGAGCCGCAATGACACCGCCTGATACCCGCGCGCTGCGCAATGCCTTTGGCAGCTTCATGACCGGGGTGACTGTTGTGACCTCCTATGACAAGGGCGGGCAGCCAATTGGTTTTACCGCCAATTCCTTTACCTCCGTGTCACTGGACCCGCCGATGGTCTTAGTCTGTCTGGCCAACACATCGCAGAACTATGACGCGCTGGTTTCGGCGCGGGGTTTTGCGGTGAACGTCCTGGCTGAAACACAAATCGACATCTCGAACACCTTCGCCCGTCAGGTTGATGACCGTTTTGCAAACACGAACTGGCAAAAAGGCCCGCACGGGTCACCTGTTATCGCGGATGTCGCAGCTTGGTTTGACTGTGCGATGCACAAGACCGTGGAGGCCGGCGATCATGTTATCCTGATCGGCACAGTCACGGCATTTGAAGATACGACAAAGCCCGGGCTTGGCTATGCGCGGGGGGCCTATATGACGCCGTCGATAACTGCGAATGCATTGGTGCAAGGTTGCGATTTAGTGGTTTCCGCCTTGATTGAACGCGATGGTGAAGTGTTGCTGGTGGACGATTCCAGTGGCGGCCTTGCGTTGCCTGAAACGACGGTCGTGGATGAGGGGACCACCGCAGCCGTTCAAAAATTGATCGAGACAACGGGGCTGACAGCGCAACCGGGCTTTGTCTATTCGGTGTTTGAAGACGTCAGACGCAGGCGGCAGCACATATCGTTCCTGTGCAGGGCTGATGCGGGCACGCCGAAAAACGGCGTATTTGTTCCGCTGACCTCGGCTGCCTTGGATGATGTTTCCGATCCCGCAATTCTGACGATGTTGGAACGCTTTGCCGCAGAGGCGGCCATTGGCAGCTTTGGCATTTATTACGGCACCCAAAACAGCGGTGAAGTCCGCCCGTTTGCGTAGGGGATAATTATGCGCTTTTCACTATTTGTTCATATGGAACGGTTGTCGCCCGAGGAAAACCAGAAGGCGTTGTACGACAACTTTGTCACCCTTGCCAAAATCGCGGATGATGGCGGCATGCATGCCGTCTGGACGGGTGAGCATCACGGGATGGATTTTACCATTGCCCCAAACCCGTTTTTGAACCTTGTGGATCTTGCGCGCCAGACCAAGAATGTGCGGCTGGGTACTGGCACGATCATCGCCCCGTTCTGGCACCCCATCCGTTTGGCGGGTGAGGCCGCGATGGCCGATCTGATCGTGGATGGCCGGTTGGAATTGGGCATCGCCCGGGGCGCCTATAGTTATGAATATGAACGCATGGTTCCCGGTATGGATGCATGGGATGCAGGGCAGCGCATGCGCGCGTTGATCCCGGCCATTCAGGGTTTGTGGAAGGGCGATTATGCGCAGGACGGTACGTATCATTCGTTTCCTGCATCGACGTCTTCCCCCAAACCCGTGCAGGAAAACGGTCCGCCGATCTGGGTTGCGGCGCGCGATCCCAACAGCCATGAATTTGCAGTCTCAAACGGGTGTCAGGTGCAGGTCACGCCACTATGGCAAGGCGACGCCGAAATCACCAAGCTGATGGATACGTTCAACGCGGCTTGCGACAAGTTCCCTGATGTTCCCCGGCCCGAAATCATGTTGCTGAACCATACTTACATCGCGGCAGACGCCGCCGATGCGCAATTGGCGGCGGAAGAAATCAACCGTTTCTATTGCTATTTCGGGGCATGGTTCAAAAACGAACGCCCCGTTTCACAGGGTCTGATCAAAGCCTTGTCGGAGGAAGAGATCGCCGCGCATCCGTTCTATTCGCCCGAAGCGATGCTGCGCGACAACGTGATTGCGACCCCAGAGGATGCGATCAAGCGGATCAAAGGGTATGAAGCGCTTGGCTATGACGAATACGCGTTCTGGATCGACAGCGGCATGAGCTTTGAACGCAAGAAAGCCTCGCTTGAGCGGTTTATCAAGGATGTGATGCCAGCCTTCGCATAAAGGACAGGGAATGCAGCAGTTTCAGCAATATATCGGCGGTGCTTTTTCGGATGGTACTGCCCAGTTCGAAAGCCGTGATCCGGCGACGGGTGCTGTTTGGGCGATGATGCCTGAAGCCCGCACCGATGATGTCAACGCAGCCGTAACCGCCGCGCAGGCGGCGTTCCTTGCCCCTGAATGGGCTGGCCTGACCGCATCCGCGCGTGGCAAGCTGCTGTATCGTCTGGCAGATCTTATCGCTGAAAACGCCCAGTCACTGGCCGCACTTGAAACGCGCGATACCGGCAAGATCATCCGCGAAACCTCTGCCCAGATCGCCTATGTGGCGGAATATTATCGGTATTACGCCGGTCTTGCGGACAAGATTGAGGGCGCGCATCTGCCCATCGACAAGCCCGATATGGAGGTTTGGTTGCGTCGCGAACCCATCGGTGTTGTGGCCGCCATTGTTCCGTGGAATTCGCAACTGTTCTTATCTGCGGTCAAGATTGGCCCCGCCCTGGCGGCGGGATGTACTGTTGTATTGAAAGCCTCCGAAGATGGCCCGGCGCCAATGCTGGAATTCGCCCGGATCTTTGATCAGGCGGGTTTTCCGCCGGGTGTGTTGAACGTGATCACGGGGTTTGGGCCGGAATGCGGCGCGGTCCTGTCCAGCCATCCCGATATTGACCATGTAGCCTTTACCGGCGGGCCGGAAACCGCGCGCCACATCGTCAGGAACTCTGCCGAAAACCTTGCTTCGACCTCGCTGGAGCTTGGCGGGAAATCCCCGTTCATCGTGTTTGAGGATGCGGATATCGAAAGCGCGGTGAACGCTCAGATATCGGGAATATTCGCCGCAACCGGCCAAAGCTGCGTGGCGGGGTCGCGTTTGATCATCGCGAACGCGATCAAGGACCGCTTTCTTGCCCGGCTCAAGCAAAAGGCAGAGGCGGTTGTTATTGGTGCGCCGGATGATATGGCAACCGAGGTTGGGCCGCTTTGCACGCAGGGGCAGATGGCCAATGTGGTCGATCTGGTGACCAGATCAAAGGTGGAAGGGGCCAAGGTGATCACTGGCGGTGACCCGGTTGACCGCGATGGGCTCTATTTTCCGCCGACGATCATTGATTGTACCGACGCACCGAATGCGCCCTGTCTGACGCATGAGTTCTTTGGTCCGGTCTTATCGGTTCTCGGCTTTGATACCGAAGCTGAGGCTTTGCAGATTGCCAATGATACGGGCTTTGGCCTTGCATCGGGTGTGTTCACCAAGGACTTGACCCGCGCCCATCGCATGATCCGTGGTATCCGTGCCGGCATTGTCTGGGTGAACACTTATCGCGCGGTAAGCCCCATTGCGCCTTTTGGCGGGCATGGCTTGTCGGGTCATGGCCGGGAAGGTGGGATGCAGGCCGCCCTTGATTACACAAAGGTGAAAGCTGTCTGGCTGCGCACCAGTGACGATCCGATCCCTGATCCGTTTGTGATGCGCTAGCGGACAGAGGGAGAAGTTGGTCGTGGGATGTGGCCGCCCCGACTCCTGACCTCGATCAAGGCCGCAATCCCGCTACATGCTAGAATGGTCCAAACAAAAAGGACCGATGCCATGTATAAGAATATCCTTGTTCCGGTTTCATTTGATGCAGATCGCGATGCCATAGGCGCGTTGGAGATTGCGCAGGCTTTGCGCGCGGATGGTGGTGTTATCACCTGCCTGCATGTGTTGGAGCAATTGCCCAACTATGCCACGCAATACCTATCTGCCGACCACATCAGATCTGCCCGACAGGACATCGTTGATAGTCTGCAAAAGCATGTGGCGGGGATCGAGAACGCTGGCATAGAGGTGGTGACCGGACATTCTGCCCATACGATCCTTGAGACGGCAAAGGCCAGATCTGCTGATCTGATTGTCATCGCCAGCCATCGCCCCGGCATGCAGGATTATCTGCTGGGTTCGACCGCTGCCAAAGTGGTCCGCCACGCCAAGTGCGCGGTGCATGTTCTGCGCTAAAGTCGAAACGCTATGGGCACTTCGCGATGTCGCTGCTAGGCATCGGGAATGGCCATCCTGAATGACAATATGCGCGGCGCGCTTTTGATGATGGGCGCGATGACCGCCTATACGCTGAATGATGTTTTCGTCAAACTAGCGCTGGCCGATGTGCCCTTGTTTCAGGCAATCTTTTTGCGTGGTATCGGGGCAGTCTTGTTCCTTTTTATCCTGTGTCATGTGCTTGGCCAGTTGCGGTTCGATTTCCCCCGGTCTGAATGGGGGCTGATCGCCTTGCGTACATCGGGCGAAGTGGCGGGTACTTATTTCTTTCTGACTGCCCTGTGGCATATGCCCATCGCCAATGTCACCGCCGTCATGCAGGCCTTGCCGTTGACTGTGTCGCTTGCTGCGGCGGTTTTTCTGCGCGAGCCGTTGGGCTGGCGCCGTCTGACGGCGATCCTGATCGGCCTTGCCGGTGTCATGCTGATCATCCAGCCCGGCGGTGCCGATTTTTCATTCTTCAGCCTTTATGCGCTGATCACGGTGGTTTGCGTCACACTGCGCGATCTGATGGTGCGCCGTATGTCGCGTGATGTGCCTGCTGTATTGGTGGCCCTTGCCGCCGCCGTAGGTGTGACAGCGCTGGGCGGGGTCGGGTCACTGTTCATTGATTTGCGGCCCGTTGGCATGTGGCCCGGCCTGTATATTTTTGGGGCTACATGCAGCCTTGCCTTTGGCTACGTGTTTTCGGTGACCGCCATGCGTAAGGGCGAGATCGGATTTGTTGCCCCGTTTCGTTATGCCAGTCTGGTGGCCGCATTGATCCTTGGCGTTGTCGTCTTTGGGGAATGGCCCAACGGGCTGACCTTTCTTGGGGCCGGGATTGTGGTCGCAACCGGTCTGTTCACCCTATACCGCGAAACGCAGTTGCGGACCCGGCGCAACAAGATGGTGCCGGGTCGCCTGAATTAAGGCTAGCGCCGTTCGCCGTAGAAGACCCCGTCGATATCAAGGTTGAAGTCGCCGCGTGCGTCGCCGGTAACCCCGCCATAGACCGTGTCGCCGCGGCTGCGGTCGGTCCGCACGGTGCCGTCCAGATCAAGGTTCATATCGGCATCCAGTTCGTTGCCACCTGTCCCCACAGCTGTCACCCGTCCGCTGGCCCCGGCATCCAGGTCGCCGTTGTTTTCAAAACCAGCGATTTCGAGCGTGCCATCGAGCCGTTGGTCGGGGGTTCCATCCTGATCAATCAGGTTGATGTTATCGACGCTGCCGCCGATCCGGTTGTTCTGAAAATCGACGCGCATGGTCATATCGGCCAACACGCTGCCCAGCGAGTCGCCCGTCAGGTCCGCGCCAATCTGCCCGTCATAGGTGACCGTGCCGGTGGGCACTTGTCCGGCCGGTGTGACCGGCAAGCTGGCGGCGTCCCGCGCGGCATCATAGGCGCGATCAATATCGGACCGCGTCACTGTTGGCGGGTTTTCGGTCGCGCAGGCAGCCAGCAGGACCAGAAGGGCACATGCGCCGGATAGGTGTTTCATTTGCTTTCTCCTGAAAGCCCCGGTTTTTCGGTGAAGAGGGAATGGGTTGGACGCCCGGTACAAACATCAGCGGGGTGGTCCTGCTATGCAATAACGGCCCTGATGTCGTCTGATATCAACTGCGATACACCCTTTGAAATGACGGCTGGGGTGGCGGCTGTTGACACCATTTCCGACTCCCCCTATACGCCGCTCATCCGGGCTGGGTGACCACCGCAGGCCCGATATCAGAGTTGTCGTAGTCAAGAACCGGGCCATTATCGCCTTGTTCCTCTGAATACCACCGCACCGAACCTCCGGTAAGGGTTCGACTGCGGAATTTTTGTGCTTTCGGAGACCGAACGCATATTTTGAAACCTTCGCGCTGCCGGGCGCAATATGTGAATAGATGGGAACATCACACGATGCCAACGATTCAGCAGCTGATCCGCAAGCCGCGCCAGCCAAAGGTCACACGATCCAAGTCGATGCACTTGGAATCCTGCCCACAGAAACGCGGCGTTTGCACACGCGTTTATACAACCACACCAAAGAAGCCGAACTCGGCCATGCGGAAAGTCGCAAAAGTGCGTCTGACCAATGGCTTTGAGGTCATCTCTTACATTCCCGGTGAAAGCCACAACCTTCAGGAACACTCCGTTGTTCTGATCCGTGGCGGTCGTGTAAAGGATTTGCCCGGTGTGCGTTACCACATTCTGCGCGGTGTACTTGATACTCAAGGTGTCAAAGACCGTAAGCAACGTCGTTCGAAATACGGCGCGAAGCGTCCTAAGTAAGGAAAAGATTAGATGTCACGTCGTCACGCCGCTGAAAAACGCGAAGTTCTGCCAGACGCAAAGTTTGGCGATATCGTTCTGACAAAGTTCATGAACAACCTGATGATCGACGGCAAGAAAGCCGTTGCGGAGCGCATCGTCTATAACGCCTTTGATCGCGTTGAAGACAAGCTGAAGAAAGCCCCTGTTGAGGTGTTTCACGAAGCGCTTGAAAATATCAAACCTGCTGTCGAAGTCCGGTCCCGCCGTGTGGGTGGTGCCACCTATCAGGTGCCTGTCGATGTTCGCCCTGAACGCCGCGAAGCACTGGCCATCCGCTGGCTGATCGCTGCTGCGAAAAAGCGCAACGAAAACACAATGGAAGAGCGTCTTGCAGGCGAGCTTGTCGATGCCGTCAACAACCGCGGCACCGCTGTGAAAAAGCGCGAAGACACCCATAAAATGGCCGACGCCAACAAAGCGTTCAGCCACTACCGCTGGTAATAGGAAGCACCTGAAATGGCACGCGACTACCCACTCGAACTATACCGGAACTTCGGCATCATTGCGCATATCGATGCAGGAAAAACCACCTGTTCCGAGCGCATCCTGTATTACACAGGCAAATCCCACAACATTGGCGAAGTGCATGATGGCGCGGCCACCATGGACTGGATGGAGCAAGAGCAGGAGCGAGGCATCACGATCACCTCTGCTGCGACCACCACGTTCTGGGAACGCACCGAGAATGGCACAGAAGCCGATTCACCCAAGCACCGGATGAACATCATCGACACCCCCGGCCACGTTGACTTCACAATCGAAGTTGAGCGTTCATTGGCCGTACTTGACGGTGCCGTTTGTGTTCTGGATGCCAATGCGGGTGTTGAGCCGCAGACAGAAACTGTCTGGCGTCAGGCTGACCGCTATAAGGTGCCGCGCATGGTGTTCGTCAACAAGATGGACAAGATCGGCGCTGACTTCTTTAACTGCGTCAACATGATCGAAGATCGTACTGGCGCTCGGGCCATTCCTGTCGGCATCCCAATTGGTGCCGAAACAGAGCTTGAGGGTCTGATCGACCTTGTGACTATGGAAGAATGGTTGTGGGAAGGTGAAGACCTTGGCGCGTCCTGGGTCAAGGCACCGATCCGTGACAGCCTGGCCGCACAAGCTGCTGAATGGCGCGAAAAGCTGGTCGAAGCTGCGGTTGAGCAGGATGACGATGCCATGGAAGCCTATCTTGAAGGCACCGAACCAGATGCGCCGACACTGCGCAAGCTGATCCGCAAGGCATGCCTGTCATTGTCATTCGTGCCTGTGCTGGGCGGTTCGGCGTTCAAGAACAAAGGCGTGCAGCCGCTACTGAACGCCGTTGTGGATTACCTGCCAAGCCCGCTCGACGTGGTGGATTACATGGGCTTTAAGCCCGGCGATGAAAACGAAGTTCGTGACATCGCCCGTCGTGCCGATGACGACATGGCGTTCTCTGGTCTGGCGTTCAAAATCATGAACGACCCATTTGTTGGCTCTTTGACGTTTACACGGATTTATTCCGGTACGCTCAACAAGGGCGATACCATGCTCAACTCTACCAAGGGTAACAAAGAGCGTGTGGGCCGCATGATGATGATGCACTCAAACGACCGCGAAGAAATCGCGGAAGCGTTCGCCGGTGACATCATCGCGCTGGGTGGTCTGAAGAACACAACAACAGGTGACACGATCTGTGATCCGCAGGATCCCGTTGTTTTGGAAACGATGACCTTCCCCGATCCCGTGATCGAGATCGCTGTTGAGCCAAAGACCAAAGGCGACCAGGAAAAGATGGGCATCGCCCTGCAACGCCTGTCTGCCGAGGATCCATCCTTCCGTGTAGAAACTGACCTGGAATCAGGCCAGACCATCATGAAGGGCATGGGCGAATTGCACCTCGACATTCTGGTCGACCGCATGAAGCGCGAATTCAAGGTCGAGGCCAATATCGGTGCGCCACAGGTGGCTTATCGTGAAACCATCGGTCACGAGGTCGAACATACTTACACCCACAAGAAACAGTCTGGTGGGTCAGGTCAGTTCGCTGAAGTGAAGATGATCATTTCGCCGACGGAGCCTGGTGAAGGTTATTCCTTTGAAAGCCGCATTGTTGGTGGGTCCGTGCCCAAGGAATACATCCCCGGCGTTGAAAAAGGCATCAACTCTGTCATGGATAGCGGCCCGCTGGCCGGCTTCCCCGTGATCGACTTTAAGGTGGCTTTGATCGACGGGAAATTCCACGATGTTGACTCCAGCGTGCTGGCCTTTGAAATCGCTGCACGTATGTGCATGCGTGAAGGCATGCGCAAAGCTGGCGCCAAATTGCTTGAACCGATCATGAAAGTCGAAGTGATTACGCCTGAAGAATATACAGGCGGTATCATCGGCGATCTGACATCACGTCGCGGTCAGGTGCAGGGTCAGGACACACGCGGTAACGCGATTGCAATCGATGCAATGGTGCCGCTGGCCAATATGTTCGGCTATATCAACACGCTGCGTTCAATGTCTTCGGGCCGTGCGCAGTTCTCGATGCAGTTCGACCACTATGATCCGGTGCCAAGCAACATCTCGGAAGAGATCCAGGCCAAATACGCTTAACCCGTAAGGTGGGTTAAAACCCACCTTACGTTGCTTCAAACGCCCACGACACATGATCGTCGGCGACAAGACAAAACAAGGAGGCCATCATGGCTAAGGAAAAGTTTGAACGTAACAAGCCGCACGTTAACATTGGTACGATTGGGCATGTTGACCATGGCAAGACGACGCTGACGGCTGCGATTACCAAGCAGTTTGGCGAGTTTCAGGCCTATGACGAGATTGACGGCGCGCCCGAGGAAAAGGCCCGCGGGATCACCATCTCGACCGCGCACGTTGAGTATGAAACAGACGCCCGTCACTACGCGCATGTTGATTGCCCCGGCCACGCCGACTACGTCAAGAACATGATCACCGGTGCTGCCCAGATGGACGGCGCGATCCTGGTTGTGAACGCGGCTGACGGCCCGATGCCACAAACCCGCGAGCACATCTTGTTGGGCCGCCAGGTTGGCATCCCATATATGGTTGTCTTCATGAACAAGGTTGACCAGGTCGACGATGAAGAGCTGCTGGAACTGGTGGAAATGGAAATTCGCGAGTTGTTAAGCTCTTACGAATATCCTGGCGACGACATTCCGATCATCGCAGGCTCGGCTCTGGCTGCTTTGGAAGATCGCGACGCCAATATCGGTGCTGAGAAAATTGCTGAGCTGATGAAGGCTGTGGATGAGTATATCCCGACACCGGCCCGTGCGGTTGATCAGCCGTTCCTGATGCCGGTTGAGGATGTGTTCTCGATCTCTGGCCGTGGTACTGTTGTGACCGGCCGTGTGGAGCGTGGCGTGATCAACGTGGGTGACGAGATTGAAATCGTCGGGATCCGCGACACCAAGAAGACGACCTGCACAGGCGTTGAAATGTTCCGCAAGCTGCTGGACAGCGGTGAAGCTGGCGACAATATTGGCGCTCTGCTGCGCGGTGTTGACCGTGACGGTGTTGAGCGTGGCCAGGTGCTGTGTAAGCCAGGCTCGGTGAACCCGCACACCAAGTTCGAGGCCGAGGCCTATATCCTGACCAAGGAAGAGGGTGGCCGTCACACGCCGTTCTTTGCCAATTACCGTCCACAGTTCTACTTCCGGACCACAGACGTGACCGGCACGGTTGAGCTGCCAGCGGGGACCGAAATGGTGATGCCGGGCGACAACCTGAAGTTCAACGTTGAACTGATCGCACCAATCGCGATGGAAGACGGGCTGCGCTTTGCCATCCGCGAAGGCGGCCGGACCGTCGGCGCTGGGGTTGTGTCGAAGATCGTCGAGTAATCACGGGGCGGCTTGGGCGTAAGCCCAAACGCACCTAGCGGGTGGCAGGGACTTTTGCCATGCAAAAGTGCCCGAGAACCCGCCACCTCTCTTCGGAGAACGATGATAGATAAGCAGGGTGCGCGTTCACGCGCACCACCGAACAAACGAAAGGCCGCCCCAAAACGGGGCGGCCTTTTGCTTGCCATCGGGGTATGATTTGTCCTCTGGATCATCCTTTGGACAGGGCGCGCATCGTTGCCTCGGACGTGTCATCCGTCGGGATCATTAGTTCCACCTCGAACCCGGCCACGAGTGCATCCTGGACCGAGGCGACATGGCCAATCAGTGATGTCATGTTGAGCGTTCCGCCGCCAGGCAAGCGGATGCGGATGGGCACATAAACCGGCGCGCGATCCTGTTCGATCATGAGTTTTGGAATATGATCAAAAAGACCTTTTGCCTTTGCTTCAGAAAACGCTTCTGCAATCACGTCATCATGGGCCGCAGCGGATTGCAGGCGGAAGTATATTACAGGACTGACGTCCTCCCAATTCGCAATCATCGCCATGAAATCCGGCGACAGGATCTGGCGCAGGAAACTGGGGTTGTTGTCTTCACTGCCGCTGAGTCCGGCGAGGAAGACCTCCGCAGAGCCGTTCATGCGCAAAATGTTCCAACTGGCATCTAGCACAAGCGCAGGGAACGGCCAGTTCGCCAGAACGCGTCGCTCAATCATGTCGAGGGTCGCGCCGACATCAGCATCTTCAAAACGTCGGGGGTGATAGGGATTTGCGTAACCCGATGCAGCAAATAGGTTCGACCTTTGATCTGCGCTTAGGTTCAACTGGGTGCAGATACGGCTGAGGAACTGCAGGGACGGGCGCGACCTGCCGGTTTCCAAAAAGGATATGTGGCGTTGGGTCGATTCCAGCTGATGCGCAAGCGCGATCTGCGACAGGCCAAGCGCAGTGCGAACGCTGCTAAGCACATGCCCGAAGGGTGATTTTTGAGATATTGTCACTATTCCCTCCAAGGGAATTGTGATCATTCCCTTGGGCTCTTAGCTATCACAGTAACGCAACATGGAGAAGAGAATGCTATTCTGGATACTTGCAGGCATTGTTGTCTACTATCTCGCTGTCCTCAGCCCCAGTCTCGTGCTAATTCCGCAGATTGGTCTTGGCTCATATCTGGGGTCGCGCGATAGCCGTCCCGATGTCGGAAAGATCGAGGGACGACTGAGGCGCGCCGTGGACAATCTACGCGAAAGCTTCCCGATTTTCCTTGGGCTGGGGGTTCTGGCATTCGTTGTGCCAGACGCGGATAGCGGCATGGCAACAACAGGTGCCATGACATTCGTCATCGCACGTCTTGCCTATCATCTGATCTACCTGATGGGGATACCGTTACTGCGTTCCACCATATGGACAGTTGGCGCGATCGGTCTTGGCCTTATGGCTGTGGCGCTTGTCTAGGCCCTGTGCTTAACGGAGTACAAACCCCTTTACACCCCGCCCGACTCCCCCTATACGCCCGCTATCCAACAAGGGTGCGCATTGCCGCGCCCTTTATACGTTGGACCAAAAGACGCGATGAGGGGTGCCGATGAGCGGCATTCGTCCAATCCGATCTAGGCCCTATCGAAAGGGTGATGCTCATGGCCGCTCAGAGCCAAAACATCCGTATCCGCCTTAAGGCGTTTGATTACCGGGTGCTTGATGCAAGCACACAGGAAATCGTCAGCACAGCCAAGCGCACAGGCGCTTCTGTTCGTGGTCCGATCCCACTTCCTAACAAGATCGAAAAATTCACCGTTCTGCGTGGCCCCCACGTTGACAAGAAATCCCGCGATCAGTTCGAGATCCGCACGCATAAGCGTCTTCTCGACATCGTTGACCCAACACCACAGACCGTTGACGCGCTGATGAAGCTCGATCTGGCGGCTGGTGTTGACGTTCAGATTTCTGTTTAAGGAGGGTCAATAGATGCTCCGTACAGGACTTATCGCAAAGAAGGTCGGCATGACCCGGCTTTTCATGGAAGACGGCAAGCAGATTCCTGTCACCGTTCTTTCGCTCGAAAACCTGCAGGTTGTGGCACAGCGCACCGCAGAGGCTAACGGCTACACCGCTGTTCAGCTGGGTGCTGGCAATGCCAAGGCAAAGCGCACATCCAAGGCGATGCGCGGTCACTTTGCTGCTGCAAAAGTGGAACCAAAGCGCAAGGTTGCTGAATTCCGCGTCGCCCCAGAGAACATGATCAATGTTGGCGAAACGCTGACAGCGAACCATTACTTCGAAGGTCAGTATGTTGATGTCTGTGGTACATCCATCGGTAAAGGTTTTGCCGGTGCGATGAAGCGTCACAACTTTGGTGGTTTACGCGCGACACACGGTGTTTCGATTTCGCACCGTTCGCACGGCTCCACCGGTCAGTGTCAGGATCCGGGCAAGGTTTTCAAAGGCAAGAAAATGGCCGGTCATATGGGTGCGGCGAAAGTCACAACCCAGAACCTGCAAGTCGTCAAGACAGACGCCGATCGTGGACTGATCATGGTCAAAGGTGCCGTACCCGGCTCCAAAGGTGGCTGGGTCACATTGAAGGATGCGGTCAAGAAACCGACCCCTGAAAACGTGATCTACCCTGCCGGTCTGAAATCCATGGCCGAAGAAGCCGAGCGTCTGGCCGAAGAAGCCGCCGCTGCTGCCGCCGCTGAAGAGGAAGCCGCCGCAAAGGCCGCTGCCGAGGCAGAACAGGCTGCAGTTGACGCCGCCGAAGCCGAAGGAGGCGACAACAATGAAAGCTGATGCAATCAAACTGGACGGCAAGAAAGCCGGATCTGTTGAGCTGAATGACGAGATTTTTGGCCTGGAGCCCCGCAAGGACATCCTGCACCGTGTCGTCCGTTGGCAGCGTAACAAAGCCATGGCAGGCACGCATGATGTGCTGGGTCGGTCCGAAGTGTCGTATTCGACCAAAAAGATCTATCGCCAAAAGGGCACCGGTGGCGCACGTCACGGGTCGCGCGGCGCGCCGATCTTCCGGTCGGGTGGTATCTATAAGGGCCCAACGCCCCGCAGCCACGCCCATGATCTGCCCAAGAAGTTCCGCAAGCTGGGACTGAAGCATGCCTTGTCCGCGAAAGTGGCCGCAGGCGAGCTGGTGATCGTTGACACAATCGAAGTGAAAGACGCCAAAACCGGCGCGCTGGCCAAAATGGTTGGTGCATTGGGTTGGAAGCGTGCGCTGATCATCGATGGTGCAGAGGTCAACGCAGACTTCAAAAAGGCAGCCGCCAATATCACAACCCTGGACGTTCTCCCCTCACAGGGTGCCAACGTCTACGACATCCTGCGGTCTGACACGCTTGTGCTGACCAAAGCAGGCGTCGAAGCACTGGAGGCTCGTTTGTCATGAGCGCGAAAGCAGAACATTACGACGTGATCCGCAAGCCGATCATCACCGAGAAAGCAACCATGGCGTCCGAGCAGAACGCCGTTGTTTTCGAAGTGGCCATCGACGCGAACAAGCCGATGATCAAGCAGGCCGTTGAGGCGCTGTTTGGTGTGAAGGTCAAAGCGGTCAACACATCAATCACCAAAGGCAAGGTGAAGCGTTTCCGTGGTGCATTGGGCACCCGCAAGGACGTCAAGAAAGCCTATGTGACGCTCGAAGAGGGTAACACCATCGACGTGTCTACCGGGCTGTAGTCACCCCGGCATATCTTAAAGAAGGCCCTCGCATTTGCGGGGGCCTTTTTTGTTGGTCAGGCCTTTTGCCGTCCCAGCCATAGCAGGATCAGGGTGATGGTGGCGGGCACGGCCTGAACGAACAGAATGCGCGTCGATGCGGTTGCGGCGCCAAAGACCCCGGCGGCCAGAACGAATAGCAGAAAGCAGGTCGCCACGTTCAGTTGCCATTTCCGATCCTGGATCAACAGTGACCAGATCAGCCCGGCTGCAAGGAAGCTGTTATAAAGTCCCTGATTAGCGGCCAGGGTGACGGTGGGGGTGAACAGCTCTGGCGGGAATGTGGTGAACACCTCTGGCCCGCGCGTTTCCCAGGCGAAGATTTCGAAATAGGCGATGTAGAGGTGAAGTGCCGCGATCAGGGCGACAAGGATCAGACCGATGATGCGCATGAGGAAACCTCCTGTTTGTCGGATCGTATGTGGTTTCGACCTCGGAGACAAATGCGCGGCGTTTGACCCACGTCAATCCGGTGCGGGCCAAGGTCTGCTATGTTACGGCTATGGAGGGCACAGGATGTTCAAAGTGACGAAACCCGCAGATGACCGCTTGGATATCGAACTGGAAGGCACGCTGGAGGCGGAGACGATGCGCGCCGCACTGGATGAACTGGTGAATCTGTCGCAGGATATCAACGAAGGCCGGATGCTCTACACCATTCGCGGCTTCAGCATGCCGACGCTTGGAGCGCTGGGGGTGGAGTTCGGGTATCTGCCCAAGCTCTTTGGTCTGCTGGGACGGTTCGACAAATGCGCGGTCTGTTCTGATACGGCGTGGCTGCGCACAGCGGCAGAGGTCGAAGGGGCCGTGATTCCGGGACTGGAGATCAAGACGTTCGAGCTTGACCAGGTTGAAGCGGCGGAGGGATGGCTGGCTGCCTAGACGCGCGAGCGTAGGACGAGCCGGGCGCGCGCCTGCCCGTGGGTTGGCGCTGCTACCTTGATGTCTGGCACTTTATGGTAGCCATCCATGCGCCGAGGATGTTTTTGCATGGCAGTAATTAAGCGTCAGCTGGTCGGGGTGTGCAAGACTGTGTGCATGCTCTGCGATGCCGGTCTGCATATTTAGCTAGTCGTCGGTCGGGTGAATGCTGAATTGGGCCATCTGGTGGGAGTCATCAGCGTATCCGTCAAAAACCAAATCATACTCCTCACCTTCATGGCTGAATGTGTATGTTCCACCAGCGCGACGGCAAATCTGTTCTCTGTTGAATGTAAAAGTAATGCCGCTGCCGCCGCCACAGCTATCACGATTGTAGGTTATGCGATTTCGGGTGCCTTCAATATTATGTGTCATTTGGTACGGTATGGTAAACTGTCGTTCAGATATTATATTTTTCGTTAGTGGCTGTTCGGCCAGAGAACTAACGGAGTTCCGGGCCAGAATTCGCAATGCATATTCTGTAATAAGGACGCCTTCTTCCAAGCTAGCCAGGGTATCGGCCAAATTTTCTAGTATTTTCTGTTGGGATGGCGACGTGGCATTTGCAACTTCTGACCCAATCACGAAATAAATCTCGCCTACATCTAAGTATTGCTGAAAATTATTATTACCTTCTATGGTTTGGCTGGTTTGGGCCATCGAGGTGGACCCTGATAGCGCCAGAAAAAAGCTGGCTACGGTAAACGAAAATTTCTTCATCATCTCTCCTTATCAGAACAATTATTTTCATTGACAATTTGTTGAGTATTCCCGTTGCCGCTAATCGTCTGGGTCGTCGTGACCTCACAATCCGGGCGAAGTTTTTCTTGACCGCTTGGAGATATATAGCTCGAGAACACTACAGCAATAATTGCCCCCCCAATGCCAGTAAACAACCATTTGAAGCGACTAAACATCCGGTCAACCCCCCTCAGATACGGTATACTCTGACCTTCGAAGTGGTGCTTAATTCAACATTTACAAGTTATCCCAGTAACAGTTGGGCTCGCAGCTTGCTCTGACACTGCGGTAGAGGTTAGCGGGTATTTTTAGGTTTGCCTTGCCTGCCATCCCCTGTTACATCCCCGCAATCGCTTCACCCCGGATTCGTTCGGGGTGTTTTGATTTGACCATCGGGCACCTACGGGGGCCTTTAACATCAGGGGTCTTCTGACCCCGCCAAGCAAACGGAAGAAGCTAACATGGCACTCAAGTCGTACAAACCGACGACGCCGGGCCAGCGTGGGCTGGTGCTGATCGACCGTTCGGAGCTTTGGAAAGGACGTCCTGTCAAATCCCTTACTCAGGGTTTGACCAAATCGGGCGGCCGGAACAATACCGGACGGATCACCATGCGTCGCATTGGTGGGGGCGCAAAGCGTCTTTACCGCATCGTCGATTTCAAGCGTAACAAGCTGGACATGTCCGCTGTTGTCGCACGGATCGAATATGACCCGAACCGGACCGCGTTTATCGCCCTTATTCAATACGAAGATGGCACCCAGACATATATCCTTGCCCCGCAGCGTCTGGCTGTTGGTGACAAGGTGATCGCATCTGCCAAGGCTGACATTAAGCCCGGCAACGCGATGCCTTTCTCTGGCATGCCCATCGGGACAATCGTTCACAACATCGAAATGAAGCCAGGCAAAGGCGGTCAGATCGCCCGTGCAGCCGGCACCTATGCCCAGTTTGTGGGCCGTGATGGTGGCTATGCGCAGGTCCGTCTGTCTTCGGGTGAATTGCGCCTGATCCGTCAGGAATGCATGGCCACTGTTGGTGCGGTTTCCAACCCTGACAACTCAAACCAGAACTTCGGTAAGGCTGGTCGCAACCGTCACAAGGGCATCCGCCCATCTGTGCGCGGTGTTGCGATGAACCCGATCGATCACCCGCATGGTGGTGGTGAAGGCCGGACATCTGGTGGTCGTACGCCGGTTACTCCTTGGGGCAAAGACACCAAGGGCAAGCGTACCCGTAACAAAAACAAAGCGTCGCAGCGGCTTATCGTCCGTTCGCGTCACGCCAAGAAGAAGGGTCGGTAATTATGGCTCGTTCCGTCTGGAAAGGCCCGTTTGTGGATGCCTATGTCTTGAAAAAGGCAGAAGCGTCGCGCGAAAGCGGCCGCAACGAAGTGATCAAGATCTGGTCGCGTCGTTCTACCATCCTGCCTCAGTTCGTTGGCCTGACCTTTGGGGTCTACAACGGCAAGAAGCATATCCCCGTCAACGTCAGCGAAGACATGATTGGTCAGAAGTTCGGTGAATATTCGCCAACCCGCACCTATTACGGTCATGCCGCTGATAAAAAAGCGAAGCGGAAATAAGTCATGGGCCAGGAAAAGAACCCCCGCCGCGTGGCAGATAACGAAGCGATGGCAAAACTGCGCATGCTTCGGACATCCCCGCAGAAACTGAACCTTGTCGCTGGTCTGATCCGGGGCAAGAAGGTTGAAGCCGCGTTGAACGATCTGACTTTTTCCAAAAAGCGGATCGCAGCTGATGTGAAGAAATGCCTTCAGTCCGCTATCGCCAACGCAGAAAACAATCACAACCTGGATGTTGATGAACTAGTCGTCGCCGAAGCTTATTGCGGCAAGAACCTGATCATGAAGCGCGGTCGTCCGCGTGCCCGTGGTCGTTTTGGCAAGATCATCAAGCCGTTTTCGGAAATCACAATTGTGGTTCGCCAAGTTGAGGAGCAAGCATAATGGGTAACAAAGTAAACCCGATCGGTATGCGCCTTCAGGTCAACCGTACCTGGGACAGCCGCTGGTATGCAGATACCAAAGACTATGGCGACATGCTTCTGGAAGACCTCAAGATCAAGGACTTCATCAAGGAAGAATGCAAGCAATCCGGCATCAGCCGCGTGATCATCGAACGTCCGCACAAAAAGTGCCGCGTCACGATCCACGCTGCCCGCCCCGGTGTCATCATCGGCAAGAAAGGTGCGGATATCGAAGGTCTGCGCAAGAAGCTGGCCAACCTGACCGCATCGGAACTGCACCTGAACATTGTTGAGGTCCGCAAGCCCGAACTGGACGCAGCCTTGGTTGCTGAATCCATCGGTCAGCAGCTGGAACGCCGTGTGTCCTTCCGCCGTGCGATGAAGCGTTCTGTTCAGAACGCGATGCGCATGGGTGCATTGGGCATCCGGGTCAACCTTGCCGGTCGTCTGGGCGGTGCAGAGATTGCGCGGACCGAATGGTACCGTGAAGGCCGCGTGCCGCTGCACACCCTGCGTGCCGATATCGACTATGCGCATTACGAGGCGATGACACCTTATGGCATCATCGGCATCAAGGTGTTCATCTACAAAGGTGACATCATGGAGCACGACCCCTCTGCGCATGACCGCAAACATGCTGAGCTGCAAGAGGGCGCTGTCCCTCGCGGCCCACGTCGCTAAGGAGACCTGAACAATGCTTCAGCCAAAGCGTACAAAATTCCGCAAGATGCACAAAGGCCGGATCAAAGGCGAAGCCAAAGGCGGCTCTGATCTGAACTTCGGCACTTACGGTCTGAAAGCCACACAGCCAGAGCGGGTCACCGCCCGGCAAATCGAAGCCGCCCGTCGGGCCATGACGCGTCACATGAAGCGTCAGGGTCGTGTCTGGATCCGGATCTTCCCCGACACCCCCGTGACGTCGAAACCTGTCGAGGTTCGTATGGGTAAAGGTAAAGGTTCGGTCGATTTCTGGGCCTGCAAGGTCAAGCCCGGCCGCGTGATGTTCGAAATCGACGGCGTGTCAGAAACCGTCGCCCGCGAGGCCCTGCGCCTCGCTGCGATGAAACTGCCGCTGAAGACACGGACAATCGTTCGGGAAGATTGGTAACCCGTCAAATCCACCGGATTTGATGGGGGAAGGGTAAGCGTTTGGCAAAGCCAAATGCGGCCCGACCCGGCTAAGAATAGAGACCCCCGCCGAGAAATCAGCGGGGGTTTTCGTTTGAACTCGGGTAAGGCACAAGCCAGGCCGCCGACTTTTGTCTTGCTGATATGTGCCAGCTATGCTTCGTCCTTGTCCGGCACCGCCGGGCAGCGCCCGGACCTCCCCCATGGGGAGGGCGCTTTTGCAACGTCGCATCCAAAACTTCTCTTTTATGTGAGTAACTGGATCGCGAATATTGATTGTTGCCGCGCCCACCCCGAGGTCCGGGCGCTGCCCTCTGCCGCTGTGCTTAAGTAGGTGCGTGGCGTGCCTCCCGTGATCGCTTCGATCATCCCCTGAACTGAAAACAGCAACCGCGCCAACCAAGCCTATCGGTGTCGCTCGTGGATTGTCGCAGATGCCGCGTTTCCGGGGATATATGACCGTCTTTTCCCCCTCCATGTCCGTCTTTGCGACCGTTACCATCCATCCGTGAGACGTGAACCAACACGAAAGGAAATATCTGATGTCTATCCTCAAACGCGGTCTGAAAGGTGCGCCGGTCAAACGGTTGCAAAGCAAACTTGGCGTGGCGGCTGATGGTGATTTTGGCCCCGGCACCGAAAAGGCGCTGAAAGAATGGCAATCCGCCAATGGGCTGGCCGCCGACGGCATCGCCGGGCCTGACACATTCGCGGCCATGGGCCTGCATGAACTGATCCTGTTGCGCAAAGGATCGCGCGGTACGCAGGTCGGGAAACTTCAGGCGGGGCTGGGTATTGATGCTGATGGTGCTTTTGGCTCTGGCACTGCTCAGGCGGTGAAGGACTTTCAGACCGCCAATGGCCTGACCGTTGACGGGATTGCGGGGCCAGCAACGCTGGCGAAACTCAGCAGCTTTGCCGAGATCACCCTTGCCGTGGTCGAAAAAGCTGCTGTGCAGTCAGATGAGCAGCATTTTGAAGAAGAGCCGCTGCCCGATCTTGATGGTGTTGAGGTTGCAGAAGCAGCCGAGCCCGCAGCCCCCCCCAAATCTGTTTGGGGTAAGATGAAAGGCTGGTTCTCCTAAACCGGCCCACGGCCCTCGCCCGCCGGGCGGGGGTCATTCCCAATTATAGTTGAAGCTGACCGAAATCCGTTCGTCCTCTTCGGCCATATTCATGGGTACTTCGTGGCGCAGCCAACTTTCCCACAGCAATACATCGCCCACGGCTGGGGCCACATAGATGAATTGGCGCAGCTCCTCGGGTGCGTCCTTGATGCGCGGCGGTGCGGCCATCATCATTGCTGATCGGGGGTCCTCCAGTTTGAGCGCGCTTGCCCCTTCGGGCATGGCCACATAGGTTGTTCCGCTGATCACCGAATGGGGGTGGATGTGGCTGGTGTGGATACCCCCGGGAGGCAGGATGTTGATCCAGATATCTTCCAGTTTCAGCGCCTTGTCGCCCAGATCGAACGCCAGTTCCTTGGCAAACTCCGCGACATGAGCGTCGAGCGATTTGACTAGATCGGCAAAGATCGGGAACCGCCAGGGCAGGTCGGTCAGCGACGCGTAAGAGGTGTAGCCGGGATAGCCGTTCGCCTCGCACCAGTCCTGTCCGGCCTCATCATCATCGGCGATGACCATGCAGGAATTTTCCAGCTCCGCGGCATCAACGGGATCACCCAGCTCTGCCAGGTTGGCGTGGTAGAGGCGGGTGGTGAAAAGGGATCTTATCTTTGACATATCCCTTCCTTACCGTCGATGCGGGGGAAGTGCGAGTGGCCATCTTTGCCGCCTCGGCAATTACCGGCGCGTTACCCAAGGTCGCTGGTCCATCGACAAATTCCTGCCACAGACTGGTTTTAGTGATGTTGCCAGAACGTCAACAATTCTTCCTGAATAGGGAAAGGACAATCTCAAATGAATACAGTAAAATCACTCCTTCTGACCTCGGGCCTGTGTATGGCTGCGGGTGCGGCCAGCGCGCAAAGCCTTGAATGTGGGCAGGATTATCGGATCCAGGCGGGCGATTATCTGTCAACCATCGCGCAGCGCGCCTATGGTGACACGGCCAATTATAACCTTATTTACAGTGCCAATGTCGATGTGATCGGGCCGAACCCGGGCAATATCCGCGTTGGTGACCGGATCTTTATCCCTTGCCTTGGCGATGATCTGGGTCAGTCCACTGCAAATACGGCCGCCATCCGTCAGCGTACGACCGAGGCGCTGCCTGGCCCATCCGGCGACCGCCCCATCCGGGTTTTGACCGCAACCGGCTGGGCGCCGTTCATGGATGAGGATCAGGCGCAGGGTGGTTTGTTGACTGAAATCATTAACTTAGCGCTGGAGAATGCCGACAGTAATCCAGAGTATCAGATCGATTTCATCAATGATGACGGTGCCCATCTGCAGCCGCTCATCACCGATCATGCCTATGATATCAGCATCGGTTGGAGCCAGCCGAACTGCGATATCATGGACAAGCTGGAAGACGAATCCAAGTTCCGTTGCAACAACCTCGACTTCAGTGATCCGCTTTATGAGGAAGTGCTGGGGTACTACAGCCCCGCCTCTGACCCGGTCTTTGCGGACCACTCCGAGTTGAAGGGCAAGCGCATTTGCCGGGCCGAGGCCTATACGCTCGCCCCGTTGGAAGAAGTTGATCTGGTCGCCCCGGTGATTGAGATTGTGCGCGCGCCATCTGCTGCCGACTGTGTCAACTTTGTCCTTGAAAACAAGGCAGATGCGGCATTGATTGCGGTTGATGTGGCGCTGGGCCGGATCAATGAACTGGGCGCTGATGATCAGATCCAGATGCATGAGGCGCTGACCTTTGTTGACGTGCTGCATGCGGTGATCGCCAAGACCCATCCGCAGAGTGACGAGATTTTGGGCGTGGTCAATAATGGTCTGGGCAACATCAAGAACTCTGGCCTGTGGTTTGCCACTGTGCGTCGCCACATGACAGCGTTCCGCGAGGCCAGCAAAGGCTGACCTGCCGGGCAGGATGAAAAGAGGCACCCGCTTTGGCAACAAAGTGGGTGTTTTCGTTTGGGGCCACGCAACGTTCGGTGGGGTGGGGCAGGGCGCGCAACACCCGGTTTTTACGGATTTCGCGAATCACCCGTTAATATTGGGGTTTGGACCGAAAAAGGTGGTCTGCAAAGCGTCGGCCAGACGTCGGCAAAGCGTCGGACCCTTTGCCGGTGTTTTGTGGGGTTAATGGCGCGCGCGGTGGAAATGTGAATGCGGTGTTAAGCTTTGCGGTGTCCCGTAAGGACAGCCCTGTGCTAGGTCATCTGCGAGATGACAACATCAGGACTGCACATGCCCCGCCCGTTGATACTCGCCCTGACGCTCTTTGCTGCGGATGCCCGGGCGCAAGGAATGGAACTTCTGCTGACAGAGGAGGTGGGCGGCCCTTACACGCAGGACTGGTCGGCGGTTTACCTGACCGACACAGGTGCGGCGCATGAGATTTACGTCAAGGGGGACGGAAAGCTTGGCGACTTCTTTGGCGTGCTGCGGCTGGACTGCGCCACGCCACGGTTTTCCCGATGGCTGGCGTTGGGCGGATATCTGGACGCGGATGATGTGCCGGTGGAAGCCGTGCGGGCAGTCAGGGCGCGATATTGTTAGTACGGATTGGCGCCGGTGGTCGGGGTTGAGGTCCCGGGTCAGGCCCGGGACGGGTTGTTCTATGTGCTGAGGGCAGCGCCCGACCTGGAGGGCGTTTGGATGGGTTGTGTTGTGGGTGACGGTGCCCAATGTGCTGCCGTTGCGTTGTTTGTGATGTTGCAAAAGCGCCCTCCGGGGGGAGGGTGAGAACCGTCTCGGGATTGATCCAGTGGGTCAATTCAGGTTTGAACGGGCGGAGCCCCGGACGGGCGCTGCCCGGCGTTGCCGCCGGGCGGGCCGCTCAGAATTCAAAATCCTTAATTGCATCACTGGCCAATTTCCTGAGTTCAAGTTCCTCTCTCTTCTTTTTGTCTTCTTCTAGGATGATCTTGATTGATAGTTTGAGCGGCTCGAAAGCCTTCAAGCAGACTTCTTCTGAAAGCTCGTGAATCCCTCTGCTTAATATCGCGTAGAGTTTCCTATTCTCAAACAAGAAGTGGGGAAGGTGATCTTTGAGAAATGCTACCTTTTCGTCCATTCGGAGCGTTGAGAAATCTGCCTCGACCCATCCCTCAGCATCCTTGAACTCGTTGAAACGTTCATAAACCAAGTTTTCGAAAATACGCCGAAGATACACGAATGATCCAACGCCGACCCCGTGAGCAGCTAGTCCAATTGCCTTGTGCAACTCAGCGGCGTCGCCCTTGTTCAGGACCTGCCGATACGTTCGTGCTTCATCATTTGCGATGTCTGCTAGAGAGGGAAATTGACCTACCTTTCGGACGGCCTCGTCTTCAAAGAGGAACCAAACTGTGATTTTATGGTTGTTGTTCCTTGCGCACTCCAGAGATACTTTTTCAAAACCTCTTCGCTTCTTTAACGCTCTGAACAAGTCGTCTTTCGTGCCCAAGTTGCGCCGATTGCTATACATAGAAAATGTTGTGCTTCGCTCGCACTCTGTGCAATAACCGTCCACCTTTCCACTGTAGTAACCGTCTAGCTGTGCTTTAAGATTCGTGTCGCTTGGTAGTTCGCAAGAAACATACAATGGGACGCCAAATACAAATTTTTCTAAATTCATTTTACTTGCCTAGATGACTCGAGTGTGAACTAGTATTGACCGGGTTAGGCTGTATGTCGACAAACCCCCTTGCCACATCCCCCCAACCCTCCTATACGGCCCACTTCTACACCCACTCCACCGGGAATCGGGTGACGTCTTGCGCGGCCCTCCGGTGATGTTGACAAAGGAATATGGCATGAACGCCAATGAACTGCGGGATAAGACGCCCGACCAGCTCCGTGAGGAGCTGACAAACCTGAAAAAAGAATCCTTCAACCTGCGCTTTCAGCAGGCCACTGGCCAGTTGGAAAACACAGCAGGCATTCGCAATGCACGTCGCAATGCCGCGAAGGTCAAAACCATTCTGAACGAAAAAGCGGCCGCTGCCGCCAAGGAGGCCTAATATGCCTAAGCGTATCCTTGCCGGGGTTGTCACAAGCAACCAGAACGCCCAGACCGTCACTGTTTCGGTTGAGCGTCGTTACAAGCACCCGCTGCTTCAGAAGACCATTCGTAAGTCGAAGAAATATCGTGCTCACGATGAAAACAACGCATTCAATGTGGGCGATCAGGTCCGCATTCAAGAATGTGCCCCGAAGTCGAAAACGAAACGCTGGGAGGTGATTGCCTCCTGAGGCACTCACATTCCGGTTTAGTGAAACCCTGGGGCGCCGGTCAGAAATCGGCATCTCCCCAAAGGTCGGAGAAACCAAATGATCCAGATGCAGACCAATCTGGATGTTGCTGACAATAGCGGCGCCCGCCGTGTTCAGTGCATCAAGGTTCTGGGTGGTTCCCACCGTCGTTACGCCAGTGTTGGAGACATCATTGTCGTTTCGGTGAAGGAAGCCATCCCGCGTGGTCGCGTAAAGAAAGGTGACGTCCGTAAGGCCGTTGTCGTACGCACCGCCAAAGAAGTTCGCCGCGACGATGGCACCGCCATCCGCTTTGACAGCAACGCTGCTGTGATCCTCAATAATAACGGTGAGCCGATTGGCACCCGTATTTTTGGACCGGTCGTTCGTGAACTCCGCGCCAAGAATTTCATGAAGATCATCTCGCTCGCTCCGGAGGTGCTGTAACCATGGCTGCGAAACTCCGTAAAGGTGATGAGGTCATCGTTCTTGCCGGTAAAGACAAAGGCAAGAAGGGCACGATTTCATCCGTTGATCCAAAGGCAGGCAAAGCTGTCGTCGATGGTATCAACATCGCTATTCGCCACCAGAAGCAGTCGCAGGCAACCCAGGGCGGTCGTACCCCCAAGCCGATGCCGGTTCAGCTGTCCAACCTGGCGATTGTTGACAAGAACGGCAAAGCATCCCGCGTCGGCTTCCGCATGGATGGCGACAACAAGGTCCGTTTTGCCAAGACAACAGGGGATGCGATCTGATGCTTGATACTGCAAACTATACCCCCCGTCTGAAGGCTTCTTATGCCGACACGATCCGTGCCGCCATGAAGGAAGAGTTCGGTTACAAGAACGACATGCAGATCCCCCGTTTGGACAAGATTGTTCTGAACATTGGCTGCGGTGCCGAAGCTGTCCGTGACAGCAAGAAAGCAAAATCCGCACAGGAAGATCTGACGACCATCGCCGGTCAGAAGGCCATGACGACACGCGCCAAGAAATCCATCGCTGGTTTCCGCGTCCGTGAGGACATGCCACTGGGTGCCAAGGTTACCCTGCGCGGCGACCGGATGTACGAATTCCTGGACCGTCTGATCACTGTTGCGATGCCTCGTATCCGCGATTTTCGCGGTGTGTCCGGCAAATCCTTTGACGGTCGCGGCAACTATGCCACCGGCCTGAAAGAGCATCTGGTGTTCCCCGAGATCAACTTCGACAAGATCGATGAGAACTGGGGCATGGACATCGTCATCTGCACCACAGCGAACACTGACGCTGAAGCAAAGGCATTGTTGAAAGCGTTCAACATGCCGTTCAGCAGCTAAGCGCCAGGGAGAAAAGAGATATGGCTAAGAAATCCATGATCGCACGCGAGAAAAAGCGTGAAAAGCTGGTGGCCCAGTACGCTGAAAAGCGCGCCGCGCTGAAGGCGATTATCAACGACCGCGAAAAGCCCGTTGAAGAGCGGTTCAAGGCATCCCTTGAATTGGCAAAACTGCCCCGCAACTCTTCGGCGACCCGTTTGCACAACCGTTGCCAGCTCACCGGGCGTCCACACGCCTATTACCGTAAACTGAAGATCAGCCGGATTGCCCTGCGGGACCTTGGTTCCAATGGCGAAATCCCCGGCATGGTCAAGTCGAGCTGGTAAGGAGCATTTGATATGAACGATCCTATCGGTGATATGCTCACACGTATCCGCAACGGCCAGATGCGCGGCAAGGCGGCGGTGGAAACACCTGCGTCCAAGCTGCGTGGTTGGGTTTTGGATGTGCTGTCTGACGAAGGCTACATCCGCGGTTATGAAAAGAAGGACGGCCGCGATGGTCACCCTGCTTTCAATATCGAGCTGAAATACCATGAGGGCACCCCTGTTATTCGCGAAGTGAAGCGGGTTTCCAAACCCGGTCGCCGCGTTTACCTGGGTGCAGGTGACATCCCGTCGGTCCGTCAGGGCCTGGGCGTGTCGATTGTCTCTACCTCGCAAGGTGTGATGTCGGATGCAAAAGCGCGTGCTGCCAATGTTGGTGGCGAAGTGCTTTGCACCGTATTCTAAGGAGATCATAGATGTCTCGTATTGGGAAAAAACCGGTTGAGCTGCCCGCAGGTGTTTCGGCATCTGTCAGCGGCCAGACCATCGAAGTGAAGGGCCCCAAGGGCACCCGCAACTTCACTGCGACTGATGACGTCACCCTGACGGTTGACGGCCAGTCCG
Source organism: uncultured Paracoccaceae bacterium (assembly GCA_947500135.1). Lineage (GTDB taxonomy): Bacteria > Pseudomonadota > Alphaproteobacteria > Rhodobacterales > Rhodobacteraceae > Yoonia. The sequence continues at coordinate 80,769 of CANMQX010000009.1, forward strand.
TTTCAGTGGAGCCACGTGGCAAATCCAAGCGCGCCCGCCAGCAGTGGGGCATGAGCCGCACGCAGGTGGCGAACCTGGTCACGGGTGTTACTGACGGTTTCAAAAAAGAGCTTGAGCTGTCTGGTGTGGGTTACCGCGCACAGATGCAGGGCAACACGTTGAAACTGTCCTTGGGCTACAGCCATGACGTCAATTTCGAAGTGCCTGAGGGTGTCACAGTGACAGCCCCCAAGCCAACTGACGTCATTGTGGAAGGTATCGACCAGCAGCTTGTTGGCCAGGTCGCGGCAAATATCCGCGAATGGCGTAAACCTGAGCCCTATAAGGGCAAGGGCATCAAGTACAAAGGCGAATATATCTTCCGCAAAGAAGGTAAGAAAAAGTAAGGACCGCAAAAATGGCAAACAGCAAGAGACAACTGTTTCTGAAGCGCCGTATGCGCGTTCGGAACAAGCTGCGGGCGGTGACCGCAAACGAAGGGCGCGCGCGCCTGTCGGTTCACCGTTCCAACAAAAACATCAGCGTCCAGCTGATCGACGATGTGAAAGGGGTCACGCTGGCCGCGGCTTCATCGCTGGAAAAAGATTTGGGCGTGGTTGGCAAGAACAACATCGAAGCTGCGACAAAGGTGGGTGCTGCGATCGCAGAACGCGCCAAGAAAGCTGGTGTCGAAGTTGCGTATTTCGACCGTGGTGGTTTCCTGTTTCACGGCAAGATCAAAGCGTTGGCTGACGCTGCCCGTGAAGGTGGCTTGAAACTTTGAAGCCGTAAGATGGGTTTAAACCCATCTTACGTTTTGCAGCTGTTCCGCGTCATCGCGGGCCGGCTCGATGATCCGGGGCATGTGCCACCGCGATTGGACAACGCCGCAAGGCACAAGATAAAGGACGCCATCAATGGCAGAACGTGAAAACCGCGGCCGTGGCCGCAACCGTGAAGATCAGACCCCTGAATTCGCCGACCGTCTGGTCGCAATCAACCGGGTTTCCAAGACCGTCAAAGGTGGTAAGCGCTTTGGCTTTGCTGCCCTCGTTGTTGTTGGCGACCAAAAAGGCCGTGTCGGCTTTGGCAAGGGTAAAGCCAAGGAAGTACCTGAAGCGATCCGCAAAGCAACCGAGCAGGCCAAGCGCCAGATGATCCGTGTCGCCCTGCGCGACGGTCGTACATTGCACCACGATATCGAAGGCCGTCACGGCGCCGGTAAAGTGGTGATGCGTACAGCCCCGGAAGGTACCGGGATCATTGCCGGTGGTCCAATGCGTGCCGTGTTCGAAATGCTGGGCGTCAAGGACGTGGTTTCCAAGTCCATCGGTTCCCAGAACCCCTATAACATGATCCGTGCAACCATGAACGGTCTGACCAAGTCGCAGAGCCCACGCAATGTGGCCCAGCGTCGTGGCAAGAAGGTTGCGGATATTCTGCCCAAGCGGGACGAGGCGCCAGCCGCCGCCCCTGCCGAAGCTGACGCGTAAGGAGACTGACAGATGGCTAAAACAATCGTCGTCAAGCAGGTGGGCTCGCCCATCCGTCGCCCTGAAAAGCAGCGTGCCACGCTGATCGGTCTGGGCCTGAACAAGATGCACCGCACCCGCGAACTGGAAGACACCCCTTCTGTGCGCGGTATGGTCAACAGCATCCCACACCTCGTCGAGATCATCGAAGAGCGCGGATAGCGGATCGTGTTTTGGTGCGCATGAACGCGCACCCTACGGCAGAATAGAACGCAACGCCCCCGGGACGCCCCGGGGGCGTTTTTTCGTCTGCCTTATGGCATTGTCCTGCGCCATTGGCTGCCGCCGGTCAGGCAGAGTTTGCCCCCAGGTTTACGTGTGCTTTTTTCCTGTACGCACTGCATGGTTGTGTGCCAAAATGCTTCGATGTTTGTTCAGACCGGTTCCCAGTTTCGCAGATGACGCGTGATGCAAAGCCCCGCTATCTTGGCGATTGGAGACCGGTTGTTCTGGTTCTTGTTATTTCGCTTTGTGTTACATTTGTTGCCTGGTGGTATGAACACAAGCGCGTCGCCGATCAAGGACAGTTGCGGTTTGCGCAAAAGAGCCAAGAGCTGACGGCCGATATCATGACCACCATGCAGGCTTACGGGCAGTTTCTGCGCGCTGGTGTGGGTCTGTTTCAAGCTTCTGACTTGGTCACACGCGATGACTGGGCCAGTTATGTCGATGGCCAATCTATCCGCGACAATTACCCCGGCATTCAGGGCGTGGGTTACAATGCGGTTCTGCGTGGCGCATCAGCGCGCGCGGCGTTTGAGACGCAACGGCGCGCCACGGACTGGCCTGACTACACCATCAAGCCCCCGGCGCAGGCTGATGTTTCGGTTCCGGTTGTGTATCTGGAGCCGTTGGGGCCGCGTAATGTGCGCGCCATCGGGTTTGACATCTATTCAGAGGCACTGCGCCGTGCCGCTGTGGATCGCGCCATTACAACCGGCACGGCCAGTATGACTGCCAAGATCACGCTGGTGCAGGAAAATACCGAAGCCGGGGCCGATGACGTTCAGGCCGGTGTGCTGGTCATGGTCCCGATTACCGATGACAGCCTTGCCGATGCGGACCCCATGCTGGCCACGACGGGTATGATTGTCAGTGTGTTTCGCATTGGTGATTTGATGGATAGTCAGCTTGACGGTGCCGATAGCAATCGCGTTGCCGAGATGGACATCGCGCTTTTTGATGCGCCGGTGCCTGATCCTGACGCGTTACTTTTCCAATCGGTCGATGATACCGGTGCCGGACGGTTTACCCATCTGCAGCAATTGCCGCTTTTTGGCCGGGTCTGGACCTTGCGAACGGTCTCTAAGCCGGCGTTTGAGGCTGCGGGTTATGTCCGCAGCCCTGCCATTGTCGCCGGGTCGGGTATTTTGGTGTCGCTTTTGCCGACCGCCCTGGCCGGGGGGTTGGCTGCGCGCGCCCGGCAAAGTGCCGCTATCGCAGTGGCGACGGTGCAGACCAATGATCACATCCAGATGCTGATGTATGAGGTCAATCATCGCTCAAAGAACCTGTTGGCCGTGGTCCGTGCCATCGCCCGTCAGACCGCCAACCATAGCCCCGATACATTCGTTCAGGACTTTTCCAAACGGGTGGAGGCCTTGTCGGCCAGCCATGACATTCTGGTGCATAACAAATGGCGCGGTGTTCCGATGCCCGAGCTGGTCCGATCCCAACTGTCCCATTTTGGAGAACTGATCGGTGATCGGATCAAGCTGGAAGGTCCTGCCATTCAGTTGACCCCCGCCGCCGCGCAGAATATCGGGATGGCCATTCACGAGCTGGCCACGAATGCAGGTAAATATGGTGCATTATCGACGGGCACCGGAACGGTCGATGTGACATGGTCGGTCATCCGGTCCGAGGCGCGGGAAAGCCGGTTGCAGATATCCTGGGTTGAGCAAGGCGGTCCGCCCGTCGCACCGCCATCGTCAAAAGGTTTCGGGTCGGTGGTTCTGGGTGCGATGGCCCGTCAGGGTTTGAGTGCCGAGGTTGACCTGACCTTTGCGCCGGATGGCGTTCGCTGGAGCCTGGATTGCCCGTTGACGATGATCCACGAGCTGTCCGAAAGCTAGGGGCCGTCCTTTAGACCTGAAACCCCGGTACGATCTTGTCGCCTGCGATCTTCCATTGCTGTCCGTCCGCATCCACCGCAACCACGCGCCGCAGCACGTCATTATTGTTACGAAACCCATCAATGGCGGCGGCAAGCCAGGCTTCGATGACGTCGCTTTGCGAGGTGTCTTTGTTCTTGATCCGCCCGAAGAAGCTGTTTGGTCCCGGCTCTGACCCGCCAAGGATATGGTCAACAATCTGCCATCCGGTTGTGGCGTTAAACCCCAACATCGCGGCAGAATAGCGGGTGGAAGATGCCGCCGGTTTGAGCGGTGCTTCTTTGAATATGACTTGCCCGGCGGGTTGACCTGCGGCAGTGGGCAGCGGCGCGACGGGTTCTTTTATGCCGTAGCTGGACAGAAGGTCGCGCGGCAACACCCCGTTGAAGAAGTTGGCCATCTTCTTGACCCGCCGTTCGCTGTTAAGCGTGCTGCAGCCGCCCCAGAGGATGATCTTGGCCGACATGTTCAGATTGAATTCGGGCGAGTGCTTTGAAAATTTCAGATAGTCATATCCGGACTCTGCCACCATTTGTTCATTGTCTTTGAAAGTGACCCGCGCTTCCTTGCTTTGGCGGCGGTCATTATTCCGGTTGCCGTCTCCGTTCATGTCGAAGGTCCAATATTCCCCATCATTAAACAGTGCATCGCCAAGGAAATGACCGCCGAAGAATAGCCAATTGCCTTGCGACACAAAGAACGACTTGATCTCTTCCATACTGGGCAATGGGCTGCGAACAGATTTACCGCAGGTGATCCCCAGATTCTGGCACCCTTTTTCCCAAGTTCCGGCATCCGGCCGATTGCCGAAACAAAGTGTCGAGTATTTCATGAGATATGATTTCCAAGATAGTGGCGCGAGCAGCTTGCGCGTGTTTGTTCCGGTGTTGTCTCATATGCAGGTTGCATCGACAACAACCCATGTGACGGCCTGCGCAGATCGGCGTTTCGTTGCAGGCTGCCGCATTCATGACGCGTATCTAATTGATAAATATCAATTATGAGTTGCAGTCCGGTGCTAGTCTTGTGGCATCCCGGGATATTGATGTTCAAATAGGAGAAAACGATGTTTACGCAGAAAACTGTACTGGCATTTGCTGTTCTTATTGGTGCAAGCAGCGTTGCTTTGGCGGATACGTCATATTTTCAGCAAGGCGAAAAGCTTCAAGCAGGTGACCAGATTGATGTGGGGATGGTCCGTGCCGATCAGGGTGGCACGCTGGAGATTTATTCCTTCCATTGTGGTTCCAAGGGTGAGCTTTTGGGCACCGAGGACCTGCTGCCTGGCGTGAATTCGGACGTGCGTGTTGATGTGGGTATTGGTGTTCCCGGCGAAATTCTGGCGGTGATCAACAAGGATGGCCAAGAGATGGCCTATAAGATTTTTACCGTCGAATAATCATCATTCATGACCGAAAACGACGGGGCCGCAGCGTTTTCCCTGCGGCCCTTGTTTTGCATAGTGTATCGGGTACTTGATCCACCTCGCGCATCCGTCTATACGCCGCTGGTCGGCAGGCCTTTGCCCCGACTCAGATAGATGAAACGCCGTGTTTGGCCGCTCCCGTCGCTGGGGGCCAATTCCGGCAAAAGGAGAAGCGACATGAAACTGAATGAACTTTCCGACAATCCAGGCGCCACACAGCGCAAGAAGCGTATTGGCCGTGGTCCGGGTTCGGGCATGGGTAAGACCGGTGGCCGTGGTATCAAGGGTCAGAAGTCCCGCTCGGGCGTGGCGATCAACGGTTACGAAGGCGGCCAGATGCCTTTGTACCAGCGCCTTCCAAAGCGTGGTTTCAACAACATCAACCGCAAGACATTCGCCGTCGTTAACCTGGGCCTGATCCAGAAATTCATCGACGAAGGCAAGATCGACGCCAAGGCAGACATCACCGAAGATGCGCTGATCGCGTCCGGTCTGGTGCGCCGCAAGAAAGACGGCATTCGCGTGCTCGCCAAAGGTGATTTCAAAGCCAAGGCCAACATCACCGTCACCGGCGCCTCTAAGGGTGCTATTGCGGCTGTTGAAAAAGCGGGTGGATCACTGACCGTAACAACACCGGCAGCGGCTGAGTAAACCCTTGTGGGTGACCAGCCGGTCGCCTACATAACTCTTCGAGTTTTCCAAAACGCCGCTGACCGGGGAACCCCGCAGCGGCGTTGAGCATAAAAAGGGCCCCTTATGGCTTCTGCAGCAGAGCAAATGGCCGCCAATGTCAGTTGGAGTGCCTTTGGCAAAGCAACTGAATTGCGCCAGCGTATTCTCTTTACCGTTGGATTGCTGATCGTTTATCGGCTTGGCACATATATCCCCATTCCCGGCATTGATGGTCTGGCCCTGCGCCAGTTCATGGAAGACGCCCAATCCGGCATCGGTGGTATCTTGTCGATGTTTACGGGTGGTGCCCTGTCCCGGATGGGGATTTTTGCCCTAGGGATCATGCCTTACATCTCGGCCTCGATTGTGGTGCAGCTGCTTGGTTCCATGTGGGAACCGCTGAAAAACCTCAAGAAAGAGGGCGAGCAGGGCCGGCGCAAGCTAAACCAATATACCCGCTATGGCACCGTGGCCTTGGCCACTGCGCAGGCTTATGGTCTGGCTGTCAGCCTAGAGGCTGGCGGTCTGGCCTCTGACCCCGGTCTGTTCTTCCGCATTGCCTGCATGGTCACCATCGTCGGTGGCACCATGTTCCTGATGTGGTTGGGTGAACAGATCACCGCACGCGGCATCGGTAACGGTATCTCTCTGATCATCTTTGTCGGCATCATCGCTGAAATCCCGGCTGCTATGGCGCAGTTCCTATCGCAGGGCCGGTCCGGTGCGATCAGCCCGCTGGTGATTGTGGGTATCCTTGTCATGGTGATAGTCGTTCTGACCTTCGTGGTGTTCATGGAGCGCAGTCTGCGCAAGATCCATATCCAGTATCCCCGCCAGCAACGTGGGATGAAGGTTTATGATGGTTCCACCAGCCACTTGCCGATCAAGGTGAACCCGGCGGGTGTGATCCCGGCGATCTTCGCCTCTGCCCTGTTGCTCCTGCCAACCACGATCAGCACGTTCAGCGGCGGATCCACCAGCCCGATCATGTCGACGATCCTGGCCTATTTTGGCCCCGGTCAGCCGCTATACCTGATCTTCTTTGGTGGCATGATCATCTTTTTCACCTACTTCTATACCCGTGAGGTTGCGTTCAAGACCGAGGATGTGGCCGAGAATCTGAAGAACCAGAACGGCTTTGTCCCGGGTATCCGCCCCGGCAAGAAGACACAGGACTATCTGGATTACGTTGTGACCCGTATCCTTGTGCTGGGCTCTGGCTATCTGGCCCTTGTGGCATTGATGCCTGAGATTATTCGTGCTCAATTGTCGATACCGTTCTATTTTGGCGGGACCTCGATCCTGATTATCGTGTCTGTGGGGATGGATACCATTCAGCAAATCCAGTCGCATCTGGTGGCGCACCAATACGAAGGTCTGATTGAAAAATCGCAACTGCGCGGCAAACGTGGCGCGAATAAACGTAAAGGACCGTCGCGTCGATGAATATCATACTGCTGGGGCCGCCGGGGGCGGGTAAGGGGACACAGGCACGCAAGCTGGTGGACGAACGCAACATGGTGCAGTTAAGCACCGGCGACATGCTGCGTGCCGCCCGGACCAGCGGGACTGAAATGGGCAAAATGGTTGCGGCGGTCATGGATCGTGGTGATCTGGTCACCGATGAGATCGTCATCGGGTTGATCCGCGAACAGCTTGTCGCGGCTCAGTCAGGCGGAGATATAATCGGTAATGGTTTCATATTTGATGGATTCCCCCGCACGCTTGCGCAAGCGGACGCTTTAGGTGCTTTGCTTGACGAACTTGGTGCAGGTCTGGACTGCGTGATCGAGATGCAGGTTGATGATGACGCGCTGGTGGACCGGATCACGGCCCGCGCCACCTGTAAGGATTGCGGTGAGGTCTATAACGACAACACCAAGCCGATCCCCGCAGATGGCAAATGCAGCAATTGCGGTTCTTCGCAGATCGAACGGCGCGCCGACGATAACGAGGAAAGCCTACGCACCCGCCTGATGGCCTATTACAAGCAGACCAGCCCATTGGTCGGCTATTACTATGCCAAGGGTGATCTGAAATCCGTGGATGGGCTGGCCAGCATGGATGAGGTTGCGGGCAGCATCGCCAAAGCGTTGGGCTAGGCGCACATAATTTTCGGACGAAAATTATGCCGCATGAAAGGATTTTGGAGAAAATCCTTTGTGCCGCGCGGGGTCTATTGACCATTTATTCATTGCCCCCTAAACAGCGCCATCCCGCAAGGGAATCAATTTGTCACTCTGGGGTCGCACCCCTGATCTGACGACCACCTGATATGACGCAGCCCGGCGCCTTTTGGTCCGGGCTTCCGTTGTGAAAAAAGGGTCTGGAATGACGGACCCGCAACGAAAAGGAATTGCACACGTGGCACGTATTGCCGGCGTAAACATCCCGACTGCAAAGCGGGTTCCAATCGCCCTCACTTACATCACCGGAATCGGCAGCACCAAAGCCGAAGAAATTTGTGAAGCCGTCAAGATCGACCGCGCCCGTCGCGTCAACGATCTGTCGGATGCCGAAATTCTGTCCATCCGCGAATATATCGACGCCAATCTGACCGTTGAAGGCGACCTGCGCCGCGAGACGCAGATGAACGTCAAGCGCCTGATGGATCTGGGCTGCTATCGCGGTCTGCGCCATCGTCGTAACCTGCCCGTTCGCGGCCAGCGTACACATACAAACGCACGCACACGCAAAGGCCCTGCAAAGGCCATTGCTGGCAAGAAGAAATAAGGAGGCTGATCAATGGCACGTGATACCAAACGCACCAAAAAGAAGGTCTCCAAGAACATCGCCGCTGGCGTTGCTCATGTGAACTCTTCTTTCAACAACACAAAAATCCTGATCTCTGACGTGCAGGGCAACGCCATTTCATGGTCGTCTGCTGGCACGATGGGTTTCAAGGGTTCACGGAAATCCACACCATATGCCGCCCAGATGGCAGCTGAGGATGCGGGCAAGAAAGCACAGGATCACGGTGTCAAGACGCTGGAAGTCGAAGTGCAGGGCCCTGGTTCCGGCCGCGAATCTGCGCTGCGCGCATTGGCTGCTGTGGGTTTCAACATCACATCGATCCGTGACGTGACCCCAATGGCCCATAACGGCTGCCGCCCACCAAAGCGTCGCCGCGTATAATTACCCAAACGCTTTGGGGTCGTGCTTTTTGCGCGGCCCCAATCCGTCTTTTTGAAACCTCGGGCGTTTGCCTTTTTGGACATGAGGGCAGACTGGTATGGAGGGACATATGATCCACAAAAACTGGGCTGAGTTGATCAAGCCAACTCAATTGGAAGTGAAACCGGGCAATGATCCGATGCGTCAGGCGACTGTTGTCGCTGAACCGCTGGAGCGTGGCTTTGGTCTGACTTTGGGCAACGCGCTGCGCCGCATTCTGATGTCGTCGCTGCAAGGTGCTGCGATTACGGCCGTGCAGATCGACAACGTGCTGCATGAGTTTTCATCCGTTTCCGGTGTGCGTGAAGACGTCACCGATATCGTGCTGAACCTCAAAGGTGTGGCCATCCGCATGGAAGTCGAAGGCCCCAAGCGTTTGTCCGTTCAGGCCAAAGGTCCTGGCGTTGTGACGGCAGCCGATATTTCCGAGACAGCCGGTATCGAGATCCTGAACAAGGATCACGTGATCTGTCACCTGGATGATGGCGCTGACCTTTACATGGAACTGACCGTCAATACCGGTAAGGGCTATGTGTCTGCCGACAAGAACAAGCCGGAAGACGCGCCCATCGGCATGATGTCGATTGATGCGATCTATTCGCCGGTCAAGAAAGTCAGCTATGACGTGCAGCCAACCCGTGAAGGTCAGGTACTGGATTATGACAAGCTGACCATGAAGGTTGAGACCGATGGATCGCTGACCCCTGATGATGCAGTGGCCTATGCCGCCCGTATCCTGCAGGACCAGCTGTCGATCTTCGTCAACTTTGATGAGCCTGAATCCGCAACGGCCGGTCAGGATGATGACGGTCTGGAATTCAACCCGCTGCTGCTGAAGAAAGTGGACGAGTTGGAACTGTCTGTCCGGTCTGCAAACTGCCTGAAGAACGACAATATCGTGTATATTGGCGATCTGATCCAGAAGACCGAAGCCGAAATGCTGCGCACCCCGAACTTTGGCCGCAAATCCTTGAACGAGATCAAGGAAGTGCTGTCTGGCATGGGTCTGCACCTTGGCATGGATGTCGAAGATTGGCCGCCGGACAATATCGAAGACCTGGCCAAGAAATTCGAGGACCAGTTTTAAACATGTAAGATGGGTTTAAACCCATCTTACGACAATGCTCGCTTTTTGCGAGGAATATACGGGTCATCAAGACCCCAAGGAGAGTGGGGGACACGCATCCCCTGCCAGACAAAGCATAAAGACGATTAGGAGATATCAAAATGCGTCACGCAAGAGGTTACCGCCGCCTGAACCGCACACATGAGCACCGCAAGGCGCTTTTGTCGAATATGGCTGGCTCGCTTATTGAACATGAGCAAATCAAGACAACATTGCCCAAGGCCAAGGAATTGCGCCGGGTTGTCGAAAAGCTGGTCACGCTGGGCAAGCGCGGCGATCTGCATGCTCGCCGTCAGGCCGCATCGCAGCTCAAGCAGGACAAGGACGTTGCCAAACTGTTCGAAGTTCTGGGCCCGCGTTACGCCGAGCGTCAGGGTGGTTACATCCGCATCATGAAAGCCGGTTTCCGTTATGGTGACATGGCGCCCATGGCGATCATCGAATTCGTGGATCGCGACGTGGATGCCAAAGGCGCGGCTGACAAGGCCCGTCTGGCTGAATATGAGAACGCCGAAGACTAGAGCGTTACGCTTCACTTGTTTTTCAAAGGCCTCGCACCCGGTGCGGGGCCTTTTTGGTTTGACGCGTCGGCCGTGAAAATCATCAGACAGCGTGCATTGTACTGAGGGCAGCCCCTGACCCTGGGTGGGGTTGAAGCCCCCTCCGTGGGGAGGGTCGGGGGCTGCCCGGCTTATCGGCCGGGCGCGTAGGTGGTGACCTTAGCTGTCCCGCCGCAGCCCGCTTGATGCGTCGAACAGATGCGCCTTGCCAGGCTCGACGGAGAACCGCATCTGCCGCTTGTCCGCATCCAACACATGCACGCCGGGCAGGCTGATTGTAAACTCTTCCGCCGTGCCGCTTATTGCCCCATGGATCAGCGTATTAGCCCCCAAAGGTTCGGCCAATCTGACCGTGACATGCAGTGGCCCGTTTTCATCCGCCACCAGATGTTCCGGGCGGATACCGAATTTGACTGGCCCGTCCGCCCCGGATGCATCTGCGACCGCATGCCCGTTCACGGTCACCTGCCCATCTTTTACCTGACCGTCCAGGATATTCATCGCGGGGCTGCCGATGAATTGCGCGGCAAAAAGGGTGCGCGGTGTTTCGTAAACCTCTAACGGTGTGCCGATCTGTTCGGCCACGCCCCCGTTCATCACGATCATCCGGTCGGCCATTGTCATCGCCTCGACCTGATCATGGGTGACATAAAGCGAGGTGATCCCGAGCTTGGATTGCAGTTCCTTGATCTCAAGCCGCATTTGCACCCGCAGCTTGGCGTCCAGATTAGACAGCGGTTCATCGAACAAAAACACTGCCGGTTCCCGCACGATGGCCCGCCCCATGGCGACCCGTTGCCGTTGCCCGCCAGAGAGTTGCCGTGGCTTTCGATCCAAAAGCGGTTCCAGTTGCAGCAATTGCGCCGCCTCGACCACCTTGGCGTTGATCTGGTCCTTGGGAAGCCCTGCGATTTTCAGCCCGTAACCCATGTTCTGCCGCACCGACATATGCGGGTAGAGCGCGTAGTTTTGGAACACCATGGCGATGTCTCGGTCCATGGGTTCCAGGTCATTAGCCCGTGTGCCGCCGATCATGACATCCCCGGCGGATACGGTTTCTAGCCCTGCCACCATCCGCAGCAGGGTGGATTTCCCGCAGCCCGATGGCCCGACGATCACGATGAATTCGCCGTCGGCGATGTCTGTTGAAATGCCATGGATCACATCTGTGGACCCGAAGCTTTTCTTGATATCCTTAAGGGTGACGGTTGCCATATTTTATTTCTCACTATCGACGAGGCCGCGAATGAACAGCCGCTGCATGCCCACCACGACAATCACAGGCGGGATCATCGCAAGGATGGATGTCGCCATGATCGTGGGCCAATGGGCGAAATCATCGCCTGACGGGAACATCTGTTTGATCCCCATAACGATCGTGTTCATTTCCGGGTCCGTGGTGATCAGAAGCGGCCAGAGATATTGATTCCAGCCATAGATGAAGAGGATCACGAAGAGGGCGGCGATGTTTGTTCGGCTCATCGGCACAACGATATCCCAGAAAAACCGCATCGGGCGTGCGCCGTCGACACGCGCGGCCTCTGCCAGTTCATCGGGGATGGTCAGAAAGAATTGCCGGAAGAGGAAGGTTGCCGTCGCTGAGGCGATCAGTGGAAAGATCAGACCGCTATAGCTGTTGAGCATCCCAAAGCTGGCGACAACCTCGAAGGTGGGTACGATTCGCACCTCGACCGGCAACATGAGTGTCAGGAAGATCAGCCAGAAGAAAACGCCGCGCCCCGGAAATTTGAAATAGACGATGGCAAAAGCCGACAGGAGCGAGATGACGATTTTGCCAACGGCGATCCCAATGGCCATGATCAGGCTGTTCATGAGCATCGTTCCAACGGGCACATTGACGCCTGAGAACAGTGCGTTTTTGTAGTTGGTCCAGAACTGATCGCCGGGCCAGACCGGCATGGGTGGGCGGATGATATCGGCTTGGGTGACTGTGGACGCCACAAAGGCCAGCCAGATCGGAAAGAAGATCACCAATACGCCGAGGATCATGAAAACATGGGTCAGCCACAGCCCCGCCCCGCGTTTTTCAACCATGCCGTGGATTTCGCGCGCCATCAGTAATGCACCCGCTTTTCAATGAATTTGAATTGCACCACCGTCAGCAGCCCCACGACGATCAGCAGGATGACCGACTGCGCCGAGGAGGAGCCGAGGTCCTGACCCACAAACCCATCAGAGAAGACTTTGTAGACAAGGATGGTGGTTGTTTGCTGCGGCCCACCAGCGGTGATTGTGTGGATCACCCCGAAGGTTTCGAAGAAGGCGTAGACGATGTTGACCACCAGCAGAAAGAAGGTTGTTGGTGACAGCAGCGGCAGCACGATTGTCCAGAACCGCCGCCAGAAATGGGCACCATCGATGGCTGCGGCCTCGATCACCGATTTCGGGACGGCCTGTAGTGCCGCAAAGAAAAACAGGAAGTTATAGCTGATCCGCCCCCATGCGGATGCAACGACAACAAGCCCCATCGCCTCGCCCCCGTTCAGCACATGGTTCCAGTCATAGCCCAACTGCCCCAGATACCATGACACCACCCCTACGCGGGTGTTGAACATGAAGAGCCATAGCACACCGGCGACGGCGGGGGCCACGGCATAAGGCCAGATCAGCAGGGTCCGGTAGACGCCCGACCCTTTGATCAGCCGGTCGGCCAGCACCGCCAGAAAGAGTGCGGGAATCATGGAGCAAAGTGTTACGAGGATCGAGAAGATCGCCGTTGTGACGAAGGATGCCCGATAGAACGGGTCAGAGAGCAGGAATTCGAAATTACCGAGGCCCACATATTGCATCGACAACCCGAACGGGTCGGGGATGAACAGCGATTGCCAGATCGCCTGCCCAGCGGGATAGAAGAAAAAGACAGCGGAAATGATCACCTGCGGGGCGATCAACAGCAGTGGCAAAAGCCAGCCACGAAAGGTGACGCGTTTTTCCATGTGTCCCCCTGCGGTTAAAAGGCGGGCCGCATTGGCCCGCCTTTCATTGCTTTAGCGGTTTGCGGTTTCAAACCGGCGCAACAGCGCGTCACCGCGTTCCTTGGCGCTGTCCATGGCCTCTTGTGCGGATTTGTCACCGGCCCAGATCGCCTCAAGCTCTTCGTCGATGATGCCCCTGATCTGGTCGAATGACCCAAGGCGCAGCCCCTTGGAATTCGCGGTCGGTTCATTGGCTGTCATCTGGATCACGGCAATGTCCGTGCCGGGGTTTTCATCGTAGAACCCGGCGGCGCGTGTCGCATCCCCTGCCTCTGCTGTGATCGGCAGATAACCTGTATCCTGGTGCCATTGTGCCTGGATGTCGCTCGATGACAGGAAGGCGAGGAATTCGCCAACGCCTTTGTATTCTTCGGCTTCATGCCCTTCCATGACCCAAAGTGAGGCCCCACCGATGATGGTGTTTTGTGGCCCGCTTCCGACGCCTTCCCAATAGGGTAGGGGCCGCACATCAAAGTCGAATTCGGCTTCGGCCTTGATCCCGGCATAACCTGCGGAGCTTTCGGTGAACAATGCGCATTCGCCAGCCCGGAAGTTGGCCCCGCCTTCATTGCGCCGTCCGGTATAGATGAACTTACCGTCCTGCGCCCATTCACCCATGGCCGTCAGGTGGGCGACCTGTGCTTCGCCGTTCAGTTGCAGTTCGGTATCCAGCCCGGCAAAGCCGTTATCCTGGCTTGCAAAGGGCACGTCATGATAGGCCGAGAAGTTTTCGAGGTGAATCCAGCTTTGCCATGCCGTGACCAGCGGGCATTCCGACCCGCCTGCCTTGAGCGCATCCAGCGTTTCGCCCACGTTCTGCCATGTCGACAGGTCGGTGTCGGGGTCAACGCCTGCCGCCTCAAACGCGTTGCGGTTCACCCACAGCACGGGGGTGGAAGAGTTGAAGGGCAGGGACAGCATGTCGCCATCGGTCGTGGTGTAATACCCTTTGACCGCGCCGATATAGGCGTCGGGGTCAAATGTTGCTCCGCTTTCGGCCATGACTTCAAAGACTGGCTTGGTCGCGCCTTTGGCAGACATCATGGTTGCTGTCCCGACCTCGAACACCATCAGGATATGCGGCTGTTCACTGGCCCGGAACGCGGCGATGCCTGCGTTAAGTGTTTCGGAATAGTTGCCCTTGTGGCTTTGCACCACGACATAATCGCTTTGGCTGGCGTTGAATTCTTCAACCTGTGCTGCGACAAGTTCGCCCAAGCGGCCCGTGAAGGCGTGCCAGAACTGCACTTCTGTCTGTGCCATCGCGGCCAGTGGCGACAGGATGGTGGATACGGCGAGAGTGCCGATTAGAGATTTCTTCATTCTTTCCCCCCTTGCACCGCTAGGGTGCATTTTGTTGAGTTGCAGTGGGTTAGACCCTGCATCCGTCATGTAACCCGAAAACGATACACGGCTTTGGGCAATTATCAAGCTTGGCGAAATCCGGATGCTGGAGGTCTATTTCTGATATGTTGTCTTGTGCCTCGCTTGCCTTTCGGATGGCACGCGGTTGCGCACCCTTGTTCAGAATCGCAGAGACAGGCGACAGATATGTGACAGGCATCCTGTCAGCAGAACGCTTGCAAATGCCGCGTTCCCCGAACATATCCGTAGCTGAAATGTCCGACCTGATGATCATAAACACTGCCCGGGTGGACCGCTGATGGGTGATTTGTTTGACAGCGCGCCTGTGCCGGATGATGCCCCGCGCCCACTGGCCGACCGGTTGCGCCCGAAGACCCTGTCAGAGGTGATCGGGCAGGATCAGGTGCTGGGGCCGGATGCCCCGCTGGGCACGATGTTGGCGTCTGGCACCTTGTCATCGTTGATTTTCTGGGGTCCGCCGGGCGTGGGCAAGACCACGATTGCCCGGCTGCTGGCCGATGAAACCGATCTGCATTTTGTGCAGATCAGCGCGATCTTCACTGGCGTCCCCGATCTGCGCAAAGTGTTCGAGGCCGCCAAGATGCGCCGCCGGAATGGCAAGGGCACGTTGTTGTTCGTGGATGAGATTCACCGTTTCAACAAGGCGCAGCAGGATGGGTTTCTGCCCTATATGGAGGATGGCACGATCCTGCTGGTGGGGGCCACGACCGAAAATCCAAGCTTTGAGTTGAACGCCGCTGTGCTGAGCCGGTCGCAGGTCTTTATCCTGACCCGGTTGGATTTGAAGGATCTTGAGCTGCTGGCGCAGCGCGCCGAGAAGGAATTGGATAAGGCGCTGCCGCTGGATGGTCACGCCCGTGATGCATTGTTGGAGATGGCTGATGGCGATGGTCGCGCGCTGTTGAACCTGATCGAACAGATCAGTGCCTGGAAAGTGGACGGCAAGCTGACCACTGATGATCTGACCAAGCGGCTGATGAAGCGTGCCGTCAAATACGACAAATCGGGGGACGAGCATTACAACCTGATTTCGGCACTGCACAAATCTGTGCGTGGGTCGGACCCGGATGCCGCCCTTTACTGGTTTGCCCGGATGCTGGCGGGCGGTGAGGACCCCCGGTTTCTGGCCCGTCGCATCACCCGCATGGCGGTTGAGGATATCGGGCTGGCTGATCCGCAGGCGCAGGCGGTTTGTTTGCAGGCGTGGGAAACCTATGAACGGTTAGGGTCGCCTGAGGGCGAGTTGGCGCTGGCGCAGGCGTTGACCTATCTGGCGCTCGCCCCGAAATCGAATGCGACTTATGTGGCTTATAAGGGCGCTGTGGCTGCGGCCAAGAAAACCGGGTCAGAGCCGCCGCCTGCCCATATTCTGAATGCCCCTACGACCCTGATGAAAGAACAGGGATTTGGTGCGGGCTATGCCTATGATCATGACGCAGAGGACGGGTTTTCGGGCCAGAACTATTTCCCTGATGGGATGAAACGCGGTGTTTATTACCTGCCCGTGGATCGCGGGTTTGAGCGGGAATTGAAGAAGCGGGTCGATTACTTTGCCGGGTTGCGCGCCAAACGCGCCAAGAATTGACATTCACCCCGGAACGGGCGAAGGCACGGCATATGATGGCACCTGTAATCTCTGTGGCGCTTGGCGGCGCGATTGGCTCTGTTCTGCGATATCTTGTGGGGCTGATGGTCGTGTTCCCGCTGGGCACGCTGGCGGTGAATGTGATCGGGTCATTTGCCATCGGGTTGGTCTGGGTGCATCTGGCCGATAAGGGCTTGCAGCATTGGTTGCCGTTTTTGATGACCGGCGTGTTGGGCGGGTTCACGACCTTTTCGGCGTTCACCCTGGATGCGCTGCGATTGGTTGAGGATGGCCGGGTCATGGCGGCGGGTGGTTATGTGCTGGCGTCGCTGATTGTGTCCGTGACCGCCTGCGCGCTGGGTCTGTGGATGGCGCGGGGGATGACGGTATGAGCGGTGTGCAAACGCGGGTGATTGGCCCGGATGATGGGGATCAGCGGGTGGATCGGTATCTGCGCCGCCTGTTCCCTCATCTGACTCAAGGCCGCATCGAAAAGATGTGCCGCAAGGGTGAATTGCGGGTCGATGGTGGCCGGGTCAAGACGAATACACGGCTTGAGGTCGGGCAGAAGGTACGGATTCCCCCCCTGCCGAGTGAAGAAGAGGCGGAGGCCGCGCGCGCCTTGGCCAAGCATGGTGTCACCAAGGCGGATGCCAAGCTGATCCAGTCCTGTGTCATCTATAAAGACGACCATATCATTGCGATCAACAAACCTGCTGGGTTGGCAACGCAAGGTGGGTCAAAAACCACCCGTCATGTCGATGGCATGGCTGAGGCGCTGAGTTTTGGTTATGATGAAAAGCCGCGTCTGGTGCATCGGTTGGACAAGGACACATCAGGTGTCTTGCTGCTGGCCCGCACAAGGATGATGGCCAAGCAGTTGACCGAGAACCTGAAACATCGCGAGACTCGCAAGATTTACTGGGCGGCCGTTGCCGGGGTGCCGCATCCGCGCGCGGGCACGATCAAATATGGGTTGGTAAAGGCCCCGGGCCATGGACGCGGTGGTGAGAATGAAAAGATGCGCTGTGTGCATCCGCGTGATGTGGACAGCACCGAAGGCGCGAAGCGTGCGACATCCGATTACGCGGTGATGGATACGCTGGCCAGCCGTGCTGCGTGGTGTGCGCTTGTCCCGATTACGGGCCGCACCCATCAGTTGCGCGCCCATATGGCCGAGATTGGCCACCCGATTGTCGGCGACGGCAAATATGGCGGGTCGGGGCAGGAGAACCTTGGCGATGGCTGGGGCGCTGGTATGGGGTCAGAGATTGGCCGCAAGATGCATCTGCATGCCCGCAGCCTGACGATTGAACATCCGGTGACCAAAGCGACCTTGCATCTGACCGCACCGCTGCCGGATCACATGCAGCACACGTGGGATTTTGTCGGCTGGGTGGTTGAACATGCCCCGGTTGATCCGTTCAATATGCCTGATGCCTGACTTGCGCCTTGTGATATTCGACGTGGACGGCACGCTGGTTGATAGCCAGGTGATGATCTATGACGCTTTCGCGTTTGCCTATGAACGCGCAGGCCTGCCGGTGCCTGATCGTGAAAAGGCGCTAAGCTATGTCGGTATGTCGCTGGAAAAGATATTCCCGGCACTTTCACCCGATCAGGATGCTGCCACGCATGCGGCGCTGACCCAAGGATATCGCGACGCTTATTTTCATATTCGGCAGGCGCGAGGCAGCAATGCGACCTCGCCCTTCTATCCGGGTGCGCGTGATGTGCTGGATGCCTATCATGGGCAGGACTGGACCTTGCTGGGTGTCGCCACGGGTAAATCCACCCGGGGCCTTGATAAGCTGATTGAGGGGCATGGGCTGGACGGGTATTTTGTCAGTCGCCAGACCGCAGATGATCACCCGTCAAAGCCGAACCCGTCGATGATCCATGCGATCCTGTCCCAGACCGGTGTGCCCGCCGAAAAGGCGGTGATGATTGGCGATACGACATTTGATATGGATATGGGCCGCGCGGCGGGGGTTAAGACGATTGGTGTCAGCTGGGGGTATCACCCGGCAGAAACACTGCGCCCCGATATCTTGGTTGATGATTTCACAGCTCTCCCTGATGCGGTGGATCAATTGATAGGACCCGTGCAATGAGCGACTGGAAACCGAAACGGTTCTGGAAAACGGCCAAGGCGGAGGCTTGCGCGGGCGGCTTCACCGTTTTGCTGGATGAACGAACCGTCAAGACACCGGCCAAGGCCAACCTGACCGTGCCGACCCTTGCCATGGCCGAGGCGATTGCCGCCGAATGGGATGCGCAGGTGGATCTGTTTGACCCGCGCACGATGCCGGTTACCCGTGGTGCCAATGCCGCGATTGATAAGGTGCGCGTGCAACGGGCCGAGGTTGTGGCGCTGTTGGCGGAATATGGTGACAGTGATCTGTTATGCTACCGCGCTGCCGGGCCGGAAGGGTTGGTTGCGAAACAGGCGCAGAACTGGGACCCGATGCTGGATTGGGCGGCAAATACACTGGGCGCCCGGCTGTTTGTGGGACAGGGGGTCATGCATGTGCCCCAGACAACAGACGCGCTGGGCAAGTTGCGGACGCAGCTGGATGCGTTTGATGCATTTGCACTGGCCGCAGCGCATGATCTAATCAGCCTGTCGGGGTCTTTGGTTCTGGCGCTGGCCGTCACAAGGGGCGCGATTTCGGTTGAGGATGCATGGTTGTTGTCGCGTATTGATGAGCATTGGCAAATCACCGAATGGGGCGAGGATGAAGAGGCCGCTGCAACCGAAGCGACCAAGCGCCGCGCCTTTTTGGATGCCGCGCAGTTCTATCAACTTTCGCAGTCTTAATCGAAACAGTGCGTTTCCAGGCAATCGGCAAAAAAACAGGTTGATTCGACGTCAATTGCACAGAGATTTGCCACGGTTACCCTTGACCTCAACCGCAGAATGCCGAAACTCTTGCTCCATTGAGCCGGGACACTGCTCAAAAATCATGACTGTCTAAAGGGACGGGACAAAAATTGGCTGCCTCATGTTGGGGCAGAAACTCAGGAAGAGGTAAAAATGAAAAAAACCGTATTATTCGGCGCGCTGACTGTTGCTGGTCTTGCTGCCGGCATGGCTTCGGCGGCAACGCTAGATGATGTCAAGGCTCGCGGCTCGCTGAACTGCGGCGTGACAACTGGCCTGGTCGGCTTCGCATCGCCTGATGCGAACGGCGTCTGGGACGGATTTGACGTTGGTGTGTGCCGCGCTGTTGCTGCGGCGATCTTTGGCGATCCGACAGCTGTTGAGTTCGTTCCAACAACGGGCAAGACACGCTTTACAGCGCTGGCCTCCGGCGAAATCGACATGCTGGCCCGGAACACAACCTGGACATTCAGCCGCGACATCGACCTGAAGTTCGAATTCACTGGCGTCAACTACTATGACGGTCAAGGCTTCCTGGTCCCCAAGGATCTGGGCGTTTCTTCCGCCAAGGATCTGGACGGCGCGACTGTCTGCATTCAGACTGGTACAACAACAGAGCTGAACCTGGCCGACTTCTTCCGGTCCAACAACATCTCTTACGATCCTGTGCCGATTGAAACCAACGCAGAAGGCCAGCAGCAATACCTTGCCGGTGCTTGCGACGTTTACACAACTGACGCATCTGGTCTGGCATCAACACGTGCCGCTTTCGAAAACCCAGGCGATCACGTTCTGTTGCCAGAAATCATCTCTAAAGAGCCGCTTGGCCCGCTTGTCCGCCATGGCGACAACGACTGGGGTGATGTGGTTCGTTGGACACTGAACGCACTGATCACAGCAGAAGAGCTGGGTGTCACATCTGCAAACGTTGCGGATCTGGCCGCTGCACCAACTGACAACCCCGAAGTGAACCGTCTGCTGGGCACCGAAGGTGAGTTGGGCGCGATGCTGGGTCTGGAAGCAGACTGGGCGAAGAACGCGATTGCTGCCGGTGGCAACTATGGCGAGCTGTTCGAAAAGAACATCGGTGAGAACACCCCAATCGGCCTGGCGCGCGGTCTGAACGCGCAGTGGACCGAAGGTGGTCTGATCTACTCTCCACCTTTCCGCTAAGGAAAACCTGAACGACCAAAGGGCGCGGTACACACCGCGCCCTTTGACAAAGAAGACCAGAAAAATCGGTGCATAGAGCTGCGCAAAGTGGCCATAACAAGTGACACCGAGTTAACGGGGAAAAATTATGACGTCGATCACAGACCCGCCACAGGGGTCATTCCGCCTGTCGATGCTCATCAACGACACGCGCTACCGGTCCTATACATTCCAGTTTATTGCGCTCGTGGTGTTGATCGGCTTCATGGCCTATCTCGGGATGAACCTTGTCAGTAACCTTGCCGCTGCAGGGCTGAACATCTCTTTTGACTTCCTGGGTGATCCAGCCGGTTATGACATTAACCAGCGCCCCATCGAATATGACAGTCAGTCATCGCATTTGCGGGCCTCGGTGGTTGGCATCATCAATACGCTGATCATTGCCGTTTTGGCCTGTATCACGGCCACGATTTTCGGTGTCGTCGCCGGTGTTTTACGGTTGTCCAACAACTGGGTCGTTTCCAAACTGATGGCCATTTATGTTGAGATTTTCCGCAACGTCCCCGTACTGATCTGGATCATCATCATCTTTTCGATCATGACCGTCAGCATGCCGTCGCCGCGCGCCTTCCGGGGTGATGATCCGTCGTCCAGCATGCTGTTTGATACATTCGCATTCACCAACCGCGGTGTTTACACACCTAAGCCGATCTTTGACAGCGGCGGTTGGATTGTGGTTGCCGTCTTTATCCTGTCGATCATCGGGATTTTTGCTTATCGCCGCTATGCGACGAAGAAGCTTTATGCGACCGGGCAGCTTTTGCCGACATTCTGGCCATCCGTTGCGATGTTCTTTGTCCCTGCGATACTGGTCTATTACATCCTGGGTCGTCCGATCACGCTGGAATATCCGTCGTTGCAAGGCTTCAACTTCCAGGGCGGGATACAGCTGCGCGGGTCGCTGATTGCCTTATGGTTCGCGTTGGCGATCTACACCGGTGCATTCATCGCTGAAAACGTCCGTGCCGGTATTCAGGCGATTTCCAAAGGCCAGACAGAGGCGGCTGCGTCGCTGGGTCTGCGTCCGGGCCGGATCATGAACCTGGTGATCCTGCCGCAGGCGCTGCGGGTCATCATCCCGCCGTTGATTTCGCAATACCTGAACATCACCAAGAACAGCTCGCTAGCGATCGCTGTTGGGTACATGGACGTGACCGCAACGCTGGGGGGCATCACGCTGAACCAAACCGGTCGCGCGATTGAGGCGGTTCTGTTGTTGATGTTGTTCTACCTTACGATCTCGCTTCTGATTTCGGCGGTGATGAACGTCTACAACAACTCTGTTAAGTTGAGGGAGCGCTGATATGTCAGATACGCATGCACACTCCGTCGCTTTTGTTCGCACTGAAACACTGCCCGAACTGCCGCCACCGGCCAGCCAGGCAGGGATTGTCAAATGGATGCGGGAGAACCTGTTTTCGAGCGTCCCCAACGGTATCCTGACGCTGGCGGCGATCTATGTGATCTACCTGATCGTGACCTCTGCATTTCCATGGATTGCAAACGGGATCTGGAACGCGGATTCGCTGGCCGAATGCCGGACCATCCTTGATGGAACCACGGGTGCGTGTTTCTCGGTCCTGACAGAACGATGGAACCAGCTTCTATTCGGGTTCAGCTACCCGACCGAGCATTACTGGCGTCCAAGCGTTGCCTTTGTTCTGCTATTCGCAGCGGCCGCGCCGGTGATGTTTTTTGATCTGCCGCGCAAGCTGCTGATCTTTACAGGCATCTACCCGTTTCTGGCCTATTGGCTGATCTGGGGCGGCACGATCTTTACCCCGCTATTTGCGCTGGTTGGTTTGGTCATCGGTTATCTGGTCTATGCCCGCTTTGTGAAGGACAGCTTTGCAATGGGCTTTTTCGGCGGGGTGATTGCCGCGCTGATGACCTGGTTCATTGGTGGCTACATCACTGAGGCCATAGCGCCGGCAGAGCCTTTCCTTGAGGCTGTGCAATCACGGAACATGGGGGGCTTCATGCTCAACATGATCCTGGGGGTGGTCTGTGTGTCGCTGTCCTTGCCGATTGGTATCGTATTGGCGCTGGGCCGTCAGTCCGACATGCCGATCATCAAGTGGATTTGCGTTGTCTTCATCGAATTCATTCGGGGTGTGCCGCTGATCACATTGCTTTTCGTGGCAAACGTGGTTCTGGCCTATTTCCTGCCACCGGGTACGACGTTTGATTTGATCTTGCGGGTGATCATCATGATCACGATGTTTTCGGCGGCCTATATCGCCGAGGTGATCCGTGGTGGTCTGGCGGCCTTGCCCAAGGGACAATACGAGGCGGCTGACAGTCTTGGTCTGGATTACGCGCAGGCGATGCGCCTGATCATCCTGCCGCAAGCGCTGAAAATCTCGATCCCGGGCATCGTGAACGTGGCCGTTGGTCTGTTCAAGGACACGGTGCTGGTGTCGGTCATTTCGATGTTCGATCTGCTAGGCATGATCCGCGGTCCCATCTTGTCGTCGACCGATTGGAACGGCGTTTACTGGGAACTGTTCATGGCCGCTTCCGTTCTGTTCTTTGTCGTCTGCTACGGCATCTCACAATACTCACAATGGTTGGAGCGCAGGCTCGCAACCGACCACCGATAGGAGGCTGATATCATGGCCGAAGCAATACTGACAAAAGCCTCTGACGCACCCAAGATGCAAGTCTCGGACGAATTGGCGATTACTATTGAAAATATGAACAAATGGTACGGCTCGTTCCACGTTCTGCGTGACATCGACCTGAGCGTCTATCGCGGAGAGCGGATCGTGATTTGTGGCCCGTCCGGGTCCGGCAAATCGACCCTGATCCGCTGCATCAACGCGCTGGAAGAGCACCAGCAGGGCAAGATTACGGTGGATGGCACTGTGCTGTCATCGGACTTGAAGAATATCGATAAGATCCGGTCAGAAGTTGGTATGTGCTTTCAGCATTTCAACCTGTTCCCACATCTGACGATCCTTGAGAACTGTACGCTGGCCCCGATCTGGGTGCGTAAGACACCAAAGCGCGAAGCCGAGGAAACAGCGATGCATTTCCTTGAAAAAGTGAAGATCCCCGAGCAGGCCGACAAATATCCCGGCCAGCTATCGGGTGGTCAACAGCAGCGTGTGGCGATCGCCCGCTCGCTCTGCATGAAGCCCCGCATCATGCTGTTTGACGAACCGACATCGGCCCTTGATCCAGAGATGATCAAGGAGGTGCTGGATACGATGATCGAACTGGCCGAGGAAGGTATGACCATGCTGTGCGTGACGCACGAGATGGGCTTTGCCCGTCAGGTGGCGAACCGGGTCATCTTTATGGATCAGGGCCAGATTGTTGAACAGAATGAGCCTGAAGAGTTCTTCCTCAATCCGCAGTCGGATCGGACGCAACTGTTCCTGAGCCAGATCCTCGGACACTGAAACTTGCTTTGGCCCCGGACAGGATTCGGGGCCAAACAGCAATTCTTGGAACAAGAATTGCGCCCAAATCCTCTTAGAGGATTTGTCTTCAGACTTTCTATGAAAGTCTGCCGCCTATTCCAAATCACGCGGTACAATAAAGTCGACCACACGCCCGCTACGCGGTGCGACCACAGCCCAGTGGTCTGCATCAAAATCCATGATGGTCGTCGCACATGTCGGGTAATCGCTGAACCTGTGGTGATCCGGTGCCGCTGCAGCCAGCGCATTGGCCAGCATTCCGATCCCTGGATTATGACCAATCACCCCGACAGTCTGTTCCTCTTGCCGATGAAGCTGATCAAGGATCGTGTCAGGCGCTGCGTGATACAGCATTTGTGACAGGCGCAAGGCAGGTTCGGGCGACAGTTCCGGCAGGATCAGCCCAGCCGTTTCGCGTGTCCGCGCGGCGTCTGAGCAGAGTATAACATCTGGTCGATACCCGTTTTGTGCCATCCATGTGCCGATTGCTTTGGCGGATGCCTGCCCTCGCTTGTTCAGCACCCGTGCGTGATCATCGGCGAAAGGATCGCTCCAACTGGATTTGGCATGCCTTATCAGGATCAGGCGCAGGGTCATAAAAAGGCCTCCATATGGAATGCGGCTTGGGCGGGCAGGCGTTTGCCTTGCCCAACCGGGCAAGCCCGGCGCGCGGCGCATCCCGTGGTCATGCAACCGTGTCCGGCGGGTTTTCGCAAGTGGGATTTGCAGGCTTCGACATCATAGCCATTTGCAAAGGCATCTACCGGGCAGGCAGTTTTGCACGGTTGGTCGACACAGGTATCGCAGGGCTGCCGCCCCTGCACTGTCTCTGTTTCCCATGGCAGCAAAACTGCGCCGCGATAAGACGCAAAGAGCCGGGCCTGATCATGGACCAGAAACCCGATTGGGGATGCCCATGACCGCCCCGTGCGCAGGGCCCAACTGTAGAACGGGTGATAGGGTGGCTCGTCAGAGGGGTAGAGCGCGCGGCCCCCGCATTGCTGCGCAATTGGATCAAGAACCGATTTTGACCAGCGGTCCAAGGGGTCGGGCTGCCCATCCTGGTATGCAGTGCTTTGCGTAAAGATGTCCCAGAACCGCGGCTCATCTGGGCCGACCAGCATGAGCGTTCCGGAAGGCAGGGGTAACGTGTCTTTGGCCGTTACTTTAAAACGGCCCATATCTTGCAATCCTGCGGCAGCGAGGTTGTCCAACAGGGCCGGTAATCCTGGTTCAGCCATCGCAGAAACCTACGCTAGACAAGCGCCCTTAACCAACCCGTGACCAGCTTGGTGGAATGCGTGGATCGGGGCTGTCGGAAGTGAAAGTTACCGTGTTGCCATCGCAGGCATAGCTGCCACTGCCGCCGCCAAACATCCCCGTGTCGGACGTGAAGGGGATCGTCATGGTCTGCCCCATCACATTGGCCGATCCAACCAGATCATAGCTGGCTGTTGTGACCGACCAATTGCCGCCTTCACCTACAAACGGGCCGCCGCTGGTGCCGCGCACGCTGACATCCATTGCCGGCACGTCGGGCACAACGACATTCAGAATCAGATCATTGATCACCATATTGATCATGCTATCGGGCGTGATCGTCATGGTGACATTACCTCCAACCGGCGTTGCGCTGCCGTTCATTTGCCCGCCCATGATCTGGGCCAGATCATTCAGGTCAGCCTGCCATGTGCCGATCAGGCAGTCGTCAACGGCAAAGGCCGCACTGGCCGACATGATCGCGGCGAATGAGAGGGGGAGAATCCGCATCTTGATATCCTTCAGGTCAATAATGCCCGAACGATAGCACGACAAAACGTAGTTGCTAGCGTAGTCTTATCGTGGTTCGCGGATCAGCGACCCGGCGCCGTGATCGGTGAAGAGTTCCAGCAGACAGGCATTGGGTGCCCGACCGTCAAGGATCACCACTGCCCTCACACCTTGTTCCATGGCCGCTAGTGCGGTTTCTGTCTTGGGGATCATGCCGCCTGCGATGGTCCCGTCCTTGATCAGCTCGGGGATTTGAGTAGGTGGAATTTCTGTCAGGACTTCCCCATTCTTGTCCTTGACCCCAGCCACATCCGTCAACAACAGCAGCCGATCGGCCTGCAGCGCGCTGGCGATGGCCCCCGCAGCCGTGTCACCATTGATGTTATATGTTTCCCCATTCCGCCCCATGCCTAGCGGCGCGATCACCGGTATTGCACGGGCATTATGCAAGTCGCGCAGAATGGACGGCTCCACATCGACGGGTGTTCCCACGAAACCAAGCGCTGCATCCGTCTGGTCGCAGACCATCAGATTGGCGTCTTTACCTGAGAGGCCCACCGCCTTGCCCCCTTCGGCGCTGATCGCCTGCACCAGCCGGTTATTCACCTTGCCCGACAGGACCATTTCAACCACATCCATGGTCGCCTGATCGGTCACCCGCTTACCGTTGACAAATTCTGATTTGATATCCAGCCGCGCCAGCATGTCGTTGATCATCGGCCCGCCGCCATGCACCACAACCGGGTTCAGCCCGACCTGCTGCATCAGCACCACGTCGCGGGCAAAGCTGGCCATGGCATCATCGCTGCCCATCGCATGCCCGCCCAGTTTGATCACAACTGTCGCCCCAGCATAGCGCTGCATATAGGGCAGGGCCTGTGACAGGGTGGCGGCGGTGGCGATCCAGTCGCGGTTCATGTCATTGGTCCTTGTCTTCATGCGATGTCTGCGATGATCGCCCGCAATGTTTTTATCCCATCGCCCTTTTCCGACGAGGTCAGGATCAGTTCAGGGAAGGCGGCGGGGTGTTTGGCCAGCGCTGCCCGCGTCTTTGCCAGGCTGTCATCCAATGCCTTGCCCTTGAGCTTGTCTGTCTTGGTCATGACCACCTGAAACGTCACGGCGGCACTGTCCAGCAGGGACATGATTTCTTCGTCCACCGCCTTGGCCCCGTGCCGCGCGTCGATCAGCACAAAGACCCGGCGCAGGGTTTGCCGCCCTTGCAGATATTGTTTCAGCAGCCGCTGCCATTTTTCAACGACCGCCACCGGCGCATTGGCGTAGCCATAGCCGGGCAGGTCAACGACATAGATATCGCCAGCAGTGAAAAAGTTGATTTCCTGCGTCCGTCCGGGTGTGTTTGATGCCCGTGCCAACCCCTTGCGCCCGGTCAGGGCGTTGATCAGGGATGATTTGCCCACGTTTGACCGCCCGGCAAAGCAGATTTCGACCCGGTCCGCCGCTGGCAGCCCGTCCATGGCCACCACACCTTTGAGGAATTCGGTTTCGCCTGCGAAGAGCAACCGGCCCTTTTCGAGGGTGGCATCATCGGGCGTTTCCGCCTCGGGAAAGCGCATTTCCATCTTAGCCCACCTTGACCTTGTCGTTCAGCCCAATCTTGCCACCTTGCAAGACCGTCGCATAGACGCCGAAATTCTGGTGGCCCCAGCCGTCGCGCAGCACGCCAAGCGTGTCGGTATCGCGCAACCCGGTTTTCGGATTGGCCTTCGTATGCGCGCAGCGCACGATCGGGTCATGGACATGCAATACGGCCTCGCCGATCTGCACCTCCCTGCCGAGCCATTCGTTTTCTTCCCATGGCGCCGCCCCATCCAGCCAAATGTTGCCTCGCCAGCGTTCGATTTCCAACGGGCGCCCCAGCCGCCCTTGCACGGCCTTGTGGCTGGCATGAGTCATGATTGAGATGGACGGGTAGGGGCTGTCGGTCATGCCTCTGTCGGGTGCCGCGACAACGCCGCTGGACTGAAAGCTGCCATTGGCGGTCAGCGGGCTGACCCAAGCCAGAAACCGCGACACGTCATCGGGTTCATCGGGATTGAACTGCAATGTGCCCAGATCCTGATGGGTTAGTGTCAGCATTTGGGTGGCTTCATCTAGCTTCGCCCAGATACCAGCCACCCCCGGGGTCGTGACCCCGATCACGAAGTTCCGGCAAGATACCCATTCTGGGTTGTCTGCATCAAACTTTGTCTTTTGATGCGTGACCGCCCAATGCCTGTCCCATGGCATTGTCTTGCCTTCTGCCAGCGTCACGCTTTCCAGCGCTTCGCGCCCATGGCTTTTGATCGGGTGCCGCCACAATGCGGCGACGCTGATCATCTATTTGCCCTCGGTCTTGTCCAGATCCACGGGTTTTTTCCGCTTGATGCTGGTTTTGATATTGCCAAACACATCGGGCTTTGCCCCATGGCTGCGCATGATGGCGTATTGCTGGGTGAAGGTGATCACGTTGTTTGCAATCCAGTACAGCACGAGGCCAGAGGCGAAAGAGCCCAACATGAACATGAACACCCATGGCATCCACGCAAAGATCATCTGCTGGGTCGGGTCTGTCGGGGCCGGGTTCAGTTTTTGTTGCAGCCACATCGATACACCCAACAGGATGGGCAGGATACCGATGCCGATCAGCGCCAAAAGCGTGCCGGGTTCAGGGGCCGCAAATGGCAGCAACCCAAAGAGGTTCAGGATGGAGGATGGGTCGGGCGCGCTAAGGTCCTTGATCCAGCCGATCCACGGCGCGTGCCGCAATTCGATGGTGACAAAGATCACCTTGTAGAGCGAGAAGAAGATCGGGATTTGCAGAAGGATCGGCAAACAACCCGCGGCGGGGTTCACTTTGTTATCCTTGTAAAGCTTCATCATCCCTTGCTGCATCGCCTGCCGGTCATCGCCCGACTTTTCTTTCAGCGCTTCCATTTCAGGCTGCAGTTCTTTCATCCGCGCCATGGAAACGTAGGATTTATAGGCCAGTGGCAGCACGATGATTTTCAGGATGACGGTCAGGGCCAGGATCGACCAGCCCATATTGCCGATATAGATGTTGAGCGTGTGCAGCAGCCAGAAGATCGGCTTGGTCAGGAAAAAGAACCAGCCCCAATCGATACTATCAAGGAACCCGGCGACGCCTTCGTCACGTTCGTAATGGCGGATCGCCTCCCACTCCTTGGCCCCGGCAAAGAAACGGGTTGTCACGGTTGCTGTCGCCCCGGCTGCGATGGTTTCGGGGGGCATCACAGCCTCGGCCTGATAAAGATCGCGGCTGTCGAAATATTTGGAGGTCGAGCGAAACGGGCTGGTCTGATCAGGGATCAGTGTGGTCATCCAATAATGGTCTGTGTAACCGATCCAGCCGGATGTGTTGACATCGATCCGTTCCGCTTGGGTCCGTTCGCGGGGGTCCACCTCGTAATCGACGATGTCGTCATAATCGGTTTCCTGCAATTCCCCATCGCTCATCCTCACGAGGCCCTCATGCAGGATGAAGAAATTTTTCAGATCTGTCGGTTCCCCATGCCGCCGGATCAGGCCGTATGGCCGCGCTTCGACCGCTGTGTCGCTGGCGTTTTCGACGCTTTGGGCGAAGCTGAACATGAAATCATCATCGACAGAGACTTCGGTGCGGAAAATTTGGCCTGCACCATTGTCCCAGACCAGCGTCACAGGGCTATCCGTGGTCAGTGTTTCGCCGCTTTCGACAGACCAGAGCGTGTCAGGCCCGGGGACGGCGGTAGCATCGATGCCGTTGGTTGCCGTCCAACCGAAAGAGGTGAAATAAGCGCCGGGTTCGCCCACGGGCCGCAAGAGCCGCACGGTTTCGGCCCCTTCATCCAGCGTTTCGCGGTAATTGGTCAGCGACAGATCATCGATCCGCCCGCCCAGCAGTGACAATGAACCGCGCAGCACATCGGTTTCGATGGCGATCCGCGGTGCCTCTGACACCGGCTCTACCGCCTCCGTCGGGGTTGTTGCGTCTGTGGTCACCGGATCAGCGGCGGGCAATGTGCCTTGCTCGGCTGCTTGCGTGGTTTGGGTCGCCGGATCGACGGGCACCTCTTCTGGTGGGAACAGCATCGTCCATGTCATGATGACAGCAAAGCTGAGCACTGTCGCCAGGATCAGGTTCTTGTTCTGGTCGTCCATGTAAAACCGCCCATTTCCACACAAAAAAGTTAGAGGCCGTTCAACCTGTCAGGGGGCAAAAGGTCAAGCGGTTTTGCCTTATATAACGCCAATTGGGGCGGTTGCGACCCAATGGTTGATCAATTCTGGTCCGGATCACCCGCATCGGTGCTGAGCCCCGTGAAATCAAACAGTTTCGGGTCCAGCAAATGCGATGGCCTTGCGTTCATCAAGGCGCGGAACATCACCTGCCTGCGCCCGGGGCTGTTCTTTTCCCAACCATCAAGGATTTGTTTGACCTGCTGGCGCTGCAACCCGTCCTGCGACCCGCATAAGTCGCAGGGGATGATCGGATAGTTCATCGCGGCGGCGAATTTCTCGCAATCAGCCTCTGCCACATGGGCGAGCGGTCGGTAGAGGAATAAATCGCCTTCCTCATTGACCAACTTGGGTGGCATGGTGGCCAGCCGTCCGCCATGGAACAGGTTCATGAAAAAGGTTTCCAGAATATCATCCCGGTGATGGCCCAGAACAACGGCGGTGCATCCTTCCTCACGGGCGATCCGGTAGAGATTGCCACGGCGCAGCCGCGAGCACAGCGCACAGAAGGTCCGGCCTTCGGGCACCTTGTCCATGACAATGGAATAAGTGTCCTGATATTCAATCCGGTGCGGCACGCCCATTCGTTCCAGAAATTCAGGCAGGACGGTCGCTGGGAACCCCGGTTGCCCTTGATCCAGATTGCAGGCGACAAGTTCAACCGGCAAGAGCCCCCGCCATTTGAGTTCGTAAAGCACGGCCAGCAAGGTATAGCTGTCCTTGCCGCCTGACAGGCAGACCAGCCATTTGCCCCCGGGGGCGATCATTCCATATTGGTCAATCGCCTCGCGGGTGTTGCGCACGATGCGTTTACGCAGCTTCTTGAATTCGGTGCTAGAAGGTGCGCCGTGGAACAGGGGATGGATTTCGGTATCGTCAAGCATGCCCCATGCCCTAACGTGCCATGTCCGATGCGCCAAGAGGTAAGTGATGCAGAGTTTTGAATGTCCCTATCATGCCGGTAACCCCTATCCCGTTCCGGGTACGGATGTTGCCAAGGTCACGTTCGACAGCAGCCTTGTGCTGTTTCGCCCGCGTGAAGGGATCATCGCAAGCGATGGCACCAACCCACGCAAGGGCGAGGATCTGTATCTGACCGGGGCAGCACTTACGGCGACTTGGACTGATCCCAGTGGTGCATCCCACGAGGTTTGCGCCCCGCCTGGGTTTTTGACCGACCTGACCAGCGTGCCGCCTGTCTTTCGTCTGCTGATCAGTCGTGCTGGCCCGTGGCTGGAGGCGGCGGTGTTGCACGACTATCTTTATGTCGCCTGGCAAAGCGTGCCGCACCGTACCGCCCTGCGTGCCGATCGCCTGTTTGCGGATCGCGTCATGCTTGCCGCGATGCAGGTGAAGGGTGTGAGCCGGTGGCGCCGCTGGCTTATCTATGCCGCCGTCCGGTTGGGTGGCGGGCGGAGCTACCGCATGAAAAGCCCGTTTCGCTTTGGCGATGCCACTGATCCGCGCCTGATCCATTTGGCGGCGGTTCCTGATCTGGTCGCGGCAGATGAACGTATTACTTGAGGTCCAGCATAAAAGGATCTTGCGATGCGTTATCTTGTCATCTTCGCTTTTGTCATTTTGGCGGCCTGTACGGGCAAACCGTCTTTTGACGACCCGTCATTGAGTGATCGCAAGCTGAACCTTGAAGAATTCTTTGATGGTGAACTGGTGGCTTACGGCCAGTTTCAGGATGTGCTGGGCACTGTGCGCCGCAGTTTCGTTGTGACCATTGACGGGGACTGGAATGGGGACCGGCTGCGACTGGTCGAGGATTTTGTGTATGAAGACGGATCAACCGAGCAGCGGATTTGGACCCTGACGAAAACCGGGCCGGATAGCTGGACGGGAACGGCGCCGGGCGTCATCGGGGCTGCGACGGGGATTGAGCAGGACAACAGGTTCAACTGGAAATACGAGATTGATTTGCCTGTTCCGGCGGCGGACGGAACGGATGAAACCTTGCGTGTGATCTTCGATGACTGGATGTGGCTGCTCTCCGAGGATCGGTTGCTCAATCTGGCTTATGTCAAACGCTACGGGCTCGACATTGGTGTTGTGACAATATCATTTGAGAAGTGGTGAAACAGAATTTTGGCCAAAATTCTGGCGTCGGGAAGATTTTTCGTTACGAAAAATCTTCAGTCCGGCACGTTATCGATACCCGAACCGCCCCAGGGATGGCAGCGCAGGATGCGGCGGGCCGTCAGGTAGCCCCCTTTGAGCCCGCCATGTTTTTCTAATGCTTCAAGGGCATAGGCCGAGCAGGTTGGCTGGAACCGGCATCCATGCCCAACCCATGGCGAAAACACCAACCGGTAGGCGCGGACGGGCAGGGCCAGCATATACGCCAGTGGTGTCATCCATGCACCTTTTGCAACGCACGTGTCAGGTCGTTGATCAGGGTCGTGAAGGGCAATGTCGCGGTGACATCCTTGCGCCCGACCAGAACATAGTCCCATCCGTCGCGGCCTGATTGCGGCAGCACGATCCGGGCGACCTCGCGCAATCGTCGTTTCGCGCGGTTGCGGGCCACGGCATTTCCGACCTTTTTGGAGCAGGTGAACCCGACGCGCATACCCGTCGCCTCACCTGTCGCGCGTTTGCGCGCTTGCAGATGGATGCCGGGCGTCCCTTGTCGCTGCGCATTTGACGCACGGATGAAATCGCCGCGTTTTTTGAGAACCTGCAGACAAACGGAAACCGCCGGAGTGCCATCATCTGGCCCAACCGGCGGTTTCAAATCGGTCAAGACGTGACTGGCGCTTACGCGCTCAGCTTCGCGCGGCCTTTGGCACGGCGATTGTTCAGGATCTTGCGCCCGGCCTTGGTGGCCATGCGTGCGCGGAACCCGTGGCGGTTCTTGCGAACCCGGTTTGATGGTTGGAACGTGCGCTTCATCGCGTGCTCTCCGGTTCTTGTGGCCAAATCCGGCAAGGGATTCGAAGCCGATCAACATTTCAGACCTGTCGTTTAGAGGGGCGCCCCACACATGTCAACGCGCATCGCGGGGTCAAATTGCAACATTTGGGGCAATTCGCCCCGACCAAATGTTACAGCTTTCGTGATCAGCCCCCCGAAAACTGAAACATCAGGGTGGGTTTGCATCAATGCGCCGTGAGGTGGGTATCGCGAAACCGCGGTTCCGTCCATCTAACATGCAACATCAGACAAGCACCCATTCGCCCATAGGACCCGAAAGATGACAGATATGACCGACGCCCCCGCCAACCCCATACTCAAGAAGCTGCCGCTGATCACAATCATCATCGTGGCCGTGCTGGGTGCCTATTTCTTGCGTGATTACTTGACCTTCGAGGCGTTGGCCGAAAATCGGGAAGCTTTGCTGGGCTTCCGTGATGCCAATTATCTGTTGACCGTTCTGGTCTTCATCGCCGCCTATGTCGTGATCGTCGCATTCTCGCTACCTGGGGCCACAATCGCTACGCTGACGGGTGGTTTCCTGTTCGCAACCTTCCCTGGTGCGCTATTTAACGTGACGGCGGCAACGCTGGGCGCCACCGCGATTTTTCTGGCCGCCCGCTGGGGTTTTGGTGAAAATCTGGGCAAGAAGCTGGAAGGATCTGACGGCGCTGTCAAAAAGATCAAGGATGGCATTGATGAAAACCAATGGTCGATGCTGTTTCTGATCCGTCTGGTGCCTGCCGTGCCTTTCTTTCTGGCCAATCTGATCCCATCCTTCCTAGAGGTGCCGCTGCATCGCTTTGTGATCTCGACATTCTTTGGCATCATCCCCGGTACAGTTGTCTACACCTCTGTCGGTGCTGGCCTTGGTGATGTGTTTGCCCGGGGTGAGACACCAAATCTTGGCATCATCTTTGAGCCGCAGATCATCCTGCCTATTATCGGCCTGTGCGTCCTTGCCGCCTTGCCCATCGCAATCAACGCCCTGCGTGGCAAGAAAGGCCTGTAATCATGAACCGGATCAAAACTGATATCTGCATCATCGGCGGTGGCTCTGGCGGGTTGTCCATTGCAGCGGGCGCCGTCCAGATGGGGGCCAAGGTGGTCCTGCTGGAAGGGCACAAGATGGGCGGCGATTGCCTGAATTACGGCTGTGTCCCTTCGAAAGCCCTGATCGCCTCGGCCAAGCAGGCCTATGCCATGTCCCACGGCGAAAAGCTGGGCGTGGGCGAGGTGGCCCCGAAGGTCGATTATGCTGCTGCCAAGGACCATGTGCATGACGTGATAGCGACCATCGCCCCGGTCGACAGTGTGGAGCGGTTTGAAGGGCTTGGCGTGCAGGTCATTCAGGAGTTTGGCACGTTCATTTCCAAGACCGAAGTGAAAGCTGGTGACAATATTATTGAGGCGCGTCGTTTTGTTGTCGCCACAGGCTCCGGCCCCTTTGTGCCCCCGATCCCCGGCATTGAAGACGTCACCTATTACACCAACGAAAACATCTTTGATCTGCGCGAAAAGCCCAAGCATTTGATCGTGATCGGCGGTGGCCCCATTGGTATGGAAATGGCGCAGGCGCATCGGCGTTTGGGCTGTGAGGTAACCGTGATCGAAGGCATGAAAGCCTTTGGCAAGGACGACCCGGAGATGGCCGAGATCGTGCTGGAAAACCTGCGCACCGAAGGCATCAATATCGTCGAAGAGGCGCAGGCCGAAAAGATCAGCGGTAAAGATGGTGCTGTCACCGTGCATACCCCCAAAGGGGATTTTACTGGGTCGCATCTGTTGATGGCGGTCGGGCGCAAGGTGAATACCGATAAGCTTGATCTGGATGCGGGCGGCATCGCCCATACCCGTGCCGGGTTGAAAGTTGGTGCTGATCTGCGGTCGGTGACCAATAAAAAGGTCTATGCCGCAGGTGATGTAGCCGGTGGCCTGCAATTCACCCATGTGGCGGGCTATCACGCCGGTGTGCTGATCCGGTCAATGCTGTTCGGCCTTCCGTCCAAGCAGCGGACTGATCACATCCCATGGGCGACCTACACCGACCCCGAACTGGCGCAGGTTGGTCTGACCGAAGCGCAGGCAAAGGAAAAATACGGCCCCCGGCTTGAGGTGGTCCGGTTTGAATTCCATCACAATGACCGTCTGATTGCAGAGCGCAAGACCAAGGGCCTGATCAAGGTGATGGTCGTTAAGGGTAAGCCTGTGGGCGCATCAATCGCAGGCCATATGGCAGGTGAATTGATCGGCATGTGGGCCATGGCCATCGCCAACAAGATGAAAATGTCAGCCATCGCCAATACGGTTCTGCCGTATCCGACGGTCAGTGAGGTTAACAAACGGGCTGCCGGTGCCTACTTTAGCCCAAGACTATTTGAAAACCCCACGGTAAAGCGTGTTGTAGGATTTGTGCAGCGCTGGCTGCCGTAATCGTCGCGAGGCAAAATGATCAACTCCCTCTCTGGCCGTTTCCTGATCCTCACGGTGATTTTCGTGATGCTGGCCGAGATCTTTATCTTTGTGCCATCGGTCGCGCGGTTCCGCGAGGATTACCTGTTGGCGCGGCTGGAAAGGGCGCAGATCGCGTCATTGGCGTTGGAGGTGGATGATATGATTTCGCCTGCGCTGGAGGCGGAGCTGCTCAAGAATGCTGAGATCTACAATGTGGTTTTGCGCCGTGACGAGATCCGGCAGTTGATGCTGTCTTCGCCTATACCATCGCCAATCACGGCGACTTATGACATGCGCGACCCGTCCGGTATGACATTGATCATGGATGCAATGCGCACGCTGACCGACACCGAAGAACGGATTATTCGCGTGATCGGTAACCCTGTGCGCGAAGGCGGTTTGCTGATCGAGGTGACCATGGATGAAATGCCGCTGCGCGCGGCGATGCTGGCCTATGGGCGCAACATTCTGATCCTGTCGGCCTTCATTTCCATCGTCACGGCCAGCCTGTTGTTCCTGGCCGTCCGTGTTCTGTTGGTGCGCCCGATACAGGGCGTTGTGGACCATATGCAAAACTATGCCCGGGCGCCCGAGGATGCGCGCCAGATCATTACCCCGACTGCCGGGGTAAAGGAATTGCGCGATGCGGAAACCGCCCTGCAATCAATGCAGACGCAATTGACCGGTGCGCTGAAACAAAAGGAACGCTTGGCGCAGTTGGGTGGGGCGGTGGCCAAGGTGAGCCATGATTTGCGGAATATTCTGACCTCGGCCCAGTTGTTTACGGATCGGATTGAGGGATCGGATGATCCGCTGGTCAAGCGGATGGCGCCAAAGCTGGTGAACTCAATCACCCGCGCTGTCAACTTGTGCGAGACGACGCTGGCCTTTGGCCGTGTTGATGAACCGGCGCCTGCACTTGCCCGCGTCAATCTGGCGGAAATCGTGGGGGATGTGATCGATAGCGAAAGGCTGGCCAGCGGCGATCACCCGCTGTCCTTTGCCGAAGATGTGCCCGCATCGATGGTCTTGCGCGCTGATGGGGAACAATTGTTCCGGGTGCTGTTCAATCTGGTACGCAACGCCCGTCAGGCGATTATTGCAACCGGGCGCCCCGGCGAAATTGCGCTAAGTGCCTCAGAAGACGACCACTCCTGGCAGATTACCGTGACCGATACCGGCCCCGGCCTGCCGCAAAAGGCGCAAGAGCACCTGTTCCAGCCCTTTCAGGGTGGCGTGCGCAAAGGCGGCAGCGGGTTGGGACTGGTGATTGCGGCCGATCTGATCCGCGGACATGGCGGGCGGCTGGAACTGCAACGAACCGATGAAACCGGGACGACATTCATGATCCAACTGCCCAAGGCCGACCTTGCCCTGATGCCCGCCGCGCAATGAGTAAAGAATCCGATTTGCCCCTTGCATCACCGGTCCACTGCGTCTAAATCCCCCGATACGCGGATTGGTAGCTCAGCTGGATAGAGTACTTGACTACGAATCAAGGGGTCGGGGGTTCGAATCCTCCCCAGTCCGCCAAATTATCCATATAAATTATTGAGATTAAAGAATTTTTCCTGAAATTTGAAATTTGTTCCCACACTTGTTCCCACGTCGAGGGCTTGGCTAATTGCTGTGGAGTGTCGCCAAACCGACTCAATCTAGCTACTCCTTCCCTGTTACAAGTTGGCGCTGCCGTTCGCGGCTGATTTGGCCATAGTTCGTAAGTGTTACCAAAACGCCTGAGTGACCAAGATTCTGCGATGTTGCAACGATCTCTGCAACAGATTTTGCCGTATCGACCGCATGACGTGCCAGCATATGTCGAAAAGAGTGCGGGCCATAATTCGGTTGGCCTGCGACATCAAACGCCGCCCGCACGATTTTGCGCACAGGTTCGGTAGTTTTCCAGTGCCGCCGATCAAAGCCATTGCGTTCAAAACCTGCGTTCGAGTTTGATTGCAATGCAGTGGACGGGAACAATGGATCGTCAGGACCTTAGAGTTCAACTTCGTCTAGGTGCGTCATCCATTGCACCAAGACATCTTCGGCGTCTTCAAACCCGCGTGCAAAGAAGGTGTCGATGCGTTTGCCAAACTTCGTGGCCACTTCGCGTGGGTTCTGCGTCACGGACTTTTCTGCCAGATTGACGTGTTTGAAACGCAATGACACCAAAGCCGCGACGCGAACCCCAGTCAGGCACAACAGCGCGAATACGGCTTTGTTGCGCAGATCAATCGGCGTGGCGGTTGGCATAAGTGACAAAGCGCGCTTGGCTTGGTTCACGCTCGGGGCCACGCGGGGTGGTGCTGCGCGGGCTTCGGCTTCGTCGCGGCGGGATAGATTAAAGTAGTCAGCGTCTTTTGGTTTGATACGGCTGCGAAAGCCATCTTGCTGAGAAAGCCATAGAATGAACTCGCGCAGGGTCGCCAGTGTGGCACGCATTGTGGACTTGGCCAAAGGCTTATTCCCGGCACCTTTGGCCTGTTCCAAGTGGGTGCGGAACCCCATCGCTTGTTCGATGTGGAATTGCGCGAAGTCTTTGCGTTGGTTCCAAGCATCAAAGCGTTCAAGTGCTGCAATTTCCCGATCTAGTGTCTTGTCAGACAATTGGCGGGCGTATTTGCGATACTCAAGAAAGCGTCGCTTAATGCGTTCGTTCTTTTCGGTTGGTTGCTTTGACATTTTAGCCTCTTTTCAGTGTTGGATAATGATGTCGAAACGGTGCGGGTCCGTTCTTCAGTGAAGTGACAATTCAAGGGGGCGGATGCGTACCACTATAATCTCCACAGGCGCGCGCAGGGGCGCTTCCTCGGGGGCAAAGGGGTTTTTGACGGACATGCCCATCGTCTCCGCGTCGATATCCGACCGGGCGACCGTCCAGCTTTTGGCACTGTCCGCGCGGGTCTTTTGCAGCTCAACAAATTCGGCCAATTCGTCATCGCGCAGGGGGGAGGATTTGCCCAAGGACCTTTCCGGGTCCAGCGCGTAATACCACGTGCGGTGCGTCTTGCGCCCTTTCTCAAAGAACAGCGCAACAGTTTTCACGCCCGCGCCTTGGAACACCTTGGCGGGGCAATCCAGCACTGTGTGCAGATCGCAGGTGTCCAGCAATTCACGCCGCAGCGCCGCCGCATCCCCATTGCTGAGAAACGTGTTCTTGATCACCACAGCGGCCCGCCCGCCAGCGCGCAGTTTACGAATAAAATGCTGGATGAACAGATACCCCATCTCGCCCGATTTGATCGGAAAGTTCTGCTGCACCTCGGCCCGTTCGCCAGACCCAAACGGCGGATTGGCAAGGATCACGTCGTGCCGGTCCTTTTCCTGAATATCCATGACGTTTTCGTTCAGCGTATTGGTGCGCCAGATATTGGGGGCGGTGATCCCGTGCAGGATCATGTTCATGATGCCGATGATATAGGCGAGCGATTTCTTTTCCTGCCCATAGAAGGTCTTTGTCTGGAGCGTGTTGAAATCGGTCGCAGAGATGTCGGGGGTTAGCATGTAGTCATAGGCTTCACACAGGAAGCCCGCAGAGCCGCAGGCCCCGTCATAGACCGTCTCGCCGATCTTGGGGTCCATGATTTTCAGCATCGCGCGGATCAGCGGGCGCGGCGTGTAGTATTCGCCCCCGTTGCGGCCCGCATTGCCCATCCGCTTGATGCGGCTCTCATAGAGGTCAGACAATTCGTGCTTGGCCTCTTGCGTGTTGAATTCCAGCCCGTCCACGATTTCAAGAACGTCCCGCAGGGAATAGCCTGAGCGAAATTTATTGGTGATCTCCGAGAAGATTTCCCCGATCTTATATTCGATGGTGTCCGGGCTGATCGCATCCTCGCGGTATTTCTTGAGGGTCGGGAACAGGGTTTGGTTGACGAAGGTGATCAGGTCTTCACCGGTCAGCACGTCCTTGCGGTCGGTGCCATCGTCGTTCTTGACCGATGCCCATGTCTTCCAGCGCATCGCGGTCGGTAGGGTTGGGGCATAGTCCTCCCCCGCCAGTTCCGCTTCGTCCTGCCGTTCCTGTTCAATGTCATCGAGGTATTTGAGGAAGAGTATCCATGATGTTTGCTCGGCATAGTCGAGTTCGGACGCCAACCCCTCTTCATTGCGCAATTCGCGGTCGATGCTGTTGAAGGCGTTTTCAAACACGGGGGAATCCTTTGGTTTTCCGCAGGTTAGTTTTGCGGATCAAGGATCACAACGCGAATGTAGGTGTCATTAAGTGCACAGGTCACCATCGGCATGATCCACAGCAACGCGACAGTTTTTGATCAGCGTCAACCGACATGGTGTGGCGTTCCGTTCGACAATGCCAATTCGAATAAACTATGCGGACCTTCATCTTGAATGCAGCGAAGATCTCCTTGGAGCCCACTACCGCCATTGAAATTTCTCGCTGCGCGCGCACACAGCAGGAAAATGGCTGCGACCGCATCATTCTCAGCGCCGCCACTCGGCCTGAAAACCAGTTATTCGTGCTGAGCGCGGCGAGAATTGTTTCCCAAATTTACAGGTCGCGGGACGAAACCAACCTCGGAAATTTGCACTTCGCTGACGAAAAATTGGTTTGCGTGTGCGGTATGGTTTTCACTGCGATACAGCCGAAATCACCGAAGCAGCCTTCTAAGTCACACCTTCGAATGGCCGCTTCTGCTTACTATCAAATATGTAGTGGATT
This sequence comes from uncultured Paracoccaceae bacterium, assembly GCA_947500135.1. Taxonomy (GTDB): domain Bacteria; phylum Pseudomonadota; class Alphaproteobacteria; order Rhodobacterales; family Rhodobacteraceae; genus Yoonia. The sequence continues at coordinate 120,906 of CANMQX010000009.1, forward strand.
GCTTTCAACCGTGAAGTATCTCGTGCTGCGCTAGCTCCCTAGAAGTCGCCGTATCGAGCCGTACAGACAGCTCAACACACTTCTAAGGGAAACAAAACAATGACGACGCAAACACAAGACAAGCCCGTTTCAAATGGTGTAGACACTGAGGCCCTGATCGGGGCACGGGGCGCATTTGCCGAGATGCCGGAAGCCGCATCATTCACATTCCGTAGTACCTGTGACTGGGTAGACGGCAGTGAAAGCCGCAGTACCATCAATGGCTATTTCGGCCTGGGTGAAGAACACACTCGCAAACAAACCTTTTCCATCAGTTCAGACCACCCAGAGGTTTTCGCCGCTCGTGACAGCGCGCCGACACCCCCAGAAATCGCACTGTCCGCATTGGCGAGCTGTCTGACCGGCGGCATAGCTGCTGTCGCACAGCATCGGGGCATCCAGCTGCATGACGTACAGTGCGTTGTCGAGGGTGATATGGATATGCGCGGGATTTTGGGCATGGACCCCGACATTCGCAACGGCTTCAGTGCAGTCCGTGTGACCTTTGCTATCGATGCGGACGCAAGCGACGATGATATTCGCGCTTTGGTCGCACAGTCACAAAAACGATCCACTGTTTTTGATCTTATGACCAATCCGACCAACGTACATGTGGCTGTCGCCTAGGCCGCGATTACTACAGGAGCGAGTGTCATGCGACATATTTCGACCGTCATCATTGGCGCCGGGCAAGCCGGGCTCGCAATGAGCAAGTGTCTTTCGGACCGCTCCGTCGCGCATGTTGTGTTGGAGCGGGGCGAGGTGGCGCAGTCTTGGATGAAAGACAGGTGGGACAGCCTGCGGCTGCTTACGCCAAACTGGCAGTCACGGTTGCCGGGGTACGGATTTAAAGGGCCCGATCCGGATGGATATATGAACATGTCCCAGATCACCAGATATCTGCGCGATTATGCCCATGTGATCAACGCTTCGGTGGAAGAACACACCACTGTTCATTCTGTGACCTCTCATGGGAACAGCTCTCTGGTGCGCACCAACAAGGGCGATTGGATCTGCGACCATGTCGTTGTAGCCAGTGGGGCTTGCGCGCGGCCTAAACTGCCTCAGTTGGCGGACGCTGTTCCAGAAAGCGTCACGCAGCTGTCGCTCGGAACGTATAAATCGCCTGATCAAGTTGCAAAGGGCGGTGTGCTGGTGGTTGGAGGGTCCGCCAGCGGCGTGCAGATCGCTGCTGAACTTTCCAACGCGGGGCATGCGGTGACACTTGCCGTGGGGGAGCATATCCGCGCGCCGCGCCGTTATCGTGGGCGGGACATTCAATGGTGGATGGATCGCAGCGGCGTTCTGGATGTCCGCGTCAAAGATGTGGACGATATAGACCGCGCCCGCCGCGTGCCCTCGTTCCAATTGATGGGCGATCCTGGAGTAGACTCGATTGATCTCAATACGCTTCAGGCAATGGGGATTGTAATAACCGGTCGGCTAGCTGCCATTCAAGACGGTATGGCACAGTTTTCTGGCTCTTTGGCCAATCACTGTACCATGTCGGATCTGAAGATCGGTCGGCTTCTGAGACATTTCGACGATTGGGCCAATCGCATGGGTATTCCCGATCTTCCTGATGCGCAGCAATTGGCCCCGACATCGGTTCCCAACTCCCCATATCTCATGTCCGATCTGAACGATGGCGCGATCCGCACCATCGTCTGGGCGACAGGCTATTCCCCTGGTTTCAGCTGGCTGAAGCTTCCTGTGTTCGATCCGAAAGGCATGTTGATCCACGATCAAGGCGTCGTTGCATCGGGAGTTTACGTGTTGGGGTTGCCCTTCATGCGGCGCCGGAAGTCGGCGTTGATTGACGGGGTGGGCGGTGATGCGCAGGCTCTTTCCGATCACCTTATTGCCAATCGAAATCGCCGCGCAGCTTGAAGGAATTCAATCATGGAAAAGACAATCAAAACACCCACCGTTTCGACGGCATTTACAAAGCTGGTCGGGGTGGATCACCCGATCGCACTGGCTCCTATGGCTGGTGCAGTGGAAAGCGATTTGGCCGCTGCCGTCGGCAATGCAGGCGGTTATCCGATCATGCCTTTCTCATGGAGCAACGGGGATACAATTGAGGCTGAATTGGCAAGCCTGCGTGCAAAAACCGACGCGCCGTTTGCCATAAACCTCTGCCTCGACATGCCGCAAGAGGCCCGATTGGAACTTTGTCTGTCGCATCGTCCCAATGCTGTGCATTTCTTTTGGGGGGATGCAGGCGCATTCGTAAAACAGGTGCATCGCGCAGGAGCGTTGGTGATTCAAACCGTCTCGACCGCTGATGAAGCAAGGCGCGCCGTTGAGGCAGGCGTTGATGTGTTGATCGCACAGGGTTGGGAAGCCGGAGGGCATGTTCGCGGGTCCGTCGCGACGCTGCCGTTGATCCCGGCTGTTGTGGATGTGGCGGGGTCGGTGCCAGTTTTGGCCGCTGGCGGTATTTCGGACGGGCGCGGATTGGCTGCGGCTCTCTGTCTGGGGGCCAGCGGCGTAGTCATGGGAACGCGTTTTCTGGCAACCTCAGAAAGTGCGGCGCATTCCGAATACATCGCTAAGTTGATTGCAGCCCGACATTCAGACACGCTCCACGAGACCGATCTTTATAATGTTGGATGGTCAAATGCGGCACACCGCGTGTTGCGCAACGCCGTGGCAGATCGCTGGCTTGCAGAAGGTCGTCCCGACAATGAAACACGCCATCGGTCCGGTGAAACGGTTGCTATGCGTGGCAGCGCCCCAATCGCGGCCTATCAATCCACAACTCCGCATCACACGATGACGGGTGAGATTGAGGCGTTATCGATGTGGGCAGGTCAAAGCGTTGGTCTGGTGAACAGCGTTGAACCCGCTGATATGATCATCGACAGTACAATGTCACAAGCCCGCGCGGCGATGCGATGGTCCTAGCGTGCAGCCAAGATCTCTTCTGCGTTCGGCAAGCTTGCGAAAACGCAATCGGAAAGCCAGCTTGATATATTACGTGTCAGAGTCGTCGGTCCGATGATCTCCATCGCGCCAGACGCCTTGGCTGCCTTATAGGTCGTGTGGCCCAACCAAGCATCCGCCATCGCGCGCACCTTCGTCGTGATAAACACGTCGACATCCAGACCGGGATCAGTGGTGCAAACATCAACGTTGCCGCCCTCAACCGTGATCCACCATTTCGGTTGCTCGTCGAAATCTGTAAACTGGAACAAAACGACCGTTCTGTTGCCAGGCAGGTTCTGGGGAACAATGCTTCGTTGAAGATAAAGCATCAGAAGTTCGACGTCGTAATCTGCGTCGCTCATAAATGCCTTTGACCATTCCATGCCCCAGCTTCCAAGCGCCAGCAGGATCGGTTGCAACTGCCGGCAGCTTGCAGTTGGTAGGTATTCGTGCCCCCGACCGCCTTGAATACGACGCTTATAGACCAGGTCATACTCTTCAAGCGTGACCAATCTGCGCGTCAAGAGTGTGGGAGAGATCGCCCCCAACCCACGCTGAAGTTCAGAGAACCTTGTGCTGCCCATCAACAGTTCGCGCACAATCAGCATGGTCCATTTCTCGCCCAGAATTTCGGTTGATTTGGCGATGGGGCACCACTGGCCATAGCTGTGCGACATGAAAATCACTCCAGAAAATGTAGTAAGATACTCCAATCGGTATAGTGTTTTGCTCCAATCTGTAAAGCATCCCGTAGGGAGAGTGTCAGGTAGGTCTCATCATAAGAAGCAGCCCAAGCACGGACCTGCAAATCAGAGAAAACATATGACACTACCCATCCACACGGCCCAGACCGCAGCCCCGCAATCACGTCCGATATTCAACGCGATCACGCAAGCACGTGGCTTTGTTCCCAATGTCTATGCCGTTTATGGCGGTCTTCCTGATGCGATGACCGGGTTTGCTGAGCTGACCGGCGCGTTTGGCGACAGCAGCCTGTCACCCGCCGAACGCGAGGTGATCCAACTTGCGGTAAGTGTGGCCAACCGGTGTCGCTACTGCGTTGCCGGCCACACAGCCTTTGCCGCTGATGCAGAACTTAGCGCCTCTCATGTCCAGGCAATGCGTGAGGGGCGCGACCCTGACGACGAACGCCTTGGTGCGTTGGCGCGGTTTGCCCGGAAACTCACAACGGATCGTGGCCGCAACTGCACAAAGGAGCATGCGGAATTCCTGACGGCCGGTTATCGCCCGGAACAGGCTTTGGAAGTGATTATAGGAGTTGCGAACAAAACCCTGAGCAACATGACAGCCAACTTGCTGGACCTGCCGCTTGACGCGGAGTTCGCACCCTATGCGTGGACTCCAAAGGCGGGCGCAGCATGAGCCCCGAAAACCGTGCAAAGGGATTAAAGGTCGCCTTGGTCTTGTTTGGGGCAATCTGTTTCTTGATCTACCCACTGGCCATTGTCTGGCCTTCGGGCTGGGTTTGGCATGGCGGCGGTGGACAGCATTATTTCCAGATGATCTGCGGTATTTACGCGGTTCTGGGATGGTTCCTGATCCGGGCGTCCTCAGCGCCTCAAAACCATGGAAGCCTCATCGACTTTACCATTTGGTCCAGCATCGTTCACGCCGCGATTATGGTTGTTCAAGTCAACCACGACCACATGGAGGTCGGTCATTTGGCGGGTGATATCCCGGCCCTGGTCATCGTAGCTGCGGTGCTTTGGTATCTGTCGCCGCGCACTTCAAAGACACTCAAACTTAGTGAAAGTACATCAAAATGAAGACCGCAGTTAAACAAAGCGTGGCTGTCAGAACCGCCAAGACCCCGGCTGAAATCGCCGCTGTGCAAGATATGATGCGGGCCTTGGTCGATTGGTTATTTGTGCGCCATCACGCCTATCACGACCTCGTGGCCCGCTATTTTGACCCGGATGAATTTGAACGCGAGCTGTCCGATCTACCCAGCATGTACGGCGCACCCGCAGGCACATTGTTGATCGCCAGTGTCGATCAGCAAATCGCTGGTTGTGTAGGATTGCGCGCGCTTGGTACAGATTCCTGCGAAATGAAACGCATGTTCGTCGATCCAAAATTCCACGGGCAAGGCGTAGGTCAGGCTCTTGCAACGCATCTAACTCACCGTGCCCGCGAGCTCGGTTATGCAAGAATGTATCTCGATACCGGGCCAGAACAAATCGAGGCGCGCGGGTTGTATCAAAAGCTCGGTTTTCAGCCAATCAAACCCTATTATGATGTCAGCGACGAAATGGCGGATTGGCTAACTTTCATGGTGCTGCAACTCGATTCACAGTGACTGGATCATAGGTTGCAATCGGCTCACCGGCGCTATCCCAAGAGCATCAACAACGTCACACCTGCCGATGTTTACATCGGCCGCGACGAAGCCATTCTAATGGGCCGTCCTCGACGGTGATGGTGCCCCCTTGATGTGAAAATGCTGCGACCGATTTAATGGCGGCAGAGAGCCCGCTTTACCTGATACTGCGACGCAGCTAACGTGCGCTCATGATCAACCTTGCCGATACCAATACCCGCATACTCGAACCCGTACCGGAGTTGGATTACTTCGACACTCAGAGTGTCCAGTTGTGTCACGAAATTACTCCCCTTGCGGCTTGGAATTTCATCATGGAAGAACCTAAACCGATTTTGAAACTGGCGTTTTGGGTACGTGACGCAGTTTCAGGCATGTTTGGCGTGAAGCCGATCAAGGGTTTCAGTGGTACTGCGGTGCAGGCCGTAACCGTCGGGGACCACTTAGATTTTTTCTTGGTAGAGTATTCTGATGAGAAATCGTTGGTTCTGACCGCGCGAGACCGCCATCTCGACGTCATGACCTGCGTTTCGACTAACGGTCCTACTGTCACAGTCACATCATCAGTTCGGGCGCACAACTGGTTCGGGCATGCGTACATGATACCTGTTGGCGTCGCTCATAGGTGGATCGTTCGTAGCGACCTCAAGTGCTTGCAACGCAGAGTGACCAAATAGCCGAACGGCAGATTTGTCCCGCAACTTTTGAGTTCGCGTACCGTGCAGCGAACGGCCGCATCGGCGATAGGTTAGTTCTTCAGTTCCAAGTTACGATAAGGGCCAGCTAGCCTTGGCAGGAGCATGACGGGTGGTGATGGGTATTATGATTCCGGCGCAATAAGCGCGCTGATGTATCGACCGAAGTCCGGATCTTGTAATGTCCAACTGTCGTCGATCTTGTGGATTACGTGTTTTCGACCAAGTGTCCTGATTGCGCCTGAAACCCTGCCAGGAGACACATCTTCCTCTCCTGTGGCGTCTGCCATACGGCTACGCGCATCTTTTGACGTCAACGACATCTCTCCCTGAACGATTTCGACAAGAACTGCTTGGGCCAGTGGGTTTAGGCCGGACCATAGCGCAGGGAAACCCTGCCGTTCGGCCAATTCTTGTCGAACCTTACTGGCTGCAGTCTCGAAATCATCATCCGGATACAGTGCCATGCGTTCCAGCACGTTCCGCATTATGAAAGGGGAACGGTCGACTTGGGTGAAGAATGCCATCGCGGGTTCGAACGGCACCTCTCTCGTGGTCGCCGCCTTATGGGCCGCGAGAACGTGACGGACGAACTCCTCACCGAGTTGTGGTAATTCGATATTGCTGCCGAAGTGAAAGAACGGTGCCTGTCTGTTCGAAAACATGGCGCGCAGTCCATCCATGCTGGACCCGGTGAAAATGGTGCGCACAGTTTCCCGACGTTTGTCCAAGCTCGTGCGCAGCGCTGCGACGAAGGCTAGGTGTTCCGGCGCAGCCAAGCCTTGCACCTCATCAAGCATGAGGACGAGTGGTGCTTCATAGTTCGCGGGCAATTGACCTATCATGTCATCGAGGGTGAGTAGAGGGTCCTTTTGGTCATCTTGCTTCGGCACCCGAGATAAATCGATCTCGCCGCCGATACCCATTGGAGCAATTCTGATCTTCGGTTTTAGGCCGGTGAGTGCGTTCTGTGTCCTTCGCCAGAAGTTTGGTGTTTTGATCGCGCCCTCAATCGCATGTGTGAGTGTGGCGACTGGCGTGTCTGCAGTTTGCCAGAAGCTCGCATAGACAACCGTGCACTTCCGTTTCTCAGCTGCCGGCGCTAAGTCATGGACAAGGAACTGGGTTTTGCCGGTACGACGCGGCGCAAAGAGCGTCAGAGCTGTAGATCCACCAGAGATGAACGATTGCATCACGCGTTCTGCAAACTCGGTTCTCGGAAAGTGCCAGGGAGAGTTCGACATGGTTCGACGCCTTTGTAGAAGTTCTACAAGTCAGTAGATTAGCGTAGAACACTAGACAAGCCGAAATTGGAAAATGCACCATTGTCAGGAATGCGGCAGACGAGAGAAGTTGACCAAATGCCCAAACAGCCCGAAAGGTCTATAGACGAGCAACCGGTTGATGGGAATCTGAAGCATGATCGTGGAATGCCATTGATCGAACCGACTTTCTGCCTTCGGCACAGACCAGCGCCGCGGAACGTTGCTCAGGGATCACCCACGCAAGGATATCGGCGCGTGCAACTGCTGACTGAAGGGCCAAGTCAGTGACGTGCGTATAGATTTCCGTTGTGGCGATGCTTGCGTGACCCAAGAGACGTTGGACGATCCGAATGTCCGCGTCATTTTCGATCATCATCGTCGCTGCACTATGTCGGAACTGGTGCGGTGTCAGATGAGGAGTGATATTTCTGCTCTCTGACAGCAACTTCAATCGTTTTCGAAAAGCTGGCGGCGTCATCCGATTCCCGCAGCGATTGGGAAACAGATGATCCGAGAGCTTTGCGTTCGCCCGCCGCCATTCCATGAACCGATTGAAGTCCACCAAAAGCTCACCGTTCAATACATAGACAACGCGTTCTTTGCTGCCCTTTCCCATGACCCAGATTTTCGTATCTTGGCTGAACACGTCCTTGATGTTTAGCCCCGTCAACTCACCAATACGCAACCCAGTCACAATAAGTAGCTTAAGAACAAGATAGGTAATCTGTTCTTGAGAGAACGAACGCCCATGCCGTATTCTACCGAAGTCTTTCGCGAAGAGGAGCTGCAATGTTGCGGCATCGATAGCGCGCGGCGAGCGCCTTGGTTTCCTGAATGCAAGGTGCAGCCCATCGAAGGGGGAGGGCGCTCCGGTTACTGCTTGTCTACGCCAATGCAAACAGCGCCGAAGGGTCGATATCCGTCGCTGAACCGTCGAGGGTGCCAAACACTTTGCCTTTCGAAGGTATCGCAAATACCGGAGTACTGTTTCCCGCTCCGCTTCGTCTGGACGATACGCGTCGCCGAGAAATGTGCAAAAGGCTTTCAAATCTTGTTGATATGCAAGAATTGTATTCGCGCTCAGGTCCTGTTGGTCTTCACAGTAGTCTAGAAACTGTTCTGAAAGGAATTCGTTGATCATGTGGTCCTCCAAGGATTCTAAAACCTTGAAGCGTAATGCGAAGGGCCAACCGCGACGATACAGCTAAATAAACTAGTCGCAGCCTGCCGACCTCGCAAGTTGCGATAAGCGCGAGATTATCGGTCGTTAAGATTTACAAGTAAGTGGTGGTCTTGGAGGCCACTACCTTCCGGACATGAACTGTCGCGGTGTTTTTCCCATCAGGAGCCGGAAAGCATGGATAAATGCACTTGGCGTCTCAAATCCTACATCATATGCGGTTTCAGTGACGGATCGTCCGGCTGACAGTCTATCAAGCGACCGCAACCGCTTCGCATCAGATGGTTTCATGCCACAATACTTCGATTTGTATTTGTAGAACGTCGCCGAGCTGATCCCATGCCGGCGACATGCATCAGCGGTATTCTCGCCAGCTTCCTGCTCTTTTATCATCGCCATGGTCTGTTCGTCTGTGAACCGTGCCTTCATTTGTTCGACCTCTTGTTGGGCAGACTCAACACAAATCTGGAGGAGTTTTAGGGGCGCAGATCATATTCGGCAGGCGTGCAACTTGTGCATTTCTTGCGCTCTGCCTCGACGCCGAATTCATACTTGCCCTCACACCCGCCTTGCACGGCCACCGAATTTGGAACGATGGCCGCAAGTGAGGAAATGACAGCCAGAATACAGCTTGGAACCCTTGCCTTGCGCGGGACATGGTCAATCCGCTTCTGAATCGTTACCAAATTGCAGGGACGCGATGCCTGTAACTCTGAGCAATCCGAACACGCTGCGGTGGTCGTTGCCAATCTTGTCATCGCTGACGGTCAGGAAAAAATCGTCCGTGAGCTGTGCCAGCCCTTCGAAATCTGCATCGGAAATTTCCGGAATATCGATCTTTGCCACCTGAGTGTCGCAGAGCCGACCTTCCTCGCAGCCATCGGGATTAAATAATCGTAACCAGGGGATCAGGGAGGTACCATCATCCGCGATATCGCGTTCAAGGATCATCAGGCGGCCATCCGACAGCGCATCCATCGCCTTGATGCTAGTCGTGCCAATCTCGGTCGTGTCATAGGCAAAACTCTCACCGGTTGCGGCATAGATCGTTTGTGTCGTGCGCTCCATACTCGTAAGCGGCTCTTCGGGCGCACTCAGCAGTCCAAGTGTGTGATGCAATGCCAGCGATTCCAACCCGTCCTTTTCGCTGCGTTGTGCCGCCCCGTCGCGTAGGGCTTCGGGAACGATTAGATCCTCGATCCAAACGCCTTGCCGCGAAAAGCGCGATATACGCGGGCCTTGTTCACTCACGATGACCAGCGTTCCGTCTTCGTCCAGCGCCATATCTTCTGCGTCAAAGCCGAAATCGCTCATTCGTGCGCCATTGGGATCGACCAGCCGATGACCCGACAGAGGCGTCAGTGCAGCAATCCGATCACCGGTAAGATCAAGGGTGAAACTGAACAGGCGGCCCTTGTCCGACACCGCGAACAGCACGCCCCCCTGTTGGTCATAGGCAAGGCCGGACAGCTCAGATAATTTCAGATCGTCGATGCGGGGTTCCGCGAGGATCAGCGTATCGAGAACCTCGACCTGAAACTTAGATTGCTCGGCTATCGCGACCTGTGGGGGGAAGAAGCTTGCCGCACAAAATAGCGCGCCGGTGGTGTGGATGAACTTGGTCATTTCTTTATCCTGTCAATGATTTGGTAAGAGGCGGACGGATCAGGGAAGCATGATCCACCGCAAGGCGAAGTAGATGAGACCGGCCATTGCAGCCGCGGCTGGCACCGTAATGAGCCATGCGAAGATGATGCGCAGGACCACCGTGCGGTCGACCAAGGCGTGTCTTGGCGCGGGCGCAGGTGTGCCAACGGCCCCGTTGCGGGCCTTGAGGTCGGCCAACATGGCTGAACGCTCAACAAACGGGATTGCGTGAAAGTGGTCGATAAATCTATCGGCCGCCTGCTTGCTTTCGCCGTGATTGGCGCGGATTTCGGCCAGAATACCTTGGTGCTTTGCCTTCAGTCGTTCACGCAGAAACCCGACGCCCAGTACCGCGCCGACGGTCACATGGGTGGTGGATACCGGCATACCAAGCTGGCTTGCCAGAATGACGGTCAGCGTTGCCGCCATCGCGATGCAATAGGCGCGGATCGCGTCAAGGCGGGTGATTTTTCCGCCGATGGTGCGGATAAGTCTCGGGCCGAACAACACAAGCCCCGCCGCCAGACCGGTAGCACCAAGTGCCATGATCCAAAGCGGAATGCCCGCATTGCTATTGATATCGCCTGAGGAAAGCGCATCGAAAATCCCCGCCAGTGGCCCGATTGCATTTGCGACGTCATTGGATCCGTGAGCAAAGGATAGTGCACCCGCCGCAAGCACCAGCGGACCCGCCAGAAGCTGGTTCACGCTGCCCTTGCAATTGCGCAAATCGGGCAACCGGCGCGCCACATGCGTTCGCATCAGCACCCAGACAGGAAGTGCGGCCAGAAGCCCGCCAAACATGGCCTGAACCAGCCCAATATCGACAACCTTCGGCAACCCCTTGAGCATTAGATAAGTGGTAAAGGCCCAGGCCATCGCGGCGGCAAGCAGAGGCACACCGCGCTGCGCTGCCCCCAGTTTGTTGGGATTCCACGTTATGCCGCGCTTGACCAGATAGAGGCAAAGGGCTGCCAAAACTGCACCCAATGCAGGCGAAAGCACCCAGCTGGCGGCAACACCACCCATGACACCCCAATCCACAACACCAAAGCCTGCGGCAGCAACACCGGCACCAAGCACTCCGCCGACGATGGAATGGGTGGTGCTGACCGGTGCGCCCATGATCGTCGCGAGATTCAGCCAGAGTGCCGCCGCGAGCAATGCCGCCAACATCGCCCAGACATAGGCACCGGTATCGGGGATTAGTGCTGGATCAATGATGCCCTTGCGGATCGTACCGACAACTTCGCCACCAGCGATCATCGCACCTGCCGCTTCGCAGATAGCCGCCATGATCAACGCCGCCCCAAGCGGCATGACGCGGGCACCAACGATAGGCCCGATATTGTTGGCGACATCATTGGCACCGATGTTCAGCGCCATATAGGCACCGACCCCGGCGGCCAGCCCCATCAACAGACCCGTGGTGCCGCCACCAAATCCGGCCCAGATCGCGGTGGCCACCAAAAATGCAGCGCAGGCAATCAATCTCCATATTAGGGGGCCGTGATCTGCCCGAGCAGGAAAACGTCGGAGTGGGCTCGGTTGTTTTGTGTGAAAATGAGCCATCATCGCGATCTCCTTTCAGTAATTTTTTCAGGCGCGGATTCAGGCAGCTTTGTCGAGTTGCTGTGCCCAGACCGGTCCGACCAGATGCAAGCGTCGCAGCGCAGGCAGGAAGCGGTTATGCCGCAGAACCTGACCAAGTGCCGCCATGCCGACGCAGTATTTCGAGCAACGCCGCGTTGGATGCAGGTGCAGGCTGCGCAAAATCTTGTCGGCAAGCCCGTTGCCCCGCGCCGATTTGGTCTCAATGATGAACATATCGGGCAACACGTCGCGGCTTGCGTCATCCGTTTCGAATTCCAGCGCTGTGTCGATGGTCATCCGCTCGCCGCCTTCTTTGGCAATCAGCGTGATGCGCTGGTATTCCATCTCGATGACGGGGTGCAGCCTTTGTCCGAAGGGTGCGCCGTAAAGATCGCGGTGGCAGATCTCGATGAATTCCATGCTGCGCTGGTCAAGCCGTTGCTGGCCACAGTCGACCTTGAGCCGCTTTTTGATGGTTATCCCGCGCTTGTCCTTAAGCTTGACTTCGAGATAGCTGAAACCGGCATCAACATAGTGCCTGATACGCACCTTGGAACGTTTGCGTCGCCCTTGGTGATGGTCGTAATAGGCGCTGCGATTTGCACAGTCATAATAGCGCGTAGCATAAGTGAACGAGCGTTCTCCTTCAATTTCCAGCACATCAAAATATTTCTTGAACGCGTCAAGAGCAGGGCCAAGCCGGACAGCAGGCACGATGTATTTGTTGTCCAACCGTTCTAGCATCGCGGCCTTGCTGTTCAGTTCGTCCAGCCCGAGCGGTGTGAAATCAAGCAGTTGTCTTGCGATAAACGGATCCATTGAAATCTTCTTATTTTTCAGTGTCATTGACGATAAAAAACTTTGAGCCGCGCCATGTCGTTGATGTAATCAAGCGCTATGATCTGATAGGTCATGACCTCAACACCGAGCCGGTCGGACAGGTCTTTGCGCATCTTTGCCGGGTCTGACAGCGCGTCTGGGTCAATCTTGTCGAGCGTGATCTTGATGCCATCGACGGATTTCAGAATGCGCGGATGGTCAAAAAAATAGGCACCAGCCAAAACAAAACCGATGACGACGATTACAAACGGCATGGTCGTTCCCTGAACGGAACAGACCACCGCGATGGCGATTGAACCGAAGAAGTACGCAATTTCGATTTTGCTGATCTGCTCTGAACGCAGAGTGAAAAGCGCAAGGATCGCGAACAGACCAAAACCCGCAGCCAAAGAAAACTCGACTGAGCCAAGGATCGTGAGAACGCCGAACGCGAAAATGTTGAAAAGCGATGCCGCGGTGACAAGTTCCGTATCGCGGTAGCGACTATAAAAAAGGCCGAAAATCAGACATGTCATTGCGATGATATTCAGCAAAAAGCGTTCAATGATACCACTTGCAAAAAGGTCTTCAAACATTGTGCCGTCCGTTCCAGATTTGCTGCCACAACGGTCAGCATTTGACGAAATAGATGGCAGAAAGAAATGGCACTGGCCTGCACGTGGGGTGAAGGCAATGTTACAGTTTTATGAACACTAGATGACAGTTTAAACTGCGGAATGCCTTGTCTTGTGCGGCACCATTTGGTTCGGGTCGCGTAGAACGGTTGAGTTCATCTGACGTTCATGTTTGTGACAGGATCGCTGTCATCTAGCAGCGCCATATTCTTCCTCTGAATAACAAATTTAACGCCGTGCGCTAATTGCGCGGGCAAGGAGGGAGTCAATTGCAGAGCTGGTTTCGCCCTTCTACTTCCACAAGGGCTCAGTTGCGAAAACCGATCTTGCAGCTTGCAATCATGATTGGATTTAAGTGTTGCGTAATATCGCCGGCAGCTGCCCAGACAGCCAGTTTTAGGTCTGCGGATATTAACTCTGATAGTGTTCTGAGTTTTGATGAGCTTGTCTCAGCGTTTGGCCGTGACGGGGCTCTTCAAATACTGGCGCAATCCGACCACAACAATGATGGTCGTGTGACAATTAAAGAACTGCGCAGAGGTCTGGAAGATGATCGCCCTTCTAACAACGATGGAGATAACCGGAAGGATCGGGACAATGATGACGATGACCGGGACGACGATGATCGGGACGATGACGATGACGATGACTGAAGTGCCTATGCCTTTCTGCCAATGGCAATCTGGATGAGCAGGCATTTGTGCGCTCATGCCACATTCATTCATCTGTCTAGGGTCAGGACTCATAACCAGTAAATGACTGTTGCGGCGAGGGCGATTGCCGAGAGGAAGACTCTGGGGCAGCGGT
>CANMQX010000010.1 GCA_947500135.1 uncultured Paracoccaceae bacterium
TCACGCCCCAAGGCGCGCCAACAACTGGCCGACTTTTGCTCCGCCCCAATGGCAGACTTTTACGCCGCCGTTGACAATTGACTGAGCCTGAACACCTAATGCAGCGAGTAGTTCCACAACTGATCGGGCTTCAGCTAACGAGTTAGATATCCCCGAAATGGGTACGAATTCATGGCATAATCGGACGTTCGAAGACTAGACGCATAAAGCTACCGTTGTTCGCTGTCGGAATGTGCGAACTCCCGCAACCAATGAAAACGAACGCCCTGCAGTTAGCCCTGCGGGGCGTTGTTCGTTTCCATAAACCATTTCCGTGATCGCGCCCGCTTTCGGGGGCCAGAGCAAAATGTTGATCATTTATCCCGAAGCGCTGAAGCTCTTGATCACACCGGATCCGACGAACGTTATCGCCGCCACGCAGACGATTGTGGGCCCTGCTGGCGTGTCGAACACAAAGGCTGCGCGCAGGCCCACAATGGCCGACAGCATCCCGATCAAACCGGCAGCGATAGCCATTCCTTCGGGCGTTCGGGACAATGGCCGCGCGGCAGCGGCTGGAATGATCAGCATGGCGGCGATCAGCAGCACCCCAACCACTTTGATTGCGACGGCCACTGTGATGGCCAGTGCCACTGTCAGAACCAGTTGTTCGCGTTTGGGGTCAATCCCGCTGGCATGGGCCAGATCCTCGTTCAGCGTTGCGGTCAACAGGGCCGACCAGCGCCAGCTGATCAGCGCCACGACCAGCCCTGCCCCGCCCCAGATCACCGCGAGGTCACCGCGTGAGACCGCAAGGATATCGCCAAAGAGATATGCCATCAGGTCAATCCGCACGCCGGAGAGAAACGACACCGCAACAAGCCCGAAGGCGAGCGCGGAATGGGCCAGTACACCCAGCAATGTATCCATCGCATATCCCCGCCCCGATAGCAGGCTGACCGTCAGCGCCATCAGTAATGCCACGGCCATTGTGCCAATGAAGATCGACATCGAAAATGCCAGCGACAGGGCCACACCCAGGATCGCGGCATGCGCCGTCGCATCCCCAAAATATGCCATCCGCCGCCAGACGACGAAACATCCCAGGGGTGCGGCTGCAAGGGCCACGCCGATACCGGCCAAGGCGGAGCGCAGCATAAAATCATCAAGCATTATTCTGCGGCCTCGGTGTGATTGTGGTCGTGGCTATGATCGTCATGGTCATGCCCATGATCATGTTCATGCCGGTACAGCGCCAATGCGCCGCCTGTTCCTGTCCCGAACAGCGCACGGTATTCCGGCGCGGATGCGACAACGGCGGGCGTGCCTTCGCAGCAGACATGGCCGTTGAGGCACACAACCCTGTCGGACGCACTCATCACCACATGCAATTCATGACTGATCATCAGAACGGCGCAGCCAGTGTCCTGCCGCACCTTTTCGATCTGCTGGTAAAACGAGGCTGATCCGCGTTGGTCGAGCCCTTGGGTCGCTTCGTCCAACAGCAACAAATCAGGTTTTCCGATCAATGCACGCGCCAGCAGCACCCGCTGGAACTGCCCGCCCGAAAGCTGTGATAATTGCGCCTTGGACAGATCCGGCACACCTGCCTGTTTCAGGACGTCATCGATTTGTACCCCGGTCACACCGCCGGGCAATTTCAGAAACCGCGCCACGGTGATCGGCAATGTTACATCAATATGCAGCTTTTGCGGGACATATCCGATTGTCACGTCGCGCCCGCGCATCACACTTCCCTTGATCGGCCGCACCGCACCGATAATCGCCCGCAGCAGGCTGGTTTTGCCAGACCCGTTCGGGCCGACAATCGTCACGATCTCGCCCGGGTCAACATGCAAGGACACCCGCGACAGCACAGTCCTTGCGCCGTAACGGACGCTGAGGTCTTTCACCTGAACGAGGCTCATGCGTCGGCCTTGTCAACGCAGGCGGGGCAAACGCCTTCGGCCTCAACCACGGTGCGTTCGATCCGGAAACCGGTGGCGCGGGCGGCGTCCCCCAACGCGCCGCGTGCAGGCGACGATTGTGTTTCAGCCACGGCATCGCAAAGACGGCAAATCATAAATGCAGGTGTGTGCGATTGGCTGGGATGGACGCAGGCAATAAAGGCGTTCAGCCGCTCGATCTTATGGGCCAGACCGTTTGCGACCAGAAAATCCAATGCGCGATATGCAACAGGCGGCTGTGACCCAAACCCGCCCTCACGCAGCCGGTCCAATATCGTATATGCGCCAAGCGCGCGGTGTTCTTGCAACAGGATTTCCAGCACCTTGCGCCGCACGGGCGTAAAACGCAGCCCCTCAGCCGCACAACGCGCCTCTGCCGCGGCAAGCGCATCGGTCACGCAGGCACCGTGGTCATGATGCGTGAACCCAAGGGGGCCGTCGCCGCTGTCGCGTTTTTTGGAGTCACTTGTCATGTTATTACATTTCGTCTATCTGGCCTGTAATGTTATAAGATCACACGGAGACTCCAATGTCCAGAACGCTTACCGCCCTCTCACTTACGGCTGTTTTGATGGGGGGTGCCGCTTTTGCAGATGCACCACAGGTTGCTGTTGATATCGCACCCGTGCATTCGCTGGTCGCCCGTGTGATGGACGGTGTCGGCACGCCCGATCTGATCGTGCAACCCGGTGCCAGCCCGCATGAATACAGCCTGCGCCCGTCCGAGGCGGCCGCATTGCAGGACGCCGATCTTGTGTTCTGGATCGGCCCTGATCTGACACCATGGCTGACAGACACGCTTGAAACTCTCGCCCCGGATGCGGCTGTTACGACCTTGCTAGAGGCTGACGGCACGATTGAGCTGGCGTTTCGCGAAAGCGCATTGTTCGAGGCGCATAACCACGATGACCATGACGCACATGGCGATGATGATCACGCGGACCATGATGATGAGGACGGTCACAAAGATCATGATGACCATGACCACGAGGAAGCCGGGCATGACGGGCATGATCATGGCTCGCATGACCCCCATGCGTGGCTGTCGCCGCAGAATGCTAAGACATGGCTGAATGTGGTTGCGGGCCAACTGTCTGCCGCTGACCCTGATAACGCGGGTGCGTATTTTGCAAATGCGGCCGCTGGTCGTGCCGAAATCGAGGCCTTGATTGGTGACGTGAACGCCACGCTGGACCCGGTGCGTGACGGTCAGTTCGTCGTGTTTCATGACGCATATCAGTATTTTGAAACCGATTTTGACTTTCCGGCATCTGGTGCAATCTCAATTGGCGACGCGTCTGACCCGAGCCCGGCACGGATTGCAGAAATTCAGGCACGGATCGCTGATGAGGGGATCGATTGCGTTCTGGCAGAACCGCAGTTCAACCCGGGCCTTGTCGAAACGGTTCTGGACGGGACATCGGCACAGACCGGCATTCTTGATCCGCTTGGCTCTGATCTGGAACCGGGATCGTCGTTGTACCCGCAACTGATCCGAAACCTGTCAACCGCCCTTGCGGGCTGCATGTAGCGGCGGCGTGTTGCGCATCTTTTGGACCATTCTACTGATTGCGATGTGCCTTGGCGGAACGGCCAAGGCACATCCGCATGTGTTTGTGGATGCGCGCACCGGGTTCATTTTCGATGGTGATGGGCACCTGAATGCGCTGCGAATTTCATGGACTTATGACGAATTCACGACGCTTATTCTGTTTGAATCCCTGAATTTGGACAAGGACGGCGATGGCCTGTTCAATGATGCAGACCGCGTCGCCGTGATCGAGGGTGAAACCAACTGGGATCCAGAGTATAAAGGTGACGTCTACCTTGAAATTGCAGGGCAGGATTATCCGCTGGAACGCCCCGAATCTGCGGCTGTCACGCTTGCAAACAATCAGGTTGAAGTGTCGTTTGACCTGCCTTTGTCGCAGCCAGTTCGGATGGGTGACACCCCTGCTGTCCTGCGCCTTTATGACCCGATTTTCTTTTACGCCTACACCATTCTGCCCGCCACCGACCCAATAGCGTTACCGCAGGGCTGTGAGGCACAGATCGTATCCTTTGAACCGGACGCCGCCGAAAGCGCCTTGCAGGAAAAGCTCGCCGCATTGGGGCGCGAGGAAACGCCGAGCAAGCAGAATGTCGGGCGCCTGTTTTCTGACGAGGTTCAGCTGACATGCGGCTAAAGCTTGGTGTTATCGTGTGTTGCATCCTGGCCGTCGCTGCCGCTGCGTGGGCCTTTGTACCATGGTTTGAGATGCAGCGATGGGCGGCTGGTGAACAGCGCATGTTCCAAAATGCGATGGCCGGTGCATTGCGCGGCATTCAGGCCGGTGATCCGCAAGCCGTCTGGACATTATGTGGCGCGACCGCTGCATATGGTTTTTTCCATGCGCTTGGCCCGGGGCACGGAAAGGTGCTGATTGGCGGGGCTGCATTGGCCAGCGGTGTGACCCTAAAACGCCTGAGCGTTTTGACAGTGCTATCCAGCTTGGCACAGGCGGCAACGGCTATTGTGTTAGTTGGCGGGCTCGTTTTTCTTTTGCAAATGCAGTCGGGTGACTTGGCTGCGATGACCGAACGCTGGCTTGCGCCTGCAAGCTATGCAGCGATTGCCGTGATCGGTGCTGTGCTGGTGTTTCGGGGCGCACGGATTTTGCACAGGATGGGTCAGGCCAGACATGCGGCGCATGGTTGCTGTGGCCATGCCCACGGCCCCAGCGTGACGGAAGTTGCCACCTTGCATTCGGCCCGCGATGCTGTGGCGCTTATCGCCAGTATCGCAATCAGGCCCTGCACCGGGGCGCTGTTTGTTCTGGTCATCGCGGCCCGGTTTGATGCTTTCGCGGTGGGATGCCTTGCGGTGATCACGATGGGGTTTGGGACTGCGGCGTTCAACCTGACGGTTGCCACCTCTGGCGTGGCCGCGCGATGGCTGGCCGCGTTTGGTGCGCGTGATCGGACCGCCATGCAAACCGTATCGGCCACGCTACACGTCACGGGCGGCACCCTGATCGTCGCCATGAGCATGGGCATGTTGTTGCCCTATCTAAGTTAAGGCGTCTTGCTTTCTCAATAAATGTTATGTCATAACATTACATCTCATCAAATAGAGTTCACTTCTTTCAAGGATACGCACCCAATGGCCGAAAAACTTCCTGTCACCGTCCTTTCTGGTTTTCTTGGCGCGGGGAAGACCACGCTGCTTAACCGCGTGTTGAACAACCGCGATGGTCGCCGCGTTGCCGTGATCGTCAACGACATGTCAGAGGTGAATATCGATGCCGATCTTGTGCGGGCCGATACTGAGCTTAGCCGCACCGATGAAACACTGGTCGAAATGTCAAACGGGTGCATCTGTTGCACGCTGCGAGATGATCTTCTGGCAGAGGTCCGCAGGCTGGCATCTGAAGCACGCTTTGACTATCTGTTGATCGAATCCACCGGCATTTCCGAGCCTTTGCCCGTCGCCGCCACTTTCGATTTTCGTGATGAGGATGGGATCAGCCTGTCTGACGTTGCCCGGCTGGATACGATGGTAACGGTTGTGGACGCGGTGAACCTGCTGCGCGACTATTCCAGCCATGATTTCCTACGCGACCGGGGCGAGGTGCTGGGCCAGGATGATGAGCGTACATTGGTGAATTTGTTGGTTGAACAGATCGAATTTGCCGATGTTGTTGTGCTGAACAAGGTCGCCGATGCCGAACCCCATCAAGTGGAAGCCGCCCGCCAGATCATCCGCAGCCTGAACGCCGACACAAGGATCATCGAAACAACCCATTCGGATGTACCTGCCGATGCCATTCTGAACACAGGGCTGTTCGACTTTGACAAGGCGCATGAACATCCGATGTGGGCCAAAGAGCTGTATGGCTTTGCCGATCACGTCCCTGAAACCGAAGAATACGGCGTTGCGTCATTTGTTTACCGCGCGCGCCGACCGTTCGAGCCCGAAAAAATCATGTCGGTGCTGAATGGCGATCTGGGGGGCGTGATCCGTGCCAAGGGGCATTTCTGGATCGCAACCCGCCCCGATTGGGTGGCAGAGTTTTCATTGGCTGGGGCGCTGTCATCAATCAAACCGTTGGGCACATGGTGGGCATCGGTCCCAGAAGATCGCTGGCCCCGGCACGAGAGTATTGAGAGCTACATGACCGCGCATTGGCAAGAACCGTGGGGCGACCGGCGGCAAGAGCTTGTGTTTATCGGGTCCGGCATCGACTGGGCCGACATCAAGGCACGGCTTGATGCAGCCCTTGTGCCAGAAGACGTAGCATCATCGCCAGACGCCCTGCCCGATTTTCCAGATCCTTTCCCGTCCTGGCGCATGGCGGAACAGGCGGCATGACCGTGGCGTAGGCGGGTGCCAGCAGCTGATCGAAGGATCGGGTGAAGCCCGGGGTCAGGACGCCAACCCGCCCGTCTCAGCCACCCATTTAGCCAGCCGTCCGCCATAGGTCGGCACACGGTTTGGCAGCCCGACAAACGCATCCATGTCGTACAGCGTCCAGCGCTGTCCTTCGTCACCGAACACGATGTCGTCCACCGCTGTCACGGGCATTTGCGCGACAAAGAATGCATTCCATTTGGTTGGGTCCGTGCTGGACGGGAACGCGCTTTCCCACAGCACGGCTTCGGGGGGCAGGATCAGCCCCAATTCCTCCTCCAACTCGCGCGCCACGGTCTGAAATGTCGTCTCATCGCCTTCGCGCCCACCCCCGGGCAGATCCCACAGGTTCGGATAATGGATATGGGGGAAATCGTCGCGCAGGATGCTGACAATCCGGTCGCCCAGAAACAGCGCGACCTTCGCACCCTGATGCACCCCCGTTGTTCTCATATCCTTCGCCCTTTAGACTGTGCCTATGCCCGCAATTTGCCGCGATTGTCTGACCACATTTGACAGCGAAACCCGCTGTCCGCAATGCCGCAGCCCACGGGTGACGCGGCACCCTGAACTGTTCGACCTCAGCATCGCCCATATGGATTGCGATGCATTCTACGCCTCTGTGGAAAAGCGCGACAACCCGGAACTGGCCGACAAGCCCGTCATTATCGGCGGCGGGCGGCGCGGCGTGGTGTCCACCGCCTGCTATGTCGCTCGGATCAAGGGCGTCAAATCGGCGATGCCCATGTTCAAGGCGTTGAAGCTGTGCCCCGAAGCCGTTGTCGTCCGCCCGCGGTTCGACGCCTATGTCGAAGCCTCCCGCGCGATCCGGGCGATGATGGATGAACTGACCCCGGTGGTTGAACCGCTGTCTCTGGACGAGGCTTTCATGGACCTGACCGGCACCGCCCGCCTGCATCATGCGCCCCCAGCCGTGATGCTGGCACGGCTGGTCAAGCGGATGAAATCCGAGATTGGGCTGACCGGGTCCATTGGCCTGTCCCATAACAAATTTCTGGCCAAGGTCGCCTCTGACCTCGATAAACCACGTGGGTTTTCGATTATCGGAAAGGCGGAAACCACCGCCTTTCTGCGCCCCAAATCGGTGCGTCTGATCTGGGGGATCGGCCCTGCGGCACAGACCAGCCTGAACAATGCAGGCATCCGCACTTTCGACGATCTGCTGCGCTGGGACCGGCGCGATCTGCATGACCGTTTCGGGGGGATGGGCGAACGGCTTTATTCTCTGGCGCGGGGCGAAGACGGGCGGCGGATCAGCGCCCATACTCCGGTCAAGACATTGTCAAATGAAATGACATTCAACGAAGACACCAGTAATGCGGACATTCTGGACGGCCATATCTGGCGGATGTCCGAAAAGGTCAGCGCGCGGGCAAAGGCCAAGGACAAGGCAGGGCGGGTTGTGACGCTGAAACTGAAAACCCATGATTTCAAAGGGATCACCAAACGGTTGAGCCTGCATCACCCAACCCAGATCGCCGACACGATCTATCGGACGGCACGCGGGTTATTCGATCAGGTTGGGGACAAAGGACCATATCGGCTGCTGGGTGTCGGCCTGTCCGACATCACATCTGCCGACGGGGCCGACCGCGAAGGTGACCTGCTTGACCCCGAGGCCGGCAAACGGGCAGAGGCAGAAAAAGCCGCCGACCTGATCCGGCAGAAATTCGGGGCGGATGCGATTATTAAGGGGCGGGCTTTGCGGTAGTCGAAGCCAGCGAATTATGTGGAAATAGATAATTGTGCTATTCTTCCCAGATAATTGATTCCTTTTTTATGGTTTTACAATGTCTAGAAGAATTATTTTCTCAGCACTATTCACTTTGGCTACGACCAGCTTAGTCGCGCAAGATTACAGTACTGGCCAGTGCCACCCCAGCAGTTTCAATGTCAACGGATTGTACTATTCCGCCACGGGGTCACCAAATGATGCAACCAGAATTATCATGCCGTTTTCACCCGGCATTGATCAAAGTAAAATCCTGTCACTTACGGGCGCAAATCGGTTGGAATATTCATCTAGTGGGCGTTTCTTTCTTAGATCTGGTGTCGGAAACGCTCCTTGGTTGAATATCGACACATCCGCGAGCAATGAAGCCATACTGGTGAAACGCCAGACAAACAGTAGTGAAGCCTTGGTTCCAGAATTCATCAATGTTTTCAGGAGCACATTACCAACAGACCTTTGTCCGAAAGACAACAGAAGCCAGTTTTCAGACGAACGAAATTTTATCGCGCAGGGTGCGTTTATTCGATATCATCAGGCGGGCGTCAACAACCGGACGACCGGGGAATTAAGCCGAAGCTTTCATTTCGCTTTCCGAAACGGATCAGTAAGTTGCGTGCGTACGGATGATCCGATCTCGGTTAATGGGACGGATGTGTCAGCGCTGGCATATAACGGCGATATCTTTGACGTCCGGACCAGCGGTGGTCAATTTATTGAACAGACCGCTGTCGAAATCGCCAGTGTTATATTGCCAAAACCCGCCTATGCCGATCAGGCAGAGCGGCAGCGTATCCAACAAGAAGACGGACTGCTGAACATCACGAGCGTGGAGGCGACCCTTTTCCATGCCGCGCAAAAAGCTGATTTATGCGTCACCTGGCCTGTACCAATTCCAACCGTAAAGGCGGGTGGTTTTTGGACAAAACTATTTGATAATCGCGACAGGCACAGAGACGCGGCGGCAGAGCTATTTGACAAGGGAAGCTGGTCGCCACAGGTAACAGAAGTTTTCATTTATCGTGTCGCCGCGCAATTGCCGGCCGGGGTTCTTCGGCTGTATTGGAAATAGCGCCGTGATCACCAAAGAGCTCGAGAATATCCTGAAATCTTTACCGGCATTTCTGAGGATGGCAGTCGACGCAAGAAATCCACTTATTCCGCAGGATGTGCAACTTGACCGTATTGAGGTTGTTACAAAAGCGACCTGGTTTGTTGTGCCGTTTCATTTCATGGCCTTTATCAGTTTGGTACCATGGAATGAATCAGATACAACGATGACAGTTGTTCTGTCGCTGATTACGCTGGTGCTGCTAAGTTGGGTCGGCATTATTTGCGGCCTTTTTCATTCGTTTTTCAGCGGATTGAAGGGCGATTTACGTGAAAGATCTATGGGCGGCTGGGCCGTGACGCTGACCTTATGCTGGTTCTTTTGCGTCGTCGTCTTATCAATAATCAATATCTTTATCTGGCTTTTGAATGGGCGCGAATACTGGCCCAATATCGAATCCGAACTTAGCAATATTCTGGATGGATCCATGTTGGATGGTCATGCGACGATGGTGCTGGTCTTTGTTGTGCCCTTGTTGGCCACGATTTTGACGTTCGGCGTGTTTGGTGCAAACCGCGGGCGATCATTACGACAAGTCGCGCCGGTTTTCATAATTTGTTGGCTTATCACTGGTTCAATGATATTATTCAGCCTAAGGTTTCTGACGCCGATCGCAGCGGCATAGCAAGATAACAGGAGGGCACGAGCTGAACATGCGTATCATCCGCCGACTTCAGCATGGTCCCCGCCACGCCCTGTAAATCCGTTTGCAGGGCATGATCCGAAACGGTCTGCCCATCCCGCCGCGCCAGCGGCACTTCCTGATCCGAGACCGATATGACAATCATCAACATTAACGCGCTGGGCGTGACCCTTGGCGACCCGCTTTTCACTGATCTGAACCTGACCATTTCCAAAGGCGACCGCATCGGGCTGGTTGCCGCCAACGGGCGCGGCAAATCCACCCTGATGGGCTGTATTGCTGGCACGTTTGAACCCACGACCGGCGATATCACCCGCGCGCGCGGCTTACGTGTCGGCCATGTGGAGCAGAATGTGGCTGCCGCTGCGTTAGAAAAAACGCTTTACGATCATGTGCTTGCCGCCTTGCCGCAAGAGCAGGCGGATTATGAAAGCTGGCGGGTGGATGTCGTGCTGGATGATCTGAAAGTGCCCTATGATCTGCAACACAAACCACTGTCGGAACTGAGTGGCGGTTGGCAGCGCACCGCCCTTTTGGCCGCCGCATGGATCACCGAACCGGACCTTTTGCTGCTGGACGAACCGACCAACCATCTGGACCTGCATCGCATCGGTTTGCTGCAGGAATGGCTGGCTGCCCTGCCCCGCGAAGTTCCGATTCTGATCACCTCACATGACCGCGCATTTCTGGATGCCGTGACCAATCGTACCTTGTTTCTCAGGGCCGAACGCAGCCGCACCTTTGTCCTGCCCTTCACACAGGCGCGGGCGGCACTGGATGAGGCTGACGCGGCCGATGAACGCCGCTTTGCCAATGATCTCAACAAGGCCAGCCAGCTGCGCAAACAGGCGGCCAAGCTCAAGAATATCGGGATCAATTCAGGTTCTGATCTGCTGGTGAACAAGACGAAGCAGTTGACAGAACGGGCAGCCAAGATCGAGGCAGCAGCAAAGCCCGCCCATCAGGAACGCGGCGCAGGCGATATCCGGCTCACCAATAGCGGCACCCATGCCAAGGCGCTGATATCTTTGGATGACGTGACCGTGGAAACGCCCGACGGGCGGCAACTTTATACCACAGGCAAGAAATGGATCAGCCCGGGCGACCGCATTGTGCTGCTGGGCACCAATGGCACCGGCAAGACCCGGCTGATCAAGATGATCCACCGGGCTATCGCGGCAGAGGTGCCGGGGCTGAAATCAGCCCCAACCGTCGTGGAAGGCTATTCAGATCAACATCTGAGCCAATTGTCAGATAACGACACCCCGATGACGGCTGTTGCTGGTGCCTTTGATGTGGGCGACCAGCGCGCGCGCGGTTTGCTGGCCGGGGCCGGGGTGAATATCCAAATGCAGGATACCAAGATCGGGGCCTTGTCTGGTGGCCAAAAGGCCCGGCTGGCGATGCTGATCCTGCGCCTGCAGCAGCCCAATTTCTACCTGCTGGACGAACCGACAAACCACCTGGATATCGAAGGGCAAGAGGCGCTGGAGGAAGAGCTGATCGCCCATGACGCCGCCTGCCTGTTGGTCAGCCACGACCGCAGCTTCCTACGCAATACCGGCAACCGGTTCTGGGAAATCCAGCGCAAGCGATTGGTTGAGGTGGATGACCCTGAGGCATTCCTGAGCACCGAGATGGCGGGCTGAGGCACCGTGCGGTGGTTTAATCGCCATTGATGCGGTTTTAGGGTCCGACGCAATGCCGACATGTCGCCGAAGTTTTGCCGATCACGGATTTCCCTGCGCAATAAGGGATTAACCTCTGATTCGGCTCATTTGCGGAAAAACACCGCGCAGTAGGGGGCACGCAACACCACCGCGCGGACCACACCCTACGCGACAAAGCGGTCCCGGATCGCCCGGAAATGCGGCACAAGGACATCGCGGAACGCCTTGACCTTTGCTGCTGGCCAGACATCCGGGTGGGCCACCGCCCAAATCTCGGCATAAGGCTGCGGTGGCAGGACAGGCACCTGCACCAACCCCGATGCCCGACCCAGAAATAACGGCATCCGCGCCACCCCCAGCCCGGCCTGGGCCGCCGCCCGAATGGCAACCATGTCATCAAAAGTCATGCGAATGCGGTGGTTCGGATAGGCCGGGTCCACGTTGCGTGGCACATCCATATAGGCGGCGTAAACCACCCAGTCGATCATGCCCTGCGGGTCCGCGGCGATACGGTCCGCCCACGCAGCCGTTGCAAAACTGGCCGATTGTTGCGGCGTCAGGCGCAAGCCCTTCAGACTGTCGCCGGGATCACGGCTGATCCGGATCGCAAGGTCAGCCTCACGTCGGTTCAGGTCCAGCAGATCATTGGTGGCACGCACATGTAATTCAACCTCGGGGTAGGTCGCGCAGAACTGATCAATGACCGGGGCCAGAACGTGGGCAATCAGCAATTGCGGCGCAGTGATCGTCAACGGACCACGCAAGGTCGTATCGCGCCCCTGCAACTGACGCAGCAGGGCGTTGGCATCATCCTCCATCCGTGCGGCGTGTTCGGCGACCATTTGCCCAGCTTGTGTCGGCTGATATCCATCGGCCAACCGGTCGAACAATTTCTGGCCCAACATATCCTCAACCCGGCGGACGCGACGGGCCACGGTGGTGTAATTCACCCCCAGCGCACCCGCTGCATTGGCCAGCGATGTGCCCCGGACCAGGCATAATACGGTGCGAAGATCATCCCATGACGGCTCCATGCCATGCATTCATGCATGAACAAGATGCATATGCACGCGTTTTCGCATATAGGCCAGATGCCTATGATCAGCGGACACGTAAGAAAAAGGAGATCACAATGATCTATGCTTATGCCAGCCTGACCATTACCAACCCCGCCGCCCTCGCCGAATATCGCGAAAAAGCAGCGGCAGCCCTTGCCCAGCATGGCGGTAAGATTGAAACAGCAACTGCTGATGCAAGGGCGATTGATGGCGCACCAGTGATACCAGATGCAGCAGCGCTGCTATCCTTCCCCGATAAGGATGCAGCACTGGGCTGGATCAATGATCCCTCACTGGCGGATCTGCACGCTTTGCGGCGCAGTGCCGGGGCATCCGATATCGTTCTTTTGGGGTGAAACAGCAGCTAGGTCGTAAGATGGGTCTTGACCCATCTTACCGTTCGGCGTCGCACTATTCTGCTGCCACCCTCTGCTCGTCCGGGCGGCCGATCTCGGTCAGTTCGGCGATGACACCATTCAGCAGGGTCTTGAATGCCTCAAAATCCGCATGCGGTTCCAGCGTTTGTTCATCCATGTAAAGCGCGCGGTCCAGTTCGACTTGGATCGCGTGCTGCTGCTTTGACGGACGCCCGTAATGCTGGGTGATGAATGCACCCGCAAAGGGCATGTTGCGCGCCACACGCAGGCCTGCGCTGGCAAAGGCGGCTTCAACCTGTTCCACCACGGATGCCGCTGCTGTCGCCCCGAACCTGTCACCCAGCACCACATCAGGCCGTACTGCCCCTGGCGGTCCCACATTTTGCAGCGCCTCATGCGGCATGGAATGGCAGTCGATCAGGATCGCCTCACCAAACACATTATTGCTTTCGTCCAGCAGCGTTTGCAGCTGGTCATGATAGGGCCGCCAGCAATTGGCGATGCGCGCATGCGCCTCTGTCAGGCTGATCTTGCCCTTGTAAATATAGCGCCCATTGGCCACGACACGCGGGATCACCCCCAGCCCGCTGGCGATCCGCGGGTTATGGGCGTTGCGCCGCACCCCTTCGATCAGGGCGGAATCAAGCTCATCCGGCCCCCTGTTCAGGTCAAGATATGCGCGCGGCGCGCAGGCCGTCAGCAGCGGCGCCCCATGATCAGGCGCATCAGCATAAAGCAGATCAACAAAAGCATCCTCTGATGACCGTATCTCGCGCGCGTCCAGAACCGCCCGGCGCAGGAACGCCTCGGGGTAGTTGCGCCCGCTATGCGGTGACGCAAAAACCACCGATGTGGTGCGTGCCTTTGGCCGGGCAAGATGGTAGGCAGAATCGGGCAATTCATGCTCCTTCACACCCTAGATAACGTGTTTTTGGAATTTACCAAAAGGCCTTGATCCCACTTCCGACTCCTTCTATAGACCGCACGACTGACGTGGGTGGCTCCCGCGTCTCATTTCGTTATGGGACGGGCCGCGCATTTTGGACATGGATGATTAGCTCAGCGGTAGAGCACTTCGTTGACATCGAAGGGGTCACTGGTTCGATCCCAGTATCGTCCACCATGAATTCGAGGTCCCGGATTTACCCCGGGGCGTAACTGTAACCCAAGGCGCAATCCGCGCGCCGCGACATGAAGGATCGGACCCATGAAGGTACGTAACTCCCTCCGCTCGCTCAAGCAGCGCCATCGCGATTGCCGCGTCGTGCGCCGTAAGGGCCGCGTCTATGTGATCAACAAGACGCAACGCCGGTTCAAAGCCCGCCAGGGCTGAACCACGCGAAAGCAGCAAATTAAAGGGTCGTGCCGATGGCGCGGCCCTTTTTCGTTGGAGTGCTATCATCGCAATCGGGCAGATCATCCGCAGAACCGAAAGGTAGGTTCGCGCCCGACCCCGAGGGCGGGGGTGTTTGGGGCGCTGCCAAACCAAAATGCGCAAAGCTTGCAGCAAGATGCGCCGTAGCAGTTGCGCGCGCGCCCTGGGGGACGGGGTCGGGCGCGAACCGGATCGGCAAGCGATCCGGGGCACCTGTTTAATGCGGCGTATATTGAATTTTAGGGTGCGTCTGACAAAGCCGTTTCTGCCGCTGCACATAGCCGCAACAGCGCTCGTTCCCCGCCCGCCGGTCCGTTGAACATGATCCCGCAGGACGGCGTATCTGTTGGCAGACTCACCCCGCAGGTCCCCATCAGGTTTCCGATCCGCGTGTTGCGCAGCGCCAGCAGGTTTTCGGTTTTGTAATAAGCTTCATCCGCCAATAGCCGTGCTGCATCCGGCGGCAGGATCGGCGCGGTGGGCATAATCACCGCATCGAACCCGGCGGTTGCAGCGGCATAGGCCTTGCGAATGTCATGCAACTGATGCCAGCCCGCCACGTAATCCGCCGCACTAACCGATTTACCGCCCCGCACCCGTTCCAGGATTTGCGGAAACATCTTTTCGGGTGCGGCTTCGACCTTGTCCCGCCACCAGCCATAGCTGTCCGCCCCGTAAAGATTGCCCGCATGCGCAAAGGCGTCGTGCAGCGGCGCAAAGCTGCGGGTTTCGATCTGCGCCCCCGCTGCCCGCAATCGCCCGACGGCGGCATCAAAGCTGGCACGCGGTTCTGGCCGGATATCGTCAAAGGCGATCGTGTCGAGGATCATCAGCCGCGCCCCGTCAAGGCTGCCACCCGTAAGATCGGTGGCTCTGTCCCCGCCCAAGACGCCGAGGAGCAGGCTGGCATCCTCGACCGACCGGCAGAGCGGCCCGACCGTGTCGAATGTCAGGCAGAGCGGCACGACGCCGTCGAGCGGCAGCAGTCCATGGGTCGTTTTCAACCCCACCAGATCGTTCCAGGCGGATGGGATGCGCACCGATCCGCCTGTGTCAGAGCCGATCCCCGCCGCCGCCAAGCCGAAGGCCACTGAGGCCGCCGCCCCTGAAGATGACCCGCCCGGCACCGCGTTTGGGTCGTTCACGCAAGGCGGCGTGGCGGTAATCGGGTTCAGCCCCAACCCGGAAAAGGCGATTTCGGACATGTGGGTTTTGCCCAAGCAGACCAGCCCGGCGGCGGTCGCGTTTTCCAGCACCAGCGCGTCCCGCTCCGGCACCCGGCCTGCCATCAGGGCGGTGCCTGCCTCTGTCCCGATCCCGGCTGTATCGAACAGGTCCTTCCACGACAGCGGCACCCCGTCGAGCAGGCTGCGCCGGAACCCGGTTTTGGCACGTTCGGCAGCTGCTGCCGCCTCTGCCCGCGCCCGTTCATGGGTGACCCGGGAATAGATCCGGTCGCGATGTTCGTGGTTATCGATGGCATCGAGATAAAGATCGGTCAGCGCCACCG
The DNA here is from genome assembly GCA_947500135.1 of uncultured Paracoccaceae bacterium. GTDB lineage: Bacteria > Pseudomonadota > Alphaproteobacteria > Rhodobacterales > Rhodobacteraceae > Yoonia. Next base: position 15,831 of record CANMQX010000010.1, read on the forward strand.
GATCTATCGTACCAGCCCCGATCCCATGCCCCAGATCAGCCGCGTTCATCCATCGCCAGTCCTGCATCGCCACCTCCGTTTTCTTTGGGCGGACGGTAGCGGCCAAGGGGCGCATGGACAATCCCGGTTCACTGGGGCTAAGTCTGCTCCATGACAACGGATATCATTATTGTAGGCGGCGGCCTGAACGGCCCCGCATTGGCGCTGGCGGCAGCAAAGGCTGGGTTTACGGTGACGATCATCGACGCCTTGCCAGTGGATACCCGCGCAGCACCAAACTTTGACGGGCGCAGCTATGCGCTGGCCCTGGCGTCGCAACGCCTGTTGCGCGGGATTGATGTGTGGGATCAGGTTGCGGATCATGCCCAGCCGATGCTGGAAATCAAGGTGACCGATGGCCGCGCGGGCGAAGGCCCAAGCCCCTGGATGATGCATTTCGATCATGCTGAGATTGAAGAAGGCCCGATGGGGTATATGGTCGAGGATCGGCATCTGCGCCGCGCCTTTCTGGACGCCATGCAGGCGTCGCCGCTGATCACCCATCTGGCCGGTGAAACCGTGGTCGCGCAGGCGGTTGAGGGCGCGCAGGTCACCGTGACGCTTGGGTCCGGCAAGGTGGTGACGGGTCGTTTGCTGGTCGGGTCGGACGGGCGCGCAAGTGGTACGGCCACCCGTGCGGGGATCAAGCGCACCGGCTGGGGTTATGGCCAGACCGCCGTGGTCTGTGCGGTGGCCCATGAAAAGCCGCATGGCGGCATCGCTCATCAGTTTTTCATGCCGAATGGGCCACTGGCGATCCTGCCCCTGACGGATAGTCGCAGCTCAATCGTATGGAGTGAGAGCGACGCCCGCGCTGCCACACTGGACGCGATGGATGATGAGGCCTTTCTGGAGGCGTTGCGCCCCGCCTTTGGCAGTTTTCTGGGCCAGATCAGTCTGACGGGCGCCCGGTTCACCTATCCGCTGGGCCTGACGCTGGCCAATAGCTTTATCGCGGATCGTGTCGCGCTGGTCGGTGATGCCGCCCATGGCGTGCATCCGATTGCGGGCCAAGGGCTGAATGCGGGTTTGCGCGATGTGGCCGCATTGGCAGAAGTCCTGACAGAGGCGCGTAGCCGTGGCGAAGATTTTGCGGGGCCGCAGCCGCTGGCCCGGTATCAGCAATGGCGCCGGTTTGATACGACAACGCTTGCGCTGGCCACGGACACATTCAACCGGTTGTTTTCTAACGACAACCCATTGCTGCGCGCGGCCCGTGATATCGGCATGGGATTGGTCAACGCCGCCCCCGGACTGCGGCGCGGGTTTATCCGCGAGGCGGCGGGCCTGACGGGCGATTTACCAAAACTGATGCGCGGGTAGCATCGGTCGAGGGCTGCCCTAAGCTCAATTACGGTGCTTCGTGGGTTACCACTAAGCCTCTTAGTGCTCGTCCCCGCAAAGCGCGTGGTCTGACAGGGCAGCAAGCACATAGCAGTTTTCTGACACGCCCTGCCCGTCGCAGCCTTTGGCGATCCGATTCAGTTCCTTTTCCAGCGCTTTGAGCTTTTTGATCTTGGCGCGCACGTCGGCCAGTTGGGCCGAGGCGATATCATTGGCGGCCTGACAGGACTGGTCAGGGTGCCCCTGAAGTTCGATCAATCCCGAAATCGCATCAATGGAAAACCCCAGATCGCGGGCGTGCCGGATGAAGGATAGCCGCTCCAGCCCTGCTGCATCATAGCGCCGCTGATTCCCTGCCGTCCGGTCCGGTGCGGGCAGCAGGCCGGTTTCCTCATAATAACGGATTGTCGGCACTTTCACGCCCGTCTGTCGAGACAATTGGCCAATTGTGAACATCTGCAAGAAACCTCTTGAATCTCTAGTTACTAGAGCCATTACAACAATACTGAACCAAGATCAAAGAGGGTTTTCATGCCAGGTTGCTGTGGACATGACGCCAAATTCGATGGTGTCTCGGATGACTATAAACGACGGCTGTGGCTGGTGATCGCGCTGAATGCGGTCATGTTTGCCGTTGAGATGAGCGCAGGTCATCTGGCCGGGTCGCAGGCCTTGCAGGCCGATGCGCTGGATTTTCTGGGTGACGCGCTGACCTATGGTATTTCGCTGGCGGTGATCGGCGCATCATTGCGGGTGCGTACCAGTGCGGCCCTGGCCAAGGGGATCAGCCTGTTTGCAATGGGGGTCTGGGTGTTCGGATCGACCGCCTATCGCGTATTCTATATCGGTGTGCCGGAGGCGCAGATCATGGGTGTCGTCGGCGCGTTGGCCCTAGCCACGAACCTTGCCAGCGTCATGTTGCTGGTCCGTTACAAGGATGGCGATGCGAATGTCCGGTCTGTCTGGCTATGTTCGCGCAATGACGCCATTGGCAACGTCGCGGTCATGATTGCCGCACTTGGTGTATGGGGCACGGCGACCGGTTGGCCTGACCTGATTGTCGCGGGGATCATGGCATCGCTATTCCTGAGTTCTGCGTTTCAGATCGTCCGGCAGGCCTTGCAGGAACGTCGCGCGGCAGGCGCCGATTTGCATCCCGGCGCGGTCTGAGGCCCGGGGTCAGCCCTGCAACAATTTGCCGCCCCGACAATGCCGCATTTGCATGAAAGGCTCTGTCGCTCTAGGCTCCGGCAAAACGAACAAAAGGGTTCTTTGTGACAGTGCTTCGTCGATCTATTTCCGCCATTGCAATGGCGTGCTTTCTTTCATCTGCAAACACGGTTCTGGCCGACCCCAATGCGGGCGCCTATCTGGCCGCACGCCATGCCGGGACGGTGGGTGATTTTGCCAGCGGTGCGCAGTATTTCACCAAAAGCCTGATCGCTGATCCGGCCAATGCCTATCTGCTGGAAAATGCCCTGACCTCTTTCATGGCGCTGGGTCAGATTGACCGGGCGATCCCGGTGGCAGAGGTGATTGTCGCGCAAGGCTATCAAAGCCAGATGGCGCATCTGGTCCTTTATCTGCAGGCCGCCAAGAATGAAGAATGGTCCGATGTCTTTTCCGGTCTGGAAATGGGTCGCACCGTTGCCCCGCTTGTCGACGGGCTGATCCAGGCCTGGGCGCATCTGGGCGAAGGCGACATGACCAAGGCGCTGGCCAGTTTCGATCAGGTGATCGAAGGGGAAGGCATGGCGCTTTATGGTTTGACCCATAAGGCTTATGCGCTGGCCTCTGTCGGGGATTTCGAAGGTGCCGAGGCGGTATTTGGTGATGCAGCCGCAGCGGGCCAGTTGCGGTATAGCGCCCGCAGTGCCATCGCCCATGCCCAGATCCTGAGCCAGCTGGGCCGCAATGATGATGCGCTGACCATTGTCGACACCGTCTTTACCAATCCCGGTGATCCAATGGTCGCCGATCTGCGCGCTGATCTGGGCGCGGGCAAAGGTGTTGCCTTTGACGCCATCACCAGCCCCATTCAGGGCATGGCTGATATTTTCCACGCGGTAGCCGGTGCCGTGCATGGCGACGCGCCTGATGCCTATACCCTGCTATATGCCCGTGCCGCGACCTATCTGGACCCTGACAGCACCACCGCCGTTCTGATGACGGCTGAGCTGCTATATGATTTGCAGCAATATGATCTGGCCAATGAAACCTATGCCAGCGTGTCACGCGACGATCCGTCCTTTCATGCCGCAGAGCTGGGCCGTGCCGAGGTGTTGACCGATGCGGGTCGCAAGGATGCCGCCATCGAAGTGTTGGAGGCCCTGGCCCGCAGCCACCCGGAACTGCCGCAGGTTCATGCCAGCAAGGGCGATACCCTGCGCCGCGCCGAACGCTTTGCCGAAGCCGCCGCTGCCTATACCCGCGCCCTGGACATTTATGACAGCGCCAGCCCGGTCAAATGGTTCGTCCATTACACACGCGGCATCGCCTTTCATAAGGTGGATAACTGGCCGCAGGCCGAGGCCGATTTTCGCGCCGCACTGGCCTTGCGCCCCGATCATCCGCAGGTTCTGAACTATCTGGGTTATTCGCTGGTCGAACGCGGTGAAAAGCTGGATGAAGCCTTGTCGATGATCGAAACCGCCGCCGCTGCACGCCCGGATAACGGGGCAATCATCGACAGTCTTGGCTGGGTTCTGTTTCAACTGGGCCGCTATGAAGAGGCTGTGGGCTATATGGAACGTGCCGCATCGCTGGAACCGGTGGACCCTGTCATCAATGATCATCTGGGCGATGTGTATTGGGCCGTTGGCCGAAAGATCGAGGCGCATTTTCAGTGGAACCGCGCCTTGTCCTTTGACCCCACCGAAAAGGAAGCCTTGCGTATTCGTGACAAGTTGACCCGTGGTTTGGATGTGGTTTTGCGCGACGAGGGGCTTGACCCCATCCGTGTGGCCCGTGGCAACGATTAGCGCCACCGCACCGGCCAAGGTCAACCTGACCCTGCATGTCACCGGCCAGCGCGATGATGGCTATCATCTGCTGGACAGTCTGGTGGTGTTTGCCGATGTCGCCGATCAGTTAACGGCCACGGTTGCCCCTGATCTGCGGATCACGGTCAGCGGCCCGTTTTCGACAGGCGTTCCCACCAATCACAGCAACCTTGTGCTGCGCGCCGCCGAAGGGCTGCGTCAGACCCGTGGTGTCACCAAAGGCGCTGCGATCACATTGGAAAAACATCTGCCGCATGCCGCTGGCATCGGCAGTGGGTCGTCGGACGCCGCTGCCGCTCTTGCGCTTTTGGCAGAGCTTTGGGGCGTGGCGCCTTTGCCCGCCACTGCGCAAGAGGTGCTTGCCCTTGGCGCCGATGTGCCGGTCTGCATGCGCAACCCCGCCCCCACCCGCATGTCTGGCATTGGCGACGTCCTGTCACCTGTGCAGCGATTGCCTGATTGCGCTCTTGTGCTGGTCCGCCCGCCGGTTGAGGTGCCGACTAGCGTCGTGTTCAAAGGCCTTGCCAGCAAGACAGGCACGGCGATGGACCCAATCCCCGATGGTATGGACCTTCAGGCTTTTACCAATTGGCTGTCGGCCCAGCGCAATGATATGGCCGCACCTGCCTGCCTGTTGGCACCGGATATTCGCGAAGCGATTGCAAAGCTGTCATCGAACCGAAATGTTGCGGCTGCGGGCATGTCAGGGTCCGGCGCCACATGTTTTGGCGTGGTCAAGGATATGGCCACCGCCCGGCAAGTAGCCCGCATCGTGCAATTGTCGCATATGAACTGGTGGGTCGCCCCGGCGCAGGTGTTGGGCCGCGCTTAGCATCCGATTTGTCGAAAATTTGCCACATCGCCATCATGATTTGGTGCGGTTGTGGGTTCAGGCATTGAACAACCGTGGGGCTGGATTACCCCGTGCGCATTATTTTGATCAATCAGGACGATGGCATGCCGTTTATTATTCTTATTCTGACAACCCTTGGCGGTGCGCTTTGGTGGTGGGCCCGCCAGAACCCGCGTGATGCGCTGGATATGGCGGCTGATGCGGCGACAACCGTGCGCAACGCGCCCCGCAGACTCGCGTTTCGCAAGCAAACCAATGCCCATCCTGTTGAAGGGATTGATGACCCCCGGATTGCTATTTGCGCGATTGCGCAGGCCTTTATCGAGCTTGACGATCTGCCAACCAAAGACCAGCGCGACCGTCTGTATGTTCAATTGCGCAGCAAGCTGCGCTGTTCCGAGGACGAGGCACAGGAGATGGAAGTGCTTGGCCGCTGGCTGCAAGGCCAGTGCCAGAACCCCGAAGCCGCGATCACTCGGCTTGCCCGCCGGTTGCGCAAGATTGACGGCGATACGTCGTGGGACCTGTTGCAGGATATGCTGGGCGGTCTGGTTGATGGTGAGCTGTCGCAAAACCAGGTTTCTGCCGTCGCGGATATCAAGCGGGCATTCCACCGATAGGACGTCAGGTGATCCGCGCCACAACGTAATCGGCAAGGTCGACCAGCATCGTTTTCAGCGGATGATCCGGCACCGCGTTCAGGGCGGCCTTGGCCTTTTCCGCCCAGTTGATCGCATCAATCCGGGTGCTTTCCATCGTGCCATGTTTGCCCAGCAGGCTGATCGCATGGTCCAGATCGCCACCCTCCTGCCGCCCTTTCTGGATGGTTCGCACCCAGAAATCACGCTCTGCCCCGTCGGCCTGCGCCACAGCGCGGATCACGGGCAAGGTCAGTTTACGCTCGCGGAAATCGTCCCCCACGTTCTTGCCGGTTGCTTTGGTGCCGCCATAATCCAGCAGGTCATCCACGATCTGAAACGCGATCCCGAGCGCGTCGCCATAATCATAAAGCGCCTGTTTGGTGGCCGCATCCTGTCTCGCAATCTCGCCGCCCACTTCCATGGCGGCCGAAAACAGGGCTGCCGTTTTACCGCGCACCACCTTGATATAAATCTCTTCGGTCGTGCTAAGGTCACTGGCGGTGGTCAGTTGCAGCACCTCGCCTTCGGCAATGGTTGCCGACGCGTTGGCCAGGATATCCAGCACCCGCATCGACCCGGTTTCGACCATCAGCTGGAAGGATCGGGCGAAGAGGTAGTCGCCTACCAACACGCTGGAGGTATTGTCCCACAGCAGGTTCGCCGTGGGCCGCCCGCGCCGTTGTTTGCTTTCATCGACCACGTCATCATGCAGCAAGGTGGCCGTGTGAATGAACTCCACCGTTGCGGCCAGATGCACATGATAGGGGCCGTCATAACCGCTCATCCGCGCCGCCGCCAAGGTCAGCATCGGGCGCAGGCGTTTGCCCCCAGCTTCGACCAGATGGGCGGTGACTTCGGGAATGCGCGGCGCATGTTCGGACGCCATCCGCTGGCGGATCATCGCGTTCACCGATGTCAGGTCGTCGGCCAGTGCTGCGGCCAGTTGTTCATGCGGTTTGGTGGCGGCTGTATCGAGGCTCATGAACGATTCCGTCATCTGAATAGACAACGCCCCGGCGTCATCTTAGGTCTTGGGTATGAAAGAGCTTTTGCGCACCAACGACCCCACCGTCATCGCCTTTGCAACCGCCCTGTTGGACGCCGAGGGTATAGACTGGTTCACCTTCGACGTAAACATGAGCGTGCTGGAAGGCAGTATAGGCATAATGCCGCGCCGATTGATGGTGCTGGACCGCGATTTGTTCATGGCAGAGGCCGTGATGCGCGATGGCGAGATTGAGCTTGGGCGTGACTGATGATCTGACATGTGACGACTTTCTGGGCGGGCTGGTGACAGTTGAGCAGCCCCGTAAAGGATACCGTGCGGGGGTAGATCCGGTGCTGTTGGCCGCGTCCGTTGATGCAAAGCCGGGGCAGGCTGTGCTAGAGCTTGGGTGCGGGGTTGGGGTGGCATCGCTTTGCCTTGCCGCCCGTGTGCCGGATTTGCAAATCGCAGGCGTTGAAATGCAGGATGCTTATGCGACGCTGGGCCGTGCCAATGCCGTGCGGAATGCAGCGCCCCTGCAGGTGATTACCGCCGATCTGCGCGCCATGCCCGATGTGATCCGGCGGAGACGGTTTGATCACGTCATGATGAACCCGCCCTATTTTGACCGCCGGGCGGGCAGTGCATCTGATGATGGCGGGCGTAATACCGCGCTTGGGGGGGATACCCCGCTGGCCGATTGGCTGGATATTGGGGCCCGCCGCGTCGGGCCAAGGGGCTATCTGACGGTCATTCAACGGATGGAACGGCTGCCCGAGGTTTTGGGCGCGTTACATGGACGGTTGGGGGCGATGGTCCTGCTGCCTATTGCGGGGCGTGCGGGCAAACCACCGGAATTGTTCCTGCTGCGAGCCCGCCAAGAAGGGCGCGCGCCGTTTCGCATGGCCCCGCCCCTGATCATGCATGAAGGGGCTGCGCATCGCAGTGATGCCGAAAGCTATGCCCCACAGGTCCGTGATATTCTGCGGAATGCTGTCAGCTTGCCCTTTGGTGTTTAACTTTATGGCAACCTTTCTGTCCGAGCCTGATTAAAGCCCCAAAATGCTGCCATGCAGCGTGACTTGCGGCGCCAGATATGGTGCAATCAATGCATCACACACCCAGAGGAGGACGATCATGAGCTTGAGTTCGCATTTGCAGGAACTGAAGAAGAAGCACCAGCACCTCTCGGAGTCGGTTGAAGTTCTACAGCGTAGCCCTGCGACTGATGACCTCGAAATCGCGAAACTGAAAAAGCAGAAGCTGATGCTGAAGGAAGAAATTACGCGCCTCAGCACGCATTAATCTGCGCAATTCTCTGGCGCTGGCGGTTAACGCCGGTGCCCCACTCACATCAGTTCGGACGCTTTGACCAGAATGCGTCCGTTTTCATACTTGTGTGACGACTGAATTTCTTTGAGGACCCAATCCTCGAACGCGGCGATATGCGGGCGTGTTTCATTGCCCAGTGGGCAGATGAAGCGAAACTGCGATTCCGCGACCAATCCAACATCGAAAGGTGCGACCAATTGGCCGGAGTCTAGCATTCTTGTGGCCAGTGAGACGCGGCCTAAAACGACGCCTGCGCCTGCAATCGCCGCATCCTGCGCGTGATCAGCCTGTGAAAACCGAGGCCCGTGGCTGGTGTCGAATGTGATGCCCGCAGCCTGCGCCCATGCGGCCCAATTTGCTGGCGTTTTAAAGAAACTAATCGAATCGTCATGGATCAGCGTGGCATCGGCCAGCTTTTCAGGGCGGTCGATCTGTTCGGCCATGTCTGGCGTCATCATCGGTGTCATCCATTCCTTGATAAGAGGTCGGGAATAAACCGCCTTGTCATGGCCCAGGCCAAACCGGATCGCGACATCGACCTCGTCCCTATCGAAATCGATCAGGCGCAGGGTTGCAAGGAAGCGCAACTCAATTTCCGGGTGGGCCTGGGCGAAATCATACATGCGCGGCGCCAACCATTTGGAGGTGAAAGCGGGGCCCGCCGTGACCGTCAGCACCCCGCTATCGTTCAGCCGTTTTGTATTACGCCATGCCGCAGACAGGTTGGCAAAGGCATCCGATGTACCGGGAGCCAGCGCGCGCCCGGCTTCGGTCAGTTCCACCGCGCGATTCAAGCGGCGAAAGACGGGCATGCCGAGATCCGCCTCTAACGCTTTGATTTGGTAGGATAATGCGGCGGGCGTGACGTTCAGTTCCGCCGCCGCCTTGGCAAATGACATGTGGCGCGCGGCGGCCTCAAACGCGCGCAAGGCAGTCAGTGGTGGTAATCTTTCATTCATGATTCAGTTTAATACAGCTTAACTGAACCTATAGGAAGTCTCGTTTGTCAGGCAGCATTTGAAGGCGCATATTGGGATCAGCAAGACAGACACCTATAAAGGATTTGATCCGTGTTTGAGACAACAACAAACGCCCGCATCCGCGAAGGTTTTGAACGCGCCCATGCAGAACGCGGTGCAGCATTGCGCAATGCTTGGCACTGGCTGAGACATCGCGGCAAATAATTCGCTCCGACTGCCAAACGGTAGCCGAACGAAAGAAGGCCACGCCTGATCAGCGTGGCCTTCGTCATTTCATGCAGTGAGGCTTAGGCCAGATACTGACCGCCATTTGCCGACAGGGTCGAACCGGTTACAAAACCCGCATCATCCGAGACGAGGAAGGCCACAGCCCGCGCAATTTCCGACGCTTCGCCAAGGCGGCCGACAGGGATTTGCGGCAAGATGACTTCGTTCATCACTTTTTCGGGGATCGTGCTCATCATCTCAGTATTGATGTAACCCGGAGCCACAATGTTGACGGTGATCCCGGCGCGCGCGCCTTCCTGAGCCAGCGATTTGGTAAAGCCGATATCGCCTGCCTTTGTCGCGGCATAGTTGGCTTGGGCAAACTGCCCCTTCTGACCGTTGATCGAACTGATCGTGACGATCCGCCCGAACTTGCGTTCACGCATCCCGCCCCAGACATTATGTGTCATGTTGAAGACCCCATTCAGGTTGGTGTCGATACATTCATGCCATTGCTGCGGCGTCATCTTGTGGAATGGCGCATCACGGGTGATGCCCGCATTGTTGACCAGAATTTCGACCGGGCCGAGGTCATCCTCGATCTGTTTGACGCCAGCGGCGCAGGCGTCATAGTCGCCCACATTCCATTTATAGGTCTTGATGCCGGTTTCGGCAGTGAAGGCCGCGGCCTTTTCGTCGTTGCCGGCATAGGTTGCGGCCACTTTGTAGCCTGCATCCTTCAACGCGGTGGAAATGGCTGCGCCGATACCGCGCGAGCCGCCAGTTACGAGTGCAACACGGGACATGGGATTCTCCTTCAGGGAATTTCTTTACGTAATCTTATTATCGTTGCGCCGCGATGGACGCAACAATATTACGATGTGAGTTAAGGACGTTCGACGCAGAGCGCAACGCCCATGCCGCCACCAATGCAAAGGGTCGCAAGACCCTTTTTCGCATCCCGCCGCTTCATTTCAAAAAGCAGCGTGTTCAGAACCCGGCAGCCGGATGCACCAATCGGGTGACCAATTGCGATCGCGCCACCGTTCACGTTGACGATGGCCGGATCCCAACCCATATCCTTGTTCACGGCACAGGCCTGCGCGGCAAAGGCTTCGTTCGCTTCAACAAGGTCGAGGTCGTCAACGGACCAGCCTGCCTTTTCCAGTGCTTTGCGTGATGCGTAGATCGGACCAACCCCCATAACCGATGGGTCAAGGCCAGCGGTGGCGTAAGATGCGATGCGGGCCAGCGGTTCGATCCCGCGTTTTTTCGCGTTGTCCGCAGACATCAGGAGGGTCGCGGCGGCCCCGTCATTCAGGCCGGATGCGTTGGCCGCTGTCACCGATCCGTCCTTGGTGAAAGCCGGGCGCAGTTTTTGCATCGCTTCCATGGTGGCACCGTGCCGGATGTATTCGTCCTGATCCACGACGATGTCGCCCTTGCGGGTTTTTACGGTGAAGGCCGCAATTTCGTCAGCGAATTTGCCTGCCTTTTGCGCGGCTTCGGCTTTGTTCTGCGATGCGACGGCGAATTCATCCTGCATGTCGCGGCTGATTTGCCATTTTTCGGCAACATTTTCTGCCGTCTGGCCCATGTGATAGTTGTTGAACGCGTCCCACAGCCCGTCGCGGATCATCGTGTCGATATATTTCATATCGCCCATCTTTTGACCGGCCCGCAATGCGGCGGCGTGGGGGCTGAGCGTCATGTTTTCCTGACCGCCAGCGGCGATGATGTCGGCGTCACCCAGTTGGATATGCTGCGCGCCCAGTGCGACGGCCCGCAGGCCGGACCCACAAACCTGGTTGATCCCCCAAGCGGCGGATTCCTGTGGCAGACCTGCGTTGATATGCGCCTGACGCGCCGGGTTCTGGCCCTGCGCTGCGGTCAGGACCTGGCCCAGAATTGTTTCGCTGACTTCGGATTTGTCCACCCCGGCCCGTTCAACAACGGCTTCCAGAACGGCGGTGCCCAGATCATGGGCGGGTGTGTTGGCAAATGCGCCACCAAAGCTGCCCACGGCGGTGCGTGCGGCAGATGCGATAACAACGTTGGTCATGAATTCGGTCCCCTTCAGGTTATTTCCTTGGCAGGACGAGGCCAGATGCACATAGCCAGTGCGAGTCGGTCCCCACTGCCGCTCGCTTTCGTGTGTATTGTGTAGATCACCCTAGGGCAACGCGATTCCCTTATGCGTGTGGCGCATGGCGGCTAAAGGGTGAACTTTGGCACCCCATAAAGATACCCTTGCAAACAATCCACGCCGATCTGACGCAGGAACGCGGCTTCATCTTCGCTTTCCACGCCGTCGGCGATGGCGAACATTTCGAACTGGTGGGCAACGGTGATCAGCGCCTCTGTCAGCACCTGATTATCGGGATCGTTCTGGATACCCTTGATGAAGCTTTTGTCGATCTTGACCAGATCGAAAAAGAAATCCTTGAGGTAGCGAAAGGCCGTCATCCCCGCCCCGAACCCATCGAGCGCGAACGCCACCCCCTTGGGCTGCATTTCGGCCATAAACCGAATGACGTTTTCATGCAGCATCATGGCCGAGGTTTCGCTGATTTCAAAAATCAGCCGGTCGCCCAGATTATCCCTGTCCCGCAGCCCGTCATCAAGAATCCGTCGCCATTCCCCATCGCCGATGGATCGTGCCGACAGGTTGACCGATAGCCGGATTTGCGGGTTTTGCTTCAGCGTGTTCAGCGCCAGCGCCAATGTGATACAATCGATCTGCCGCCCGAATCCCGTTTCTTCGACAAGGGGCATGAAATGGGCTGCCGGAATGATCCTCCCTGCATCATCCATCAGCCGCACCAACCCTTCATAAAAGGCGGTGCGCGGTTCAACATCAGCTGTAACGATGGGATGAAAGGCAAGCCGCGCCCGCTGCGCATCCAGCGCATCCCCAACAAGGTTCATTACATCGGCATCCCGGCTGGCCATTGCATAATGCAACGGATCGAGAAGCGCCTTTTCGTCGGTTTCAGCGCGGGTAAGCGTAGCGTTTTGCATGTCCGGGCTCCATACTGCCTGCATAACATGGCCCATGGCCTCCTAAGAACTGATTAAGGAACCTGACTGATGCAACGCTGTGGCTGGGCCGGGGTGGAACCGATTTATGTGGCCTATCATGACACCGAATGGGGGGTACCCGAATATGACAGCCGCGCCTTGTGGGAAAAGCTGATCCTTGATGGGTTTCAGGCGGGCCTATCCTGGATCACGATCCTGAAGAAGCGCGACAACTTTCGCGCCGCCTTTGCCGCGTTTGATCCGCGCGAGATTGCCACATGGGGCGACGCAGAGGTGGATCGTTTGCTAACTGATCCCGGCATCATCCGCCATCGCGGCAAGATCGCCGCCACGATCAGCAATGCCCGCGCCTGGTGCGCCATTGAAGAGGCGCAAGGCTTTGACCAGTTTCTGTGGCGCTATGTCGATGGGGCGCCGCTGCGCACGACCCTTTCCGACCGGACGGCGATGCCAACCCAGTCGGATTTGTCCGTTCAAATATCAAAAGACCTCAAGAAAGCCGGTTTTAAGTTTTGCGGCCCGACCATTGTTTACGCCTTCATGGAGGCAACGGGCCTGATCAACAATCACCTGACAACATGCTTCCGGCATCAGCCCTGCGCGGAACTTGCGCAGGCACCAGAGAAAGTTCTACATAGTGATACCTGAACAGGCCCCAACCCCAACTATTTGTTGACGATGAAATCGCCAACCAGCGTCCGGTTTTCTGTGACTTCTTCTGCCGCGATGCCGGTGGATGGTGGCCCTTCGGCGCGGGAGAATGTTTCGTCATAATTGGCTTCAAACGTGCCGCCGACGCCCTCGGCGTTATAGCCAAAGAACGTGCCTTCCGACGCCTGACTGTTCATCACCACCTCGGATGGCAGGATCTCACCTTGTGGACCGATTCCGCCGTTTACAACCTCTCTTGGGTTACTGCTGGCTGTTGTTTCGACGACGATGTCACCGGTAAAGCCTGACCCGCTGACCGAAGCGTCCTGAAGCCTGACCGTCAGGTCGTGTGTGACCGAACTTGATCCTGCCTGACGATCATCTGTGGACTGATAAGACCCATTAAACAACGTACCGGTCACATCGCCCGTGCCAAAATCAACATTGATGTTCACGGCTTCCCCATCAGCTTCAACAATTCTTTCGATCCGGCTAAAGCTACCGTCGCCTTGTTCGATCCAGTCAGTGGATGTGACCAATATGCGCGACCCAAAGCCAGAGCTGTAATTTGTCGTGCCAGTTAGCCGGTTCTGTGGTGTCACGAACCCGAATGTGCCTTCGGCCGCGGGCAGGTTGGGGTTGGGGATGAAATCATTGCCGATTGCGATACCGCGCACCGCCTTTGACACCCGATCGATGCGCAGGTCCTGCAAGGGGCTGCCGTCGGTATTGGGCGCGCCGCTGGACCAGTTTTCCTGACTGAGCGCATTCCTGTAGTTGAATTCAGTGGAACGGCCTGCATAGGTCAGGATGGCTTTGTCGGAGGTGATGTATTCGATGGTTGCCGTCACGCGCTTGGGGGCTGCTCCATTGCCTGCCGCGCCAACCACCAGTGAGATTGGGAAAGACTTGCCAACAAAACTGTCGCGCGTAACCGGCTGGTCGTCTGCATAGACCAGATCGGGGTTTGGGGTGATGTCAGGATCGGGTGGTGTTACATCTGGTGTTCCTCCCCCGCTGCCACCGCTGCCGCCCCCGCCGCCACAAGCAGCAAGCGAGACAAGAAGAGAAAGGATGATGGAAGGTCGCGTGAATGGCGCTGACATGTTGTCCTCATTTAGATTTTTTGGGGAAACACTTGAAAACCGGCGAAGCCAAACTGTGTATGCTATCGCGTATGGTCCATTCCGGGCGCATTGCAACGCAGGTATTTTTGTGTAGGGCGCGGTTGTTTCCAATGCCACCGTGGAAAGGTTACCCTGCTGTTTTCGTTGCGTAATTCGCAACAAACATGGCGGCTTTCCGCCTAATGTTGTTTTGCAAAAAGGTGCTGTGTCACGCGCGAGGTCGCTTGCCGCAAAGGGCAGAGTCAAGCTGCACGTTTGATCAGACCATAGTGTCGGCAGTTTGGCCCGCAGGGCGTTCTTCTCTCAGCACATGTTCCAGCAGCGCGTCCCGTTTACTGGCCTGCATGATGATGTCATTCAGGCTGATCTTGCCATCTGCAACGTCCTGCTCCACCTGATAATAAGCAAAAGTCAGGTAGTTCATGAATGCATCGCGATCACTGGCCGAAAACCATGATCGGTCCGGCGTGGCCAGCGCATCACGCAAAGCCTCGCCCGTCGGCAGATGTTCGGCCAGCCCACCGAAATCCCAGAATGCCTGTCCCAATGTCATCACCGGTTTGTCAAAGTAAAACGACTGGATACCGACAGAGGAATTGAGCGTCATAACGCTTTGCGCGTGTTTGACCTGCAAGAACGTGTCGGTCTTGTTGTCCAGTTTCAGTTTCTTGCTGGCGTTCTGTGCAATGATATCCTGAAACGTCACCTGACTGGACGGATGTTCCTTGATCCGCAGATGCCAGCCACGGGGCAGCGATTGGGCTGCATCGCAGAGCTCTTGAACATAGGTTTTCATGGACTTGAACCGCCCGCCAAAGCTGACGACTTGGCTGTCGGTGGGCACCTGTAGCGGGCAAAAGATATACTTCCCCTCGCCACTGATATCCCGTTGTTCCTGCGCGGTGTAGGGATGCACCGTCTGGCGCGCGACGAGTTGCGTGGACAGATCACGCCATGCCTGTGCATCAATGCCGGACATCCCCTGCCAGGCCCGGTAGAAATCCATCCGCCGTGGCAAAGAGTTTTCGAAATTCACCCCCGCCAGATCGCAGGTGATCCGACCGGGGATTGGCGATTCTTCCATATATAAATGTGTGAGCCCAAGGTCCTGCGCCACATCCATGAAAAGCCGCCGATGCCCCCGCACCCCATTCCAGCAGATGCAGACCTCTGGCATGGTCCGCATCATCAGGGCCGCAATATACCATGCCTGCCCCCGATAGATGACCCGTTTGACCGATCGCTTTGCCCGGTTCGGATAGGGTGCGACCAGTTCATCGATCACCCGTCTCGTCCGTTCCTTGGATTGGAACGCCTTTGGCGGGAATAACCGGATGCCCGTATGTGGCATGTGGATATGGGCATCAGGCGACCCGGAGATGGCCTGTTGCAACTTGTTGATCCGATCCCGGCTGTGGCCCCGGATCAGGGGCCGATAGCCGTCGGGCAGCGGATCAATCCGCAACAGCCGCTTTGACGGATGCCCATCGGGAAGCCGCGCAGAACCAAGGAAATGTCGCCCCTCTGGCACGTCCTGCGAGGTGGCTTCGCCGGTTTTGTCCATGGACCGGTGGTTGCCCAGATCAGTGATGCGCACATTCATTGCCCTTGCTCCTGCTTTGGCGGGTTGGGGCAAGGCGCAACACGGATACCGATCGCTAACGTCATAAAGCCGCCCTTGCTAGGTGATCAGGGCAAGCCCCGAATGATCACTCTAGGCTAGGCAGCGAACCCAACGGTTTCGCGACGTTTGCGTGAAGGTTTTGTTATAGTGGACAGGGCTTTATGACAGCCGGGCGACAATGCCCTACCAGCGGTCCAGCGCTTCTTCGTCGGCGTCTTTGGCAGCCACCCAATCGGCCCCCTGATCGGTGATTTCCTTTTTCCAGAACGGCGCCCTAGATTTGAGGTAATCCATCAGGAAATCAGCCGCCTCAAACGCGGCGGCCCGGTGGGCAGCGGCGGTTGCGACCATCATGATCGGCGCGCCGGGTTTCAGCGCCCCATGCCGGTGGATGACCAGGCAATCAGCAAGCGACCAGCGATCCACCGCCTCTTGCGCGATCTTGGTAATCGCCGATTGTGTCATGCTTGGGTAATGTTCGATCAGCATTTCCTGCAGGTTGCCGTCAGTGTCGCGCACCACGCCGGTAAAGCTGACCACAGCGCCGATATCGGTGCGGTTTTGGGCGAAGCCATTTAGTTCGACCCCTGCATCAAACGGTTCTGATTGGACCCTGATCTGCATCAGCCACCTGTCATCGGCGGAAAGAACGCGACCTCTTGCACTCCTGCCAGGGGTGCGTCGAAATCCGAGAGTTCCTGATCAAGCGCGACCCGCAGTGCCGATGTATCGGCAAAGGCGGCGGCATAGCGGTCTTCGCGCGCGGTCAATTCGGCGATCAGGTCATTGACGGTCGCAGCCTCGGTTTCCACCTTTTCTTGCGGTATCCCGATCCGTTCCCTGACCCAGGCAAAATACATCACATTCATCAGCCAACATCCCTTAGATATGGTTGTGCCTTGCGGAAATAATCCCACCCGGTGATCAGGGTCAGGATTGCCGCGATCCATAGCAGGACAATACCGCCCCACCAGCTTGCCTCCCACCCAGTCAATTTCCAGCGCAGACCGACCTCATCCGGGATGGCCCCATCAAGGATGCCCTGCACCATTTCATCCGTCATGCCGATACTTTGTTCGATGAAATAATGCTCAAAAGCCCCTTTTGCAAAAAGGACGGCAATGGCGACCATCTGCGCAGTGGTTTTCCATTTGGCCAGATTGGTGACTTTCAGACGGCCTGCGGTTTCACCCAGAAATTCGCGCAGCCCAGATACGAAAACCTCACGAAAGATGATGATCGTGGCGGGCAAAAGGATCCATGGGTTCATGCCGGAAAAGCCGGTGATGACCAGCAGCGCAATGATGACCATGGCCTTATCGGCAATCGGGTCCATCATCGCCCCCAGCTTGGTTTCTTGTTTCCATGCACGGGCCAGATATCCGTCAAGAAAATCGGTTATAGCGGCGGCAATGAACAGGACCAAAGCAAACCAATCCGCCCAAGGCCGGTTGAAATAAAGAAACATGATCACCACACCAGGTGCTGCCAAAAGCCGCAGAATGGTCAGGATATTGGGCAGGTTCAAAATCATACCAATAGTGGTAGCGCGCAGGCTCACGGGACGCCAGAGGCGAATGATACCATCACAACATACGCATATGTCGGTAGGTCTCGTAGTCTCTTAAGACAGATGCCGCGCCGAAAACACTATTCTGAAAACACCAGTCGCCCAGCCACCCATGGAAAGACGATGCGTTCCAAGCGGTCCACGACAAGTTGACGATGATCACCAACATAGACATCCAACTGATGTGGAATCCGTTCTTCCCCTAGACGCTGCGAGAATTCCATTGTTCCTGTCGGGATATGCAAAAACTGATCATCCAGACCAACGCCCATTCCAAGCCCTCGGAGATCACGAAGCGCCCCACGCGCTTGGCGCACTTGCCGAACCGGAAACTCATCAACAAAGGTGTCGAAACCCTCGCGATCAAGAACAATCTCCCCTTGAACGATGTCAAATGGGAAGTCTCCATAAATAAGCTCGGCATCCGGATCTGGGCTGAATGCGGTGACGATGCCCAGAATTGCAATTGGGTAAAAATCTCGTTCCTCCAAGAGGTTCTGAATATCGCCCGTCTCCTTGATTTCAGAAGCCCGCCTCCACGCGTCGTTCCCAAGACTGAGGTCTTGTTTGGGCGTTAAGCAGCATGGACTAAGAGCCCAAACAACCGAAAAGACCCCCGGTCTATTCATTGCCAAGTTGAGCGCGCCATAGCCCCCCATTGAATGGCCTACGACGGCACGACTTTCTGGATGGTTAAGCGTTCGCCAATTCTCATCGACGTATTTAACGAGATCACCTGCGATATAGTCTGCCCAGTTTCCACTTACCGGCGAGTTCCGATAGTAGCCTCCCCCATATTTGTTACCGCCGTTAGGCATTACAACGATCATTTCAGGTAGTTCTCCGTTCGAGATCATTCTATCCAGGATCGTCGGAACCTCGAAATTCTCAACCCAAACCCCGTAGTCATCGAATATTCCGTGGAGAAGATAGATCACTGGAAAGCGACGATCCGGCTGTTTGCTGTAATTGGGCGGAAGATAGATTGCAGCGGACTGAACGCTCGGTGTTTTCAGCAAGTTGCCCGCAAGTGACGGTGCAAGCACATCAACTTCAATGATGCGCTCTGCACTTTCTGTAGCAGACTGTGCCGCCAGGATACTGGGAAACGCCACAAGAACTAAAGTAAGAACAACTTTGCTGAAAAATGACTTCGCCATCGGTTTCCACCTCATGTAAACGCACTTAACATTTAGGTGTGCTTTGTGATGACACAACCTTTTTCAGGAATCGTTCCTTTGGAATGACCGCGAAGCTTGCGTAGTTCACGTACACTCAACACAAATCCGGTTTTGAACTCGCTAAGCAAAAGCCGGTGTTCGTGAGAACGGCAGCATCGTACAGTCGGGTTCAATCCAGACCTTCCCTGCTCCGGCATATGAGTGGATTTGCCCATTGCAGTAACATGGCACCGCGTCGGGCGGCTGGATATCTGCTTGGTCTTCCCAAACCTGCCAAAACCCGATATGGCCCGCAAATCTGAAAGCCGGCGCCCGCATTCCAGCGCCTGACAAAAGAAGATACCGGGATGAGGGGGAATACGCCCCCTACGCAAAAGGCCGCAAATCGGCCAACTAGGAAAACATGATGTTTAACGAAGTGAAAAAATCAATGCAGTGGGGCGAAGAAACGCTCACACTCGAAACGGGCAAGGTTGCCCGTCAAGCCGATGGCTCTGTCATCGCAACGCTGGGCGAAACCAGCGTTATGGCCAACGTGACATTCGCACGGGCCCAAAAGCCGGGTCAGGACTTCTTTCCGCTGACCGTCCACTATCAAGAGAAGTATTACGCCGCCGGGAAAGTCCCAGGCGGCTTTTTCAAGCGCGAAGCACGTCCCACTGAAAAAGAGACGCTGACTGCCCGTTTGATCGACCGTCCGATCCGCCCCTTGTTCGTCCCTGGCTTTAAGAACGAAGTGCTGGTGATGTGTACGGTTTTGTCCCACGATCTGGTTAATGACCCGGACATGGTGGCGATGATCGCGGCCTCCGCCGCCCTGACCATTTCAGGCGCGCCGTTCATGGGCCCGATTGCGGCAGCCCGCGTTGGTTTTGTGGACGGTGACTACATCCTGAACCCTGAAATCGACGACATGCACAACTTGCGTCTGAACCCAGAGCAGCGTTTGGATCTTGTTGTTGCCGGCACCAAAGACGCCGTGATGATGGTGGAATCCGAAGCATATGAGCTGACCGAGGAAGAAATGCTCGGCGCCGTCAACTTCGCCCACGAACAGATTCAGCCTGTCATCGACCTGATTATCGATCTGGCCGAGGACTGCGCGAAAGAGCCGTTTGATTTCCAGCCGGTTGATTACTCTGACCTGTCTGCCGCTGTTAAAGCTGCCGGTGAAGACAAGATGCGCGCTGCCTATGCGATCACTGACAAACAGGAACGCACGGCTGCGGTGAAAGCCGCAAAAGAAGACATCGTTGCGGCCCTGACTGAAGAACAGCAGGAAGACGGCAATCTGGGCGCGGCACTGAAAAAACTGGAATCCGGTGTTCTGCGCGGTGACGTCGTCAAGAACGGCAAGCGGATCGACGGGCGTGCGCTTGATACGATCCGCGAGATTGTGTCCGAGACCGGCGTTCTGCCACGTACCCACGGTTCTGCCCTGTTCACACGTGGCGAAACCCAAGGTCTGGTCGTGACCACACTGGGCACTGGCGATGATGAGCAGATGATCGATGCCCTGACCGGCATGTATAAATCCAACTTCATGCTGCACTATAACTTCCCACCCTATTCGGTCGGTGAAGTTGGCCGCGTGATGGGGCCGGGCCGTCGCGAAATCGGTCACGGGAAACTTGCTTGGCGCGCGCTTCAGGCGGTTCTGCCAGCAGCAACGGATTTCCCCTACACGATCCGCGTTGTGTCAGAGATCACTGAATCCAACGGATCATCTTCGATGGCATCCGTTTGTGGTGGTTCCCTGTCCATGATGGACGCCGGTGTGCCTTTGAAAGCACCGGTTGCCGGTGTGGCCATGGGTCTGGTGATGGAAGATGATGGTCAGTACGCCATCCTATCCGACATTCTGGGTGATGAGGATCACCTTGGCGATATGGACTTCAAGGTGGCTGGTACCGAAAACGGCATCACATCCTTGCAGATGGACATCAAGATCGCGGGCATCACGCCAGAGATCATGTCAAAAGCGCTGGATCAGGCCAAAGCTGGCCGTTTGCATATCCTGGGTGAGATGGGCAAAGCCCTGAACACCGCCAATGATCTGGGTGTTCACGCCCCCAAGATCGAAACCATGCAGATCCCAACCGACAAGATCCGTGAAGTCATCGGGTCGGGTGGCAAGGTCATCCGCGAGATCGTGGAAACCTCCGGCGCCAAGGTCGATATCAACGATGACGGTGTGATCAAGCTGGCCTCCAACGATGCCGAGGCGATCAAGAAGGCCTATGACATGATCCATTCGATCGTGGCAGAACCCGAAGAAGGCGTGATTTACAAAGGGACAGTTGTGAAACTGGTCGACTTTGGTGCATTCGTGAACTTCTTTGGCAAGCGAGACGGTCTGGTCCACGTGTCCCAGATCGAAAACCGCCGTCTGAACCATCCTTCCGATGTTCTGAAAGAGGGTCAGGAAGTCTGGGTCAAGCTGCTGGGCTTTGATGACCGCGGCAAGGTCCGTTTGGCCATGAAGATGGTTGATCAGGACACCGGTCAGGAAATCAAGAAAGAGGAAGCGGCAGAGGGTTGATCCCAACGTCGTCCCGGACCTGATCCGGGATCTCACCCAATAAAAAGGCCCCGGTGGAAACGCCGGGGCCTTTTTATTGGGGCGCAACCCGATCTTGACGGGCAGCTTCGCAAGACCTCGCGATCATCGTGTCAGCAAGTCAGATCGCGACCTTCGGATCGAAACCGATCAGCCCATTCGCGGCTTACGTTATCTGACAGTTTGGCAACCGGAACCACGGTTTTATCGGCGGGTTCATATGCCAGCCCCAACGCCGCAACGATGCGCGATAGCTGTGCATAAGGATCAGCAGATAGGTCATCATAGCTGATACGCAGTGGCTTTATGTCTTGGGCTGCAAACCACAGCTTCCAGTCCTCATCCGCCTTTACGAACACCGCCATTTCTGCCGATATTGCTGTCGCATCATAGACTGGTTCCTGGGCTGCGCCGTTGCGTTCTAATTCTGTCCCATCAGGTGCCTTGTGCCACAAACCAGTTTGTGTGGCCTTCACAACCGATATCGCCTGGTCCAATTTGCTTTGACGGGTCAAATGGATAAAGAGTGTCCTGCCGAATTCCCTTTCGACCCGCGCCTTGTCGCCGTCGCATGATGGGTGAAGCACCTTCAACTGCTGCATGAAGAAGTCAAAACTTCTTCGTTGCAACCGCAGACCAAAAATACCCGAACCGGCGCATCCGGTTTGATGTGCTGCGTCAAATATCGCCCGAAGCACATCCTCTGATTTGTCGAAATCGTCAGCATTCAATCGATGGTACCCAAGCCATTTTTCTAAAGAGGGTTCATGGAAATGTGAATCCGGGAACCCAGCATGACCAATTTCTCTCAGCATTCGACACAACAGCGTACTTCCACTGCGCGGGCTGGTACAAATGATATAGGAATCAAATGGTTTCATCGTTTCACGTTACGGTTGCCTTGACGTCCTGTCACCCCGCTGGACGCATGCGCGGCGGTCGTTGTCAAATCGCGGCAGCCTCCGTAAAACCGGGTTCATAGTCCCGGTGCCCTGGAGATAATCAGTGACCAGCCTGCTGCGCCCGCGCAACATTCCCAAACAGACCAAACCGCTGGATGCGGATGCTTGGGTGATCTTGCACGCGCTAGACGCCCAGTTGCGGGGCGCCGATGGTCAGGCCGTACCAGATTACAAAACATTGCGCACCAAGCTGGATCAAATCCCGCGCGCCCAGCGAGGCGTCGACTGGACCGAGCGTGTCGTCAAAATCTATTGCAAGCACCGCTTAAAGGCTCAGCGCTGCCAAACCCTGAAGACAAGGATCAAGGCACATCGAGAGGCCGAAGGCAAAACTGATGCGTTCACGGCTTTCTGCGATGAACTGACCGCGCTGACCGCCCCCTATGTCCTGACGATGCATGGTTACACTTTGCCCTTCCGAAACCGTGATATCGATGAAGTCACTTCGGAACTGACCCAGATCATTGCCATTTTGGATAATCTTGGCGTGCAGAGTTTCATCAACTCCGGCACGCTCCTTGGGGCCGTCCGTGAAGGCGCGTTCCTGGGCCATGATGATGATGCTGACCTGGCGGTGCTAATCGATGGATCAACCGATGATGCGCTGGTGACCGGGCTATTTGCCTTGGGCGACCGGCTGAACCAGACCGGCGCCTTGCAAAGCCCGGCCGCGTTCAGCAAACGCAGCCCGGTGATCAAGATCGAGATGACATCAGGCGTGGTCGTGGACCTCTTTCCTATGTGGATACGCGATGATCGTGTCTTTATCTGGCCGCATACATTTGGCGAACTGCACCGCGATGATGTTTTCCCTTTGGGATCACAAATGTTGAACGGCGCGGCCTTCCCTGCCCCGTGCGATGCCGACAAAATGCTGGCGCTGAATTACGGGGCGGGCTGGCGCAGTCCGGATGCGCATTTTCAGTTCCCCTGGAAAGAAGCCCGCGAAAAGTTTGCGGCTGTCATCACATGTTATAAGCGTCGGAAATCCAGGGCACGCTTTCTTGGCGCGATCCCTGGGTTTCGTGGGCGTTAGGTTTTTCGCTCTGATCTCAACTATTTGTTGAGATTGAGCATCTAACACGCAGTTATCAACATAGCCCGGAGATCTTTGATGAAATCGTTCCTTTTCGCCGCGACCCTCGCCTGTTTCGCAACGTCGTCGTACGCGCAGGAGGCGGGCGATACGACCGTCGCGCTTGGCTTGTCGACATTCGGCGCCAATCTGGAGGCAGGATATTACACCAATCCCCAATGGCGTGTGCGCGGGGCGCTGATGGGTGGTTATAGCTATTCCGAAACTGATGAGGACGGTCTGGAAACCACAGAGGTTGATGTGCAGCTGGGTGCTGTTGCCTTGCTTGCCGATTATTACCCGGTTGCTTCGGGTTGGCGTGTCTCAGCCGGGTTATTGTTTTCCAACAGTGATATCGATGCGCTGGTGTCCGGCGATGTTGAGGTGAATGATGTTGTCTATCCGGGTGAGACGCTGGAAATTTCGGCAGAGTTCGAAAACGAAATCGCGCCCATGATCACCACAGGTTATGATCTGGGTTTCGGCGATGGCTGGTCATTCAATTCAGAACTAGGGCTGGTCCTGATCGGGGGGATCGACCTGACGGCAACCGCCAGCAATGCCACGATCCAGGATGATATCGACAATGATGCCGACTATCAGGATGCGCAGGATGACGCCGCTGACCTGTCGATCCTGCCCTATGTGGGGCTGAACGTATCTTATCAGTTTTAGGCGGCAAGGGCCCGTCAAAGGGCCCTTGCACAAGCGGACCAATCAGTCCTTTAGCTTGGTGGTGCGCAGATAGGGCAGCACGGTGGTGAAATCACCGAACTTGGCTTGCGCGTCTTCGTTGCTGACCGTGGCAGGGATGATCACGTCATCGCCCACATTCCAGTTGGCAGGCGTCGCAACGCCCCGCCCGATTGAGGTCTGCAAACCATCCAGTGCGCGCAGCACCTCGGCAAAGTTGCGCCCGACAGTCATCGGATAGGTCATCGACAGCTTCAACTGCTTGTCTGGTCCGATGATGAACACCGACCGCACGGTCGCGCTGTCAGCGGGCGTGCGCCCGTCGGGCAGGTAAGCCTCTGCCGGTAGCATGTCGAACGCTTTGGACACTTCCAGCCCGGCATCGGCGATGATCGGGAAACCGGCCTTGGCCCCGCCAACGGTTTCAATATCGCCTTTCCATTTCTTGTGATCCTCAACACCGTCAACGCTGACGCCGATCACCTTGGTGCCCCGCTTTTCCCATTCAGCGGCCAATTGCGCCACGGCCCCGAATTCTGTGGTGCAGACGGGTGTGAAATCCTTGGGGTGCGAAAACAGGATCGCCCAGCTGTCACCAATCCAGTCATGCAGTGAAAACGTGCCTTGGTCAGTCTCAACCGTCAGGTCAGGAATTGTGTCATTGATACGCAAGCTCATTGCCGTTCTCCTTTTGGCAGAATACCTTCGACGCCTATTCTAAACCCGGCGCGAGGGGAGTACCACATCTGCTTGTGTCCGGTCACAAACAGTGATCAGAATGCGCTGAAAACAACGAGGTCGTAAGATGATTGAGAACCGCAATTTCTATATCAACGGTGCCTGGGTTCCCCCTGTCAAAGCGCGCGATCATGATGTGATCGACCCTTCAACAGAAGATGTTTGCGCCGTCATCTCGCTTGGTGATCAGGCGGATACGGATTCGGCTGTTGCCGCCGCCAACGCCGCATTCCCCGGTTGGGCCGCGACCCCGCCCGCCGAACGGGCGGAATATGTCAAAAAGATCCTTGCGCAGTATCAGGCCCGGTCCGAAGAAATGGCCGAGGCGATCAGTCTGGAAATGGGTGCCCCAATTGATATGGCGCGCAGCAGTCAAGCCACCAGCGGGCCCTGGCATATCGAAGGGTTCCTGACCGCATTTGACGAGATTGAATGGGTTCGCCCCTTGGGGTCGCACGCGCCTGATGATCGCATCGCGATGGAACCGATCGGCGTTGTCGGCCTGATCACTCCGTGGAACTGGCCGATGAACCAGGTCACGCTGAAGGTGATCCCGGCCTTGTTGGCCGGGTGTACCATCGTGCTGAAACCGTCAGAGGAGGCGCCACTATCCTCACTGCTGTTTGCCGAGTTTGTCCATGACGCCGGTGTGCCACCGGGTGTCTTCAACCTCGTCAATGGTGATGGTGTTGGCGTTGGCAGTCAGCTGTCACGCCACGAAGATGTGGCGATGATCAGCTTTACCGGGTCCACCCGGGCGGGCAAGGCGATCTCGGCAGCGGCGGCAGAAACGCTGAAACTGGTGACACTGGAACTGGGTGGCAAAGGCGCTAACGTGGTTTTCGCCGATGCTGATGAAAAGGCCGTCAAACGTGGCGTTCTGCATTGCATGAATAATAGCGGCCAATCCTGCAACGCCCCGACCCGCATGCTGGTGGAGCGGTCGGTCTATGATCAGGCGGTTGAAACCGCCGCCGAAGTGGCAAGCAAGGTTGGCGTTGGCCCAGCCTCCGAAACCGGCCGTCATATCGGCCCCGTCGTCAACAAGACCCAGTGGACCAAAATCCAAGACATGATCGAAGTTGGCATGAACGAAGGTGCCCGCCTTGTCGCTGGTGGCCCAGGCCTGCCAGAGGGTGTGAACCGCGGCTACTATGTCCGCCCCACCGTGTTTGCGGATGTCCGCAACGACATGCGGATCGCGCAGGAGGAAATCTTTGGCCCTGTCCTGTCGATCATCCCCTTCGATACCGAAGAGGATGCCGTGCAGATCGCCAATGACACGCCTTACGGTCTGACCAACTATGTCCAAAGCCAGGATGGCGCCAAGCGCAACCGCATGGCCCGCGCCCTGCGGTCCGGCATGGTGGAAATGAACGGCCAGTCGCGCGGACAAGGCGCGCCCTTTGGTGGCGTCAAGATGTCTGGCCGCGCCCGCGAAGGCGGCGTTTGGGGGATTGAGGAATTTCTGGAAGCGAAATCCATCTCTGGCTGGTCAGGCGCTGACGACTAACTGCCCCAATAGTCATGTGCATGGCCGCACCAAATAGGTGCGGCCATCGCTGTTTTGTGCATCTGAATTTCATTTATCTATCCATGCAAAGGATAGGAGAGTGAAAATGCTCAAACAGATCAAAGGATTGCATCACGTGACATCATTGGCGCGCGATGCCCGCCAAAATAATGCGTTCTTCACCAATGTGCTTGGCCTGCGCCGGGTCAAGAAAACGGTGAATTTCGACGCGCCAGACGTCTATCATCTCTATTACGGGGATGAGGCCGGAACCCCCGGCACGGTCATGACCTATTTCCCGTTTCCCAATGCGGCCCGGGGTCGTCCCGGTGTGGGTGAGGTGGGGCGCACGGCCTTCACCATTCCAAAAGGGTCCGCATCTGGCTGGCTGGACCGTCTGACGACGTTCGATGTCACGGGCCTGTCGCAGGACAGCCGCTTTGGCGAAACGCGTGTTCTGTTTGATGGTCCCGACGGTGACGGCTTTGCCCTTGTCGAGGCCGATGACAACCGCACGCCATGGACCGGCAATGGCATTGGCGAAGACATCGCGATCCGTGGTTTTCATTCCGCCGATATGCGCCTGCGCAACGGGGCTGCAAGTGCAGAGCTGTTGCAGTTCATGGGTTACGAAAAATACGGTACGCAGGGCAATGTGACCCGCTTCATCGTGCCGGGTGGCAATGCCGCGAATGCGATTGATGTTGAGGTGACGCCTGAAGCCCAAAGTGCCTTGCAAGGCGCCGGGTCAGTTCACCACATCGCCTTTGCCGTCGAAAACCGCGCCCGCCAGTTGGAAGTGCGCGAAGCCCTGCTTGATACAGGTTATCAGGTCACCCCGGTAATCGACCGCGACTATTTCTATGCGATCTATTTCCGAACCCCCGGCGGCGTGCTGTTCGAGGTGGCCACCAATGAACCCGGCTTTGATCGCGACGAGGATACCGCCCATCTGGGCGAGGCGCTCAAACTGCCCAGCCAGCATGAACATCTGCGCGCAAGGCTGGAAAGCACAATGGCGCCGATTGGCGACTGATATGGCCTATGTTGCGAAACGAACAAAAGGGGCAGCGGGTCAACCGCTGTTCCTGACCTTTCACGGCACCGGCGGCACCGAAGATCAGTTCCACGGATTTGCCCGACAGCTGATGTCGGACGCCCATATCACATCCCCGCGCGGCGACGTGTCCGAACATGGTGCCCTACGCTACTTCGCCCGCACCGGCGAAGGCGTCTATGATATGGACGATCTAACCTGCCGGACGGACGCGATGGCTACATTTATAGATGCAGAGCGTGCCGCGACCGGGGCTGATCAAGTGATCGGGCTGGGCTATTCAAACGGGGCGAACATCCTTGCGTCGGTTGCCCTGCAGCGACCGGAACTGGTGGATACGCTGATCCTGATGCACCCGCTGATCCCTTGGGAACCGGCGCCGCAATCTGGATTGCGCGGTCGGAAGGTGCTGATCACCGCAGGCCAGCGTGACCCGATCTGCCCGGCCCCAATGACAGAGCGTCTGGCCGGTTACA
Organism: uncultured Paracoccaceae bacterium; assembly: GCA_947500135.1. Lineage (GTDB taxonomy): Bacteria > Pseudomonadota > Alphaproteobacteria > Rhodobacterales > Rhodobacteraceae > Yoonia. The sequence continues at coordinate 43,483 of CANMQX010000010.1, forward strand.
TGGGCGCGCAGGGTGCAACGGTGCAGATAAACTGGCATCCCGGCGGTCATGAGATCAACCAGAGCGAGATCGATGCCATTGTGGCGTTCCTGGCCGCCTAAAACGGGCATTTTGCGGTGATCCGCATCCCCCGCCCGCCATCGGGGTGCCGGAACTGCAAGGTTTCGGAATGCAGCATCAGCCGGGGAAAATCGCGGGCTGGGCCTGTCGCGTAAAACGGGTCACCCAAGATCGGGTGGCCCAAAGCCAGCATATGCACCCGCAATTGATGCGACCGCCCCGTGCGAGGCATCAGCCTGATCCGGGTTTCCTCATTGCCGGCGCGCACCACCCGCCAATCGGTTACCGCCTGTTTGCCATTTTCATGATCAACCATCTGCAAAGGCCGGTTCGGCCAATCCACGATCAACGGCAGATCAACAGTGCCGGTTTTTTCCGCCACCTCACCCCAGACACGGGCAACATACGTCTTTTTCGTCTGCCGTTTTTCAAATTGCAGACCAAGGTGACGCTGCGCATGCGGGGTCAGCGCAAAGATCATGACCCCGGATGTATCCCGGTCCAGCCTGTGGACAAGCAATGCTGTGGGAAAGGCCGCCTGCACCCGCGCGATCAGGCAATCGGCCAGATCAGGGCCCTTGCCTGGCACCGATAACAAGCCGCTGGGTTTGTTGACCAGCAGCACCTCGTGATCGTCATACAGAATATCAAGCGGGTCCTGCGGCGGGGTGTAGATAGCCGTCACCCGTAGACACGCTCACCAAAAATGGCAGAGCCGACGCGGATATGGGTGGCACCCAACGCGATGGCGCGTTCAAAATCGCTGCTCATTCCCATGGACAGACCTTTGAGGCCGTTGCGTTCCGCGATCTTGGCCAGCAAGGCGAAATGCAGTGACGGTTCTTCATCCACCGGGGGAATGCACATCAACCCTTTCAATGGCAGGTCCAGCGCACGGGTCTCGGCGACAAAGGCGTCGACCTCTGTTGGCAGGATACCAGATTTCTGCGGCTCTTCGCCGGTATTGACCTGAATGAACAGATCAGGGCATTGCCCCATCTCTTGCGCCAGCCGGGCGATGGTCTTGGCCAGCTTTGGACGGTCGAGCGTATGGATGGCCTGCGCCAGCTCCATCGCCTGCCGGGCTTTGTTGGTTTGTAGCGGCCCAATCAGGTGCAATGTGATGTTCTGATAGCGCTCACGGAAGGCAGGCCACTTGCCCGCCGCCTCTTGCACCTTATTCTCGCCAAAAACACGATGTCCTTGATCGAGAATCGCTGCGACTCGATCATTGGGCTGCACCTTTGATACGGCGATCAACTCTACATCTTGGGTGTCGCGACCGGCCGCTTCACAAGCGGCGCGCATTCTGGCCTGAATATCTGCGAGAGGCATGGAAGGCTCCGAAAAATAAGGATCACGGGTTGTTTCGGCCTGAAATAGGGAGATTTGCCCTGAATGTCATGGCCGAAAGCACTGTGTGTCCTTGATGCATCATTTTATTTTGACCCACCAATAACTTCCCCAATTTACTTGAGTGTGCAGGCCGTAAGGCGCAGTTAGTCCGCAATGCTAGTAAATCTGGCATTCTTGGGAATGCAAAAACACGAGGGAAAATATCCATGAAAAGCATCCTTCTTGCCTCTACAGCACTCGTCGCCTTCGCTGGCGCAGCCGCTGCTGACGGCCATACATCGATCACACACACACTGAGCACAACGCTGGGTTACAACGACAACAACGGCAACACCATCATCAATGATGACGAAACCGGTTTCTACTGGGAAGGTAACCTGAAGACAGACGCCAAGGCGACTCTGGATAACGGTCTGACAGCTGGTGCATATTTCGAAATCACTGTTGCTGAAGACAATGACACAGCCAACGACGATGGCGGCATTGATCTGAGCTCTTCTGACTTCGTTCTGTCTTTGGAAGCTTCCAATGGCGGCCTGTTCTTCGGTGACACTGGTCGTGCCGCTGAGAAGTACTGGAAATCCGCTGGCGATATGGAATCTGACGGCGTATCCACAGGCAGCGACTCTGCTGTTCTGCGTGGCGACATCGCTGCTGGCCCAGTCAAAGCATCCATCTCGACAATCATCGACGAAGACAACGACAGCGAAGAGCAATGGTCTTTCGGTGCAGAAGTTGACGCCGGTGTTGCTGTGATCACAGCTGCTTACCAGGAAGAAACAGACTTCGTTGATGCAGACGACGACTTCAATGGCGACGAAATCTGGGGCCTGTCCGCTCAGGGTACATTCGGTGGCGCAACAGTAACTGTTGCTTATGCTGAAAACACAACTGATGATCAGCAGTCCACAGGTATCAAAGTGGCCTATCCATTCGGCCCAGTGACAGCAACTGCTTACTATGTTGACGAGCAGGGCGGCGCGCTGGACGGTGAACCAAACTTTGGTATCAACGTTGCATATGCAGACGGCCCAATCGGCGCCACAGTTGACTATCAGGACGACCAGGGCACAGAAAAGTGGTCGGTCGAAGGTTCCTATGACGTTGGCAACGGTCTGACATTGTTCGCTGGTGCGCTGGACGAAACGGAAGACGACGCTGACTACTATGTTGCTGCGAAGTACGACCTGGGCGGTGGCGCAGATTTCCTGATCTCCTACGCTGTTGACAAAGACGGTGGCGCGGAAGACGAAATCGGTTCCGACGAGTACCAGGAAGGTACAACTGTTGAGCTGAACTTCTCGTTCTAAGCCAAACAGTCGATCAGACTTAAGTCAGAGCGGTCCTTCGGGGCCGCTCTTTCTTTTTGGCCTCATGCCATATTGGCTTGTGACAGTGCTGCCCCTTCGCTACACCTTTTGCCAAACCCAGCATTGGGAGAGAAAGCTTGAAAACGACCCTGACAAAACTGCGTATTGGCCTGATGGTGCTTGTGATTGGTGCGATGGCAGCATGCGGCGGCGGTGGCCCCGCCCCAACGCCGCGGGGCGCCGAAAACGTAGCCGTAAACCGGTACCTTTGGGCGGCATCGCTGGATGTGCTTAGTTTTCTGCCGGTGCAGACTGCTGATCCTTTTACCGGTGTCATCTCCACCGGCTTTGGTACCCCTCCGGGCAGCGGCCGCGCCTATCGCGCCACGGTTCAGGTCACAGACCCCGCATTGGACGCCCGTTCACTGAATGTCGCGTTGCAAACACGTGGTGGCCCGGTCGCTATCGAGACCCAGCGCGCCGTCGAGGATGCAATCCTATCGCGCGCCCGTCAGCTACGCATTGCCGACGGCGCCCTATAGCCATTGGCACCCCGCCCGATTATCAATACCGCCGGGCCCACCGCCCGGCGTTTCGTTTTGTTGAAAGACCGATCCGATGACCACTTACGCACCCGCCACGATTGAGGCGAAATGGCAGGAAGCCTGGGCTGACGCGCAGACGTTCAAGGCCGTCCGCAGCAACGACAAGCCGAAGTATTACGTGCTTGAGATGTTCCCATACCCATCGGGCAAGCTTCACATGGGCCATGTGCGCAACTACACGATGGGCGACGTCATTGCCCGCTATAAGCTGGCAACGGGCCATAACATCCTGCACCCGATGGGCTGGGATGCGTTTGGGATGCCCGCCGAAAACGCGGCCATGGCGACGGGCATTCACCCCAAGGATTATACCTACGGCAATATCGCCGATATGAAGGCGCAGATGGGTCCGCTGGGCCTGTCGATTGACTGGTCCCGAGAATTCGCCACCTGCGATCCGGACTATTACGGCCAGCAACAGGCCTTGTTCATTGATTTCCTGGCCAAGGGCCTGATTTATCGCAAGAAAGCCGTGGTGAACTGGGACCCGATCGACATGACCGTGCTGGCCAATGAACAGGTGATCGACGGCAAAGGCTGGCGGTCCGGGGCCGAGGTTGAGCGGCGCGAACTGGTGCAATGGTTCTTCAAAATCAGCGACTATTCCGAAGAACTGCTGGAGGCGATTGATACGCTTGATAACTGGCCCGCCAAGGTCAAGCTGATGCAGGCCAACTGGATCGGTAAGTCCCGGGGACTACAATTCGCGTTTGAACGCACCGATGGCGGCGAGATTGAGGTGTATACCACACGCCCCGATACGCTGATGGGCGCATCATTTGTTGGTATATCCCCTGATCACCCACTAGCCAAAGAGTTGGAAGCAACCAATCCCAAGGTCGCAACCTTCTGCGCAGAATGTCGCAAGGGCGGCACCACCGCTGAGGCTGTCGAAAAGGCGGAAAAGCTGGGATACAACACCGGTCTCACTGTGAGACATCCATTTGATGAATGCGATGACTTACCCATATTCATCGCCAACTTTATCCTCATGGATTACGGCACCGGTGCAATTTTCGGCTGTCCGGCGCATGACCAGCGAGATTTGGATTTCGCACGAAAATATGGCTTGAAGGTTATCAACGTGTTCGAGCCCGACATGGGTCTACATGAAGGTTGGAAGGGGGAGCCTTCTGCCTACGAAACGCTTCCTAGTGAACACAATTCTATTCCGGCATTTGTTCCGCCAAAGTCGGATGAGGTGCGGTATCGGCTACCGATCGATGGACGCACTGCAATGCGGACCGGTAAAGAGGCTATAGAGACTGCCATCACCCATTGCGAAGCGATCGGCATCGGTCAGGGCGTTACGAAATACCGTCTGCGCGATTGGGGCTTAAGCCGCCAACGCTATTGGGGTACGCCGATCCCGGTTGTGCATTGTGACGCTTGTGGCGTGGTTCCCGAGAAGAAGGAAAACCTGCCCGTCGAGCTGCCTTATGATGTCACCTTCGATATCCCGGGCAACCCATTGGATCGTCACCCGACATGGCGCGATTGTGCCTGCCCGTCTTGCGGCACGCCTGCCAAGCGCGAAACCGACACGATGGACACGTTCGTGGATTCGTCATGGTATTTCGCGCGCTTCACGTCGCCCAATGCGGCGACGCCCACCAATGCGGATGACGCGGCCTATTGGATGAATGTGGACCAGTATATCGGCGGCATCGAACACGCGATCCTGCACCTGCTGTATAGTCGATTCTTTGCCCGCGCGATGAATATGACAGGCCATTTGCCGCAAGGCACGTCAGAGCCGTTTAACGCCCTGTTCACCCAAGGCATGGTGACGCATGAGATCTACGTGACCCGGGACGAAAACGATCGCCCTGTCTATCACTTGCCAGAACATATCGAATGGACCGAAAGCGGTGCGCGGCTGGGGGCCACGGGTGAAGCTGTCGATGTGATCCCCTCTGCGAAAATGTCCAAGTCGAAAAAGAATGTCGTTGATCCCGATGACATCCTACAAAAATACGGGGCCGACACCGCCCGCTGGTTTGTCCTGTCCGATAGCCCGCCGGAACGCGACGTAGAATGGACGGCCTCGGGTGCCGAGGCCACGTTTAAACACCTGAACCGGGTTTGGACGCTGGCCGACCGTATTGCGGGAATGGATGACGCGCCCGGTCAAGGTGATGACGACCTGCTGCGCGCCATGCATCGCACCATCCATGACGTGACGCTGGCGGTTGAAACCTTTGGCTTTAACGCGGCCATTGCCAAGCTTTATGCCTTTACCGCAACGCTGCAGAAATCAAAGGCAGGCAAACCGACCAAAGTGCAGGCGGCCAAGGTGCTGGCACAGCTGATGTCACCCATGACACCGCATCTGTCCGAAGAGATCTGGACCCTGCATGGCGGCACCGGTCTGATCGCCAACGCGCCATGGCCCGTCGCGGATGAGGTGATGCTGGTTGAAGACACCGTAACCATGCCAATCCAAATCAACGGCAAACGCCGCGCTGAAATTCAAGTTGCGGCGGATGCCAGCAAAGACGCGATTGAAGCCATGGCGATGGAAGTGGACGCAGTCCAGCGTGCGTTGGATGGTGGTCAGCCGAAAAAGTTGATTGTTGTGCCCGGGCGGATTGTGAACATTGTCATCTGACCTGATCCCCCGCCGCGCAGCCCTGTTGGGTCTGCTCGCCGCCGTAGGCGGCTGCGGCTTCGCGCCGGTGCATCGTGATGGGGCATCGCTACAAGGTCAGATCGCATTTGACACGCCGGAAAGCGTGGCGGGTTTTCGGATGCGCGAACAGTTGGAAAAGCGGCTCGGTGCTGCACAAAATGCGCGCTACATGCTGCGCGTGCGCCCGTCGGGCGGCAGCCGCGCCGGTGCGATCACGTCAGACGGCGACACGGTGCGGTTCAACGTCATTGGGAACGCGACATGGCGCTTGCGTGACCTTCGCAACAATCAGGTGATCGACAGCGGCAAGGTCGAGAACTTTAGCAGCTATGCCGCGACCGGTTCGACCGTGGCCACACAGGCGGCGGAAACCGACGCCAATGCCCGCCTGTCGGTCACCCTGGCCGATTTGATTGTCAGCCGCCTGCTGATCCTGTCCCCCAGATTGACCAAATGAAGCTGACCGGGCAGGCAGCCACGGCTTACTTTCGCAAGCCTGACCCGACACATACCGGGCTTTTGATCTTTGGTGCCGACCCGATGCGCGTTGCCGCCAAACGGCAAGAGGCAATCGCCGCCCTTGTTGGCCCCCAGGGCGAGGAAGAGATGCGTCTGACCCGGATCAATGCTGCCGACCTGCGCAAGGATCCCGCCCTGCTGGACGACGCGATCAAGGCGCAAGGGTTCTTTCCCGGACACAGGGTCGCCTTTGTCGAAGATGCTACAGACGGGCTGTCAAAGCTGCTGGATGCCGCCTTGGGCGACTGGCAGGCGGGGGATGCGCAGGTTGTCGTCACCGCCGGTCAGCTGACCGCGAAATCCGCCCTGCGCAAGGTGTTTGAGGGGCACGGCAATGCCGTCGCCATTGGCATTTATGACGATCCGCCCAGTATGGCCGATATCGAACAGACACTGGGCCAAGCCGGGATCATGCGGCCAGAGCGTGACGTGATGGACATGCTGATGTCACTCGCAGGCAGCCTGGAACCAGGCGATTTCCGCCAGACAGTGGATAAGATCAGCCTGTATAAGCGCGGCGATGAAACGGTCCTGACAGTCGCTGATGTTATGGCCTGTGCACCGCAATCAGCGGATGTTGATGTCGATGATGTGCTGGATGTCGTCACGCAAGGGCAAGCCGATCAATTGGGGCCGACATTGCGCAACCTTTATGCCCAAGGGGTCACCCCAGTAACGCTGTGCATCGGGGCGATGCGGCATTTTCGGCGGTTGCATGTGGTGGCGTCTGATCCGGGCGGGCCTGGTGCAGGGGTCGGGCGGCTGCGGCCCCCCGTCTTTGGACCACGGCGGGACAAGATTGCGCGTCAGGCAGGCCATTGGGGGCGCGCACGGTTGGAACGGGCATTGACCGCATTGACGGATGTGGATTTGCAACTGCGTTCAGCCAGCACCGCACCACAAAGCGCGTTGATGGAACGCACCTTGATCAGACTGGCGATGATGGCGCGCCGCTAAGGCGATCAGTTGCTGGCGGCGGCCAGCGCCATGGCAAGAAACGCGCCCAGCAGAATGTAGCCACCATTTACAGAACCCTGTGGCGGATCAAATGGCACTTCGGGCGCTGCGGCCTCTGGTTCTTGGATAGGGGCAGCCAATCCACCAGCTTGCGCGGATTGACCCGCGATACAGATAACGGCGGCAAGTGTTGTCGCTTTCAAAAAATGCACGGTAGACCTCGGTTTCATGGTGTCACTGGTTATTCATGGGTCATCGATATCAGAGTGGCAGACCCATCACATATATATCGTAGCGGAGCACGTGTTCATGGTCCCGCATAAAAAATCGGCCGGCAGAACACTGCCGGCCGATCATTTGTCATAACGACAAATTCTTAGTCAGCTTCGTTGACAGCAGCTGCGATCAGCAGAGCGGCCAGAATACCAACGATCACGTATGTGCTGTTGATGGAAGAACCGGCAGGTGCGGGCTCTTCTACGACGACGACTGGAGCTTCCATAACTTCTGGGGCCAGGCCACCAGCGTTAGCGGTGAAGCCAGAGATTGTCAGTGCAGCTGCAGCGGCAAGAGTTGTTGTAAGGCGCATGTTCATTTTCCTTTATTGCAAAACGGCCGGTTCAAGCCGGCCGATTATTTATCTCGTAGCGAGATTCTTTTAGTCGGCTTCGTTCACGGCAGCTGCAATCAGCAGGGCTGCCAGAATACCAACAATGACGTAAGTGCTGTTGATCGAGGACCCAGCAGGTGCTGGTTCTTCCACAACAACAACTGGGGCATCCATAACCGCAGGTTCAGGGTTACCAGCGTGTGCGGCAAAACCGGTGACGGCCAAAGCGGCGGCAGCGGCGAGCGTAGTAGTAAGGCGCATATCTGTTCTCCATTGATGCACGGGTGGACGTCGGCCAAAAGCCGCCCCACATTGGCGCATTAAATCAGCACATTAGGCAAAATCCAAGATACCTAGCGAAGTTTAGAACATATCGATCTGAAGATATCCCGCCTGTGGCGAGATCGCTTGCAAGCTGCGAATTATATGTCCAGCGCCATTTACCCAATAAACATTGGTGAATTGCAGGCCTTCGCTTGCGCATTTCTCTTCAAAACGCGTCGTATTTTGCTTTGTTTTCAGCCTTTCAATGGTTTCCGCCCCCTGAGAAACGATGCGGCACTGCAACAGTTCAGTCGAAATTCGGTCCATATTGGTCAGAAATTCATGCCTACGTCGTGCTTCTCCGCCGCCTGAGCGGATCGCCGCCGAGACTTCAGAGACATCCGCTGCCATCAAATCACGCACCAGACCGCGCGTGGCCACAACGATCCCGTTTTCGAATGTGATGCTGACACTGGCGCTATCGACCCATGTCGACCGGTTGCCATTGCTGCCGGACTGCACATTGGTGTCCCAACGGTCCAGATTGCGGGTAAACACCCGGATATATTTGCCCGGCTCTGAAACAACCTGCTCGCGCGTGATTGATGCGGCAGGCGCGGGTGCCTCTGCAGCGCCCTTGCCAAGGCCCAGCAAGGCGCCGCCAAGCTGGCTGAACGTGTTGTTCTTGGCCATTGGGCCGCATGCGGTAACGCCTGTCAGTGCCAGCCCCAGGATTATCAGTCTTGTGTATTTCATCATCGCCAGAACCGCCCCCATGTATCCGACAGGTCCGCCTTGTGCCCGCCGCGGATGACATCATAAAGCCTGCCATCAACCGACAAGCGCGCACCGCCATCCCCGACACGAGTCCGAAACGTGTTGCTGTAGCTGCCCCGCGATGCGGACCCGGTAAAATAATCCTGTGGGATCGAAATGCTGACGCCCTTGTTATAGGATCCGGACCCGAAATCATCATAGGACATGTCGGTCTGGGTCACATAGGCCCCGATCACCCAGCCATTGTCGAATTCCCGATCCACCGAAAGGGTCGCACCCCAATCGCCCGCCAGATACCGCCCCACATCAAGCTGCGTGTGATATCCGTTGCCAAGGTCGTAATAGGCGGACAGGTGGCCAGTTGTGACGTCATAGTCATATTCGTCAAAACCGAACCGCATATCCGAATCCCGCTGTGCGACCTGGCTCAACTCCAATCCCAACCCAAACCGGCTTTCGACCGGCTTCCACAACAATTCGCCCGACACACCGCCGAACATCCGTTCCAGGTAGCCAACGCTGACGCGGCCATACAGGTCCTGCCCGGGGCGGGAATAATGGGTCAGCGACAGACGCTGCAGCACTGGCACCCCGTCATTGCCATAACGGCTGCCATCGGATCGCACGTTCTGAATATCCGGCGTCCGTTCGGTGCCGGTCGGGTCATCATCGGGCGGCAACAGGCTTTGGTCGATTGCGCCGGACAGGACCAGATTGGGTTGGATGCGGTAGACACCCTGCAACCGCAGCCCAAGATCGACATTGACCGATCCATCGCCTGTAAAGGGATTAATCCGGAAGTATGGACCAAGCCCCCATGCAAACGGGCTGCTTTCACGTTCCAGACTGACCAGACCGTCAGAGCCGCCCGCATCACCAAAACCAGACCGCTGACGGATCGCCTCGGTCCCACCGGCGCGGTTTTCCAACTGCTCCAGATCGCTACGGGCGATGCTGATCGCCGATACCGGGATACCCCGGCGTTCGGATTCCAGAATGAAGGTTTCGATCGATGGCGGCATGATCTGGGTCATCATCCGCGCGGCACGACCCGCCGCCTGCGCATCCGACCGGTAGCGGTTGTTGATGTAACGGACCCGTGCCGTGCGGTCTGTCAGTTCCAGCCCGGTCAGGGTCAGGTTTTCAAGCTTCAGCAACCCGCGCAACGCATTGCGAAGGGCTGCATCAGGCAAGGCCTGCCTGTCCCAGCTTTGCGCCGCCCGCGCGTCTGCTGCCCGCACCTTGACCGGTGGTGGCGCCTTTTCCAGACCGCTGCCACTTGCCCGTTCATTGGGATCCAGCGTAAAGCTGCCCGAGATGCCAATCTGCGAGCCATAAAGATATGACAATCCCAGCTGGATACCTGGACGGGGCCGGTAGGTCAGCCCGTAGTTAAAGGGCGATTCCACCGGCACGGCGACACCGCCTGCCACCTCAGGATATTCACTGGATGAATATTCAAGCTTCGCGCCCCAGCGGTCATTGATCTGATATTCAACACCGCCAAAGAATGCCGCATCGCCCCGGAACCAGTCACTGGATGCCAATTGGCCATCCGGGTCCGACCCGTCATAGCCGTCGCGATCTGTCAGACCACTGCCAAGCGGATTGTCAAACCCGTCCCGCGTGCCTAGCGCACCCCAGCCAAGCCCAGCAGTCACAATCAGATTGTCCCCAATGGATTTGGAGGCAACCACATATTCAGACTGGAAACGACCGGGTGTCAGAAAATCGCGCAAGCCGATGGCGACGGCGGGCAAATACTCTGTTTCATTGTTCAACCGGTACTGCAGATCAAACCCGCGCTCGATGTCACTATCCGTGCCAGAGCTTGGCGGATCCTCATACAGATCCACATTGGCGTAACGATAGCTGAGCGACAAACGCTGGCTTGCCTGAAAGTTCAAGGTGACGCGCGCCAAACCGTCGGTATAGGCGATTGTGGCGGCAAAGCTGTCTTCAGGCGCGCCTTGCGCTGTTGGCATTTCCAGCAAACCGGGTGTGCCAAAATGCGAATAGGTGGCAGTCAGGTCCTGACCTGTGGCACCGCTTGCAATCGTGACCGACATAGCGGCAACTGATGACATCAGGCGATTGCTTTTGGGCATAACATGCTCCCTCTTCAACGCATTCCCTCTTGTCTATCCTGTGCCGCCGGCTTTGGGAATCCCGAAATACAGGGGGTAAAAAAGGGCCATTTCAAGGCATTTTAGTCACACGCTATGCGTGTAAACCAATTGTTAACCTTCTTATTCTCAATTCGGCGCATGTTAGTATCACATCGTAACAAGTTCATCGTGTTTGAAGATCCATTGGGCGCATGCCCATGGATCGCACGATCCCTTCAACCCTGGCTTGATCAGCCCATTATGTCCGATATTGCCCGGGTTGCCGAAACCTCGTTTTTCAACGGTATGTCGCCGGGCGAGGCCGAGCTTGCTTTTGACATGCACGGCCTCGTCTTTCGCGATTACACCCGTATCGCGATTGTTCGGAACCCCTATGCCAAGATGGCCCAGCTTTACTACCGGATCGCCATGACCGACCCGGTCTGGCGCATGCGGCAGCATCTGGGCCTCAGCCTGCCCCAATTTGGCACATGGCTGCGGCAGACCCGCAACAGCGGCAGGGGCGCGGGTTATTTTAATGGCACGCGGTGGCGCAAATTCGGGGCCTGGTCGGCTGATGCATGGTGCGGTGACGCCATCACCCATACCGTCCGGGCAAGCCATGCGGTCGCTGATCTGAACCGCATTTTCGAAGGTCTGGGCATCGCACCTGCCTTTGGCCATCGCCGGGTTCATGAGTTGGGCGTTCAACGTCTATCCCGGTTATATGACAATAAAAGCAATATGTTGATCCGGGAACGGTATCAATCGGACCTTAAACTGCTTAAGGGTGAAACTACCCATCTGCACCTTGTTCCAACCCGTCCGTCCCGTCCCGCATTGCTGCCTTACAAATCCGTCGCATAGCGCGCAGCGGACAGACCTGCCAAGCGCCCCGTCGCCAGACATCCCGTGATCAGGTAGCCCCCGGTTGGGGCCTCCCAATCCAGCATTTCGCCTGCGCAGAACACGCCTGGACGCGCCCGCAACATCAGATCATCCGTCAACGCATCAAACCGCAGACCGCCTGCGGTCGATATCGCCTCATCCATCGGACGCGGACCTGCATGCCGGATCGGCAACGCTTTGATTAGCGGGGCAAGGTCATCGGGATAGGGTCGCCCAAACTCGGCCAGCAGCGCCAGACGTAGCGGATCAAGCCGCAAAACCTTGCGCAGATGATTGGACAGGCTGGTCTTGCCGCGTGGCTTTTGCAGGGCCGCGCGGACCCGATCCAACGGCCAATCGGGTCGCAAATCCATGGTCAATTCCGCCCCGTTCCGCACCGCCCGCGACACGGCATAAACGCCGCCGCCCTCTATCCCCTTTTTGGAAACAATACACTCTCCGCGTGAGTATTGATGCCCTGATTGCAGGGCGACAGACTTGATCGGCGCGCCCAGAAATCGGGTCATGTGATCCGACCACTGCACGACGAAACCCATATTGGCGGGGGCAAACCGGGTGACCGCGTCGGAAAGGTGCCCTGCCCACGCACCGTCAGACCCAAGCCGCGCCCAACTGGCACCCCCAAGGGAAAGCACAGTCACCTTCGGCGTTAGTATCTGCAGCCCACCCATCGTATCAAACTGCAGCACGCCGTCGGTCCAGCCTTGCCACCGCCAGCGGGTGCGCAAGGTCACGCCCGTCGCACCCAACCGCGCCAGCCATGCCCGCAGCAAGGGCGAGGCCTTCATCGCTTTGGGAAATACCCGACCGGTAGAGCCACTGAACAAGGGCTGATCTAAACCCGGCGCCCAGTCCATGACGGCATCCGGGCCAAAAGCCCGCAAGGCCGTGGCCATCGGCGCCGGCACGTCGCCATAGGCCGACAGAAACGCCTCAATCGGTTCATCCTTGGTCAGGTTCAGCCCCGATTTACCCGCCATCAGAAATTTGCGGCCCACCGACGGCATTGCGTCGGCGACAGTGACAGACAGGCCACGCGCGGCCATGACTTCTGCCGCCATCAACCCGGCAGGCCCAGCCCCGATGACCAGCGCATCGGTCACGCGGGCATGTTGCCCTTGATCTCGACCACGCGGTGCGGATAGGGGATTTCGATATCGTTGTCTTTCAGCGCATTCCAGATCAGGAACATCACGTCAGACGAATACTTGTTCTTGCCGTCATCAATGCCTTCGACCCAGAATTCGACCGCAAAATCGATACCGCTATCGCCAAAACCGCGCAGCTCACAATCAGGCGGTTCTGGCATATCCAACACACCGGGATGTTTGGCCACCGCAGCCTCGATGATCGCGGGGACCTTGTTGATATCGGTGTCGTAGCTGACGGAAAAATCGACCTCCAACCGGTTGGCGGAACCGCTATCGGAATAGTTCACGACGCGGGTGGTGATAAAATCCTCGTTGGGGACAACAATCCAACGACCATCATAGGTTTCCAGGATCGTGGCACGCGCGGTCATTTTAATGATTGTGCCCGTCTCACCCCCATCAAGTTCGACATAATCGCCCACGGTCGCCTGCCCTTCGATCAGCAGGATCACGCCAGAGATGAAATTCGACGCGATCTTTTGCAAGCCGAACCCAAGGCCGACACCCACCGCACCACCGATAATGGCAAGCGAGCTGAGGCTGATTCCCATGATATTCATCAACAGCAGGAAACAGGCACCAAAAATGACGAATTCCGCGGCCTTGACCGATAGCTGCCGGATCGCAGGCCGCATCGATTGCTGTTCGATATAGGCCGCCGATTGCGAATTGGACCATTGGCCCAGCCAGAACAACAGGCTGCCTGCGATGACACCACGAATGATCGCCAGCGCCGAAAAGCTGATATTGCCAAGGCTGACCACGGTGCCCGCCAGCGCGGCCAGCACCTGATCCAGAAAGCCCAGCGCATAAAGTGCGGCCACCGGGACCAGCACGAATTTGGCCAGAAGTTTCAGGAAGGGGTCCTGAATGATGTGTTTGGCCAGCGCCCGCGCGGCGAGGAACAGGAACACCCGTTTGCCAAAGGCGATCACGGCACCTGATCCGAAAAGGGACCGGGTCACGGCCTCCCCTATCGCGGTGAACCCATATGCCAAAAGGGGCAGCAGAAGCGGCAAGAAAATCAGGATGAACCGGCGGGCCTTGGACAGAATTGTCGCGCTATCCTGGGGTGGGGCCAGGACCCGCGTGATCCGGGGCGCGATGATCCGGTTGGCAATCCGCGCCAGCAAATAGGCCCCGACCAGCAGCGCAAATTGCGACCATGCGGCAGGTGACAATAGCCATTCCTGGCCCAGTTTCATCCCTTGATGCATGGCCTCATAAGCCTGATCGACAAGTGGAATATCAGTTTCCATTGACTGCCCCCCCGGCAGGTATCATCGCCTTGATCGCAGCGGCATGTGCGGGCGCGGCCGCCTGCACGTCGCTGCATAACGCACGCGCCTGCGGGATCAACTGGTCAGGTTCGCAAACCTGATCCACCAGCCCCCAGGCATCCGCATCCACCGCGCTGACCTTTTGTCCCGCCATCAGGATCATCTTGGCCCGCGCTGGCCCAACCAACGCCGTCAGGCGCGGGGGGTCAGATGGTTGCGGCAGAAAGCCCAGTTTCATCACAGGGTAAAAGAAATTGGCACGCGGCACGGCGATCCGCAGATCACAGGCCAGCACCATGCCGAACGCACCGCCAGCGACGGTTCCGTTCAACGCGGCAATGGTCAACCCCGGCAGGCGGGCAATCGCACCTGACAGCCGTTCCCAGACCGGGTCTGTGGCCAAACCAGCTTTAGCCGCCTCCAGATCAGCGCCCGCACTGAACACCTGTCCGGTGCCGGTCAGGATCAGCGCCCGCGCGCCCTGCGCGGCCTCGGCAATCTCTGCCAGTTCTGTCAGCATCTGCCGGGTCAGCGCACCTGCCTTTTCGGGACGGTCGATGGTCACAGCCCACAGATCGCCGTCCTTGTCACAGCGGATCATGCAAGACCGACCTGCGCGCGAATCTCATCCTCGCGCAGGCTGATATCGGTGCCCAGATAAGGGTCAGCCGCATCGGTACACATCCAAAGCAGGGTCTGTGCGGGCCATTCTGGTGGGATATGCGCCGACCAGTCCAGCTGGCTGACGGGGTTGATGCCCGACGCCTTGATTTCGCGCTGCATTTCGGTGGCAACCGTACCCGGCGACAGGCCCATGATGCGCAGTCCCTTGTCACGGGCTTCCTTGTCGGCAGCACGGGTCAGCATGTAAACGGCAGCCTTTGAGGAACAATAGGCCGTCCAACCTTCGACCGGGCCATGTGCGGCCCCGGATGAGATGTTGATGATCGTGCCGTGGCCCTGCGCAATCATGCCCGGCATCGCCGCGCGCATGCCGTACATCACACCTTTGAGGTTGATATCGATCGTACGCGCCCAATCCTCTGGATCGGTATCAACAAGATGGCCGATCGGGTCGATCATACCGGCGTTGTTGATCAGGATATCAAGCCCGCCAAAGGTCCGGGCAGTGGCAGCAACGGCGGCCTCAACCTCGGCATGGCGGGACACGTCACAGGGAATGGCAAGCGCCTGATCCCCGATATCGCCCGCCAGTTCTGCAATCGCGTCAGTGCTGCGGGCGACAAGTCCCACATTTGCACCTGCATCAGCGAATACACGCGCCGTCGCCGCCCCAATCCCACGGCTGGCGCCGGTTATCAGTACGGTTTTCCCGACCATATCGATCTTTTTCACGGTTATCCCTTTCGATCTGTCTTTGGGGTGGCTAGGTAGTAAACCGTCAATCCCGCCCCTTGCACCATCATACGAACGCTTGGATCGGTACGAAAGAGAGATAACGAAAGGTAATTCTCAATGACTTACATTACTCCCTTGCGCAGCGCGGTTTGCATTGCAGCGCTTTTTGTTGGTGGGGCCGCACAGGCCGATGTTACGGCGGCCCAGGTTTGGGAAGACTGGAAATCGCAGATGGGGCTTTATGGTGAAAATGGCGTCACCATCGGGGCTGAGGAACAATCAGGCGACACATTGACCGTGCGCGATCTGGCACTTGAAATGGATGATGGCGAAACAAGCTTTGCCGCCACAATGGGCGACATCACCCTGACAGAGCTGGGCGATGGCACCGTCAGCGTGACAATGGCTGAAAGCTATCCGCTCGTGATTACCGGTGATGACGGCGTGGTCGTGACATTGCAGGTCAGCCAATCCAACCTTGAAATGATCGTCAGCGGCGATCCCGAGGCGATGAATTACGCCATTTCTGCAGATCGTTACGGGATTGAACTGGTTGATGTGGTCGATGGCGACGTGACCTTTACCGGTGACGCAAGCCTGATGGCCAATGACATGAGCGGGACATACACCACAACCGGCGATGAACTGCGCAATCTGACCTATGACATGGACATTGCGTCGCTTGATTTCCTTGTCGACGTGCAGATCCCTGGCGCCGATGGTGAATACATCACCGCATCCGGCAAATACGACAACATGTCGATGCAGGCTGACATGGTCATGCCCATGGATGTCGATTACGACAACCCCGACGACATGTTCGCCAAGGGCTTTTCTGTCGAAGGCGGCTATTCCATCGACAGCACCGCTGCGGTCTTTGACATCAATGCAGATGGCGATCAGGTTGCCGGTTCCGCCAGCACCGGGCCTGCGAACCTTGAAGGCGTCTTTAACAGCCAGACCGTCGGCTATGACACCACCGTGTCGGACCTTGCCGTCAGCCTCACCACCAGCGATCTACCCTTCCCTGTCGACATTTCCATGGCCGAATATGGCATCGGCTTTCAGATGCCCGTCGGCAAATCCGACGAAGTGGCCGATTTGGGCCTGAGCATCAATCTGATCGATCTGGCTGTGAATGACATGATCTGGGACATGTTTGACCCCGGTTCAGTGTTACCGCGTGATCCTGCAACGATCCAACTGGATATCGCAGGCAAAGGTAAGGCCCTGTTTGATATGCTGGACCCCGAACAGGCCGCCGCAATGAACAATGCCGATATGCCGTTTGAGCTTGAAAACATGTCTCTGAACACCTTGCGGGTTGCCCTTGCAGGCGCACTGATGACAGGCACAGGCGAATTCACCTTTGACAACACCGATCTGGAAACCTTTGACGGGATGCCCCGCCCCGAGGGTGACGCCATCGTTGAGGTGTCCGGCCTGAACAAGCTGATGGACAATCTGGTTGCCATGGGTCTGGTCCCCGAGGATCAGATCATGGGCGGCCGGATGATGCTGGGTATGTTTGCCCGGACAACCGGCGACGACCAGCTGGAAACCAAGATCGAGGTGAACGGCGAAGGTCATGTTCTGGTGAACGGCCAGCGAATGCGCTAGACAAATAGCCAACAGGCGGCGCGGTGGGTGACCACCGCGCCGTTTTTCTTTGCAGACCAAGGATTATTATGATGATGCGGTACCCGACACTGACCCCAATCCTGCTGGCTTTGGCCGCGCCTGCCATGGCAGATATCACCGCTGATGATGTCTGGGCCAACACCACCGCATATTACGCCGCGACCGGGGGCACATTGACAGCCGATCTGACCCGGGATGGCAGCAGCGTTTTCGTGGAAAACACATCGCTGACCTATACATTCCCCTATGATTTCGGGCGCATCGTGGTTGGCTTGCCGCCAATGACAATGGTCGAAGAAACCGACGGCACGGTCACGCAGAAACTGCCCAAGACGTTCAAGCTAGGCGTGTCGCTGCAGGATATGCCCGACATTGGCGGCGATTTCGCACTGCACAGCACAATCACCCAAGAAGGCTTCACCGCCACCGCATCAGGCACGCAAGGCGATATCACCTATCAACGCGGGGCCAACGCATTCGCCGCAGCCGTGGATGTGGACATGGATGGGGGCTTTGGCGATGCGTTCTTTCTGACCTTCAACTTCACAGGTGACGCCTATGGCCAGAAAACCCGGATCACCGAAGGTGAGCTGATCACTGTCACACTGGAAAGCACGACAGACGCGATGCGCTATACTTATCAGTCTGATGAGGGCTACGGCTACCGGACCGAAGGGCGCGGCGTCTACGAGGCCAGCGTCGGTCGGGCAACCATGGCCTTGCCCGCAGGTGGGTCCGACATCACCAATCTGGCCCCGGCCTTTGCCGCCGGTCTGCTGATCGACGCGGCAAGCACCACCGCTGGTTCACTGGACGAAACATCCACCTATGCGGATAATCAGCTGATCTCCTCCGACAGCACAAAAACCGGCCCCGGTCAGACGACGATGCGGCTATCCGCCGATGGGATCAGTGGTTTTGGTGATGTTCAGGATGTCGAAATCGGGTTCCGGATGCAGGATATCTTCAACCTGGATGTGAATGTCGCCATAGAACAGATCACCGCCCGCTACGGCTTTCCCCTGATGGCCGCCGAAGTGCCGCAACCGATGTCCCTTACGATGACGCTTGACGATGTCACGGTGAATGATGGCACATGGGATCTGTTGGATGCTGGCCGCGCGATCCCCCGCGATCCAATGCGGCTGGAACTTGATCTGGCCGGTGATCTTTTGCTGGGCGTCGATCTGGTCAATTTCGCGGGGTTGGAGAATGCATTTGCTGGACCCGACATGCCCATCGGGATCGAAAAGCTGACCCTGAATGCGCTGAACCTTGTCATGGCCGGTGTCACTGCTGACGGCTCTGGCGCGTTCCGGTTTGACAACACCGATCTGGAAACCTTTGACGGCTTTCCGCGGCCCGAGGGCAGCGCCGAAATCAACGTAACCGGCGCGAATGCTCTGCTCGATACGCTGGTTGATGCAGGGCTCGTCCCGCAAAGCGAGGTCGGCATGGGCCGGATGATGCTGGGTATGTTTACCCGGCCCACCGGTGATGATGCGTTATCATCAAAACTGGAAATCAACCCGGATGGTGAAGTCCGCGTAAACGGTGAGCGGGTCAGATAAGCTTGCGGCAAGCGTCGACGCGCACTAGGTCCTGTTGGCAAGCAAAGGATACTCTATGACCCAATCCCTTTCCGACCTGACCCAGCAGCTTTTGGACGCGGCCCGCAAGGCCGGGGCCAGCGCCGCCGATGCCATCGCAGTTGACGGAACATCCGTGTCCATCGATGTGCGTGCAGGTGCGCTGGAACAGGCCGAACGGTCTGAAGGGATCGAATTGGGGCTGCGGGTTCTGGTCGGGCAGCGGCAGGCCTGCGTCTCTGCCTCTGACACCAAACCCGATACATTGGCGCAAATGGCGGAACGCGCCGTTGCCATGGCTAATGAAGCACCCGAGGACCCCTATGCTGGGCTTGCCGACCCGTCCCAACTAGCCACCAACACCGACACGGAAACGCTGGAACTGTTTGATCCCAGCGCCGAGCCTGACCCAGCCATGCTGCAAGACGACGCCGCGCGGGCAGAGGCGGCAGCCTTGCGCAACAAGGGCATCAGTCAGGTACAATCGGCATCTGCGGGCTATAGCAGGCGCCGGGTCCATCTGTCGGCCAGCAACGGGTTTTCTGCCGGATATGCGCGCACTGATCGCGGCCTGTCCTGTGTGGCCATCAGCGGCACCGGCACCAACATGGAACGCGATTACGACTACGATAGCAGGATTTTTCAGGCCGATCTGCGCGACGCGGATGATATCGGCACTCAAGCCGCGATCCGGGCCGTAGAACGGGCTGGCGCCCGCAAACCCAAAACCGGTGCCTTCCCGGTTCTCTTTGACGAACGGGTCGCCAATTCCCTGATTGGCAGCCTGCTGCAAACCACCAACGGCATGACCATCGCCCGCGGTTCTGGCTGGTTACGCGACAAGCTTGGCGAGCAGGTCTTGCCCAAGGGGTTGTCGGTCATCGAAGACCCGCATCGCAAACGGGCCTCCAGCTCGCGGCTGTTTGATGCCGAAGGGCTGCCAACGGCGCGCCGGGCGATCGTCGATGATGGTGTGCTGACCGGCTGGACAATGGATCTGGCCACAGGGCGGCAGTTGGGGCTGGACAGCAGCGCCAATGCCGCGCGCGGCACCTCTGCCCCGCCGTCACCAAGCACCAGCAATATCGCCTTGACCCAAGGCGACCAAAGCCGCGATGACCTGATCACGCAGATGGGTACGGGGCTGCTTGTGACCTCGATGATCGGGTCCACGATCAACCCCAATACCGGTGACTATTCGCGCGGGGCGGCGGGGTTCTGGGTCGAAAACGGGCAAATCACCTATCCGGTCAATGAATGCACCGTCGCAGGCAATCTGCGCGGTATGCTGATGACGATTATTCCGGCCAATGACGCGCGCACGCATCTATCGCGGGTGGTGCCATCGCTGCTTGTCGAGGGGCTGACACTTGCCGGGGACTGATCTTGACCTGCTTGTCGCCGCAGCCCGCAGATCAGGCGAAGTCGCAACACAGTATTTCAAAAACAACCCCGATGTGACCGACAAACCCGGCGGGGCGGGGCCGGTTACGGCGGCAGATCTGGCCGTCAACACCATGCTTGAAGACACGCTGCGCACAGCCCGGCCTGATTATGGTTGGTTGTCGGAAGAGACGGAAGATACCGCCCATCGCCTGACCACCGCGCGCCAGTTTGTGATTGACCCGATTGACGGCACGCGGGCCTTTATCGAAGGATCACGCGACTGGGCGCATTCGCTGGCCATTGTCGAGGCGGGACAGGTCATTGCCGCCGCCGTCTATCTGCCGATCCGCGACCTGATGTTCGCCGCTATCAAGGGCGGTGGGGCAACCGTGAATGACACCACAGCAAAGGCCACGACACCGGCCATGGAAGGAGCGACAATATTGGGGGCCAGACCCAATTTCGATCCTCAGCATTGGGGCGGGCAGGCGCCACCGGTCAAACGCGCCTTTCGATCCTCGCTGGCCTATCGGCTATGCCTTGTGGCGCAGGGGCGGTTTGATGGTATGATCACCCTGCGGCCCAGTTGGGAATGGGACATCGCCGCAGGCGCGCTGATCGCCGCCGAAGCCGGGGCCACCGTGACCGACCCCGCAGGAGCAGCCTTGCAGTTCAACAACCGCCACCCGCAGGTTCCCGGCGTTCTGGTGGGTGGGGCTGAATTGCATGCAGGGCTTGCCGCGCGGCTTGAGCCATTGGGCACAAAGCCCTAATGTGACGCCGAATACAGCCGTAACAAAGGTTTCCCCAATATGACACAACGCCTGCACCTCGTCTTCGGTGGCGAGCTTATCGATCCGACCAAGAACGCGTTCAAGGATGTCGACGCCATTGATCTGGTGGGCATGTATCCCGATTACGCCAGCGCCTATGACGCATGGAAAAACGCAGCCCAGCGCACCGTGGATAACGCCCATATGCGTTACTTCATCGCGCATATTCACCGACTGCGGGATGAAGAGGCCGAAGCCTCATCCACTGAAGAGCTGGGCGATTAAGGACACAAATGGCGCGTTCCCTTTCGATTGCGGCCTATCTGGCGCGGCTGGGTGAACCGGAACGCAAACAGCGTTTCGTCACACAACCACCGCGCCCAATGGGTGTGATCATCTGGGCGCGTTGCAGCCATGTTGACCAGTTAACACCGATTGAGACGCTGAATCGCAAACTGACCGAAGATGGCGATCCGGTTCAGGTGATTGCCACCATCGGTGACTGGGACAAATCACTATCCGACCGGGCCTTGCCCGAACCCAAGGGTCGCGAAAATATCCAGAAATTCATGCAGCATTGGCAGCCGGTGATTGGCATCTGGGTCAGGGGTGAACTGGACCCGATCATACTGGATGAATGGCGCGAGGCACGATTGCCCAGCATGCTGGTTGATGCCACGGCCGATGGGCTGGAACAGGTCGCCGGCAGTTGGGTGCCCGGTGTGATGCGGTCCCTGTTGTCACAATTCGAGGCTGTGCTGACCCTTGATCAGGCCGCCGCCGAAGGGTTGATCAAGGCTGGCACCCCGCAAGAGGTCGTGCGCGTCACCGGCCCGATGGAAGACTGCGCACCACCCCTGCCCTGTGATGAGGCAGAGCGTCAGGATTTTGCAAGCGTGATTGGCACCCGGCCCGTCTGGCTGGCCGCGGCGGCGCGGGTCGAGGACTGCACCGATCTGATCAACGCACATCTGATCGCCAGCCACCGCGCCCACCGGCTTTTGCTGATCATCGTACCGCAAGACCCGGCAGATGCAGCCCGTTTTACCGAAGATGCCCGCGCCAAGAATTTTTACGTCACCTTGCGTTCCGAGGAGCCCGCACCAAGCGATCTGACGCAAGTCTTCGTCGTGGATACCGACGAAGAACTGGGATTGTGGTACAGGATTGCCCCGATCAGCTATCTTGGTGGCACATTGCACGGGGGCGGTTGCCGCGATCCGTTTGAACCGGCGGCACTTGGGTCTGCCGTGATCTATGGCCCCAATGTCAGCCCCTATCAGAAACATGCCGCCCGGCTGAACGCAGCCGCCGCATCGCATCTGATCCGGTCCGGGGCCGATCTGGGCCCGTTGGTGGAAACACTTCTATCCACCGACAAGGTGGCGATGCTGGCCCATGCTGCATGGGATGTCACATCGCGCGGGGCGGATGTGACCAACCGGATCGTGCGGATCGTGCAGCGGCGGCTTGAAGATCTGGGGCACTAGATGCGCGCACCGGGCTTCTGGTTCAATCCGCCGCGCAAACCGGGATTATTCGCCCGTCTTCTGGTCCCGCTGGGCGCGCTTTATGGCGCGGCAACCGCGCGCCGCCTGCGCCAACCGGGCCATCAGGCCAGCGTGCCTGTCATTTGCATCGGCAACATCAATGTCGGCGGCACCGGCAAAACACCCACAGCCATTGCCCTGATCGAACGGCTGCAGGCCCGGGGGTGCAAACCGCATGTGGTCAGCCGGGGTTATGGCGGGACACTGACTGGCCCGGTCACCGTGGACCCGATAGATCACACCGCCAGCGAAACCGGCGATGAACCACTCTTGCTGGCGGCTTTTGCGCCGACATGGGTGGCGGCTGACCGGGCAGCGGGGGTCAAGGCGGCAGAGGCGGCAGGTGCAGGTGTGATCCTGCTGGATGACGGGTTTCAGAACCCCAGCGTGACCAAGGATCTGTCGATTGTGGTTGTCGATGCGATGCGTGGCTTTGGCAATGGCAAGGTGCTGCCTGCGGGGCCTTTGCGTGAACCGGTACAGGCCGGGCTGGCCCGCGCTGACCTGCTGATCTGTATCGGGCCGCCCGCCGAACAGGATCAGTTCGCAGCCAATTGGCCACTCGAAAAACCCGTCATCAACGGGCATCTGGCCCCGCTGCCCACAGGTATGCCGTGGCGCGACCTGAAACTGCTCGCTTTTGCAGGCATTGGCCATCCAGAGAAATTCTTTCGCACCCTGCGGGATATGGGGGCCACGTTGGTGCATGGTGAGGCATTGGGCGACCACCAACCCCTGACAGAAGCATTGATGACCCGGCTGGCGCATGATGCGACAGCAAAAAAGGCGCAGCTGGTCACAACGGAGAAAGACGCGGTGCGCTTGCCGCCATCGTTCCGGTCAAAGGTACTGACACTGCCGGTACGGTTACAGTTGGAAAACTGGGAATTAATAGATCAGGCGCTGACCGATCTTGGTCTGCCAGCGCCCGAAAGTGACAGCTTAGCCTAGCTTGCCGTCCAGAAGGCCCGCAAATTCGTCATAAGCCATATTCGCATGCTTCGCGCCATCAATCATGAAGCTTGGGGTAGAGTTGATACCATCCCGGTCCGCATTTGCCTGATACCATGTGAACAGGCTTTCCGCCTTTGGCCCATCGCTCAGGCAGGCATCCAGCGTGGCATCATCCAGACCCACAGTTTTGGCCAAGGTGCGCAATTCGTCGATAATCGTGGCAGGGTCACCGCTGGCCAGCCAATCGCGCTGCTTTTCATAAAGCAGGTTGGACATGTTAAAGAAGAATTCGGGCGTACCGGGGCAACGGGCAATCATCGACGCCCAGAGACCCGGGCGATCAAAATAGACCTCGCGATAGACAAAACGGATCTTGCCCGTGTCGATGTAATTGGCCTTTAGCGCCTGATACTGATTGGCGTGGAAGGATGCGCAATGTGGGCATGTGAAGGATGCGTATTCAATCACCTCAACAGGCGCTTCTGGGTCGCCCTGCACCATTTCGACCACTTCGGGCAGTTCACCGGTGCTTTCCTGTGCATTGGCCGCACCGGGCAACAGGCTGATATCATTGGACTGGCCGCGTGGCATCAGGGCAAAGCCGCCGCCAAGGGCAAGTAATGCGCCACCACCGGCAGCCAAAAGGGTTCTACGTTCCATGTTCAACCTCTGATCAGGATTTCTGTTTCGATAAGACATTTGCACCCAATGCCGCAAGGGCGGCGCGCAAATCGTCGCTTTGGACATCACCGGTCAACGCATCCGCGGCCGAAGTCGCTGCCGGATCAGGGGCTTTGCGGGCTGGCGGGGCGGGGGTGAATGCGACCCGCCCTTCGGCAAACCCGGTGGGGGCGGTTTGGGTGATACGGATACGGGCAACAGCGCGATAGCCATAGCAGGCATTGACCTTTTCGCGAATCTGTTCCTTTTGCATTTCCAGCATCGGGGCCTGCGCGCCCGTGGTCAGCACGGTCAGGGTGGCACCCATCCCGCCCTTGCCATAGGTCACATTCACCGGGGTCGCGATCTGGGCCACAGCGTCACCCACGACATCAGGCCAATGGGTCAGCAACCGAGCCACGGCAAAGCCACGCTCTTCGCTGGCTTTGCGAATGCGCGATTGCACCAATGTGGCGGCCCGTGAAAAACCGCGTGTTGTGCCGGTATGGCGTGGCTGTTTCATATCTAAGCTCTAATGTAAGCGTGTCGGCAGGCCAAGCCAGTCAAACCAGATGATACGGGAAATAAACATTGCGTGAACTCAGTGCGTCCTTGCTCGATTGGTATGATGTGCATGCCCGCGCCATGCCTTGGCGCACATCCCCCGCCGATCGCCAGGCCGGGATTTTACCCGATCCATATACGGTCTGGCTGTCAGAGGTGATGTTGCAGCAGACCACCGTCGCCGCCGTGCGCGACTACCACCTTAAATTCACCAGCCTTTGGCCCCGCGTTGGCGATCTGGCCCGTGCGGATGATGCCGATGTCATGGCCGCCTGGGCCGGGCTTGGCTACTATGCCCGCGCCCGTAATCTGCTGAAATGCGCCCGTGCGGTTGTGGCTGATCATGATGGGCTGTTTCCGCGGGATCATGACACACTGCTGACCTTGCCGGGGATCGGGCCTTACACGGCAGCGGCGATTGCGGCCATCGCCTTTGATCAGCCCTGTACGGTTGTTGACGGCAATGTTGAACGGGTCATGGCCCGGCTGCATGACATCCACACGCCCCTGCCCGGCGCCAAACCGGAACTGACGGCCAAGGCTGCTGATCTGACACCGCAGGAACGCCCGGGCGACTACGCACAGGCGGTGATGGATCTGGGGGCGACCATCTGCACCCCGCGCAATCCCGCTTGCGGGATTTGCCCGTGGCGCGACCCTTGCGCGGCGCGCGTGGCTGGAACGGCCAGTGATCTGCCCCGCAAGACGCCCAAGAAAAAGGCGCCAACGCGATACGGGATCGCCTATGTCGCTAGGCGGGCTGACGGTGCGTGGCTGTTGGAAACAAGGCCCGAAAAGGGGTTGCTGGGGGGGATGCTGGGCTGGCCCGGCTCTGACTGGAATGACGCGCCAGAGGCCGCACCGCCACTGGATGCGGACTGGGCATTGCTGGGGGAAGAGGCGCGGCACACCTTTACCCATTTCCATCTCCGCTTGCAGATCATGACAGCAGAGGTGCCGCAAGACGTGCGCCCAGCGCGCGGGGATTTTATGGCGCAGTCGCAGTTTCAACCCGCCGCCCTGCCCACTGTCATGCGTAAGGTCTATGACCTTGCAGCTGCGACGCTGCGACAGGATTGAGCCAAGGTCGGCAAGGCGTTACCCTAGCCGCGAAACGAAAGGTCCGGATATGAGCATCACCGCCGACGCACCACGCACGACGACGCCCAGTGCCCTGCCATTCTGGCTGTCATTGGGGCTGGTGCCTGTGGCATTGCTGGCGGCGACCTATGGCGGCTGGATGTTGTTATTGCTGCCGTTTTCAACCTGGTATCTGTTCACCGGGCTGGACTATGTTGTCGGGCTGAACACGCAGAACCCTGATCTGGATACGGCTGAAACTGATCTGTTCTGGCACCGGTTGATCACCCTGATCTGGACGCCGGTGCAACTGATCACAGTCTTTGGGATCATGTGGTATGTGCTGCAATCAGGGCATCTGCACTGGGTCGAGGAATGGGCACTTTTCGCCGGGCTGGGCATCCTGTCTGGGACCATCGGGATCACCTATTCGCATGAATTGATGCATCAAAAACCCAAGGAAGAGCGGCTGATGGCAGATATCCTGCTGGCATCGGTGTTGTATTCGCATTTCCGATCCGAACATCTGCTGGTGCATCACCGCTATGTCGGCACCCCGCGTGATCCAGTCACGGCGCGCTATGGCGAAGGCTTCTGGCGGTTTTTTCCACGGGTGCTGTGGCAATGCTATGTCTCTGCCTTCAAAGCGGAAAAGGCGATGCTGGCCCGCAAAGGGCTGCCATGGCAACACACATCAAACCCGTTCTGGACATACTGGGCGATGCAAGCGGGCTTTGTCCTGTTGGCGGCCATCATCGGCGGCTGGTGGGGCGTGTTCCTGTTCACCGTGCAGGCGTTCTGGGCCGTGTTCCAGTTGGAACTGGTGAACTATGTCGAACATTACGGGCTGACGCGCAAACATCTGGGCGATGGTAAATACGAGCATGTCATGCCACGTCATTCCTGGAACGCGGCCCATCGGGCGTCAAACTGGCTGCTTATCAACCTGCAACGGCATTCCGATCACCACTACAAACCTGACCGGCGGTTCCCCCTGTTGCAAACCTATGGCGCGTCCGACGCACCGCAATTGCCATACGGATATCCGGTGATGACCATGGCCGCATTGTCCCCCACAATCTGGCGCCGCGTGATGAACCCACGGGTCCGCAAATGGCGGGAAATGTACTATCCTGAAATCACCGATTGGACGGCCTATAAGACGGCCGACAATCCGTTGCCGAGGTAGGATGGGTCAAGACCCATCTTACGGTGTTGCAACGTTCGGTGCCTGACATTGGGCCACGCAACACCGCCATGTGCGCGAATCGCCACACAACCCGTTAACACAAGCGTTTTAGGCCAAAACCGCTATCGGCCAGACGTCGGCAAAGCGTCGGCCTTGCGTCGGACCCTTTTTCACAGATGTGCCGGATTAACGCAGCGCGCGGTGAAGAGGTTACGCCAAGCTTAACCACATCGCGTCAGTCATTTTCTGTCAGAGTGATATCAAAGGCTTGCGTTACGTGCGCAATGGGCCCCGTTTGCAGGACTTCAACCCGTGGCGGCCGGCCATAATAATATTCGACAGTCATACCAAAAGGCCCCAAACCAACCCGCCGGTCAAAGAAGCGCTTGAGCGGGCGCCCATCGGCATCCAAGGCAAGGACACGCACCGTATCACGGCGCAGAAACCCGCCCGTGATCACCATATTGTCGATAATCTGCACCCCCGGCGGTAAGTCATTGCGGCTGTAAACTTCCCGCAGCATTTCTGGCAGATATGCGACCTCAACCTCGCCCATCACACGATGGGGGCGTTCCGATAACCGGTCGGGATAAGGAATGAGACGACCATTAAAAAAGGAAAACGGGTGATCGTCGTTGGGTCGATCCAAAGGCGCGTTGGGCAACGCGATGGCATCACCAATCGCGTTGATGAAAGTCGGCGGCCCGGTCAGCCGCATGCGCGGGTTTTGATAGCTGAACAGCAGGTCGCTTGTGACCGGACGTAATCGGAACGTGGCGCCTTGTGACCAAGTATCTACGTCAAAAGTGTCCGATATCTGGTCCGCCGTCAGCGAAGCGAGCGACCGCTGAAGCAGTTGGTGTTGATCAGCGTCCAAGACAGTGACTGGCATTGGTATTGGCACGTCGAGGACGCCAAGATCGCGACCAATACGAGTATAATCGGTGACAGGGATGCTGAACCTGTATTCTTTCAAAGCTGTGCCATCAGTTTCCAACAACAAAATCGTGGCCCGGCTGACAGGTCCTGCGAAGGCTGCGCGAAATACAATCCGATCAGAAGCTGTATGTCGCAATGGCCGCAGAGCGTCATGCGCCTGTTGCAACGTAATGGTCTTGTTAAGGTATTGGCCAAGCAGGTCGGTCGCGGCCACCCAATTGGCTGGCGGATCGGTGACATTGGATAGGTCAGATTGCAGAACCCGGGCGGGTTTCGCATCAGCGCTCACACCGCTGATATAGACCCGCAAGTTACCCCGAGACATCGCTGTTCCATCAGTGCGCATGATATCGAAAGCAACAAAACGCCCGCTATGTTGGCGAAGGATCACCTTGAATTCAGGCGAAGATCGCGTGTGCCCCTCCATCAAGTCCGCGAACTGATATCGCCGCATCGTGCGCGGAACCCGCAGTTTCACGACGCCGTCCACATGGGATGGGCGCGCCATTGGTTGTTTGTCCGGGTAGCCAATCTCGACACCCGGAGGTAGCAGGTCAACCTGTAGTCCACCATTCCCCGACGACCCCAATCGAGGAAGTTCGATCACGTCGCCCCCGAATGACACCGCCTGAGCATCAATTTCATGGTCGAACGGATATCGGAATGGCGGGAAAACCGTGATCCGATTGGGTGACGGAAACCTCCCATAGTCAGCCATTGACGCGGCAACATAGGTGTCCGCCATCGCCTGCGGCGCATCGTATAACGCAGTCACGTCAAGTTCGGACCCCAGTGTAAAATAATAACCCTGTTCCTGGCGCGGGGCCATTGCGGTCACTTCAATTGCTTCGGCCGTGAAGGCGGCAGGCCCCGCACTGGCAAAATCGAGCCTGAGCGCGTTGAACGGAAGCTGATCCAGCATCGCGTGATACGCATCACGCGCCTGATCAAGCTGTGCCTTACTCGTCTCGTAATTTTCGCTGAATGCAGTTCCTGGCAGACCAAGCGTGAGATATGCCAAAACCAAAAGAACGAGATGTTTATTAAGAGAGCCCTGATATCGATCCATGCCTTCTGACAGGATCACGTCAGCTTTGTCCATGGTCCAGGGTCAGGACCCTAGGGCCGCGTTGTCGGCAGCGCCATGACAACCGATGTGCCGCTGTCGTCGCTTTCGATCAGGAAGGCGCCGCCGGATTGTTCGCAGAACCCTTTGACCATGGGCAGGCCCAGCCCGGTGCCTTTGCCGACGCCTTTGGTTGTAAAGAAGGGTTCGATCACCTGTTGCAGCTGGTGCGGCGGGATGCCCGGGCCGTTGTCGTGTACGGCGATAACGCCCAATGAGCCCACCTGATCCACATCCAGCTTGGCAAGGTCGCTGACAGATGCGGGTCTGCTATCGATCCAGATTCGCCCTTGCCCGCCCAGCGCGTCGCGTGCGTTGATGATCAGGTTGATCAGCGCGACCTCTAGCTGATTGGGGTCGCAATATAGCGTTTTGGCAAGCGCGGTGGCGTTCACCTCGACCTTGATCGAGGCCGGGGTGATCCGCGGCAGGATCGTATCGAACCCCTGCCAGAAACGGGGCAGGTCAATCTCGGTCGCTTCCAGTCTGGCCTTGCGCGATAGCGACAAAAGCTGGCTGGTCAGCGCATCCGCCCGGTCGGCCGCCTTGATCGCGTCGGCCAGACGGTCCTGATAATCATCCGCCCCGTCCGACAATTGCGCCAGTTCAACATTGCCCCGGATGACGGTCAGCAGATTGTTGAACTCATGCGCGACACCGGCTGTCAACTGCCCGACGGCGCGCATCTTTTGGGTTTGTGCGGCCTCTTGCCGGGAGGCCTGCAGCGCGTCGTGGATCTGGATTTTGCGGATCTGGGCGATCACGTAATAGGTGCAGACCCCGACCGTGGATACCACGATAACCATCTGTTCCGAAAAACCGCCCCCGGTTCTTCCCATGCTGGACAGTCCGAAAAACAACCCCGCTGCAGCGACAATTGCGGTGTCGTAGATCACCAATAGCCCGCTTTTGCGGTGCCGCGAGATGTTGAACAAGGCCTGGGCGATCAGGGCGGCAATGGCGATTGTCACAAAGGCCGGTGTGCCGATCACAAACAGGTAGATTGTGCAGGATGTGTAAAGCGTGACCGAGATCGCAAACAGCGTCGTCAGCCCGATATATTGGCGTTGGGTGACCGACGTCCTGATACGGCTCAGCCACCAGCTGTAATAGCCATTGGTCAGCAGGAACCCTGTCAACCAGATGGCGATTTCGTAGCGCCCGGTCGCCAGCGTCATAAACAGCGCGCCAAAGCCAACCACGGAAAAGCGCAGGATCAGCTCTGTTTTTGAGCCGACATCAGCCTCTATCATGGATTCGACCGCTGGCCAGTAGTCCTGCATCGGTGCGGGCCGGAACAAGGCCGCGAGTTGGGACAGAAAGAGCGGATGTGCCTGCGAATATGAGCTTTGTTTGAATATCACGGCGCGCAGCATGCCACGTCTGCCCGGTTCCACCTACACTTTTTTTGCGAGCATTTTCATGAAACTCCGCCCTGGGTTGCAGAAAAAACCCCGCCGTACAAAGACGGCGGGGATAAAGTTAGTGCATGCGGGCCCTTCCACCATGGTAGGGCTTGCCACAGGCACCGGCGGTATCAACGTTGGGAATGCGTTCTGACCTTATGGTTGGTCAATGCTTCGCCATCTCTGAGCGGATCTGCTGACGCAGCAGATCAATGGGCACTTTCTGCCCGTCGCGTTTAAATTGCCAATAGGTCCAGCCGTTACAGCTTGGCGCGCCTTCCAGATGCGCCCCGACCTGATGGATTGATCCTTTGATATCGTCACCGATCAACGTGCCATCGGCACGGACCTTGGCCTTGTGACGACCATTCAGCGACCAGAGTTCCTCACCCGGGCGCAGCAGCCCCCGTTCGACCAGCACGCCAAAAGCGACGCGCGGTTCGGCACGTTTGGAGGTGGACACCTCCAACGCTTCCTTGTCGAATTTGCGGGTATTCTTGATCCGCTTTTCGGCAACCTTGCGATATTCGGCTTCGCGTTCGATCCCAATGAAATCACGGCCCAGCATCTTGGCCACGGCCCCGGTGGTGCCAGTCCCGAAAAAGGGATCTAAAACGACATCACCGGGGTTGGTGGTGGCAACAAGGACCCTGTGCAGCAGGGATTGCGGTTTTTGGGTTGGATGGGCCTTGTCGCCCGCATCATTCTTCAACCGTTCATGCCCGGTACAGATGGGTAGCACCCAGTCGGACCGCATCTGCACGCCTTCGTTCAGCGCCTTCAGCGCTTCATAGTTGAACGTGTATTTGCTAGCCTCTTCTTTGGAGGCCCAGATCAGCGTTTCATGGGCGTTGGTCAGCCGCTTACCCCGGAAATTCGGCATCGGGTTGGATTTGCGCCAGACCACATCATTGAGGATCCAGAAGCCCTGATTTTGCAGCTCTGCCCCCATGCGAAAGACGTTGTGATAGCTGCCAATGACCCAGATCGCCCCGTTGGGTTTCAGCAGGCGGCGGGCAGCGGCCAGCCATTCACGGGTAAATTTATCGTAAACCTTGAAGCTGTCGAACTGATCCCAGGCGTCGTCAACGGCATCTACCTTGGAGTTGTCGGGGCGGTGCAGATCACCTTTCAGCTGCAAGTTATAGGGCGGGTCGGCAAAGATCAGATCAACAGAGCCCGCAGGCAGGCTGTTCATCCGCTCAATACAATCCCCATCAAGGATCGTGTTCAGAGGGAGCGTTTTCACGCCCTTTGTTTTCGTCTTCGTCGTCATACTTGCCTCATAGCCCCGGCGGGTTATCCCGCTCATTTGCTTGGGCCTAATGTGAGTCAGAGACGATTCGCTGTCAAAAACTTTATTGAATCAATCACTTACGTTTTTATCTTGATACAAGATATTGTGTATGGGTTTGAACGAACGTCTATGGTGGGGGGTGACACCAAGGGCCTCTAGCCCCTGCAAATGCTGGGCGGTGCCGTATCCTGCGTTCTTTTCCCACCCATAGCCCGGATACTGTTGCGCCAAATCCACCATGTGTCGGTCGCGCCACAGTTTGGCAATGATGGAGGCGGCGGCAATCGACTGGCTGCGGCTGTCGCCTTTGACGATCGTCTCGTTGGAAATGGTCAGACCGCGCGGAACCATGTTGCCATCGATCAGGATGTGATCGGGGCTTTGGTTTAGCCCGTCAATGGCGCGGACCATGGCAATATGAGAGGCGCGCAGGATGTTGTGTTTGTCAATCTCCGCCACAGATGCCTGCCCGATGCTGACCACTGCGCTCTTTGTGATCTGATCCAACAAGGCTTCGCGCCGCTTCGCACTCAACTTCTTGCTATCATTCAGCCCGGCGGGGATATCGTCCGGGTCCAGAATGACGGCAGCGGCCACAACCGGCCCGGCCAGCGGACCACGCCCCACCTCATCCACCCCGGCCACATGGGCAAAGCCATTTTGATGCGCGCGCGTCTCAAATATGAAATCCGGTCCAGACATGCGGCTAGTCAGCAGAGAGGGGTAGCAGGTGCAAGTGAAATCGTGGAACATAATCCCCGATTAATCGCAGAAGTTTCGCCGAGCCGACCAGTCAGACTTTCTCAGAAAGTCTGTCAACAAATCCTCTCAGAGGATTTGAGCCCAATTTCTCTGAGAGAAATTGGCGACCTCAACCCCGATCAATTTTTCGCGGGTCGCGGGTTTTGGCCCCAAGAAGTGTTCGCCGTTCACTGATCCTGCGCTACAATCCTGTTAAACCTTGCTCGTCTGACAGGAGAACCGCCAATGACCCTGAATGCACTAACCCGCCGCACCGTGATTGCCGGTGCCGTTGCCACCGGCCTGATCCGGCCCGCCATGGCGCAAACCCTCTCCCCCACCCCGTCCATGCGCGGTGGATCGAACAACTACCGCCCCGGCGCGCCGATTGTTGACCGGATTGGTGGTGGCGGATTCTGGATGACCGGCACCGTGCGCCGTGCGGGGGATGGCGCCCCGCTGCCCGGGCAGCGCATCCAGATCTGGGCGCATACGACCGAAGGCCATGAACGCGATGCGGCAAGCCATGGTGCGACCCTGACCGATGCGAACGGGGAATTCCGGCTGGAGATGCCACAGATCGTGCCCGCCTTTGGCCAGCCACATGGGCATCTGGCCTATGATAGCGCGGAGTTCGAAACCGTGTTCCTCCGCCCCATCATGAGCAGCGCCAGCGACACCACGCTGGCCGCGCATTTCGTCCTGCAACCTGTCTGAACCTGCCATGCGCCCCGTTCTGATCTGGGGTGGGTTGGGTGTCATGATCCTCTGGCCATTGGTGATGGCTATGGGCAGCCCGCTGCTGCAATGGCGTGATCCGATCTATATCCTCGCCGGCTTTGCCGGGGTGCTGGCAATGGCATTGCTGGTCATGCAGCCCCTCCTGGCAGCAGGGCTATTGCCGGGATTGGGTGGTTTGCGGGGGCGCAGGATCCATCGCTGCATCGGGGCGACGTTGGTTCTGACCATCGTGGTGCATGTCGGCGGCCTTTGGATCACCAGCCCACCGGATGTGATTGACGCGCTGCTTTTCACCTCACCCACGCCGTTTTCAGTCTGGGGCGTGATCGCGATGTGGGCGGTCTTTGCCACCGGGCTGCTGGCGACCTGGCGCAGGCGGCTGCGTTTTTGGGTCTGGCGGGGGCTGCACATGGCGCTGGCAGCGGTGATCGTGACGGGGTGCGTAGTACATGCACTGCTGATCGAAGGGACGATGGAGGTCACCTCAAAAATCGCATTGAGTGTGCTGCTTATTGGGGTGGCAGGATATGTGCTGACCGGCCCCTACAGGCGCGGACGACAATAAGACATCCAGCAAAGCAAAAAGGGGCAGAGAGCCATGTCCAACCTCTCTGCCCCAGGCAAACGCGGTAACCGGGGCGTGTGACCGCGCGACTGCTCGGACGCTCTTAGCGGCGCCGATCAGATCTGTAGCCCTGCTCACGCAGGCAAAGCGGGTCAAAGCCACGGCGCGGACCGTTATCGGTATAGACGCGCACGGCACAGCGTTCGGGCAGTGAGTTAACATAGGTATAATTGCGTTCCAGACAGCGGCGGCCAAACATGCGCTGGGTACCAAAGCGGGTTTCGACGCGACGCATGCAGTCATGCGGGATCACCCGGCTATTGGTGCGCTGGTTCAGATCGGACCAGCGGTTGCTATTGTTGGTACGTGGGGCCGGATTGTGACGACGATTGTCATGGACCCGCGTGCTGTCGTCTTTCTTGCGGTTTTCCAGCACGGCGCTCAGCGCCGCTATTGCCGCAATACCAAGGACCAGCTTGCCAACCTCATCCCGGTCCAGCCCACCCGCCTGGGCGGGGGTGACAAGGATCAGCGAGGCGGCGGTCAGACCAGCAATCAGATGTTTGAACATAACAATTCCTTTCGGGTACAGGGGACGCATGGGGCGTTGATGAAAGGAATTTGCAGGCAGTCCCGCCCGCCAAACAATAACGGGGGATGGTTATGCGATTGCCATCGCGATAACATTCGGCGTTATTGAATATCATCACGGCAAAGTGTCAGGTCAGGGCATGAAACATCTTTCTTTCACATTCATGATCCTGATGCTTTGCGCTGGCGCAGCGCAGGCCGCCTGTTATGCCGATTACAAGGCCAAACAGGATGGGCCTTTGCGGCTGCATTACGGTGTGGCCGAGGTACGGGGTGATTGCTCTGTCGCTGAGGCGGAAAAGCAGCTGCGGCAAAGCCTGTCCCGTGATGGCTGGCAGCTATTGAATGTGCTTGGTGTCTTTGACGATGCCGGGCTTGATGGAAGAAAGGACAGCGCAGGTGAATACTTCCTCCGCTACTGAGGCACGTGAAATTGGCAGCCGGATCGTCATCGCAGGGATTGCGGCTATTGTGGTTATTCTGGCGATTGCAGCGGTGCTGCTGTTCCTCAACCTGCCGGATGCCAATGCGTTTAACGCGCGGGTCGAACAGCTTTTTATCCAAAACGATGACCTGACCGGCAATGCCGAGATTAAGCTGCTGGAAATTCTGGCCCAGTCTGGCACTGCGTTTTCCGATACGTTGGCGTCATACCGTTTCGTCATCTTTGTGCTGCTGATCTTTGCCACCGCCTTGCTGATCGCTGCCGTCGCCTTTCTGGTCATGCTGATCGCCCTGAACCGGCGCATGGGCCGGATCGAACGGCAGGGGATCGAGGTGAATTCACTGACCATTAGCCGCGACCAGAAGGCCGTTTACCTGAATGATTTCGAATTCAAACTGACCGATGCGGCCATTGAAACCCTGTCGGTGCTGGCAGAGGCGCGGATGGATGATGAGGTCCTGTCAGGGGCCGAAATCGAAGGCGTCATTTCCGGGCGCGCGTCTGCCGACTGCGACGAGGCCGCAGGCGCCACCCGGATCAAACGGCTGCGCGACACGCTGGGCAATCAGATGATCAGCGAACTTCTGGTCAAGAACATCGCCCGCAAAGGATACATGCTGGCGATTGATAAAGACGTCATTCGGATGATCTGAGATGATCGAGAAAAGTTGCGCGGTTTAAGCGTCACGCATCGTTCACCCAATGTCGAAATTTTGGGCTTTGCTTCCGTTCGCCTTGCCTGTGCCGATGCCCACTACACGTCCGCATCACCCGCGGCACGCGCCAGAATCCACTCGATTCCGGGCAGATAGTCTTTGATTGTTAACGGGTTGCTTTCGCTGTTAGTCGCCGAGAAGACAAAGCCGTGGGTGTAATCAATCAAAAGGTACAGAAGAACGTTATCCGCATCACCATTGTCGATTTGTTGTGTGCAGGCCTGTAACTCATCAGTAATCCGGATGAGATCCTCGCTCATGAACGAAACGTCTTCCAGAACTACCCGCAGTAGGTTGGCATTCAGCAGGGCGCGTTGGCAGTACGCAAGCAGAATACCATGTGCTTTTTGGGTTGGGCTTCTGTCTGCGATATCAGACAGCGTGTCCTTGAAAGCCAGTCTGACCAGATCAGCCAGAAGCTGTCGCTTGTTCCCCGTATGGTATGTCACCGCCATCGGCGTGGCCTTCAGTTTTTCCGCCAGCAGGCGAAACGAGAGTGCGTCTGCCCCTTGCTTTTGAACAATTGGCAATGCGGTTTCCAAGATGATCGGTTTTGAAAGCCGCTGCGTTGACTTCGCCGGTCGCCCGACTGGTGACGACGTGGTCATGTACTTTTCACTTTGTAGACCAAATCAACCATTCCTGACGGAAACGGCGCGGCCGAAACCAATTCAAGGTCAACGTCGTCGTCAGTTTCACCAAAAATGCGTATTCCGTCTCCCAGCAATATGGGAACCATGGTGATCTTCATATCCTGAACAAGATCGGCCTTCAGAAATGACCGAATGATCGCACCGCCATCTACATAGATGCGTTTGTATCCGCGTTGGTCGAAAAGTCCCCACAACGCTTCAGGACTTGCCGTCGAAAACTCCACTTTGTCTTGCAGATGCTCGGGTAGATCTTGTTTCGTCATCGAGCGGCTAAGGACAATGACAGGTTTCACGTAAGGCCATTCGCCGAAGCCGAGGACGGTTCTCAGCGATCCGCTTCCCATAACAAGAGCATCCACACTCTCCATAAACTCGGAAAACCCGTGGTCGTCGTTATCTGTTGGCTGTTTGTTCAACCAATCGAGCGTATGATCTTTTCTGGCAACAAAACCGTCGAGGCTCATCGCCATCATGATATGTCCTGTAGGCATGGCATTCTCCTTAATGATTTTATTATACGATATATAAATAAATACCAAAGAAGTTTTTTGATCACGACAGTTGTGACGTTTTGGCAAAAACCGAACCTCTGCTCAGCCTGCAGTATTCGTCACTCTGGGCTTCGACCGCTTATCAACTGTTGCGTCAAAACCGTTGGATCCTTTGCGGAATGCCAAAGGTTAAGACCGCGTTTACATTTGCACCGCGCGCTCTGTTACTGCTGCTCTCGCACGGCATGCGTCCAACGTTTTGCCGACGTGTCGCCGACAGCACAAAACCCAGCAAATGCGGGCATTAACGGTGATTCGACAAAAAACGGAGCGCCGGTTTCCCGACGCCCCATCGAACGTTGCGTGCGTGGATTATTATTGAATGCGGAATGACGCGGAATCGCCCGCGCCCTTATCGACCGTAAACCGGATGCTGTCGCCCTGCACTTCGACCAACTGGCAATTGTAGGGGATCGGATCGCCGCCCCAGACCATTTCACGGCAGAAATACCCGTCCTGCCAGGACCAGTTGCCAGAGATATCCCAACCGATGGCCGCACCTTGAATCTGCCCGTTATTCAACACGTTAAGCCTGACTCCATAAAGCCGGTTGCGCAGCAATTTGCCGTCTACAAGTGACCGGAACGTGTTTTCGTCATAGATGGGGACGTAGCTATCAGCCGCAGCCGGTGCTGCGGTCAAACCCATCACAATCGCAAGAATGAGCCGTTTCATAAGATACCTCCTGTGGCGTCAGATCACATCTTATACGGCCAATCCCAACGATTGGTTCACTTGGTCGGCGATTACAGGCCGAGCACATCCAACATATTGTATTCGCCCGGATTTTTATCCTGCCCCCACAACGCGGCCTTCAAAGCACCGCGCGCAAAAACGCCCCGATCCGTCGCCATATGGCGCAGCACAATCCGTTCACCGGGGGCCGCAAAGAGAACGTCATGTTCCCCCACAATGTCGCCGCCGCGAATGGCCGTGAAACCGATATCACCGCGTTTGCGCGCACCCGTGATCCCGTCGCGCCCGCTGTCGCGCACATCGTTCAGCGCCACGCCACGCCCTTCGGCGGCGGCCTCGCCCAGCATCAGGGCAGTGCCGGATGGTGCATCGACCTTGTGGTGATGATGCGCCTCAATCACCTCGATATCGAAATCCTCGTCCAATGCGGCGGCGACCTTTTTCGTCAATTGCACCAGCAGGTTAACCCCAAGTGACATATTGCCCGCCCGCACGATGACGGCATGGCGGGACGCCGCGTTAACGGCTTTCAGATCATCATCTGTCATACCGGTTGTCCCGATGACATGCACCGCGCGCGCCTGTGCGGCCAGCCCGGCAAAAGCAACGCTTGCGGCAGGGGACGTAAAATCAATGACAGCTTGCGCCTTTGCAAACGCCTCAACCGCGTCATCGGTGACATGCACCCCCACCGGACGGCCGCCCAGCATGGTGCCAACATCCTGACCGACCCAATCGTGACCCTCGCGTTCCAGCACAGCCACCAGCCTGCATTTGTCAGAGGCCAGCACCAGCTTGGTCAGCATCTGACCCATCCTGCCTGATCCGCCAGTGATCACGATGCCGGGTAACTCTGTCATGGTCTGTCCTTTCATGTCCGCCAACTTCTTAGCGGGGCATTGCCCGCAGCGCAAAGCCTTGCTTGGCAATGCCGCCCGGCGGGCTTAAATGGGGGCTATGGCAAAGAACATGAACAGAGATGGCAAAGCCCCCACCCAGCGCATGCTGCGGGTCGGCGAACAGTTCCGCAGGATCCTGTCAGAGGTCCTGCAACGCGGCGACGTGCATGATGATGATCTGGCCCGCATGTCGATCACGGTGGGCGAGGTGCGGATGACATCCGACCTGCGGATCGCCACCGCCTTTGTGCTGCCCTTGGGTGGGCAGGGCAAGGAAGAGGCATTGGAAGCCCTACGCAGAAATCGTCATGAAATCAGGCATTTGGTGGTCAAGGGCGGGTCGATGAAATACGCGCCCGAACTGCGGTTTGAAATCGACGGCACCTTTGATCAGATGGACGCCACCCGCGCCCTGCTGGCCGAAGATCACGTGCGGCGGGACCTGGACGAATAATGCGCTGGCTGCTGCTGTTTGTGATTTTCCTTGCGTCCCCTGTTGCGGCGGTGACCTGCGAGGATGTGAATTATCAGGGCAACAGCTACACCGCCTGCACGGTGGATGTGGAAAACGAGGTTTTGCGCCTGTTCCATACCGATACGACAGGTAAGGTTCTGGGCAGTTTCAGCGCGATTGAGGCGACACTGGATGTCGAAACCCTGTCCTTTGCGATGAATGCAGGCATGTATCACGACGACCGTGCGCCGGTTGGCCATTACATCGAGGATGGCGTGGAAAAGATGCGCGTCATCACCAATGAAGGTCCCGGCAATTTCGGCCTGCTGCCCAATGGGGTATTCTGCGTCAATGACACGCATGCGCAGGTCTATGAAACCCTTGATTACGTTGAGAAATCACCTAAATGCCGTGATGCCACGCAATCGGGACCCATGCTGGTCATTGACGGCGCATTGCACACCCGTTTCCTCCCCGATAGCACATCGCATTTTATCCGCAACGGCGTTGGCACGACGGCGGATGGCAAGACCGCGATCTTTGCTATTTCCAATGACCCCGTGTCGTTTCACAGCTTTGGCAGCTTCTTTCGCGATTATCTGAAGCTGCCCAATGCGCTGTATTTCGACGGCAAAGTATCACGCCTGCACGCCCCGGCATTGGGGCGTTCAGACATTGGTTTCAAACTGGGGCCAATTGTCGGAGTAATCGATTAAATCGACTATTCCGCCGCCTGTGCGTAATCCTCCATCGGAGGGCAGGTGCAGGTCAGGTTCCGGTCGCCCCAGACATTGTCGACCCGATTGACCGGTGGCCAATACTTGTCGACACGAAAGGCGCCGGGTGGGAAACATCCGACCTCTCGGCTGTAGGGCCGGTCCCAATCCTTGACCAAATCTTCCATCGTGTGCGGCGCGTTTTTCAGCGGGTTGTTTTCCGCGTCGATCTTGCCGTTCTCAATCTGGGCAATCTCGGCCCGGATCGCCAGCATTGCATCGCAGAAGCGGTCAAGCTCTGCCTTGTTTTCCGACTCGGTTGGTTCGATCATCAGGGTGCCTGCGACTGGCCAGCTCATCGTTGGGGCATGGAACCCGCAATCAATCAAACGCTTGGCGATATCATCAACGGTCACATGGGCGCTGTCGGCAAAGGGCCGCGTGTCGATGATGCATTCATGCGCAACGCGCCCGGACGGCCCTTTATAAAGCACGTCAAACGCCCCTTCGAGCCGTTTGGCGATGTAGTTGGCGTTCAGAATCGCGACGCGGGTCGCTTGCGTCAGCCCCTCACCACCCATCATCAGGCAATAGGCCCAAGAGATTGGTAGCAAAGAGGGTGAGCCGAAGGCCGCCGCCGAAACAGCCCCATCGCCGGTGTTTGGATCGCCGGGCAGGTGCGGGATCAGGTGATCCTTCACCCCGATTGGCCCCATGCCGGGGCCGCCACCGCCATGCGGAATGCAGAATGTCTTGTGCAGGTTCAGGTGACTAACATCGCCGCCCAGATCACCGGGGCGCGACAGGCCGACCATGGCGTTCATATTGGCCCCGTCGATATAAACCTGACCGCCATGGTCATGTGTCAGCTTGCACACCTCGATCACTGTTTCCTCGAATACACCATGGGTCGACGGATAGGTAATCATGCAGGCGGCAAGGTTATCGCCATGCTGTTCCAGCTTGGCCCGGAAATCATCCAGATCAATATCGCCATTGGCGGCGGATTTGACCGGCACGACCTTCCAGCCGACCATCTGGGCAGAGGCCGGGTTGGTGCCATGGGCCGACATCGGGATCAGGCAGATATTGCGGTGATCCTGCCCATTGGCCCGGTGATAACCTGCAATACTCAGAAGGCCCGCATATTCGCCCTGCGCACCCGAATTGGGCTGCATGGAGATCGCATCATAGCCGGTGATATCACATAGTTTGGCGGACAAATCGCCGATCATCTCGCTATATCCGGCGGCCTGATCGGTGGGGCAATAAGGGTGCAGTTGCGAAAACTCGCGCCAGCTGACAGGCATCATTTCGGCGGCTGAGTTTAGCTTCATCGTGCAGGAGCCAAGCGGGATCATCGCCCGGTCCAATGCCAGATCGCGGTCGGCCAGACGCCGCATGTAGCGCATCATTTCCGTTTCTGCCCGGTTCATGTGGAATACGGGGTGGGTCAGGAAATCGCTGCTGCGGATCAGCTTGTCAGGTACATGATAATGCGGGGTGTAATCCTTGTCCTGCCGGTCAACACCAAAGGCGCGCCAGACCTTTTCAATGGTTGCAGGCCGGGTCCGTTCATCCAGCGTGATGCCGATCTGGGTCTTGCCCACGGCGCGCAGGTTGATCCCCTCATCCACCGCCGATTTCATCACCGCCGCTTGCAGCGGGCCGACATCAACAGTGATCGTGTCAAAGAAGGTGGCAGGCCGCACATCAAAGCCGCCTTGCTTTAGCCCTTCGGCCAGCCGCGCGGTTTTGCGATGGATACGTTGGGCGATTGCCTTGAGCCCTTCCGGCCCATGGAACACGGCATAAAACCCGGCCATGACAGCCAACAAGGCCTGGGCGGTACAGACATTCGACGTCGCCTTTTCGCGGCGGATATGCTGTTCGCGGGTTTGCAGGGACAACCGGTAGGCGCGGTTGCCGTGGCTGTCGATGGACACACCAACGATCCGGCCGGGCATCGACCGCGCGTAGGATTGCTTGGTCGCCATATAGGCCGCGTGCGGGCCGCCATAGCCCACAGGCACCCCAAAACGCTGGGTGCTGCCGACCGCGATATCGGCCCCCATGGCACCGGGTTCCTTGAGCAGGGTCAGCGACAGCGGATCGGCAGAAATGATGCCAATCGCCTTGTTTTCGTGCAGCTTGGTAATGGGGTCAGTGAAGTCACGCAGATGCCCATAAGTGCCCGGATATTGGAAGATCGCGCCAAACACGGCGCTGGCATCCAGATCGTCAGGGTTGCCGACCGTAATCTCGATCCCCAGTGGGGCGGCACGGGTTTTCATCACGGCGATGTTCTGCGGATGGCAGTTTTCATCGATGAAGAAACCGGTGACTTTCGATTTCGACACGCGCTGCGCCATGGTCATCGCCTCTGCGCAGGCGGTGGCCTCGTCCAGCAGGGATGCGTTGGCAATCTCCAACCCGGTCAGATCGCTGACCATGGTCTGGAAGTTCAACAGCGCCTCTAGCCGCCCTTGCGAAATCTCGGGCTGATAGGGCGTGTAGGCGGTGTACCATGCCGGGTTTTCAAGGATGTTACGCTGGATCGCGGGTGGCGTGACGGTGCCATGATAGCCCTGCCCGATCAACGAGGTCAGGACCTTGTTCTTGGACGCGGTGACGCGCATGTGGTGCAGCAATTCGCGCTCTGACTTGGGCTTGCCGAAATCAAGCGGCTCTTTCTGGCGGATTTGTTTGGGCAGGGTGTCGTCGATCAGCGCATCAAGGCTATCGGCCCCCACGACCTGCAACATCTCTGCCATCTCGGCAGGTGACGGGCCGATATGGCGACGGTTGGCAAAGTCATAGGGCAGATAGTCGGTGGGGGTGAATGTCATGTCAGGTCTCCGCAGGGGCATGGGACAGGATGTTGATAGGGCGGCCGTCAGGATCACGAATGAAAAAGCGGCGCACGCCCCAGGGTTCGCGCGTCACGGGATAGGTGATTTCCGCACCCATTTCGGTGGCGCGGGCATAGGTTGCGTCCAGATCGTCAACTTCGATGGAAAGTGCTGGCACCGGCGCGCCGGAGCCGCCTTCGCTGGCCAGACTAAGCTGCACGTCTTGTTTGCCACCGCCAGCCAGCGTGACGATCCAGCCGTGATCCATCACACGATCAAGATCAAAAAGCCGGGCATAGAAAGTCGCCGTCTTGTCCGGATCGCCGGTATTCAGGTCTGCGACAATCCGAACGATGCTCATCAGGCGATCATGTCGTTATAGGCGGCTTCATCCATGTAGTCGTCCATCTGGGACGGATCGGATGGCTTGATTTTGAAGAACCAGCCATCGCCGGTTGCGTCTTCATTGGCGAGGCCGGGATTGTCTGCCAGTGCTTCGTTCACCGCGACAATCTCGCCGTCTATTGGGGCCATGATATCTGATGCAGCCTTGACGCTTTCGATCACAACGGCTTCGTCATCCTTGGCGACTGTGGTGCCGACCTCGGGCAGTTCCACAAAGACGATATCGCCCAATTGGGTTGTGGCATGTTCGGTGATGCCGACGACGATGACATCGTCCTCTGGGCGGAGCCATTCATGCTCTTCTGTGAATTTCATCTTTCGTCTCTCCGTTGTGGTTAGCGTTTGAAATTGGCCGGGGTGAACGGCATTTTGGTGACGTTCAGCGGCAGCCGTTTGCCCCGCAATTCGCCGTAAACTGTGGTGCCGGGGCTGGCATGTGCGGTGGCCAGATATCCCATCGCGACGGGGCCGCCGACCGTGGGGCCAAAACCGCCGGATGTGATATTGCCGATCTGTACATCACTTTCCGCGTCAGCAAAAATTGCCACACCTTCGCGCATTGGTGCGCGACCATCAGGTAAAAATCCCACACGTTTGCGTGAAACGCCTTCAGCCATTTCCGAAAAGATCGCGTCGGCCCCGGGGAAGCCGCCGGCACGGTCACCACCAGCGCGGCGGACCTTTTGAATGGCCCAGGTCAATGCAGCCTGAATTGGTGTTGTGCCCGTGTCGATGTCGTGACCGTAAAGGCAAAGCCCACCTTCGAGCCGCAGCGAGTCGCGCGCGCCCAGCCCGATGGGTTCAACATCATCATGCGCCAGCAGTGCCTGCGCCAGGCCAACGGCCTGATCATTGAGAACCGAGATTTCATAGCCATCTTCCCCGGTATAGCCCGACCGCGACACCCAGCATTCCGCACCGTTCAGATCAAGCGTGGCGACATCCATGAACGCCATATCCGCCGCAGCAGCATTAAGGGTAGAAAGAACGGTTTCGGCGGCTGGACCTTGCAGCGCC
The DNA here is from genome assembly GCA_947500135.1 of uncultured Paracoccaceae bacterium. Lineage (GTDB taxonomy): Bacteria > Pseudomonadota > Alphaproteobacteria > Rhodobacterales > Rhodobacteraceae > Yoonia. The sequence continues at coordinate 87,576 of CANMQX010000010.1, forward strand.
AGCAAGGCGCGGTCCGGCACCGGTGTGACGGTGACATCAGGTTCCAGATACGCCTTCATATGTGCGATATCGGTATCCTTGCAGGCCGCATTTACCACCACAAAGATATGATCGCCGCGATTGGCCAGCATCAGATCATCCATGATGCCGCCATGGTCATTTGTGAAAAACCCGTAGCGCTGGCGGTTCTCGGCCAAGCCAATGATGTCGACCGGGATCAGCTGTTCCAGTGCTGCGGCAGCACCATCACCTGTCACTTTGACCTGCCCCATATGGCTGACGTCAAACAGGCCAGCCTTGGCGCGGGTGTGCTGATGTTCCTTCATCACCCCCAGTTTGTAATGCACAGGCATGGCGTAACCTGCAAAAGGCACCATCTTTGCGCCCCGTTCGACGTGCAAATCATGCAGTGGAGTATAGAGGAGATCTGACATCAGGCGGCCCTTTCATCGCCGCTGATCCAAAAAGGAAATTCAAACGGCACCACAGTGACGCATGGCGAACCATGCGCGTGATGCCCCTTCTGTCCTTTCGCCTGAGATCGCTATCCCTTCGGCGGACGCTATCTGCGCCTCTCTCCAGATTCTTGAACACACAATCGGTCCCTTGGCCTGAGAGTTTCCGGGGCGGTTGCTCCTTCGGCACCAGCTTATCTGGTTCTCCCGATCATGTGGCTGTTTTAGCAGCATGGTAATGGTTTCACATTTTGCTATCCGTGATCAAGGCGCAGATGCGACTTTTTGACACTTTGGCCATTTGGGCGTGATCAACCGGCGTTGTAATCCCGGATCACAAAGTGCTTGGTCGTCGTCTCGATCACGTGCCAGAAGCCGCGAAACCCGTTTGGGATCAGAAAACTGTCGCCCGTTCGGAATTCCTGCACTGTGCCGTCATCCGAGATCAATTCGACATGGCCGGCCAGCAGAAAGCAGAATTCGTCGCGATCCGCAAAGGCGATCCATTTGCCCGGCGTGCTGGTCCATGTGCCTGCAAGCATTGTGCCATCACCGCTGGTAAACCGCATTTGCGTTTCATGGTGCGGGTCGCCCGCCACAACCCGGTCGGGCAGATCCGCGAGCCGCCGTTTTGTGACCGCCGTGCTTTCCTGGAAATCTACAACACGCATTTGTTTTGTCTTTTCAGATGGTCTGGCGGTCAGAGGATTTCGTCGCGCAGGTAATAATAAGGATACATCATGCGCTGCCCCATCCGGCGGAACGGTGTCAGAATCCCGTGGCTTGGCAGCGGTGAGGTAAAGATTGGCAGGTCCAGTTCTTTGCCTTGACCTGCGACCAGTTGCGCCAGGCGTTTGCCAGCCTGTGCGGAATACATCACCCCGTTGCCCCCATAACCCATAGCGTAATAGATCGTTTGCTTGGGGTCAGGTTGGAAGATGCGGGGCATCATGTCGTGGCTGACATCGACCCATCCCCACCAGGAATAATCCAGATTGATATCCGTCAGCGCCGGAAATTTGCGGAACAGTCCCTTTTTCAGCAATTCCAGATGTTTGGGGTTTTCCGCATCCGGCCCGGTGATTGCGCTGCGGCTGCCGATCTGTACACGATCATCGGACAGGAACCGATAGTAGTGCCGCAACGTGCGCGTATCGGTCAGCGGTGATGTCACCTGAAACCCGCATTCCGCCTTTTCATCATCTGTCAGCGGGCGGGTCACGATGGAGTTCGACAGGATCGGCATCAACCGGTGTTTGGTCCGTTCATTCAGTCCGGGTGGGGTGTATCCAGCGGTTGCCAATGCCACAGCACGCGCACGCACCGTGCCCCCCGGGGTTGTGAGGTGATGCACGCCATCCTTTATTTTCCAGCCCATAACCGGGCTGGCCGTGTGGATTTTAGCCCCCAGTTTACGTGCCAGCCGCACATAGCTGAACGCGAGTTTTGCGGCGTGAATGCAGGTCCCGTCAGGTTCCCACATTGCGCCACGGGCTTCCTGATCGCGGACATGTTTTTCATGCAATTCGTCACGGCCAATAATGCGAGAGCCGTAGCCGAACACATCGTTCAACAACGCGCTTTCCTTTTCCAGCTTGGGCAGCACTTTTGCCCTATGCGCCAGGTAATAGTGGCCGCCCGGCTGCGGATCACAGTCGATATCGTCCGAACCGATCAGATCGTTGAACAGCGCAAACGCTTCTGTCACCTCGCCATGCATTTTTTGGGCGACATCAACGCCCCAACGCTGAATCCATTGCGACCGTTTCAGCCGCCCCGATGAAATCTGCGCCTGCCCGCCATTGCGGGTGGAACAGCCCCAGGCGACGGTATTGGCCTCTAGCACTGTGGCTTTGATCCCGTGTTCCTTGGCCAGATGGATCGCAGTGGACAGCCCTGTGTAACCAGAGCCGACGACGACAACATCCACATCCATATCGCCTGACACCGGCCCGTCATCCGGCGGCGGTGTGCCAGCGGTGCCGATCCAGTAGGTCGGGGCGTGATCCCGGTTATGGCCGGGGCCCGCATCTATGATCGGGTCATAGCGCGGGTCATAGCTGGCTTTGGGCCAGTGGCGGGGGCGTTTTGAATCAGGCATCGAAATGCTCCATCAACAAAAGGGTTATGCTGCTTTGAACGGTGGCCGGGATTTGCGCAGGGCCTGTTTAACGATGATCATGCCGTCGCGCAGGGTGAATAGGTCAGCGCCTTGCGCCTCGACCCGCATGCCCTGGGCATCGGTGCCCGAAAACGTCCATTCCGATACGGCGCGGTCGCCCTGCACAAAGTGGCTGTGGTGGTCCCAATGGGCGTCTTTCATGCCGGCCCAGACAGCGGAAAACGCATTGGCGATCGCATCCGCGCCTTCAACCTTGGCGCCGTACGCGGCGTCGCCGCCGACCGTGTAGAACACACAATCATCGGCGAAATGGGTCATGACCCCATCCACATCATGGCGATTGAACGCGTCAAAGGTATCGCGCAGGTCCTGCGCGGTGAGTGTCTTATTCATCATTTTCTCCGTAGGTGACGGTTAGTCAGTTATCCCGGATCGGTTTCCCGATACGGCACCACAAGTGTGGGCATGGTTGCACGCCGCAAAACACGTTTTGCGACAGTGCCAAGGAAGGTTTGTGAAAACCCGTGCTCATGCGCCCCGATCACGATCAGGTCGCATTTTAGTTCTGCGGCCCGGCGCAGGATGACCTCTGCCGGGTATCCATCCACAAGTTCAATCGTTTCAACCTGCTTGCGGATATTGTTGTCTTCTTCGCTGACAAGATCCCAAAACGCCTTTTGCCGTTCGGCCATGACAGCCTTGGCGTGATCGTGCCGCGCCTTGGCCGCCTTTTCGCTTGATCCGCTTGTCTGCATGAACATCTGCATCGTGATCTTTGCATCGTCGCTCATTGGTTCGACCGCATGCACCATATGCAGCTTGGCCCCGGTGGCCGATGCCAGACTGGCGGCGTGGCGCATGGTATAGGCCGAATGCTTCGACAGATCAGTCGCGCAGAGGATATGTGTTACTGTAGGTTTCATAAGAGCCTCTATTCCGGTTGCGGTTCAATAGCCAAAGAACCGGGGGAGCCACAGGGAGATTTCAGGCACAAAGGCGATTATAAATATCGCGACAGTGTTGATGAAAGCGAAAGGCAGTGCCGCGACCGAAATCTTTTCAATCGAGATATTCGAGATACCCGATGCGATGAAAAGGTTTTCGCCCAGCGGTGGCGTTTGAAAGCCGATGCCAAGGCAGCACACCATCACCACCCCAAAGTGGATCGGATCGATCCCCACGCTGTAGGCCACAGGCAGCATGACCGGCACCAGAATCAGAATGGTTGCTAGTGTTTCCATGAACATCCCCACAAAGAGCAGGAAGAAGATCACCAGCGTCCAGATGATATAGATGTTATCCGTCACCGACAGCATACCATCCGCAATGATCGCAGGGATCTGGTTTTCCACCAGAAGGCGTCCAAACACGGTAGCCGTAAACATGATCAACAGAACGCGTCCGGTCAGCCATGTTGTTGTTTCAAGCGCAGTGAACAGTTTTTGCCAGCTAAGTTCGCGGTAGATGAACGCCCCCACAACCAACGTATAGAAAATGGCCACAATCGCCGCTTCGGTTGGTGTGAAGAAGCCCGAATAGATACCGCCAAGGATCACAACCGGGGCCATCAGCGCCCAGAAACCGCGATACATTTCGCACCAGATTTCGCGTGCGGACCAGCCTTCGGCAGACCCTTTATAGCCATGCCTCTTCGCCAGAATGTAGTTCATGATCAACAGGCTGCCTGCGATCAGGAAGGCGGGCATGAAACCGGCAATGAACAGTTTCGGGATCGACACAGTCTGGAACTGCCCGAACTCTTCCACCGCTGCGGGCGGGGCAGGCATGCCCAGCGCTGCAATCCCAAAGATGATCAGCGGGATTGATGGCGGGATCACGATCCCCAGACCACCCGAGGATGCCGTGATCGCCGATGAATAGCTGCGTCCATAGCCGCGTTCGATCATGGCAGGGATCATCAGCATGCCAACCGCCGCTGTCGTTGCGGGGCCAGAGCCGGAAATCGCGCCAAAGAACAGGCAGGCAAAAACCGTTGCCGCCGACATACCGCCGGTAAAGGGACCTGCGAAACTTTCGGCTACATTGATCAGTCGCCGCGATAGCCCCGAGGCTTCCATCAACGCCCCGGCCAAAATGAAGGCAGGGAGCGCCATTAGCGGGAAAGACCCCACAGATGTATAGGCGATCTGCACGAATTTGATTGGGTTTTCGCCCAGATAAAGGAACGAAATCAGTGTTGAAACGCCCAAGGCAACTGTGATGGGTGCGCCGATAAACAGCAGAAGAAGGAAGCCTCCGAAGAGGATCAGGATGATTTGGCTTTCCATTACTTGGTTTCCTCTTCGCTGCCAGATGTTGCTGGCGCATCGCCAATTTCTGCCCTGACTTCTTCAAGGTCGATCGAGTCAGGGTCGCGCATGTCTTCGTCTAGGATGATCTTGCGATAGTTCACCTGAATGACCCTGATGGTCATCAGCGTGAATGCAATCGGCAGCACGATATAGACCCAGCTAAGGTGGAACCCCATGGTTTGCGAGGACTGGAACCTGTTCATCTTGTTGAAGATGAAATCAATCGCCAGATAGACGAAATAGACGTTGAAAAAGATCCAGAACAGGTCAGCAAAAGCTTCGATATATTTGATGGCCCTTGGTGGCAGGAACTTGAATTGAAAGGTAACGCGGTTATGCGCCCCCATCTTGGCGGCATAGCTTGCACCGAAGAATACAAACCAGACGAACATGTAGATCGACAGTTCTTCGACCCATGAAAACGAAAAGTCGAACAGTGTTCTTACGACGACCTGCAAAAACAGCAAGCATACAAATATCGCAAGTAACGTGCGGCAGATGTAGCTTTCTATATTATCGACGACATACCAAAATTTTGTCATTTGCCCCTCCCACTTCGTTCAGACAAGCGCCCGAAGGCGCTTGCCCATTTCTTGTATTGCGAATTATTCGGAGACGGGATCGCGACCGATTTCAGCAAGTACAGCGTTCAACTTGTCGATGCCGCCGATGCTGTCATAGAACTTCGGCCATACGGCTTCGGTTGCCAGCGTGATGAACTCTTCTTCGTTGTTCTCCGGGTCCATGATCTCCATGCCTTCATCAAGCAGGATCTGCTTAATCTCGGCTTCTTTATCGCGGAGGAACTGGGCAGATGCAGCTGTTGCCGCCTTGCCTGCTTCCAGAACGATGTTCTGCTCTTCTTCGGACAGTTCCTGGAAGACCTGCTCGGAGATGATCAGAGGTTCGATAGAGAAGATGTAACGGATGTTCGTGACGTATTTTTGTACTTCGTAGAACTTCATCGCGTTGATGGTGGTGTATGGATTGTCCTGACCGTCAACAACCTGGGTCTGCAAACCAGCAAATGTTTCGGACCACGCCATTGGCGTTGGGCTGATGCCCCATGCCTTATATGTGTCGATCATGATCTCGTTCTTGGGAACGCGGATCACAAGCCCTTGCAGGTCAGCAACAGATGTCACCGGCTTTTTAGAGTTGGTCAGACGGCGGAACCCTGTGTAGGTCCATGCGATGATACGCACGCCGGCGTCGTTGATTGTGTTTTCTGTCAGTTCCTGACCGATTGGCCCTTGGGTCAGCTTTTCAGCGTCTTCCAGGCTCAGGATCACATATGGCAGTGAGAACACGCCAACTGTTGGTGAAAACGGTGTCACGTTGTTGATCGCCAGAAGCGACATATCCAGCGTGCCGATTGCGGCTTCGTTCACAGTGTCCTGCTCTGACCCCAGCTGACCGTTCAGGAACAGTGTTGCTGTGTGCTCGCCGCCCGAAAGCTCTTCCAACGCTTCGATAAAGGCCAGGCCGGTTGCTTCCTGGCTGCTGCCGCCGCTGTCGCCGACGGCGATTTTGAAGTTTTTCGCCTCGGCCGCGCCAAAGCTCAGCAGCGTTGCCGCTGCCGCAACGGCGACCGTAGACGTAATTTTCGTCATAAATGTCATGGAATCCTCCTCGTTGATACTTGCGAATTTCATCGCATTACTTGAAGAGCACAGTCTTAGTCGCCCCCGTCAAGTAATTTAAGCTACAAGCGATGGCCCTCAGTTCATTAGGGCCAGTTTTGGATTTGATTTAGACCAGTTGCCTACACATTGCGCTTTTGGCGCGGTTTCAGGCGTCTTGCGAAAGGGTCATGTCCCGGTTTGGTTTGATGCACAGGGCGCGCGATACACCCGGCCAAATGTCACAAGCGCGGGCCGGCTTATCTTGCATGGCGGTAAAAATCGGCGGGCCGTTTTGGACTTTTCTTATTTCAAAAATATCGTCTAGCGTGTTGATATACGTGATATTTCATGAACTTGGATTTGTTGTTCGGGTGTCCGCATTAGTCCAGTGGGGCCACCGTCCCATCAACGCACTCTACTGGGATTTCCACAACATCCCCGGGGTCCAAGGCCGTGAGATCAACCGTAACCATCATCCCTGCCCTGCTACAGATCAGTTGTTTGGCCAAAGGATCGATCATTTCCGGGCTGTCGGTATATGACACGATATTTGACCCCAGCACGGTATAAAGCCCAGATGGCTGCGGCGCTGAGAAGTATCCTTCGATAAGCACCACGCCCGGCGCGCTGGCAAAGACACCTGTTTCCAGCTGGCTAACCTGCAAACTGTCCCCTGTTGGCGTGCCTGTTGCCCGAATGACATCCCCGTCCTGAAGGTGCTGTGGCCGCAAGCCGGTGATTTCCGTGCCGCCCAGCCTGAGCGGTTGATCCGACTGAGTGTCAAAGACTGTCCCTTCAATACGGGCGTTGACGGGATCACTGACCGGGTCCACCCGCGTTGCGATCACATACCCTGCTTGCCACACCCCACTGACAGCGACCCAATCACCGGCAGCGATATCCGAAGCCACGCCATCAGGTGTCAAAACGCGCGTGCCCATTATGGTCAGTTGACCATCCGGCGATACCTGTGCAGGCCCGACAAGCGGTAGGATTTGCCGGATATCCGTTGCCCGCCATCGCGTCCCTTCCGGATGCGCCAGAACGGCCACCGTATGGCCGGGCAACAGGTTTTCGACCGCCATGCCATCATCAAACAGAATATGCTGACCGTTGACATAGATACTGCCCAAGGCTGTGATGGTTCCGACAATGCCGGTGCCCAGGATGCCGCCTTCGCGTTCGGTATCCTCTGATTCCGCCCACGCCGCAGATGCCAGGCAGAAGCCAAGTATGGCTGCCACCAGAATGCCCAGTCGCCTCATTCTGCGTCCCCTTCATCTGCGGCAGGGGTCGGCAGGATATAGGCCCCTACTGCAAACGTTCCTTTGGCCTTATGATCCGCATCGCGTTCCTGCAATGCGCGCGCGCGGGTGTTCAAAGTCTCTAGCATTTTCTGGGCTTCAGTCTTGGCCAATGCCTCGAGTTCCGCAATCGCAACATCGCTTAGATGTGAATACCGCAGGATGCGATCAAAATGCCGCGCCTCGTCCGCCCCCGCCAAAAGGTTATGTGTGGCGGCCTTCAGGTGGGCTGACAGCGTGGCGTGGTAGGCGGCGACCAACTCCTCGGAGCCAGCCGCCGGGAGCAAGGCGTTGGCTACCAATGCAAATCTGTCATCTGGGGTTTGCTGCACCGCACCCTGATCAATAAGTGTTTGTAGGATCGTGCCAGGTGCCGCATCCAGCCGCACGCGGCGCACCAGTTCATTGAAACCCGGACCGTCTTTGTCATTGTCCCGGCTGAGCGCGCGCGGCGTGCCATTCTGATCTTGGAAACCAGGTGCCCCGGTCCAGTGGCCGATCAGCAAAGCCATGCGATTTGCCGATTTCCGACCGGAGGATACGTCTGTATCGGCGCGCAACCTGCGCACATCCTTGCGGTGCAACCCGGTGATCACACTGATCCTGCTGTCGGATACGTCTGCGCCTTCGGTCTCGATCGCAGCATTCAGCAAGGCCTGTTTCATTGATTCCGTCAGCGACCCAAGTGTCAAACCCTGCGCGACGATGGCCCGGGCGAGCGGGGCAAGCAAATCTCCCAGCGCAGTGGAAAACGGATCGGGCGGCTTATCGCTCATCAATAATATCCATATTTTTAAATGTATTATGTAGTGCGTTTGCCAATTTCTGTCACATATACACGTTGTCGTGACGCTACGTTAAATCTTGTGATGTTATAATGGGATTTTTTCCCATTATGGCTAGGGCATATTTCCATCAGGAGAAAATACATGCCCCACTCACTTCGAAACACGCTGTCCCAGCAGGTATTTCCCGTCCAGACCTATCTCGCGTCGCCGTTGGAAAAGGCGTTGCAAGGCCTGACCCCGCAGGATCGCCAACGTTTTGTGTCCTTTGGCTTTGGCCCAGAGGTCGCCCCCCGCTTTGATACGATACTGAAGGGGTTTGCGCATTTCGCGCATAGACAGCCCAACGCGATTGCTGCTGAATGTGGTGATGACAGGATTTCCTATTCTGATCTGAACACGTCCGCAAATCGCCTTGCCGGGCAATTGGCCGCCGAAGGCGTCAAACGGGGCGACGTTGTCTGCCTATATCTGCATCGTTCTATCGAGATGTTGGTGGGCCTGCTGGCCGCCATGAAGGTTGGTGCCGCCTATGCGCCGCAGCATGTCGGTGTCGCCCCGACCGAAGCGCTGCGCCATATCGCGAGGGCCACGGATGCGCGGGTGATCCTGACGCTCAGCCGTCTTGTCGACCAGGTTCCTGTTGCTGCGGATCAGACCGTGATTGCGATTGATACGGCCATGCAGGGCGACGGCCTACCTGACACCGCCCCGAACGGGCCGCAACACCGTCTGCGCCCGGATGACCGCGCCATGGTTTTGTTTACCTCTGGCACCACGGGCGTGCCGAACGGGGTGCAGGTGACCCACCGCAACCTGTGCAACATCCTGCAAACGTCCCCCGGCGATCTGGGTATGCGCCCAGGTTTACGGGTCGGGCAGATACTGTCCATCGCATTTGATATGGCCGCGTGGGAAACGCTGGGCGCATTATCAAACGGGGCCACATTGGTCATTCGCGGCAAGTCCATCGCCGAGACGGCAGAGAAGGTGGATATCCTGATTGCGACCCCTTCGATCCTGAACGCATTGGATGCGGACCGCTGTCACCACGTCAAGGTGGCCGCCGTGGCGGGCGAACCTTGCCCCCGACCCTTGGCGGATACGTGGTCCGGGTTCTGCACATTCTACAATTCCTGCGGTCCGACCGAGACGACGATCATCAACACCGCCGAACCACATTTCCCCAACAAACCGATCCTGTCCATCGGACGACCCACCCCCAACAACAACGTCTATGTTTTGGATGACGATCTGAACCCGCTGCCCATCGGTCAAAAGGGTGAGATGTGGGCAGGTGGTGATTGCGTGACCATGGGCTATCTGGCCAACCCCGAGCTAACGGCTGACCGATACCGCGATGATCCGTTCCGTCCGGGTCACAAGATGTTCCGCACCCGTGATCTGGGTGCCTGGACCGAGGATGGCTCGCTGGAACATTTCGGCAGGGTCGATGATCTGGTCAAAATATGTGGGTTTCGGGTGGAACTGGACGGAGTTTCTGCCGCGCTTGAAGCCGCTGAGGGCTGTGAGCAGGCGGTAACGCTGAAATATGACAACCGCAATCTGGTCGCCTTCATCTCGCCTGCGACCGCTGACCCCGTGACGGCGACGCAATCTGTGACGAACCGCCTGCCCTATTACAACAAACCGACCCTTGTCCTGGCCTTGGATGAGCTGCCCCGCACCGCGCGCGGCAAGATCGACAAACGGTTGCTGTTGCAAATGGCCGCCGACGCAATTGCCACCAGCAAAGTGGAGTTGAACTGATGTCGACCCAAACCGTTGATCTTGAACCCCGCGCGGGCTTTGCCAAGCGGGTCCGCCGCATCACCCGCCACCCGTCATTGATGGAATACCGGCGGCTTGTTTTCCTGGTGGCCGCCGTGAACCTTTTTGTGTTTGCCATTGGTCTGCGCGACGGACGCTGGTTATCGGATGGGGCGTTTGCCCTTGCCCCGATTGCCGATATGGCGCTGATCAATCTGTCGCTTGGCATCCTGATCCGTCAGCAACGTGTGGTGAATATCCTGTTCTGGCTTGCCACCCGGATACCGACCAGTTGGCCCTTATGGATCCGCTGGGGCGCTGGCAAAGTGTTCCATTTCGGCGGGCTGCATTCGGGCGGCACGGTCGTCGGGACCGTTTGGTTTGGCTTCCTGCTTTTTGCTATGGCGGCCAACCGGATCAGCGGCGCGGCTGTTCCGTCTGACCTGACCCTGGGCCTTAGTGCTGTGATGGTCGGCTTGATGGTCCTGATGATCGTCTCGGCACTGGGACCGATCCGCGCCCGGTTTCATGACGTGTTCGAACGCATCCACCGCTTTGTCGGCTGGACCGTGCTGGCCCTGTTCTGGGCGCAGACCATGTCGATGACACGCGATGTGGGCGGTAGCCTGACCGAGGCACCCGCCTTCTGGATGCTGTGCCTGATCACCCTGTCGATTGTGTCCCCTTGGTTAACGCTGAAACGGGTGAAGGTGACCATCGACAAACCGTCAAACCACGTGGTCATTGCAGGATTTGACTATGGCGACACCCCGTTTGCGGGCAGTTCCAATGCCCTGTCCCACACACCCTTTGGCCAATACCATTCATTCGCCAACATCCCGACCCCGGGCAAGCCGGGTTACCGATTGGCCATCAGCCGGGCAGGCGACTGGACCGGTGATTTTATCGAAAACCCGCCCAGCCATGTTTGGGTCAAAGGGATCACAACATCCGGCGTCGCCCGGATCGAAGATCTGTTTACCAAAGTTGTCTATGTCGGCACCGGATCCGGGATCGGGCCGATCCTGCCGCATCTGTTGAAAAGGAAAGTACCGAACCGCCTTGTCTGGTCCACCCGCAGCCCTCGGGCCACCTACGGCGATGCGATTGTGGATGAGATCGAGGCGCATACCGAAAAACCTGTGATTTGGGACACGGACGAGCATGGCAAACCGAACCTGACAACGCTTGCCCTGCAGGCGGTCCGTGAAAGCGGTGCCGAGGCCGTGATCGTGATTGCGAACCAGAAACTGACCCGCCGTGTGGTGCACGACATGGAAAGCCTTGGCATCCCGGCCTATGGCGCGATCTGGGATAGCTGAGATGTATCAGACAATTGAAACCGCGATCACGGGCCGTGTCGCCACGATCCGCTTTGACCGGCCGGACAAGCTGAACGCGCTAAACAGTCGGGTGATGCAAGAGGTGCTGGATGCCGCCACCAGATTTGACGCGGATAGAGGTATCGGCTGCTTGGTCCTGACTGGCACCGGGCGCGCCTTTGCTGCCGGGGCGGACATCAAGGAACTGGCCCAACACGATTATGCTAGCATGTATGCTGCGGATTATTTTGCCGGGTGGGATCGCTTTGCCGCTTTACGCTTGCCCAAACTAGCCGCTGTAAATGGGTTTGCCCTGGGCGGTGGCTGTGAAGTTGCGATGATGTGTGACGTGATCCTTGCCGGAGAGGCCGCGAAATTCGGCCAGCCGGAGATCAAGATCGGTTGCATTCCCGGCATTGGCGGCACGCAGCGATTGACGCGCCTGATCGGACGCGCGCGCGCCATGGATCTGATCCTGACAGGGCGGATGATCGGCGCAGACGAGGCTTTGCAGATGGGTCTGGTCAGCCGGGTGATCCCGGATGCCGATCTGGTCAAAACCGCAATGGCGGTGGCGCAGGATATTGCCGGATATCCCCGCGACATCGCGATGATGGCGCGGGCCTGCGTGAACATGGCCGCGCAAAGCACCTTGGACAGCGGCATCCAGTTCGAACGTCAAATGTACCATGCGCTTTATGGCTCAGACGCTCAAAAAGAAGGCATGGCCGCGTTTATCGAAAAGCGGCCACCGCGATTTCATGATGGTGGGTAGCTACAGCACCTGATCAATGGCTCGGGTCAGCTTGTCCGTGATTTCGGTGACATGCCCGTCATCCATGATGAAGGGCGGGGCGAGCAGAACGTGGTCGCCCTGTTTGCCATCACGGGTGCCGGGCATCGGGTAACAGATCAGACCTTCTGCAAAGGCTGCTTTCTTCAGCTTGCCAGCAAGGCCTTTGGCAGGGTCAAACGGTTGCTTGGCCCCGCGATCTGCAACAAATTCGACGCCCCAGAACAACCCACGGCCCCGGATATCACCGACATGTGCATGCTGCCCCAATGCGTCATGCAACGCTATTTCCAGCTTTGCCCCCATGTCACGCACACGCCCGACAAGGTTGTCATCCAGAATTGTGTTCACCACAGCCAGTCCTGCAGCACAGGCTGTCGGGTGGCCGATATAGGTATGCCCGTGTTGGAACAAACCCGACCCAGCAGCGATCGTATCGTATATCTGACCAGTACAGAGCATCGCACCAATCGGCTGATACCCGGCCCCAAGCCCCTTGGCGATGGTCACGATATCGGGGGTAATGTCATCCGCCTCGCAAGCGAAAAGACGGCCGGTTCGGCCCATGCCACACATCACTTCGTCAAGGATCAGCAGGACGCCATATTGGTCACAAATCTCACGGACCCGTTGGAAGTAGCCATCGACCGGGGGGACGGCACCAAGCGTGGCCCCAACAACGGGCTCGGCGATGAATGCCATGACGCTGTCCGAACCCAGACGCAGAATCTCTTCTTCCAACTCGTTTGCCACGCGCTGACCGTAGTCGTGGGCACTCTCACCTTCGGGCCGTTCCGCATATTCGTAACAAGGCGCGATATGGCTGACGTCGATCAGGATCGGTTCGAACTGGGACCGCCGCCATTGGTTGCCGCCTGCGGCCAGGGCACCAAGTGTGTTGCCGTGATAGCTTTGGCGGCGCGCAATAAGATGTCGGCGCTGCGGCTCACCACGTTCAACGTGATATTGCCGGGCCAGTTTCAATGCCGCCTCAACAGCCTCTGACCCACCAGAGACAAAATAGACCCGATCCAGATCTCCGGGGGCATGTGTGATCAAAAGATCTGCAAGCTCCTCGGCCGGGTCGGAGGTGAAAAAACCGGTATGGGCAAAGGCAAGTTGGTCAACCTGATCTTTGATCGCCTGTTTGACCCGTTCGTTGGAATGGCCGAGGCAAGATACCGCCGCCCCACCGGAGCCATCAAAATACCGTTTGCCGTTGTGGTCGATCAGGTAGCACCCTTCGCCGCGCTTGGCTGCGGGCAATTCGGACCGGCAATGACGTGGGAATACATGGCTCATGCGGCTCTCCATTCATGGCGTCCGATCATGAACGCGCAAGGTCACTATGCGGCAAAGTGCAAACGGCGACCAGACCACAGCGTCAACGGACCTGACGGTGCCATGCAGCACAGTTCGGTCAGGACATTAGAACACCTAATGCGCGCTATTAACACTTTCAGATATGTGGTGAGCCCGGCCCACGCTACCGTCACCTGACGGGTTCAGCCAGAGGCAACGATGCCGAATATGACGCCTGCGCGGGGTGCGCGTAATTTACTGGAAAACTGTGCAAATGCGCAGCCCGGCGACCGGCTTTTGATCGCATTTGAACCGCCGGAATACGGGTATTACGACAAAACTGCCGTCAGCGTGGTGACAAAGGCCGGGCTGGAGATGGGATTGCAGGTCGATGCAGTCAATGTAGGCTTTAACGCCGACAATCCGCATCTGCCCCCTGCATTGCTTGCCCGGTTCGAGGCTGCGGATATTATCCTGTTTCTGGCCCGGCTGGGCGATCAGCTCCGGTTTTCCCAGATGCCACAGGACAGGAAGATCATCGTCAGCTTTGCGCTGAACCGCGAGCTATTCGGGTCGGGGCTGGCCAATGGGCACCACGATGCGTTTCTGCGTATCAAGACGGGGGTCAATAACCTGTTGGCGGCGGCCGGTGACGTCCATATCACATGTCCCTTGGGAACGGATGTGCGCGGTCGCCCGCAGATGAACCTGACCCCAGCGGGTGACACATCTGTTTTGCGGTTTCCGATGTCCGTTTTCACCCCGGTTCCGGCGCATAGCTTTACCGGCCGCGTGGCACTCACATTCCTGACTGGCACAGGGTCAAAATACTACGACGACTATACGATAGAATTTGACCAGCCGGTCTTTGCAGTGATGGAAAGCGGACGCCTGCAGTGTTTCGAAGGTGCCCCAGCCGATGTTGCCCGCGCAGAGGCGCAATATGATCGCATCGCAACGCGTTTCGGGATTGAGCGTGATTTTGTGCATTCATGGCATGCGGGCATACACCCCGGCTGTGGCTATCCATGGGATATGCGTGACAATTATGAACGCTGGGGCGGGACCGCATTTGGCAATCCACGGGTCCTGCATTTTCACACCTGCGGTGCCTATGCGCCAGGCGAAATAAGTTGGAATGTATTTGACCCAACGATCATCATGGATGGTGTGACCTACTGGGATAATGGCGTCTTTCATGCAGCGCGCCTGCCATCTGGTCCTGCGATCCTGCGCGAATATCCCTGTGCTGCAGCACTATTTGAACATCCCGACAGAAATATCGGGATGCGCCAGATGCTTGAAAAAACTGTCAGCGTTTGATTTATTCTTCGCCAATGGGGGCGAGATGAGCCGACCCCCATGGTGCGGAGCACTCCCGTCTCCGGCGCTGGCGTTGCAGGATCAAGATGACCCAAGCCAGCAAAACACACGGACATCTTCATGACAGACGCAATCGTCACACCGCTGACACAGGCCCTGGCCGAGGGAAAACTGACACGCGAAGACCTGAAATCATTCATGCACCGGTCCGATGCACCGGCATTTCGCAGACTGGCAATTTGGCTGCTGGTTCTGGTGGCAACAACGACCCTGATCACATTGGCATGGGACAGTTGGCTGATCTGGCCTGCCATGTTTCTGCATGGCATCGTGCTGGTCCATCATTTTTCGTTGCAGCATGAATGCGTGCATTACACCGTTTTTCGTACCCGTTGGCTGAATAATCTGGCCGGGCAGATTTGCGGATTGATCATCATCCTGCCGCATCGCTTTTTCCGTTATGAGCATTGTGATCATCACACTTACACCCAGACCACGGGCGACGACCCCGAGATGATCCCATTGCCACAGACCATTGGTGCGTATCTTTGGTATCTTTCGGCGGTACCCTATTGGCGCAGCAAGTTCACCGAACTGTTCCACCATGCCTTTGGCCGGTTAAGCCCCGGTGAACTGCGCTTTATCCCGCAGGTCGAACATGCCGCCGTTTATCGCGATGCAAGGATGATGCTGACAATTTACGGGCTGCTGTTTCTGGGCAGCGTGATCACCGGCTGGTCAGGTCTGATCTGGTATTGGATCATCCCGCTATTTCTGGGGGAACCCGTGATGCGCTTCATCCGTATGACCGAACATGTGGGGCGGCCTACCGTGCCGCAAATGTCCGAAAACACCCGTACCAATCTGGTATCCGCCCCCTGGCGGTTCTTGTGCTGGAACATGAATTACCACGCCGAACATCATTATGTTGCCTCTGTCCCCTTTCACGCCTTGCCGCGGCTACACGACAAGCTGAAGGACCATATCTATGTCGAACCGGGCGGTTATCTGGCCGCACATCGTGATATCCTGCGCCAGATCCTGCGCGGCCCTGGACCGGCGCAGGATTAAGACCCATGGCCAATGAAAAACCTTGGCGCGATATTATCGCGGTGTCGGCGTTGGAAAAGGGCTGGGTGACGCGGGTCGAAATCGGCCCACGTAAGCTGGCGATCTATGACACGCCCAGCGGTATTTTTGCGTCACTGGCTTTGTGCAATCACGGCGGGGCGGATTTATGTGATGGGTATTTTGATGGCCATGTCATCGAATGCCCGCTGCATCAGGGTGCATTTGATGTGCGGGACGGCATGCCCTTTGGTGCCCCCGCAACCAAACCGATGCGTGTGTTCGAGACGCGGGTCACGAATGGTATGGTGCAGGTCAGGATGTAGCTGTCACGCTGTCGCCCGTGACAGATAATCGGCGACCATATCGCCAAAGCTCTGTTCGACCGCGCAGTCAAAACCGCCTTCACAACGCATGACCAGCGCTTTGAGTCCGAAAAACTCTGAGTAGCTGACCGCATCTGGTCCAAAGGCGCTATCGTGCAGATCAAGCGGGCAACCGATCGACATCACTTGCGCCGCGTCAGGGCCGGTGATGCGAAAGAAAGTCAGCGTGTCAGAAACGCGGGTGATGCTGATTTCGGGCGGTGCTTTCTCTGGCCGCAAAGCAGCAATCAGGGCATCTTCGCGTGCGATGTCAGCGCGCAATATCCAGCGGTCTGGTCCGGTAAAGCACAGATCAACACCATTTTGGCGGGTCAGCGTGTTCGCCGGTTTGGCAAAGGCAGGCAGGACGTCGGCCCAAGCGGCCAGATCTGTTGCCGGACCTTTCAGATCGAATAGCGCAAAGCAGGGCAAGCGGTCTATCTGGACGTCATATAGCATGTCAGGACCGCAACCTTTCGCCTGCTGCATCGTAATGAATGGGTGGCGTGACGCGGGCCGCGATCACCTTGTCTTTCAGGCGCGCACGGACGGTTTCGCCGTGGCGGCTATGCCCGTTTTCAAGCAAGGCCAGACCAACCCAACGATCATGCACCGTGCTGTAAACACATGCCGTCACCAACCCTTCGGTGGGTTTTCGTTCGCCGCCTGGGGTCAATGGCGCACCTTCGGGGATCATCTGATCAGGTTCAGGCAAGATGCCGACCAGTTCACGCCGATTGGTGGTGCCGGACCGCCGGATTGCCACCGCATGTTTACCCAGATAATCGGTTTTCTTTTTGGACATCGCCCAGCCCAAGCCAAGGTCATAAGGGTCGACGGTTCCGTCCACCTCGTGGCCCAATGACAGGAACCCTTTCTCGACGCGCAAGACATGGTTCGCCTCGGATCCGATGGGTGCGATCCCAAATGGCGCGCCTGCCGTCATGATCTTGTCCCATAGCGCGGGCAGGTGGCGGGGGGCGACATTGACCTCGAATGACAGCTCGCCCGTGAAGCTGACCCGCACCAAACGCGCCGGGATACCTGCAACATGGCCGTCTGCAAAACCCATGAAGGGCAGCGCAGCAGGGGAGATATCGATATCCGTTCCCAATGCCTGCATCACGTCGCGCGCAAGAGGCCCGCAGATCGTCGCGTTATTCCATTGGCTTGTGACTGTGGTGACAAAGACGTTCCAGTCTGGAAACTGCGTTTGCAGCAATTCCTCAAAATGGCTGTTCATCGCATCAGCATGGCCGGTGGAGGTTGAAACGATCCACCGATGTTCGGACAGCCGCAATGCAACCCCATCGTCAATGATCAGCCCATCATCGGACAGCATCAGCCCATAACGCCCGTGCCCCGGCTTCAGCGTGGACATGATGTTGGTATAGATGTGATCCAGAAAGCGGCCCACATCGCGGCCCTTGAATTCGAACGTGCCCAGGGGCGAACCGTCATAGACGCCAACCCCGTTGCGCACGATCCGGCATTCGCGGTTGACCGTTTCCTGAAAGCTTTCGCCGGGTTGCGGGAAATATCCGGGCCGCCGCCAACGCGCCCCGGATTCATACATGAAGGCCCCGTTTTTGATGTTCCAAGCGGTCAACGGCGTGTGCCGATAGGGCAGAACAACGCTGTCTTCGCGCAACCCGCCGATGGCCCCAAAAGAAACTGGTGTGTAGGGTGACCGGAACGTCGTTGTCCCCAGTTCTTCCAATGGCGCGCCTTGCTGCATCGCCACTGTCCCAATGATATTGATATTGCCGGTCTTGCCCTGATCAATCCCCATCCCGCCGGTCGTGTAGCGTTTGACATGTTCCACATTGTCATAGCCTTCGCGCAGGGCCAGATGCACATCATCGACGGTGACATCATTCTGGATGTCCAGAAAGGCCTTGTCCCTGCCCTGCTCTACCCGCCAAAGCGGGGTGACGGCATAGATCAGATCGGCTGATGTTGGGATATCTGGCATGGTTATGCCAGCCGCATCTGCACCTGCCCGAGCCCCACTGCCCAAGGCATCGGCCAGTGTCATCTGCCCATTGGTAGCCCCGACGCTGGTTGCATCCTGTGCGGCCTGATCCGGCAGAAAGCTGGTCAGCGTGTCGTCATAGCGCAAATTCCCCCGCGATTGCGACCACAGATGCACTGCGGGGTTCCAGCCGCCGGAATGCGCCAACAGGTCGCAAGTGATCTGTCGTGATGCACCACCATCCACGGGGGCAATGGTCACGCCCCGCACCTGACGCGCCCCCCTTGCACCGGTCACGACATGCCCGGCCAGAACATCGACATCTTCCACCAAGGTACGGGCCTCTTCCGGAACATCCGTCCGGCTGTCGATAATCGCCGCAACGGTGATCCCGGCTGCGGTCAGATCGGCGGCCACCGCATAAGCGGAGTTGTTGTTTGTGAACACCACGGCCCGCTGCCCCGGACGCACCCCATATCGGTTCACATAGGTCTGCGCGGCAGAGGCCAGCATCACACCTGGTCGGTCATTGTTGCCAAAGACCAGCATCCGTTCAATCGCGCCGGTCGCGCAGATGACTTGGCCCGCTCGAACACGCCAGTTACGTTCCAGCAGGCTTGGATTATCTGGCGCGCGTTCGTTGACCATCAGGTAGTTGTGTTCGCGATAGGCCCAGACCGTCGCATTTTGCAGATGGGTGACATTGGGCAAGGTTGCGAGTTCATCCACGACGGCTTTCACCCAGCCCAGCGCCGGTGTGCCGCCGATTGTCAGCCGCCGGTTCAGCAGGCTGCCGCCCGCCTCTGTCGCTTCATCCGCGATCATTACCCGCAAGCCTGCACGGCCAGCGGTTGAGGCGGCCATCAACCCCGCAGGACCAGCGCCCGCGATCAACAGATCACAATGCGCAAAACGGTTTTCAAAATGGCCTTGTTCGGGCGGTGCGGCCGGGGCAGCAGCCAGGCCAGCCGCCTTGCGGATCGTGGGTTCATAAAGATGCCAACCCGGCCATTTGAAGGTTTTGTAGTAAAACCCTGCCGGGATAAATCGGCCAATCAATTGGTTGATCGCCCCCAGATCAAAGCCCGGCGATGGCCAGCAATTCACCGACTTTGCGATCAGGCCGTCACGCAACGGGACGGTGGTTGCGGGGCGGTTGCCGCTGGCGTCATCGCCCAGCAATTCCACCAGTGTTGATGGTTCCTCAACCCCGGCACCAATAATCCCGCGTGGCCGGTGGTATTTGAAACTGCGGGCGGTGAGCCGGACGCGATTGGCCAAAAGGGCCGAAGCCAGCGTATCGCCAGCAAACCCTTGCAAACGGCGCCCGTTGAACGTGAAATTAAGCGGCCTGTCACGATCAATCCGGCCGCCAGTATCCATGCGGTTACTCGGCATCGGCGGGGCCTTCCACGATGTCATGCGTGCGGGTGTCGCGCCAGATAGTCAGCCACATCCCGCAACCTTTGACATGCCACCACCGCTCCTGCACCGGGCCCAGTGGATTTGGCACCTGCGTCAGATAGGCGACCCATTCCCCTTCGCTAACGGTGTTTGGATCAGGGCGGTCAGGCTTAACCGGGCCACCAAAGGCGAACTCAGCCTCATTGCGCGAGCCGCAGAATGGGCAGGGAATGTTCATCATATTAGTGCCCTCCTATCTGGCTGTTGTCGTGCCGCTTTCCATCACGTAATCAAGGTGACGGAACCGCTTCAGGGTGAATTTCGACATCAGATCATGGGGCCGACCCGTCGCCACTAGATGGGCCAGGGTCAGGCCACCGGCCGGGATCGCCTTGTAGCCGCCCCACCACCCAGCAGTGATAAAGAGCCCCGGCACATCGGTCTGATCCATGATCGGCGACGCATCATGCGCGATATCCAGATGCCCGCCCCATTGGCGCAACAGCTTGAGCTTTTTGAACGACGGAAACAGCGACAGCATGGCCGTGACCGTGTCCTCGAACACATGTTGTTTGATGTCACGACGGAACGACTGGCCCATATCGGGGGCACCGCCGATCACCATCTCGCCCTTGTCTGACTGGCTGAAATAGAACCCCGCATCGGGACAATTCACGATCACATCAACCAGTGGTTTCACCGGCTCTGACACAAAAGCGGTCAGGTTCATCGTTCGCAGGGGGAGTTTCAGCCCCGCCGTTTCGGTCAGCGTTGTTGTATGGCCGGATACGGCGACGACAACTTTGGGCGCCCGCACCAGACCGCGATTGGTCTGGACGCCATTGATCCGTCCGTCCGCCCCGCGCAACAGGTTTTCAACGGCTGTCTGCTGATGAATTTCGACGCCCATCGCGTCAATCGCGCGGGCATAGCCCCAAGCCACAGCATCGTGTCGGTTCACGCCTGCATCTGTATGCACCATACCCCCGATGATCGGCAGGCGCGCGTCAAGGCCGCCGCCTGTCAGGGCGGGAATGCGGCGGCGCAACGCGTCTACTGATATCTGTTCATAGGTTGAACCATAGATATCCATGGTCAACTGCCGCCGCCGCAATTCGCGCATCTTGGGATAGGTTTGCACGACGTCGACCATCGTGCGCTTGGAATGCATCATGTTGAAGTTCAACGCCTTGGTCAGCCCCTCATAGAGCGCGACGGATTTGACGTAGAACGGGATCGACGCATCACGCATGTAGTTGGACCGGATCGTGACCGTGTTGCGGGCGATATTCCCGCCACCCAGCCACCCGCGCTCCAATATGGCAACATTGGTGATCCCGTGATCCTTGGCCAGATGATAGGCAGTCGCCAGCCCGTGACCACCTGCGCCAATGATGATAACGTCATAGGCGTCTTTCAGCGGCGGGCAGCGCCATGCACGTGGCCAGGTTGTATGCCGGTTCAGCCCATGACGCAGTAGGGCAGCAGCGGAATATTTTTGCATCATGGGCATATATTTTATTATGAGTAATGACAGGTCAAGCATTTCTCGAAAGCGAATTCAGCGATGAGGCAGGTAAATGAACAAGAACAAGCAGATTGAGGTTGCGGTCGGGCAAACCGTCAAACGGCTGCGCCTTGCACGCGGCAAAACGGTGACTTCCCTGTCGGCGCAGGCCGGGATCAGCCAAGCGATGATCAGCCGGATTGAGAAAGGGCAAGTCTCACCATCGCTGGCGACATTGGCCGCATTGGCAGAGGCGTTGGAGGTTCCGGTCATGGCCCTGATGGCGCAGGCAAATGACACCAGCGATGTGCATCACGTAAAAGCCGGACAAGGATTGCCGTCGCATCGGGTCGCGCAGGATCATGTGCATGAATATCTGCTACTGGGCAAACATGGCGGGCCGGGCGGCACCTTTCAATCGGCCCGGATCAGGATCACGGCTGATCAGGCTGGGACCTTGCCCCGTTACCAACATGAAGGGTATGCGTTTATCTATGTCATCTCGGGCGCCGCGGTTTACACCTGCGGGCCGGAACGGTTTGACCTGTCGCCGGGTGACACGCTGAGCTTTGACACAAAGCTGGACCACGGTTTTGCCGAGATCACCGGCACCTATATCGAGTTCATTACGGTATCTGCGCGCCCGGATTAAACTATCGCTGGTCGGACCGTTTTTCGAACCGGGCGAAGAGCCTGCTTAACCCGAAACAGACTATGAAATAAAACGCCGCCGTTGTAATCCACGCCTCGAATATCATGCGGGACGAGGCGACAAGTTCGACCGTCTTGTAGGTCAGTTCCTGCACTGAAATCAGCGAAATGATGGAGCTGTCCTTGATCAATGTGATGAACTGGTTGGCCATGGGCGGCACAACCTTTTTCATCGCCTGCGGCAGCACGATGTAGCGTAGCTCCTGCGTCCGGCTCATCCCGATGGATCGCGCGGCCTCTCGCTGACCTTTGGGCACGGACTGAATACCCGCCCTAACAATTTCACCGACAAAGGCGCTTTCAAACAGGGCCAGAACGATCACCCCGGAAATCAAGGAAGGAAAGCGGCGCATATCGCCAAAGAAAAGCTCCCACAGCCAGATATCATCCTGCCGGGCGATCCCGCGCGACCAGCGCGCAAGGTCCAGCGCGTCGATCAGTTGCTGCGAGAGAAAGAAGAAGAAGATGAAGACCACAACGACCGGTGGGATATTGCGCAGGAATTCCAGATAGGTCCGGGCCAGCATGCGCACAGTCAGGTTTGCCGAACAGCGTGCAACGCCCAAAATCGTGCCAAGGATCAAGGCCAGAATGCTGGCATAGATGCTGATCCGAATGGTGGCGGTCAGGCCCTGCAACAGCAGATTGGCAAAGTATTCCTCGCGGCCCGTATGCCAACCGACGATATAGCCGGGGATCAGTTCCCAGCGCCATTTGTAGTTCAGGGTGCCCTCAATCGCATACCAAATATAGCCGAAGAACGCGATCAGCACTGCCGCGATCAGGTAATCTGGCCATTTCAGTCGTTGAACGAAACTGCGCACCGGTGGCATCCCTGTTGCGATCCGGGGGCGGTCAGACGCCCCCGGATCATCAGACGTTTATTGGGCGACCTGATCGGCCCATTCTTCGCCAACAAACCAATAATCGTGACGTTCCTGCAACCAACCAGACCGCCAGTTCTGCGCAATCCAGTTGTTGAAAAAGTTCATCGCGTCCGCGTCCCCTTTACGGACGGCGAACGCTTCACCACGTGGGTCATACAGGTTATCAAACGGTACAATCAGCGTTTCGGGGTTGCGCCCGGCTTCGCGGTTTGGTGTTGGTTGCGCCGCCATGGAAGCATGCGCGTTTCCGTTCAGCACCTCTTGGGTGGATGCGCCATCCTCATCAAACAAAAGCAGGGTGGCATCGGGGAAGTTCTTCGCGATGACCGATGCCGGGGTTGCACCGCGACGGGCGGCAAATGTCACATCAGGGCTGTTGAAATCCTCTAGCGACATACCTTCCGTCATCGATTTATTGGCAAGGATCGCAAGGCCCGAATAGGCATACGGGTCCGAGAAATTGACCGTCAGGTTCCGTTGCGCGGTCACAGACATGCCGGAAATGATGACGTCGAAATTACCCGATACCAGCGCTGGGATAATCCCGTCCCATGCGGTGGGGACAAACTCAACTTCGACGCCCATGTCTTCAGCCAGCTTGCGACCGACGTCGAGTTCGAACCCGATCAGTTCGCCATTCTTGTCGCGCATGGACCACGGTACAAACAGCGACAGACCGATACGGATCACGCCATCTTGCTTGATCGTCTCAATCACGGATTCGCTGGATAACTCCTGCGTGGCGCTTTGCGCCGATGCAGGCAGGGCAAGGCTAGCGGCAGCAGTGGCGGCAAGGGCCAGCCCGAATAATCTTCTTGGCAGTCTCATGGTATTCTCCTTGTTGGGAAAAGCGGTTGTTCTTGGGGTTTATTGGTCAACGTCATATCTCCGCTCAAGATAGGTGACGCCGATAGAAAGGATCAACGTGACAACCATGTAGACAATGGCGACGGTGAACCAGATTTCGAAGCTCATGTAAGTGTCGGAAATGATGTTGCGGCCAAAGGTGGTGAGTTCCGCGACCGCAATCACACTGACAATCGCCGATGACTTGATCAGGTGCACCACCTCGCCGGTCATTGGTGGCAACATGAACCGCACGGATTGGGGCAGGATGATGTAGCGATAGGTTTGTGATGTGGTCATCCCGATGGATTTTGCAGCCTCCCACTGGCCTTGGGCCACCGCGTTGATGCCTGCGCGCAGGATTTCGGAGATCAAGGCGGAGTGGAAAACAGCGAGGGTCAGAATAGACGCGGTGTAACGGTCAAGGCCGAAAATCGGACCCAGGACATAGTAAAAAAGGTAAAGCAGCACCAATAGCGGAATGTTGCGGATGAATTCCAGAAACCCGACAGCCACTGCCGACCCGATGACCAGACCAGACAGACGCAGCAAAGCCACCAAAAGCCCCAGAACGCTGGCCAGTACAAAGGCCGTTATCGACAATTGCAGCGTGGCACCAAGGCCGATCAGCAATTCGCCCGGCTGAAACCCGTCATCCGTAAAACTGTAAAGATACTGTGGAATGCGATACCATTGCCAATTGTACCCCATGTTTTGCGCGCCGGTATATGACCCCCAAGCAATCAGCCCGATCACGGCCAGATAGATCGCCACCGATACCGATACTGACCCAAAGAACCGTTGGATTGCGGGTCGTTCGGGCAGTGCCTGACCTTTGAGGATGGGTGTTTCAGTCAAACTCATGGTCAGTGTTCCAGAATCTGATCAAGAAAGATCCGGCAGCGTTCGCTGGACGGGTTCGTGAAGAACTGATCAGGGGGCGAGGTTTCGACGATCCTTCCGTCCTCCATGAACACCATCGTATCGGCCACCTTGCGTGCAAAGCCCATTTCGTGGGTCACAACCACCATCGTCATGCCAGTGTTGGCCAGTTCGACCATGACATCCAAGACCTCGTTGATCATCTCGGGATCCAAGGCGGATGTCGGTTCATCAAACAGCATGATCCGCGTTTCCATGCACAAAGACCGGGCAATGGCGACACGTTGCTGTTGGCCGCCCGACAGTTGCGACGGATACTTATTGGCCTGTTCCGGGATATGAACCCGATCAAGATATTTGCGCGCGGTTTCTTCGGCCTCTTGCTGCCCGATCCTGCGGACCTTCATCGGCCCGATTGTCAGGTTCTCAAGCACCGTCAGATGCGGAAACAGATTGAATTGCTGGAACACCATGCCGACTTCCTGACGCAGCTCACGGATTTCCTTGGCATGTTCGTGTACTTCGATCCCATCGATGACCAGTTTGCCGGAATTATGCCACTCCAACCCGTTGAAACACCGGATCAGTGTCGATTTTCCAGACCCGGATGGGCCACAAATCACCATCTTCTGACCTTGATGCACGGTCAGGTTCACATCCTTCAGCGCATGAAAGTCGCCATAGAATTTATCAAGGTTTGTAGCGTCGATGATGGGCGCGGTCTGGGTCATGGCTGACCTGTCATGCTGCGCAGAAAGAAGCGAACAGCCGCGTACCATTGATGGCGGACCAAGCGCGGGAGCGGCAGGGATATGGAGCGTGACAAGCAGACAAGGGTCGAAGCCCCCAAAAAGAATTGTTGCACTTTGTTTAATATCGTTGCGTAATACGCAATATCCGTCAATGAAAATCTGACAATCAGGGCGTAGTTTGCGCCAATACATCGCAGCACTGATCAAAAAGGAAGCGCACCATGTCTGCCTGGATCCGCATGATTTCTGATGAGGATGCGAACGACACCTTGAAAGCAGCGCTTGATCTTGCGCGCACCCCACACGGAACGGTCGATAATGTGATGCGGGTGCATTCGCTGCGCCCAAGCACGATGAACGGGCATGTCGTGCTATATCGCGCCTGCCTGCATGATGCATCCAATACCGTGCCAATGTGGTTTCAGGAGGTCATCAGTTCATACGTGTCCACCCTGAACGACTGCGCTTATTCATATGCCAACCACTGGGCAAATGCGCGTCACCTGATCGGCGATGATGAACGTGCCAATGCGGTCGAGGCGGCATTGCAGACCCGCAAGCCCGAAGCTGCATTTGATGGCGTGCAACTTGCTGCGCTCCACTACGCCGAAAAACTGACATGCGCGCCGGGCAACATGGTAGAGGATGATGTCGCAGCTTTACGAGACGCCGGTTGGGATGACGGCGCGATTTTAGAAATCAATCAAATCATCTGCTATTTCAACTACGCAAATCGGCTGTTGAATGGGCTGGGTGTGACAACGGCTGGCGATGTAGTCGGGTATTACAAGAAAGACTGAAGCGGCGATGCACAGTGACCCTCCGGGCAGAATGATCGACCGGGCCATCGGCGCCTCGCTGAAAGAGCTACGCCAACAAAGGGGGCAATCCGCGCGTTGGCTGGCAGAGCAGTCGGGGATATCGGCTGCGATGGTCAGCCGGATCGAAAACGGGCTGGTGTCACCTTCTATCGGAACCTTGGCCGCACTTTCTGCGGCGCTTGAGGTGCCAATCGCCTCATTGTTTCGGGAGGCGCATAATGACCACACGGATTTCACGCTCGTCCGGCATGGTGAAGGTTTGAAATCCACCCGGATCTCTGAAGGGCACAGCCATGATTACGTCAACCTCGCAACGCATGCCCGCAAGGATCTGCGGTTTCTGGCCCGCCGGGTGACATTGACCCGCGATGGGGGTCGCCCACCGACCTATGTCGGCCATGGCGTCGTTTTCGTGCAGGTGCTGGAGGGCGAGGCGATCTATTGCTACGGCCAAACCCGATTGACCCTGCGGCCCGGTGATTCCATCAGCGTTGATGCCGAACTTAATCATGGCTTCATTGATGTGCTGAGCCCGGAATTCGTGTTTCTATCCGTTCAGGCAGAAAGACCGTAATACAGCATGGCAGCCCCCATCGAACTGGATCTGACGAAGGGGCCTATTGCGGGGCATTTTCGCGCGCTGGCCGTGCCCGGTGCCTTGGGGATGCTGTTCAATACGCTTTATAACGTGGTGGATATGTTCTTTGCCGGGATGCTGTCGACCAGCGCGCAGGCGGGCCTCGCCCTTGGGTTTCAGGCATTCTATATCGCGATGTCAGTCAGTATCGGGCTGGGGGCGGCAATGGGCGCGCTTGTCGGTAATGCGTTGGGCGCAGGCACCCGGCCCCGCGCGCGCAGGCTTGCCGCACAAGGGATGAGCTTTGGGCTGATCGCCGCACTGGTACTGGCCTTGGCCGGGCTGTGGTATGGTCCCGCCGTGATCACATTGGTCAGCGAACCGGGTGCCTATCGCGATGCGGGTATCCGGTATTTTCTGCTTTTGTCATTCGCCCTGCCGGGCTTCATGCTGGCCTTCGCCTGTAACGGCATTTTGCAGGCACATGGCGATGCAAAGTCATTCCAACGCGCATTGATGGTCGCGTTCTTTGCCAATATCGCGCTGAACCCGCTGCTGATCTACGGCATCCCCGGCGTCATCGGGGGTATCGGTTTTGATGGCTTGGCCGTATCCACGGTAATCAGCCAGACCGGCGTTATGGCATATCTGATCCTGCAGGTTTTACGGCGGCGCAATATGGCGCGGGTGCAGCGCGCCAATTTCATCCCAAGGCTCGATAAGTTTGGCGAAATCGGCTTGCAGGCCTTGCCAACAGCCGTTTCCATGCTGGTCCTGTTCCTGTCCGGTTTCGTGATGCAATTCGCCCTGAAAGGATTTGGCGAACACGCTGTCGCGGGATTCGGCGTTGCCATTCGGATCGAACAAATCCTGTTATTACCTGTGCTTGGCATGACGGGGGCATTGTTGCCGATTGCCGCGCAAAACTTTGGCGCGGGCAACCATGACCGGGTGCGCGAGGCTGTCTTTTATTGCTGGAAAATCGGGTTCATCATGACGGCAATCGCTTGCCCTATCTTATGGATTTTCGGGCGATTTTTCCTAAGTTTCTTTACCGATGACCCAGAGGTGATCCGCGTCGGGTTGGCCTATCTGCGGGTCGATAGCCTGATCCTGCCAGCCTACATGATGCTGTTTGCCGTCAATTCATTCCTGCAAGCGCTCAAGCGCCCAATCTGGACCGTCTGGATCAGCCTGTACCGGCAGGGGTTTGGGGTGGCTTTCTTTGTCTGGTTATTCATCGGGGTCTTGGATTTCAACGAAATCGGTGTCTGGTTTGGTGTGGCTTGTGCAGTGATCACCGGCCTGGGTTTGGCTTTGATGATTGCATGGCGAGTCGCAGACAGTGAAATTGGTGGACTGCGTAAACCGGCTAGACAACATCCAAACAGTGAAGTCTAACGCGAAAGGATGAAGGAAAAGCCGATCCCAACCTATTCCGCGCCTGCGCTGGAAAAAGGGCTCGACATTGTCGAGCTGTTATCCAAGCAGGATGTCGGCCTGACCCAGTCGGAAATAGCCCGCGCGCTTGGACGAACCGTGGGTGAAATTTTTCGGATGCTGATGGTCCTTCAGGATCGTGGATATGTATCGCAGGACCCGCTTTCGGATCGTTACAGCCTGACGACTTAT
This sequence comes from uncultured Paracoccaceae bacterium, assembly GCA_947500135.1. Classification (GTDB taxonomy): domain Bacteria; phylum Pseudomonadota; class Alphaproteobacteria; order Rhodobacterales; family Rhodobacteraceae; genus Yoonia. The sequence goes on from CANMQX010000010.1 coordinate 116,116, forward strand.
ATCTTTGAAATCGCACTTCGCATTCCCGTTGTCGGGCGCATGACAGCCGTCGCCGGTCCATTGATGCGCGACCTGTCTGCCAAGACAAATCAATCTGTTCATCTGGCCATCCTCAGCGAAGGCACGGTGCTGGTTGTCGGGCAAGCCAATTCACCCGGTAACAATGTTCTGTCGGTCCGGCTGGGAGCCAAGATTGATCTATGGCGTGCGTCTTCAGGGCGCGTCATTCTGGCCTTCACGTCCGAACAGGAAGTGGCCCGCCTGATGCAGAACGTGCCCCTGCCGGATGAAAGCCCCGCCAGTCAGATCCTTGAGGAACTGGCCCAGATCAAAAAGACCGGTCTAGAGGTGCGCGACAGCTTTATTGTGAAGGGGGTCGTGAACATCTCGGCCCCCATCATCGATCACTCCGGTCTTGCTGTCGGTGCGCTGACCATGCCGCATATCGAACGGTACGGCGAGACAATCACCTTTGATCAGTGCAAACAGGAACTGGTCGCAACTGCCGCCAGCCTAACCCGTCATTTGGGCGGGCAGCCGCCGGGGGTCAGCTAAGGTTCAGTGGCGTCGCCGGTGTTTTTATGCTTGCGAAACAAGCCTCGACCAATGCCATTGTCTGATACGCATCTTCGACTCCGGCGAACAGATGGTCATCCTCACCCGCATCGAAACGCTGCACATTACGCATGGTGCCCATGAAGCTTTCGATGAACCAACTGCCTTCAAGCGGGATCTGCTCCCACTCCTCACCATTCTTGCAATACCAAAGCTCATCCGCTTCGCCATTTGGATAGTCGAAACACACCCCAAGCTTGACCATCATTACGCCTTCGGTCCCTTCAATGCGGAACCAGGCCGATTGGAATTTGCGGCCCGCCTGATGGTTGTGATTAATCGACATGACCCCGCGTAACGTATCGCCGTAATCCAGAATGACCGACGTCCGGGTTTGCGCAAAATCAGCGGCGCGCGGGTCGCGCATGGACCGGGCGAACACACCGTCAGGGTTCCCCGCCAGCGCACGGATCGTATCAAGGTAATGGATCGAATGCACCGCAATCTCAACCCGCTCCATCGGGATCAGGAAAGGAAACAAGGTCCAGGGGGTGAAGATGTTCAGATGCACCTCAATCTCTAGCAGTTCACCAATCAACCCCTGTTCAATGGCGGCGCGGGCAGCCATCATCATGGGCGAAAACCGTAGTTGGAAATTGACAGCGGCCTTGAGCCCCTTATCCCGGCATATCTGGCGAATCTCGCGCGCCTGATCCAGATCTGCGCCCATCGGCTTTTGGATCAGCATCGCTGCACCATCCGGCAGATCGCGCAGTATCCCCGCAATCGCATGGGGCGGCACCGCAATATCGTAGATCACTTCTGTACCATTTGCAGCCGCAGCAGCCGCGACGGTGTCATGGACATTTGCGATCTTGTAATCATCAGCAAGACCTTGCGCGCGCCAGGCATCCAGATCGGTAACCCCGGAAACGGTCAGCCCGGCCTTGGCATAGGCGGGCATATGGGCATCGCGGACGATCCCACCCGCCCCGATGATGACAATCGGTTTCGGCTTGCTTGGCGCAGGCCAGCTTTGTCTTAGATCTTTCATGCTGCTGCCCCCTTCATTTCGACGAGCAATATATGTTCGCAATACATCACGGTGCTGCCATCCTGCTTTTTCGTCTCGGTAATCTCGACCACTTTACCATAGCCTTCGCGTTTCGGGTCCGGGGCCATATCACCGATGGTGACAATTGTGTGGATCGTATCACCGATATGCACCGGGGTCGGAAAACGCAGCCGTTCATACCCGTAGGTGAAGGCACGCGGATTAATCTGGGTGGCTGTCAGGCCAACGCCGATCGCAAAGGTCATGGTACCATGCGCGATGCGCTGGCCAAAAGGCTGCGTTGCACAAAACTCGGCATCCATGTGATGCGGAAAGAAATCGCCCGTGTGCCCGGCATGCGTCACGATATCGGTCTCGGTGACTGTGCGCCCGATAGTCTTGCGCACTGCACCGGCGACGTAATCTTCGAAGAATTGTTCGTATTCCACAGCTCCATCCTTTTAATTATTTTCATATGTACAAAATAATTTGACATATGAAAAGTCAGAATGCTAGGACTCCCTCAACTTGGATGGGGACTCACTTGGCACAGATAGGAACGCATAGGCGTGGGCTGCCCGGACTGCCTGACGACCACGCGGAGGTGCCGGTCTGGAATTCAGAAAACTGGTATTTCGAGGATTTTGAGGTCGGCGATAAAATCCGGTCTATCCGGCGCACGATTTCCGAAGGGGAATCGATGCTGTTCAACAGCCTGGTGATGGATCACCACCCCTATGTCAGCGATCAGGAATTTGCGGCGAAAGAAGGTGTCTTTGGCAAACGTCTGGTGGCCGGTGCCATGGTGTTTTCCTATGGGCTGGGGCTGGCCGCCACCAATTGCCTGAACTCATTTTCTTATGGCTATGACCGGCTGCGTTTCATCAAACCCGTGTTCATCGGGGATACGATCTACACGATCCGCGAAAACATCGCCAAAGAACCCAAAGACGACAAGATGGGCAAAGTCCGGGTCAGCTATTCCGTCTATAAGGGCGAAGGTGAGCTTGCGCTTTATTGCGAACATCTGATGACCGCGCTTTACCGTGACCCGGCGGAGGCGCGCGATGACGGATAAGATTACCCTGCGCGGCATGACATGGAACCACAGCCGGGGCGTTGACCCGATGCTGGCCACCTCGGCCCAGTTTACCAAGGATCACCCGGGCGTAGAAATCATCTGGGAAAAACGGTCACTACAAGCCTTTGCGGACCGCCCCATTGGCGACATGGCCACCGATTACGACCTGATGGTGATCGACCATCCTCATGTGGGTGAGGTGGCAGGATCAGGGCATCTGGTGGCATTCGACCAGTTAGACCGCGCCGATGAGCTGGCCGAACTGGCCGCGCAATCGGTTGGCGCATCCCACCCATCCTATAACTTTGACGGGCATCAATGGGGTCTGGCGATCGACGCGGCTACGCCGGTTGCATCGTTCCGCCCCGATCTGCTGGACGCCGCACCATCACGGTGGGCCGATGTTATGCAACTGGCATCAAACGGTAAGGTCGCGCTGGCCCTGATCCCGATCAACACTCTGATGACCTTCTTTGGACTGGCCCGCAATCAGGGCATCGCTGTTGCCGAAGATCCCAAGGCGTTGATGGATCGCGCCGAGGCGGAGCAGGTTCTGGAAATGCTGACGGAGCTGGCTGCAAGGGTTGATCCGCGCTGCCTGACGCTAGACCCGATTGGCGTTTTGGAATGGATGGGACGAACGGCGGATGCGCCCGCCTATTGCCCCTTTGGCTATGGCTACACCAATTACAGCCGCGACGGGTATTGCCGGTTTCCGATCAAGTTCGCCGATGCGCCTGGCGTGGACGACAACGGCCCGCGCGGCACGGTCATTGGCGGCACGGGCATCGCCATTTCCAGTAAATGCAAGTATATCGACATCGCCGCCGACTATGCGTTCTGGATCGCTGGGGCTGCCTGTCAGACCAAGCTTTTCTTTCAAAGCGGGGGGCAGCCGGGCAACGCCGCAGCGTGGGAGGCCGACAGCACCAATGCGGCCACGCGCGACTTCTTTCGCGACACCCGTAAAACGCTGGAAACCGCATGGCTGCGCCCGCGCTACGACGGGTACATGGGGTTTCAGGATCGGGGTGGCGACATCCTGCACGCCTGCCTGCGCGGCGATGCGACGATAACGGACACGCTGAATACGCTGGATGATGCGTATCGCGAGAGCCGGACATGAGGGTCCTGCCCCAATCCGACCGCCCGCTTGATGGGCTGGTGGTTGTAGATTTCAGCCAATTCCTGTCAGGCCCACTTTGCGGGCTGAAACTGGCCGATCTGGGCGCACGGGTGATCAAGGTGGAACGCCCGGGCATTGGAGATTTGTGCCGAAACCTCTACCTGTCGGACATCGATATCGACGGTGATAACTCTCTGTTTCATGCGATCAACCGGAACAAGGAAAGCATCACTGCCGATCTGCGCAGCCCGGATGACCACGCAGCTTTGGTGGAACTGATCAAAACCGCAGATGTCGTCATCCAGAACTTCCGCCCCGGGGTGATTGAACGTCAAGGGTTGGGCTATGACGACGTCAAGGCGATCAATCCCCGGATCATCTATGGCAGCATATCCGGCTACGGCGAAGACGGGCCATGGAAGGACCTGCCCGGTCAGGACCTGTTGGCGCAGGCTCGGTCGGGGTTGTTATGGCTAACAGGCAGTGCTGATGATGCACCCATGCCGATGGGGCTGGCTGTGGCTGATATGCTGGCGGGCAATGCGCTGGCGCAGGGTATTTTGGCCGCGCTTGTCGGGCGGGGCATCCACGGTCGCGGCGCACTGGTACAGACCAGCCTGTTGGAAGCCATGATCGACTTTCAGTTCGAGGTGCTGTCCACCCATCTGAACGATGGTCAGCGGTTGCCCGAACGCAGTGGAGTCAACGGGGCGCATGCCTATCTGGGCGCGCCCTATGGTGTTTACGCGACCAAGGACGGTTATCTTGCGCTGGCAATGACCCCATCGCTGCAAGTACTGGCCGAATTGTTGCAGGTCGATGGGCTGGACGGCTATTTCGACGACCCTGCCGCCATGATGCGTCAGCGGGATGACATCAAGACCGTGCTTTCCAAACAGATCGCCACCCGGACCACGGCCGAATGGCTGGCCATTCTGCAACCGGCCGACATCTGGTGTTCAGAGGTCCTGAACTGGGCACAGATGCGCGAAACCGAGGCTTACAAACGCCTTGATCTGGAACAATCGATTACGCGGAACCACAGCGTACATCTTGAAACTGTTCGCTCACCCATCCGCTTTAACGGGGCCACGCTGAAATCGAACCGCGCAGCCCCCGCGCTTGGACAGGACACGGATCGTGTTCTGGCCCCCAAACGGCCGCAAGACGCGGCACACTGACGGTCAAACATCCGAGGGAGGAAATCATGACCAAGATGACATTCAAAAGACTGCTGGCAGCAACCGCGCTGACCGGCATCGCGGCGACTGCCGCCATCGCAGAAGAGGTCGATTACGGCAAGTTTGATGGCTACACCCTGCGTGTCAAACTGATCGGCGGCGCGCAGTATGAACCGCTTTACGCCCGTATCGCCGAATGGGAGGCGATGACCGGCGCCACTGTTGATGTCCTGTCACGCAAGAACCATTTCGAACTGGATCGCGAGATCAAGCAGGACATCGCAGCAGGCACGTTGGATTGGTGCGTGGGATCCAACCACACCAGTTTCGCCCCGCAATACGGGTCAATCTACATCGACCTGAACGGGGTCATTGCCGATGCCACATTGGCAGAATTCCAGACCCTTGCGCTGGAAAACTCTACCGTTGACGGGCGTCTGGTCCAGCTTCCACGCCATTCGGACATCTCAAACCTTTACTACATCAAGTCACTGTTCGAGGACGCTGATAATCAGGCCAAGTTCGAGGCCGAATTTGGCTATGCCCTGACCCCGCCGGAAACATGGGACCAGGTCAAGGATCAGGCGATATTCTTTGCCGACGCGCCAACATTCTATGGCACACAGTTTGTCGGTAAGGACGAGGCAATCACCGGGCGCTTTTATGAGCTGCTTGTCGCGAATGGTGGTGCCCTGTTTGACGAAGACTGGAACCCGACCTTCAATTCCGAAGCAGGCGTTGAGGCGGTCAACTTCTTCAAGGATCTCTATGAAGCGCAGGCTGTTCCAGCCGGCTCGTTGAACTATCTTTGGGATGATACCGGACTTGGCTTTGCCTCTGGCACCGTTGCGCTGAACCTCGACTGGGCCGGTTGGGCGTCTTTCTTCAATGATCCAGAAAATTCAAAAATTGCCGGTGATATCGGCCTTGTCCGAGCGCCAAAGGGATCTGCCGGCATCCGCACCGGCTGGTCGGGCAGTCACTCATTCTCGATCACTGAAACATGCGACAATACTGACGCCGCTGCGTCTTTCGTGACATTCCTGACAAGCCATGAAAGCCAGATGGTTGAAGCAACGGCAGGTTTGCTGCCCACCCGCGCCGCTGTTTGGGACGATGCAAAGGCGCAGTTCACCGCCGACGGCAATGACTTTCTTGTCGAAGTCTTTGAAACCTATGCCGTGTCCATGTCCGAAGACGCGTTCACCCCGCCCCTGATCACCCCATGGATCGAGGTTTCCAACGAGATCTGGCCTCAGCTTCAGGCCGCCATCCTTGGTGAAAAAACGGCGCAAGAGGCGCTGGACGAAGCCGCTGATGCCGCCCGTATCGTCATGGAAGACGCCGGGTACCTTTAACTCACCTCCCTGACCTGGCGCGGGCGAGTGATTGTTCGCGCCATTTCCGCAAACGCTCTGCAAAGGCAGCCGCCCTATGGCCACCAAGCGCCCACCGTTCTGGCAACGGGAAAAATACACCCCGTTTCTGCTGCTGCTTCCAGCAATCCTGACATTGCTGTTCGTGGTGCTTCTGCCGTTGCTTTTTTCGCTTTACACCAGCTTTACCGGCTATCGCCTGATCCGGCCCGAAAGCCTTTGGCAATGGGTGGGCCTGCGCAACTATCAACGGATCTTTGCCGATGGGGATTTCTGGACCGCCTTTGGTCGGACCATCATCTTTCTAACCATCGCATTGAACCTTGAGTTCCTCTTTGGCCTCGGCATCGCGCTGCTGATCAACAAGATCACATGGGGGCAGCGTACCCTGCGCACCATCATGATGTTCCCGATGATGTTTTCGCCCATCCTTGTCGGCTATCAGTTCAAATTTGTTTTCAACGACAATATCGGCATCCTTAACAACGCGTTGCAATCGCTGGGCCTGAGCGATGGGGCGATCCCCTGGCTGGTAGATAAATACCTCGCCAATTTTTCGATCATCTTTGCCGAAGTGTGGATGAGCACATCGGTCTTTGCCATTCTGCTGCTTGCAGGTCTGTTCGCCATGCCTCGCGACCCATTGGAGGCGGCAAAGGTCGATGGTTGCAATCCATGGCAGGTGTTTCGGCACATCACCCTGCCCTTCCTGATGCCGTTTGTGTTCATCGCCATGACGATCCGCAGCCTTGATGTCGCCCGCGCCTATGACATCGTCGATGTCATGACTGGCGGCGGGCCAGCGGGCCGGACGGAGCTGTTATGGACCCTGATTGCCCGCACCGGATATGACAACGCGCGGATGGGGCAGGCCAACGCGATGGCCTATGTGTCGATCCTGCTTTCCATCGCCTTCACCTATTACTTCTTCACCAAACTGCTTGCGGCTCGCAAATACATGGGAGGAGCGGAATGAAGAACGGAAAGCTGCGCAAACAAATCGGGGCCATTGCCACCTGGGTTCTGACATTCATCCTGATGGTGATCATCTGTGTGCCCGGCCTGTGGGTGGTCCTGACCGCCTTCCGCCCGAATGGTGAGGTCTTGGCGAAACCGCCGGTCTGGATCCCTGAAAACCCCAGCCTGAATAACTTTGCCAAGATCTTTGGCTTTGGGGCTGATCAGGTCGCCATTCCAGTACCCGCTTATTTCGCCAACTCCCTGATCATCGCGCTGACAAGCACGGCCATTGCGTTGCTGATCGGCATGTCGGGCGGTTATGCCTTTGCCCGCTATCGGTTCAGGTTCAAAAACGGGCTGTTTCTGGGGCTGATGCTATCACGGACTGTGCCGGGCATCGCATTATCGCTGCCCATTTTCATGATCTGGAGCCGGATTGGCCTGATCGACGCCAAACTCGGCCTGATCATTGTCTATGTCGCGTTGAACGTACCCTTCACCATCTGGCTGATCGACGGATTTTTTCGACAAATCCCAAAGGAAATGTCAGAGGCCGCGCAGGTCGATGGCTGCACACGCTGGCAGGCATTCTGGAAAATAGAATTTCCACTGGCCAAATCCGGTATCGCAAGTGCGGGCATCTTTGCCTTTCTGACATCCTGGAACGAATACGCGCTGGCATCGAACCTGACGCGGTCCACCGACAGCAAAACCCTGCCTGTGGGCCTGATGGATTTCACCGCGCAGTTCACAATCGACTGGGCAGGCATGTCGGCCATGGCGGTGATTATCATCATCCCCGCGCTCATCCTGACCTTCCTTGTGCAAAAACACCTCATCGCTGGCCTCACATTCGGCGGCGTCAAAGGATAGAATATGGCCGAAATTACGCTCAATAACGTCATCAAACGCTACGGCAAGATCGAGGTGGTGCACGGGATCAACCTTGATATCGCGCATAATGAATTTGTCGTTCTGGTGGGGCCGTCGGGATGCGGAAAATCAACGACGCTACGCATGATTGCGGGGTTGGAGGACATCTCTGACGGGACGGTATCCATCGGCCCCGGCGTGGTGAACGACCTGCCCCCGCGCAAGCGCAATATCTCCATGGTGTTCCAGAACTACGCGCTTTACCCGCATATGTCAGTGCGTGAAAATCTGGGCTTTGGGCTGAAGATTGCCAAACAGGACGAAGCCACCATCACCGCACGGGTCAACGAGGCCGCTGATATTCTGGGGCTGGACGAGCTGTTGGAACGCACCCCAGCCGAGCTTTCAGGCGGGCAACGCCAGCGGGTCGCCATGGGCCGCGCCATCGTGCGCCATCCCGAGGCCTTCCTGTTTGACGAACCTCTGTCAAACCTTGACGCCAAGTTGCGTGTGCAGATGCGGACAGAGATCAAGAAACTGCACCAGAAGGTTAAAACCACCGTGGTCTATGTGACCCATGATCAGGTCGAGGCGATGACCCTGGCCGACCGGATTGTGGTTATGAAAGACGGTCATATCGAGCAGGTCGGCACCCCGATGGAGGTGTTCAATCACCCGGTCAACACATTCGTGGCCAGCTTTATCGGGTCCCCCCCAATGAACCTGTTACCGGCCAGGATCAGAGGTGCCGAAGTCGTGTTCACCGATGGCAAATCCCTACCTGTTCCAACGCGGCTGGCCGACAGGGTGCGCGATGGGCAAGAGGTTATCTTTGGCCTGCGCCCCGATGATCTGACACCGGTTGGCCATGGCATTGCCGAAAGCGGTGACAGCGCCCGGCTGACGCTGGATGTCGTGCTGTCCGAATTACTGGGCACCGAGACTATTCTTTACACCAGCATCGCGGGGCAGGAAGCGCAGGGCAAAATGTTTGGCCCACGTGATGTTACGCCGGGGGATACATTGGAATTCGACATCGCGATGGACCGGGCGCATCTGTTTGACGCCACCACCGGAAAATCGGTCAGAGCTGACTAATGGCGCAGATTGTCAAAGCTGATGTCCTGATGGTGGACCTCGTGCCTAAGGTCACTCGCACCGACGCGATCCAGTCATTCGTGTCGCAGGAGACACCAATTTTGCGCCTGACCGATGCGGATGGGCATGTTGGCACCGGCTACTGCTACACTATCGGCTCTGGCGGCCCGGCCATCGTCAGCCTGCTGCGCGATACGCTGCTACCGTTGACAACCGGTCGTGAGGCCGAAGAGATCGAGGCCATTTGGCGCGACCTTCTCATGACCACCCATGCGACAGCGGTGGGGCCGATTACATCGCTGGCCTTGGCCGCAATCGATATCGCCTTGTGGGACCTGCGCTGCCTGCGGGCTGATCAGCCGCTTTGGCGGATGGCCGGCGGGGCGAAACCCACTGTGCCACTCTATTCGACCGAAGGTGGATGGCTGCATATTCCTACCGATGCGCTAGTTGCGGATGCGCTGGCCATGCAGGCGAAGGGTTTTGCCGGGTCCAAGATCAAGATCGGCAAACCAACTCTTGCCGAAGATCGCGCACGGCTGAAGGCAGTGCGCGATGCCGTTGGCCCAACCTATCAGATCCTTGTTGATGCTAACCAATCTTTCACATTGGCGGAGGCGCGACGGCGGGCAGATATGCTGGCGGAATATGACATCGGTTGGTTCGAAGAACCGCTGCCCGCTGATGATGTGGGCGCGCATGTGCAATTGACTGCTGCTTCACCCGTGCCCATCGCGGTCGGCGAAAGCCTGTATTCGCTCAGCCAATTCAAGGATTATCTGGCGATGGGCGCATGCACGATTGTGCAGGCGGATGTGGCCCGCGTTGGTGGGATCACCCCATGGCTCAAGATCGCGCATATGGCCGAGGCGTTTAATGTTGCCATCTGCCCGCATTTCCTGATGGAACTGCATGTCAGCCTGACTTGCGCTGTGCCCAATGCGCCGATGCTGGAATACATTCCCCAGCTTGATGATATCACGACATCACGGCTTGATATTCAAAACGGTCAGGCCCACGCGCCCAGCGCGCCGGGGCTGGGCATCGCCTGGGATTGGGATGCGATTGCATCGCGATCCATCACGGGTCTGCACGCAACGGTGGAAGGATAGTTCATGGAACGTATGGCAATGGTAATCGGCATCAAGCCTGATCAGATCCCGGAATATAAACGGCTTCACTCGGATACATGGCCTGAAATTCTGGCCCAGATCAGCGCGTGCAACATCCGCAACTATTCGATCTATCTGCGCGAACCGGAAAACCTGTTATTCGGCTATTGGGAATATCACGGAACAGATTTTGCAGCCGACGCCGCCAAGATGGCAGCGGACCCCAAAACGCAGGACTGGTGGGATATCTGCATGCCCATGCAATCCCCGCTGGAGACGCGCAAAGAGGGTGAATGGTGGGCAATGATGGAAGAGGTGTTTCACCATGACGGATAACCGGCTTGGGCAATTGAAAGGGTGTTACACCAGCGTTATTCATGACGTGATGCGTGCCATGGGGCGACGCAACTTCACCCTGCCCCCCCGGATCACTCCGTTGCAGCCCGATACGGTCCTCTGTGGGCCGGCCTGGACGGTTGAAGGCCGTGTCGATGAAACCGCAGATCCGCATGAAACCCTGCTGGCCTGGACAGGACTGCTGTCCAAGGCCAAGCCGGGGCATATCTGGACGGCCCAACCACATACGCACCAGATCGCGCAAATGGGTGAACTGTCCGCTGAAACCCTGCATGCGAAAGGCGTGCTGGGTTGTGTTTTGGATGGGGGGCTACGGGATTCCAATTTCATTCTCAAACTTGGCCTGCCATGCTGGCGCACCCATCACACGCCGCGTGATATTGTCGGTTTCTGGCTGCACACCGCAACCGAAGTGGATATCATGATCGAAGATGTGCTGATCCGCCCCGGCGATTGGTTACACGGGGACCGCGACGGGATGGTCTGTATCCCGGCAGAGATTTTGGAGGATGTTATCGATCAATCCCTGTCCGCCATGCAGACCGAAAACAAGGTGCGCAAGGCCATTCTGGATGGCACTGACCCGCAAGAGGCCTATCTGGCCTATGGGAAGTTTTGACTGATGCCAGACATCGACCCACGGCTGATCATTCTTAATGACCATGACACTGTGGCCGTTGTGCGATGCGCCATTGATGCGGGCGAAAAGGTGCAGATCGGTGATGCCGTGGTCACGCTGATGCAGGCTGTCACCATGGGGCACAAACTGGCGCGGGCGTCGATGCAAGCCGGCGACAAGGTGCTGAAATATGGTGTGCCGATTGGGTCTGCCACCATGGCCATTGCGATTGGAGATCACGTTCACCTGCATAACATGAAAAGCGACTACACCCCCACCTATGCCCTGACCGAAACAGGAGACATTGCATGACAATGCAAGGCTATCTGCGCGCCGACGGGCGCAAGGGCATCCGCAATCAAGTTATCGTCGCTTATCTGGTCGAATGTGCCCATCACGTAGCCCGCGAAATCGCGCTGTTCGACCGTGAAAAGGCCCATGTTATCGGATTTCCCGGCTGTTTCCCCAACCCATACGCCCAGAAGATGATGGAACGGCTATGCACCCATCCGAATGTCGGGGCCGTCTTGCTGGTGTCGCTGGGCTGCGAAAGCTTCAACCGTGTACAGTTGGAACGCATCGTGCGGGACAGCGGCAGGCCGGTTGAAACCCTTGTTATCCAGAAAACCGGCGGCACCAAAAGTGCAATTGAACGCGGTAGGGCGTTTGTGGCCGACGCAATTACCACGCTGGGAAACACACCACGCGCGCCGATGGACTTGTCCGATCTGGTGATCGGCACGGTCTGCGGCGGCTCTGACGGGACCAGCGGGATTTCCGGCAACCCGGCGACAGGCCGCGCCTTCGATCAGCTTGTGGCCGCCGGGGCCACCTGCATTTTTGAAGAAACGGGCGAGCTGATCGGATGTGAGGACATCATGGCCAGCCGCGCCGCCACCCCCGAACTGGCGATTGAACTGCGCGCCTCCGTGGAAAAGGCGGCACAATACTACGCAGAATTGGGTTACGGCAGCTTTGCATCCGGCAACGCCGATGGTGGGTTATCCACGATCGAGGAAAAATCGATGGGCGCCTATGCCAAGTCCGGCGCGTCCCCAATCTCGGGCCTGATCAAACCGGGGGACATCCCACCCAAGGGCGGGCTGTACCTGATGGATGTGGTACCTGACGGGCCGGTGCAATTCGGCTTTCCCAACATCTCGGACAATGCCGAAATTGTTGAGATGATGGCATCGGGCGCCCATATGACGATCTTTGTAACCGGGCGCGGCTCTGTCGTTGGGTCCGCCATTTCGCCAGTCATCAAAGTGGCGGCAAATCCAGATATGTATGAACGACTGCATGAGGACATGGATATCAATGCAGGGCGGATCATTGACGGCACGGCCGAAATCGAAACCGTCGGGGCAGAGATAGTTGCGCTGGTCGAACAGGTTGCCGCTGGACAACCCACAAAATCCGAAGAACTTGGGCATCAGGAATTTATCCTCACCTATAAAAGCTTTGAACCCATTGGCCCGGCCTGTTTGCCAGTCTGAAGAAGGATAAGAAATGAACCGATTGACCGCCAAAACCTGCCTTGTGACCGCCGCTGGTCAAGGGATCGGGCGCGCCTCTGCGCTGGCCATGCAGGCCGAAGGGGCCACTGTTGTTGCCAGCGATGTGAATGATGCCGCACTTTCAGAACTGGCCGATCTGGGGCTGCAAACCCTGAAACTGGATGTGACAGATGCGGCATCCATCGCCAACGCGCTGGACGTCACAGGCGGCGTTGACGTGTTGTTCAATTGCGCGGGGTTCGTCGCACATGGCACCATTCTGGACTGTGACGAGGATCAATGGGCCTTCTCCAACAACCTGAATGTGACGGCGATGTACCGGATGTGCCGGGCGTTTCTGCCCGCCATGCTGGGCCGCGGTAACGGGTCGATCATCAACATGTCGTCGGTGGCCTCATCCGTGATCGCGGCACCAAATCGGTTCGTCTATGGTACGACAAAAGCGGCGGTGATCGGGATGACAAAAGCGATTGCGGCTGATTTCATCACCCAGGGCGTGCGGTGCAATGCCGTCTGCCCTGGAACCGTGGAAAGCCCGTCGCTTGAACAACGGCTTCATGACACGGGCGACTACGATGCGGCACGCGCGGCCTTTATCGCCCGGCAACCGATTGGCCGGATCGGCAAAGCAGAGGAAATTGCAGCCCTTGTGGTGCATCTCGCATCGGATGAAAGTGCCTACACGACAGGCCACGCCCATATCATTGATGGCGGCTGGTCCAATACATAAGGATTGATTGAATGAAGCTTCTCAGATTTGGCGCCGAGGGCGCAGAAAAACCCGGCATTCTTGATGCAGACGGGACCATCCGCGATCTGTCCTCGGTTGTGGATGACATTGCCGGTGATGCGTTATCCGACAACGGGTTGGCCAAGATCGCGGCAACTGACCTGTCGAAACTGCCGACCGCCCCTGCGGATGCCCGGCTTGGGCCTTGCGTGTCCGGCACCGGAAAATTCATCTGCATCGGCCTGAACTATGCCGATCATGCAGCCGAAAGCGGGATGGAAGTGCCATCGGAGCCGGTAATGTTCATGAAAGCCACCAGCGCAATCTGCGGCCCCGATGACCCCATTATCATCCCGCGCGGGTCAGAGAAAACCGATTGGGAGGTTGAGTTGGCCGTCATCATGGGCAAACGCGCGAAATATGTCAGCGAAGCTGACGCCATGGATTACGTGGTCGGCTATGCCGTGACCAATGATGTGTCCGAACGAGCATTTCAGATTGAACGCGCGGGCCAATGGACCAAGGGCAAAAGCTGTGACAATTACGGCCAGCTGGGCCCGTGGCTGGTGACCAAGGATGAAATCGCTGATCCGCAGAACCTGTCAATGTGGCTGACCGTAAACGGTAAGAAAATGCAGGATGGCTCAACCAAAACAATGGTTTATGGGGTCGCGCACCTTGTCAGTTACCTCAGCCAATTCATGTCGCTTTTGCCCGGTGACGTCATTTCAACCGGCACCCCCCCCGGTGTTGGCATGGGTCAGAAACCCCAACAATATCTGCGACCCGGTGATGTGGTTGAACTGGGCATCGACGGGCTTGGCCAACAAAAACAGCAGGCAATCGCAGATCCAGAATAGGAGATGACACCATGGTCACGCTGATTGATACCCACCAGCATTTTGTCTATCCCGACGTTGCAGGCTATGGATGGACAGTTGGCATTCCACCTTTGGCCGATAAAGCGTTTCCGCTGGAACGCTATGCCGAATTGACGACTGGCCACGATGTTGCCGGGACGTTGTTTATGGAAACCGGTGTCGATGACGCGGATTATCAGGCCGAGGCGCGGCATGTCGCAACCCTTGCCAAACAGCAGGGCAGCGGCATCCTTGGCCTGATCGCATCTTGCCGGCCAGAAGATGATGCAGGCTTTAACGACTGGCTGGACGAATGCGATGACCTTGGCGTCGTGGGCTATCGGCGGATACTGCATGTGATGCCTGATGATTTGTCCACCACGGCGACATTCCGCAAGAACCTGCGGGTGCTGGGGGATCGGGGAAAGCCTTTTGACCTGTGCATGCTGCCGAAACAGCTAAAGCTGGGGGTAGAGCTGGCGCAGGTCTGTGACAGTACCACCATCATCCTGAACCATTGCGGCGTGCCCGATATCGCCAGTGATGGATTGGACCCTTGGCGGGATGATATCGCGGCACTTGCAGTCCTTCCTAACGTATATTGCAAGCTGTCCGGCCTCCTGGCCTATTGCGCGCCCGGCAATGCGACACAGGCGGCGATACAGCCATATGTTGATCATGTGTTGGAGGTGTTCGGCCCGTCCCGCATACTTTGGGGCAGCGACTGGCCGGTCGTGGAACTGGCCAATGGGCTACCCGATTGGCTGGAGGTGACGCAATCCTTGCTGGGTGCCCTGTCAACGGATGAGGCCGCGGCCATCGGCCATCGCAACGCCACAAAACTCTTTGGCCTGCTCGCCATCTAATCGCGCGGCACCAGACAGGTTTCGTTCCCTATCGAAACGCGATAGGCGCGACATATGGATCTCAAAGCAGTCATCATGGGCCTGACCTTTGCGTTGATGTGGTCATCAGCCTTCACATCGGCCCGGGTGATTGTGGAATACGCACCGCCCCTGACGGCCCTTGCATTACGTTTCCTAATTTCCGGTCTGATCGGCGTCGGCATCGCGTCGGCATTGGGTCAGTCAATGCGCCTGACCCGTCGCCAATGGACCGGCGTCTTGATTTTCGGGATTTGCCAGAACGCGCTATACCTTGGGCTGAACTTCGTTGCGATGCAGACAATCGCTGCATCATTGGCCGCCATCATCGCATCAACCATGCCGTTGCTGGTGGCGCTGGCCGGATGGCTGGTCTTTGGAACCAAGGTCAAGCCACTGGGACTGGCAGGGCTGGTGGCCGGGCTGGTCGGGGTCACCCTGATCATGGGCGCACGGGTGCAAGGCGGGGTCGATTTGTTCGGCTTAGGTTTGTGCGTGCTTGGGGTGATATCGTTGACCGTCGCCACGATGGCTGTGCTTGGCGCCTCATCCGGTGGCAACGTGCTGATGATCGTAGGGTTACAAATGCTGGTTGGCAGCGCGGCACTATGGGGGCCTGCGCTGATACTGGAAGACATGGTCGTGACCTGGAACTGGCAACTGATCGTGGCCTTCGTCTACACGACCCTGGTACCGGGATTGGGCGCAACACTGATCTGGTTCCTGTTGGTGGGGCGGATCGGCGCGGTGGGCGCATCGACGTTCCACTTCC
This sequence comes from uncultured Paracoccaceae bacterium, assembly GCA_947500135.1. Classification (GTDB taxonomy): domain Bacteria; phylum Pseudomonadota; class Alphaproteobacteria; order Rhodobacterales; family Rhodobacteraceae; genus Yoonia. The sequence continues at coordinate 132,274 of CANMQX010000010.1, forward strand.
TCAACCCGTTCTTCGGGGTGTTCATCGCAGCCCTTCTGCTCAGCGAAAGAGTGGGCGCGCTCGATATCGTCGGCGTTGCTGTCATCGCTGCTGGCATTCTGGCCGTGCAACTGTCGAAACAAAACTGAAGGCCTGTGTGTCAATCGGCATTGAACATTGCCCCCTCAACCCACGCATCAGACGCAAGCGTTGCATCTGCTCCCAAATAGTGGCTTAGCACATTAGATTTGAGAAAATATGATGTCCCCAAAAAAAGGATACAGGCATCATGAATATTCAAACACTAGGTGCGCTCTCAAGTGATCAGAAAATCGATAAAGTCTTCCACGCCTTCGGATACTCAATCCCTGTTGGGAGAGACGGCCGCCGTCTGTGGCCTACAAAGATCAAGCGCGAAATGGCGCATCGCATGAGATCCGGAACGCTCTCAATCGGTGACGTTCAGAAGACGTGTCAGATTTCGAACAAGATCGCTTATGCTTGGCGGACGAGGCCGAAGCATAAGAATTCGGCAAAGCGACAAAAGGTCCGGGAACCGGTACCAGTATTTGCCGAGCTCAAGGTTCAACATGATGTGCCAGTTGAACAAACCGAGACGGCACACATTGTTTTCAAACGCGCCGGATGTGAATTGTTGCTGCCATCTACTTACCCCATCGCTGACTTGGTCGGCCTCATCCGGGCATTCGAAAGCGATATCGCCTCTGCAGGTGAACTAGAGAATGAACGAGGGGCGCTGATTTCTGAAATTCGTAACCTGACCGGCCAAATTAACAGCATTGAGAATGCATCTTGGACCACTAAAGGAATGGCTGGAGTGGAAAGCTGCCAAATCCAAGTTAACATCTGCGGACGCTGATTTCTCTGAGGTCGTTGCGGAGATCGAGGTAAGCGTTGCATCCGACCCCCGAAATCACCCCTGATCAGCAATCGCTTGCCGGTTTATGATGCCCCAAAAAGGATACAGGCATCATGAATTCTCAAAACCTAGGTGACCTCGCAAGTGTAAACGGCGGAGCAATACTCGGCCACGGTAGCGGCGGCATTGTGTTGTCGCGGGCGGCGTGAAGGTCGGC
>CANMQX010000011.1 GCA_947500135.1 uncultured Paracoccaceae bacterium
CGATGTCCGTAAACGGTGCCCCGATTGCAAAGGCTGGCCCTGCGAGGGCCGTTGTGATCAAAAGGATTGTAATCAAGCTAGCATGTTTCCGTACGTTCATTTCAGTCTCCATTATGTTGCCCGCTCCTTTGGCGGGTGAGACAGACTTGGCAGGCGCGACGCCGCTTAATCCATTTCCCGGAGGTTTATTTGCGCACCATAACCCCGCTGAGATATGCATTTATGCCTGTAGGGATAGACGTATAATTAGCCCATTGCGGAAGTTGCGATAAGGGTCAGCTATTATAACCAAAATCGGTTGCGTCGGACCCGGGAGCGGACCTTCGATCATTGGGCGGCTTCGTCCGAGAGCCGATACCTACCGTCACATCTCTGAACAGCTAAGGCTTGCCTTCTTTAAATTTGCCTTGGCTAAATGCAACGCTTGGGTCAGATGAGTGTTCGACACTTTCTCCAAGAATTTCAACCCAAGAATGCTTTCGATGCTCGTAGACGGAAAAGCGCGGAGGAGGAAAGCTCAAATCTGAAAATGCGCCTACCTGGATTGCAATGACGCCTGGCCAGCCTTCAATCACATAAGCAAGCGTTGATCCACAATCTGTGGCAAAACTGATACGTTGCTCTGTGACCACTGTCGGCAAGCCTTTCCCACACCTTGAATTTTCCAGAAACCGCAACGTCGCCTTCGTTCCAACGCGCCTGCGTTGCAAATGCACTACCCGAGCGCTTTTGGCATTCCAAGCAGTGGCAGACTGATATGCGGACAGGTTCACCTTCGCAGGTCGCTGTGAGTTGCCCGCATCTACATGTTGCCGTTCGTTTCATTGGCGCAAGTTTACACCAAAATTTGCCATTTTAGAAAGACACAAATTGACAGCCCCGTTGTCAACCCTTGGCTTTCTGACAAAGTCGGATTTGTCCGCATTACGTCAGTTCGCTCCTGTCACGACGAGGGTCCAGTGTCCGGACAGAATTGCCGTTGCACAACATTCGGTTCCGTTCCTCTTCTTAGTTTCAGACCAGCCACTCAAAAACATATCCCGCCACGAGCGACCCCAAAACTGCGAGCAGCAGATAGAGCAAAAAGGGTTTCAGCTTAAGGACCGGCGCTATGGCCATCGCTCCCCAGATGCTGACCACACCACCCGAGACCAGAAAGGCCATTGCAGCGCCCTCGGACATGCCGTTGTCAATCAGACCGCGCGTCAGCGGGAGCGCGGAATAGCCATCGATATAGGCCGGTGCGCCGACAAAGACGGCTGCGGGTATGGCCCACCATTGATCCTCGCCAACATATGCCGCAAGCGATCCGGGTGTCAGTGTTGCGTTCAAGGCATATTCAGCAGCGAATGCCGGGATTAGGCAGATCAGAATGAGCCGCGCAGTTGCCCAAAACTGAGTACCAAAGGAGCGACGACGCGCAGCGGTTCGCCAAACCCACGGGTCGAAGATCTGATCCCCGCCACATCGCGCGGCGCTCAATTGACGCGCGAGGCCATTGTCGCGAAGTGCGTTCAAAGCCCAAGGTGACTTGGCGAACAGCCCGGTGACAGCACCGCCGAAAACTCCTAACCCGAAAGCCGCGAGCGTTTTACCAATCGCAAAGCTCAGGCCAAGCGTCGCTGCCGTCGTCGCGAGCATCGCAGGGTCTGTAATTGGGGATGACAACCAGAACGCCATGATCGGAGCAAGCGGCACGCCCGCTGCCAACAGTCCGGCCATCAAAGGCAGTACGGTGACACCACAGACTGGCGTGATGGCCCCGATTAACGATGCAACCACCACCGTTCGCAGTGTCCTACCCTCGAACGCGCCAGCGATATGCGTATCCGCCCCGCTGGCGATGATCCATGCCGCAAGAAGAATGCCCGGAATGACAATAGGAGCGACGACAACCAAACCCCATAGGACGAACTTGGCTGCATTCATGGCGTGTTCCGGCCAAGCAAGGCTGATGCCTATTAACAAAACAAGGGATACGCCCCACCCGACAGATTTTTTGTTTGATCGCTGATGGGCAACTGTTTGATCGGTCATGAGATACTCCTGTGATCTTGCAAAATAGCGATTGGTGGGCCATGTGTGAAACGAATAGTTTCAATTTCTGGTATTGGATAAATAGATGGAATGTTTGGACAGTGATCTGCTTCGCACGTTTGTCGCCGTGGCTGAGGCCGGGAGTGTGACGGACGGTGCAGCGCGCATCTGCCGGTCACAATCCGCAACCAGTCTTCAGATCAAGCGCCTTGAAGCCATCCTCGGCCAACCGGTTTTTGAACGGCATGGGCGCGGCGTTATCTTGAGCGACACAGGCCGTCGGCTCCTACCCGTTGCGCAGGATGTCACCGCACGCCTCGACGCGGTGCTGCGCGACATTTGCCAAGACGCTGTAACCGGCAAATTACGCGTGGGCATTCCCGACGATCATGGGCAAGCCAAGCTGGCAAAGATCATCGCGACGTTCGCCCGTCACCATCCGAAGGTCGAACTGGACGTGACCTGTGCGTTGAGCACGCATTTTCCTGATGCGCTGGAAAAGGGATCTCTGGACCTTGCTATCTATGAAGTGGAACATCCGAACAAAAATGAAGAGATGCTGTTTGAAGATCCAACATGTTGGGTGTCATCGACACACTGGAACGTTCCAGCCGGTGAAAGCCTGCCAGTAGCCTTGTTCGATCGTGCCTGTTGGTGGCGCGATGCCGCTATCGCGTCTCTTGAGGCACGGGGAAAGCCTTACCGGGTTGTCTATTCCAGCCAAAGCGTCTCTGGCGTGATCGCAGCGGTTGAAGCGGGGATTGCCGTTGGCCTGCTTGGCCGATCATCTCTGCGTTCGGGCTTGTCGGTCATAGGCGAAGGTCTTCATTTCAGTTCGACGCCTGCATCGAAGCTGGTCATGGCTACACATGGATCGCAGGAGGATGGACCGCTGATAGCAATGAAATCCGCCATCCGCGCCGCTTTCTTAGCGAGGGAATAGATAGCGCCATTAGGAAGTTTGCGGCAAATGACCGGAACCCAATTGAGTGTTCTAAGAGATCGCGGTAGCATCTGACGATGGCCTTGCTCGGGCCTCCTCCCTCCACTGGGGCAGCATTCGACATGCGGAGTGATACCATTTCGAACCAACCTGTTCGAGCACGCGCATAAGGAGGGATTGTGCAGACTGCTCGTAAGAGGAGGTTCAAGATGAGACTGTCATCACCGATCTACAAACTAAAGCGTCAGGCAAAGCTGCTAGCCCGTGACAACGACATCAGGCTCCACGAGGCACTCAACCAGATTGCCACGAAAGAAGGCTTCAAGAACTGGAGCCACTTGGCGTCCAACTACTCCAAAGCGACACCTGCCATGGAAATCCTGAGACAGATAAGCTCAGGCGATATGGTGCTTATCGGTGCGCGTCCAGGCCACGGCAAGACCCTTCTAGGGTTGGAGCTGACCGCATTGGCTGAAAAAATCAATCGCACAGGATATTTTTTCACCTTGGACTACAACGAAATGGATGTCTGGGATCGGTTTGAAAAGCTTGGATTTGACCGTCCTGTCGTCGTTGATACCTCGGACAATATCTGCGCGGATCATATTATTGAACGCCTCAGCAGTACGCCTGATGATGCCTTGGTCGTTGTCGATTACTTGCAGCTATTGGATCAAAGGCGAAGCAATCCTCCGCTTGAGGAACAAGTCCGGGCGCTCAAAAAATTTGCCGCCGAACGCGCTGCGATTGTTGTCATGATCTCACAGATCGACCGCGCTTTTGAACTATCTTCTAGTGGCATGCCAAGCATTGAGGACATTCGATTGCCAAATCCCGTCGATCTGTCGCTTTTCGATAAACGATGTTTCTTACATGACGGCGAAGTCCAGATAGAGATGGCAGCGTAAAGCTGGCCGCACCTGCATTGCGGTCGTTCGCTGAAGGATCGCAAGGCAGCTTAAGTCAACTTCCAACCGCGAAGTGGTCGATGAATGCCCGCAATCGGGTCAAGCTTTTGAGTTGCCTTGGATAATACAGGAAAAACCGAGGCCGGTCGGGTGTATGATCTGGCAAGACTTCGACCAATTCACCTGATGCAAGCTGCGCCTCAACGCCTGCGCGAAGGGTCCAGCCGATCCCAAGCCCCCGAGCTGCTGCGTCCACCACTGACCTGAGATCGTTGAAGACCAATTTGCCCGTCACATCGACATGGGTTTCTGCCCTGTTCACGATGAACCGCCAAGGTGCGATCTGCTGTGCGCTGATTTGTCGATACCGGATGCAGTCGTGCTGCAGCAAGTCCGCTGGTTTCTGCGGAGTCCCGCGTTTGGCAAGGTAGTCCTGTGTCGTGACATAGGTGGCTTCTAGCGGTTCGGTCAATGCAACAGCGATCATTTCGTCAGCCAGATAATCCCCTAGCCGGATGCCCGAATGGAACCCACCCGAGACGATATCTGTCAGCTCTTCGTCGACGGCAAAGTCTAATTCAATATCCGGATATACGGCATTGAATGCAGCAATCCGAGGGGCGATGGCTAACTGCCAAGCGCGGTGGGGCAGCGTGATCCGCAGCTGTCCGGTTTCAGCCCTTGAGGTTCGGCGTGTAGCGTCGAGCGCTGCGTCGATTTCTGCGAAAATACTGTGTGTCCGGTCGTGCAGTATTTGGCCCGCATCCGTGAACGTCACCGATCTGGTATTGCGCACGAACAGAGCCGTTCCAAGGCTGTCTTCAAAAACCTTGAGCTGCTGGGACACTGCGGACGGGTTGACCCCAAGGGCGTCACTGGCAGCCCGCAACGTGCCGCTGCCCGCAATTGCCAAGAAGGTCCGCAGGCCGTGAAGATCGGCGCGGTATGATCTGTGTTCATGATGAATGGCAGGCGCAAGATGATCACTTCAGAAACGAGCCAATCCTTGACGGCAGGCATTTTCACAATCTTGCTGACCGTCTTTGCGATGGCACTGACAGACGCCTTTGTGAAATTTGCCAGCACAGATATGACGCTTTGGCAAATCTACGTGTGCCGGTCCGTTCTGGCGCTTCCCGTTCTTGTGCTTTTGGCGAAAGGGCAGGTCTGGCCCAAAGCGGTCGGGTGGGTGACGCTGCGCAGCCTTGCGTTGGTGGCGATGTACGTCGCGATCTATGCCGCCATCCCGTTGCTGGATCTGTCTGTCGTGGCGGCAGCACTTTATACCGGACCGCTGTTCATCGTATTGCTCTCTGCAATTTTCCTGCGGGAAGATATCGCGACAATGCAGTGGGTTGCCGTTGCCCTTGGCTTCGTTGGTGTCTTGTGCGTTGTCCGCCCTAGCGGTGTAGATTTCACAGCTCTGTCATTGATCCCAGTGATCGCAGCGTTCCTTTACGCTGTGGCCGCTGTTCTGACCCGCGCCAAATGTCAGGACGAAAAACCGGCGGCACTTGCTATCAGTCTAAACATCGCACTGGTCGTGTTCGGAGCGTTAGCAAGCCTTTGGCTGCGCATTTCGCCATCAGATCATGCACAAAGTTATCCGTTTTTGTTCGGCCAATGGTCCAGCTTCAGTACCCGAACGCTCGGCATCCTCGTCGTCATGGCGGTTCTGATAGTTGGTGTTAGCATAGGTTTGGCGAGGGCTTACCAGTCACCACGCCCCCAAGTCATTGCGACGTTCGATTATGCCTATCTGATATTTGCCGCCTTCTGGGGATTTGTATTCTCCAAGGAAACGCCCCGGATTTGGACGATGATCGGGATCATGTTGATCGTCTTGGGAGGCATCCTTGTCGTGGTCAGCCGCAAGGGCCTTGAAGAACCCAAATTAGACCAATTGCCTGAAAGCGGAATTTGAGACCCACGATGAAGGGCAGCCATCGGCAGGTGTGCCGCCAAGTCCAATTTCTTCATGGACTGCCGCTACATAGATTTCGATCGTTGGAGACAATGCTGAAAGAGTATCAAATGTTTCGAGAGGACGCATTTGTCACAAGGCTCCTGGAAACCTGGCCCGCGGCTTCGATGTACGCCGGATCACGATGAACAAGCACTGTCGAGAACGCGCCATCCATCAGCAGGACAATATGGCGCGCCAATTCCTCCGACCTAACGATGCCATGATTGTTGAACACGTCTGAAAGCCAAGCCTCAAATTTCTTCTTGTGCGCCGCGCCAACTTTCATGGCCGGATGCCCAGGCATGTTTGCAAGTTCAGCGGCTGTTCTGAGGAAGCCGCAGCCCTTCCATTTGGGATGTCGCGCCGATTTTGCCAAGTTCAAGAAAATCGCCTCAACCTTTTCAGCAAGCTCGCCATCCGCTTCATCGAACCACTTTTTGAATAGAGTGAGGTTCGGTTGGTCCCGAGACGCGAGATAGGCTTCGATCAAGTCGTCTTTGCTCTTGAAATGATAATAGACAGTCTTTTTGGTAAGCCCTGCTTTGGCTGCAATCGCATCAACGCTGACCGCACGAATGCCCTCGCCGTAGAACAATCGGTTCGCCGCATCGAGAATGCGGTCTTTGGCTGGTAGAGTTTCAACGGTCATAAATCATGTATACTATCTAGTGAGTATACGTCAACGATCTCCGCCACTATCCTTTCCAAAACAACCGGAGACAGAGATGCCAGACCTGATCAAATACGAAACACACGGCGCAATTGCTTTGCTTACGCTGAACAGGCCTGAAAAGCTGAACGCCCTTAACTACGCGACCAACGACCGGTTGCTGGAACTGCTGGAAAAAATTGAAAGTGATACGACGATCCGATCCGTGGTTCTTACCGGGGCAGGGGAACGGGCTTTTTCAGCAGGGGGCGATATCCACGAGTTTACCGAGAGCGTCAAAGCTGGCGTCGATGTCGCCGTCAAAGACTTTTGCAAGCGTGGTCAGACGATGACGGCACGGCTAGAGTCTTTCTCCAAACCGATTATCGCAGCCGTTAATGGCATCGCGTTTGGCGGCGGTTGTGAGATTACGGAGGCAGTTCATCTGGCCGTTGCAAGCGATCAAGCTCTCTTTGCAAAACCAGAAATCAATATCGGAATTCCACCTACCTTTGGGGGAACGCAGCGGTTGCCGAGATTGGCTGGACGCAAACGCGCTTTGGAACTTCTTTTGACAGGGGACAGGTTCTCTCCTCAACGCGCATACGAGATGGGACTGGTCAATAAAATCGTGCCGCATGAGCAATTGCTGTCTGCAGCGTTTGACATGGCCGAACGAATTATTCGGCACTCTCCGCTTGCGGCGTCACGGATCATTACGTCTGTGACCAGAGGGATCAACACCACGATTGAAGAGGGTTTGCTTATCGAGCGAGAGCAATTCGCGCGGATGGCATCGACTAGTGACATTCACGAAGGCTTGGATGCCTGGATTGCACGGAGAACACCTCAGTACACAGGAACATAGAATGCCGGAAACCGACCTTTACACCAGTTTTACCAAAGCAACATGGGACGAATTCAAAACAGATCATTGACCGGGACCAATCCAAATGATGAACTCACTCCAGTGGCAGTTATTCCGAAAAGCCGGTTTGTCAGCCCTAAAAAACAGGCGTTTCTTCTCCCAAATAGAAGTCACGATAATTCCTAGTTATCATTACTCTAAACTTCTTGCAGCATTGCTGAGGTCATTGATGCAATCAAGCCCATGTTGGCATTTGGTCTTGGTATCTCCGCGATCAGTCTTGAGCTATCGGTGCGGAACAGTGCTTGTGTTCATAGAGTCGGGGATTGGTCATCCGATTGGGATAGATTTTGCATACCCTATGGTTAAGTGCTCTTATTACCGCATAATAGTGTGAGCAACTTTAGGTCAGACGATGTCGTTGTTAAAGTTCATAACGAAGATAGCTGTGCTAGCAGGCGTTGCAGGTTCGACCTTTAGCGGTGTATTTGCTGAGGAAGCCAATAAGACCGCTCTGACCAGTATCGGCGGAACCGCAACTCTAGACACTGGCGTCGACCCCGACGACCCCGGCATCGGAGGAGGATTTGATCAGGAAGCATTCTTTCAGAACCGCTACATTCCAAATCTATCGATCTGCACGGAGCAAATTGAACGTATTTTCTTGAGTTGGACAGAGGCCAAAAACCTGTTTCTTCCGAGGCGTGAAGCCAGTGAAGATCAAATTCTCATCCATGCAACGTCAGACACGTTAGACGGTATTTTCGAACTGTCTTACAAGATCGACGCAGAGCGAATGAGGGCTCGAGTGACGGTCTTCTATCTATTGAAAAACGGAGCAGCATTGAACCCGATTTTAATTAAACCGCTTTTGGAAACATGGGAGATTGCTGATCTTCAGGATGAGCTCGACGACGCGTTGAAATGTGACAATGTATAGGTGAAAGAATGAGTGATGCGAACGCCGATATTGAGGTTGCAAAGCTAGCCTTTGAGCGGGAGAAACATGAGTTTGAGAAGACGTGGAAAAGAAGAACATATGTCTGGACGATACTATCAGCGCTTCTGACAGCCGGCATCACATTGACCATCGCATTCTTTGCTGGCGGCGGCCCCAAACCTTTGAACCTCGCTGTCGGGCCCGTTGAAAACTGTTTGATCAGTCTAAAAAGAACAGAAAGCCTGAGCCAACTGCCCGATCAAGATATTGAGAATTTAGCGAGGGCCGTCCAGGTCCATGTCGGCAATTGCGAAAGCCTTTTAGAAACACTCGTAAGTGACCTCAAATGAAGGTGCTGAGTGTCTTGTTTTTTGCAGTCATTTCTGGGGCTACGCTGCTGCCTCATTTGGCACGCGCCGACGTTGAGCTGTTTATTTGTCATGAAGGCACATTCGGAGGCGCAAACTGGCAACGTTCAAGCCTAATCGACATCTCTCAGTTCTTGAAAAGCGATACAGACGAATTCTCAGTCGTCGTCCGCAGGGCAGTTTGCAATGATACCATGCCCGACACCGTCTGTTCTGCAGTCCCCGGTAAGATGTTTTGTCGACAATCGGCTCTTAGACGGATGAACCTCGCAGCGAGTTGGTTTGCGTACACCTATGTCGACGGAGAATTTGAAACTTATGAAGACTTTCGGCGCGCGCTCGGAAGGCCGTCTGGTCTGGCATTTCGATACGCCGACGGTGACATCACAAAACCGCTAACTGCTGACTTTCAAGAGATACTGCGGACCGCTGTCGCTGCGTTGGCCGCCGGCGAAGAAACGAATGAGTTTGGAACGGATGTGCTGCATATGGCTGTCCTTCAAAGGCGTATTATGGAATTCAACTATGCTGCGCTAATAGGTCATGAGTCGCAGCACATGAATGGAGAAACATGTGCCATATCCCGGCCCTCACAGATGGAACGGTCCGGGATTTTTGACCATTTGCTCGATGTTCAAACGTCGGACGTCCTTTTTTGCGAGGCAAACCCCAACCCATTCGAAATAACAGCAGACCGCTGTTCCGCGCGGTTTATCGAACGTGTGAGGACACAACCTTCAACTGATCTGCCGAGTGACCCGAATCTTGAGGACTTCGCCCAACGGGCCGCATCAGATATGATTGCGTTTCAAACTCTCACGGGGTTTCGTCGTTTTGCTGCATTGCCAGAGGGAAAATACACAATTCCAGCGTTCGATGCGTATCTCGACCCGGTATTCAGACTGGCACTACTGGCAGGTTCGGTGTCAAACCGCGATGACCAACCGGCATTGTGCGGTGACGCGGCGAGCCTGTTCGTCCATGGGGTTCAAACGAGCTTTCAGCAGTGCCCTGGTGATGGGATCGTCTCTGACGAGCTGCTCGCACTTTTGCCAAAAGGTGTGGAGGCGTCATGGAACGGAGACCCTTGGGATGACAATTCAATCACTTGCATCGAGTAGGTTGAGGAAGACTATCGAAACCTGGCGCCTTCTTCACCGCAGGTCCGCTGCAAAGTCAATCCAACAATCTGTCCGCATGTCCCTGGCGAGGGACACCAGTCTCGACCAGTGCAGCGATAGCGTTGACGGCAAATGTATCGATTATGGCTACTGGAAAGATATTGGCGCGCTGTTTGGATGCGTCCGACGTGCCGTAAAAATTTTGACCAATGTTCGCCGACCCGCCGTGCCGCCTCAGCAATGGAATCTCCAGCACTCGGATCCCGCTTGAGCCTTCTACCTACCCCTTTGAGCAATGCTCCATACTCTTCGTCCTCATTCATTTGGGAAGCAACCTCTTTGAAACCGCGTTGCGCTTCTCACTCAAGGGTTTGCAACCTCAAACTCGCGAGACTCGCCATAGAGCTGGTAATCACTCAGAGCGAAGGACCCGTTCTCATCTGGCTCCAACTGGTCAGCGGATTGCACCCTGATCAGTTTGACATGGATCCTGTGTGGGCCCGGCTCAAAATTGTCAAAGATCGGAAACGAGAAAGAGTTCTGATGTCCGTTTACGGGGCGAAACTCATGCATGATTGTCGCACAGGAATTTGCATCAATCGGTCTACAAATCAGGATTTGAACGCAAGATAGCACCAAAAGATCAACTTCGTCTCTGAAATCAAGCTTGATCGTCTGATTGCCACCGCGAATAACTCTGCTTGAATATCCGCTCCAAAGCCCGATTTCGTTGAAGTCATTCAAGCCTCCACCAGTTGCAAATATCTTTGGATGGCATGTCTGCTCCACTCGGGTTGTGCCACCTTCTTCGCCTGAGTCATCCTCTTTCTCAAAGAGCGGAAGACCGGCGACAACGCAGAAGGCAAGTAAGGCAACCCCTGAGAGACCTGCTATTCTCTGTCGTCCTAGCTCGAACTCTGGGATCTTGATGATTCCAAAATCTTTGCCTGCGCAGAAGTACGCCAGGATCAGGATAATACCGATGCTATAGAGCAGTACGGTCACGTCACCCGGTAAGTTCAATGCCTCAAAAAAACTCATCGACAAAATCTGTTCTTCTTATTTCAATCATAGCTTTAGCATGGATTTGAGGTTGTGTCTGCGCAAGGACAGCATTCTAAATACTGTCTATTGAGGAGATTAGAGGTCCGACCTCCTCTTTGAAAAGTTCTCAGAGTTAGAATTTTGACTCAAGCGCATTGTTTTGTCTTAATACTATCCACATCACTGATTTTTTGAAAACATACTAATTTTATTTGGAGGAACTAATGGCCGGGTCAATGCGGTACCGCCTAAGGGTGGCCTCACCAACAACGGATCATATGATCAAATTTTCTGCCGCCATGCGCAGTATTCAGGGAATTTCAGACAATCGGAGCTACAACTATCTGGCGGGCATTCATGGAGCGCCGTCGCATTATTGTTGGCACCATCAATTCAGCAGACGTTCTGATGCGCGAGCACAAGTATTCCTGCCTTGGCACAGGGCTTACCTTCACGCTCTAGATCTGGCATTGAACGACTTCTCTGATGACAATGTGGCACAGCCTTGGTGGGATTGGACCACGACAGCAGGCGTGCCAGAAGCCTACGGCGCGACGCAGATCGACGGCCGGGACAATCCGCTCCGCAGGTTCCGGATGAACCTCGAACTGCCGAACGGCTCGCTCCGCCGCAACACGCGCAGACGGCCAGGACGCAACCCTTTCATCAATCTGCCGACCACAACCGAACTAGAGAGTGCCATCGATGATGACGATTGGAGCTCGTTTTCCGACAGAATGCAGGGCTTGCATGATGATGTTCATGTCTGGGTCGGCGGCGACATGGGTAGTACCACAGCTGCAGCCTATGATCCCATCTTCTATGCTCATCATGCGATGGTCGATAGGGCCTGGTATTTGTGGCAGCTGAAGCATGGGATCAACAACATCCCAAACGCGCTGCTGGATTTTGTTCTCGAGCCATTTGGCGTCACGGTGCGAGATGTGCTGGATACCCGCACACTTGGCTACGAATATGCGGACCAGGTCGCACCGGCTGAGCCTGTGTCACCGGTACTTGTCGGTTAAGGGGAAAGATACAATGATCGAAATGCACAAACTCAAAGCCATCAAGCCTGAGATCGAACAAGACTTTAAACGTGCCGATCTTGAAATCTACGGGATTGACCATTTCTGCCCCAGCTACTCGGGTCTGATCTTCCTTAATTGCGATGAGAAGGATCCCAAAAAACTCCGGCCAGATCATCCCGACTGTGCCGGCAGATTTTCAGTCTTCGGGCATGAGAATTGTACGGGGGATGAGGGTCATTGCCATATGACCGTACCGCAGCGTTTTGACACTCGCAGGTCTCATCCACTGACTAAGGCCTTCAAACGGGTTGAGATAACGGGTGCCCTGAAAAAAGCGCTCAAGACACGAAAGACCCTTCAGATCACAGTCTTGGTTGCCGATGAAGAGGGCGCAGTGAAGCCAAAAAAGAAGAAGGGGGCAAGTAAGCGGAAGGCGCTCTTTTCCTGTGAGGGGCTTCAGGTTGTTACGTTCGCCTAAAAAATTTCCTGCCCATGTTGAGGGGTATTGAGCTCAATGCTGCAAACAACTCTTTCAGTGCCGTTGGATGTCAAACCCGAGAGTGCTTCGCGTCTGAACTCACTCATAACCGCGTTTCGGAAAGCCGAAGACGCCAGAGATGATCCCACTGCAGTCAATTTTGGGCGCCTGATAGAAGGGATACCCACGCTTCATTTTTTCTCTATGAGCGTCTTCGAGGACTCCGCGTATGATCCGATCTTCATCCTTGAAATCAATTGCGACGGTGCACCCGAACCCTTTTTGCAAGAGCTTGACCGCCTAGCTGGGTCGGAGCTGCGGGATATGCTGCGGTGTTGCAAAGAGCCGCTCGATGGAAATGCGCAACTCTATAGGGAGGTGACGGACGAAGGTTCAAGTGTTCCAATTGTGCCATATTTGAAAGCGATGACACAGGCTCCCAGCGTGTTTCACCACGGCAATCGCGGCCTTCGTCGAAGCCGGATTATCGAAGAGGCTGCTCTGTTCCGAGACGTAAGAGCAGAACTCGATACGCCGGAGGACAATCCTTATTTTGGATCAACGGTACCAGAGATCCACAAGCGACTTCGCGATCAAATGACGAGCAAGTTCCCATGGTTGGCCAAAGAGCCTGAGCCAAGAATTTCTAAGGCAGAGCGCTTGATGGACATTGCACGACTGGTGAGCTTTGCGGCCGTGGTCCTAATTGTTCTATCATTGCCGGGTGTAATCGCGGCACTGATCTTCTCCAAGTTTGTCTACATCACTGCAGTCATCATCCTGTTTTTTGTGATTTCCTATCTGCTCTACCGGATGCATGAACCGTTGCCGAACACTGGTGTCACCACGAATTTCAAGTTGATGCGCGTGATAACGCAGCAGATACCAATCCTGTTTCTGCTGCTCTCTTATCCGATCATAGCTGGTGTCCTTTGGCTGCTCCAAATCGGCCTAAGACATGCTTTTGGAGTATCCTCACAATGGGCTGCGCCTGTCACTGAAATCATCGTGCTCGGGAACCTCGGACTTTTCGTTGTGATCCCGGGTCTCGTTCTATGGCTGCGAACGCTCGAGCTGAACGACAGCTCGCTATACAAGGCGTCAATTGACCCAGACAAGGTGGCCGAAATCTTAGAGCACGAGGATTGGGTGTCGCAGAACCACATGGGCTCCATTGTACATGTTCGTCCTGGTGTCTTGCGTACGCTCATTGCCCGTTTTGGTCATCGGGGGTTGGGCCTACTTCTTCGGGTGAAGGCTACAGAGGGCTATTTGGGAAGCATGCGGACTGTTCACTTTGCCCATTGGGCCTTTTTGAACAACCACAGCCGTCTACTGTTCTTCAGTAATTTCGATCAGAGCTGGGGGTCTTATCTCGATGATTTCATCGAGAAGGCTCATGTGGGTCTGACGCTGGCCTGGGGATGTGGCGTTGGATTTCCGCCGACGCGTTTTCTGATCTATGACGGAGCAAGCCATGGCAGGCTTTTCAAGAACTGGGCTCTGGCATCACGCACTGTCTCGCGGTTCTGGGTCAGCGCCTATCCAGATCTGTCAGTCGATCAGATCGAACGAAACTTCCGAATAGCAAGTGGTCTCAGGAAGAAGGAACTATCTCCTGAAGAAGCAAACGAATGGGCGAGGGATTTGTGATGAGCAGTTGGAAACTTCGCAAAGACGTCGCTGAAGACACTCAAGGTCTCATAGCCTCCGGCTTTGGGCGCCTGGAGCATGGCATGGCGCTTTTCCTTGAGACACAACCGCGGTCAGGTGGTGGCTGGCTCAAGGCGCTTCAGGACGCTTTGCCTGCAACTGCAGCGATTGAAACTGGAGGTGAGCTTCTGCCTTTCGCGGCATCGTTTGCATTCACGGCGAGCGGAATGCGTAACCTTGGATTGAGTGACGAGGAATTGGGGTCATTTTCGGATCCATTTCGCGAAGGCATGATGCAAGAGGACCGTCTGCGGCGGCTGGGCGATCGGCGCAGATCCGAATGGCTTGATACAGTGATTGAAGGTGGCCCTGTATGGAGCGGCAATGTCCAGCCGGAAGCGGTTGAAGACAATCATGCAGACGATGCAACGCCCGTACAAACCACGACGACTGTCCATGCGTTAGTGTTGCTCTACGCGCAAGAGCGCAAGAGCGTAGAGGCCAAGACTGAAGAAATCGAACAGCTCTTGATATCACACGATGTAAGCATCGTTCACCGATTAGCTTTGGTGCTCGATGTTGAAGAAGGTCGCAACATCAGCCGTGAACACTTCGGCTTTGCTGACGGAATTTCTCAACCGATCCCCTTTGATGAACCGAGACCCAACAGTACAGAGACGAGTGCTGTAGAAATTGATGGCAACCCGGCTGTAGAACCTGATCGGGTACATGGCGTGCGTCTTGGAGAAATCCTTTTGGGGCATGTGAACGGCCACCAGGAAATTCCTCCTGGTCCGATTGTCCGGGACAGCGCCGATAACCCCCTACCAGAACAGAATGAAGCTATCGGCTTCCGCGACTTAGGCCGTAACGGAAGTTACATGATCGTAAGGCAATTACACCAAGACGTAGCTGCATTTTGGAATAGCATGGAAGAGGCCGCCAATACGCTCTGCACGCAAAATCCAACAGCGGAAAACGTCGACGCCAAATGGGTTGCCGAGAAAGTTGTTGGACGTGGGATAGACGGACGTGGGTTGCGACCCAACGGACGCATTCCAGATGTAGACGGCGAAGCCGACAATGGTTTCCTCTACTTTGACGAAGACCGGCACGGAACTGGTTGCCCTTTGGGCAGCCATGTGCGCCGCTCCAATCCGCGCGACAGCCTGGCGCCAAAAGAGGACATGAAACAAACTCTCTTGGATGCCGCCAACAATCACCGCATTCTAAGACGCACGCGGAAGTATGGTGCAAAATTCGACAGAAAACAGAAAGATGATGGGCAGGAACGTGGTCTTCTCTTCATTTGCCTAAACACCGATATTGCCAGACAGTTTGAGTTCACGCAGCAAACATGGCTGATGAATTCTGACTTCTCTACCCTCTACGAAGAGTCAGATCCCTTGATAGGCCCGGATGGCGAGATGACAATACCGGCAGAGCCGTTACGCTACAGAGCCAAGGTCAAGACATTCGTGAAGTTGGTTGGAGGTGAGTACTTTTTTATGCCCAGCATGAGCGGCCTACGATATCTCGCGGGGCTCTGAGTTTGGTTGAAGAAGAGAACAGCAAAGAGACAATCGAATGGGCGCGATTGGAGTTTGATCGCGAGAAATTTGACTCCGAACTAGAGGTTCGGAAGCAAGAACTTGAGCTTAATCGGAAAGAACAGGATCGCTCTCCTTATCGCAGCCCATTGTTCCTTGGCATTTTGGTGGCCGTTATAACTCTCGTCGGCAACTTTGCAGCGACCATCTACAATGGCGTTGTTGAACGCGAAAAGATTGTTGCGCAAAGTGCGCTTGAAGACCGGCGAGCACAGGCAAGCCTTGTCCTCGAGGCGGTAAAAACGGGCGATCCCGACGCCGCCGCCGACAACCTACAGTTCCTGCTCGACGCACAGCTGATAACCGATGAAAATGGAACGCTTGCGAGTTACCTGAAATCCCGAGACCCAGGCACCGGAATTTTTCTTCCGAGTTCTGAAGGAACAAGAACTTTTACCGACCCACCCGAAACGACTGACCCACGCATAGAGATCTTTGCTTCTAGCGCGCGATGCTTGGCATCGCGGCAACGTCAACCCAGACTGCCGCGATCATCAGAGTCCGACCTTCGGATCGTGACCTGGAACTTGGAGTTTCTAGGAAGATCAGAGTCCGGACCGGGCAAGAATAAGGATCTCTCCTGGTTGGGTTGCACTCTTGCATGGTTGAACCCAGATGTCCTCGCCATTCAGGAAGTCAATGGAGAAAGTGAACCGGCGGCCACGCTTGAAAGTCTAGCTCAAGAACTCAAGCGGCAAACCGGAGAGAATTGGGCATATGTGCTTCAGTCATGCTCAGGTAGGCAGATGCTTGGTTTCTTGATCAGACGGGACCACTACGAAATTCAGGCCAATCAAACGATTTGGTACCTAAATTCAAAGGCCCAATCTGAGGCTGACGCCTGCGATCGCTTGCGGCCAGGCCTTGCTGTGCAAGTTAAGGCAAAGGAATCTCCGTCCGCTAAGGACTACGCGCATCAGGTAGTCACTTTGGTCAACATTCACGCCGATGCTGGGAACCAAGATAGTGACTATGAGTCGCGCGAGATCCTGAGAGCCAATTTTTCAAGGTTGGCGGAAGACGAGAGCGTAGTTGCTTCTGATGGTCGGCTTGTTGTCCTCGGTGATTTCAACACCATCGGTAGGGTAGATGGCATCAGCTCCGAGTCCGAGGTTGAACTAACGGCAGATGCGTTTGCTGGGATATCGACCAGACCACTTTCGCTAATGACTTCTAGCGAAACGTGCACCTACATTTGGCAGAATGAATGCATTGCGATTGATCACATTGCCGTCGATCAAAATTTTCCAAGTCTGAATAATACTAACGCACAATCGTTCGGCTACTGCACCATCACCAAACAATTCGGCCTCGAAGCGACCAGTCTTGCATCACGAGAAAACCTCTCTGATCATTGTCCAGTTGTTCTTGATTTGGACATGTGATGTGTTCCAGTTTCGCATTTTTGGAGTGGCTATCCGTCGACCGATAATGGGTCCCATTATCGTTACCGTACTGCCGTCCAGTCGATCGCGTCGCTCCGAGTAACGTCAACCGAGAAATACCGCTGCCAATCTTCTTGTGTAGAAACGGACGTTTGAGACGCCCCCGGCTATGCTGGTGATACTGCCGCTTAACCGCACAAACCCAATCTCTATCAGCCTCATCGGCAGTCTTTTGTCCCATCCAGCAACGAACGGCTCGATTCAAGACGAGTTGGATGCCTGAGCGCCTAGACGATTTTGCTCTGCATATCAGGGAAGTATCGTAACCCATGTTCACGATATGAAATTCAAGAATTATGCAGCTTTTGTCCGTAGATCTGAGGTTGAAGAGATCATCGGTTTTCCGGCATGACCCAGCCCGCGTGAACTCACATTTATTGCGGGTGCTGCGCGACCGGTGGCTTCAGAAAGTCGGCGAACCTCATTCACAGGAATAGGACAACCTGACGTCACAGCGATGCTGCGTGCAATGGCG
The DNA here is from genome assembly GCA_947500135.1 of uncultured Paracoccaceae bacterium. GTDB lineage: Bacteria > Pseudomonadota > Alphaproteobacteria > Rhodobacterales > Rhodobacteraceae > Yoonia. Next base: position 17,537 of record CANMQX010000011.1, read on the forward strand.
CAAGCTCCCGCCGCCGCACTAACAAAGGCAGCCGCAACACTAGTCCCTGCTATTTCGACGGCACCGCACTGTCCAATGCCCTTTTCAAGTTCGTGATAGGCCGTTTGGTCTGGTACTTCGTCAGGGGCCTCGGGATCGGATTGTCCGTCAAAGTGCTTGGCAATCGAATGCTCTTGATCAAAGGCTGTTATGCGGAAGCGATCGAAGTCACTCGCCCGGCGTCCCAAGCCAGCATCGATGATGCAATCAAAGCCAACTCGATCCATGATCTTGCGGGCTTTGATGCTATCGACACCGCTGAACGCCAGCCTTGGATCATCTCCATGCAAGCGGTCAGCTGCACTGAGGAAGCGGTCTACCCGCCTGACGCTAAATCCTTTCCGTAACGCCCACTCCTCTGCAATTCTGGTCTTATTTGATCCAAAGGTTTCGTCTCGTACCAGAATTGACGTAACCCAGTTCTCTTCCGAAACGCGGTCACGATCTTGCAACATCAACGAGACATCGGCGGGAACGCTGTAAGGTAGCGCCGACAACGCCCAGAGAAACGCCTGGCCGAGGTTGCCAAGCCCTATCAGCCACGCGGCTTCTGGAAGCCAAACGTCATCAAATGCCGGGATATCAACATCAGGTTCAGCTGGCCAAAGGTCTATCTCAGACGCCCGCTGTGGTGAATTACGCGCGGCTTGGAAAGCAAGCCCTACGCCCAATGCGCCGCCAACTATGCCGGAGAGTGGGTTCTTGCCTTCATCGCAAAGCTGGACGTCTCGGTTAGCGCCTGCCCGCCAGCCTTTCCACCAAATGTGGAAGCCATCAGTTGACTGATAGGATCGACCGGTTCCGACAATCAGCTTCTGAGACGGAATACCGTCAAACCCGCTTGCGCCCGCTTCGGCAACAGCATCCCGCAAAGTATTTGCGACGAATGGTAGCGCGGACTTCAACGGCTGATCCAACGAGCCGACGACCCTCACTCCGCCGATGAAGGACCGGCGACCAACCGATATCGCGGTTAGAATTGCGCAATGCGCAGCGGGCGACGATGTGTTTTCTCCAACCACGATTTCCAGGGTCATTGATCTAAGTCGGCTCTGAGCGTCTTCGAAAGTGATGTTGTCGGCTTCAACCAGCATCTTTGAGAGACGTGCAATCTGTTTCTCTAACGCCATGGCCACCACCCTAAGTGCAAAGGTGAGAAGAGCGTGGCGCTTTGATCACTCCATTTTCGATCGCCAAGATATCTGAAAACCCCGATCTTTCCGGGTTGGTTGGATCCTTTCGCAAAATCAGGGAGGATCAATGCGACGTGCCCTTCTTCTGCGATAATCGGATTTGCCTTGTCAGACTTGCTCTGCCTGTAACCGCGCGGATGAACATGCACGTCAGCTACCACTTCGTATCCCGTATCTCGGCAGTGAGCCCACAGCGCGCCAAGACGCCGACCATCAATTATCACGATCCCACTGTCCAAAGCACACGGGTCGATATCGTCGTAGAAGACAAACTTTTCGATCCGCCGCATGCGGCCCTTTTTTCCAAGCAGGAAAGCGCCGCTTTCACGCCGCCCAAAGGTGCGGCGATGTAGTTCTGTAACGCCAGCGTCCCAGATATCTTTTGAGCAGATAAGCTCAGGCGACTTTCCGATCACGAGACGTACGAGCGTTGGTAGTAAGTAGGCCATGGAGGTCCTCAAATATGAAAACGAGTCGACGATTTGGATTCCACCCAAGGTGAGGTTTCGTCCTGGCGTTGTTGTTATGCGGTCCGGTCATCCGATCCCAAGGGCGGTAAACCGTGTGTGAGCCCCAGTCTTTGAACGCTCCTTCGAGACGCGGACCTCCCTTTGGTCGTTGGGTACCTGGTAGCAGTCGATCATTTTCATGATCCCAGATTCTGACCATAGGTGCGTCGCTTGGGAAATTCGTGAGATCCGCACGAAAACCGTATTCGCTAATACTGCCATCGGACTCGACAGCGGAGATCGCAAAGTCAAGTTTTGGATAGTCGAAGAAGAGGATTCGCCACTGGCCATTCTCACAGCCAGCAACGAATTCCTCGTCTTCGAGGTCAGCGGCGACCTTCGCAATCGATGGATCGACGACCATTACCGGCACCCGTTAGCGATGTCACCGCGCACAATATCTAAGACAAGTGTCTTTTCACCCTTGGCAATTGACGCAAGAGGTTTGCCGCCCGCAAGCTCGCCCTCCTCGCCCGCAACTGCCAACTCCATCTCTGTCGCAAGCGAGGCATCGATTCCGAAAACGCCGATGGCCCACAACAGGACGTCTTCGACCCTCGTGTTGGGAGCAAAAGCCATTGTTTCGGTCTGTGCCTGATAGTTTACGGTGACCAGAATTTTACGGCCACCTTGTCCAGGGTCAGGCTTGCAGTTTTTGTGCTTTTGATCATCCTGTTTCACGGGATGCTCCTTTCATCTGTTTGTCGAAGAGTTAGAAGTCACTCTCCGTTGGTTCGCTGCCTATGTTGTGTCGCCAAATCTCACCCAAGAAAGCTGAAATTGTTGACTTTCATTGCTTGCTCCCATATTGGGTGCATATTCATAACTGACTCCGCAAAGCCCCAGAGTCAAGTATGAATGTTCCCATTTTGGGAGCTTTTTATGTTTCTGGTCCTGGAGGGGCGCAAATGCAAGTTTTGGGACTGGATGAAATCGAGTGTTTTCTGGCGGACTGCACTGACCAGCAGAGCTGTGAGGCGTTGAAAGCCTTGGTGTTTGAGCTCAAACATCGCGATTGGCCGGACGCAGAAGCACTTATGAATGACTACCCACAAGCAGAATTATGTGAATTGCCGAAAGCGAGGTTTCGATTGGCCAACAACACAGTCCTTGTCGAAGGAGTGATACATTTCGAAAGCGGCGTGCTGCTGTTGCGAAAGTGCATCGAGCACCGCGATCAGCGTCCTGATTCTGGAGATCAAACGGAATGGGAGGCCGCGTGATGATTAGACCAATAAGAAATGTACAAGACCATCAAACTGCAAAGGAGCGTATGGAAGATCTTATCCTATCATCCGACAACGAGGACGTATCGGATGAAATTGAGGTGCTAGCTACACTCATCGAAAAATATGAGCGCAGCCACATAATCACAGAGGCACCGTCGGCTCTCGCAGCGATAAAGCTCCGAATGGAGCAGAAGAACCTGTCAGCGCGTGATTTAGAGCCTTTCATTGGATCTCGCGCACGTGTGTCCGAAGTGCTTTCTGGAAAGCGCAAACTCTCTATGGATATGGTACGCGCACTCCATGAAGGGCTCGGCATTCCCTACGAGTCACTGATGAAAAAAGAGGAGATTGGTTCAGCAACTTCGATTGAAGTGAGCCAACCGGTTCTGACAAAGCTGAAGGAATTCGGTTTCGATTTGAAAATCGCCGATATTGGAGAGTTTTTAGACTCGGCCTTTGGCCAGCAATATGTTCCAAGACTGAACAGAAAGACTCGGACTCAGCGCGCCAGTGGCAAAACGGATCAAAATGCCTTGTTGATCTGGCAGGGTGCCGTTCTCACGAAAGCGATGCGAAATCCACCAATTGGTGAGTTCACTAATACCGCCATCAATAAGCGGTTTCTTCGATCCATCGCAAAGTTAAGCACGCATCCGCAAGGGCCATTGCGAGCTGTCAATGAACTCTCAAAGCACGGAATCATTGTGGTCATTCTACCTGTCCTGCCTGGCACGTTTCTCGACGGTGCTGTTATGCTCCTAAAAGGGAGGATTCCTGTGATTGGTTTGACATTGCGCCATGACAGAACCGACAATTTCTGGTTCACGCTTCTTCACGAGCTGGCACATCTCGCGAAACACTTTGATATTCTTTCGTCTTCTGATCATGTTTTCTTTGACGAGCTGGACATCGAAACCGATGATGAGATTGAAGCGCAGGCAGACTCGCTTGCCAAAAACTGCCTCGTCCCTTCAAAGCATGCCAGAGTTTGTAAAAACAAGTTTGCAAGCACTGAGCAAATTGAAAATGCGAGCGAAGAGGCTGGCGTTCACGTCTCCATCGTTGCAGGCCGTTGGCAGAAGGAACACGGCGACTACAAGAAATTCTCGCGTCTCATCGAGAGGAATATTGTGCGGAACATGTTGCAAAGCGCCTGAGACATCTGTACGGCCAATCACCGTACACTTGACATGTACGCCTATTTCCCGTACATAGAGTGCGAAGTGAACCATCAAGGGGCTTGATCAAATCGAGCCTGAAGCTGAAAGGAGACTACAATGTTGGCGTTTCGAGACACCACGGTGGCGGTCGACGAGCCCAAAAGCGCTCGCCTGGAGGCCCGTACACAACCATCTGTGAAGGACACGATCAACCGCGCAGCGACACTGAATGGTGTCGATGTCAGTTCTTTTGTTGTGAGCGCAGCTTACAATGCTGCCCAATCGACGATTGAAGCTCACAAAGTTACGGTGATTGAAAGTGAGGCGGATAGGAAAGCGTTTTTCGACGCTTTGGATAACCCGCCCAAACCGACCAAGCGTTTGGTTGACGCGTTTGCACTGCGCAAGAAACTCATTGCGAATGAAGAGTAAGACCAAAGATCAACCACCGTTCACAATTCAGCCGTTCGATCCAAAGACACACGATCGAGCGGCTTTTTCATGTGGTGTTCCCCAAATTGACAACTACCTGAAGCTGACCGCGAAAAAAGGTAGCAAAGCTGATGTCGTCCGTATCTGGGTCGTAATCGATACCGATAACAGCATTGTTGGATTTTACGGTATCAACATGCACGCTATCGATGTCAAAGACATGCCAAGAGCCTACGAGAAAAAGGCGGGAAAGCACGGACTACTCCCAGCTGCATTCATTGCGATGATCGGGGTCGATAAAACCCAGCAGGGGTACGGAATCGGCAGCGCTCTGGTTGCTGATGCTTTGAGCCGGATTGCTCGAGTCTCAGAAGAAATTGGAACGTGTGTCATCATCTTAGACGTTTTCGATGATGGCGATGCCGATACGGTCGCCAAGCGCAAAAAATACTATGAGGAGTTCGGGTTCCTTCCTCTACCTGATCAACCTCTCCGTCTCTTCATGCCAGTCCAGACCGCACGTAAATCGGCAGGCTAAGAGATGACGGAAGAAGAGCATTATGACGACTATATCGCTGATCAGGATCAAAGTTTTCGCTCACATAACGATATCACACCTGATGAGCTGACGAGTGCGCTTCACTCACTCGAGCTGCTCCACGGCGAGTTGCACCTGGGATTGCAAGTCACCAATCTGACGGTCATCGATCAATTCATCATGGGCATCGAGCAACACACGCTCCAGGAATACATCCGAACCGACAAAACACCTCCGGAAGCTATGTTTTTGAACGCACAATCGCAAATGTGGATCTTTGCAGCTTACGAACTCTTGCGGACATGGAGAGCCCGCGCCAAAGACGTCATTAAATGGGCGGAGAACGGCGGCCTAGAGATGAAAGCAAAGAGTCTCGAGGAAGACCAAGGGTTCATTCATAGCAGTCGGCAGATGCGAGCAAAGCAACTGCGGGACGTCGCAGCCAACCCAACCAGAATAGAGACGATCAAAACAGATCTACGGCGTGCTCACATTCCCTTCTCGAGGATCGAACATCTTCGGGTATCTCTAGCGAAGCACGAAGTCCGCGGCCGCAGTGGCTCGGTCGCCTATGCGCCGGGCTATGGTCGAATCAATATGATGAACGGCTCACTCCAATATCAGTTGGAGAACGGCCCCGTCATCCTCGACACAATCAGCAGACGCGACATCGCAGATGAACTTCGGGCGCTCAATGACACAACCAAGGTGCCTACAGAAGAAGACATCGCGTCCTTTGATGAGTTTATGAGAACATCAATGTCAAAAGAGGAGCTTGTAGCAATGCGTGGGGACCAAAGCGACGTTTAAGTTTGCAACCAAGCGCCGATGATTGAAAGTCAACAGCACGATGTTAGGGAATATCGGTGCAATTTCAAAGTGTAGGCGCAAGAATCATATCCACGCGAAACATTGGTTGCGCCTACGATCATAAACCGACCACAAGCTCCCTGAATTGGTCGATGCAGAGGTATGCAAAAACTCGCTCATTGGTCGTTGCAACGGGAAAACGGCTGAGGACAAAATGCTTTATTTCCGAAAGTCCAAGTTCTTCTTTGAGCAGGCTTTCGCGCTTTTCTTCCTTCAACAATGCGGCAGCATATGTCCGATCCAATCGGCGGTTGTAGCGAGCAAATATCTTCGGATCTGCTTCGATCTTGCCAAGGTCAACAAGATTATTCTTACACTGCACATTGTAAATCACGTCATTCAAGATCGCTACAACATCAAACTCTTTGCGGTTGATCCGTTTTATGCGCGTAACGTGAAAACCCTGTTCCGTCAGAGCCTTTTTGACGGTTTCCTCAAAAATGAACCCCGAACGAATTTGGTAACGCCGAACATCATCTAAACAGCTATTCTTCCAATAATATAGAAAACGATTTAACAATGTCACCGTCGAATGGAGACGGTCGCCCACGCGTATGAACGGTGCAATGACATTGAGATTTCGCGTATAGTCTGCGCCCTCATGGACAAGCCGCGTTTGCTCACTTTTAAGAAGCTCAGCACTAACTGAAAATTCATCAAACTCCCCTTGGGACAGAACAATAAAATAATCGTCTTTGCAGCGACTAAGGCATTCGCGAACGAATTCTGCGATTGCGCCAAATCTCGAGCCAACAAGATCAAACTCTTTGTAGGTTTCTTCTAGTAAAATGATGTTGTTTCGGACTTCGGCGCTTGAAAAAATCAATCTCGGATCGACCGGCTCGTAGCGTTCATTGATCACCTCATTCGAAACGTTCTCGTGCATTTCGAGGATGCCCGCCCGCTCTGGCTCTAAGAAATAGGCGTCTAATGTCTCGAACGAGTGGTTCGCAAAAAAGCCCCCATCTTCGATCGTCAGCTCAAAATCGGAATACACCTTGCCCAACATAAGTTTTTGGTGGAGGCCTGAAAGTGTAAGGCCACTATATTCGATCTGCGTAAGAAGGACATTTAGCGTGTCCATTTCACCAATTAGCTTACTACCACCACATGCTTCAGGAAGAGAGTAGAGCATCGTGATCAAATGGCGGCGCCGTGACTGAAAATAACCGATCGCACTCTTGACCGTTTCAAGTCCAGCGGCGGGTTCAAACAATCCATGCATTCGAAAAGCGGTTCCAATGGCGTGCATCTGCGCCACAAGAGTCATGAATCGCTTGACAAATCCCGATCCGAATTTCTCTTTAAGACCTGCTGCGACAATTGTCAGTTCTTCAGGCACAATATTGTCTAACCTCAACTCGACAATCCGTTGCTCCAATTCGTCATCATCAATGCCAAAAAGTGGAAGGTTTATGAATTCCTCGATGGCCCTGAAAGTTTCAAACCAAGACTGAAAGGCTTGTTTTGCTTCCAGAGGAGCAAGTACCTTTTTGATACCTCCACTATGCGCGGCAATTTGCTTTTCTATAAGCGCAACAGCGGCAGCACCTACTATCGTCTCAGTTCTCAACCTATTTTCTCCGGGTAACGACGACTGTATCCAAGCCTTTATCCACAGCAGCGTCTTTTGCCCGTTCAAGCACTTCATACAGCTTCATATCAAAGGGCCCGCTACCACCCCAGTCATCTTCATCACTCATGAAGAAGTATCCCTTTTCCTGACTTGGCTTGCCGTCAGCGTGAGCAACGACAACGACATGAGCCGCTGTTGGCATTTCATTCGGCGTCCAAATAACTGCTACCATCGGTTTTCTCTCCAAAGTTTAAGTCTTGGCTGATCGGTCCAAGGAAGGATTACTCCACGTTTTGAAGGGTAGTCAGCCCATCCTCGTCAAACAGGTCTGGTGTGTCATTGTCGCGCCTGCGTGATAGGCCCTCGCCTCGATGTAGGCAGGGATGTTTAATGCGAGAAAGGCCTTTGCCAGTCTCAAAATGTGCCCAACCTCGGTTCGGCATCCGAACCGTTGAGATGACAGCACCGCATTGTGGACAAAAGCGTGTCCGCCGGTGCGTCTTGTCAGACGAACTCATTTCGCACGGAACCCAACAGGCGCTAACAAAAACAAGTTTACCTGACGCCAATCGTCGTGAGTGCTCTTTTCGTCGGAACCAGTTGTTTGGCATTCAAAGCACTCCTCGTGTTTCGATATGACTGCCTGTCAAAGTCTTGCGAATGTAAAATCCATTTGGGATCGTTTGCTGCACCAATGGAACGTGAGAGATGAGCCCAACCGCACGGTTCTGGCTCACAAGATTGGTCAAAGTCTGCAAAACCTGGTCCAGCGTACCAGAATCGTTTTCCGTATCGAGGCTGCCAAATCCTTCGTCGATGAAGATCGTGTCTAAGCGGATGTTTCCGGCTGATGCTTCGACGATATCCGATAGGCCCAATGCCAAGGACAAAGCAGCCATGAAAGTCTCGCCACCAGACAACGTCGCAGTGGCTCTGGCTTTTCCTGTATGAACATCGTGAACACGAATACCAAGCCCGCGACGCGCCCGCCCCTTTCCCTCTTCAATTTCTCTTTCCAAACTGAACCGCCCAGATGTCATTGGCTCAAGTCGCCGATTTGCAGCCGTAAGTACCTGATCGAACATGGCACCGATCGCATAAGTCTCTAGATCAAGCCGAAAAGGGTTTTCTGCATTAAACATCGCCGCCAGCTCTCGCAGCGGCGCCGTATCGTGTTCAAATTTGTCTAAGCGTGCCAGTTCTTCAGAGATCTCACTTCGCAGTTTCTGATATGCCTTAAGCTTGGCTTGCGCGTCAGCAAGAACAGTTTTGGAATTGCTCAGTGCGTCTTTCGCCTCAGTCGTTGCATCTATAAGATTCTGCAACTCTGGCCGTGGTTGATCCGCAATCGCGAGCTTGGTCACCTTCACTTGATTAGATGCGATAGCAAGTTCTTCCGCATATTTGTTGATTGTGTTCTGATCAAAATCAACAGTTTCAAGACGCGCCTTGGCATCTTCGTACGCATCTTTTGTCAATCCGCTGTCATGAAGACGGGAATCGAAAACCTTTTTGGCTGCTTGCTGTCGATTCAGAGTTTCACTTCGGGCCAGCTTGCCCGCCTCGACATCTTTCTTAGCTACTAGCGCGGCTTCTCTCAGCTTGCGATCGGAACTCTCAGCCTGTGTCAGGGCATTCTGCCGAGTGGTTCTCAGGTGTTCATTCTCAGCAATGGCCTGTTGCAATGCGGCCGCATCACGTAAGGTTTCTGGAATACCATCGAGTGCCTGGCTCAATTGCTGGGCGGTCACGGCGACAGCGGTTGCCGCCTCCTCACGTGCTGTTCGAAAACGCTCGATTTCTGCGGAGTTGCTTTGGATTTTCACATCGAGATTTTCAATTTCTACTTCAAGATTTGCAGATGTTGACGCCAGTGCTGAAACCTCAAGCGCGCCGCGAAGCTGGCTTAGGTGATTAAAACACTCGGCGGCCGATTGGGTCGGTTTATCCATGGCAGACAACACCTGACTCCGCTCTTTCAAGGTTGCATCCGCCGACGAGAAGCTTTTTACAGCTTCTTGGGACAAGGTTCTTGCTTCAGATAAACTAGTTTTGGCAATTCGAAATGCTTGGTCAAAACCAGCATTTTCTATGCTTCCGATCGCAGGTGCGGGGTGCCTAGAAGACCCGCATACAGGACAAGGTTGACCATCTGTCAATTTTGCCGAGAGGTGAAGCGCCTGAGCCTCTGAAAGGTTAGCTTCGGCAGCAGAAAAACTCTGCTCCGCATCTGACAGCGCAGCCAGTGCATTTTTGTGTACGACGTCGGATGTTGTAACGGCGGTTTGTGCGTCCGTAACCGCTGTGAAAGCTTGCTCGTACTGCACTGCCGCTTTATGCGACGTCTCCGCCGAAGAAATCTGAATTTGAATTTTGCCGCGTTCTGCCTCGGCTGCACGAGCATGCGAAAGGGCGGCTTGGATCCCAACCTTCTCTTCGCCGAGCCGCTTACGGCTAGCGTCAGCAGTTTTCAGAGCAGTTTTGGCAGTTGACAGTGAGGTTGCTGCGCGAGCTGCCTTGTCTCGAAATCCAATAGATTTCTCAAATGACTGCTGGTGCCGTATGAGTTCATCGCCCTTACGTACTAGTTCGGTAATCTCATCTGAACGAGCCCGTTCTTGTTCAAGTGCCGCTGCGGCCCGCAGAGCCGCGGCATCGGCTTTCTCACTTTGGCTTTCGGCATTGGCCAGGTGTTGAGATGCTTTTGCAACTTCGATGGATGTACTAACTAGGTGACTTTCGACATCAGCCATGGCCAGCGCTTTTTTTGCCCGCCCAACCTGCTTCTTTAGGACATCGATTTCATCCGAACGGGCCTGCAGTTTGGACAGGTATGTGCCGGCGGTCTCAGCATCAACAAACTTCTGGTTGAGCTCTCGCGCTGCGCCCAACTCTTTTTGCGCTTTGTCGACATTCTCTTCTGCCAACTGTTCCGCTGCTCTTAGTTCATCCGTCTCCTGTTGCGTGGTTTCTATGCCCAACGTCAGTGCATCCGGACTCTCAAAGCCATCACTCAGCAATCTTCTTGAACAGACCTCTCTCGCCTGCTTGACTTCCAATTCAGCGCCTCTCGCATCATCGCGCAGTCTAGCTGAAATCTGCTGGTAAATTGACACATCAAACAGCTCCCGCAAAATCTCGAGCCTCTTATTCGTCTTGGCAGACAGGAACGTCTCGAACTTGCCCTGAGGCAGCAAAATAACCTGAGTGAATTGGTCGGGACCGTAGCCAAGAAGTTCAATCACAGCCTCTTTGACGATCCCAATTTTCTTCTCCGCGATGATTTTGCCAGACTTACCCGCTGCAAGTTCTTCAACAGCAATGCCCGTAACATCGAAGAGCCACGCTTCATGCGGATCTCGTGTCTCTCCACCACCACGATGCTTGGGTCGCATTTGTTCAGGCCGCCGCCGGATCAAATAGCGTTTTTCACCAACGTCAAATATGAACTCCACCTCAGTGGGCAGTTCCGTTTCAGCGTGATCTGAACGAAACGAAGCTATTTCTTGATCAGGTTTGGCGGACTCTCCAAAGAGCGCAAAGGTCATCGCACTGAAGATCGAAGATTTACCTGATCCGGTCGGCCCATAAATACCGAACAGGCCGGACATCACCGAATCCTGAAAATCTATGACCTGATTATCTGCATAGGGCCCAAACGCCTGAAGAGTCAGTTTGACTGGCCTCATTTCAAGGCCTCTCGCTCATGGATATCCGAGAGCACAGCTTCAATCAGGCCGTTCTCGTGCTTAGAGGGACCTTGGTCTCGGACATGCTCTAGAAAACTAGAAATGACATTTCGTGGATCATCCAGGGCCGGTACAAATCCATCCAATGAATTGACTTCTGGTGCCCTCTCAAGACGATCATAAGTTAACTGCGCTGCGTTTGGGAAAACCTCTCGCACACGCTTCATCGCATCAATCATTTGGCCTTCATCGGTCAACACGATTTTGATGAAATCTTCAGATGAAGGTACTTCCAACAAATCAGCCAGCTTACCCCGCAGTGTTCGCACTGATCGAACTGGTGTAAGTGGAATGATCTTCGTTTTGACACTTCCATCAGCTGACAGATCGACCAATGTCATCGACTTTTCATCATCAGATTCATCAAATCCAAATGCCAGCGGCGAACCAGCGTATCTTATCCGCTCTGCATCGATATTCTGAGGTTTATGTAGATGGCCAAGGGCCACGTAATTGGCACCTTCGAAAACACTAATGGGCACAGTCTCAATGCCCCCCACCCGAGTGAGGGGTCGTTCACTTTCGCTTTCCCCACCGCCTGCAATAAATCCGTGGGCGACAACAACCCAACGAGCGTTCTCCGGAACATGCTTCTTTGCCGCCTGAATTTGTGCGCGCATGACATCTTCCGGGTTGGAAATGCCCTCATCGGCAAAACACTCACGCGCAGCAAATTCATATCCAAATGGCAAAGCTGAAAATGCAACGGAACCATCACGATCATACAAAATAAGAGGGTATTCTTCCTCGGCCAACGGTCCGCGAATGAGCGCTCGTCGGTCATCAGTCATCACAGACATCGCTCCAATGCGGTCACCCGAATCATGATTGCCTGCGATCAAAACAACTGCTGCTGTCGTTTCGTTTGCAACACGCCTAATAAATTCGTTGAACTGACGAACGGCAGTCGCCGGCGGCGACGCGCGGTCGAAAATATCACCTGCTATGATGAAAACGTCTGCCTGATGTTCAACAAGCGCGCTGACCATCTGATCAAGAACGGCCACATGATCAAGCTCCAATGAGATGCCATGAAACTGCCGACCTAGGTGAAGGTCCGCAGTGTGCAGAATACGCATGAATTTTCCGTCTATTTTTGTTACGTAACATTTTTAGATGGACTTTGACACGTAAGTCAAGCTAAGATTTTTGTCATGGAATTTGACGACAAAAAATATGCACAACGTGAGCGACTTATCTTCTTGGATAATTGCCTGACTTGGAGAGGTGTGGCGAACCGGCGAGATATCATAGATCGTTTTGGCATATCTAATGGCCAAGCTGCCCTAGATTTCAAACTATACCTTGAACGCGCAAGCGGCGCTCCTCCTGTCTATGATAACACCAAAAAAACCTATCTTGCTGCTTCGAAGCATCAGCCGCTGACACAGTCGCGGCTGACGGAGGCTTTTGATGCTGTCTTGGGTGAAACTCAGAGTGAACGTCCAGCAAGTCTACCAAGGCTCGAGCGTCATGCAGATCCGCTTGTAATCTCACACCTCTATCAAGCAATCCAATCTGGGACCGCTTTAAACATTCAGTACACATCTATGAGGACCGGTACTGATGCGGCTCAGTGGATTGTACCAAGGGTCTTCGCTTCCGATGGCGACCGCGTGCATGTTCGAGCATTCAGCTTCAAGCATAATGACTATCATGACTACGTTCCAATTCGCATTAGCCCAGACAGTACTTTTGAGCAAAAGGCATTGGTGCGTTCGATCCCCGGTGATCGAAAATGGAATACGCTTGCACGTATTTTTCTTAAACCCAAATCAGACCTTTCGCCTGCGCAAGCCGAGGCCGTTCGACGAGAATATGGATTTGAAGATGAGCTCTTATGCATAGAGACTCGTGAGGCGCTGGAGTTTTATGCCGACCGTCGTTGGGGACTGGATCAACCGCACTCACGATTGGAACGCGAAAGGGTCGATTACTTAGATATATCAGAGGGAGCAGCCAGTGCCTCAGACTGAACCTCAGGACAAAAAGTTGCAGCGTATATGGGACCAAACGAGTAAACGAGGCGTTCGCGACCAGATGGGGCGATGCGAACTGGCCTGCCGGTTAATGATAAAAAAGGTGAAGTGAACACGGGCTTTAATACCGACATTTACAATCAGAATTTAAACGTCGGCACAATCAGGTCGCCGGACTTATCAGGCACAACAAATGCTGCACTTTGACGAGCGCGAGTGACTGCCACATAGAGCTTAGCCAGTTCCTTTCCGGCATCATTCAGATCACCCGAGACGAGGTATTTCTTTAGAGGTCCGTGTGGAAAAATGAGGGTTCTCTCGAATGTCATGCCTTTCACGGCGCCAAAGTTCATCGGTTTCCCGGGCACATGTTTTGTCGCGCGACTGTATCGCAGGGGCTGCGGCGAAAACCGCGCCATGTAAGCATCAACGTCACATTTTCGTACTGCAAAAAGGCCGTCGTGCACTGTTTCGGTTTTGTTGCGCGACTCCGTTTTCTGGAATTCAGGGTGAAATGCATCGGCAAAATTACAAATCTCTTGTATGCAGCGATATGAATAAGCCTGATGCTCAATTGTGAGCAGGTCCGCTTTTTCCCAAGCCTCAAATTTTTTGACTATTTTGGCTCCAACGAAAGCCCTGTTCTTAGGGTTGTCATTCGTGGTGTAAGTTGCTTGACGACAATCGCCAATCAACGTGACCCGCAACCCGAATTTCAGAAGGTGCTCAACAAGTTCTAAATCATAACCTGAAAGGTCTTGCGCCTCGTCGATGTATAAGTGGTCGCATATGCCAGCAAAACGTTCTATCGGCAGACCCTTGGTCGCCTCGATAAGAAGACATGCAAAGTCAGTGACTTTGTCGAGACGCAATCTGTCTGGACTGGAAAAACTGTATGCGGTCTGCCCGCGCTTTACAAACCGAGCAGTACGACCACGTTTAAAATTGATAGTTGAAACACGTGTTGCATGAAGGTGGGCTTGGTGCGGCCTTACGAAGTGTTCGAGAATGAAAGCATACCAAGTGCTTATTCGCATGTGCGGTGGGATGGAGCCGAACATCGCATACGCTTTGTCAGACAGTTCGCCACGACCATTATTAGTATACGTGATCAAATGAGATCTTGTCTGGGAGTCTTCCCCAGCTTCGCCGACGATTGTGGTGGTTTTGCCAGATCCCGCAGATGCAAGAATTACACGATTAACTGATGGCATCTTGTATGTAGTCCGGAATCACCAAATCGTCCGCGTGTTCAAAGAGGGAAAGAGCAGAATCCGTCTTGTTTGCTGTCATGTAGGTCAAGATTTCATCGTTGGTCGCGCAGGTTTTGTTCAGCATCGTGTTCAATTTATCTAACCCATTAAACTTCAATAGTTGGGGCTCCAACGTTCTTGCATCATCATCGCCGTCGATACAAATTTTGATGTTGGCGTGCCCCGCGTACTCGTCGAATGAAGCAATCTTGGCCGTGGATGCTCCGTCATTATCTCGTACGACGCACACCCCAAGATCCAGTCGAATGGCAATGTCGAGAAACCGCTTGAACGATGTACCGACGGAGATGACCTCTACACCATCTTGGAGCGGCAGTTTCTTGTAGGTCTGTAGATAGGCCTTTTGCACGATCAACTCGTCCGAAGGGCCCTCGACAAGCACAGACCTGCGCGCAAGTATCATCCGTAGCGTATCATGACCTGGTAGGCGCTTGAAATAGGACTTGGTCGCATCCGGAAGATCGTTCAGCGTTACACCGCTTTCGCCATCGAACATAATAACGCTCTCGACGCCAAGTTTGTTAAGCACATAGCTAGAATGCGTGGTGGCAATCAGCTGCTTGTCTCCACAATTACTATCCACATGATTGATCAAACGCCCAAGATTACCATGAGACAGATGATTTTCGGGCTCCTCCATCAAAAGAAGGTCACAGCCATCCGCAGCGGCCATCGCCAGTTTGATTTTTAAGCTGTTTTGCTCACCCTTGCCTACCAACGTGAGTGGAATATCATCTAGATGGGGAAGCACACCCGTTTCCCAGCTTGCCCGGGCCGTAACATCAAGGGCTACCGATAGGGTTTTATCTGTAACTTCACCTGTTTGAGCCGCCAGCTTATCGTTTACCTCTTTAATACGCCCGTCGCCTTGAAATGTTTCGCGCATCCCACGATACGATAGGTCAAGGTGAACCCGTTCTGCCTTGGTCAGGTGATCTCGCAAAATCTCCACGACGTATTTATTGGCAGCGTAAGTATTGGATATTGCGCTTGGGTCGATTAAAACAGATTTGATCGGCACAGCTTGAGAGGTCAGCGTTTGACCCCAAGCGAAGCTGCGCCATTCAATCTTGTAGTACTCAATCGGGATATCGTTGAGGGCATCTACGTCGGCTACGTAGTTTGCATATTCTTCGGCAAAATTTTCTTCATCCAATTTGATTTCAAATGAGATGCCGCGTGCCTTATCTAGCCCAAGGCTATTGTTGACCCCTTCGAACTCAGCAATTGCTTCGTTCTCCCGGAAATAAAGCTCGATCAGGATGGTTGGAGGTGGAAGAGGTTTCTTGTCTCTGTGAGATTGGATGAATTCTGCCACTACACTACGGTTGAACATGAATGGATGGAGTTCATAGGCGGCTGGTCGGCGGTTCAGTTGGCATCGCAGAGCAAGATTTATGGCCTCCAGAAGCGTGGACTTTCCCGCTTCATTGTCACCCACGACAATGTTCACACCTTTCCCAAAATCAATCTCGGCTTGGCGCAACGCACGGTAGTTCTTAACAATGACCTTATCGATCGCCATAACCTGCCCTCTGATGACGGAAACTGTGTTATTCACTCTGCCAGACTCGGATCACTTTCCGAAGACGATAACTGCTCGACACGGAGTTTTTAAGTCCGATTGGTCACTTGGTGATCCTGTGCCCTTTAGTTTTCTGACTGCTCTACCCTACAGCGTGGTCAATCGAGGATTTCCAGCTCCGGCAGGTCCCGCAAGCTCTGCAGATCGAACGTCACCAGAAACGTCTCCGTCGTCACAAATGTATGCGGCGCCCCAGGCCGCGGTGACCGTGGACCGCTGGCAATCAGATCCTTGTACCGCAGCCGGGCGAGCAGATCGCGGCTCACCTCCTTGCCAAAGATGTCCTTGAGCCCCGCCCGGTCGATGGGCTGGTGATAGGCGATGGCACAAAGCACGCCCATCTCTATCTCAGTGAAGGCGAGCGATTGGTCGCCAAGATCGGCTGCGGCCTTGATGGCTTCGGCGAACTGCGTCTTGGTGCGGAATATCCAGCCTCCCGCCACGTGTGCCAGCTCATAGGGTCGGCCGGTCAATTCGGCCTGGATATCGTCGATCAGTATTTCGACCGAGGCCCCCTGGCCCACCACACGGGCCAGGTCGTCTCGGCCGACCGGCGAGGCACTGGCAAACAGCACCGCTTCGATCCGACCCATCCATTCGCGCCAGCGCAGCTCCTGCGGCAGGTCGGAAAGCTCCCGGTCAAAGACTGCGTCGCTTTCATCCGCCGGTTTCCGCTTTCTGGCTGCGACCGTCATGGCGCGATCCCGTAGAGCCGGAACGTCGTTCGCCCGGTCAGCTCCCGCGCGACACCCAGCTCGACCAGCCGATCGCAGAACCGCCGCGCAGCGCGGGAGGTCATGGCGATCGAGGTGCCGTGAATGCGTGGGGACAGCATCGACGCCGGCGCGACGGCATCCTCGGTCAGGAACAGGGCGACCGCTGCCGCCGATCCTTTTGCTCTCAGCTTGGGCGCAACGGTGCGAAGGGCCTCGCCACGGCTGGTCAGATCCCGCGCCAACCGGATCGTCTCCTCGATGCTCTCCAGAATCCGGACTTGTATTGCCAGCTCGGCCCCCTGCCTTTCTGCGGTCAGGTCCCGCAGCGCAGTCTTTGTGAGGTGCTGCGCCGAGATCGGAAGCATCTGTTTCCAATTCAGCGCGCTAGCCAGGACGACATCTGAAAGCAGGCATGCAATTCGTTCCGCCCGGTCGTCGGTCTTGAGCACGGCGCGCAAGACGGCAACACAGCCTGCCAAGGGCCCGTGGGTCCGGGCCCGCTCCATACCCGCATCGAGCCAGACGCCCACGTCGTCCGCGAACTCCGCCCCGACCAAGTCCGCGATCTCACCAATTCCATTTGTACGAAGCCGTCCTCCATCCCGCCAGAAGGCAAGGAGATCGCCGTCTGGACCCCGCGCCTCGCCCCGCGGCGTCAGGTGGTAGGCGTCGCGGATATCCGCCTCCCGCGCCATCCGGCCTTCCAGTTTCGAGGTCGCCGTCGCCGCGCTCAGCCCCAACCGGTTGGCCAGCAGTTTCAAGGGCACGCCATGACGCTCATCACTGATCAGCTGATCAAGCACGGCCAGCGCCGCCCCCGACCGAAATGCCACAGTATCAAGGGATTGTGCACGCCTGGAGGTGACCCACCCAGGGAGCTTCGGTAAGTTGTTTGAGTTGTCGTCGATAGCTGTTGGCTGATAGGTCATACCACAACCCTATCGCATGGCGGCGCTTTTGCCCACCACATAGTGTGTAAACCGCCCCACCTTACAGAACATTTTAATGTCCAATAAGCTTGCCTTATCGGACATACAGGGAATAGGCTCAAAAACATGAGCGAAACACCTGAAAATGACCCCTCCGCCGCCGAGAAATCGCGTTCAGCGTCTCGAGATGCCGCAAACGAACACGAGCGCGACGAGAAAGAAACCACTGAACACGCCTCGATCGCTCTGCCCGCCCATGTGGCTGGGTCCGGCACACTCAATCGGCTGATCGACACGGCGCGCGATTACGCTAGGGCCTCGACGGCGGAAAACACCAACAAGGCCTATGCCGCCGACTGGAAACACTTCGCGCGCTGGTGTCGGTTGAAGGGTTCCGATCCCTTGCCGCCATCTCCGGAGATGATCGGCCTCTATCTCACCGACCTTGCCGCGCCAACCAACGGCTCCCCTGCCCTTTCGGTGTCGACCATCGACCGACGTTTGTCGGGCCTCACCTGGAATTATGCGCAGCGCGGGTTCTCGTTGGATCGCAAGGATCGACACATCGCGACCGTGTTGGGTGGGATCAAACGCAAGCATGCGCGCCCACCTGTGCAGAAAGAGGCGATCCTGCCCGAGGACATCCTTGCGATGGTGGCCGCCCTGCCGTTTGACCTGCGCGGTCTGCGCGATCGGGCAATCCTGCTAGTGGGCTATGCCGGTGGGCTGAGGCGCTCCGAGATCGTGAGCCTGGACGTTGGCAAAGATGACACGCCCGATAGCGGTGGTTGGATCGAGATCCTTGAGGACGGCGCCGTGCTGCTGCTCAACGCAAAGACCGGTTGGCGCGAAGTCGAGATCGGCCACGGATCCTCGGACCAAACCTGCCCGATCCACGCTCTTGAGCAATGGCTGCACTTTGCAAAGATCGATTTTGGCCCGGTCTTCGTCCGCACGTCCGGAGATGGGAAGCGCGCCCTCGACACCCGCCTCTCCGACAAACACGTCGCCCGGCTGATCAAACAAACGGTCCTTAAGAGCGGAATCCGTGCTGATTTGCCCGAGAAAGATCGCCTGGCCCTGTTCTCCGGGCATTCCTTGCGCGCCGGGCTCGCAAGCTCCGCCGAAGTCGACGAGCGCTACGTTCAGAAACAGCTTGGTCACGCCTCCGCCGAGATGACCCGCCGCTACCAGCGCCGCCGAGACCGGTTCCGGGTGAATCTGACCAAGGCTGCCGGTCTCTGATCGCGCGGTCATTCGGTCGTTTATTAGCGATATCTTAAATTGCAAACGGTCCATTTTCATGCCCCTGATAGGTTATGCGCGCGTCTCGACCGAGGATCAGACCCCCCTGCCCCAGTCTGAGGCCCTGCAAACTGCGGGATGCGTCGAAATCCATGAAGAACACGCCTCAGGCGGCAATCGTGCGCGGCCGGTGCTTGCCCGCTTGCTGGAGCGCATTAGCAAGGGCGACACGCTGGTTGTCGTTCGGATCGACCGGCTGGCGCGGTCTCTGTCACATCTGCTGGAGGTGATCGAACGGCTGGAGGCCAAGGGGGCGTTCTTTCGTTCCATTCAGGACCCGATCGACACCGGATCCCCGCAAGGCAAGTTCACGCTGCAGGTTCTGGGCGCCGCGGCCGAGTTTGAGCGGGCGCTGATCCGCGAACGTACCAAGGCGGGGCTGGCGAGTGCCCGTACTAAGGGCCGGGTCGGCGGGAACCCGGGCCTACGCGCCCGCGATCCAGCGGCGCTACGCAAGGTGCGGCTCGCGCGGCAAGACGGCTACATGGAGCGGCTGAACGAGACGGCTCAAGACTGGGTGCCCCAAGTGCGCCGGTTGCGCCCCGACTTGGCCTGGGAAGACGTTGTGCGCATCATCAACGGCCCCCTGCCCGAGGCGCGTCGCTGGACCCAAAGCCGTCTCTTGCGCGCTGTGAAGGCCTATGTCCGCGACGGCTTCCTGCCTACCGAGGTGCTGGCTCGCGCCGGGCGCCGCGAAACGGACGATCGCCTGCCCGCCATTATTGCTGGCATCAAGGGCGCAGATCCCGACATCACGCTTCAAGCGATCTGTGAACGGCTGGAATCTATGCGCGAACGCACGCCTCGTGGCCGAACAAGATGGCAGCCGTCTTCGGTGAAAATGCTGTTGGAGCGGGCGGAACGACTTGGCCTCATGCCGTACGAATCGAGCCAAGATGAGATGTAGCTTCTGACCCGAATCCAAAAAATTTCACCGGGAGAAAACTTCGCAGGAGGCAGAAAGTGCCATTAGTTGCTTGGGGTTAGCTGCTAATGTGCCAACTCAACAGAGTAGCGGCTCGACTCGGTTAGATCTGCATTTAATATATCTATATCAATGACTTGCTGAGTTTTTTGTACAACAACACCTATAGGTGTTGTGGATAAGTTTCACACTACATTTAGATTCTTCTTGCCGGACTCACTGGATCGTGGCATTCCCATTCTGACGGCAAAACGCGTCAGACACGCTGTACACCGTCAGAATGACTAAGAGCCTCAACAGAGGCCGAGAGTGGGCGGCAGGACATGGATGATCGTAACATTGGGTACACGCAAGGCATAGGCTCTTCCGATATCGGAGCATTTGCCGACAATCTGGCTGAGTCTTTGGATCGCCAGATGAAGATCGCTTTCGAACCCGAAGAACGAAAGTCCCTACGCCGCTTCAGTTCCACCGAAGTCGCCGGCCTCCTGCGCGTAAGCACATCTAACCTGCGCAACCGGCACAAGGACGGCAGCTTCCCGGAAGTGCATACAGACAACCGCGGACACCGGTTCTACACAGCCCAAGAGATTGATGAGCTGCGCGATGTTCTTGGACGCACTGGAAAGAACGCAGAAAGCTACCGCCCAGGTCGACGTGATGGCGATCGTCTCCAGGTGATATCCGTCGTCAACTTCAAAGGCGGTTCATCAAAGACTACTGCAACGATTCATCTTGCGCAAAGGTATGCCTTGCGCGGTTACCGCGTGCTGGTCCTAGACCTCGATCCGCAAGCAAGTTTGACCACGTTTTTCGGCTTTCGGCCCGAGCTTGAGTTCGCCGATGGCGGCACAATCTATGATGCTTTGAGATATGAGGACCAAGTTCCTCTCTCGAACGTCATCCAAAAGACCTACTTCCATAAGCTCGACATGGTGCCCGCCGGTTTGATGCTCTCGGAGTACGAAACCGAGACCGCAAACGCTCTCGCTCGTCGCGTACAACCCATCTTTGCAGAGCGCCTTGCCTTGGCGCTTGAAGAGGTTGAGGCAAACTACGACATCGTCCTGATCGACTGCCCGCCTCAGCTTGGGTTTCTAACCCTGACTGCTCTGGCAGCCTCGACGGGGCTTTTGGTTACCGTCGTACCTGGCATGCTTGACATCGCATCCATGAGCCAATTCCTGAAGCTTGCTTCAGAAACGGTCAAGGCGGTGGAGGAAGCCATCGGTCGGCGTGTCACATGGGATTTTGTCAAGTTCCTGATTACCAGATATGAACCGTCGGACGGTCCGCAGACCCAAATGGCAGGCTACCTGAGATCAATTCTGGCAGGTCAGGTCATGACAGAGCCGATGCTGAAGTCTACGGCGATCTCCGACGCGGGGATGACCCAGCAGACCGTCTACGAAGTCGATCCAAGCCAATTCATCAGAAAGACAATTGATCGCGCCCTGACCAGCGTGAATGGCGTTGGCGATGAGCTAGAGCAGACGATCCAAATGGCATGGGGGCGTCGCTGATGGCCCGAAACATCTTCAACCAGCCTCCAAGGAATGAGACGGAGAGCGGAGCCCCCTCCCCTACCCCGCCAAAAGCGGCAAAGCTGCCGGGATCTGTTGGAGGACTGCGCGACTCTTTGCGCGAGATCACAGCAAACTCGATTCGCGATATCGAACCTGATCAGATTGACATGGATGGGCTGCGCGATCGGTTGGTGCTGGAAGATTCCAGTATCGATGAGTTGGCCGAGAGCATTCGCAAGCATGGCCAACAAGTGCCCATCATGGTCCGTCCATCAGCCCAACCGGACAGATACCGCATCATCTACGGCCGCCGCAGGCTTGCGGCGATCCGTAAGGTCGGTGGAACGGTCAAGGCAATTGTTCGAACCTTGGACGATGACGCATCTCTGATCGCTCAAGGCCAGGAGAACAACCTCAGGCTTGATCCGTCTTTTATAGAAAAGTCTATTTTTATCAAAGAGATGCAAGAATCCGGGTACAAACCCGGTGTCATTCAAGATGCTCTAGGTCTGACCCGGCAAGGCGTATCCAACCACAGGGTCGTCATAGAACAACTGCCAGACGGTCTTGTTCAACTCATCGGGCCAGCACATGGGATCGGACGACGGCAGTGGGGTGAGCTAGCTGCCTTATCGGTGAAGGTAGATTTGGTGGACATCGCCAAAGAGGCGCTCGCCGCCCTGCCCGACGACACTCCTAGTTCCGAAAAGTTCCAAGCGGTCTATTCGGCTTGCTCGAGCAAAGCACGTAGCGACAAGAAGCCGCCCAATCGTGGGCTGACTTCGGTCATCAATGATGAGAACGGCAGTTCATTGGGCACGCTGACAATCGATGAGAAGGCGATCGCTCTCAAGGTCACCAAGAAGGACAATCCAGAATTCGGCCAATGGCTCGAAGAACACGCGGAAGCTACGCTTTTGCAACTCTTCGTACAGTGGCGGAATGAGAGAGGCTCTGGGTCCTAACCCAGGCCACACAGAGCAACACGAGCAGAGGAGAAAAGCGAAGACCCGAAAGAAAAGAGCCCCCCAAAGTTTCCCCTGGAGAGCCCTCATCATCTGATTAGCATCTTTGATGTAGCAACCTCCAGCATACCGGTCAAGAGTCACCGATTCGGTGGACTGATATTTTTTGCCTTTTTCCGCGAAGATTCGAGGAAAGAGACGGGGAAGTTGTGGGCCGAACGGTCGTCGTGAACAAGCCATGGCATTTACAAAACTCTCGATCGAAGCCGCAGGTGCTGATGCAACCCGCGGCTCATTTCCCCCATCTGAAACCGACGTCTGGACCATCTTCAGAGCCCTGAGAGATGCACGCAGCGTGTTTGGTCTACGTCCTGGCCACATACAGACACTTCAAGCAATGCTCAGTTTTCTGAAACCTGGCCATGGCGAAACGGTTTTTGCGTCTAACGATTCACTTTGCCAGCGCGTTGGCGGAATCGACGAACGGACACTCCGGAGGCACATCAACCGCTTCGTTGAACTCGGATTCATCAAGCGCAATGACAGCTCGAACCGAAAGCGCTACCGCGTTCGCTCATCCGGCGGGGAGTGCATCAGTTTTGGATTGTCTCTCACCCCCCTGTTCCAACGTGCGAGCGAGCTTATAGCCATCGCGCAAGAGATGGAGAATAACCGGCGAGATCGGATATTTGTCCGCAAACAGATCCTTACAAAGCTCGCCCATTTGGAAGAGCACGATCCTAGCAACGCATTCATCAACCACGCACGGAAAGCTCTACGCAGGAAGCTGAGCCTCCCCGAATACCACGCTCTGCTCGCCAATACAGATGCAGAATGCCAGAGTTTGTCTACCCCGGATGACCCGCCTGAAACTATGGAATTGCCCGCCAATGACGGACAAACTGTCCGGCATCAATCTAAGTCTGAAGAAGAAAATAAAGATTTAGATAGCAACATAGGCGATGAGGCCCTGAAACCAGACTTGCTGACCTCAGTCTGCGATCAGGCGACATCGTTCTCCACAGAGAGACTTAGAAACTGGTTGGACATTGAAAACCATGCTCGAACACTTGCACCCATGATGGGCATTCACCCAGAAACTTTCGAGAAAGCCAAGAATGCTGTAGGAGCTCAGAAAGCGTCATGCGCGATCTTTATCATGCTACAACTTGGAAAACGCATCAGGGATTTTGGGGCATATTTTCATAGTATCACCTTGGGTCAAAGGCAAAACCAATTTGATCCATTAGCTTTGATCAAGCGACTGTCCGAAACCAATGAGCGAACTGTCTAATGTCCACCGCGGTGGACTTCATACGAGAAGCGGCGCTTGTGGCAACCAAAACTGTCCAAACGCACCTAGCGGCGCGTGGTGGTTCTTCAGTTTGTCTCAGACCAGCAGATGTCCACCGCGGTGGACAAGTGACACACGAGCAAGCCTTGATGAAAATCTCGCAGGCCATGGGAAAAATTGGCGGCCAGGCATTACACCCTAAATCCCTAGAGTTATTGTGGGAGGTCACCATCTCCAAAGAGGTTTGGAAAAAGCCGCTCTCGATAATCCAACGGAAACGCCAACCGGACTGGCGTCTTCGGCGAGGCGGAAGTCAGATATCCGGCGGCGGTCAGTTTACTCAGCGTGTTGCGAGCAGTACGCTCGGACGTCTTGAGCACAATCTGCGCATCGCCTCGTTCCAGTGCGCCATGCCGAAGAACCGCCGAGATTAGTTCCGGCGCTCGCTTGTCATCGATGGTATCTGCAACAAGACGACGATACCGTTGGTCGAGTCCGCCGAGATCGAACAATCTTGCTGAGAAGGTGATCTGGTCGAGCGTCACCTTTAGGAACCATTCACTGAACGTCTTCAGTGCCGCTTCTGACAGGTTCCCCCGTCCGTCGCGGTCTCCGCGACGTGGACTGTCGGCCAGATCCATCATCCGTTTGTACTCGCCCCGATCGGTTAGCCCGCGGGCCAGCCCACGTGATACGGACCAGAGCCCCTGGCCACCGATCCCCGCTGTGAGGGCCATGGCATGAGACATCAGTCTGCTGACACGGCCGTTACCATCCGGGAAAGGGTGGATGTAGTTGAGCCGGTGATGTGCAGAGGCGATCGCGATGATTTGTCCGCTCGAAGACCGCGCCGCAATCTGAAATCGTTTGTCGAAATGGTCCATGAATGCCGCGACGCGCGACGACGAAGGAGGTAGGTGGCGCCCGACCGCAACTTCCCGATCGTCATTCTGGCGCATGCGTCCCGGAACGATGGGCTCTTTTGTGCCGTCGGGATGTTCGATAACCCGAAACTCATCCGGCATCTCGTCGTAGAAGCTCTTATGGACCCAAGTCAGGAATTCGACGGATGTGGGGCGGGGCAGGGTGCCTATGCGATGCATCTCATCGATGGCCCGTTGAACGATGACGTGCGCTCGGGCCTCAAGGGCGAGAGGACGGGTTTCTTCCTCAAGCTCGGCACCAGCCAGCGCCCTTTCGATGTCGCGGGGGCGCGTGTTGTGTCCTTCGATCAGGTTGGAGTAGTAGCAGTTCATCACACGGACGAGATCGGCAAGTTCGGCTGCGCTGTCAGGATGCAACCCTTGTCCCAGCCCGGTGGCTTCCCTCTGGATGTCGACCGAAAGGTCTGCCAGTTCTGCAGGAATATGCTCCTCGAAGAAGCAGGGTTCGATCCTGGCGGGTGTTTCCAGCATTTTTGCCGATCTTCCATGTTTACAAAGTAATTGAAAAATAAACACATTTCGTAGTTGCAAGCAAGGTTTTGCCGATATACGTTGCCGATCTTGCCTGCCGATCTAGAATTGCTGCATGAAATCAATGGCTTCGGCAGATGTGCCGGGCTTTTCGGTTTTGTTGTGTGCCCAAAGGGGCCGGAAAAAGAGAAAGTGTTCTTCGGGTTTTGTGACTGACGGATGAGGGCCTTTGGGGTCCCTCAGATGGGTCCGGACCGGATTCCGGTCTGTTTTTCCTGATGAAGGGCATTCCCATGCAAACAGGTGTCTTGCGCGTGTTGCGCGCGACCGCCGCCTCGTGGTGGCGACACAAGGAACTGCGCCGAACCGGCCAGACGGAGCTGGCGCAGCGGCTCGAACGCGAGACTGTGTTGCGCAATCTCGGATATCTCAGGCAGGTTGAAACATTGCCGAATGCCCATGTGATCTGTGGCGATGGCGGGACGTTTGTCCAGCTCGGCTGGACCACCGTGTCGACTTTCGCGCCAATCGAGCGCTTTCCCTTGGCCGCTCTAGCGGTCGCACGTGGGACGCCGGTCATCGATATCCGACCCGTCAACAATGTCATCGCATTCGCGAACCTGCCCCGCGTGACACGAGACGGATCGGGCGACCCTGAACCTTCGGGTTCCGGCAAGTCCGTCTCGCTGACCACCTACATCGACATGGTCGAAGGGCTCGGCGCGAAAATCATCAACGATCCGCGGCCCCGTCAGTCAATCTGATCACCATTCCCTCTCACCAAAACTCGAAAGGAGGCTAGCCATGGCCCGATCCCGCACGCCCAAATTCGATGCCTCCGAGGTCATCACCAACGAAATCATCCGCATCATCGAGCGCGGCGTCCTGCCGTGGCGCAAGCCCTGGACGGCAGGAGGCAGTTCTCGCCCCCTGCGCGTGGGCGGTGAGCCCTATCAGGGAGTGAACAACTTCCTGCTGACCATGCGGACCGTGATGGCGGGCTACAGCTCGCCCTTCTGGATGACCATTCTTCAAGCCAACGCTCTGGGAGCCAAGGTCCGCAAAGGCGAGAGGTCCTCTGTCGTTGTCTACTACGGACAAAGCCGGAAAGACGCCGGCGGCGAGGATGATCAGGAGGAGAGCGATGATCGGTCCGAGGAGGCCCGCATCTTCCGCTTCCAGAAATCCTACCGCGTGTTCAATGCCTGCCAGATCGAGGGCTTGCCCGATAGCTTCTTCCCCGATCCGGAGCCGGCACCCGAACATCCGCCTTCCGAGCCCATCCCGCATATGCAGGCGTTTTTCGACGCAATCGACGTCACGACCGTCTTCACGGGAACGGAAGCCTACTATCTGCCGCCCGTGGATAAGGTCTTCATGCCGTCGATAGCGCGGTTCGAGAACCCGCGGAATTTCTACGGGGTCTGGGCCCATGAGCTGGCCCATGCCACTAAGGCGCGCCATCGGCTGAACCGCGATTACGGCCTCTCGCGCTTCAGCAACACGGCCTACGCGCGCGAAGAGATCGTCGCCGAGCTGACCTCGGTGTTCCTTGGCCAGACGCTCGGCTTTACGGCCCATACGCTCGAGCTGAACGCGGCGTATCTCTACAACTGGCTGCGCGTTCTGCGCTCCGACAAGAACGCGATCTTCAAGCACGCGGCCGACGCGCAGCGCGCCTGTGATTACCTGATCGCACGGTCAGAAGCGGGTAGGGCGGGGGAGGGCGCCCAGGCCGCTTGAGCGGTGTGGGACCGCAAAAGTGAAAGCGGGCTTTGGGAAGGGTGTATCAACTTCTCAAAGGAGATCCCCATGTCCATGACCGTTCAACCCCAGCCAGACCGTCCCGATCCGAGTGTGATCGCGGTGCAGAACGACGCGTTTCGCAAGCTCGCGTGCCTTGGAGTGCCGCCCGCACAGCCGATCCAGGGCCGCATGCACGTCACCCGCTCGCTTATGGAGGCGGGTGACGGCTTCATGGCCGAGGCGGTGAAGGCCACCGGTGAGTTTGCCACATTCGAGCCCGAGAATGACCCGGAAGGCTGGCACGATTTTGGGGCGGTCGAGATCCGGGGCGAGACCGTGTTCTGGAAAATCGATCTCTATGAAGCAGACTCGGATTTCCTCTACGGCGCGGAGGCGCCGGACAACCCCGAAACGACAGTGCGTGTCCTGACAGTCATGATGGCGCGAGATTGGTGAGGGCTGTTTTCGCTGAGCAGTGGTAAAACGGCACCCGACATCCCCGACACCACCATGCGCGGGCTGACCACTGCCCGGCAGGGCATCACGGAGTGATGTCCCGAGAGGGGATCATGCTGGCGCGCGACTGGTAGAAGGGCAGGGGACCCCTCCCACTGACATCCCAGACGATGAAGGCCCGCTGCCCCTCAAAGGGAGAGTGGGCCTTTTGTCGTGGTGATCCCTGAAGCCGGGGATTGGTCACGCGCAAGCGCGCGGGCCGCACCTCACCCACCTGGAAGGATATCCCATGACCACAAGTTTTACCCCGCTCACCGTCGCGATTGGCGATCTGACATCACACCCCGCCAATGTGCGCAGCAACGCGCCGGAAACCTATGATCCCGAGAACATCGCCCATCTGAAGGCCAGCATCGCTGTTCTGGGCCTGCTCCAGCCGCTCCTGGTCCAGAAGCTTGACGGCAAATATGCCGTCCTCGCCGGTGGCCGGCGCCATGCCGCCCTGAAGGAACTGGTCGCGGACAAGAGCGAGAAGGGGTTCACCGCGAAGACCAAGGTGGACTGCCGCCTCGTGCCCGAGGATTGCGATGTGACCACGGCGCTGTCGCTTGCCGAGAACATCACTCAAGCGCCGATGAATGCCATCGACGAGTTCGAGGCCTTCGCCCGGATGATGGAGGTCGACGGCCAGACGCCCGAGACAATCGCGAAGACCTTCGGCACCACGGTGGCGGCGGTGAAAGGCCGGTTGCGCTATGGCCTGATCCACCCCGACATCCGCGCGGCGGCCCGAGCCAAGACGATTACGCTCGACACGATGAAGGCCTTCGCCGAGCACCCGAGCCAAGAGGTGCAGAAGGAGGTCTATGAGGCGCTCACCAAGGAAGACAGCTACCTCCAGGCCTATACTGTCCGTCAGGCTCTCAAGTCGCGTGGTGTGCAGGTCAGCGACGATATCGGGGCCTTCGTGCGCGAGGACTACGAGGCACGGGGCGGGGCCGTCGCGGCTGATCTCCTGGAAGAGCATTCCGTGCTCGAGGATGCGGTGCTGGTCGAGACCATCCTGCTCGAGAAGCTCGGGGCCGCCGCCGAAGAGGCTCGCATAAAGCTGGGCTTTGCGTGGGCCGATGCAATGGTGCGCTATGATTACGCGACCATGGCCGACTATGGCCGCGTCTATCCCGGCCCAATCGAGCCGGATGAGGCTGCCCAGAAGCGCATCGACGAGATCACCGCCGAGCTCGAGCAACTCCAGCTCGAGATGGAAGATGAGGGGTTCGAAGACGATGCCTACAATGCGCTCTACGACCGCGTGGACGCCTTGGAAGAGGAAGCCCGCGACCTGCAGGAGGCCTACAGCGCCGAGGACCTGGCCCGTGCAGGTGTGATTGCGTCCTGGTCGAGTGGGCAGGTGACGCTTCATGTGGGCCTCGTGCGCCCGGAGGACACCGCGAAAGAGGAGGGCGCGCACGGCTCCTCGGCCAACCCGACCGGGGAGGAGGCCCCGGACGCAGGGGAAATCAGCTACCCGGCCTCATTGGCCGAGGACCTCAAGACCGAGCGGGCCATGGCCCTCGGCGCCGCGATGGCGCTGCATCCGGAGGCCACGCTCGATCTGACGCTCTTCAAGCTGGTCAGTGACGTTCTGGCCAGCGGCATGAGTGTCACGCAGGCGATCAAGATCGATGCCCGCAAGGAATACCGCAGCCATGCCAAGATGGACGAGATCGACGAGACCTCGCTCGAGCAGGTGGCGGCGGCGCATGATGCGCTTGATCTCTCGTGGCTCGATGACGCCCGCGCGCCCGCCGATCAGTTCGCGGCGTTTCGGGCTCTTCAGGCAGGGGAGAAGGCCAAGCTCGTCGCTTATGCCACGGCCAGCACCACGCAATCCTGCTTCACGCGGGACCGCCAGCGCGACAGCCTGATGCATGCGTTCGAGATCGAGATCATGCCCGACATCCGCGCCCATTGGACGCCGAATGCGGCGCTCTTCAACCGCTTCAAGAAGGCCTGGCTCCTGAAGATCCTCGGCGAGGATCTGGGTCTCGCCCAGGAGGCTGTGACGCTGGCCTCGTCGAGCAAGAAAGAGATCGTCGCCTTCTGCGACAAGCTCTTCGCCGAGCCTTTCGCCACGCTCACCGACGCGCAGCGCGCTGCCGTGGCCGCCTGGTGCCCGCCGATGATGCAGACCGCCGGTGTCGCCTGTGATGAGGCGGAGCCCACTGCGGAAACCCCGGAGCCTGACAGCGAGGTCGCGCAAGCGGCCTGAGCCATCACGCGACCCGCGCGTGGACCATGCCGCCCGCGCGGGTCGACCCTCCCACACTCAACAGAAAGACATCCCCATGGCTATTCTCAAGTTCTCTGCCTCCGCAGTTGCGGCGCAGATCGCCCATGCGCGCGCCTGCAAAACCTTCTTGCCCAACTGGAACGGGCCCGTGGACAGGCCGGCCCTGATCCTGATCGTCGGCAATGGTGTGCATCTGCGCTCAAACGGCATCGATGGCACGACCACCCGTATCGTCACCACCGAACAGGCCGATCCCTCCTTCGCCTTCGCCGACGGCATGAACCCGTTTCGGGATACCGACTGGATGGCGCAGCGCCGCATGGCGTTTCGCGATCTGACCGGCCAGTTCTACACCGACATCCTCGACGATGTGCAGGTGCTCATCGACCGGGGGCAGGGGGCGATCCGGCTTGCCACCGATGGCCACAGCATCCGCGTCTTCGTGCGCCGGGCCTCGGATTATCTCATCGGCGGGACATACGACGTGCCCTCCGGTCTTGGCGGCACGTTCCGGGTTATCCTCAAGGATGCCTGCGACACCTTCGCGATCGTGCAGAACTGCGGCAATTGCGAGGATTTCGACGCCATGCAGCCCTACCGCGTGCCGCTTGATGCCCTGATGGAACTCGATGACCGGAGGGCGGCGTAACGCGCCCTTTCTCAAACAAGCATCGCCAATACCCTGCTGGGCCTGGGGCCCTCTCGGGACATTGGCGACAACAATTTCCCCAATGAGAGAAAGGACTCTGAGATGGGATGGCTCTTCTACACGGACCGCCGCGTCCAGACTTATGCAGATGAGAAAGCGGAAATCGCCCGGCTTTGCAGCTTCGAGAGCGACACGCGCAAAACCGAACTGGTCAAGGCCTGCAAGGTCGGCTCCACCTGGTATGCGGCCGCGAGGGTCACAAATCTTGACGGCACCCCAGTCGAGGACGCGACTTATGTCTCTGATCCTGACGGCTCGATCACCTTCGCCGCCGTCTTCCTCACCCGATATGATGACGGCTGCTGGGGCTACAAGGACATGGAGGAAAGCGCGGGACCAGTCGAATCCCGCGCGCCACTAAGCCTGTTGGCCCTGCTGTCCGAGCTGAAAGACCCGGACAGCTACGCCCAGGACTGGCGCCAGCGCTGCCGGAATTGGGCTTCGATCCCTGACTACGAGGAAGGCGACAAGATCAGGCTCGCAGCACCCGTGACGCTCACCGATGGCAGCACCTGCCAGATCGTCACCGCGACGCACTACAGGCGTGGGCGGCAAAAACGCCGCTGCTACCGCATTGAGGAAACCGGCGGGCTCGTGCGGCTCTCAAGGGCCTCGCTTGCGGGTTCGGAGCTGCTCAGTTCCGCGAAGGGTGCGGCCAGTCCTGTGCTGGCGGAGTTCCTGGCGGGGCAGGGTGGCTGAGTTTCCCGCTGAGACAACACCACGGGACCCCGCGCGCACATAGTGCCGACTTGAATTCGTATCTCAAATGAGATACATCACTCCCATCAACTGGAGGACCATCCATGCCTGCCCAAACATCCATGCTTCACGTTCGTGTTGACGATCAGCTGAAAGCACGGGCTTCGGACGCACTTGCGGGCGTCGGTCTGACGCTCTCCGACGCGGTGCGTATTCTTCTGACCCGCGTGGCCGCAGAAGGCGGATTGCCTGCCGGATTGACTGCTGATCCGGATGCCTATGACGCCTGGTTCCGGGCGAAGGTACAGGAAGCGCTGGACGATCCAAGGCCCACAACGTCCCATGCCAAGGCGATGCAAGACGCCCAGGCATTGATTGACGGGAAGCGCCTTGCCAAATCTTGAATGGAAAGCGACGGCCATCGCCGACTTGCTGGCAATCATTGACTACATCTCTGACGACAACCCGGATGCCGCCCAAGTTCTCAAAGACGAGATTGAACACAAGACGTCCCTCCTTCCAGAACGCCCTCTGATGTACCGCGCGGGCCGTGTGGACGGGACTAGGGAGATGGTTATTCGGCCGAACTACATCGTGGTTTATGCTGAAAGCCCTGAGATGGTGACCATTTTACGCGTTCTTCATGCTGCGCAGCAGTGGCCATGATGGGGGTGCAGGCCCCCCGCTAAGAAATTGCCCGCTCTACGCCTTCAAAGTGTAGAGCGGGCTTTTTGTCCTTTGGAACTCAGACCCTGATCCAAAGGAAACCCCCATGTCCAAGCCCCGCTCAACGCTCCCTAATCCTGTTGAATCCGACGCTAACCTCGCCTCTGCCCTCGCGCAGATCGG
Source organism: uncultured Paracoccaceae bacterium (assembly GCA_947500135.1). Lineage (GTDB taxonomy): Bacteria > Pseudomonadota > Alphaproteobacteria > Rhodobacterales > Rhodobacteraceae > Yoonia. The sequence goes on from CANMQX010000011.1 coordinate 49,497, forward strand.
CACGGAGATCGACCACCAACCCCTGCGCAGTTCAGCGCTCGCGCGTATCATGCGCGAGACGTTTCATGGCAGCGACGCCGGCGGTGCCTGGGACTGGCGCATGGCCTACGACCTGATGCAGGCCGCGGCTATCCAGGTGCTGCTGCGTGAGGCCGACGCGGCAGGTGACATCGCTACTGCAAAGCTCGTTGCCTCTCGGCTGCTGACGGAAACCCGCCGCTCAGAGCAGCAGATCCGGCTGCAGCAGTTTTCCACGCCGCTGCCATTCGCGGCTCTGGCCGTACGGGCGGCAGCCATTCGCAAGAGCGAGACCGTGCTGGAGCCCTCGGCTGGCACCGGCGCTCTCGCTTCGTTCGCGGCACGGGCTGGTGCCACACTTCTGCTCAATGAGATCGATCCCTTTCGCCAGAGCCTCCTGCGCGCGGTCTACGGCGGCGAGGTGACGAGCCATGACGGGGAGCATATCGACGATCTGCTGCAGACACTGGTCCTGCCCGAAGTCGTAGTGATGAATCCGCCCTTTGCCTCCTCAGTCGATCGTTCCCGGGACAAACACATCGCCGCCAAGCATCTCATCGCGGCTGCCAAGCGCCTGGCACCCGGCGGGCGGCTGGTGGCTATCATGCCGCCGGGATTCACGCCCGAACGCGATGCCGCGCATTGGTCCCGCGCCTGCGGCCTCATGACGCCGCGATTGGCCCTCACGATGCCGGGACAGGTTTACCGCAAGCTCGGCACAACTGTGGAAACCCAGCTCATGGTCTTCGACAAGGTGCAGGAGGACGGCGAGATGATCCGCGCCACGGTTCAGAATCTGGAGGAAGCCCTTCCCTTTGTCGACGCCGTGGCCGCAAGCCGGCCTGAGACACGCCCCACCCAACGGGCGGCGACAAACCCTCATGCGCGATCGGTCGGTCCAGTAACTGGCGCGCGCAAGCGCCCAGTTGCCACAGTCGCCGCCTCCAAACCCCGCGCCAATGCTGCCATCCCGCTAAGCTTCACAAGTCTTGAGGCTCCGCGCGACAACACGCCCGTTTCGGATATTTATGCGCGCTACCGCCCGCAGCGGATCGAGATCGCGGGCGCGCAGGAACATCCCACGCCACTCGTCGAAAGCATCGCCATGGCCTCCGTCGCGCCACCCGTACCTTCGGGTGCCGCCAGTTCGGAATTACGGCTGCCCGCGCGGTTGATCGAAGAGGGACATCTCTCCGAGGCGCAGCTTGAGACGATCATCATGGCGCATGATGCCCATAGGCGTGATCTGCCCGGTCGGTTTACCATCGATGACGACCAGACCAAGCTGACGCGCGCCGATGATGTCCCGGATGCTCGTGCCTATCGCCTTGGCTATTTCCTCGGCGACGGCACCGGTTGCGGCAAAGGGCGGGAGTGCGCAGGGCTCATCCTTGTGAACTGGCTGGCCGGGCGCAGGAAGGCGATCTGGGTCTCCAAATCCGCCACGCTTATCGAGGACGCGATCCGCGACTGGACCGATCTTGGCGGCTCGCCCGCCGACATTCAGCCGCTCTCCAAATGGAAACCGGACCAGCCCGTCCCGATGGGCGACGGTATCCTCTTCGTGACTTACGCCACGCTGCGCTCGGCGGGCAAATTCGGCACCACGCGGCTGAGCCAGATCTTTGAGTGGATGGGTGAAGACTTCGACGGCGTGCTGGCTTTTGACGAGGCCCATGCCATGCAGAACGCCGCAGGGTCAGAGCAGGGCAGGGGGGTCAAACCTTCCCAGCAGGGCCTTGCGGGCCTCCGGCTGCAACTGGCAGCACCCCGCGCCCGCGTCTTCTACATCTCGGCCACAGGTGCGACGAGCGTGCACAACCTCGCCTACGCCGCGCGTCTTGGTCTCTGGGGGCAAGGGCCTGAATACCCCTTCCCGAGCCGCGAGAGCTTTGTCTCGGCGATGGAGGCCGGCGGTGTCGCTGCCATGGAGGTGGTGGCGCGCGATCTCAAGACGCTCGGGCTCTACACGGCGCGTGCCCTCAGCTTTGATGGGGTGGAGTATGACGTGCTCGAACACGCGCTCACTCCGGCCCAGATCGAGATCTACAACGCATACGCGGGTGCGTTTCGGACGATCCACCACAATCTCGAAGCCGCACTGACTGCGACCGGCGTCAACGACGCCTCGGGCGAGACCAATGCCTCGGCCGCACGCGCCTCGGCTAAATCCCGGTTTGAAAGCACGAAACAGCGCTTCTTCAACCATCTCCTGATGGGCATGAAGGCTCCAAGCATCATCCACGCCATCAAGGATGATCTGGCGGCGGGCCATGCTTGCGTCATCCAGGTGGTCTCTACAGGCGAAAGCCTGCTGAAACGCCGACTTGAGACAATGGACCCGGAGGACGAGCTCGTCGAGGGCGCGCTGACGCCGCGCGACTATGTTCTGGGCTATCTCGAACAAGCCTTCCCGATCCATGCGCAAAAGCTGGTCGAGATCGACGACAATATGGTGGCCGAGCCGCTCCGCGACGAAACTGGCGCGCTGGTCGTCTCGCGCGAGGCGCTAGCTCTGCGTGACGCGGCCATGATGGAGTTGATGACGCTCGCCCCGATCCCCTCGGCGCTCGATCAGATTCTCTGGGCCTTTGGCGACGAGGTCGTGGCAGAAGTCACGGGGCGGTCCATCCGGCCCCTCAAGGACGCGGACGGCCATCTCTTCATCGAAAAGCGCACTGCCAGCAGCAATTCCTCCGAAACCCAAGCCTTCATGGAAGGCGAAAAGGATATCCTGATCTTCTCGGATGCGGGCGGCACGGGCCGGTCCTATCATGCGGCGCAAACGGCGAAGAACCAGAAACGGCGCCGGCACTACCTGTTGGAGCCCGGCTGGCGCGCCGATGCGGCCATCCAGGGGCTCGGCCGCACGCATCGCTCGGCCCAGGTCAGCGCGCCCTTCTTCCGGGTCTGCACCTCCGATGTGCATGGCGAGAAGCGTTTTACCTCGACGATCGCCAAACGCCTCGACCAGCTGGGGGCCCTGACCAAGGGCCAGCGCGAGACCGGCTCGCAAGGCATGTTCCGTGAGGAGGACAATCTGGAAAGCCCGATCGCGCGGGCGGCGCTGCGCGGGTATTTCGCCGATCTTGCCGCCGGGCGCGTCGAGGCGATGAGCTACGAGTGCTTCACCGACTGGACCGCGCTGCGGCTGATCGACAAGGACGGGGTGCTCCTTGAGGAGCTTCCCCCGATCCAGCGGTTTCTGAACCGGGTGCTGGCGCTGCCCATCCAGATGCAGAACGCGCTCTTTGCCGAGTTCATGGCAAGGATCGCCGATCAGACCGAGCGGGCGCGCGCGGCGGGCGCGCTCGATCTCGGCGTGGAAACCCTGCGCGGCGAAAAGATCGAACAGGTCTCCACGGAGGATCTCTGGACCTGCCCGAAATCTGGCGCCGTGACGCGGATCATCGGACTTGAGGTGACGGACCCGGTCCACGGGCTGTCGGCGGATGACGCCCTGTCGCGCAACTCCGACAAGCTGCCGATGGTCAATCGCGCCTCGGGTCGCGCGGCGCTCATCTCGGCGCGGCCCATGCAGATGTATGACGAGGATATCGTCACGCTGATGCGCAAGGTGGTGCGGCCAAACGGGTCGAGCTATCTCGAAGAGGCGCGGTTTGAGTCCTCGGCTTGGGAAGATATTGAGCGGCGCGAGTTCACCCAGCTTTGGGACGCAGAGCCTGCGTCCCTGCCAAAAGCCACCACGACCAAGCTCTACCTGTTGACAGGGCTGCTGTTGCCGATCTGGAAGGACATTCCGACCACCAATGAGCGCATCTACCGCGTCACGCCCGACGGGGCGCCCGCCATGATCGGGCGCACGCTGAGCGAGGAAGGGGCGGCAGCGTTGCGCGCCCGCTTCCTCGTCTCCAATCCGCAAACGCCACAGGAGATGTTGACCGCCGCCCTCGGCACCACCGCGCCGGTCGATCTGGGCCGGGGTCTGACCCTGACCCGTCGCCGGGTCGCAGGCGAGATGCGTCTCGAGCTGGGCGGCGTGGACAGGGGCATGATTGATGGCCTCAAGGCAATGGGGTGTTTCACGGAGGTCATCGCCTTCCAGCTTCGTGTGTTTCTGCCGCATGGGGGAGGGATCGAGACGGGAAGCATTCTGGCCCGGATCGTGGGTCAGAGGCCTGCCATCACGGCAGACCAAGCCGCCTGAAAAGCCAAAGCAGGCTTTGGGTGGGGCGTCGCGGATCGGGATTTGACCGGTCTGCGCGTTCCGGGCGCGTGAGCGAATGCCACGCCCGGCCCCCCAATTGCAGACAAGAGGACAGACCCATGACCAATCCCCAGATCGACTATGCCGCAATGGCGGCTCAGTGGCGCGCCGAGCGCGAAACCACCCTGAAAGCAACCCGAGCGGAACTGATCGCGCGATTGCGCGCGCTTGGCATCAACGAGGTCACCGCCGAATACGAAGGCTATGGCGACTCTGGCAATGTCGAGGACGTGAATGTGCAGCCTGCGGAGGTCAAACTGCCGGAAGCGCTTGTCACCGCCGTGGGCGATTTCGCCTGGTCACTCGCCTATCACCATCATCCGGGGTTCGAGAACAACGAGGGTGGCTACGGCACGCTGACCTGGGACATTGCAGCAGACAGCATCACCCTCGATCACGCCGACCGCTATGTCGAATGCTCGCACAGCTATGATGAGGGGCTTTGATATGGCGCATCCGCTTCATCATGCCGAAAGCTCTGCCCGGAAGTTCGGCGGGGTGCCGTCTGACTATCAGGCCGTCCACGATTGGTTTGACGCCTCGAAAGAGCACCTCGCGCTTTTCACGCACCGGGCCTTGCGCCACCATACCCAAGGTCTGTTCGATGCTGAACGTGTCTTCGGTCTGACCCTGACCAATAGCGCAGGTCGGGACATCCCCGTGCGCTGGATCGGCGAGCAGCATATCCGTGAAGACTGCCAAGGCCGTATCCCGAGTATGGCGGACCGGCTGCGACGCATACAGCCTGAGCCATGGATGGCCAATGGCCATATCGAGCAGCACGTCAGCGGGGAGTCCTGCGGCGACCCAAGGGCCGCCTGGGCCTCCGAGGTCACCGCCGGCAGAACGGTTCTTGGCCTGAAGGATTGGATGGCGGCGCGCGCGACGCAAGCCACGCAAAGCGCCTGACAGCTCTCGGTCGTTTGCCAAACGAATGCTGCATGGAAGCCCGGTCGGAAGATCGGACTTCCTGCGTTGTTTCCCTACCATTCTTCTTGAGGAGGATCGCATGACACTCGAAGACATCAAGGCGGCCGTCGATGCCGGGCAGACCGTGCACTGGGCCAATACCGGCTACGTTGTCCACAAGGACCGGCTCGGTCAGTACCTCATCACCTATCTGCCGAACGGCAGCTGCATCGGTCTGACCGACCGGAGCGGGCAAAGTTTGAACGGAAAAGAGGCGGAGTTCTTCATCGCGCGATCGGAGGACGGCGCGAAAAAATGCGGGCAGCCAATCAAGACCAGACGGGCAGGGGAGGGGCGTAGGACCCGGAGGCGCCCGGGCATTCCCACTCGGACGGCAGCTCTGACCCGTGGGCGGGGCTGAAAGGAAAGCAGGCTTTCTGATTTGTGATCCCTCAAGGGGTCGAGAAAGCAATCCCGGATGCGCTGGCAAGGACGTCAGACACCGGCCAATCCAAAAGGAACCATCCCATGTTCGCAGGAACCCTCACTCGCAATGTCGAGACCGCCGCCGCTCAGTACACCGGCATGATCCACTCGACGCGCTTTGACATCGCCATCCAGCTCGAGACCCGTCCGAAGATGTCCGAGCGCAGCCCGGATTTCGACGTGACTGCGGTCAACAAGTCCGGCCGCAAAGTGCGCGTCGGCACAGCCTGGAACGAAACCGGCAATACCAGCGGCAACCCTTACATCTCGATGCAGATCGATGTCGGCCTCGGCCCGTTCCGGGTCAACGCCGTCCAGACGAAAGAGGCCCGCGCGGCCCAGAGCGGTGAGTTCGAGATCATCCCGCTTGTCTCGAACAGTCTGATGAAATCCGGCTCGATCTCGGGCGAGCTCACCGCCATGGACGCTGACAACGCCTTCACCGGCTACATCGCCAACATGATGTTCGATCTGGAGTTCATGCTGATCGAGAACAGCTACAAATCCGAGGAGACCCACCCCGACTACCGGATCGAGGTCAGCTCGCCCCGGGGCACGCCAATCCGCGTCGGCTCAGCCTGGATGGCGAGAAGCAGCCGCACTGGCAATGACTACCTGTCGCTGCTGATCAACACGCCCGATGGGGACCTGCGCGTGAACGCCGTGCAGAACGAAGAGCAGCGTGGCGGGCAGACTTTCTCGGTCATTCCGTTCATTGACAGCGGCGAGCAGCCGCGGGATGCGGGCGTGTCGCTGGTAGCCTGATCAACGCACGAGACTAGACGATGCGCAACGAAAGGGGAGCCGTGAGACCACGGTTCCCCTTCTTGTTTTCTTGGAACGTGCGAAAGCGAAGAGCTGCAGCACAAGAAGTGGATCGTTCGGAAGCCATTGAGGTTGTCTGTATCATGTATGACACGTCCATCTTAGCTGCAAAATCGATCAAAGTTCGCCTCCAATAACCAGCTTCAGTTTTGGTTTCGGGCGCTGGTCTGGCGGTTTCAGGCCGTGCATCTCCGCCAACTCAGTTGGGAAAGTTCTTAAAGCATCAGCTAACTCGTCGAACGAGTATCCCAAATCCTCCGTGTGCAATTGCAAGAGCTGAGTTGATAGATAACCCTGTTCATGCTCAATACTAAACTCATCAGGCTCTCGCGTTCGATAGCCGTAGTAACTCATCTTCTTGTACAAAGACGTCGCAGCTTGATCGGTTATCGCGTTCAGCGCTTTAGCGCGGTAGATCAATGCTGCCATTGCCACACGCCATTTCAGCTTCAATTGCCCAAGTCTTGGAATGGTCAACGGTTTCTTCAGATCTGGTAGCACTCCTTTGGCAGGAGTGAGCAATTCAGCGGCAAATTCGTTGGCTTCCTTTTCCATCGCGTCGTAAGGGAAGGGATGCAAGATCACATGGCCGTATTCATGGGCAAGGCTAAACCGCTTCCGATCGGCGGGCCGGTCTTCGTTTAGAACCACCACCGGTTTCATTCCTGGGGGCCTAATGGTTACGCCGTCAATGTCGGCGCCGCCAAAATCGCCTTGAACCACGAACACACCGGTAGCTTCAATGTACTTGACGAGATTCAGCAAAGGTCCATCGTCCAACTGCCACGACTTTCGGACTTTTTGAGCCGCTTCGGCTGCAGAAGTAACGGCACGGGCGTGTTCGCTTACGCTCGACTTGTCATCCACAACCTCAAACTGAAGCAATGGAAACTGGGGCTCCAAATCGACTGCTTCAAGCATTCTGCGCAAGTGCAGTACAAGATGATTTGCTAGCGCGACGACCGCACCTTGATCTTTCGCAGAAACCGCCGACTTCTTGCGGAAGGCCGCGCCGTGGATACTGAGGGGTGTTTTGTAGAGCGGCTCCTGCTCAAAGAAAAAACTAATCGGGAATCCCAAAGAACGCGCAATCGACTGAATCTCTTCATGCGACAGCACGTCCTTTGTACCGTTTTCGACTCTGGAGATCGCCGCCTGTGCGACCCCGGTCTCTGCGGCCAATTCCTTTTGAGTTTTCCGTCGTCTCTTACGAGCTAGAAGCAGCATCCCCCCGTTTATTTGCTTTGATGCCATCTTCTTTTTTGTCTCCCTCGGGTCTCTTCACTTTCAATATTGCGCCGCGCGGGCCTTGTTCAGGCCCAACATCTGCGGATGCCTTAGACGCTCCTTCATCTGGGCGGTACAACTCAATCATTCGTTGATCTACGCCATCCGCAAATTTCAAGTACGCTCGTGACACCGCCACGCCTGTGCCGCTGAGATGACACGCCACAAAAAGCAGCAGGCTCTGAGGTGCGTTAACATCAAAATCGATAAGCGACGGCTGACGTTCAATGTCGCATACGGCGGGTTCCGAGAATGCAAACTGATGTTTCGATTTTGTCGTTCCGCCACGAGGACCGGACAGATGCAGCTCTAGGCTGACGGGGAAGGTTTCGTCGCCCGACTTCACGTGCCCGGAAATCTTGTTGCACTGTCCATTGCGGCAGTATTTAACTTCAAGCCCGTCTTTCTCGATCCCAGCCTCCTGAGCTGCTGCTGGAAGAGCTGAGTTCAAGACTGATCCTATAGCGCGAGGGCACTCAATATTCATGTGCGGTACGCTTGCGAGAGACGCTAGCGAATTTTCAAGCTCGCTCAAAAGGCCCCAAATCGATGTTTCCAACTGGTCGCGCGCTGCCTGCAGTGCGTTGTCTCGGTTCAAGTTTCTACGCCTTTTGCTGTTTGATTCCTTGCGCCTCGCACCTTAATCACACACTCTAAGCCATCTGTCCAGAAAATATTCAAAAAATATTCAGGCGGTGAATTTTTTCTTCTACGCTTCTGGGTGGGTCGTTCTGATGGGAGTAGTTGAAATTTTACTCCACACATGCTATCTACATCTCAGACAGAAACCTGTCGGCGACCCGTCATGCTGTGTGCAGGGCGAGCGTCGCGGTGACCCGAACCGCAGATGGTTCGGTTGCAAGCCGCTCCTAAAAACCGCCCTCAGGGCGGTTTTTCTGATTCAAAGGACCCGGATCCCGTAGTTCTCATGTAGACCCTTTGCATTCTCTTCGCCCTTGTGAATCCACGTGCGCGCATAGGCGACTACGTCAGCGAGTTGGAGAAGGCGCGATGCTGCGGAATCGATCTGGCTGATGCGATTCACTGCCTTAAATCGCCCATCATTCTGGCACGCCTCTGAAATCATCCGCTGGCATTCGGGGTCTCTGTTGTGGTGGTTCAGATCGAGGATGAGTTCCACATTACCGACGCCCCGGCCGCGAATCCGGTTCAGCTTCCGAAATTGCCCTACGGCGACCTTTACAGTCTCGATGACATTTCCGGCGTAGATCACCGGCGCAGCGCCCTCCGTGACCGTTCCTAGCCTATTCATCAGAATCATGCCCTCGGGCCGGTCAGTCTGTGCGAAGCGCGCCAGAAGACTTTGCAGGTATTCGCGACTCAGATTCGCCGCATGCAGCTCGTTCGCATTCGGCTCCAGCAAATCGCTCAAGGATTTGTCCGCGCGTCCGCATTCCCGCGCCCAAGCCATCACGCATCCGAGCGCGAAGCCGGGTTCGCCGGCGGTTCCGCATTCGTCGATGAAACAGAGGATGCGTTTATTTTGTGCCGCCATCGCCCCTGACCTTTTTGACGCGGGCGCTGGCTCTGGCGCGCGGCGTCTCCGTCAGGGCTCGGGCTTCCTCCCGCTCCCTCCGTTCCTCCTCGAAATCCGGCTCGAGTTTCTTCAGCTTGTTGATCAGTCCGGTCAGGTGGTACCGGTTTGGCCCGTAGTCGCCGACGCTGGTCTTCCACTGTTCGCGCGTAACGAGCCCGGCCTCCTCAAGCGCCTTGATGTTGATCCTGATCGTCTGCTCGGTGATTCCGATGCGCTTGGCAAGATCGCGCTTCGTCGGGAAGGGCGGACGGAGCGGATCGTAGTAGTAACCGAGAAGCTGGATGATGATGGTCAACTGGGTCGGAGTGATCCCCAGCCGGTTTTGCGCGCGCAGCAGGATGTTCGGAACGCCGGTATATCCATGCGAATATACCTTCGGCCCGAAGATACGTTCGGTCGAGGATTTTTCCGGCGCTGTCTTGCGCGGCTTGCTTGTTCTGGTCGTGGTTGTCTTTGCCATTACGGGCCTCCTTGTCATTCGATCTACGGAGGCTTGGGCGTCTTCTCAATGGCTTGGCCGGGCCTTCGGGTGGTGCAATTTCCACCCCACCCGATTATCGGTACTCCGCTACTCCCGGAATCGCGGTTATTGGAACACGATGCTTAGGTGTACGATAATCCGCCACAGGTGGGGATGGAAAGCCACCCTACCCGTGGGGCGGAAAATCTGTCAACGCGAAGCAGTAGATTTTGCACTATTTTCGGTCCGTTGGGTGACGATTTCAAACGTAATCGCCCGGCCAATACGGGTCAACGTCCATCCCGGAGGGCGCGTCGCCGTCGATGTAAATTCCATTGTGCCCGCCGACCGCGTCCACGATCGCATCAGAGATCGTCCATTTCAGATCGGGAACCCAGAGCCTGTCTTTCACGGTCACGGTGTAGGTCGCGCCGGCTTTGGAGTCGCACCAGATGGTTTCGAGGCGCCGGGACATGAGTTCGGGCATTGCATCGACGATGCACTTCATATCCTCCAGCTCGCAAAGGACCGCCCATCTGCTTTCAAGCCGTACCCCCTTGTAGGTGAAGCCCGACACTGGTGCCTTCTGCCCGGACGCCGCCCGGTCTATCTCATTTTGCCGGTGAAGGGCTTCCGCCAGATTTGGCGGCATTTCGATGTCATCAACCATGGCTCGGCCTCCTGTTTGTTCCCATCTTGTTCCATGTAGTCTGATTGAGCAATCGAATCATTATGGTTGCTGAACGCTTATGAAGCCCGCGACGTTGAACGTGGCGCCCATGCCTTACGGCCTCCCCTGCTCGGCTTCGCGTGTCGCAGGGGAGAACGGCCCTTCGGTCCGTCGCGCATTCGGCCATGCGGCCTCACCGCGGCGTTGCACCCGGCATCCCGGTTTGCCCGCCTCGCGAGCACGTCCCTCCCCGGCCGCTCCGCCGGATTGCGCTCTGGTCTGTTTTGCGGTGCAAAACGATCCCGCCGCTGCATCCGTCTCACGCGTCCGGTCGGGCCGTTTGCCTGCTCGGGTCGGGCAAACCTACCGTCAAAATACACACACATGAGCGCGGAAGCATATCCTCCGGATGGCCCCCAAATCAGCCCGCGTCAAGGATCGCAAAACTTTTCGGCGAGGGCGGGGCTTGTGGCGTGCGGCGGTCCCGTACGTGAGCGCGCGCATGTGTCGGGTGTTGCACACGGAAAACTTTTGCGCCCGGCAAGCCGGCGGCTGCGCCGTCCCTGACCCGGGCAGATTCGGAAACCAGGCATTCGGCCATGCCCCCACACTCACGTGGTGGCCTTGGAACCGAACACTGGAGACCAGACATGGCTTACGACACTGCAAACACCTACGAGACCATCGAGCTTTTCGGACTGACCGAGAAGGACGCGCAGCTGCCGATCCCGGAAGACCACATCCTGACCGACCGCATCATCCGCGAGAGCTTCGAGGCTTTGCTCGGGCCGCTGCGCGGGACCGGGCTTGAGGCAGAAATCGAACCGCTGGCCCATGGGCTCGCCACGATCCTGCAGCGCCGCAAGGTGGCGCTTGGCAAAGAGGTCGACCGTACCGCCGACAAGATCGGCGCGCTGGCAAAATCCCACGACGGATCGGAGATCGCCGAGACCGCGATTGAGGAGGCGCAGGCGCGCTTTCTGCAGTTGCGCGAGATCGTCGGCGCCATCGAGGTGATGAGCGAGGCGGCGGCGGAATGCTACGAGACCGAGACGGGCCACGCCTTCATCCCGGCAGCCGGGTCGCGCACAAGCGTCCGGGCGCAAGAGACCGGGGCGGTCTTCGAGGCGCGGCAGCTTCTGGAGCAGCACGACCGCGAAACCGCCGAGAAGTCGAAAGTCGAGGGGGTGCCCCTGATCGTCTCGGGCGCCACCGACTGGACCGATGTCGATGTGATCTTCGACACGCTCGACAAGGTTCGCGAGCGGATTAAGCAGAACCGCAATCAGGAAATCTTCCTCTGCCACAAGGGTGGCAAGCACGGGGCGGAGATGATCGCGGCTCGGTGGGCTCGCGCACGGGGTGTCGCACAAGCGCGTTTCGATCCGCGCTGGTCCGCGCATGGGCGGGCGGCACCGTTCAAATGCAACGACGAAATGCTGGACGACAAGTTCGCGGCGACGGGGGTTGTGCTCTTCGGCGGCAACGGGGTCGCGCTGAACCTCGGGCAGAAAGCGGAAGCGAAAGGCCTGACGGTCATGCGGGTTGCTGACCCGGCGAAGAATACTGCGCAAGATTGAAGAGAGGGGGTCGCGCTTGGCGCGGCCCATTCGTCACGTCTCATGGCGCGTGCGATCGGTCACACTTGATTAGCAACTCGCTGCGGCCAGCACCGTCATCCCTCTACCCAGCCCGTCAGAGTTCGGCCCATCCGCATCGGTACGGGCTGGGGATGGTGCGCACCTCACACATCGTCAGCAGCGTAAGACCGAGGGGTCGAGACGTCGCACATGAGGCTGAAGACCTGCACAACCCTCGGGTGGTGTTTTGGAACATCGCACCCACGCGGGCGGGCTCCGTCAGCACCCCGGCCAGGCTCGGCGGGACGCGGACGCGGATGGTGGCTGCGGTGCGATGGCATAGGTCATTCGGGTTCCTCCTTTTTGCTATGCATGTGGATCGCACGGGGTCGGCCCAATCGTGCCCTGCGCTTGCGCTTCGGCAAGCACAAATACGGCTTCCACGGCGGAGCCGCGGACCCTCCGCATTTGCGCTTGCGACCGGGCCTCTTGCCCCCGTGCCGGGTGATCCCCATCGCAACAAGGAGTAACCCAAATGACCAACCACTACGTCGCCACCGTTCCCGTCAAGTTCACCGATACCGATGGCCAGGAGCGCACCCGTTTTCAGCGCGTGGGCGCGATGTTCCGCAACACCCGCAACGGGGACGGCTCGGAGTTCTTCAGCCTCAAGCTCGACTTCCCGGTCGCAGTCTCGGAGCTGGTGATGTTCCCGCCGAGCGCGAAAGATCCCCAGGACTAAATCCTCTGACGAGGATGGGCCGCCCCAGGACGATCTTGGGGCGGCCTGAACCCTGTTCCAGGGATGCCGGGGCCGGCGGTCAGATCGCCCGAGGCGACCTCACGAAGCCGCCGGTCGCTGCGTATTGAACGAACGCACTTCTCCCGGAATGACCAGGCCGCGACAGACCGGCCAGTCAGCCTCAAGGGGGCCATCCACAAAAACCTGTCGGCCAGGGCCTCCCGGTTTTTGCGGCAGAGATTTGGTGGCCCAAATCTGGCCCTCCTTGACCCTGCCTGTCCGCCCTGTCGGTGCGGTTTGCGCCCGCCCGCGGTTCCGTCCGAACACATGCGTGTTCGGCCAGACCCTCGGGCGGTGCCGGGGAAGGGGGACTCCGAAGTTGAAGGCTGTGCTGGTGGTGAGGGCGGCAGAGCCGCGTCCCTGCGGGCTGCGGGGGAAGCGGACACCAAGGCTGCCTGAGGTTGAAAGCAACGTAAGTATATAATTGACAGATTGCTATATTATCGTAAGGTAGGGGCAGCCTTGGTGGAAGGTGGCAGGAAATAGGGGGGCTTCCTTCCGCATGTCCCAGGCGAAACGACTAACCCAGCTTGAGAAGATGGAGATCGTGCGCGAGGCTGCGGATGGTATCTCATCGTCGGTGCTGGCGGAGCGCTTTGGGGTAACGTCACGGGCCGTGCGCTACGTTGTGAAAGCGGATGCGGAGCGCCAAAAGGATACGGGTATTGCAACTGCTGCTGTCACCGTGAAGCTCACGCCTGAGGAACTTCAAGCCTTAGATGCGGTACTGGCGTCAGCAGGGATCGAGACGCGCTCGGAAGGGCTTCGAAGGCTCATCCAAGCGGCGGGCGGGACCTTTGTTCCGGACGTCCAATTGGCTGCTGAGATGGCGCTCTATCGGGCGTCTCTGCACGACGTCGGAAATGGTGTTGCCCAGATCGCAAAGCAGATGACGCAAGCGAACCGGATAGGGCAGGGGGCCAGTTCCGAGTTCTCCGAACTTCGTCTTGCGCAAATGCGCGGACTGGCGCGGTTTATCCTCGACAGTGCTGACGAGATTGACCTGCTTGTCCGCCGCCGTCGGGACGCGATGCAGCTCGAGGCGACTGCCGCATTGAGGGAGTTTGCGCATGCGGCTGAATGATGCCGTCGACGCGGTTACCGGTGAAGTCTTCCAGGATGGCTGGAGCCGCATCCGGGGCTCGATGCAAGGGCTGCACGTGTCCAAGCAACGCCAACTTGTGCGGGCCGCTGCCGGGCATCGTGCCGCGGTCTTCAAAGCGATCCGAGGGGGAGGCACAAACTCCAAATCTGAGTTGTCCAACCAGCTTGGATATCTGACCACAAAGTCCACTCATATCGTCGATAGCAGCGGATTCCTGGATGGGAAGTCGAAGCTCGACAATCGCGAGATCAAAGACCTGACAGACCGTTTTTCCAAGCGGTGGAGCGCGGGGTTCAAACCGAAGCTCGGACAGACGACCCATATGCTGATGTCTTTCCCGATTGGGACGGATGGTGGGGATGTACGCGACATCGCGTCAGACGTTGCTGAGCGCTTCTTCCAGACCGACGAAGGGCACTTCGATTATATCATCGCCGTCCATGAGGACCGCGATCACCCCCATGCGCATATCGTTTTGAACCGCCGGTCGCAGGAGGGCGAGTTCTTCTATTTGGCGCGCAACCATCGGTTCAACTACGACGACTTCCGCCTGGCGATGGTCGAGGAAGCCGAGAAATACGGCGTCCGCCTTGAGGCCACGCGTCGCATTGATCGTGGTGTCGTGCATTACCCGCCGAGGACAAGCGAGGTCTATGCTGCCAAGAGCAAGGGGCGCGAGGCGGAGCAGCGAGAGCGCGTCGGTGCGGATTTGGAGCGTGCCCTAGCTGAAATCGCAAACACCCGAGAAATTTACGAGTCGCTGGCGGCAGAGGCGTCGCGCGAGAACCGGGACGATATCGCGGACGCCCTGTTCCGCGCGGGCGAAGTGTTGGCGCGGGGCGGGCGGCTCAACTTGGAAGGAGGCATCTACATGGCCGAAGAGCACAGCTTTGACGATCTGAAGACCCGCTATGCGGATCAGGTTGCACGGATCCAAGGGATGATTGCAGAGACACCAGAGGTCGAGCGACCGAAGTTGGAGAAAAGCCTCAACGAGATCCAGGCACGTCTTGCGCACATGCAGCCACTAGGACTGCGGTCGATTACGCTCGCAGAGCGACCGTCAGAGGGCGGGGTCTATTCTGAGGACAACATAGAACGCGAGCAATTGGCACGCCTGCAAGACCCAGACGTGCGGGCACAGGTCGATACGGCCCTGCGCGGCACTGGGATCAGCACTGGCGTCGTCGTGGCCCGCATGGAGGCAGGTGCGCAGAATGCAGCCCTCGAACGACAGTGGATCGCGGATGATCTCGCGCGGGTGGCGCAGACCGATGGGCTCAATCTGGAACGACGTGCGGATCTTGAGCAGGCGCGAGAAACCCTCAATCGCGTCCATGTGCAGTTGGGGATCACTCTGGAGCGCGAGCAGGTCTTGCGCGAAGACGGGGTGATTGAAGAGTTCCGAGAAGACTTGTTTGATCGCAACAGCGTCACCGTACCAGAGGCCGGGCGGGATATTGCCGCCGGACCCAATACCAATGAAGAACTGCAGCGTGTCATTGCACACGAGAGGGATGGCAATCTGTCATCGCCCTTCGCCGATGACGACGCGCGGCTCAGCTACCGTGAAGCAGTTGAGCGGGAGTTGGATGACGCGCAAGTGGCTGCATTGCGAGACGGCGATGCGGATGTCTTCAAAGCTCAGATCGCAGATCGCCTCGACCGGCTCTATGCGGCGAAAACCTATTTGCAATCAGACGCAGCGACAGCCAACTCTGAAGCCGCGCGCGCCGTGGTCGAAGAGATCGCGGACCGCGTGTACGAACGCGACCGCGCAGATCTTGTCGATGGTGAAACCGACCGCGGCCAGACACACTGATGGGAGTCATGGGTAAAACCCGTCTGGCCATTGGGGTGGTCTTGGTCACGCTGGTCGCGGTCGCCATCGGCTATGTGATCGCATCGGCGGTGCTGACGTACCGGGACATAGGCTTCGGGGCGGAGATCGACTTCTTTTACATCGCCAAAAACTATTGGAGCCTGCGGGCATTCCGGCCGGACGATTGCCAACTGATCAACCTGATCATGGGCGGGGCAGGGGTGGCCGGCCTTTTGATGAGCCTTGCCATGTCCGGCTCGGCGCTCACCCGTTTTGGCTACACGCATTGGCAGACACGTCGTGAAATGAAGCGCAACGGGTTCTTCGGCAAACCGGGCACCGGCTTTGTGATCGGAAAACTTGGAAGGCCAAAATCCAAGGCACCGTTTCTCTGCTCAACGACCTTTCCCCATGCTTTGATCGTGGCCCCGACGGGACGAGGCAAGACAACAGGCTTTGTCATTCCAAACCTGCTTACGTGGCAGGGCTCAGCGGTAACCCTTGATGTAAAGGGGGAATGCTATGAGGCGACAGCGCGCCATCGGGCCGCTCAAGGAGACAAGGTTTATCGGTTTGGGCCGACGGATTGGGAGGGACAGCGAACCCATCGCTACAACCCGCTGCTGCGCATCAATGATTTGAAGGATCCAGCGCGTCAGCAGATGGAGTTGCAACTTTTGGCAACGCTATTTTTGCAGAACGACAACGATCGTGTTCAAGGCCTTCTGAAGGGCGGCATCGATCTGTTTGTCGCTGCAGGGCTGTTGGCCTTCCAACGCAAGAAACCGACCCTAGGGGAGATCTATCGCATCGCGGCTTCAGGTGGGAACAAGCAAAAGGAATATCTGGCGCGGTCACACGAGGTCGAGAACAAGGCGGCAAAGCTGATATTCACGCGGCTGGCTTCGACCAACAACGATACGCTGACATCCTACGTGTCTCTCTTGATGACGTCAGGCTTGGATCAATGGCAGAACCCGGCGATTGATGAGGCTACGGCGGTGTCAGATTTTGATTTCCGCACGATTCGCAAGAAGCCGTTCAGCGTCTATCTTGTCGTCCAGCCCCTGATGGTAAAACCACTCGCACCACTCATCCGGCTGCTGTTTTCTGACCTGTTGTCTGCCCTGCAAGACAAAGAGCCGGGTCCAGATGAGCCATGGCCGGTAATGATCATGCTCGATGAGTTCAACCGGTTGGGCAAAATGCCGATTGTAGCGGAAAGCATTGAGGTGCTGCGACACTATCGCGGACACCTCGCCGTGGTCATCCAGACCATCCCGGCCATCGATGAGATCTACGGTGAAAACACGCGTCGGGCTTTGCAAGGCAACGCGGGCGTGAAGCTGTACCTTACCCCTTCAGACGAAAAGACGGTCGAGGAGTTGAGCAAGGCGGTTGGGAAGACCACGAAGACAGTGGTCACCAAATCACGTTCGATTGGGAAGAACCCCTTTGAGGGGAGGAGCCAATCGACAAGAACCGAAGAGACCTCGTTGTTGCCAGAGGACGAAGCCCGTCGACTACCGCTTGATGAGATCGTTGTGGTGGTAGATGCTCAGATGCCAGTGCGGGCCAAGCGAATACAATATTTCGATGATCCTTTCTTCAAGAGTATTCATGCGGCGCAAAGCGGTGAGATGCCTGTTCCCGGTGGACCAGAAGGCAGACCGAGCGGTGGCGTTGCAACAAGTGAAAGAGCAGTAGCGCCAAGCGCCGCTGGGTCTCGCGCTACATCTGAAGCAGAAGGTGGCAAGGACCCGGCACCGCGTCTCAGGCCAGTTGCAACAGCGATGGAACCACGAGGTATTACGGCCCAAGCGCGCGCAGCAGTGTTTGTAGAGGATCAGCGGCAGTTTGAGATGGATTTCGACGCGCATGCGCACTTGGTGCTCGACAGCCCGTCCCCAGAGGACGTCAGTCAGGTCGAACTCGCTCTAAGTGATCTCGAGCAGTTAGAAGGCGAGGTCACCAAGATTGCGGAGGGCACCAACACGGCAAGCGAAAACGCCAGAGTTGGCTAAGCAGTCATTGGGGCTATGGGCCATGTTCGTTCTCCTTGCTTTTCAGCAAGATAGTTAAGTCTATGGCCGGATAATTTAAGTTACTGCGCTGAAAGAATGGCCTATTGCTAATGACACGGACCTATTTCGAGGGCGAATAGCGCGAAGGCGTGGTACTTCTCATGTCTGACAGCTAAAACAGAGAAACAGCAGGGCTTTAAAATCAAGATCGGGCCAAGTATCCATCTGTCGGAGATCTACGATGAAGAATCTACCCTTACTTTTTTCGGTCGCGTGCTTGGCTCAGCCTGCCTGGGCCGACACCTCCATGAGAGATGTCCTCGCAACGGGGATGTCCGCCGACCGTCCGGTGATCGTGGCGGCGTTCGACAGCCACGGCAACTTTGAAATCGAAAGCAGGATTGAAGTCGAAGCCACCGGCGTCGATGAGCTAGTGGACATAGGTTCAATCACCAAGACAGTCTCTGCAATTGCAATTCTTCAACTGATTGAAGACATGGAGCTGTCCACACAAACTAACTTGGCCGCGTTGCTGCCGAACGTTCCAGAAGACAAGGCAGCGATTACGTTACATCAGCTGCTGACCCACACGTCTGGTATCGTTGAGTCTACTGGCAACGACGCAGAAGCCCTGTCGCGTTCAGCCTTCCTAGAGAGGGTTCTTGCTACCCCGCTTGATGCCGCACCGGGAGAGCAACACGCATATTCAAACGCTGGATACTCGCTGCTTGCGGCGATCATCGAGATTCAAAGCGGACTAGATTACGAAGACTTTATTTTGGAGCGCGTCGTTCCACGGGATGCACCGCCTATTGGATACGCTGCGGTGTATGTCGAAGAACAATCAATCGTCAGTGATCGGCTTTGGCTGACGGCATTTCAGCTTCAACCCATTGCCAAAGCAAGCTGGGGTTCGGACGAACCAGGTTGGAACCTTATTGGTAACGGAGGCCTCGTTACGACCGCAGAAGGTTTTCTGACTTTGTGGGGCGCATTCGTCGGTGGTGATGTTGTAAGCGATGAACTTGTAGCGGCCGCGCTAACACCACACGTCGATGAAGGCGAGGGAGATAGCTTCTATGGCTACGGGATGGTTGTGGAGCCGGTTGGTAACGGAAGAGCGATCTATTGGCATGATGGAGGCAACGATGTTTTCTCAGCGGAGTGGCGCCACGACACTGAATCGGGGGTGACGCTATTTTCCGCAGGGCGTGGTGGAGCAGCATTTGATGCAATGACCGACATGTCGGAAGGTAGATAGACGGAACGCCGATCACCACGGGATTGAATTAAAGAAACAACGTCGGAGATTAGATAACGGCCATTTGGAGTAAGTTTGGCATTCGACGCTTAGGGCTCAAAACGCGCATTTGACGGTTTTGGTCGGGTTCAAAGGCCGCAAAACTCAAAATAAGGTCAGCTTTGCGGTGTGATTTCAACGGGTCGTTGCAAATCATCAGAAACTGGCTCAATAAATGTTCATGGGTGCTTTCGTCGTTCCTCACGATCCGAATTGGAAATTGGCTTTCCAAGTTGAAGCCAAAGCGATTGAAAATACTCTCGGAAACATGCCGATTCAACTTCATCACATCGGCAGCACCGCGATCCCAGGAATTCTAGCCAAACCAATAATCGACCTTCTTGGAGTGGTCTCTGCGCTCGACGATGTAGACGCTCACGCTCACGTTTTCGAACGACTGGGTTTTGAAGTTATGGGCGACTACGGCATTGAAGGCAGGCGATATTTTAGGAAGACCGACGGCTATGGTACGCGAACGCACCATCTCCATGTTTTCGAGGAAGGTTCAACACACGTAGAGCGTCATCTCGCATTTAGAGACTTCCTGCGGGCGTATCCGAAGATTGCCAAGGAATACTCCTCATTAAAGGAGCGCCTGACACAAGGCGACGCTACCAGTTGGGATGCGTATATGGACGGAAAGGATCCGTTCGTCAGTCGTGTCGAACCGCAGGCTGTTGATTGGTTTAGAAAACTAACGCGGTAGGTCCGGGCTCTCCTGACGCCTTCGCTTCATTGGCCACGAAGGGGCCGATTCAACCTTCGCTGCGGTATGAGCGAACTGGTAAGACACCGACGAAACCGCCGTTTATCACACCCAGCATCAATTTCCGGTAAGCTCGCACGTCATCAAGTGTCTGCCAACCGTTCCTCAAGTAGTGCGGCCAAGTTCCGACCGGATTTTTGAACCCAATCAGGTTCATAGTTTCTAATCGTGATCCAGAACAGTGCTCCCTCAGGCCAGTAAGTAACGTCCAAACATCCTTTGGCTTTCAAGTCTTCCTTGAAATGCCAATGGCGATTGTTGGGGTATTTTTTGCGACTAAGCGTGGTGATGTGCGATAGGTTTAAACCTAGCTCCATGCCGACGTCAGCCAAGATTGCTTCCATGGCATCTAAGCTCAGATTACCCGTGACTGCGACTTGAATATTGCGTGACTTATCGGTGTCTTTAATTGTCCGTTTGGGCATATCTTGTTCCTTTTACCCTGGAAGATAAACACCAACGCTGGTTTTGTCGCGGCATTGGGCTATGGCGTGCTTGCGATTTTTCGGTTCTTAACGACTTTACAAGGGATATTGGCCGCGCGCGCACTATCTATCAAAGACTACGGGGTTTGAATGATCAGATTGGCGGCGCTTACATTCGCCGCAGCGACGTCGAGGTTTTACTTGGTTTCGGCAGATATACTCGATCTCCCCGAAGACCTAGCTTATCAGGCAATCGCGTGGCTCTGTTGGGAGAGGGAACGGAAGCGCCAGCCTATGATACCCAAAGGAGTCCTTATCTGCACCTTGGCGTGAAGCGAATGCGATAGCTTTCCTGATCAATCGTTTTCCGAATGCAATCAATCCATCCATAGCAAAGCGCAACGTCAACAAAGTCTGATCACGAGATCCCTTGCTTGCCGCTGCCCTTCTTGTGGTATCCGACCTAAAGTTCTCTGTCTGTGGGCGCATTTTCAAACCACTCTGCAAAGGCGTCTTGGTCTGCAAAAAACCTTGAATTGTTCATGACGTCCTTTCTGTATTCTTACGACAAGGCTTGCCAGACCACTTTCAAAATCTGGAATGCAGCCTGCTTAGGTGCTGGGCTACTTGGAAAGCCAATTGAGGATTAGGGCGTTGGTTTCTTTCGGCATCTCCTGCTGAACCCAATGCCCACACGGAAGGCTTTCCACGTCAACGTTTGGAACAAAATCCGACAGCGTCTCAGATTTCGGGATCATGTCGTGATCCCCATAAATCATCAATGCTGGCGCTTTTACGATCGGGTCGACATCTGCAAGGATCTTCCAGTTGCGATCCAGATTTCGGTACCAGTTGATCCCTCCGGTAAACCCGGATTTCTCAAAGGCTTTGACAAAAACCGATAGCGCCTCGTCGGACATTATCGGATCACCTTTCGGAGTGTCCGCCTCGGCAAGGTTGATCATCATCATGCCCGGAGCTGGTGGCACTGGCGGCAAGTTCTTGCGGAAGAGGTTACGCAGAAACTGCTCTGCATTCTGGTCAAGGATCGCATCGGCGACACCGGGCTGCCGGTTGAAGTGAACAAAGTAGTTGTCGCTGCCAAAAATGGTTTCCATGAACTCAATCCAAGGAACGTCCGTGCGGGCTTGATAGGGGAGCGCCAAGTTGATGATTTTTCGCACACGGCTTGGGTGAAGCAGGGCGAGACTCCAGACATTGTTCGCTCCCCAGTCATGACCAACGAAAATCGCATCGTCATACTGGTAATGATCGAGCAAACCGACAAGGTCGTTGGTGAGAGAAGTAATGTCGTAAGCGGTCACAGAGTCCGGACGTGATGAGTTCCCAAACCCCCGTTGGTTCGGAACGATGACGTGATACCCCGCATTGACAAGGGCTGGAATTTGGTGCCGCCAAGAATACGCGTGTTCTGGCCAGCCGTGACAAAGGACAATTGGATTGCCTGCGCTCTTTGCTCCAGCCTCAAAGACCTCAAGGGTGATCCCGTTCACTGAAAGGGTCTGTGGGGCGGGGAAATTGGCAATGTGTGTCATGTTGAATATTCCAAGTTGAGTTTCATCCTCAGCATTTGCCACACAACAGTGTCAAAAACTGACACCATTTATGCTAAGCTCTGAACAATGAAGATTCGTGACCGCCAAGACGCCATCATTCGCCGCCTTCGTAGAGAGGGATCTTCAACGATTGAAGACATTTCTCAATCTGTTGGAGCATCGCGCAGCACAATTTTGCGCGACATCTCCGCACTGCGCGATCAAGGCTTCGTCATTTACTCCGAGCAAGGGCGTGGCGGAGGGCTCTATCTGGATCCACAGTCCGTCCAGACCTCCACGCGATTGACGGTGCCAGAAATCTTCGCACTTGTAATTAGTGTCGCGAGCATGCGCGCTGCGGCCAATCTTCCGTTTTTCGATCTCGCAGATGCGGGCCTTGCGAAGATCGAAAAGTCCCTTCCATCCGACAAGGTCCGAGACCTCCGCCGCTTCATGGATTGCCTCTGGATTGGGCCGCTCGCGGCGCAGGTTGATACGTCTAACACTGGACCTGTTGACAGATCAGTTCTTGGTGCCCTTGAAACGGCCTTTTTAAAGCAACACTACTTGCGTTTTCATTATCGAGACGCAATGGACAATGATACCGAAAGACAGGTCGAACCACAGGCTTTGCTCATTTTGCCTCCGCTTTGGTATTTGGTGGCCTGGGACCCGGATCGAAATGATTTTCGTCATTTTAGAATGGACCGGATTGCCGCGCCTGAATGCCAACCCGAACGCAAATTCAAACGCCGTCATGTGGCGTTCGAAGAAGGTGTAATGAAAGTTAGATATGCGTAACATATCCTGCAGTAGGAGCGCCCAAACCGCACCCACAAGTGCTTGCGAGACAGCAATTAGCAAGGAAGGGATAAGACCATCGTTCCTAGCATACCCTGCTCGCGTTAGAACCAGACATTCAAGCGTTGCGCAGCAACCGGCACTCTGGGCTCTCTTTCCTCTTTCGCAGCGTCTAATCCGAACGACCGGTTTAATTGCTTCGGTGAAACCTGATCCTGTGATACCGACAAAGTGCCGATCTCGCTTCAAGCGATAGACAGGGCAAGCGAACGACGGGCTGACCCACGCTCACCCAAATGCTAGCAACAGTTGTTCACGTAGTTTGAGCCGCTTGACTTCATGAAGCCCAAACTCACTTATGTTTGCGCTCGATCTTAGATACGATCTATTGGACTAACGATCTTGCCAACAGCATCGCGTTTCGCGGGTTCTCACCGATCCGACGGACAGCATGTGGCCACCAATCTCCACCAAACGGTACGTATATTTCTGGCACCTTGAAAGCTATGGAAGATCCTGAGACCATCTCGTTTCTCAAATCTCGTGGTGCTGAAGCGAAACATATCACGTCTGTCTGCACCGTAGCAATGCTTCTTGGACAAGCTGGGCTATTGTACGGATACCGCGCTGCCACGCATTGGTTGGCAATGGGTTCTTTGAGTAATCGATGCGCGCGTGGTCCATGACCGCAACCGGATTACAGGGGGTGGCGTAACGGCGGGCCTAGATTTTGGGTTGGCGATCATTGAAGAGCTTCGAGGGACAGAATATGCTCAATCTATCCAACTTTTGGCAGAATATGCGCCCGAGCCACCTTTGTCAGCGGGAACGCTGACCAGTACGCCGCAAGAGGTCAGCGCACGCATGGTCGTAATGTTCCCCGGTTTTGACGCCCACGTTAGGGCTATCGCTGCCACACACTCGTGACCTAGAGGCACTAAAGCCATCGGCTGGCACGGGGGTGAACACCCTTGTGCCAAGAAGCTGATGCGATTGTCGCGCGTTCTAGCATTCTTTTCCCAGAGTGGAAGCGCTTTCGCAATGTGCGAGATAGACTGCCTCAATGCTGCCACTCACTCCGCCATGGTGAACGCATTCAGCTTGTTGCCATCAAGATCCCTGAAGTAGCAGACGTAGTAAGGTTCACCTTCGCGCATGCCGGGCGTGCCTTCGTCGGCTCCGCCGAGCGACAATGCTTTCTTGTGAATGCGGTCGACCTCTGCTCGGCTTTTGGCATGAAGAGCGACCATGACCCCGTTGCCAACTGTTGCGGCATCTCCATTGTACGGTTTGATGATGCTGACTCCGCCAGCGCCATCGGGCGGACCCCATGCGATAAAACCCGCCTCCTCCGACCCGGCGATGCGCTCCGTCCCCATCTCTGCGGCAAGAGCATCGTAAAACGGAGCCCCCTTGGACAGATCGTTTGTTCCCAAGGTTACATATCCAATCATTGCGTATTCCTTTCGGTTTCAGGATCTTTTTGGTCATTGGGAACTGTGATGGCGCTTGCGACCAACGCTGCGATGGCGATGGCTCCGATCATCATCAGGTATGAGCCGTCAAACATCAGACTGAGGAGGCCAGCGGCACTGCCTCCAATCAGCATTTGAAGCGCACCAATCAGAGACGAGGCGAGCCCAGAGGCTGTGTTGAAATGCTCCAACGCGAGCACGGTCGCTGTCGGCAGTATCAGCCCCAGTCCAAAGAGCACCACGGACATGCCGCCGACTGCCACCGGCATCGAAACATCCAAAATTGCCGCCAACACACTCATCCCAACACTTGCGATGAGAAAGACGGCCTTCCCCAGCAAGAGAACTCGAAGTCCGCCAAGTTTCGCCTGCAATGGACCGCCCAGAGCGGCCCCAAAGATGAACCCGAGGGCGTTGGTTCCGAAGGCAATGCCGAAGCCTGTCGGCGAGAGGCCAAACTGCTCAATGTAGACGAACGGTGCAGCTGTAATCAGGACCGAGAAGCAAACGAAGGCCATTGAGCTGATGAGCGCCGGTCGCATGAACCGGCCATCGGTCAGAATTGTCCGCGTTCTGACGATAAGTGTTTCTTCGTGTGATGGTTGAAGCCGTTGAGGCGTCGTCGTCTCCGGTAGCCGCCGTAAGCAAACGAAGAACGCAACTGCCGTGAAGCTGGCAAGCACCCAAAAAATTGACCGCCAACCACCGATCAATAGAACGCCGCTTCCTGCCAGTGGGGCCAGCATCGGTGACACGGCCGTCACAATTGACATGATACCGATGAGCTTCGTGGCCTCTGCACCGGTATAGAGATCAATTGTGATGGCACGAGGTAAAACGACCATGCTGCCTGCCGCGAGCGCCTGAATGAACCGCGCGATCAAGAGCGTCTCTATGTTGGGTGCGAGACCACATATCACGCTGGCAAGGCCAAAGGCGGCAACGCTCGCCAGCAAAACAGGACGTCGCCCGTAATGGTCGCTCAATGGCCCACCGATCAGCTGAGAAAGCCCCAGGCCAAAAAAGAACACAACAAGCGTTAGCTGTGCCGCTTGGGTTGATGCCGCCAGATCATCTGCCAATCGTGGTAGCGTTGGCAGATACATATCGGTGGCCATGAGACTAAGCATCGAAAGCGAACTCAGGATCGCAGCAACCATAAAGAACGCGGGGACGGGCATGGCTCCGGCGACGCGCGGTGTATTTCCAGCTTTCAGTAAGGATGCTTTCATTGACTGGCCTTTGCTCTTGTAAGAATTGCGGATGTGAAGACTACCAGCCCGCTCGCCGCGAGAACTGCCAGAAATGCTTGTGCACCTATGACGTCCATGGCCGCGCCAGTGGTCACGGGTCCGGTCGCCGAGCCGATCTGATAAAGAATGAGGAAGGCTGCACTCGCCATCGCGAGCTCGTCCCTTCGAAACACTTGCCCCAGTAGCGTGAGGGACAACCCGTAGAGCGTGAGAACGAAACCGCCGATCCCGAATGCAAAGATGTAGACGAGTGCGCCGACGGCAAATTGCATCGAGAGCGATAGCCCGAAAAGGCAAAGACCAATCAGCGCGAGACCAAGTGTTCGATCGACCACATCTGCAAGCGCCCCGAGACACAGCTGGATCATGATCCCACCGACGACGCAGACTGTCAGAAGGCGCAGCGCTGCCGTTTCGGCCAATCCGATCGCAAGGCCCCAGTTTGGCAACAGGGCGAATATGCAGGCCTCAGTAAAGCCAGCGGCAAAGGCGGCCACCGCGATGGCTGGAGCTGTTTTGGCGGCAGACCAGATGCCGCTGTTTTCGTGCACGTCGATTGTCGGCGCGTGTTTTGCGACAAATAGGAACGGGATGACAGCGAGTCCCAAGGCCCCGAGTGCGACGCCGAATGGCGTGAACCCCTCGATCCCGACAGTTTCCAACACGATCGGTCCGGCTGCAAAACCAGCAAAGAGGCAGATCACATAGCCTGCGATGACACGCCAGCGCGATGATTCTTTCGCGACCGTGTTGACCCACACATCACCAACGAGCCATGGCAGAGCCAATCCTGATCCCACGATGAATCGCGCGGCGATCCAGACGGCAACAGACGGGAACAAATACATACTCAACAACGCGAGGCCGCCAATGGCGCAACCAACGAACATTGCTTTGATGGCTCCAAGTTTTCGCGCGACATGCGGCAAGAACGGCATGAGCAAAAGAACGGCCAGCGGGGCCATCCCACTGGAGAGACCAACCTGCCAATCGGGCGCGCCCCAGCTTGCAAAGGTGAGCGAGACCAGAGGAAAGGTGATGCCGAGCGTCAGACCGATGCCAAGCATATGGATCATGACCGCAGCGAGGCTTATGACCCGCTGACGCGCGGTCAGGTCATGCGGGGATGCGTCTGAAACGATCCATTCTGCATCGACGATCTCATTGTCTGTGTAGACAAGCCTGGGCGCAGGGTTATCAGTCATCACGGAGAACTCCGACAGGTGCCTCACCTTGGACTATCCCGCGGTAGAGCGTCCGGTTACCGATCACTGCACTGTGGTCAGCCGCGTGCATCGTGCACCTGTTGTCCCAGAACAGAAGATCTCCAGCGGACCAAGTATGCTGTAAGCCCGTGGCGTGGGTGATGGACATCTTATAGAGATCTGCGATGCGATCTGATACATCTTCTCCGTTGCGCAGTCGGAGTGAGACGCATCGCGCTGGCGTGGTCAGGAAAAGGGATTTCCGCCCTGTTTCGGCATGCGTTCGAACCAAGGGATGCCAGGATTCCGTTTCACTGCCGTCCGGCGGCTCGATACCGCTGACGCGGTGCAAGATCTCGGCACCGTCGAACAGGGATTTGTCTTCTGGCGACAACAGGTCGTAGGCATCGTATTGGTCGCGGAAAAGCGTTGCGCCACCTCGCTGCGGCACATCCACCGCCATTAGCCCAGTGATGGATGGGGGACGCGAGACATAGGTGGTGTCCGAGTGAAACACGCTTTTGGGCGGTGCCATTCTTCCTACATTTGTGACGAGATTCAGGTCTTCAGCCCCCTCAACCGGGGTTTCTCCGGCGGTAAACATCAGCTCTCCAAACTGGCGTAGGAAGGCGACGAAGTCCGGGGCGGAGATGGGGGTCTTGCGCACAACAGCGACGCCGTGATGAATGACCGCTTCCTCTATTGCATCGGCGACAAAAGACACCTCCTGCACGTTCCGCACGCCCGTCATGAGCGCATCTCTGCGTTCGTGCCATCGAGAACCGCGCGAACGGTGTCTGCCAGATCGCCTGTGCAAAAGATGTCTGCGCTGGAATAGTCATGACCGACGGTGTTCTCGCCTGGAAAAGCAATTACGAAGCAACCAGCAGCTTTGGCCGCGTTTACTCCTGCTGCGTTGTCCTCGATCACCAGAGTATCCCCAGCATCAAGATCCAGAGCCTTGAGCACCGAAACATAGATGTCGGGGGCTGGCTTTTGCGGATGTCCCTCAGTCGCCGAAGTCACGTGGTCGAATGTATGGGACGCGTCTTTGGCGATGAGAGCCTCGATGCGCACGACGCTACGCGCATCTGTGGACGAGACAAATGCCGTCGCCATCTCACGCGCATTGGCTATTTTGAGCGCAGCCAAGACACCGTCACGCGGTGCGAGAGGCCGCTCGTCCATAAGGGTCTGGAACATCTCGGTCTTGGTTTGATGGATTGCCGCCGCGTTGACCTGTTGACCGAGCGTTTGCGCGTAATCCGAGATGCGCTGAACCCCGCCAGACGCCACAAGGGCATCGCGGTAGGCATCGCGATCCCATTGCCAATCCAAACCGTGGTTCGTGAAGGCTGTGTTAAAGGCTTCGCGTTGAAGCTCAGACGTTTCGACGACTGCGCCAATTGATCCCAAAAAGAGAGCTTTCATGGTACATCCTTAATTTTAGAGGTGTTGATCGAAGAGCGACCAGACCGCGGTCAGCGACTTTGCAGTCTGATTCACTGATGAGAGCAGTCCCCGATCGTGCCAATTGCTTTGCAATGGTAGGGTCACAACAAGTCCCTTCCGACGGATAAGGTCAGCATGAGGATGATCGGGGTTATATGGTTTGGGGACGCGCTTGAGCGGCAAGGCGCCGTAGTCTGAGATCTGCCCGCCCAATTCGACAACGGCACCTATTCTCTCCGAAACGAGACCTCCCCATTTGTCGATAAAGGCGCGATATCTTCTCAGATCATCACCACCAAGCGAGATGACACCGACGCTGAGAGACAGATCCTCCGCCCCGCAAGCAAGGAACCAACTCGCGCAGAGTTTATCCTGATCCGGCTGGGACCAGAGAATATGGAGCCAAGGATTGTAAGGGGACTTGTCCTTGGAAAACCGAACGTCGCGGTAAATGCGGTAGACTTTCGGTAAGTGTGGTTGTTCGGTAAGTCGGCTCAAGTCTTCCGCTGCGAGGTCTGCAAAGAACTCGGCAGGTTTGCGGATATCATCCAAGTAGTGCTGCTTTCGCGGTTCAAACCACGCTTTTTCGTTGTTGGCCGCAAGCCCCCGAAAAAAGGGGCGTGCGGCATCGATCATATGTTCAAAACCATCTGACATCAGTTACTCCGCTGCGATCTTTAGAGCGTCAGTGCTGTTTCCGGGCTCTTTGGGAGTCTCTGGGGAGGGCTTGCGGAACCACCCGCGTTTTGTCTTGCCTCCTGCTTTTGCTCTCGCCGCTTTTTCTTCACGGCGCTCTTTCCTGAGATACGTGTGATAGAGCGCGGGGATGCCAATTAGCGTCAAAATGGATGCGAACCCGAGGCCGGCCATAATGGCGACAGCCATTGATGCAAAGAACGCGTCGCTGAGAAGCGGCACCATCCCGAGGATCGTTGTGGCCGCAGCTAGCACAACCGGGCGCAGACGGCTGACGGAAGCGGTGACGATGGCTTGCGACTGCGGCAGGCCTTCCTCCTCCTTCTGGGCGTCGATTTCCTCAACAAGGACGATGGCGTTCTTGATGAGCATGCCCGACAGGCTCAGCAGGCCCAGAAGCGCGGTAAAGCTGAACGGCAGGTTGGTGAACAACAGCCCGAGACCCACACCTGTCACCGCCATTGGAACCACGGTCCAGATCACGGCGGTCTGGCGCAGCTTGCCGAACAGTAGCAGGGTGATGAGGAACATCGTGCCGAAGGCCAGCGGCATCTGGCGGCCAAGGCTCGCCTGCGCGGTGCTGGCGCTTTCGAACTCGCCACCCCACGCCATACGGTAACCGGGGGGGAGGTCCATCGCCTCAATGGCAGCGCGCACTTCAACAAAGGCCTGCGGCGGTAGGACGTCAGGGACTGTGAAGGCCTGTACGCTGATGGTCGGTGTCCGGTCGCGGCGTTGAATGAGCGTGTCGCGCGCAACCACGTCGAACCCGTCCACGACTTGCGCAAGGCTGGTGTAGCTCTGCGACGACGGCGCATAGATCGGCTGGTCCAGCAGATAGTCGGCGCTGGCCTGTTCGTTACGTGGCGTGCGGATGAGAACAGGGATTTGTCTGTCGTTCTCACGGAACGTGCCCACGCGCAGACCGTCTGTCGCCAGCGCAATGGCTTGGGACACATCCGCACGACTGATGCCAAGCGCTTGGGCGCGGTCCGTCGCAAAGATCGGCTGTGTCGTTAACTCCTGCTCACGCCAATCGGTGCGCTCGATGGTCAGAAGATCGGTCTGCTGCTCGAAGATGTTTTGGGCCTCCTGCGCCAGTTGGCGCAGCACCTGCGGATCGGGACCGGACAAGCGCACCTCGACATCAGCACCCACTGGTGGGCCATAGATGATCTGTTGCACGCGGGTCTCAGCCCAAGGCAAGGCTGTCCCCGCATAGGCGCTCAATGCGTCTCTAAGGTCGGGAATGGCGGTATGGTCTGTCACGCGAATGATCAATTGGCCGTAAGACGGGTTTGGATCCTCGGGCGTGTAGGTCAACAAAAAGCGCGTCATGCTGGACCCGATTGTCGCCGTAACCGCCTCAACCGACGGCTGCTGCAAAAGCCAGTCTTCCAGCACTGACAGGTCGTCGCTGGTTGACGCGATGGATGTCCCCTGCGCCGCGTTGTAGTTCAGATAGACCAGTGGTGTGGTAGCAGGCGGAAAGAATTGCTGTTTCACAAGTCCCATGGACCCGACACCGGCTACAGTGGCACCGAAAAGACCAATGATTACAAGCCAACGGACGCGCAGCGCGCCGCGAACCACTGCACCATACCCTCGGAAGAAAAGCGTATCGTAGGGGTCTTTCGACCCTTCAGATGTATCGGTGCGGAAGAAATAGCTGGCCAGCAGAGGCGTGACCGTCACCGCAAGCAACCATGACAGAAGCAGTGAGATGCTGATCACTGCAAAGAGCGTGAACAGGAACTCGCCCGAGCTGTCAGGGCTGAGACCGATTCCGGCGAACGCCATGATCCCGATGATGGTCGCCCCCAGCAATGGGATCTGGGTGCGACGCGCGACTTCGGCTGCGGCGTCAATGGCTTTGCGCCCGCGCCGCATTTGCACCTGCATGCCTTCGGCGACCACGATCGCGTTGTCGACCAGCATGCCCATCGCAATGATCAGCGCGCCCAGACTGATCCGCTCCACCTTGATGTCAAAGAGATTCATGAAGAAGAACGTGAAGCTGACGGTCAGCAAAAGCGAGCCACCCACAACCACAGACGCCCGCCATCCCATGAACAGGGCCAGAACGGCGATGACGACGCCAACGGACATGGCGAGACTGCCGAGAAAATCTTGATTGGCCGTGTCGACAACACGATGTTGCTCATAAATAGGCTCAAGCGTCACGCCGGCAGGCAAAAGTGGCGTGATCTCGGCAAGACGATCTTCGACACGCTGTCCGACTGTCACGATATTCTCAGACGTCAGGCCTGCGACGCCGATGGTAAACGCCTCAACCCCGTTGTGCCGGATCATATGGCGAGGGGCATCGACCCGTCCTCGGGTGACATCGGCCACGTCTGTAAGGTTCAAAACCTCACCTTGAAACCCGAATGTCAGCGCGCTGATCTCGGAAACGCTGTCATCAGGGGCAGGTGCGGTGATGCGCACGTCCGCCCGATCATTGTCCGCTGTCCCCGTTGGAACGATCTCGTCTGCGGAGGACACGGCACCGACAACCACGCTCGGCGGCACGCCAAGCGCTGTCAGGATTTCACTGGAGGGCTCTACAAAAATCGCCTCTTCCGGCAGGCCAAGTGTCTGGGCATTTGCCACACCGTCGACTGTCAGCAGTTCGCGGCGCAGGAACGTCGCGATGTCCCAAACAGTCGCATCGTCATAGCCCGGTGCGGAGACGGCATAAAGCAACCCGAACACATCGCCGAAGCTGTCATTGACCGTCGGGGGCAGCGCGCCGTTGGGCAATGACCCCTGCGCATCCGCCACCCGGTCGCGCATGTCATCCCAGACCTGTGGCAACTCATCGCCGCCGAATGTGTCGCGGATTGTCACCTCGATTACGGACAGGCCTGGACGGTTAGTCGAGGTTATAAAATCCACCTCGTCCATCTGCTGTATCTCGGCTTCAAGCACCTCGGACACTTCGATGGCGACTTCCGCCGCCGTCGCACCGGGATAGGGCGTGATGATCAGCCCGGACTTGAGCGTGAACACAGGATCCTCGAGCTTACCCACACCCAAATATCCTGCGGCACCGCCGAACAGACAAAACAGCATAAGCAGCCATGTGTAGAGCGGTTTTTGAATTGATAGACGTGCGATCTGCATGGGTTAGATCCCTTCCACGGTCAGGCCGACAAACCGTTTTAGCTGTACATCTTCATCGATTAAATGTGCGCCGATACGGACAATTTCGCTGCTGGGGGCGAGGCCGCGCACCTGAAACGTTGTGCCATTGGTGCTCGTGACCTCGACTGGCTGATAGCGCGCAATCAAACCGTCGTTTTCGGTCTCTTGCACAATGACAACGACCTGCGAGCCATCAGGCCGTGTCGCGATAGCAGTCGCGGGTACCGCGATCGTATCCTGCGCTGTCTCAACGCTGGCAGAGACGACGATTGTCCGTCCGGGGAGAAGGAATGGAGACTGCTCGGTGTCGGCGGCGAGAGAGACTGTATAACTTTGCCCAACACGACCGGTCTCAGCGCGAAACTCTCGGAACGACAGGTCAATCGGGGTGTCGCTGTTGGCCAAAACACCCTCGAACCGAATGGCAGATAGGTCACCGATCTGCGACAAGACCCGCTCGGGCAAGTCAAACTCGACCCGAATTTCCGACATATTGTGAATACGCAGGATGGGCTGACCTGGTTGAATGGTTGAAAACGGGGTCGCGATCCGGTCGGCAATCAGACCATCGAAAGGCGCTGCGATCTGTGCATCCGCCAATGCCTCGCGCGCCTCGCGCAAAGCGACGTCCGCGAGATCGCGCGCCGTCTCAGCGTCCTGTGCAAGCACGTCCGAGCCTACATTGCGAGAGGCAAGCTCAGCGGCGCGCATTTTGGCACGCTCGGCCTGTGCCAGTGCAAGCTCGGCCCGCTCCACGGCTCTTTCGAAGGGTGCAAGATCAAGCGCCGCCATAGGCGTGCCTGCGGAAACGCGACTGCCTTCCTGGGCTTCGATCTCGGTCAGATAGCCGCCAACCTCGAACGAGATCTCTACGGTTTCTAGGGCTGCGATCTGGCCAAAGAACTGCCGCGTGCTTGTACCGTTGCTTTCGGGAACGACATAGGTTTGCACGAAGATCGCTTGTGCATCGTTTGGCTCCGCGACCTCGACCGCGTCCTGCGCGAATGCAAAACAGGGAAGGCAGATTGCCGTGGCAATCAATTTTATTTTCAACCATTCTTGTCCCATCGCAAAGCGCTCCTATCTGGTAACCGACCGTTCGGTAGGCAAGCTAGGCGAGGGATAGAGGACGTCAATGGACACAGTCGAAAAAAATCAAGTGGGCAACCGGCAGGCCGAGATCATCCGGATCAGTACCGATCTATTTCTCAAGAACGGGTTTTCCGGCACGTCCATGAGCAAGATCGCCAATGCCTGCAGCATCACAAAAGCGAGCCTCTATCATCACTTCGCCGGCAAGGAAGACCTATTCATTGCCTGCGTGACCGATGGCTACAAGTCAGCGCTTATCGCATTGGAGGACATTCTCGCGGACACCAGTCGACGCCCAGAAGCGCAAATGCGTCACGCGTTAGACACGCTCTATGAAACCATTATTTCTTCGCCTGTTGGTCGTATGTCGCCCCTTATTGCCGAAGTATCGCGCGCTTTCCCGTCCGTTGCGCGGTCGTTTCATGCGGATTATATCGAACCGCAGCAAGCGCTTTTGTGGCAGTTGATTGACCGAGGGATCGACCAGGGTGAGTTCAAGGACGTTGATAAGCAGGTGCTGGGGCATCTGATCTTTGGACCCATTGTCACCCTGTCGATGTCGCGGGAGATGTTCGCAAGCTTCGGCGATCTGGACGCGCATTTTCCGATCTCTCATCTACAGACAGGGCATTCGGACGTCATTTTGGGACTGCTAAAGGCAGAC
This sequence comes from uncultured Paracoccaceae bacterium, assembly GCA_947500135.1. Lineage (GTDB taxonomy): Bacteria > Pseudomonadota > Alphaproteobacteria > Rhodobacterales > Rhodobacteraceae > Yoonia. The sequence goes on from CANMQX010000011.1 coordinate 83,103, forward strand.
TAGGGAGACGGAAGGACCCGTATAGTCTCAGCTTGAGCGGCTACCTAAATTTACCCTGAAAAAGAAAACCGACCGTTGTTCTGCGCGCAGGCTCCGACCTCAAACAGCAGAAAGTCACGCCAACAGCTTCTTTTCGCTTTCCTTCCAATGCACTACAGCATCGGGAAGCGGCACATCAGGCATCGCGGTGCCCAACGCATCAACCGCATATGCATTGGTCACAAGACCATTGCGCGAGACAGCAGCCCCTTTGCAATAGCCGCTGGCGCACAACGGCCCGTCCAACGACGTGAACTGAAGAGTAAGGTAGTTCCAATGCGTGTCGCTGCCGGTCCAACGATAGCTCAGGTTGTACTTCTGCCCGAGTTTGAGTTGCTTGCGTTAGGGGGGGGCGATTGCGGGAGAGTGTGGAATCCTACGTTAGCGGGGTTGCAGCCGTTCGTCCGCCACGCGGCGAAAGAGGAAAAAGAGCCCACTTTGACCGATGCTGCAGTATGTACGAACGGCGGCTTTGTATTTTCCGGGCCTTATCGAGTTAAGTTGCCGCTTTCATTCGGGCGAGATGCCATACTTACGAAGAACGCCCTCTATCTCATCCTGCGAAATGTTTGACGACCGCTGTCATAGTGCTGTTAATTCCCGGACGTTTGCTTCAAAAAAATGAGCAAAATCAGTTACTGGTTGTGCTGTTATTTC
>CANMQX010000012.1:0-2500 GCA_947500135.1 uncultured Paracoccaceae bacterium
ACGCCCCAAGGCGCGCCAACAACTGGCCGACTTTTGCTCCGCCCCAATGGCAGACTTTTACGCCGCCGTTGACAAGCGCCAAGCTGAAAGTTAAAATCGCCGACAATCGACGCCTGATGGCGCAAAATATCAAATTTCGTGATATGCTATTTGGGCCGTCTAGCGAACAATCGGATGGCAAAGACGACAAACCAGACACTGACGATGCAGATCCAGGCGATCCGGTTCCCGAAGGAGGTAAGCCAAATCTGGATGGTGCCGCTGCAACGCCCGATGACAATCCCAAAAAGAAGCGGGGACTGCGAGGACGGCGGAAGATCGAGATCCCTCAGCATCTGCCGCGCGATCAACGCGTTGTCGAGCCGATCAATGGGACGACATGTACGTGCGGCTGCGGAATGCGCAAGATTGGTGAACAGATCATCGAAAGGCTGACCTACAAGCCTGCAGAGGTGCGCGTCATCGAGGAGCACTATCCTAAATGCACCTGTCGAACATGTGATCGGTTTGTCCAAGCGCCAGTTCCCAAGCGCGCTTTCGATTACACGCGTTTTGATAATCGGATGATTGCCGGTTTGGCCGTTGGGAAATTTGCAGATTTCCTGCCCAACTTACCGGCAAGAAGAAATTTTCAAACGCGCGGGTATCAGGTTTTATAGATCAACCATGGGTCGCTTGATGACACAGGCAGTCGACGCTTTGATCCCACTCCATGAAGCATTGGATACCTTTTTGTCGTTTTGCCAGTTTCTTTTGCTTCGCTCCTTTACGCCAAGCGTAAGCGGTCTTGTCCGAAATCTGGCAGGTTTTCTGGACGTCACCGATTGAGAGCGTACCGGATCTCATACGCTGGCCCATTTCACGTTTGAATTTTGTTGGCCATAATCTACGGCCGTCTTTCCCAACGGGGACGGAATAGCCGAAGGCGTGAAAGACTTGTCGATTTTCTGATCACTTGCAAGGTCACCTAGCGTTTGAGAATTCATGATGCCTGTATCCTTTTTTTGGAGACATCATATTTTCTCAATTGAGGTGTGCTAAGCCCCTATTTTGGGGGTCAGATGCAACGCATTACCAATGCAGCAAGGTATCCTCCGGCTCAAACGCCATGCTTCGCAAAACTGAGGATGGGATTGTCATCGTTAGAGAGATACACTGATGTTCCTTATTAGGTTTGGCGATGACTTACTCTCCCACGTCTTAAGACGCAGTACCATCAGCGCTGTGGCACTTAACTGCCGAGTTCGGGATGGGATCGGGTGTTTTGCTCACGCTATGATCACCAAACCAAAAAAAGAACATCAGGTTCCAAGTCGCGTACGACTGTTAGTGTGTGTGTATGTATCTTGGATCACCAGTCTTACTATTACTGGATCAAATCAAGCCTATCGAGCAATTAGTACCAGTCAACTGAACGTATCACTACGCTTACATCTCTGGCCTATCGACGAGGTGGTCTACCTCGGCTCTCAGGGATATCTTGTTTTGAAGGGGGCTTCCCGCTTAGATGCCTTCAGCGGTTATCCTGTCCGATCATAGCTACTCTGCACTGCCGCTGGCGCGACAACAGATCCACCAGTGGATCGTTCACCCCGGTCCTCTCGTACTAGGGGCAACTCTTCTCAAATATCCTACACCCACGGAAGATAGGGACCGAACTGTCTCACGACGTTCTAAACCCAGCTCACGTACCTCTTTAAACGGCGAACAGCCGTACCCTTGGGACCTGCTCCAGCCCCAGGATGAGATGAGCCGACATCGAGGTGCCAAACGGTGCCGTCGATATGGACTCTTGGGCACCATCAGCCTGTTATCCCCAGCGTACCTTTTATCCGTTGAGCGATGGCCCTTCCACTCGGGACCACCGGATCACTATGGCCGTCTTTCGACTCTGCTCGACTTGTCAGTCTCGCAGTCAGGCTGGCTTCTGCCATTGCACTCAACGAGCGATTTCCGACCGCTCTGAGCCAACCTTCGCGCGCCTCCGTTACGATTTGGGAGGCGACCGCCCCAGTCAAACTACCCACCACGCAGGGTCCCGGATCCGGATAACGGACCGCGGTTAGACATCAAGCAGAATAAGGGTGGTATCTCAAGGGAGGCTCCACGATGACTGGCGTCACCGCTTCAAAGCCCACCACCTATCCTGCACATACTGTGCCTGATGCCAATGCGAAGCTGTAGTAAAGGTGCATGGGGTCTTTCCGTCTAACCGCGGGTATCCTGCATCTTGACAGGAAATTCAATTTCGCTGAGTCCACATTTGAGACAGCGGGGAAGTCGTTACGCCATTCGTGCAGGTCGGAACTTACCCGACAAGGAATTTCGCTACCTTAGGACCGTTATAGTTACGGCCGCCGTTTACCTGGGCTTCAATTCGGAGCTTGCACTCCTCCTTTTAACCTTCAGGCACCGGGCAGGCGTCAGACCCTATACGTCGTCTTGCGACTTCGCAGAGCCCTGTGTTTTTAGTAAACAGTCGCCACCCCCTGGTTTGTGC
>CANMQX010000012.1:7500-81518 GCA_947500135.1 uncultured Paracoccaceae bacterium
CCCAGTCCGACATCGCGCCTTCGGTCATGGACACAAACAATGTGCAAACGGCGATGAACCCCAACCTGATCGGCAAAGCGCGCAATCGGCGGCGTGGCGGGGCGGGCCCACCCTCCTGCCCTGCCAGACGTTCCAGCGACAAGGCCGCCCAGATCCCCAGCACCGCAGAGGGTACACCTATATAGACGACCGCCAGCAACGGCGGCACCGATGGCATCAGCGCGATCAGCAATGACCCCACCATCACGCCCAGCGCCCAAAACCCGTGGCATCTGCTCATCACTGTCAGGCCGCGCTGCTTTTCCAACCGGCCTGCGTAGACATTCAGACCGACCTGCAACATCGCAACGACAGAGCCATACAAGACAAGGGTCATGAACAGGCTGGCCAACCCGGTGGCCAGCAATGGTAGGCACAGCACCAGCACTTGTATCGGAAAGGCCACCGCCAGCACCCGGCGCGGTCCCACCCGCGACATCAACCAGCCCGCCACCTGCAAACTTGGGATCACACCAACGGGCATACCCAGCAGTGCAATCGCCAACTGCGCCTTGTTCAGGGCAAGCTGTTCTTTCACAAAAGGGATCAGCGCCAGCCACGCGCCGAACGGCAACGGTTCCAGCGCGAATACGAACATGGTCAAAAGGACGGTTTTACGGGTGTCTGTCATGCCGCGACCTTAGCGGCAGTTTTGGGAATGGAAAGGTCAGGCGATTGCCCGGGCGCGACCCCATTTCATCCGGGCGAATATCAGCCCCAGGATCACCGCCAGATAGACAAGCGGTTCAATCTGAAAACCCTTGACCAGCCAAAGGTAATGCACCGCCCCCAGCACCGCGATTGGATAGGTCAGCTTGTGCAGTTTGCGCCACGTCGCGGCCCCCAGTTTGCGCAGCGACAGATTGTTGGATGTGACCGCCAGCGGGATCATCAGGATAAAGCCCGCCATCCCGATGGTCACGTAAGGCCGTTTGACGATTTCGGTCCAAACCCGTTCAAGCGAATGTACGTCCAACACAGCCCAAACCATGAAATGCGCAAGGATGACGAAAAACGCGCTGACACCAATGGCCCGCCGAAATTTCAGCAAGTTCACACCGGTCAAATTGCGCAGGGGTGTCACCAACAAACCCGCCACCATCAACTGCAGACCCAACTCGCCATATGCGCGCTCTAACCTGTTGATCGGCTCGACCCCCAAACGACCTGTATTGGCAAGATGAAACATCCACGCGACCCAAGCTGCAGTGGCGACATAGATCAGCCAGGCAGGCAGCTTGCGAAGCAGGTCATTGATGGTTTGGGATAGGGTCACGCGGGTTTCCGAAATACAGTTGTATATGTTATATATAGTGTGCAGGGCCGACCTAGTAGAATTCCGTCAGGTCCATGCCTTCATACAGGCTGGCGACCTCTTCTTCGTAACCGTTGAACATCAACGTATCCACGCGTGGGGCAAACAGGCCGCCACCGATGCGGCGTTCGGATGCCTGGCTCCAACGTGGGTGGCTGACTTCGGGGTTCACATTACTATAGAACCCATATTCGCGCTCGTTGGCCTTGTTCCAGCTGGTGGGCGGTTCTTCATCCGTGAGGGTGATCCCAACAATCGACTTGATCGATTTGAAACCATATTTCCACGGCACAACCAAACGGATCGGCGCGCCGTTCTGATTGGCAATCGGGTCACCATATATACCTGTCGCCATAATAGTCAGGGGATGCATCGCCTCGTCCAAACGCAGACCTTCGACATAGGGGAAGTCCAGAACGCGGCGCTGCACGCCGATCATGTTTTCCGGCTGCACCACGGTTTCAAAGGCCACATATTTCGCGCCTTCCTGCACACCGACCTTGTTCAGGATATCGGCCAGCTCAATCCCGTTCCATGGGATAACCATCGACCACGCCTCGACACAGCGGAACCGGTAGATACGATCTTCGACCGTCAGCCCATCCAACAGATCGGCCAGCGCATAATCACCCGGGCTATCGACCATGCCATCAACCTTGATCGACCAAGGCGCTGTAACCAGTTGATGGGCATTGCGCGCCGGGTCTTCCTTGCCGGTCCCGAATTCATAGTAGTTGTTGTAGCTGGTGATCTCTTCCAGTGTATTGGGTTCCAACGCATCTTGTGCCGCAGCTTGCCCAGTCAAACCAATCGCGCCAAGGCCAACAGTACCTGCCAAAATCTGGCGGCGGTTCAGATATGCTGCCTTTGGGGTGACGTCAGCACGCGTCAGGTTATTGGTCCAGCGATATGCCATTTCGGGCTCCGATCATTTCAAGTCTGCCCATCATATAGGGCAGAAGTTTTGAAAGGTGTCTCACGATGGCGCCAACTGATTGAAATACTCGTAATTTTTCCCGTCTTTCTAACGGATTATCACAGAACTGTGACTGGAAATTCGAAAACGGCACGGCTTAGCGCGATCAAACCTGTCGTCAAATCGGGTCAGCGATTATCCCCTGTGATCCAGCGCCCCAATCCTCCGTAGAAAGCTCGATGCCGAAAGAAATGGCATTTCCCAAATGAGGAGAAATAAATGCTACGCAGAACTTTTATCGCACTTGCCGCAACGACTGCCATGGCAACATCCGCCTTTGCTGACGGTCACAGCAAGGACATCGTGGACACAGCCGTTGAAGCCGGATCGTTCACAACATTGGTCGCCGCTGTCGAAGCCGCCGGTCTTGTTGACACATTGAAAGGCGAAGGTCCGTTCACTGTGTTCGCCCCAACGGACGAAGCATTTGCAGCCCTGCCCGAAGGCACAGTCGAAGGTCTGCTTGCTGATCCAGAGGCGCTGACCGCAATTCTGACTTACCACGTTGTCCCCGGCAAAGTGATGTCAACTGACCTCAGCGATGGTATGACAGCCGCCACCGTCAATGGCGCGGATGTGACCATTCAAACCGAAGGTGGTGTCATGGTGAATGACGCAACTGTCGCCGCTGCGGATGTTGAGGCATCGAACGGCGTGATCCATGTCATCGACAAAGTGATCCTGCCACCAAGCTAAACAACAACTTCAGGGCGGTTCCAAAACGGGCCGCCCTTTTCTTTTCAATTCACTATGGGAGGGGCAAACCATGGCAACCTTTGTTGGCATCGCCACCACGAATTCTGACTTTAGCATCCTTGTCGCCGCACTCGGGTTCATTGACGACAATCTGGAAGGGTTCAACCTTGTTGCGACGCTGAATGATCCCGCTCAGTCGCTGACGGTCTTTGCACCGACAAACGCGGCCTTTGGCCAATTGGCCGCCGATCTGGGCTTTGACGGTGACACCGGTGATGCGACTGCGGTCACCACATTCCTTGTCGAAAACGTGGACGTTGAAACGCTGAATGCGGTCGTCACTTATCATGTCGCGGATGGTGTGTTGAAAGATGTCGACATCGCTGCCGCCGGTAACGTCACCACATTGCAGGGCGGCACCATTGGCGCAGACAACCTGCCAGCCCTGACCGATGCGGAGCCTGACCTGGCTGACCCGACGCTGGTGGATACCAATATCCTTGCTGATAATGGCGTCTTGCACATCATCGACCGCGTATTGCTGCCCATCGATCTGCCGGGCAATGAACCTGCTCACGACCCAACAATTGCTGGCATCGCCACAGGCAATCCTGACTTCAGCATTCTTGTTGCGGCGTTGCAGTATATTGATGCCAATCTTGAAGGGTCCGACCTTGTTGGCGCGTTGTCGAACGCCGACGCATCGCTGACTGTCTTTGCCCCAACAAACGCCGCCTTTGGCCAACTGGCGGCCGATCTGGGCTTTGATGGTGACACAGGCGACACCGCAGCGGTTACAACTTTCCTCGTTGAGAATGTGGATGTCGGAACGCTGAACGCCGTAGTAACCTATCACGTCGCTGGTGGTGCCTTGACTGCCGCCGATATCGCCGCCGCCGGGTCCGTTGACACCCTGCAAGGTGGCAGCATCGGTGCTGGCAGCCTGCCCGCGCTGGTGGATTTGGAACCTGATCTGGCCGACCCGACCCTTGTCGCCACAGACATTCCGGCGGCGAATGGTGTGGTGCATGTCATCGACCGCGTTTTGCTGCCCATTGACCTGCCTGGGAACGAACCCGCAGAGCCGACAATCGTCGACATCGCACTGGATAATCCGGACTTCAGCATCCTTGTCGCGGCCCTGCAATATATCGACGCGAACCTCGAAGGGTCTGATTTGGTTGGAACTTTGGCGAATGCCGACGCATCGCTGACCGTGTTTGCACCCAATAACGCGGCCTTTGGCCAACTGGCTGCTGATCTGGGATTTGATGGCGATACATCGGATGCCGGGGCCGTCACAACCTTCCTTGTTGAAAACGTGGATGTCGGAACGCTGAACACGGTTGTGACCTATCATGTGTCCGGCGGGGCACAGACGGCTGCGGACATCGCCGCAGCTGGTAGCGTCCAAACCATTCAAGGTGGCGTCATCGGTGCAGGCGAATTGCCCACCCTAACCGACCTAGAACCGGACCTGATTGACCCGTCTTTGGTGGCCACCGATATCGCCGCATCCAACGGCATTATCCATGTGATTGACCGGGTTTTGTTGCCTGTTGATCTGCCGGGCAATGAAGCGCCAAGCATCACCGAAATCGTGGCTGAGTCTGGTGAAGGCTTTGACGACAACGGTGCGGATTTTGATATTCTGCTGGAAGCTGTCAAAACCGCTGGGCTGGCCGAAACGCTGGCGGATGCCGATGTGGACCTGACGGTCTTTGCCCCCACCGACGACGCCTTTGTCAAACTGGCGCAGGATGTTGGTTTCCATGGCGCGGATGAGGCGGGTGCATGGAACTATCTGGTTGATGTGCTGACCGTTGTGGGCAAGGGCGATCCGATCCCATTGTTGACCGATGTGCTGACCTATCATGTGTCGGGCCAGTCATTGCAGGCCAGTCAGGTGCTGGGGCTTGAAAATATCGAGACCCTGCAAGGCGGCACGGTTGAGGTCTCCGGCACCAGCCTGATCGACAATGATCCCGATAGCCCGGATGCCAACCTGATCGCCACTGATATCCAAGCCAATAATGGCATCGTCCATGTCATTGATGAGGTCTTGATCCCCGCCGATCTGCTGGCCGGGAAGAATGTCGATCTGAAAATCGGTGATGACGGACGCGACTATTTCTATACCGGGCGCGGCGATGATTTTGTCAGCGGCAAAGGTGGTAACGACTTTATTTTGTTGGGGTCTGGTGACGATGTCGGGCTTGGCGGTGACGGGCGCGACCTGATCAGCGGCTGGCGCGGCGATGACCATGTCGACGGTGGCAATGGCAATGACCGTGTCTATGGCGGGTCGGGCGATGACACCGTCAAAGGGGGTGCCGGCCATGACCGGCTGTTTGGCGGATCAGGCGATGATATGATCGAAGGCGGCACCGGGCACGACTCCATCTATGGTGGGCGCGGCGCAGACACGTTCATCTTTAATGAGGGCGATGGGCGCGACAAGATCCGTGACTTCAATACCCATCAGGACCAGATCGACCTAAGCGATTTTGGATTTGACGGAATTGAAAATCTGGACATCTCGGGCAACTGGTTCCGCACCCATATCGATCTGGGTGATGGGGACAGTATTGACCTGTCATGGGTCCGCGCCTCCAGCCTGACCGAAGACAATTTCATCTTTGGTTAAGACACAAAAAAAAGGCCCCGCATCGTCGGGGCCTTTTTTCGGGGCCCGCGCAACGTTCGGTGGTGTTGCGGAACCCCTACCGGACGTTGGTCACCTCGAACTTCCGCGAATCAATCGTTAACGCAGGAAAAACAGGCAAAATGGACGGTCTGCAAAGCGTCAGCGAGACGTCGGCAAAACGTCGGACCCCGTCGCCGGGATTTGCATGATGAACGCAGCGCGCGGTGCGAAGGTTAATATGGCGTTTAGTTTATGCTGTTGCGCAGCTTCAGACGCTCTGACCTTCACGCCATCAAATAGCCCATGCTGTTACAATGCGCTTTGCTATCAAACTGGATTGGTGGTTCCGTGACGTGCAGGTGTTGAGTGTCCTCGCGGAACTTCAGGTCGATGCCAGCGTCAAGAAAACGGGAACTTCCTAAGCGACGCACACGAGTTTTTGATGGTTTATCTGTTTGTTTTATAATGATTTTTACATGAAAGAAGGTTGGCCAGAAACTGGCCAACCAAGTATCAACTTATGTCACTCACTGCAGACGGCCGAGGCGATGCCCGACAATCTTCAGGCGTCCAAGATTTGTGAACTCAGTGCGCGTTCAGGAAGGCTTCCACCTCCTCCTTCGCTTCTTCTTTGGTTTTACCGTATTTCGCTTGGATCTTACCTTCCAATGCTTCGCGGTCGCCATTCACTTCGGCGACTTCGTCATCGGTCAGTTCGCCCCATTTCGCCTTGACGTCGCCCGAAAACTCTTTCCATTTGCCTTCGATTTGATCCCAATTCATCGCTTTATCCTTTCTAGATATTTGCTTATCGGCCCGCCCGAGGACGGCTTGTGATGGCTCAACGCGCCGAAGCCATTTCCGTTCCGCTGAAACCGGCATCAGAGGTCATTCTTTTCAACCACCAGACAGCAAAGGCGGCGACCGCAGCGCCGCTCACCGCGTTGGCGACAGCGATAGCCAAAAAGACGGCCCAGGATTGGGCAAGCATTGCTGCCAGAAATGAGAGTGGAACGTAAAGAAGCGCTGTCCGCGTCAGGTAGAACGCCAAACCAACCTGCGACTTTCCAAGCGCGTTATAGGCCCCGGCTGCGATGATCACCATGCCGTAACCCCAGACGCTGAGCGGGATGATGGATAGATAAAGTGATGCGGTTCGGATGACATCGGCATCACCGGTAAACAGCCCAACGATGGCCTCTGCAAATACCCAAAAGAAGACCGCCAGCACAATCGCCCAACATGCACAGATGGCATAGCTGATCTTGAGCGCGCGAATAATGCGGTCGAGTTTTGACGCACCCCAGTTCTGACCGGTAAATGGCCCAATGGCCGAAGACAAAGCCAGCATCGGGATCACTGATAGCGACTCGATCCGCGTTGCTACGCCGAAACCCGCAACAACTGTGTCCCCAAACGTGGCAAGGATCGATGTGACGATCGCAATTCCGATGGGGTTTACGGCATTCCCAAAGGATGCGGGTATCCCAACGACAAGAACCCGTTTCCATGACCGATACAGATCGCCGATGGGTGGAAGCTTCATCGTGAGCATCTGTTCACGCCACGCGACAAGTAGGAAAGCGCCAACAAGTGTAAACAGCCAGGCGACAAGCGTGCCCAAGGCCGCGCCTTCGATATCCATGGCGGGGATCGGACCCCAGCCAAATATAAGGATTGGCGTCACACTGATATTGATCAGCGCCGACCCGACCATAACCGCGCTAGGCCAAAACGCATCACCGACCGCGCGCACGATGGAGTTCGCCACGATGGGCACGACCAGCAGTGGAATGGCCAGGAACCAAATCTGCATGTAGCGCCGAACCATGTCGAGCACGTCGCCTTTGGCACCCAGCAGCCCGAATAACCAATCGATCGAAAAATAGCCTGCTGTGGCGACCATCATGACCAGAATGATGGCAAGAACGATGCTGTCGGTGGCAAGTCGCTTGGCGTCTTTGGTGTCCTTTGACCCCACCGCGCGCGACACCACGGATGATGCGCCTGCACCAAGCCCGATAGCCAGACTGGAGACAGAAAGCGTCACTGGGAAGGTGAAAGACAGGGCCGTTAGTTGTTGTGTGCCAAGCTGCCCGACATAATAGGTATCGACAAGCGAGACCGAGATGACCGCGACGATCCCGAGCACCATCGGCCCTGCAAGGCGCAGCAAATTAATCCATACCGGATCCGTTGTCAGATTTCTTGAGTCGCTCACGCCTGTCCCCTGCATTACGTCCGGGACATAACGTGGCAATGTCAAATTGGTTCAATTATTTTCCAGATAGCCCAGCATGCGTTGTTCAGCGACCCGCAGATCGCTGTGTTTGACGGCCTTGGGCAGGGTGAAATCCTGACCCGCCAGTTCGATGATATCGGGATGGATGTAACTGTTTCGTGCGATAGTTGCGGTGTTGTGAAGTCGCTTTGCAGCCGCCTCTGACATCGCCTTGATCGTGGTTGGCCCGGTTTCGGCAGTTTCAAAGGCGGCAAGCGTGCCTGCCCAAGTACGAAAGGTCTTGGCGGTTGTGTCGTCATCTCCTGCGGCATCGGCGATGTAGCGGTTGAGTGTTTCAGAACCAAGCGTTTGTGGCTGCCCATCGTCATCAATCCACGACAGCAGCGAAGCGCCCGGCAGATCACCGATCTTGTTCAAGACACGCGCCAGTGTCCGGTCCGCCAGTTGTCGGCGCACCCGTTTTCCGCCTTTTGCAGTATACCGCAAGGCAATCATGTTCCCCGTCATGTTGACATGACGGTTGCGTAGGGTCAGCGCACCGTAGCTGCCATTTTCGCGGGTATAGGCCTCATTCCCGACGCGCATGGCAAGCCGATCGATCATTGCAACTGCACTTGCCAGGGCAAAGGTCTTTTCGCCAACCTCATAAGATAAATCACGCCTGACTTTGCGGCGAATACCGGGCAGTTGATGACCAAAATCCACCAACTTGTCGAACTTTGTCTGGGCTTGTGCGGCGGTCCAGTCAGGATGATAGCGATATTGTTTGCGGTCTTTATCGTCTCGCCCGGTTGCCTGCAGGTGGCCCTGCGGCAGTGGACACATCCACACATCGCGATAGGCTGGCGGGACAGCCAGCGCCACAAGACGTTTGCGCTCAACCGCGTCGTCGATATTCGTGCCATCAGGGGCGAAATAGGCAAAGTCACGTCCCCGCTTTCGCCGCTGAATGCCGGGCTGGTCGTCGGGATAATATATCAATCCACGATCTGTCACGCCTTGCTGACCTCGGACGCGAGTTTCAACACCGCATCCCCATCCTCTTGTTCAATGTAAAGCGCGTTGTCGTCATCTGATCCGTTGCGGGTCACCTCGGTGCCTTTGATAGTGCGGGTAATCGGTTTGGCATATGTCTTTTCTACCGTCCCGGCAGCCGTGCCGTTGCCCCAGTTCCATTTGACCTTGTCGCCGACTTGAAGTGTCATCCACGTCTCCATTATCGCTTGTAAGGCTAAACGCAGATATCCGCTGTGGGTTCCGCGCGCCTGTCTTAGTCTTGCGACAATGCGTCGATTTCATCCATGATCACGGATTGGTGGCGGGGTTTGGCCACATCTTTCAGCTGCCGCAAAACGCGCAGCGCATGTTGGCGTGTGATATCGTCAGGTCGGACATATTGGCGGCACAACGGAAAGGTCACCGCAAACAATCCCGGAAAGTCGAGCTGAGGATACCGCAAGCGCGTTGACTGTCGGGGGCTGAGCCCGCCCTTGTAAACCGATGCTACAGTAAGAACAGCGGTCAGTCGGTTGATACAATCCATTGCTGTGTATGGGTCATTGATACCGGGTGACAGCGCCCTTGCGACCATTTCCACCAGTTGCTGCGCAACAAAGCCTGGGTTTTGGTTTTCGGTACGTCCCGAGCCAACGGCAAAGCACTCGATCAGATTTTGAACCTGGTCGTCGGTCACATCATCCTTCGCCCAGATCACGAATACTTCGGTCGCTGTGGTCACGAAATCACCAATCGCCACCCGCATCTCAACGTGCCAACCGTTTTCCGCCGCCAGTTCCTTCAACTGGTTGAAATTGCAGGTCTGAATATAACCAGACGTTCCCGCGCTTATACTACAAACAGGGTCATCTTGCGGCCAACCGTCTTTGTCGTCGTCTTCCCCCTGATCATCAATCATATCTCGAATCTGGCATTCCAGCCGGTAACCCAGATCGGCCGAGATCCGGCTGACATTGATTGTCTCGGGCACGTGGTGAACGAAATAGATCATCGTGAACACGCAAATCAATGTCAGACCGATTGCCACCAAAAGTGAATATTGCGGCACAAATTGATCAACGCCACCATCGAACCCGTCTTGTACCGAACGCAATACGACTATCGCATACACAAAGGTCGCGATCAGTATCCCCAGGCTCCACTGGTTGCCCCGGTCGCGCATGAAGTTGCCAATCAATCGCGGGCCAAAATTGCCGGATGCGAAAGACACGGCAACGATTGTCATGGAAAACATGACGCCGGTCACACCAATGATGGATTGCGCAATGACGGCCAGTGTCGACCGGGCACCATCGGCTTGTGTGTCGATAAATGTATCAGGCAGGTTGAACGGCAGCAGATCGACGTTGCGGTCAACCCAGTCGGTCATCCCCGCCAGTATGAGGCCCGCAATCACCAGAACCGAGGGCAGAAACCAGTAGCTTGCTCTGATATCTTGCAGCAGTTTGACAAGGAACGCGCGTTTTCCCATCAGGTTGCTGCAGCATCGTCGGTACTGTTTGCGATGGTCTGCATCTTAAGCGGTTCCTTGAATGTCAGGGTTCTATATGGGAATGGTATCTCAATTCCCGCATCATCCAAGGCCGATTTTACAGCCGCTACAACCTGATCGCGTGATGTACGAATGTCGATCGGTCGGGACCCGGTCCACCATGTCACTTCAAAGTCAATCGACGACGCGCCAAAGGATTGGGCAAATACCTGCACGTCCTTAATATCATCGCGCACCGTATCAACGGCTGTCACAGCGTCCTGAATCACACCCCGCGCGACATCGACATCTTCGCCATAAGCTACGCCGCAAATTATGGTGGTACGTCGTAAATCACGGTCGGTGCGGACCACCACTGCATTCTGAAACAGCATATGATTGGGAACAACGACCAGTTGCCCATCGGTTTGGCGGATATGCGTGTCACGAATGGTGATATCCTCAACCTGACCCTCGATGTCCTCGCATTCGATGTAGTCGTTGATCCGGAACGGTTCACGCAACAAGATAAGGATGCCTGCAAGAAAGTTCTCGAACGTGTCCTTGAATGCAAAGCCAATGGCAACAGAGCCAAGCCCGAGCGTCGTCAACGCCTTGCCCGGTGTAATCGACGGGAATACGACGGTCAGAGCGATCAATGACCCAATCAACCACAGCCCGACACCCGCCATCATCGCCAGAACATTGATGAGGTTGCGACGCAGGCGGAACCGGGCACCCAACCGACGAATGACGAGTTTCAGAAATGAAACCACTGCCCAGGTCATAAGCAGCAAGGCCAACGCCACGGCCAATCGCGGGGCCGCCTCGACAAATTTTGTCACGTAGTCCGAAAGTTTAACTGTCAGTGTGGTGGTGATGTCGGCTTGTTCCATGATCGCTCCGCATGTTGCAACCCGGCTTAACGCGCCAACATCCAATTTGTTCCACGCCGTACCCCGCAGGTCCGCAGGCCCACGAGAAACTGGAACCCTAAAACTTTACGGAACCATTCCCGGCGTGGCGTGTTGGGACGGCAGAGAAAACGTGAAAACGGAGAATTTAGATATGGAATATGCAGGTATTGGTGGCGTAATTTTGTTGGCCCTGAACATCTGGGCCATCATTTCGATTATCGGGTCAGGCGCATCCACGGGGTCAAAAGTCCTTTGGACATTGCTGGTGTTGGTGCTGCCTTTGATCGGCTTCATCATTTGGCTTGTCGCCGGACCACGCGGGGCACGCGGCATCGCCTGACTAACATGTTTGGTATGATGTCAGACGGGCGCACCCTTGGCGGGTGCGCCCTTATTTGTTGGAAACGAACTGGATAAGATCAGCAAATGGCCGACGACAAACCAGCGGGAGATCGCGCAGCTAAGGAACATGATGACCCCCGCACCGCATGGGCAGAGGACCGAACCGTTTTGGCGAATGAACGGACTTTTGCGGCTTGGATGCGGACCGGTATGGCCTGTATCGGCGTGGCGCTGGGTCTGAAAGCGGTTTTTGGGGCAACAGATTACCCGATCATCGCGAAGGTTGTTGCAGAGCTGTTTATATTTTGCGCAATATTGATTTTCTGGGCAGCGGCACGCCGGTGCCGTGCGACATTGAGCCGGATGGATGAGCATGATGCGAACGCGCAGTCGCATCAAAACATGGCTCTGACAGCAACTGTTCTTACCGCTGGGGCGGTCGCGAGCGGCGTCATTTTATGGCTGCTTTAGTGCTACTTGGCACGAAGATGTTCAACGATGGGCGCAGCAGGCAAACGCGCCGCCCATCGCTGTATTATTCCAGTTCAATTGCGACATCCGCTGCGGGAACAGCTTCACCTGGCTCATCCGCTATCCATGTTAGAAACGCGATGAATAATGTCCGTCGTCAGTCTTTCGACCTTGGTGGCGATGGTGGAAGAAGATCTTGGGATTACACTCCTTCCTAAGCTGGCCGTTGATGCCGGAATTTTTGAGAGGGCACAAATTGCATCTTGGACAGGTAAAAGGCGCTCGCACGCGACAAGTAGCGTTGGCATGGCGCAAAAGCTCGCCTCATGCAGAACTCTTCAGGCAAGTTGCGACGTGCCTAACCTCCGCAAGAGCCGAAATTGTAGAACAGCATATTTCGCCCATACATAATTGATCGCCCGAATGGTTAGATTGTCATGCAAATCAATGCGTTCGGAAGATTGCGGCCCTAGACGATATCAGAACGCAAAAGGGTTTTTGAAGTGTTCAGATTGGCAGGCTTTCCCTTTTCTGTCATTTCAACCACGCTGGCCGGGAGTGCGATCATTGTGGCACTTGTTATGGGCTATGATACTCTGACGCCCATCCTCATTGCTGCCGGCATCCGTTTCGCGGCGGCTTTGCCGGCCTCGTATTGGGTGACGAAACACATGAGCGCAACATAGTCGCATCTTCAGGTTTTCGCGCCTGTGACGGCCTACCGATTTGCGAAGTTCGTCGCGTAGACGGTATAATATGTGCCGCGCCCAGAATCCGAGCGCGGCACATATTGCATTGTTTAGAAGCTCAAGACACGGGCGTCAGTTGCCAGAAGCCTTGCCGCCATCTCTGCAGGCTTTGCGACGCCTATCCCATCCAGCAGCACGGCCGGATCTTCACTCTGCCCCGGCAGGTAGATTGCGCAGACCTCGACGGTGGCGCCCGTATCTTCGCGGATCATCTGCATCAAACGTTGCGGGCTCATATTGCGAGGCGCTTGGCCCGCTGTGGCACTTTCAGGCGCATCTTTCAGAGCCAAGTCTCCGGCGGGGCCACAAAGCAGGATGTGCGCTTCTGCACCTTGCTGTGCGGCAGCCATGGTCAAAACCATGGACATCAGTTGGGTTTGCGGGTCCGACGACGTTACGACAGTGACCACCTTGGACATGTCTTGCGCAAGTGTCGACGTCGCGGTTGCTGCGACGAGAATGATGGAAAGGATGAGTTTTTTCATCAGTAGGCTCCTGAGTGGCTGGGGATTTTCTAATTGGTGAAAAGCACCTGATGCTCGCATTGGGGAACATCAGTTTGATCAATTCTCAGAACTTTGTTTGGTGCGTTTGGAGCCGAAAAGGGATTCAAGCGTGTAGACCAGAATGGCCATGCCTATGGCCCCCGTGACCGCAATGCCAAGAAAGACAATGATGTCGACGGGGCCACCAAGGTCCGTCAGTCGGGACTCAGTCATCACCATAACAAACCAGATCGCCAGAACTGCCCCAACCGGCATAGACAACTGAGCGAACAGAAATTTCTTCCAGCTTATGGATCGGTCGCGGATGAGAACGAAGAGATATCCGAGAGTGACAACCACCGCGACGGCAACCATGACCCAGAACAGGCTGCGTCCGAAGATTTCTTCGAATACAGCGATCAGGGTTTCAAAAGTCATGTCTTTCATAACGCGTCTCCTATGCCCTGCCGCGCAGCATGGCGTTGTAGGTGGCCTTGAGCGCCACCTCCTTCATCAGCCAGCTGATCCACAACTCTTCAAGCGGGGCGATCAGGCCCGGAAATGATGGGACAAGATTGTCGTTATAGTCGAACTCCACCAACATGGCGCGACCGATCCGAGTGACCATCGGGCAGGACGTGTAGCCGTTGTAGGTCTCGGTTCCTTCCCGGCCTTCGATCCCGGCGACGATGTGATCCTCGACCACCGGTACCTGCCACTTGACGCTGGCAGCAGTCTTGCCCTTGGGCACACCTGCGACATCACCCAAGGCAAAGACTTCCGGGTAGCGAAGATGTCGCAGGGTCTGCATGTCACATTCGACCCATCCCTGATCCGTCCACCTGTCCGCCCAAGCGAGACCGGACTGGATGACAAATTCAGGTGCACGCTGTGGTGGAATGACGTGAATGTAATCGTAGTCAACAACTTCCACACCTCCACTAACTGCAAAAGTCGCGCGTTTCGTGCTGGCATCAATCGCCGTCAGCGTTCGATTCATCATCGTGCCAACGCCCCGGTCCTCAAACAGCATTCGCACCTTCTCGGCCACAATCGGCACACCGAATAGCGACGATTGCGGCGCGGCATAGACCATGTTCATCTTACCCGCGTTCCCTGCCCGCCGCGCAATGTCGTCGATCAGGAACGTATGCTTGAGCGGAGCACCCGCGCACTTCATCTCGGTCGCCGGCCGGGTGAACAGCCCCGTTCCACCCTCTTCGGTGAAGCGGCGGGCAGCAGCCCATGTCCGCGCGGCATAGTTCGGACCCGCATAAAGCGCGCCAATGCCGTTCTCACCCACCATGTCGAGGCTGAAGCCGTCAATCGCGTCGTGATCAAGGACAAGGCCTGGCGCGACGACAAGCCAATCATAGGGCAGTGTTTCGCCGCTCTGAGTTGAAACCGTCTTGGCCTCGGCATCGACAGCTGCCACCCATTCAGCTAGCCAGGTTACCCCATCGGGCAACCATTGTGCTGTGTCAGACACCACATAGTCAGACCGTTTCAGACCCGCGGCGACCAGCGTCAGCCCGGGTTGGTAAAGATGATTCCGACGCGGATCAATCAAGGTGATCTGGGCACCGTCAAGACGACGCACCAGACGGTTGGCCAGCGCAGTGCCCGCAGCGCCAGCACCAATTATTATGATCCGGGCCGATGTCTGGATCAGGTTGCTCTGTGCTGCTACATCGCCCGAGATGAGCGATGCAGCCGCCCCACCACCCGCAGCAGTCAAGAATTGTCTTCTGTCCATTTTCCCACCTTCTTTAAGAACGCACTGACAACATGCACATCCCGCCGTTCGCTTAGTCGCCAACGACCACGGATGTTGGTTCGCGATCTTCTTCTGTGAGTCTGCGATCACGTTGCATTTCCAGCCACATGGCGTTCATGACAGCAAAAATCGCAGCAAGCGGGAGGCCAAGAAGCCAAGCAAAATACCACATTGGTCGATCCTTTCTCAGTAAACACTGTCGGAATTTCCGGTGACGTCGGCTTCGGTGACCTTGCCCCAGAGCACTTTGTAGACCCATGCGGTGTACATCAGGATCAGCGGCATGAAGATTGCGGTGCAGATCAGCATGATGAACAGAGTTATATGGGAAGAAGAAGAGTCCCAAACGGTTAGCGAAGAATCCGGATGCGCGGTCGACGGCAAGATGAATGGAAACATCGTCAGTCCAACGGAGGAGATCACGCAAGTGATCGCCAACTTTGACCAGAGCAGCGTTGATACTTCACGCCCGGCCCGCAAGCCTTGAATAGCCAGTGCCATTCCGACAAATCCCATTGCGGGCGCAACGGCGATCCACGGACGCTCGGCATAGACCGACAACCAGGACCCACCGCGCGCCACCTCTGAGTATAGCGGATTCGACGGTCCATCCCTCACGACATCATCTACGAAAGCAAACCCGTCAATCCCGACCGCCAGCCACAATCCACCTAGCGCATAGCCAGCCATCGCGGTCATGCCGGCTAGGGCGCCAATGCGGCGGGCACGTCGGGCCACAAGGCCTTCGGATTTTAGGCAGAGCCAGGCTGCACCGTGCATCAGGAGCATTGAGAGGGATACGACACCGGCGAGCAAAGCAAAGGGACGCAAGAGGCCAATGAATTTGATTGCGAAGTTGCCGTCATATCGCGGCATCAGCATCTCGTTCAGATGAAAAGGCACTCCCAAGAGCACGTTGCCCACAGCCACACCAAAGAGCAGCGCAGGAACCGCGCCGCCTGCGAACAAGGCCCAGTCCCAACTGGCCCGCCATTTGGGACTTTCACGCTTGGAACGGTAGGTGAAGGCGACCGGTCGAACAATCAACGCTGCAAGAACAACGAACATTGCAAGGTAAAAGCCTGAGAAGCTGACGGCATATAGCGGTGGCCAAGCGGCGAAGATTGCACCGCCACCCAAGACGAACCAGACTTGGTTCCCTTCCCAGACCGGACCGACAGTGTTGATCACAACACGCCGCTCCACGTCCGTCTTTGCGACGAAAGGCAAGAGCGCACCGACGCCCATGTCGAAGCCGTCGGTGAGTGCGAAGCCAATCAGCAGCACGCCCAAGAGCGCCCACCAGATCACCCGCAAGATTTCATAGTCGATCAATTCATGAAGGATCATTGCATTTACTCCGCAGGGGTTGCGCTTGCGCCGGGCATGTCAGGATCGACTGCTGAGGCCGCACTTGCACCGGCGGGGGCAAAGGGGCCTTTGCCATCATGGGTTCGCAGGCGATGCTCATGCCGTGCTTCCCAGGCATTAGTTTCTTCCACATCCTGAAACGGACCCTTACGGATGTATTTCAACATCAACCCCATCTCGACGATGAAAAGGATTGTGTAGAAAAGCATAAAACCCGCAAGCGTGATCAGAAGATCAGCGACGCTGAGGTGGCTGGCCGATAGGGCCGTCGGCAAGACGCCGTCCACCGTCCAGGGCTGGCGACCGAATTCAGCAACAAACCAACCCATTTCCGCCGCGATCCAAGGTGTCGGGATCGTGAAGACAGCGGCCCAGAGTGCCCAACGTGGATAGGTCTGGTCCTTAAAAGACGAACGATAAAAGAAATACGCCATCACCCCGATAAAGGCGAAGCCAAGGCCCACCATAATCCGGAAGGCCCAAAAAAGCGGCCAAACCGTTGGGACAGTATCTTCAGCCGCTTGCGCAATCTGTTCCAGGGTCGCTTCGCGTGGATCGTCGACGTATCGCAGTAACAGATAAGCAAAGCCCAGATCATCGGAATGCGCCTCGAATGTTGTACGAAGCTCATCAGATGTTGCGTCACGCAGCTTACGGATTGCCTGCAAGGCGTCATAGGCAATGATGCCGCTTTTGACCCTAACTTCGGCCTCTTCGACCAGATCATTGATGCCAGGGATTTCTTCGGTGAGCGAGCGTGTTCCGATCAAACCCATTACCCATGGGATATTAATGGCATAATGCGTCTCGCGCGCTTCCTGATCAGGGAAGCCTATGGCCGTGATGGACACCGGCGCGTCTTCGGTCTCCCACATGGCCTCAATGGCCGCCAGTTTCATCTTTTGCGTGTGACTGGCCGAATAGCCGGATTCGTCTCCCAAAACGACAACGGACAAAGCGGCCGCCAAGCCAAACGAAGCCGCAACAGTGATCGACCGTCGCGCCAATTCCACGTGGCGGTTCTTGAGCAGATACCAAGCCGAAACGCCAAGCACGAACACAGCTGCAGTGACGTAGCCGGCTGAAACAGTGTGCACGAACTTCGCTTGCGCGACCTCGTTGAACAGCACGTCGAAGAAGGAGGTCATCTCCATGCGCATCGTATCAGGGTTGAATTCAGCCCCGACGGGGTTTTGCATCCATCCGTTGGCGATGAGGATCCAGAGCGCGGAGAAGTTTGAGCCGAGTGCCACGAGCCAAGCCACCATCAGGTGCTGGACGCTGCTCAGCTTGTCCCAACCAAAGAAGAAGAGGCCTACGAAGGTCGCCTCCAGAAAGAATGCCATCAGCCCTTCAATGGCCAGCGGCGCACCGAAGATGTCCCCGACATAATGGCTGTAGTAACTCCAGTTCATCCCGAATTGGAATTCCATGGTGATCCCGGTAGCGACGCCCAGAACGAAATTGATCCCAAACAGCGTGCCCCAGAACTTCGTCATCTGCCGCCAGATCGGTCGGCCCGTCATGACGTAGACTGTCTCCATGATCGCAACGATGACCGACAGACCCAGGGTCAGCGGCACAAAGAGAAAGTGATACATGGCTGTCATCGCAAACTGCAGGCGCGACAGCTCAACAACGTCTAACTCCATTAACGCAAATCCTTTTGCCTGAGACCAACACCGAGTCGATGCTTGCGACTCAAATACTGGTTGTTTCGCGGCAATCATGATTGCGTTTTGTCAATTTGACGGTGACTTCGTCACCAAGTCAGGCTGATAGTTGCACTGTCTGGTCAAAGATCCGATGATCCGTACCCCGGTGCATGGCAACAACAATCAGCGTATTCGGAAATGCCTTCCGCACGCCGCTCAAAACCGCGTCTGCAGTCGCGGGATCAAGGCCTTCTGTTGGTTCGTCAAGCAACAGAATCTGCGGATTTTTTAACAAGGAACGTGCAAGAGCTAATCGTCGCGACTGGCCTCCTGACAAACCTGCACCGCCTTCCCCAAGCCGTGCTTCAAGACCACCGCGTGCTTGAATGTCCTCCACGAGGACAACCGTGTTAAGTGCCACCCACATTTCGAGGTCACTGAACGTGCCGCTCAGCAACAGATTATCGCGCACGGTTCCGGCAATGAGTCCACTTCGTTGCGGCAACACGGTAAGCAAATCCCTTAGGGCTGTTTCCGACCATGCGCACGGGCGCTTGCCCTTGAGCAGAATGCCATGGTCATTATCGAGACCCGCAATTTGCATCAGCAAGGTCGATTTGCCGACCCCCGACGGTCCCGTCAATGCAATTGCCTGACCTGCTTCGAGTTCAAGTTTGATGTCGGCGCGCTGGACGCTGAGCAATGGCCCCGCATCGACGTCGGCGTTTCTGGAGGACATCGATTGGATGGCAATATGCGGGGCTACGCGCTCGGCTGCGCCGACCATGCGACCCAAGTCAGAAACGCCGCGCTTCAACGGTAGCAATGCCTCTGCGAGCGCCAGTGCAACAAAAATACCAATAACCGCTTGGGCAGGTCCGATGTGACCACTATCCAGCAGATGTGCTCCTATCATGAATGCAGCCATGGCAACCACGGCCACAAGAACAGAAAACAGAAATCCAGCATCTCGCTCAGCACGGTCGAGGCGTGCTGCCGCGGCCCGCGTCTGCTCGTCGATCGCCCGCAATCGTTGTTCATTGCGAGGCAATTGCGAGGTCAGAATCAATGCCTCGCGGTCCCGGATCATGTCGATAACGCCCCGACGCAGACGCTGTCCAGCGTCTTCGACCTCGGCAGATGGTGCGATGCTGCGGCGTACAAGAACAAACAAGATCAGGATCGCTGCTGGCACGTAACCCACAAAAACTGTCACCGCGACAGGCCAGCCTATAAGCCACCCGAGAAAGAAGAAAACCATGAGATGCGTTACCAGCGCCGCCGAGATCGGGAGGACCAATCTCAAGATTAAGCCATCGAGCGCATCGACATCCGAAACGATGCGGGTCAGCGCTCCTTCGCTACGCAGCCTCCAGAGTCCTTTGGCATCAAGTTTTGCATACCCGCGCAAGAGTACGACACGCAACGCCGCCAACGCACGCAACGTTGCGTCATGGGTCAGCAGCCGCTCACCATAACGCGCGGCAGCGCGGCCAAGCGCAAGGAAGCGGACACCTGCGGAAGGCCGGAAAACATCAAAGGCAATACCGATCCCTGCAAGCCCGGCAAGTCCGGTGGCAGTGATGAACCAGCCTGACAGTCCCAAGAGCGCTGCGCCCATGGCCAATACGACCACGGACAAGGCAGCGCCACGCGCCATCGCCCACGGGTCTGCACGCAACAGGAGACATGCGATTTGGATGACGGCTTTCATCGCCGCAGCTCCACCTGCTGGTCCATCACTGCTGCAAGAGCAGGATCATGGGTTGCAACAATGATCGCGCGCCCTTCGTCCTTCATTTTTTGCAAGGCCGCGATGACGCGCGCCGACGTCTCAGGGTCGAGATCCGCCGTTGGCTCATCTGCAAGGATCAGGTGAGCGCCGGTGTGAATGGCCCGCGCCAGAAGAAGCCTGCGGGCCTCTCCTCCAGAAACGCCGCCCCCGCTCTCCCCCAAACGTGTGTCGAGGCCCTTAGGAAGTCGCCTCACAATTCCATCTGCGTCGGCCATCTGGAGCGCAGGCCACGGATCGGCGCCGATCTGCTGGGTATCGAGCCACACCCCAAGTGTCTCATCTGGGAAATGCGGGCGCTGCGGCACCATGGCGACCCGTCCACGCCAGGCGTCCGCCGTTTCCGCATCCAAAGTGCGGCCGCATACAATGACGTTGCCAGATTTAAGGGGCACCAATCCGGCAATCGCCGCAAGGGCGGTGGTCTTGCCCACACCACTCGGTCCAACAAGTGCAAGCGTCTCGCCTTGTTCCAACAAAAGGTCCGGCAGTCTCACATCTTGGCCACGAAGGTTCACGACCGCACCGGTGGCAGAGACGCTGATGGGTCCGTTAAGGCCATCCGTCGGCAGACCGGTTCCCACGAAAGAGATACGCTCGGCCTGGTCCAACCTGTCCAGTTCCGCGACCACTGCAAAGCCGGCAGCGCGGTCATGCCATGCGGCGGCAAGTTCACGCAGGGGCTGGAAGAATTCCGGGGCAATCAGCAGCAGAAACAGCCCTTGTCCCAAGCTCAGGCCCGTTCCCCACGACCCGAACCCAATCTCGCCCAGAAGCGTGAACCCAACGAAAACCGCCACCATCGCGACGCCTAGGGCCGAAAACAACTCCAGCACTGTGGATGACAAGAACGCGATGCGCAGCACTGCCATAGTTTTGAATCTAAGACCCTCCGCACGTTCGCCAAAATCCGCCGCAGCGCGATCTGCGGCACCAAGCAGACGGATATCAAGCATCGCCGACAAACGATCCATGACCATGTCGTTCATTGTACCAATCTCATCCATCTGGCGTTTTGAGGCGTCCTCTGCCGCCATGCCAACCAAAGCCATGAAAAGCGGGATAAGCGGGCCGGCCACAAGCAGTGTCAGTCCGACAACCCAGGACTGCGAAAATGCCAGAGCGAGATAGAGAACAGGCAGGACTGACGTGCGCATCATCGCAACGTGGTAACGGGTAATCCAAGGCTGCAAGAGCGGTAGTTTCTGAACAACCAGTGATGCAATGGACGCAGACCCCGCCTCAGTCGGCGACCGGGCCTCCCGCGCGATCAGGACCGCCCGTTCCCGCGCAATCGTCCGGTCGGCGGCCTGGTAAAGAAGTGCACCGGAACGATGCTCAAGCCCGGCCCGCAATACTGCACAGGTCAGAAAAATGACCGCTGCGATCCATGCACGCTCGATTGGCGGTCCGCCGGAGGCCCATCCCGACACCGCCCAGGCCATCGCAGACGCTTGCAGCGGCCACAACACACCAGCCAAGACCGATAGCCAACCCGCAGTTCGAACTTCGCCGATTACGGGCGCGATGATGCGCTCCTGTGCCCGTTTCTTGTTGTTGCACTGTTCCGCGGCAGCATCATCCATCATAACCTGACTGCCTGCTCTCTAATCCAATCGGGCCACTCATGGACCTGGCTCATTGACCTATGTCGCACTATGAAAAGGCGTCATTTGACAAACGCGCAAGCACGACTGCCGCTCCGATTAGGGTACAGCCGCTTTTTTGCTTGATCCAACCCTTCGAAGTGAGGTCTTGAAGCCGCCGTGAGAAGACCTCCCAAGCGGTTTGTGGTTCGTCTACAATCTCGAATGCGTTGCATGCACCACGTCCTCCAAACTCCCGGTCCTGACGGGCCGGGAGGGGTATAGCGGATCATTCAGCTGGTACAGATTGGATTGGATCTCGACGCGCGAAATGCCGATGGTTAAGGATGATGATTAGGACAATCATGGCGATCTGGCTCGCGATCGACACTGATGTCAAAGACCAATACGCAACGCCGAACTTAGCGAGCAGATCTGCGCCAACCAAACCTTTGTTGATCCAGAAGTGTAACATAACGCTGAGCGCCACACCGGGGCAGACGAGCGCATAGGCGCCCGCTGAGTTGCTCTGCCCGCGCAGGTAGGTGTCGGCGTATTTCTGGCGGCGCAGTACCAAAAACCCCAGTGCTACGAACACGGTCTGTATTGCGAGGATTGTTGTAGTCAGCAGCAGGTTGTCCGCGACACCACCATGCACGTCAAACGTCGTGTGCAGCCCATGCTCTTGCCGCATGGTCATGATGCCGAGGACCGTCAGGATCGGTACAACAACCATCAGGGTCGGCGCGCTCTCCTTGGCCGTGCCATGATGCAGCATGGAATTGAAGGCCAAGATGGCTGCAACCGACGCATAGAGCGCGGCAATTGTACCAAGCATGATCGACAGGATCATCGAGACCCCGACCGTCAGCGGTACAGTACTCATCGCTGCTGGTGCGGCCATGCCGACCGCTATCATCGACAGGGCGAAAGCGGGCAGAAGCTGCGCAAATGAGTTGTTCGCGGTCACATCGAAAACGCCGCCTTCGCTGAGCACACGTCCGAGGAAACTCCCGATCTGCCGGAATGCCAGAAATGCGATCAGCGCGAACGCGATCATGGCCAACGGGAAAAGGTATTCGACCACGCTCCACAACCGCGGCACAAAGACCAGACCAAGAATGAACCCGGCATTTACACTCATCGCCAGCGCTAGGGGCATCGCCAGAAGTTGGGTTTCGCCGTTGGAATTGGTCAGCTTTGTAAAAGCGTCTGATTCCCGAAATTCGGCGAAATGCACGAGGTTCCAGATCAACATCTTGATATTGAGGAATGTGAAACCGGCAATGCCAATGACTGCAATGACGATCGCGGCTTTCAAAAGCAGCGAACCTCCCAAAAATGTGCTTAGAACATCTTCAAATACTGGCACCGGCTGATCCGGGTGCGGAATCCAAAACATCAGGAACATGAAGAAGGTTACGGCAAGGCCGCCTGCTCCAAGTGAAGCGAGAAAATAAAGCGGCGACCAGGTGTCGGCGGGACGGTGATACGAGGTGTTCATGGTAATTCTCCACAAATGATAGAGGCATTATGACAGGTCACTGCCCCCGACAACGGTGACATGGTCACTGAACTCAGGATGAAGGCAAAATGGAATCGACCAATGCCTGTAGCATATGAAGAGGTCGCTTCAAGTGATTAGGCCTGTCTCTTCAATCTTCATGACCTTGCCCATTCCAAGCGCCGTTCATCGCGTACAAAGACGGTATCCGTCCGCCCTGCTCTAGTCTCATCAATCTAAACCAGCGGCCGTTGATTTCTTTGACTTTCGAGTCTCATCTATTGGGTGAGTTAACATCGGTTGTCGGAAAGGCTATATGGCGAGGCTGAATTAAGCCGTCATCTGGCCCGATCTTGGGGCATGCGTGCCCGACTGAACCCGTCAGATGACCGTTTCGAGCCCCGACTCAACCTTTGGGGCACCGCCGTGAACGGCAGGTGTTGTGGCTGAGCAGAGATTCACCGAATCGATGGATCAGTCCCGCCCGGGATTGTGCTGCAAAGTGCTTGCGCTCGCGCTCGGAGAGTAGGCGGCAATGCAGACACAGTATCTCGCAGTTTTTGCAATGCCTCAGACGAAAAGTCGGTGGACCAAGTTTCCAAAATCGCGAGCGAGGCTTCCGGAACACCCTTACTCTTGTGTTGCAAACCTTGCACTATCCCATCTATCGCCGCCATTCTTGTGTCTGGGGAACGTTTGACAGCATCTTTCGCAAGTCGAATAGCTTCTATAACCGTACCCTTTCCTGGCGAAACGAAGGCCGGCTTGAGCGCCTCGATTAAGTTTGCGGCAGGAACAGGATAGTCCTTGTTGACCTGTTTCACGGCCTTCACAGCAAAAGACACGGTAGAAGGCAGCTCAGCACCAATAAGCGCCAAGAGCCTGTCACATCGGGCGTGTTGCTCTTCTGCTGTTGGCTCAAGGTCCCAATAGAGTCGTGCGAAACAGCGTGTCTCCGCTTGGTTGAAATCACGGGTGAGCGCCGCAAGCGATGCGTCCAGCAAGCGGTCCCGTGGCATTTGCCCGTTATCGCAGAGCTCAATGAAGCGTGCGCGCCACGCTGAACCAAGGTCGAGATAACCTAGACTGAACTCACCCCGTCCTTTGACCTCAAAAAAGCGCCAAAAGTCATTGATGAGTTCCGCTTGCTTAGCGGGTGTTGTGACAAGACGTTGATCGCTCCGCGCGGGCTTTGCGCGTAAAGCCGAGGTTTCGACTGGCCAATGCAAAAAAACATGTGTCGCCAGCAGACCGTGTATGAAGCTAACAGAACTCGGCCTCTTGCATAAGTCTGCATCCCACAGCCAGTGAAGGTGTCGTATCATATAGGGGTTTTCGTCCAAGACATGCTGTACCCAGGCGTTTGTCCAGGCTGGTTGGAACGTGTCGAACACCTCAATTAGGAGTTCTGGATCAGGAATCACATGCCAATCACAGGCAATGACCTGTTCAAGTGACCCAGTTGCAAGAACTGCTGCTCTGGCGGCGTCTGGCTTGTGCAACGCAGCTCGGCTTGGGCTCTTGAAATACGCTTCAAGATCCTCGGTGAATAGCGCGACCGCCACGTCACTTAATAGGCGACGTGCCGCAACATCGTATTGGGCCAGAAACGCAATGCTATCGGCGGGCGACCCTTCACGAATGACTTTCTTGAGTTGTTCCGGTGTGGGAGTCCTAGTCATCGGGCGGTTACAATATCCTTTTCCACAGTTCGCTCTTTTAGCCCCAGCCACACCTGGTTTATTAATACGCCACCATCGGTGTAGCGAAGCACGCCACATTTGGCGATGCAGAAAAGCCTGTCCGTGACAACAGCTAATGCATGGTGGGCATGTCCCACAGAACTCCAAAGCGGTCGTTGATGCCGCCGCAGCGAAAGCTAACTTCGTCCCGCCTTGCGGCCGCTGCCCAAGCTTTTGCCCAAGGTCGCCTCTGGGCCGGAAATGCTTGATGTTTGGGCTCATATTGCGGGATGTTTCGCAGCTGTTCGGATTATGCGCTCGACCAATGGGTCAGATTATTCTTAATCCTTGACCGGTCCGCTGGATTGTCGGCGGATGATTTCCGGGGCGCAATGCAGGCTATCGACGGGGTCTTCGCCTGCGCTGATGATCCCTGTCACCAGCGCCTTGCCCGCCTCGCGCCCGATCCGCCGCGCGGGCAGGCGCACCGTGGTCAAGGCCGGTTCGATGTCGGAGGAGCCTTTGAAATCCCCGATCCCGACGACGGTGATATCGGATGGCACATCTAGACCACATGCCGCCGCCCCATAAAGTGCGCCGGTGGCCAGAATGTCATTGCCGCAGATCAACGCGGTTGGCCGGTGGTCACGCGCCAGCAATTCGGTCACGTCCCGCTTTGACGCCGAAATGCTGTAGACCGTTTCGAACATCCATGGATCGGGCACCGTGACACCCGCCTTTTTCAGCGTGCTTAGCACGATGTCGCGCCGCGCCATGGCCCTGTCATTGCCGCCTGTGGGTGGAAACATGCAGGCGATATCGCGATGCCCCAATGATAGCACATGTTCGGCGATCAACTGGCCCGCCAGTTCGTTATCCGCCCCGATAGATGGGTAGCGCGACCCGACCGCATAGTTCCACATCAGCACGCAAGGGATTTTCTGACTGTCGATCAGTTGGAACACGGCCTCGTCATGGTCCAGCCCGGTTAGCACAACCCCGTCCACCCGATGTTCGAGAAACTTCCGCAGGATCGCGTATTCCCGTTGCAGGTCATAGCCGTGTGAGGCCAGCAGGATGGTGAACCCGTCTTCCGCGACGCGGTCGGAAAACTCCTGCACCACCTCTGCAAAGATCGCGTGATCCAGGGTGGGCACCAGCACCCCGATGGTGCCAGACCTGATCCCATGGATCGTTTGCGCCGCCCGATTACGGATATAGCCGGTGCGCCGCACCGCGGAATCAATCCGTTTCCGCGTTGCCGGTTTCAGCAATTCGGGGTGGTTAAAATAGCGTGACACGGTTGATGCAGACACACGCGCGGCCTGTGCCACGGTGATGATATCTGCCTTTTTATGTTTTTTATCAGCCATCTAATCGCCTTAAACGCAATAATTATGAAAACATTTGCAAAACTATTTTCATCGCTTAGCGTTATTGGTCAAGCCTGCATCTGGGGAGGAGTGGGGGACAAGATGGAATTCCTGTTTTACATGGGCGACGTCTTTACACCGGTGAATTTCGGTCTGCTTTTGCTTGGCACGATTGGCGGTTTGATCCTTGGGGCCACACCCGGCCTGTCGCCGACAATGGCAGTGGCCTTGCTGATCCCTTTCACCTTCAAGCTGGAGCCGCAGCAGGGGCTTATTCTGCTGGGGGCTGCCTATACTTCCACTGTGGCTGGCGGCGCTGTCAGTGCGATCTTGCTGAAAATCCCCGGTGCGCCTGCCAATATCGCGACCACGCTGGATGGTCACACCATGGCCCAGAAGGGCGAAGGTGCGCGGGCGCTGCAATTGTCGTTCATCGCATCGGCGGTGGGCGGGGTTTTTGGCGTGCTGCTGTTGATCTTTCTGACCCCCATTCTGGCGCAATGGGCGCTGGCCTTTGGCCCGTCGCATCTGTTCTGGCTGGCAATCCTTGGCGTTACCGTCATTGGCACGCTGGATTCCAGTTCGGTGGTCAAGGGGTTGCTGTCGGGCTGCATTGGCCTGTGGCTGGCGACTATCGGGTTTGATGACATCATGGGCGCGCAGCGCTTTATCTTTCATCCTTCTGTTGCGGGCGGCATCAATGTGATCCCTGCCCTGATCGGCCTTTTTGCCATTCCGCAGGTGATTACCATGTTCACCAAGGGCCGCAGTTCTGATGATGCCGAGATTATCACGGTTCAGCGCCACCCAATCCGCAAGGCCATGGCAGAAGTGTTCAGCCGCAAGCGCGCGTTGAGCATTGGCACCGCTGTCGGGTCGATCATCGGGTTGATCCCCGGTGTTGGTGGCCAGATTGCCGGGCTGGTCGCCTATGACCAGTCCAAGAAATTCAGCCCCGAGAAGGATAAATTCGGCACCGGTCATAGCGAAGGTGTGATTGCTGCCGAAAGTGCCAATAACGCCATGGTTGGCCCGAGCCTTGTCCCCCTGCTGACCCTGTCAATTCCCGGATCCCCCACTGCGGCGGTACTCCTGGGCGGCCTGCTGATCCACGGGATTTTCCCGGGGCCGGACCTGTTTATGAACTATCCGCAGGTCGCCTGGACATTCATCGACAGTATGCTGATTGGGCAGATCCTGATGTGTGTCTTCGGCCTGTATATTGCTGGGCTTGCCGCGAATGTGGCCCGCATCCCGCATGGGGTGATGGCTGCACTGGTGCTGGGGCTGGCGGTGTTCGGCAGCTATTCGGTGCAGAATTCGATGGGCGATGTCTACGTCATGGCGACCCTTGGTCTGGCGATGTATTTTCTGGAACGGTTCGGGTTTTCCGCCGCCCCGCTGGTGCTGGGCCTGATCCTTGGCCCAATTGCAGAGGCGAATTTCATCCAAGGGTCGATGATCGCCAACGCCACTGTGGGCATGGGCAGCTATTTCTTTACCGGCTGGCTGAACTGGCTGCTGATTGTCATCGTCATCGCCTCTGTCAGCTATTCGGTGTGGATGGAAATCGCCCAGCGCCGTTACACCACCAAGGATGATGCTGTCGCCAAAGAGGAGGCGCTGTCATGACCGACCTGCCCCGCAATCAGCATATCATCGCATCCGGCCTGATCGCCGCGATTGGCATCACGGTGGCCTATGTCAGTTTCACGCAGGAACCGGCGGATGCGTTCATCTTTCCGCGGCTGATTGCCAGTGTTTTTGCCGTGCTGGCGATCTGGACATTCGGCAAGGCCGTGCTGGGCCGCACCAAGGTGGGAAATGGATTAAGTACGGCGGCGATGCGCAATCTGGCCCCCGGTCTGATTGTCATGCTGATCTATGTCTATTGGGCGGCAAAGGGGCTGGGGTTTTACACGGCCACCACCATCGCGTTTTTCGTACTGCTGTCGCTTTATGACCCGGCCCCGCATACCCAGTTAAAAACCTGGCTGAAACGGATCGTTATCACCGCCGCGTTTATGCTGGTGATGTACGGACTGTTTGCCCAGTTGCTGAACGTCTTCACACCAAAAGAGATTTTATTCTGATCCGCGCAAGCGGCAGTCTTAACCCCAGGGAGGAAACTATGAAAAAATGGATTGCAGGGGCCGCGCTGGCCTTGGCCGCAATGACCGGGACCGCGTTTGCCGATGGGCATGGCGATTACCCCGAACGGCCGATCATGCTGATGGTCAGCTATGGTGCGGGTGGTGCAACGGATTTCCAGGCGCGCATCGTGACGATGACCGCCGGGAACGAGGATGCGCTGGGTATGCCCATGGCCATCGTCAACAAGCCTGGTGCCGGTGGTCGTGTCGGCTGGAACTGGTTTGCCACGCAAGCCGAGGCCGACGGTTACACGTTGGGCGCCTATAACATCCCGCATTTCATCGCCCAGTCGATTGAAGGTGGCGTTGACTATTCCGCTGACAGCTTTGAACCCATTGCCAATTGGGGCGCTGACCCGGCTGTTTTCGTTGTTGGGGCCGATAGCGACTTCAACTCCATGGACGATGTGGTGAATTTCGCCAAGTCAAACCCCGGCGGTCTGACATTCTCGGGCGCTGGTTTATTTGTGGGCCACCATATCGCCGCCTTGCAGCTGGAAAAGGCTGCCGGTGTAAAGATGGCTTACATCCCTAATAACGCGGGCGGTGCCGGTGCGATGCGCGCTGTCATCTCGGGCGAGGTGATGGGCGGCGTCAATAACCTGTCTGATGCCTATCGCGCGCAGGCCGCCGGGAACGTCAAGATTTTGGGTGTGTTCGATCTGGAGCGGAACAGCTTTTTGCCTGACGTCCCAACCTTGATGGAACAGGGCTATGAGATCGACAATGCGTCGGTGAATTTCCGTGGTGTGATGGTGCCAAAGGGCACGCCGCAAGAGGTGATTGACCACCTTGCCGCCACCGTCCCTGCGATGTTCGAAAACAGCCGCGTCCAAAGCCGGATGGAGGCTGGCGGATCGCCCATGCATATCATGACACGCGACGAGGTGTTGGCGATGTGGGCCGCCCGTCAAGAGACGCTCGAGGACCTGTTGGCCGGTCTTTGAGCAACACGCGCAGCGCCCAGGGGGGTGGGGCGCTGCGCAACCATACCCAAAGGAAGAATTCCATGAATACTGTTGATCCCATTGCCGAGGTTGAAGCGATTGTGGCCCGTGCCCGCACCGCCCAGCGCGTCTTTGAACAGGACGGATCACAGCGGGCTTATGATCTGGCGGCACAGGCCGCCGCATGGGCCATCATGGAACCCGCCCGTAATCGCCATCTGGCCGAACTGGCGGTTGAAACAACGGGCCTTGGCAATGTGCCCGACAAGATTACCAAGAACCACCGCAAGACGCTGGGCCTGATGCGCGACATCAAGCAGGCCAGAACGTATGGAATCATCAGTGACGACCCCGCCACCGGCATCACCGAACTGGCCCGCCCGATTGGCGTGATCGGCGCGGTTGTTCCATCGACAAACCCCGGTGCCACGCCCGCAAACAACATCATCAACGCGCTGAAATGCGGTAACGCGATTGTCGTATCCCCATCGCCCAAAGGTGTGCCCACCTGCGAGGCCTTGCTGAGCTATATCCATAATGAATTCGATAAGCTGGGGATCAACCGTGATCTAGTCCAGATGATCCCCGGGCGCGGATCGAAGGAAAGGACCCAGCGCCTGCTGGAAATCGCCGACCTGATCGTCGTCACAGGCAGCCAGAACAATATAAAACGCGCCTATACATCCGGCACCCCTGCCTTGGCCGTGGGCGCAGGCAATGTCGCCGTGATCATCGATGAAACCGCCGATTTGGCAGCGGCCGCAGAGAAAATCAAAGCCTCCAAAACATTCGACAACGCCACGTCTTGTTCATCCGAAAACGCGATTGTCGTGGTGGATGCGATTTACGATGCCTTTGCCGCCGAAATGGCCCGCACGGGCGGTGCCCTGATCACTGATGAAACCAAGGTCACCAGTAAGCTCTGGGTGAAAGGACATTTGAACCCCGCAGCCATCGCGCAGGATGCGGATAAACTGGTGGCCGCACTTGGCCTGACGGGTGAAGTACCAGCCGATACTGCCTATATCGCGGTGGAAACACGCGGCATCGGGCCGGATCATCCCCTGTCGAGTGAAAAACTAAGCCGTGTTTTGACCGTCTATCGCGCAAAAGACTTCGAAGATGCGGTCGCCATGACCCGGGCTGTGCAATTGCATCAGGGCGCCGGGCATTCGGTCGGCATTCACACCACAACCGATGACCGCCCGCTGATCCTGGCCAATGCCATCCCGACCAGCCGGATCATCGTGAACCAAGCGCATACATTTGCCACCGGCGGATCATTCACCAATGGGATGCCATTTTCGCTGTCCATGGGTTGCGGGTCGTGGGGTGGTAATTCCATCGATACCAATCTGCATTGGCGCCATTTCATGCAAAGCACCAAGATCGTCCGCGAAATCCCGGCGAATGAACCGGCACTGGATGAAATTTTCGGCGAATACTGGAAAGAGGCGGGGAAATGATCTTTGACCCTGCCGCGCCGCCGCAAGGCACTGTGCGGGACTGGCTGGATGCGCGTGCCGAAATCGACGATATTGCGGTGGTTTTTCCTGAAACCGGGGACCAGCTGAGCTGGCGCGCGCTGCGTGATACCGCCCGCGATATGGCGCGGGGGTTGGTGGGGCTGGGCATTGCGCAGGGCGAAAGCGTGGCCATCGTGCATCCCAATGGGCCGGACGGAGTTCTGGCACTTTATGCCACGCTTTACGGAGGGTTTCGGGCAACGATGATCAATCTGGCCGCCGGGCCGGATGCGATCGGCTATGCGCTGGATCACAGCGGCGCGCGCTTTGCCTTTGTGCATGAGGCGCAGTTGGACACGATTGCAACGGCCGCCCCGGATGGGTTGCAGACGATTACGGCGGATATGATCGCCACTGGCGCTGATCTGACCCCGCTTGCCCCCGACCAACATGCCCTGCTGATGTATACATCCGGCACCACGGGCCAACCCAAAGGGGTGGTGCATACCCATGCCAGCCTGTTGGCGGGCGGATGGACGACGGCCATTGCGCACAATCTGTCACCGGTGGATCGCGGGTTCTGCGTTTTGCCGATCTATCACATAAACGGGCTATGCGTCACGATGATGGGCGCGCTGGTATCGGGTGGGTCGCTGGCCATGACATCGCGGTTTTCGGCCAGTAAATTCTGGGATCAGGCCGATCAGGCGCAGGTTACATGGTTTTCGGTGGTGCCCACGATCATCAGCCATTTGCTGCATGGTGAAACGAACCCGAGTACTGGTTTGCGGGGGCGCCTGCGCTTTGGCCGATCAGCATCCTCTGCCCTTGCCGTGGAAACCCAATCAGCATTCGAGGACCGGTTCGGCGTGCCGATCATTGAAACCATGGGCCTGACGGAAACAGCTGCACAGATCCTGTCAAACCCTTTACCCCCCGGCACCCGCAAGATCGGGTCACCCGGGATTGGGTTTGGCAATGAGGTTCGGATCCTGACCCCGGATTTGCAGCCAGCCCCACCCATGCAGGAAGGCGAAATCGCCGTACGCGGTCCGAATGTGATGCTGGAATATCTGCGCAATCCGGACGCCACAGCGGCTACATTTGTAGGCGACTGGCTGCGCACTGGTGATCTGGGGCATGTGGATGAAGACGGCTATGTCTTTGTCACCGGCCGTTTGAAGGAACTGATTATCAAGGGCGGCGAAAACATCGCCCCGCGCGAGATTGACGAGGTGCTTTATTCGCAACCCGATGTGATCGAGGCCGCCGCCTTTGCCCGGCCCTGCAAAAGTTATGGTGAAACGGTGGAAGCTGCGGTGAGCGTGAAACCGGGGTCCAATCTGTCGGCCACTGCATTGATTGATCTGTGCAAGGAACGGCTGGGTGCCTTCAAGTCACCCGATCATGTGCATTTCCTTGATGAATTGCCCAAGGGCCCCTCGGGAAAAATCCAGCGGATGAAACTGGCGGATCTGATTGGGGATTGATGGCTGGCCAATTGGTCCTGAATAGGCATAGCATGCCCGGATTGACCAAAGCCATCAAAGGACCCCCGAAAATGACCGTCATATATCGCAAATCAGCCGTATTTGCCGCAGCCCTGCTTGGCCTTGCCACACCAGCGCTGGCCCAGGACGCCTTGTGCGGGGGCGCAGGTACGGGTGGCCGCTGGATCGCCGGTGATGAGGCCGCATCCGATATTGCGACCGCCCCGACCTATCAGGAACAGATGGCCGTTGTGCTGGGGGGCATTCAGTCGGTATCCCTGTTCACCCTGTCAGAAGGTGCCGAAGTCCGGGTTGAGGCCGAAGGCCGCGGTGCCGGCGATCCGGTGATTGATCTGCTGAATGCCGATGGGGGTATGATCCTGTCGGATGACGATTCCGGGGGCAATGGTGCCGCGCGTGCGGAAACATATCTGGACCCGGGCACCTATTGCATGTCGCTGCGCAGCTATGATGGCGGGCCGATGACCGCCTTTGTGCGCATTGGCCGGGTCGAACACGAACCGCTGACCGATGGTGTCACAACCGAACCCGAGGGCGGTGCCGCCAATGGTGCCTGTGACACGGCTGTTCCCATGGGTGGCTTGGGCAGCACGGTGTCAGCATCCGTGACCGAGACCCCATATTGGAGCTTCACCCTTGATGCCCCGACCCCTGTCAGCATCACTGCCGAAAACGAAGCTGCCGATCCGGTTCTGACCCTTTATGATGCCGATCAGAATTATCTGGATGAAAATGATGATTATGACGGGCTGAATTCCCGTCTGGATATGTCGGACCCCTTGCAGCCCGGCACCTATTGCATCGGGCTGGATGCGCTGAGCGATGCGGATGCCCCGATCACCGTAAGCCTGACCGCATATGACCCCGAGGCCGCATTGCTGGCCCTTTATGCCCGTGGCGAAGCGGCCCCGCCGCTGGACGGAACCATCGCTGTCAATGAATTGGGTGAACTGCAATCGCGCACCCGGCAGGATGTTCAGGCCTCGACCGAGGTGACATGGTTCAGCGTTGCGATCCCGGAAACCGGCCTGATCGTGGTTGAAGCAATCGGTGCAGCCAACAGCGACCCCTGGCTTGTCGTCTACGATGATCTGGGCCGCGAGGTTGGGCAGAATGACGACTATGGTGAAAATCTGGACAGTCTGGTCACAGCACGGGTTGAGCGGGGCACCTATATCATCGGCGTCAAGCAATATGAGGGTCAGGGCCTGATCCGTTTGCTGGTGGAACGCTACGTCCGGGCGCAATAAACCCTGCGATAATGGGACAAAGCCCCCGACTGGGCTTTGTCTGTTCCCGGTCTTCGTTCATGGGGTTTTAATGCCAAATAGCGCCGATATCCACGACCCGTTTGATGAAACCGGGCGCGTCTGGATGCGTCAAGCCATGCCAGACACCACGTTGGAGGCGTTACGGGAACACTTGCGATTGGCAATAAACCGGGCGCGCGCCTGTCGGCTGATGGGGCACTGGCTGATACGATTTCCAATGCCGCGTTTACGCAGCGCATCCACGAAATCTGGCCCGGCATGCGGCCTGTCCGCATCGTCTCATTTGACAAGAGCCCGGGCGCGAATTGGGGTGTTCCGTGGCATCAGGATCGGGTGATCGCGGTCAGTGAAAAAGCCGATGTAGCCGGGTTTTCGAACTGGTCACGCAAACATGGGGGCTGGCATTGCGAGCCCCCCGCAGCCCTTTTGCGGCAAATGCTTTTCGTGCGCATACATCTTGATGATAATGCCGCAGAGAATGGCGCAATGGAGATTGCATTGGGCAGCCATAACGCCGGAACGGTCCCGGCGGCGGCGGCTGAACCAATGGCGGCGCAGTATCCTTGCGAAGTGACGACAGCGCGCGCCGGTGATGTTCTGATCATGTCGATGCTGATGCTACACCGCTCGCAACCAGCCAAAAAAGCTGTCAGCCGCCGGGTGCTGCGCGTCGATTATGCCGGTTTCGCATTGCCGGAACCACTGGCTTGGGCGGCATAGGATCAAGCCACCAAGCGCGACGAAAGAAAAATCTGTGACACAGATTTTTCGGGCGGCACCGTGGGTAAAAGGGCAACGCCCCTTTTGACCGCAAAAAATCTGAGCTCAGATTTTTTCGTCCCCGATGGGGGCCACACAGGCCGAGAGTGCTTTGTGCAAGACGCGCCACCGCCCTTGGTCGTCATGTATCTTGCGCAGCTCGGTCCAGCCTTGACGCAGGAAGACCCCCCGCGCGTCCGCCGTTGTTGTATAAAGCGTGGCGATCCCTGCTGCCCTTGCATGATCCGTCATGTGTCGCACCAATGCGCTGGCATGCCCTCGCCCGCGCGCATCCGGTGTCACCGCGAGGCCACCAACCCAGACATCTTCGCCTGCGATGCTGCCAAAAGACGGGCCCGTCAGGGCCACCGTGCCGATCACCTGCCCCTGATCAACGCCCACCAGACCAAATGGCAGGCCGCTGGCCCGCGTCCGGGCTGCTATGTCCGCCTGCGCGTCGCCCGGCCCGGTGACATAATAGTCGGGCCAGACGTCACGGATCAGGTCGCGGACCTGATCGGCCAGTTCCGGCACCGCGCAAAGCGGCGTGATCTGCATTACTGGAACGTATCTGCCAGCAGCCGCGCCAATGTTGGTTCCGACAGATATCCGGTCGCTGGCAGGTTTCGGCTGCTTTGATACCGTCCAATCGCGCCGCGTGTGTCCCTGTCAAACCGTCCATCGACCTGACCGGGGTTGAAGCCCAGTTGTGACAGCCGGCTTTCGATCAGCCGCGCCAGGATCGGGTTGATCCGCAGCGCCCGTTCTTGCTGCTGAGCCTGATCCCGATCAGGTTGCTGCGGCTGCTCTGGCTCTGTCAGCTCTGCCAGCTTCTTTTTGGCCTCATCTGCAAACGCCCCGTTGGGATAGCGTTCCAGATAGGCCCTGTAGCCCGCCACATCGCCGCGCGCGCCGGTTTCTTCCCAATATGCCCGGTCAAGGCGCAGCGCCTCTTCGCGGGCGCGGGCTTCTTCGGCCTCAATCTCGGCCTGGCGGCGGCTGGCCTGCGCGTCGATCCGGTTGATCTGTTCGCGGTTCAGATAGGATGTCTGGGTGAACCCGTTGCTTTGCTGCCAGTTGCGGATCGCCCCCCGGCTGCCCGGCCCGAATATCCCATCCACCCCGCGCGTATTGTAACCCAGCAGGGTCAGGTCCCGCTGAATGCCGCGCCGCTGGTTACGGGTCAGGTTCAATTGGCCTTCTGCAATCTCGGCCAGCCGTTGCGGGTCATTTTCAATGGCATCCAGACGCCGCCGCGCCTCTGGCGCGTAGCGGCTATCGGGATAGGTAAAGATGAAATCACGGTAGCTGTCTGCGGTGTCCACATCTTGCGCCGTGGTCCAGGCATCAAGTGCGACATCAACGGTGGGGGCTGTTGGTGCGGGTCTGTCCTGATCCGTTTGCATGATCAGGCTGGCGGGCCTGTACCCTTCGGCGCGCAACCGTCTGCTATCGCGTATATAGGCCATCACGTTACCACCGGGTTCGGCGACCGCATCAATCAGCACATCATCGCTGTAGCTTGGCCCGCCAATGATGACGGTGACCCCTTGTGGAATGTCCAGATCGCCCAACCCTTCGCGCAGATAGGGGCCAATTTCATCATCGTCGCGCGCATCGCGTCCCAACACCAAAATGGCCTGCCCCGGTGCATTGGCCATCACAGACATCATGCTGTCGACCGAAATGGCCGATTGCCCAATGGTAAACAGGTTCGGGTTGGGTGCGTTCGTCGCCATATACCATGTCCGCGATCCATCGGTCACAAATCGCCCTGAAAGACCGACAACCAGCCGGTCTGCATCAGCGGCGTTGCGGGCCAGATCGCCGGACAGTCGCAGCATGGCGCGCGCGTCCCCGTCCGACAGTGTGCTCAGATCATAGCCAGCATCCCGCAATGCATCGGTCGCGCGCAGAACGTCCCGCCCGCTGCTGACCCGGCCCAGATCATCATAGCGCGACACGCCCATCAGCAGGGCCCGATCCTCGGCAAAGGCCGGCAGACCAAGCCCTATCAATGCAGCAATCAGAGGGAATTTACGCATGATGCGTCTCCTTTTGTCTTAAGTCTCGTATGTCCGCCGATCCTCGATCACGAGGCCATCGCGCGGCAGTTTTCCAGGGGCCAGGTATTGCACCTCGCCTTTCAATTTCAACACATTCTGAACGGCGCGGGCGGCGGCGGCTTCATCCGCCGCGCCTTCCAGTTGGACGATCATCTTGTCGGCGTCCCCGTCCCGGTCCGCGATCACACGCGCCCGGTCGGCGCCGGTTTTCCTGACCAGATCGGCAACCTGTTCGGGCCGTACGAACATGCCCTTGATCTTGGTCGTCTGATCGGCCCGGCCCATCCAGCCCTTGATCCGCATATTGGTCCGCCCACATGGGCTTGCCCCTGTCATCACAGCGCTCATGTCACCCGTCGCGAAACGGATCAGCGGGTAATCAGGGTTCAGCGATGTCACCACCATCTCGCCGACTTCGCCTGCGGCGACGGGGTCGCCAGTGCCCGGGGTGACGATTTCGATGATCACCCCTTCATCCACGACCATCCCTTCGCCAAGAACGCTTTCGTAAGCCAGATGCCCCAAATCGGCGGTGGCGTAGCATTGCATGCAGGTGATCCTCCGGTCCGCGTAATATTGGCGAAGCTGTGTGAAGAGTGCGCCGCCCGACACCGCCGCCTTAGTGATGTTCAGCGTCACGCCCATTTCATCAGCCTTTTCAAGGATCACCTTGAGGTAGTCGGGCGTGCCTGCATAGGCGGTGGTGCCGATATCGGCGGCGGCGCGTACTTGCAATTCGGTCTGGCCGGTGCCAGCGGGCAGGATTTTGGCCCCAACCGCCTTTGCCCCGTTTTCGAACATGGTTCCGGCGGGGGTCAGGTGGTAGCCAAAACAGTTCTGGACGATATCATCCTTGCCGATCCCGCAGGCATGCAGAAAGCGGCCAAAGCGCCACCAGTCATGGCTGGACCCACCCGGTTCATAGATCGGTCCGGGGGATTGGAAGACATGGGTAAAGTCGCCCATGGTCACACCCCCAAATGGTGGACGCGCCTGCTGCCATTCATGCAGGGTGGATTTACGCAGGACAGGAAAACGGGTCAGATCGGCGATGGATGTCGCGTTCTCAGGCGGGTAGGCGTCGCCCACATCCGCCTGCACCCGTGCGATCAACGCTTGCAATTGTGCAAGCTGATCAGCCTCTCGCGCATCGGCGCTGCGTGTTTCCAGATCGTCGTAAAATTCCGTCATGGGGTCCCCCTGTCCAACATCTTCATCATGACGATGCGGACAAGGAAGGCTAGGGTCCGCCGCGTCTGTTATTCAATAGCGCGCTATCCCTGGCCTTATGCAATCCGTTTAAGGAACAGGATGCCCTTGGTTTCGCGCGTGTTTTCCCAGTTATAGGGCGTCGCATCCAGCACCTTGTGAAAACCGGCCATGTTCGCCGTTTCATCGGCAATCAGGAGGTGGCCAGATGAGGCGACGTGATGCGTAAGGCGTTCCAGCACGCTGTGACGCGGGTCGGCGTCCAGCATGTGCAGGGTTCGGTCGATCAGCACCACATCGAACATACCCGTTGGGGTATAGGTAGTGATATCGGCGACGACCCCTTCGATGCGTAACCCTTCGCCCGCCGCATCATTCTGCAAATCCGATATGGCGGCGGGGGACAGATCAACGCCGGTAACATGATGGCCCTGACGAGCGATGAACAAAGCGTCGCGCCCTTGCCCGCAGCCAATATCGAGTATCCTTGCGTTGGTCCGGCCGTAATCTTTGAAGAAATCCACGAATGCCTTGGTGGGTTCGCCCAATGCATGCGGGTTTTCGCGATAAAGCTTGTCGTAGTCATACGTCATGATGTCACCTCGTCATTTGCAACGGTGTCGGGACGCGTCGCCCCCCTTTGGCATATCAGCACATCGCGTAGCTGCCGTCATGTCCTGCATTGGCATCGTCGCATGGCTTGGCGAAAAAGATACAGGCCAATGCGAACGAAAAATCATCCAATATTTTGCTTTCCCCATAAAGATCAATCCACTACGCAGATGACATGGCGCGAACAAAGATCGATACGAGGGGCCTGGGCCTTGATATTGGCCTCGCCTACACAAAATGGCTGACCGGTGCCGAAAACCTGCATTACGGGTATTGGGCGGGTCTTGAGGTTTGTGCTGCCAATTTGGGTGCCGCACAGGCGGCCTATACGGATCGGTTGTTTGAACGTTTGCCGGATGCGCCCTGCCGTATCCTTGATATTGGCGGTGGTGCGGGTGAAACCGCGCGCAAGCTGATCGCCCTTGGTCATCAGGTTGAAATCGTGGTGCCCAGCGCGTTTCTGGCCAGCCGGTGCCGCGAGAATGCACCGCAGGCGGTTATTCATGAAGCCAAGTTCGAAGACGCCCAGATCACCGGCACGTTTGATGTGTGCCTGTTTTCGGAGAGCTTTCAGTACGTTCCCCTGAAACAAGGCATTGCAAAATGCCTGACGCTGCTTGCCGATGATGGCCGGATCGTGATCGCAGATTGTTTTCGCAGCGAAACCTTTAGCCGCGACGCCGTGCAGGCGACCGTCGGTGGCGGCCACCGGATTGAGAAATTCCGGGCGCTTGTCCGCGCCACCGGCCTTGCGGTCAGTCAGGAAGAGGACATCACCACTCAGGTCGCGCCGTCGATTGACCTCGAACAGGGTCTTTTTAACGTGGTGGGCTATGGTTTAGGCCGCTTTGATGAAGAATTGGCCCAGCGCCGCCCCCGATTGCGTCGGACAATTCACTGGGTGATGCGCCGCTTACTGAACATGCGAAAACGCGCCCGGCTGGATCAGCGGCTGAATCAACAGACACGGAATGCCGCGCATTTTGCGGCAAATAATACCTATCTGATGTTGGTGTTGCGGCGGGGCTAGGGGCGTTGGTGCGCATGAACGCGCACCCTACGCCAGCCACCGCTTCCGCCGCCGGTAGCTACGTACGTCGCGGAAGCTTTTGCGCCCT
Source organism: uncultured Paracoccaceae bacterium (assembly GCA_947500135.1). Lineage (GTDB taxonomy): Bacteria > Pseudomonadota > Alphaproteobacteria > Rhodobacterales > Rhodobacteraceae > Yoonia. The sequence goes on from CANMQX010000012.1 coordinate 46,720, forward strand.
TCGTCGGACATGCCGAGGTAGAATTCCTTGACGTCCGGGTTTTCGCGCAGCTCCGCTGCGGGGCCTTCCATCACGACCCGACCGCTTTCGAGGATGTAACCCTGATGCGCAAAGCGCAGGGCCACGTTGGTGTTCTGTTCGGCCAGCAGGAAGGACACGCCTTCCTTTTCATTCAGATTTTTGACGATGGTGAAAATCTCTTCCACCAGTTGCGGAGCCAGACCCATGGAGGGTTCATCCAGCAGGATCGTTTCAGGTCGTGACATCAGCGCCCGCCCGATCGCGCACATCTGTTGTTCGCCGCCCGATGTGTAGCCAGCCTGGCTTTTCCGTCGCTCTTTCAGCCGGGGGAAATAGGTATAAACCATATCCAGATCGGCGCTGACTGCCCCCGACCCATCGCCGCGCGTATAGGCGCCGGTCAGCAGGTTTTCCTCGACCGTCAGGTGTTCAAAGCAATGCCGCCCTTCCATCACCTGAATGACACCAAGTTTGACCAATGCCTCGGGTGATTGGTCTTGCACGGGCTTGCCACGATAGGAAATTGAGCCTTTTGTCACTTCTCCCCGTTCGGAATGCAGCAGGTTCGATATCGCCTTGAGCGTCGTTGTCTTGCCCGCCCCATTGCCGCCCAAAAGGGCCGTGATCCCGCCTTTGGGCACGTTCAGCGACACACCTTTGAGCACAAGGATGACGTGATTATAGATCACCTCGATATTGTTGACCTCTAGCAGGGTCTCAACATCAGGTTTCGCAGTGTCCAGCATAAGGCGTCTCCGGTTGAAAGCAGGCGGCCCGCTTGGGGCCGCCCACATGTTTCAGATCACAGGCAACCTGGTGTGATGTTGCTTTCGGATGCAAAGGCTGCGGAATCTTCGGCAACCAATGGTGCAATCACGCTGTCATCAGGTGTGATGAAATCTGTCAGCGGCTCCCATGTGCCGGCGGACGCGTTCCACTGCTGCACAAGGCCCTGACCTGCGCCACCGTGGTCCTGACAGGACACACTGAACTCTGGCCCGATACCTTCCATGCCCAGTTCAGCCATGCGTGCGTTGGTGATTTCCAGCGCCTCCATACCGTCGCGGACCATGGCCGGTGTCACGTCAGACACGCCGTGGATTTCCTGTGCCTTGGCGATGGCTTCTGCGGCCAGCATGGCGGCATACATCCCCCGCACATATAGCACCTTGCCCACATTGCTGCCGTCACCGGCAGCATTGCCTGCCTCATGGACCTGCGCCTTGATCTCTTCCAATACAGGATAATCAACGACCCTGTTCATGTTCAGCGACTTATAGCCATTGGCCGCAGCACCGGCTGGTGTCACGTCATGTTCGGCACCTGCCCACCAGTTACCGATGAAGTTTTCCATCGGGAAGTTGATGTTCGCAGCTTCCTGCACAGCAACCTGGTTCATCACGCCCCAGCCCCACATCAGGACATAGTCGGGACGTTCGCGCCGGATTTGCAGCCATTGCGATTTCTGTTCCTGACCGGGGTGGTCAACAGCCAGCTGGGACAGGGTGAACCCGTGCATTTCGGACAGCGCTTCCAGCGTCCGGATCGGTTCCTTGCCATAGGCAGAGTTGTGATAGACCAGCGCGATTTTCTTGCCGTCCAATGACCCGCCATTTTCATCCAGCAGGTAGTTCACGGCCACCGATGCGGCATCCCAGTAGTTCGCAGGGTAGTTGAACACCCAGTTGAACACTTCACCATTGGCTGCCGATGTCCGGCCATAGCCCATTGTGTGGATCGGGATTTCGTCAGCGGTCGCTTTGGGGATCAGCTGATAGGTGATGCCCGTCGACAGCGGTTGATAGATCAGCGCGCCTTCGCCCTTGGTGCTTTCGTAGCATTCCACACCTTTTTCGGTGTTATAGCCCGTTTCGCATTCCACGATGCGCACCGCTTCGCCACCGATGCCACCGTCGCGGGCATTCAGCAGGTTGAAATAGTCCTGATACCCGTCCGAAAACGGCGTGCCACCCGCCGCATAAGGCCCGGTCCGGTAGCTCAGGTCAGGGATGACCAGTTCGGCCATCGCCGGGGCGGCGGCCATCGTGGCGCCTATGGCCATTGCGGCCAGTGTCTTCATCTTCATCGGTGTTTTCCTCCCATAGGTTTTTCCCGAGTTTGCCGGTTTCATCCCGGTCGTAGGGTGCGCGTTCATGCGCACCTAATATGGAAACGGCCAAAGCCGTAACTTCTCTTTCGCCAGCCGCCACAGCTGTGCCAGCCCATGCGGTTCCTTGATCAGGAAAAACATGATCAAGGAACCGACGATGACAAGGTTCAAATGCGCCACCAGATCCGTGGGCCAGCCTAGCACGTCCACCCCCAGCACTTTCAATGCGACAGGCAGCAGCACCAGAAAGGCCGCCCCGGCAAAACAGCCAAAGATCGACCCCAGCCCGCCAATGATGATCATGAACAGAACGAGGAACGATTTCTGAATACCAAACGCCTCGCCCACTTCGACCGCACCCAGATAGACCGAAAAGAAAAGCGCGCCCGAGATGCCGACGAAAAACGATGACACGGCAAAGGCGGTCAGCTTGGCCTTCAGCGGGTTCACCCCGATAATCTCTGCCGCGATATCCATATCCCGGATCGCCATCCATGACCGGCCTACTGTGCCCCGCGTCAGGTTTCGCGCGATCAGGGCGCAAACCGTCAGGAACACCAGACAGATCATATATTGCGCCCACGGCGCCGTGTTCGGCCCGGTGACCGCCACACCCGCCACAAAACGTTCCGGCGCGTTGATCTGCCCAGAGGCAGAGTAGTTGTAGAACCACGACACCTTGTTGAAGAGCCAGACAAGGAAAAACTGCGCGGCCAGTGTCGCCACGGCCAGATAGAACCCCTTGATCCGCAAGGATGGCAGACCAAATGCGGCCCCCACCGCCGCTGTGATCCCACCCGCTAGGATGATGTGGATCACGATCGATACATCGGGGAAGGCGGTCATCAGCTTGTAGCAAGCATAGGCCCCCACGGCCATGAACCCGCCCGTGCCCAGTGACACCTGCCCGCAATAGCCTGTCAGAATATTCAGCCCAATCGCCGCAATGGCATAGATCAGGAAGGGCACAAAAATCGCGTTCGCCCAATAATCATTGATTACAAAGGGAATGACCAGAAAGGCAATCGCCAGCGTGATCCAGAACCCGATCCGGTCGAACTTGATCGGAAAGGTCTGGTTGTCGGCATGGTAGGAGGTTTTGAAATCCCCGGCTTCACGGTAAAGCATTTCTTACACCCTCCGCAGCGCAATAAGGGACAGGTAATGCACAGCCGCCGCCCATGCGATCAATATGGCTGGCTGGTAAAGTGCACTGAAGATAAATGAAAAGTTGTACTGGAACAGATTGATACCCTGCTGCCCCTGCACCGATTGTAGTGTCGAAAAGGCGTTCACCAGACTGCCAATGAACAACGCAATCGCGATACCAACAAGAAGAGCAGGCGCCTTTTGGATGAGTTTTTGTGTCAGGTCGTCCATCATACTCTCTCAATAATCTTTTCGCCGAATAGCCCCTGCGGCCGGAACACCAGAAAGATCAGGGCCAGCATATAGGCGAACCAATTCTCGGTAGCGCCACCCAGGAAGGGCGCACCAATCGTATATTCGAACAGTTTCTCACCCACGCCGATGATCAACCCGCCGACAATCGCGCCAGGGATCGACGTGAACCCGCCCAGCATCAGCACGGGCAAGGCCTTCAGCGCGATCAGCGACAGCGAAAACTGCACGCCCGATTTCGCCCCCCACATGACCCCGGCCACCAATGCGACGATCCCCGCCAGCGACCAGACCAGTACCCAGATGAAATTCAGCGAAATACCCACCGACAATGCCGCTTGATGGTCATCCGCCACCGCCCGCATCGCCCGGCCCTGTTTCGTATATTGGGCAAAGATGATCAGACTGGCGACAAGGATGATGGCCACAATGGTCGCGATCATATCCAGCTTGTCGATGAAAAAGCCGTAGAAATCATCGCCGCCCAGCCCGGCGGTCCATTCCTCGACCGCCAGCGATCCGCCTTGCGGAAGGCCAAGTGCCAGGGTCTTGATATCCGACCCCCACATCAGATCGCCCACCCCTTCAAGGAAATAGGCCAAACCAATCGTTGCCATGAACAGGATGATCGGCTCTTGCCCGACCAGATGCCGGAACACAAACTGCTGCACCGCCCAGGCAAAACCGATCATGATCAGCACGGTAAAGGCAATGGCCAATAATGCCGGAACCTCCCACCCGAAATGATGAACCTCTGTTCCAAAAAGCGCATTGATCAAATGGGCAAAAGGCACCTGCCCTTCCATGATCCCCACAAGGGTCAACGCCGCGAAAAGCGCCATCACCCCTTGGGCATAGTTGAAGATACCCGACGCCTTGAAGATCAGCACAAAACCAAGGGCGACAAGGGCATAAAGCACGCCTGCCATCAGTCCATTGATGACAACTTCGATACCATAGAGAAAATCAGCGGACATCTATGTGCTCTCCCGCTCTGACGTCATCCAGGCCCGGTCCAAATAGCTATAGCCACCGCCCCGGATCAGGTCCGGGATATGACTTGACGGATGACTATGGTGCAATTCACGATTCAAGATCAGTATCCTTTGCGGAAAGCAAAATGCTATCATTGATAAACCGCATCGCGATTTCCAATTGCGGTTCTCGCCACTCAACGGACCGTAGTGTCAGTGCCTCAGGATCAGCCTCGACCTCGACATATCGGTCAATGTTTTCGAGTGACGCCGACCAGGCCAAAAACTGGTTTGCTATGAGCGCAGGTTCCTCCTGCAAGGCAAGCACTTCGCAGCTCCTGCGCCCAGTTGGGTCACTAACGTCCAGCGTCAATTGCGCATTGGGAACCGTAAAAACCTTTGATGCCTCGATGGCACTATCAGATGCCAATCCTGGTGCATCAAAACCCACGATCTGCTCCATGGGTCCAAGGCAGTAACGTTCAAAGACGTCCCAGGCACCCGCCATCGCCGAAAGCGGCAAGACAGCAAGAAGGCAGGCGATCCTAATCATGCGACACCCCCAGATAGGCGTCGATCACTTCCTGATTGCCGCGCACCTCATCGGGTGTGCCGTCGCCAATCTTGCGGCCATAATCCATGACCACCACCCGGTCGCTGAGGTCCATGACCACGCCCATATCGTGTTCGATCAGGGCGATGGTCGTTCCGAACTCATCATTCACATCAAGGATAAAGCGGCTCATATCCTCTTTTTCTTCGACATTCATACCCGCCATCGGCTCATCCAGCAGTAACAGCTTGGGCTCCGCGGCCAAGGCCCGCGCCAGTTCGACCCGCTTTTTCAACCCATAGGGCAGACGGCCGACCGGCGTCTTGCGGATCGCCTGAATTTCCAGGAAGTCGATGATCCGTTCCACGCGCTCGCGGTTTTCAACCTCTTCCGCCTCGGCCCGACCGACCCAAAGCGCCTGCCAGAACATGCCCGATTTCATATGGGTCAGACGACCGGTCATGATATTGTCGAGCACGGTCATCCCTTCGAACAAGGCGATGTTCTGAAATGTGCGGGCAATACCAAGACGGGCGACCTGATAGGGTTTCATTTGTGGGCGCTTCTCACCGCGAAACCAGACCTCACCCTCCTGCGGGTTATAAAACCCGGAAATGACGTTAAGCATAGATGATTTGCCGGCGCCGTTGGGGCCGATAATCGCCCGGATTTCACCTTCCCGAATATCGAAAGAGATATCCTTGATCGCCTCCACCCCGCCAAAGCGCAGGGTAATGTTACGCATATCCATCAGCACACCGCCGATGGTGCGACCGTCATCGGTGACGTAAGGCTCAACCGTATCTTTCATGCCCCAGACCCCATCATTTTGCTAAAAATACTCCCGCCGGAGGCATCACGGGATGGCGGGCGGGGCGATGCCGCAGGCGAGCGTCGCGCGATCATTCCGCGGCCACCTTTCCGGCATTCACAACTGTCGCGTCGCGGATCGCCAATGTGGCGGTGATCTTGCCTTTGCGCCCATCTTCATAGGTCACTTCGGTTTCGGTGTAGATTTCGGATTGACCGCCATAAAGTGCGGCAATCAAATCATCGAATTTCTCTTCCACGATACGGCGGCGCACCTTGCGAGTGCGGGTCATTTCACCATCATCCGCGTCCAGCTCCTTGTGCAAGACAAGGAACCGATGCACCTGACAACCCGCCAGCATTTCATCTGCTGCGACGGATTTATTCACCTCAGCTACATGCGCCTCAATCGTGTCCAGCACACGCGGATGCTGCGACAATTCCTGATAGCTGGAATAGGCAATATTGTTGCGTTCGGCCCAGTTCCCCACCGCTGTCAGGTCAATATTGATGAAAGCCGTGCAATATTCCCGGTCAGCACCAAAGACGACGGCCTCCAGTATATCAGGATAAAACTTAAGCTTGTTTTCCACGTATTTTGGGGCAAAGAGCGCGCCAGATGCCATTTTGCCAACATCCTTCGCCCGGTCGATAATCCGCAGATGCCCGGTGCCTTCCTCAATGAAACCTGCGTCGCCCGTGGCCACCCAACCATCGGCATCCTTGGTGGATGCTGTGCTTTCCGCGTTCTTGTAATATTCCACAAACACACCGGGTGAACGATAAAACACCTCGCCATTCTCGGCGATCTTCAACTCCACCCCAGGGCTGGGCACGCCGACCGTATCCGACCGCACCTCACCATCAGGTTGCTGGGTGATGAACACGGTCGCTTCGGTCTGGCCGTAAAGCTGTTTGAGGTTGATGCCCAGCGCCCGGTAGAAATCAAAAATCTCCGGGCCAATCGCTTCACCCGCCGTGTAGCCAACGCGCACCCGGCTCAGGCCCAGCGTGTTTTTCAACGGACCAATGACCAGCCAATCGGCAAGGCGGTATTGAAACCGCTCCATGCCCGAAACCGGTTCCGCGTCCAAAATCTTTGGCCCGATCTTGCGCCCGACAGCCATATATTTGTCGAACAACCATTTCTTGAAACGCCCCGCATCTTCCATGCGGATCATGACATTGGTCAATTGTTGTTCAAACACCCGCGGCGGGGCAAAGAAATAGGTTGGCCCAATCTCGCGAAGGTCAGTATGCATCGTCTCGGCGCTTTCGGGGCAGTTCACACAAAACCCCGTCCACATCGCCTGTCCGATGGAAAAGATGAAGTCACCCACCCAGGCCATCGGCAGATAGGCCAACACCTCATCGCCAGGGCGCAGGTGGTCAAATTCGGCTGAATTTTTTGATGTCTCAATGACATTGGTGTTCGACAGTACAACGCCTTTGGGCCGCCCCGTTGTGCCCGAGGTATAAAGCATCACGCATTTATCATCAGGGCCCAGCGCCGCTGTGCGCTTTTCAATCTCGGCCATGTTTCCCGCAGCGCGACCCGCTTTCTGCAGGTCGGCATAGGATGTCATGTGCGTATGGTCGTATTTGCGCAGGCCGCGCCCATCCAGATAGATCACATGATCCAGCTCATGCAGCTGGTCACGGATATCGGCGATCTTGTCGACCTGCTCCTGATCCCCAGCCACAACAAAGCGTGCGCCGCAATGTTCAAGCGCGTACGCAATCTCTTCCGCAGCTGCATCGGCATAAAGCGGGACCGGCACGCAGCCTGCCTTTTGTGCCGCCACCATCGCCCAATATAGCGCCGGACGATTGCGCCCGGCGATGGCGATATGGTCACCCACATTGGCACCCAATGTCAGAAACCCGGCGGCAAGCGCGTCAATCTCGGCGGCGGCCTCTGCCCAGGTCCAGCTTTGCCAGATCCCGAATTCCTTTTCGCGATAGGCCGCCTTGTTCCCATGTTGCGCCACATTGCGGGCCAACAGTGCAGGGACAGAATTCTCTCCGCCGGGTGCGGGTGCAGTCATGCCAATCGTCCTCCCTCGCTGATCTGTGCCAGCGTCCGGGCGAGTCACCTCCTCGTGACTTTGCCCTCGCGACCCATACTGAGGCCCATCACTTCGATACGTCAAATCTTTTTTTGAACAAGCGTTCAGTTAATTGGATATTAACCAAGTTGGAGCAGGATATTTTGGCGCAATTTCGCCTTGGTCAGGCTGCGCAGGAACAAGTGTCGCCCAATGTTTGAGAGTATGATGTTTGCAGTCAAAACACCCGTTATCATTGCCATTTCCCTTTTAGCAGCTTGCAGCAGTTCAGGCTCTGCACCCGCAGAACCACCCAAGCCCGAAGAACTGACATTGCAATTCGGTATCGCAACGCCTGGCGATGATGGATCAATCAGTGCGGGTTTTGCAGAAGACGGCCAGCACGTCACCGGCACCCAAAGCGGGGCGGTCAGCGGCGGCTATACCTATCAGATGGGGGTGACAGAAGCAGGCAATTTTACCGCAATTGCAGGCATCTTGTCCGGCACCACATTCACAGCCCCACCTGCCAGCGGCAGCATCACCTATGACGCGACCTATCACGTCAAATCATTGGAAAATATCAAGGAAATCGATGGTGAATTGCATGCGCTTGGTGGTGTTGGCGTGCATGGCGACATCACCTTGACCGCCGATTTCGACAGCGCCAGTTTTGAAGGCAGTGCAGCGACAGATACACCATCTGGCATCAGCATGAATGGCACAATCAACAGTGCCGCCATCAGCGGCACCGTCACCTTTCGCGGGATGGAGGGCGAGTTGGCTGGCGTCGCTGGCAGCGATCAGGTGGTCGGTGCCTTTGCCGGTTCTGGCGAAACAGGCGTGTTTGCGGGCGGTTTGACCGGCGCGCCGATGGACTAGGCGCGCGGGGTCAGTACCCCGCTATTCAGCCGCGATCTGATCCGCCTTTTCGACCTTCACAGCCGCAAACTTGAACTCCGGTATTTTGCCGTAAGGATCCACCGCCGGGTTGGTCAGCACGTTCGCTGCCGCCTCGACATAGGCGAAGGGGACAAAAACCATATCCGGTGCGACGGCACGGTCGGCGCGGGCCATAATCTCGATACTGCCGCGCCGTGTCGAAAGCCGCACGCGCCCACCGGGTGCCACACCAAGCTTGCGCAGGGTGGATGGGTGCAAGGAACAGTTCGCCTCTGGCTCAACCGCGTCCAGCACCTTTGACCGCCGCGTCATCGACCCGGTATGCCAATGTTCCAACTGGCGCCCCGTTGTCATGATCATCGGATAATCCGCATCGGGCACCTCATCCGGGGCGATCACACTGGCGGGTGTGAACCGCGCACGCCCGTCAGGGCGCGGGAACCCATCGGCAAACACGATCGGTTGGCCGGGATCCTCTGGCGATAGCGATGGGTAGGTCACCGCATTTTGCGCATCCAACCTGTCCCAAGTGATGTTATTCAGCGATTTCATGACCTTGGTCATTTCGTCAAACACATCGGATGGGTGTGTATAGGTCCATGGCAGGCCAAGCCGTTTGGCAAGCTCAACCGTGATCCACCAATCCTCTTTCGCGTCGCCGGGGGGCGACACGGCAGGGCGGCCCATCTGGACCTGCCGGTTGGTGTTGGTCACAGTGCCTGATTTTTCAGCAAAGGCGCTCGCTGGCAGGATCACGTCAGCGAAATTGGCGGTTTCAGTAATAAAAATATCCTGCACCACCAGATGCTTGAGCTTGGCCAGCGCATCACGGGCATGTTCGACATCAGGATCGGACATCGCCGGGTTTTCACCCAGAATATACATGCCACGAATGTCGCCCGCATGGACGGCATCAAGAATTTCGGTCACGGTCAGACCCCGGTTGGGGTTGATCTGGCCGTCTTCCCAAACCTCCATAAAAGCCGACCTGACGCCATCATCGCCCACGGGCTGATAATCGGGCAGGAACATCGGGATCAGACCCGCATCGGACGCGCCCTGCACATTGTTCTGGCCGCGCAGCGGGTGCAGGCCGGAACCGGGGCGCCCGACCTGCCCGGTCATGAGCGCAAGGCTGATCAGGCAGCGGGAATTATCGGTGCCGTGGATGTGCTGGCTGATCCCCATACCCCAGAAAATCATCGCCGCCTTGGCACCAGCAAACGTGCGGGCCACATCGCGCAGCGTATCGGCCGAGATGCCGCAGATGCCTTCCATCTTTTCGGGAGTGAAATCGGCCAGATGCGCCTTCTCTGCTTCCCAGTTTTCGGTGTAGGCGTCGATATATTGCTGATCGTACAGCTTTTCTTCGACAATCACGTGCATGATGGCATTCAGCATCGACACATCCGCGCCCGGACGGAATTGCAGCATGTGGCTGGCGAACCGCTTCAACGCCTGCCCGCGCGGGTCCATCACGATCAGCTTGCCGCCACGTTTGGTGAATTGCTTGAAATAGGTGGCCGCAACGGGGTGGTTTTCAATCGGGTTGGCCCCGATGACGATGGCCACATCCGCATTTTCAATCTCGTTAAAGGTCGCGGTCACAGCGCCAGAGCCGACATTTTCCATCAGCGCGGCAACGGATGACGCGTGGCAAAGCCGGGTACAGTGATCCACGTTGTTATGGCCAAAACCCTGGCGGATCATTTTCTGAAACAAATACGCCTCTTCATTGGTGCATTTGGCCGAACCGAAACCGGCAACGCCCGTTCCGCCGATATCTTTCAGACCGTTGGCGGCGGCATCCAGCGCCTCTTCCCACGATGCTTCGCGAAAATGGGTTTGCCAGTTGCCGGGGTCGACATTCAGCCCCTTGGCGGGTGCATCGTCGCGCCGGATCAGTGGTTTGGTGACCCGGTGATCATGGTGGATATAGTCGAACCCAAAGCGGCCTTTGACGCAAAGCCGCCCTTCATTTGCCGGGCCATTGATGCCCTCGACGAATTTGACCTTGTTATCCTTGACCTTGAGCGAAACCTGACAGCCGACCCCGCAGAACGGGCAGATGCTTTCGACCTCGCGGTCGTAATCTTTGGTGTCGCCCCGCTGGTTTTCATCTGTGACCGTGGCAGGCAACAGCGCGCCGGTTGGGCAGGCCTGCACGCATTCGCCGCAAGCCACGCAGGATGACGCCCCCATCGGGTCATCCATGTCGAAAACAGGGTAAGCGCCCGCGCCCCGCCCGGCCATGCCGATCACATCATTGACCTGCACTTCGCGGCAAGCGCGCACGCAAAGCCCGCATTGGATGCAGGCGTCAAGGTTGACGGACATCGCAACATGGCTGTCATCCAGCAGCGGGATGTGGTCACTCTCCTTGGTTGGAAAGCGGCTTTCGGCCACGTCCTGCTTGGTGGCCATGTCCCAAAGGTGGCTGGATTTGTCGTGGGCGACCGCCTGTTCGGGTTGGTCGGCCACCAGCAGTTCCATCACAATCTTGCGCGCCTGTTTTTCGCGCGGTTGGTCGGTGGTCACAACCATGCCTTCGCTGGGTTCGCGGATGCAAGATGCGGCCAGCGTGCGTTCGCCTTCGATGGCGACCATGCAAGCCCGGCAGTTCCCGTCGGACCGGTAACCAGGTTGCGGCTTGTGACACAGATGCGGAATGATCAGGCCGCGCCCATGCGCGACCTCCCAGATCGTTTGCCCCGGTTCCGCCGTGACGGTTTCACCGTCGAGGTTAAATGTGATCTGGTCCGACATCAGGATTCTCCGCCATTTCCCGGGCAGCGTACATCATTGCCCAAATTATGCGAAAGGCCGCAGGCGACGCCCATCGCGGCGTTTGCGCCATGTCGCGGTGCCAATGAAACACTGCTGTTTCCGTTACGAAAGGTTTGCCTGCTGATGATGCAGCACCGGGACCATATCGCAACGACCGGGACAGCGTCTGTGTTTTCGCCCTTCCAATTGGTGAGCGCACAAAATATTTACCTGTTCTCAAGTCTTTCCTGGAAAGGGGATTTCTTTGCTGGCCGCGATATCGCTCATTCTGGTTGTTATCTCCTTTGGTGTTATCGGTTTGTTCATCGGCCCGGTCGGTAACATGCAGTTGGTTCTCTTGATGGTGACGACCATATTGCTGGTTGTGTTCGGTATTCTGGATGCAAAGTACCAAAAACCGCCAAAGGCGATGTTTCGGCGCGCATCCGTCCCGGTTCCGACGCCTTTCTTCAATTACTGGCCCATCGGTTTTGTCCTGGCCACCATGGCATGGATGATCGCCCCGCAGACCGGATTGTTCGTGCTGGCCTTGGCGACGGCCTATGCTGCCGTTGTGGTGTTTAGCTTATACAAATCGCGATCAGCGTTGCGTGCTGACGGCGCCGCATTAAGGGCGGAAATGCGGTCGCAACCTTATGAGCTGATCGTCTATTCATCCGGCCCACCGGATGCAGCCTATCAGGTCAACCAGTGGCTGCCTGTGCTTGAACATTTGTCCTTCAACACCGCCATCGTTGTGCGCGACAGCCCACTGGCGCAAGCCATTGAAAAAACAACCCTGCCAATCATCATCGCCGAGGAAATAGAATCTGTTGCCCAGATTGTCGACTCCGGTGTGCGGACAATCCTTTACCCGGCAAACGGTATGAAAAACGCCCATGTACTGCGTCATACGGACTGCACACATATTTTCATCAACCACGGGGAAAGCGACAAGGTTGTCAACCAAAGCAAGTTCCTTATGGCCTATGATCGGCTGTTTGTCGGTGGGCAATTGGCGAAGGATCGGTTGATTGATGCCGGACTGCCCATTCGCGATGATCAGGTGGTTTTTGTCGGCCGGCCACAGGCGGAGATGGCGCTTTCAAAACGAAGCGGTGATGGGCCGCTCAAGACCGTCCTTTACGCCCCGACATGGGAAGGTTTTACCGAAGTCGCGAATTTCGGATCGGTCCGCGATATGGGATTTGATATCCTAGATAGCCTGGCATCCAGGCCGGGTCTGGATGTCGTGTTCAAACCCCACCCGATGACAGGATCTCGCTGTGCGAAAACCAAAGCCGAACTTAAGAAAATCAACCAAATGTGCGCCCAGCGCGGCATCACGGTTCTGACCAGCCGCGACAGTATACATGCGGCCATGAACCAGTCGGATTTGATGATCACTGACGTCTCCAGCGTGCTGAATGAATACCTGATCACCGACAAACCCGTTATTCTGTGCGATCCATTCCAGAACACGCCAGAGAAACTGGGAACCACCTATCCCTCATCACGCGCGGCATATCTGCTGCAGAATGCAGCGGCCTTGAGCGATCTGATCCAGTCGATCAGCGAGCACGATCCGATGGCCGCGCAGCGCGCATCTGTACGCAGCTATTCACTGGGCGACTATCCCCAAGGCGCGCTGGAAGAGTTCAAGAGCCGCCTTGCCGATGTGATGTAGTGTTCTGATCCGCGCGGATGCCTTCATTGCCCGCCGTTCAACCCTCATCAGGGAGCAGTTCCCAGAACATCTGGGGCATGGGGACCGAAAGGCGTTGGGATTTGGTATCGACCAGCGCGGTCTCGGCATAGCCGGCGAAGGGTATTGTGATCCCGTCATCATAGGCGACCGCCGTTACGGGGACATACACTTGGGTTTCGGCCCCGTCGAAATCGGCGCTGACCTCAATCGTGCCGGACAGGCGCAGCATGCCCAGCTTGGCGCCGCGTACCGCAAACGCAGCTTCGGTCAGGGTGATGTGATGGCCCTTCATCGCATCAAACGGATGGTCGGTTTCAACATCGACATGCCCATCAAAGAAAAGATCAGCAAACAGCGTGGCGGCATAGGTCGCCATCCGGCTGGCATCTGATGCCGGGGGTGGGGGCGGAATCCCGGCCTGGGCGGCAATGGCCTTTTCTGACCGTTTCGGCGCTAAAATCTGGGCCAATGTGCCGCGTAATTTGTCAAATGACGGGTCGGTGACGCTGGGCAATTCGATTTCAAAGCTCAGTGCGATCTTGCCTGCGCTGCCGGGGGCAATCGAGGCGGTGACACTGCAATGGCCGTTATGGATCACACCAGCGGCCTGTCTGCGGGACCGGCCCAGCTGGTCGGTCCGCTCTGCCTGCGCAATCTGGCTGTTATGAGGTATCAAATCGGCGGGCAGCGTAATCAGGTTGAGTGGCGAAAAATCCATTGGAAAATGCCTCGGCCAAACAAAAAGGACGTCAGGCATGCGCGGGAAAATCACATGCCTGACGCCGCTGGCGCCTTACAGCGTAATCGTGCTGTTATTGCCTTCGGTGGGCAGTGAATTGCCGCTGCCATCCTGCGCGCCGGTATCGGCGGCAGGCGCACCATCTGCGGCAAAGTTGAACGTATTGCCCTGGCTGTCTTCGACCTGCAGCACAAGGATATAGGCCGAGGCATCAACCTGCACGTTGGGATAAATGCCGCTGACCATCATCTCAATATCGACATGGCCATCGACCTTTTGGGTGCTTGTCACTTCCTTGAAAGTCTTTTCGATCTCTTCCTTGTGCGTCTCGGCATGTGCATTGCCGACAAGCCAGCCGAAAAAGCCGCTGACTCCGCCGCCGATGCTGTATTTGGACCGCATCTCGTTATAGGTTTTCGATGAATTGAGCGAATAGATCTGAAAATCCATTCCACCCTTCAGTTTGACCCAGGCCCCGGCGCCGGACACGCTTGCGCCGACACCGGTAATGGTGCCCCGCTTTTGCGTGACCTTGTAAGTGTTGGCGCTTTGGCTTGACGCAACAGTCAGCTGGGCGTGAGGGGCGATTGCTGTAAATGCATTCATTGGACTTCTCCTGAAATAAAATTTTGAGTGGTAACACAAACGAAGCACTCGATAACAAGTGACCCTAGGTTAACCCCGCGCTGCGGGAGGTTCTGTGCCGATTGGCACGCAGCGCATGTAATGTCGTTTATCTACTGAATCTAAATGGAATTTTTATGCAGGATGGGGTGTAATACCCCTCCAAATGCAAGAAAGGGCACGCATTTAAGTGCCCTTTCATGATGACAATATCCTGTCGGCGATCAGGTATTCACATCACGCTCGATACGCAAAAAATGCTGCAAACGCCGCTGGGCTGTGGCCTGTCTGTGCCGCCGCTGCAGGCTCAGGCTGCCTGACTGGGGCAAAGCACGGCGTTTGATTGCCATGGCGCGCCGCAACATCTGATTACTTACAACCTTGGGTCTGTCGAGAACATGCTTGCTCATCTCATCCTCCGTTGTGGTTGGGCCAGTTTATCACAGGTTCGGGGATTCGCCTATTTTTCTGCGGCCTGCCCAAAAGGCCAGCCTGATTTGCAAATCGCCCGACCTTTGCCAACAGGTGGCCCAAGTTCGGTCAGTATTTGACGCGATGATGGCGGCCGACCATCAGACGAAAGCCCCATGCCCAAGCCAGCCCGCCATATCAGACAGGACCCGCAAGCGCCCGATGCTGCCATGGCGGAACTGCAGCGGCTATTGGCGTCCGCCCCACAGGACCTGTGGCTCGATACCATCCGGCGGACCCGCGGGCCTGTCCATGACGGGCTTGTGCATTGGATGCTGAACCAGCCAGCCTGCGACTTTGCAGTTGCCGTACATGCGTTTTATCGCAGTGATCCGATCCGGCATCTGGAAAACCCGCAACCCTTGCCTGCCCGCCCCGATGCCAGCCAGATCTTTGCGCAGGTGCTGCGCAATTGGGATACCGGGTCTTACCGCAATCATGATCTGCAGGTTAGCACATCGGATATGGACCCGCGCATGGTTCGCCGCATGAACCAGGAACTGATCGCATGGCCGCGCGGCGCATTGCCTTTCACCATACCCGCCCGGTTCCGTGCGCCATCGGGTGGTGTGCCACTTTCCCTGCCGCCGCATCTGTCACCGGATGAGGCCGCACATCTGCGGTCGCTTTACAGCCGGTTGGGTTTGCGCCTGAAGCCTGCCGATCCGGGGCTGCAACGCCCCGTCGCATTGGCGCGCGGCCTTTGGGGGCAGGTCACACTGCGCCGTCCCCGCCGTTAACCGCCAACATTTCCCGTGGCCTTGCGTTGCCGCGCCCGTTTCAGGCCCAGTTGCCGTTCGCGCCAGATGATCAGTACACCCGCACAGATCACAATTGCTGCACCGGCCAGCATGGTCCCCGTCGGCACCTCGTCAAAGATCAGATAGCCGATTGTCAGCGCCAGAATCATCGATGTGTAATCAAACGGCGCGACCAACGACGCATCCGCATAACGATAGCTGGTCGTCAGCAGGATCTGCCCGACGCCCCCCAACAGCCCCGCACAGATCAGCATCGTGGCCACCGCCCAGCCGGGCGTCACCCAACCCCAGGGCAGCGTGAACAGCGACAGGACCGAGGATGTGATCGTGAACCAGAACACAATGGCGGCGGTATCTTCGGTGGCCACCAGTTTGCGCACAAAAACCTGCGCCAATGCGGCCAGCACCGCCCCCATTAGCACTACAATCGCGCCCAGCGTTTCCGACACGTCCAATGATGCGCCCACCGACAGGCGCGGGGACAGCACGATCAACACGCCCACCATGCCCATGGCCACAGCGCTGAGGCGAAAGGCGCGCACCTCTTCATTCAGAAACATCGCAGCAAAGATGACAACTAGCAAAGGGGCAGCATAGCCAATGGCTGTGACCTCTGGCAGGGGTAGCAGGCCTAACCCGGTAAAGCCTAACCCCATGGCCGATGTGCCGATCAAGCCGCGCCAGACATGACCCATCGGGTTGGCCGTTTTCCAGCCATGACGCAGTTCACCGCGCAGGGCCAGCCAGCCCAGAATGATCGGCAAGGCAAAGAAGGACCGAAAGAAAACCGCCTGTCCGGGCGGGACGTCGGCAGAGGCCGCTTTCACCAGCGACGCCATGCCCATGAACATCGCCACCGACATCACCTTGAACAGAATGCCACGCAGGGGCTGCATCAGTGTGTTCCTTATTTGCGGCACTCTGCGCGCTTAGCGGCACCCTATGCCTCGGTCGGACCACAATGAAGCCTTTTTCGCTTGTTAGCTGCGGGAATTAAGATATCCGTCACCAAACCATCATAAGAAGTTTCGTATGCAAGAAAACGCAACTGACCAGACCAACATGAATGCCCGCGACTGGGTGCAGGTCCTTGCCAAATATCGTGAACCGAACTCTCTGCGTAGCAGTTTTGAACTGGGGGTCAGTCTTGTGCCTTTCGTGGTGCTTTGGGTGCTGGCATGCTGGGTTGCGCAATATAGCTATTTCGGGGCGTTTCTGATTTCGGCGCTGAACGGGTTGTTCCTGTTGCGGCTGTTCTGCATCCAGCATGATTGCGGGCATGGGTCATTCTTTGGCAACCGGACGGTCAGTGATTGGATCGGGCGGGCGCTTGGGGTGGTGACGCTGACGCCATATGACGTCTGGCGGCGCACCCATTCCATCCATCACAGCCATGCGGGTGATCTTGACCACCGGGGCATCGGCGATGTGATGACCCTGACGGTCGAAGAATACCATCAACGCACGCCCTTTGGGCGCTGGCTCTACCGGGCTTATCGGCATCCGATTGTGATGTTCGGTCTGGGGCCGACCTATCTGTTCATCCTGCAAAACCGGCTGCCGCTGGGGCTGATGAACCAAGGGCGCAAATACTGGGTTAGCGCGATGGGCACAAATCTGGCCGCTGGCGTTGTCCTTGCGACCATCATCTATTTCGGCGGGCTGCAGGCCCTGTTTCTGGTGTTTTTGCCAACAACGCTGATCGCGGCCTCAATCGGGGTCTGGCTGTTCTATGTCCAGCACCAGTTTGAATCGACCCATTGGGACCCGCATCCGGATTGGCACCTGCACGAGGCGGCTTTGCATGGCAGTTCACATTACGACCTGCCACCGATCCTGCGCTGGTTTACCGCCAATATCGGCATCCACCATGTGCATCACCTGTATAGCCGCATCCCCTTCTATCGGCTGACAGAGGTGCTGCGCGATCACAGCGAACTGGTTGAAGTCAGCCGGATGACGATCTGGGAAAGCCTGAAATGCGCCCGGCTGGACCTGTGGGATGCAAAAAACCGGCAGTTGATTTCGTTCCGTGCCGCGCGGGTGCCTAGCCCGGCATGACCCGCAACACATCACCTGCATCGGTCAGCACAAGGATGGCACCATCCGGCAGCACCTGCACGTCACGCACACGGCCCACATCGGTCAGCAACCGTTCTTCCCCGACGACTTGGCCGCCTGACAGTTTCAGGCGGACCAGCGCGCCGGGGTTCAGTGACCCGATAAACAGATCACCCCGCCAATCCGCATACGCGCCATCATAGAACATCATGCCACCCGGTGCGATGACGGGATCCCAGTAATAGACGGGTTCTTCAAACTGCGCCGCGCGCGCCTGCCCTGACCCGACAGCCGATCCACGATAATTGATGCCATAGCTGACAACCGGCCAACCATAGTTCAGGCCCGCCTGCGGACGGTTCAACTCGTCCCCGCCGCGCGGCCCATGTTCAATCGTCCACAGCGCGCCACCCGGACCAATCGCTGCCCCCTGCATATTGCGGTGACCCAGCGACCAGATCTGATCATCGCCATCACGGCCGACAAACGGGTTATTAGCGGGGATGCTGCCATCGGCATTGATGCGGATCACCTTGCCATGGGTTGTCGTGACATCCTGCACCAGCGTGCCACTATCCCCTGCACCGCGATCCCCGGTGGTGATCCAGACAGTGCCGTCGGCCATTGGGATGATCCGGCTGCCAAAATGGCGACCGTTACGGGCCGGGTTATCCTGCACAAAGATATCGGCGACGTCATTTAGCGTACCATCCGGGCCAAGCGTAGCCCGCGCTGCGGCCGTCACCAGCCCGCCGCGCACGGATTTCGCATAGGTCCAGAACACTGTGCGATCCTGCGCAAACCGGGGTGAGACGGCGACATCCAGCAGCCCGCCCTGACCTTCCGCCGCAACATCCGGCAGACCAGGCAAAGCCGCCGAGATACTGCCATCGGCATTGATCAGGCGCATCGTGCCGGGGCGTTCCGTCACCAGAAACTGACCATTGCCCAAAGGGGCGATACCCCATGGGTTTTCCAGCCCGCTGGCAAATGTCGACACGGTCACCGGGCTGGCTGGCAGCTCTGGCGCGCGGGTCTGGGCGGCAAAGGCCGGGGTGAAATCGGCGTTTGGGCGGCCTTGACGAACCTCGGCCCATGCCACGGCACCAGCGGCTGCCGCTGCGGCGACAAGAGTGATTTTACGGATCATGCTGCACCTCCTTCAATCGCAAGATAGCCCAGCGGGCGGCATCGGCCACTGCCGGATCGGCATCATCAAGCAAAGGTGAAAGCGCATCCCCCAGCGCCGGATCACCCGAATTGCCAATCGCATAGGCGACATTGCGCACAAACCGGTCACGCCCAATCCGCTTGATCGGTGACCCGGAAAACCGGGCGCGGAACGCCGCATCATCCAACCCCGCCAATTCGGCCAGCGGTGGGGCCAGCAGATCATCGCGCGCGGCGTAGCGGGCATCGCGTGCGGTGGATGCAAATTTATTCCACGGGCACACAGCCAGACAATCATCACAGCCATAGATGCGGTTGCCCATGCGGGCGCGCAGTTCCGGGTCAACCGGCCCCTTATGTTCAATCGTCAGGTATGAAATGCAGCGCCGCGCATCCAACCGGTAAGGGGCCGGAAAGGCATCGGTTGGACAGATGTCCAGACAAGCGGTGCAACTGCCGCAATGGCTGACCTCGGCTTCATCGGGCGGCAATTCAATGGTCGTGAAAATCGCCCCCAGAAAGAACCATGACCCCAACTCGCGCCCCAAAAGGTTGGTATGCTTACCCTGCCAGCCAAGGCCCGCCGCCGCTGCCAGTGGTTTTTCCATCACCGGGGCGGTATCGACAAACACTTTTATTTGGGCGCCGGGCACCTGTTCGATCAGCCAGCGGCCCACGCGTTTCAGCCGCTTCTTGACAATGTCATGATAGTCGCGGTTCTGGGCATAGACGCTAATGGCTGCGCGATCAACCTGATCTAGCACCGCCAGCGGATCATGCTCTGGTGTATAGGGTTCCGCCAGCATCACGACCGAACGGGCGTCCGGCCACAGCGCAGCCGGATCACCGCGCCAATGCATCCGTTCTGCCATCCAACCCATTTGCCCATGCATGCCTGCATCAACAAACGTCGCCAGACGTTCCGCAATATGTGGCACCGCATCGGGGCGGCAAATACCCAGTTTTGCAAACCCTGCTTCGGTCGCGAAGGCCGTCAGATCAGCCTTCAGGCCCATGGTCTAGAAGTCCAGATCGGCATATTGGGTCGATGGCTGAAACCCCGGCACCTCGTCCGCCAGCAATGACCGAAAGGCAGGGCGGGATTTGATCTTGGCATACCAATCCTTGACCACCTCGTGGCGATGCCAATCGACATCGCTGGTGTAATCCAGACAGGATAGCTGTGCCGCAGCCGCAAAATCAGCCAGCGTCATATCGTTGCCCGCCAGCCAGCGACGGTCCTCCAACAGGTAAGCCATGTAATCAAGGTGATATTTAATCGCCTTCGCGCCGGCCTTCACATTTGTGCTGTCAGGATAACCCGTGCCCATCACCTTGCGAAACACCCGCTCCCCGGTCAATTTTGCGGTCACTTCGCGGTAAAACTTGTCATCGAACCATCCCACGACCCGGCGCGCCTCAAACCTTGCATGCGGGTCCTTGGGCAGCAAAGCAGGGGTCGGGTGGGTTTCTTCCAGAAATTCGCAAATCGCGGTGCTGTCGGCCATGGTGCGGCCATCCATCTTTAGCACTGGAACCTGACCTGCGGGATTACGGCGCAGGAAATCGGCATCCTGTTCCCAATAGCGTTCTTCGACCAACCCCACTTCGATCTTCTTTTCGGCCATGCACAGGCGGACTTTGCGGGAAAACGGGGACAGGGGATAATGGTACAGGGTATTCATCAACAGCTCGCCACATTGTTTCCCCCTGTCATGCCGCAAGGGGACGCCCGGATCAATGGGGCAAGGGCGTTTGCGCGCCGTTCAGGCAGGATCATACCAGCCGGCGATCTGTGCGATTTGCGCGGCAAAGTGAACCAGATCGGATTGCGTGACCCGTTTTGCAGACACTTTGCGAGGGTCCTCGCGCTGATCCTCGGGCACCAGGTCACCGATATGCAGTTCCATCTGGTGCAGCGGGGGATGGCCAATTGCCCCTGTCAGTTCCTGACGCGCGGCATCGGGCTGACCATCGCGAGTGTAACCGCAGAAGGTGACAAAGTCATAGCTTCCGATCCCGGCTTTATTGGTGCGCAGCGCCTCTGTCATCGGAAAGGCGACGTGCATATCCCAAATCGGTGCGATCAGCAGAACCCGGTCATAGGCATCCGGATCATGTTGCAGCGTGCGAACGCGCGGGCGGCGACCGGTGGCCATCTGCCAGATGACGCGCAACATCGGATACCAGCCCACAGGGTGAATTTCGGCAATATCGGCACGCGTCTTTTCTGCGATCAGATCAGCCAAGACACGGTTATTGCCGGTACGAGAGTAAAGAAGGATCAGTAGGGACATGGGCACAGGGTAATGCACCGCCCAGCGCCGCACATTGCGTTACATCAATGCGCGCCTATTGAAAGCAATCCGCGCGGCCATCCGCCCTGATCGTTTCGGCACCCGAAATGATCTGCCGGGTCCGGTTGCGGGTGAATTGCGATGGGTTCGCGGCTGATCTGTTCTTGGGGGCAGGCAGGATCGCGGCCAATCGGGCCGCTTGTAATGCGCTCAGATCCGCAGCATCAACGCCAAAGTAATGGCGGGCGGCGGCCTGCACGCCAAACACGCCCTCATCAAATTCGGCGACGTTTAAGTACAATTCCAGGATGCGGCGCTTGGTCCAGACGGCCTCTGACAGTGGGGTCCACAGCGCCTCAACCGCTTTGCGCGACCAACTGCGGCCATGCCACAGATAGACATTCTTGATCACCTGCTGCGAAATGGTCGATGCACCGCCGCGGCCGCGATCAACCGCCGCCCGAATGGCGTTCACGTCCAATCCCCAATGCAGGCAGAAATTGGCATCCTCAGCCGCGACGGCAGACCGGGCCATGACCGGGGCAATCTGATCCATCGGGGCCCATTCCTGTTTGACGCCGTCCAACCTGCGGCCTTCTGAAAACATATAGGGGGTCGTGGGCGGGTTGATCAGCGCATAAAACAGGGTGGCCAGCAGGACAAAGCCAAGCACCACAAACGCCGCGCGCCAGACCCACCGCCAGATAAACCCCCAGGCCCGTTCCACCAGGCCCGGCTGCGTCTTTCTGGTACGGCCCGTCTTGGGCGCTGCTTTTCTGCCCGACTTCTTTGCCGGTTTCTTTGATGCTGTCTTACGCTCTGCCATCGGCCCCATAAGCCATGGCGGCAAGCATGGGGTCAAGAAGGTTCACCGAAATCGCGTGGCAGTGATGATTTTGGGTCAACGGTACAAAAAAGGGCGCGGGGAATGACGCGCCCTTTCCTTGATGCATGGCAGTGGGGTTTACTGAAAGTTGTACACCACAGACACGCCCAATGTGTTGCGGGCTTCGCCAAGACCGTTATCGGTGGCGTCGTTAAAGGCCGTGGTCAGGCTTGTGCGCAGGGCCAGTGAATTGGTCATCGAAACGCTCAGCGCCAGTTCGTTATTGACCAGCATGCTTTCCTCTGACGCAATGATATCCGTGTCATTGGTGACATAGCTGGTTTTGCTCAGCGACTGGAAATAGTTCGATGATACGCTGACAGCTGCTTCGCTGACTTCATCCTCACCGACGATATCGGCCACCCGATAACCCGGACCAGCCTGCACCGACCATTGGCGATCCTTGTCGTTGAAGATCCGGTAACCGATACCGGCACCAACAAAGACATCGGATTCGTAATCGCCATCTTCGTCGGCCAGTCCATCATAGGCCACATCGGCCTTGCCGAATGCGAACAGGTTGCTGGACAGATCGCGGCGATAGTCAAACCCGGCAAGCAGGTTGTTCTTGGTTTCTTCGTCGTCGGATTTGCCGAAATTATAGCTGAGCGACAGATCATAGCCGTTCACCCCGTCATAATTGCCAAAACGCAGTCCAACGCCCAGATCGACATCATCATTGTCATCATCGCTGGTCGCGGTCGCACGGGCCGATACCGAACCGTAGGAACCGATCCGCCGTCCGCTATTGCCGAACCGTTCCAGATCACGGTCGCGGTCATCGCGGATCTGCTCTTCTAGGTCTTCAACCGCGTCGCTTGCCGCGTCCTGATTGTCAAAGGCTGTGCTTTGGGCCTGGGCTGACGCGCCTGCCAGAATGCAGGTGGCAGCAGCTGCCGTCATGATGAATGAAGTTTTTTCATTGGGTCGTCCTTTCAGATACATGCGGGATTGCCGCAATGTGAAAGGACATGCCAAGCGCGCCGGAAAACTATTAGAGGGAAAGAAAACCCGATTTTCCCCACGACGCGACGGTGCCACGCAACGAAAAACCCCGCCGTGATGGCGGGGTTTGACCTTATTCTGCTGGGATTGCGGCGTCTTCGACGCTCAACGGATGCGTCAGATGGACCAGCATTTCCTTGGGGCAGATTTGCAGGAAGTTATGCTTTTCCACATCCCAGTGTTGCAGGATCTCCGCAGCTTGGCGGCTGCCGGTCTCCTCCAGATGCCGCTCGATCAGCTCTTTGAGCTGCGCCATCCAGTGATCAACGGTCACCGGGCAGGTGACCAGAGTTTCCATATTGATCAGCGGGGCAGATGTGCCTTCGGGATCGTAAAGATAGGCCATGCCACCGGTCATACCCGCGCCAAAGTTCGCCCCGACGGACCCAAGGATCACGGCGACCCCACCGGTCATATATTCACACCCATTGGTGCCACAGCCTTCGATCACGACCTTTGCACCGGAGTTGCGGACGGCAAACCGTTCGCCTGCACGACCGGCCGCAAACAGATAACCATCCGTCGCGCCATAAAGGACGGTATTGCCGATGATCGTATTGTCAGACGCTACCAGTGGGCTGACCATCGGCGGACGCACAACGATTGTGCCACCCGAAAGGCCCTTGCCGACATAATCATTGGCATCACCCGACACTTCCAGTTTCAGCCCCGGTGCGGCAAACGCGCCCAGCGACTGCCCGGCAGAACCACGCAGCTTCACCGTCAGGTGATCGGGTTGCAGATCATTACGCATCCCGTGTTTCTGCACGATATGGCTCGATGTACGTGTCCCAATAGTGCGCAGCGTGTTCTGGACAGCATAATCCAGCTGCATCTTTTCCCCATCATTCAGGAACCGCGCGGCATCCTGCACAATCTGGGCGTCTAGCGTGTCATCTACCGGGTTACGCGGACGGCTCCGATCATATTTGATCTTATGCGCGCCATCGACTGTGATCAGCAGCGGGTTCAGATCCAGATCATCCAGATGGGCAGAACCGCGCGACACCTGGGTCAGCAGATCAGCACGGCCAATCACATCATCCAGCGAACGGGCACCAATGGATGCCAGAATTTCGCGCACTTCGGTCGCATAGAAGGTGATCAGGTTCACCACCTTCTCGGCATTGCCGGTGAACTTTTCGCGCAACGCCTCATCCTGCGTACACACGCCCACGGGGCAAGTGTTGGACTGGCATTGGCGGACCATGATGCAGCCCATCGCGATCAGGGCGGCGGTGCCGATCCCGTATTCCTCAGCCCCCAACATCGCAGCCATCACAATGTCACGGCCCGTGCGCAGACCACCATCGGTGCGCAATGTGATACGTTCGCGCAGGTTATTCATCGCCAGTACCTGATGCGCCTCGGTCAGGCCCATTTCCCATGGCAGACCGGCATATTTGATCGATGTCGCGGGCGATGCACCGGTGCCGCCATTATGGCCGGAAATCAGGATCACATCCGCCTTGGCCTTTGCCACACCGGCAGCAATAGTGCCCACGCCGGATGATGACACCAGCTTCACCGTCACCTTACAGCGTGGGTTGATCTGTTTCAGGTCATAGATCAGCTGCGCCAGATCTTCGATCGAATAGATGTCGTGATGCGGCGGCGGCGAAATCAGGGTCACACCCTTGGTCGAATGGCGCAGACGGGCGATCAGGTCAGTCACCTTCATCCCCGGCAACTGACCACCCTCACCAGGCTTGGCACCCTGGGCGACCTTGATCTCCAGCTCTTCACAAGCGTTCAGATACTCTGCCGTCACGCCAAAGCGGCCCGATGCAACCTGCTTGATCTTGGCCGACGGGTTGTCACCATTCGGTTCCGGCACGAAATGCGCGGGATCTTCACCGCCTTCGCCACTATCCGACTTTGCGCCAATCCGGTTCATCGCGACATTTAGCGTCTTATGCGCCTCGGGCGAAAGCGCGCCCAGCGACATGCCCGGTGTCACAAACCGTTTGCGGATCGCGGTGATGCTTTCTACCTCTTCAATCGGCACCGGCTTGGCCAAGGGTTTGATTGCCAGCAAATCACGCAGATGGATCGGCGGGTTCGATTGCATGGATTTGGAGAACTGCTGCCACATTGCATAGGACGCATTGGTGCAGGCGGCCTGCAACATATGCATGGTCTGGGCTTCCCAAGCGTGTTTTTCGCCGCTGCGGCGGGATTTGTAGAAACCACCAATTGGCAGGATATCCGTGCCGGTGGTCCAGCCACGGGCATGCACATCCTCCAGCTTGGATTGGATGCCGCTGACGCCAATGCCTGAAATCCGGGACGGCATGCCGGGGAAATACTCGGCGACCATCGCGCGGGACAGGCCGACGGCTTCAAAGTTCAAACCACCACGATAGGATGACAGAACCGAAATCCCCATCTTCGACATGATCTTCAAAAGGCCCGCATCAATCGCCGCCCGATAACGGCGCATTGCATCGGTCAGGTTGCCATCAATCAACCCGCGACGCACGCGGTCAGCAATCGAATCCTGCGCCAGATAGGCGTTCACCGTGGTCGCGCCGCAGCCGATCAGCACGGCAAAGTAATGCGGATCAATGCACTCTGCCGACCGGACATTGACCGAACAGAAGGTGCGCAAACCCTGCGCCGTCAGGCCCGAATGCACGGCAGAGGTGGCAAGGATCATCGGCATCGCCACCTGATAGGGGGATTGATGTTCGTCCGTCAGCACAAGGTGGCTGGCACCGGAACGGACCGCATCTTCCGCCTCGTCACGAATGCGTTTCAGACCGGCAGACAAGGCACCGCGCCCCGGTTCAAACGTGCAGTTGATAAAAGCCACGCTGTCACCAAAAACGCGAACCATTTCATCAAATTCGGCATTGCCGACAAACGGGCTTTGCAGAACCAGAATTTCGGTTTGCGAACTGTCCTCGTCCAATACGTTCTTGAGGTTACCAAACCGGGTTTTCAGCGACATCACCCGGCTTTCACGAAGCGAGTCAATCGGCGGGTTAGTGACCTGGCTGAAGTTCTGGCGGAAGAAATGCGATAGCGGGCGGTATGTCTTGGACAGCACCGCCGATGGGGTGTCATCCCCCATCGACGCGATCATTTCCTTGCCATCCTCGGCCATGGGCGCCAGCACCTGTTCCAGCTCTTCGATGGAATAACCCGCCGCGATCTGGCGCTTGCGCAGTTCCTCACCCTCAAACAGGAGCACTTCGGGGATATCGATCAACTGTTCGTTCAGGTTCACAACCTTGCCAACCCATTCACCAAACGGCTGGGCAGCGGCCAATTGATCCTTAATCTCGGTATCATGGTACAGCTTGCCCTCGGTCATATCGACAGCGATCATCTGACCGGGGCCAAGCGCGCCCTTTTCAACGACGGTCGCCTCGTCCACCGGGACCATGCCCACCTCGGACCCGGCCACCAGCAGACCGTCACCGGTCACGACATAGCGCAAGGGGCGCAACCCGTTGCGGTCCAGCCCGCCACAGACCCAGCGGCCATCGGTCATCGCCAATGCGGCCGGGCCGTCCCACGGCTCCATCACGGCATTGCAATAACCGTACATGTCCTGCCAGGCCTTGGGCATTTCAACGGCTTGTTGCGACCATGCTTCGGGGACCATCATGGTCTTGGCCATGGGGGCGTTGCGACCAGCGCGGACCAATACCTCATAGACCGAATCCAACGCGCTGGAATCCGATGCGCCCGACGGAATGATCGGCTTGATATCCTCGGCCATGTCACCAAAGGCACCGGATGCCATGCGGATTTCATGGCTTTTCATCCAGTTCACATTGCCCTTGAGCGTGTTGATCTCACCATTATGGGCCAGCATGCGGAATGGCTGGGCGAGTGACCATTGCGGGAATGTGTTGGTGGAATAACGCTGGTGATAAATCGCAAAGGCGGACGTGAAACGTTCATCCATCAGGTCGGGATAGAATTCGGCGACCTGCTCGGCCAGCATCATACCCTTGTAGATGATCGACCGGCAGGACAGCGAACACAGATACATGCCGACAATACCAGCGGCAGAGGCGGCTTTTTCGATGCGGCGACGGATGATATACAGCTCGCGCTCGAACTGTTCCTCATCCATGTCCTTTTCGCAACGGATCAGGATTTGCTCAATCTCGGGGCGGGTGGCGTTCGCTTTTTCGCCCAGAACATCGTTGTTCACTGGGACATGGCGCCAGCCATAGATGTAATGACCCATGCGCAACACTTCGGTTTCAACAATCGTGCGGCATTGTTCCTGGGCCCCAAAATCGGTGCGGGGCAAAAACACCTGACCCACGGCAATCAATTCATCATTGCCGGGTTCATGACCGGTACGGCGGATCTGACCCTCGAAAAACGCGGTCGGGATCTGCACATGGATACCGGCACCATCACCGGTCTTGCCATCGGCATCCACCGCACCACGGTGCCAGACGGCTTTCAGGGCATTGATGCCCTTTTCAACCACGCCACGGCTTTGTGAACCATCAATCGCCACAACCAGACCAACACCACAGGATGCATGTTCATCCGCAGCCTCATAAAGGCTGTTTTCAGCCATCCACTGACGCTTGGCTTCCTCGGCGGCGACCCAGGTCTCATCATATGTGGTCATGTCAGTTCCTTTCTTGGCGGGGCCACCCTTGGGGTGGGCTTTGTCCGTGTGATCCGCCGCAGCGGTATTGATCAAAATCTATGAAATGGCGACGCCGCAGCCATGTTTGGGGCGGGCGCTCAGGAAACCCGGCTCTCCGGGAAAGATGAATTCAACGGGGCGGTTATCACGCTCAAACGTCTCACCATTGATTGTTGTGACGCCGGTGCCCGCAATAAAGACGCGCCAGTTGCGGTGGATGAATTCATTGCCCTTGGACCGCCACATCTCGTCACCATCAGCATTATAGGCGGTGATGTCATAGGTGGTTTCATCCAGGGTGATGCCATCGATGACCACCTGACGACCTGTCAGCGTGTCTTGGCCAACATAGCGGGTCGTGCCGATCTCTTCCGACAAGGTCTGGAAGTCATAATCATCGACGCCGCTTGCGATCAGATCAGACAATGACGCGGGTTCGGCAGGGCTGGTTTCCAACCGTTCGGCATGGCCGCTGAGGATATGAAAGCTTTCCAGCCACTGGGTCTCATTATCGATATGCCCGGCATAGGTCAGACCCTCTTCGTCCAGTGACACCCGGCGCTGATGGCCTTCGGGGTCACCTTCACAGACAAAATGATGATCCACCTGACAGCTGGTGGATTGGACCGTGACAAAAGCCGCGCAACCGGAAGGCAGTTCAAACGTGGACTGCGCCACGCCCGGGGCTGGGGCCGCAAGGCAAATCAGGGCAAGCGCGTATCTCACGGACGGTAATCCACTTCGTTCACGTTGCATTCAAACTTGGGACTGGCCGAGAAAAAGCCCGGTTCGCCGGGATAGATGAACTCAACCGGGGACATGTCGATGATATTGTCCGGCGTGGCCTCATCCCAGGCTTCCCCGAAAAAGAACAAACGGTGGGTCTGGCTGACATATTGACGACCGCTGCCGGTCTCGACCTCATTGCCGTCAGCATCCAGCGTGCGGCCCTGAAATTCGGTATTCAGCAGCTCTTCACCATCAATCACCGTTGTTTCGCCGGTCAGGCTGTCAAAGCCGACATTGCGTTCGATGCCTTCTTCGGTTTCGATCACGAAATCCCAGGTATCGATCTGATTGGCGAAAAGCTCGGTCAGGGATGCGGGGTCATCGGCAGGCAGGCGCAACTGTTCTTCGCCTGTGACCTTATAGGATTCCAGCCATTGGAATTCGTCATCAACCTTCTGGATGCTGAACAAGCCGCCGCCGCCAATCAGGGCGATCCATTGATCGCCCGGTTCATCCGCTTCACAGGACCAGACGTTGACCATCACGCAGCCCTTTTGCTGCACGGTCAAGACACCTTCGCAACCTTCCGGTGGGGCAAAATTCTGCTGGGCGAATGCGGGCGCGCCCGTTGCGATCAATCCAAGGATCGTCAGATGCTTCATCACTTCTTTACCCTCCAAGTCAGTATATCTGACCTATCTATATGTTGGGGTCCGACCAGTTGCCCGACGCAAGTCCGACGTCTGGCCGACGCTTTGCCGACACGGTTTTTCGGCTATTCTGCGGCCACCGTAGCGGCCTGACCCAGATACTCAAGAATGGCAGTGGCAGCATCGCGCCCATCGCGGATCGCCCAGACAACCAATGATGCGCCACGCACGATATCACCGGCGGCATAAACGCCTTCCAGGCTGGTGGCGCCGGTGCCGAAATCAGCCTTCACCGTGCCCCAGCGGGTGACCTCAAGGCCATCAACGCCCCATAGTTTTGGCAGGTCTTCAGGTTCAAACCCCAGCGCCTTGATCACCAGATCGGCGCCTTCAACATAATCGGCCCCTTCGATCACCTCGGGCGATTGGCGGCCCGTGGCATCGGGCGCACCAAGGCGCATCTTTTGCACCTTCACACCTGTGGCCGGGTCACCCTCAAAACCAGCAGGGGCAGACAGCCAGACAAATTCGACACCCTCTTCCTCGGCATTCTGCACTTCACGCTGCGATCCGGGCATATTGGCCCGGTCGCGACGATACAGGCATTTGACGCTATTAGCACCTTGCCGGACAGCCGTGCGCACGCAATCCATTGCCGTGTCACCGCCGCCGATCACGACCACGCGCTTGCCCAAGGCGTTCAATTCACCATTGTCAAACTCGGGCACATCATCGCCGAACGATTTGCGGTTGCTGGCGGTCAGATAATCAATCGCGCTGACAACACCATCAGCAAAACTATCGGGCAGGTCCCTTGTTTTATAGACGCCCGTGGCAATCAGGACGGCGTCATGTTTGCCGCGAATGGCATCAAATGACAGGTCCTCGCCGACATCGCAGTTCAACACAAACTGCACGCCGCCATCTTCCAGCTGGGTCATGCGTTGCATCACCACATCCTTTTCCAGCTTAAAGCCGGGGATGCCATAGGTCAGCAAACCACCACCGCGATCATATCGATCATAAACGGTGACCTGCACGCCCTGACGGCGCAGCATGTCTGCGGCGGCCAGCCCACCGGGGCCGGCACCGATGATGCCCACACTTTCGCTACGTTCGGCATGGGGCTGGATCGGCTTGACCCAGCCTTCGGCAAAGGCGGTATCAGTGATGTATTTTTCCACCGACCCGATTGTCACCGTGCCATGGCCAGATTGTTCAATCACACAATTGCCTTCGCACAGGCGGTCCTGCGGACAGATACGGCCACAGATTTCCGGAAAGGTGTTCGTGGCCTGACTAATTTCATAGGCTTCCTGCAACCGGCCTTCGGCGGTCAGACGCAGCCAGTCGGGGATGTTGTTGTGCAACGGGCAATGGGTCTGGCAATAGGGCACGCCACATTGGGAACAGCGGCTCGCCTGCTCTGCCGCTTTGTCACGGGCGTACTGCGCGTAAATCTCGCCAAAATCTTCTTTGCGTAGATTGGGCGGGCGCTTTTCCGGCATATCACGCTCAACAGCCGTAAATTTCAGCATCTTCTGACCAGCCATGCGGCGTCCTCCCAGATTCAAAGGCGAGCCGCCTTTTAGAACAGCTTGAAACAGATGAAAAGGCAGTATTGCTGACCTTTAATGGGAAAATTTATACGTCCAAACGGCGTTATGTGCAAATCCAATCAATAAATAGGTCCGATATGCGACCTATATCCGCTCTTTTCCCTGTTTCCGAACGGGTTAGTTTGACGAAACCGAATCAACCAGCCAGAGCGGATGACAACATTTAACCTGATCCTGATCGCGCTGATCCAAGGTGTAACCGAATTTCTGCCGGTCTCCTCATCTGGTCACCTGATATTGCTGCCCTCGCTTAGCGGTCTGGCCGATCAAGGGCAGATCATTGATGTGGCCGCCCATGTCGGCACATTGCTGGCCGTGATCCTCTATTTCTGGGCCGACGTCCAGCTGGCGCTTTTTGGGACATTGCGACTGCTGCGGGGCAAGATAGACACCCAAGGCGCGTTCCTCGCCCTCTGCCTGCTGATCGCAACGGTCCCGGTGATCGTGGTCGGGCTGATCTTGAAGCTCACCGGCCTGTCCGACGCCATGCGCGGCATCGCCGTGATCGGCTGGGCGATGATCATCTTTGGGGTCTTCCTTTACTGGGCTGATCAGAACGGGCCCATTGAAAAGACTGCCGAAAAATGGAGCCTGAAGGACGCCATGCAAATGGGTCTTTGGCAGGCGGTTGCCCTGATCCCCGGCACATCACGGTCCGGCATTACCATCACCGCAGGGCGGATGCTGGGCTATACCAGAACCGATGCAGCACGGCTTTCCATGCTGATGTCGATCCCCACCATCATCGCCTCAGCCGCCTTACTGGGGCTGGATGTCATTGGCACCGCTGACGCATCAGACCTGCGCAATATCGGGATCGTGGTGGCAATGTCATTCGGCGCGGCCTTGCTGGCGCTGACGCTGATGATGCGACTGCTCAAGGCCGTCAGCTACACACCCTACGTGATCTATCGGATCGCGCTGGGCATCGTCCTGCTTTGGATCGCCTATACCTAAGCTTTCAGGTTTTTCGCGGATTCCTTGATCGCGTCATACTGACCAGAAGGCCGGAAACGCCACAAGTAATCAGGCAGTACAGCCTCCATCGCGGTCGGTGAAATGCCCAACGCATCAAAGCCTTTGGCATCATCGGCAACGACATTATCAACCGCCAGGTTCAAGACCTGATCCTTGGTCACCGGCCCTTTGACAATGCCCAATGACAAGGTACGCACAACGCCAAAGACCGCCACCATGATCCGGGCAATCCAGAACGGCATATTCAGGATCAACCGCCTGCGGCGCACGATCTGCAACATCAGCTGCATCAGCGCGCGAAAGGTCATCACATCCGGTCCGCCCAACTCGTAACCACCACCCTCAGCCTGACCTTGTACGGCCTTGGCAGCAGCAGCAGCCACATCATCGACATAGACAGGCTGGAACCGGGTATCAGCGCCGACAACAGGCAACACCGGGCCAAACCGGGTCATCCCGGCAAAGCGGTTAAAGAACTGATCTTCCGGGCCAAAGATGATCGACGGGCGCAGGATCACGGCATCAGGCATGTGTTGCAGAACACCCGCCTCACCAGCCGCCTTGGTGCGAGCATATTCACTGGCCGCGTCCGCATCGGCACCAATGGCAGAGATATGCACCATCCGGGGCACAGCCATGGATGCAGCGATCCGGGCAATGCGCTCCGCCCCTTCGGCCTGAACCGCATCAAAGGTATTCTTGCCCACCTCGTCCAACACACCAACACAGTTCACAACCGCATCGGCGCCATCCATGACGACTGCAACGCTGGCATCATCACGGATATTGCAGAACACCGGCTCAACCTGGCCTACAACACCGTAGGGGCGGACAAACATCGCCTCGTTGACATTGCGGACAGCGACCCGGACGCGCCAGCCTTCCTTGGCCATGCGCCGCGCGATATACCGCCCGACAAAACCGGATCCGCCAAAAATCGTGACAAGCTTGGACATGGGGCTAGCCTTTATTGCAACTCTGCGCCTCGGGTTTACCTACCCCGCATGGGCCAGACAAGGCGCAATCGCGGCGGCGCGGGCAGAGTCTTTTCATTTCGTCACCGAATCCCGTTGACAGGGGGGCAAACCCCGCTTAAATCCCGCCCACACGACACCTGCCCAGGTGGCGGAATTGGTAGACGCGCCAGCTTCAGGTGCTGGTGTCTGTATGGACGTGGAGGTTCGAGTCCTCTCCTGGGCACCATTTACCCCAAACATAGATGAACATATCGCCCTGTAAACATTGATTTTTTGGGTGACCTCACGTATTGTCTTGACCATGGCTGAACATACGATACCCCCAGAAAATGCGCCATGTGGGGGTATCATTGGGGGTATTGCCCCTACGGTGAGAGGTCGATACCCCCAATGGCACTTTCGGACGTTAAGATCAGGAAAGCAGAGATTCGGGACAAGCCCTATAAGCTGACGGATGGCGGTGGCTTGTTCGTATTAGTGAAGCCAAACGGATCAAAGCTCTGGCAACAGAAGTATCGTCACCTTGGGAAAGAACGCTTGCTATCTCATGGGCGGTACCCCGATGTGACGCTTGCGCAGGCTCGCAAGAAGCGTGACGAAGCCCGCATGCAGGTGGCAAACGGTGACGATCCGGCCGTGCAGAAGCGTCTCGACCAGATCGAAGCGGAGACTCAATCGCGCACAACCTTCCATCTCGTTGCCGAAGAATACCTGCAGATGGCCTATGATCGTGAACTGGCTGATGGAACGATGCGCAAGAAGATCTGGCACGTCGAAACGTTGGCTGCACCTCTGCACAATCGACCTATCAAAGAGATCACCTCGGCTGAAATACTGCATTTGCTAAAGAAGGTTGAAGCCAGCGGCAGGCGTGAGACGGCCAAGAAGCTACGCGGCACACTGTCTGGGATCTTTCGGTTGGCGGTTGTGACCCTTAGGGCCGAGAATGACCCAACCTATGCAATCAAGGGAGCGTTGCTGCCGGTCAAGGTGACCAACCGGGCTGCGATCACAGATGAAAAAGTGTTCGGGCAATTTCTGCGCGGCCTTGATGTGTACACCGGTGCAGGGGTCATCAAAGACGCTTTATTGTTCCAGATCCTTACCATGACCCGCCCAGGCGAAGTCCGAGGTGCAAAGCAGTCAGAATTTGACCTAGAGCAGGAAACTTGGAGTATTCCAGCGGGTCGAACAAAAATGCGCCGCGATCACATTATTCCGCTGTCTAACCAAGCGCTGGTTTTGGCCAAGCGGAACTGGATCGACATTGAAGGTGTCGAACTGATTTTTCCATCGCTTAACTCGAACCGAAAATGGCTTTCTGAAAACGCATTCAACTCAGCGATCCGCCGCATGGGTTACACAAAAGAAGAAGTAACTGCCCATGGTTTTCGTGCTACGGCTAGTACGATTTTGAATACCCGTGGTTATGATCCGGATGTCATCGAGGCCGCCCTTGCTCACCAAGATAAAAATGCTATTCGAAGAACCTACAACCGAGCGACGTATTGGGAGCGGCGGTTAACGTTGATGCAGGACTGGGCAAATTTTGTCGATGCATTTCGGGAAGATAGTTAGGTTGCTAGTCCCGGCAGCAGTTTGTTAAGCTGTAATTCAATAGTTCCAATCCATCACGCTCACAACTTTCTCTTTTTGAATCATTTTGTAGGTTCTTGGTGTTAGCGCGGTTTCTTGTTTCCAAAATTTCCGGAAGCAATACCATAGCACTGTAACAACAAGAATCGATGTTGCGCCGTTGCAACAAGGTCTTCAGCTGCTAGAGGCATGTTTTAGCGAACATGAACCGACGTCCAGTTACTAGTCGGCTAGCTTGGTGTAAACGGCGGAGCAATACTCGGCCACGGTAGC
The DNA here is from genome assembly GCA_947500135.1 of uncultured Paracoccaceae bacterium. GTDB lineage: Bacteria > Pseudomonadota > Alphaproteobacteria > Rhodobacterales > Rhodobacteraceae > Yoonia. The sequence continues at coordinate 81,477 of CANMQX010000012.1, forward strand.
GGCGGCATTGTGTTGTCGCGGGCGGCGTGAAGGTCGGCCACT
>CANMQX010000013.1 GCA_947500135.1 uncultured Paracoccaceae bacterium
ATAAAGCGACTCTGATCCCCCGAGCAACTGACTCTGATCCCCCGATCCCGGACTCGACCCGTGGCCTGTGGATAACTATGCTGGGTGTCAATGAAACGACGAATCCCAAAAAATGGGATCGGAGCAGGTAAATGGCAGTGGCAGGCAGGTTATCCGGACAAACCGGAGATTTCTTCGTGTGTGATTTTTTCGCACCAAACCCCAAACATGATTTAGCATCGATGGAGCATCCGCTCTTTTCGCTTTCGACCCGGCCGGACAGGCGCATCCTAAACTATACCCATAATGATGCCGAGGTCACGGTGACCCCGTCGGTTAAAGGCCGGGCCACGATCTTTGACGCTGATATTCTGATCTTTTGCATCAGCCAGTTGATGGCGGCGATCAATGCAGGCCGCAAGACCGCCCGCACCCTGACCCTGACGGCCCATGATCTGTTGCTGGCCACAGGGCGTGAAACCAGTGGTGACAGTTACCGCCGCCTGCGTGATGCGTTCGAACGTCTGGCAGGCACCCGGATCACCACCAATATCATGACGGGTGACAAGGAGGTGACCAGCGGGTTTGGTCTGATCGAAGCCTGGGAGATCGTGCGCAAGACCCGGGCCGGGCGGATGGTCAGCGTGACGGTGACGTTGTCGGAATGGCTCTACCGTGCGGTGCTGTCGAAATCGGTCCTGACGCTGAGCCGGGATTACTTCACTTTGCGCAAACCGCTGGAGCGGCGGATCTATGAGCTGGCGCGCAAACATTGCGGGCGGCAGCGGGTCTGGCGGGTGTCGGTTGAGGTGCTGTTGAAGAAATCGGGTTCGACCAGCCCGCGCCGGGTGTTCCGGGCGATGATGCGCGAGATGATCAAAGCGGATAAGCTGCCCGATTATCAACTGACCGAATTGCCTGGTGATATCATCGAAGTCACTGCGCGCGACAAGGACCCCCAGGTGATCGAACGTGGGCTGGCCCCGGTCACGTTAGAGCAGGGCAGGGCGCTGATGCCCGGTGCGGATATCTATGCGCTGGAAGCCGCATGGCGGGCCGGGTTGACCCGCATACCCGCCAATCCCGATCAGGCGTTTCTGGCCTGGCTGGCGACGGCACCCGATATTTGATGGCACCGACCATGGTGGTCAGGTTTCCGTTTTCATGATGCTGGCTTCACGATAAAGCCACTATCATGTTAAAGAGTGAGGCTGTATGAGCCGGGAAACGTGTTTTTATCTTGATATATTTATTGCGGCACCGCGCCGATTTTTAACCAGCATTCTCAACCAAGAGATCATGACGTGATTATTAGTCCACAACACCAGTTTGCCTTTGTGCATATCCCCAAATGCGCCGGGACATCCGTGCGCCATCAGCTACGCCAATGTGACCCTGATCACATCTTTCTGGGCCGTCCGGGCGAACATCCGGTTCTGGGTCAGATTGATTATGCCCATATCCCGATGGCGCAGCTGCGCGACCATTTCCCTGACTATTTCGCTGATGTGCAGCGCTATGATGCCTTTGCCCTTGTCCGGGCGCCACTCGACCGGTTCGGGTCCAGCCTGCGGCAATTGATGTGGCAATATGAAGAACGCCCGATGACACTGATCCCGCGTGATGAGTTGCGCGAGACCACGCTGCGGCTGCTGGATGAGGTGGCCGCACAGATCGACAATCCAAGCTATCAATATATCTTTTTCACCCGGCAATCCGATTACATCTTTGCAGGCGAAGAACAGGTGATTGATCATGTGCTGCCGATCTCGCTTGTGCCAGAGATTATGGATTACTTTTCCACCCGCACCGGGGTGACGCTCGACCGCGAACGCCGCAGTAACCAGAATGTCGAGTTGCGCTTCAAAAGCATCGGCGGGTTGGCCTACGGGGTGAACCGTTTTGTGCGCCGCGCCCTGCCTGCGGGTCTGCATTCGCGCATCAAGGGGGCGGCGCTCAAACTGATCGCCCGCAAACAGACCGCCGCCGAAGCCAGCGGGCTTTTGGATATGCCCGAGGTGCAGGATTTCGTCGCGGAACATTACGCCCGTGATGCGCAGATTTTCCAGACGATTGCCGGGCAGACAGAAAACCTGCGCAGCCAGTTGCAGGCCGCCGCACTTTCGCGCATCGATCTGACCTGAGAAGGAGAGCTTTGTGATTATCAGCCATAAGCACAAGTTTGTTTTTGTGCATATTCCCAAATGCGCAGGCACATCGATCCGCACCCAAATCCTGAAATCTGACCCTGACGCTACGGCCCTTGGCAAGCCCGGTGAACATCCCGTGTTGGGCACTATTGATTATGGTCATATCGCCCTTGATCTGCTGCGCCAGCATTTCCCCGATCATGATCGCGACTTGCGCGCCTTTCAGTCCTTTGCCGTTGTGCGTGATCCGCTGGAACGGTTTGGATCAGCCCTGCGCCAGGTGCTGTGGCAATATGAAGAACGGCCCATGACCCTGATCCCGCCAGAGGAGCTGCGCCAGAAGACCCTGGAGATGCTGGACCGGATCGCAGCGGAAATTGATGCCCCATCCGCCCCGTTCATCTTTTTCGCGCGTCAGGACAGCTTCATCTTTGATCAGGGCGAACAGGTGGTCGATCATCTGATCCCGCTGCCGCTGGTCAGTGATTTCATCACCTATATGGCGCAGCGCACCGGCACCCCGATGGATAGCGGGATGCGCGCCAATCAGAATGTGAACCTGCGTTTCAAGGGGGTGGGCGCCTTGGCTTATAAGGTCAATGGTTTCCTGCGCGCGCGCCTGCCATTGGGGCTGCATACGGCGATCCGTAAGGCGGCACTGGGCGTGCTGGCCGCCAAGGAGGATGCCGCACAGGCCAGTGGCGTGCTTGACCTGCCAGAGGTGCGCGCCTTTGTTGAAACCCATTACCAGCGTGATATCGCACTCTATGCCGCCGTGATGTCCGGGGCGGATGCGCTGCAAGCCGGGTTACAGGCGGGTGATCTGTCAGATGTCACCCAGCAGATAGGGGCCGCATGATGGATATGCCTGCCCGCGCACCGGATTTCATGATTGTCGGTGCGCCGAAATGCGCGACATCAAGCCTGCATCTGTTGCTGTTACAGCATCCCGATATCTTCATGTGTGATCCCAAGGAGCCGCATTTTTTCTGCACCGATTTGCCCGGGCTGGCCGAAGTGCCGGATGCGGCTGGCTATGATGTGCTTTTTGCGGATGCACCTATGGCGGCGAAATGGGGTGAGGCATCCGCACTTTATCTGTTCAGCCAGGATGCGGCCAAAAACATCCATGCCGCCAATCCAGACACAAAGATCATCCTGTCGATCCGCAACCCCGCAGATGCGGCGTTTTCCTGGTATCACCAGCTGCGTGACGGGTTTCGCGAAGATCAGGCTGATTTTGCAACAGCCTGGGATTTGCAGGAAGCAAGGGCAGGGGGCCAGCAACTGCCATCTTACTGCCCGGAACCCGCACAGCTGCAATATGGGCCGATCTATACCTATCATGACCAGATCAAACGCTATTTCGATACCTTTGGCCGTGATGCGGTGAAGGTGTTGCGTGTCGAGGATATCAAGGCCGACCCGCAGAAGGTCATCGCCGATTTGCTGACATTCATTGGTGTTGATCCCTTTGCCGAAACTGTTGATCTGCCGCGCACCAATACCCGCCGCAAGGCGCGCTTTCCGGGGCTGAACCAGTTCCTGACATCGCCGCCCGCAATGCTGCGCCCGTTGATGACCCCGCTGAAACGCGGGCTGAATCTGATCGGGTTGAAACCCAGCGTGATCATGATGAAACATCTCAGCCAGAAAACCGATGCCGCCGAAACCCGGCTGGACCCTGATATGCGGGCCCGGCTGGTGGATTACTTTGCCGCCGATATCACCAAGCTGGAAACATTGCTGGATCAGGACCTGTCATCATGGCGCAGCTGACCCCGGAACAAATGGATTGGAGCCTGTGCATCGCCACGCTGAACCGTGAAGATGCGCTGCTGCGCACCCTGGAATTCGCGATGGGTCAAACCTGCCCGCCGCGCCAGATCGTGATCGTGGATGTCAGCGACAATTGGCAGGAGATCCGTGAAAAGGCCAAGGCGCTGCTCTCTGCCGCGCCGCAGATCCAACTGGATTATATCACCAGCGATATCCGGTCATCCGCCACGCAGCGCAATCTGGGGTTGGGCCTGTGTACCAGCGATATTGTCTTTATGCTGGATGATGACAGTTTCATGTTTCCCGATTGTGCAGCGGAAATCCTGCGCGTCTATGCCGCCGATACCGATCATAAGGTGGCGGCGGTCTGTGCCGGGCTGGTGGGTGAACTGCCCCCGATCAATGACAGCACCGCCACGGCATTGCCTGCTCGTAAGGAATCCGGGCGGCGCCAAAGCTCTTTGGCTTACAAGCTGCTGCACACGAAACTGGGGCTTTGGATCAATCGCAAGATCCTGCTGCAAAACAAGGATGAGCTGTTCATCAAATATGATGAGCCGCGCCGCGTGCATATCCCTGATCATCTGAACGCGCTGGAGATCATCCCGCAGAATTTCATGCCGGGGTCAGCCATGACCGTGCGCAGCAAGGTGGCGCTGGATGAACCGTTTGACCCATCCTTGCGTTATTACGCGGCCTTTGAAGATCTTGATGTCGCCTATCGCTATGCCCGTCACGGGCTGGTGTTGCAGGCCTTGCCTGCCAAAATTCACCATTACGAGGCGCAAGGCGGGCGGGTGAAGCGCAAGAAGCTGGTGATTTTCCAGATGCTGAACATGCTGATCTTTCTCAAACGCCATGCCGCCCGGCCCGAGGCGTTTCTGAGCCGTTACCGGATCCTGATGCTGCGCCGCATGATCGGGGAGGGGATCAAGGATTTCCTGGCCCGCCGCTGGGACTTTCCGCAATTGCGTGGGGTGTTTGTGGTCATGCGGGAATGGCGCAAAGTGTGGAACACCGATCTGGACGCCCTTGATCAGTGGTATCCGGAATTCCAGAAACGCATTTTGGATGAGCTTTGAGCCTGCGTTTCAAACATAGGTTGTGCTCGGAAAACCTATAGGAATCCTGAACAAATAAGATAGAATACCAGCTAATCTACATTCATCCGGCACCATGCTGGGCCGTTATTGTTTTGTATCCCAAAGCCCATGTTTATACAAAAGTGGTCCGGGATTTATGTCAGTTGTTTTGAGCAGGTCATCCATGAAGTGGTATTCTTCAAATAAAGATGAAACCATCGCAGTTAATGTGACATCGCAATCTGTTCTTCTGGGTGATCTTAAACAGCGCCTTGAGGCAGTGAACGGGTTTACCGTCGCCACGCTTAATCTGGACCATGTGGTCAAGCTGCGCCATGCGGGTGCATTCCGTGATGCCTATGAAGATCACAGCCATATCACCGCTGACGGCAATCCGATTGTCTGGTTGTTGCGGCTGGCAGGCCAGCAGGTCAGCCTTGTGCCGGGGTCCGAGCTTGTTGAACCGGTGCTGGAAATTGCCGCGTCGATGGATGTGCCCGTTGCGTTTCTTGGATCCACACCGGCCTCGCTTGAAAAAGCCCGCGAAACCCTGACCGCCCGCTATCCCGGGCTGCGGATCGTGGCCTGCATTGCGCCCGCCATGGGCTTTGATCCGACCGGCCAGGCGGCTGATGATGCAATCGCTGAGTTGCAGCAAAGCGGGGCCCGGCTTGTGCTTTTGGCTCTTGGCGCCCCGAAACAGGAGGTTTTTGCCGCAAGGGCGCAGGAACATCTGCCCCAGACCGGTTTTCTGTCAATTGGGGCCGGGCTTGATTTTGTATCCGGCACCCAGACCCGGGCACCCAAACTGGCACAGCGTCTGGCCCTTGAATGGTTGTGGCGGCTGGTCAATAGCCCAACACGGCTGGCGCGCCGCTATGGCAGCTGCATCCTGATCCTGCCCGAACTGGTTTGGCGCGCCTTGCGCAGCCGCAGCGGCGGGGCTGTCTCACGGTGAAGAAGCAGGCGCATATTGCTGATCGCGCAGGCTGTGACCGGGTGAAGTTTATCGAAAACAAACATCCCGATCTTGGCCTTGTCGCGACTTTGCTGGAAGACTGCGCCAGTGCCAATCAATGGGCTAATTTCGGCCCGCTCTACCACCGCCTCGCCGCAGATTATGCCGCCCATATGCGCCTTGGCCCCGGGCTTGCGATCACGCCATGTGCCAATGCCGGGATCGCGCTGGAGATGCTGGCGCGCGCGCAGGCGGCAGAGGCGGATCAACCCACACTGCGGTGGGTTGGATCGGCGTTCAGTTTCAAAAATCTGGGCCGCGGCTATTTCGCGGATATGCAATTTGTCGATTGCGATGCGCAGGGGGTTCTGGATATCGCTTTGCTAGAGGCGCTGCCGGCAGACAGTTTTGACGGTGTTATCGTCACCAACCCTTTTGGGCTGTTGCAGGATTTTGCCCCTTTCATCCGTTTTGCTGAAAAGACCGGCAAAAAGCTGATCATCGATAATGCTGCAGGTCTGGGTCAGGTGATCCCGCCCTGGCCCTGGCAGGTGTTCAGCCTGCACCACACCAAACCTTACGGCATGGGCGAGGGGGGGCTGGTGCTGTCCCCGGCGGCGGTTACAGAATTGCTGGTTCTGATGATCAACTATGATGCGGTGCCGATCAAACCGGCCTATTGGTTGAATAATGGCAAGATTTCCGATCTGTCCTGCGCCTTTCATATCGCCCGGGTGCAACAGGTGGATCAGTGGAAAGCCGGGTATCTGGAACAACGTGAACGGATTGCAGGCCTGTTTGCCGGTATCGGCGTGCAAAGCCTGCTGCCCGAAGCGGGGGCTGTGCCGGTCAATACATTGCCGGTCCTGATGGGCGGGCCGATTGTGCCGGAACGGCTGGATGTGCCGCGTATTGTTGATATCACCCGCCAGTATCAGCCATTGGCGCCCTTACCGCAGGCGCAGGCGATCTATGACCAGATCATCAATTTCCCGGTCCATCCTGAACTGGCCCGCTTGTCGGATGCCCAGATCAATCGTGATATCACGCTGCTGCTGGAGGCCGTCGCAGATCACAAGTCTGCCGATTGATGGGCACGGGTGCTGCAACCGGACCGGAATTGGTCGCCCTGCCGCCTTTGAAAGCGGTGCGTGGTCCCAATGGCGGCGCGATCATGACCCAGAAATATATCGAAGGGATTCAGGAACTGGCCAAGACATGGCCTGGGCCGATTACCACCCTTGCGGGATTTCGCACCAGCATGACCACCGATATGGATCATGTGGAAATCCATGGCGACCAGCCTGTCATCGCAGTTGAACAGCGCCCGGATAATATTGCCCAGCTCAAGAAACGCCTGTCGAAAGCCGCCGTGGTGATGACCTTCCTGTCACCGCTGGAGGCATATACCGGCCAGATTTGCCAGGAGTTGGGGGTGCCGCTGGTCTATTCGTCGGAATATGCCCCCACGACTGAACGCCAGATCGTGGATGCTGAAACGCAGAACCCGTTATTGCGTTTGCGCCGCAAAATCTGGATCTGGAATGCCACCCGTAAACGCCGCGCCATGGCCGCTCAGGCCGTCGGGCTGCAATGCAGCGGCACCCCGGTTTACGAGGCCTATCGCGCCTATTGCGCCAAGAGCCTGTTGTTTTTTGACAACCGGGTCCGCCATGCAGAGGTTCTGGGTGATGAGGCCATGGCTGCAAAATGTGCCGGGTTTCAGCAGGACCGCCCGCTTAGGCTTGTTTTTGGTGGTCGTTTGATCGCCATGAAAGGCGTGCTTGAACTGCCAAAGGTTGCCGCCGCGCTGACCCGGCAAGGCACTCCTTATGCGATGGATATCTACGGCACTGGCCCGCTGGAAGATGATCTGCGTGCGCAGATTGATGTGGCAGGGTTGACCGAACAGGTACATTTGAAAGGCGCGCTGGATTTCCGCACCGGCTGGATCCCGGCTTTGAAAGAACAGGCTGATCTTTTCATCTGCCCACATCCGCAAGGGGACCCGTCCAGTACATATCCGGAGGTCATGTCATGCGGTGTGCCGATCGTGGGATATGATAATGAGGCATTTCGGGGCGTTGTTGCTAAATCGCAAGGCGGGATATTGACCCCGATGAATGACCCGGTGGCGTTGGCAAAAGCTGTCGCGCGGCTTGATCAGGACCGGACAGCACTGGTGGCGCTGGCAGAAAAAGCCCGGGCATTTGCACTGGCGCATTCCTTTGAAAAAACATTTGCCCGCAGGGCTACCCACCTGATGGAGGCAGCGGGGATTGGGTCAAACTGATCCTATTCTGGCATGTATTGCAGCAATGTCGGTTCGATATTGCGCACCACATCCATCAGCCGCGCCTCTGCCGCGCTGTCGCTTTCATCGGGTGCGATCAATGTGGTTAGCCGGATCATGCCGCCATCGGTGCGCCCGGTGCGTACCCCATCGACCATCAGCCAAAGCTTAGCGCCGAAATCCCAGGCCACGCGCCGTCCCTTTTGTTCAAACCAGTAATAGACCATCATCCGAACCTCGCCTTTTTGAATGATGGCCCGGTTAAGGTTGAATGCATCCGTCTGACCAAGGGCCGGGCCGATATCGGATCGTTCCAGCCAGGCGATTTCCCATCCAGCCCCCGGCAGGCAGATTTCCGGGCTATGCACACCGCCAGCACTTTGATCGGCATACCAGGCCATGAAAAGACCCACAGATGGGTCATCACCACGGGCCAGGGTCACATCGTGATAATCATCGGCTTTCAATGCCTGCAAGGTTTCCGGGTCCAGCCGGCCGGCGGGCCCTTGCTGTTGCCAACCGCCGATCATTGCCGGGTAGGCAATAAACGGGGTGCGGGGCAGCTGCATCTCGGCCCGTTGCGGAATGGCCGTCCAGGCCAGCGTAGCCGCGATCAGCATTATTGTTGCACTGATCAGGGCGGTAGATGGCTGGATCAGCCGCAACCGCAGCGCTTGCTGGCCCAGCCCGTCGGTTTCAAGATCAAGCGCTTCGGTCAGGCGCATCTTTTGTCGCTGGAACCGCAGCAAGACCCAAGCCAGCGCAAACAGGATCAGGATACAGGCGATAAAGATCACCCAGCCTTCAAAGAAATGGGTGAACCCTTCCAACCAATCCACACCGTAATGCTGTGCCAGCACCCCGGCCACGGCGATCCGGACCGAATTCATCAAAACGGTGATGGGCGCGGCCGAGATCAGCAGGATCGCCTTGTGCCACATTGGCCCTTTGTAAAGCACCGCAAAGATGTAGGAGAAGCTGAGGATCGGGAACAGGTAGCGCAAGCCAGAGCAGGCCTCGGCCACATGCAGCTTCAGCACGCCCAGATCGATGATATTGCCTTCCAGGAAAACAGGCACGGCCAGTAGCCCCAGAAACCAGACCCCCAGTTCCGATGAGATCAGCTGCAGGCTGGCCGACATCTTGTAATAAAGCGTATCGGGCAAAGGCAGCATATAGACCAGATGCAGCACGGGCGGCCAGAAATGCCGCCCCACCCGCCAGCCGAAACTGATTAGCAGCAGCCCGCCAACCCAGATGATCAACGCATAGGCCACGATATCATCGATATTGGCCAACCGCCCCAGCGCACCCAAAAGCACTGCGGCAATGACCACAAACACCCCCGGCCAGCGGTCATCAATTGGCCCTGGATTAGGCGGGTGTTCCTTTAGCTGGCGCAGGAACAACAGGGTAGAGAGCACCGGGATCAGCGGCCCGTGGCTGTATTCAGGCAATTGCCAGGCTTTCAGAAGGGCCGCCAGCCCATCCTGAAAGAAAAACCCGGCTGCCAGGATCGCCAGCACAAGCCAGAACATCCCCCATGTCAGAAAGGATGTGATCATCATGCGCAGCGGATGCAGGAATTGGGTTGTCACGGACTGGGACATGATAAAATGGCAACGCAGAAAAAGGAACAAACACGAAGGGTGATCTTAGGCGAATTTGCCCGCCAATACCATGAAAAGCGGTTTCACAAAAACGTTCTTTCGACATCAGGGATGACAAGCTGCCAGATGTAAATCATAAGCGGTGCGGCTGCCTGCATATTATGACGAAAGCTTTCTTTTGACCGGTTCCATTCCAAAAGTTCTGATTATCGCTGAAGAGGCGAACCCCGAATGGGTCAGCGTCCCATTGGTGGGTTGGTCACTGGCCTATGCCCTGCGCGACGTAGCAGATGTGCATATCGTCACCCAGATCCGCAACCGCGATGCGTTTCTGCGTGCGGGGCTGATCGAAGGGAATGATTTCACGGCAATTGATTCAGAAGCCATCGCCGCCCCGCTGCACCGGTTTTCAGCCGCTCTTGGCCTGGGCAGTGGCAAGGGCTGGACCCTCAACACCGCGATCATGTCGCTGACCTATCCTTATTTTGAACGGCTTGTCTGGAAACGCTTTGGCGCGGACATCAAGGCCGGATGCTATGATCTGGTGCATCGCATCACCCCGCTGAGCCCCACGACAAATTCACCCATTGCTGCCAAATGTGCCGCCGTTGATGTGCCTTTCATGATGGGCCCGCTGAATGGCGGGGTGCCCTGGCCAAAAGGGTTTGACGCCGAACGTCGTCGCGAACGTGAATGGCTGTCCTATATTCGCGGGGTCTATAAACTGATGCCTGGGCGCGGGCGTAGCCTTGCCGCATCCCGTGTCATTCTGGTTGGCTCGCGCCATACCGGTAGTGAAATCCCGCAAAAGCATCAGCACAAGCTGGTCTATATGCCCGAAAACGCGATTGATCTGTCGCGGTTCAACAAACGTGCGGATCAGGACCTGACCCCGCCTTTGCGTGGCTGTTTCATTGGCCGTCTTGTCCCTTACAAAGGGCCAGACATGCTGCTGGAAGCGGCCGCACCGCTGTTGCGGGATGGCAGGCTGACCCTTGATATCATTGGCGATGGGCCGATGCGTGGCGATCTGGAGGCCATGGTCGCCCAAGGTGATCTGCAGGGTGTTACATTCCACGGCAACCTGCCCCATGAAGAGGTGCAGGATGTGGCGGTTCGGTCCAACCTCCTGACCTTTCCATCGATCCGGGAATTTGGCGGCGGCGTTGTGCTGGAGGCGATGGCGCTGGGGGTGGTGCCGCTGATTGTCGATTATGCCGGCCCAGGTGAGCTGGTCACATCCGATACCGGCTATAAAATCCCAATCGGGTCGCGGGATGCCATCATCGCCGGGTTCGCGGATAAGCTGGCAGAGATCGCCGCCGCACCCGAGGGCCTTCCGGATATGGGCGCCCGCGCCCATGCCCGCGCCCATGACTTATTCACCTGGCCTGTCAAAGCCCGTCAGGTGCGCGAAGTGTATGATGCCGTGCTGCGTGGGGAACCCGGCGCGTTGTCATCACTGCAATGGTTTTCTTAAAGGGGTCCTTGTTATGGATAGATCCGGTTATGTGCTGATTTCGCCTTGCCGCAATGAGGCTGATTATATGCGCCGCACATTGGACAGTGTGGCGGCCCAGACAGTGACGCCCGCCCTTTGGTTGATTGTCGATGACGGGTCCACTGATGCCACCCCGGATATCCTGCGTGAATACGCAGACAAGCATGACTGGATCACGGTTGTCACCAAACCTGACCGGGGCCACCGGGCAGTTGGCCCGGGGGTGATTGATGCGTTCTATTTCGGTGTCGAACAAATCGATCTGGCCGCTTACGCCTATTCCTGCAAGTTTGACCTCGATCTGGAAATACCGCCGCGCTATTTCGAAATATTGATCAGCCGGATGGAAGATGACCCAAGGCTGGGGACCTGTTCGGGCAAGCCTTATATCATGCGCAACGGGGCGCTTGTGTCCGAACGCCGGGGGGATGAGATGTCTGTGGGCATGACGAAATTCTACCGCCGGGAATGTTTCGATGACATTGGCGGTTATGTCCGCGAGGTCATGTGGGACGCAATTGATTGCCATAAGGCGCGCCAAAAGGGATGGATCGCGCGCAGTTGGGATGAACCTGATCTGCGGTTCGAACATTTGCGGCCCATGGGGTCCAGCCAATCAGGCATCTATACCGGGCGCAGGCGGCACGGGTTTGGCCAATATTTCATGGGCTCTGATCCGCTGTTCTTTCTGGCGACCAGTATTTTCCGGATGGCAGAACCGCCTTATATTCTGGGTGGCCTTGCGGCGATCCAGGGGTATCTGGGGGCCTGGCTGCGGCGGGACAGGCAATTGGATGACCCTGAACTGATCCGCTTTATCCGCGCCTATCAGCGCCGGGCTTTGCGCAAGGGCAAGGCTGTGGCTATCGCAGAACAGGAAGCCGCCCAAGCCAGTCACCGATAACGGTCACTTATAACATTGACAGAAGGTTAACAGCGCCTGACACTGGCACGCATATTTAAGAATGTTTTTTGTGTTTGTATCAGGAAGGACCGCGGGATGTTGCGGGCACCGATTTTCAATTTTTTCACCGCCATTTGGGTTACGTTGCTGGGTAGCCTGTTATCCTGGATCATTCTGCACCCCCTGATCGGGTTTGATGACGCCAATATCACCATGAACTTCGCCGAAAACCTCGCCCGGGGTGAAGGCTATATCTATTATATCGGGGGTGAACGGGTTGAAGGGTCGTCTTCGGCGCTTTGGACCCTGATCAACACGATCCTTTATCTGCTCTTTGACAATATAGAATGGCCGCTGGTGGGTCTGGGCCTGCTGATCAGCACCTTCACCATCTATCTGTCGATCCAGATGGCCCGCCAGATTTTGCAGATGAACGGCGATCAGGGCGGGTCGCTGGCTTGGCTGGTTGGACCTGCTTTTCTGCTGTTTCCGGGCTATTTCAGCTATGTGGTCTGGAGCCTGATGGATATTGGCTTTTACATCCTGATCGTGATGGCGATGCTTAATGCGCTGATGCGCCTGTTGCAGGATGAGGCCGTCAACACCAACAGGCTGATCTTTGTCAGTGGGGCGGCGCTGCTGGGGGCGGCCCGGCCCGAAGGCATTGCCGTGGCCTTTGGCCTGTGCCTGCTGCTTTGGATAAGTGGCCATATCAAGGATCAGCGGGGCCAGAAAAGAACGGCGCTTATTGGTCTGATCGGGGCTGTTGCTGTTGTCGGGCTTCTGACGCTGCTGCGTTTGTGGTATTTCGGGCAACCCCTGCCCAATACATATTATGCCAAGGTTTCGACCAGCTATCTGGCGCAACTGCTGGCGGGGATCAAATACACGATCCGTTATAGCTATGAGTTTGCGAACCTCGCTTTGCTGTCGCTTTCGCTGATCGCGATTGTCGTGTTACGCCGCACCCTTGATATCCTGATCATGTGGTGGGTGATGCTGGCCTGTATCGCAGGCACGGTCGCGATCTATGCCGCCCTTGGCGGGGATCATTTCGGGTCTTTCCGGTTCTATCAGGTGCTGACCCCGCTCTTGTTGCCATGGGCGGTGGCAGTGATTGTGACATTGTTCCGTTTGCTGCCCGATCCGATGACGGGGTGGCAGCGGCTTGTTGCCATGGCTGCATTCCTGCTGCTGCTCTTTTCCGGATGGGCGCAGTTTGAACGATCCAGAGGCGGGCTGGATGCGGAATTCCGCATTGCCGAAGATGGGCGGCGCATGGGTCAGATCCTGAATGATTTTAACCCACCCATCTCTATCGGGATCATTGCCGCAGGTGGGATTTCGATGACCTATGAAGGGGAAATCTTTGACCTGCTTGGGTTGAACTGGGTGGATATGGCGCAAAGCAACCGCAATGCAGTCCGCGTCAAGAACAATAGCGGGTTCAGCCAAGAGGTGTTTTTCAGCGCGCCCCCCGATCTGATCCTGCCAGAGGTCAGGGATTGCGCGCTTCCCCCCACCAGTTTTGAATGGGTGATGGATGAGGTGATCTCATCCGACAGGTTCCAGCAGATTTACCGCTATGACTGTTACAAAGGGCTGGCGTTCTACATCAAAAAGGAGCTGCGCGTGCCGGAGAGCTAGGGCTTTTCCCACGCACCGCGTGACGGGTATTGCGGCCGCATCATCCCTTCAAAATCATCATAGGCGACAAAGCCGGTGACGGCTGCACCCAATGCGTCTGATCCGGCCAGCGGGGCGTAGGATGCAGCGGCCTGTGCCGGTGTGGCATAAGCGGTCTGCAAGGGGGTTTTACTGTCTTTGTATCCCGGCTCTCTGGGGGTGAAGAGAATGCGGGTGTCCAAAGGTCCATCAGTGGTGATTGGTGACGGGATATTGGGCATATGGATCAGATTATTGGCCGCTACTGCATCCGTGAACCCGGCAAGCTCAACCGCCAGGGCCGGAACACGGCTGAGATTGACAATCGTGTTGCTATAGATGCGCACCGGGCTGTTGCGGTTTTCCGCATTCTCGCCTGACCTTGTGGCATATCTGGCCCGGAACACCGCGCGAATATCATAGCCGGGATACATCGGGGTATCGGGGACGGTCGCAATGTTGTTGCGGATTGTCAGCCCGCTTTTGCCGGAGGCCAGAACATAGCGCGTGGCATGGCTGGCCAGCAGATAGGATTTTTCGACCAGCGCATTGACCGTCTTGTTCACAAATTGCCGCTCTGCGCCAAAGGTGATGACATTGTTGCCCCCTTCAAAGACGCAGGCCTGCACGCTGAGCCTGCCACCCCCGACCCCGTCCGTGTCAAAGCGCAGATTGGGCTGCTGCCCCCAGATGCCGTTGCTCTCAAACCAGTCATTGCGCGAATACATCTCGGTCGCATGGATCAGCACACGCCCCGGGGCGGCGGCGCGATAGCCACCATGGTTATTATGGCTGCGGGGCTTCTTGCGGGGGCCACCGGCATTGGCCAGCGGGTCCTGATAGATCGCTGATCCGGTGATCGCGGTTTCGCGCGGCTTGCCATCCAGAAACCCGTAACTGCCCCAGGCGGTGATCACCGTGTCATTGATAAATGTGCTGCGCAGCCCGTCATTGACCCCGCCGCCATTGTAAATGCATTCATCCCCGAAATTGCGCACCACACATTGATCCAGCAGGAATTGCAGCGGCGGGTTGGCAAACATCGCAAACCCGGTAAAGGGCGTGCCGGTCTCTGTGCGCGGGTCCCACGCCCCCACACAATCAATCCCTTGCCAGATGAAATCCTTGTCATTGCCATTGCCGCTGGTCTGCATGTCATTCCAGAACAAGGATCCGGTAAAGTCGATCCGGGGGCGCTCTCCCGCCTCATCAGCGGCCAGGATATGCATGGATGGCTGTGGCCGGTTGGCATTGCCCCCAAAGCCAAACCCGGGTGAGGTAAAGCTTTGCCCCCGCCGCAGGATGATCCGTATCGGGATCTGGTCATTGCGGCGCTGGTGTACCGCGCGCAGCGCCTCATTGGGGGATGTTACCACCGCCGCCTTGGGATAGGCGGCAAGGCCGCGCCCGGTGGCGTCAACCACGATGGTCTGATTGTCCCGCACAAAGGTACGATCAGGGTCACCAACCGCGATATCCAGCGTGGCGATAGCCGCCTTGCCGGTTGCAGGCTCAACAATGGTGCAGGTCACACGATATGGGCCGGGCCTGCGATAGATATGCGCGCCCATCGGGCCAAAGCCGATCCCCGCATCGGTGTGTTGCACCTGACCGGGTGCGCTGTAGGTATAGCTGTCGCCATAATCCCAATAATAATAAAGGTTGTGGAACTGCGGGTCATAGATCTTGCCCCGCTGTGGCCCGGGCGTGTCGAACCCATCCAGTTCGAGTTCAAAGAACAGCCCTTCCGGGGCAATCTGCAGTCGCGACCGGCGGGTGATTGTGATCTTTGCCGTGACACCCGGTGTCGGCACAACGGGCGAGACGACACGCAAAACCGGGCTGGAATAAAGCGCTGTTGGTCCTCCGGTGGCGTCCAGATGCACCAGATGGAGGTAATAATCGCCATCCGTCAGATCATTCATGACAAGCGGTGGCTGAGGACCGGGGGTGGTGATCAGGACCATACCTGATGCCAATGCGGCCATACCGCCATGGTCATGCCCGGCGATCAGATCATCCACGGATGGCGGCGCGGCGGCATCGCTGAGTACAAAATGGATACGGCCCTGCGCCTGGCCTGCATTATAGGTCAGGCTGATCCTGTCATCACTGATGATGGTTGAAAGCTGCGAAAGCACCGGGTTCCGCAGATCAGCCGCATTCCCAAGGCGCATGACATGATAGTTTCCCGCCTCAGATAACAGTGTCACGGTCACGCACTCTTCTTTTTTGGGCACTGATTTTCCCGGGCATGCGGCATGGGGGCATCAGGCATATATCCCCTTTGGATATCATTGGCGCTACAGGCAGACAATCATTGGCCCCGTATGGGGTAAGCACTAGGATAGATGCAAACAACAAGGGTGTTTATAACGCCATTATCGCTGCATCTATGTGTTGCGCAACAAGACGGAGACCACGCAGCCAAATGTTTGCATCGGTTGTGCTTTATACATGGCCCGTTGTGGCGCTGACGTTCTTCAAGCGGCACACGCCGGCGATTGCGCTGATCCTGACGGTAATTGTGGGTTATCTGGTGCTGCCGGAAATCCCCGGGCTCGACCTTCCTATGTTGCCGCCGTTGGACAAGACATCGATCCCCGTGCTGATCTGTGCGGCCAGTCTGGTTTTGTTTCGGGCCAAATCCGGGGCGGCGGTGCAACCGGGCTGGTTGCCAAAGCACTGGATCGCCAGATTGCTTATTCTGATGCTTTTCGCAGGCAGCATCCTGACAGCGGCAACCAATACCGATGCTTTGATCTATGGTCCCACCTTCCTGCAGGCATTGCGCATCAGGGATGGGTTTTCCTTTGTCCTGATCACGTTCACAACGATCCTGACATTGCTTTTGGGGCGCAAATTGCTGGCCTCATCACAACAGCATAGCCAGCTTTTGACAGTGTTTGCCATTGCGGGCGGGCTTTATGCCTTTCTGGCACTTTACGAAATCCGGATGTCACCGCAGCTGAATGTGATGGTCTATAATTTCTTTCCGCATGAATGGCAGCAGCATGTGCGGGCAGGGGGGTTTCGGCCGATTGTGTTTCTGCATCACGGGCTGTGGCTGGCGATCTTTTTCTGCATGGCCATGCTGGCCGCATTCGGGGCCTGGCGGTTGCCGGATCGCAAGAAACCCGCCTTGTATCTTTTTGCGGGGATCTGGATTCTGCTGACACTGGCCTTGTCGAACTCATTGGGCGGGTTTGTGATTGCGGTGCTGCTGTTACCCACTGTCGTGTTTTTGAAACAACGCAGCCAGCTTTTATGTGCAGCCTTGGTGGCTGGTCTGGTTTTGACCTATCCGGCCTTGCGCGGTGCGGGCACGATCCCGGTGGAAAGCATCTATGAAACCGTGCTCCAGATTGATGAAAACCGGGCGGCATCGTTGAATTTTCGCCTGACAAACGAGGATCTTATCCTTGATAAGGCATCAGAGCGCCCTTTGTTCGGCTGGGGCAGTTTCGGGCGGAATTTCGTGTTCGATGATGAAACAGGCGAGCCGCTGACCGTGCCGGATGGCTATTGGATTCTGGTCATCAGTCGGGGTGGCTGGGTGCAGTATATTGCTGAATTTGGCCTGCTTTGTATGCCCATCCTGTTGTGTTTCATGCATGCGCGTCGCTACCAGCTGGATATGCCCACATCCATTCTGGCCCTTGTTCTGGCGGCAAATCTGATTGATTTGTTGCCCAATGCGACGGCGACACCCTTAACCTGGCTTGTTGCAGGCGCGCTTTGGGGGCGTCTGGAATTGAGGCAGGAGACGGCAGAGGATGCCGATCCCGATCAGCCCGATATCAAGCCCGGGCGCGGGCAGCTGCCCTATACCCGTTTTTCAAACAGTTCATAATCCACCACCCCGAAGGGACCGATATCACGATGACATCAGAACAAATCGGGGTCGTGATTATCGGCCGGAATGAAGGTGATCGCCTTATACGCTGTCTGGCATCAGTCTGCGCGCAGGCATCCCATGTCGTTTATGTGGATAGTGGGTCAACCGATGGCAGTCAGGATGCGGCAAGGCAGGCGGGGGCGGATTTGGTTGATCTTGATCTGACACAGCCCTTTACGGCGGCACGGGCACGCAACGCGGGTCTGGCCCATTTGCGCGCAAACTACCCCGGCCTGCACTATGTTCAGTTCATCGATGGCGATTGCGAATTGCAGCCCGGCTGGATTGCCACGGCGCATGAATTTCTGAACACACGGCCAGAGGCGGCGGTGGCCTGCGGACGCAGGCGTGAACGCTATCCAGAGGCGTCAGTGTATAATTACCTGGCTGATCTGGAATGGGACACGCCCGTGGGCCAGGTCAATGATTGTGGGGGTGATGCGCTGATGCGCATCACTGCCTTGACGCAGGTGGATGGCTATAACCCTGACCTGATCGCAGGCGAAGAACCGGAAATGTGTGTGCGTCTGCGTGCGGCAGGTTGGACCATCTGGCGGCTGGATGCGGAAATGACTTGGCATGATGCGGCCATCACACGGTTGGGGCAATGGTGGAAACGCAATAAACGGGCCGGGTTCGCCTATGCCGAAGGGGCAGCCATGCATGGTGGCCCGCCAGAATTTCACCGAAAACGGCAGACCCGGTCGGCACTGATCTGGGGGATGGTGATACCGGGTATTGCGATCCTTGGTACGGTTGTCACACCGTGGAGCCTTGCTCTGTTGTTATTATGGCCCTTGCAGGTCTTGCGGCTGCTTCGATCCAGCGGGGATCTACGGCAATCGTTCTTTCTGGTCTTCGGAAAACTGCCCGAGGCGCAAGGTGCGCTCAGCTATTGGTGGCAGCGCTGGCGCGGCAAGCGCGCCAGTCTGATTGAATATAAATAACGGCAGCGGCACCGTAAGATGGGTCTTGACCCATCCTACGCCTTGATCAGGCCAAGACTTTCAAGTTTCAGCAGCACCTGATGGGCGCAGTTATCCACCGGCACGCTTTCGGTCTCAATGGAAAGCTCCGGGTTCTCTGGTACATCATAGGGGTCAGAAATCCCGGTGAATTCCTTGATCTTGCCTTCGCGCGCCAGCTTATAAAGCCCCTTGCGGTCGCGGCGTTCGCATTCCTCGATCGATGTGGCGACATGGACCTCGATGAAAGCACCAAAGGCTTCGATATCTTCGCGCACTGCCCGTCGTGTCGTCGCATAAGGGGCAATCGGCGCACAGATTGCGATACCGCCATTCTTGGTAATCTCGGACGCGACATAGCCGATGCGCCGGATGTTCAGATCGCGGTGTTCCTTGGAAAACCCAAGCTCTGATGACAGGTTCTTGCGCACGATATCCCCGTCCAGCAGGGTGACGGGGCGACCGCCCATTTCCATCAGCTTGACCATCAGCGCATTGGCGATGGTGGATTTGCCTGAACCTGAAAAGCCGGTGAAGAACACGGTGAAGCCTTGTTCAGCCCGTGGCGGACGGGTCTTGCGCAACTCTTCCACCACAGCGGGGAAAGAGAACCATTCAGGGATCTCCAGCCCTTCGGCCAGACGGCGGCGCAGCTCTGTGCCTGAAATATTCAGGATCGTCACATCGTCCTTGTCGTGGATCTCATCCGCCGGTTCATATTGGGCACGGTCCTGCACATAGACCATGTGCTTAAAATCGACCATTTCGATGCCCATCTCGTCCCGATGTTCACGGAACAGGTCCTGGGCGTCATAAGGGCCGTAGAAATCCTCACCAGCGGAATTCTTGCCGGGACCTGCATGGTCACGACCGACGATGAAATGGGTGCAGCCGTGGTTCTTGCGGATCAGCCCATGCCAGACCGCCTCGCGCGGGCCGGCCATGCGCATCGCCAGGTTCAACAGGCTCATCGTTGTTGTGGATGACGGGTATTGATCCAGCACCGCCTCGTAACAGCGCACGCGGGTGAAGTGATCGATATCGCCCGGTTTGGTCATGCCGACGATGGGATGGATCAGCAGGTTGGCCTGCGCTTCTTTCGCGGCGCGGAATGTCAGTTCCTGATGTGCGCGATGCAACGGGTTGCGGGTTTGGAAGGCCACCACCTTGCGCCAGCCCAGTTTGCGGAAATAGGCGCGCAATTCGTTTGGCGTATCGCGGCGGGCGCGGAAATCGTAATGAATGGGCTGCTGAATACCGGTCACCGGCCCGCCCAGATAGACGCTGCCAGCATGGTTATGCAGATAGTTCACCGCCGGATGGGCGCTGTCATCGGCACCAAACACTTTTTCAGCTTCAAGCGCTTTGTTGGGCACCCATTTATCTGTGACGGTCATGGTGGCCAGGATCACACCTTCCTGATCGCGCAGGGCAATATCCTGACCCAGTTCAACCTGATCGGCAAAGCCTTCGCCCACATCCAGCGTGATCGGCATCGGCCAGAGCGTGCCATCGGCCAGCCGCATCTTGTCGACGACGCTGTCGTAATCGGCCTCGCTCAGAAACCCTTTGAGCGGGTTGAAGCCACCATTCATCAGCAGTTCCAGATCGCAGATCTGACGGGGTGTCAGATCATGAGAGGTCAAATCAGCCGCCTCAAGCTTCAGCTTTTGCGCACTGTCATAAGACACATAGAGTTCGGGAATGGGGGCCAGGTCCTGGGGCATGTAATACACTCTTAAACAAATGGATTCGGGTTTGGCTGCGGCATAGCCGCAGCCACAGTGCTCTGTCTAGAGAAAGGGCCTTAATTCTGCGATAAAACCACAGCCGCGGTGAGGTCTGTGCCACTGATATCACCATCGCCACCGCCATAAATGACGCTGCCGCTATCGGCGAAATCACCGCCAAAGTCGATATCGACTTCCCCCGCAAGATCCGGACCCGACAGCGTGCCCGTCAGGGATCCCGAAATGCCCAGTTCTTCGCTCAGATCATTGTCAGGGAAAAACTCGGCATCAAGGGTCAGTGTCCCGGCTTGGGCTGCACCATCCCCGATACGTACGAAGTCGCGCCCGGTTCCGGCAATTGCATTGCTATTGAAATCGGCCGTTGCCGTCATCACGCCAAAGACGCGGTCGGCATTATTTTTATCTGGCACCAACTCAATGCCGCCAATGTAATTGCGCTGCCCGCTTGTGGGCGTATTGGCCCAGGGAGAAACCGGTTTGTCATCAAAAAGCGTGGTTGCGATCGGGCTGAGTGCGCTGTCCCAGGCTTGCACATCACTCTCTGATGGGGTGCCGTTCACGGCGGCGAGGAGCGCAGGGGATGCTACGCTGGAAATATCCGTCACAGATTGATCGACAACAGACCGGTTGGATCCCCCCGATCCCCCCGATGACAGACATCCGGCAAGCAGGCTTGCAAAACCGATACAGAGCGTTGTTTTCAAAAGGGGTGATCGGCTGATGGTCATGGTGCTGTCCTTGTCATTGTCCCACGGATGGGGCGGTGTTCAAGTTCTGTTTCCTGATGCCCGGCGGCTTGTCAACGTACAAACAACAGTGCGGCGCTGATGCCCTTATTATGGCTATTCCTGCCCCAATACCCAGCAATTTCATGCCGATTGGCCCTATATTCCACAGAGCCGTAATTTGATCCGTGCCAGCCGGTCATAGCGTCCGACACTGACGCGGGGCAGGGCCATGGCATCCGCATGACCATGGGCCAGCCTGTCACCCAGAATGGTGGCTGTTTGAAACCCGCATGTTTTCAGCATCTCACCCAGTGCTGCCGTGTGATTGCCGTTTGGATAGGCAAAATGATCAACCGGCTGACCTGTCCAGTCCTGCAAGAGTTCGCGCGACCGTGCCACGCTGTCCCGGGCCTGATCCAGCGGCAATTGATCCAGCAATTCATGCCCATGGCTATGCGCCCCGATGGTCACGCAAGGATGCGCGGCAACCTCCTGCAATCGCGTCAATGTCATCGGTTGCAGCGGTGTGAACCCGGCCCTGCTGTCAGCCACCTGAGCGACAATTTCATCAGCAAGCGCATCACGGCTTTGGGTCGGGGCCTGTTTCAGTGCCTCCAGCACCTGATTGATCTGCGCCCAACGCGCCTTGCCCCTCTCGGGGCCAATCTGCCAGGTGCCGTGCCCGGCAAGGGTGATCTGCCGGGCCGTATCCTCCTGCAGCGCATTCATCACCCGGTCGAACCAATAGGGTTTGCCGGTCTCAATCTGGGCGGTGGCCACATAGATCGTGACGGGCAGGTTTTCAGCCCTGATGATCGGCAAAAGATGGGAATGGAGCCCGATTTCGCCATCATCAAAACTCAGGACAGCGCGGGGTCGACCGCCCGGGGTCGCGGGTGCGCGGGCCGCATCAAGCGATACGATATCATAGCGGTTGCGCAGCATGGCGATCTGGGCGCGGAAATCATCCACCCCCAGCGCCACCCAGGCATCCAAGATTTCGGCCTGCGGGCGCAGCGTGTGATAGCATAGGATCGTGGCCGGGTTGCCCCGCAAGGCGCGGGCATGCAGCACCCCGTAAAGCGGTGGTGCGGTCAGTGCCTGCAAAGCCAGCTTTTTGACAGCCCCGATCATGGTTGATCTGCCGCGAAGATGGTTTTCAGCTTGGCGGCTTCCACGGCCGCATCATGCCGGTCGCGGACCCGTTCCAGACCGGCCTGCCCCAGCCGTGCGGCATCTGCCTTTGACATCCGGGCAAAATCCGTCATTGCCGCCGCCAGTTCATCCATCAGACCGGCAGGGACCAGCCAGCCTGTTTTACCTTCCTGCACCAGTTCGGGAATACCTGCGATATAGGTGGCGATCACTGGGCGGGCCTCTGCCATGGCTTCCATGATGACGACGGGCAGGCCTTCGGTGAAGCTGGGGTGGACAAGGGCGCTGGCGGCCCGGATTTCCTGTTTCACCTGATCGGAATTGATCCAGCCTGTAATGCGCACGGCATCGGTCAGGCTTAATGCCTTGATCCGGGCCTCCAATTCATCCCGCATCGGGCCGTCACCGGCCAGAACCAGCTTTGCATCCGGGTTATCCTTTGCGAAGGCGGCAAATGCCTCTAGCAAAACCAGATGGCCCTTTTCAGGGCTGAACCGCCCGATGCTGAGCAATGTCAGGGTGTCGGGCAGGGGGGCAGGATTGCCCGCAAAACTTTCAGGGGCCAGCCCGCAATGTACGGTGTTGATCTTGTCCCAAAGCGCGTGGGGCGTGTGATATTTCATCTGGGCCGCGATATAGGCGCAAGAGCCCACAGCGGCCTTGGCCATACCCACCTTTTGCGGCAGGGCATGGTGTTTGGGGTCATCAAACACCTCTGATCCATGTATGGTGAAACTGTAATCCGGCCCGCCCAAAGCTTTGACAAGTAAGGCAATTTCAGCCGAATTCGTGCCAAAATGTGCATGTAGATGGGTGACCGGCTGACCGCGCAGCCAGGACATGATGCGGCAGGCATGGGCCAGATAGATCAGGTGATATGGCCAGGGCCGTTCATTGTTTTTCGACAGCGCAAGCGCCTGTTTCATTGCCCGAAAAAACGGCCCCGGCTGGCGCAGGGCATAACCGGCAGCACCGCGCAAAAGTGCGCCCAGCCCATCCTTTAACGTATGGCTTGTCTTGGCCAGTTCCGCGACATCCAGCGGGTCCACCAGTGTGCTGTCCCAACCGCGCAGGGCAAAGCGTTCGACCACAACACCCTGCGCCTCAAGCGCATGAATTTCACGCCGGATAAACGTATGGCTGACAGCCGGGTAATGGTTGATGAGATAGGCAACATGCATGGTAATGATCTTTGGATAACTGTTTTAAAGGTGCGGGCCGTATCGGCATATGCGGCCCGCTTGGGCGGGTATTGTCAACCTGGGGCAAGCACCAAAAGCAGATCCAGCGCTGCCGGTGTCGTCCAGAGGATCAGGGCAGAAAAGGCGAGGGCGACCCCAAACATGATCAGGTCCTGGCCGCCATACCAGCCGTGATAGGGCCGGATGTAATAGACCAGTAGCGGATAGATGATGATATCGACCAGAAAGGGGGCCAACACCGCACCGATAATCCCGAAATTGCTGATCAGCACCAGCAGCAACCCCACCCGGATCACGGCGGATACGATTGTAAACAAAGTGAAATCCCGCGAATTCCCATTGGCCAGCAGGATCTGATTATACCCCGCCACGATCAGCCGTGGCATGATCGCGAGGCTCAGCACCACAAGGATCGCACCGGCCCCGTAATAGCGGGCGTCATAGAGAAATTCGATCAGGAACTCACCGATTGTTGCCGTGAAAGCCGCGACAGACATGAAGCCCACAGCCAGCCCCAGCTTGGCCAGTCCGATCTGCCGCCGGTTCTGCGGATTGGCCCCCGGCGGGCGGTTTCGAAACAGCGGCAGCAGCACCCCGGAGACGATCTGTTGGTTCAGCGTGGCGGGCACATTGGCCAGAAAAAACGCGATGGTAAAAAGCGCAAGTGTTTCCAATGAAACGAATTTCCCCAGGATCATCCGGTCGCCCTGAGCCACGAAATAGCCCGCGATGGTGGCGATGAAGATATATTTGCCGAAATGAAACAGCTCTCTGACAGCAGGCCAGTCCCAGGCAAAGCTGTTCCGCTTGCCGGGGATGATGAAATGCGACCCGATGGATTTCAGCGTGGCCCCGATCAGCGCGCCATAGACAAGCGCCCAGTAGCTTTCCAGATAATAGGCCAGAATGACCATGACGATCGCTGCGATGAATTGTGAGGCGACGCCCAAAGTAACCTGCGGGCCCAGATAGAGATTGCGGTTCGCCTGGATCAGCCAGGTTGACCTGAAACCATTGATCAGCAAGGTCGCCCCGATCACCGGGATGATGGTGGCCATTTCCGGGTAGCCATAGAACTGTGCCGCTGGCACGGCTAAAATCCACGTCATCACCCATAAAAACAGGCCTCTGAGGATCTGAATGGTCCAAGCAGTATCAAGATATCGTTTCTCGTCACCGCGGTCACTTTGGATGATTGCGGCGCGCATGCCGACATCGGAAAAATTCTCTAGCCCCGCCAGAACGACCTGTACCAGCGCCATCAGGCCAAAGGCCTCGGGGACCAGAAGGCGGGTCAAGATCAGGTTGGAGCCGAGCCGGATTACCTGGCTGCCGCCAAAGCCCATAAAGCTGATCAATGTGCCCCGGATGGCGCGGGCTTTCATGCCATCACCGGTCAGAAGTGTAGAAATCTTTGCTTTCATGGGTAACTAGAAAAACCTTTGATAAATGCAGCCTCGCTTAAGCGATTTGGGCGCGCAAAGCGAGGTCCAAAACAGCCGCAACCGGCCCGGGTTGCCCAAGGGGGCGCGCAACGTTCGGTGGTGTCCGCTGACCCCTGACAGGGGCGGATGGCAGAATCATGTGTTAACGCTGGCAAATCAGTGATTTTGCACGGTCTGCAAAGCGTCGGCGCCACGTCGGCAAAACGTCGGACCCCTGCGCGCGGTGGGGCGTGATAAACGCAGCGCACGGTGCAAGTGTGAATGCGGCGTTAAGATATGCCATGTCAGCCTTCGGAGCCGATTTTCTTGAGCGTCGCCATCAGGTCGTCAAATGCACGGTCACCAAGTTTTTCCCTGATTTCGGCCTCCACCTTGCGTTTTGCCTTTTGACCGTCCTGCTGGGCCGCCAGCCCCCGCTGGGTGAAACGCACGATCTTGCCCCGGCCATCATCGGGATCAGGATCACGGCGCAGAATACCAGAGCGTTCCAGATCCACGATCAGCTGCTGCACCGCCTGTTTGCTAAGCCCCATCCGGGCCACGATATCCGCCTGTCGGGTTCCGTTCACACTGACATAGGGCATGACGCTGGACCGGGCTTCGGCATACCAGTCATGGCCTGCTGCAACCATTTCGGCTGCAAACCTGTCTTTCCATACTGCCGCGGCATCCCAAAGGCGCCAGCCAATATGATCAATGGCAATATAGTCAACCTTCTTGACCACTATGCGACTCCATGATAGTCAACTTACCTGACGATAAGAATACAGGAACCCGCCGTCAAATGACCATGCCTGAAACGTATAATGCTTATGACGCGCAGGCGGATGTCTATAGCAAATCGCATCTGCGCTGGCTGCGTTTCGCCGGGGGAGAAGCCCAATGCGCCTTTGAAGGGGCCGTAACCGCGCTGCTGCATCCCGGCATGCGCTTGATCGACGTGGCTTGCGGAACAGGGACGGTCGCCCGGCGTCTGCGGCGCGGGGTGAATGGTGATGTTGATCTTGTGCTGCTGGATGCCTCACAACGGATGCTTGACCAATGCAGCGACATCCCGGCGGCACGTATCAAAGGATGCATGATGGATTTGCCCTTTGATACCGGGTGTTTTGATCTGCTGACCTGTGCATGGGGTATTGAAACGCTTTGTGATCCGCGCCCCGCATTGGCTGAATTCATACGCGTCACAAAGCCCGGCGGTCATATCTGTCTTGTCTTTTGTGCGGATCGCCCGGCGCAATCCTTCATCGGGCGGGCCTTGCGCCATAATGTTGCTGCGACCGGGCGGGGCACGTTTCTGGATCACCGCACGATAGGTGAATACGCCATGGATGCAGGTGCCCGGCAGATCCAGACGCTGCATTGCACCGGCCCTGCGGCGGCAATGATCCTGCACGTCTGACCGCCCGCTATGGACAAAATGGACATTTTGGTTATATTGGGCGGATATAAAAGGACATCAGAATGACCCGCGTGACAGCAACAGAGTTCAAGAACAACATTGGCGCATTCAGCGATGCCGCGATGAAAGAACCGGTGATCATCACAAGTCATCAGCGTGACCGCCTTGTGCTTTTATCTGCCGACGAATACCGCCGTTTGACAGGGGTCGCAGAGGGTATCACGGAGAGCGACAAGGCGCGCATCACGCGCGGCCTGGAGCGCCATCGCAACACTATCAGGGAACTGGCGAACAGATGACGGCACCCAAATGGGTAAACCGTCAGCATGTTGAATTCATCCATGAGGCCGTGATCGAGATCGGCGGCGGCGCATATGGTTTGCGGGACGCCGCATTGCTTGAATCCGCGCTTGCACGGCCACATAATCAATACACCTATGGTGAAACGGACATTTTTCAGCTTGCCGCCAGCTATGCCGATGCGATTTCGCGTAACCATGCCTTTGTCGACGGCAATAAGCGCACGGCGTTCTATGTGGCCGTCGATTTCCTTGAGCAGAACGGCCACCAGCTACAGGTGGCGAAGGGCGTTGAACATGCTGAAATGATGGAGCAGCTTGGTCAGGGCAATATCACCCGTGATCAGGCTGCAGCGCATCTGCGGGAACATTCAAATCGGATTATCACATAATGAAGATTATGTTAAATAGATACAGGATGATTACCTGTCCGCGTTGTGTAGTTTTCGCATGATTTGCCATCCCGCCATGCTGCGGCAGGTGGTCTGCGAAAAAATTGCACAAACAACGGCTGAAATCCTGCCATATTCTCGTTATATCACATAAAAGAGCATTCAGTTTTGCGGTTTAACGATTGATATGCGACCCTGCGCCGTTCTCGCAGTGTTGTGGGTGAAGGTAAAAATTACAATGAAAACAGTTCTTTGCAAGGTCTTCACGGTCCTTGATCCGTGCCGCTGCCAGTTGGGAAGCCAAACGACATGATCTCTGAATTACGGTTCTATCTGCGGCTTTTGCCCCGGCGATTGCCGGTCATGATCCTGCTGTTTCTGAGCGCGTCACTGGCCGGTGTCATTGTCGCGCAGCGCCTGCCTGCGGTTTATTCGACATCAGCCACGCTTTTGGTGGAATCCGCGCAGATTTCCGATGGCCAGCGCCGGTCCCCCGAACAGACATCTGCCGCCGAACAGTTGCAGGTCATCCAGCAGCAGCTTTTGACCCGCACCAACCTGATCGAGATCGCCAATGAGGTGCAGGTGTTCGAAGATCAGGCCAGCATGACCCCTGATCAGATTGTGCGCGCCATGCGCGGCGCCAGCAATATCCGTCTGACTATCGGGCGTGATCAGGCCACCCTGATGCGTCTGAATTTTTCGGCCGGTGATCCCGTCAAGGTCGCTGATGTGGTCAATCGCTATGTCGATATTGCCCTGGAAAGCAGCACGGCTGCCGCCACTAGCCAGGCCGAGGACACCCGCGCCTTTTACGAGCAGGAAGTGCAGAAATATTCAGACGAGATTGATGCCCAAAGCAGCAAGATCGCCACATTCAAAAGCGCCAATGCCGATGCCCTGCCCGAGAACCTGGAATATAACCAGAACCGCCAGTCGCTGTTGCAGGAACGGATTTCGCGCGCCGAGCGTGAGTTGGAAAGCATTGCCATTCAGCGCAACAATATCATGCGTGTGTTTCAGGCCACCGGTGCTGTTACCACCCAGGGCCCCCCGCCCCTGACCCCTGAAGAGGCATTGTTGCAGCAGCTGACCGGCGAATTAAGCGTCGCCCGCAGCATCTATTCGGACAGCAATCCGCGTGTCCGCACCCTGCAGGCGCAGATCGACGCATTGGAAGACCGGATCGCCGCCGCAGCTGCTGCCGCACCCGACACCCCTGACAATGTGCCGACCGCCCAATCCACCGCCCTGGAAATCAGCCTGGCCGAGATTGACAGCCGCACCACCACCCTGACCCAGGAGATTGTCGACGCTCAGGAAGAGCTGGTGACTTTGCGCAGCAGCATTGAGCGCACCCCGGCCAATGGTATTGTCCTTGATGGGCTGGATCGCGAGTTGGAAAATATCCAGAGCCTTTATAACGCCTCGGTCGGGCGTTTGGCGCAGGCCCAGACCAGCCTGAATATCGTGGCCGCCGCCAAGGGCGAAAGGGTCACCGTGCTGGAGGCTGCATCCGTCCCCACAGCCCCGTCCAGCCCCAGCCGGGTGAAGATTGGCGCGATGGGCATTGCGGCCGGGCTGGGTCTTGCAGGTGGTTTCTTTTTCCTGCTGGAACTGCTGAACCAGACGGTCCGCCGCCCCGCTGACATTGTCAAAAGCCTGGAAATCACCCCACTGGCCACGATCCCGCGCATTGAGACAAAATCCCAGAAACGCTGGCGCCGCGTGTTGCAGATTGGCGCCTCGCTTGTGGTGCTGACATCGGTGCCTGCCGTCCTTTGGGCGATTGATACCTATTTTATGCCGCTTGATCTTTTATACGAGAAAATCAAGGGCCGGCTGACCTGAGGGTCCCCGGTTCGGAGTTCATGACTTATGGAAAAATTACAAAAAGCACTGAGTGAGGCGCGTATCGCCCGGGCGACGGCCACAGGCGGCCCGCGCCCCATGCAAACGCCCCCTGCGCAGGCAGCCACCCCGCTGGAACTGCCGCCACAGACGCGCGCGCCAGCACCGGGCCAGCCTGCCGCCCCGGTCCAGATCCAGGCCCGTGCCACCCCGCCTGTCCGCCGTCCTGAAATGGCGGGGTTCCCGCCGATCTGGTCAGAGCTGATCCCATATGAACCAAACCCCGATCATCTGCAAAAACAGCGCATCCTGACACTGGATGCCCAGCCGGTATCCAACCCGTTTGACGTGCTGCGCACCAAGATCTTTTTGCTGATGCAAAAGAATGGCTGGAAGCGTTTGGCAATCACATCCCCGCATAAGGCCTGTGGCAAGACCACAACCGCCTGCAATCTGGCCGTTGGCCTGTCACGTCAGCCCGAAAACCGCACCATGCTGTTTGATATGGATCTGCGCCGCCCCGGTATTGCCAAGGTCATGGGCCGTCAGCCGCTATATGGCATCAAATCAATGCTGACCGGCGAAGCGACCCCCGAAGATCAGATGTTCTGCCTGCGCGGCAATGTGGCCTTGTCGATGAACCGCGCGGCGGTCCCGGATTCCACACAGCTGCTGCTGGCCAAGCGCACATCGAACATGTTTGACCGTATTCAGGAAGTCTTTGACCCTGATATGATGATCTTTGATCTGCCGCCGATGTTTGCCGCCGATGATGCCCGCGCATTCCTTAAAAACGTTGATTGCGCCATGATCGTTGCCCGGGCGTCCCATACCCGCACCAGCCAGTTGGATCAGTGTGAACGCGAGGTCGCACAGGCGACAAATGTTTTGGGTGTCGTCTTGAATAATTGCCGCTTTGTTGATCAAGAAGACCAGTATTACGAAGATTATTGACCGGCCCGCTCTTTTTTCAAGGCAAAGCGCATTATGACACCGCAGGACGCAGAGCAGCAGCATTGGGATGTCATCATCATTGGCGCAGGCATGGGTGGTGGTCTGGCGGGCCGTCGTCTGGCCGAAAAGAACCTGTCGGTCCTTTATGTCGAAAAAGGCCCTGCCGGGTATCGCAATGAACAGCAGCATCTGCGCATCGATATCGCTGATCCGGTGGCCCGCCACGCCCATGGCGCCTGGCCCAAACCGATGGCGGCCAAGGTGGATGGGGCCGATCTGCAGTTTTTTGCCCCGATCGGCTGCGGTGTAGGTGGCACATCGGTCTATTATGCCGGGGCCCTAGAACGCCCCGAACGCCATGACATCGAAGATCACCCCGATATGCCGCATCCGGTGGGTGGCTGGCCGATCAGCTATGATGATCTGAAACCCTATTTCACCCTGGCCGAAGACTGGCTGCATATCAGCGGCACCCAGGACCCGCTGACCCCGCAGGACCCAACCGATCTGGCCATGCCAGTGCCGATTGCCCCCGGCGAAGAGGCGATGATCGCTGATTTTGAAAAACAGGGTCTGCACCCTTACCGTCAGCATCTGGCGATCAGGAATATCCCCGATTGCCAATCCTGTCAGGGCCGCAAATGCCCGCGCAGTTGCAAGATGGATGGCCGCTCTGGCGGGGTGGAGCCGGCCTTGCAGACCGGCCATGCCCGCCTGCTGACCGATTGCGATATCACTGAAATCCTTGATGACAGTCTTGGTGTGACAGGCCTGCGCGCCACAGTTGGCGGGGCCGCATATACGCTGCGCGCCCGGACCTATATTCTGGCCGCCGGTGCTTTGGGATCGCCACGTTTGATGCTGGCCTCGTCCCGCAGCAACCCCAAAGGTTGCGCCAATTCAAGCGATTGGGTTGGTCGCGGGCTGATGTTTCATGTCAATGAGATGTTTGCCCTCTGGCCGCGGGCCAATCAGGTTTTTCCCGGTGCCTCCAAGGCGATTTCGCTGCGTGATCTTTATACTTACAAAGGCAACCGTCTGGGCATGATCCAATCCATGGGGGTTGAGGCGTCTTATCACAATATCGCCCATTATCTGGCCGGGCTTTATGACCGGTCGTTCCTGCGTCGCTTCAAAGGGTTGCGCTATACCACCAATATTGCGGCCCTGACCGCATCGCGCATTCTGGGCCGCGCCAAGGTGTTTGTCGGTATCCTGGAAGACCTGCCCTATCCTGAAAACCGGGTGGTGCTGCATCCTGACGATCCAGAGATACTGGCGGTGGAATATACGATTTCATCCGAACTGCGCGCCCGTCGCAATCTGTTCCGCCGCCGGATCAGGGCGCTGTTTGCCAAAAACCGTACCTTGCTTTTGGGGCAGACGCTGGACCTGAATTACGGCCATCCCAGTGGCACGTTACGCTTTGGCCATGATCCAGCGACATCGGTGCTGGACCGTGATTGCAAAGCCCATGATCTGGATAATCTTTACGTGGCGGATGCGTCGTTCATGCCAACATCTATGGGGGTGAACCCCAGCCTGACGATTGCCGCCAATGCGCTGCGCGTGGCCGATATCATTGCGGACAGATTACAGGCCCATCCCGCAGGGGGAGAGATAAGATGATCGATTTTTCAACCCAGATCAGAGATGGGGTGGCCGTTGTCACCGGGGCCAGTGACGGGCTGGGCAAAGCCTTGGCGATGGGATTGCTGGCCGAAGGGCTAACCGTGGCCGGGATTGCCCGCCGCGCCGATGCGCTGGCGGCTGTGGCCGCTGATGCCCCGACAGGCAAGTTTCACCCTATCACGGCAGATGTCGCTGACGCGGGTGCCGTGCGTGCGGCATTTGACAAAATCCGGCAGGATGCAGGCCCGGTCACGATCCTGATCAATAATGCCGCCGTGTTCCCGCATCGTGATATTCTGGAGGAAAGTGCCGAAAGCTTCATGCAGACGGTTGCTGTCAATCTGGGCGGGCCCTTTGCCTGTAGCCGGGCCGCGCTGGATGACATGATCGCACAGGGTTTTGGCCGGATCATCAATGTGGGATCATTTGCGGGCATTGCCCCGGCCCCTGCCGCCGCCGCCTATTCCGTTTCCAAAGGTGCTGCGCGTGTGCTGAGCCGGGCATGGGTGGCCGAACTTGATGAACGGTTTCCCGATATCGTCATCAGTGAATGGATGCCCGGTATCCTGAATACAAAAATGGGCCTGCCGGACGGGATCAGCCCGGAACTGGCCGCGTCACGCGGTGTGCGTCTGGCGCTCTGGCATGATCGTGCCCTGAACGGTGTTGTCTTTGATGGTGACCGGTCGATCATGCCGCCCATGGGCTGGAAACGAAAACTGCTGAACAAGGTTTTACGCCAAAGCCCGAAACCGTTCATATTGGACTGACCCCCAGATTGGATTAACCCCAGACAAGAAAGAAACCCCATTGCCGCGTTTTTTGTTTTCCTTGCCCGCGTTTATTTTTCTGGGGCTTATCGCATGGGTGCTGGCCGGTGCGGCACAGGATCTGGCCGCAGGCGGCAATAGCTGGAAACAGGGCGACTGGCTGATCAACAGTGATGAGATCACCATCCGTCGCGGGCTGGTCGGATCGGCCATTCTGGCGCTGGCCCGGCTGACGGCGCTGAACCCTGTCCTGCTGACCGTGCTGATCCAATCGGCACTGGTGGTCCTGACCGCCGCCCTGACGTCCGTCGCAATCGCCCGGTCCCGGCATCACGTCTTGCTGTGGCTTTTGGTGCTCTGCCCCGGTTTCTTTGTCAGTTTCTGGGCCTTGGATATCCAAGGCGGCTTGCGCAAAGAGCTGATTGTTTTTCTGGCTTTTGCGGTGCTTTTATTCGGAGCCAGTCGCCCGGATTTTGCAAAGATATGGGCCTATCTGTCGGCCATTATCTTTGCCCTGGGCGTGTTGGGCCATGAGGGCAATGTGCTTTTCGCCCCGTTTTTCGGGTTGTGTTATTATCAGATCGCCCGACAGGACCGTCTGACCCGTGCCGATCTGGCCGCATTGGCAGGCATCATCGGCATTGCCTGTCTGACGGCGATCATGGCCGCCATCCTTTTTCGCAATGTTGATGATCACATGGCCGTCTGTCGCCCGGTTCTGGCCATGGGTGTTGATCCCGCGTTTTGTGCAGGGGCGATCCAGGCGCTGGAAATACCGCTGTCGGATTTCATGCGCACCACATTCTGGATGTTCTTTTCGCCCAAGGTCCTGTCCTTTGCCCTGCTTTACGGTCTGACAATTGGTTTTGTCATCGTCATTGGCGGCATGTTGTTTGACCGCAAGGCGTTCATCATCACCTATGCGGTCTCAGCGTTGGCCTTTGCACCGCTTTATGCGGTGGCCGTGGATTGGGGTCGCTGGGTCAGTTTTCACACCACTGCGGTGATTTTCACCATGCTGATCCTGCTGGCCGTGGGCCATGCCGCCCAGAAAGCCCCGCGCGTGCCTGCCATACCAGTCTATCTGGGGCTGTTGATCTATCCGCTGGTCTGGGGGTTTTCGCATTTCGTCGATGTGATCTGGGGGGGCATCGCCTGGAAAACTGCCCAACAAATCATGGGGATATGAGCCACGGGCGGCGGCAAAGGGGCATTTCGCACAGAAAAGATGCTGGTGAATGGCGCATAATTTCTTTACCTTGGCGGCATGATGAGAGCTATTATGCTCCCCTTATGCGACCAGATGCCTACCCCTTGGGTTATTGACATAATTTTGCCCGAGACCGCCGATATATTTTATACGTATTTTCAATGAGTGATCTGATTTTTTAATGTCTTCTAACGCCCAACATCTCAACCCTGAGAACGATATCGCCATCGTTGGCATGGCCGCGCATTTGCCGGGTGCCGATACCATTGCCGATTACTGGCAAAACCTGCAGGCGGGGATTGAATCGATCCGCCATTATGATCGCGAGGAGTTGCTGGCCGCCGGTGAGGCCGCCCACAGGCTCAACCGCCCTGATTATGTCCCTGCCGCCGCCCCTTTATCGGGGTTTGAGCAGTTTGATGCGGAATTCTTTGGCCTCTCCCCCAAGGAAGCCGCGATCATGGACCCCCAGCATCGTCGTTTTCTGGAAGTGTCCTGGGAGGCGCTGGAAAATGCAGGCCACATGCCCGAACATGCCAAAGGCCCCATTGGCGTTTATGCCGGTTGCGGCATGGGCAGCTATTTCTATTTCAATATCTGTTCGAACCCTGATCTGGTCGACAATGTCGGCATGTTCCTGTTGCGCCATACCGGCAATGACAAGGATTTCCTGTCCACAAGGCTGAGTCATATTTTGGACCTCAAAGGGCCTTCGGTGAACCTGCAAACCGCCTGTTCCACATCGCTGGTTGCCACCCATTATGCCTGTCAGGCGCTGATGACCGGCGAATGTGATACCGCCCTTGCCGGTGGTGTCACGATCGAGCTGCCGCAGGATCGAGGCTATATCTATAAAGAAGGCGAGGTGCTGTCGCCTGATGGTCATTGCCATGCCTTTGATCATCGCGCGCAAGGCACGGTCTTTGGGTCGGGCGCAGGTGTTGTTGTGCTGCGCCGTCTGTCGGATGCCATCGCCGATGGTGATCATATCTGGGCCGTGATCAAAGGATCAGCGATCAATAATGATGGGGCCGCCAAGGCCGGTTATCTGGCCCCGTCGGTGGATGGTCAGGCCGCCGCCATTGCCGAGGCGCAGGATCTGGCGGGCACGCCAGCGGACACCATTGATTACATCGAATGCCATGGCACCGGCACCTATCTGGGTGACCCGATTGAGGTCGCCGCCCTGACCGAAGCCTTCAATGAAACCACCGAAGATGTGGGGTTCTGCAAGCTGGGATCGGTGAAAACCAATATCGGCCATCTGGATACCGCCGCCGGGGTGGCAGGCCTGATCAAGACCGCCCTGTCGCTGCATCACAAACAGATTCCGGCATCATTGGGTTATGAGAAACCAAACCCCGCGATTGATTTTGAAACCTCGCCTTTCAAGGTCAATGATACATTGTCGGACTGGACATCCCATAAGGGCCCGCGCCGCGCCGGGGTGAACTCATTGGGTGTCGGCGGCACCAACGCCCATGTGGTTTTGCAAGAGGCGCCGGAGGCGGTCGCCTCTGAACCATCAGATTGGCCGTTTCAGATCCTGACTGTGTCCGGCCGCACCAAGGGCGCGCTCGATGCCAATGCCAAACGGCTGGCCGCCCATCTGCGCGACAACCCGGATCAGGATCTGGCCGATATCGCCTGGAGTTTGCAGAAGGGTCGCCGTGCGTTTGAACGCCGCCGGGTGATTGTGGCCGAAACCCATGAGGATGCCGCCCGCCAGCTGGACGAAAACGACCCGCGCCGCGCCTTTACCCATCAGGTCATTGGGGCCGACCCGGATTATGTCTTCATGTTTCCCGGCGGTGGCGCGCAATATGCGGGCATGGCCCGTGATCTTTATGAAACCGAGCCTGTCTTTGCCGAATGGATGGATAAGGGGCTGGAAATCCTGCAGCCCAAGCTGGATTACGATATCCGCGCGCTCTGGCTGCCGGAACTGGATGCGGTGGCAGCTGCTGACGAGACGCTGAAACAGCCATCGGTGCAGCTGCCGCTCATTATGATCACCGAATATGCGCTGGCCCAGCTCTGGATGGCGTGGGGTGTGCAGCCTGCCGCGCTGGTCGGCCATTCGATGGGTGAAAATACTGCCGCCTGTGTGGCTGGTGTGATGTCCTTTGAAGATTGCATCGGTCTGGTCCATCTGCGCGGCAAGCTCTTCGATACGGTCCCTGCGGGGGGCATGTTGTCGATTGCCCTGCCCGCCGATCAGCTGACCCCGCTTTTGGGCGATGATCTGGATCTGGGGGCGGTCAACGCCCCATCCTTGAGCGTTGCCACCGGTCCGCAAGCAGCACTGGATGATCTGGAAGCGCGCCTGCGCGCCAAGGATATCGATTGCCAGCGTATTGCCATCGATATTGCCGCCCATTCGCGCATGTTGGAGCCGATCCTGCAAGATTTTGGCGATTACCTGCGGTCGATCCAGCTGCATGCGCCACAGATCCCGTTCACATCGAACCGTAGCGGGGCTTACATCACCGATGCCGAAGCGACCAACCCCGAATATTGGGTCCAGCATTTACGCGGCACCGTGCATTTTGCCGATTGTCTGACAACGCTGGCCGCAAAAGAGGATCGTGTTTTCATCGAGGTCGGCCCCGGCAAGGCGATGTCATCGCTGGCGGGTCAGCATGACAAGGTTACGGCCAATCAGGTGATTTCCAGCCTGCGCCACGCACAGGATGACGTCGCCGATGACGCCTATTTCATGGCCATGCTGGGCCGTGTCTGGGCTGTGGGCGGCACGTTTGACTGGGATCAGGTCTGGGGCGAGGCGCGCCGCAAACGCGTGCCCCTGCCCACATATGCGTTCCAGCATTCCCCCTATTTCATCGCCCCCGGCAAGGCCCAATCGGCAGATGAAAACCAATGGCTGACCCGGTCTGACACACCCGAAGACTGGGGCTATCGCCCTGCATGGTTGCCCCGCTATGCCGCCTGCGATGTGGATGTGACCGGTGATCTGTCAGAGGCCACGCCGCAGACATGGCTGATTTTCCTTGATGATGCGGGCCTTTGCGATGGTGTGGCAGATCGTCTGCGTGCCGCAGGCCATAAGGTTGTCACCGTCACCCCCGGCGACACATTCGCCCGTGCCGGTGACATGGCCTATGTCATCGCCCCGGAACGCGGGCGCGAAAGCTATGATGCGCTGATCGCGGATCTGAATGCCCGTGATCTGGTGCCCAACCGGGTCATCCATGGCTGGATGATCACCCGTGATGAAAGCTTCCGCCCCGGATCGAGCTTTTTCCACCGGGTGCAGGAACAGGGGTTTTACAGCCTGTTTTTCCTCGCCCAGGCCATCGGCGGCGAAGACCTGACCGGCGATATGCATCTCTGTGTGCTCAGTTCCGGTGCCACACAGCGTAAGGATGAACCGCTGCCGCATCCCGAGAAATCCACGATTGCTGGCCCTGCCCGGGTGATCCCGCGTGAATTTGGCAATCTGAGTGTTGCCACGCTTGATCTGGATATCGCCTTTCCCACCGGCAAACGCGCCAAAGGCATTGCCAATGCCGATCAGCTGATCGGGCATATTCTGGAAGATGCGCTGGCCGAGCCGGGCAATGGCACTGCCTTGATCCGCGATGGCAAACGCTATGCGCTGACATATAAGCCCGCCCCGCTGGACAATCTGCCGGGTGACAGCCCGCTTTTGCGCGATGGCGGTGTCTATATGATCACCGGTGGTTTTGGTGGCATCGGCCTGACATTGGCCGAGGCCCTGATCACCCGCAACAAGGCCAAGGTGGCCCTGATGTCGCGCGGCGGTCTGCCAGATCGCGCAACATGGGATGATATTCTGGCCAATACCGCCCCGACCGCACCCGTGGCCCGCCGGATCACTGCCGTGCGCCGGTTGGAGGAATTGGGCGGCGAAGTGCTGACCCTGGCCGCAGATGTGTCCAATGTGGAGGATATCCGCGCGGCCCGTGCCGCGATCGAGGCCCGTTTCGGCCCGGTCAATGGGGTGATCCACGCTGCCGGTCATATTGATGACGGCCCGATCATGGCCAAGGATGCCACCAGTATCGAAGATGTGTTTGCCCCCAAGATCCACGGCACCCAGGTGCTGGAAGACGTGTTCCCCGATGGTGATCTGGATTGGCTGGTGCTGTTTTCATCCAGTTCCACCGCCACAGCACCCATTGGTCAGGTCGATTATGTCGCCGCCAATGAATTCCTGAACGCCTATGCCAAATCCCGCAGCGCGGATAAAACCCGTGTGCTGGCGATCAACTGGGGTATCTGGGCGGATGTCGGCATGGCCGCTGACGCGATGGAGGCCCGGACCGGCCCCAAGGACCCGCCACCGATCACCGATGCGGGCGTGCCGATGCTGGATCACGCCACGTTTGATATGGCTGGAAACCGCCAGTTCACCGCAACCTATCAGGTGGCAGAACGCTGGTTTCTGGATGATCACCGCACCAAGGCTGATGACGCGCTGGTCCCCGGCACCGGCTATCTGGAAATGGCCGCTGAGGGTTTGCGCGCCAATGGTGAAAGATCCGCCTTTGAAATCAGGGATCTTTATTTCCTGCGCCCCTTGGCCGTGTCCGATACCGAGGCCCGCGAGATCAGGGTGACCATGCCGCGCAGTCAGGCTGGTTATGATTTTGTTGTCGAAAGCGGTGCGCAGGGTGTGTTTGAACAAAACGCCCAGGCCAGCCTGTCTCTGGTCCCTTTTGCCGCCCCTGATCCGTTGGATATTGATGCAATCACCGCCCGCTGCGCCCCTGCGGTTGAGGCCGGTGAGCTGGGCTGGATCACCTCCCCCCAGGAAGCGCATCTGCATTTCGGCCCGCGTTGGCGGGTGCTGCAATCCACCGCCTATGGCGATGACGAAGGCATTGCCCGCCTGACCCTGCCTGATGTCGCCAAGGGTGACGGCAAGGCGGGTTATCTTTTGCATCCCGGATTGATGGATCTGGCCACCGGCTGGGCGATGAAGCTGATTGATGGTTATGAGGGGCGCCATCTTTGGGTGCCGGTATCGTATCGGTCGGTCAAGGTGTTGGGCGCGCTGCCATCTGAAATTATCAGCTGGGTGCGCAATAGCGGTGAAAACCGCACCGGCGGCGAGATCGCCAATTTTGATGTGACCCTGGCGGCCCCCGATGGCACGGTGATTGTCGAGATTACCGGCTTTTCGATCCGCCGGATGGAGGAGCTGACCAGTTTTGGCGCGCTGGATGCCCCCGAACCAGCGGTCACCGCACAGGATGACACCGCGCGTCCCTTGTCGCCTGCCGAAGAACGCCTGCGCCATAACCTGTCACAAGGGATCAAGGCCAGTGAAGGCGCTGATCTGTTCCTTGGCGCGCTGGGGGCTGATCATCGCCAGATCATCCTGTCATCGCTGGATCTGGAGGGGCTGATCGCCCAGGCGGGCCAGACCGAGAACGAGGATGGCGAAGACGGTCAAAAATTCGAACGCCCGCAATTGGATAGTGATTTTGTCCCCCCCGACACCCCGATCGAGGAACGGCTGGCCGGGTTCTGGCAGGACCTTTTGGGTGTTGATCAGGTGGGTGTCGAGGACAGTTTCTTTGACCTGGGCGGGCATTCCCTGATTGCGGTGCGGCTTTTTGCGCAGATCCGCAAAGCCTATGATGTGGATTTCCCCATTTCGGTCCTGTTTGAGGCCCCGACAATCCGCAAATGTGCTGCACTCATTGCCGAACGTGGCGTGTCGGATGAAGTTGAAACGGACGCCCCGGCAGGGGATGCCCCCAAGGCGCCCGCCCGCCGCTTTACCCATCTGGTGCCGATGCATAGCGGTGAAGGTGGTCCGAAAACGCCGTTCTTCCTAGTCGCCGGCATGTTCGGCAATGTGCTGAACCTGCGCCATCTGGCGCATCTGGTGGGCAGTGACCGGCCGTTTTACGGGCTGCAAGCCCGCGGGCTCTTTGGCGATGAAGACCCGCATCGCACGATTGAGGCCGCCGCCACGGATTACATAGCCGAGATGCGACAGGTCCAGCCCACCGGCCCTTATATGGTGGGCGGCTTTTCAGGGGGCGGTATCACCGCCTATGAAATTGCCCAGCAGTTGAAGGCGGCGGGTGAAGAGGTTTCTGCCGTGGTGATGCTCGATACACCGCTGCCAGTGCGCCCGCCTGTCGACCGGGCCGACAATATCCGCATCAAGCTGATGGATCTGAAATCCGGCGGCCTGCCCTTTGTCATCAATTGGGTCGGGCGGCGGATCAACCGGGTGCTGGGCAAGGGTCAGGAAAGTACTGAGGCCGTCGAGGAAGGCCAGCAGTTCCATAATGAGGCGATCCAGGATGCGTTTTTGGAAAGCGTTGGACAGTATCAGGTCCAGCCATGGGATGGACCCTTGGCCCTGTTCCGCCCGCCACTAGTTGCCAAATGGGTGGTTGGGGGCCGGATGGTCAGCGAATATCGCAATTATCTATATGATGATAATGACTGGACCCAATTCGCCCCCGATATCACCGTGTTCGAGGTTCCCGGCGATCATGACAGCATGGTGCTGGAACCCAATGTTCGGGTGCTGGCGGCCCGGGTCAAACGGGTGCTGGAACAATCGGGTGGCCCGGCACAGGCCCCGGTTTATTTCAAGGACGCCGCTGAATAATGCATTTTCAAGCGCCGGTTTGATGCGGCGCATATAAGGGTAATGATGTCCGATCCCACCGTACTGACGATTGTTCTGAACTATAAGACCGCCCAGATGACGCTGGAAGCGGCGGCCGCCGCGCGCGTGGCCATGCAGGACCTGCAAG
Source organism: uncultured Paracoccaceae bacterium (assembly GCA_947500135.1). Lineage (GTDB taxonomy): Bacteria > Pseudomonadota > Alphaproteobacteria > Rhodobacterales > Rhodobacteraceae > Yoonia. Next base: position 40,346 of record CANMQX010000013.1, read on the forward strand.
GTGAAATTGTCATCGTCGATAATGACAGCCAGGACGGGTCCTTTGACACCATGTCCGCCCATGTGACCGCCGAAGGCTGGGACCGCACCCGTGTCGTCCAGTCAGGTGTCAATGGCGGCTATGGCGCGGGCAATAATGTGGGCATCAAGGCGGGGCTGTCGGATGGCAGCCGCCCGGATTTCGTTTATATCCTGAATTCCGATGCTTTCCCTGCCCCTGATGCGATCAAGGTGCTTTATGATTACCTGCTGGCCCATCCAGAGGTTGGTTTTGCAGGTAGCTATATTCACGGCGATGATGGGGGCCAGCATACGACGACCTTCCGCTTTCCATCGCTGTTCAGTGAAATCGAAGGGGCGATCAATTTCGGCCCTGTCACCCGGCTCTTGAAATCCCATCGCGTTCCTGTCGAAGGCGTTGATAACACCCGCCCTGTTGACTGGCTGGCCGGGGCCAGCGTGATGATGCGTCAGGATGTGCTGGACCAGATTGGCCTGTTTGATGAAACCTTCTTTCTTTATTTCGAGGAAACCGATCTTTGCCGTCGGGCCCGCAAGGCTGGCCACGAGATCGTCTATGTCCGCGAAAGCGAGGTCATGCATCTGGGGTCGGTCTCAACCGGCATGAAGGATTGGTCCAAGGTCCCCGGTTACTGGTTTGATTCCCGGTTTCACTATTTCACCAAGAACCATGGCCGGTTTTACACGGGGTTTGCCACGCTGATGCATCTGATCTGTGGCAGCCTGAACTGGCTGCGCTGCAAATTGACAGGCCGCAAAATCGGCACGGCGCCCGGGTTTCTGCGTGATCTGGCCCGCCATGATCTATCCGCCCTGTTCACGGCCAAATCCCGCCCGACCGCCAAAATCGGAGAATAACACTATGTCCCAGTTCAGCGCTGTCATTATCGGTAATGAATCCCTTGCCATCCAATGCGCCGAGATGCTGCGCGAGGGTGGCCATGATCTGCAGGCCGTCATCACCCGCAACCCCGATATCAAAAGCTGGGCCGCAGATGCCGGGATCACCACTTATGCATCCGATACCGATCTGGCCGCAGCCCTGTCCGGCCACAGTTTTGACTGGCTTTTGTCCATCGCCAATCTCGACATGATCCCCGATGCTGTGCTCGCCCTGTCCAAGCGTGGTGCGGTGAATTTCCATGATGGTCCCCTGCCCCGCTATGCCGGGCTGAATGCCCCGGTCTGGGCTTTGCTGGGGGGCGAGGTCGAATATGGTATCAGCTGGCATATGATCAGCGGTGGCGTGGATGAAGGTGCGCTGCTGGCCCAGCAGTTTTTTGACATCGCCCCGGACGAAACCACGCTGACGCTGAACACCAAATGCTATGGCGCGGCTATCGAGAGTTTCCCCACGGTCATGGGTAAGCTGGCGCAGGCGGACCCTGTCCTGACCGCACAGGACCTGTCGCAACGCAGCTATTTTGCCAAGAATGACCGCCCTGCGGCGGCAGGCCGCCTCGATTTCACCAGAACCGCCCGCAATATCACCACGCTGGTCCGCGCGCTGGATCATGGCACTTATTGGAACCCGCTGACCTGCCCGAAATTTGAAGCTAGCGGTAAGGTCTGGCTGGTCAGCAACGCCAGTGCAGGCAATGCCGCCGCTGACAGCCCTGCTGGCACCGTGCTGGCGGTGGAAGATGACAGTCTGACCGTGGCCACTGCTACGGCCCCTGTGACCTTGGGCGGGTTGCGCGATGCCACGGGCGCCCCCGTATCCGCCAGCACAATTGCGGCTGTTGGTGACACGCTACCTTCCCCCGATGCGGATATGGCTGCCGCGCTGACGGCCGCCTTGAAAGCCACGCTGAAATCCGAACCGCAATGGCGCGCCCGACTGGAACAGATGAGCCATGCCAGCCTGCCGCTTATTGATATGGCGGCGGAGGCCGGAGAGGTCACCGAGACGACCTTGGCCGGTGATCCTGATGATCTGCGCCGCGCCATGGCTGCCCTGGCCCTTGGCCTGAATGAGGATGTGGATGTCACATTGGCCTTGCATCTGGGTGATGATCATCCCGGTTATCTGAACAGCTGGGGCCCGGTCAGTGCAGTGGACCTTGCGGGTAGTATCGCCAGCGCGCAGGCGCTTGGCCCTTTTGCCGCTGATCTGATTGCCCGCACCCCCGGCCTGGACCGGCCTGTGACCCCGGCCCTTGGCCTGTCGGAGGATGCCCATATTGATGGCGCCGCCCTGACATTGGGTGGTCAGACGCTTTTTGCCGATACCGGCAAGATCGCCCCTGATGCCGTGACCCTGATGGCGGACAGGCTGACCCATATGGCTGCGCAGATCGCAAAGGGCGACGCCCCGACCTTGCTGCCCGATGCGGAACGCCAGAAGGTGTTGTTTGACTGGAACGCCACAACGGCGGATTTCCCCGCTGATCAATGCATCCATCAGGCGTTTGAGGCGCAGGTCGCCCGCACCCCTGATGCCGAAGCCTTGTCATTTGAAGGCGAAAGCCTGACCTATGCGCAGTTGAATGCGCGCGCCAATGAAATGGCGCATATCCTGATGGGCATGGGTGTTGGCCCTGATGCGATTGTCGGCCTGCATCTGCCCCGGTCCAGCGCGCTTTTGATTGCAGCTCTTGCCATTATGAAGGCGGGCGGGGCCTATCTGCCAATGGATCCGGCCTATCCGGCGGACAGGACAGCGCTTTATATCGAAGATTCCAAGACGCAGATCATTGTCACCGATACCACGCTGGCGGCGGCATTGCCCGACACAGACGCCAAGGTGCTGGCGGTGGATGATCTGTCCGCTGCGCCATCCTCGGACAATCCCGACAGTGCCGTCACCAGCGCCAATCTGGCCTATATGATCTATACATCCGGCTCTACCGGGCGACCCAAGGGCGTGATGGTCGCACATCGCAATGTGGCGAATTTCTTTACCGGGATGGATGCGCGGATTTCCCATGACCCGGCGGGTGTCTGGATGGCGGTGACCAGCCTGTCCTTTGATATTTCGGTGCTGGAGCTGTTCTGGACATTGGCGCGCGGGTTCAAGCTGGTGATCAGCGGCGATGAAAGCCGCGCGCTTGTGGCTGGCGACAGCCCGGCAAGCAATGCCGGTGGTATGGATTTCAGCCTTTATTACTGGGGCAATGATGATGGGGTGGGTCGCGACAAATACCGCACGCTTCTGGAAGGCGCGCAATTTGGCGACAAACACGGGTTTTGTGCGGTCTGGACGCCAGAGCGGCATTTCCACGCCTTTGGCGGCCCCTATCCCAACCCGTCGGTGACAGGGGCGGCGGTGGCGGCGGTGACCAAGAACCTGGCGGTGCGTGCAGGCTCCTGCGTGGCCCCCCTGCACCATACCGCCCGGATTGCCGAGGAATGGGCGGTGATCGACAATATCACCAATGGCAAGACGGGTCTGGCGATTGCATCAGGCTGGCAGCCGGATGATTTCATCCTGCGCCCTGAAAACACGCCGCCCAAGAACAAACCGGCGATGTTTGAACAGATCAAGGATCTGCGCAAACTCTGGTCGGGTGAAAAGGTCGCTTTCCCCCGTGCGGATGGGGAAATGCATGAGGTGCTGACCCAGCCGCGCCCGGTTTCCAAGAAACTGAATGTCTGGGTGACCACAGCGGGCAATCCCGAAACCTGGAAAGAGGCGGGGCGCAATGGCTGTAACGTGCTGACCCATTTGCTGGGGCAAAGCGTGGATGAGGTGGGTGAGAAAATCACCCTTTATCATGCTGCCCTGCGCGAGGCGGGCCATGATCCGGCGGATTTCACCGTCACGCTGATGCTGCATTCCTTCCTGGCTGACACCCGTGATCATGCCCGCGAAATCGCCCGCGAACCGATGAAGGATTACCTGCGCTCTGCCGCCGGGCTGATCAAGCAATATGCCTGGGCTTTCCCTGCCTTCAAGAAACCGCAAGGGGTCGAAAACCCGATGCAGCTGGATCTGGGGTCGCTGGAGGAAGAAGAGCTGGAAGGCATCCTTGATTTCGCATTTGAGCGTTATTTCAACGATAGCGGCCTCTTTGGCACGATCGAGGATGCGATGGCGCGGGTCGCGCAGGTCAAGGAAATCGGCGTGACCGAGATTGCCTGCCTGATCGATTACGGCATCGATGTGGATCACGTCATGGAGGGCCTCAAACCGCTGGCCGAGGTGGTCAAACAGGCCAATGCCGATACCGGGCTGGCCGATGATGACTATTCCATTGCCGCCCAGATTGCCCGCCACAAGGTCACCCATCTGCAATGCACCCCGTCCATGGCGCAGATGCTGGTGATGAATGATGAGGCACGTGCCGCCTTGGCCGGGCTGGATCATATGATGGTCGGGGGCGAGGCCCTGCCCGGTGCGCTGGCTGATGAGCTGCGTGAATTGACCGGGGGCCATGTGGAAAACATGTATGGCCCGACCGAGACCACGATCTGGTCCACCACCCAGACCGCCATGGCCGGTCAGGGGGCCATTTCCATCGGCACCCCGATTGCCAATACCCAAGTCTATGTGCTGGATGATGATTTGCAGCCTGTGCCCGTGGGTGTACCCGGCACGCTTTACATTGGTGGTGCTGGCGTCACCCGTGGCTATTTCGAACGCCCTGATTTGACGGAGGAACGGTTTATCCCTGATCCGTTCCATGCAGATGGGGGACGGATGTATAATACCGGCGATCTGGTGCGCTGGCGTCCCGATGGTGCCCTTGATTTCCTTGGCCGGGCCGATTTTCAGGTCAAGCTGCGCGGCTACCGGGTCGAGCTGGGCGAGATCGAAGCGGTGATTGATGAATTTGCAGGCGTCCAGCAATCGGTTGTTGTTGCCCGTGAAGACACGCCCGGTGTGGTCCAGCTTGTGGGCTATCTGCTGGGCGATGCGGGTATCGATCAGGCCGCCTTGCGCGCCCATATGCTGGAAAGGCTGCCCGATTACATGGTGCCGCGCCATTTTGTACCGCTCGATGCTTTCCCCCTGACCCCCAACAAGAAAGTGGACCGCAAGGCCCTGCCCGCCCCGCAGATCGGGCAAGCCGCTGTGACAGCCCCCAAACCGGCACCTGCGGCGGATGCGCCTGCCCCTCCTGTCACACCGGCGGCCAATATGGGATCAGCGGCCGAGATTACGGCAGCGATCAGTGCCATCTGGTCACGTATCCTAGGGGTCCCACAGATCAGCCCCAAGGACAGTTTCTTTGATCTGGGGGGTCATTCCCTGCTGGCGGTGCAGGCGCATCGCGAGATCCGCAAGGATCTGGGTGTCGCCAAGCTGTCGATCACTGATATCTTCCGCGCGCCCACGCTTGAGGCGCTGAGTGCCATTGTGGCCAAGAAGACCGGCGGCGGGGTTGCCCCGGCGCCGCGCCCTGCGGCCCCGGCCACTGCAACACCCACGGCCCCGGCGGCTGCCGCACCTGCAGAGCCCGCCCCCGGCGGCAATGCCCGCAGTGACGCCATGGCCCGCCGCCGTGAAATGCGGGCACGCCGGCAAAACCGGTGAGCCATGATGCGCTTGCTGGGGCCCTGCGCACGATGCTGGGCCCTGCTGTCGGGATTGGGATCACCGATCCGGCGGATGCGATTGATGATCTGTGGGATGTCGAAAACCCTGCCATGGCCCGGGCCATCCCCAAACGCCGATACGAGTTTGCCGCTGGCAGACGTGCCGCCCGCACCGCCATGGCCGCCCTTGGCCTGCCGCATGCTGCAGTCCCGTCAGGGCCTGACCGTGCGCCGGGCTGGCCTGCCGGGCTGACAGGGTCGATTGCCCATTGCGATGCGGTTTGTATCGCAGCCGTCAGCCAAAACCACCGCAGCATCGGGATTGATATCGAACCGGCGGAGGATTTACCCGCAGATCTGATCACAATCATCTGCACCGATGCGGAACAGGCATGGTTGCCGCAAACCGGGCGCGGGCGCGTGGCCAAACAGATCTTCAGCGCCAAGGAGGCCGTTTATAAGGCCCAGTATCCTTTGACCGGACGGATCATCGGGTTTGATGACCTGAATTTATCGCCTGCGGGGGATGGGTGCCTTGCCATTACATTCACCGATCCCGCAATGCCTGCCGCATTACAATCTGTCACCTTCACCGAGGTCGGAAATATGTTCATTTCCGCTTGCAAATGCTGAACGCCCTACTGGATTTTCACCCGTCTGCGTTTACGTAACCCCATATAGTATTGTCTTGATAGGTCCTGATCATGTTGCGACGTCTGAAGCTTATTTATATCGCCCCGATCGTGTTGGTGTTGGGGGCCTTCGGGATCTGGACGCGCTTTGCGGTCCCTGCCCCGCTGGATGCCGAACAGACCGATGCGCTTTACGCCAATCCGGCCCCTGCCCCTGCCGGTCCGATGAAAGTGCTGCATCTGGGTCATAGCCTTGTCGGCTATGATGTGCCCGCAATGCTGACGCAACTGGCCGAGGAAGGCCATGATTATCACAGCCAGCTTGGCTGGGGGACATTTCTGAAAGCCCATTGGGATGAAGACCACCCACGCAAAGGGTTTGCGGAATCCAATGTGCATCCGCAATTCCGCGACGGGCATGAGGCGCTGGCATCGGGCGATTACGATGCTGTTGTGCTGACCGAGGCTGTCGAAATCCGGGATTCCATCAAATATATGGAAAGCCCCCTGATGCTGCATAACCTGACCGACAAGGCCCGGACAAACCGGCCTGATATGCGTGTCTATTTTTATGAAACCTGGCACCCGCTGGATGATCCCGAAGGCTGGCTGACCCGGATCGACCGCGATCTGGAAAAATACTGGGAAACCGAAATCCTGCGCCGGGCGCTGAATTACGAAAAAGACCCGCAGCCGATCTATATGATCCCCGGTGGTCAGGTCATGGCGCGCCTGACCCGCCATATCGAAGACGGTGGCGGGGTTGGTCCGCTGACGACCCGCGAGGACCTGTTTTCGGACAATATCCACTTCAATGATTATGGCGCCTATCTGATGGCGCTGACCCATTATGCGGTGCTTTATCAGCGCTCGCCTGTGGGCTTGCCGCATGCGTTGACCAAGGCGGATGGCACCCCTGCCGATGATCCCGGTCCAGAGGCCGCCCGGCTGATGCAAGAGATCGTCTGGCAGGTCGTGACGGGGTATCCCAAGACCGGTGTGCCGCAAAACTAGGACGATTCGACCCGTTCAATAACAATGCATGGTTGTTTGCTGCCAAATCCGTTTGTGCGGCGCTGTGGTTTTGTCCGTCAGACCGACACAATACCCGTCGAGTCGTCATGACAGTTTCCAAAACCCAGCTACTTTGCCGATAGCCGCACAGGCCCGCACACGTTCACCTTGCGTCATGGGCAGGATTTCGCCCATTCGCGAGCGAGTTACCGCTAACTTTGTCAACGCCTTCAAAACCAGATCAGCCTTATTTTGCAGGGAAATTCAAACCATTAGACCTGTAGAAATTTTCATGAGCGCCTTTTCACCGACACATTTCAGCCATACCGGTTGCATGCTTTTGGCCCCAGATGTTCCTTGTTGCCAATTCTGCTAACTAATCCGTATCAAAACACGCTCAAACAGGTGCGACATGTCGAAACTTTCCTCATTTGGGGATCAACCAAGCCGGAGATCACCACCATAAACGGAAGATTAAGGGCATATCGGCCAAACAGGGACCATGGCCGCGCTCTTACACCAGTTTGATCAAGACTAATCGGGACCTCTCTCACTCTACCCAACTCACCCACTCACGAATGAACATAAGGTTTGGCTCACATGTCCTCTCGCGACAGAAACCTCTCTGCTCTCATCGCCGCTGGCCTTGACCGAAACGCAGCCTCAAAGGGTCCGGCGTTTGACATCACCGTGCCGGGCTTCTCGGCGAAGTTCTTTGCGCTGGACGGCATGGTCTCATCACTGGATGAGATCGATTTTTCGGCTGATCCTGATGCCACCGCGATCGTCAATGACGTCTATTACCAGGGTGATGGGTCTTTCTGGCTTGGCGGCCCGACCGATATGTTCGCAGCCCAGTTCGAAGGCACGCTGACGGTCGAGACCGCGGGCGAATATCGCTTCAACCTGAATTCCGATGACGGGTCATCCCTGTCGATCGATGGCGCCGAAATCATCGGCAATGATGGTCTGCATGGCGCGATGACCGAAACGGGAACGGTTTATCTTGCAGCCGGTACACACCAGATCGACATCAAATATTTTGAAGCCGGCGGTGATCAGACCCTGCGGCTGGATTGGGCCGGGCCTGACACCAATGGTGCGATGACCCGCCTGACTGATGATCATGTCAATCATGATATTGACCAGTTCATCATCGCCAACCAGTCCTACAAGGCCCGCAGGCGCGACAGCTTTGATTTTGAATGGTCCGGTGGAAAGGGCGACACGTCCAAGCCCGCGACACCACTGCCAACGCCCGATCCAGAACCAACGCCTGATCCAGAGCCAACGCCTGATCCGGAACCAACACCCGATCCAGAACCAACGCCTGATCCGGAACCAACACCCGATCCGGAGCCAACGCCTGATCCGGAACCAACACCCGATCCGGAGCCAACACCTGATCCGGAACCAACACCCGATCCGGAGCCAACACCTGATCCGGAACCAACACCCGATCCGGAGCCAACACCCGATCCGGAGCCAACACCCGATCCGGAGCCAACACCAACGCCCACACCGCCAACTGGCGAAGATCAGGGCGGCGATTCAAGCGGTGGCGGCACCGGGGAAGAGGTGCCAACCAGTTCCGGCTCTTATTCGGTGGCAGGTGGCCGGGTCACAACCCTGGCCGTTGATAACCTGGACAGCGTCGCGAATATCCGCATCATCAATGGCCCCGATCACGGGACCCTGACAGTGAACCCGGATAATACGATGGCACTTGTGCTGAGCATGGAGCATGAGTTCAACGGTGCGCTCGATATCAGCTATGAGGTGACCTATAATGACGGGTCATCGCGGATCTTCAATGACGACATCCAGGTCGCGCGCACGACACAGGATAAAGGCTGGGGTGACGGCACGTTCTACATGCTGGAAACCGATGCCAGCGATGATGTGATCGTCGAAACCGGTGACAACCACCGCAAAGTGTTCATTTCCGGTGATGATGACGCGCTGAGCCTGTCTGATATCGCGGCCCTGGAAGGGATTTCCGTGGGTCAGATTGACCGCAGATGGATGAGCGAGCATCAGGAATATGGTGCCACCGAGGGCATGGCCCTGGATGCCCAGGCCGGTATGATGATGTGGTATGCCATCACTGGTGTTGGTACCGATCCGTCATCGCATTGGCTGATGTTCGAACGCGGCTATGAATATAATAATCTTGGCCGTGTCATCGACAGTGGCACATTGGGTGAAGATCCGCTGCACCCAATCCATATTACCGCTTATGGTGAAGGCGACCGGCCGACCATTAACTCGACCATCACCACGACACAGGTTGATAGCCAGAACATCGTCTTTTCCGATCTGGAACTGACCGCCGGCTTCTCATCGCTGGGCGGTGAAAACATGCTGATGCATAACATGGATATCAGCAACAATTCCGCTGAGGCCCATACCGGGATGGGGCTGAATGTCGTCCGGGTTGACGGCTTTACGCTGCATAATTCCTCTGTCACGGATACATACCGTCCGGATCAGGCAGGCAGCACATGGGGTGTGCATCACACATCTGGCGCGCATATCGCCGAAAATGACGGCGTTCTGATCGAAGGCACATTGTTTGACCGCAACGGTTTTGCCGAAGACTGGCGCACTGATGCCTCCACCGCGGGTGGCCAGGCGCCGACGCAATTTGTCCATAACATCTATGTGCAGGACAATGTGGATGACTTCACCCTGCGCGACAGCATCCTGATGCAAGGTGGTTCAATCGGGGCCAAGATCCGCACCGGTGGTTTCCTGGAAGACAATGTCATCATCGAAGCCAATGTTGCGGCCTCTTTGCTGGGCGGTGTGCCGTCCAACCAAAGCGGCATCCGGACCGGGAACTTCACCCTTGCCACGGATAACGTGATCACATCCGCCGGACACCGGCAGCGTGATGACCAGTCTAACGGGGCGCTTTCACGCGGGATCGACAATGCGGGGATGGATACTGTTCTGCTGGACAATATCATCGCCCATCTGGCCGATCCCAATAATGCTGCTGAACAGGCTGAAAAGACGACGATTAGCGAGTCGCAGAACAACTTCCTCGATACGCCCTATTTCGACGATACCACTGTCTTTAACTGGGATAATGACAAGAATGTTGACGGGCTTGATCAGAATATTCTGAACGCCACCACGATCCAGATCTTTACGCAGCAGTTGTTGAACAACCCCAATGCAACAATCGCTGATCTGGCCAATTTCCTGCGTGCCCAGGCCTTTGGTGAGCTGGACACAGTGGTTGATGCCGATCTGATCATTGCCTTCTTCCAAGCAGGCTTTGGTCTGTCCGTCGATGACCGTCTGACAGCAGAAACCCTGCGCTTTACCCCCAATGATCTGGCTGATGGGATTCGTTGGGATAACCGCCTGAACTGGAGCACCGAAGACCTGCCGGGCACGATCAACGGCGATTCCGTTGATCTGGGCGGCAACTGGGTCAATTACGGTGGCACGAATACCATCGCAAACCTCGATTTCGGGTCTGGTGGCACGTTGAATGTCACCCATGGCCGTCTGAACGTCACTGGGCAGACCGCCGCTGGTGCAGATGGTGCCGAGTTGAACATCAGTGATGCCGGCCAGATCTGGATCAATGGCTTTGCCGATACAGACACGCTGGATGTGAATGTTGATGGCGGCCGCTTTGCCAATACCGGGCTCTTTAACGGGGCCACCGACATGAACGTCACCGATGGGCAGGCTATTCTGGCCACCGGCGGGGCGGATTTCATCCTGCGCGATGGCAGCACGCTGGAAGTGACCGGGGATGACGGGAAAACCGGCTTTGACGGTAATAATGGCGGCACGGCTGTCTTGCTATTGGATGATGATGCAACCCTGCGCTTTGACGTAGAGAATGGTCAGCTTGGTATCATCTCGGAATTCCGGTCCGGTGCTTTTGGGGATGCCCCGAATGTGCAGTCTGGTGTCAATCTTGGCGATGCCACACTTGCGCTGGACCTGTCCGGCCGTGGCAGCACGATCACATCCGATGTGCTGATTGATGTCGACGACCTGATCGGCCAGTTCGAGGATCTTGACGTGACCGGCCTTGCCGGCAACCGCAATGCGGAAGTGGTCATCGACTACAACACCGACACAGTCACCTTGAATGTGACCGCAGGGTCCGGCCAAAGCACGATCCGCACTGTTGGTGACGAAGATAATGCGCGCGCCAACAATGATCTTTGGGCTGCCCTGAATGATGGGCATGGGATCTACGATCTGGCCTAAAGCACCATACTGATCAAACAGAACAAGACCCGCCCATTTTTGAGGCGGGTCTTTTTTCGTTCACCACGCCCATGTTTGAAAATGGCATCATCAACTTGGACCATGCCCAACATGCGGCTATACATGCGCCCAGATGCGCAGTACTGCCCTGCCGGATATTGTCATGCTATTGTTTTAAAGTAGGTTTTATGCCCCGACTGTTGATGATCGCCCCTGCACCCGTCAGCCAGATTGGCGATGGCAAGGTCCGCCTTGACGTCAAATTCGCGGCGGGCATGGCGTTTCAGGCGGCACAATGGGATGGCCCTGTCACATGCTTGTTGCGTAACACCGATCACGACATTCCCTTTGGTGATGATTATGTCATGGCCGATTTACCGTTTGATTTGCAGATTGTGCCGGCAGGCCAGCCGATCACTGTTGATATGCTGCAGGCTGGCGATGTCATCGCCGCATCGGCCGATATGCATGATGCGCTGCATCTGGGTGACCCGGCCGCGCGCCCGGCAGGCACAAGCATCATCTATGCCATCGAATATGATCTTGAAACGCGCCTGACCGTGCTGAGGCTGCAGCAGCACAGAAACATCCTGCGCAAGCTGCGTTCCGCCCTATGGCTTTACCAGCAAGAACGGCGGCGCAAGGCGGCGTTTCGTGCAGCGGACGCAATACAGGCCAATGGCTATCCCGCCCAGCAGGCCTATGCCCATCTGGCCAAGGATACGCTTTTATATCTTGATGGCCGGATGTCGGGTGCCATGATGGCAACCCCGGAACAACAAGCCGCCCGGGCAGCGCATCTGAATGCCGGGCAACCGATCAGGCTTGTTCATTCGGGGCGACTGGAACCGATGAAAGGCGCGCAGGATCTGATCCCCACTGTGACCGCATTGCACAAGGCCGGGGTGGATTTCACCCTGGATATCTTTGGCGTTGGCAGCCTGTCAGATGATATTGCAGCGGGCGCCAGTGCCGTCGGTCTGCAAGATCAGATCACATTGCATGGGGCGGTTGATTTCGAAACCGCGCTGGTCCCGTTCATTGCGGATAACGCCGATCTTTTCCTGTCCTGCCACAGGCAATCGGACCCGTCCTGCACCTATCTGGAAACCATGGGCTGCGGCGTGCCGACAATTGGCTATAACAACAGGATGTGGGCCGCCCTGTCAGAAAAATCCAAAGCCGGCTGGGCCGTCCCGCTGGGTCAGACAAATGCGCTGGTGCAGAAAATTGTCGCCTTGGATCAGGATCGCGCGCCATTGATCGCCGCCTCGCAGCACGCATTAGCCTTTGCCCGGGCGCATGATTTTGAGTGTGAATTCAACAAACGTATGGCGCATTTTGCGCGGTTTGCGGGCATAGTCCCCGCCCGGTGATCCAAAAGACCCATCTGGCCCAAAAACCTTGCATACCGCATCGCTCCCCAGCGTTCTTGTTTACATTGGGTAAACTGTCCGCTAACGAGGAAATGTTAGAAAGTGTGAGTGTTATGAAAAAATTTATTGTCTTGTCTCTTTTGGCCGTTTTGACGACATTCTCGGCCGGTATCGCCTCTTCCGCCACAATCAATATCTACCAATCATCCGGTACGAAGGTGCGGTCTTCTGCTGGTGTGGGCGAAAGCACGGCCACCGAAGGGCGTCATCTTGCAGGCTCTCTTGTGACGGTGACTTACGCCGATGGCACCACCGAAGATCTGGTCTGGCGCCGCGTTGGTCGCTATTCGCTTGGCGGCGCCTATGGCAATGACATCACAATTTCGCAAAGCGGCGGCCCGATGGTCATCGATGCCCAAAAAACCGTCAGCGCGATCTATATCGACCTGGCCCCGTCCAAGACGATTTTCGATATCATTGATACCCGGGGTAATCCTGATCCGACGGCCAGCACACCATCGACGAGCTTTGGCACACCGTTTTCCATCGAACGTGGTGGTGACGGCCTGACCGGGCAGATCGATGTGACATATTCCGGTATCGTCAATATTGCCGGGCATGCTGCGGTTGGTGATATCTATAGCCGTATGCTGGTTGATTTTTCCGGCCTGACCAGCGGTGGCTTCCTGGGACGCATGCGTATCGAAGGTGACACTGATTCACTGGCCGATAATGCCGTCATGTCTGTTGTGCCCCTGCCTGCCGGTCTGCCCCTGCTGATTGCGGGTCTGGCCATGTTCGGGTTCATGCGCAGCCGCCGCAAGACAGCCGCGATTGCCTGATTTTATGGCACATATCATGTGCCATTTTTCATTTCGACAGCCATCATAATTTCTTTGTTATAAAACCTTTTTTCTGTCGCAAAATGCGACTAGCCATAACCGGATTTTGTTGCGGCCATCCCAAAGCCCGCTTTGCTGTTTTCAGAAGACAGCCGCGACGCATTGCTTATTGATCAAGGATCACGCTCATGTGCGGTATCACAGGATATCTATGGTACCCCGGTCATGCACCCGGTGCAGACGCTGCCGCACAGCTGACGGCGATGATGGCAGCCATCGGCCATCGCGGCCCCGACAGCCAGGGGCAATGGGTGGATACCGATGCGGGCGTCGCCCTGGGCCATTTGCGACTGGCCATTGTTGATCTCAGCCCAGCAGGCCATCAGCCGATGGTGTCGGCATCCGAACGTTACCAGATCGTCTATAATGGCGAGATTTATAATCACCAATCCTTGCGCGCCGAGATCGAGGCCACCGGCAAAGCCCCCAATTGGCGCGGCCATTCAGATACCGAAACCCTGCTGGCCGGGATCGATATCTGGGGGCTAGAAGACACGATTGCCCAGACGCAGGGCATGTTTGCCATCGCCCTGTGGGACCGCCAGGACCGCACCCTGACACTGGTTCGTGACCGGCTGGGGGAAAAGCCGCTTTATTTCGGCTGGCAAGGCCAGGGCCGCGATGCGGTGTTTCTGTTCGGCTCTGAATTGAAGGCGTTTCACGCCCATCCCCAATTTACCCCCGAGATCCGCCGTGATGCGCTGATCCCCATGCTGCGCCATGGCCATGTGCCCGAAGATCTGGTGATCTATGACGGGCTGATGAAACTGCGCCCGGGCGAGATGGCTGTTGTCTCGCTTGATGCACCCGAACCGCAACGCCATTTTTACTGGGATGGTGGTGCTGTTGCCGCGCAACCGCGTGGTCCCGCCCCGGATGATGCAACAGCCATCGCCGAATTGGATGATCTGCTGCAGGATGCGGTTGGCCAGCAGATGATGTCTGATGTCCCGCTTGGCGCGTTTTTATCGGGTGGTATCGATAGTTCGGTGATTGTCGGGCTGATGCAGCATTTATCCGATACCCCGGTGCATACATTTTCCATCGGGTTTCACGAGGCCCGCTATAACGAGGCAGTTTTTGCCAAGGATGTCGCGGATCATCTGGGCACCCATCACACGGAATTATATCTGGGTGATACTGATCTGCGCGACGTGATCCCGGAACTGCCGCAGATCTATGACGAGCCCTTTGCCGATAGTTCGCAGATCCCCACCTATCTGGTGGCGAAGCTGGCCCGTGAGCATGTCACCGTGGCCTTGTCGGGCGATGGCGGGGATGAACTTTTCTGCGGCTATGACCGGTATCGCCAAGGCGCCAAGCTGATGAAGGCGATGCGCCCGGTCCCGCATCCTTTGCGCAAGCTGGGGGCCGGTGCCTTGCAATCAATCCCGGCCCCGTTTCTGAACCGCATCATGGAGCCCTTCCGCGCCACCCCGCAAGGCAAGGAACCCAACGGCCAGCGCCTGCACCGTCTGGCGGCCTATGCCAAAAGCCGCAACCTGGAAGAGCTGCACCGCACGCTGGTATCCTGGTGGCGTGACGCGGAAAGCGCTGTGATCGGTGCTGCCTCTCCGCCCAGCATATTGGCCGATCACCTGCCCCCGCGCGGTGATCTGGGTGATATGGAGCGTATGATGCAGCTGGATATGCTGGCCTATATGCCTGATGACATCCTGTGCAAGGTGGACCGGGCCACGATGGCTGTTGCGCTTGAAAGCCGCGCGCCGCTGCTGGATCACCGTGTGGCGGAGTTTATCTGGGGGCTGCCACCCGCATTCAAACATCGTGATGGCAAGTCGAAATGGCTGCTGCGCCAGGTGCTTTACAAATATGTCCCCGCCGCCTTGATCGAACGCCCCAAGATGGGGTTCGAGGTGCCGATTGGCCTGTGGCTGCGCGGCGGGCTACGTGACTGGGCCGAAGAGTTGCTCGCCCCACATCGTTTGCAAAACGAAGGTTTTCTGGACCCAAAGATCGTTTCGCGCATGTGGCGCGAACATATCGCCGAAAGCCATAATTGGGGCCAACCTTTGTGGAATATACTGATGTTTCAGGCCTGGCTGGAGCGTTACAAATGATCCCCTATTTGCCCGGCACGGCTGTTACCGGATAGACATCATGCCCCGTTTTTCTGACCGAAGCTTTTTCATCATTATGGTTGCGACGCTTGTCTTTGCGACGCTCTACCGGCTTTACCCGCTTGTTGTGGGTGAACCGGCGCTGGCGCAGGCCTTCATGACCGAAGACGGTTACCTGATGCTGACCATTGCCCGCAACATGGCCATTGGGCTGGGCATGTCGGTCTCTGACGGCACGATTGCCAGCAATGGTGTGCAGCCGATGGCGACCTTCCTTTTTGCAGGCTCTTACCTAGTGACGGGTGGTGACAAGATTGCCGGGCTTTGGGGGGTGCAGCTGACCGGGGCGATTATCGCCGTGATCGGAATTTTTACGGTCCGCGCCTTGGCCCGGGTGTTGCTGGCCCCGCAGGATAATGCCCCGATCTGGCCCTGGCTGGTGGCCACGATGTGGTTTGTCAGCCCCCTGCTACTGCTGCATACGATGAACGGGCTGGAAACCGGGCTTTATACCGTGATGGTGACGCTGAGCCTGGTGATCTTTGCCCGGCTTTTGCACAAGGGCGATGCGGCGGGGCTGACGGACCGCATGCTGTTGGGCGCGGCCTGCGGGGTTACCTTTCTGGCGCGCAATGATGCGGTGTTCCTGATCGGGGCGATCGGGCTGGTCTGGCTGTTTCATGCGTTGATCACCCGCCGCCGCCCGGTCGGTGCCGTGATTGCCGAACTGATCCCCCCTGCCCTGCTTGTGGCGCTGATCGCATCGCCTTGGCTGATCAATAATTATGTGAATTTCGGATCCATCGTGCCGGTCAGTGGCACCGCCCAATCGTTGAGCGGCGGTTTGGCCCGGAATGCCGATATCCTGCCCGCCGTCCTGTTTGAATATGTCTTTCCGATGCTGCCTGTGCCGGTCCGGCTGCAATATGCCCCGGCCTTCATGATCTGCGCCAGTATCGTTATCCTGATCATTCTGGCTAGTTTTGTCCTGCAGGTCTGGCGCCGTGGCGGCACCGCCCGCCATGTGATGATGGCCTATCTGATCTTTGCGATATTGATGTGCCTTTATTACGGGTTCTATTTTGGCGCGGGCTGGTTTCTGAGCCGGTATCTGTCGCCACTGGCGCCGCTTTTGATCACCGCGACCCTGTCTGTTGCCTTGTCACTGGCGCGCTGGCTGATCCCGGCCCGGGCCACGGGCGCCATCTATACGCTGGGCCTGTTGAGCATCGTGCTTTGCATTGCGCTGCTGGGCCGCTACCTGCTGCCCGGCACCAAGGAGCAGGGCCATTTTCAGGTGGTCGATTGGGTGACAGAGAACGTAGCTGCGGAAACATGGGTCGGGGCGGTGCAGACCGGCACGCTGGGCTATTGGCATGACAGGACCATCAATCTCGATGGCAAGGTCAACCCAGCCGCCTTGCAAGCACAGCTGACCGAAGGCGATGTGCTGAATTATGTGCTGCAAAGCCCGATCACCTATCTGGCCGATTGGGAAGGCATTGCCTACTGGGTGACCACGGCAAACCGGGGCAACACGGCATTCAGCGAAAGCTTTACGGTCGTGGTCCATGACGTGCCCGGCAATCTTGCCGTGCTGAAACGCCAGTGACGCGGCAGGAAAGGGTCTGATGATGGAACTGAACGCGTCTGAATATGCTGCCGCCCGCGAACATTTGCTGGCCGAGGATGCAACAATACTGATCCGCTTCATGGCGCATCAAAGCGTGGGCAGCAAAGACGCACAATTTCCCAATACGGTCACAGCACTGGCGCAAAATCTTGGCTGGATTGACCCCGATACCGGCATGCGCACCACATTGGGGATCCTGATCAGCGATTCCTGCCGCGAATACCTGTTCTGGAAAGAACGCGATCAGCGCCTGCCTTTTGAAGGTGCCCTGCCGCATCTGGCCCGGACGACGTTTCAAGGCAAAAACATTGCTGAAATCGGCGCGGGCATGGGGGTGAACCTGATGTCGCTGGCAGGCACTGCAGACAGGCTTTGCGGTGTTGAACCGGTCGCGGCCTATGCCCAGATGGGCCAGATTTTCCGTGATCGCGAAGGCACCACGGATATCGATATCAAGACCGGCGGCGCCGAAGATCTGCCCTTTGCCGATCAGGAGCTTGATCTGGTCTTATGCGTATCAGCGCATCAGTATTTCGATATCCACCCTGCCTTGGCCGAGATCGCCCGCGTGACCAAACCCGGGGGAAAGCTGATCATTATCGGCAATACGCTGGGCCATTACAGCTGGGATTTTGGCAAACAGGTGATCCGCAGCAGGGGCCGTGGGCTGAAAAGCTATGTCATGACATTGGTCAATACGCTCAGCTATCAACTGCTGGGGCGGCGGGTGCTGGTCAATCGCAGCGGGTTTTCCACCGCTAGGCCGATCTACCCTTCTGCCGCCGCCATGACGCGCTGGTTACATGCGGTTGGGTTTGAAACCCTTGCAGCTCCACAGCGCGCCGAGAACGAGACCTGTTTTTATGTCCGCCGCAAGGAGGATCATTAAGTTGTCCCGGCACAGGCGCATTGCGGGCCTATGCCGCGGCAGGACCCTGCCTTTTGACAACAGTTGCCTTATGCCTGCCCGAAACCCATGGGAAAACATGGCGATCACTTCCGCTGACGAGTAAGATGTATTTTGCGTATTTAGGAATTTAGCCACGATGGATATTACCCATTTGAAAGGTCAGCGCATTCTGGCCGTTGATCTGGATGGAACGCTGCTGCGGTCAGATATGCTGTTTGAAAGCTTCTGGTCGGCCACCAGCCGCGATTGGCGTGTGCCTGTGCAGGCGGGTCTTGCCCTGTCAAAAGGGCGTGCCGCGCTGAAACGCAGCCTGTCGGCCAAGATGAATGTCGATGTGACCACCCTGCCATATGACGCGCAGGTCATCGATTACATCAAGGCATGGCGCGCGGATGGCGGGGCTGCGATTCTGGTGACCGCCTCTGATGACAATATTGCCCGGGACATCGCCGCCCATCTGGATATTTTTGACGCCGTGCAAGGCTCTGACGGGACAAGAAACCTGAAATCCGCAGAAAAAGCCGCCTTTCTGATCGAGCATTTCGGCAAGGGCGGCTATGCCTATATGGGTGATGCCGAAGCGGATCTGCCGGTTTGGGAAAACGCGCAAAAGGCGGTGACCGTCAATCTCAAACCTCCGTTGCGCCAGAAGGTTGATAAGCTGGGGGTGGAGGTCGAACATCTGGACACCGCCCAGACCGGGTTGCGCGATTACCTCAAGGCGATCCGGGTGCATCAATGGCTGAAAAACCTGCTGGTCTTTCTGCCGATGTTTGCCGCCCATCAGCTGGATATGGTGACATTCGCCCAAAGCCTGCTGGCCTTTGTGATCTTTTCCATGGTGGCATCAAGCATCTATGTGCTGAATGATTTGCTGGATTTGCGGTCTGACCGCGCGCATCCGCGCAAACGCGAACGCCCCTTTGCCGCTGGCACGATCCCGATTGCCCATGCCACCTATATGATCGCCGGGTTGAT
This sequence comes from uncultured Paracoccaceae bacterium, assembly GCA_947500135.1. Taxonomy (GTDB): domain Bacteria; phylum Pseudomonadota; class Alphaproteobacteria; order Rhodobacterales; family Rhodobacteraceae; genus Yoonia. The sequence goes on from CANMQX010000013.1 coordinate 59,615, forward strand.
GGGAACCGGGTTGATCCTGTCGCTGTTCCTGGGCTGGTATTTCGTGCTGGTCATGTTGATTTATTTCGTTGTGACAACGGCTTACTCGCTTTGGCTGAAACGCAAGGCGATTGTCGATATAGGCACGCTGGCGGGGCTTTATACGATCCGTATTGTCGCGGGGGCCGTGGCCACCAGCATCCCCCTGTCGATGTGGCTTTTGGCATTTTCGGTCTTTTTCTTCTTCTCACTGGCCACGGTGAAACGGCAGGCGGAACTGACCGATAGCGCGGCGCGCGGCAAGCTGAAAGCATCCGGTCGCGGCTATCTTGTGGGTGATCTGCCGGTGCTGGTGATGATGGCGGTCGCCTCTGGCTATGTGTCCATTCTGGTGCTGGCGCTTTATATCCAGTCGCCTTTCGTCTCAAAGCTTTACGGCACGCCCAAGGTGCTGGGAGTGATCTGCGGTGTGCTGCTTTACTGGGTGTCGCGCGTGATCCTGCTGGCCCATCGCGGTCTGATGCATGACGACCCGGTGGTGTTTGCCGCCCGGGATCGCAATAGCCAGATTTGCGCGCTAGTGATCATCGGCGTGGCCTTTGGCGGGGCTTTCCTGTGAGCGGGGCGCGCATTGCCATTCTTTACGCACTGTTTGCTGTTGTGGCGACGGTGATCAATCTGGGCATCCAGCGGATTGTGCTATCGTGGAACAACGATGTTCTGGGTTTTGCCATTGCCATTTTCTGCGGCACATTGGCCGGGCTGGTGGTGAAATATGTGCTGGATAAGCGCTGGATCTTTGCCGATGACAGTACCGGCATCAAAGCCCATGGGCAGAAATTCACGCTTTATACGATCATGGGCCTTGTCACGACGGCGATTTTCTGGGGCACGGAAACCGCGTTTTGGCTGATCTGGGGGACTGACCTGATGCGCGAGCTGGGGGCCGTGCTAGGCCTCTCTGTCGGCTATGTGGTCAAATATTTCCTCGACCGGCGTTTTGTCTTTCAACCCCGCGAAGAGGCAGCCCTGTCATGACGGACCTGTCCGGCTGGGGTGGCTTTCCCTCTCATCCCGCAACCTTGGCCAACCCGGTCACGCAAGCCGATCTAGCCCGCGCGATTGCGGATGGTGCGGTGATTGCCCGGGGTAACGGCCGGGCTTATGGCGACAGTGCCATCGGGCTGCGCAAGACCGTGCAGATGCACGGGCTGAACCACATGATCAGCTTTGACCGGCAAAGCGGGTTTCTGGTGGCCGAGGCCGGTGTGCTGCTGCGGGATGTGATCACCGCGTTTCTGCCGCATGGCTGGTTTCCCCCTGTCACACCGGGCACGAAATTTGTCACCCTGGGCGGGATGATCGCTGCTGACGTCCATGGCAAAAACCATCACAAGGATGGCAGTTTCCGCAACTTCGTCGATTGGCTGGATGTGATGGATGCAAGCGGTGTGGTGCATCATTGCAACCGGACCCAGAATGCCCAGCTTTTTGAATGGACGATCGGCGGGATGGGGCTGACCGGGGTGATCCTGCGCGCCGGTATCCGGCTGCGCCCGGTGCCATCCGCCTGGATCCGGCAGACATCGCAGGCCCTGCCCAATCTGGATGCTGTCATCACCGCTTTTGAAGGGGCGGATGCCGCCACCTATTCGGTGGCCTGGATTGATTGTGTCAGCCGGGGTGCATCATTGGGACGGTCGATCCTGATGTTGGGCGAACATGCGACCCCGGATGAGCTATCTGATGATGCGGCCCGTTATCCATTTGAAATTCCTGACAAAACAAAACGCACTGTCCCATTTTCCATGCCTTTCAGCCTGCTTAACAGCCTGTCAGTCAGGGCCTTTAACGGGCTTTATTACTGGAATGGCCGCCGCAATGCCGGGATCAGCTTTGTCGATTACGACACGTATTTCTATCCGCTGGATGCCATTTTGGGCTGGAACAAGATCTATGGTAGGCGCGGGTTCATGCAGTTCCAATGTGTCCTGCCGCTTGAGACCGCGCGCGACGGGCTGCGCGCCTTGCTGAAGACCACATCATTGGCTGGTGCGGGATCATTTCTGGCAGTGCTGAAACGGTTCGGCCCGCAAGACAGTGCCTTTTCCTTTCCGATGCTGGGCTACACATTGGCGCTGGATTTTCCGGCAACCCCGGGGATGATCGCGCTGATGCGCAAGCTGGACCAGATCACGCTGGATCATCAGGGCCGGTTCTATCTGGCCAAGGATAGCCGCATGGCCCCGGACACGCTGCATGCATCGGACCCGCGCGCAGCACAGTTCAAACAGATGCGTCAGGAATTCGGGGCAACCGATGCTTTTCAATCAAAACAATCCGAAAGGCTCTTTCTATGAGCAAGGGAACCATGCTGCTTTTGGGCGCAAAGTCCGACATTGGCCGCGCGGTTGCGCATCGCTTTGCCGCCGCGGGGTATGATATTCAACTGGCCGCGCGCGATAGCGACACGCTGGAGGCCACAAAAACCGATCTGGCATTGCGGCACAATATTGCGGTGACCACCCATGATTTTGATGTGTTGCAGACCGACACCCATGCCGGGTTTGTTGATGCCCTGCCCGCCCTGCCCGATATCGTGGTCTGTGCCATCGGGTTGATGGGCGACCAGATCGCAAATGAACAGGATTTCGAGGCCGCCACCCGTGTGATGCGCAGTACCTATGAAGGGCCAGCGCATATTCTGGGCCTTCTGGCCAATCGCTTTGATGCGCGCGGGGCCGGGCAGATTGTGGGGATCAGTTCGGTTGCGGGCAATCGCGGCCGGGCCAAGAATTACGTCTATGGATCGGCCAAGGCCGGGTTTACCGCCTATCTGTCAGGCCTGCGCAACCGAATGGCCAAACGCGGCATTCACGTGCTGACCGTGCTGCCCGGCTTTGTGAACACCCAGATGACAGCAGGCATGGACCTGCCGGAAAAGCTGACTGCCGAACCAGAAGAGGTGGCAAACGCGATTTTCAACGGGCTGCGCAAGGGGCGCAATATCATCTATGTGCGTTCGATCTGGTTTGTGATCATGACCATCATCGGGTCCATCCCCGAACGGATTTTCAAGAAAATGAATATCTGACTGCGGGCTGTCTCAGAACACATCGCCCAGCAGGAAATAGGACAGGAACCGGGGCCAGAGCCAACTGGCCCCAACCAGATGCGTTGGCGCCCAAAGGATCGCCACCGCAAGGAAACACGCGACAGGGGCGGGGTGCGGAATGGTCGCCAATGTAAACCGCCGCGTCGCCAGCCCGGCCAGCACGATGATCAGCACGCTGAAGACATGCAATTGCAACCAGCGCCCCCAATCCAGCCCCACCAGATAAAGCGGCAGAAACGGCAGCCCTGCCAGTATGGCAAGCCAGATCGCCTGCCGTCTTTGTGCCACATGCCAAAGCGCAAATACCAGCGGCGCAAATGCGCCCAGATAGACAAGGACCATCGTGATCAGATTGCGCGCATTGCCATTGCTGTCGATGATACGCGTCATTGCGGTGGCCATATCATCTTCGAGCCATGCAATCGCACCGTTACAGATGCGCGGCTCCAGCCCGCGTTCCAGCAGCGGGGCACAGACCAGATCAGCATCTGCCACGCGGGCATAGGTGACCCCGTATAAAACCGCCGGTATCGCGCAGAGGATCACAAGGCCCAGCCCGATCTGTTGGCGCGGGTTGATCTGGTCCCGAAACATCCAGAAAACCCCCACAAGCAAGGGTAGAAACAAGATATTCGCCTCATGCCCCAGCACCCCCAGCACAAAAACCACCGCCCCCAGAAAGACGATCCAGATACGGTGGCTGATCAGGCCTGACAGGCAAAGCAATATCGCCAGATAGGCCAGCGTTTCCTTGCGCAGTGACCCTTGCGGGTCAGCCGCCCATGCGATGATGAAAAGTCCCGGTGACAGGATGATCAGCGCCAGCAACATGGGCTGCCTGACCTGTATGACCGCATAGAGCAGTACCACATAGATGATAATGACACAGATGATCTGCAGGATCACAACGGTTGTCAGCGGGCTGACCGCCAGCAGATCCGCTATATCCAAGATCCAGCTGCCAAGATGGCCGCGCCGGGTTTCAACCAGGTCGCGGTTGATCAGCCAATCGCCCTGTTTCCAGTCATTGCCCGTCCCTTGGATGCCTTCCGACAGCAGGCGCAGGATCACATAGACCCCGGATATGGCGGCCATCCCGAACATGGACAGATAGGCGACCCATCTTGCCCAGGCCCGGTCGGTCATGTGCCTGATGTCTGATCTGGCCCCTTGGGCGCGTCAGCCTTATTTTCGATTTTCTGTTCCGGTGTGAAATAGGCACCGTCCCGCAAGACGGCTTCGACATGTTCGACGCCCACGATCTCGCGTTCGCTGATGGACGCATAAAGCATGCAGATATCACAAAGCTGGTTGACCAGCCGGGGTATGCCGCCGGTAATCTCATGCACCCTGTCTGACGCCGCTCGGCTGAACATATGCGCGCTGCCCCCCGCCCGTTCGAGCCGGTGGATAATATAGGAATAGACCGTTTTCTGATCCATGTGGGACAGATGAAAGCTGGATGCAATCCGTTGGGCGAATTGCTTCATATCGGGCCTGCGGATGATGTCGCGCAGCTCTGGTTGCCCGATCAGCAGCAGTTGCAGCAATTCATCCTTATTGGCGTTGATATTGGTCAGGGTCCGCAGCTCTTCCAGCGCCTTGCGCGGCATGTTCTGCGCCTCGTCAAAGATCATCAGCACATGGCGCCCTGCGGCATATTCATTGATCAGGAATTGCTGAAACACCTCAAACCGGTCGACATAATCGGCATCCTTATCCACCGGGATTTCCAGCGCCATCATCACCCAGCGCAAGAGATCCCCCCTGCCCTCATGCATGTTCGACACCAGGCCGATTGTCACCGTTTCATCAAGGTTATGCAGCAGGTATTGCAGCAGCGTGGTTTTGCCTGCCCCGACCTCGCCCGTAATCAGGGTGATCGGCGCCCGGGTGGCCACCCCGTATTCCAGCATCGTGTAGGCGCGTTTGTGATCATTGGTCCAATAAAGGAAATCCGGATCCGGCAAGAGCGAAAACGGACGCTCACTCAGGCAAAAGAACTCTGTGTAAAGGTTGAGGCTTGCTGACATTCGACAGTTCTTTAAACACTATTGCTGCTATTGGGGCCCACCACCATGTGCTGTTACCGGAAGTTACTGTATATGACAAAGAAATTGTCGCATCACCACGTCGCGCACCACCCAGGGGTGTTTTGACGTGACAGCTCAGGCATGCATCGTTAATTGGCATGGAAGTGATCATGATTAGTGAATTTACACGTGCTTATTGAACAGACAGCATTAGAGGGTGTTTTTATCCTCACACCGCAGCGTTTTGGTGATACCCGCGGTTTTTTCAGTGAAAGTTGGAACCGCCAGCGGATGGCGGATGCCGGGTTTGATTTTGACTGGGTGCAGGATAACCATTCCCTGTCCGCCCAGGCGGGCACGGTGCGTGGCCTGCATTGCCAGACCCCGCCCCATGCTCAGGACAAACTGGTCCGTTGTGGCCGTGGTGCCCTGTTTGATGTAGCCGTCGATATTCGCAAAGGGTCCCCCAGTTATGGCCAATGGGTCGGCGTTGACCTGACATTTGAAAATGGTCGCCAGCTTCTGGTGCCTGCGGGGTTCCTGCACGGGTTTGCCACCCGCGCGCCGGATACCGAGATCATCTATAAATGCTCGGATAATTACGCGCCCGATTGCGACCGCGCCGTCCGCTTTGACAGCCCCGAGATCGGGATCGACTGGGGGTTGGACGCCCCCGCCATCCTGTCTGACAAGGATCGCAACGCCCCGACCCTGTCCCAGTTCGACAGCCCCTTTACCTATGAAGGCCCAATCGCATGAAACTGCTTGTCACCGGGGGGGCAGGCTTTATCGGTTCTGCCGTGGTCCGTCTGGCGGTGGCCCGTGGCCATCACGTCATCAATCTGGATGCGCTGACCTATGCTGCCTGTCTGGACAATGTCGCCCCGGTTGCCGACAGCCCGCTTTATGATTTTGTGCAGGCCGATATTCGCAACCGCCCTGCCCTGGATGCCGCTTTTGCCACCTATCAGCCCGATGCGGTGATGCATCTGGCGGCCGAAAGCCATGTGGACCGTTCCATCGATGGCCCCGGCGATTTCATCGCCACCAATATCACCGGCACTTACAACATGTTGGAAGCCGCGCGCAGCTATTGGGTGCAGGCGGGTAAAACCGATACATTCCGTTTCCATCATATTTCCACTGATGAGGTGTTTGGCAGCCTTGGCCCCACCGGCCAGTTTTCCGAAGATACCCCCTATGATCCGCGCAGCCCCTATTCCGCCTCCAAAGCATCTAGCGATCATCTGGTGCGGGCCTGGGCGGAAACCTATGGCCTGCCTGTCGTTCTGACCAATTGTTCGAATAATTACGGGCCTTTCCATTTCCCCGAAAAGCTGATCCCGGTGGTGATCCTGAATGCGTTGGCGGGCAAGCCGTTGCCGATCTATGGCGACGGGTCCAATATACGGGACTGGCTTTACGTCGAAGATCATGCCGATGCCCTGCTTTTGGTGCTGAAAAAGGGGCAATTGGGCCGATCCTATAATATCGGCGGCGAGAATGAGCGGAGCAATCTGGAACTGGTGCAGACCCTCTGCGCCATTCTTGATGAGCTGCGTCCGAAGGCGGCCCCGTCCTCAAGCAGCGAAGCGGTAGGACATAAAAAACCGTCCTATGCGGATCAGATCACATTTGTTACCGACCGTCCCGGGCATGATGCCCGCTATGCGATTGACCCATCCCGGATGCGCGATGAGCTGGGCTGGCGTCCGTCGGTCACCGTGGAGGAAGGGCTGCGCCTGACGGTGCAATGGTATCTGGACAATGAAAAATGGTGGCGCGCCTTGCAGCAACGCCATGGGGTGGGTGAACGGCTTGGGGTTGGGTCGTGAAGGCACTGGTCTTTGGCACAACCGGCCAGTTGGCAAGGGAACTGGCCCGCAGGGCTGGCCCCGATATCACGCTGGATATGCGCGGCCGGGATGTGGCTGATTTCACCGACCCGGCAGCCTGCGCCGCCATCGTGGCCGCAAGTGATGCCGATGTGGTGATCAATGCCGTGGCCTATACCGCCGTGGACAAGGCCGAGGAAGAAGAACCGCTGGCCACCCTGATCAACGCCACCACCCCCACGGCCATTGCCCATGCTGCAGCGGCCCGTAGCCTGCCATTTCTGCATATCTCGACCGATTATGTGTTTGATGGGTCGGGGGACCAGCCATGGGGTCCAGAGGCGCCCACAGCGCCGCTGGGGGCCTATGGGCGCAGCAAACGGGCCGGAGAGATGGGGATCACCACCGCAAATGGCCCCTATGCCATTCTGCGCACATCCTGGGTCGTGTCCGCCCATGGCATGAATTTCGTGAAAACCATGCGCCAACTGGGGCAAAGCCGCGACCAGCTGACAATCGTGGCTGACCAGATCGGCGGGCCAACCCCGGCAGCCGCATTGGCCGATGCCTGTCTGGCCGCCGCAACCGGCCTGCTGGCTGATCTGGGCAAGACCGGCATCTATCATCTGGCGGGGGCCCCGGATGTCAGCTGGGCCGATTTCGCACGCGAAATCTTTGTACAAAGTAGGATCAGCTGTACGGTCAGTGATATCCCGTCCAGCGATTATCCGACCCGGGCCGCGCGGCCTTTGAATTCCCGGTTGGAGTGTGCTGCATTCGAGGTGGCTTTTGGCCTGCCCCGCCCCGATTGGCGGCAAGGCCTGCGTGATATTCTGAACGATCTGGAAAAGGACACCGCATGACAACCCGCAAAGGCATTATTCTGGCAGGCGGATCCGGCACCCGGCTTTATCCAATCACATTGGGCGTGTCGAAACAGCTTTTACCGATCTATGACAAGCCGATGATCTATTACCCGCTGACCGCCCTGATGCTGGCGGGTATCCGCGAGATTGCGGTGATCACCACGCCGCAGGATCAGGACCAGTTCCAGCGGATGCTGGGCGATGGATCACAATTCGGTATCTCGCTGACCTATATCGCCCAACCATCGCCCGACGGGTTAGCGCAGGCCTTCATTCTGGCCGAGGATTTTCTGGCAGGCAGCCCATCGGCATTGGTGCTGGGCGATAACATCTTTTTCGGACACGGGTTGCCCGAATTGATGGAAGCCGCAGACGGGCAGGCAAAGGGCGCCACTGTCTTTGGCTATCAGGTGGTGGATCCTGAACGCTATGGCGTGGTGGATTTTGATGAAGATGGCACCGTGCGCGGGATCATCGAAAAACCGGATATACCACCATCAAACCATGCGGTCACCGGGCTTTACTTCGTCGATGGCACCGCCCCGCAAAAGGCGCGCGCGGTCCAGCCTTCCGCCCGGCGCGAGCTGGAAATCACATCCCTGCTGGAGATGTATCTGGCCGAAGGCAGCCTGACCGTGCAGCGCATGGGCCGTGGTTATGCCTGGCTGGATACCGGCACCCATGCCAGCCTGCTGGATGCGGGCAATTTCGTGCGCACCATCGAAGAACGGCAAGGCCAGCAGATCGGCAGCCCCGAAGAGGTGGCATTCTATCTGGGCTGGATCAGCCGCGATGATCTGACCCGCGAGGCGCAGAAATACGCCAAGAATGCCTATGGCACCTATCTGGACAAGCTGTGACATGAGCGACTGTGCGATGAGATTACGGGGGCTGCCATGCGTGTTCTACTGACCGGCGGGGCGGGCTATATCGGCAGCCACACGCTGTTGCAGCTGCTGCAGAAAGAAAACGAAGCGCTGGTCTTTGATAATTTCTCCAACAGCTCCCCCGAGGCGCTGCGCCGGGTCAAGCAGCTGGCCAACCGGGATTTTGCGATTTGCGATGGTGATATCCGCGACGCTGACAGGCTGGACGAGGCGTTCCGGGATTTCCGCCCTGATGCGGTGATCCATTTCGCCGGGCTGAAGGCGGTGGGCGAGTCAAACGAAAAACCGCTGGAATACTACGGCCAGAATGTTTCCGGCACGATTGCATTGCTGGGGGCCATGCAGCGCCATGGCTGCGCGCGGATCGTGTTTTCATCCTCGGCCACGGTTTATGGCGAAGCCGATTACCTGCCTTATGACGAGGCACACCCTTTGCAGCCCACCAACCCCTATGGGCGCACCAAATATTTTATCGAGGAGATCATCCGCGACTGGGCCGTATCCTGGCCCGCGGCCAGCGCTGTATTGCTGCGCTATTTCAACCCGGTTGGCGCCCATCCGTCAGGCCGCATTGGTGAGGACCCGCAGGCCATTCCCAACAACCTTGTGCCCTATATATCGCAGGTGGCCGTGGGTCGGCTTGCCCAGCTGAGCGTCTATGGCGATGATTACGACACTCGCGACGGCACCGGCGAACGCGACTATGTGCATGTGGATGATCTGGCCGCCGCACATCTGGCCGCGGTGCAGTTTTCCACCCGGACGCGCGGGTGCGAGGCGATCAATATCGGCACAGGCCGTGGCGCAACCGTTCTGGAAATGGTGCGCGCCTTTGAAAAAGCAGCTGACCGGCCCGTGCCCTTGCGCATCACAGCACGACGCGACGGTGACGTGGCGCGCAGTCTGGCAGCGACGACAAAAGCCAAGCGGCTTTTGAACTGGGAAGCCCAATATGACATTGATGATATGTGCCAATCCACCTGGCACTGGCAGTCATCCAATCCGGACGGATACGACGATTAAGAGTTTCGCATGCGAAAAACCGTCTAATTCATTGAAAAATAAAGATTTTTACAAATCACTTAACCAATCACGCAAGGCGTCCTGTAATGCGGGCGTGACCCCTTTGCCTGTCAATGTGATCTTACCCGGGCTGGCCTGCCATGTGATCCCGGGGGTCAGTTCCTTGCTGGTGGGTTCCGTGGCTTTGTTTGGCCGCAAGGCTGCGTCCAGCACTTTACGCTCTGCCGTGGCATCCTGAGGGTCTGCAGTACGCAGGGATTTGCGCAGCCGTGCGGCAAAGGCTTTTTCTGCCCCCAAAGCAGCCGCCAGTTTCAGCCCGACCTTTTCGGGGATTGCCGCCGGAAAGCGCAGGTCATTTGCCAATGCGGCGTGAATGCCAAGGAAGGCCACGATCTTGGACCGTTTCGGCGCAGGGGCAGCTGCAAAAAGCGCATGCACCGCCTTTTTGGCATTGGGGTAGATACCCAGCTCTGCCGCTTCAGCCGCCAATCGGGCGCGTTCGTAAAAGGACAGATCGGCCCGGATCTCGTTTTCTTCGACCATCGCCAGATAGCTGTCAGCCGCCGACCCGATGGGTTTGATCAGGGCCTGTATGCGGGCAAACCGATCCTCCCCGGTCTCTGCCAGCAGGTCCTGCAAGGCGGTCAGGCGGCGGAACCCGGAGATCAACCCATAGGCGCCCTGCCCCAGGTCAACCACTTCTATCGGTGTTTGTTGGCCCCGCGCCAGCAGACTGCTACGCAGCGCATCCATTTCTGTGGCATCAAGGGCGATCCGGTCGCGCACCAGATGATCCAGTTTGATGGTCGCTAGCGGCAAAGCCTGCACCATGCGCCCTTCGCTGCGGGCGCTGTGCAGTTCCGCGCTGACCTCTTCAAGGGCGGCATGGCTGGCCGCTTCACCGGCGACCTGTGCGATGGGCGGGCGGTTGGTGGATACCGGCGACACATCTGGCATATCGGGCAGCATCGTGGGCGGTGTCAGGCGTTTGCGTTTGGCCATGGCGGGGTCCTGTCAAAAAAAGTTTCGCATGCGAAAATATCACCAATGTGCGGGCCTATTCCGCCGCTTGCAGGCTGGCGATTTCATCGCGCCGCCATGTTCCCAGCAGCAGCTTTTTAAACGCCGCATAGGTTTCATCAAAGGTCGCGCGCCCGCGGGCATAGGTATCGCGGTTGAAGTCGCGGTAATCGGCCTCATAGATCCCATTCACGCTTTCACCTGCCTGCCCGATCAGGGCGGTGAAATCCTGCCGGTAGGGCGACAGGGTGCGGCCCAGATAGGCCTGCATCAACCCGGCCATTTCAGCCTGCTGGCTGCCATCATAACGGGTGATCACCGTGCGCACCGCATCCCATGCAAACCCCATCTCGGGCCGGCCCAGGGCACGAGCGGCAGTGTTTTCACCATCTTCGATAGAGGCGAATGTGGAATGCAGCATGTCAAAGAAACGGCCCGTACTGTCGAATTCCAGAAAAGACGCACCTTGCGGCACCAGCAGGATATCCGCCGCTGCCAGCCCGTTGATCGTCAGATAGCCCAGGGCAGGGGGGGTATCGATGAAAATCAGATCGTAATCATCCAGCACCCCGTCATCGGCCAGAATATCAGTGAGCGCATCCCAAAGCTTCCAACCGCGTGATTGCATGCGCCAGACGGGGATCTGGAATTCCGACCAATAGAGGTTCAGCTGCGCGCCAATCAGATCGATATTCGGCCAATGGGTACCCTGGATCACATCCTGCGTCTTGACGTCCAAAGCTTCCGTCATGGTGTCATCAAGGGGCAGGGGGGCATCGCCACGATCCAGCCTGCGCTGATTATCCAATTGCAAACTGCTGGCATAATGCCGGGCGAGCAGGGGGAACACGGTGCCCCATTCATCCTCAACCTTGCCACCAAAGATGGATGTCATTGACCCCTGACTGTCCAGATCAATCACCAGCACCTTATAGCCGTCCAGTGCCGCCGACATGGCCAGATGTGCGCCTGTGCTGGTCTTGCCAACCCCGCCTTTGAAATTGGCCACAGCCGTGATCTTGGCAGGCAGGCCCTTGGGGCGATAGGGCAGATAGTCCTTAGATTTGGACCCTTCGGCGGCAAAAAAGGCGCGCAGGCGCAACACCTCGTCCAAGGTGAACCATTTGGCGCCGCCATCCGTGTCGCTATGGCCCTGGGGCAGGGTGGGGTTCTGGCGCAGGACACGGCGGAAATGGGCGGGGGCGACAGGGATCAGGTAGCGGGTGATTTCCCATGTGGAAAACCGGCGCAGGGTCTTGCGGCCCGTTTCATCAAGACCCCGACTGGCGAGATCAGCCCGACCCCGCCGATAGCTTTCGGCCAATGTGGCAAAGCTTGTCGTTGTCATCGGTTCTGACAGTTCAGCCATTGACTGATCCGGTGAAAGCCCAAAATATGGGGGTGGTTGATCTGCCTGTGTCATGATCTGCCCTGATATATCGTGTTTTCCTTAGTATATCCAAAAACGTGATACATGGAAGAAAAACCGTATCCTCCCTACTCTTTTCTAAGCAAATTCAAGAGGTTTCACAGCACGGAATTGCTGGCGGCTTTGGAAAACCCGACTTTTTTACTGTTAAATCCAGTTATTAATAAGTTATTGGGTTTTTAGACTTCATTTAAGTATTTGTTTTTTTTTATAAAATCGTTCTGAATGTGAACTCCGATGACTCTGATACCACGATAAAGCGACTCTGATCCCCCGAGCAACTGACTCTGATCCCCCGATCCCGGACTCGACCCGTGGCCTGTGGATAACT
>CANMQX010000014.1 GCA_947500135.1 uncultured Paracoccaceae bacterium
TTACAGCCGCACCCAAATGCGTGAGCAGCCAATATTTCCAAACTATCGCGCCAGCGTGACCCATTTGAAACGGAATTGACGCTGAAACAGTATCACCGACCGGCAGGTTCGGCGTTGCCAAGCCAGAATCGACCTCGTAACTCTGTTCCGACAGGAGGACGTCATGGGCGAAATAATTCTGGTACGTCACGGGCAGGCGAATTCAGGTGCCACCGATGAAGAAAGCTATGACCGGCTGTCTGATCTGGGTCATCAGCAGGCCCGTTGGCTCGGGGATTACCTGACAGCGCGCGAAGGGCCGTTTGACAAGGTCATTGCAGGCAGCTTGCGCCGTCACAAGGAAACCGCGGTCGGGATCGGATATACTGATCCGCAGATCGACCCTCGTCTGAACGAGATGGATTACTTCAATCTGGGTCAGGCGCTAGAAGATGTCCATGGCGTGCCATTTCCCGGCCCCGATGAATTTGCCGCCCATGTGCCGCAGGTCATGGAAGCCTGGCACAGGGCCGAGATCATGGGCGTGGAAACCTTTGCGTCCTTTGAGGAACGCGTGACTGGGGTTCTGCAAGAAGCCGCCAAACCGGGTGCGCGGGTGCTTTGCGTGACCTCTGGCGGTGTGATTGGCATGATCATTCGCCATCTGCTTGATCTTGATCCAACCCGCATGGCGCATGTGCTGCTGCCGATCATGAACAGTTCACTTCACCGTGTGCATGTCATCCCGCAAGGGCCGATCCTTGCAGGGTTCAACGCGGTACCGCATCTTGATCAACCCGACCGGGCGCATGCCCTGACACATTACTGAGAGGATATTGTGATGCTCAGATTGCATTATGCCAAAGGGACGATTTCCGTTGCCGTTGCGATTGCACTGGAAGAAGTTGGCGCCGAATATGAACCGGTGCGGATAGATTTTGCGACGGGCGATCAGACCAAAGATGATTATCGGCGTTTGAACCCCAAGGGCCGTGTGCCTGCGCTGGAGACACCGGACGGCGTTTTGACAGAGACCGGCGGCCTGTTGGAGCATGTGGCCCCGTCATTGGTTCCGTCTGACCCATTTGCGGCGGCAAAGATGCGCGAATTGATGTGTTATCTGAATGGCACAATGCATCCGCACCATGCCCATGGCGTCCGGTGTGAACGATGGGCGGGTGAAGAAAGCTCTTTTGCCGATATGAAACAGAAGGTGCCAGAGCGGATGGCGGATTGTTCGGCCTATCTGGAGGAATATCTGCCAAGCCTGCCATTCCCGATTGGTGATTTGCAGGTGGTGTCCGATGCGTATCTTTACGTCGTCCTGTCATGGCTGCCGGGCGACGGGGTCGAGATTGCGCATTATCCAACCCTGGCCAGGTTCCAGCACAAGATGAATACGCGTCGGTCGGTGCAGGCGGTTTTTGAAAAAGGCATGATGTGATGGTGCATCTTTGGGTCCGCGCGGAATCCCGTGCGCATGAGGAGCGCGTTGGCATAACTCCGCAGGGGGCTGCCAAGCTGATTGCGGCGGGTTTTCAGGTGAGTGTCGAAGAAAGCCGTCAGCGGATTTTGCCGATTGGGGACTATGCGGCTGCGGGTTGTGCGATTGCCCCGGAGTTTTCATGGGTCGATGCGCCGGATGATGCGATTATTTTTGGACTAAAGGAGTTGCCGGAAGATGGCACACCCCTGCGCCATCGCCACATCATGTTTGGGCATGCCTATAAGGGGCAACCTGACGGGCAGGTCTTGCTAAGCCGTTTCGGGGCGGGTGGCGGGACATTGCTGGATCTGGAATACCTAACCGATGCGGATGGCCGTCGCGTTGCCGCCTTTGGCTATTGGGCGGGATATGCCGGTGCCGCTGTTTCGTTGATGTGCTGGATGGCACAGCAGCAAGGTACGGTTGCTGATGCGGTAAAGGCCTACCCAAGTGCCAACCACCTGTTGGCCGAACTGCAGCAATCGCTTGTGAGTTTGGGCACGCAACGCCCGACCGCGCTGATTATCGGTGCGCTTGGCCGTGTAGGTGCGGGTGCTGCTGATTTGTGTCAGGCCATGGGTGTGGGGACAACGAAATGGGATATGGCAGAGACTGCATCCGGTGGGCCGTTTCCTGAGGTTTTGACCCATGATATCTTTCTGAATAGCATTCTGGCCCGTCCGGGCACGCCCGTCTTTGTCCCTGCCAGCGCAAAGACCGCTGCGCGTGATTTGTCGGTGATTGGCGATATTGCCTGTGACCCGGATAGCGATTTTTCACCAATCAAGGTTTATGACCAGACCACCACATGGGATGAACCGGCCTTGCGCGTGTATGACCACCCGGTGCTGGATGTGACAGCGATTGATAATCTGCCGTCGATGTTGCCGGCCGAAAGCAGCGAGGATTTTGCCGCGCAACTGCTGCCGCATCTTCTGACGCTGGACGCCTTGCATGATGGCGTTTGGGGGCATGCACAGGTTTGCTTTGATAGGGCGATGGGTTAAAACCCATCTTACGTCTTAGGTCGGTCGGTAAAGATCATCTTCGGCCGCATTTGCATCCACCCCTAGTGCCTCCAACCCTGCCTCCAGATGGTCGGACAGATGTGGTGACCCTTTCAGGTATTCTGCCGTGGGCACCGTGGCTTCGCGTGTGGCCGTGTTGATGGCCTCAGTGATGTCTTCGCTTTCGAAGCTACCCCGCCCGATCCAGAAGACCGCGACCAGACCGGCCTGTTCGTCTTCGTTCAAGCGTTCCACAAACGCATCGAATTCATTCTCCGCACGGTCCAGTTCGCGTGCGAGGATGATCACCTCGGCAATTTTGTCGGCTGTGATAGGTAGCATGGGTATGTCCTCCTGTTGAGCGCAACATGAGGCAGTTTAGCAGGATAGGCTTTGATCTGGCGCAAATAAGATATGCTGCGCCTATTTCGCCCCAAACAATCGGTAATACAGCCAGTCCGGCATGAATTGCGACAGCCGGAACACCCAGGAGAACAGCATCGGGAAGCTTTTCTTGAATCCGTCAGTATTCATATGCTCGAAAACTTCCTTTGCCGCATCTTCGGGCGACATAATGAACGGCATATTGAAATCATTCTTTTCGGTCAGTCGCGTCTTGATGAAGCCGGGATTGATCAATTGCACCTCAATCGGAGAAGTCCGCAGATCCGCTTGCATGGATTCAGCCAGTGACATCATACCAGCCTTGGAAGAGCAGTAGCCTATGGCACCGGGTAGCCCCCGAAAACCAGAGAGTGATCCGACCAGCACGATATGACCTGCGTTTTTGGCGACCATATCTTTGATCACTGATCCAACGACGCGGGACGCACCAAGGAAATTGACCTCGCCCATCATGTCGGCTTTTTCATTGTCCCATTCCTGCGCTTTCATGGGCCAATAGACGCCAGCCAGATAGACAACCCCATCAAGTTCACCGGCTTCGACGGCAGCTTTTTCGACAGCGGCACGATCAGCCACATCAACAGGGATGTAAGAGGCCTTGCCGGGAAGTTCGTCGACCAGTTCTTTCAACCGGTCTTCGGATCTGGCAGAAACGATGACCTCCGCCCCCGCGCGGCTGAGACAAAACGCCACTTCACGTCCCAGCCCCTCGCTTGCGCCGACGAGCCAATAGCGTTTTCCCTGCCAGTTCTTCACATCATTCCCCTGCGTAGGCTTGGTCGCGAGGCCGCATGGTCGCGACCATCTCGGCAACCTTGATACCGAACTTACGGAACTGGCTGCGGTTCATGATTGACCCGTTGGACATCAGATACATCCAGTCAGTGACGTCAAGCGCATGCCCGCCTGCATCCTCTGTCAGTTTGATACGGTAGTTCAGCAAGACGGCTGACCCGTCCTGCCGACCGTGGCCCGCACCGACCACATCGGGTGCTTCGGCCTTGATTGACCCGTCATTTGACAAAGTGAGCGTCCAGACGCGGTCCTGCTCATTACCGCTATCGTAGTAAAATTTTTCGACCATGGTGCCGACATTACCATTCCAGGTTGCTTCAAAATCGGCCACAAAACGGGAGGTCACGCGACCCGTTGGTCCGTAGATCACGCCTTCGCAGACGATGGGCCCCTGAAACCGTTCCCGGATGTCAAAAATCGGACCGTCAGAGTAGTCGCCAGACCGCTGTGCCCAGAACGAAACATAGCGTTCCTTGCAAAACACGGCCAGCGCCGTCAGGGCCGCGCCGATGAAAGCATAGGTGATAAACGACATCGTTTATTCCTCAAGTTTCGTGGCGACCAGCAGGCCGATAGCCACAAGTTTCAACAAAGACGGCACCAGGGCATAAAGCACCGTCAACGTGTTTAATGCCGCGTCGGGCAGGTTCGTTTCCCCGGCTTCAAATCCGGATCTTTCCAAGAGTGGCAACAAAACCACCGCCGCAAAGGCCAAGGTGAACTTGTTCACCAATGTCCAAAGACCGAACCCCTGCCCCCCATTGGGCGAGATCGCGGCCATCCGCTTTGCAAACATTGCGGGCAGAAGCGTGAGGTCTGCGCCGATCGTTGCACCACTTAATACGCACACAATCGCAAAGGGGATCACATCGCCGGTCGATAAAGTGAGCGTATAGCCAAATGACGCGATAGCGAGGATCATGGCCGTCAGCAGAACAGGCTTTTCACCAAAGCGCCGGGCGAGTGCCGACCAAACCGGCGAAGAAATTGCTGCAGCCAGGAAAAACAGCACTAAAAGCGCACCTTCCCAGCCCACTGCACCCAATCGGCTTTCGACATAAAACAGGAAAAGCGTGCTGGAAACGGCGAGCGGGGTGGCATTGACGAGGGCCAGGATAAGTAGCCTGCGTGCGGTTGGGTCTGCGACAATTTCACCTATCTGGGATGGCTCCTGTCGCGCCCTGCCTTTCCATTCCGGCCACATGAACAGGGCCGCAATAATTGTCACAGCAGCAAACCCATAGGCAAAGGCAGCAAACGGATCGGCCACCACACCAATCAAGAGCGTAGGGATGACTGCAGCGACACAGACCCCCAAAAGCGCGCCACTTTCGCGCCAGGCGGCCAGACGCACATGGCCTTGCGCGCCGTTACCCGCCTTGCTGACCCCTTGCGCATAAAAGTTGATCGTCAGGAAACTGAATGCGGTGAATAGCCCGGTTACTGTCAACCCGAACCACCAGATCGGATCAATCGGCGGGGCAACGGCAAACAAGCCAATCATGGAAATCGCCAGCACCAGCGCAGTCAGCGTGATAATCAGCTTCTTGCCAACCGTCAGCCGTTCGCTGATCCAGCCCAGAATCGGATCTTGCACCACATCAAACAACCGCAGGCCAAACAAAACCGCGCCAAGGGCCGTCAGGCTGACCCCGAAGGTGTCCGCGTAGTATTTTGGGGCGTAGATATAAATCGGTAGCCCAGCACCGGATAGCACGGCGGCGAAACCGGAATAGGCTGGCAGCCGTTCTTTCAGGGCTGTCATCTGCTGACTTCTTTTGATGGCGGTGCCGGTTGCGACCGGAATGTAGCACCCTTGAACCATAGCTTTAGCGCTTGCCAATGGATGAGTGTTAGAACACGACGTGAGCCGAAGGGGCGGCGGAGTGCGGCATGGATAATCGACCGGTTAGTCATCGGTTTGCGTTTGCCCGAAAGCGTTGCGATTAAGCCGCCATTTCCGCGCGAGTAGTCGATCCAGATGCCTATCTGGTCTTGCTGAATATCGAACCGGAATGTGTATCCACCCTCGATCGGCTGGAAGGGGGACACATGCATTAATTTCTGAGCCGAGATCGTTTCGGTCTTGGTAATGGGTCGTCCATCTTCGTGCCGACACAGGTAGGAATGCCGGTCGCCGAAGGTATTTGTGACCTCGGCGATCACGCAGCGCAGGGCATCTTCACTGTCATAGCAAAGCCAGAATGATACCGGATTGAAGACGTGACCCAACAGGCGTGGCTGCGCGAGCAGCATAATTCGGGCCGGTTCCGGTACATCGTAAGTGTTCAGAATATCTCGCACCCAAATGGCACCGCGCCCTTGTTTGGGTGGGCCGCCATGGTCTGCATCCTGCAACGACATCATGTTGCCCGCATTTCGCGCAAACAACGCCGGACCATTCGCCGCTGCTTCGGCATCGATCAGCACATAGTCAATCGAATAGCGAAAGGCGTTTTTGGTTGCACCCCGCCTGCCGTGATAGGTTTCGGCTGCGATATGTTCAATCTGACCGGTCACTCTGCCGCAACTTCAAGGCGTTCAACGGCGTTCAGCGCATGAACCACATCAAGCGCGCTGGACAGCCCATCTTCATGAAAACCGTTCTTCATCCAGGCGCCGCAGAACCATGTTCGGTTTGATCCATTCATCGCCATAGCGGCTTGTTGTGCGGCCAAAGCCTCAAGATCATAGATCGGGTGGCGCAAAGTCACCTCATCCCAGATCAGGTCTTCGCGTATCGGACGGTTGGAGTTCAGCGTGACCATCAGGTCTTCGGCTTGCAGCCAGGGCTGCAACGAGTTCATCCAATAGGTCAGATCAATCTCGCCATCTGCGCGGCCCGCATCCTCTGAATAAATCCAGGATGACCAGACCTGTCGGCGCTTTGGCATGATGGATGTGTCCGAATGCAAAACAATGCGGTTGGGCTGATAACGCACAGCACCCAGAACCGATTGTTCGATTGCGGTGGGGTCAGAAAGAAGCCGCAATGTATCATCAGAATGGGTGGCAAAGACGACTTCGTCAAACATCTCCCACTCTCCGCCATAGGCTTTCACCTCTACCCCGACGGGGCCGCGACGCACGCCCTGCACTGGGGTGCCCAGCCGCATGTCCACCCCGCGCCGAAACATATCCTGCCCAAGCCGGGTGACATATTTCTGCGATCCGCCTTTGACCGTGTACCATTGATGTTGCCCCGTTGCGCCCAACAATGCGTGATTGTCAAAGAACCGCATCAGGGCATAGGCGGGAAAATCCAATATCTTTTCCTTTGGGGTTGACCAAATCGCACCCGAGAATGGCAACAGATAATGGTCGCGGAAATAGTCGCTGAGGTTCAGCTTGGCCAACAGCCCGGCGATTGTCAGGGTTTCGTCCTGGCTTGCCTCCAACCCTTTGGCGTTGAACCGCATGATATCACGGATCATGCGCAGGAATTTCGGATTCACCGCATTCCGACGCTGGGCAAATAGCGCATCCAGACTGGTCAGCGCATATTCCATCTGGCCGCCGCCAAATGACGCCCCAAAGCTCATGTTGCTTTTGGTGACCGGCACATCGAGATAATCAAAAAGGGCCGTCAGGTTAGGGTAGTTGGCGTAGTTGAACACGATGAAGCCCGTATCAACTTCCTGATCGCCATTGTGTCCCGCCATTCGGGTGCGGGCATGCCCACCCAACCGCTTTTCGGCCTCGAACAACGTGACGCGATGATCCTTTGCCAAAACGTGCGCAGCACCCATACCCGAAATGCCCGCCCCTATGACTGCAACATGGCGTGGGGCGGATGTGATTGTTTCGAAAGGCATTCGTGACTGCTCCGTCGTGTTTTTGTCTTCTTGTTTCCTACGTAGCGCGTGACTGGGCAGATCACAGGAAAAAACTTGCATGTATGTGATCCGATTACGATCCGCGTCCGTAACAACACCATGTTGAGAGAAATATCAGCTCTTTCGAAAGCGGATGCAGTGCCCCTTCCGCATGTTTATAAAGACGTTGAAGTAATGATGCATCGCATTGCGGGGGCTGAAGAAGTGAAGACCGAACAACTGGCCAAACGTATGGCTTGGGTCACCCAAGTCAGTGCGGTCCGGGATAGTAAGGATAAAGCAGCTTTTGCAGAGCTGTTTGCCTATTTTGCGCCACGCGTGAAGTCGTTTTTGATGAAATCGGGGGCCGGCCCGGATCTGGCAGAAGAATGCACACAGGAGGTTATGGCGACCCTTTGGAACAAGGCCCACATGTTCGATCCAACCAAGGCGAGCGTATCCACATGGATTTTTACGATTGCCAGAAACAGGAAGATCGACCTTTTGCGCAAGCAAAGGCGGCCCGAACCAGAAGATTTGCCATGGGGGCCGGAGCCGGAGCCTGATCAGGCCGAAGCGCTGGAACTGCAACAGGAAACGGAACAACTGGGTGATGCCCTTGCGACATTACCGCCCGAACAAAGGAAACTGATCGAAAAGGCCTATTTCGGTGATTTGAGCCACAGTGAAATCGCTGCTGAAACCGGCCTGCCTTTGGGCACGATCAAATCGAGGATAAGACTGGCGTTGGAAAGACTGCGCCACGTAATGAAATGATGAGTATGATGAGAGATATAAAACATCACTTAACAGAGCAGCTTTTGATGGGATATGCCGCCGGGACGCTGCCAGAGGCATTCAGCCTGGTCGTAGCAACGCACATTTCGATGTGTGATACATGCAGGGCCGCACTGGCGGAATATGATGCCGTTGGCGGCGAGATTATGTTGGATGTTGATCCGACAGAGATGGCTGAGGATGCGCTGGCGGCAACGATGGCTTTGATTAATGGCACCAGTGAAGATCCGCCTGAGAAGCCCGTGCAACGAACTGGCGGGATCTTCCCATCCCCCCTGCGTGACTACGTCAATGGCGATATTGATGAGGTGAAATGGCGTCGCGTTGGTGGTGGGGTCAGTCAAATGATTTTACCAACATCGAAAGATGCGAGCGTCCGTTTGCTGCGCATACCTGCTGGTATGGCGGTGCCGGATCATGGCCACCGCGGCACTGAATTGACGCTGGTCTTGCAGGGCGCATTTGTTGATGAAACTGACCGGTTTGGCGCTGGTGACGTGGAAGTTGCAGATGAGGATCTGCATCACACGCCTGTAGCAGAGGAAGGCATGGACTGTATCTGCCTGGCCGCGACTGACGCGCCATTGCGGTTCAACGGGCTTTTGCCGCGCATCGCACAGCGCTTCGTCGGAATTTAGTGTCTATACCCAACTCGGACACCACTCAGCGAGGCCCCGGATTACCGGGGCCTTTTACGTTTCGGGCTTGCAGGTTCGTGACAGGCTGTTGTTCCTTGCGTTGAAAGCCAATACTGCTTCATCGCAAAGGAGTATGGCATGACACTACATCGCTGTTTGGCGTTCGTCTTTTTTCTGTTCACAGCTGCCGGTGCGCAAGCGCAGAGTTTTGCCGTTAACCTTGGTGACCGCACGCTTGGCACCATGACGTTTCAGCGCAATGGTGACGCCGTGCAACTTCGTTCGTCGTTAAACAACACACCGCTAAATCTGTTTAACGGAACCCTTGATGCGTCATCCCGCCCCGTTCGGCTGCAAACCGGAGAGATCAGGCGGCAACTTTTGGCGTTAAGCGATACGACCCGTAAGAACCGCCAAGTATCCATCTTGTTCGACCGCGGGGTGGTGACAGATGTTGTCATCAATCCAACCTCCGAAAAGACCGCTGTGTCAGGGCCAGAGCAAGTGCCGCAAGGCGTGTTGGATCCGGTCAGCGCATTTGGAAAGATCGTATCATCCCAAGGCTGCCCTGGCGTGATGCAGATGTATGACGGTCGCCGCGTCGTCCGCCTGGCCACCAGCCAAACAACGCCAACTGCCAATGGCGTGCGATGTGACGTGTCTTATCAAGTGACCGCCGGGCCGGGGCATTTGGCACCGCTTAGCTTTAAGAATGCGTCGGTGTCGTTGACATACGACGCACAAGGGCTTTCAAGCCTGTCGATTGCCACCGGTCCTTTTGTCGTTTCAGTAGTCCGAATGAACTAGCCGTGGGGCCGATTATCCCTTGGGCGGCGTGATTGGCACGACCTTTGGGTCTGTTTCTGGCGCGATCTCTGCAAAGTCGAAATGATCAAGTCGGTGCGCGCGTTTGCCCGCCTTTTCAGCAGAGATTTTGATGTCTTCGATATCTTTCGCCGCCTGACCGAAATGCCGGTCAAGGTTACCAACACGGGTGACAAGCCGTTCGACATCCCCACCCAGCAGTGCCAGCTCCTTGCGGATTGCACCCGTCTGTTCACGCATCCGCGCGTCTTTCAGGATGGCCCGCATCGTATTCAACGTGGCCATGCAGGTTGTTGGTGACACGATCCAGACCCTTGCATCAAACCCCGCGCGCACGACCTCGGGCAAACGGGCATGCAATTCAGCATAGACAGCCTCGGACGGCAGAAACATGATCGCGCCATCTGCTGTTTCGCCTTCGATAATGTATTTGCTGCTGATGTCCTTGATATGCTTGCGCACGGCATTCCCCAGATCGCGCAGGGCGATTTTCTGCAATTCGGGCGTATCCGCCGAGGCAAAGCTTTCGTAAGCCTCGAACGGGAATTTCGCGTCGATCACGATAGGGCCGGGCGGGTTGGGTAGATGCACAAGGCAATCCGCCCGCGTGTTGTTTGAAAGGGTGACCTGGGTTGCGTAGCTGTCAGTCGGCAGCGCCTTGGACACGATATCGTTCAGTTGAATTTCACCAAACATGCCCCTGCGTTGCTTGTTGGACAAAATATCCTGCAGCGAAAGCACATCACCGGACAGCTTTTCGATGTTTGTCTGGGCCTTGTCGATCGTGGCAAGGCGTTCTTGCAGTTCGGTCAGGCTTTTTGTTGTTTTTTCGGTGCTGCCTGAAAGGGTGTCTTTCATACGATCCTGCATGTCGGACAGCGACCGCGCCGATTTCAATGCGTTATCTGCCAGACGTTCGGCCATCTGGGCCTGCACCTCGGCCAGGCGCGCCTCCATCGTTTGGACAACATGCACCTGTGCGTTGGCTTGCGCATCACTGACCGTCTGAATGTTGCCGGCCAACTGGTGTTGGCCCTGCCCCAATGCCTGCACATCACCTGTCAAACGGCCAAGTTGACCGGTGACATACTGGACAGCATCGGCTGAACGCCCCGCGCGGCGGACTGTCATGACCAGCAAGAGCAGGATCAGCAATACGATAGATCCACCCACCAGAATGCCAATGACCAACGGGTCATCAAATGCATAGGTTTGTTCGCCAATCTGGATCATGTGCGCCCGAACAGCCGTTCAATATCAGCCAGTTTCAGTTCCACATATGTGGGCCGCCCATGGTTACATTGGCCGGAAAGTGGCGTGGCTTCTATTTCGCGCAAAAGCGCGTTCATTTCAGCCCCTTGCATGCGTCGCCCCGACCGGATGGAACCATGGCAGGCCACCCGGCTCAGGATTGCTTCGATCTTGGTTTGGACATTGGCACTTTCCCCCTGATCGGCCAACTCATCCAGAATGTCGCGCAGCATCTGCTCGGCATTGATTTCACCAAGAATGGCAGGCGTTTCGCGCACAGCGATTGCACCGCCGCCAAACGGTTCCACAGTCAGGCCTAAACGCCCCAACTCGTCTGCGATATCCATCAGTTGCACGATTTCTGATGTGGTCAGTTCAACAATCTCGGGGATCAGCAGGGCCTGCGCCGCGACACCGTTTTCAGCCATCTGGGTTTTCAGCTTTTCATAGACCAGCCGTTCATGGGCGGCATGCTGGTCAACGATGACGATGCCGGTCTCCGTCTGGGCGATGATGTAATTTTCATGCACTTGCGCCCGCGCGGCACCCAATGGCAGATGATCCGGCTCATCGACAACCTCCGGTTCGATCCGCCCTGATGGGGCTTCGCCAAAACCGGGGGCTTGGGCCTGAAAGGTCATCGATCGCGCGCTGAAGCTTGGCCTGTCCATTTGATAAACACGCGGGGTTGTGGGCTCTGGCGTGATCGCGCCCAATGTCGCATTTGCCACAGTTGTCGACGCCCGGTGCCCCGCATCCGCCAAAGCATGGCGCAGTCCCGAAACGATCAGCCCCCGCACCGCCCCGGGATCGCGAAACCGAACTTCGGATTTGGCCGGATGTACGTTGACATCGACCAGCGTCGGGTCGCAATCCACAAACAGGGCGGCGACAGGGTGCCGATCACGCGACAGGACATCCATATAGGCCGCGCGCAGCGCGCCAAGCAGCATCTTGTCCCGCACAGGGCGACCGTTCACGAATAGGAATTGAGCGACGGCCGCACCACGTGAATATGTAGGCAATGCGGCATAGCCCGTCAGGTGGAATCCATCGCGCTGTGCATCGATTGCCAGCGCGTTTTCGGCGAAATCACGGCCAAGTACGCTGCGCAAGCGACCGTGCAGCGCATCAAACAAATCACCGCTTTCCGCATCGGCACGGAAGGTCGTGCGTTGGTCGCCGCCGGATGTATCGCGCAGAATGAAGGTGATAAAAGGTTCGGCCATGGCCAGCCTTTTGACCACATCGCTGATCGCCTGCGCCTCTGCCCGGTCAGTGCGCAGGAACTTTAGGCGGGCGGGCGTTGCAAAAAAGATATCCCGCAATTCGACCACCGTTCCGGTGGATAATGCAGCAGGGCGGGGATCATCGACCTTGCTGCCAGACACGCTGATACTTGCAGCGTCTTCACCAGCAACACGCGACGTGATTGTCAGCCGACCGACCGCACCCAGTGATGGCAACGCCTCGCCCCGGAACCCGAAGGAATTGATATTCAGCAGGTCGGACCCATCAATCTTTGATGTCGCATGACGGGACAGGGCAAGTCGCAGATCATCACGCGCAATCCCGCATCCGTCATCCGTGACACGGATCAGTGTTTTGCCACCATCTGCGATGACAACCTCAATCCGCGTTGCGCCAGCATCAATGCTGTTCTCAACAAGCTCTTTCACTGCAGAGGCGGGGCGTTCCAGAACTTCACCCGCGGCAATACGGTTGATTGCAGCTTCATCCAGCTGTCTGATCACCGGATTGGGGTTTATGTGGGGGTCAGTCATGGCCATGCCACAAGTTATAGCATGCACATGCCCGATTCTACGAGGGCGAAAACACCGTTGACAACTCATCTATGTAAGTACAGGCTAACGTAAATGGAGGACAAAAGATGCGGGTACTTGTTGTCGGCGGCACTGGGTTTCTGGGGGGTGCAACCGCTAGGGCCGCGCTGGCCAACGGCCATGACGTCACGGTCATGACGCGATCTGGCAAAAGGGTTGCAGACGGCGCGGCGACACTGATTGCAGATCGTGAAGAACCCGTGCCTGATCTATCGGGACAATTCGACACCGTGATTGATACCTGCGGTTATGCGCCGGACATGGTCAGCCAGTTGGCGAAGGCCACCGGACCTGCCCATTACGTCTTTGTGTCGTCCATTTCCGTTTATGATGACATGTCGGTCCCGCAATTTGACGAAATGGCATCCGCGCCCGCCGCAACCGACGAAGACCTGCAACTGGCAACCGATGTGGCGCCAGAGCTTCGCGGCACCGCCACACCTTACGGACCCTCCTACGGACGATTAAAGCGATCATGCGAAATTGCGGCAAAGGCGGCATTTGACGGCAACTGTACAGTGATACGTCTGGGCCTGATCGTTGGCCCGCACGATTATACCGACAGATTCACATGGTGGGTCAGGCGATGCGACATGGGTGACCCAATCGTAGCACCGGGTCCAAAGGATCGGCCTATTCAGATCATTGACGTGAGGGAAGCGGCGGCCTTCCTTGTCCGCATGGCCGAGGCGCGCAATTGCGATACATTCAACCTGACTGGCACGGCATTTACCATCGAAACGATGCTGGATGCGATCTGCGCGGGAGCCAAGAACAAAACCCCGGTGATCTTTCGCCCACTCAACGTCTTCACGCAGACCGGTTTGCGGCATTGGACGGACTTGCCGCTGATCGTGCCGGATGATCCGAAATTTGCGCAGATGCTGAATGTGTCGGTCACAAAGGCTTACGAAGCCGGTCTTGAAACCCGGCCACTTGCGGAAACGATCCAATCTGTTCTGGACTGGGATCGGCAAAACCGTGACCGCAGCTTGCTGTGTGGGATGTCGCCCGAACAAGAGGCCGCTGTCAGGGCAATCGCCTGACAGATCCTACTGCGTGCTTTCCAGCCCCTCGGGTTTGCCAACAACAACGAAATGAAGGTCACCGGGCTGCAACAGTTCTGCTGCGACCCGGTTCACATCCTCCAGCGTCACCGCTTCGATATAGTCATTGCGGTTGACCACGTAATCCGGTGACAGTCCGATCATCTGCATGCCAACCATGATCTTGGCAATCTCGCTGTTTCCATCGAACCGAAGGGGATATTCACCGGTCAAAAAGGTCTTGGCCGTCGCCAACTCTTCCGCTGTCATGCCTGCATTTGCCATGCGGGCCCATTCATTGCGCGTCACCTCGATGGCCTCGGCGATTGTATCGTTGGATGATGCAACAGAGCCAAGCACCATTTCCGCGTGAAACTTGGGCACAAGAAAAGTGCGAATCCCATAAGTCAGACCGCGCTTTTCGCGCACTTCTTCCATCAAACGGGACTCAAAGCCGCCAGCACCCAGCACGCGGTTCATGATGTAGGCGGCAAAGAAATCATCATCATCGCGTTTGATCCCGGCATGACCAAACAAGGCAACGGATTGTGGTGTGTTAAAATCAATGACGGTCACCCCCCCATCCAAACCAAAATTCACATCGGGGGGAAGGTCCGGGCCGGTGGCGGGCAGGTCGATCAAAAGTGCGTCCAGCATTTCACCGACCTCGTCAGCCCTGACATCGCCTACAACCGCCACAAAAAGCTGGTCCCGGGTCAGGGCGTTGCGATGGGCATCAAACATGTCGTCACGGGTCAAGGCGCTGACAGTTTCGACGGTGCCGCTCAGGCTGCTACCATAGGGGTGATCACCAAAAGCGGCGGCATCAAATGCGGCATTGGCAATTTCGTTGGGATCCTTGGCATCGCTCCCGATCCCGGTGATGACTTGCGCCCGCACACGATCCAGCGCGTCTTGATCAAAGGTCGGCGAAACCAATGACTGACGGAGCAGCCCAAGCGCCTCGTCCCTGTTTTCGGTCAGGAAGCGTGCGGAAATCGACAGCGTGTCATCATAGGCCCGATAGCTGAATCGTGCGGCCAATGCTTCGCGGGCGGTCTGAAATTCCTGGGCGGTCATGTCGCCCGATCCTTCCTCCAACAATCCCGCCATCAGGTTGGTCGCCCCGCGTTTCCCCGGCAGATCCAGCGATGCGCTGCCGCGAAAACGAATTTCCAACCCGATGAAAGGAATGCTGGGCTCTTCCACGACCCACGCATTGATACCACCGGGCGAGGTGACCTCTTTGATGTCAATCTCTGCCTGGACGATACTTGCCGCATGGGCCAGGAAAACGGCGAAAACAATGCGCAACATCAGCGTGCCTCCTCTTGGTTGGACACGACCCAACCGGTCACGGATTGGTCACGGTTGAATACTTTGGCCGCGACAGCCTTGATGTCCTCTTCGGTCACCGATTGCAGGACATCGGGCCATGCTTGCACATCCTCTATCGTCAAACTTTGGGTCAAGGCGGCGCCATACCGGCGAGCCAACCCGCTCACATCATCCAATGCATAAACTTCCGATGCGCGCAGTTGGGTGCGAATGCTTTCCATTCGTTCGGGGTCGATGTCGTTTTCCAGAAAACTGGTAATGACCTCATCCATTGCCGCCTCTGCCTCCGACAGTGTGACGTCAGCAGAAGGCACAACCGTGACACCAAAGCTGGTATCGTCAAGCGCATTGCCGCTGTAAGACGCGTTTGTGTAAACCGCTATCTGGCTGTCGAATTGCAAGGCGCGGCCAAGGTCAGATGTGAACGGCGAACCGCCCAGAAGTTCGGCAAGATAAACCAGCGCTGCGGCTTCTTCCTGCGCGCCCGGATCGCGTTCCGGGGCCAGATAGCTGCGTGTGACGTAGGGGGTGCTGACGCGTGGATCTGCAAAAGTGATCCGACGTTCGGCACGCTGGGGCGGTTCCTCGGGACGTAAACGCTCGGGCAATTGCGGCTCTGCCGGGATGACGCCGTAATAGGTTTCCGCGAGCGCTTTGACCTCGTCCGGTTCCACGTCACCAGCCACGACTAGTACTGCATTGTTGGGGGAATAATAAAGGTCGTAGAAATCCAGGGCATCCTGCAGATCCAACTGCTCCATCTCGTGTTTCCAGCCAATGACAGGCACGCCATAACGGTGATTTTGATAAAGTGCGGCGCGGAACTGCTCACTGGCCAGCGCATTTGGGTTGTTTTCGGTGCGCTGATTGCGCTCCTCTAGAACGACATTGCGCTCGGTCTCGATATCTTCTTCAGTGATCGCCAGATTGTTCATCCGGTTGCTTTCCATCTGCATCATCAGCTCAAGCCGGTCAGCGGCGATGCGTTGGAAATAAGCGGTATAGTCGTAGCTGGTGAA
This sequence comes from uncultured Paracoccaceae bacterium, assembly GCA_947500135.1. Classification (GTDB taxonomy): domain Bacteria; phylum Pseudomonadota; class Alphaproteobacteria; order Rhodobacterales; family Rhodobacteraceae; genus Yoonia. The sequence continues at coordinate 16,247 of CANMQX010000014.1, forward strand.
TGCATTATCGCTGCCGCCATTGGCTGCCACGGTTGCTGAAAGTTCACCGGCTTCCAGAACGTCAGTTGCCTTGAAAAGCAGATGTTCCAGAAAATGCGCGACGCCGGATGCGCCGACCGGTTCATCGGCGGACCCAATCCGATACCACACCATATGCACCACCGCAGGTGCCCGGTGGTCTTCGATCACGACGACATCCATGCCGTTATCAAGGCTGAATGTCGTTACATCGGCGGCTTTCGCGGCAGTGGCAAAGCCGATCATGGTGAGGACGGCAAACAATCGTGTCATGGGCACCCTTTTCATTGTGTTGTCGTGCAACGTACGTCGGGCGCGCTATTGTTCAAGCCAACAAACGCGGATGTGAGATGTGGTTATTGATCGTCGGTGATCGGGGTACATACCCTGCGCAGTTGATTGCCTGGCCCTTCAGTGGTGAAGACACAAGACTGGCGGACCCGTCGTGGGGTTACAACCGGTGCCGGTTGAACCGCGACTTCGCCGGGGCGGGTCTGCGCCGGCGGCTGTGGCAATTGCGGCGTTGGAACCGCGACACCAGCCGCGCGCAAACGCGCAAGCTCAGCCCGGGCATCCAGCGCCTGCGATGCATAGGCAGGGAAATATCGGTCCCGTCCAAGCGGGTTGAAAATGTTCAGACGGCTTTTGCTATCACGGAAAGCCCTGTCCGCAGCGGCCAATTCACCGCGTATATTCGGGGTAACGCCATAGCGGCTGGTTTGCGCGATCAAGGCGTTGTCCCTCGCCGGGATGCCACCGGCGAATTGTGCAGCGCTTGATCCGCCAAGGGCCGCAATCGCCTCTGCCTTGGGGTTCGGATCAGCAAGGTTTGTACCGTCTGGGGTGGGTTCTGGCAGTGACGTTGTGGGTGGCAATGTCAGCGGGCGTTGGGGAATGACAGCAAATTCATCGGGTCCGCCACCCGCCGCCCGCAAATCACGCAAGGACCTGTCCGTGTTCGCGCAGGCAGACATCAATATTACCGCCAAAATAGAAAGAATGATCGCGCGCATCGACAAGTCCTTTTTCAGTCTTCTAGGCTGTTTAACCGATGCGCGATGGCAGGTCACGCCTTCTTGTTAGAGGATTTCGATTTGCTGTCATCAGCAAAGAATGCAAGGCCGACAGCGCCTACAAAAATTGCGATGTCAGCCACGTTGAACGCATAAGGATTGTTGATCCCACAGCATGACATGTTCAGAAAATCCGCAACGGCCCCATAGAAAAAACGGTCAATCACGTTTCCGATCGCACCGCCAATCAGAAAGCCGCCCGCGATATAGGTCCACTTTGTGCCACCCGTGCGCCGCAACCACCAGATAACGCCAACAGTGATCGCAAAAGCGACACCAATCAGCACCCAGCGCATATCGTACTGGGCAAAAAGGCCAAAGTTCACGCCGCGATTCCAAGCCATTCGAAACACAAGGAACGGCGGAAACACCTCAACCGTTTCGGGACGGGGCAGTTGATCAGATGGGACCCGGACCTGCGCCCATTGCAGGCCAAAGACGCTGAACAGCACATAGAACTTGATCACCTGATCAATCAGGAAAACCCAGAAACCGGTCCAGAACATCAGCCGCATATCGCTGCCCCTTTAATGACGGAAATGGCGCATGCCGGTAAAGACCATGGCGATCCCGGCCTCATCAGCGGCGGCGATCACCTCGTCGTCGCGCATGGACCCGCCCGGCTGAATAACGCAAGTGGCACCTGCTGCTGCCGCTTCCATCAGGCCATCGGCAAAGGGGAAAAACGCATCTGACGCGACAGCAGACCCTTGGGTCAGGGGTGCGGGTAAGCCCATTGCTTCTGCCATACGCTCCGCCTTTTTGGCGGCAATCAGAGCGCTGTCTAGGCGCGACATCTGGCCTGCACCGACGCCGACCGTGGCCTTATCTTTCACATAGACGATGGCGTTGGATTTGACGTGCTTTGTCACTTTCCATGCAAACAGCAGATCGGCCATCTGCGCGTCAGTTGGGGCGACTTTCGTGACCACTTTCAGATCGCCCATCCCGACATACCCTGTGTCCTTGTCCTGCACCAACATGCCGCCTGCGACCTGACGATAGGTCGTGATCGGTGCCTTCACATCCGGCAACCCGTCCGTCGTCAAGAGGCGCAGGTTTTTCTTGGCGGCAAAGACAGCCTTGGCCGCATCCGATGCACCAGGGGCAATCACCACCTCGGTAAAAATCTCGACAATGGCTTTCGCTGTGTCTTCATCAAGCGGCTGGTTCAGTGCCACGATCCCGCCAAAGGCACTGGTGCGGTCGCAGTCAAAGCCATTGGTATAAGCCTCAAGCAACGTGGCCCCTCGCGCCACCCCGCAGGGGTTGGCATGCTTGATGATGGCAACAGCAGGGCCCTCGGCAGGGTCGAACTCGGCGACCAGTTCAAATGCAGCGTCGGTGTCGTTGATATTGTTATATGACAGGTCTTTGCCCTGATGTTGGACAGCCGTCGCAACGCCGGGCCGACCAGTGCCATCAGTGTAAAAAGCCGCATTCTGGTGACTGTTTTCACCATAGCGCATGGTCTGCCGAAACGTCCCGCTGAACGACCGGCGACGTGGGCTGTCCGCCCCCATGGCACCAGCCATCCATGTGCTGACCGCCGTATCATAAGCGGCCGTGCGGGCATAAGCCGTCTGGGCCAGCTGCTGCCGCAGGGCCAGCGTGGTCTGCCCGTCATTGGCATCCAGTTCGGCGAGTAAAGAATTGTAGTCTTCGACATCCGTGACCACAGTAACAAAGGCATGGTTCTTGGCCGCAGACCGGATCATCGCGGGGCCGCCAATATCGATGTTCTCGATGCAGGTGTCGAAATCGGCACCCTTGGCGACAGTTTCTTCAAACGGGTACAGGTTGACGACCAGCAGATCGATAGGCCCGATGCCATGCTCAACCATCGCATCGCGATGGCCGGGTAAATCGCGCCGCGCCAGCAATCCGCCATGCACGACCGGATGCAGCGTCTTGACCCGCCCATCCATCATTTCGGGAAATCCGGTCACGTCGGCCACGTCGCGCACCTCTAACCCTGCATCGCGCAGGGCTTTTGCCGATCCGCCCGTCGACAGCAATTCGACCCCCCGATCAGACAAGGCACGCCCGAAATCAATCAGCCCCGTCTTGTCTGAAACAGAAAGTAGCGCGCGGCGTAGTGGTGCAAGGTCGGTCATGGCAATCCCAAGTGCTAGTCGATCTGGTCCGTCAGATCAGCCTGCACAAGATCACGGACAACATCGGGGGTGTCCTGCGATTTGGCCAGCGACCAGCGGATGCGCGTCGCATAGGCCATTGCGCGCCCGGATAAAACCACCTGTTGGCTGGTTCTTGGCTTCAATCGCCCAATTTCAAGATAAACCGAAGGCGCAAGCGTCATTTCCGCTATACCATCATGACGAAACACCCAAGTTTCGCCTGATTTCAGAACCATGGACACAGCGGTGCCTGCCAAATCAAGATTGGCTTTCACATCAGGATGAAGGTGGAATCGAATGGCATAGGGGACACCCGGCAACGGGGGTTGATCATGAACCGCGCCGAATTGCTTTTCATCATCTGCCGAAAGTGCCGCCAGCAAATCCTCACCATCCAATGACCGCCCATCCAATGACGTTTCAAGCACACGCGCATGCGTCAACCCATGGCTTGACCTGTAGCCATCATGGGACAGTTCCAGCTTGCGGGCATCATCTGTTTGCGTCGCATTGCACATCACTTGTCCGGGGATATTTGCCAGCAGGTTTTGCCCGGTCGCCAATTCGGATGATGAAACCCCCTCGATCCCCAATGTGGAATGGCTGGGCGTGGCACGGCTGGCCCTGCGCCATTCCTCACCAAACCGGATACCAGACCCGCAATTGACGATGACAGGGCGCCGACCAGAGGTCAGTTCGAAACCCAGCGTGCTGGCATGGGCATTCGCTGACACGGGGCCAGCGGGCGGGGCCGCAGCGTCGACAATCAAAGAGCTGCGGCCGCAATTCAACCGCATGAACCCCATTTGCAGCCCCAGACCCGGTAGATCCTTAACGCCCGACCCGGCCAGCGCCTCGTCCAATCGGCCTTCTGGCCCACGTCCACCGCCGTGAAACCGGGCAAGGCCGCCATCGCCATGGCGCAGCGCCCGAAGAACCGGGGTCACGCGGGCGACAGCCGCGAGAATTTGCGTTGGCACGCGATTGCCGGTTTCATTCAGCGCCAGCACCGTCCAATTCAGCAAGCTCAGCAGGTTCAACAACTCTTCGGGGTTGCGCGTCGCGATCCCGCCGCTCGCGTCGATCTGCGTTTCGCAATCTCTGGCCAACGCATCGACTGCGGATTGCACATATGCATCCATCCCCTCCAGCGACAGGCCAGCGTAAACCATACCTGCCAAGGCCTCAAAGCGGGGCAGGCAGGGCGATGCGGTTTTCCACCGTTTGGACAAGAATACCGTTTGGCGGGCAAGGCTGCGATAAAACCGCTGGGTTGCTGCCTTTTCCTGTCCGCGAAACAAAAAGAACCCGTGATTGATCCAGCGGATCAGGCGACGCCCTGTCAAATCAGGCGTCCAGCCTGGCCCCGCGCCCTTTCCATAGCGATCAATCCATTCATACACCCAGGCCTGTGCGCGGCTGCGCGCCTTATCAGTGCCAACAGCAGCCAGATCATCCAGCCATGTGCATCCCTGAATCTCGGCGGTGACCGCAGGATTGTCAGCACCAACATCCCAGATCGACATGTCTGGGCTTTCCACCAGAAAACCCGAGAACAGGAAATTCCCGGCGATCAACTGGCGCCCCCGCGCAACATTGCCAATGGTGCGGGGTTCGGGTGCCGACACGAATGCAGTGGCCGCAGACCCACGGCCAGCCCTGCGCGCATGCAGGCGATGCATAAAATTGATCCGGCGGGCACGCCATGTGGTCGGGTTGGCCAATTATGATTGCCTTAAAACAGGGCTATTGGCCGAACCATAGGAAAGGGTTGCTGCGAAGTCACGCAGGCTTTGACAGGACCGCCATATAGAACCCATCCATGCCGCCAATATCTGCCCAATAATCCGGGCGCAGGCGTATGCCGCCTTCCTCGGTTCGCCAATCGACGGGCACGCCCGGCAGGTCGGTCGATACCGTTGTCAGGCCGGGATGGCGGGCCAACGCGTCGTCAACCTGCACTTCGCCTTCGTCGGGCAAGAGCGAGCAGGTACAAAACACTAGGCGTCCGCCGGGCCGTAGCAGCGTGAGGGCGTGATCAATCATCGCTTCCTGCTGCGCAATCAACGACCCAATCTCTGCCCCATCCTTTGCGTATGGCAAATCAGGGTGACGGCGAAGCGTCCCCGTCGCCGAACAGGGCGCATCCAACAGGACAGCGTCATAACCACCCGCGTCATAACTAAAAGCATCGCTGACGACCGTCTTGGCCGCCAACCCGACGCGCGCCAAATTCTCGGTCACCCGTTCCATCCGCCGTTCGGACACATCCAATGCGGTCACTTGCGCCCCGGCAGCGGCCAGTTGCATTGTCTTGCCACCCGGTGCGGCGCATAGATCAAGCACAGACAGGCCAGCGATGTCACCCAACAGCCTGACAGGCAGTGCGGCGGCAGCATCCTGCACCCACCAGTGACCATCTGCATATCCGGGCAATGCTGATACCTGACTGGCATTTGGCACACGAACGGTGCCGGTGGGCAGAACGGTCCCGCCAACAGCCTTTGCCACCATCGCAGCATCAGCCTTGGCGGTCAGATCAAGTGGCGCACCGGCAAAATGCGCAGCCTCCATTTCTGTCACGGCCTTGCGCCCCCATGCCGCGACAAGCGGCGCGCGCAACCAATTGGGGGTCAGCGGAACGGGGCGCTTTGCCCAGCCTTCGGAACCTTCTGCCGCCACCTTGCGCAGAACCGCATTGGTCAAACCCTTCATCGGCTGCGTGCGTTTGTTTCCAGCGATAATTTCAACATAGGCATTCACGACGCCATGGGCCGCTTCACCATGACACAGCTCCGTCAGACCAAGCCGCAGCGCGTTCATCACAAAAGGGGGCGGCGTTTTCTTTAGATAGGGCTTTAGCATGCGATCCGCGCGATCCAGCCCGCGCAGGGTATCAAGGGTCAAGCGCTGGGCGCGGGCGCGGTCATCGGGTGGCAGGTTGGCCAAGGCACCAGCGGCAACCAATTCGGACATCAGGCGATGTTCGACAGTGATCTGCACTAGCAAATGATGGGCGGTACGACGCGCAGGCAGGCCAGTTTGGCGCATAGAGAAGGTCCTTGAAGGTGGTTGATGGCGGAGTATATCAATCCCATACGCCCCACAAGGAGACGGCGATGAGCGACGGCACCCCCGATATCCCAGACGCTGCAAAACGCGCGCTGGCCGAGGCCGAGGAGCGACGCAAGAAGGCTGGCGTTAATTTGCCACCCGAACTTGGCGGGCGTGACGGGCCTGAACCCGTCCGCTATGGTGATTGGGAAAAAAAAGGACTGGCCGTCGATTTCTAGGATTTGGCCAAAGAGGTAGAAAAGAGCATGAAGAAAATAATCACAACCACCGTGGCAATCATCGGGCTTGGCACCGCCGTTCAGGCGCAAAGCGATTGCACCGCAGAAGCGATCCAGACAAAATCTGGCGAAGTGGCCGCAGCTTTGCAGACCATCGGCGCAAAGGATCCTGATCGGGCGCAGGTATTGTCGGGTGAAATCGAAGACTTGATGACCGCCATCCAGAATGGTGCTGATATTCGAACCGTATGTAATTTCTTCGACAGCGTCGTCAGCGAAGCCGGCAGTTAACTGGCGGTGCGTTGGGTTTGAACTTTGCGTGCAATTTACCAGCACCCAAAGTCCCAAACCAACGACATTAGAATAATGGATCCTGACCCCAATATGGGGTCAATCCCGACCACGCGCATGAAATTCGTGTGGTCCGCAGGAACACCGTAATCCCTTTGTCGTGCTCGCAAAAAACCTTAGGCCACCTACCCATGGAAGGGGATCCCAAATCAGCGAAGGTCTGGTTTACTCTCCTTAACCAAGGGGGTCAGCATAGTACGTTTGATTTGACGGATTTTGAATGATCGGTGATCCAACCGCTTTTCCTGAACAAGGTGCACGGGGTGGCGCGGGCGGATGACCGCAAGGTGCTGAACGGCATCTTCTGGCGGCTCAGAACAGGTGCGCTTTGGGCGGATATACCGGCCCGACGGGCTGCGTTTTTGCTTTATTTCAGCGGCGCATGCCGCTTGCCCCTAGAACAACTATGGTCTGCACATCGTAAATCGCTAATCATGGCTGACGGCGCAAACATAATGGGTTCTGACCCTAACGCTCGGCCCAGCGCGAAAGCTGCCCAGATAGTGGAAAAATACATGCCTGTAGCGCGTGATAGATATCTGGCTTGCCATTGAAGATAGAATTGGTCGGCACGCCTTCCTCATCGATTGCAGGGAACCACCCACCGTTCTGATGATCGATAAAATGGCTATCGGCAAAAGCCCAAAGCTTGCGATACCAATGCTCGTCCGTTGTCCGGTTGTCCAAGATCAACAAAGCCGCCATCGCGTTGATCGCCTCCGTGACTGGCCACCAGAACCGAGAAGGATCAGCAACGCTGCCGTCAAAATTGAGCGTATAGGCCAAACCACCCTCGGGCAGCCAGGCATCTTTGAGCCCGCGTTCTATCAAATGCCGCGCCTGATCTGGGGCGTTGGCATCTTTGCGGCCAGAAAGGTCCCAGTGTTGCAGCAACAGGCGCCCCATTTCAAACGAGTGGCCAGGCGTTGTGCCTGCAGGGTGGAACATATGATTGCCCGCATATGATCTGTCGATGTCCCAGCTATCGGTGTAATGCTCTACCAGCCGCCAACCTTCGGACGGGCCGATCTTGCCAATGAAAAAGTCCAGAATCCGCCGCGCGCGGGTCAGATAGAGCGCTTTGCCGGTGGCCTCGTAAGCCGCCAGAAGAGCCTCAACACCATGCATGTTGGCATTCATGCCCCGGTAAGTTGAAAACGGTGTCCAGTCGCGGTTCCATTCATCGCAAAACAGCCCGATATCGTCTTCCCAAAAATGCCGATCAAGCACATCAGTAATGTCGGTAATCAGTCTTTCTGCGTCCGGGTGCCCCGCAAGTTTGGCACTCGACGCGGCCAGTAAGACAAAGACGTGCCCATATGCAAGCTTGCGCCCATCCGTGACCCGCCCTTTATCCAGACCCCAGACGAACCCACCATATTCGTGATCTTTGTGGTGATTGATCAGATAGGCCATACCGTGATCGACCCGTTGTTCGGCACCGGGATGTCCCCGCAACGCACCAAGCGCGTAAGAATGCACCATACGGGTTGTGCTGTGCAGTTCCTGTATGGTCGTAGGCAGCGGGTTGCCCTGATCATCCAAGTTGCAAAAGCCCGGATCGGTCTGCAAGCTGGCGTCAAAGAATGACAGCAGTGCCTCACCCTGCTGCTTTAGCCACGCAAGGTGCGTTTCATCCTGCAACCAGTGCCCTGCAGCATCGGACGGACCGGGTTGCTGCACAGGCGTCATTTGATCATTCATTCCACTGCCCTGCCTTATGCCATCATCAATCAGGTCAGTTTTATCGCCAACCCCTTGCCATCAAAGGCATGTGTATGTTCCTTGTCAAAGACAAGATCAGCCTTATCGCCTGGCTCAAAAGTTGAGGTTCCATTGACGCGCACTGTGATCTGCCCCACATCGCCGCATGACATGATCACAAACGTGTCCGCGCCAAGATATTCCAGCACATCGACGGTGCCTTGAATTTGCCCCTGTCCGGCATCGGTGAGCGTAATATGCTCGGGCCGGATACCGAATGAGACAGCATTGGACGGCAAATCCACCGCCGGGGCGGCAGCGGCCGTGATCACATTCATGCTCGGCGAGCCAATGAACTGCGCCACAAAGAGGTTGGCCGGGTTTTCATAAAGTTCGCGCGGGGTTCCAACCTGAGCGATCTTGCCAAACTCCAGTACAACAATGCGGTCCGCCAGGGTCATCGCCTCGACCTGGTCGTGAGTCACATAAATCATCGTTGACTTAAGCGTCTGGTGAAGCTTGGCGATTTCATACCGCATCTCGACGCGTAGTGCTGCGTCAAGGTTGGACAGCGGCTCATCAAACAAGAACGCGGTTGGGTCGCGCACAATTGACCGACCGATCGCAACCCGCTGACGCTGACCGCCTGACAGGTCCTTTGGGCGGCGATCAAGATAGTCATCCAGCTTCAGCACGCGCGAGGCCTCGCTAACTTTTGCGTCGATCTCGGCCTTGGGCAAACCCGCAGATTTCAGCGGAAAACCGACATTGTCGCGCACCGACATATGCGGATAAAGCGCGTAGGACTGAAAGACCATTGCCAGCCCGCGCTTGCTGGGCGGTTCAGCGGTGGCATCCCGGTCACCGATCATGATCTGCCCGCGCGAAGTCTCTTCAAGCCCGGCAATCATGCGCAACAAGGTGGATTTGCCGCAGCCTGACGGCCCTACAAAGATGACGAATTCACCCTCTTGGATCGAGAGGTCGACGCCCTTAATGACCTGAACGGCCCCGAACCATTTTTCAACAGCCTTGAGATTAATCGAAGACATTACGCTGCACCCCTTGCTTGTTCATAGTCATCCCCTGCCCATGTCAGCCAGATCGCGGCGGTCCATGTGAAGTCGGCACCGCCGCAGGGCGTGGCATCAACCGGATCGAAATATTCATAGAATCCGTGCTTGAGGATCAGATCAGCCGTTTCGGCCTTCAATCTTGCCTCAAGGTCGAAGCGGCCCATGTCCCGAAACCCAAGGGCAAGCAGCGAGTTCACAACTGGCCATGTTGGCCCCCTCCAATAGCGGCGGGGGTCGAATATCGCAGCCTCCGGGTCGGCTGATGGGATCCCGTATGAAACGACGTTCCAGACCCGCATGAGCTGTGTATCAAGCTCAGGGTTGCCGGCCTTTGCAAGGTAGGCAAGGAACGCGCCCGACCCCAAAACGCCCGCAAATTCCCCTGTGTGCAGGTTCTTGGCGTCATAGGCTTTGATCTCTGGGTTCCAGATATCAGCCAGAGCCAGTCGCAGCGTCGTCGCCCATCCTTCAATTTCGCTTGTGTCCTGTCCCAGCGCTTCACCGATTGCGATCAGGTCTTCATGCGCCCGCAACAGGATGAAAGTGATGCCCGGATCCGCCATCAGGAAGGGGCCTTCGGCGACAATGCGCTTTTGATTCCAGCCGACGCTGACCCCAAACTTCACCATGGCAATGTAGCGATCATACTCTTCTTGCTTTGGACGCATAGAGGCATCCACATGCCCAAGATCACGGCGTGTGTATTCGCCGGCTCCCGTGCCATCGACCTCTGCCATCCCGATGTCCCAATCTGGGCAATTGTCGCGTCCACTTTCCCAAGGATGCACAATAGCCGCAGGCCCGTGTGTGCAGCGCACTTCATGCCACCACCGGTGCCACGCAACCAGTTTTGGATAAAGTGTCGCAAGTCTTTCTTGCCCTGCTGCCTTGTCCATTTCCCAAACAAGCCGCGCCAGGATCGCAGCGACAGGCGGCTGCGATATGCCCGAGGTCGGCGGGCTTTGGTCTGTCAACCACACGTCTGGGCCCGGAAAATATCCCGGATCGGGTTCGTGGAAGATGATATGCGGCACCATACCATCATCCCACTGGCTGGTCATCAAGGTATCGAACTCATCCCATGCCCGCGGCATATCGAACGTCGCAAACCCCCAAGCAGCAAATGCGCTGTCCCAGTTCCACTGGTACGGATAAAGGCCCTTGGTCGGCAATGTGTAGCCGCCCTTGTCATTCTGACGCAGAATGTCGCGTGCTTTTTCATTCAAATCCATGGTCATCCCTTCACCGACCCAGCGGTCAGGCCTTTCGTCATAAAGCGTTCAAGTCCCAGGAAGAGCGCCATGATGGGCACGGTCGCGACAACCGATCCTGCCATCAGATGTTGTCTGGGAATTTCAGATGAGTTTAGCGATGCAATGCCGCGCGTCAGTGTGAACTTTGACGGATCGTCCAGCAGCATGAAGGCCAACAGGAACTCGTTCCAGGCAATCATAAAGACATAAAGCGATACAGACGCCAAAGCAGGCAGCGACAGTGGCAGGGTAATCTTCCAGATCACTGCAAGCCGCGACAGCCCATCCATCAGTCCGGCCTCTTCAACCTCGGCTGGCAAACCTCTGAAGTAGCCTTGCAGCATATAGAGCGCGACCGGGATCGTCGTGACCGGATAGATCATCACAATACCCCAAAAGGAGTTGCGCAGACCCGTCATCGAAAAGGCGATGTAAATCGGCAGCGCCAGAACGATCATCGGCACCATGTAGATCAACAGGATCGAGCGTGAGAACGCCGCTTGGCCGCGGAACCTCAGGCGAGCTACGGCATAGGCACCGGGGATCGCAAAGGCCAAGGTTATAACGACCGTCAGCACAGAGATGAAGAACGAGTTAAACAGGTAGGTTCCAAAGTTGAACTGCGTAAACAATTCATCATAGCTGCGGAAAAGCTCGGCACCTTTGGAGAGGTCGATCGAGAAATCCAATGGGTTCTGGATCAGCTCTGACTGGTTCTTCAGGCTCGTCATCACCATGACGTAAAAAGGGATCAACACAATCGCGGTAAAGAAGATATAGCCGAACCCCGTCAGGAACCGGATAACGGCCCCTTCAAATTCGTGGCGCGTCAGCTCTCCTGGAACAATCTCAGCCAGTATTGGCGTGATAGAAGCCGCAAAACCGAGGCCCATCAACACCGCACCAAAGACGCGCGGGATCTGCCCCGTTTCTGCACCCATCAGCATTGGTCCGATCCCGATCAGGACCAGCGCGCTGACCGCGACCAGCAAAGCGATCTGCACAAGCCGATCGCGCCCCAAGGCCACAACAACACCACCGCCAACGGCACCCCACAGAAGGGACCACAGAATGCTGGGTCGAAAGGCATCGCCCGTCGCAAAGGACATCGTCACAGCAACTGTTACGGACAGGACAACCATCCAAAGGGCACCGATCACCGGCCCGGTTAAGAATCCACGTCGCATCTAGAGACCCTCCTCTCGGCTGATATATTTGAGGAAGAAGAGCGAGAACGTCAGCAAGCAGCCAAAGATGACCACAGCGACGGCCGCACCTGCACCAATGTTTGAAACTGCAAAGGCCTGTTCATAAACATTCACCGTCAGTGTCCGCGTACCTGCGTTACCGCCGGTCAACAGAAAGATGTCGTCGAACTTGTTAAAGGTCCAAATGAAACGCAGCAGGAACAGTACACTCAGGATCCCCAACAGCTGCGGCACGCTGAGGTACCAGAACTGTTGGAAAGGGCTGGCCCCATCCATATCTGCGGCCTCGTACATATCTGTGTCGATGCTTTGCATCCGCGCCAGAATGAAAAGGAACGATAGTGGGAAGTAGCGCCAGATCTCAAACACAGTCACCATGATCAGCGCAAGCGGGCGTTCCCCAAAGAAGTTGATCGCATCGCTTGTTACGCCCATTTGCAAAAGCAGCGCATTGGCGGATCCCGAAAATGGATCAAACAGGATCAGCCATGCAAAGGCGACAGCGATGATCGGGGCCACATAGGGGAACAGGTAAAGGCCACGCAGGATGCCCTGTCCCCGAAAGGATTTATTCAGCAGCAAGGCTGCAAATAGCCCCACGAGCAATGCACCGACTGTGCCAAACACCGTGTAGAACAACGTCACCCAAAGGACTTCGAAAAATTCGTCGCTGCTGAAAATACGTGTAAAGTTTTCCAGGGTGAACGTGCTGTTGGTCAGAACGCTGGATGAGGTTCCGGTTGATGATGCCGGGCTGTCTTGCGGGCGCAATCCATTGTCCAGATAGGCCTGCCCAATCACCACCGGGATCATCAATGTTTCACGCAAACCCGGTTCCCAGTCACCCAGGTCACAACGCAGATCACGCCCTTCAAGGGTACAGCGTTCATCAAGTTCCGTGACCTGCAAGCCTTCGGGAATCTGATCGGCAAATGAGACACCTGAAATCGGCTGGTCCTGCGATGAATTGCGAAGGCGATAACGAATGTTCACTTCGTCACCGGCAACATCGGAATCGCCACGCAGGTCTTCGCGCAACACAACCTCGGGCGCCCGTAAATCGCCAAGCTCAACCGGCTTGACCGAGATCCAGAAGATCGCAAGCAAAGGAAGCACAACGACCAGCGCGACCGCCATGATCGTCGGAGAAAGCAGCCCCCAAGCCAAACGCGCCTCGCGTTTTGCAAGTGGTCCTGTGCCAGAAGGTGGAGATAAGTCAGCCATGCCCGCAACTCCATTTATCGCGCGGTTTCATTTGAAACTGGGTAAGGTCGGGCGCCACCGAAGCAGCGCCCCAGGAGAGGTTCAGTCTTTACTGAACGTCTGCGATCGCATCGTTGAGCGCTGCAACTGTCGCCGCCGCATCACGTTCGCCGTCGATATACTCGCGGACAAGACGGTTGATGACCTGGCTGTTGATGATGACAGAGGCCGCAGCCAATTGGCCTTCGGCCACGCCCCAACGCTGGGCCACATCAAGACCACCAACGATTTCGTCGATCATCGCCGCTTCGTACAGGTCACCCAAAGGCGCCTTGCGATCGACGCCGACATCAAGTGTCGCCCAAAGATCCGCGTATTCAGTTGGGTTATCGGCTGTACCCCGACGCACGGGGAACTTCCCCTCTGGAGCAATAGCGAGGGTCGCACCATAGCCTTCGCTCATGGAGAATTCGACAAATTCCATCGCGGCGTCAGTCGATGCGTCCGACGTGATACCAAAGTAACGCACATCCCCCCAAGCGGCACCATCAGGGTTCGATGGACCTGCAAAGTTGGTCACAACACCCGTCGCTGCAGCAAGATCCGAAGATGTTGGATCATCATTGATTGTTGGCGGTGCACTGTCACGCAGACCGGCCAATTCGTCCAAGATGAATGGTGACCAGATGATCATCGCCGCATTGCCGCTGAAATACAGCGTCCGGGATTGATCCCAATACAGATCCCCCGGAGGCGAAGCTTCCGCAATCGCCTTGTAGAATTCCAGCACCTCGATGGTCGCCGCCTCGTCCAGCGCCTGCACGCCATCAGGACCGACGGGCGACACCCCATTGGCCAAGAAAACATGCTCCAGCACCTGGCTCATGAAGTTCTCGTCAACCTTTGTTGCCGCCACAAAGCCATACATGCTGGGCGGATTGTGCAGCGCGTCAACGGCGGCAAGCACATTGGCGTAGGAGTTTGGCGGCTCCAGGCCAGCGGCCTCGAACAGGTCAGAACGGTAGACAAGCATCTGTGTCCAGCCATCGACGGGAACAGAGGCGTAGCCACCATCAAGGGCAGCCATGCCCAGCGCACCGGGCGCAAAAGTATCGACACCAAGCGCTTCAACAACATCGGTCGCTGCATCGATATCAAGGATGCCGGCATCCGCCCAAGGTGCTGCAAATTGCAAGGTGTGGTAGATCACATCAGGCAGGTCACCGGCCGCATAAGCAGCAGTTGCGCGCGTACCAAGATCGTTCTCGGATACTGGAATGACTTCCACGTTATGGCCGGAGACCGCCGCAAAATCGGCTGCCATTGCTTCTTGGCGCGCCAAACGCTCTGGTTGTTCTTCGGTCGTCCAAAACCGCAGATCTTCGGCGCTGGCGGTCATCGCCGTCATGATCAGCGCCATCGCGGCGCCGCTTCTCATCATTGCTCTCGTCTTTATTTGCATCGTCTTCCTCCCATTGAGACTGAATTGCTGGTCTAGTTTGCTGTTTTCGGGACCGGCCCGGTCGAACCGCGGTCCAGGAATATGGCGGGAACGGTTTCACGCAGCAACTCAACCGGTTCGCCCCTGATCCTGCGCACAAGAAGCGTCGCCAACCGGTTGCCAGAGTGCTGTGTGTCAACTGCAAATGTGCTTAGCGGTGGCTGCGCATGCAGGCCTTCCTGAATGCCATCGTAGGCGATGACCGATAGGTCGGACCCAACTTTCAGCCCACGTGCCGCTGCTGATTGATATACCCCAAGGGCCGCATGATCGACCGCGCAAATAATGGCAGTGGGACGGTTTGGGTGATCCAAAAGCAGCGCGCCAGCAGCTGCGCCCTCTTTCACGGTGACCGCATCTTCAACGAAAATGCCCCGATCTACCGGTAGTCCAGCTTCGGCCATGCCTTGTTCAAAACCAGCGCGGCGCAATTTCGCATAGCTGTAAATCAAGCCGCCATTGATGAATCCAATACGCTTGTGGCCCAAGCGGTTGAGGTGCAAAACAGCGTCACGCATCGCATCTTCGCCACGCACGTCATGCCAGCAGCACCCTTCATCGGCGTCTTGCCGGCCAAAGAGCACAAACGGCACATTTCCATCCCGCAAAAGCGTCACACGAGGATCATCCACCATTGCGCGCGGCAGAATGAAGCCATCCGCCTTGCCATCGCGCAGCAGGTTCTGAAATGTCTCGATCAAGTGGTCGTGGTTGTCTGCCGATGCGACCGTCAAGGTGTAACCCTCAGCACTCGCGCCGCGCGAAACACCCGCCAGAAATTCTGCTAAAAACGGGCGTTGCGCATCGTGATCCGACAGCTGTAGCACAAGCCCCAAGGACCGGGTGCGGCCTGTCTTGATCGCCTGTGCATGACTAAGCGGTTGATAGTTCAACTTCTCTGCCATGCGCTTCACGCGGCGCTGCGTTGTCTCAGAGATATCGGCATAACCGTTCAATGCGCGCGAGACCGTTGACTTGGTCAGATTTAGCGCTTCTGCCATGTCGTTAATCGTGACACGCATCGCGGCCCGATTGCTTGAAATTGGCGCAGTCTTCACAGTCACGATTATTCCCCCACGACTCAGATTGATTTCCGAAACCGGTTTCGGCAAGTGATTTTTTAAAATTCCCGCAATTGCTCGACTGGAACTCGCGTCAAACGGGCGTCAACCTGGTCAGCATCGTGATGATGACGGATACCCGGCGGTCATTCTCGGACAAGATCGAACAAAGCATTGGCGTGATGAACACCGTCTACATCGTTATCGCCCTGCTGATCACGATCGGGGTCACCTATAACGGTGCCCGCATCCAATTATCAGAACGGTCGCGCGAACTTGCCAGCCAGCGCATCCTTGGCTTCACCCGATCCGAGGTGTCATACATCATGATCGGCGAAACCATGTCGTTGGCAGTGCTCGCACAGCCATTGGGCTAGTGGATCGGTGCACAGATCGCAATCGCGATGGCGAACAGCTTTTTCAGCGATCTTAATAATATGCATGTTGTCCTGCATCCCGCGATCTTTGCCAAAGCCAGTTTTTTCGTCCTGCTGACGAGCTTCGGATCGGTCATGCTGGTGCGCCGCCGATTGGACAAGCAAAACCTCGTTTCTGTCATGAAAGTAAGGGATTGTCCCATGTTTTTGAAACCACGTACAATTGGATTATTAGGTCTCGGTGCCATGCTCATGCTAGGGTTAGGCTATGTCGCCTTTCAGGATGACCCTGTCCCGGGTGATCTACACATCGTGGCCCTTGGCACATTGGAAGTGACCATCAACGCCGACGGCGTCACGCGGATCAAGGATATCTATAACGTGGCTAGCCCGACTACTGGAACCGCCTTGCGGTCGCCAGTTGACGTCGGCGATCAGGTTATCGCGCATGAAACTGTCATCGCTATCGTCCGCCCCGCCACCCCCGCGCTTTTGGACAGCCGCACCATGTTGCAGGCCCAGGCCAGCGTGCAGGAGGCAGAGGCCGCGCTAAATGTCGCCGAAACCGATCTGGCGCAAGCTGTCGAAGAACATGCTTTGGCGCGTACGCATTTTCTGCGGACAGAGACACTGGTCGCGCGGGATGTCGCATCCCTGACCCAGCTTGAGGACGCCGCCCGGCGCCTAGCGCTTACGCACAGTCCTGACCGGTGCCCCCTTGTTGCGTTTGGGTGATCCGGCTGAACTCAAAATCGCGACCGACCTTTTGTCCAGCAATGCAGTTCGTTTGCAACCGGAGTCCAAAGCGGTTGTTGAGCGCCAGGGTGGTCCGGTGCCTTTGTCCGCGTCACTGACCAGCATCACGCCAGCGGCCCAGACCAAAGTGTCAGCATTGGGGATTCAGGAGCAGCGGCTGGATGCGAGTTTTGATATTACGACGCCCGCAGCAGACCGCGCGGCATTGGGTGATGGGTTTGCGGTGTTTCTGCGCATCACCGAATGGAGCAAGGATGATGTGTTGCAAGTGCCGCTAAGCGCACTTTTTAAACAGGACGGCGACTAGGCTGTATTCACAGCCTCAGACGGCATTGCCACAATGCAGACTATCCGCATTGGCCGCCAGAATAACCAATTCGCCGAAGTTTTGGATGGATTGGTGAAAGGCAGCGCCGTTGTCACCCATCCCAATGACCAACTAGTGTCCGGCGGACAGATCGTGGAGCGCAGCAGCGTGACTGTGTGAAAGTGACGGCTGTGAAACTTGACCGCTAATGCGCCAAAAGCACCGGCAGATCGCGTTGGGCGATCATGGTTTCAGTCGTCCCACCAAAGAACCGTTCGTTCCAGCGGCTGCGCCCGTAGGCCCCCATCACAACCAGATCGGCTGCAGTTTCTTTAGCACGTGTTTGCAATGCGCCACCCACGTTGTCATTGCCAGTGGCGTATTCCTGCACAGTGACATTCACACCATGATGGCTCAGCCAGGTTGCCAGATCAGACCCGGGGCTCTGACCATCTGCATGACGCGAGGGATCGGCGTCAAAGCAGGCGATTGTGACCTCTTTGGCGTTCGTGAGAAGGGGCAGTGCTGAACGGACCGCCCGACTAGCGGGTAAGCTACTGTCCCACGCGACAAAAACGCTGTCTGGCGACAATGTTTTATGGCTTTTTTCGATATTCAGGATCACAGGTCCCGGCCCTTCAAACAGCAGACCATAAACAATGTCATCAAAGGCCGCTTTGGTACTGCGTAGGCTGTCCAGCACGATGGACACATCAGAAAAGATGGCGCGCAGCCCGACAAGGTCATGAAAGGCGGACGGTTCGACACAGTAAACGCCAACCTCACCCGACAGCCCCTGTTTTTGAAGGTATTGACGGGTGCTTGCTTGATGTTCGGTCAGGCTTTTGGCGATTGTGTTGCGCTTTTGAACCCAGCTGTCGGGTATCGTTGGCATACCGTAGGGATGTGCCGTAAGCGAGTATGGCAACAGGGGGACCGGTCCAAGGTGCAGCACATTCAGCCGTCCGCCAACTGCCATCGCTTTTTCAGCGACAGGGGCAAGATCGTCGGGTTTGCCGTTGGGGCCTTGCAGCGCAAGAAATGTGAAGTTTTTCATAACGAGCCTCTTGGTTGTTTGATCGTCACCCTAAGCCCGCTGCCGCGGCCCCAATTGAGATTAGTCAATTTTTGGCCGTACCGGTCATGCGACAACGGCCGCATGTAAAAGCGAGACGATGCCGTGACTGACACAGCCCACTACGAAGCGCTTGGCGTGCCTCAGGACGCCTCTGCCGACGATATCAAACGGGCCTACCGCAAGATGGCGCGCAAGTATCATCCGGACGTCAACCCAAGCCCGGAGGCGGATACAAAGTTCAAGGCCGCAGCGGCCGCATACGACATTCTTGGTGATCCGGAAAAACGCGCCGCTTACGACCGGTATGGTGCGGCCTGGGATCAGGACCGCCCGGACCCCGGCCAAGATACCCGCTGGCAGGGCGGCTATGCCTTTGACGAGCGTGACATCAACCCCGAGATGTTCCGTGACTTCTTTGCTCAGCGGTATGGTGCAGGGGGCATGCGTCAGGACCAGCACGTCCGATTTGAAATTACCCTTGAGGATGCCATCGCAGGCGCCCGCCACACGTTGACGCTCCAGTTGCCGCAGATTGATGCTGCGGGGCGGATGACGTTGATGACGCGCAATGTTGATCTGCAGGTGCCCAAAGGCATTCTGCCGGGCCAACAGTTGCGATTGCAGGGGCTGGCCAAAGATGGCGGTGATCTGTTCGTCGAAATTGCCATCAAGCCGCATCCTGTCTATCGGATCGTTGGGCGCGACCTTTATGTCAATCTGCCGGTGGCCCCATGGGAGGCAGCGTTGGGTGGCAAGGTCAAGATGCCAACACCTGGCGGTGCGGTTGATCTGACGATCCCGGCTGATGCCAAACACGGACAAAAGCTGCGGCTGCGGGGCAGAGGCCTGCCCGGTGCGCAACAGGGTGATCTTTACGCTGAATTGCACATCGTGAATCCGCCAAAACTGTCAGGCAAGGCCCGTGACCTTTATCAGCAGCTTGCCAGAGAGCAGCGCTTTAACCCCCGCGCTAAACTAGGAGTATAACGCTGTGAAAAAAGCAAAACCTCACAACGCCCGCATTGATGTTATTGAGACGCTGTCGCTCACCGAACTCATGGTGTTTTGTGACGCGAACGCCGATTGGGTTGTGACCTTGGTTGACCACGGTGTCGTCACACCGATCACCCGCACCGACGCAGAATGGGAATTCACCCCCGCCCATATCGCCCGTGCCCGCAAGGCTGCACGCCTGATGCGGGATCTGGGATTGAACGTAGCTGGGGTCGCATTGGTGCTGGACCTGATCGAAGAACGCGACGCGCTGACGCGCAAGCTGGCGCTGATGGATGTGTGAAATTATGACAGACGGGCCGGGCAGGATGAAGAGAGCCCAACCCCGCATAAGCCTGGTTCGTTGGACACGCCTATTTTGAAAACAGCACTGGCAGCCTTGCGTCGCTGAGCAGCGTCCGCGTCACCGCGCCGATTACAAAATCATAAGCCCGTGAATGGCCAAATGCCCCCGTGGCCAGCATGTCCGCACCGGCCTCGAAGGCTTCTTGTGCCAGAACATCGGCAACTTTCTCACCATCCTTATCGCGGTGCACGACCTCGACCTGCGGGCCGTGGCGCGCCAGTGCAACCGCCATATCGTTGGCCGCATGATCAGCCAGCGTGTTGCTGGGTGGCGTGCCTACACGCAGGACGCTGATCGTTGCATCGGAACTGGCCACATCAACCAGATCATGCACGGCGCGGGTAGCCTCGCGTGTTTCGCTCCAACCAAGAACGATGTTTTCACCAAGACTTTCAGCGGTATAGCCATACGGGATGACCAGAACGGGGCGGCCGCATTCCCGGATTACCCGCTCTTGCAGGTTATTGACCAGGGGACGGTCTTGGCCATGGTCTTCTTGGGCGATCACTACCAGATCAACGCTGCGCGCCGATGCCACGATGCTATCGGCCAAAGATCCGTTTTCGCTGCTGACCTGCCGCCATTCCGAGTGGAAAGCTTCTGCCCGGACTTGCGCATCAAAGATCGCTTTGACCGCGTTGGCATGTTCGCGCTGGCTGGCGATGAAACTCTCAAAACTCACCTCGGGGATATGCATGGCGACACCGGGGTAGACGACCAGCGATTCCATTACATGAAGCCCGATCACATGGGCATCGTCGCGCCGCGCCAAAAGCGCCGCCGCGTCAAGCAATTGGAGTGCCGTTTTTGTGCCGGTCAAACAGACAAGGATGGTACGCAGGGTCATGATCGGTCCTCCTATGTATTGCGGTGCCCGGGGTTCCGTCGGGCACCGGTCATTTTACTTGGCCTTGATCGTAATCCTGCGATTGGGTGTTTTGGCCTCATCCGGTTTCGGTATTGTCACGGTCAGCACCCCATCAGCAAACTGCCCATCAATGGCGTCATCCACGGGTGTAAAGCCCAAGGGGATTTGACGATGGAAACTGCCGTAACTGCGTTCGATCAGGTGATAACTTTTGTCTTGCGTGGCGCGCGCATCTGACTTTTCGCCCTTGATGACCAGAACATCGCCGTTCAGCGACACATCCAGATTATCGGCTTCAACACCGGGGATATCAGCGGAGATTTCGACCGCCTCATCGGTTTCGGCCATGTCGATGGCAGGATGCAGGCCGCTGGTAAGCCCAAGGCGTGGTAGCGCGCTGGCCACGGATGGGTAGCCCCGGAACCGGTCAAGAAGTTGCTCCATCTCTTGTTGAAGCTGCTCAAAGAAGGGCTGTGGTTGGGATCCCTTTGACGGAGTAGGCGGGAGGTTTGTTTGCATATCAAGTCTCCGTTTTCATGTGCGGGCGCATTGGCGCGCCTGCCATTTGCTTAGCTCGCGTTACCCGGTTGGGTTTTGACATTGCTCAATCCCGATGGTGGGCAAGGCCTTATCAATGACCGCGATGATGGACGGATCAAAGGACGTTGATATGCGATTCTTTCTGATAGCAACGATTGCCAGTCTGGCCCTTGCAGGCCCAGGACTGACCCAAGACGTCAGCCGTGTGCATGGCGGCGACACCTACAGCGCTGGAGAGACCGTGACCGAGACCCTGTCGGCCACCGGCGATGCCTTTGCCGCAGGCGGTGTGATCACAACGTCAGGCAGTGCCAGTGGCGATATCCACGCCGCAGGTTATGACGTGAACATCAGCACAAACACAGGTGGCGATGTTTATGCCGCTGGCAGCTCTGTGACGATCAGCGCGCCTGTGGGCGAAGACATTACCGCCGCCGGTTTCAGTGTGCGCAGTACCTCCACGGCGCCGGTTGAGGGCAATTTGCGTTTCTTTGGTCGTAGCCTAACAATTGAAGGCCCGATTGCAGGGGCGCTGACTGCATTCGGTGGCACGGTCCATCTGAATGCGCCTGTGTCTGGCGATGCCTGGATCGTGGCTGATACCGTGACATATGGGCCGGAGGCGCGCATTGATGGCACGCTAATCCTGTCCACCGAGGATAGTACATCTGTCCCCGAACGCGTGATCCCAGCCGCCCGCATTACTATTGAGGATTGGAACACCCGCGAGATCTACCGCGAATTTGATCGCAGTTGGGACGCCATCGATATGCCGATGCTGCCTGTCTGGTTATCGATGTTTTCGGCCTTTTTGATCTCTGCGATCTTTCTGCTGGTGCTGGCTGCGATCTTCCTGACGTTCGCGGAAACTCGTGTCGAAAAGATGCGTCGCCGTGTGACCCGGCAGCCTTTGCAAACCTTCCTTTTGGGGGTGATCGGGTTGTCCGCGCTTTTTGGGATGGTGCCGATCACGGCATTGACGATCATTGGCTTGCCATTTGTCCCCTTCGCCTTGCTGGCGATCCTTGTGGTCTGGACCTTGGGCTATCTGCTGGCCGCCTATGCGGTGGCACGGCGTGTTCTGGTGGCGTTTGATGGGTCCGAAGATCCATCGCTATTGGCGAAGCTGGTGACGGTGGCGTTGGCGATCAGTGTTGTCGCCATCCTCAACTTCATTCCGTTTGTGGGATGGGTTGTAAACTATACGCTGGTGCTGCTGGGCACAGGTGCGATAACAGCAGGGCTGCTATCCATCTGGATCACTGACCCTGATCCTGCGGTTGAATTGGATATGCGCACCCCGATTGATGACTGAGCAGGCATAGAGATGCAGCCGCAAAAACGGTTATTCCTCGGGCAAGCAACAAATGCCCCCTACTCATGATCAGCGGGGCTCCCAAGGACGGTTTCCAGGTACTGACAAAGCGACGTTTCGCCTCTTATGGGGTCACTTACAGCATCAGTTTTTCCATCGATCATTCGACGGGTCATGCAAGCATATGACGCTGCGGCCTCCCTCGAGAATCCGAACTGTCCAAATGTCTCTTCCAGTTGATGCCGTGGCACGTCTTGCACCTTGACCTGACGATTGAGCAAACCACCAAGCACATGCGCGGCGTCCCCTGCCGAATACAGCGCCGGTCCTTCGATATGTTGAACCCCGGTGTCTGAAACCGGCGTTGTCAGTCTTTGTGCAGCCTGCTGACCCAGATCGGATGGGGCGACCATCGGCAGCATCAAATCGGCAGGGAAAAAACTGGGTAGGGTTCCGGTTTCCCGGACCATGCCGACCATCCCCGCCCAGTTGCTCATGTAGTATGCGCCACGGTTGATCGCGGCAGGGATCGGTTGGGCGCGCAGACGCTGTTCAAACTCGCACAGCACCGTTAGATCACCGCAACCCTCACCCTCAAAGGCGCCATAAGTTGATTGCGCCACAACCTTTTCAAGACCAGAATCCCGCAACGCGTCCATGATGGCAGAGATGTTTTGGCGTTCTTCGCTATCCGTGTCGCCTGACGGATCAGCCGTGGGATTGAGAAGAAATGCCCGTTTGCCCGTCTGAAACAGGTCCCGTAACGCGTCGACGGCACGTAGATTAACCTCTGCAATCTGGGCGCCGCGCTTTTGCAGGTCCTTGCCATGCGTTGCTTCGCGCGTGACAACCGTCACGTTTTCGTTTCGGTCGAGCAACGCGTGCGCTGTTGCCGCGCCAACCCGGCCTGTGCCCCCAAGAATGATATGCATGTCGCTTTGTCCTGCTCAGTTCATTTCCCACATTATGCGCGCTCCCGCGGTCAAGAAGTGTCAGGAGTGTTCGCCAGGGTCAAAGATTGGCTTCCGGTTCCATGTCCCGATAGTCTGCCAACAGCCGCTGTCGTGATCGTGGCAACATGTCAGGCAGCGCCCGGAGTTCGTGCATTCGGTCAACCCGGAAGTGGCGGAAAGCATCACGCGCCTCACACCAAGCCGCCAAAACCTCGGTCGTGTCAAAAAAACCAAGCGCTGTTGGCCAGACGGTGCGAAGGTTGATTTCGCCGCCGCAAATCCCGTATTTAATGCTCAGCTTTTTCTGATCACGCATCGCCACCCGAATAGTTGCCAATTCTGCCAGCCGACCGCTACCCGACGGGCCAGCAGTCAGCCCGTTTGCCTGCATGGTTGCTTCGGCCTTATCACCCATCCCATCTGTGATCTTTGTCAATGCAGCTTCTGCCGCGGCGACCAGGTCTCTATCTCCACGAGCGGCAACGAACCGCAGTCCCAAAAGGATCGCATCGGCTTCCTTTTGTGTCAGGGCCATTGATGGCAGAAAGAACCCGGGCCGCAGGATGAACCCTGTTCCGGCCTCACCCTCGACAGGGACGCCCAGTTCCAGCAGCGTTTCCATATCGCGATAAATGGTGCGTTCTGACACATCAAAGCGATCCGCGAGGGTATTTGCTGTTACCGCCGTTCGCCGTTCTCGCAGCGCCTGAAGAAGTTGGAGAAGTCGACCAGATCTCTGCATCGCCAAACCATACCTGATTTATGTCGTTTCGGGCACTAAATCACGGTTTGCAGCAGTTTCAAATTCACGGGCGCGTCAAACCTGACATATCGACCTCAACCTGCTCTGACAGGCTTTCCAAACTGTCATACAACAGCTGTAGGGCATAGTGCGGGTTATGGGTGTAGATGGCCCTATCCTTGGCTATGACCTGATAGTTATATGCGGCCTTCAACAGACGCGGTGTCCAGCTTTGGTATCGGTTTGGGAATACCGTCTCATCTGCTGAAGCGTTGCCATCCCCGTTGCTGTCGACAAAGAAGTAGGGATAAGATCCAGCGTCATAAACGATGGGGGTTCCTGCGACATCGGCGCCATAGCTTTGGATGGCCGCCGCAAGACGTTCGTGCAGTGCATTGATAGGCACAGCAATGCCTACCGACGTATCACCATCGCCATCAAAGTCGGTCGGTGATATACGGATATCCGAGAAGCTGGTCACATTCTGGTGGCAGGCTGTGCAGTTATCCAACTGGACCTCAAGCGAATGCGGCCGGTGGCAATCAACGCAGCCGTTCATGTCAGGAACATGGCTGAATTGCCCCTTGTAAACCTTGCCGTCGTATTCATAGCCACCTTGCACGGCTGAACCCATCAATGTCGCAGCCGACGGCGCGTAGTGGATGTTGATAAAACTCAGATCGCCTGCGATCACGTCATCCTCTAACCCTGCCACGGCGTTTTCCACATCCAAAGTTGATGCGCGTCCTTGGTGGCAAACGGTACACATGGCAGATTCTTCGAACGTGTCCACCGTTGCGCCAGATGGAAATGGGACCACTGTCAGCGCTGATGCAGAGGAGGTGTGACAAACTGCGCAATCGACCGATGTTCCAGTTGGCACGGCGTAATCGATGATGCCCGGCTGCTTCATTTCGCTAAGCAAGTAATCAATCGCCCCGGTGCTAGAATGGCAAACCGCGCATGTGCCTGGAATTTCGCCCTCTTCATGCCAATGGGTAAATGCTTCAGACGAACGGTCCGCATGTGGTGACGCCAGCCAAGCATCGACGATTTCATTTAAAGAAGGACCCTCTTCCTGTGCCGTGGCAGGCGCGCCGAGTAGAACAACAAGCAGGCTGATGCCGGCCAATTTTGTTTGCGATGACATCTTGGTCATGGACTTGGCTCCTCTGGCTGGGTCACCCAGAGAAATGCCGCGAATTTGTAGTTCCACATTGACGAATATCAATCGCTTGGTCAGGCGCGCCGATAACTGTCGGGTTCAGAATGTCTTGAAGATCGTGAAACACAGGTATCAAACGGCTGGCGGAAGCGTATGCATTTCAGGATTAGACAGGGTCATTGGCCATCTGACACAGATGCCCCTTTGCAGGCCATTGGTGGAAGTAAACCACCCGCGACGGCAGCGATCGTTGGTGCGGATTTCCCCGGTCTGCGTCCCGCCTTTGCGGTCGAGGAAGGGGACGCTGTTAGCGCTGGTCAGGTCCTGTTCACAGATCGCAATCACGATCAGATTGCGCATGTTGCCCCCTTCGCCGGGACGGTTGTGCGGATTGAGTATGGGCCACGCCGGACCTTGTCCGCCTGTGTCATCAGGCGTAGCGCTGAACAGGCTCTTGCTGGCCATGAAAACGTGCCACTGGACGCCAATACCGATGCTGCAATCCGCGATGCACTGCTTGGCCGTGGTATGTGGCCCGCCTTTCGGACCCGTCCATTTGGTCGAACACCTGACCCTAACGCCCGACCAGTCGCGATTTTCGTGAACGCCACGCATGTGGCCGCCGCACCCAACCCGCATGTGGTTCTTGATGGGCGAATGGCTGCGTTCACTACGGGTGTTATGGCGCTGCGCAAGCTGACGGATGGGCAGGTCTATATCTGTCAGTCAAAGGGTGACCCGCTTTGCCCAACAACGGATGGCGTGAGCGTTGCGCGCTTTGATGGCACAATAGCATCAGGGTTGTCTGGCACCCATATCGACCGGATGTGTTCGGTCCAATCCGGTCGGCAGGTCTGGACCATTGGTTATCAGGATGTCGAAGCCATCGGCCATCTGTTTTTGACGGGTCAATATGCATCTGATCGTGTGGTGGCGGTTTGTGGGTCGCTGACAGATAAGCCAATGCTGGTGCGGACAACTCTTGGTGCCCGTCTCGCGGATATTGCCGCAGGCGGTTTTGCTGTGGATGCAAACCCAGTTTTTCGCTCAGGCACCACACTGAACGGACGACGAGCCGTATTTCTTGGGCGTTTCCATGAGCAGGTTATGGTGACCGCACGTACCATCGCGCCAACACAACTATCATCGAAATCGCAACTTTCCCGTCAGATCAGTGCGTTGATCCCCAAGGCATCGCTGGAGCGCGCACTTGCGCCACGTATCCTGCCCGTGCCGCTGATGCGCGCGTTGAGCGTGGGTGACAGCGAAACCGCTCGCCGCCTTGGCTGTTTGGCTTTGGTCGAGGAAGACGTGGCGATCCTGTCCCGCCTTTGCACAAGCGGTGCCGATTACGGCGTCTTGCTACGACAGGTTCTTGATGAATTGATGGAAGACGCCGCATGACCACAGGTTTTTCCTTTGCGGCCGGGGTGGCGGGCGTCACCGCCGTGCAGGTCGTAGCGCTTATTGCGCCGTCGATCGTGGCAGCAATTGCTAACCCGACAGAATATTTGATGTTGTTGCTCACCGCGCTAACCACCGTCTTGTTTTGGGAAGGTGCATTTGCCGCCCTTCGCACACGCACACCAAGCATTCACGGGGTCACAACCGCGCTGATCGTCTGCGTACTGGTTTCTCCCGATCTTGCACTCTGGCAACTGACACTAGCGTTGTCTCTTGGCGTGGTTCTGGCAGAGCTTGTCTTTGGCGGGCGGGGTTTTGGGTTTTTAAGCCCAGCGGTCGTTGCAACGTCACTTTTGGTTTTCTCATTTCCGCAGGTTAGTCTGGCACCGGGCACGACAAACCTTGCTTTAGCCACTATCCCCGGGGCAGTTCTGCTTGCGTTTCTGGGCCTGATATCCTGGCGCGTCATGCTCAGCGCGATTGTGGTTACCGTTGCCCTGCTGAAGATGTCAGCCGACGGGCCAGATGCAATAACGATCGCTTCTGCGATGGCCTTTGGCTTGGTGTTTCTTGTCTGTGACCCGACAGCAGCAAGCGTCACCAATCCGAGCCGCTGGATTTATGGTGTGCTGGCAGGCGGCTTGATTGTGCTGTTTTCAGGTGGTCCGACCCTGACCACCGAAGGGGTCGTCTTTGCCGCACTCATCGCCAGCATCTTTGCGCCGCTCATCGATCATCTGGTCGTCCTGATTGATGCGAGACGCTGGAGGGTCGCCGATGCTTAGCCCGCTCACGCCATGGCGGCGTTTCCTTACGCGCCCGAATGACGACCACTTCAAGGTGTTCGGCGTCGCCATTCTTGTTGCCCTTTTCTGTGCCGTCGTGGTGTCCACAACCGCAGTCGCCTTGAAACCCTTGCAAGATGCGCATGTGGAGGCAGAACAGGCGGCCCGTATGGCGCAAATGCTGGATACGTTGCCTGGCATGCGGGACATCATGGAGGAAGCTGGGGTCGATACGCTCGAAACCCGGATTGTGGAACTGGCGACGGGCACATTCACCACGGATATCGACCCTGCCAGCTTTGATGCGCAGGCGGCCGCAACTGAGCCCGAGCAAAGCGCCACTATTCCCCCCGACGCCGATGTCGCAGGTTTGGGTCGACGCGCCAATCATATGCCCGTGCACCTTCTGGAACGGGACGGTGATTTGCTGCTGATTGTCCTGCCCGTTCAGGGCCGTGGGTATCAGTCGGCTATTCAGGCGATGCTGGCGTTGGAACCTGATCTCAATACCATCGCCGCGCTGACAATCACTGAACAGGGCGAAACACCCGGCATCGGAGCGCGGGTCGAAGAACCAGCATGGCAGGCGCTTTGGCCCGGCAAACAGATTGCCGACGAAAGCGGTCAAATCGTGATCTCCGTGGTACGTGGCATAGCGACCAGCCCTTACGAGGTCGATGCCATTTCCGGCGCAACGGTCACCAGCAACGGTGTGGCCAACATGCTGCGGTACTGGCTTGGCGATCATGGCTATGGCCCGTTTCTTGCACGTCTGGCAGAAGAAGGGCTCTAAAAGATGGCATCGAACTTGCGCCACGTCACGGCCCCGTTGGTCGAAAACAACCCGATCACGCTGCAAATCCTCGGTATTTGTTCGGCCCTTGCCGTTACGACATCGCTGTCGACGGCGCTGGTCATGTCGCTGGCGCTGACGACCGTTCTGTGCCTTGCATCCACGACGATCAGCCTGATCCGCAATCATATCCCGAACGTCATTCGGTTGATCGTCCAGATCATCATCATCGCATCGCTTGTGATTGTGATTGACGAGCTGCTTCAGGCCTATGCGTTTGAAACCAGCCGCCAATTGTCGATCTTTGTCGGACTGATCGTGACCAATTGCCTGGTCATGGGCCGAGCCGAGGCATTTGCAATGCGCAACCCGGTCTGGCCCTCGGTACTGGACGGGCTAGGTAATGGATTAGGCTACAGTCTGGTCCTGATCATCGTCGGCTCGATCCGAGAGCTTTTGGGCGCAGGATCACTGCTGGGATACACTATCCTGACACTGGCATCAGAGGGCGGTTGGTTTGTCCCGTTGAGCCTGATGCAACTGGCCCCCAGCGCGTTTTTCATTATCGGCCTGCTGATTTGGGTCATCCGCTCCCATTGGGTCACGCAGGTTGAGGTTCCTAAATTCAGCCTGAAACCGCAAAGGGCGCGCGAATGACGGATCTGCTGATCACCGCGATTTTTCAGGAAAACCTGGCTCTGACCTTCTTTCTGGGTGTCTGCACCTTTCTTGCCGTCTCTGAACGCTTGGAAACCGCTTTCGGGCTTGGGCTTGCGATCATCGTAGTGCAGACGATCACGGTGCCCGTCAACAACCTGATCTATAACGGGTTTCTTTTGGAAGGCGCATGGGCCTGGCTTGGTCTGCCTGACGTTGATCTGACGTTTCTCAGGCTGATTGCTTTCATTGGCGTCATCGCCGCCATGGTGCAGATCCTTGAAATGGTGCTCGATCGGTTTGTCCCAGTCCTTTACCGCGCGCTGGGGATTTTCCTGCCGCTGATCACGGTCAACTGTGCTGTTCTGGGCGGCAGCCTTTTCATGGTCGAAAGGCAGTACGATTTTGCGGAATCCGTGGTTTTCGGCTTTGGCAGCGGCGTTGGCTGGGCACTGGCGATTGTGGTCTTCGCCGCCATTCGCGAGCGACTGAAGTACAGTGACATGCCCGCCGGGTTGCAGGGGTTGGGAAGCGCATTCCTCGTCACCGGCCTCATGTCGCTTGGTTTCTCGGCATTTGCGGGGGTAGGTTGATGACCGATATCCTGTTTGGCAGTGCGCTTCTCATCACGCTTGTCGTTGTGCTGACGGTGATGGTGGTGATGGCGCGCGCGACATTGATGCCAGAACGACCTGCAACGCTGACAGTCAACACGCAAACCAGGATCGCAACGACAACCGGGCAAAAGCTGTTATCTGCCCTGAACGACAACGGCGTCCTTGTCCCATCCGCCTGCGCGGGTGCAGGCACCTGCGGGTTATGCCGCGTAGCCGTCACAAACGGTGGCCCGGACCCCCTGCCAATCGAGGCCGCGCGCTTTACCCGCGCCGAAATGCGGCAAGGTCTGCATCTGGCCTGTCAGGTCGTGGTGCGCCATGACATGGAGCTTGAAGTCGACGAAGACATGCTGGGTGCGGAGGCATTCACCTGTCAGGTCACATCGACGCGTCAGTTGACGCCGTTGATCCGCGAGGTTGTGCTGCAAATGCCCGAAGGCATGCGCCCGGACTTCTTTGCCGGATCATTCGTGCAGGTCACCGCCCCATCCTATACGCTCGACTACACCAACGTCACCGTGCCGGAGCGTTTCGAAGAAAGATGGCGACCTCTGCGCCGCCTGTCCGTCACAAACGACACGGATGTCACGCGCGCCTATTCCATCTCGAACCGGCCCGAAGACATTGCCGCTGGTCGGATTGTAATGAATATCCGCCTTGCCCTGCCGCCGCCCTCTGTTGTCGATGCGCCTCCCGGCATCGTTTCATCATGGCTGTTTTCCTTGCAGCAGGACGCTCCGGTCCTGGTGTCCGGCCCCTTCGGTTCGTTCCGCATTCAGGACACGGATCGCGAGATGGTTTTTATCGGCGGCGGCGTAGGCATGGCGCCCCTACGCGCGATGATCTTTGAACAGCTTGAGCATGTGAAAACCGCGCGCAAGATGAGTTTTTGGTATGGCGCGCGCAATAAGACCGAACTGCTGTATACAGACGAATTTGACAGGCTTTCGACCCAGCATGCCAACTTTAGCTGGACAGAGGCCCTGTCCGATCCAGAGCCTGCGGATAACTGGTCAGGTCCGATGGGTTTCGTCCATGACGTCGCGCTGGAACGCTATCTTGGCGATCATCCCGCGCCCGAAAACTGCGAATACTACCTGTGCGGCCCGCCCCTGATGATCCAGGCCGTACTGGCGATGCTGGACGAACTGGGCGTCGATCCCGACCACATCTTCAACGATGATTTTGGAGTTTGAGCGATGATGCTGAACAGGCGTGACATGATCCTTGGATTGGCGGCAGTGGGTGTCATTCTGCCGCATGCGGCCAGTGCTGCCACGCAGCTTATCGGTGGACCCGCCTTTGGATCGACTTGGCGGCTGGTGACGAATAATCAGATTGATCCCACCCTGGTCAGATCCACCGTTCAAGAGCTGATTGATCAGACCGATATGGAAATGTCGCCATATCGCCGGGCATCTGACCTGTCGCGTTTCAACGGGAGTGATAGGACAGAGCCACAGGAGATGCCGTCGGCCCTATGTGATGTAACGGCAAAGGCACTTGCTATCGCACAGCTGACCAATGGTGCCTTCGATCCAACAGTGGGTCCAATTGTCGGGCGGCATGGTTTCGGCCCGATCAGCGGGGCGACAGGCGCGTTCAAAGACATCACCGTGCGCGGTAGCACCATCACGAAAGCGTCCCCGAACCTGACACTTGATCTTTGCGGGATCGCCAAGGGGTATGCGCTCGACAAGATCATCATGAGGCTCTCGGCCATTGGGGCCACCAGCGCTCTGGTCGAGATTGGTGGAGAAGTGATGACACTTGGCCATCATCCTGATGGCCGGGAATGGCAGGTGGCCGTCGCTGATCCATTTGCGGGCCAAGTCAGGGTATCACGGGTTGTCGCCCCTCAGGGATATGCGCTCGCGACGTCAGGGCACGCCGCAAACGGTGTTTATGGCCCGGTTGGCACCAGCCATATTATCGACCCGAGGCAATTGCGGCCGACGTCCACTTCGCTGGGGTCGGTTTCAGTGCTGGCAGATACCGCAATGAAAGCAGACGCCTTCGCCACTGCCTTGTGCGCTGCCGGGACAGAAGATGGCGTCGCTTTGGCACAGCAGCTTGGCATCGCCGCACTATTCATCACCGATGGAACATCCGCACCTGCAGGAATCACGACCGGCGCGTTTGCTGAACACCTGATTGATTGAGGACGGCATCTTGGCACCCATCATCCTTAGCTTTGCGATCCTTCTGATTTCGATGTGCGGACTTGCCGTTGGTCTTTTCCTTGGACGAACGCCGATCAAGGGATCTTGCGGCGGTTTGGCCTGCGCCAGTTGCGGCGGCTGCAAGATGAAGCAACGGAAGGGTCAGCAATGACACAAGTACAAAGGGTCGCTGACTACATGGTGGTTGATCTGATCACACTGTCCCCTGATATGGAGATCAACCACGCGATGAGCATCCTGCTGGATCACAGCATTTCAGGTGCCCCGGTCGTGGATAAGACTGGCAATCTGGCAGGGGTTCTGTCGAAAAAGGATTGCCTGAAGGCTGCTTTGGAAGCTAGCTATTACCGCGAATGGGGCGAAACCGTTGCCCACTACATGTCAACGGATGTCGAAACCCTGGATGCTGGCGTGGATATTGTCACAGCCGCCAAGACCTTTCTCAACAGCGTGTATCGGCGGTTCCCCGTGATGCAGGAAGGGCAGTTGATTGGTCAGATCAGCCGGGCTGACGTATTGCGTGCGATGAAAGACAACTGGGCGTAAGGTATGGGGCGGCCAGAAGAACGGTCATCTTGTGCGCGTACGCGCTTCGATTTCCTGTGTTATGATGATAGTGATACAAACCCGTTCGGGCGCACGAAGATGAGACGGTTGCCTAACCGTCGTCCCCTTCGGCAATGGCGCGCAGGGCGATAGGTTTGAGGATGATCACTGTGTTCACGTGATCAATTGCGATGATCCGTGATTTGCGCAACTGGGTGAATGTGCGGCTGACGGTTTCGGTGGTCAGCCCCAGAAAATCGGCGATATCGGCGCGTGTCATGGGCAATGTCACCTGATCAAAATCGCCCAGTGGTTCGCCCACGCGGGTGGTCAGGACCCGCAGAAACGATGCCAGCTTTTCAACCGATGATTTCCGCCCCAACATCATGAAGTGATCTTGCATGCCGCTTATTTCACGCAAGGCGGCCTTGAGCAATCGCTGATGCAAAACAGGGTCGCCCTTGGCTGACTCCAGATGATCACGGCGATGCACGACAAGAGTGCTGGGCACCAACGCATCGCAATCGGTGTGATAAAGACCATCACTGGGGAAACCCACGGTGTCACCCGGATAGCCAAAGGCGATCACCTGCCTGCGTCCATCCTCCATAATCCGGGTCAGGCGCAACACACCGCTGGCCACCTCGTAAATCCGATCCGCCGGATCGCCTTCGAGGAAAAGATGCGTGCCAGGCATGAGCGTCATTGTGCGGTGACGTGAAATGCTGGGTTTTGCCGGTGTTGTTTCGGGAGCTGCGTGTTCGGGCAGCGGGGCAGTGACGTACATGGCAGCTTCCTTTTATCCGGTTGAAAGAAAGCTAAGGGCCGCTTGTATCAGGCGCATCGTCTACAAGGTATCGAATTGTATCAATTTGTATCAGTTGCCTAAACTGACTATGATTCACATATTGCCACTCCTACCTACACCATGAACTGAGGCGCGGAGAGACCTCGTGAAAAACGCTGTCATTCTGGTCGTTGATGATGACCCTAAGATCCGCACGCTGTTGCGGCGCTGCTTTGAGGGCGAGGGTTCCACTGTGCTTGAGGCTGGCGATAAGCAGGGCACGCTTGCCGCCATTGCTGCGCATCCCGTCAATTTCATCACGCTTGATCTGGATCTTGGTCATGATGATGGATTGGATGTTGCGCGCGCGATCCGCAGAACGTCACGTGTCCCAATCATGATGGTGACGGGCAAGGGTGAGGTCATTGACCGGGTTGTCGGGCTTGAAATCGGGGCTGATGACTACGTTAGCAAACCGTTTCACTTGCGCGAGGTCGTGGCGCGGATCAAATCCGTTCTACGTCGCAGCAGAGAGACAGTGACCAAACCATCAATTGCTGAAGGCAGCGTCGCGTGGCGCTTTGATGACATGATCGCTATGATCGAAGAAATGAAGCTTTTTGGTCGCGATGGGGTGTTGATCGAACTGACCAGCGGCGAATTCAAGCTGCTCGCGGTGTTTCTGACCCGCCCCAAACGCGTGTTGTCACGCGAACAACTGATGGATCTGGTCGGTGGGCAAAGCTACACGCCGCTGGACCGTACAATTGACAATCAAATTGCCCGCCTGCGCAAAAAAATCGAACGAAATCCTGCTGCGCCCCGTCTGATTTCAACAATTCGTGGGATTGGTTATTCGTTCACCTGTGATGTGCAGGTTTGCAAGGATCAGCCGTCGTCAAACAATGCCGAAAGGGCCTTTGCCAAATCCAACTGACGGTAAGGTTTACGCAGGATTTTATGGGCGATGTCTTCGTTTTGTTGGCTTAGAACGTCTTCGGCATAACCTGATGTCAGCAATATCCGTTTGTCAGGGTAGGTCGCAACGATGTGACGGGCTAGCGCGAGCCCATCCAGTTCCCCTGGCATCACAAGATCGGTAAAGACCGCGTCAATGGTGTCTCCATCTTTCTGCAGCAAGTTTGCGGCGATATCCCCTCGTTCAGCTTCACGTACACCATAGCCCAGTTCCTTTAGCCGCGCGGTCGTGAGTTTGCGCAGATGCGGATTATCCTCCACGACCAAAACCGTTTTATCGCGGGCGGCCTGGCGGGCAGACACCGTCTCGCGGGCGCGCTCTTCATTAGACGCCCCGTCCACAACCGGAAAATAAAGGGCAATTGTCGTGCCACGTCCGATTTCGCTGTAAATGGCGACATGCCCCCCACATCGGCGCACAAATCCATATACCATGGCTAGCCCCAGCCCGGTGCCACGTCCGGCCGGTTTGGTGGTAAAGAACGGTTCAAACACGCGCTGTTGGGTGTCGGGGCCCATCCCGCGCCCGGTATCCGTGACCGAAATCCGCACATAGGCCCCTTGGTCAACATCCAGTTCCTGCGCGATGTAGTCATCATCGATAACCACCTCTTCAGACCGAATGATAAGCTGCCCCCCCTCTGGCATCGCATCACGGGCGTTCAGCGCAATATTAATCAATGCCGATTGCAGTTGCGTGGTGTCACCGAGCACGGCAGGCATAGGGTCGGCCAATTCCTCCGATATCTCATAATGTGGATCGAAAGTGCGTTTGATCAGGGTCAATGCGGAATGGCAGGCGGAATTGATGTCGATGACTTCGCAATGAACCGCGCCTTTGCGGCCAAACGCACTTAGACCCGCAGTTAACTCGGCGCCCAAATCCGCCGCTTCCAAGGCGTCTGATACAATCTCCTGGCTTTCGGTGTCCTTGACGCGATCCTGAAGAAGTTCAAGGTTTCCAATCACCACCGTCAGAATATTGCTGAAATCATGGCTGATCCCGCTTGTCATCTGCCCTATCGCGTCCAGTCTGGCAGAACGCGCCAAAGCATCTTCGGTGGCAACCCGTCGACTGATGTCATGCATGATGGCCACAAAATGAGTCTTGCCCGCGTATTCGGCTGGACCCAGGGATACATGCAGTGGAAACAATGTTCCGTCCCGTCGCATCCCTTGCACAGTGCGTCCGCGCCCGATCACACGTGATTTTGCGCCGTTTAGATAAGCCCGCATGAAGCCATCGTGACGTGCGGCCACTGTCGGCGGCATCAACATGTTGATACGCGATCCGGTCAGTTTTTCCGGCGAATAGCCAAAAAGCGTGCCCGTGGCCCTGTTCGCCCGCGTAATGACACCCTCCGCATCACTCATCAGGACGGCATCCGGCATGGCGTCCAGCATAGCCATCAACAAAAGTCCGTCGAGTTTCTGATCCGTCATTGTACCCGTCACCATCTGGTCCTTTGTCGCATCAAAATGCCGCTGACAATTGAGAAAAATCAACCGCAGCGGCGTGGATAACTTCAGAAGTTGGTCAAGAAAACCGCAGGAGCAGTATCATGAAACCAATCAAAACATGGATTGTGCTGGCTGACGCGCAAACCGTGCGCATCGCGATCAATAATGGCACAGGCAAAGGTGTTTATGGTCACAGCACCCAAAACCTCAAAGCGCCAGCCGTGACCGAACTGTCCGATGCGCCAGATATCATGAATGCGGCTGTTGGTCCCAATCGTGGCGGGGTTTCTGATCCAGACCTGAAAGGACAAGCAGCGCGACTTTTTGCGGTTGATATCGTTCGCTATCTTGGGGCTGCATTGTCCAGGGGCGATTTCCACCGTCTGATCCTGATCGCGCCTGCGACCATGCTAGGCTATCTGCGCCAAGCCCTGACACCTGGACTGCAAAAGGCGCTTTATGCAGATATCGCCAAAGACCTCACCCACGTGCCACTGGATGAACTGCCCGCGCATCTGACAAACGTGCTGGCGATCTAGCGTATAATGCCGCGCTGCGGGCCGGATCGACGTGGGGCGCAGTTTCCAGCACTTTTTTGCTGCGCCGCCCGGTTGATCAGTTTTTCATTTAAGGATGAAACAACCCGCCCACGGCATAGGCCAACCCTGCCGCCAAGCCGCCGATCAATAAAGTTTCAAAGCCGGATCGCCACCAAGGCGCCAGCGACCAGCGAGATTTGATCGTACCAATCCCAAAGAACGTGAGTGCCGCAATCCCGGTGGACCATGAAAACGCAGGGGACAGCCCAATCAGATAGGGCAGAAGTGGCAGCATGCCCGCCAGCACGAAGGCCACAAAGATTACCAACGCAGCCCGGATCGGCCTGTCATCGGTTGGGGGCAATCCGTACTCTGCGGACATCATCATCGCGATCCATTGCCTTTTGTTGGCGCTGATCATTGTCGCAGCCTCTTGCAGCACCTGCCCGTTCAGGCCCATGCGCGCCAATATCTGCTTAAGCTCGTCTTGTTCCCCTTGCGGGTTTTCGCGGACATGTCGTTCTTCGACCGCCCACAGCCTGCGCCGGTCGTCAGCGACCGCCTTGGTCCCAGCATAATTGCCTGCGGCCATCGAAAAGCCGTCAGCCAGCACATTGGCCAACCCCAATGCAATCACGATATGCGAGGCGAGCCCCGCGCCTTGCACCCCTGCGACAATCGCAAAGGTAGTCACAGTTCCATCGATTCCGCCAAAGATCGCATCGCGCAACCGCCAGCTGTCATTCTGGGCGTCCAGCCGCGCGGCAATCTCCTTGGGGCTATGCCCGTGCTCAAGCGCCATTGGGCCGTCTCCTAATCAGGATCATCTTCGCAAGTTCGGGGGTAATGATCAGGGGCAGGGTAAATAGCCCGATTATTTGCCATTCAGCGAGGCTTAGCCCGGTTGTGTGCAGCAGGGTTTGCAGCGGCGCCCAATAGACCGCGGCAACTTGCGCACCCAGCGTGACCGCCAGTGCAAGCAAAAGGAACGGATTGCTGGTCCAGCCGATCTTGCTGCAGGGCGCGCGCAATGATCGAAAGGCAAAGACGCTGAATTTCTCAAAGACCACCATCGCTGTAAAAGCTGCGGTGCGGGCGAGGGTTTCGTCGAACGGTAGTAAGCTCCAGAAAATCCAAAGGCTGGACAGACCTGTGTAAAGACCAAAGACCGCGATCAATGCGACACCGGACCAGCCAAGGATCGGTGCGTTCATGGGCCGGGGTGGTTCCTGCATCTGTCCGCGCTCGGGCTTTTCCAGCCCAAGTGCGACGGCGGTCAGCCCGTCAGTGATCAGGTTCATCCACAGGATTTGCGTTGCCAGAAAGATCAGCGGCCCACCAATAATGATATTCACAACCAGGGCAACGACCTCGCCCGCGTTCGATGACAGCAGGTAACGTACGAACTTGCGCAGATTGTCGAATTGCCGCCGCCCCTCGCGGATGGCCGCGATGATGGTGGCAAAGTTATCGTCCAGCAGGACCAGATCGGCGGCGTCTTTCGCCACATCGGTTCCACGAATGCCCATCGCGATCCCGATATCGGCTTGCTCTAACGCCGGGGCGTCGTTCACGCCATCGCCCGTCATGGCCACGATCTGTCCCTTGTTCTGTAACAGGGCCACGATGCGCATTTTGTCGGCAGGTTCCGCCCGCGCGATCAGCATGTCCTGATCCAGCGCGTCGGTCAGGTCCGTGTCTGACAACTGCGCGACCATGTCATGGGTCAACACCGCATGCGGATCCAGCCCGACACCTTTGGCAATTGCCTTGGCTGTGACCGGGCTATCTCCAGTGATCATGACAATCCGCGTGCCCGCCGCATGGGCAAGAGCCACCGCAGGTGGGACCTCGGGCCGGGGCGGATCAATGATGCCGACAAGGCCAAGGAAAACAAGGTTATCTTCGCGCAATGCATCATCGGGGCTGCTGCCCGCCGCCAGGGCAATCACGCGGTGCCCATTGGCGGCCATCGCGGTATAGGCGGTTTCGATCTGTGCGCGACCTTCGTCAGTCATTGGGACGGGCCCATCCGGCCCCATGATCGCGGCGCAAAGATCGCGCAACCGCTCTGGCGCGCCTTTGGTCAGCACCTTAAGGCCATTGGGCGTCTTGCGCAGAATGCTCATGCGCTTGCGATCACTGTTAAACGGCAACTCCCCCGCGATATCGTCGGGATCGGGCACGGTTGCCCACCCTTTATAGGCCAGCGTCAGCAACGCGCCTTCGGTGGGGCTGCCGATCATGTTCCATTCGCCCTGTTGATGCTGCAAAGTGGCATGGGTGCAGCCCGCGCAAACCTCAAGCAAGTCCGCCAGCACCGGATCTTGCGAGGCGCGCCGTTTTTCACCCGCCAGTGCAATATGGCCTGACGGATCATAGCCCGTGCCAGTGACGTCATACTGACCCTGCGGGGTCCAGATTTCGGTTGCCGTCATCTTGTTTTCGGTCAGCGTGCCGGTCTTGTCAGTACAGATCACCGAAGCCGCACCAAGTGTCTCAACCGCTTGCAGCCTTCGTGTCAGGGCGTTTTGCCGAACTAGGGCGGCGGCGCCAAGGGCGATGGTGATCGTCACCACTGCGGGCAGCCCCTCTGGCACCATCGCCACGGCAAGCGAAATGCCAGTCATGAACATCTCGGTCATGGGTCTGCCGCCCCATACGCCCAAACCCATGATTGCAGCGGCAATCAGCAAGGCGACAACACCAAGCTGCTTGGCCAGCTGCCCCAACTGACGCTGCAAATGTGTCTGGCGCTGTTCGACAGATCCGGTCAGAACGGCGATCTGGCCGAAACGGGTTTTTGTCCCAATGGCCGTGACCCGCCCCATGCCGCGCCCTTCGACCACATTGGTGCCAGTAAAAAGGATCGCATCATCGCCATCCTTGGTCACCGGTACGGATTCCCCGGTCAGCGCGCTTTCATCGGCAGAAAGCGCGGTTTGCGCGACGACCACCGCATCCGCTGGCACACGGTCGCCTGCTGCCACAAAGATCAGGTCACCGGGGACCAGATCGCGCGCGGGGATGACCATCTGATGACCATCGCGCAGCACAGTTGCTTGGGGCGACATCATGTTGCGCAGGGCCTGCAACGCGTTTTCGGCCCGCCACTCCTGCACAAAACCCAATGCGCCGTTCAGCAGGATCACAATGGCAATCGCAATCGTATCAATTCGTTCGCCCACCACAAAAGCGATGACGGCAGCGATGATCAGGATCAGCACCAGCACATTGGTAAATTGTCGTAAAAGAATGCGCAGCATTGACGGACCCGCCACTTGGGGCAGTTCGTTCCATCCATGGGTGTCATGCAGGGCCAAAGCATGTTGTGTGGTCAGGCCCGAGGTCAAATCATCAGTCATGCCCCGTGAAATCGACGATCTTGACCGAACGCGCGTTGATGAATGTCAAAGACAACACAATCTCCGCCGTTAAAATTTCAAAATTACCATCAGATGGAGGGAGCCCGTCATGACCAAATCAAGCAAAGAAACAATAACGAGCGAAGATCCGGTCGCACTTGGCCAGGCCTTTCTGAAACAGTTCGAGGATGCAGGCCTAGGTCCAATGCGTTGGATGGGTGCAAGCTGGCATGAGGCCGTCGCCGACATGAATAGCGAACTTGCCACCTTCGTTGCCGACCGCATCAAAGAAGACGTGAAAACCCAGCATGAATTGCTGCATTGCAAATCTGCCCAGGAGCTTCAGAAAGCACAGGTCGCATTTCTGGAAAAGGCCTATCAGCAATACACGAGCGAGACCGGCAAGCTGATCAAAATGGGGCTGGACATGTGGCCAACCGCAACATCTGAAACCAAGAATACACCTGTCTAGCTTCAGTTCTGCGATCAGGTTTTAGTCCGTTTCTTGTGTTCGTCGATGCGCATCATTGCACCTCCCGCATTGGTGGCAGTTCCTACATTCTGCATAATGTGACAACCGCCGATTGACCTATGTCAGTTGGTCTGACGCATGCCCGGGCAATATCCTATCGAAACCGATGTGAGAGGACGCGCAATGACCAAAGCGACACCGCTTGTTCTGAATTTTGCCAAGCTGCGCCGTGGCGATGTGGAAATCGTTGGCGGCAAGAACGCATCACTGGGCGAAATGATCCATGCGCTGGAACCGAAGGGTATTCTTGTGCCGCCGGGCTTTGCAACCACCGCCGATGCGTTCCGGGCCTATCTGACAGCCAATGATCTGGATGCGCAGATTGCTGCGGCATTGGATGCCCTGGCGCAAGGTAGGGCGACGTTGCGAAGGACCGGGCAAAGCATCCGCGAACTGATCCTTGGCGGTGAATGTCCGCACGATATGCGCGACGCCATCATCACAGCATATCAAACATTGTCAGACAACGCGGGCGAGGCCGATATCCCCGTCGCCGTCCGGTCCAGTGCCACGGCAGAGGACCTGCCAGACGCCAGTTTCGCCGGCCAACAAGAGACGTTCCTCAATGTGATTGGCGAGGCGGCTGTGCTGGATGCCTGTCGCAAGTGTTACGCGTCGCTGTTCACTGACCGCGCGATTTCGTACCGCCAAATTCAGGGGTTTTCCCACAGACAGGTGGCGTTATCCGTTGGCGTACAACAAATGGTGCGTGCCGATATCGGCGGATCAGGCGTGATGTTCTCAATCGATACGGAGTCCGGGTTCCCCAATGTCGTGCTGATCAATGCCGCCTGGGGCTTGGGTGAAAACGTGGTGCAGGGGGCGGTTGACCCGGATGAATATCAAGTATTCAAACCGTTTCTGGATGACCAAACCAAGACGCCGATTCTTGAAAAGACGCTTGGCGCAAAAAAGATCAAGATGATCCATGACCGTGATGGCACGCCGCGCAACGTGCCGACGTCGAAGGCAGAGCGCGGAAAGTTTGTACTGAGTGATGCCGAAATCCTGACCCTTGCCCGACAAGCGAAAGTGATCGAGGC
Source organism: uncultured Paracoccaceae bacterium (assembly GCA_947500135.1). Taxonomy (GTDB): domain Bacteria; phylum Pseudomonadota; class Alphaproteobacteria; order Rhodobacterales; family Rhodobacteraceae; genus Yoonia. The sequence goes on from CANMQX010000014.1 coordinate 57,277, forward strand.
ACATTATGGCTGCCCGATGGATATGGAATGGGCGCGCGACGGCAAAACCGGCACATTGTATATCGTGCAGGCGCGGCCAGAGACGGTGCAATCACGCACTGATGTCGGATTGATGAAATCCTATACCGTGGATGACGCAGGCGACACGTTGGTCGCAGGCCTTAGCGTTGGCAATGCAGCCGTGACCGGGCGCGTTTGCATGATCGAAAACGCGGCTGATATCGCCAGGTTTGTAGATGGGTCGGTATTGGTCACCTCGACCACTGACCCAGATTGGGTGCCGATTATGAAACGCGCCGCCGCCATTGTGACAGACCATGGCGGGCGCACCTCCCACGCCGCAATCGTCAGCCGCGAATTGGGCCTGCCAGCGGTTGTCGGCTGCGGGGACGCCACGCATCTGCTGCATGATGGACAGGACGTCACCGTGTCCTGTGCCGGAGGCGAAAAGGGCGTCGTCACCGATGGCATTTCCAAGATTACCGTGACCGAAGAAGCGCTGGGCGATCTGCCTGATGTCAGAACCAAGGTCATGTTGAACCTCGCCAACCCGTCTGCTGCCTTGCGCTGGTGGCGCTTGCCAGTTGATGGGGTAGGGTTGGCGCGCATGGAGTTTGTGATCAACAGCGCCGTGCAGGTTCACCCCATGGCCTTGCTGAATTTCGACGCCATTTCTGACGAAGATACCCGTCAAAAGATTGAAACGCTGACGGCAAGCTATGACAGTAGGCCCGACTATTTCGTCGATCATTTGGCGCGGGGCCTGTCGCGAATTGCGGCCTTTTGTTACCCCAAGCCCGTTGTCGTGCGGATGAGCGATTTTAAAACTAACGAATATGCTGACCTGCTGGGTGGGCGCGATTTTGAACCACATGAAGAAAACCCTATGATCGGGTTTCGCGGCGCCTCACGCTATTATTCCGACCACTACCGCGATGGTTTTGCGCTGGAATGCCAAGCGATTACGCGGCTGCGGGGCGAGATGGGCTTTGACAATGTGATCATGATGATCCCGTTCTGTCGGACGCCGGAAGAGGCAGACAATGTGTTGGCCGTAATGACGGAAAACGGGTTGGAGCGGGGCCGCGACGGACTACAAGTCTACGTCATGTGCGAAATCCCAGCCAATGTGGTCCGGGCGGCCGAGTTCGCCGAGCGGTTCGACGGGTTTTCCATTGGATCCAATGATTTGACACAGCTGACCCTAGGGATCGACCGGGATTCAGACGCGCTGGCTGGATTGTTCCGCGAAGATGACCCAGCGGTGTTGTGGATGATCGAAACGGTGATCGATGCAGCGCACAAGGCGGGGTCCAAGGTCGGGTTTTGCGGTCAGGCCCCCAGTAATGATCCAGCCTATGCGCAAAAACTGGTGGGGTACGGGATCGACAGTATCTCGGTCACGCCGGATAGCTTTGTCAGCGTGCTGCGGCTTGTGGCAAAGGCCGAAAAGGGTTAAAGAGTCTCGGTCCGGCACAGATCAAAACAGGCCTGTGCTTGGTCCTGCTCGCACAAGGCTGTACCTTCCGTCTGAACGGTTGCACTGGCGGCTGCCACACCCCATTGCAAAGCATGCTGGGGTGCCTCGCCCCTGGCTAATGCGAATGTCATAGCACCGACAAATGCGTCACCGGCACCGATTGCGCTACGCGCTTCGACCATGGGGGGATGGCAGAAAAACCTGTGTTCAGCGGACACAAGGATTGACCCTTCCGCGCCCCGCCCCGTTACAACAGTTTTTGCCACACCGCGTTCGACCAGCTCAGCAGCAAGGGCAAGGCTGTCGGCCACGGTTGTCATGGGTCGGGCGGCCGCCTCTGCGGCCTCTTTCTGATCGACCCGCAGCAGGTGCAGGGCTGTGGGATGCGCGATCACCTGATCAAGCGCAGGACCCCAGGTATCAATAATCACCCGCGCACCTTTCGGGGCAATCGCTGCGACGATCTGGCGCTGAAAATCCGCAGGCAGGCCCGGCGCGATGCTGCCACTGATCACGACAAACCCGTCCTTTGGAGCCTGTTCGGTGATTGCGGTAAGCAGTTGATGAGCGTCCTTTGCATCCAAACGCTGTCCGGGCACACTAAAGCGGAACTGTGCGCCGGTGCTGTCGTCGGTTACGGCAAAGCTTTGACGGGTCTCACCGCTGACAGCAACCGGCAGTGTAGGGATATCTTCGGCGGCGAGCAGGTCGATCAAAAGATCGCCCATCGCCCCGCCAACAGCAACAATCGCACGCGCGGTGCCGCCCAGCTTGCAAACTGCGCGGGCCACGTTCACACCACCTCCACCCGGATCATACCGTGGTATCGCACAGCGCAGTTTCGGGCCTGCAACCACCTGTGACACATTCGTCGCCAGATCCACGGCAGGGTTCAGGGTGATTGTCAGAATATCGGACTGCGGGTGCATATTCAGGACTTTTGCGCCATCGCAAGGCGCATCACTGCCGCCAGGATAGCCTGTCCCAGGACAGGCGCCCGGCCAATACCAATAGCTGCATCACTGTCACGGCTGTCATTTTCGCGCAACGTGCATTGCCAATGGCCATCGCGATCATTGGCACGGCCTCGGATATGAATAGACCAGTTAGGATAGGCATCATCCGCGATCAAGATGGCCTTGTCGGTTGACCCAAACCGGTCAGCGGAAGGTAAGGTCAGGTTGGGCAGCAAGAAGGTGAGCGCGCGGCCCACACCATCAAAGTCCGCGATGCTGATGTCGCGTGTGGTTTCCAGCTCTTCGATCAACATGTCCAACTCTGGGTCTTTCATCAATCCTACTCCAAAATGGATGCCCTTCCCATTGAGCTAGCAGCCATGCGCGGACCCGGTTTGATTTTGGTCAATCCACTCTGCGCGCCTTGGATTAGGAAACATCCGGCACCATCATGAAAGGAAGTTGCAATGACACGGATGATCCACGTCTTTGAACGCACCAACCACGAAGCACATGAATGGGTAAATGATCTGTCCGGACGCTCCGGTTGGCGCAATGAACGCGACGTGCTCCGCCTGCTGCGTACCGTCCTGTGCCAAACCCGCGACCATCTGCCGGTGGATGAAATGGCGCAGTTTGCCGCCCAACTGCCGCTGATCCTGAGGGGCATGTTCTATGAAGGCTGGCAGCCCAAGAAAACACCGGTGCACGAGCGTCATGCGGCTGACTTTGTCGGAGCAGTGGACGAAATGGTTGGCGATGTCGCCGATTATCGGGGCGCCACCGATATCAAGGCGGTGTTCAATGTCATAAACGCCCGCATCTCACGCGGTGAGGTTGAAGATGTACGCGCGTGTCTGCCACAAGAACTACGTGACATGTGGCCCGCGCCGTAAGGTTTGTCTGCCAAGCGGGCCAAAAGTTTGTGCCGTTACACTGCGCGGGCCAGGACCCAACTGGTGGCCCGAGGCAAAATTTCATCCAGAAGCTGCTGAAAGCTTTGCGCGATGATGGCGCCCTGGTCACTGGCAAGGATTTGTGATCCGCCAAAGCGCCGCGTTCCCAATACTCGTTGGTCACGGTCGCGAAGTACGGTCATCTCAATTGAAATGCGGGCCTCGAACCGACCATCACGTTGCACTGCGACCTCAAAGGCATCAATCCGTGTCAAAAGAACCGTATCGGGAACCGGCCCGGACCCTTGCGCCCCAATAAACCCGATCCGCCCGGCTGAGGCCAACGACCGGATCAGCACCGACTGCATCATTTGCGGCACGCTGTCCGACCAACTGGCATCTGGCAGATAGGTCACGGCCAGCGGATCCTGCTTTATCAGGATACGGTTGGTTGTGATCGCCGCTGGGGCCGATGGCATCAACACCATCAGACTGCGCGAAGACCGACCGGTTTGTGCAGGCAGGGTGATGGGTCGTAGCTCGTAAATATCGCGCACATCGCCAGACGGATTGAGCAGATCCAGCGTTGTGCAACCAGATAGGGCAAAGGCCCCAAACGTGAACAGGCGGCGGGACGGAATCATCAGATTACCTCCGGTATTCGGGAACACGATTGTCCAGCAAAAACCCTGAAGGGTCCTGTGCCAAACGGCGGATCAGATCGTTGAATGCGGCGACCGCCGCGCGGGCCTCCCCACCCAATTGGCCAAAATCACGCAGGCCGGGGGCTGCGGTGGCAATTGCGGCGCGCACCTCTGCGACTCCAGCGCGCAGGTCTGTCATGATCACCGGCACGTCGGTGGTGACTACGTCAACTGCCCCTGCCAGATCCTTAAGCGCCGTTCGCGCATCGGAAAGGGCAGGGCGCAGGTCCGTCGCCATCACCTCATCCGCCCGAATGAACGCCTGATCGGCATTGCCCAATGTGGTCCGTAAATCATCGGCAAGTTGGGCGAAATCATCGCTAATCAGTGTGTTTATTGACGTGATGGCCGCGTTTGCCTGATCAATTGCTGGACCAAGCGCGTCAATGGCTTCATCCGCTTTCTTGAAAGTCTCATCAATCGTGGTGAAGGACTGATTTGCGGCTGCCAACGTCTCTTTGCTGGCCTCACCCACACCCTCAAAATCTGCGACAAACCCGGTCACTTGCTCGGTGGCCGTCCGCAATGTGGCAGAGATATCGGAAAAATCTGTCAGCGCCTGTTCCAGCCCTTCGGTCGCGCTGTCGATGTTTCGCAGGATGTTGCGAACATGGTCCTGATTTTCGGGGCCGGTCAGTTCTTCCAGTTGCGCGATGATCGTGGCAGCATCCTCGATCAGGTCGGGTGCGCTGCTGACCAGCGACTGAAACGACGACTGGCGCGATGGGATAATGGGCGGACCGGTTGTTTCTGGCGTCAAAAGCGCCGCACCCGATGATCCACCTAAAAGTGCGATATAGGCGACGCCGGTCACCCCTTGGGACTCCAACCGAGCGACCGTATCGACCGCCACAGGTGTGTTGGCGTCTATTTCGACAGCAACATAAGCTTGGCTGGGGTCGTCTTCCCAAATGCGGATGCTCGTCACGCTACCCACAGCCACCCCGTTGAACAGAACGTCAGCCGATTGATCAAGGCCGGTCACATTCTCAAACAGTAAGCCATATTCCGCATATTGCCGATCCACCTGCACGCTCGCCAACCATAGGAAAAAAACAAGGCCACCAAGGATGCCCAAAAGGGTGAACAACCCGATGATGATAAAATGGGCGCGGGTTTCCATCAGGCGGTTTCCTTTTGGGCAAGGGCGGCGCGGGCGCGTGGGCCTTTGAAATAGGCCTGCACCCACGGGTGATCGACATCCTGCATCTGGGCCACCGTACCGGTTGCCAGCACGCGACCCTCGGCCAGCACGGCGATGCGGTCACAAATCGCATGCAGGCTGTCCAGATCATGGGTCACCAGAAACACGGTCAGGCCAAGTGCGCGGCGCAACTGGGCGGTCAATGCATCAAAAGCTGCGGCCCCTATGGGATCAAGGCCCGCTGTGGGTTCATCCAGAAAGACAATTTCGGGGTCCAGCGCAATTGCCCGGGCAAAACCCGCCCGTTTGCGCATCCCCCCAGACAGTTCCGACGGCATTTTTTGGAGCGCGTCGTCCGGCAGGCCGACCATGCGCACCTTGATTGCTGCCAAAGCCTCGCGGGTTTCGTCGGATAGGTTCAATTGCTCGCGCATCGGGGCTTCGACGTTTTGCTGCACATTCAGCGATGAAAACAGCGCCCCATCCTGAAACATCACACCCCAGCGTTTGCGCAGGCGGCGGTAATCCTCGGCACTGGTATCCCGTACGCTTTCTCCGAAGACGGTGATCTGCCCAGCGGCGGGTTTCAAAAGGCCAACAACCGCACGCAGCAATACCGACTTGCCGGTGCCAGAGCCACCGACAATGCCAATAATCTCACCCCGTCGCACATCAAGATCGAGGCCCTGATGCACCGTGTGCTTGCCAAACCGGGTGACAAGGCCGCGCACGCTAATGATCGGATCCTCGGCCATCAGACCCCCAGTATCGCAAAGAAGATCGAAAATAGTGCGTCAGCCGTGATTACCAGAAAGATTGACAGCACCACCGAGATCGAGGTCAAGTGCCCCAGCGACTCCGCATTGCCTTTGACCTGCAGCCCCTCATAGCAACCCACAATCCCGATGATCAGCGCAAAGAATGGCGCCTTGATCAGGCCGACGCCGAAATGCCAGACGCCCGTATTGCTAACCAACCGCGACTGGAACACGCCGGGTGATACGCCAAGTTCTATCCATGACATCAGCGCACCACCGATCAGCCCAGAAAAGTTCGCGATGACGCCTAAAACGGGCAACATGAGGATCAGCGCGATTACGCGTGGTGCAACCAGCACCTCAACCGGATCAAGGCCAAGGGTACGCATGGCGTCAATCTCTTCCCGCATTTTCATCGACCCGATGGCGGCAGTAAAAGCAGAGCCAGAGCGGCCGGCCACAATAATCGCTGTCAGAAGGATGCCCAGCTCGCGCAGGACCGAGATTGCGATCAGATCGACCACGAACACCTCTGCCCCGAACTGGCGCAACTGAGCCGCACCCTGAAACGCCAGCACGACACCGATCAAGAATGCCATCAATGATACGATTGGCACCGCATTCAGACCGACATGCTGCATGTGATGGACAATCGCCGTCCAACGCACGCGGGCCGGACGCCGAAAGAGGCTGACAATCGTCGCCACGACCTGACCTAGAAAGCCGATGATCGCCAGAATTTCGCGCAGGGCCGCGACCGTCTTGCGGCCCAGTTGTTCTAACCGATCAGCAACCGTCAAAGGGGTGACGCTGATATCGTCATCGGTAGGCATATTGCGCCGCAATGTGTCCAGCAAGTCGTGCTGCAATGGACTGGCTCCGACAATCTGGGGGGACAACCCGGCCTTTTGCAAACGGCGTTCCAACTTCACCACGGTCCAGGCACCTGCAGTGTCAAACTGACCCACGCGGCTGAGGTCGATTTCCTGCGCAAGCCCTTGTGTTGTGTTAAGTTGATCGATGGTCCCAATCAGCAGGTCCCCTTTCAGCACAAAGGCTCCGTCGGTCAGGGACAGTTGTGGTCGGGTCACAAGGGTTTGCGCGCGCGTTTTCATGCCGCCGTCTTACGCCGCCTGCACCGGATATGAGTTGATCAAGGTCAATTCAGATCACATTGACAAACATCAATCTGGCGGGGCCCAGGCGGCGTAGGTTTGCTATATAAATCAATACCAAAAAACCGAGGTCCGTTATGAAGTACATCCCCCTGCTTGCGCTGATTTTCGTTGCCAGTTGTGCCGGTGAAAACCGCTACCCGGTATCGGGCGAAGAATGCGGACCCAATGATCCTGTACTGACCCTTGATGCAGCTGATTGCACCGTGCCGACCTACGGTTAGCGGCCCGTGCTGCCCGCATCCCTGATCGCGCTGGGTGCATTTTTTGGGTGGGTTGATCGCCGATATCGTATCCTGCAAAACCGTGCTCTCTCGGGTTACCCTGTTTTTGTTCATCTGTTTGGTGGCGGGTGGAACCGGGTTTGACCTGATTCCGGCTGATTTACATGCGTGGTATGATATCCTGCCGGTCATTGCACTGACGATGGTTGCTTTCTTGCTGGGCAGTGTGTTGCATCGCGACACCTTGCGTCGGTATGGGCAGGCGATCATGGCGATCTCGGGCGCGATTGTGCTGGGGACACTTGGCATCGTCAGCGTCGGGTTGGTGGCCCTAGGCCTGCCTATCGGGCTGGCGCTACTGCTTGCAACGGTCGCCGCGGCGACGGCCCCAGCGGCAAACCAGCGGTGCAATCACTCAGTCAGGGGTTAGCAATGGATTTACCCGGACATTGCGCGGGATTGTGGCGATTGATGATGTCTGGGGATTGCTTGGGTTCGGTCCTTGCGGGATCGCCATCGGTGTTCTGGTGCCCATTGCGCGCTCAGGGAGCAGGTCATTACTTACCAGCCTTTGGACTTGCGGTTGTGGCGGAATTGGTAGACGCGCAGCGTTGAGGTCGCTGTGAGGTAACACTCGTGGGGGTTCGAGTCCCCCCGACCGCACCAAATTCTCTCAGAAGTGTTTGATTTTATATTATGATATGTTGTTTTTCTAGACCCCCGTTTACCCCCCTTGTGTGATTACGCCTCTCACCCCCACCATATCCGACCTGCAATTCCCCATCCTTCCACGCCACAAGCATCAGCATAGATCGCGGTGGTACTCATCGGCGCATGCCCCATTCATTTCTGCCGCATATTGAGCTGCACGTCGGACACTGATCCTCGGCATTGAAGTGGTCGGCCCGTATAGTTGGAAAACGGAGGATCAAAGATGGGAATCAAACGACACGAGCCGGAAGAGATTTTTACGAAGCTACGGCAGGTTGAGGAGCTTTGCGGCTACAAGACGTGACACCTTGGAACCTGCCGTCTATCACTAGTCACACTACTAGCGCTAGAGAAACGGATAGACAGCTTGCAAAATTTCTTTATGGCGGCCCCAAATGTGGTTGACGGCGGCGAAAGCAACAAACCCTGTCTTGCGTGTGACAGCAAAGCTGGCAATGCGTGGGCCTTCGTTGAGGACGTCCAACGAACTTCCAAAGAGGGGCATTTCAGATACAATTGTTGTGCAGCGTGTGGGAGCCTCGAACTCTATGATCCTGCGCAAGCAAATGAGCTTTACAATAGTCAATATTATTCATTTACAGATACACGGGGGTCGCGTCTGGAGCGCGTTGCGACAAAAGCACGAAATCGCTATGAACTGTCGGGTTCTGGAATTCTGGGCAAGGCCCTTGCTCGGATGTGGCCAGGTACTCGTCATGCATCGTTGCGCCCTCTTTTGTCTGGAAAGTTCTCCGGCGGGTTTTCAAGATCATCATCAATACTTGATGTGGGGTGTGGTGCCGGAGATTGGCTAAGAGAACTAAGGAATGAGCGGTTCTCATCACTTGCCGGCTGTGATCCATTTCTGGAAGGGGACACTGATAGCCAAGGTATTACCCTTCGCAAGGGTGGACCGGATCGTTTCCACCGGAAGTTTGATATTATTACGGCACACCATTCGTTTGAGCATTCACCAAATGGATCAGAGCTACTTGAGCAGATGTCTCATCGGTTGAACCCAAAAGGGATTATTATTATTAGAATCCCAGTTGCCGCATCCTATGGTTGGAAAAGATATGGCGGTCATTGGGTGCAGCTCGACCCGCCCTTTCATGCGCGACTGTATTCAATCGTTGGTATGACAGAGGTTGCTAAGAAAGCCGGTTTTGAGCTTGCCGATGTTATCCATGACTCAACGCATTTTATGGTCACGGGTAGTGAAGCACAAATTGCAGGATTACGATCACATACGAATATGCTTGCGAATAAGCGGTTACCTCAAAAAGTATTTAATCGGCGACGGGCAAATCGAATTGCGGCTTTCTGCAATCTACTTGGTAGTGGAGATCAAGCGGCATTCTATTTACGTAGAAAGGCATAAGTTAATTCAGTTAGTGACGAACCTTAGGATGAGGGCCCATTGATTTCAGTTTGATGGTGTGTTTCACCGGCGGAAAATCGAGCGGTGATATGAGCGACCTTTTCTGGCTAAACGACGATCAAATGGCACGTCTGATGCCCTATTTCCCGAAGTCCCGCTCCAAACCCGTGAGGTACGATAAGCGTCGGTACAAACGCCGCAACCGCATCGAAATCATGTTCGGCAGATTGAAAGACTGCCGGCGTGTCGCAACGAACTACGACCGATGTCCCAAGGTCTTCCTCTCAGCAATCGCTCTCGCCGCAACCGTCATATTTTGGGTATGAGTCCTGATCCTAGTTTGGCGATATTGCGGCTAGAAAAAGCGGTCTCTTATGTATGTGAGGCTTTGAAGCTGCCATTTTCTTCGCTGCTCACTTGGCAAGGCCGCGGTTGATACGTGACTTACGTGGCGTGCGCATAGATTGGTGTCATGATAAGACTTCAGACCCGCTTCGCGGCATGTCTCAGCAACAAAAAACTCCTCTGCATATAGAAAACTCTCGAAGGTAAATGCCGATCCACTCCTGAAATACGCTGGCAGGAATAGAAATAGAGACCCGTGACCAGCATAGGTTTGAGTTAAGCTGCTTTCATTGTTAGAACCGGCGACGGCTTTCTGTTTTTGTAGCTTTGACTTGATCCGATAGAGCAACATCCAGAAAGCAAACCGCAAGCGTGATGAAAAAAAGAAAATACGAGTGTTCAGGTAGTTGACAACAGGGCGCCGCCGAAGAAACGGATTGGCATCTCCTTGGGTATTTGTGTCAAAAACCATCGGAAATATAACGCCAGCGTCCACTGGCCAACTCATCGCCTGAGTAATTAAATCGTCAAAAAACGATTGAGAAAACAATATATCTGGATTGACGATCATCGTTATGTCCGCCTGATCCACCAGATTTCTAGCCGCATAACCGGCGTTTGCTCCACCAAAATAGCCTAGATTTTGCCCCGGAGAGACCAAATGCAGCCGTTTGAAATCATCTAAATTTAGACACGGTGTTTTTTCATCCAGTTCGCCTGAGTTGTCGACAAGAATGACCTCGACGTTTTTGCGAAACTTAGGTGCCACCGTGCGCAACATATCTTCGATTGCTGGTGCACAGTTGTAATTTACACACAAGAGCAAAATATGCATGGTTCACCCTTCCGGCAAAAACAAGTGTTGGATTTGATGAGTAAGCCATTATTGCATTGTACCACGCCTGTCCATCATGGCGAAGCTGGTTTGCGAAACCGTTGCGTCGCCAATCTGTTAGACTCAGGACTCATAACCAGTATAGCAAGGCAGTATCCCACTCCAATCGGCTTTCAAAGCCGATGAGTCTCGTAGTTCCCTTCAGGGTGGCTACTAGGGTCAGGACTCATAACCAGTAAATGACTGTTGCGGCGAGGGCGATTGCCGAGAGGAAGACTCTGGGGCAGCGG
>CANMQX010000015.1 GCA_947500135.1 uncultured Paracoccaceae bacterium
CCGGATACATATGAGCGACTTCCGAGAACATGCCAAAAATCATTTGCGAACAGCAGCCGGTACATACATTTGGGCCGGATCGAGCGCATCAATCACTCTTCGCACTGTCGCGTATGATGGGGCGGGATGGCCCTCCGACTTTGCCACTTCCGCGATGCATCGTTGAAACGAAGCCGCTGACAGGCGCGGTTTCTGCACCGCAAGGGCTTCGATCTGTTGCGCCAGATCGGCGTGCAGTTTCCGGTCCCCGGCATCGAAGCTCCCGCGCCGCACCAACCCTGCAAGGCAGCCATCCCGGTATCGCGACAACCACCGGCGCAGCGTTCGGATTGGATAGCCCGATGCGTCCGCCACTGCTGTCAGCGGGACGCCGATCTCAAGATGCGGTTGCAGGACCCGGAACCGCTCCATCGCGGCGGTGCGATCCTAATCTGAGAACGCGGTCAGGCTGCCCGTAAGAGGATCGCTCAGCGGACGGTTTGTCGACGAGGTAGAGGGGTCAGGTTTCTGTGAAGGCATGCTATACCATAAGAATGGTAACCATTATTTTACAATAGAGGGGGCTCTTACGTACACTCAACATATGACATCGACCCAGATCGGCTACGCCCGTTGCTCCACCGACAAACAGGACCTGAACGCGCAGCGTGAGGCGATGATCGCCCTCGGCGTTGACCCTGACCGCATCTACACCGACCACGGCCTCACGGGGCGCACTCGCGCGCGGCCCGGACTCGACCAGGCTCTAGCCGCCGTGCGGGAGGGTGACACGCTAGTCGTGACCAAGCTCGACCGCCTTGCCCGCTCCGCCCCCGATGCCCGCGAGATCGCGGATGGGCTTGCAGAACGCGGTATCCGCCTCGCCCTTTGGGCCACGGTCAATGACCCCACCGATCCAATGGGAAAGATGTTCTTCAACATCCTCGCCACCTTCGCTGAGTTCGAGTCCGACCTGATCCGCATGCGTACTCGCGAAGGCATGAAAATCGCCCGCGCCAAGGGCAAGCTGCGCGGCAAGAAACCCAAGCTCTCCGAAAAAAGAGCACCGCGAGCTGCGCCGCATGAACGACACCGGAGACTACTCGATCAGCGACCTCGCGGACGTCTTCGCAGTGTCCAGACCGACCATCTACAGCACGCTTCAGCGTACAGCCTCGCAGGTTGGGTGAGTATTCTCGATGGCAGACCCCAACCAAGATTCCAGCGAAGAACAACTTGCCATCTTGACTAAGGATTGCGGGAATATCTCTGCAGTCGAGTTTTTCGACGCAGCGCTGCGACCTGAAATGTGGCCGGAAATCCTGCGGAAAATGCTTGAACAGAGCGGTCAGACAGCAGCGGCCCTGTCTGGGCAAGGCCGGGGTGATCTGACGGGCCCTTTCTTTTCGTTTGGTCTGGATGAAGACCGGATTGCGATCTTCATGCGCGATTATGGAAATTCGAAGGCCAACTTGGCGTTGGATGTTTTTGACGTTGCTCCAACAGGTGTCGCGACGCCATGGACCGATATCGTGGCTCCCGATAGATGGGACAATATTCCACTGGCCAAAGATCTGGTATTTCCCATGGGTCTAGAATGGAAGTTCGCGGTCAAGCTTTTCTGGGATGGCGAGTACGGCGCGCTTCTATCGGTTCTTGGCCCGCCTAATGGGCATCCCGTTGGACAGGCCGCGTTGGACGAGGTGACAGATCTTGTCCAGTATATGGCTCCTGCCTTTAAGATAACCTGTCGCATGGCGATGGCGGAGCGCGAAAATCGGTCGCTATGGGGTGCGATTTCCACCCTCGGGCTGGGCCTTTTGGTCCAGAACCACAGCGGCGGCATCATACGGATGAATGCCAGAGCAGAGGCAATCCTTGGGGAAAGCGTTCAAAAATCTGGTCTCGCCGGTTCAGAAGGACGCTTCACTTCTGATGACATGGCTACAAATTATGTACTTCTCAAATCCAAGTCCGAGCGACCAATTATGGCCCTACGATTTCCCATGCAACTTTCAAGCATCGGGCGCTGGAATGATGCCCACTCCTATCTGGTCGTCCTGTTGGAACTCGACCGGGATGCACCACAGCTTTGGCCAATACTCAGAAATGTATTCGGGGCCACCTCCCGTCAGGTCGAAGTTGCAAAACTTCTGCTGGACGGCGAGACATCACACGATATCGCCGCACACCTCGGCATTTCCGCCAATACTGTCGACACGCATATCGACCGGCTTTGCATTCAGACCGGAACAGCGAACCGGACGATGCTGCGCAATTGGATGATGCAGCTGCGTAGCATCGTCTAGCATCCTGTCCCCCCTAGTGGGGACAGACGCTCCCCTGGCGATCCAATAAGATTCGGAAAGCGAAGTTCTTTTGGATTATTGACATGAAGCTCTTTCCCCTCGTGGTGTGCTCCGTATTGCTGGCCGCTCCGGTTGGCGCAGCGTCTGTTTCGTTTGTGTCAGGTGCGGGACTCGACTATTCGGCCTCCCCCTTGTCTTCGACAGATGGCAACCCCGCCGATCTGATGCCATTGATCGTCGAGCGGTTCGGTCAGGCGACCTGTTCTGACCTTTTACTGGTCGGACCAGGAACTCTCACGGGTGAGTGCTCGGGAGGGACGCTGATCACAAATGTCTCCGAAAACACCCAGTGGCGAGTGGGCTATGCACGGGCATTCTATGCCGTCATTCGCGCAAGCCTTGACGCGGATAAGGCCGATTTTCTGATCAATGCGTCAGCGACCATCAATTACACCGCCGGACCGGTCGGGCGTCCTGACTTATCAACTGACGTGGGCGGCCTGCTGACGTTCGACAGTAGTGATATTGTCGATGGGGTCGGCGATGCCTTCGCGATTTATTCAGGTATTCCCCTTGATGGTGAAGCGACTTTGCTTCCGACCAGCAGTCCACTTCTACTGGAATATTCATTCTCTTTCTCTGCCACGATCTCGGACCCTGCTCCGGTCCCGCTCCCAAGCACAGGTTTCCTTCTTCTGGCAGGTTTGCCGCTTCTTCGGTTGGCTCGAAGCCGGAGCCGCTCGGAAAAACGAACGCTCGCAACATCTAAGTCTTGAGCAGCGTGACCGGAAAAAGCGGATGTACTTGAGGTTTTGTCATGAAGGAAAGGTCTTAACCTGGGGCATCGGGGGGCAGCATGCTTGCTGAGTTGCTCACAGGTTTGGTGGGCCTCGTCCCCCCCGCCGTCAAATATGTCGGCGGTGTGATTGGCAGCGAGGTGCTCGACCGGCGGGCGCGACGCCTTGAGAACGAATACGGCGGCCTGTTTGAGGGAGATGATGTAAAGCTCATTGGGGATATCGGCTCCGTTTCTGCCTTGCTGGCGCGGTTTGATGCTATTGCGGGCAAGATCGAGGCACCGAAGAAAACACAATCGTCCATCGTTTCGGGCATTCTTGCGGCAGCGGTCTTCTACGCTGTCGTGACTTTCATCTGGTCGGATGTCGCGACCCAAACGGCGACGATGTATTTGCTCGCCGTTCTGTTCGCCTCTCTTGCCCTGGGTACCTCCTGGGTCTGGGACTGGGCATTCTCAGCGCTCAACGTTTTCCAGGAATACACCGTCGTGTTTCCAAAAAGACCAGATGAGGAAGAACTTACCAAAAAACCGGGAGTCGCAAGCTATCGTCGGGCCCGTGCCGACCTGCACAAGCAGATGTTGACGCAGATGGCGGGGCTGATGGATCAGCTTGCAGGAGGCGAAACACTGAGAAGATACGCAAGCGAAACTGTTAGACCCAGATCGGCTGATGCGAGGGACGATGACGGTAACCTCTATCCTCGCTACGGCGCAGAGGTTGCTGACATTATCGATAGGACACCGGCGTTGAAAGGCACGGAATCCGCACTGGCCTATGTTGTCTCGCAACGAGAAAACTCAGAGTTCGAGCACCGCCCGCTCGTCCTTGCCCATTGCGACAAAGTCTATATTTTCTCTTTTGATGCAGACCGTGGTATCGACAAGCCCCCCAAGATCAAGGATGCGATTGATTTTGAACCTGGCGATGTCGGCCAAAAGGTTTGGTTTTGGAGATTGCAGCCATGGGTCTCGATCAAGCGTTGGCGCAAGCACAATATCGATGTTCACAGCGACGACGAAAGTACCTTCTGGCTACCTCCCGAGATCAAGTTTGAAGCGCCCGAACCCGAGGTGTCTAAAGGACCCTCGTCACTCGATTATCCCAGGTGACTGCCGCGACTGGCGGGATTCCTCGTCGGGCCTTGCTGACGTTGCGGTCCAACAGGGATCGAACCCACCACCGGCTAGGTCTCGGTCCTACAATGGCAGTTTTGCGGGAAGCTACTACCCATTCTTCGTTCATGTCGATCATCATGCCACGGCCAACTAGCGTGCAAAAATCAGTGCCATTTATTGTGAAAAGCCACAGCTTGCCTCCTGCATCGAAGCGCTCTGACAGTGCTGATTTTTGCTCCCCAGTCTCACGAAACCACGTAATCAGCCTAAAAAGGTGAACGTTCGCCTCGTCCGCGCAGTCGTCGTTTGTGCCGGCCAAATGCTGCGCGAAATCACCAACGTCCGCTTCGGGGAAGCTGCACCGCGGCGCCGACTTGTAACGCCAATGTCCGCTTAGGGCCGCACTGCAGCATGGTGATGGAAAGTGAAGGTCGACTTGGGGCTGAGTGGTGAAAGCCCTAAGCGGCCATTACGGATTATCTCAATACTGCCCCGCAACGACGATCACTCCACGGTGGCGGGCTATTGGACACAAGTTTAATGCATTAATGCCGAGTGAATCTCGCGATAGTTCTCAGGTTCTCCATTAGCTGATACCGAACAACACTGACAGGCTCAGCCCATAGTTCAGAAAGTACTGGGACAATTTGGCCGGCATCAAGCGGTTCGAGTATCTTGCGCCCTACTTTCCCAAATGGCCCGTCGGACTCGGGAAGAAGGCGGTTCCGAGGCATAGCTGCCGCGCGTTCCCTTCCCGCCTTGCTTTTCAGCATGGCGGGACCGATGGAAAACCAGCACCCTGCATTGATCGCATTCTGTAACTCGCACGCCCCACCCGTGAACCAGTGTAGAACTGGCAGACCGGCGTCGTGGGCGCGGATCAGCTCGAGAACTTCATCAGCCGCACCACGACTGTGGATTGACATGACACGACCCCCGGCGCGCTCGGTCGCTTTCAGAACGTGGGCAAAGACTTTTCGCTGAAGAGAAGCGTGCTCTCGAAGATGCTTGGAGCCGTCGAGCCCAACCTCCCCGACGTACGGGGCTTCGTTGATCAACGTATCGAACAGTCCCAGCTCGCTATACCGTTCGTGCGCGAGTTCTGGATGGAATCCCAACGCCGTGCGGATGCGCCGTCGCCCTTTTGCCAACCGTTTCGTGCCCGGCCATGCCTTCGGAATCGTCGTAACCGACAGAACGTAAACGCCGGACTGGTCCGCCCGCTCGATGATCGTCTGCGGCTTCGGGTAGAGATCGAGATGGCAATGGAAATCGATCAAACGGCTACGCCCCCGGAGCGGATGAACGCAGCGAGTTCGTCCCGCCCTCGCTCAACGACCTGAAGGAGCTGCGCCCGCTCGTTCGGGTCCGTAGGGAGGGTTCCCGCGCGGATCACCCATCGAGCAATGCTTTCCGTCCGAGACCGTTTGATGGCGTAGATGACGGAGAGCAGATCGGCCCGTCGGTCGGGCTTGTCCATCACCTGCTTGAGATCACCCAACCAGTATTGCGTCCCGTCGGTGACGCTGCTCGCGTGCAATGCCGCCCGTCGGATCAGACAGGGAACGCAGTGCCCGCACTGCATCCGCTTCCGCTTCCATCGGCCACAGGACACGGTGTTCGACGCCAGCCTGTGCGCGAGCGATGCGTTCGAGCTGCCTCTGAGCATTTCGCCCTTCGTCAGGTGTCGGAAGGGGTTTTCGATCGAAACGGGGATGCTTCCTGCGTCCAGGATGCGTTGGATGCCCGACAGGAACTCGGGATGCGCCGTTCGCGTGCTGAGCGCTCCTACTCTTCGCGGGCTGAGCGGCGGGTTGAGGGCGATGAAGCCGTTCTCGGGGATGTAGAGCGGAACTCTACCCGTGGATAAGAGAAGTCCGTCGCGCTCAGCAATTGCGGACGCCACACATGTGCCCATGGCCAAGAAGAGTAGACTACGCGCTCGCGTAGTATCTTCCCTTGCATAGGCGCCGTACTGTCGCTCAGGGCCCCGCAGTGCGTCGTTCGCCCCGAGGTGTGGGCGCGAAGGAAGGAGGCTCCGAAGATAGGTCTGAAACTGCTTGTCCCCGGTACTCTCGCGACTGACCAAGAACGGCGATCTGTTGGCATCCTCGATCAAGTCGATGGCGCCGAGCAGACTATCGAGGCCGCCGGAGAAGAGACAAACACAGTTCGAGTCGAGGAGTCTCGTGCGTTGCCGCAAGCCCTTCCGCGATGCCGCGGTCGGAGCAGATCGGCCCTCGCCGACGAAACTCATTTCCCAGAGATCACCGGTCAGGAAGTTGAGAGACTCTTCGAGATCGCTCGCTTGAGCTTTCCAGAATTCCGGGTCCTGTACGCTCGTAGTCAACTCGATCGTGCGCGAGAAGCCGTTCGGGGCACTGGCGCGAGGCACGAATACGTCGGCCGTCACGGCAGAGAGGGCGATCGACAGGAAGTCGAACGCCTTGGCTGAGACCGTTCCCTCGAGGCGACGCATCTGATCGTAGAGCCGCACTCCCGTCGCCGCAGCATCAGGGACGTCCTTGCGAGGGCCAAACAGGCGAACACGGCGGTCCGCGTTCGAGGAGCGAAGGGCTGCCGGTTCTGCGAGGCAAGCCACACTCGTCATTCGTCGCTCTCCCATATCTCGAGTGTTCCCCTCACCACATCGAGCTGAAGGTCGCGAAGGTCATTGGCAGACATCTGCGAAACCGGCATGCCGCCGCGTTGAGAAAGCACGTTGTCTACCGTCGCCCGGACCGTCTCTCTGAGGTCGTTCTCGCGATCCATTAGAGCTTCCGGCGATGCGTTCCGGTTCACGGACGCTCCCGCCTCGCGGAACCACAGATCGTGGAAGACACAGGTGGTCACGTACACGGCTAGGAGATCGTGGAACTGGTCTTCCGTCATCGCCGACGGATCGAATGTGTCCTGCTCAGACAACACCTGGCAGATCGCATCCTGGATGGCGGCGCGCACTTCGTCGCGATCTTGGCCCTCTGGAGCTACAGCGTCGGCAATAATTTGGGCGGCTTCTTCGACCGGCCTGCCGATCGCTGAGCGGAGATCGCGTCCGGTTGCTTCTTGTCCAGTCCCACCACGACTGAGGTCGCCGATCCCGGCGATGCCCGCGGCACCGGATCGAGCATTGGCCCCCTGCCGTCTGTATCCGTACGAGGAGGTGCCTACGGCATTGCGTGCATAGTTCCCGAGAACGGCGCGCCGATCATCGGTACTGCCGCTGCGAATGTAGCGCGTCACTGAGTTCCTATAGCTACGCAGCGCGTTGGGCTCCCGTGGAGGGAGGGGCTTTCCCGGTTCGGCATCCGCGTGCTCGGGTACGAGAGGGGATCGATCATTCGATCCCGAGCCATCCTTCGAGGTGCCCATCAGTCAGCCCACCAACTCTTGTTCTTCAACGCGGCACTCAACCACTTCGGCTTCTTCGCGAAATTGCGGGATTGAATGAACGTAGCGAAGTCTCCCGCAGCATCATCGTCGTAGTCCGCGAGGGCTATCGTGCCAAAGAAACCAGTGGGAGCCGACTTCCAATCGGACTCTCTCCCTAGATGTTCGATGAGTGCCCGCATGACCAACGGCCGCTCGTCTAGGAGCGTTTCGTCAAGCACCTTTTTGACTGTCGGGGACGTGGAACTCCGAGCTTTCAAGAGAGCTCGCAAAGCCGTCTCACCGGCGGTACTAAGGCCTTCAGTAGATACCCGAAGCGGCTTCAGCTCACGAGTGAGGTAGGCCACAGGCCGAAGGTCGACGTCAGCCAGCTTCGGCTCCAGTTCGATCCACCCGCGCACGAACTCCGCCTCGCCCGGTTTCTGCCATTCCTTCGGCAGCTCCGCGGACTGGGATTCCTTGCCGGCATCAGCTTCCAACATGACGAGCAGTTCAGGTTTCCCGTCTTTAGCATTGCCAATCTCAGTCAGGAGGACGTTAGTTGCCGCCTCCCCCATGCAGCGTTCGAACAGCGCCATCTTCGCAAGCAAAGCCTCGTTGAGAGGCATTTGCCGACGCTGGGCCACGGAGAGACGCATCCGCACCGTGTTGAGCATTCGCTTCACGATACGAGGGTTGCCCCCCACCCTCGCCGAAGTCGCTAGAAGCGGCGCGAGTCGTTCCGCGATCTGAACCGCTTCCACGAGGACTTGCCCCTGGTCCGGGGTTGGGGGCACGCCGCTGGCGAGTGCTTCTTCCAGAGCCCTCAACCCAAGTGGCCCATCCTTCCATATGTTTTGAAGATTTTCGACGAGGGCACTGGTCACCACTCTCCGATGTTCGGGTGATAGAGCACGGCTGGTGTCGGTGGGTTGCGAGATCAGGAGTGCGATGAGGTACGCACGCACCTCGGCGACGCCGACCCGTGGGACGCGGATCGGAAACTGGACGAGCTTGTCGAGATAGTCGGTGACCAGTCGATCCGCAGTAGCTTTGTAGTGCTCGGCGACGGCTAGCCGAACCATATCCTCGTCGGCGGCGACGACGAATGCGGTGCCCGGTACGAACAGGAAGAGACGTACTGCCTCGAGGGTCAGAATCGTATTGCGGGGGAGGCACCGATCAAGGTTGTCGATGAACACGACGAGCGTCTTGCCGAGTTCCGTCAGTAGCTCTTCCAGTTCACGCCGGAACTGCTCGATCTCCTGCGGGGGGCTGCGTTTCTGCTCGGGATCAAGAAGCCCCCTTGTCTTCTTCGTAACGTCCTCGCTAGCCTTACGAACAGCTTCTACGTCCTCACCGTCGCCCTCGCCTGATCCAATATCGTCGAGCCCTTCAATTCCCCTGCTGAGGATGCCGAAAGTCGGTGCTCCGAGGAACGCGGCTCCACCTTCTGCCAAGAGACCGAGGACGCGAAGTTTGTTCACGCGCCTGAGAAGCGAAACCGCCTTCTCCGTTCCGGTCTCGGCCTCCTTCGCCGAGGCGTAGAGCGCCTGCGAAATCTTCTCTAAAAGTGCCGCGCGGGCATCATCGAAGTCCTGGTATAGCCACGCGTCGAACTCGACGACGATGTATGGGGCGCCCTCCGCCTTCATGAGGTCTTGCACGACCATCTTTGAGAGCGAGCTTTTTCCGGCACCCCATCCCCCGAAGAGGCCAACCGAGAGGGGCCGAAGATCCTCACGTGCGAGGAGGTCTGTTACCAGCCCGACCGCCTCGCCGTAGTTAAGCAGGTCGATCGTCGTTTCATTGTCAGACCACATCCAATCGGCTCCGCATTGATGAGCTATGGAAGCTAACGGTGTAGTTCGGAACCGCGCCATCAGAGACGTATCTCGGAAATTTGAGGTTGGCGGTCATGAGATTGATAGGGTCCATTGTTCTTCGATTTGCACGATAGAGCGAACGACCGATTATTGCGATCCCCTATGTACTTGAATTACTTTCTACATATGACACGTGAAAGCCTATTGAGGTTGAAGCCTAGCACGCTTGGCTACGATCGGTTTTCCACCTAAATTTCTGAGGACATCTAGAATATCCGCCCGTTCCAAAGCGCGTCGCAGCGCATGGTTTGAAACCCGCACATAGATTTCTGTGGTCTTGAGGTTTGCGTGCCGAAGCAGCGCTTGGATCATGCGGATGTCGATGTCTTCTTCGATCAGGAGCGTCGCGGCCGAGTGCCGGAACCGGTGCGGGGTCAGATGCGGTTCGATACCGAGGCGTTTCGACAGCGCTCGCAGCCGCTTCCGGAACGTTGCCGCGCGGAGCCGCCGTCCGACCGCGTTCAGGAACAGTGGCGACGATGTATTTCCATGTTCGGAACGTATCTGACAGAAGTGTTGAAACTCTTCCTGCAGCTCCCGGTTTGGCACGAAGACGATCCGTTCTTTGCTGCCCTTGCCTTGCACGAGTATCTGGCTTCCGTCCGGCGACACATTGCGGACCTTCAGATTCGTGAGTTCACTGATCCGCAGACCTGTGACGATCAACAGCTTGATGATCAGGGTCGTAACGGCATTCTGCGCGTCCGGTACAGCGTGGTCCGTGCTCGGGCTCGACCGCGCATCGATTGCGTCGCCATCGGCTCGAAGAACCGCTTTGAGCGTGTCGCGCTCAATGGGGCGCGGCAGGCGCCGCGGGACCTTCACAGAGATGCGGACGTCGGCGAACGGGGAGGGCAGGGCGCTGTTCCGCTCTGCGCGCCAGGCATAGTAGGACTTGAGGGTCACGAGACGCCTTTCGATGGTCGCGGGCTTGGCGCACAGCTCGTCGCGCAGACGGCGGTGGTAGGCGAGGATATCTTCCTTCGACAGAGGATCGGTAAGCCGGTTCGCTTTGGTAAAGCGCGCAAAGGTGCGCAGATCCTGCGCGTAGGCCCGAAGCGTGTGATGTCCGAGACTGCGTTCGTCGCGGCGCGAGTTGACAAAGGCGGTGTGATCGAGATGGGGCATGCTGAACTCCTTTGGTTGAGTTCAGCCAGTTCAGCACAGGCGGTTCGCGGCGCTAAAATTACCCGCCAGAGCGGTAATGATAATGGGACCCAATATTGTCCGAACTTGGAGTTCGCTTAAGTATCCCCGCCTTGGGGCAACCTCGCCGACTTCTAGTCGGTGCTCCCCATCAACTGTGCGATCGAACATCGCAGAGCCGGCGAAGGACTTGATCTGAATGGCCAAGAGCGTCTTCACTACCGCATACGGGGTGTCACTGAGCCTCTGCTAGCTTCGAGATCGCGTGTTTGGCAGCGCTGCTTGCCCAGGCACGAGGCCGATCGCCAAAACATTCGAGAATCGCGTCCACGCCAATGATGGTTCCTTTTGCCAAACGACCGAGCACCGCAATGGGAATAACAGTACCATTTTGTGAGATGACATAGCTATCTGCTGTCGTAGCCACGCCAAGTTCATCGTGAACCGGTGCGACAAGTCCGTCCTCTAACAGACCTTCGATCAGCGGCGAACGGACGTCGGCAATTTTCGGCGCGTCCAGCACCGCGTTGACCATGATCTGCGCCGTGGCATGGTTTTCGCCGCTAGTTAGGACCCACCCGCGGTCGGTGACGGTGATGTCCGGGTCGGCGAGATACGTTAGATCCAGCATGCTAGCTTCGCATAAGGCGAGAAGCTGTTGGAGGCTCTCTATCGGTGGTCCGAAAGCGTAGCGCTTCATGCTTTCGTCCAGGAGGATGATTTCCGCCAGCACATCATCGCTAAGTGCGCTATGAGACAGTGACCTATAAATCGTCGGGTGGCAGTACCGCCATACTTGACCTATGCAATAATCCAAACTGACAGGCGCGCTCCCGTTGGCCATCTGGACGAGATTTTTTAACAAATCAATCGGTGGCTGATCCGTATCAAGGCAGGACTTATGGCCTCGCGCCGGATCCTCGATCCAGGCCTTAACTAGATGATGCAGAGCGTCATTGTCCGACGGCGCGTCGTCCCGCTTATATTCAAGTTCTCGAAAGACGCCAACGATGACAGGTGTGATCGCATCCAGTAGAAACGCTTTTCCTGTCGCACGCGCCTTTAATGCTGGATCGTTCAGTTCGCGGCGAAGCGTGTCCAAGACTTTTTCTGACGGTGCGAATTGCCGGTCAAGCTGTTCGTTAACAGGCTTCGGGCCCATTGGCAGACCGTCAAGGGAGAACGGAATGATGGTTGGTGCAACGTCTTCCGTCGGTGCGAACGTCAGCTCGCGCGACTGTTCGTCACGCAGCGAGAATGATCCATATTCATCGGCAATCGCACGGACGATATCGATCGTGGCAAGCCCGTATCCTCTCGCAGCAATGGCAGCCCCTGCATGCGTTTTGGCTGCATCGACTATTGGATCAACCGGGTATGGTTCACCAAACAGGCAAAGGGCATCCCTCGCTTCGATTTCGGCCTGCCAACCTTCAATCTGCGGGTCTTGTTGCGTCGGTTGGTGACCGACCGCCAAGAGGACCTGATCTGCAAAGAACTTGACGCCAGAACGGGCCGTTAAACAGGCCCCTGTCCCAGTAAGCTCTACCGCGTGGACTCGTTCTTGGACCAGTTTTACAATATCGTACTCAACGAGGGGACGAAGAAGGGTGGCAAACCTTTCATGAAGATAGGTACCGACCATATTGCGCAGGGGATAGTGGTCAGAATTATCCGCTGAACGCGCGGTCGGCTTCTTCGCGGCCCAGTCGTGATAGCTGAGAAAGCTCTTTATCAAAGCGGTGCCGAGATTGATTTCGGGACGTGCGGGCAGCTCGAGGATGCGATCGTTGACGTTGCTCCAGTTGCTATCTGGCTGAGACATGTCCCAGACGGGCCCATTTCCGAGTTGATCTGCCTCTTCAAAAAGAAGTATTTTGAAGTTTTTGTCGAACTCGCGGTCAGAGCATTCGCGAAGATAGCATTCTAAAGCGTAGTGGCCACGCGGACCAAGACCAACAATGGCGAGAGCAGGTATTGGATCGGTCATTTTGCGAGTTTCTTTGCATGTAAATCTAGCCGCATTAGACGCGAACTTCTAGATGGTACTACGTTTGAGATGAACTCGGCTAGTCTTTGGAAACAGACTTCAGAGCCGCGCCAATTGCTGTGTCACCATCACTGTCAGCGACGGCTTCATTGATTTCATCTGACTGGATCGTATCACCATCAGCATGCTCAGGGTCGCCATGTTCACCATCCTGATTTTTCAACTTGTGATGCTGCTCAGACCCTTTGAGGTTGATTGGCTGGTCTTGATCCATGTCGATGTCTTCGTATCGTGGTTTGTCGTTACTTGTCATCTTCTTGCGCCCTTATTGATCTATATTGTAAGCAATTTTGCCATCACCTCGGTCCCAAACCCCGACTTCAGGGATTGGGACACGCCAGTTGCGGTCAGTTGGAGTTCAGGAAGTCATCGACTTCCTTCTTCGCCTCTTCTTTGGTTTTACCGTATTTGGCCTGGATTTTGCCCTCGAGCGCTTCGCGGTCGCCGTTCACCTCAGCGATTTCGTCATCGGTCAACTCTCCCCATTTGGCTTTGACGTTGCCTGTCATCTCTTTCCATTTGCCTTGGATTTGATCCCAGTTCATTGCGTGTCCTTTCAAATTGAAATGCCCAAATTCTGCCGAATGGCCATATACTGGCTGGATGCCAACATTCAGGCCACGTCCCATTGGACGGTTGGTGTGAATCACTGTGGTCGTTAGGTTGCTGCGAGACTAGACCTTCAAGCGCGGTTAATGCCCAAACGCTAAACTAGAACAGGTTTGTCCATCCCTGGGATCAAGATCTGAGCTGGGTCAGTCTGGTTGCTGCACGATGTGAAATTAGGGCCAGGAATGTTCTGCTCTTTGGCATACGAGACGTCATCAATGAACCAAGAAGTGTCGATGTTTGCGAAGGCGTCGACAAAGTTGGTTTCAAGTTCCCATGCTTCTTTTGCCTTAAGCCGGAAATACGGTCGATCAATGTCTAGTTGCCCTTCATCTTTGAACTTTCGCAAGATTTTGTTCACGTAGATAGACGTGAGTCCTAAAACTTGTCCAATTTCTACCTGAGTCATCGGAACTTCAAAGCGATTGCCAAGGTCGGTCTGGCCGAAGTGCAGCCTTGACCTCAACTGAAGAAGGAAAAACTTGAGATTGTTCTGCGCATTCATTGTGTTCAGGCGCGTCACTTGGTAGTGAAATGCAGTCAAACTTAGGCTGCTCAGAGCGATCAGCAATGATGACAAGCGTGGGAGCTTGACGAGTTCGCGATGGAAATCCCTACGCAAAATTTCTGTCACTGCGCCGTCTGTCAACATGACAACTTGATGGGGCGCATGTACCGTCCCAAATTCTGCGAGGCCAATAAAATCGCCAGGCAAGAACAGCCGCAAGATCTGATTACCATGCTGTTTAAAGTTGGATCTTAGCGCCGCCCATCCCGACTGAAGAACCCAAATTTTGTCAGCAAGCTCACCAACACGCACTAGCTGACACCCCTTGGAGCGCTTCACGCTTGAACGGTCATAAGAGTCCAGCAAGAGCCGCTCTGGCTCTTTTAGTGAAAGAAATCGTTGTAAACTGGTTGTTGGAGCGTTGTTACAAGTCAACACTCACAACCTAACAGCCAATCAGATGGCGGCCATGACATTAATCGCGTGGCTTGTTTTGGAAGGTGAAAAATCTGGTTTGGCATACACTTACTGAACCACGCGAAACCACATGCGTCTGTTAACTATGTTAACTGACATAGTATTTTCGAAGGCTATTTGCAGAAAAGAAGCAATTTCAAAGGCTTGCGACGTTTGGCATCGATAAGCTAGAGCATTTTAGTAAAACCAGTATAACATATGTTAATCTCAAACGCTCTGTCTATGTACTTATGGGGAACGTCCGAAGTGACAACTGGAATAGCCACAGACTTGAAGCCCGCAGAATCTTCCAGCCCACTTGTTCGGAAGCTTGGAGCGCTATGCTTGCTGTCGGAAGAAGAAATCGAGTTTCTTGAGGGCCTCCAAAACAACACTTTGACAGTAGACAGAGCACAGGATTTCATCGTTGAAAATGCTGATCTCAGAACCACATTTATTGTGATTGAAGGTTGGGCCATTCGTTACAGCGACCTCTCAACTGGACGCCGCCAGATCCTCAGCTATGCACTTCCAGGAGACATACTCGGACTACATGTGAACTTCCGTGCTACAGCAACATATAGCGCGTCTGCGTTGACGCCATTGAAGCTTGCAGCTGTAGACCCTCGTCGCGTCATCGAGATATCCCAGAAATTTCCAATCATCGCGGCAGGACTGAGCTGGTGTACTGCGCGAGAGTTTGCAATTCTGGGAGACCAGGCGATCCGCCTCGGGCGACTTTCAGCGCGGCAACGACTAGCCCATCTTTTTTTGGAGCTTTGGCATCGCTTCGCGCTGATCGAAAACGACAACGGGAACTGGGTCGAAATACCAATGACCCAGCGAGACCTTGCAGATACTCTTGGAATGAGCCTAGTACACACAAACCGTTCGCTGAAATCATTGCGAGATGCAGGCCTTGTTTCTGTGAGCAAAGACTATGTGCGGTTGAACGACGTCAAGGCTCTGATTGAAATGTCTGAGTTTAATCCAGAGCACCTGACCGAATTCCAAATCTAGTTATGGCGTGTGCGTCAATTGGTGTGGTCGTGTTTGTAGAAAGGCTGCAGCAAAATGGCGAACTCGGACCAGAAAATTGAAGGAACAGAGCAGGACGTTTTGGATGAGCAATCGTTGCAAGATGCAACCAAGCTCTCCCCGCGTCTGATCTATGAAGTCATCCGACGCGACGGGGAAGAAGAACTCGAGCGACCTATTCGATCACTGATCTGGTCTGGGATAGCTGCTGGAATCATGATTAGTTTTTCCGTTCTGGGGGAAGCGATCTTTCGAACATACCTTCCTGACGCGCCGAGCAGTTATCTCGTTGAAAACCTCGGTTATAGTCTTGGCTTCCTCCTTGTCATACTTGGCCGCATGCAGCTCTTCACAGAGAACACCATAACGACCGTGCTTCCGTTGATGGTCGCGCCATCAAGACGGCTGTTTGGCGATGTATGTTCGCTTTGGTTCATCGTACTTTCAGCAAACGTCGTGGGCGCATTCGCAATTGCAACTGTTTTCGCTCACACGTCAGCAATACCATCAGAACTCATACCGGCTCTGATATCGCTTTCTGAACATGCGGTTGGTATGCCCGCAGGAGAAAGCTTTATGCGCGCCATCCCAGCCGGAATACTCATCGCTGCGATTGTTTGGATGCTGCCGCAAGCTGAGGACGCGTCATTTTTCGTGATTTTGACTTTCACATGGCTGATCGCTGCGGGCGATTTCACCCACATTGTCGCTGGTTCTGTTGAGATGGCTTTTTTGGCGGTTCGTGGAGATCTTGGTTTCTATGATGCGGTCTTTGGCTTCTTCTTGCCGGTTTTGGCAGGCAACGTCGTTGGAGGTACCGTGATCTTTACTCTCATGGCCTGGGGTCAAGTCAGACATGAGCTGGGAGAATTGGAATAGACTAAGTGCCTAAAGCAGCCAAAGGATTACCCCGGTTGCAACTGCGCCAAGTGTTAGGATGCTTGCCAGTGTCGTCATGCGTTTATGCGATTGAGCTTCCACGTCATGATCTGTCATCCGTTTTTGGGCTTCCCTGCACTTGGTGACAGCCGCCCAAAAAATCAGAACAGCAACGACGATAAACACTTCGGCGACCCCCTTGGCGACAATGGGGTAGTCTGTATCATTGAAGACGGCTTTTAGGCCCAAGGCGAGTGCAATGCAGGCCATGCCAGTCCGCATCCAACCTGCAAATGTTCGCTCGTTTGCAAGCATTGTGCGATCTTCGGCCCAAGCCGTGCGCGTGTCCGCGAGTTCGTTAGAACTTGGCTCCTTTGACAGGTCAGTATCTGGCATGTGGCCTCGCCTTTCTTATATCGTTGCTTCTACCAAGAAGCGTGAACGCTGCGGGCAACTTCAGCTCGCGAACCTAATTTGACACCGCTATGTATCTTCAACGTGCTAGCATGTCAGCGCGTTCTCATGCACTGTTTCCTGATCCGAAAGCAACCGGCGGTTACAGTGACGCTATGACCTCATCAAACTCACCTCGCCTACCTGAGCACATAAGGTCTCTGATTCCGTTTGGAACATACGAGTGGCCGCGCAGCGAGGCGGAGCAAACCATCGGCCATCTGTTCGAGAAACTGAAATCGGGATTGGGTGCAACAACGAATGACACTGCGATTGATCCAGACAAGCTCGAAAACAAGTCAGATGAGGCAATGAGAGCAGCGCTGCAGGAGGCGTTACAAACCGTGTTGCTTGAGGCGCTTGATGCGACCTATCTGGACTGGGTAAGATCAAGCGACAACACCCGCACAAGGCGCGTCCTTGTTCACCCGCCGATGGATGGCGATACCCTGTCTGCGTGGGGCGAACGGCATGACATTCCTGTCCTCTCGGACATAAACCAACTGCGTGATCATCCCCCCGAGACGTGTTTCATACTACCGAGACTGGAGGTGTTCTTTGGGCGCCGGGTTGAAGATCTGAACCCACTGTTCAATCTTTTTGAAACACTTGCCAAGCACGAAGGCCATATTCTTTTGGGCTGTAACAGCTGGGCGCGAGCCTTCCTTGAGCGGTTCGATGAGAAGCAGTTTCTGCTAGGAAACGAAGACACGTTCCCACCTTTTGATGCAGACGCATTGGCGCATGTATTGGAACGTGCGCTTGGCCCTGATGCGGACGTAAAATCCGTTGCCTCGGGTGACTATATTCTGAATTGCGATGACGATGGGAAGCTGGCTGACCCATTTCTGAAAAAGCTCGCTGAAAAAAGTCTAGGGCATCCTTGGGTTGCCATCGAAGTATTTTTGCGGGGCATGGCTGAGGCCGCTGATACAGATGAAAAGACATCCGAAAGCCAGCTGTGGGTTAAACTACCCGCCGCCTGTTCGCTGCCCGCCCCCGCTAACGATGCTCATCTTTTTGCTTTGCATACGCTATTAATCCATGGGTCGCGGCAGGCGGACGAACTCAGCCAATTACTGCCAAATCCGTCGTTGACCGGCATTTGGCTGTCTTTGCAAGGCAACGGATTTGTCGATCTGAACGATGGGCAAGTTTCCTGCGCAATCAGAAGTTACCCTGACATCAGAAGTGAGCTTGGCGCAGCCGGCTTTAACCTGGATCGGCTTTAGCACACACCATGGAAGAGCGCGCACAAAGAGTTTCAAACCTGTTTAACGACCTCAACGGCTGGGTGATTGCGGAGATAATTCTCAGCATTGTACTGGTCTGGGTGTTCATCAAAGCAACGCAAAAGATCCTGCCGTGGGTCAGTGAGTTTCTACCGGCCAAGCTGCGAAATCTGTCATTGAATTCTGTACCGGTCCTGCGGGTGCTGGCACTGCTGTTCCTTGTCATCTGGATCGTTCCGCTGGTTTTCAACATCACCTTACAGAACTTTGTCTTTATCGCTGGCGCGATGAGCGTGGCAGTAGGTTTTGCTGTCAAAGACCTTGCCAGCAGTGTCATTGCAGGTTTTGTCGCCCTTTTTGAAAAACCCTATCGACTAGGGGACTGGATCAAGATCGGCGATGACTATGGTGAGGTCGTGACGATTGGAATGCGCGCGGTGCAAATCCGTACACCTGACGATAATGTTGTTACAATTTCACATGATCGCATTTGGACCGACAATGTCCTGAACGCCAATGATGGCTTTGGCACTTTGATGTGCGTGGCCACCTTTCATGTCGCCCATAATCAAGACACAAGTGACGTCGCTGAACTCCTTAGAATGGTAGGCAAAACCAGCCCCTACCTAAATCTCGACCGCGATGTGATCGTCGTCGCCGAGAACGAGACATGCTGCACCGTCTATAAGCTCAAAGCCTATCCGTTTGAGCCGCGCAATCAGTTCGCATTCATCACAGACATGACAGAACGCGGCAACGCCACACTGCGAAATGCCGGGATCCGTGCTGCAACCGTGTCAGATGAAATAATATCTGGAAGCGCTAAGTCGTCGAATTGAGGCGTCATAGGCTGACAAACAGAGGTGCAATCTCGTGGAACCAATTGAAATTCTGATGACCCAACTACGCGAGATCGCGAGAGGGTCTATCGAATTGCTGCCACAGATCGCAGTTGCTGTCGTGGTCCTGATCCTGACGGTAGCCCTCAATAAATTGATCGGTTTTTTGGTCAAACGCGTACTAGAGCGCACGAGACTGCGACCCAGCCTCAAGGAATTGTTCTCGCTTTTGGCCTCTATACTCGTTTGGATCCTTGGTTTGATGATTGCAGCGGTCATCGTTTTTCCAGGTCTCACACCCTCCAGCATTCTTGCAGGTCTCGGCATTGGGTCGGTAGCAATTGGTTTTGCATTCAAGGATGTTTTCGAGAACTTTCTGGCTGGCATCATCATCCTATTTCGGAGGGAGATGCGCATTGGCGACTTCATCGAATGTGAAGGTATTGAAGGCGAGGTTGACCACATCGCCATCCGCGAAAGCCACATCCAACAGACCGACGGTCAATTGGTGATCGTGCCAAATTCAATCCTGTTCAAGAACCCAGTGATCATTCGCACACACCAAAAATCAAGGCGCATGACAGTGATCTGCGGTGTCGCCTACGACGTTGACGTAGATGAGGCCCGTGACGTGATTTATAGCGCGGTTCAGACCTGCGAAAGCGTCATTCAGGACGACAAACCCATCCAGATATTCGCGCAAGAGTTTGCCTCCTCTTCCATCAATTTCGAGGTCACTTGGTGGTGCGGTTCCAAACCAGTGGACGTGCGCAAATCGCGGGACGAGGTTGTGGCAACGGTAAAACGCGCACTCGATGATGCAAACATCGAGATACCGTTCCCTTACCGTACCCTGACATTCAAGGAACCACTGCCGGTTGCGCAGACGCAAGACAGCTAAATGGCCAAAGCCTGGCGTCGTGTGACGCGCAAACACTCGAAAGACTAATCGAGTTTAAGACTTCCGTTCAGGCACGCCATGCTCAATTTGGTAGGCTTGTTCAATCGTGGTGGCCACACGTCCATAGCTGGGTCAAATGACCACCCGATCGAGGCGTATTTGTAAGGATCGGTGCGATGGATGAAGTTGATGCGAATGTAGGCCTGATTTTCACCAAGCTAGACAGTTGGCTAGACGGTCTCTTCAGGCTCCTTCCCAATATTTTCCTTGCGCTCATTGTTGCCGTCATCTTCTGGTTCGTTGGTCGTGGTGTTGGCAAGTTGATCAATCGCGCAGCCGATCAGCGCGGTCGTGACAGTCTTGGTGAAGTGGCAGGCTCATTGGTGAGATGGGCTATAGCGGTTGTAGGTTTTATGCTCGCCGTCACAATCATCGCACCGACTATCACACCTGGCGATTTGATTGCGGGTCTTGGCGTCAGTTCCGTAGCGATTGGCTTTGCTTTTAAGGACATACTTCAAAACATGCTGGCGGGCATTCTGATTTTGCTACGTCAACCTTTCGAAGTCGGCGATCAAATTGTCTCAGGCGGTCATGAAGGCACTGTCGAGAAAATTGAAACACGCGCAACTATGATCAAGACCTACGATGGTCGGCGCGTTGTTATTCCTAACTCTGACATCTACACAGACAGCGTTGTTGTGAATACAGCCTTTGATGTGCGTCGTTCGGAGTATGATATCGGCGTCGGCTGTAACGATGATTGGTTCGCGGCCCGTCGTATCATCGCCGAGGCTTGTAGCTGCGTAGATGGTGTTGAAGAAGATCCCGCGCCTGAAACGATCCCGATCGAACTTGGCGATTCCGCGAATGTTGTGCGTCTCCGCTGGTGGACGAAATCAGACCGCGCGTCGCAGATCCGAACTTTTGGAGAGGTATTGCAGGCCGTCTACATTGCGCTGGATGAGGAAGGTATCGACATGCCCTATCCCACCCAGGTGCATCTCTTTCACGATCAGACAGAAGAGACCGACGGCAATCGCAAGCTGCAACGCGAAGGCTGGCCTGCCGGTAAAGGCGACGTTCCGAAATCTCGGACTGAACTGACCGGACAAGGGGCAGAGAGCGCCTAAACTCCGCCTTTGACCGTTACAACGACGCGGCCTAAACGCTGTGTTGATCATCTGCAGTCTCGCTTGAATTTGGTTGTTTGCGCGCTTCGCGTCGCCGCCGTGCATGGTTCCATGAGACCATCTCAATGTCCCAGAACTTGTCTGAGATTAGTGATTGTCACCGCACCTCCCGCGCTCTGATTGATAGCTTTGTCCTAGGTCGATGAGGTCTTTGCAGGCCGATCTCTGCCCAACTCTCGTTGCTGACAAGCAGACGATCAGAACGCATTCTGTGCGACTTTTCGCAGTTTGATGGACGGACCGTTCATGTTGGCAACCCCAAAATAACCAATAAGGAAGATACACATGTCTCTCTCATCAAGAACACAAAAAGCAAGATTTACGACAGGGCTCCTTGCCTCCGCAGCAACTGCGCTGGTACTGGCAACAGCCGCAAATGCTGACGGTCACACGGCTGCGTTTATGGATCTTGAGTTCGACAACACGCAGAATCTGAACGCGTCCGAGTTGATCGGCGCACGTGTCTATGCATCTGAAGCTGACATAGCGAACGAACCATTGGCCGCTGACGGCGAAAAAGAATGGGACGATATCGGCGAGATTGACGAAATCGTTCTGTCGCGTTCCGGTGACATCACATCGGTGATCATCGGGGTTGGTGGATTCCTCGGCCTTGGTGAGAAATCTGTCGCCGTCGATTTGTCACAACTGACTTTCGTCTCTGATGGCGAAGATGCTGACGAATACTTCATCGTCGTCAAAGCAAGCGCCGCTGGCGTGAAAGACGCACCAGAGTATGTTTCGAATGTCGATACGATGGCTCAATCGGACCGTCAGATGCTGACAGCCCCAGCGATTGAACGTGAAGGTTATGAACCGGTACAAACAGAACAACTTACTTCTGAGACGTTGACTGGCGCCCGTGTCTACGGGAGCAACGATGAAGATATCGGTGAGATCGATCGTCTGCTTCTGACTGATGCTGGCAAAATCGATCGTGCTGTCATTGATGTCGGTGGTTTTCTGGGTCTTGGCGAGAAACCAGTCGCTGTGACAATGGACGAGCTAACGATCATGCAGAAAGACGGCGACGTTCGTGTTTACATCGATAGCACACAAGAAGCTTTGGAGGCGCAGCCCGCATATGAAGGCTAAGGCTAATACTTGGTAAAATGAATTGTCGTTAAGTGTTCCTGCTGTCGCCCGGAAACGGGCGGCAGCTTTTAAACTCTCTGGTCAACCTGCAGAAAGGCTTCGTTCAATGTCACCCATCGGCGAATTGATGAGGGTCTTCGCCAATTCCAATGAGATCTTTTGTTTGACTTCTAGGTGCAGGATCGGTCGGATTTCACCCAACGTGTCGGGGTCTGCAACAAGTACCAGATGCTCAAACTCGCCCTTGTGAGCTTTAGCATAGAGATGCTGAGCGAGCTGCTTGGCAAAGGTTGCCTCATCCGTCTCCTGGTTAGACGACTCAGGTGGCCGGTTCCCCGAAGGACCATCGTCATCTAGGTTCTGCGGAGATAAGTTCCCAACGTGGGTCAAACTGATGTCGCGTGCCTTGCCATTGTTGACAAAGAACTTTGCCTCCGCCCCCGATGCGATGACGACAAATGCGTTTGGTGGGCATGTAGATGTGCTCACAGTCCAACTCCTTATATAATCAATGCCAGATGCCGGGTAGGCTCATGGCGATTTCTGCTGAGAATTTCGTTAGGCGCGAAGGGCGTGAAAAGAGTATCGCCTACTTGGTATCTGACTTCTTCTCGCTTTGATCTTCATTGATCTCTGCGAGAACCGAATTTCCCGTCTTGTGATCTTGTTGATCAGAGGTTTCCTCAACGTCCGAATTGATCTTGGACAACACGGAACCGTCTTTGCTTTCTTTGTTTGACTTAGAAGGCATCAATCACTCCTTTTTTGTAACTGCACAATGCGAGCAGATATTCGAACTCTCGGCGGGCGATTAGTTCCCTTGGAAAAGCGGCACGGTCGAAACTGACATTTTTGCGGACCCGTTCTGCACATCTCGCGCATGAGATATGTAGATCAGGGTCTGATTGGCCTCATCGAAGATCCGTTTGACCTGCACGGACTTCCAGATGATCGATCGGCTCTCTGAAAAGACGTTTTCGCCTTCGTCGCTCCGGTCGATATCTCCGACGGTAATCTCACCAGTCTGACGGCAGGCAATCGATGAATTTGAAGGATCTTCGAACCAATCACCTTTTTGCAACCTGTCGATGAGCCCGCGCTCGAAGTAGGCCACGTGGCAGGTAACGCCGTCAACTTTTGGGTCGGCGAAAGCCTCGATGACAATATCATTGCCAAGCCAATCGACGTCGACGTTGCCTACCTGATCTGCGGTCGCGGACGTGTGGAACACAATCAAGATACAGCCGAGTGCGGCGGCTTTCCGCAGCAGGCGAACCAATGCTCTAACGCAACCCAAGAAACGACAAAACGGCAATCACGACGACAACGACACCGATAATATAAATAACGCGGTTCAGAGACTTTCTCCTGTGTAAAACAACGAGCAATGAGGGCTCGTTTAGAGTGTCTCGATGCGAGTTGTAGATGACCTAACGGTCGATACATCACTCACGATCAGCATCTAACCTGCCCGGTGGCCATCCTTGTGTCTCGGTTGTTTTCTTAAACTCGGACAACAATACTGCTGTTTTCTCGATCAAAAGCAGCGTGCAGGAGACGGGTCAGCTTGCGTAAGCGGACCTTTCTCCCAGTGTTAGGTGACCAAAGCATCATTGTTCTAGAGTCTCGCTGTTGTCTGTGACCGTTGCGACAGATCTTGCCGTAGTAACGTGAAGTTGCGATTGTTCGCTTTGAAAACAAGATCAAAGACGTCGCCAAGGATTGGCACTGCGCCGATAACGAAGTCCAACCCGGTGTTCGCGATCATACGCACGATCGTGCGCTTACGCGCACCCAGCCTGTGCCCGTTGTAAATGAGATAAGCCGACGGCCCGAGCGATGCGAGGTCGCCCGCACCGGGGATCAGGCCCATTAGAGAGTCCCACCCGAACCGGATTGGCGTGCCCGGTATGCGAAAGCGGCTGTCAAGTAGGGAGGATAAGCGGTCGAGCTTTTCAATCTCGGGGGCAGGTGACACCATCACTTGCGGGAAATGATGTAAACCGCGTGAACCAAGCCCGGAATATAACCAAGCAAAGTCAGCAGAATGTTCAGCCAAAAGTGCTTGCCAATCCCAACCTGCAAGAAAACCCCAAGAGGCGGGATGATGACGGAGAGGATGATGCGGATGAGATCCATGGCTGGTCTTCCTTGCGATGATAATAGTGCTTTCCCTGACCTATCGCATGTCGTTCTCAGATAAGCGACGTCATCCCCCTTAAACTGTGTTAACTTTACGTATGTCAGAAGAATACCAAAGCTGCCTTGTCAGTCGCCTTTCACGTTTCGTGTCCCTTACAGATCACGAATGTAGCTTCATTGCAGATATGGAAAAGGACGAGCATCCACGCAAAAAAGGCCGACCTGTGGTCAGTGTCGGTGACAAAACCGAGGGCATTATGGTCCTGAAGTCTGGATGGGCGGTGGTCAAAGCCGATAGTTCGGATGGTCGCAGTCAGATCCTGCGTGTTTATCTGCCTGGAGAAGTTATGGGGTTGGCAGAGATTGGGTCGTCCCATGCGAGTCATCGTGTGATGATGCAGACTGATGGTGTAATTTGCCCATTCCCCCGTGGTGGGCTTGCGCCGCTTTATAGTGATTATCCCCGGCTTGGCGCTTTGCTTACCGCTGTCGGCAGTCTGGATCAGATCGCGCTACGGCATCATGCCAGCAGTCTCGGATCGATGGATGCAGCGGGTAAG
This sequence comes from uncultured Paracoccaceae bacterium, assembly GCA_947500135.1. GTDB lineage: Bacteria > Pseudomonadota > Alphaproteobacteria > Rhodobacterales > Rhodobacteraceae > Yoonia. The sequence continues at coordinate 24,560 of CANMQX010000015.1, forward strand.
CTGAAATTTTGGCTGTTGCAGCTCCGTTCGCGGCTCGAAGTCGCCAACATCGGTCTTGGAAACCGGTTCCAGGTGCCATTCAGCCAGGTCGAGGTTGGACAGGCGGTCGGGCTTACTTCAATTTACGTGAACAAGTTGCTGCGACGGTTTGTTGAAAGCGGAGACATGGAGATTGAACGCCCCTACGTCAGGCTACTCAAGCGCGACGAATGGGAAAAGGACTGTGAGTTCGTCAATGCATTTGTAGATATGGATACGTCGTGGTTCCCACCCGCGATAGGTGCGGAACCGACCGGCTCAGCAGATCTGGCCAAGCCGGCTTGAGCCTTAGCCAGCTGCCGCTTTGTTAACGCCGCCTGTAGCAAGCTCGGTCATGGTTCGATCACCTGCGTAGGCGGCATCGAGGCAGTTCTTCAGCGCTACCAAATCATCATCCAGCTCCAAACGATCGGCGAAAGCGGCAAGAGATCCGTATCCAGCAATCGCATAATGAGTAAGGCGTTGGTACTGCGTGATGATCATTGCATCTTTGGTCGCATCCTCACCAAAAGATTCTTCCAGGGCATGCGCACGGGCCTCCTTCACAAGACCTTCCATCCCTTTGCAGTGTTCGCCGTTTGGCTCTTCGTCATGTCCAGCCGAAATCTTCTCAATCGCATTGATGCCGTCTTGAATGCCGCTGGCACCTGCTTGAAGTGCATCGCAAAGGCCGGCGTCGTGCGCAGCCTTCGCCATGTCCTGAGTGACTTCAAGCGCCTGCTTATTGGCACTGTAGATATCTTTGATCTGTTCGAGATAAAGGTCTTCCAGCGTGTCGATACTCATGTTCGATCCTTTCAAGATGAGCCCCCACGCTAACGCGTTTGGGCCACTGAGACAGAGACGATGTAGTGGAGCCTCAGCTGATTGGCCGAATGCTAAACCAGATTAGCGTCTGCGACCCGCATCCAAAAATTCCAGCGCCTAAGCTGACCTCAGCAGGGATGACATTCGTCATGCCCAACAGGAGGAGTCACCTATGCACAACGTCTTTTACCTCATTGGACTGATTGTCGTCGTCTTGGCCGTCATCCGTCTAGCGTTCTGAACCTGAATTGGAGAGAAACATGTCGACACCAAAAAACTCGGGCCCTATGCCCATCCAATCCACAACATCGCAGGCCAAGCAGAAGGCTGGAGAGTTGGCGGATCAGGCAACCACCGCAGCGCGTGATGCTGCGCAAAACGCAGCGTCTGCTGCAAAGGATCAAGCGGAAACCGCGAAGTCTTCAGTTGCCGATGAGATGTCAGGCGTCGCTGCCGCTCTACGCACAGCAGCAGAAGAAATGCGCAGCGGCTCACCCCAAGAACGCACATTCGGTCAGATCGCGGAAGGACTGGCCGATGCGTCAGAGTCCATGCGCAACAAAGACCTCAGCGAAATGGTGCAGGACGTCAGCGCCTTCGCGCGCAAGAACCCTTTGGTGTTCCTTGGCGGCGCTGCCCTCGTTGGGTTCGCGGCAACACGCTTCGCAAAAGCGTCTCGTCCGGATGACGTGCGTGCTACGCTCTCGGTGCCAGGAACCGAAACACATGGAGATTTCTCATGAGCGGCGGTAACGCAGACAAAAGCGCTGGTAATCTTCTCACAGAAGCGATGAGCAATGTCAGCGGCTTGGTGCGAAGCGAGGTCGATCTTGCGCGTGCTGAAATCAGCGAGAATATCACCAAAGCAGGTGTTGCGATTGGCATGATTGCAGGAGCCGCAATCATTGCACTTGTCGCATTAAATGTTTTGGCGGCCGCGCTCGTCGCAGCGCTTACCGAGGTCGGGCTGGACGCTGGGTGGGCTGCCCTCATTGTTGGGGCTGCTCTCGGCATCATCGCCTTCGTATTAATCGGTAAAGGCGTCAACGACCTCAAACTCTCAAGCCTCGCACCGACAAGGACCGTGAAAAATGTCCAACGCGATGCCGCAGCCGTGAAGGAAGCCTACGATGACAAATGAGACACGCAGCCCAAAAGAGATCGAACGCGAGATTGAAGAGCAGCGATCGGATCTAACCTCCAATCTGGAGGATTTGCAGGATAAGTTCTCCCTCGACACAGTCGTACGTCAAATCAGTGACCAGTTCCGCGAACACGGTGGCGATATGGGGCGCTCGATCTCCAATCAGGTGAAAGCCAACCCAATCCCACTGGCATTGACCGGCATCGGTTTGGCATGGCTGATGTTCGGGAGTTCTCAGCGGCCCCAGTCCGAGCCGCGAACCTCTGATGCGTTCGATTACGACAGGTACAGTGACGTTGAGCGCGATTTCCAACGTGACCGCAAGGCACGCGGGCTGCCAAATACTGCGCCAACCTCATACGGCTCACCGGAGTCTTCAACCCCGTCTTGGGCAGAAGACGATAACTTGGACAATGGCTCATCAGTCAGTCAGAAGCTGGCCACCGGGTTGGAGACAGCAAAGACCAAGGCATCAGGTGGCGTTGAGGCCGCCAGAGACGGCATAGCAAACGCAAGCACATCTGCACGCGATGCTGCATCTTCTGCCGCGGCAAAGATCGGAGATGCGGCCGCTTCTGTAAAATCCGCCGTTGGGACGGCCTCCCAATCTGCGAAGGAAAGCATGTCTTCTGCTGGCAGCCGCATCGCAGAGGGGACTGAAGCCCTTACTGAAGAAGGTCGGCAACGAGTCATCGCAGCTCGTCAAAAAGCTATAGAGTTGCGCCGCTCCGCCGCGCGATCAGTTAATCAGGGGGCGGATGCCGCCGCTGACTTCTATGATCAGCAGCCGCTTGTCGTTGGCGCGTTGGCTCTCGCCGTCGGAGCAGCCTTGGGTGGTGCTTTGCCTCGCACCAAGACGGAAGACGATCTAATGGGGTCTCAAAGTGACGACCTATTCGATCAGGCTGAGCGCATCTTTGAAGAAGAAAAGGCAAAAGCGCTGTCTGTGGCCGACACTGTAAAAGACGAAGTTAAGGATATTGCGGCTGAGACCAAGGCGGACTTGGACGATGGTGCACCCGGTGACAAGTCTGCAGTTGAGGCAATTGGTGATATGGCCAAAGACACAGCAAAGCGCGTTACAGACAAAGCAAAGTCAGAGGCGCAGGAAAAGAGTCTTGGCAAGCCAAGGACCTGAACCTAGCGGGAGGGGACAACCAGTTCCCTCCCTTCCTCTCGTCTCACATTTCTGAGGATTAGCCATGTCACGTGGACGCAACGCCGAGACCCCAACTGATATCCCGGCTCCCGGCTGGAAAGACATCGCCTTTCGCTTGAGGGACGAGATCGCCACTGACCGGGTCGGCCTGATTGCTGCGGGTGTGGCTTTCTATGGGTTGTTGGCTCTCTTCCCGGCCATCACGGCCCTTATCGCGATCAGTGGTCTGTTGGTCGAACCGAGCCAAATCGTCGACCAGTTGGAAAGTCTTTCAGGACTTATGCCAGAGGAAGTAATTGCAATCGTGACAACCCAAGCGACGTCAGTGGCTGGGTCACGCGAAGGCGGCCTTGGTCTGGCTGCAGTGTTTGGGATCTTGATCGCGCTCTATTCTGCATCGAAAGGAATGGCGAGCCTTATTGACGGGACCAACGTCGCATATGATGAGGAAGAAAAGCGCGGCTTTATCCGGCTCAAACTGGTTACTTTTGGACTAACGCTCTTTCTTATGGTCGGGCTGCTGATCGCGCTGATGGCAACGCTTGGGCTGCCTACGCTTCTCACTATTTTCGAACTTGGTTTTGTGTTTGAGTTCCTGATGACGGCCGGTCTTTGGGTCGGGCTTTTTTGTCTGACCGTGTGTGGGCTATCCGTCCTCTATCGCTATGCACCATCGCGTGCTGCGCCAGAATGGACATGGGCCTCTCCGGGAGCTGTTGTTGCGTGCCTTATCTGGGTGATCGCGTCAGCGGGTTTCGCGTTCTACGTTGGCAACTTTGGATCCTACAATGAAAGTTTCGGAACGCTAGCCGGCGTGATCGTCCTCCTGATGTGGTTTTGGATTTCGTCCTTCATTATCCTCCTGGGAGCAGAACTGAATGCGGAAATTGAGGCTCAGACCCGGGTCGATACGACGATTGGTCCAGATGAACCCATGGGGTCGCGCAATGCAGTGAAAGCCGATACCCTCGGCGAGACAAAGACATAGTGAACTGAGGAATATTTATTGCTGAATTGGATATTTTGGGGTGTCACACTCGCCGTTGTCCTGACAACGCTCCTGCCGTTGACGAATAGCGTCGTCTGGTGGGTACGCATGTGGGACTTCCCCCGCCTTCACATCGCTGGCATCGCATTGTTGGCACTTCTGGCAAGTACGATGTTTGCGATTCACCTGAAGCCAGTTCTTGCGACTGCCTTAGCGAGCGTTCTCATTTACCAAAGTCTGCTGATTTTCCCATACACCCCGCTTGCGCGTACCGAGATCGACCTGACGACCGCGCAAAACGCATCCGATACGTTTTCCTTGTTGTCCGTCAATCTGTTGATGGAGAATTCGCGACATGAAGACTTGATCGCGATCATCGAGCGTGAAGACCCAGACGTCTTGCTTTTGATGGAAACCGATGAAATTTGGAATGACGCTCTGTCAGGGGTTCTCAGCCAGTATCCTACGATAAAGTCTCACATTGCATCTGATCATTATGGACTGATTTTCGCCACAAGGTTGCAGACAGCAAAAGCTGATCTGCTTTGGCCAGCCGCCGACGACACACCCGCCATACGCGCTGTGCTGACTTCTCCAAATGGAACACAGTTTAACTTCATCGGCCTCCATCCGCGCCCTCCTGTCCCTGGCAACACAACAGCTGTGCGGGACAAACAGATCAAGGACGCAGCCTTGATGACCCAATCATCCGAAAGACCTACTATCGTCATGGGCGATTTTAATGACGTGGCCTGGTCTTGGACGACACGAAGGTTCAAACGCTACGGCAATCTGCTTGAACCGCGCGTCGGACGCGGGATGATCTCAAGCTTTGATGCGCGCTACTGGTTTATGCGGCTTCCGATTGACCAAATTTTTGTGACAGAAAATGTTGGGTTGGTGTCCTTCAGCCGACTGGAAAGCTTCGGATCCGATCACTTTCCGATGGCTGCGACAGTTTACATCAATGATGGGCGTTTGAGTGATGGATAGCGAAGAAAATCAGTCCGTGGTCGCGGAGCGCGACATCAGTCAAAAAGACGCTTTGTTGACGCGGCTTGAAGTGCCGGTTTTTGGCATCTTTTGCCTTCTCCTTTTGCAAGCAATGGTTTGGGCCAGCGACTTCTTGATACCGGTCACCGCCGCTTGTCTGGGATATTTTGTTTTAAACAAACCACGCCGCTTGTTAGCCAAGGTGGGCGTAGCGCCAGTCTTTTCAGCAGCTATTTTTACGGGGATGGTGACAGCCTTGATTGTGTTTCTACTGGTGCAACTGAGTGCGCCAACAGCACAATTCATCGAAGACCTTCCTTCCCTCATGGACGAAATAAAGGAAAAATTATCTGCAGCAGGCGGCACGCTGGAGGCGATTAAAGATGCCACAGTCGCCGCGGAAGAGATCATCGAAGATCAAGACGCCGAAACTGTGGAGGTTGAGGTCGTTTCAAACACCGGGATAGCGGCAACGATTTTCAGTATGGCACCCGGCTTTCTCAGCCGTATTCTTTTTGCACTGATCTTGTTGTTCTTTTTGATTGCATCTGGTGACATGTTCTTGACCAAGACCGTCCAGAGCTTTGATCGCTTTGCTGACAAAAGGCGCGCGGTTGAAGTCGTGCACTCGATAGAAGAGAGACTCGGATACTATCTGGGCGGCATATCTCTTATCAATGCCGGGCTTGGCGTCGCAGTAGCCATCGCGATGTACATATGGGGGCTGCCGAGCCCAATTCTCTTCGGGTTCATGGCCTTTGGCCTCAACTTTGTCCCATTTCTTGGCGGTCTTTTGGGGGCAACTATCGCGGCGGCCATTGCATTTGTCAGTCTTGATGGAACGTGGGCAGCTGCTGGCGTGTTTGCGACTTATGTCGTCCTCACATCTATTGAAGGGCAGTTCATTACACCGCTCGTCATCTCGCGAAGGATGCGCTTAAACACAACAGTCGTTTTCTTGTTCGTTGCGTTCTTCGCATGGATTTGGTCGATCATTGGAATGATCGTAGCGCTTCCAATCTTGATCGTGGTCAAGATCGCTTGCGACGAAACGAAATCATTGCGAACCCTAGCCCGGTTCCTCGGCGACATGGATGATGACGCCGCCGGTACCTCTATAACAGAGTAGCAAATTGGCGGCGATTTGAGCCACCAGCTTACTTGAAACTAAGCTTTACGTCGTACAAGGCGAGCCACGTAGATTAAGAGACACGCACCAGCAGCAGCCACGATCAGCTGGCCGATCCATCCACCAAGTGTTGTTCCGACAATCGCGATCAGCAACCAATTCAGGACCAGCGCACCAGCGATGCCGATCAGAATATTCATCAGCAGTCCTTGATCTGACTTCATGATTTTCTCTGCAATCCAGCCTGCAAGCGCACCGATGATCAGCGAACCGATCCAACCAATTCCAGTCATTTGGGTAATCCTATTTTTCTGTTGAGCGCTCCTGCGGACGGCAAGGCAGCGCTCATATGTTCCATGTCTGCATCCGAACGGATAACTGCCGCCGGGGGACACCAGCGGCAGGGAAATCGTTACCCACAGCGAAGAAGGGGGAAGTCTTTTTCGCGTTGTTCTACCCGCATTTGAGGCAGGGGTATCCCAATGCCAGCAAGGTATCATGCGCCATAGGTGTTCGTGGGGGACATTTCTTAATCTGGAATAGTATTTGCCGACTTTCTGAGCCCCGCAAATCAAAGCGACAGGATTGCTCGCTGCGTGCGCACCCAGCACTTCTGCGATTGGATTATCGTGCTGTTCTCTGCAAGCGCCGCGAAAGGCCGCTCCGTGAAGTGAGGGTAATGATACTTCTCGGTTATCGTTACTAAGCCAAGGGGGCGGCGGCTGACCGATGTTCTTTTTGCTGAAATTTAGCTGCCTCTTTGTTGAATCGGTTTGTAAGATGCAGCGAGAATGGCCCTGTGCGACGTTTGAGATCCTGCGTGGTAAATTGATTGGGAGAGCGGAATTTTGGGCAGGAGACGAGACAGTTATGCCTCGATTAACGCCAATGAGATGCGTGAATTTCAGGATCAGGTTGTGATGCCGCACTGAGTAGGCTCCAACCGGTTCCCCATGATCAAATTGGCGTACCAAATAGATATCTGACCCAGATCGCTCGTGACAACAGTCACAATTCTCTTTGCTGTGAAATGCGACTGAGCTTCGCGTTGACAATCGGAGCAGCTTTCGAGCGAAACCTACGGTTGTGGCCGGTACTGAGATCGGATGTCTCAGCAAGCAGAATTGAACAAGCCAACCGTCAGGTCTTGCTCAAGTATGTCAGCGATTTAAGAGGCTCGAGAGTTGCGGCAACGCAGGATGTATGTCTTTTGGAGCTATGGGAACTCGTCCGCGTCGCCAGGCATGGAGATGGACCAGCTGCAAAGCGGCTCAGAGCGTTGAACGCCGAGTTATGGGCTCATCAGAGTGCCGAAATGCAGGCCGTATCTGACAAAGTAGGGTTAAGAGCATCGAGCATGCGCGTTCAAGACCGAGACTTGAGCAGGTATTTTGCAGCTGTCGTGACTTTTTGGGAAGCTGTCAGTTGCGGGTGATACTCAACCAGGAGGGCGGAAGTATTGTATAATACACCTTACAAACCGTCAGTAATTGACCTGTTCGAAGCCGTAGTTCCCATCGTAGTCACGCCAATCAACGAAGACCGATCGATGGTAAATGCTCGGGCAATTGTACCCCCATCGTTCAAGACCAGTATGCGCTTCGGGTAGAGCTGTTGGAGCAGATCGAGCCCATGAAAACTCTCCCTGGGTTCCGTAGGTTCCGAGGTAAACAGTTGCGGATCGGTTACAATCTCCGTCACGGCCAGACTCGTTTTGGCGTGCGTATCGGACATCATAGACGCGGATTGAGCGTACAAAGTTGAATTCGGGGCCGCTTATATCGATGTCGGCGCGGTCTTGGACCAACTGGAACGCAAATCCTTCCGGAAGTAGGTGAGGGTTTGGTTCTGCAAGATTCACAACGGCATTTTCAGTAGGCAGAGGTTCGACGGCGGGCGAAAAGAGCGGCCGCGGGCGATCTCGCTGATAGAATAGAATTTCGTAGAGACGACTTCGGTCATCCGATGGCATTACAGGGAGATAGGAAGTGCCCATCGGGCACCGCCAGATCTGTAGTGGCGGTTCCACGGGCCAAGGCGTGATCCGGCGGATGAATTCGGCACGTGCGCGGGCGCATGGAACTGATGTAGGCCAGCCACCAGATAGGCACAGCAGAATTGCACAGTCGATCTGGTATGTTTGAGCCTGCACACGATTAGCGGTGCCAATGAACGAGCCGACCAATACAAGTGTGAACAAAGTTGTGTATGTTCGGATTGTGCGAAGCATTTGAAGCATCTCAGTGGGGAGGGTGCAAACAGTATGGCTCCATTAGTATATTATTGCAACACTAGATATATCTTTGATCTGTTGCAACCAAGTAGAAATGTCACCGGGTTTGCAAAGCAGAAGTGTCATCCTGGGTGCAGACGGGAGCAAGGCTTAGCAGCCCGGAGACCTCAAATATCGCAGGGCTGAAAAGCCTTGCGGGTCAGTCCTCAACAACCTCAATTCGCCATGTTGCGCCCGGCATAGGGTCCTCATCGTCTTCGCCAATTCGGGACTTTTCGGTAAGCTGTTCGATCAGTCTTAGCGCCAGTGAAAACGACTGGATTGGATCGATGCCGTAAATCTTCTTTTCTTCGATATGACCTTTGATCGAGACAACGGCGTAATAGTCGTCCTCACCACTTTGACTGCCGTCAGATGAGATTGTCGCCTCGACAGTTTCGCCTGAAACGATTTGCAGTTTTATTGGCTTCATCTATCACCCGTTCTGTATCACGTCTTGTGCCTCGTTAGCACGTTCCTTGCGTCGCCGCTCGTAATAAGCCTCCATTTTCGAAGGTCGACCTGGGGGGCGGCGACCTGTCTTCTTGTAGCCGTTCTTTGCGCTGACGGGTTTAACCTTCGGAGGTGGAGCGGCCTTCTCCTGTTCCTCCTTGATGTGGGCTAGAATCGCGCTCAGGTGTTTGTTCTCTATGATCGCAGCATGGGTGACGCGCTGCTGATGCGGATCGAAGATGCTGCAGGGCAGGGCGACACCTCGTGCGCGAACTTGAATGCGTCCATCTGGCATCTCGTACACATCCACGTATTTGCCGACGAGACTTCGCGTGAGATCGTTGACTTCGAGCCGGATGCGCTTGCGGTCATACTTGAGCGTCAAATCTTTTGTGCCATAGCGTTTGTCACGCAGACAGAAGACCTCTGACAGCCGATCCGGCTCGATGTTCAAGGCACGATGAAGATTGTCTGGCTTTGCTGGGACCTTTGCAAACTTGGCATTGTAGCGTTCAACGAAGCCTTCAAGAAACGCGTTGCCGTCATCCATGTTCGAGATGCCTGCGATGCGCAGTTCCTTGACCAGCCGGTCTTGCAGGGTCCGGTTGGCGCGTTCAACGCGGCCTTTGGCTTGAGAGGAATTGGCGCAGATGATCTCGATGTTCAACTCAGCCAACGCACGCCCAAACTGGGTCATTCCCGTCATGTGTTCATTGGGTTTGGGAACCCGGAAAACAGTGTGCTTATCGCTATAAAACGCGACGGGGCGGCCATGTTTGAGCAGATAGCTTTCCAGTGCCTCGAAATAGCTGAATGTGCTCTCGGATGGGACGAACCGCAGTTCCATCAATGTGCTGGTCGCATCGTCAATGAACACGAGCAGGGTGCAGGGATCGCCCCGATCCTCGAACCATCTATGATCAGAGCCGTCGATCTGGATCAGCTCGCCAAAGCACTCTCGGCGCAGGCGCGGCTGGTGGAATATCCGGCGCTGTTTGCGAGAAAGCCAAATGCCGTCTTCTTGCATCCACTTGCGAACCGTCTCGCGTGACACTTTGAACCCGTGATGTTCGCCCAGCATCTCAGCCGCCAATGTCGGACCAAAGTCTGCGTAGCTGTCTTTGATCACCGACAGCGCATACTCGCGCTTGGCATGATGGATGCGATTGTTCGGAGGTTTGCCGCGTGCTTTGTGCCGGATCGCGGATGCGCCATCCTGACGATACCGCTTTAAAAGCCGGAATATCTGCCGACGCGTCAGGTTTAACATGTTCGCCGCATTATCGACACTCAGCCGTCCATCATCGACCTGCGCCAGTACTTCAACGCGGTTCAACTCGCGCTCGCTCATAACCACCCATCCCATGTCCGCTCACCCTCATGTTCTTTTGAGGGCAGAGTGACATTCCTGAATTGCTCACGGGTGACATTTTAGCTTTGCCGCTACATTGATCTTTGTCGCGTAAGGTTTATTATGTAATATTATTAACAGCCGCAGAATGGTTCATTGGTTACCACAGTCTGAAGAAAAACCGGCTTTGTGATTTACGAGAACAGGCATCTTTGATCGCAATCTTCGAGTAGATGTACATCCTGCGGCGCATGGCACGGATCCCCGGCAAAACGACTTCAATTGGAGTAAAGGACGCAGTCCAAGCACTGCGATTAAACTATTGGATCGACCTACAGGCCGGAAAAAGTCCTAAAAACTGTCCTTAGGACAAAGAACGAACTTCTTAGTGATCACTAGCGATGTCAGAAATCTCACTGCCGCCAATTATTTTGCGTATACTAGCTTTGACAAACTGGTCAAACTTGCTGGGCGCCTTGAACCGTGGCCTCCAGCCCAAACTCGTCAACAAAATCACTGACCAATTTTTGAAACAATTCCGGCTTTTCCAAATGAACCGCATGGGACGCACTAGGCACGACGCATAGGTCTGCATCTGAGATATCTTGCCAGAGCTTTTCTACCTGAGGCCAACGATAGGACCGGTCTGAATCCCCCCAGATCACCAGTGTCGGCATATCGAGGGAATGAAGGGCGTCGCGCCCGTCCCAAACTGCCATTGCATCAAGCGCAGCCATCGCCGCTTGGGGACTAGCCTTCTTACCTATCTCAACGACATTGGCGTAGCCCGGAGCGCAATGCCCGGACTTAAACCAAGTGGCACCGATCCGCGCAATCGTTTCAGGAACACCATCTTCCATGAGTCTGGACCGGGACGTGGCAAGTGGCTCGAAACGGTCCGGCATCCGCCCGATCGGCCCCGTACCGTAGAGGATGAGCTTCTCGACGGAGTGGCGCCGCCGTGAGGCCATCTCCTGGGCAATCATGCCGCCCATGGAATGCCCCAAAAGGGTGAAGCTGCGAACCTGCAGATGATCAAGCAGATCCAGCAGTGATTGCGCCATCGCCCCGATCGTGTCGTGCCCCGGCAGGTCCGAGGCCGCACCGAACCCTGGCAGGTTGGGGGCGATCACGTCGTGGTCATGGCTGAAACGGTCAATCTCGGCCGCCCATTGATCGGCACCGCCCAGATACCCGTGGACCAGCACAAGAGCCGGGCCCTGCCCTGCGCGCAGATATGGCAAGCTCGACATCAGCGCATCTGCTCCGGCAGCCACAAGGCCACGTCGGGGGCCACGATCAGAATGGCGATCAGCAGGACCATTGCGGCAATGAACGGAAGACAGCCGATGATCACGTCTCCGATGGTAACCTGATCGCGGCTGATGGCCTGTATGACGTATAAGTTTAGTCCCACAGGCGGCGTGAGCACCGCAATTTCCATCGTGATCGTATAGACCACCCCGAACCAGATCAGATCAAATCCGGCGGCATTCATAAGTGGATAAATCGTCGGCAGGGTAATGAAGGTCATAGATACCGGCTCGAGGAACATGCCCAAGATGATGTAGAATACGATCACGATCGCCAGCACGGTATAGGGTGACAGATCGAACGAAAGAAACAGCTCGGTGAATTGCTGCGGCACACGGTAATAGGTCAGAACGAACCCGAAAAGCACGCCTGCCGACAGCAGCAGCCCGAGATAACCCATGGTCCGCATTGTGGCAAAGATCGCCTGTTTGAAGCCGTCCCACCTTAATCCACCGACCGTGAAGGCAAGGATCACGGTCAAAAGTGCTGCAACCGCCGCGGCCTCGGTCGGGGTGGCAATACCGGCATAGATCGCAACCGTGATTACGAGGCCGATGATCACAACCGGCCCAACGGTGCTGAGGATCATGATCAATGGCATCTTACCCGCATCTTCGCTGCTTGGGATGTCTTCGGGCTTCAACATGCCCCAAACCAACACGACGACAACAAAGCTCGACACCAAGATCAGTCCGGGGATAACGCCCGCGATAAACAGATCACCGATGCTTTGATCGGTCACAATGCCGTAGAAGAGGAGGATCAGACTGGGCGGGATCAGTACCGATAACGTGCCGCCCGCGGCCAAAACCCCCGAGGACAACCGCTTGCCGTAACCGAGGCGCAGCATCTCCGGCAGGGCTACTCCGCCGATCGTAAGTGCGCCAACCATTGACGAGCCGCATACCGCACCAAACCCGGCGCTTGCCCCGATAGAACCGTAGGCGGCGGATCCTTTGACCCTCACGCCCTGATGCAGGAATTGATACAAATTGGGCCCGATGTTTGACTTACCGATCAATTCTCCCAAAAAGACAAAGAGCGGAACCGCAAGAAGGATGTAGTCGATCCAGACCCCCCAGAGTTTTAGCTCTGATGACACGATTGACGTTTGCCACCCCTGAATCTCCCACAGAAACGGTAGAGATGCCGCCGCCAGTGCAAAGGGGATCGGCAGGCCGATCGTGATAAACAACATCAACAGGCCGAGAAGACCCAAGCCAACAAAATACCATTCCATTACTGCTCTCCGGACAGGGGTGCGCTGCGGATCAAACGGATCAGACGCAGGCCGACATAGATTGAGAAAAGCACGAGCGCGAATGCACCCGGTGCCCAGAATAAATAGCGGGGCCAATGCAGGATTTCCGAAGCAACACCGGAATTAAACGACCGGATCGTTGCGCTGACGCCCGCATAGGCAAAGAAGCTTCCCACTGCCAACATCAGGCCATGGTTCAGAATATTGAAAAACCGTTGCACGCCGGACGACAGTTGATCGGTTAGCATTGTCACCTTTGGAAACGCATCTTCTTTAAGCGCATAGCCCAGCCCCGCAAATGCCACCGGAAAAAGCAACAGGGCGGTCGCCTCGGTCACCATCCGGTCCGGCTTGCCCAGTCCGTAGCGTGTAAAGACCCCGTAAGAGATCCAGAGCATCTGTACCAGAACGACAAAGGCACCAGCCCCCGCCATCCAGATCACGCCACGTTCGACGCTGCGTATCAAACGCTCGAAACGGTCCTCCATGACGGACCTCCTAAATTCTGAAAATTTCCGATTGAAATGGTGCCGCTTTTGCAGCGGCACCATTCTTATCGCACCCTTGGATCAGGGGGCGTGGTTGGCAAGCAACGCGCGCACGTTATCGGCAAGCTCCATCCCGCAGGCCTCGTTTACCGTTTCATCCCACTGGGGACGAATGCCGGCGATAAGGTCCGCGCGTTGGTCATCCGAGATTGAAACCGCTGCACCGCCGCCTTGCATGACAGCGTTGCCGACCTGCTGGTCGACCCAGGCTTCGTAGCGCGGCTGAAGCCAGGCTTCGGTCTCCGAGGCCGCTTCGGTAAGCGCGGCCTGTTCTTCGGGGGTCAGCGCATCAAATTTGTCTTTGTTCATCATGTACTGGATGTTGCCGTAAAACAGGTTGGCATTCACCATGTAGGGCATGACCGTCCACAGCTTCCAAGAACTGTAGGTCGCGACGCCCATGTTGATTCCGTCCACAACACCGCGCTCGGCAGACTGGAACACCTCCTTGGGTGCAACAAAGACCGGCTCACCGCCCCATGTCTCGATCATCATGCTGACCAATGGCCCGATGGAGCGCACCAGCTGGCCATCGAGATTGCCAATGTTTTCGATTGGTTCTTCAAACCACCACTCCTGATCATAGGAGTAGTTCGAGTTGATCAGGGGAACGAGCCCCACATTCGCGGCCTCGTCCCGGATGAGTTCCGCATAAGCCGCGTCTAGACCGGTCTGGTCCTCCAGGCTGACCTCCGCCGGGTAAAGCGATGTCACCGCATAGCAGGGCAAGCGGTTATCTGCATTGATCCAGCTGATGTCGGAAACGCCGCCCTGAACAGAATCCACGCCTTCGGACCAGCCATGCAGCGTGCCTGACGGGAAGACTTCGACCTGTACCGAGCCACCGGTCTTCTCTGCGACCAGTTCGGCAAAGTGGGCGAACCCTTCGTACCGGATATCGGCTTCGTTCACATAGGTGCTCAGGCGCAGTGTGGTCTCTGCGGAAGCGACGCCTGCGACCGAAGTGCAAGCGATCGCCACGGCCATGGCGGTCTTTGAAACGGATGTGTTTTTCATGTGGTCCTCCCATAAGGTTCAAAACGGGTTGCGCTGACGAAATTCCTCCCCGTCAGGCCCCTTCGGCGTCATCACGCATCCCTCCTCGGCTTCGCGATTAGCTTGGCAACTTTGTTAGGAGCAGCGTGACATTTCTGGCCAACTCAAATATGTCATTGAACCATTCGAATTTTGCATAGATATTATCTATCAATGTGTTAAAATGCGATTGGGAGTGAAAAAATGGACGTCAACTGGCTTATGGATTTTACGTGTCTTGCCAGAACGCTGAATTTCACGCGTGCGGCAGAAGAGCGCAATATCACGCAATCCGCATTCAGCAGGCGAATCAAATCGTTGGAAAACTGGCTTGGAATGCCGCTGATCAAGCGGTCGACATATCCTGTTCAGCTATCAGAAGCGGGCCAGCAATTTTTGCCGACTGCCCATGAATTGATTTCGGGGCTGACTGACATCCGTCAGACTTTGCGGGCACAGGAGCGCGGCACAACTGCCTTTCAGCGCTTTGCTGTCCTGCACACGATATCGGTCAATTTCCTGACCCGGCGCGTGGCAGAAATGGAACAACTCATTCCAAATCTGCGCGTGCGTGTCTATTCGGACAATCTGCACAGCTGCTGCCAGTTGTTTTCTGATGGAACCTGCGATTTTCTTCTCTACTACCGGCATAAGGATGTCAGTCCGGTTTTCGAGGAAGGCCGTTTTGCTCGGAAGGACATCGGCACAGAACCGATGTTTCCTGTCGCACTCTCATCTGCGGCCAGAAACCACGGCTGGTCGCTGGCAGATCCCAGACAACCGATCCCTTATCTAGGCTATGATCCGAGCAGTTTTCTTGGCACTGTCGTCGACCAGACAGTCGGCACACGCAAGCCTCCACTGGAGCTGCGCTATATGGATGCGCTGACAGAAGCGATCAAGCGCCGGATGCTGACCGGCAGCGGCATTGCATGGCTGCCAGAAAGCGTTGTCGCCGAAGAGCTGGCAGATGGTCGGGTGATGCGAATCGGAGGGGCAGAATGGACCGCCGATCTGACCCTATCTGCCTTCGCCTCACCCGATCAACTCGATCCGGTCGGGCGCCGCGTCTGGGAGGCGCTGTGAGCCGAGATCCAACGGCGGCTGCTCGGTCAACATACGCCAGATTGCCGCGGCGGAATCCTCCATCGTTCCGGGCATCCGACTGAGGCAGATGTGCATCTCCTGCGAGGGCATATCCCCAATCTGCCGAAGCTGCCCCATCGCGATATGCTTGCGTACCAAGCTGAGAGGCAACCAGGCCACGCCCAGCCCCTGAAGCGCATATTCACAGGCCGCGAGTGTCAGGGCCGTCTCAGCCTTTGCAATCAAATTCGTCTGCGCGGACAGATGCGGCACGATCTTGTGATCAAAAACGCGACGCAGGAAGACCTCCGGCGGATAGCGAATGACGGGCAGAGCTTCGAATGTCAGGTCTGGCAAGACGGCCGGGGCATAGACAGGGACAAGCCGGTCCTCTCCCACGATATGGACATCAAACGCACCCGTCTTCATCGGCTCCGCCAAGCCTTCGCATTCATAGGTCACGACAAAATCCGCCTGGCCTGAGACCAGCAACATAAGGCATTCATCTTGGTTGCCGGACCGAACACGCACAGAAGCGTCACCGAGCGTGTCAATCTGCTTGAGAACCCACGGAGATATGGTCGTTGCCAACGCATGCTGACACGAGAGAACAACGCCGCGCCCCCCGTCTTGTGCGAAAAGCCTCAGATCCTGTTGCAAGCGCCGAAGACGCGCAGCCATTTCGCGCAACTCCATTTCCATCTGGCGCACACCGGACCGCACCACAACGGGCCTGCGGGAGCGATCAAACAGTGTTACACCGATGCGCTCCTCTATCATACGCACACGACGGGTGAAGGCGGGTTGGGTCATGAATCGCCGCTCAGCCGCACCAGCAAGGGAGCCTGCGTCAATGACCGCCAATATGTCTTCAATCCAGTCCAGTTGCATCATGCCAGCCTACGCTCATCCAATATAATATGCAATATCAGCATATTTATGGACCAAATCGGCATTAGACGCACCGATCTCCGATGGGTAAATTGTCGGAAATCATATATTGGAGAGCCTCATGCACCTTGCGCGCTACCCCCGTCGCTTTATCGCACACCTGCCCACACCTTTGGAGCGTCTTGACCGGCTGACCGCCGAACTGGATGGCCCTGAAATCTGGATCAAGAGGGACGATTGTACCGGGCTCTCCACTGGTGGCAACAAAACGCGAAAACTGGAATTCCTGATGGCGGAAGCAGAATTGCAGGGCGCAGAGATTGTAATGACACAAGGGGCGACCCAATCGAATCATGCGCGCCAAACCGCGGCATTTGCGGCCAAGCTGGGTATGAAGTGCCATATTCTTCTGGAGGATCGCACCGGGTCCAACAATGCCAATTACAACTATAATGGTAACGTCCTGCTTGACCACCTGCACGGTGCCACAACCGAAAAACGCCCCGGCGGGCCGGACATGAACGCCGAAATGGAAGCGCTGGCCGACCAAATGCGTGCTGATGGCAAGAAGGTATATACGATCCCCGGCGGGGGTTCGAACCCGACCGGCGCCTTGGGCTATGTCAACTGCGCCTTCGAACTGCTGGGCCAAGCCAATGACGGAAACCTCAAGATAGACCATATCGTGCACGCCACCGGCAGTGCCGGAACCCAAGCGGGGCTTATCGTTGGCCTCAAGGCGATGAACGCGCAGATCCCGCTTCTGGGCATCGGCGTTCGTGCCCCAAAGCCCAAGCAGGAAGAGAACGTTTTTAACCTTGCCTGCGCCACCGCAGACAAACTTGGCTGTTCGGGCATCGTGAAGCGCGAGGATGTGGTCGCCAATACCGACTATGTGGGCGAAGGCTATGGCATCCCTACCGAAAGCGGCATCGAGGCCATCGCAATGTTCGCCGAACTGGAATCGATCCTTCTCGATCCGGTCTATTCAGCCAAGGGGGCCGCGGGGTTCATCGACCTTTGCCGCAAGGGGCATTTCAAGAAAGGCGAGCGTGTCGTCTTCTTGCATACCGGCGGATCGGCCGCCCTTTTCGGCTACGATGCCGCGTTCGATCACACAGCTCGCTGGGTCGCTTGACCTCTCCCTGACCCGGCAACGGGCGGCGCGACCGGTTAACTTCCGAACCGGACCGCGCCGCCCTCACTTTGGAAATATCTTATGGTGTCTTCGATCAAATACCGCTGGGAGACCCTGTCCGGTGGGCTTCTTCTGACATGCGTCATTGCCGCAGCAGCCACATTTCTCAGCGAACATTACGGCGCGCCAGCGATGCTTTTTGCCTTGCTGATCGGCATGGCATTCCATTTTCTGGTGGATGACCCCAAGTTTGCCGCGGGGCTTGAATTCTCGGCCAAGACGCTTTTGCGGATTGGTGTAGGGCTTCTCGGGCTGCGGCTGACCGTGGGCGATGTCGAAAGTGTCGGGCTGGGGGCCGTGGCCGCGACGGGCGGTTTTGTTCTGGCCACACTGGGTTGCGGTGCGGCGCTGTCCTTTCTCTTTGGTCGGCGTCTGGCCTTTGGCTTGCTCGCTGGTGGCAGTGTGGCGATCTGTGGTGCTTCGGCTGCACTGGCCATTTCCTCGGTCCTGCCGCTCCGGCCCGATCGCGAGCAGGACACGCTCTTTGTCGTGATCGGCGTCACCGCACTCTCGACACTGGCGATGATCGCCTATCCGGTCCTCTTTCAGTCTCTGGGTCTGAGTGATGTGGAATCGGGTTTTCTGATCGGGGCCACGATCCATGATGTCGCACAGGTCGTCGGGGCCGGGTATTCGGTCGGGGACGAGGCCGGCGTGATCGCGACTTTCATCAAGATGGTGCGGGTGGCATTGCTGCCGGTGGTGATGATCGTCGTCATGCTCAGCTTTCGCGGCGCGCAATCCCAAAAGGTCTCGCTGCCGTGGTTTCTGGTCATGTTTATCGCGTTGGCCATCCTGACGAACACCGGAGCCATCCCTCAGCCCGTGAACGATGCTTTCGCAACGTTTTCTGGCTGGTGCCTCGTAATCGCAATCTCTGGCCTGGGCGTAAAAACCAGCCTGGCCGCCATCTTCAAGGTCAAACCGAGCTACGGGATGATCCTCGTGGCGGAAACCCTGTTTCTTCTGGTCCTGGCGCTGGCATTCGTCTGCGTCATCGGCCTCTGACGTCTCGCAATGAAAGGAAATCAAATGCCAGATATCACTCGCCATCAAAGCTCAAACCGTATGAGCCAGATCGTCACCTGTGGGGACATGATCTACCTCGCTGGCCAGGTCGCCGAACCGGGTGCCAGCGTTGCGGTACAAACACAGGCAATTCTGGAACAGATCGAAAGCCTTCTGGCCGAGGTCGGGTCTGACAAGCAGCATATCCTTCAGGCAATCATCTGGCTGGCCTCCATGGATGATTTTGCCGAGATGAATACAATCTGGGACAGCTGGGTTCCAGCT
Organism: uncultured Paracoccaceae bacterium; assembly: GCA_947500135.1. Classification (GTDB taxonomy): domain Bacteria; phylum Pseudomonadota; class Alphaproteobacteria; order Rhodobacterales; family Rhodobacteraceae; genus Yoonia. The sequence goes on from CANMQX010000015.1 coordinate 43,521, forward strand.
GGGCGTCCGCCGGCGCGCGCCTGTGGTGGTGCTCCGCTGGCAACGCCCGATTTCAAGGTGGAAATTATCGTGACGGCCTGCAAGCGCTGACCTCACAACGTCGGGCGCGGCAAGAGCGAACCCCGTGCCCGCACCGAAGTCCATCCACGCGGAGGAAATATTGTGCAGAGCTTCAACAAGATCCTCGTCGCCAACCGGGGTGAGATTGTCATTCGCATCATGCGGGCCGCCAATGAAATGGGCAAGAAAACAGTCGCTGTCTTTGCCGAAGAAGACAAGCTGGGTCTGCACCGTTTCAAAGCGGATGAGGCTTACCGCATTGGCGAAGGGCTTGGCCCCGTCGCGGCCTATCTTTCGATTGAGGAAATCATCCGCGTCGCCAAAATGTCGGGTGCGGACGCGATCCACCCCGGCTATGGCCTGCTGTCTGAAAATCCCGACTTTGTGGACGCCTGCACCAACGCGGGCATCACATTCATCGGCCCCAAAGCCGCGACCATGCGCCAGTTGGGCGACAAGGCCAGCGCCCGCCGTGTCGCGATTGAGGCTGATGTCCCTGTCATCCCCGCCACCGAAGTGCTAGGCGACGACATGGCTGCGATCAAGAAAGAGGCGGCAGCGGTCGGCTACCCCCTGATGCTCAAGGCCTCATGGGGCGGTGGCGGACGTGGCATGCGCCCGATCATGTCCGAGGACGAGCTTGAGGAGAAAGTCCTTGAGGGTCGGCGCGAGGCCGAGGCCGCCTTTGGCAATGGAGAGGTTTATCTGGAAAAGATGATCATGAAAGCTCGCCATGTTGAGGTGCAAATCCTTGGCGACAGCCACGGCCAGATTTATCACCTGTGGGAGCGTGATTGTTCCGTCCAGCGCCGCAACCAAAAGGTCGTTGAACGCGCCCCCGCCCCTTACCTTTCCGAACAGCAACGCGAGGAAATCTGCGCCCTGGGCCGCAAGATCTGCGCCCACGTGAACTATGAATGTGCCGGCACCGTCGAATTCCTGATGGATATGGACGACGGCAAATTCTACTTCATCGAAGTGAACCCGCGCGTGCAGGTCGAACATACCGTCACCGAAGAAGTCACCGGCATCGACATCGTGCGCGCCCAGATCCTGATCGCCGAGGGCAAGACTCTGGCCGAGGCCACGGGCATGGACCGGCAGGAGGACATCACGCTCAACGGCCACGCCCTGCAGACCCGCGTGACCACCGAGGATCCCCAGAACAACTTCATCCCCGATTATGGCCGCATCACCGCCTACCGCTCGGCCACCGGCATGGGAATTCGTCTGGATGGCGGCACGGCCTATGCGGGCGGCGTGATCACGCGCTATTACGACAGCCTGCTGACCAAGGTGACGGCCAAAGCCCCCACGCCCGAAATGGCCATTGCCCGGATGGACCGGGCGTTGCGCGAATTTCGCGTGCGCGGCGTCTCCACCAACATCGCTTTTGTCGAGAACCTGCTGAAACACCCCACATTTCTCGACAACACCTATCACACCAAGTTTATCGACGAGACGCCCGAGCTGTTCCAGTTCAAGCGCCGCAAGGACCGGGGCACCAAGGTGCTGACCTATATCGCGGACATCACCGTGAACGGGCACCCCGAAACAAAGGATCATCCCCGTCCGCCTGCGCATCTGCGCGATCCAAAGCCCCCCGTTGCGGCGGCCGGCTCAATGATGGGCACCCGCAACCTCTTGGAACAAAAGGGCCCGCAGGCCGTGGCCGACTGGATGGGCAAGCAGCGCCAGTTGCTGATCACCGAAACCACCATGCGCGACGGGCATCAGAGCCTTCTGGCCACGCGGATGCGCAGCCATGACATGATCAAGGTGGCGCCCGCCTACGCCGCCAACCTGCCGCAGCTTTTCAGCGTCGAATGCTGGGGCGGGGCCACGTTCGATGTGGCCTATCGCTTCCTGCAGGAATGCCCCTGGCAGCGTCTGCGCGACCTGCGCGCCGCCATGCCGAACCTGATGACGCAAATGCTGCTGCGCGCCTCCAACGGCGTGGGCTACACGAACTACCCTGACAACGTGGTGCAGTTCTTTGTGAAACAGGCGGCGGAAACCGGCGTGGACGTCTTCCGCGTCTTTGACAGCCTGAACTGGGTCGAAAACATGCGCGTCGCCATGGACGCGGTGATCGAGGCGAACAAGATCTGCGAAGGTACGATCTGCTATACCGGCGACATCTTTGACCCGGACCGCGCGAAATACGATCTGAAATATTACGTCGCCATGGGCAAGGACCTCAAGGCCGCCGGTGCCCATGTGCTGGGCCTCAAGGACATGGCCGGATTGCTCAAACCCGCGCAGGCCCGTGTGCTTGTCAAGGCGCTGAAATCAGAGGTCGGCCTGCCCATCCACTTCCACACCCACGACACCGCCGGCATAGCATGTGCCACGATCCTTGCCGCCTCTGAGGCGGGCGTGGACGCCGTCGATTGCGCCATGGACGCGCTTTCGGGCAATACCTCCCAAGCCACGCTGGGTTCGGTCGTCTCCGCCCTCCAGCACACCGACCGCGATACGGGGCTTTCGATGAAAGCGATCCGCGAGATTTCCGACTACTGGGAAGAGGTCCGCGGCAAATACGCCGCTTTTGAGACCGGCATGCAGGCCCCCTCATCAGAGGTCTACCTGCACGAAATGCCCGGCGGCCAGTTCACCAACCTCAAGGCGCAGGCGGCCAGCCTCGGTCTGGACGACCGCTGGCCCGAAGTCGCCCGCACCTACGCCGACGTGAACCAGATGTTCGGCGATATTGTGAAGGTGACGCCGTCGTCCAAGGTGGTAGGCGACATGGCGCTGATGATGGTCTCTCAGGGCCTCACGCGCGCCGACGTGGAAAACCCCGACACCGACGTGGCCTTCCCCGACTCCGTCATCGACATGATGCGCGGCAACCTCGGCCAGCCCCCGGGCGGCTTCCCCGCCACCATCCTGAACAAGGCCCTCAAGGACGAAAAGCCGAACCTGGAACGCCCCGGCAAACACCTCCCCCCGGTCGACATCGTAGCCACCCGCGCCACGCTCTCTGCCGAACTCGAAGGCATGGAAATCGACGACGAAGACCTCTGCGGCTACCTGATGTACCCCAAGGTCTTCCTCGATTACATGGGCCGCCACCGCATCTACGGCCCCGTGCGCACCCTGCCGACGCAAACCTTTTTCTTCGGCATGGAACCCTCCGAAGAAATTACCGCCGAAATCGACCCCGGTAAGACGCTGGAGATCCGCATGCAGGCCGCCTCGGACACAAATGAGGACGGCGAGGTCAAGGTTTTCTTCGAACTCAACGGCCAGCCCCGCGTGATCGGCGTGCCCAATCGCCTTGTCGCCGCCTCCTCCGTGCAGCGCACCAAGGCCGAGGCCGGCAATGACGCGCACATCGGCGCCCCCATGCCCGGCATTATCGCCTCCATCAACGCCACTGCAGGCCAGAAGGTCCACGCAGGCGATCTGCTGCTGACCATCGAGGCCATGAAGATGGAGACGGGTATCCACGCCGAGCGGGATGCGACGGTGAAGGCCGTGCATGTAGCAGCGGGCGGCCCGATAGAGGCGAAGGATCTGCTGGTGGAGTTTCAATAGAGCAACTGAACCAGCTCCCAGCTTTGTACGGGATAAGAAGTGACAAGTGAATTAAATGAGGCAGTTCCAGTCGCAAAGCTCTTGGGCGGTCGTGGTGAGACCATCGGATGGATTTACTTTTGGAATTCTACAGACTTGTCAGTTCTATGGTTGTCCGATGTTCGCAACCCAAAGTCGATCGAGCTGGTGTCGCTACAGAGAAGTCGTTTGGGTTCAGATTGCACGATGGAAGAACGCATCAACAGTCTATTTTTGGCCATACTCGCCAATAGTGATGGAGGTTGAACGAAGAAAATTCAATCCAGGTCACCATTCGATACAATGCGTGACGTTAGTGTATTCTGGTTCCATCCTATGTATGATCTTGTTCTTGGAGAAAACATTACGATCATCGTAATTGACCGGTTTTTAACTTTGTCCTCGTTCTTTTAACATCTGGAACGAGTGGGTTAACTTTTACCATCCCACCAAACAGCTCCAGCGCGCGGACATATCCGATCAATTATGCAATCCTGATTTGCCTTTCTGGCGGTTGGTTAGCACCAGTTCCTTGCTCTCGAGCTCGCGTTAAGTGCGTCCGAAGAATCACACCCTGAACCGTTGAACCTCAACTTCAAATCTGGCGTTGCCTCATGGACGCGTCGAATAGCACCATCGACACCCATCGGCTTGGAGAATGGATCTGTTTCAACGGTCATGATGAACTACGCCCCCTGCCCCAGAGCCTACCCATTTCGCCGAAACCTCTCGAGGCCAGTTCCGCAGTTGTTCCATACGCAGAATCGCGGCCGGATGCATTACTCGATGACATCACCCTTCGTTTTGCGCAGGATCGTACCAGCATCGACATCAGCGAACCGTAGTTCAATTTCGTGCGCTCCATCAGGGTCTTCGATGTCCGTTATGCGGGTCCGCACGAAGCCGGCGAAGATGGGGACTGCAATAGAAGCGCAAACGTGGTCGTGGGAACCTATGGCACCCAAGGCGATTTTTCTGGGCACTGTCCTCATTAATTGCCCTGCCCGATGCACATGTTGGGCTCGAACGCTCGAGTCAGAACTGTCCGAGCATCTATTACAGATCAGCTTTCGTCAATTGGCGTGACTAAGAAGGAATCTACGGCTTCGAGTAAGTGAACCACTGACCTGGAAGCTGGTGGTTTCGGTCAGATCCGGTGATCTGGGTCTGTAGCTGCCTCGGTTGCAGCGAGAAGATCCCGAGAGTCTGCACCAATTGCGCGGGCCAACACAACCAACTCTACAACATCGATCCTGCGCTCCCCGCTTTCGACGCGCGCAACAAATGACTGATGCTGTTTGAGCCGTGTGGCCAGTTGCTCTTGTGTCAATCCAGCCGCTTTCCGCGCCGCAATCAGTGCTTCGCGGAGTGCTTCATGTCCTGAACTCCTGATCGTCTTAGCCACGTGTCACAAACCTCTTGTGACTCGGCTAATCTACTTTATAGATTATCTAAAAAGTGGATATTTCAAGTTTCCCATGCGGTTAGTAATCAAAGCGACGAAATGCCATAGACCTGTGGCGCAGGTTTGAGAGCAAACAAGGCATTAGGTGCGACCCCCTATTCGTTTGCGGCCCCGAGGAACCGCTCGTAGTCATCGGTCACCTCCTGCGCCTCCTCAAAAACCCGGGCTCGCTCGCTGTCCAGGCACAAGAAATGGAGCTGTATATCCTGAATGTAATTCTCAAAGTCCTGCCTAATGAGCTCGCGAAATTCTTTGATGGCCTCCGGATCGTTAGGAACGAACGGTCGCGCTGGCGCTATACATGTCTCCGCGCCAACGCGACTCACCATACACGAACAAAAAACCACAGCCAGCATGGCCGTCGACGGACACAACCGGAGGTTTCCGAAACCCCATATTTCCTTGAATGAATCCACCGCGCATGCCTAATGGGTGCGCAACCAAACTACAGCTGCAGCACAAAATTATATCTTGCAGTTAATAATATACTATCGTAACTCTGGGCTTCAAGTAGGAATGCCCGGGCGTTGCGTCTTTAAAGAAAGCGTGAGCCGGGCCATGAACTGGGACATCGAAGCACCAAATGTGGTTACGGAAGCACGTTTCCGCGAACTCGTGGAAACCGGCTATAGCGCTGAAATCCTTTGCCAGGAATCGGCATATAAGAAGGGCCCGAGCTATTACGGGGTCTGGATCATGCGCGTCATCTCTGACGAGGGCGTGGAGAAACTGCTGGTCACTGCCCGTACCCGGACGACCTACAACGACATCAAGATCCGCGAGTTCAAAACCATCACGGGCGTGGTGTCCTTCCTCATCGGAATCGGTTTCTCCCATGCCGATGTGCCGCTCGAAGAAGGCCAGCGGACGACGCATAAGCTGGCTGCAACCCACAAGGGCAGCAGCAAGTAGCCTTCTTCTTTTCTGGTATCTCGCAGGTCCGGCCACTGCGCAGATGGTGCTGGTCATGGAGAGTGATGGCTCTCTGACGCCGTCTCGCTCCCAGGATAGCTTTGCCCGTAATTACAATGACGGCATCGGACAGGGGTCCGCCGCTGATGAACTGGCAATCCTCGGTGAAGAAGAACCAGCTATTGAACCTGACGCGTTGCGTTTTGCAGCACTCGCCCGTCCGGCACCCCTACCCCGCGCTGACGTTCTCACCGCCATCGAGGCCACCGCCCTGCGTTACGCGGGTCATCCCGGACTGCGCGGCGCAGACCTCTCAGTCCGAGACTGGCTGACTCTCTACCGCGCCAATATCGAGGTGGAGAGTGCCTATCGACAAAATGCGGTCTCGAGCGCGGGCGCTATTGGCCTTGGTCAATTGATGCCCGCGACGGCGCGAGACCTCGGCGTTGACCCTCGCGATTCACTTCAGAACCTCGACGGGTCCGCCCGCTATCTTGCGATGATGCTGGAGACATTTGGCGATCCGCGTCTTGCCCTCGCAGCCTACAACGCCGGACCGGATGCGGTCCGCCAGTACGGCGGCATTCCCCCCTACAGAGAAACCCAAAACCACGTAGCCCGTGTCATGGCCGTCGTGGCCCGATTGGAAGGATCAAATTCATGAGACAGATTTCAAAACTATTCGTTGCCTCGCTCGCGCTCTTCTTGCTCATCGCCGAGCCAGCGCTTGCTCAAAGCATCGATCTCTCCCCGATTCAGAGCCTCTTGCAGGGCATCGTTGATGCGTTGACCGGCCCGCTTGGCGTCGTCATCGCAACGCTCGCGGTCCTCGGCGTTTTCTTGAGCTGGTTCTTCAACATCATTGATCTCCGCCAGGCTCTCTGGGTCCTCGTCGGCATCGCCGGTGTTGCGGCCGCTCCCACAATTGTTGCCGCAGTCTTCGCAGGTGGCTGAGCGCTCGCCCCTCTTTCTCGGCCTCGTGCGACCGCCCAAGCTTCTGGGCCTGCCCATCATGTATGCGATGGTCTGGCTCTTTGGCTCGGTGCTCCTCTTCGTCTGGATCCAGCACATCGTGGTGCTGGGCGTGGCCGCCCTGCTCTATCCGGTGCTTTGGAAGGCCGCGGACTGGGATCCGCGCTTCATCGACGTGATGATGACGGCGTTGCAGGAAACACCGCCGACGCGCAACCGCTCCATCCATGGCGGGGACAGCTATGCGCCCTGATAGTACATTGGACGAAACGCTCGATCTCCGCACGATGACACCGGACTGGTATGCGCGCGAAACCTGCCTCGCGCATATGCTGCCTTACGTCAGTCTGGTCGACGACCGGACCGTGCGGACGCGGGTAAACGAGCTCTTCCAGTGCATCCGGCTCGACGGGGTCAACAGCTATACGACGGATGATGCCTATCTCGACAAGGTGACCGCGCTCTTTGCCCGGATTATTGCCCAACTGGGGCCGGAGTTCAGCTACTACGTCCACAAGGTTTCCAAGGCGATCGCGCCGGAGCTGGAACCCGTGCGCGAGGACAATTTTGCGGGCGAGGTGGACCAGCTCTGGCGTGCGAAACTTGAAACCAGCGGGTTGCGCGACAAAACCCTGACGCTTACGGTCATTCACCGCCCGCCCCCGAAAAGCGTCCTGCCCTTCTTGAACCGCAGCGCGCCAGATCGCCTCAAGGAAGCAACCGAGAAGCGTCTGCGTCGTCTGGGCGAAGCGGTGAACGTCTTTCTCTCCGGTCTATCGGAATTGAACCCGCGTGTGCTTTCGGCCAAGTCTGGCGAGTTGATTGGGTTTCTGGGCGCACTCAACACTGGTCAGGAACTGCCGCTGTATCCGGCCAATACATACGGCTTTCTGTCCTTCAACGTGGCCAACACCCGCGTGACGTTTCAGGGGGATCACTTCGAGCTTTCCGAAGGCGTTGTCGGCCATCGCTACGGCAAAAGCTTCACCATCGGGGAATACTCAGAAGCCACCTCTTGCACCATGTTCGACATGCTGAACCTACCGGTCGACATGATCGTCACGCATTCCTTCACACCTATCAATTCGAACCTCATGGCGGGCCGCATCAAGCGGCAAAAGCGCCAGATGCAGGCCTCCCAGGACGCGGCGCTGTCGCTCATGGAAGCGCTGGACATCGCCGCCGATGATCTCGAGGCCAAGCGCCAGAGCTTTGGCGAGCACCACATGGTGGTGACGATCTTTTGTGACACGCTGGACGAGTTGCAGACACTGAGCGCCGAGATCGTCAACGCGGCCGCCGCCGAAGGCGTGAAGATGATTGGCGAGCGGGTCGCGGCCAAAGCCCACTACCTCAGCCAGCACCCCGGCAACCAGCCCAAACGCGTCCGTGCCAGTGCCATCACCAATCGCAACTTCGCGGATTTCGCGGCGTTTCATCGGACGCAGCTCGGCAAGCCTGCTCAGAAAACTCCCTGGGGGAAGGTCATCACCTACCTGCCAACGCCCGAGCAGAGCGCCTACCGGTTTTCGTATCACGAGCAGGGCAGCCCCGAGAAAGAACCGACCAGCGGGCATACGCTGATCATGGGACGGCCCGGGTCGGGTAAATCGGTGCTTTCGGCATTCCTCATGACACAGGCCCGCCGAGCAGGGGCGCGGATCTTCGTCTTCGATTACCGTCTCGGTATGGAGATGGCGGTCCGCGCCAATGGCGGGTGCTATGCATCGCTCAAAGCAGGCCAACCCACAGGGCTCAACCCGCTCTGGACCGAAACCGATGCGCGCGGCACCGCCTGGCTCTCGGACTGGCTCACAACGCTGCTCTACCGCGCCGACAAACCCCTGACCCCGGCGCAGACCAACCGCATCCAGGAAGTGGTGCGCCAGAACGCGCAGGCCACAAACCCGGCCCTGCGGAACTGGCGGGATTTCGCATCGCTTTTTGTGTCCACCGATGATGGCGGCGATCTGCACCAGCGCCTGCTCGAATGGACAGAAGAGGGCCGCTACGGCTGGATCTTCGGGCAGACGCTTGAAGACACGTTCTCGCTGGAAGGCGAAGTCGTTGGCTTCGATCTCACCGGCATTCTCGACAGCGAGGCCGAGAAGGAACGCATGGCCGTCCTCTCCTATCTCTTCCGCCGGGTCGAACGCGAGATCGAGGACCGCCGCCCCACGATCATCGTGATCGACGAGGCCTGGAAAGCGCTCGACAACGCGTATTTCGCCGAGCGGCTCTCGAACTGGCTGGTCACCGCACGCAAGCAAAACACCGTCGCGGTGATGATGACGCAATACGCGAGCCAATTGGAACGCACCCGGACCGGCAAGACCATCGTCGAGGCTGTGCCGACGCAAATCCTGCTCCCGAATATCCGCGCCCATGCTGCCGATTACGCGATGCTGAACCTCTATGAGAAGGAGCTCGACGTCCTTCTCAACACCGGCAGCGACAGCCGCCTCGCACTCATCCGCGATGATCAGGGCTCAATTGTCGTCGATGCCGATCTGAGCGCCCTCGGGCCCAATCTCACCATCCTCGGCGGCATGGAAAAAGGCGAGGCGCTCGTCGGCGCTAATTACCGCGACCGCCCTGACTTCTGGAGACTTTCATGACACGCATTTTGTTACTTTTCGCCGCGCTCGGCGCTTTGGCCTCCTGCGCCCAGTACCAGGAACCGCAGGCCAATTGCTTTACCTTCCTCGCCTCGACAGCCCCTGTCGCGCCGGATTGCACTTTCACGCCCCTCGGCGCACCGGAGGGTGACGTTGAAGTCTAGGCTGCCCCATATGCTGGCCTTTTGCCTGCTGCCCGGTCTCGCCCTGTCCCAAGGTGTGCCGACCAATGACAGCGGGCTGACCGCGCGCGATATCGTCGAGACCGGCGATCGCGAGGTTGACCTCGCCATTCAAGCCGACAAGCTTGCCGTGCGCGAACTCATTGCCGAAATCGAACGCGAGCAATTGGCCACCCTGCAGCGCATACTCGATGCCCACACAAGTTTTGGCGGTCAGGGCTTGCCAGCCATGGTCTCTGGTCTGGAAAGTGGCAGCGGCGATCCGGACCGCTCTGTCGAGGCGGTCTATGGCACGGGTGAGATTGATCCCAATCCCGGTGGCGCGCAGATGTTCGGGGACGCCTCCGAGAACATAGAGCAGCTCATCATCCACGTCGCCCAGGAAACCAGCGGCTTTGCGGGCGTGGGGCGTGCGGGTCTCTCGCCGGTTCAATGGCGGGCTCTGCTTCAGGCGCTCATCTGGCAGGAAAGCCGATTCACCATCGGTGCCCGCTCGCCGGTCGGAGCCTTTGGCCTTACCCAGATCATGCCCGGCACCGCCAGCGATCTCGGCATCAACCCGGAATACTATGACAGCCCCTTCCTACAGGTGCACGGCGGCGCGCGCTATCTCGCAACGCAACTGAACACCTTCGATGGAAATATCATCAACGCGCTCGCGGCCTATAACGCCGGCCCCGGCCGCGTCTTCGAATACGGTGGGGTGCCGCCTTTTGCCGAGACCCAGCATTACGTTCAGGTCATTCCCGAACGCTACAATCTCTATTTGAGCCGCATCGGTGGCATCGATGCGCTCGGCACGATCGACCCCGCGTTACTGGCCAATGCCAACCTCTCGATCACCGGGCATGGCACGGCCGATTATGGCAACAACTCGCCCGCCGCGATCCGACAGGCCGCCCTGCGTATTGCGGACATCGTCGAGCGGATTTCCGAAACGGAAGATGTTCAGGAAAGCATCGCGCTCAACACCTATGCCCGCGCCGAACTCGCGCGCCTCGTCGCCGCCCGCACCCGGCTTCAGGCCGCCCGCACCCGCGCGCTCTCCGCCGAGGAGCTGGCCCAGGCCAGCGCCCGCATGGCTGAAGGCGCCTTCATGGATTTTACGGTCAGGGAGATAGACTGATGAGAGATTTACTCGTGAGGACGGCCTTGGCCACGACACTTGGGATCGGTCTGGATCTTGGCACCTTATCCCCCGCGCTCGCGCAAGGCGTGCCCGTCGTCGACACCCAGAACATCGCACAAAACATCCAGCAGCTCCGGCAGATGATCGAAGACGAGATCCTGCAAAACGAGCAGCTGACGCAGCTCCGCGAACAGCTTGCGACACTCACGGACCAGCTCGCGGAGCTGCAAAGAACCTACGAGGCCCTGACCCGCCTTGCCGAGCTTCCCGAAATCATCCGGACGGAAATGGAAGACGAGTTGAACGGTCTGCTCGACCAGGAGTTCGGCGACATCCTCGCCACGATTGAGGCGATCAAGACTGGGGATTTCTCCGGCCTGTCTGGTTCTGGCGCAGGCGAGATTGAAACCCAGATGGACCGGGTGCTGGCCGATCTCGGCTTCGATGAAGACACGCTCTCGGAAATGGCCACCAGCGGCAATCCCGGGGCCAATCGCGTGGCGACGCAGGCCACGACCAGCGCGCTCGTCTCGGCCGCGGCCCAGAACAGCTACAAGGATGCCGGCCAGTCTTTGGAACGGGTCGACCGCCTCGTCGGGCTCATCGATGACATGGACGAACTCAAGGAAAGCGTCGATCTCAACACCCGCGTCACAGCCGAACTGGCAATCGCGCTCGTCGCCATGTGGCAGCTCGAAGCCGTGCAGACCGTGGGTGACGGCACCGGCGGTGTGATCGATGCCGCCACCATCGCAGAGGAGCAACGCTTCATGGATTTCACCCTGCCGGACCTGCGCGCAGATTGATCGTGAGGGAATGAGGGGTGGCTACTGAACAGGAAATCATCGAAGAAGAGCTGGTCTATGGTGCCCTGCGCCGTGAACGGCTCTGGCAGCGCCTTGGGCTCATCGGGCTCGTCTTCGGCATTCTCGGATGCCTGAGCGCTGCCGCGGTCGCAATCCTCGATGTCGATCCGCCGCCTGTGGTCGTACCCTATGATCCCGAGACAGGCTTTGCCCTGCCCGAAGCCTCCGTGGGCGCCACATCGGTGACGGCGAACCAGGCGATCATCGAGGCGGAAGTCTTCCGCTACGTGACAGACCGCGAGGTCTACAACCAGCTCGACAATGATCTGCGCATCCGAAGCGTCTTGCGCCGCTCAGACGGGGCGGCTGAAAGCGGGCTGCGCCAAATCTGGAACAGCGCCAATGAGAACTACCCACCCACTGTCTATGGTCCGAACGCACGGCTTGAAGTGGAAATCCTCAGCATAAACCGCATCGGCACAAACCGCGCCACGGTCCGCCTGCGCAAGCGCCTGACCTCGATCAACGGCGTCCAGACCGGCCTCTTCACCGCCACGCTTCTCTTCGAGTTCCGACCCGAGACCCGCCGTTCCATCGACGAGGTCTGGACCAACCCCTTCGGCTTCACCGTGCTCGAATATTCCATCCGCTCCGACAGATTGGAGAACTAGTTTGCTAAAGAAGGCCCTCGTAACAATTGTCCTTGTGCTGCTGCCCGGCCTCGCCCTTGCCGAAGCCATCCCGCGCGGCGGTCCCAATGACAACCGCGTACGCCTGGCCACCTACCAGGAAGGCCAAGTCTATCGTCTCAATGTCTCGCTCACCCATGTGACCACCGTGGAATTTGGCGAGGGAGAAAGCATCCGCTCGATCATCGCAGGGGACACAGAGGGCTTCGAGATCGACGGCGTGCCGGGCGGGCAAGCCTTCGCGATCAAACCTGTCGCGCGCGGTGTCCATACCAACGTGACCGTCTATACCAACCGCCGCAGCTACTACTTCAACGTCCAGGAGACCCGCAGCCCGACCTTTTACGTGGTCCAGTTCCGCTACCCCGAAGACAATGCACGGCCCACACGTGCCATCGCGGCCCAAGCGCCGAACTACAATTACGGGGCCAGCGCGCGCACCGAGTTTACCCCGACCCGCGCCTGGGATGACGGGACCTTCACGTATTTCGAATTCCCGCGGAACGCTCCGGTGCCCGCAATATTTCGCTACGCGAATGGCCGCGAACGGACGGTCAACACGCAAGCCACCGAGGATGGCGTGATCCGGGTTTCCGGGGTGAACAGGCAATGGGTGCTGCGGATCGGGGAAGAGGTGGTCTGTATCGAGGCCACACCACCTGCGGGGGTCGGATCATGAGCGACACCGGAAACGCGGACCTCGAGAAACGTCTCGCTGCTCTAGAACAAGGCAAAGGCGCAAGTTCGCCCCCTGCCCCACGGCGCTCACCGCTGCTCGCTTTGGTCGTCGTCCTCGTGATCGGTGCGGGAGGGGCATTGCTCTATCTCCTCTCCCAGCCCGAGGAAGAAGAAGCCCTGCCCACGGCCACGCCGGACGTGTTTCAAAACGAAGGCGACGGGTTTGGCGCCATCGAAACCCTCCCACCGCCTGAGCCCGAAGTCGTTCTGGTCGCACCGGAACCGGTGGAACCGAACGCCGAACTTCTGGCCCAGCTCGCCGCCCTTCAGGCCCAGATCGAAGAGTTGCGCAATGCGCCCGAGCCGGTGGTCGAAGAAGACACGGCTGCCGCCGAAGCCATCGATGCGCTGACAGCCCAGATCGCGGCGCTACAAGCGGCGTCAGAAGCCGCGCAGCAGCAGTTCCGAGACGAGCTCACGGCGCGCGATCGCGAGCTGGAGCAACTCCGCATGGACCTCGAACTTGCGCAACTCGAGGCCAATCGCCCCCTTCCGGCACCCGTCGGTCCTACCGAGGACGAATTGCGCGCGCGGGAGGAAGAACGGCTCCGCCGCGAGGAGGAAGCACGACGGTTGGCGGAACTCGAACGCCGTGCAGCCGAAGAACGTGCGTTTCAGGAAAGGCGTATCACCTCGCCGACCATCGCCTTTGGCGGCACCTCAGGCGCGAATGAGACCGCCTTGACCGAACGGACTTTTGGCGAAGTGACGGATTTCGTGTTGAACGGCGCGCTGCCCACTTCGGTGACGCAAGCCGAGGTCATCGCCAACCCGTCTAACACCATTATCCAGGGCACAATGATTCAGGCCGTCATGGAAACCGCTCTCGACAGCTCCCTGCCCGGCCAGACCCGTGCCGTCGTTTCCGAAGATGTCTACAGCGTCGACGGCTCTCGTCTCCTGATCCCACGTGGGTCCCGTCTCATCGGGCGGTATCGCTCCGGTGTCGATATTGCACAGCGCCGGGTCACCATCGCCTGGGACAGGATCATCCTGCCTGACAATCAAACCATCCAGATCAGTTCCTTCGGGGGCGACGAACTTGGCCGCTCAGGCGTCACAGGCTTCGTCGACACCCGGTTCGATGAGCGCTTCGGCTCAGCGGCACTGATATCGCTAATTTCCGCCGCGCCAAGCGCTGCCGCTGCAAACGTGCAGGATGAGTCCGCCGCGGATGTGCTCGAAGACGTGGGCGATGATCTTGCCGATGCCACGGACAGTGTGATTGGCGACTACCTCTCCATCGGTCCGGTCATCTATGTCGACCAGGGCGCGCGCGTCACCGTGATGGTCGACCGCGATCTGGAGATATTCTGAGCCCATGTCGCTGAGCTATCTCCAGACCTCGCTTGATCGGATCGACGCCGCCGCCCGCGACGATGTCATCGAGATCTGCGTCAACCCCGATGGCAGCTGCTGGGGAGAATTCCAGGGCGATCACTTCATGCGAAAGCTGGACCAGGCGTTAACCGCAACAGAAGTGAAGGATCTCGGGAACCAGATCGCCTCTTCCGCCAACACAACGATGAGCAAGGACCGCCCCATCGTCTCAGTCTCGATCACCTACAAGGGGCGACCAATCCGGGCGCAGGTCATCACCCCGCCTGCCGTGCTCACGGCGATGTCGATCAGCCTGCGGTTCTTCTCAAGCCTGCCGCTCGACGGGATCTCGCTTGATTTCCTCTATGGAAAGGAGCGCAAACTCGAAGAACTCCGCCTCGAGAAAACCCGCGAACTGCGTGAAGTCGTAGCATCTGGCGTGATCAACGATGCGCTGGTTTTCTGTGTTGAAAACAAACTCAACATGATCGTCTCGGGGGGCACCTCCACCGGCAAGACCGTCGCTGCGCGCAAGATCCTGTCGCACGTGCCATCAGAGGACCGCATCGTCACCATCGAGGAAGCCGCCGAGCTTCTGCCGACCCAGCCAAATGCCGTAACGCTCATCGCCAATCGCGATGCGGAATTCCAGACCGCGGATGTACTTCTGACGGCCACGCTGCGCATGCGGCCCGACCGGATCATCCTCGGCGAGGTGCGCGGCAAGGAGGCCATGACCTTCCTCGAAGCCATCAACACCGGCCACGGCGGGTCCATGACCACGCTGCATGCCGAAACCCCGCAACTCGCCGTGCAACGTCTGGCCATCGCCGCGCTCAAGACAGAGATCCCGATGACCTATGCCGACATGATACAGTACATCGAGAATTCCATCGACGTGATCATCCAGGCCAGTCGCCACGATGGCAAACGCGGCATCACAGAATTCTACCTCCCCGGCGCAACCGAGATCGGAGCTTCCCCATGAAGACGTTTGAATATGAAATCCTTTCGTTTCCAATAGATCGCAAGACAGCGCTCATCGAGATGCAGGCCACCCTCAACGACAAAGGCGCAAATGGCTGGGACGTCGTTTCAATCAGCAGTTCTGAGTTCGCCAATGTCGGCCATACCGCGTTCTTGAAACGTGAGATCCCAAGCGAACAGCCGTCTAAGGACACGTCGTAATGCGTTTCAGGCCACAAACGATCGTCACTGCGCTGTTGCTGGGTTTGATTGCCCAACAGTCTCTTGCGGAGAACGATCTCATCCCGAGCTTGGAACGCGACCATGACGTCTGCCCGGATCGCCCGCCTGAACCAGAGTGGATGCAGCAGATACAGCTCCGCGAGGCCTACCAACGTGTTCTAGTACAAGACATTTATCGTGCGCAGAACATGGAAAGGATCGTTGCGACGGGCGAGTGCACCTGCTCTATCCGCTTTCCAGCCTGGGACGAAGCCGTAAGCACGTTCCATGCCAACTACGCGGATGCGGAACGGTGGAGCATGTTGGAAGCGTCAGACAGCTACAATCACCGCGCCAACAACCTGCGCCCAGAGGCCATGGCGATCTGCGAAGCTGCTGGCAATTGGTGAGGCATTTAGGAGATGAGCGTTGTCACATATTTCGTTGAAACCTCTCAGGGCTATCTCGACACTGCCGCCGAAACCCAATTTGGTTCGGTCGCAGCGACTGTCGGCACCCTACTCGTTCTTGGGACGACGCTTGTTGTGATCTTCGTGTTCCTGAACATGATCTATCAATACAAAGCCATGGACGGGCGCACCGCCTTTTGGCTCGCGGTCAAAATCGGACTCATCGGGATATTTGCGACCAACTGGGTTCAGTTCAACGCAATGTCCTCCGCCATTCTCAACGGCATCGACAGTATCGCTGGAGCGCTAGTCGCATCCGTCGGTGGCGGAGCCCCCGGCCCATCTGGCACCTTCGCGGAAGAATTTGACCGACTGATCTCGGAACTCGGTGAATACCTCAATGCGGCAGGATCAGAGCTCAACTGGATGGCCGGCGCGATGCTCGACATCGTCGGAGTCTTGATGCTTTCAATCCTGGGCGGGCTCGCGGCCTTCATCCTCGTCGCATCACGCTTGATGATTGCCCTGCTGATCGGGATCGCGCCCGTGATGATCTTTCTGACACTCTTTGATGTCACCAAGGACTACTTTACCCGCTGGCTTTCCGCTTTGGTTTCTTTCGCGATCTACCCGATCGTGGTCGCGGGCGTGTTTGCGACAATCACGGGGGTGTCGTCAGCGCTCATCGGCGAACTTGGTGATCCCGAAGGAGCAACGAATATCGGAGCCCTGATTCCATTCTTCATGATGGTCCTCATGGCGAAGGGCTTCATCATCGCGACGCCATTTATCGTTCGCGCAATCTCGGGGAACATCATGATGCCTGCATTGTCTGGTGGGTTGGCGGGCAGCTATGGCTTTGCACGCGCTGCCATGGGAAGCCAGCAGGCCTACAATCGCTTCCTTGTCGGTGGAGCAAGTGGGGCGGAGTATGCAGCCCTTCGCGCTCGGCAGTTCTTTGGCGCGCAACAGATGCCACAGCGACCGGGCATGTCTCAGGTATCACCCGCCGCGAATAATCCATCCACAGGAACGGGGTCGCGAATGTTGGCGCAGTTAGCAAGGTTGGGCAGACTAGGGAGGCGATAGAGATGAATGATTCAACTACCTCATGGACTAAGTTTGAAGACCGCGTACCGACCCAGGAAGGACTCGATTCCGATAGAATGGTTGGCTACTTCAGGATCCGAAACCTCTCTGGCGAAGTGACAAAGAACCATTTTGGCAAGCTGTTTTGGGTCGAAGAAGAACAAACTTGGGCGATTAAAAAATTTTGCAATGCACTGCGCCTAACTGCGCCAGGCCAATTCAACTACGAGCCTGCAAACCCGAGCCATTGGTGTTTGGTGCCAGCTTTGCCTTGGTAGTCATGAAACCCACGGCCGGATTTTCGACCAAGCCACCCGGCCTCGACATATTTGACCAATAGCGGACAAGGCCGGTATTTCGGGTCGGCAAAGCCTGTATATAGTGTGTTCATGATCGCAAGACACGTGTCTAACCCAATGAAATCGGCCAGTTTAAGTGGTCCCATTGGGTGCGCTGCGCCTAGTTTAAGTGCGGCATCGATGTCATCGATTGTTCCGACACCCTCAAACAAAGCAAAAACGGCTTCGTTTATCATTGGGATCAGAATGCGGTTGACCATAAAGGCCGGGTAATCTTCGGACTTGACTCCGGTTTTGCCGAGCCGTCGAACCGTGTCGATGATGCTCGCGTATGTTTCCTGTGATGTCGCGATACCCTCGATCAATTCCACCAGTGGCATGGACGGGACAGGATTCATAAAGTGAAACCCCATGAATTTTTCCGGTCGATCCGTATGCGCGGCGAGCCGTGTGATTGAAAGCGAAGAGGTATTGGACGTCAGGATCGTATGCGGGGCGAGGTGCGGGTGAACGGCGATCAGAATATCGACCTTGATGGCCTCGTTTTCGGTCGCCGCTTCAATGATCAAATCACAGGCACCAACGTCGGCAATATCCGGCGTCCCCCGAAGCCGCGTCAGGGCTGCCTCCTGTGCAATCGTGCTTATGGCGCCTTTTGCAACCTGACGCTCTGTCGCGGCATGGATGTTTGCGACCGCGCGCGACACCTGATCGGCGGACACATCGCAAAGCGTGACCTCGAACCCTGAATACGCCGCCACCTGGGCGATGCCGGTTCCCATTTGGCCTGCATCAACAATACCAATCGTTTCAATGCGCTGTCACTGTGCCCTTAATTCTTGGACGCTGATGTATTGGCAGGGATTTGGACGAGTCTTGTGCCTTTAATTACTGGA
>CANMQX010000016.1 GCA_947500135.1 uncultured Paracoccaceae bacterium
CACAATTTCCAGCTATCGCAGCAGGGCTGATCGGCTTACTGCAAGTGCGAAATAGCGCATTCAATGTCGGCTCCGAGGCCATTTTGACCGATGCTGCGCGGCACACGAATGGCGGCTTGGCGGCAAAACTTAAACCGATACAAGCTCGTTAGCTTGGACAGATCAGACGCCGCAGTATAGTTTTGATATGAACATACTTGGGAAAGGAATATCGCAGCCGTGACACCCTTTGGTTCCGAGATTTGGCTCTTAGATGGCCCTGCGGTGACAGGTGCGGCAGGCTTCCAATTCCCCACGCGTATGGCCGTTGTTCGACTGCCCGGTGACGGCGGATTGTGGGTCTGGTCCCCTGTAGCTCTGACTCAGGATGTTCGCGTTGCCATTGATGCCCTTGGTCCTGTACGCCATCTGGTTGCGCCCAACAGTCTGCACTACACTTTTCTTGCAGAATGGGCCGCTGCATATCCTGACGCGCGGGTCCATGGCGCACCCGGTCTGACGCAAATAATCGCAGGGACAGCAATTCATTCGACCATTGGCGATAAACCGGACCCTGACTGGGCCGGGGCGGTGGATCAGGTGATCGTGCGGGGAAGCCGGATCACTACAGAGGTGGTGTTCTTTCACTGGGAGACTTCCACAGTGTTGGTGACGGACCTTGTGCAGCAGATACCACGAGGCTGGTATCGTGGTTGGCGAGCTGTGGTAGCTCGACTTGACCTGATGACGGCCCCCGTACCGTCTGTGCCTCGGAAGTTCCGTATGGCGACGACAGACAAAGTGGCTGCGCGAAATGACGTGAGGCGCATCTTGGAATGGCCTGCCCAACGCCTCGTTATGGCGCATGGCAATCCAATTCAGTCAGGTGGAAAAGAGGCGTTGTCGCAGGCATTCGGGTGGTTAATGTGATAGGTTATGCCGCGACGCGCTCTGCTTGGCAAAGCAGACGCTTCACAGAGCGGGGCGAACGGCGACAAAGTCCGCCATCTTACCAGTTCGTGCGCGCCGCAGCCAACGGCTATGTTTCCTGAACCGGCCCTTCGTAACCAACGCGGCGAAGGTGTCGGGAGAGTCCAAACTGCGCGATGCTGCTGCTTGTGCAAATGACTGCATTGACGAAGACCCGTCAAAAGACTTAGCAGAATTTGCTTGTGCACTTTTTACTTGAGCCGGACCCTACGTCATAGCTTAGCTCCTCGAATCAATGAGATTGGAGCAACAGCTATGACCGACAATACGCCGTACATTAACGCCGCTGAGTGCGCTCGTCGGACCGGGGTCACTGTAAGAACGTTGCGCGTTTACGAAGACCACGGCCTGCTGTCGCCACCTCGCTCAGCCAATAATTGGCGCCACTATGGCGCGCGAGAAATTAGCCGACTGAACGAGATCCTCACGCTTAAGGCCATGGGGTTCAATCTCTCCCGTATCACGGAATTGCTGTCAGGACATGAAACTAACACTGACGCCATGCTGGCGTTGCAGCAATCCCGGTTGACTGAACATCGGAAACGGCTTGATCACAGCCTGGGTCTTGTAACAGCCTTGCGAGAAAAAACCACGCGAGGAGAGGTTCTGTCCGTTGCCGATCTGGTGAAATTAGCAAAGGAAATGCAGATGACCGATTCTCCGACCAGTGACGTTGCATGGAAACGCTATGAACAAATGCGTCCACGCATCGAAGTAGACAGCGATCCCAACCAGCTGACCGACTATATGGGATGTTACCGGCTAGCAGATGAGGCCGTGGCAGAGATCACTGTGGAGAAAAATAAAATCTATTTGCGCATGTCTGGCCAGATGCGTGTCCAGATGTTCGCAGAAGCCCCCGACAAGTTCTTTGTAAGAGCCGTACCCTGTCAGGTCACATTTGACCGCAGCGACGGCGAAGTAATCGGGCTTACTATTCACCAGGATGGGTTGGAACTGCCAGCTGAGCGCGCTGACGAGGCGGCATTTGCTCAGGCGGAATCCAGGCTGAAGGCAAGAGCGACCAGAACCGAGGCTGATCCTGAAAGCGAGGACAGGCTGCGCGAGGTGATTGTCACGCACCGTGCGGGAACACCGGACTATGACGCCATGACGCCGTCTCTCGCCCGGATTGTGCGCGATCAAAGTCCATTATTGGTTGACGAATTGAGCCGGTTGGGCGCGGTCGAACATATTGATTTCCGACACGTTGATGATCACGGATTTGATGTATTCGACGTTCGGTTCGAAAACGGTCTGCTAGAATTTGGGCTGAGCGCAGCATCGGATGGGCGTTTGGATGGCCTCTATATACATCCTTCCAAAAGAGGCGCTTCGTCGCCAGACGAAAGGGTGTGATGTCATCCTTACTCACGATACCCGACGAAGGGTGCGGACCATCATGAAAAGTTATGTAGATACGAGGCGGGTCCGCATGACAAAACAAGCAGCCATCGTTGTCATCACATTGCTGTCTTCTATGAGCCCGGTTCTCGCTGGGGAATTCGACTATATCGACAGCGACCGCAATTCTGCGTCGACAACACATCCGCTTGAGTACCAGATACGTATCGACGACGCTTTCAAACCGTTGGGTGAGCTGCACCATCGCCAGGCCAGCCGTGACATGATGTTCAACGTTTCATTCGCAGCCTACGCCAATGAACAAGACATCATCTTGATCCACACCGAGACGCTGGAGAATGAAAGCGGAGTACTGGACTACTCCGACCTGCCTCACACGACACTGGATGGCGTTGATTTCCGGTTTCGGGAACAATGTGTGCCAGTTGAAGCCACGGAGAGCCTGCAGACCAATCCCGAAGCCGTTTTTGTGAAAGAACAGGGCTTCGACCTCGTTCTACCGTTTCTGCTGACTCAGTTTCTGATGGCTTCAGCGGACGGAAATGCCGAACTTGTCATCAGTTACGGGCGGCGCGTCGGCAGTTGCGCGGACATTGCGGATGATTTCAATAAAGAAACACGTGCGCGAGCCGAGGCGTCGATCAGAATTCAAGGGATCAACTGATGGCAATCCTTATTGCAACGCCAAAGAGGTTATTGAAATGAATTGTAAAACGCTCTTCACACTGTCCTGCCTGGCGCTTGTTGCGCTGTCAGGATGCAATGATCCCGATAGCATCTTCTATCTGCCACTCATTCGCTAAAGCCACAAAAGAGCTGCCGTTGAGGAAACATCCATAAAGGGCAGCAAAGTCCCGCGGTCCGGCCATCCAGTCAACTTCAGCGCTGCGCTGACGATCAACGTCCGCTTTGGAGAAGCTGCATTGCAGCGTCTGACATGATCGCGGAGGTTGGCTTTGGGCCGTCCTTACTGGAAGGTGCCGCCTGACTGGCACACATGCCGCGACTGACCCTAGAACGGCTCCGAGTCCAACCTGCTCATCTGCTGCGCTTGCACCAAGGGCCGCTTTCTCATGCTGTTGTCAGAAACGCAGCCCGGATGGCTTCTTTCATCGCTGCTTGCGGTTCGGTATCTTTTGGCCCGTTTGCCGCCATGACCAACT
The DNA here is from genome assembly GCA_947500135.1 of uncultured Paracoccaceae bacterium. GTDB lineage: Bacteria > Pseudomonadota > Alphaproteobacteria > Rhodobacterales > Rhodobacteraceae > Yoonia. Next base: position 3,498 of record CANMQX010000016.1, read on the forward strand.
TCGAAGTGGGGGTCGATCCGAAACCAAAGCTCTCTCCAACGACGGTTGACGTCTATTACGGTCGTGACAAAGCCATTCTACAACAACGAGAAAGGATCAAATGAAAGACACTCGAAACGCGACGCTTGCATCACCGCCAGCACGCCGCATAATCAATCAAACCAGATGAGCCAAACTCTCACTTAGTTTGCGCCACTCTTGGTTCCAAAAACTCTGACGACGGACACGGAGCTAAGAGTCCGACTAACTTATACTTCTTAGTGTGCCTCGCTCACCGAGTTGCCAACGACATATCGACAACGGCCAGTATTCTTGGCAATATAAAGCGCATCATCCGCGCGCTTGAGTAGGTCGTTCAAATCAATATTTTTGTCTGCAGCCAAACCGGCAGAGAGGGTCACATCTTGATGGACTGAGGGCGATAGTTCGAGCTTTAGCCCGTTTACGAGACGTTGTGCGATAGATTCCGCCTGCACCACGTTCGTTCTAGAGAGAAAGACTACGAATTCCTCTCCGCCAGTGCGGGCAACTGCATCGCACGTGCGGATACTTGAATTGAGAAGTTCGGCTATCCTTACCAAACACGCGTCGCCAGCCGCATGGCCATGTGTATCGTTGATGTTCTTGAAGTGATCGATATCAAGCGCGATTAGAGTGTTTTCGCAATCAGAATCGGCCATTTGGCGCTTCACCTCGTGAAAAAATGCCCGTCTGTTCATCAGGCCTGTGAGCTGGTCGGTTGAGGCAAGCCATGTTAGCCGGTCCGTAAGCCTTGCAGTGTGCTGTAACAAAGCCAGAAACAATGCGACGAAAGGGAGTGCGACAATCATGACATCCCTTGCGTAGATCACGACAGTGTCATCCATACCATTCAAAGCAAATTCTTCAATTAGAATAACGCCTACGGCGATCAAGAACAGCGTGGTAGGGAGCCGGATGATCCAGCCAAGCCAACTTCTAGGTGCCATGAGATGCAGGAGTAGAGACATGAAGTGCGTTGAGCTATCGACTGCAAAAATAATACGAACACTTTAGCCTAGCTGAAGCGGCTAAAGAAAAAGTAAATCCGAACGTGACTGCGGCGAGGGGTCTGCGCTTGCAGAGACCGTTCAATTATCTGTGGTGTCTTTTTGTACAGGCAGTGAGATGCTTCCGCTTTGGGACAAAGATGGAGGTAGATATGCATTGGCGCATCACAGCTGACGCAGTTGATCCGACGGGAGAAGAGTACCGGAAGGAGTTTTTGTTGAGAAAAATCTCCACGAGTTGACGGAGGGCCGCATCGGGTTCTCAATCGACGACGGCAATTGGGCCGCACTGCTGGCAGGATAGATCGACCAATGCGTTTGCAGCAAAAAACACCAAGAGCGGAAGGACGAAGCCGCTCGCGCGGCACCTGCGTTGGAGCAGTTGGAACTTCATGGAAGCGGACATGCATTATGCGAAAGCTACCGGGTTGTGGCTGGCAAACCTGCATCGCAAACATCCGTTTCTAAGATAGCACTTAGTGCAACATGATACGTTGTATATCCGCTGTCTCCGGAACACTTGGTCATTCAAAACCAGTCACGGGACAGGCTGGAATTCCTTACCCTTGCCTTGTCAGGGATAGGCAGATTGAAAGAGATGTGTTGTGATGACGTCATTATCTTACACGGGGGATTAGAAGTTGAACCGTTACTTAATCGCATTTTTCGCAATCATTCTTACGCATCCAGCTCATGCTCAGGACAACCCCAACACTATTTTGGTGATGGACGGCTCTGGGTCCATGTGGGGACAGATCGACGGCGTTGCCAAGATTACCATCGCCCAAGAGGTCGTAGGCAACCTGATGGAAACGTTGCCCATGGACCAGAACATTGGCTTAACGGTTTATGGCCACCGCGAGCGCGGCAATTGTACCGACATCCAAACCATCGTGGCCCCGGGTCCCGACACACGCGGCGCGATCCAGGATGCCGTGAATGCGATCAAGCCTTTGGGTAAAACCCCCATGACGGACAGCATCATCGCCGCAGCAGAAACGCTTCGTTATACCGAAGACAGTGCAACGGTAATCCTTGTCAGCGACGGTGTGGAAACCTGTAACCCTGACCCCTGCGCAGCAATGCGGATTCTTGAAGAGGCTGCAATTGATTTCACGGCCCATGTGGTTGGCTTTGATGTCGGCTCTGACCCCGAAGCGCTTGCGCAAATGCGTTGCATTGCTGAAGAAACCGGTGGGCAGTTTCTAACAGCCGAAACGGCAGAGGAACTGGGTGCCGCTTTGCAAACGGTCGCAGCCGAGCCTGAAATCATCACCGTGCCCATGTCATTCACGGCCGTAATCGGCGAAGATAAGCGCCTGATTCAAAGCCCGGTCTTGTGGGACATCAACTCGGATTCCGGCACGATAGTAGAGGAATTGCGGGACAACCCGCTGACCTTCGATATCGTCGAGGGCGCATATGTCGCCACGGCCTATAGCCTTGAACTGGAAGAGACGGTCAATGTAAACTTCGTCGCCATCGATGGCGGGGAAACCATGGTTGAGGCGATCTTTGAAGAACCAATACCATCCGCCAGCCTGATCGCTCCGAGCTCCGCGTTGCTGGGCGACACCATCGATGTGGGCTGGAACGGCCCCGGCGACGACCGCGATTTTGTAGCGGTGTCTGAACCGGATGACACAGGCTACATCAACTACGGCTACATCCGAGATGGCAACCCGACAGAGGTGCAAATGCCATCTGCCGTTGGCATGTATGAACTGCGTTATTTTGTCGAGCCGGGTCGGGACATCCTCGCCACACGCATGATCGAGATCCTGCCGGTCGAGGTCACGCTGAACGCCTCTGACAGCGCCGCAGCAGGCGCTGACGTAGCTGTGACATGGACCGGCCCCAACTATGAAGGCGACTACATTGCGGTCGAAACACCCGGTGGCAATCGCTACATTAACTACGCTCCTACCCGTGAAGGCAACACGTTAATGTTGCAAATGCCGCCAGAGCCCGGAGACTATGAAATTCGCTATGTTATGCGACAGGATACCACCGTGCTCGCAACCCTACCGATCACGGTCAAAGAATTGGCGGTGCGTGTCATCACCCAAGCCGAAGCACCGGTTGGGGCGGATGTGACAGTGGGTTGGGAAGGACCAGATTATGATGGCGACTACATTGCTGTGGAGGAAGTCGGAGGCAATCGCTACATCAACTACACGAACACGTCTGAAGGCAATCCGCTGCAATTGCAAATGCCGTCAGAACCGGGAGATTACGAGATCCGCTATGTCTTGCGGCAAGACGGTCAAGTGCTTGCCAGTCAGCCGATCACGGTTGTACCACTTGGGGTTTCGGTGAACGCGTCAGGTGCCGCTCCTGCGGGCGGTGACGTGGTCGTCAACTGGTCTGGTCCCGACTATCCCGGCGACTACATCGCGGTCGAAGAGGTCGGCGGGAATCGCTACATCAACTATGCCAACACCGCAGACGGCAATCCTTTGAATCTGCAGATGCCTGCAGAGCCAGGGACCTACGAAATTCGCTATGTCCTGCGGCAGGACAACGAAGTGCTTGCTTCAAAACCGATCACGGTCACCCCACTTAAATCGACATTGACGATACCTGACAACGCCATCGCAGGTGAGACAATCGTGGTCACATGGGAAGGCCCCGACTACAATGCTGACTACATTGCCGTGGAAGAGGTCGGTGGCGATCGCTACATCAACTACGTAAACACGGCCGACGGCAACCCGGCCAAACTACAGATGCCAGCCGAGCCCGGAGACTACGAGGTACGCTATGTCATGCGACAGGACACAACCATACTTGCCCGCGCTCCCATCACAGTCGACCCTGTTAAAGTGCAATTGATCGCAGAGAAAACGGCGGCGGCTGGCACTGCAATCATTGTGGGCTGGGATGGCCCGGACTATGCGGGCGATTACATCGCAATCTCAATACCTGACTCTGATAGGCATGAAACCTATGCGGCCACAAGCAGTGGAAACCCGGTGACTGTGCGATTGCCCGACACACCAGGTGTCTATGAAGTCCGCTATGTGATGCGGCAGGGCAGCACTGTTGTGGCGCGATTGCCGCTGACGCTGGAATGAGGCAAGGGCGACAATTTTTCTCAGTAACCTCGGTTGTTTTTCAGGATTCAGCTGAACATTTCTGAGTAATACTTGCTATTCGCGATAACTTGGCGAAAGACTAGGTCCACTCCCCACGGTTCGTCGCGGTGAGAGGAAGGCGCCAAAGTTTCAGACGCCCGACCTCCTGCTTGCAAGTATGCTTCTCAGCCGTCATCTGACAGTTTTGGTCGGTTGACTGGTGGCAGCCCCAAGACGCGCGTCGTTGACCCTGGTCTTTAAGGGTGTTTTTCAAGAGTGCTAGACTCAGGCAGGGCGGATCCGGCCATTCGCGCAATTTAGGCGAATGGCCATTTTGATTGGCCTAACGCTCTAAACAAATTTGTCCGACTGAAGCGGTCAGATGTCTGCTTTGAGTCCGGGCCTACCAGCGTTAAGACAAAACGCTTATTAATCAAGCTATGTGAGAAGCCAACCACCAAACGTTGCCACATGGGTCGTTTATGCAGCCATCCGATCTCTATGTGGTCGATCATTTGGTTTCATCAACGATGTAGCGCCAAGCGCCACCGCGGCGTCATAAGCCATGTCTGCATTTCTGACGTGAATATGCATCTGGGACACCTTTGCAGGGTAGCCATTCGTGCTTTCGTTCAACATAATCAATGAGTTGCCAACCATCAAACGAGCATGCTGAACGGTGTCGTTGTTGTATCTGTTTTCCTTGACCACGTTTGCGCCAAACGCTTTGATCAGGAAGTCGATCAGACGATCCGCCTTCTGAACCGTAAAATAGGGCGTGATCGCTTGTTGAACTGCATCGGACATGCCGCATCGCTCGCTCGTCCCTACTTAGGTTGTTTTGCACAAACCGGCAGATGCGCCCAGCGTCCGCAATGTCCAACTTAACCGAACATAGCGAACCGGCAACTGCTGAGGAATGCGAATGGCTTGCGCTGTGCGGTGTATTTCTGGTATTCCGAAACCGACCATTCCAAGGGCTTGAGCAGTTGCGTTAGCATCAGTTCAACTTTGTTGAGTTTTCCCAAATAACGCGCTGACGTGCAATCCAGATGTGCTCTGGCATTTGCGAGATTACTGCATTTTCATTGCCAGAAAGCAGCTTTGCTTCGGCTGCTGTTTCCGCCAATGCCCATCCGTGAGAGTCGGAGCCATCAGATTGGCCTCCTAGTACCTTGATTTTCCAAACTTGTAACATAATGAGCACTTTGCAGAACTGGGTTTACAAAACTTTAACGCCCACGTTACTTCGCAATAAAACTAATGATGACCGGGTGTCGCGAAACAGGGTAAACCACGATGAGAAGATCCAGACGACGGAGGGATGTCCTGCAGAAGGTAAACTGTTGAGATGGTTCTACTGTTGAAGCAGTGCGACAGCCATAAATAGCATGTTTGCTCTTCTGGATTGGCCCCGACGAACTAGATTGTAGGCTTCGTGTTCCATTGCAGCAATAAGCGTTAGCGTGGACTCCAGTATTCGTGTGGTCTGGTCACTATCTTGGTCATCACTGGCTACACTCATTGTCACATGTTTCAACATTGTTCACTACCCTGATCCTCCCCCAGCCTTGGTTTCAGGTTCAGCAGAAATGGTTAACGAAATCTAAATTTCGGCCAAATCGAGCCAGTTTTATATCTAATGACGAGAAAGCGCCAGCTTTGGGGGGCAGGTCATTGCTTCTAGCGCAAGGAAGCGAGCGGCGCTCGGGGATAACGGAAGTTATTACTAGGAACAGTCGATCTTGGAACTACTTTCGTGACTGCGACTTACCCAACAAGCATGCCATCCTCAGCGTAAGATATTTTGAGCAAAAGAAGGAGTTCGGATATTGAATTCAGCCTGTGCTGCGCCGATTAGCTTTGCTCAATCCAACCTCTTGTTCAGTGTCTATACTGCTCATTCCCTCGCACGACTCGCCCAATTCCTTAACGTTCTCAAAGGCAGTTAACAGCATCTCGGCTCTTTGATGATCAGTTAAGCCAGGAGCAAAATACATCTCATCAGACGTCTGAACGGGTTGACCTGACCGGAGACCTGAAATTGCTTGGTCGCCGTTTGCTTTGGGGAACTTACCTACAACCACCTGATCACGTGAGCCACTCAGATCGGCAAATCGAAGGAGAAGCTTCTCGACCAACTCATCTTCTTTCATGCTGGGTTCCTATCATCATCCTCTGAAAGGATATCTTAATAAAAGTTAACAAATCATTATCACGTATAGGTTGTATTCAACATCAAGCTAAACGTCTGGCGTAAGATATATAATGTCATATAAGCACTTGTAATTTAACGATTTTGCCTAGTGTTGGCACTTTGCGCTTCCACAGATCAGCTAATCTTCAGATGAAGCGACGCTCCCATCCATCAATAATTTAACTAACCCCAGCGCAACACCCACCGTACGGTACCGCAGAGGGTTGTTAACGATTGGTGGTGACCCTGATCGCTCCATTTACAGGAGTAAAAAATGATCAGATTCATCTATGGCCACAACCTCATATTGGAGCCAAAGCTTGCTTGGTCCATGTTCGAGCATCGTGCAGAACAATTTGCTAGGAGACTTGGCTGGGAAGTGCAAGTTGACCAATATGGTTTGGAGCGAGATTTCTATGACACGATAGGCCCACTATATGCAATTGTTACGGGTCCAGATGGTGGCCATTTGGGATCGATGCGCTTCTTGCCAACGGTCGGGAGAACGATGCTTCATGATCACTTTCAGAGCCTCTCAAAGGGAGTCGAAACCAAGGCAACTGACATATGGGAATGCACTCGCTTCTGTCTCGCGCCGGGTGCCCCGGCGATAACTTCAAATAAGCTGCTGGCGGCTGGCGCTGGTCTGATGCGCGAGTACGGTCTCCGTAAGCTTGTTGCGGTTTTTGATCGACGAATGATCAGAGTATATAGAAAAAGTGGTGTGCCACCAAAAGTGATTGGTTCTAAGAGGTACGGAGGAGGAATGATTGGCGTCGGTTCATGGGACTACTCTTTAGATCACTACAAGAAACTCCTCTCCGCGGCCGAGATTACCGGCGATGAGATGGAGCTCTACCTAGCGAACTCCGACGCAGCGTACGAAACGCCCTTGTATGCTTAACCTCAGCCTCCAGTCGTTTGCCATGAGCACTATCGCCGGCGCGAAATATACTGTCTCAGACAGTGGGCAATTCTGACTAAGCTGATTGGTGCGGTGGTATCTGGGACTACGTCGCCCGCGGTCACCGCACCAGTATTGGTGGGCTAAATGAACCTTCTCTTAGATTTAATTAGCTTTTGAAGTGTTTTGCGCCTGAAAAACCTCACTCCTTGGCATCGTCGTTAACCATACGGCGCTACTCATAGCTTCAACCATTCGAACGCTGACGGCTCGCGGCGGATTGCTCCTCGCAAACGTCGATCGCTCGTCGAACGAAGGCCAACTATTGCAACGTTGGCTAATTGCTCTGATGCGAACCTGGGGGTCAAATTATGTCAAATGCAACAACGAATGCCGTCATTACAACAACCATGCAAAGTGTCATTGGTACTATGAACGAAGACATGTTTGGCGCTATCGCTGTAAACAACTTTGGGTGGCACTACTACGTGGACCATATCGAAGAACTTGGTCTGTCGAACATTCGCTTTCCGGGTGGGACTGTGTCCGAGCGCGGGTGGGTTCAAAACGGACGCATTCGCCTTGATGGTGGTGAGATTTCACTAGAAACGCTCTCCGGCGACAGGTCTCAATTCGCATTTGATCTGACACACCCTGAGCTAATTAGCCCTTTGGCACTGAACTATGACGATACACATTTTTTGACCCGAGACGACGTTGGAACCTTCAGCCAAGCTCTCGCACAAGCGGTAGAAAATGACGTAACCCTCGATCTGATCATCCCTATCCAGCGCTACTTCTTGAATGCAAACCTGTCTATTCCCTCAGTTCGGCAGCAGGCAGCCAGTGCAGCGGTATCGGACATTACCGTCTTTCTGGAGCGACTGAAGAGCGGTGATTACAACAACGGAGATTACCCCAGCTCAATCACGTTTGAGATTGGTAACGAGTTTTACAAGAACCCAATTGAAGCCGCAATTATCTCGAAGGCAATGATCGACACCATCACTCAAACAATGAGTGGGAGCGATGTCTCCTACGAAATCGCTATTCAGATGGGGCGCGGCGAATTTGAGTTCTACAACCTGTTACGGTCGGGATATTTCGACCCCTACTTTGATGGAAGTCATGAATTGGTTCCGGGTCTCGATACTCTCCAATTCACTCCAAGAATGGGTTTGGATCCGTCCATCCGACAGATAGCGATCGACGAAATGATGATCAGTGTCTTGGGCGACTCGATTCAACATGTAGATGCGATCAGACATCACATACTGGGATTCAGTGCCGATGATCTAGATAATCCCAATGCTCCAATATCTCGCAGAGGCGAAATCGTTGATCGTTGGATGGATGCCTTCGAGCTGCAAGGAGTCAGTCAGGATGATGTGGACTACTATATTTCAGCATTTTCAACCAACACCTCGAATGGCCTTGATCTTCCATATGAACTCGTTGGGGCAGCAAACACACTCGAAATTTTTGCCCATATGTTGGAGATCGGTGTTGACCGCGCCGCTATCTGGGGCGTCGTGGCAGCATTTCGATACAAAGACAGTATCTCCACGACAACTGTAACGGACCGCCTGTCTAACTTTGATTCACCACAAGCTGCAATCTTGGAGCTCCTATCCGATAATGTATCGACCGCAGACTTTCTGGGTTCCTATGGGGACGCTGACTTAGGGTACCGTAGCTTTGTTTTCGAGAACGAGACCGACTACAAGGTGTTTTTCTATGCCGAAGACGTTGGCGGCTCGGAGTTCAAGCTGGATGTGGACTTGGGAATTTTCGCTGATCTGGATTTGATCAGCGCTACAAATTTGGACATACGAAACGGTGGCTTAAATCGTGCCTCTGAGCTTACGCGCACGAATCTACCGACATCCGATGGCGTGGTCCAAGTAAGCTTCGACCAGAACTTTGAGATCGTAATGCTTTCGTTAGAGAAAGCAAACAGCGCTTCGTATCAAATGCACGGAGCGATAGAGAGTCTTCTTCGTTCAGAGATAGCTAGAGATGACTTTGGACAAGCCATTCGTGGTGATGAAACATCTGAAACAATTTCGGGACTTTCTACCTCTGATATCATTTTTGGCGATCAGGGCCATGACGCGATTGATGGTGGCGCAGGTCGGACTGGTTTCTTCAATCAAGGATTTTTATCCGCCAATTTCGACCTAGCAGGTAGGAACAACGGCGATTTCCTGTTTGGGGGTGAGGGGGACGATCTATTGCACGGCAACGCTGGAAACGACATGCTATCTGGGGATGAAGGGAACGACGATTTGTGGGGTGGTAGCGGGTTTGACACCTTTATTTTCACTCAGGGACGTGACCGGATTAACGACTTTGATAGCGGCATAGACAAAATACTTATTGACGCAGAGCTATTCGTTAACGACGTCGATTTCGTTATTTGGCTTGAGCAAATCACAACTGTGCAGGACGAGGCATTTGTGTTCGACTTCGGTTCAAATAACCAATTAACGGTCATGGGCGCTTCGGATCTTTCTGAGGTCCTGGAAAGCATTCAACTGCGGCCAATCGACGTGCCAGACTTGTCGTGGTAGGCGTAGGTAATTTCTGGTTAGTCTTTGGCAACGCCCTGCTAAGTCTTTGATTGAATAAACCTCAAGTTTACCATTGTGATGCAACCTGTTTAGAGATTACGTCTATAACCCGATATTTTTTCATCGATAGGCGCTTTTTACTTGAGGAAGCACAATGAGTACAGCAGAACGCACGCCATCCAAGCATGGGTGGATGATTGAAGCCTTGAATGACATGCGCTCATACGCGCAAGAAAACGGTTTGATCATCTGCGAGGATGCGCTGAATGAATCATTAACGACGATCGTCATTGCGTTGGGTATGGATGAGCCCGCAGAACTCTTAGCGTCTGACACAAGCAAAACTGAGTTTGTAAACGTGGTCAACCTGGGACGGTTCTCTAAGACTTGAAAATGGCCCTACTTTGAAGCGATGAAGAGACCGCCGAAAGACTGTGTAGCGCCTTCGACATTAACCTGTCCCATTACATCGCCGCCAATACCGGCATTTTGATCACCTAAAAAGTCACCGTCAAAATCTACGTCAAGTTCGAGATTACGGCCATTTGTGTCAGTCAATTCGCCCAAACCTTCGAAGGAGAAGGTGGCGTCTACATTTGGGTCACCATCACGGTTTAGAGCACCACCAGTCAACGCAATGGACCCTATGACTGGGTTCCCTCTTTGATCAAGAAAGTTAGTTGCCCGACCAGAGACCATATCTGTTTCCGCGAAGGCAATCTCCAATTGCAGTTCCCCAATTAGCCCATCAGTCACATCGTCGCTAATGTCCGAAAGTTGTCCTGATATGAAGCCACTGTATTGTGCTGATCCTGTTGTCGGGATCGTCAAGAGATCAGTGTAAACTATTGGTGAAAATTCTGCGCGAAGATCGTTTGTATTGGCCTGTGCTTGCCGTAATGCTAGCGTTGCGCTGTCTACTTTATCATATTCTGTTCCACCGACCCCACCGCCGCCGCTGCAAGCGCCGAGCACCATGCATACAGCGACTGTTGAAAACTGCACAGATCGGCGGCCCGTCATCTTAGAACCATTGGTTTTGCATGGTGACATTTCTCGCACCTCTCGTAATTCGAGTAAATTCTCTACGTCTGGGTTACATCGCTTCCCTTAACTTAAGGTTTATGGCGGGACGAATGTGAACTAGTACGCGACGGAGAACTGGAGCAGGTGAATGCACCGAGAGCTGCAATGCTCTCGGTGTACAATTTTTATAGTTTTTTCAGTTCTTTGATAAGTTTAGTGGACGCATTTCTGTGTCCTGTTCTGGTTATGGTAAATTGAATAAGATAGAATTAAAGCGTGCTTTGTTTCGGTTGCTCCCGCTATCTCCTGAAACGCTGCATCTTAGTCGCGCGGAATTTTGCTCATACCCGTTCTCGTTAACCTTTCCTTCATTACCTCCGTTAAAAATTTATCGCGAGAAGGGGGATGTTATGCGGTCAATTACATTAAAGGAACAACTAGAAATCAGCTATCGACGAGCGCTTCGGTTAGGATTCACCAACACAGCTGTAGCCTTTCGTAAGGTCCTCGAGGACGAAGATGCATTGGTTACTTCCAGCGAAGTACACATTGGCCGACAGCGCAAAGGCAGCGAAGAACACGGCCAGATAGCCCAGATCAAGTGACGATAGGTCGAAGGAGACATTCATTGACGCTGTGACGGCGGTTCGCGACTAACTTCATGAAGGTTGACTTGATCAATCTCACGCTGCGCGATCCGTGAAGCTTGCAGCAATGACCCTTCCAGTTCTTTTAGGCCATGTGACTGTGCATAGCGCCTTAGATCCGAAAGGGCGGACACCAACCAATTTTCTGACAAAACAACAACCTCGATACAGATCCTCGTTGTATCGCGACAACGTTAACTATCGGTTAATCAATTCAGCGGAGCATGAAATGATGAAAAAAGAGATTGATATTGGTTTCGTTTGGCTGGCATCTTTAGGCATAGCGTTCGCTGCTGCATTGGCCTCATGGTGGTTTGGCTTTGGTCTGATTGCAATCGTTGCAAGCTACATTGGTGGCGGTGTTGTGGCGTTAATCAGCTTTGGCTGGATGTCCAACTTATAGGTTCGAGTATCCAATGAGCTACTCCCCAATGCTTGGACGGCTTCCGTTTTAGATTAAGTTACTCTCTGCTGCCGCTGATCAGATTGCATGTCTTCTTTTTTCTACCGAACCCGGTCTCGACGTGGCAACTGCCGTATCGGTCGCAGCTCTACGCGGCGTCGTGCAAACAACTGGTCGCGCAGTGGAACTGGCGTTCGGGCAGAAAGTTCACCCATTAATCGGAACACGTTTGCCGCTGACCTGGTTGTTGTCTGCTGCGCTTTCGGGTTTTCGCAAAGCAGTCGCTGGCGCAATCGCAGCGAATTAGTACTCTGTCCGTGTTTTAACAGTTTGTGCGCTGAGCAGCGAGCGTGTTTTGCCCCCCTAAAACTAAGCCAACTTTGGCACAGTTTTAGGGGGCAAAACATATCGACCTTCGTATGGACAAGCAGGAGTTGCAAAGCCCGCAAATTACCCGTTTTGCGTTAGATAAACCAGCACTAGGGGCGACACGAAAGCGCGACAGGCCCAAATTATCAGTTTCATGCTGCGAGGCCGTGCGGCGTGAAAATCGCTGCGAATGCATTGCTCTGGGTGCTGCGCCGGGAGGGAAATTGGACCACGAAAGTACTTAGTTTTGACATATTCGATAAATAGCTCTCAGGGCAACGTCCTAGTGCAGAGAGCTACAATGTCTCAGAGTAACGATCTTCTACTCCCATCCAGCCGGGAGATTTTGGCGGCATACCAATACGATGGCGGAAAATTGCGCCCATGCGCCGCGAACGACCATGACCCGGAACATCTACCGACGGCCGAAGCGACCCTAGCGGTGTGGGATGCAGCTCATCGGTTGGGCGATAGCACGATGATGGTGCTTAAATCGGATCAAAAATCCTCAATCGGCATTCTGAACGGCGGATTGATTATTGAAGGGTTGCGCAAGCTGAATGTTGGAATCATTCGTGCTGCTACGCGCAGTCTAGACCCGGTTAGAATGACGACGGCGGCGACCTGCTATCTTGATACCGAAGATCGGTTCCGACGTGCACTTTGGGCTGTGATGTCACGTCTACATGGGGCCACTTTGTCACGGACATTTCAATTTGAATTGGCGGGCACGAGCGGCACGATTACGATACGGGACAATCAGCTTACATTTGCTGGTGACTTCAAAAATCCAGCGGATTTCGTCGGCGAATTGCGCACTGCGTGCCAGATTGAAGAGAATGTTCAGTACACGCTCGGCGAACCCGGTGCGACGCCCGCCGGAGATCTTTTTGAGTTGTCGGATCTCATCAAGGAGGTCGCCACCGTCACCGCCGCCGAGTGCTACATGTTTGATGAAGAAGGATGGCCAACGGGCTGCCCGGACGACGTTGATTTTGCGATGGTGCAAATATTGTCGACGATGACACGCGCAATGAGCAGCAGGGATGCCAGCAAAGGCGACACAAGTATCACCGTTTTCTCTGCATCCAGTCAGCCTATGTTATCGGGTTCAGTGATGCCTGACGGATCTGCTCGGTTCGAATTGCGCTAATCCCCGGGATTGACTCAAACTTGCCATTTTCGTGGCGCAGTGACGATCCATAAGTAACCAAAGTTTCCAGTACCAGGCATAGTCACCACGTTTTGCCTGTATTGTGACAATAGGTGTAACCAGTAAGTTGGATGTTAACAGATGCTTAAGAGTAGCGACAGGGCAGGTTGGTTAGAGCCACAGCCGCGGAATGAACGCCCCGACCTTGACGTGATGCATCTGCGCCGCAATCAGCTAAAGGACACGCTCAACCGCCTGGAACGACTTGTGTCACCGGATGCCGTTGATAGCGTTGCACAGCTCAAGGACGAGTTGAGCAACTTTGCCGTCCGGGTATCGTTGATCGGGCAGGTCAAAGCAGGCAAAACCGCGCTGTCCAACGCCCTGATCGGTATGCCAAATCTGCTGCCATCGGACGTCAATCCTTGGACCTCTGTCATCACTTCTGTGCACATGAATACGGCCCAACCGATGGGCAAAAACGCAATTTTCTCTTTCTTTACCACTGAAGAGTGGAACCAGATGGTTGATGTCGGCGGCCATCTTGGTGAAATGGCCGAGCGGGCCAATTTCGAAGATGAACGCGAAAACCTGCGCAAACAGATCAAGGAGATGCAACGTCGCACGGAGGCCCGGCTTGGCCGCAACTTCCAACTATTGCTGGACGGTTATCACAGCTTTCTGGGATTTTCGCCTGACCTGATCAAGAAATATGTCTGTCTGGGAGAAGAAGACGCAAGCAATGATGGCCGCTACGCTGATGTGACAAAATCCGCGCAGCTATTCATCACCAACGAAAATTATGCCTTGCCCACTGTTTTGTGCGACACGCCCGGGGTGAATGATCCATTCCTGCTGCGGGAGGCAGTGACGCTTGACAACTTGAGCAACACAGATATCTGCGTTGTTGTCCTCAGCGCACATCAGGCATTCAGCTCAGTTGATATCGCCTTGGTGCGTATCCTAATGGCGCTCAAACACGAGCAGCTTGTGCTATTTGTCAACCGGATTGATGAATTGCAGGACCCTGATCGCCAGATCATGGAAATCGACAGCTATATTCGAAAATTGTTAGACGAACAAAACTTGCCCAAGGATTTGCCAATTGTTTTTGGAAGCGCTGCCTGGGCTGAGATCGCGGCTGCCGAAGCTGCCGATGTCGTCGAACACGAAACCGACGACACATTGGAAAACTTTGCCTTGGCCCGCAATAACCGGCTAGGCGATGAATACATCGCAGAACAGCCGCTGACGCCCGGTTCAACCGCGAACAGCGATACCAAAATGGCAGATTTATCAGGGCTTTATGAGTTGCAGAGTATCCTGCAAGAAAAAAGTGCGACGAATGTCAGCGTTCCTTTTATGGATCGCCTGGGTGAACAGGCGCTTGATCTGTCGCGCCAGTCGCTTTTGTATCTGCAAGAGGCTGGAACGACGACCTCCTCGCTGCGCACAGATTTGGACTTTGGGGCGTTTTTTGATGACCTCGACCAGACACTTCAAGAGGCTGATGAGGCCTGCGCACAGATCGCCGGTGAACTATCCGACAAGGTACTTTTTACCATGTCGAGCACATTTCGTGAGTTTCTGACGTCTGAGAAGGCAAGCCTGAGAGCCCATATGAAGGCTAAGCGCGATATGGGCGATTGGCGGGCTGATAGCGAAAAATTGCGTCGCGACCTTAACCTTGCACATGATGAATTTGTGCGGTTTGCTCCGGAGCGAGTGAATAGAGTTTTTGCGCAGACGGCTGGCAGGATCGAAAAGATCTACGGTCTGGTCCTGGATAATGACACTAAACTGTTTTCCGTGCGCCCGCCTGTGTCGCACAACCCCAAAACACCCGTGTCGCTGATGCGGACGATGGCCATTGACATGAGGACGGGGTGGTTTTCGTCCTGGTTTCGAACCAAGTTTGACCCCGAAAGCTACGTTAAGAAATTCGAGGCCATCACCAAGGCCGAAATGCAAACGACACTGACCGAAATGCGGAACGTCTATGTCAGCCTGTTTATCAAAGAAGTGCGTGCGCAGCTGCATGAATTCCTGTCCGAACATATCCGCACCTTGCAGAGCCTGTCTTTGCTTGGTGGGGAAGATCAGCGGGCAGAGGTCTTGCGCAAACTTGGTATCGACACAGAAATCCGACAGCGCCTGGCAGAGCTGGAAGCTGTTATCATTGACCTTGAAGACCTGACCACGGACGCGACGCGGGATGGAGCCAAGGATGGCTGAAGTTTCCTTTTCCGTTGGTGCAGTGCTGGATGCGTGGTTTAGCCAGAAACCGACCGTCGCGTTGATGGGAGAGTTCAGCGCGGGTAAATCGACTCTACTGAATTTGCTGCTTGGCGGGGAGGTGCTGCCAACACAGGTGACCGCAACAAATATGCCGGTGATCTGGATGACCTATGCTGAGGAACAATCGGCTTTTGGACTCAGTCATGATGGCGTTTTGCATGAATGCGATATGAAGACCTTTACGCAAGACAATCAGCAAGAATACCTTCTTTTGCAGCTGGCCATGCCAATCGAAATCCTCAAACGCATCGATGTTATCGACACGCCTGGTATCTCGGATCCACGCTTGGCATTAGACGCGCTGAAGTTCCTTGGTCCCTACCTCGACTTTGTGGTGTGGTGTACGGCAGCCAATCAGGCCTGGCGCCAAACCGAAAAAGCGATGTGGACCTCCATGCCACCGTCCCTGCGGGCCACCAGTATCCTTGCATTGACGCGCGCAGATACGCTGAAAAAGTCAGCTGACCTCGAAAAGGTACGGCGGCGTTGCATACGCGAGGCGGATGGGCTGTTTGGCGATTACGCACCAATTGCGGCATTGGCGGCATTGGCGGCCCGATCCGATGATGGCGAGGTTATCGATCCGAGTTCCTGGACGAAAAGCCACGCCGACACGTTTATGATGTCACTTGAAAAAGCCATCACCTTAGCAGTGGATGCATGCACGGCACGTGCAACGATAGCCGGATCTGCGGCGGAAAAGGCACCGGCAACCAAACCCGCAAAGGAAAAAAAACAACAACTGGCAGCACCCGCAAAAAGAGCAGCGAAGTCGACCGGCGCGCCGAAATCTACCGGCAAAGAAGCAATAAGTCGGAAGAAAAAAACAGTCTATTTATCAGATACTTCCGATCTCATTAACGCCATTTCTGCATTGCGCCAATCCGAAGTTGTTTCTTCTTCAAATGATCAATTTTTCGACACAATAGAACATCTTTTCAACACGTTCGTTGGCGAAAAACAGTTATCCGAAGCGCATCAGTCGGTACTTGGCCGGATGGTGTTGTTGGATCGGTCTGACAACGTTTCCAAAGACGGTGTTCTTGCTCAATTGGAAAGAGAGCTGAAAGATTTCAAAGAGAGCGCCTGGTGCGCGTTGGACCAAATTCACTGACGTCCCGGTTTGGGAGGCTACATCGATGTCACCCAGTCGAGATGCAAAAACGTAAGTTAATGATTAAGAAAGATAGGCAAATGTCAAAAACAGATATCTCAAAACTGGCTGAAATAGGTGGCTTCATCGGCGCATGCCTCGTAGACAGTGAAACCGGCCTCATGATGGCGTCAGAAGGTGGCGGTAAGCTCGACCTTGAAGCTGCCGGTGCAGCGAATACCGAAGTGGTGAAGGCAAAGCTCTCCGCAATTGAGATGTTGGGCCTGAATGACAGCATCGACGATATCCTGATCACGCTGGGCAAGCAGTTCCACCTGATCCGCCCACTTGAAAAAACGCCAACCGTCTTCCTTTATGTTGCGCTGGACAAAAAAGCCGCCAACCTGGGCATGGCCCGCGTGCAGGTCAAAAAAGTCGAACAAGAAATCGAGATGTAATCGTACAATGAGATTTGGCAGACTGGTACATAGTCAGTCTGCCAATCTTTCGACATGTTGGAGCAGAAATAATGTCGCTGGAAGTCCCTAGCATCATCCACGATTTTTTTACCAACTCCCAAATTCCACTGACGCTCAGCGATCCGCAGCTTCCCGATGACCCACTTATTCTCGCCAATGAGTCGTTTTATCGGATGACCGGGTACACCGCAGCAGAGGCACTTGGATCAAACTGCCGATTCATGCAGGGCAACGGGACGCAGAAATCCTCCCGAAATATCATCAAGGGCGATTTTGCGGCCAGCCGGGACACCAAAGTCTTGATCCGCAACTACCGAAAATCCGGAGAGCCGTTCGATAACTACCTATTTATATTCACTGTGTTTGACAGAGCCGACAGACCGCTATTTCGGATCGGATCGCAGTTCGAAGTCCCCATCATCAACCGGGCGCATGAATTTGAAACGCATGCGACAAGCCTACTTGACGGATTGAATGCGGTTAACGAAAGCCAAGACATGGCCCGGAACCAAATGATCGACACCGGTGAACTTGTTGGGACATCCGTCAAAACCTTGCTTATGGCACGGTTAGAGAACCTCCGAGCAAGCTGAATTTATGCTCGACCGTTTGAAATAGCATGCAAAAGCGGATGTGCCTCGCTTTCAGCTGTGCAACGGCGCAGCTCCCTTTGGGTATGCAAACCCAGCACATGTATCCGCGAATTTAGCTCAGGCTGAGACCCTTTCAGCGCTTTCATCTGAGTTCATAACTCCTCAGCGTGCGCAACTGTCGACCAGGTTGTGTCAAAGCTTTGAAACCGCTTTTGGCACCACTGGGCGCGTGCACTTCTCGGTTGGTGGCGCACAGGCCATCGACGATGTTCTCAAAATTTGTGCTCTCCGCAGCGGCCGCCGCAAAGTTCTGGCTATGGAGGGGGGATATCATGGGCGCACGATCGCGGCCTCAAACCTGTCTGCAAGTTATCGCTACAGAGCTGATTTCGGTTACGATCGCCTTTCCGATCTCATTCCATTTCCCTATTGCCCGAGATGTCCATTTGAGAAGGAGCCGTCGACCTGCGGTCAGTTCTGTCTTGGTCAGGTGCGGCGTCTGTTCGCTTCGGAAGCTGGCGGAAACATCGACGGTGCCGGAGACACAGAGATAGCCTATTGGACGACGCGGCGATTAAATCGCGGTTGCGCGCGTTGAAGCATGTGCAGCGCTATGCCGTTGTTGGCGCACCAGACCAAGCAGCCAAGATGATCTCGTTGATGGATAAAATCATCCCGGTGCAGGCGCGTGCCTTCGACATAGACGAAAGCGCGCAGGCGTGGGAATTTGTTGGCGCGCAGCCTTCGACCAGCCGGATGATCTCTAGCTTTTCAGATGCAGGGTACCTCATTCGTGATCGCCCCCATCCTCGAGCATGCTTTTTTTGAGAAGGCGCAGTTCCAGCGTCTGCTCTGCAACCACCTCCTTAAGATCCTTTGCCTCCCGGCGAAGTTCCTTCACTTCATCGGTGTTCGCAGCACGCGCCGTGTCACCCGCAAGCCGCTTTTTACCAGCTTCCATAAAGTCCTTCGACCATTTGTAGTAGACGCCCTGCGATATGCCTTCTCGGCGGCAAAGCTCTGCAATGCTGTCCTCGCCACGCAAGCCGTCCAGCACGATCCTGATCTTCTCTTCGGATGAATATTGCTTGCGGGTCGCCCGCTTGATGTCTTTGACGATCTTCTCGCCAGGGCTCTTCGTTGTCTTTCTCATCGTCCACTCCTCAGTGGTTACGATGAGCAACAAACACTCACTTAGCAAATACCGCTATTTGGACCCATAGGCGCTGACGTCAGACACCGCTACGACACGGGCGGCACCCAGCCATGTCGTAGAAGTAGCGAGCGAAATTATTGAGATCCCAGTAGAGATTGTGGTGATAAAGGTTTCAATCGCCTCAGAAGTGGTTGAAACATCTCGGGATTGGTCCGCAATTTGCTTAACTTGCGCCGCGGCTGCCTGATAGGCGATGCTTTGCTCCTGCCAATGGTGCAACTCTTCTAGACGCTCAAACTCTGCTTCCCACCTGGCAACGGCCTCCCCGTTTCCGGACTTATATCCAGCGTAGTCGACAAATATTCCGATGCTATCCAAGCTGCTCGTGCACTTATCAATGAGTCCCCATCAGGTGCCGAAGCGATGTCACGTTCATTCGCTTATAGGCCCGCTTGCGATGCGTGATGATCGTGGTTTCCGACAGGCCCAGCAGGTCGGCGGATTCCCGCGCTGTCCGGCCTTTGATCGCCATTGCCGCCACTTCGCGCTCACGCGGGGTCAGGTCGGGATAGGTCAGCGCAAGGCGTGCCTGGATGTCCTGTTCCATCCACTTTTGCCCTTTAAGCGAAAAGGCAACGTGACGTTCCGTGGCGTCGACAAGCGGGGCCAGTAGCGCAGTCGCGCGCTCCTGCGCCGTCCGGCCAAAGGGTCCGTTCTCAATGCCGGAATAAAGGCTGACAGTGATCCCATAAGACGCACGGCGGCGGGCCCATGAAATGCGCCCTGAAATGCCCGGCCCGTCATAGCAGTCGCGGCGATAGGGAAATGCGACAATCTCGGTAGCCAACTGAGATATCAGAAAATCACCGTCGCCGAAGTCGCCCGCCAAAATTGCTGTATTGGGGTCTTGATCCAGATACCGCCTGTGCGCCTTGGCTGCGCGATCAGCCCGGCGCTGTCCGAGCCGACAGGTCGTCCCGATCAGGAGCGGTGTATCGCGGTCCCCCTGGCAGAAGATCGAGACAAACTCCGCACCACAGATCGCGTGGGCAATATCCATCACTGTCCCGATGAAGCCCGGCGTCCCGATCGCGCTGATCAGATCGGTGACATGCGCTGGTTTCAGGGCAATTTCGGGTCTGGGTTCTGTGATCCTGTGCGGTGTCATGGGTGTCTCTCGATTTACTCCGCAAAGGCCTTCTCAATGACGAACTGCCCGGGGTTGGCGTTCGATCCCTCGACAAAATTCAATGTCTCGCAACATGCTTTCAGCGTTTCAAGCATCGCCATGGATCCGCAAATCATCACACGGTCGGTGTCGGGCGTCAAAGCCCCACCGCATCTCTCAGCAAGGCGACCGTCTTCGATCCATTCATCGATGCGCCCCATGCTGTGTGATGTTTCCCGCGTTGTGGCGGGCACATGATGCAGCTTGCCAGCGGCCAGTTCTCCGAGGAATTCATGCACCCTTACGCATTCGACCAGCGCGCGCCCATAGGTCAGCTCGGCCGTCGTGCGGCAGGTGTGAAAGAGATGGATTTCATCGAACTTTTCATAAACCTCCGGGTCGCGGATCACGCTGGCAAAAGGCGCGATCCCGGTGCCTGTGGACAGCAGGAACAACCGCTTGCCCGGCAGCAGGGCATCGAACACCAGTGTCCCGACCGGCTTGGGCCGGATCAGAATATGATCGCCCACGGTGATGTTCTGCAAACGCGATGTCAGCGGCCCATCGGGGACCTTGATAGAATAGAATTCCAGATGGTCCCCCCAGTTCGGGGAGGCGATGGAATAGGCCCGCAGCAGCGGCTTGCCGTCCACCTCCAGCCCGATCATTGCAAATTCGCCCGAGCGGAACCGGAAGGAGGCGGGGCGTTCTGTTTGAAACGAGAAGAGACGGTCCGTGTAGTGGGTGACGTCCTGCACCTGTAGGGCGGCAAAGCCCTTGGGGGCAGCGCGGTCGGGCGTCATCTGGTTCATCGGGAACATCCTCGTTGTGTCGGTACACGCCCAACAGACCCGCTTGGAAAAACTTGCGGTATCCTCATTGATGAGGAACGCCAGACGGCACAAACTGTGCTTTCTACAGGCAGCACGAGGAGGAACCCCATGTCAGAGCCGCTATTTCAGGACGTCATTCGCAAACGCAGAAGCGTTCGAAAGTTCGAGCCAGGCCGCCAGGTCGCGCGAGAGGCACTGGAGCGTATCGTCGATTGCGGGCGGTGGGCACCGTCGTGTGCCAATGTGCAATGCTTCGATTTCATTGTCGTAGACGACCCGGAGGTGCGCGACAGGGTGATGGAGGTGTTCCTGCGGCAGGCGCAGCGCCTTGTCGATCACGCCAAGGGTTTTCCCGCGGTCAAGAAGACCTATCTGGCCAACACCGTGGCGATCATCATCGTGCTGGGCGATCCGCGCTGGAAGGTCTGCTTTCCGCAGCCGACCTCCAAAAGCTGGGAAGCGGAATACCGCGACAACAACGAGATGATCTTCCTCAATTCCATCGGGGCGGCCATTCAGAACATCCAGCTGGGCGTGGCTGCCGAAGGGCTGACCAGCGCCTGGTTGTCGGGCGGTGGCGAGGATGTCACCAACACTGAACTGGCCGAGGTGCTGGGGTATCCCGCATGGATGAAGGCCTATGGCACGATCCCGATCGGCTACCCGGCCTCAACACAGAACCGCCGCTATCGCAGGCCTTTGGAACAGTGCCTGCACTGGAACGGGTATCAGCCGAAAAAGTACCGCACCCATGCGCAAGTGGATTTCTACGAAAGCACCTTGCGCCCCTTCGCGATGTACCGCGACGAGGAATCCATGGAGACATGGGAGGATCGCGCGGAAAAGCTGGGCGATTGGGACGCGGCATTCACCGCCGCGGCACCCAACCCCCGACGGCGCCCTGGAACCGGAGGCCGATTTTTTCGCGCCCCGCACCACGGGTCAGGCCACTAAACGCAGAACCAAGGACTGAAGGACACTTACCCAGATGTTTGCACGTGAACATATCGAATACGAAGCCGTCGATCTGCCTGACCGCAGTGATCTGACCGATGCGCAGATGCGCGCGGCAGCGCGGGAGTTCTACGACAGGATGAAGCGCCGCCACACGGTGCGGGACTTTGCCGCGCGCGCCGTTGCGCAAGAGGTGATCGAGAATTGCATCCGCACCGCAGGCACCGCCCCTTCGGGCGCCAATCACCAGCCCTGGCATTTCGTCGCCATCTCGAACCCTGCCTTCAAGAAGAAGATCCGCGAAGCAGCCGAAGAAGAGGAGCGCAAGTTCTATGACGGCGGTGCAGGGGATGAATGGCTCAAGGCATTGGAGCCCATCGGGACCAACGACCAGAAGCCCCATCTGGAAGACGCGCCCTGGCTGATTGTCGTGTTTTCCCAGAAGTGGGGGTATTTCGAGGACGGCACCCGGTTCAAAAACTACTACGTGCCCGAAAGCACGGGAATTGCCTGTGGTTTCCTGCTGGCGGCTTTGCATCAGGCCGGGTTGGTCTCTCTTACCCATACGCCAAACCCGATGAAGTTTCTGACCGATATGCTGGGCCGTCCCACGCATGAAAAACCGATCATGATCGTGGCCGTCGGTCATCCACACGAGGA
Source organism: uncultured Paracoccaceae bacterium (assembly GCA_947500135.1). GTDB lineage: Bacteria > Pseudomonadota > Alphaproteobacteria > Rhodobacterales > Rhodobacteraceae > Yoonia. The sequence continues at coordinate 26,109 of CANMQX010000016.1, forward strand.
GGCGAAAGTGCCGAAAGTTGCGAAAATGAAAAAGCCGCTTGATGAAATCATGACGCTGGCGGGCTGACGCCGACGCGATCCGGCACGAGACAGAACCGGATATTCAGGAGCGGGTGGCGCTTAACCGGGTTAATTCAATAGCTCGGCGATCACGCCGAGGGAATGGAGCGGCACGCAAGTGCGGTGGATGTTCTTATTGGCAAATACAGCCCTCTCAGGGAACAGTGCGACTGACAGCTGTGCCATTCCTTTAGTGCCGTCTACTCACGCCACGTCTGAAGAAACTTTCCCTGCGTCATCCCAGACTGTATCCGATATGTCCCCCGCGCATATTGCGAAGATAAGGGCCGCCAGGACTCTCGACTGCGTAGGTGTGGTTTCTCAATTGAGCTACTTGGAAACCCATACAACCGACGCACTACAAGAAGGCTGGTAGCAGCGACACGCTGTTGAGCAAAATGTGCAAAACGATAGGTGTTAGAAGCGAATTTGTTTTGTAACGCGCAAATCCGAAGAGTATGCCGATGCAGAAGACATTAACCAAAACGATCAGACTATATTGCACATGGATCACGGCAAAGAGCAGGGCGACAGCGACGATTGCACCAACTGGCCCAAGACGTGTCGCCTCGAGCCCTTTGAAAAGGAACCCGCGAAAAAGCACTTCTTCGAAAACCGGGACGAGAACTGCAATTGTAAGGACATAGAGCAGCGGGATATCAGCGGTCTCGAATTCCGTAGCAACATCGCCTACATCCACAGGAATCTCCAGCAACTGCGGTATGATGCTGAAAATGACCTGAACGGCCACAAGAACTGCGACCCCGATGCCGATCCACTTCAGAAGAGTCGAAAGCGGGACAGAGTGAAGGGCGAGATAGTCTTTGAGCCGCGATCCCGACTTCAGCTTTATGATCAGGACCGTTAGGATAACGCAGACAACCGCTGACAGGGCCAGCGAGGTGGTTGTGATGGCACCATCATTTAGCGCCAGCGCGGCGCTTTCAGGGTTTTCGAAATCAAGGTCTGAGTCTTCGTCGACGGCAGACAGAACCACGCCGATCGTTTGGGACATGAAGGATGCCGTGATGACCACAAACGTAAACAGGACGCTCGCAACTGGGCCCCAGACAGTCGTTCTTTCGGACATCGGTCACGTTCCTCTCGATAATGGACTGTTCTGGGTGTAACTGAGTTACCTGCAAAACAACAGCAATCGGTTTCTGGTTGGCGATGTCTGCCATTAGCCGACGTTGGCGCAGACGCAGCGACTTACCACTTCGCCCCGCAATTTAGTCATCTTAGGGCCAATTCTGCGGTGCAGTGTTTGAATGTCTGCTTTTCACGCCCCGCTGCCGCAAGGGTGGTAAGTATAGCGAATAGCCTATTTATCCTATGATTTGGGGCTGGGCCGCAAGCTGCCAGAACAGGTCATTCCGCTGAATAGGGGCAATGACCGTCTTGTTTGTGCGCTGAGTAGACCGTGTTTTCCCAAAAGCGCCGTTCGCTGAGAACCCAGCGGTTTCAACGACAACCCAAAAATTTTGAATGCGGCAATGATTTCTGTGATTGCCTTGGCGAATGCAATGTATTGCATTTTTCTGCATGATGCTGCATTAAATTGCAGATGACCGACCTGAACAACCCGCATATCCGGCAACAAATGCTGCGCGAACGCCTCGATTCGGGCGCGCCGTTAATCGCAGCCGTATTGGCAGCTGAATTAGGCATATCCATCGACACAGTGCGCCGCGACCTAATAGCACTTGAACAGCAAGGCGCGGTGCGTCGCGTGCGCGGGGGGGCAGTCCCGGTTACCAGCCCAATGCCATCCTATTTCGACCGAGCCAGCATGCCTGACCCCAAGATCGCCCTGCTTGCTGAAAGGGCGGCCCAAGTGATCCCGATTGGCGGAACAGTCTTTGTCGATGCGGGTACGACCATGAATGCCCTGGCAGCCTGCATCCCGCTTGAATTTCAAGGACTCATAGTTACACCCGCACCCTCCGTTGCGCTTGCCGCTTTGCATCGCGGTGCGCGCGTCCATCTGATCGGCGGGGCGCTTTGCCCTGAAGGTGCAATGGCAACGGGTGGAGATGCTGAGCACGCGGTATCGCAGTTTGCTGCTGATCTGTGCTTTCTCGGCGCATGTGGGCTCTGGCCGGACTTTGGATTGAGCGCTGAAGACGTGCTGGAGGCAGGTGTGAAACGTGCGATGGCTCTTGCTTCGGCCAAAGTGGTCGTGGTCGCCAAAGCAGAGAAAATTCAAAGGCGCGGTAGGTGCAAGGTTCTTGAGCTTACGGAAATTGATGGCATTGTCACCAACGCGACCTTGGCGGATGCAATGACCTTCCAAAATGAAGGCATTGAGTTGATCCATGTCTGAACGTGATGCTTTGTGGCGAGAACAAAGATGGCGAGCTGTCGTTGCTGCCTTCGCCTTTAACGGATTGTTGTTTGGAGCTTGGGCGTCGCGCGTTCCTGCGTTTAAGGACAGGTTCGAAATAGAGCCTTCGGTCCTTGGCGTACTCCTTCTGGCACTGGCAGGGGGTGCAATCGTTTCCTTTCCACTTGCCGGCGGATTGTCTGAAAAATGGGGAGCTGACCGGCTCTCCATCTGGTGCTCGTGGGGCTATGCGCCATCGCTTGCCCTTTTGGCGCTGGCGCCGTCGGCGCTTTCCCTTGGAGTCGCACTATTCGTCTTTGGCGCGTTTCATGGTGCGATGGATGTCGCGATGAATGGCTGGGGCGCAAAGGTTGAGGAACGACTGGGGCGCAGCACAATGTCGATATTCCACGCAATGTTCAGTCTTGGTGCGGGGATTGGCGCAGCCAGCGGCTATGTTGCAGCGTGGCTGGAAATCACAACGATTTGGCATTTTGCTCTGGTTGCTGCTCTAGGCGGCATCTTGGCGATCTCCGTGATGAACAAAGCTAAAGTCGCAACGTCCGAATTGCGAAATCCGATAAGCAAGCGGCCTTTCTTCCCGCTTCCGTCTGGACCGCTGCTACTTGTAGGCCTGATCGCTTTTTCAAATTCGGTGGGTGAAGGCGCGATGGCCGATTGGAGCGCGGTATTCCTGCGACTGACCACGGACGCCGACGAGGCTCGTTCTGCGATTGGTTATGCTGTTTTCAGCATGATGATGGTGCTCACAAGGCTGATCGGTGGCTTTGTTGTAGAGCGATTGGGTTCGGTCACAACCACGCGCGCCAGCGCTGGCATCGCCTTTGTCGGCCTCTCAATCGCAATCTTTGGCGGTTCTTTTGCTACTGCCCTGTTTGGTTTTGCCTTGATGGGTATCGGCTATGCCATTGTAATGCCGCTCGTGTTCTCGCGCGCCGCCACTGACCCAAACGTTCCCGCAGGACCTGCAATAGCTGGTGTAGCGACAATCGGATATGGCGGCATGCTACTCGGCCCGCCCATAATTGGATTTGCGGCTCAACTGATAGGTATTCGCTTTTCGTTCCTGATCCTTGCACTGCTAGCAATCTTGGCGTTTGCTTTGGCGAGCCGGTTGAAAGTTTCCTAAAAGGAGCCGTTGGCGCAACCGCAGTTAAATGACGCTTCTCTAATCGGGCGTTTGGGTCAAGTCTAAATCATCGTCATCATTTCCCTCTTAATGGGATCGTTGTCTCTCATCCGGTTCACGCTTCTCTTCGCTGTCATTATTAGCCCGGATTGGTTGGGCCGCGGTATGCTTGTGACGGATTGGTTGTGAAGCGCCCCGCTTTGTCTCGCGCTTGTCAGTCGCAGCACCATTATTCGGTGTCACTCACAGACCTCGACCGGTGACGGATGAACCGTCATTGGTATTGGAATGGGTTGATCAGGTCATTTGGCCCTCTTCAATGGTTCATGACGGAGCTCGGTGCCGTCTGCCCACGTGCGATGCATGATTACCGCACACTCTCCTTCAGTAGTGACGACCGTGCGTCGACGGCCCTTTTGACGCATGAATCGCAGGCCCTAACTTTTTGTTTCGGTACGGATGACGGGTCACATCATCATCGCCTTGGCGGCGCTGTAAAACATCCCTCGAAAGTCAGGAACACTCGCCTCTGAGATGCGGCCTTGATTATCCATTTCACCGGACTTTTATCTCGTTGGTGCAAGCCTAAAATGAGCAGCAACAGGGTGCGAGTTGGTAAATCGCGACCAATCATTTACGGCGGCGCGAAACGTCTATGCCGCAATTGGGCCGACGACCGGGATCGCCATGAACCGCAAACACGTCTCTTCATGTCTTGCTGCCTTTTTCACCCGCCGATCCAATTCGCGATAGGCCTGGTAATGCACCGCCCGATCATCATACAGCGGCGAAACGCATATGAAAAATCAAGATCGGCTTCAATCAATGGTCTGACGCGTTTATCAAATGATCCCTGATCAAAACGGGATGGAAGCCGAGGCCAAAGATCCTGACCAGGCCGCGCATTTCATTTGCCAGATCAATCCACTAAATCTAGCCCTGTGAAGGCCAAAAACAGATGCTGGCTCATTGCATCGGCTTCAAAGCCCATCTGCAACAAACGCTTCGACAAGTTTCGTAAACGGTGGACGATATCCTCAATCTCTCAAGCAACGGAGCGTTCCAAAAACCAACCTACCATTGGAATTAATCACTAAAACTGCGAGAGTTTCCAAAGGCACATCTAGACTAACATAGTAGTCCATTTTGTTCGCCTCAATTTGCGGTAACACTCTGCAACTCTATCAAGAACCTGACCCCATTATCTGGTCAGCCCGAATACCCATGCTTTGTCTCGCGCGTTCCCGGAGAAACTTCGCAAACTTTTAGAAGCTGCATCATCCACGATACTGTGCCGGTCACAACTTATCGGCTTATGTGGCGATTTTGCCTATAGTGTTGCCTGACAAATCTCCTCCAAATGTGTTTCGCTTTCCAGATCACACGGAAACATCAATTCGACTTGCAAATCGGAAAGGTTGAGATCGAAAACCGTTCCGAAACGTGCGATGGTAGAGAAGACAGAAATCACACGATCTGCGACATGAAATCGCGTTGGCAAAACGGACTGCCGGAAGTCGATCTGCGTATCTTTTCCGCCATTGGAAAGAAAATGATGTTCCAGATTGGTTTGCAGTTCATGGAGAATTGGCTCCTCTCCCAATTGGGTGAGTTCAGCCTGCAAGCGATACAGTACCAAAGCAACAGATTCGTGCCAGTTTTCAATCGAACTTTCCGCTGGCGACTGAGTCGTAAGAGCCTCGATCAAGTTGGCGAAGCCGCTGAAGCCGATTTGTTTGAGGAAACAGCGAGCGGCCTCATTGACCCTGATGACATTCCAATGCCTGTCCAGAACAATGCCGGGAAGTGGCATATGGTTTTCCAGCATGATGTCGATGCTGCGCTTCAATGGTGCAAGATCGGCGTCGGAGGAGTGTTCCTTGTAGATTGGCGCATGGCCAGCTGCCAGAGCGGCCAAATTGGCCTGCGGCTTGGACATCTCTAACGTTCTAGCCAGAAGCCCCACCATTGCACGTGATGGCCGTGCCCGCCCGCGTTCGATAAAATTGATGTGTCGGGCTGAAACATCAGCTCGAAGCCCCAGCTCCAGCTGACTTAGCCGCCGTAGTGACCGCCATCGTCGCAAAATGTCGCCAAAGTGTGTATCCATGCCTAACAGTAGCTTGGCTGATGGTGCATTGCACTTACCTTAGAGGTAATTGATTTCGAGCGATGCTGTCTGTTTCTTGCCCCATGAATACGGTCAAGAAAGGAAACACCATGACCCCGCAAACAGCCGCAAAACTAACGCATATCGTCGCATATCTTCTTTTTTCTATTGGAATTTTTTGGGGATTGGCCGCTTTTCCTCCGTTTGATTTTGCCGCAAGGGCCTATCTCGATCTGTTGAATTGGCCGATGGGAGACGGGCGTCCAGAATGGAATCAAGAAGCCATTTGGTTGTCATCTGTTGGCGCTGGGCTGGTCTGTGCCTTGGCCGTATTCTATCTGTTCGTCGTTACGCCAGCTGTGCGCAACGGTGACCGACGGGTTGTTCGGGCAACTGTTCTGGCCGCGCTGGCTTGGTTTGTAGTCGACAGTGCAGGATCATACGCCGCTGGCATCCCGATGAATGTTCTGTTCAACTTGGTAACACTGGTGCCATTGATTGGCCCACTCCTACTGGTAAGGTTTGATTGCCTGAGTGTGGATGGCCGGCAGTCAGCATGATGGCGCTCTTGATGCGTGCCCCTGCAATCACCCCATCACTGTTTCCCGAATGTTTCCCGAAACGCCAACGGGGGTCTGCCGACGGCGTCCCTGATAGCCGCCTCGAATGCATCCAATGACTTAAACCCAACCTGAAATGCGATTGTTTTGGAGGGGAGTTTTGTGCTGGTCAAAAGATGTTTGGCGGCTTCCACGCGGACGGATCTGACATAGGACGCAGGCGTACTTCCCAGTTCAGCGCGGAATTTTCGCGCAAAGGTTCGTTCGGACATATTTGCCTGCGTTGCGAGCTGCGTATTGGACAGATCGAGTGCCAAATTTTCAGCAATCCAGATCAGCAATGGGGCAAAGGGGCCTCCGTCGGCCTGTTGGGCTTTGAGCGTATTGCTGAACTGCGATTGCCCTCCGGAGCGCCTGAGAAAAAGGACAAGCGACTTTGCAATCTTTAACGCAATATCATGGCCAAGGTCGTCTTCGACCAACGCGAGGGCGAGGTCAATTCCGGCTGCGACCCCTGCACTAGAAAATACATCATCGTCATTGATGAACAGAGCATCAGGTTCCACGGTGACTTTTGGGAATAACGCCGCCAAAGTTTCGCAGGATGCCCAATGGGATACGATGCGCCTGCCATCCACGAGGCCGGATGCCGCAAGAACAAAGGCACCTGTACATATGCTTCCGACGCGCCGCGTGTTGGTTCTTTGCTGCTGCAGCCATCGCACCAATGTTCCGGCTTGGCTAAGGGCGACTAGACCGTCTTGTGAACCACCCGACACAATAATCGTGTCAATTGGGCCAGCGATGTTGAAGACCGGTGTCAGCCCCGAAATTTGCAGGCCGCATTCTGCCTTCACAGGCTGTGCCTCGATACCCGCATAAACGATATCATATGCGTCCGGCATCAATTCGTTTGCCCGCGCAAAGACATTCCCCGGCCCTGCAATATCCAGAGAATTCGCGCCTTCGTAGACAACAATAACAATGCGGCGCGGTATGGCGGAATTCGCGGATGTTATGTCATTTACGCCACGCATGAGGGTCATCTACCATCCAACCATATGCCAGAAAAGGAAAAACTGTGAAAAGACGTGTATTCATGATTGGCGTGGGGATGGCCGGTGCTGCATCCCTCTTGTCGTGTTCATGGAGTAGATCGGGGTCAGCAGATGATAGCTCTTCAGAGGTTGGGCATCTGACCAGAGCTGACACCGTTGCGGCGCTTCGCCCACCAAAACGCAACTGGCCACTGGTCGCAATCCTTGCGGATAACAGTGGCAGCGAAACGACCGATCTGATTGTTCCATGGAGCATTTTGAAACGATCGGATGCAGCTAACGTCGTTATTGTCAGCACGCAGCCTGGCGACGTTCAACTGATGCCCGCCTTGAAAATACAGCCTGATATGACGCTTGACCAATTTGACGCCATGTATGAAGCAGGCGCAGACCACGTAATCGTCCCGGCGTTTCACGATCCAACGAACCGAATTGCATCAGAATGGCTAGTCGAACAGAGCTATGAGGGGGCGACCGTTATCGGCATTTGCTCAGGCGCATTGGTCCTTGCCCATGCTGGCCTGTTGGCCCACCGGTACGCCACGACACATTGGTACGACAGAAAAAAGCTGACCCGCATCAGCCCGACCACCAAATTACAACTTAACAGCCGATACCTGGCGGATAAAAACGTGGCGACCACAACTGGGGTTTCGGCATCATTGCCATTTGCGCTGACAATGGTTGAAGCGATCTCTGGAAGGGGTCGCGCAGAGCAGATTGCGACGGAAATTGGGCTGCCTGATTTTGGACAGGAGCACAACAGCGCCGATTACCAGCTAGACCCTCAGAACGTTCTTCGACTGGCCTCAAACTTCATCTCACGGCACGAACAATTCGGATTGCAGATTGATGCTGAAACCGATGAGCTGGAACTGGCATTTGTCTCCGACGCGTGGTCACGAACGTATCGTTCAACAGTATCGACATTTTCTAATGTCCGCACCGGTGCGGTTATGTCTTCTGGCGGCTTGCGGATTGTGCCAGATATTGCTTTCAATGACGGCTCCAAACTGCCGCGCGTACCAGCTTACAATGGCCTGCCAGCAGGTGCATTGGGATTTGCTCTTGAAGAGATCTCGCGGCGGTATGGTGCGCAGACAGCAACTCTGGTGGCGCTTCAATTGGAATATGACTGGAGCGCATAGCACAATCAGCAGGCCGGCGGTCTCACACGATATGTGATAAATCGCAAGGTTCAGAACTCAGATTTCGAGGGTGCGAAGATCTTACTGAGTTCGTCACCGGTAGAGGTGGTTGTTTGGGCGACAAGCTTAGGTGCAAAGGCCCGACCAATTGCGGCCCAAGTCAACAACACACCTCGCTCCCGCGCAATCTGTCGGGGCAAACCAGTACCGATTAAAAGTTCGGTTAGATAGGCCGACCGGATCTGGTCGACGTCTGCCAAGGCGGCCTCGACCTCGCCGTTAACACCACCCCATCTGCGCATACCGCGCTCAAGCGGTTGAGGCGCATCGATACCCATCTGGATTAGTGCCAAAATTTTGGCTTGAGCGCCCGATAGCTCTTCCAACTGCGAAATAATATCAAGCGTGCTTTCCTCGCGCCACGTAGCCAACAACGCGTCGTGAAAATCACCAAGTGAGGGGAAGTGCCAATAAATGAACCGCCCCTTGCTTGCCGGAAACCCAGAAGTAAGGATACTGGGTCATGGGAAAGAAGAAGAACGGAACACGTTATCCAGAAGAACTGCGCGCGCGAGCGGTGCGGATGGTTTTGGATCACGAGAGCGAATACGCGAGCAGATCGGCAGCAATATTGTCAATCTCTCAGAAGGTTGGATGCAGCAGGGACAGCCTACGCATTTGGGTGAAGCAGTATGAGACGGATACCGGCAAGCGTGACGGTGTGACGACAGCGGAGCGGGATCGCATCAAGGAGCTTGAGCGCGAGAACCGGCAACTGCGCCAAGCCAATGAGATTCTCAAAAAGGCATCTGCTTATTTTGCACAGGCGGAGCTCGACCGCCCATTCCGCAAATGATTGCCTTTATCAAAGAGAACAGGGCGCTTCACGGGGTCGAGCCGATCTGCCGAGTTCTGCAAATCGCCCCATCAACGTTCTATGAAGGCATTGCCATCGAGCGTGATCCTGACCGGGCTTCGGATCGGGCGAAACGGGATGCGTTTCTTCGCAAGGAGATCGCAGACGTTTGGGAGAAGAACCGGTCAATACATGGCGCGCGCAAGCTATGGCACGCGATGAAGCGCGAGCAGTTCGAGATCGCCCGCTGCACTGTCGAATGCCCAATGCGCCAGCTTGGTATTCAAGACGTGCGGCGCGGCAAGAAGATCAAAACCACCTACGGCCAGCCTGCCGATCAGTGTCCGCTGGATAAGGTCAATCGTCAGTTCAGGGCCTCTCAGCCAAACGAACTTTGGGTGTCAGACTTCACGTTCGTTTCGACCTGGCGTGGCTTTGTCTATGTCGCCTTCGTGATCGATACCTTTGCCAATCGGATCGTCGGCTGGAAGGCGTCAACAACACAGGACACGCAGTTTGTCTTGGACGCATTGGAACAGGCAAGCCATGCGCGTAGACCGGCTGAGAAACTGATCCATCACTCTGATCGGGGCAGCCAATACGTGTCGATCAAATACACCGAAAGGCTGGCAGATGCCGGGCTGGAACCGTCCGTCGGCAGCGTCGGCGACAGTTATGATAACGCTCTCGCCGAGACGATCATCGGTCTGTTCAAATCAGAGGTCATCAACCGCCTCGGTCCGTGGAAATCCAAGGATCAGGTCAAATGGGAAACACTGCAATGGATCGATTGGTTCAATCGGCAACGCCTGCTCGAACCTCTTGGCTACATCACGCCAATCGAAGCAGAGGAGAAATACGAAAGAGCCTTGAAGTCAGACAAAATCGCAGCTTGAAACACGAACTCAACAGTCTCCGGCAAAACCGGGGCGGTTCATACCGAGAACAACCGCTCTGTTCGCAGCGTTGTCAACGCTCGCTCGAGAATGTGCGGTCGCTAACGGTACATGGGGGTTCTTGTGAAAAACCCTCAAAAATCCGAAAACCCGTTAATGTCTGGATGATCAGGCAGAGCTGGCACCAAACACCAATGGCTCGGCTCGACAGGTGTCACTGTACCCTAATTAATCAGATTCCGCGGATTGGACGCGTTTTCTGCAGTTTCTGTACCCTTAATTACAATATATCCACAGGGCATCAAATCATCGCATGACACAGCTTTCGCGCTCCCAGATCGCATCGGCTCGTGCTAGAAGTGCTTGACGATCTGCATGAGGCCCCAGTTCCGAGATGGCCTGTCGCGCTGCGGCAATTGCACTCTCCGATACTTTCGGTCGTCTCGGTTGATGTGTTCGTTTTTCAGGCACAGATTGATTTTTTGTCCGTCTAGGAAGCCGCCGCTCCAAGTCGATCGACAACTGACCAATCCTATCGACTACACGTCTGTGCAGATGGAATGACCGACAGACTTCGCGAAGAGCTTGGTCATTTCCTTTCAAGATGATTGCCGCGCCAAGCAAGGGTCGGGTCGTGCACAATTCAACTGCCGCGAGCGCTTTGAATCTCTCCCACTGTGACCATGAGGTGAGCGGCGCCGCGTGCGTTAAACCGAGCATTTTCAACAGATGCAAAGTTCGATCAATTCGACGTAACCGCCTGATATGTTTGGCATCTGCGACCTCTTTTAGAGCCAGCGCTCCTTGAGCGGCGCGGACACTTATCCTGTGTGATAGACCGTCAGCCGGATGCCTCGCCTTAAGGGGTCGACCACAGTTTTCGCAAGTCATCGACCACGCGAAGCGCCAGTGCCGTAGGATCACTCCGGGCGTCTGGACCATACAGTTTATGCAAACCTGGAAGTCATCGTTCGATACATATTGAACCGGAAGATGCATCGTGTCCGGAAGCGTCATGGCCGCGATATCATCCCGCGTCTGCTCAACCGCCCGAGACAGTCGAGCCCAGTTCACCTGTCCGAGATCGTTCATACGTTCCGGCACCCTGCCCTGCCCCAATCCGAGATAGCCGCAAAGCTCTTCGACTGAACAATGATTGGCCCGCGCCAACCGCCCGATCCAGCTCGAGAAGAGCTCGTCGGGTACCGGCGGCGGGCGGCGCGGCAAAGGGTTCACGTTCACCCGAACTCTGCCATGGGCTGGCGCGGAATACTCCAGGCGTGCTTCGCCCATACCGGCTGCCAGGAAGGAACTGCCTCGTCGGTGATCCGCTCGTCACCGGTCTCGATCGCTTCGATGGCCAAAGACTTGATCATGATAAACACGCGCGAGGTGACGCCGCCCGTTACCTTCAAGATCGTTCGAAGCGACGCCACCGTCAGGCCCGACCGCTCCTCGAGTGCCATCGCGGCGATCAACGTTTGGATCAGCCGAGAGAACTCCACATCGTCCTCCCAGAGCGGCAGATAATGTTCGTCCAACCGACGGGCCAGTTGGTCGTCACCGCGGACGGCCTCAAGGGCTTCGTTGACACCGAAGACGACGAGCGAAGCGCAGAGATCGTTGGCCAGGAAGCGTAGCATGTTCAAGAACCTGCGCTGCTCCCGATAACTGCCCGCGAGCAGGTTGTGCACCTCATCAATCATCAGCATCTTGAGGTCCATGTCCCGAAGATGGCTGAGCGCACGCACCTCGAGCTCGGACACGGTATGGCGACCCCACATCGGGGCCCCGATCGTCGACAGGATATGCTGATAGAACCGCCGCTCGTCCGGGGCCGGCGGTGCCTGAACCAGCAGGATGGGTGTCTTCGTGACGCCCAGTTCTGCGTTGTACTGCGTCGGGTATTTGCTCGCCATGCGCTTGGCAATCATCGTCTTGCCAATGCCGGAACTGCCATAAACCATCAGGCCCGGCATCCGACTCTGATGCGGCATTTCCATCAGGGATGTCAGTCGGTTGAGAACAATCGTTGCACGGTCGAATGCGATCCAGTGATCGCTACGGATACGGTCAATTCTTTCGGTTGGGGTCATCGAACTCTTCAATCGGATAGGTGGGAAGGTCAGGGTTGCCGGTATCGATCGCAAACATTTCCCGGGATGGATCGCGGCGCGACTGTTGCTTGGGAAGCCGGGCTTGGCGCTCACTCTCCAGACGAGTAGTCCTTGTCTTCTGACGCGCCGCCTCGGCCAGTCGTCTCTGCGCGTCAATCACCTGGAACAAGGCCTTCTCATTGATCCGGCCTCCATGCCTGTCCTGCCATTCCTTCCGCGCCCGACGACTTTCCCAAAGCGATATCCGGGGATGGCTCAGATCCCGATACCGCGCCAGGATCATGCGCCCGTCATCGACGAGAACCCAGACCTGTGACAGGTCTCTCGGGTCATACTTCACCTGCACCTTGCCGCTGCCCCGTCCGACCAACGACGCAAAGGCATCGCTCCAGTAATGCACCCCAAAGAGGGTTATCCCGGTACGCCCGAGTTGGCGCCACTCAAAGGGCAAGAAGCTTGTCCGGAAGGCTTCAACATCGACAACTTGCCGCCCTGCAGTATCCCCGCCCAAGTCAGCCCAGGCTGCAAGCGGTGTTCGTCCGAGTGCCTCATGACGGGTATTGTGGTAGCGACATATCTCCAGATAAAGCCAGTCCTCGAACTCAGCCAGGGTCAGGACGGCATGTTTCTCACTGTCATAGTCCCCCTTTTCGGCGGCCGAAGATTGGGTAGTCCCGGGCAGCACATGCACTGCCCCCATGGCCGTTCCGATCAGACGTTCAATGTGGCCGCCGAAGTGTGTGGCGCCGGGCGGGCGGTATTCGACGGCGATGCCCCAATCTTCGCAAGCCGATGAGAAAGCTTCGCTGTGGAACTCCTGGGCATTGTCAACATGGATTGCCTGCGGGATACCCGACGTCGGCCACACTAGCTCTTCCAGCGTCCCGGGGACGTGGACTGATTTACGGCGCATGCAGTGATCAAGGCAGAGCGCGATCGACAGGACCGACGGTGCATCGTAGCTGACAAAGGCCCCAAGAACGATCCGGCTTGCGACATCAATGGCAACCGTCAGATATGGCCGCGCAAGAGGCCGCCGATTGACGTGATCAACCAGTATGATGTCAGCCAAGGTGTGATCAATCTGAACGATGTCCAGCGGCGTTCCGACCGCAAGCCGACCAGGACGCGCCGCAAAACTCTTGTTCGCCTCCTTTGCGCCACGGCGCCTTCGAACGATCTCTTTCTCATCCATTGCATCAAGCCGAGCTTTTAACGTCTTTCGGGTCGGTGGCTGGAACCCCTTTGCCTCACATTCCGCACGGATCTCTCGCCAAATTCGCAAAAAACTGGATCGCTCGCGAACCAGGTAGTAGCACCGCAGGCGCGCATCAATGAGGTCTTCAACTTCTTGCGTGACCCGTTTCGACCCCGGTTTCGGCCCGCGCCGACCCAGTTCCAATGCCGCGGCCCGACCATCGTTCTCGCGCAAACGGCGATAAAGCGACCAGGTATGGCTTTTCGCCAAACCCAGTTCCCAGGCGGCATCTCCGATCGCGGCACTGATCGGCTCGCCGTTCTTCTCAAGCTCCAAAATTGGACGGAGAACCCAAGCTCGATGTTTTGCTAGACGCTCACTGACCACGCCAATCCCCTGCCCCAACTGGTCAGCACTTATCCACAAAACCGACCGTATGCTAATAAAGGGTACAGTATGGTAATTAACGGTACAATATGAAAATTAAGGGTACAGTCAACCATTGATATTATAGGATAATTCCAAACCGGATTCTGATTAATTAGGGTACAGTGACACCTGCGCGTTGGGCGAGATGTCGAGAAACCACTGGGGTTTGTTGCTGAGGCTGATGAATTCCAGTTCATAGTCGATGCCTTTGGCTTCGAGCAGGGCAGTGACGCGCTGCACAAACGGGCATATTTTGAAGCTGACGATTTTCATTGTGTATTTCCTTTTATGGTCGATGCATCGAGCATCAATACGTTGGGGCAAATTTTTTAGGATTTAGTCGCGCAGGAACAGTCTTGTAGACAGCGCGTGATCTTCATCCATTCGGCCAGTGCGACCTGGAACGCTTGGCGTCCCTTTTCAGTTACCGCATAAATCTTGCGCTCGCGGCCCGAGACGATTTCGGATTTGAACGTGACATAGCCGCCGTCGGTGAACTGTTTCAGCACCGGGTAGATCGTGCCTTCGCGCGGGGTGCAGCAGCCGTCTGTGCGCCGTGCAACAGATTTGGCGATGTCATAGCCATGCAATTCCGCATCCTGCAGAACGCAGAGGATGAAGAATTTGGACAGGCTCATCTTGATCGTATTGCCCCAGTATTCGGGGTCGAGCAGGTCGGGTGTGTTGGCAACTTTGGTCATGCGCCGCATCTATACCTCGATGGTCGATGCGTCAAGTGGTTTTGGGTGGAACTTCCTTGACCCCTTCTGCGAGCGTTCAAGCGAAGATTGCAGCGGCACGAGACATGCCGCTGCCCTTACTTTTTCACCTCAACATACCCGGCAGGCTAAGATCGCCTGAGGCCACATCAAAAACATCTGTCACGCACAACAGGGGGGCGTGGATGTTCGCGTTTACACGCAGGGCCGCAGTCACGCCGTCATAGCTGACCCCGGACAAGTCCACGTCACTGGCAAAGCCAGCATTGACGCTGATTTCGGGCCCGTCAAACAGGGGCGTAAAGCCGGGGCTGTCCAGAAAGATCGGAAAGCCGGGCCAAGTTGCGGGCAGTTTCGGGGTGCTGTCCTCGGGGATGTCGCGCACGGCCAAGGCACCTGGGCCGCAAGCCTCGGTCGGGGTCAAGACAACCCAATGGCTGTGCCATTCCACGCCATCGTTCGCAGGATCGCCATCGTCATTTTCGTCAAACAGCGGCGTGTCATCAAAGTCTGGGTGGCTGGTGGCGGCCATTGCCAGAATGCCGGTGCCGCCCTCAAAGCCAACGGCAGACGGGTCAAGCGACGTGGGCCAGACATAGGACCAGACGTCGGCCCCGCCAACTGCGCCGGTCGCAGCAGGGGTATCCGCGCCCGCCGTTCCATTGGTCGTCATGTGAAAGGTCACGGTGTTGCCAGTGCGATGTGCGTGGGCGGCCAGAATGTCAAAGGCGGCGACCTTGCTGTTATCTGCGGGCGATTGAACCGCGTCGTGCATGTCTGCGGCGTGATCCCCGCCGGCAAAGGCTGCGCCAGCGGCAAGCGCGATTGCGGCGGCTGTGATTGATATCTTGGTGGTCATTACGAGTCTCCTTGGCGTCAGTTGGTAGCGACTCGCTAGCATAATGTGATTTAGGATTGCAATGATAATTTCGACTCGATACTTAAATGGCATGACATCAGACCAAAACATCCGCGCCTTGATGAACAGACTGGCAAGACTGGACAGCGCCAGCAGCTGGTCCGGCGACTTGAATCCGGTACAGAGGTCTGCGCTTGAATACCTGCGCGATGCCAACCGGTTCTCGCGCTCGCCCTCGCATGTTGCCGAGTTTCTGGGGACCACACGGGGAACCATGTCGCAGACCCTCAAGGCGCTGTTGCGCAAGGGTTATGTGGAAGAGGTGCGATCTGACAGCGACAAGCGCTCGATCTCTTATGCGTTGAGCAAGGCGGGTCAAGCCGTGTTGGGCGATGATGGCATTGTTGCCGTGGCGCTGGCGAAATTGACGGACCCTGTGTCAGATGCCTTGGAAGGCGGATTGCGCGAAACCTTGCGGCAAGCCCTTGCGCTGAACGGTGCAAAGACATTCGGGCAATGCCGCAGCTGCCGGTTTCACCAAACCAAAGGCGCAACCGCGTTTTGTCAGCTGCTTTCACTGCCCTTGGCCCCGTCAGAGACGATGCAGATATGTGTCGAACATCAGGATTGGCAAACCGCATGATCCCACAATTTACGGCACGGATTGATGGTGTGTTTGTCGGCGCGGTCCAGGACCGTTGGCCGGGCAAGCCCCCGTCGGCCATCCAGAAAGATCCCGTCGCGGGCGCGCAAGACATTGGCCCACACGGCTTTTTCCGCGATGCCCAAGCTGATCTTGCGGTGCATGGTGGCGCGGACAAGGCCATCCATCACTATGCCTTTGATCACTACGCGGCGTGGCAGGCAGAAGGTCTTGTGACGCAGGGGACAGCCGCGGCGGCTTTTGGTGAAAATATCTCGACCGTTGGGATGACCGAAGACACCCTGTGCATCGGTGACATTCTGCGTCTTGGCAGTGCAACGGTGCAGATATCGCAGGGGCGGCAGCCGTGTTGGAAACTGGGGCTGCATACGGGGCAAGACAAGATGCCTTACCTGTTTCAAAAGACGGGGCGCACGGGGTGGTATTATCGCGTGTTGGACGGTGGCGCGGTTGCGGTGGGGGACACTATTGGCCTGATTGATCGCCCACAGCCGGATTGGACCGTGCGCCGCGTGACCCAAGCGCGGTTGACCAAGCGCATCGACCCAGACGATGCCGCCCAATTGGCCGCGATGCCGCAACTGGCCGAGGGGTGGCGCGCGGCTTTTGCCAAAATGGCCGCAGGGCAGTTGCGCGAGGACACATCCAGCCGGTTGGATGGCCCCAGCAACGTTGGCTAAGGCAGTCTGCGATTAGTCTTGGCCAGACGTATGGAACATCGGGCCGCCGGTCCATCGTGGAAAGCCAAAGGCGTTGACCATCACCACATCAATGTCGTCCGCGCATCTTGCGATGCCTTCATGGAGAAGCATTGCGGCCTCAGACCTGATACGACCAAGGATGCGGGCCATGATCGCTTTGTCTGAAATCTGCACGCGCGTGATACCTTTGCGCCGGGACTCGGCCATGATCAGCGCGCGTGTCTCAGCAGACGGGCGGGCCTTGCCGCTGTCCGAATAGTCATAATAGCCGCGTCCGGTCTTGCGGCCGAAATGGCCGCCCTCACACAGTTTGTCGCCAATATCCACGTATCGTTGGGTTCGATCTCGCGTCGCGTTCAGCCGTTTGCGCATGGCCCATGAAATATCAAGGCCCGCAAGATCCTGCATCTCAAAGATGCCCATGGGGAAGCCGAACTTGCGCATGGCGGTGTCGATGTCCCAAGGCATCGCGCCATCTTCCAACATATATTCCGCCTCGCGCCTGTAGGCGGACATGATCCGGTTGGCGATGAAGCCTTCGCCGACTTTTGCGCGCACAGCGATCTTTTTCAGCCGCTTGGCAAAGGCAAATGCGGTTGCGGTGGTTTGGTCGTCGACACTGTCGGTCACGACAATTTCAAGCAGCTTCATGATGTGTGCGGGCGAAAAGAAATGCAGCCCGATCACGCGCGATGGCCGCGTGAGTGCCGCCGCCATGACGTTGATGTCCAGATAGGATGTGTTTGTCGCAAGGATCGCATCGGGGCGCACTGCGGCCTCAAGCGCTGTGAGAACGTCGATCTTGACCTGCATGTCTTCAAACACCGCTTCGATTACCAGATCAGCGTCCGATAGGGCGGTATAGTTGGTGGAGATGTGGAAATTTTCAACGGCTTGCAGGTGTGCGGCTGTGGTCAGCACGCCACGTTTCAGGCTTTGATCCAAGGTCGCAAGCACACGGTCACGGCCCGCAACAGCAGCCTCATTGTTGCGCTCAATCAGTGTCACGGGGTAACCGGCCAGCAGGCAGGCCGCAGCAATTCCCGCGCCCATCGTGCCGCCACCGACAACACCGACCTGCGACAGCGGGGTCGCAGCGACCCCCTTGATCCTGCCGGCCTGCGCCGTAGCGCGTTCCGCAAAGAAAATGTGGCGCAGGGCTTTGCACTGGTCGCTATCGCGCAGTTCCTCAAACAGGGCGCGTTCGGCGGCGAGTGCTGCGGGCGCATCCATTTTCAGGGCATTTTCCAGCGCGGTGATTGCAGCGATAGGGGATGTCTGCCCGCGGGCCTTTGTCTTGATCTTCTGGGCCGCATTGTCCCATGTGTCCTGCGACGTCACGGCGATGAAAGGGCGCATTGTAAGCGGCGCGCGTCTTGTTGCGCCCTCTGCCAAGGCGATGGCTTCGCCCAAAAGGTCAGCGCTTGCGATCTGGTCGATCAGGCCAAGCTCCAATGCGCGGGCGGCTGTCACGGGCTTGCCACCTGCGATCATTTCCACCGCCTGTTCCGGTGCGATCAACCGTGGCAAGCGGACCGTGCCGCCCGCGCCGGGGATCAGGCCAAGGGTGACCTCTGGCAGGGCCAGTTTCGCGGCGGGATCAGCGATGCGATAGTGACAGACCAATGCGGTTTCCAGACCGCCGCCAAGGGACGTGCCGTGGATTGCGGCGACCCAAGGTTTCGGGGCCGCTTCGATTTGGGCCAGCAGATCGGGCAGGCTGGGGTCTTGGGGTGGCGCGCCAAATTCGGTGATGTCGGCACCTGCGACAAACGTGCGCCCCGCGCAGTGCAGAACCACCGACTGCACGTCATCATCCTGTGTCGTTTGATGCAGCGCGTTTTGCAGCCCAAGGCGCACGGCATGTGACGTTGCATTCACAGGCGGGTTGTCGATGGTGACAACGGCAATCTGGCCGTGTTTCTGGAGGGATACAGTCATTTACGCGTCCAACAGGGCTTGGGTCAGGGGGTGATTGGCGGATTTCAACCCGTCGATGACGTTGAAATGGTGCCGCCCCGCATCCAGCCTAAGTTGGGTCGGGCCGGTGTCGCGCCAGCGTTCGGTCAGCAATGCGGACTGGCGCAGGAACTCTGGCCGTTCATGTTCGCCCACCCAAGCTGTGACCTTGGCCGTCGGATGGCGGCCCATGAGGGCAGGGCTTTCGCTGTGCGCTTCTGCTGCGTCAAGCCCGAGTGTTTCATTCATGCTGTGCAATCGCAGCGGGCGCAGATCGTGGACGCCGCTGATGGACACGACGTTCTTGACGCGAGACAAAACCTGCGCAGGCAAGGGACTGTCGTTGCAAATCATTCGGCAGGCCAGTTGCCCGCCAGCGGAATGCCCCGACAGGTGAATGGGGCCAGCAACACGCGCCGCTGCGGTTGCGATGGCCGAGGCAACCTGACGGGTGACGTCGGCAATGCGGGCGCCGGGTGCCAGCGTGTATTGCGGGATCGCCATGGCCCAGCCGCTGTCTATTGCGCCTTGGGCCAGATCGCTCCAATCAGATTTTCCGAAGGCCAGCCAAAAGCCGCCATGAATAAAGACCGACAACCCCTTTGGCGGGTGATCGGGCAGGAACAGATCGAAGGTGAGGCGCGGGTCTGCGCCATAGCTGAGATCGCGGTGCCCCTTTGCCGTTGCCCGAAACGCCGCGGCCCGCGCCGCCCAGATGTCGGGGTAGCCCGCGCCGCCGTCGATATAGGCCGCGTTGGCAAAGGCGTCTTCCCAATCGATCCCGCTTTCGTCCATCATTGAAACGCTTGCAACCCGGTTTGCGCGCGGCCAAGGATTAGGGCATGAACATCATGGGTGCCCTCATAGGTGTTGACGGCCTCAAGGTTCATGACGTGACGAATGACGCCGTATTCATCGCTGACGCCGTTGCCGCCATGCATGTCGCGCGATTCGCGGGCGATGGCCAAGGCCTTGCCGCAGTTGTTTCGCTTCATCAGGCTGATCAGCTCGGCGGAATTGCTGTGTGCATCCATCAAGCGGCCCAGTTGCAGTGACCCAAGAAGACCAAGGGAAATGTCGGTCTGCATGTCCGCCAGTTTCTTTTGGATCAACTGTGTTGCGGCCAATGGTTTGCCGAATTGCTTGCGATCCATGGTGTATTGCCGTGCAGCGTGCCAGCAGGCCTCTGCCGCACCCATAGCCCCCCAAGAGATACCGTATCGCGCGCGGTTCAGGCAGCCAAATGGCCCCGCCAAGCCTGCCACATTGGGCAGCAGATTCTCATCCGGCACAAAGACCTCATCCATCTGGATCATGCCAGTGATGGACGCGCGCAGCGAGAATTTGCCTTCGATCTTGGGCGCGGCCAGCCCCTGCATGCCCTTTTCAAGGATGAAGCCTTTGATTTTGCCGTCATGGGTATCGGATTTGGCCCAGACGATAAACACATCCGCAATCGGGCTGTTAGTGATCCAGTTCTTCGCGCCGCTTAACGTGAAACCGCCGTCCACCTTCGTTGCACGTGTGATCATTGAGCCGGGGTCAGAACCATGGTCAGGTTCGGTCAGGCCGAAACAGCCGATCCATTCGCCGGTGGCCAGCTTGGGCAGGAATTTCATGCGCTGCTCTTCGGTGCCATAGGCAAAGATCGGGTGCATCACCAAAGAGGACTGCACCGACATCGCAGAGCGGTAGCCGCTGTCGACACGCTCAACCTCGCGCGCGACAAGGCCGTAGGCGACATAGGATGCTTCGACGCAGCCGTAATCTTCGGGCAGGGTGCTGCCCAGCAGGCCAAGTGCGCCCATCTCGGCCATGATTTCAGGATCAAAATGTTCATGCCGGTTGGCATGCAGAACGCGCGGCGCCAGCTTTTCCTGACAATAGGATTGCGCGGTCTTTTGGATCATACGCTCTTCTTCGGTCAGAAGGCTGTCCATCAAAAAGGGGTCGTCCCACGTCATCGCGGCGGGCTTGGCGCGGGCGCTTTCGGGTGAGACTTTGTGTGCATCGGCGATCATCGGTTGAAGCATGTTTTTTCCTAACGCAGCTAATTTCGCTCAGCATTAATATTATAAGTATGAAATTTCAAGCTTGAAATAAAAACAAGCGCCCGTTATATTGTGGATCAGCGACACTGAAATTCGGAGAGATAAGATGCGCATTGCATGTTTGGGTGGCGGTCCGGCTGGATTGTACTTTGGCATCTCCATGAAGTTGCGTGACCCCTCCGTGGATGTGGTTGTATTTGAGCGTAATCGCTTTGATGACACATTCGGATGGGGTGTTGTGCTGTCGGACGAAACCCTTGGCAACCTTGCGGCGAACGATCCCAAAAGCGCCAAGGCGATCGGGGATAACTTTGCCTATTGGGATGACATTGCGCTGCATTACCGTGGTGAGACGCATGTGTCATCGGGTCACGGATTCTGTGGCATCGGTCGCAAGAAATTGCTGTTGCTGCTGCAAGAGCGTGCGCAAGAGCTTGGCGTTGAAATTCACTTTGAAACAGAGGTGAAGAGCGCCGAGGACTATCGTCAGGACTTTGATATTGTTGTGGCGGCAGACGGATTGAATTCGCACACACGCAGGCTTTATGCCGATAGCTTCAAGCCGGAAATTGATGAGCGTCTGTGCCAATTCGTATGGCTTGGCACCAAGCAGAAATTCTCGGACGCGTTCACGTTTATTTTTGAAGAAACCGAACACGGTTGGGTCTGGGCCCACGCCTATCAATTTGATGACGAGACCGCGACGTTCATTGTGGAATGCGCGCAGGATACGTTCGACAAGTTCGGCTTTGCGGATATGTCGCAGCAAGACAGCATCGCGATCTGCCAAGAGATTTTCAAAGACCATTTGGATGGTCACGCGCTGATCACAAACGCCAACCACATCCGTGGGTCCGCGTGGATCAGGTTCCCGCGTGTCTTGTGCGAAACGTGGCACCACGAGAATGTTGTGCTGTTGGGTGACGCTTCAGCGACTGCGCATTTTTCCATTGGGTCGGGGACCAAGCTGGCGCTGGAAAGTGCGGTGTCTTTGGCTGAATTGATCCACACCGAGGCGAACCCTGAGGATGCGTTCAAACGCTATCAGGAAGAGCGGCGGCTGGAGGTTTTGCGCCTACAATCGGCAGCGCGCAATTCGCTGGAATGGTTTGAAGATGTCGAGCGTTACCTTGGCCTTGACCCGGTTCAGTTGAATTATTCCATGCTGACCCGTAGTCAGCGGATTTCGCACGAAAACCTGCGCTTGCGCGATAAGGCGTGGCTGGAAAGCGCCGAGCGGTGGTTTCTGGATCAATCCGGCGTCGCGTCGTCTGACCCATTGCGCGCGCCGATGTTTGCCCCATTTGCCCTGCGCGATATGGCGTTGAAAAACCGCGTCGTTGTCTCGCCCATGGCGCAATACAAGGCCACGGATGGCTGCCCCACTGATTGGCACCTGATCCACTATGGTGCGCGGGCCAAGGGCGGGGCAGGGCTGGTCTTTACCGAGATGACCTGCGTCAGCGAAACGGGCCGGATTACGCCGGGGTGTCCTGGTCTTTATGCGCCGGAACATCAGGCCGCATGGCGCCGTTTGACGGATTTTGTGCACCAAGAAACAGAGGCCAAGATTTGCTGCCAAATTGGCCATTCCGGGCGCAAAGGGTCAACACGGATTGGCTGGGAAGGCATGGATATGCCGCTGGTGTCAGACAATTGGGATTTGGTCTCGGCCTCGGCAATCGCGTGGTCAGAAAATAACGCGACACCGCGCGAAATCACCGCTGACGAGATGCAGGCGATCAAGGATGAATTCGTGGCATCTGCACAAATGGCCGAGGCCGCAGGTTTTGACATGATCGAATTGCACGCGGCACACGGCTATTTGCTGTCGTCGTTCATCTCGCCCGTGTCGAACCAGCGCCGCGATGCCTACGGCGGCAGCTTGGAAAACCGGCTGCGTTATCCGTTAGAGGTTTTCAGCGCAATGCGGGCGGTTTGGCCTGCACATAAACCGATGTCGGTGCGCATTTCGGCCAATGATTGGATCGGGGCGGAGGGCATCACGCCACAGGACGCGGTAGAAGTCGCCAAGGCGTTTACCGCGGCGGGCGCTGACCTTATCGACGTCTCGGCAGGTCAGACGACGACAGAGGCCAAGCCGGTTTATGGCCGGATGTTCCAGACGCCCTTTAGTGACCGCATCCGCAATGAGGCGGGGATCAAGACGATGGCCGTTGGCAATATCTATGAAGCGGACCATGCCAATTCGATCCTGATGGCGGGACGTGCGGATTTGGTGGCTGTGGGCAGGCCCCATCTGGCCGATCCATATTGGACGCTGCACGAAGCGGCCAAGATCGGGGACCGGCAGGCGGCTTGGCCGCTGCCCTATGAGCCAGGTCGTGATCAGGCTTGGCGTTTGGCCGAGCGGGAAGCAGAGGCATTGCGCGTATGAGCATTGGCAAACATATCATTGTAACGGGCGGCGGCACCGGCGTCGGCGCAACCGTGGCGCAGACCTTGGCGGGCCAAGGCTATGACGTCACAATTCTTGGCCGAACCAAGGAAACGCTCGCTGTGCAGGGGTTGTCCTATGGCCTTTGTGATGTGACGCAACCCGACAGTGTCGCAGAGGCGTTTCAAAAGGCCCTCGACACCCATGGCCCGATCGCGGGTGTCGTCGCAAACGCGGGTGCCGCGGAAAGCGTGCCCTTTGCCAAGATGTCCGCAGATGTGCTGAACGCGATGCTGGCGGTCAATCTTGTGGGCGTCAGCAACGTTTGGCAGGCGGCCTTGCCGGATATGAAGGCGGCGGGCGCAGGTCGCATGATCGCGATTGCATCCACGGCGGGGCTGAAGGGGTTTCCCTATGTCTCGGCCTATTGCGCGGCCAAACATGGCGTTGTTGGCCTGACCCGCGCGCTGGGGTTGGAACTGGCGTCAACGGGGATCACGGTCAACGCCATTTGCCCCGGCTTTATCGAGACGCCGATGCTGGACCGCTCGATCGCCAACATCATCGATAAAACGGGCATGTCCGAAGACAAGGCCCGCGCGTCCCTTTGCGCTGGCAACCCGCAAAAACGGTTCATCCAAACCGACGAGATTGCGGGTACAATTCTCTGGCTATTGTCTGACGCTGCGCGTTCAGTGAACGGACAAGCCATTTCCATTTCCGGAGGAGAGATATGAACATTAAGCCGGCCAATTCCACACCAGATGAACCCCTCTCAAAAGAGCGGTTGCGGCTCTGGTTGAAACTGCTCAAAGCCAGCAATCTTGTCGAAGAAGAAATCCGCCGCAGGTTGCGGGCGCAACATGCCTCTACCTTGCCGCGCTTTGACGTCATGTCGGCGCTGTCACGCGCGCCGGAGGGTTTGAAGATGAGCGAAATTTCCAAACTCTTGCGCGTCTCAAACGGCAACATCACGGGCATCGTCGACAAGCTGACCGAAGAGGGGTTTGCCCTGCGCGTGTCCGTGCCCGGTGATCGTCGTGCCCATCAGGTCTGTCTGACAGAACGGGGCAAGGCCGCTTTTGCCGATCTTGCTGCCGCCCACGAAAGCTGGATTGACGAGATTTTGGGCGGTCTGGATTTGGACGATGTTCTTGGCATGATCCAGCGTCTGGACCACTTAACCACGTCGCTCGAGGATCACTAGATGCGTCCCCCTGAGCATTTTCTTTGCGAAATTGAAGACGGTGTCGCGATCGTGCGTCTGAACCGCCCGGATCGCAAAAACCCGTTGACCTTTGACAGCTATGCCGAGCTGCGCGACTGGTTTCGTGACCTAAGCTATGACGACACGATCAAGGCAGTTGTGTTTGCGCCAAATGGCGGCAACTTCAGCTCGGGCGGGGATGTGCATGATATCATTGGACCGCTGACCAAGATGACCATGAAAGATCTGCTGGCCTTCACCCGCATGACGGGTGATCTGGTCAAGGCAATGGTCAATTGCGGCACGCCAATCATTGCTGCGGTCGACGGTATATGTGCGGGCGCAGGGGCGATTATTGCCATGGCCTCTGATCTGCGGATTGCAACGGATCGCGCCAAGACCGCGTTTCTTTTCAACCGCGTGGGGTTGGCCGGTTGCGATATGGGGGCCTGTGCAATCCTACCCCGGATCATTGGGCAGGGCCGCGCGGCGGAACTGTTGTATCTGGGCCGGTCGATGAGCGCGGCTGAGGGTCAGGCTTGGGGCTTTTTCAATCAGGTGGTGTCCAAGGACGCGTTGATGGATGCCGCTGTTGCGATGGCCAAGCGGATTGCCACAGGGCCGAATTTCGCAAACATGATGACCAAGACAATGCTGGCGCAGGAATGGGCCATGTCCATCGAACAGGCCATCGAAGCCGAAGCGCAAGCGCAAGCGATTTGCATGCAAGGTCAGGATTTTCACCGCGCCTACCATGCCTTCGTGGCCAAAGAAAAACCCGTGTTTGAGGGCGATTGATGGCAGACAAGAGCTTTCTCAACTGGCCGTTTCTGGACGAATGTCACCGTGCGCTTTCGGCGCGGCTGGAAGAGTGGTGCAGTGCCAATCTAAGCGATCTGGATCACGGCGACACCGATCAGACCTGCCGTCAGTTGGTGGCGATGTTGGGGGATGCTGGATTTCTGGAATATTCCGCCAGTGTTGATGGCAATTTGGATGTGCGCAGCCTGTGCATCCTGCGCGAAACACTTGCCCGCCATGACGGACTGGCCGATTTCGCCTTTGCAATGCAGGGGCTGGGCACGGGGGCTATCTCCTTGTTCGGCACCGACGCTCAAAAGGCGCAGTGGTTGCCACGCACACGGACGGGTCGCGCGATTTCCGCCTTTGCGTTGACGGAACCTGCGTCCGGCTCTGACGTTGCCAATTCTACGATGACCGCGACGCGGGACGGCGACCACTTTGTCTTGAACGGCGAAAAGACGTGGATTTCGAACGGCGGGATTGCGGATGTCTACACCCTGTTTGCCCGCAGCCAGGACGCGCCCGGTGCCAAGGGGTTGTCCGCCTTTATTGTCACCCCAGATTTGCCTGGCTTTTCCGTCAAAGAGCGGCTGGAAACCATCGCGCCGCACCCATTGGCGACCTTGGCATTTCACGACTGCCGCGTGCCCGCATCTGCAATGATCGGGGCACCGGGGCAGGGGTTCAAGATTGCCATGTCGGTCCTGGACGTGTTTCGCACCACGGTCGCGGCGGCTGCTTTGGGCTTTGCCCGCCGCGCACTCGACGCGGCCATCCAGCGCACCACAACGCGCCACATTCAGGGTGCGCCGCTTTTTGATTTGCAGATGGTGCAGGGCCACATCGCGGATATGGCGCTGGACGTCGATGCAAGTGCGCTGCTGATCTACCGCGCCGCCTGGACCAAAGACAGCGGTGCGCCCCGCGTCACACGCGAGGCTGCGATGGCCAAATTGTTCGCAACGGACCACGCCCAGATTGTCATCGACAAGGCAGTGCAGCTGTTTGGCGGCGACGGGGTCAAGTCTGGCAATGTGGTTGAAAAACTCTATCGAGAGATCAGAGCGTTGCGCATCTATGAGGGCGCATCGGACGTGCAGAAAGTCATCATCGCCCGACAGGCGCTAGAACGCTCACAAGGAGAAAACTGATGCAAGCGACCGCTCATACCGACAGTTTCGCGCGCGACAACCTGCCGCCGAACCACAAGATGCCCGACTTCCTTTTGGACGGGTTTGACTACCCCGAGCACCTGAATTCCGGCTACGAGCTGACCGATGCGATGGTTGCAAAGGGCTTTGGTGATCATACCGCGTTGATCGGTAATGGGCGCCTGCGCACCTACAAGGAACTGACCGATTGGACCAACCGACTGGCCAACGCGTTGGTTGAGGATATCGGTGTCAAACCCGGCAATCGGGTTCTGATCCGGTCGGCCAATAACCCCGCGATGCTGGCCTGTTGGCTGGCCGCAACCAAGGCAGGTGCGGTCGTGATCAACACCATGCCCATGCTGCGCGCGGTCGAGCTGGAAAAGTACATTGAACTGGCCGAGGTGCAATTTGCGCTGTGTGACACGCGCATGATGGACGAATTGATTGCTTGCACCGAGTCCAGCACGTACCTGAAAAAAGTTGTCGGTTTTGACGGCACGTCCAACCACGACGCCGAGCTAGATCGCCTGGCCTTGGAAAAATCGGTGCGTTTTGAGGGCGCGCAGACACGGTCAGATGACGTGGCCCTGCTGGGGTTCACATCCGGGTCAACAGGCACGCCGAAAGCGACGATGCACTACCACCGGGACATTATGATCATTGCCGACGGCTATGCCAAAGAGGTTCTGGGCGTCACCGAGGATGATGTTTTTGTGGGCTCGCCTCCGCTGGCCTTTACCTTTGGCTTGGGTGGTTTGGCGGTGTTTCCCTTGCGGTTTGGCGCGACGGCAACTTTGTTGGAACAGGCCACGCCGCCCAACATGATCGACATCATTCAAAAGCACAAAGCGACCGTGTGCTTCACCGCCCCCACGGCTTACCGCGCGATGCTGCGCGCGATGGAAGAAGGGGCTGACCTGTCCAGCTTACGCGCGGCTGTGTCGGCTGGTGAAACCCTGCCCGAACCCGTCTATCAGGAATGGATCGAAAAGACCGGCAAGCCGATGCTGGACGGGATTGGCGCGACCGAGATGCTGCATATCTTTATCTCGAACCGTTTTGATGATCACCGCCCTGCCTGCACGGGCAAGCCCGTGACCGGCTATCAGGCAAAGGTTCTGCGCGAAGACGGGACCGAGGCCGATGTCGGTGAAGTTGGGCGTCTGGCCGTGCGCGGGCCGACGGGCTGCCGTTACCTCAAAGGAGATCGGCAGGAAAACTATGTCGCTGACGGTTGGAACATCACGGGCGATAGTTTCGTCAAAGACGCTGAAGGCTATTTCCATTTTGCCGCGCGCAATGACGATATGATCATCTCGGCTGGCTACAATATTGCCGGCCCCGAGGTCGAGGCCGCCTTGCTTAGCCATCCAGACGTGGTGGAATGCGGCGTGATCGGTGTGCCCGACCCAGAGCGCGGACAGATCGTGCAGGCGCATGTGGTGTTGGAAGCCAGTGCTGAAACGGGCCAAGCGCAGGTCAAAGCCTTGCAAGACCACGTAAAGGCGTCAATCGCACCCTACAAATACCCGCGCAACATTGTTTTCTGCGCAGATTTGCCAAAGACCGCGACCGGAAAAATCCAGCGGTTCCTTCTGAAGGAGGCTACATAATGTCTTGCCCCTATGACCCGAAATCCGACGGCGCTAAGATGGATTTTCAGGACGCGATGTCCTATGGCGATTACCTTTGCACCGACCAATTGCTGTCGATCCAGAACACGCGGTCGGACACGCATGACGAGCTGTTGTTCATCATCCAGCACCAAACTTCCGAGTTGTGGATGAAACTGATCTTACACGAGATGTCCTCGGCCCGTGTGGCGCTGAAGGCGGGAAACCTGTCGGGCATGTCCAAGATGCTGGCCCGTGTCAGCCGGATTTTCGAGCAGTTGAACAATCAATGGGACGTGCTGCGCACCATGACACCGGCTGATTACACCACCTTTCGCGATGCCCTTGGGCCGTCATCGGGGTTTCAATCTTTCCAATACCGGATGATTGAATTTGTCCTTGGCAATCGCAACGACAACATGCTGAAACCGCACGCCCATGTCGCGGAAACGATGGCTGCGCTTGAAGATGAACTTACGGTGCCCAGCTTTTACGACGAGGTGGTCGCCCATCTTTTTCTGACGCTGGACGGCAATCTTGATGCGATGCCCGATCCGCAACTGACCACCCCCCACGAGGCCCGCGGCGTCATTCAGGACCGCTGGCAGATTGTCTATGAAGACATCGACACCCATTGGGCGCTCTATGAGCTTGCGGAAAAGCTGATGGATATCGAAGACTACTTCCGCCGCTGGCGCTTTAACCACGTGACAACCGTTGAACGGGTCATCGGGTTCAAACGCGGCACGGGCGGCACATCTGGCGTACAATACCTGCGCCGGATGCTCAGCGTCGAACTGTTTCCGGAACTTTGGAATGTACGGGGGGCCCTTTGATGCTGCCGAAGAAAGATCAATTTCTGTTGCCCGATGGGGTGATTTATCTGGACGGAAACTCGCTGGGGCCATTGCCGAAAGGCGCCACAGCCCGTGCGCAAAAAGTGATCGAGGATGAATGGGGCCACCAGCTGATCCGCGCGTGGAACACGGCCGGATGGATGGATCTGCCGCGCAAGGTGGGCGACCGTGTCGCACGGCTGATCGGCGCACCTGCGGGGTCGGTCGCGATGGGGGATACGCTGTCAATCAAGGTGTTTCAGGCGCTGGCGGCGGCGTTGAAAATGCGCCCCGACCGCAAGGTTATTCTGTCAGACAACGGCAACTTCCCCTCCGATCTATACATCGCGGAAGGGCTGATCGGCACGATTGACGGTGGCCATGAATTGCGCACGCCAGCACCTGAGGACGTGCTGGACCACATCACGGACGAGGTTGCGGTGGTGATGCTGACCCAGGTGGATTACCGCACGGGCCGGATGCACGACATGGCCAAGATCACCAAGGCCGCCCATGCGGCGGGCGCGGTGATGATCTGGGATCTGGCCCATAGTGCGGGCGCTGTTCCTGTTAAAATGTTGGCCTGTCAGGCCGAATTTGCGGTGGGCTGCACCTATAAATACCTCAACGGCGGGCCGGGCGCGCCTGCATTTATCTATATCCGCCCTGATCTGATCGAAGCCACGCGCCCGGCGCTGTCAGGCTGGCTGGGCCACGACGCGCCGTTTGATTTTGACCTGTCCTACCGGCCTGCGATGTCCACCGAGCGGATGCGCGTCGGCACCCCGCCGATCCTGCAACTGGCGACGCTGGATGTGGCTTTGGATGCCTGGGATGACGTGGATATGCAGGCCCTGCGCGCGGCTTCAGTCGCGTTGTCAGAACAGTTTATCCAAGAGGTCTTGGATGCTTGTCCGACATTGAAGCTGATTTCGCCCCGCGACAGCGACGCGCGCGGGAGTCAGGTGTCATTTGCATTTGAACACGGCTATGCGGCGATGCAGGCCTGCATCGACCACGGTGTCATCGGTGATTTTCGCGCGCCCAACGTCATGCGGTTTGGCTTCACGCCGCTGTATCTGGACGCAATGGATGTGACCAAAGCCATTGAAATCATAGCACATATTGTGAACGACGAGGTTTGGCGCGAGGCCAAGTATCAGCAGCGCTCTCGTGTGACGTGAGAGGCACCCAGATGACGGCCTTTCGTTACGATCAAACTGTGCTGTTCAGGCATTGCGACCCCGCGCGGATCATGTTTTTTCCGCGGATGCTGGAAGTGGTCAACGACGCTGTTGAGAGCTTTTTTGACCGTGAACTCGGATGGCCATTTCACGAGATTCACCCCGAATGGGCCGTGCCAACCGTTGAAATTTCAACCCGTTTCAAGGTGCCGTGCCGCCTTGGGGAAAACCTATCGCTGTCCGTCGTGCCAACCAAAGCGGGGCGCTCAAGCCTGACGCTAAAGACATCCTGCGCGGTCCAGAAAGACTTGCGTTTCGAAACCAATCAGACGCTGGTTTGCATAGATGCAAACGGCGCACCAACCCCATGGCCCGATCATGTGCGCCAGCGCGTCACGTCACTTTTGGAGAGACAAGAATGAACAGCAAGATAATCCATCCAGAAGGCTGGGCCCCGGCATTGGGCTATGCGAACGGCATGTTGATGGCAGACGGCACATTGCATATCGGGGGCCAGATCGGCTGGGACAAGGACAAGGTCATGCGCCCCGGCGGTTTCATCCCGCAGATGGAGCAGGCCCTGTCCAACATTCGCGCCATTGTCGAAGCGGCGGGCGGAAACGTGTCCGATATCGGACGGCTGACATGGTATGTGACCAGCAAGAAGGAATATCTCGCCCACCAAGAGCAAGTCGGCAAGGCTTATCGGCGGGTGTTCGGCCGCCATTTTCCGGCGATGTCCATGCTTGTGATCCATGAGCTCGTCGAAGATGACGCCATGATCGAGATCGAAGCAACAGCCTACATCGCGCCGAAGGAAGGCTGAGGACATGAACGCCTATATTCTGGACGGCCTGCGCACGCCCATTGGGCGTTACGGGGGCGCATTGTCTTCGGTGCGCGCGGACGATTTGGCGGCCTTACCCATCAAGGCCTTGATGGATCGCCACCCCCAGATCGCGTGGTCCAAACTGGACGAGGTCATTCTGGGCTGTGCCAATCAGGCGGGCGAAGACAATCGCAACGTTGCGCGGATGGCGACCCTTTTGGCGGGCCTGCCGGAAGCGGTTGCGGGGATGACCGTGAACCGATTGTGCGCCAGTGGCATGGATGCGGTGGGCGCAGCAGCGCGCGGCATTCAGGCGGGCGACTACCGGATGGTAATTGCGGGCGGTGTCGAAAGCATGAGCCGCGCGCCTTATGTTATGCCCAAAGCGCCGCGTGCCTTTGATCGCGCACCTGAGATATTTGACACAACAATCGGTTGGCGGTTCGTGAACCCCGCCATGGCGTCCAACTATGGCACCGATGCGATGCCCCAAACCGCCGACAATGTGGCCGAAGAATGGGGCATTTCCCGCGCCGATCAGGACCAATTTGCATTGCGGTCTCAGCAAAACTGGGCGCAGGCGCACAAAGACGGACGTTTCGCGGATGAGCTGATCAGCGTCACGTTGCCCGCCAAACGTGGCGAGGCGGCCGTTTTTGCAACTGACGAACATCCTCGCCCGCAGACGGACCTTGACGGTTTGGCTAAATTGCGCGGCATTAACGGCCCTGATCTGACAGTCACCGCCGGAAATGCGTCTGGCGTAAACGATGGCAGCGCGGCCGTGTTGCTGGCTGGCGAAGACGTGGTGGAACGAGGCGGACACGCCCCCTTGGCCCGCGTGGTGGCCAGTGCATCCGTTGGTGTCTCGCCGCGTGTGATGGGGATCGGGCCGGTGCCTGCGATCCGAAAACTGCTCAAACGCACCGGTCTTTCGTTGGATCAAATGGATGTCATTGAAATCAACGAAGCTTTCGCGAGCCAGGCGCTTGCCTGTCTGCGTGACCTTGGGCTTGTCGATGATGACCCGCGCGTCAATCCGTTGGGCGGTGCCATCGCTATGGGCCACCCGTTGGGCATGACAGGTGCACGTATCGTGGCGTCAGCTGCGCATCAATTGAACCGCAGCAGCGCAAAATACGCTCTGTGTGCCATGTGCGTTGGGGTTGGGCAGGGGACTGCGATCCTTCTGGAACGCGCTTAAAGAACGTGAACTAAAGTATTCTTCATGTTCATATATTTTAAGCTTGAATAATTAAAATAAGAAGTTAGAAATTTACCACCGCCGCATGAACCAAAGATGCGTCGCGCCTTGCGATCGGGTCCCTTTGACAGGGTCTTGGGTCGCACCACACAGGGAGAAAATTATGTTCAAAAACGTCCTACTGAGTGCCGTATTTGCAGCCGCTGGCACACTACAGGCTGCAGCAGATGAAACGATAAATGTCGCCGTCGCCAACTTTGGCGAGCATCCCCAATTGAACGCGCTTGTGGATGGTTTCATGGCCGAGCTGACAGAGCGGGTTGAAAGCACGGACCGCGCGATTGCCTTTTCGGTCGATCACGTGAACTTTGACACGACATTGCTGCCGCAGATGCTGGAAAAGATCTCGGCGCAAAACCCTGACGTGGTGCTGACCGTCACGACGCCCGTGTCGCAGATCGCCAAGAACCTGCTGGCCGACAGCGGTGTGCCGATTGTGTTCTCTGCGGTCACCGATCCGGTGGCGGCTGAACTGGTCCCGTCATGGGACATGGGTGATACTATGATGTCTGGCGCCAGCGACGCGTTGGATATTGCCGCGACACTGCAATTTGCGCGCGCCTTGCTGCCTGATGCCAAAACCTTTGGCGTGCCCTATAACCCGGCCGAGGCAAACGACCTGGCAACACTGGCATTGTTCAAAGAAAATGCAGGCGCGCATGGGTTCGAAATTGTCGAAATCGGCATCGACAACGTGAATGAAATTCAGGCTCGGATCACAGCGCTGAGCGGACGTGCCGACGTCATCTATGGCCCGTCCTCGAACCTGATCCAACCGGCGATTGCAGCCGTTGCATCCGCCGCAAACGAGGCGGGCGTACCGGTGATCAATTCCGATGCAGGCCTCGTCAATGACGGCGTGATCGCTGCGGGCTTCACGGTCTCTTATGACAAAATCGGACGTCTCGCAGCGCAGGTCGCACTTGCCTCCCTTAATGGCGCCGCCATGAGCGACATTGCCCCGTCCCGCCCAAGCTACGATGACCACCAGCCGATTATTTCGGCATCAGCGATGGAGGCCCTCGGCCTGCCCATTCCCGATAGCCTCGCCGACTGTGGCTGCATTGTTGACTAACGCTTCTTGGGCCGCACGCGCCAGTGTGCGGCCCACTGACTTCTTGTTTCAGGGAACGGCGACATGACCGAACATGCACTTAACGTCAACGCGGCGCGGAAAACGTTCTTTCCGGGGACTGCCGACGAAAAAATCGCGCTGAACGATCTGAGCCTCTCCCTTGCGGCTGGTGATTTTGGCATCATCATTGGCAGCAATGGCGCAGGCAAAAGCACGATGTTGAACGCCATTTCCGGCGCATTGCCACTCGACAATGGTCAGGTTCTGATCAACGGGCAGGACGTCACCCGAACATCGGTTGATCGCCGCGCAAAGCACGTGGCACGGGTTTTTCAGGACCCGATGAAGGGCACAGCTGCCTCGATGACCATTGCCGAAAACATGCTGCTGGCCGAAATGCGGCAGTCGCCAGCAACCCTGCGCAAAGGACTGACCAAAGCACGCCGCGATAGATACCGTGACCTGCTTGCCCAGCTTCATCTGGGGCTTGAGGACCGGTTGGAAACGCAGGTGTCTCTGTTGTCGGGCGGGCAACGACAATCGCTGTCACTAGTGATGGCGGTGTCAGGCGAACCCGATCTGCTACTGCTGGATGAACACACCGCCGCACTGGACCCGCGCACCGCCGCGATTGTTTTGGACGCGACCATGCGGGCGGTCGAGGCGTTGAAACTGACAACGCTGATGGTGACCCACAACATGCAGCACGCTATCGACTATGGCACGCGGATCATCATGCTGGATGCCGGGCAGGTGAAATCCGACATCTCTGGCGCGGCCAAGGCGAAATGCACCGTGCAAAGCCTTGTCGATCAATTCGCGCATAAATCTGATCACATGCTGTTAGGAGCCTGACACGATGGACGTCCTCAACCTCTTCTTGTCGCTTGTCCCCGTGACGCTTGCACAAAGCCTGATCCTGAGCTTCGTGGTTCTGGCTGTCATGATCCCGTTTCGCATCCTCAGTTTCCCCGATCTGACATCCGAAGGCAGCTATCCCTTGGGCGGGTGCGTCTGCGCCGTCGCTCTTTTGGCCGGAATACCGCCGTTGCTGGCGCTGATCCTTGCCGCCGCTGCGGGGTTTCTGGCGGGCGTTGTTACAGCCGTCATCCACATGCGCTTTCGCATCCACACCTTGCTGGCAGGTATTCTGGTCACAACGATGCTGTACAGCGTGAACTTGCGGGTGATGGGCAAGGCCAACCTCCCCATCTTTGGCGAGGCGAAGATCTATGATTTCTTCCCCTTTGATCTGGGGTCAGTCAACTACACCAAGATCATCATTGCGGGTCTGTTTGCCTTGCTGGTCTTTGCGCTGCTGAACCTGTGGTTCCGCACCGAACGTGGCATCGCCATGCGGGCCGTCGGGTCAAACCCGGACATGTCAGAGGCCCAAGGTATCAGCGTCTGGAAAGCCACAATCGGCGGGGTCGGCATGGCGGGCGCATTCGCGGCCATCGGCGGCGGGTTGATGGTGCAATCACAGGGGTTTTCGGACGCCAATATGGGCTTGGGCATTCTGATCAACGCGCTTGCCGCTTTGATGATCGGCGAGGCGCTGGTCGGCAAGCAGACGATCACACGCCAGTTGGCTGCGCCGTTTGTGGGGGCATTTGCCTATTACCAGCTCATTTCTCTCTGTCTGGCTGCGGGTTTGCCGCCAAGTGATCTCAAGATTGCCACAGGTGTCTTCGTTCTGTTGATGCTGGCCGGCCCGGAATTGCGCCGCGCCAAAGGGCCCCGAGCCGCGCAAGAAGCGTTCCGGGAATAGGGCGACATTTCGTGCAGACTTAAATTGACCCGCAACAAGACCGGAGCATTCCGTGCGCATGTCATAGTGCTGTTAATTCCCGGACGTTTGCTTCAAAAAAATGAGCAAAATCAGTTACTGGTTGTGCTGTTATTTC
>CANMQX010000017.1 GCA_947500135.1 uncultured Paracoccaceae bacterium
GGTTCACTTCCATCACCTCAAGAGGCCGACCCGCCTCCAACGCAACCGCCGCACGTGTCAGCATTTCAACTCCTCCCAAATAAGTCTTGCTTCGACTCAAAAGAGTCTTTTCATTCGAGACATAGTCTCATGAAACGAGAGTAGCCCGTCAATATGCATCTTGAGCGACTGATCAATCTGCTGGAAATTGTTGCCGTCGCTGGCCGACCGGTTTCGGTCGCCGAGGTCCAGCGTGCGACGGATCTGCCAAAGCCGACATGCTATCGTCTGATCCAATCGCTGGTCGAACAAAAGTTGATCGATGAGCCGTCAGAGGACGGCCGATATGTGATTGGTGAACGTCTGATCCGT
The DNA here is from genome assembly GCA_947500135.1 of uncultured Paracoccaceae bacterium. Classification (GTDB taxonomy): domain Bacteria; phylum Pseudomonadota; class Alphaproteobacteria; order Rhodobacterales; family Rhodobacteraceae; genus Yoonia. The sequence goes on from CANMQX010000017.1 coordinate 352, forward strand.
ATCGCGTTATTGGGCAAATCTGACGTTGATGTGCGCCGTTGTGCGGCACCGCTGATGCGAATGGCGGCGTCGAATTTCAGTGAAACTGTGTTTCTGGCGCGCTTTCGTGACAGCAAGGTCGAGATCATCCATATCGAAACGCCGGATGATCCAGCGCGCGCATTTATTCATCCGGGCCTTGGCGTGCGCCCGATGCATGCATGTTCTTGTTCCAAGGCGATTGCCGCCTTCGCCGAGCCGGAGTTTCGCGAGGTGATCGTGACCGGCGGGCTGAAGGAATACACCGAACACACCAAAACATCCGAAGCCGAATTGCGCAGGGAATTTGAAACGATTGTCGCGCGTGGCTTTGCCGATTGTGACCAAGAGATTGATATCGGCATCGCAAGTGTCGCCGCACCGGTTTCCATTGGCAATATCGGGGCGACCTTCAGTGTTGGTGCGGTGGGGCCGATCCGCCGTTTTGGTACAGATTATCGGATGGAGATTGGCGAAAAGTTGATCGCATTGGCGCAGAAAGTCAGCGGGGCCATCCAGCTTTGCAATGTCGCGGAGGTATAGGCCGCGCCTTGAAATAACCAGCCCCGGAGGAGGAAGCGGGGCCAAGAAAGAGAGCCGAAAACCGGCACCACAATTTTACAGAGAGGAACAAAAATGAACCTAAGACCAGATCCAACATTTCATGCCTCACCCAAGCTTGCGATGCAGGCCCCGGTGGAAAACTACGCCTTTACCGTTATGTTGAGCCCGGACGGGTCGCAATCGGATGGCATTGCGGTGATCGACCTGAAGGCCGGCTCCGATACTTATGGCCAGATTGTGCATCAGGTGATCGTGCCGAATAAAGGTGACGAATTTCACCATTTCGGTTGGAATGCCTGTTCGTCGTCGCTGTCGCCATTGACCGGCCACGCCTTTCTTGAGCGCCGCTATCTGATCGTGCCGGGCATTCGGTCATCCCGCATCTATGTGATTGACGTCAAGGACCCGATGAAGGCTCATATTCACAAGACGATTGAGCCGGAAGAGCTGTTTGCCAAAACAGGGTATTCCCGCCCGCACACCATCCATTGTGGCCCTGAAGGTATCTACGTGTCTTGTCTTGGTGGCGGGGGTGAGGATGGTACAGACGGCCCTCCGGGTATCTTCATCATGGATTGCGAAACCTTCGAGATCATCGGCCAGTACGAGATGGACCGCGGCAAGCAGGACAAACATTACGATTTCTGGTGGAACCTGCCGCAGGATTACATGGTCAGCTCTGAATGGGGTCTGCCGCCGCAGTTCGAAAATGGGGTTGTGCCCGAAGATCTGCTGTCTAACAAATACGGTCATTCGATCCATTTCTGGGACTTGCGTGCGCGCAAGAATATCCAGACGATGGATTTTGGCGATAATTACCAAATGGCTTTGGAAATTCGCCCCGCCCATGATCCGACCAAATCCTACGGCTTCTGTGGCGTTGTTGTGGATACGACCAATCTGCAAGGCGCGATCTTTACCTGGTGGCGCGATGATGATGGCGTCTGGCAATCCAAAAAGACCATCACCATTGATCCGCGCCCGGAGAAGCCGGAAAACCTGCCACCGCTGCTGCAAGGGTTTGAGGCGGTTCCACCGTTGGTCACCGATATCGACCTGAGTCTTGATGACAAGTACCTTTACGTTGCCTGCTGGGGTTTGGGTGAGATGCATCAATATGATGTCACCGACCCGATGAACCCTGTTCTGGCGGGCAAGGTTGAACTGGGCGGCATCGCGCGGGGCACCAAACATACCAATGGCAAGGATTTTGCCTATGGCCCGCAGATGGTCGAGATCAGCCGTGATGGGAAGCGCGTCTACTGGACCAACTCGCTTTACTCCACTTGGGATGATCAGTTCTATCCTGATGATGAGGGCGGCCAGATGGTCATGGCCGATGTGGGTGAAAATGGTGGTTTGACCCTGAACAACGACTTCTATGTTGATTTCCCCAAAGGCCTGCGATCGCACCAGATCAGGCTGGAAGGCGGTGATTGTTCGACCGACAGCTTCTGCTATCCGTCCGTCTAGGGCATGGCTGATGTGACATCTATGGCAGCCCTTTGGTGGGCTGTCATTTTTTCTGGCCTCTATCATGGGATCAATCCGGGCATGGGCTGGCCCCTGGCTGTGTCCGCCGCATTGATGGAACGCAAGCATAGCGCGATGCCCAAAGCACTGGCGATGCTGGCCACCGGGCACTTTCTGGCAATGATCGGCATCCTGCTGCCATTTTCGCTGATGATCGTCCTTGTTGAATGGGAGGTCCAGATCCGCGTCGTGGCCGGATTACTGGTGATTGCGATGGGGATCTATCTGCTGATCAATCGCAGGCATCAGAAGTTTCTGGCCCGCGTCCATCCGGCCCGATTGGCGCTATGGTCATTTCTGGCTGCGATGGCGCATGGGGCCGGTTTGATGCTTGTTCCTATCTACCTTGGTATCTGTGCCATTGGCGCCGATGAAACCGGTCACCTTGCCGCGCAAACCCTGATGAGCAACAACGTGACGACAGCATTTCTGGTTGCTGCGGCCCATACGCTATCAATGACCGTCGCCGGAGGTATCATCGCATTGGTGATCTATCTTTGGCTGGGCCTTCGGTTTCTGTCAAAGACGTGGTTCAATCTTGATATCCTCTGGGCGCTGAGCCTGGTCGCTGTTGGCGCGTTCGGGCTGTATTCCGCGATTGCCGGGCATTAATCCCGGACGGGGGTTTTGCCAGAGATGGCCGTGAACCGGCCATCCCAAAATTCTGCGGCGGGCCGGACCCAGACCTGCCCTTGCGCGTCATCATAGATGACGACGTCGCTGCGATCAGCCTCTAGCAACCCTTCGGCCATGACCCGGTATAGCCCGCCCTTTTTGTGCTGATGCGTTGCGCGCCATTGATCCCGTCGATCCGGTAGTCCGTAAGTTTCAGCCATGGAACTACTCCGCCTCCTGCAAAACGCTGCCCGTGATACTGTTGGGGCGGAATGTGGTGCAGCCTTTGCAACCTGTGTCATAAGCTTGCTGATAAACATCCTTGAACGCATCAAAGGTGATCGCCTCGGGGCAGTTCACTGTCTTGGAAATCCCGCCATCGATCCAATGCTGTGCGGCGGCTTGCATGGTGACATGTGCTGCAGGCTCTAAATCTCTGGCGGTTACAAATGCCTTGGGCAATGCGGCCTGTGCGCCAAACATCCTGCGATAAAGCCAGACGGCGTAGTCTTCGACCTTTTCCTGCCGCTGCGCGCCGCCCGATGTGTTGACGATCCGATGATATGTCAATGAAAAAACCGGTTCGATCCCGGAGGAAACATTACCCGCAAGCATCGAAATCGTCCCTGTCGGCGCGATGGAGGTCAGGGCGGCATTGCGCAGCCCATGACGCAGGATCAACTGCCGTACCTCTGGTTCAAGTCGTCTGACCATAGGGTGGTCTTGGTGTTGCTGGGGGATGTAAGCCGGGAATGCGCCGCGTTCCTTGGCCAGTTCTGCAGATGCGGCATAGGCCGCGTTTTGCAGGGCGCGCATCCAACTGCCCAGCATGCGGGCCGCTTTGGGTGTGCCATAGGGGATGCCGAGCATGATCAACGCATCCGCCACGGCGGTCACACCGATGCCGATCCGCCGCTTTGTCATGGCCTCCTGCCGCTGCGCCTCATTGGCGAAATGTGACACATCAATTGCGTTGTCCAGCATCCGAACCGCGATGCCTGTCAAACGCTTCAATTCGTCCAGATCAAGCGTCGCTTTCGCCTCAAATGGTGCGCGGATCAGCCGTGCCAGATTGATCGATGCCAGCGGACAGGTCCCGTTGGGGGGCAACGGTTGTTCGGCGCAAGAATTTGTTGCGCAAATCTCCTCAAGATAGTTGAGCGGGTTCATCGCGTTGATCCGGTCGATAAACAGAACACCTGGCTCTGCCGCCGCATAAGTGCGTTCCATAATCGTCTGCCACAGGCTGCGAGCCTTGATCGTTTCGACGATTTTTCCGTCCCAGATCAGATCCCATTCGTCGTCAGTCCTGACTGCGTCCATGAAGTCATCAGTTAACATGACGGACAGGTTGAAGTTCCGCAGTTTCAGCCGGTCGGTTTTGGCATTCACAAAGTCAGTGATGTCGGGGTGGTCACACCGCATCGTGGCCATCATGGCGCCGCGTCCCATCCCCTTGACGACCATATTGCAGACGGCGTCGAAAATTTCCATCGCAGCGATTGGTCCGGCAGCCCCGCAATCAAGCCCTTTGACATAGGTTCCGGCAGGTCGGATCGTGGAGAAATCATACCCAAGCCCACCGCCCATTTGCATGGTCAATGCGGCCTGTTTGGCAGTGTCCATGATCCCCGCGACGGAATCAGGTATGGTCTGCATCACGAACGTATTTGACAGGGTGATGTTCCGCACGGTCCCGCAGCCTGCCAGAATACGACCGGCAGGAAGTAGTTTGTGGTCTGTCATTGCAGTCAAAAACTGATCAGCGATCCGCCTCTGTGTCTCGGGCCGTTCGGCGCTGGCCAAACCGTCAGACACGCGTCGCCATGTATCTTCGATGGTTTCATCAACGGCATTCCCATTGACCCGGTATTGGTATTTCTCCTGCCAGATGAATTTGGAAATCGTTTGGTCAAATTTACTTACAATCTTTTGTTGTTCTAATTCTTGGGGCATTTCTTATCCTCGCTATTAATGCAAACGACCTCGTTCACACGTTTGTTCCAGCGTTGAAAAATTTTCTTAAATTTTAATCAACTTAGGGAAGAATAGATTGACGATGTGCGCAGAGTATAGGGTTTTTCCCTTTGGGATCAGATATGCCGCTGATGTAGCCGCCCTTGGGTCGTAATTATTTGTTAACCTTTAACGAATGTTAATAAAACATTAAGTAACGGACGGACAAATCGACATTCGCGTTAGATGGCTCAACGTGTTCTGATCCGTGAGCTCGCAACTTGGTAACCGCCATTTCCGTAATTGAAATACACTTCATAATTGTATTTCGTGCTTTCAAATTATTTCCTCTTTTACCAATGCAGTTTTCGGTTCTGGGATGGCTATGACGCAGGGGTCGTGGTCAGCAAGTTGGTGTGTGGGATGACGATCCCGTGCCCTGCGACGTGGGATGTGCCGCCTGTTTCCTCTGAACTGTCGCTTATCGGTTTGCCCCGACCGCCGCCGCACTTTATACGACTCAGCAGACGAAGCCCTTGTGGCCAGAACGGTTGGAGGTGCAGCGGTTGACCCAAAACGGGGACCAAAGCGCCACGTCGTCGAAACTCGGGGTGCCGGGTCTCTGGTCGTGATTTGAAACGGAGGACCCGATGCGTATTTTGCTTTTCCTGATGCTAGTTTTTACAGGCTCAGCTGCGATGGCCCATCCTGGCCATTGGGGTGATCTTGCGGGTCATGATCATTGGGTCGCGGGGGCTGCGATTGGTCTGGCCGGGCTGGCGGCGATCTGGGGTGCCTTGAAGGGCAAGAAGGCCAAGGAAGAAGCCGAACCAGAGGAAGAACCCGAAGAGGAAGCGGCATGAAAACAGGCGTAATGATCTGCGGGCACGGCTCGCGTAGTCAATCGGCAGTGGATGAGTTTGCTGTTTTGGCTGAAAGGCTGCCAGCCTATCTGCCAGATGACTGGATGACCGATTACGGGTATCTTGAGTTCGCCAATCCGGTGATCCGTGACGGTTTGGATAAGCTGCGCGAGGCAGGGTGCGAACGGATTTTGGCCGTGCCCGGCATGCTGTTTGCCGCAATGCATGCCAAAAATGATATTCCGACAGTGCTGAACACTTATGCCGTCAAGCACGGCATGCAGGTGTCTTATGGCCGCGAGTTGGGTGTTGATCCCAAGATGATCGCCGCCGCTGCTGGCCGGGTGCAGGAGGCAGTTGACCGGGCCAATGACGAACTGGGCGATGTGCCCTTGGTTGAGACTTGTCTGGTTGTGATTGGCCGTGGTGCCTCTGACCCCGATGCGAATGGTAATGTGTCAAAAATTGCCCGGATGCTGCAAGAGGGCATGGGCTTTGGTTGGTGCGAGGTCGGCTATTCCGGCGTGACCTTCCCACTGGTGGAACCGTGTCTGCAACATGTGGCGATGCTGCCCTATAAGCGTGTCATCGTCTTCCCGTATTTTCTGTTCTCGGGCATTTTGATTGACCGGATTTATGGCTTTACCGATCAGGTGGCCGCCGAACATCCCGATATGCAATTCGTGAAGGCGGGCTATCTGGGGGATCACCCCAAGGTTCTGGAAACCTTTGCCGAACGTATCATGGAACAGGTGAGCGATACGCCCCCGCCCAATTGTGGGATTTGTGGATATCGTAGTCAGGTTCTGGCGCTGGAGGATGGCGACCATCATCACATCAGTGTCGATGATCGTGAGCACCCGGCCTTTGGCGCGGTCCCGCCGCCGACATGTGTGCTGTGCAAGTATCGGGTTCAGGTTGTTGGTTTTGAGGCCGAGGTTGGCGCCGTGCAGGAAAGCCATCACCACCATGTCGAAGGACAAGGCGCCAACGCGCCGGGGTCAAACGTGGCCGATTGCACGCTTTGTGATACATTCTGTACCGGTGTCTGCCGCCTTGAGGCTTTGCATGATCACGATCACCACCACCATGGGCATGATCACGACCATGATCATCACCATCATCACCACGCGGTCTACCCCCATGCCGATCATCCGCATGGGCCGGAAAGCGCGCGTAAGGGTAAGGTGTGAGGATGTCAAACTTTTGCGGAAAGTTTGCTGGCAATTTTTCTGTGAAAAATTGGACGCCAGATGGCGCCGAGGAATAATTAGTGCGACCATATGAAAAGAACCCTCGAGCGATCTATGCGCAGAGCTTTGCGACTGTGCGCGATGAGGCGCGGCTGGACCGGTTCCCATCTGATATGCATCCTCTGATCACCCGACTGATTCATGCTTGTGGGATGGTTGAGATAGCGGATCGGTTATCAATCTCGACCAATGCCGCTGCCGCAGGTCATGCAGCGCTGCAGGCAGGCGCGCCCATTCTATGTGATTGCGAAATGGTTGGCGCGGGGATCATCCGCCGTTATTTGCCTGCTGAGAACGAGGTTGTTGTGACGTTGAATGATCCCACAGTGCCCGCATTGGCTGCGAAGATCGGTAATACCCGGTCAGCGGCGGCAGTGGAGTTGTGGCGTGACCGTCTGGCCGGTGCTGTTGTGGCTGTTGGCAACGCGCCGACCGCATTGTTCCATCTGTTGGAGTTGTTAGAGCAGGGTTGGCCGAAACCTGCAGTGATCCTTGGTTTTCCAGTGGGGTTTGTGGGTGCTGCTGAAAGCAAAGCCGAACTGGCCCGTGATCCGCGTGGCTGCGAATACGTGGCCTTGCGCGGGCGGCGCGGTGGGTCGGCCATGGCATCGGCTGCGGTTAATGCCTTGGCTGCGGGGTTGCCGGAAGATGTCTGATCCATGGCTGCATATTGTCGGTATCGGCGAAGACGGCATGGATGGGTTGTTGCCCGCGACCCGTGCTGTGGTGGAAGCTGCGGAGATTATCATCGGGGGTGAACGGCACCATAACTTGGCTGACAACATGACCGCAGAGCGTATGGCTTGGCCGCATCCGTTTGACGCATTGATTACGACGATTGAGGGTTTGCGCGGGCGGCGTGTTGTCGTGCTCGCCACCGGTGATCCGCTTTGGTACTCTGTTGGGGCCAAGATTGGCCGGGCGATTGACCCTGCTGAGATCACCTATCACCCGCAATTATCTGCGTTTCAGCTGGCATCCGCTCGGATGGGATGGTCCCTGCCGGATGTGGAAACCCTCACCGTACATGGTCGACCGGTTGAGCAGATGATTGCCTTTATCCAGCCGGATGTCCGGTTGCTGGTGCTGACGACGGGCGAAGAGACGCCCGCACAGATTGCCCGTTTCCTGACCGAACGTGGCTTTGGTGGATCGCGGATGACCGTGTTGGCCGCCATGGGTGGCAAGGATGAGGCACGCTTTGATGGTGTCGCTAATAGCTGGGATCATGTGGTGCCCGCGTTCAATACTTTGGCCGTTGAATGTGTGGCCGCACCTGATGCCGCGTTGCTGCCGCGTGTGCCCGGATTAGCCGATGATCTGTTTCAGTCCGATGGCACCATGACCAAGCAAGAGGTGCGTGCCGCCACCGTCGCCAAGTTGATGCCCATGCGTGGCGCGCTGTTGTGGGATATTGGTTGTGGTTGTGGGTCGGTGGCGATTGAGTGGATGCGGGCGGCGCGATATGCCCGCGCGGTGGGGATTGAACCGCGTGCTGACAGGCGCGCGATGGCGGCGGCGAATGCGCTGGCGCTGGGCGTGCCAAAGCTGGAGCTGATTGATGGTGAAGTGCCTGATGCGCTTGTGGGACTGGATGCCCCGGATGCGATTTTCATTGGTGGCGGTTTGAGTCGTGAGACTTTTGATGCGGCCTGGGCTGCGCTACGCCCTTTAGGCCGGATGGTGGCCAATGCGGTGACATTGGAAAGCGAAGTAGAGCTGATTGCGCTCCACAGGAAATACGGTGGTGATCTGGTGAAATTGTCGGTGCATCGCGCGGAACCTGTAGGCCGTTTGACCGGTTGGCGCCCGCTGATGCCGGTGACCCAGTGGAGTTTGGTGAAGCGATGATCGGTGACGCTGTTGGCGGTGCCAATGCGCCCCACCGACCATCCCAAGGGGTGCTCTATGGGGTTGGCCTTGGCCCCGGTGCGCCGGATTTGATCACCTTGCGCGCGGCTCGGTTGATCGAAGGGGCTGCGGTTGTCGCCTACCCGACATTGGCGGGGGCCGAGAGTTTTGCCCGGGCGATTGCCGCTGGTCTGATTGCGCCGGAGGCGGAAGAGATTGTCATGGATGTGCCAATGTCAGTCGCTCGTGCGCCGGCGCAAGCGGCCTATGATGATGGTGCTGCGCGGATCGCTACGGTGCTGAATCAGGGCCGCGATGTGGTGTGTTTGTGCGAGGGCGATCCGTTTTTCTATGGCTCGTTCATGTATCTTTTTGCCCGCCTGTCAGATCGCTACCGGGTCGAGGTTGTTCCGGGTGTGACCTCGGTCACTGCTTGCGCTGCCCGGGCCGGTATGCCGCTCGCCGCCCGCAATGAGCGTTTGACAGTGTTGCCGGGGCCTTTGCCAGAGGATGAGCTGCGTGCCCGGATTGATGGCGCGGAAAGCGTTGTCATCATGAAGGTGGGGCGGCATTTGCCGAAGATCCGTGCTGTGATTGATGGGCTTGGGTTGACTGATCAGGCTGTTTATGTGGAGCGGGCGACACTTGCGGAGGAGCTTGTGTTGCCGTTGTCGGAGGCACCTGTCCGCGCCCCGTATTTTTCGATGATTTTACTTACCAAGGGAGCCGATCCATGGCTTTGAAACCTGTTGTCCTGGCTTTGTCCCGATCTGGTGAGCCCGTGGCCCATCGCTTGGCTGCCGTGTTGGGATGTCTTGTGCATGGTCGTGAGGGCCGTGTGGATCAGGCCGATGCGTTTTTTGCCAATGCACTGGATCACGTCCGTGATTTGTTTGCCGCTGGCGTGCCGGTTGTCGGGGTTTGTGCCTCTGGCATCTTGATCCGCGCTGTTGCCCCCTTGTTGGCCGATAAGACTGCCGAACCCCCTGTGGTTTCGGTGTCGGATGACGGAGCGGTAGTTGTACCGCTGTTGGGTGGGCATCGGGGTGCCAACCGGTTGGCGGCCCAGATTTCAGACGCGCTGGGCGCTGTGGCAGCTGTCACGACGGCGGGGGATGTGGCTTTGGGGGTGGCATTGGATGCCCCGCCTGACGGTTGGCGGCTGGTGAACCCTGGCGACGCGAAAGAGGCGATGGCGATCCTGTTGTCTGGTGCAGGTGCTACTGTTTGTGGTCCCGATGCGGTGGCGGCTGACTGGTTGCAAGGTTTGCCGCGAGGTGATGGTTTGCGCATCACCTGTTCGGCTGCGCTGGTGCCCGATCTTGGCCCGGATCACATACAGTTTGCGCCGCAACGCTATGCATTGGGCGTTGGCTGCGTGCGCGATTGTGCGGTGGATGAGTTGGACGCCCTCGTTGATGATGCTTTGGCTGAGGCTGGCTTGTGTGCTGCGGCACTCCATTCGGTGAATACGCTGACGTTGAAGGCGGATGAGCCAGCCGTTATCGCGCTTTCTGCAAAGCTGGGTCTGCCGATGCGGGTGTTTGAAGCCCCTGTACTGGATGCCCAGACCCCCCGCTTGGCCCATCCGTCTGATGTCGTGTTTGCCGAGGTTGGTACCCATGGCGTTTCCGAAGCGGCCGCTTTGGCGCAAGCCGGGGAAGGTGCGACGCTGCGTTTGCCCAAATGTAAGACCGCGAATGCCACCTGTGCCATTGCCGGTGCGGATGCCCCATTGACCGACCTTGCAGGCCGTGCGCGCGGGCGTTTGTCGGTTGTTGGTATTGGTCCGGGGCAGGCGGCGTGGCGCACGCCGGAGGTGTCCCGGCTTGTGGCTGAAGCAGATGAGTTGGTGGGCTATGGTCTTTATATTGATCTGTTGGGGCCTTTGGCCATGGGCAAGACCCGGTCCGATTTTCCCTTGGGCGGCGAGGAGGATCGCTGCCGTTATGCGTTGGAGCAGGCGGGGAAGGGTAAGAATGTTGCCTTGGTTTGTTCGGGCGATGCCGGGATTTACGCGATGGGGGCGCTGGTCTTTGAACTGCTGGATCGCGGGCCAGATCAAATGGGTGTGTCCGATGCAGCCCGCCGCGTGGACGTGATTTGTTCGCCTGGGGTGAGTGCGTTGCAAGGGGCAGCGGCCCGGGCTGGCGCGCCGCTGGGGCATGATTTTTGTGCGATATCCTTGTCGGATTTGCTGACGCCGCGCGAGGATATTCTTAAGCGGTTGCGGGCGGCGGCTGAGGGCGATTTTGTGATCGCGTTTTATAATCCCGTGTCGATGCGGCGGCGGACTCTGTTGGCGGAGGCGCGGGATATCTTGCTTAAGCATCGTCCGGGGGAAACGCCGGTGATGTTGGCCTCGTCCTTGGGCCGACCAGAGGAGCATGTGCGATACCGCCGCTTGGATGCGTTGCAAGTGGATGAGGTCGATATGTTGACCGTCGTGTTGGTGGGGTCGTCCCATTCGCAGTTGGCCCAACTGGGTGAGGGTCCACGCATGTATACGCCGCGTGGCTATGCCCGCAAGATTGATGGGGATTTGGCCGGATGACGCTTTTTCGCTTTCGCGAAATGCGCCCCACCCGCCATCCCGGAGGAGCTTAGATGACTGTTTACTTTATTGGCGCGGGTCCGGGTGATCCGGAGTTGCTGACCTTGAAGGCGGCGCGGATTATTGGCGCTTGTCCGGTGTGTCTATATGCGGGTTCTTTGGTGCCTGCTGAGGTTGTGGCCTGTGCGCCGCAAGGTTCGTTGGTAATGGATACTGCCCCGATGACCCTGGATGAGACCCATGGCGTGATTTCGGACGCCCATGCCAAGGGGCAGGATGTCGCGCGGGTCCATTCCGGCGATCCATCGCTTTATGGTGCGATTGCGGAACAGATTCGCCGGTTGAAGGCGGATGGGATCGACTATCAGATCATCCCAGGTGTGCCTGCTTATGCGGCGGCGGCAGCTGCCTTGGGGACGGAATTGACCGTACCGGAAGTTGCGCAATCGATCATCCTGACCCGTATGTCGATGAAATCGACCGGGATGCCGAAGGGTGAGACGCTGGAGAATTTTGCCCGCACCGGGGCCACTTTGGCCATCCATCTGGGTATTCGTGCCCTGCGTGAAATTGAGCGCCAATTGGCGCCGTATTACGGCGCTGATTGCCCGGTGGCCGTCATCTATCGCGTAGGTTGGCCTGATCAGTTGATCATCCGTGGCACGTTGACGGATGTCCGCGAGAAGGTGAGGGCGGCAAAAATCACCCGAACTGCGCTGATTCTTGTTGGGCCAGCATTGGCTGATTCGCACGGATTTCCTGATTCGGCGCTTTATGATGCGGCCCGTCCGCATGTGTTGCGACCGCGCGTGAAGGCATAAAACGAAGGTTTTGCCGCGCTGCGGCGGATTTTGTTACTTGATATTTACCTTGGTGTGGTCATCCTCATTCATGTCTGAAGGGGACTGGTATGTACACGTTTTTACCTGAGGCTGTGCGTCAGGGGTTACAAGAGGCGCGCAAGGCCGCGCTACAGCGCAAGGACCGCTTATGTGTCCATGACGGTGAGAAAGTTCATCGGATCAGGCGGCTATGGGACGATGGTTTCGCCCTTGATCTGGAAGGGTCAGAGCGGCTTCGTGGACATGTTGATATCTATGATGGCCCCAAGCATTTGTATCAGTGCCTTGTCGTATCATCCGTTGATGAAGATGATGAACGTGTCTTTGAATTCAAATGGTTGACGGCGGTCGCTGACCGGCCGGCGGCTGATTTTGTGCGTCCGGATTTTGTGCCTGCAGGGCTTTTGGAAAGATGACAATCGGGTCGATCTGATCCTTCAGCTATCAAAACCGAAAACCCATCAATGATGGAATGGGTCAGTGCGTCTGAATAGCATAGTTTTTTGCAGGGGTTTCAACAGCTGCGCGTGCCACAAATGATGCCACGCGCAGTTGCTTTGGAAGGGTCGTCTGAAAGTTGAGAAGCCAACGACGCCGGGGAAAAATAACCAGCTATAAAAAAGGGACTCTGTTCAGGTGTTGCTCCTGAAAGGCGCCGTTGACTTACCAACCAACGTTGGTGCCCTTTTGTGCACCCTGGCTGTGAAAGCAGCGTGAAAATTGACCCAAAGGAAACGTTAAAAAAGTATGAATTTCACAATTTTTGCTAAAAAAGGCCAGATTTCGTTACTTCCAGAAGGCCTGATGTACGCAATGTGGCGACTGGGTATGTATCGCTGGCCATCAGCTTGAGCGAGAAATCAGGTTCCAGTAATTGCAATCGCTGCAATGCATCGGCTGTCGCTGGTTCGTTCCCCCGCCGAAATTCAAGCGCCGCAATGAACCGCAAAGCGGGGCGGTAATTGGGTGAATACCCATGTGCCATATTCGAGAACCGCAAAGCTTCGTCCAACCGGTGTGCGCGCACTGCGGTCACCGCACAGCGCATCAACCAGGTCGCAGGGCTGAGTGCAGTGATGGGTCCGGCCCGGGCTTTGATCGCTTCTTGAAATGCGCGCTCATCGTCGCCCGCCTCGGTCAACGCCGATGAAAGACTATAGCGTGATAGCGGGTTGTTTGCATCGGCCTGCTCCGCCTGCTGAGCCAGATCGAGGGCGAGATCGACGTTACGATTGCGACAAGCAATCATTGAGGCAACAGAGAGCGCCACCGCATTCTGCGGGTCCAGTTCCATCGCGCGTGTTGCAAATTCGGTCGCTTCGGCAAGCATCTCAAACGGGTCGTCCGCAAACCGTTCAAGCAGCATGGTATTGCGAATATAGGCCCGCAACGCGAGCCTGATTGCTTCGTCTTTGTCGCTGTCATTGCGGTCCAGCAGGAATTCCGCCTTGAGCAAGCGATCATGGGAAAAGCTGAAAACATCACGCAAAGACAGGATGTTATCATAGGGATCATCCGCGGGTGTGCCCCAGCCCGCGTTTAATATCGCAAGTGTCAATGCGCCGGAAAAGGCGTCAAATTGAGGTGTCAGAGAATCCAGCGGTCCGGTAACTGAGCGGTTCCAGATTTGTTGCTGTGTACCGCTGCGGGTCACGGTGAACTGAAGGCTGGCATGTTGCCGACTGCCGACCGCCTGACAGGATAGTTTCAGGGCGTGTGGGTGATCATCGAAAGCGGCATTGTCCTCAAAGATATGAGCCGGCACAAAAGACGCGGCGCGTTCTGCACCGTCACGCAGTATCATATCAGCCAAGGCCGATATATCGGAATTGCCGGGCGGCGTCTTGACGATAATCAGCGCAAGATGCGCAGGTTGTGCTTGTAGGGTCGCAGGCGTACCCCGCTTGCGCCATTTCGCTGCAAAATACTGGCGTTGTTCGCGTATCCAATCCTCGAATTCGGGATCGCGAATGTCTAAGTCTTCGGCAAATTCAACCAGATCGGGGTTGACGAGCGCCGCGTCCGGACTTAGCGCGACTCCAACTTGTTCGGGGTCAAGTGCTGCCCAACCCGAACCGGACAAAACAGCATCGCGGTAACTGCCAAAACTACGCCTGATTTCAGTCAATGCCTGCCTGAGGCTGGCCGCACCTTGATCCGCGCCCCGTTGGCTCCAGAGTTTGTCTTGGAGTTTGGCCCGGCTTGCCCGCAGATGATGCGACGTGCCCAATAGCGCCAGTACCCCACGGCTTTTCATGCTGGCGGGGGTTAGGTCCTGCAGGCTGGGTCCGGCTACAGTAACCGGACCGGCAAGATGGAGTGTAATTCTCTTCATGGCATTCTAGATGCTGCTGCTTGCCCGTTACCCCTCAGGAATAAACATTTGCATCAAAAGACACACCGAACCTACACTTCTTTCATATCGGACGTCATTTGTCCGGTTTTATTGTACGATAAGTCTATTTGAGGAGAACACATTTGTCTTTTTTAAATGCCGAAAACGCAGAAAACGCAGAGAATGCGGAAAACGCAGAGAACGCTGAGAATGCGGAACGCCGCGGCGGTGCGCATGCCGGTGGCCGCGCGTCGCCGCTTTTATCGACTGCTTTGGCCCGTGCCCGCGATAGTATCGTCGGCACCGAGGTTGTGACCGGCCAGTTGGGCGCGGTTACCCCGCTTGATCCTGCTGAACGCTTTGCCCGTCTTTCCCCGTCACATCGTGCGGTCGCCATGAGTCTGGAATTGTTGAGCGATCTGGCCTATTCCCCGGCCGAGACCGTACCGACCAGCACAACCGTTCTTGTCCGGTCTGCCGTCGCTCCTGCCGGAGACAATCTGCAGACGACATTCGCCCCACTGGTCACCCTGAACCGCCCATCCGACACTGACTTTGAACGGGACCTGTCGCTGGTTGCCAATTACGCCGATTTGCGTGGTGATCGTCTGGCCGAGGTGCATACCCAACTGACCGACGTTCTGTCGTTCTTTGGGTCCATCGTCTATCTGCAGCCGCAGCGGACGAAATGGTTGCTTACCTTGCTGAATACCGGGCTGGACCTTGCAACTGTCGTTTCGCAGCAGATGAAACTTGCGCTGGGCTGTCCGCGCCCCATCGTCTTTGCCCAGCAATTGCAGCCGATGATCCAGACCCCGGATCATGGCACCTTTCCCAGTGGCCATTCCACGCAGGCCTTTATGGTGGCAACGATGCTGAGCGAGTTGATCGCTGGTCCGGGTGGCGCGGCCGTCAAGCCAGAGAGCCAGCTTTACCGCATGGCGTCGCGCATTGCGATTAACCGTACTGTTGCGGGTGTTCATTTCCCGTCGGACAGTGCGGCTGGTGCAATTTTGGGGATCACGCTGGGCCAGTATTTTGTGGCGCGGGCCCGTACCGGGGCGCAAACCGCGACTGCCCGCACGTTCCATGGTGATCGCTATCACGAAAATGGCGATGCGCGTGACTTTCATTTTGAGGAGTTGAACAAGCTGCTTGACCCAGCCCCTGCGCTGCCTGCCGAAGATCTTGCTATGACGACCGGCGATACGGTTGCCGTGCAACCTGCCCTTTTGTTGGGTTGGTTGTGGCAGCAGGCCGAAACAGAGTGGGGTCTGAGATGGAGCTGAAATGGACAAAACCCAACCAGCCCGAAGCCGCGACATTTGAAAACGATTCATCGCCTTACGCCCATTTCTGGCTTGATCAGCGCGAACTGGTTGACGACGCCAAAAAGCGCAGCGTGGTCGAGGTGGCCAAATCGGTGAATGTCAGTGTTGAGGACCTTATTCGGAGGGCGTTTGAAAAATGATTGCTCTTGAAACCCTCAGTGCCTTTTCCGGGCTTTTACAGAATTTAGATGAATTTGCGCAGGCGGATACCATCCGGCTGAACATAGAGCCTTACGATGAATCCCTGGAGGATGATCCCAACTTGCAGTTTCTGTCGCCAGGCGCCTTGCCGCCTGATCCGGCGCGGGCGGCGGTGATCGGGGTGATTGACGATACCGTTCCCTTTGCCAATCAACGGCTTACGGTTAATAATCTTGATAGCCGTATGGCTGCGATCTGGATGCAGGATGGGGCCATCGCCAGTGCGGTTGATCCGCGTGTGGGTGCCGATTTGCCCCATGGAACAGAGCTGCGCGGCGCCCAGATTTCCCGCATGCTCGTCGATTTGGCTGCCGGCGATCTGGCGGATGAAGAGGCGATATATCGCAAGGCGGGCGTGATTGATTTTTCGCGCGGATCCGTTCAAAGCGGTGCGTTCTTTGGTAATCATGGGGCGGCTGTGGCGGATCTTGCAGCGGGCTTTGCCCCGTCTGATGCCGATGCACGCAACTTTCCGGTCATGGCCGTCAGCCTACCGCCAGAGGTGACACGCGATACGTTGGGTACCTTTGCCCCGTTTTATATCCTGACCGCGATCTTGTATCTGGTGCGGCGGACACGCCGTTTATGCCGCTGGATCGAAAAGGTTCGCGGTGACGGGGTGCTTGTCCGTCTGCCACTGATCGTCAACATCAGTTACGGGATTTTGGCCGGTGCCAAGGATGGCAGTAGTCTGGTTGAGCAGTTTCAGGATGCGGTTACGCAAGCTGGGATCACCGATATCGGGCCGGTGCATTTTGTCCTGCCGATGGGCAATCACCGACAGTCGCAAACCCATGCGGCGCTTGATACCGCCACTGATGATCAGGTGACTTGGGAAGCAAAACCGGACGACAAAACACCCAGTTTTCTGGAATTCTGGGGGCCGTGGCGTGATGATACGAATCCACCCGCGCAATGCATGCAGTTGTCGATTTCCCGGCAGCCAAGTGCGCCCGTAACCACAGGATTTGCAGCGCATGGGGCATTCGAGGAATTGCAGAACGGGGATGCCCCGGTCGGTCGTGCCTATCTGCAATATCGCAGGACCAATGGGGGTGGTCGTGAGGTGATCACCCTTGCCATGTATCCGACCTTGCCAGCCCAGTCTGGTGACCCCTATATTCAGCCGGGCCACTTTCAGATGTCGGTGTCGTTGGGGGAGGATTCCGTGGTGGATGCCTATATCCAACGCGACGATTCCATTCGTCGGTTCCGGTCGGGCGGGCGTCAGTCGAAGTTTCGTGATCCGTTTTATCAAAGCCATGGTCCGGCCGGTGACGTTCTGGCCTTTGATCCGTCAGGTTCCCAAGCCAATGTCATGCGCGCCGGGACCGTCAATGCTTTTGCCTGTGGCGGGCTACAGCTTCGGGTTGGTGGTACTTATGGCGATGAAGATGACGATCTGGACGAAGAAGAAAGAGAGGTCGTCGTCTATTCGGGTCTGGGTGCCGCTGGCCTTGCGCGTCCCATCACCGGCGACACGACTGCCCCGGCGGACCGTGGCCGGATGAGGCCGGGTGTTGTGACCATGGGGTCCTTATCGGGCAGCCGTCAGGCCGTGTCGGGCACCAGTATGTCGGCCCCGCAGGTCACACGGGCGTTGGCCCGAAGGTTGGCAAGCGGTGATCCGATCTCGCCAGTGACCCCTGCAAATATCGATGCGATCTTGCGTGGCACCGTAGTTGCGCGCACCGCCGGTCCGCAGAACACGAAGATCAACAGGAAGTTCTAAGTGAATTTCCGGAAGAGCTTGGTTTGGTCGAACATACCTTCAAGCTCTTCCATCCGGGCCTTGGTGTCGTCCCAGTTCAGGTTCTGAACGGATGAAATCATGGTTTCGACCAATAACAGCGTTGTGCCCAGCGAATCCCATGCTGATGGTACGACGATCCGCCCACTGAAGCTGATATCGGCAATCTGATGCACGGGCGACCGCCATTGGTCTGTGAACAGGATGATCTTTGCCCCTAGTTCCTGCGCCATCTGCGCCAGTTTCAGCGTATTGTTTTCATAGCGCCGCATGTCGAAGATGACGAAAACATCACTGTTCTTGGTATCCAGCAGGTAGTGCGGCCATGCGTTGGATGTGGATTGGATATGCGTCACGTTGGGCCGGATCACCTGCACGTGCAGAAACAGATATTCGGCTAAAATATGAGTGATGCGCCCACCCACGATGCAAAGCCTGCGTTCTTGGTCAGCAACAAGCGCGCAGGCGGCATCAAACGCATCGGGGTCGATCTGGCCTAGCGTGTGGCGGATATTGTTAATCACCGCATCGGTGAAACGGTTCAGCATATGGCCTGACGGCGCACCGTCGGCCCAGGTGTCATGTTTGGCGATGGGGTTTTTTACCTTGGCGCGCAGTTCTTCGCGCAGCTCGGCCTGAAATTCGGGGTAGCCTTTGAAGCCGAGTTTTTGAACCATCCGCGCCACTGTGGGGACAGAGACATTCGCGTCCCGGGCCAGCGTCGACAACGGGCCAAGGCCTGATGCGGGGTAGTTTTCAAGGATCGAATGCGCCAATTGCCGCTCTGCCCGGGTGAGATCATCCAGCTTTCGCTGGATACGGTCAGAGATTGTCAGCGTCGCGTCGGACATAATCGCCTTTCATTTGATCGAAAAATTACCAGGCCTGTTCGTCTATGATAAATTTTTCACAATTCTGTTGACAAAAACCGGTGAACGCAAGCAGTTTGTGCGAGGGGGTCGCCATGAATCACGATGTCACAGATCAGAATGCTGGCCGGGTTGTGCCGATCAACCCGGATGGGGCATCCTCGATCATTCTAGTATGTGAACATGCAACCCATTATATTCCATTGTCTTTTTCTGATCTTGGTCTTTCAGATGAGGCCAAAAGAAGCCACATCGCCTGGGATCCGGGGGCGATGGCCGTTGCTGAAAATCTGTCTCGTCAGCTGGATGCCACATTGGTCGCCGGCGTCGTGTCGCGGTTGGTCTATGACTGCAACAGACCGCCTGAAGCGCCAGACGCAATGCCGGAAAAGAGCGAGATTTACGCCGTCCCCGGCAATCAGCGCCTTTCACAGGCAGAAAAGGCTGCCCGGATCGCGGCCTATTATGAGCCGTTCAAAAACCGCCTGTCCGAGGTGATTGGACAGACGTCAGATCCGGTCATTGTGACCTTGCACAGCTTTACCCCAACCTATCACGGCAATGCCCGGACCGTCGAAATCGGTGTTGTGCATGATGACGATGCGCGGCTGGCCGACACGATGCTGGATTGCGCCGCCGACCACAGCAGTGCCGTGATAGATCGCAACCAGCCTTACGGGCCAACGCATGGAGTGACCCATACGCTCAGAGAACACGCCCTGCCGGGCGGTCATCTGAACGTCATGCTGGAAATCCGCAATGACCTGATCAGCACTGCGCCAGAGCAATCAGCGATGGCCGATATGCTGGCGGGCTGGATTGCTGATGCGTTCAGCAGAACGAATGCAGCGGGGTCGGTCGCATGCGTGGCCTGATGCACGGCTACATTCGTGGGGTCGATGCTGTGAACTATCGGGTCGGACGGATCATGATGTACAGCATCTTTGGCCTGATGGGCATTCTGCTTTGGTCATCGATCAGCAAGACGTTTTTCGTGCCATCGCTTTGGACGCTTGAGATGGCTCAGTTTGCCATGGTCGCCTATTACATTCTGGGCGGGCCATACGCGATCCAGATGGGATCAAACGTGCGTATGGATCTGCTTTATGGTGGTTGGTCTGTGCGCCGCAAAGCGTGGTTTGATCTGATCACGGTACTGTTCCTGATCTTTTATCTTTGCGTCCTTTTTTACGGTGCCGTTGGGTCGACCGCCTATTCGCTGGGTTATTGGAAAACCGAACCATTTTCCTTTTTTGCGGGTCTGCTGACGGGCAGCGAAGAGATCGGGCGCATGGAACGCTCTTCCTCGGCCTGGCGTCCTTACATGTGGCCGATCAAGGTCGTCATGATCGTCGGGTTCTTTCTGATGATCCTGCAATGCTTGTCAGAGTTGTTCAAAGACGTGCTGCGCCTGAAGGGTGAAACCATCTGATGCCCTATGAAGTGATCGCGACCCTTATGTTTTCCTCCATGATGCTGATGCTGCTGACGGGTCAGCGTGTGTTCGGTGCTATCGGGTTTGTCGCGGTGGTCGCGGCCTTGCTGCTTTGGGGCGACAAGGGTGGGTATGATATCGGCTTTGCCGCCGCCATGAAGTTGATGAAGTGGTATCCGCTGCTGACCCTGCCGATGTTTATTTTCATGGGTTATGTGCTGTCGGAAAGCAAAATCGCCGATGATCTCTATCGTATGTTCCATGTCTGGATGGGCGGGCTGCGCGGTGGACTGGCCATTGGTACGATTGGGCTGATGGTGCTGATTTCCGCCATGAACGGGTTGAGTGTGGCGGGCATGGCCATTGGCGCGACGATTGCGCTGCCCGAACTGTTAAAGCGCGGCTATGACAAACGGATGGTGACGGGGGTCATTCAGGCCGGATCATCCTTGGGTATTCTGGTGCCGCCATCTGTCGTCCTTGTCCTTTACGCGATGATCGCGCGTCAGCCTGTCGGTCAGCTTTGGCTGGCGGGGGTTGTTCCGGGGCTGATGATGGCTGCGATGTTCGTCGCATATATCGCCATCCGCTGTCGCCTGAACCCGGGTTTGGGTCCGGTGCTAAGCGAAGAGGACCGCGCCATGCCCCGCGCCGAAAAGCTGCGGTTGCTGCGGGCTGGATTGCTGCCGATCATCATCTTTGCCGTCATGATGGTCCCTTTCGTGAATGGCTGGACATCGCTGGTTGAAAGCTCTGCCATTGGCGCGCTGGCGGCACTGCTTGCGGCCATCCTGAAAGGTCGGATGACCCGCGAGGTTTTTGAAAACTCTGTCCGTAACACGCTGAGCATCACTTGCATGTTCATGTGGATCATCCTTGCCGCCTTGGCGTTTGGTGCCGTGTTTGACGGGCTGGGCGCGGTCAAAGCGATTGAAAGCCTGTTTACGGACCAGTTGAACCTGTCGCCCTGGATGATTCTGATTCTGATGCAGCTTAGCTTTATCCTGATGGGTACGTTTCTGGATGACACAGCCATGCTGGTCATCGTCGCCCCGCTTTATGTGCCACTTGTCGGTGCGCTGGGCTTTGATCTGATCTGGTACGGTATCCTTTATACGATCACGACCCAGATCGCCTATATGACACCGCCCTTTGGCTACAACCTGTTCCTGATGCGCGCCATGGCCCCGCCAGAGATTGGGCTGCGCGACATCTATGCATCGATCACGCCCTTTGTGCTGGTCATGGTTCTGGCACTGAGCTTGGTGATGATCTTTCCGGGATTGGCCACTTGGTTACCCGACTACGTTTACGCAAAATGAAAAATGAGACCGGGGTAACCGGCATAACCCAACAAGGAGAAGACGCTATGACGACAAGACGTAAGTTTATTCAAGGGGCCGCTGTGGCTGCCCCGGCGACACTGGCCGCACCTGCCCTTGCGCAGGGGACAATCCAGTGGCGGATGCAGACCTATGCTGGTGCTGCATTGGCGGCTGAGGTGATTGACCCCGCGATCAAGATGTTCAACCAGATCGCGGGCGACCGGATGCAGATTGAACTGTTCTATGCCGATCAGATCGTCCCAACCGGAGAACTGTTTCAGGCGCTGCAACGCGGTACGATCGACGCCGTGCAGTCGGATGATGATAGTATGGCGTCCCCTACCGAGGTAACTGTGTTTGGCGGCTATTTCCCGTTTGGGTCGCGCTATTCGCTTGATGTGCCGGTGCTGTTCAATCAATACGGCCTGAACGAAATCTGGGCAGAGGAATATGCCGCCGTTGGTGTCAAACATGTCAGCGCAGGCGCCTGGGACCCATGCCATTTCGCGACCAAGGACCCGATCCGCAGCCTTGAGGATTTGAAGGGCAAGCGCATCTTTACCTTCCCCACCGCTGGCCGGTTCCTGAGCCAGTTCGGCGTTGTGCCGGTAAACCTGCCATGGGAGGATATCGAGGTCGCCGTCCAAACCGGCGAACTGGACGGGATCGCATGGTCGGGCATCACCGAAGACTACACCGTTGGCTGGGCCGACGTGACCAATTACTTCCTGACCAACAATATCTCTGGTGCGTGGATCGGTCATTTCTTTGCGAATATGGACCGCTGGAATGAACTGCCCGAAGACTTGCAAACCCTGTTTCAGGTATGCTGCGAACAGTCACATTACTATCGCCAGCATTGGTACTGGGGTGGGGAAGCGAACCTGCGTGTCAACGGCACCAAGATGGAGTTGACCAGCATCCCTGATGAAGAATGGGCGACTGTTGAGGCTGCCGGGCGCGAGTTCTGGGAAGAAATCGCCGCGGAGTCAGATATCAAACGCAAGGTCGTTGATATCTTCAAACAGTATAACGCGGATATGGAAAAGGCAGGACGGCCTTACCGTTACACGTGAACCTGTTCCGGACTTGACCCGGGACTTCAACCAGAACCAACGTGGAGGCCCCGGGTCAAGCCCGGGGCACCTTTCCGACAAAGGATCGTTTCATGCCCGGCAATTTGACCTTCGATGACCTCAAATCCCACGTTGAAGATGGGTCAATCGATACTGTCCTGACCTGTTTCGTGGACATGCAGGGCCGGTTGATGGGTAAACGGTTTCACGCCGTAAACTTCATCCAATCCTCTTTCAGGGAAACCCATTGCTGCAACTACCTGCTTGCGACTGACTTGGAGATGGCGACGCCGGATGGCTATGCCTCAACCAGTTGGGAAAAGGGTTATGGCGATTACGTGATGGCCCCGGACCTGAGCACAATCCGTCTGACCCCTTGGCTGGAAGGCACCGCCATGGTGCTGTGCGATATCCTTGATCACCACACCCACGCCCCGGTTCCCCACGACCCCCGCGCCATGCTGAAAAAGCAGATCGCCCGGTTAGAGGCATTGGGCCTTGATGCGATGATGGCCACCGAGTTGGAGTTCTTTCTGTTCGAGAAAAGCTTTGACGAAATCCGTAAGGGTGGCTTCCGCGATCTGGCCCCGATCAGTGGCTATAACGAAGACTATCACATCCTGCAGACCACCAAGGAAGAAGAGGTGATGCGCCCGATCCGCAACCACCTGTTCGCTGCCGGTCTACCGATTGAGAATTCAAAGGGTGAGGCCGAGACGGGTCAGGAAGAGCTGAACATTCGCTACGCCTACGCCCTGGATTGCGCTGATCATCATTCGATTGCCAAACATGCAATCAAGGAAATCGCCTGGGCCCATGGCCGCGCCGCGACCTTCCTGCCCAAATGGCATCGTGACAAGGTTGGTAGTTCGTCCCACGTCCATCAGTCACTTTGGAAAGATGGCGAACCGGCGTTTTATGACGCGGAGGCCGATCTTGGCATGTCCGATCTGATGAAACACTACATGGCCGGGCTGATCGCCTATGCGCCTGACTACACGTTTTTCCTCGCCCCCTACATCAACAGCTATAAACGCTTCGCCAAAGGCACCTTTGCGCCCACCAAAACCGTTTGGTCCGTTGATAACCGCACCGCCGGGTTCCGCCTGTGTGGTGAGGCGACCCGCGGCGTCCGCGTCGAATGCCGCATCGGCGGGTCGGACCTGAACCCCTATCTGGCGCAGGCGGCGATGCTGGCGGCGGGGATCAAGGGGATCGAGGATAAGATGGAACTTGCCCCGCCCACCCGTGGCGATGTCTATGAGGACGCAAAGGCGGCGGATATTCCCCAAACCTTGCGCGCCGCTACTGAGGCTTTGCGCAACTCGACATTCCTGCGCGACGCCATGGGCGACGATGTGATTGACCATTACACAAGATGCGCAGAATGGGAGCAGGAAGAGTTTGACCGTGTTGTCACAGATTGGGAAATCGCACGCGGATTTGAAAGGGCCTGACCGATGATCACATGTATTTCTCCTATCAACGGATCGGTCTATGCCGAGCGTCCGGCGCTGAGCGCGACTGATGCACAAACGGCCGTTTCCCGCGCCAAGGTCGCACAATCCGCATGGGCCAACCGCCCGCTGGATGAACGCATCGCGCTGGTACAGGCGGGCGTCGCCAAAGTTGGCGAAATGAACGACGAGATCGTGCCCGAACTGGCCCACCAAATGGGTCGCCCGATCCGCTATGGTGGTGAATTTGGCGGTTTCAACGAACGGGCCAGCTATATGGCCGAGATCGCGCAGGACGCGCTGGCCGATATCGTGATTGAGGATGGTGATGCGTTTCGCCGGGTTATCAAGCGGGTGCCGCATGGTGTCGTGCTGGTCGTGGCCCCTTGGAACTATCCTTACATGACCGCGATTAACACCGTCGCCCCGGCCTTGATTGCGGGCAATGCGGTGGTGCTGAAACATGCAAGCCAGACACCGCTGGTGGGTGAACGCATGGCGGCGGCGTTTCATGCGGCGGGTGTACCAACGGATGTGTTCCAGAACGTGTTTCTGGGTCATCAGACAACATCTGACCTGATCGCCACGAAATCCTTTGGCTTTGTGAATTTCACCGGCTCTGTCGGTGGTGGACAGGCGATTGAACGCGCGGCGGCTGGCACATTTACCGGCATCGGGTTGGAACTTGGCGGCAAGGACCCGGGCTATGTCTGCGATGATGCCGATATTGACGCCGCCGTTGATACGCTGATCGATGGGGCGATGTTCAACTCAGGTCAGTGCTGCTGTGGGATTGAACGGATTTACGTGGCCGAGCAGTATTTCGATGCGTTCGTGGAAAAGGCCGTCGCCATTGTGAACGGCTACAAGCTGGGCAATCCACTGAACCCTGAAACAACACTGGGGCCAATGGCACATGAACGCTTTGCCGCCGAAGTCCGCGCGCAAACGGCAGAGGCGGTCGCCGATGGCGCAACCGCGCATATCGCGACCTTTGCAGAGGATGATGGCGGCGCCTATCTGACCCCGCAAATCCTGACGAATGTGACCCATGATATGCGGGTGATGCGTGACGAAAGCTTTGGCCCCATTGTTGGGATCATGTCAGTCAAGAATGATGATGAGGCTGTTCGTTTGATGAACGACAGCCAGTTCGGGTTGACTGCATCGGTCTGGACGAAGGATGCCCGGCGGGCGGAAGCCATTGCCGATCAAATCGAAACCGGCACCGTGTTCATGAACCGCGCCGATTATCTTGACCCGGGCCTGTGCTGGACGGGCTGCAAAGACACTGGGCGTGGTGGCGGCTTGTCCCTGATTGGATATCACAACCTGACCCGACCCAAATCCTACCATCTGAAGAAGGCTTAGAAGATGTCACCGACTGCCAACTGGTCTTACCCCACATCAATCCGCTTTGGCGCGGGGCGCATTTCTGAAATCGCTGACGCCTGTGCCGTCGCCGGGATCAAGAAGCCCTTGCTGATCACTGATCGCGGCCTTGCGGATATGGAGATCACAACCCGCACGCTGGATCTGTTGGAAGCTGCCGGGTTGGGTCGGGCCATCTTTGCTGATGTGGACCCGAACCCCAATGAAACAAACGCGGCAGCCGGCGTGCAGGCCTTTAACGATGGTGGGCATGATGGGGTCGTCGCCTTTGGCGGCGGTTCCGGGTTGGATCTGGGCAAGCTGGTGGCGTTTCTGGCGGGTCAAACACGCCCGCTTTGGGATTTTGAAGATATTGGTGACTGGTGGACGCGGGCCGATGCTGATGCCATCGCACCTATCGTGGCCGTGCCAACAACCGCTGGCACCGGGTCAGAAGTAGGTCGCGCCTCTGTCATCACCAATTCGGAAACGGCGGAGAAAAAGATCATCTTTCACCCCAAATTCCTGCCATCCGTGGTCATCTGTGATCCCGAACTGACAGTCGGGATGCCAAAGTTCATCACCGCAGGCACGGGGCTGGATGCCTTTGCCCATTGTGTAGAGGCGTATAGTTCTCCGCATTATCACCCGATGAGCCAGGGCATAGCGCTGGAAGGGATGCGACTGGTCAAGGAATACCTGCCGCGCGCCTATGCAGATGGCGCGGATATCGAAGCGCGCGCGCATATGATGTCGGCGGCGGCGATGGGGGCAACGGCCTTCCAAAAGGGGCTTGGTGCCATTCATGCGCTGTCCCACCCGGTCGGGGCGATCTATCACACCCACCATGGCACAACGAATGCGGTGTTCATGCCCGCCGTCCTGCAATTCAACAAATCGGCGATTGCTGACAGGTTTGATGCGGCCGCCGCCTATCTTGGGATTGATGGTGGGTTTGACGGGTTCTGTGCCTTTGTGGATGATTTCAACGCCTCTTTCGCCATTCCCAAAACGCTGGCCGGGTTGGGCATTGAAACCCCCGATATCGACCGGATCGTGGCGGGGGCGTTGATCGACCCGAGCACTGGCGGCAATCCGATCGAGATGACCGAGGTGAACACCAAGGCGCTGTTACTGCAGGTTATCTGACGCCCCATCAAGCGAACGTGTGTTGCGCGGCATGTTGACCTGTGGTCATCTTGTTGCACCAACAGGGGGCGCATATGAAACCAACTCTACCTGCAATCATTGCCGCATTTGCGTCACTGGCCGGTCCCGCATTCGCGGCTGGCGGTGAGCGGATCAGCGTCAAGGGCGAAATCATCGACACATGGTGCTACTTCTCGGGTGTGATGGGTGGCCCGGATGCCGTGGTCGGAACAGCACATCATACATGTGCGCTTTGGTGTTCGGCGGGCGGTATTCCGGTTGGCCTGCTGGCCGAGGATGGGACCGTTTATATGGTACTCAAGATCGAAGACAGCGCCGATAGCGCCAGTGGTGACACGCAGCTGCGTCTGGCGAGCCATGTGATTGAGGCGGATGGGCTGCTATATGAACGCGATGGTCTAAAATATCTGGTGGTCGAAGAAGTCGTGAATGACCTTGATATCGAGGTGCTGAGTCATGACAGCTACGGCCCTGTTCCGCCATTCGCCGTGCCGGAGAAAGACCAATGAAACATCTGAACCTGATTGCAGCAATTGCCTTTGCCGCGTCACCGGCCATTGCGCAGGATTTTGAAGAAGGGTCCGAGGCGAAAACCTGGAACCTTTACGCCGAACAACCTGCCCGGTTCGAGGCGACAGTGGTGGATATCCTGTGTGAACTGACAGGCGATTGCCCCGACAATTGCGGCGATGGCAGCCGCCAGCTTGGCCTTGTCCGAACCGTTGATGATGTTCTGGTCTTTCCCAATAAAAACAGCCAGCCCGCCTTTACCGGCGCCGTTCAGGAGTTGCTGCCCTATTGCGCGCAAGAAGTTGAGGTGGATGGGTTGCTGTTGGAAGACGACTATGTCGGGGCCAAGAATATCTATTTGGTGCAACGCATTCGGGCCTTGGATAGCGAAGACTGGGTAAAGGCCAATACCTGGACGAAGCGTTGGGCTGAAAACCATCCTGAGGCTGCGGGCAAAGGGCCTTGGTTCCGGCGCGATCCGCGTGTTCTGGCTGAAATCGCGACTGAGGGCTATTTTGGTCTTGGGCTGGAACAGGATGAAGAGATCAAGGATTTCCTGTTCGAATGATGCGGGTTCTGACGATCATCGCGGTACTGGGAGCGACACCAGCGGTATCTGATACGTTCCCGTTCAATATCGGCGGTGACTTTGCGCTCACTGATCAGCGTGGGGTCGCCCGCACACAGGTGGACCCGGACGGGCATTTCCAATTGCTGTTCTTTGGTTACGCCAATTGCGAACAAATCTGCTCAGCAACCCTGCCGATGATGGCCGATATCGTTGATGACTTGGCGGGTGCCGCCACTTTGCGTCCGGTCATGATCACCGTGGATCCAAAGCGTGACACGGTTGATCAGATCGGCGCCCCGTTAGAGCAGTATCACCCTGACTTTGTCGGTTTGACTGGGCCAGAGGACGATTTGCAAGTCGCCTATGATGCCTTTTCGGTCGATCGCGAGGTGTTGTTCACCGATCCGGCGGGCGGAGAGGTTTTTGCGCATGGCAGCTTTATCTACCTGCTTGATGGCGCGGGCGATGTGCTGACTCTGGTGCCGCCTGTCATGGATGTCGATCAGGCGGTGAAGATGATTACGCCGTATCTTGAGGCGACAGGCTAGCGATGAAGCCCCGCGCTCGCATTCTTGTCTTCGTGGCTGTTCTGGCTGGTGCCGGGGGTCTGACAGCGCTTGCCAATCCTAACCTGTTTTACACGCTCATCACTGAAGAGGTGGATGGCGCTGTCCTGACCGCGCCCGAAGCGCATGAAGCCGCAGTTGGCGGTCAGATTACATTGATCGATATTCGGCGCCCGGATGAATGGGCGCGGACCGGCAGTGGCGAAGGGGCGCATCGACTGGATTTGCGGCGCGATGATTTTGTGGATGTCCTGCTGGAGATTAGCGGCGGCGAAACGGCTGCGCCCGTTGCCCTGATCTGCGCGCGCGGTGTCAGATCGGCCCGCCTTGCCAACCGGCTGATCGCGGCTGGTTTTACTAACATCATTGATGTACCGGAGGGTATGCTTGGATCAGCTGCAGGGCCAGGCTGGATTGCCCGTGGACTGCCGCTCAACATGGACATGCCTTCAGATAGTTAAGCGCCAGGGCAGAAAAATCTGTGCAACAGATTTTTCGGGTAACACGATAGCTGCGCATCCGAATGATCCGCTATGCGATGACAAAAATCTGTTGCACAGATTTTTGCGCCCGTCGGTCTATTCTGCAGCAATCTGGGCGGTGTCTTCCAATGCGCGTGCGGCAAGCCGACGCTCTGCCATGGCTCGTCTGATGATCGGGGGCGCGTTGATCACTTCGGGTGTTCCCATATGTCGTGCCGACCAGCGCCGCGCCGAGAGATCGACGCCGCTAAGCGCTGATAGTGGGATCGCAAGCGCGAGGCTGATAGCGATAGGTAGCAACCACAATGTCACCAACCCTTGGGCCATGCCCCAAAGCGCACACAATCCCAGAATTGTCTCAAACGCGTGGAACTTGATCATCGTAAGCAAGGGGTAATGCCCACCGCTTCGGTTCTGTGGCACCCAACTTTCGCGGTGCCCCATGAGCTTTTGCGCCACTGCCCGTGTTTGTTGCACCATCAGTACAGGCGCGTAGGCGATGGAGAGCAGGATCTCAAGCGAAAGCGAGGTCATGAACTGCCGAATGCCGCCCATATCGCGCAGCCGTAAGCCTGTCTTGTGGATCA
Organism: uncultured Paracoccaceae bacterium; assembly: GCA_947500135.1. Taxonomy (GTDB): domain Bacteria; phylum Pseudomonadota; class Alphaproteobacteria; order Rhodobacterales; family Rhodobacteraceae; genus Yoonia. The sequence goes on from CANMQX010000017.1 coordinate 29,437, forward strand.
CCCCAGCCCCCAGCACCTTGGGGGCGAGCAGCATCGCGTACATGAAGGCGAGGATCGCCATACTGTTGCCTGTCGTCATCGTGGGCCAGTTTACCTGTGCATCAAAACCACTGAAATATTTGACGACATTGTCCTGTTCGCCATTCCCCACAAGCGCCCAGATGATCAGCAGCGTGAACCATGCGGGCGACATCAGATATCCCATGGCCCCGCTGATCAGATGGAACCGCGACATCGCATGAAAGCCGCGTGAGGACAGCAGACTCAGGTGCTGCAGGTTACCCTGACACCAACGCCGGTCGCGCAGGATGTAGTCGATCAGGGTTGCTGGCACCTCTTCATAGCTGCCCTGCACGCGCGGCAGAAAACGTACGGCCCAACCGGCCCGGCGCAGCAAACCAGCCTCGACAAAATCATGGCTGAGGATCAAATCACCCTTGCCATTGCGCATGCGTGGCAGGCCGGCGCAAGAAGCAAAGGCACGCGTGCGGATAATCGCGTTATGACCCCAATAGTTGCCCTCCTGATCGGTCCAGCGACTGAGGCCTTCGGCCAAAGGCGCACCGTAAACCCGGTTGGAAAACTGCTGTACCCGGGCAAAGACTGTGCGCGCCCCAAAGATTGTCGGGAACGATTGGATCAGACCAGCGGCAGGTTCAGCGGCAAGCGCATCGGTCAGGGCGGTGATGGCGTCACCGCTCATCAGACTATCGGCGTCCAGCACCAGCATGGCGTCATAGCCACCACCCCAGCGTTCCACCCAATCGGCCAGATTGCCCACCTTGCGGTCGATATTGTCGTGGCGCCGACGATAATAGACCTGACACCCTTCGGGCAATCGGATGCGCAGGTTATAAAACGCCCGCAATTCCAGCGCTGCGGCTTCTTCGCCACGCGTGTCTGACAGGATAAACAGGGAAAAATTATGTCCGCTGTGCTGATCGCGCAGGGCCATCATCATGGCCGCGGCATTGCCGAACACGTCAGCAGGGGATTCGTTGTAAACGGGGACCAGCAAAGCCACGTTTTGCGACGTAAGTGATGACGGCCTGTCGAGGCGCGCATGGTTCAGAAACATGCTGCTGATCCCCACAATTGTGGTGGATAGTGACAGGGCAATCCAAAAAAACGTGACCGTGATCAGGCCGATGATCGCATATTCCAGCGGGTACAGGCCGGACATGGCAAACCAGTCGATGATCATGCCAATCACAAATGCGGTGATTACAATCGCAGGCGCAAAGGCAAAGAGCCGCCACCAACGCGTCGTGGACTGATCAGCCGTGCCCGGCGCGGACTGGTCCCGGTGCGGCCGGTTCAATGCCTGAATAGGCCGCTCCAACGGGGCCTCGGGCGGCATCAGATTGGGTGCGATCATGCCGTCCATCGATAAAGCCAGACTTCGGTCAGGGGGGTTCCATCACGACGCAGTTGCGCGCGCAGTTCCACCATTTGTGCATCACCCGGCAGAATGCTGAAGCTCATCCGCACGCCGCCTGTGCCAGGGTTACGTTGAACGATGGCAGGCGACACCTCACCATGTGATCCGCGCAGGACAATTGTCAGGTCATCCAATGATCCTTCCAGTGCGGGATGTGTGGCAAAGTCGATGGCGATCACGGTCTTGATCTGATCAAAACCCTTGCCGATGCGCGTGTTAATCACCGGGGCAAGGTCAGGCAGACCGGTTGGATCATTCCCCCATGCCATGTGATAGCTGAAATCCTGCCGCGCGCCGCTTTTCATTACCTCGCGCGGGCGCCAGAACGCGACGATATTGTCATAGATTTCCTTATCGGCGGGAATTTCGATCAGTTCGACAACGCCCTTTCCCCAGTCGCCATCCGGCGTAATCCATAGCGATGGCCGTGCTTCGTAATGCGCCTCCAGATCGGCAAAGCTTTCGGGGTCGCGGTCGCGTTGCATCAGGCCGAACCCTTGTGGGCCATCATCGACAAAGGCGCTGATCTCAACCTTTTTGGGGTTGGCAAGCGGTCGCCAGATACGTTCGCCATTGCCGTTGAGGATCAGCAACCCTTCACTGTCATGCACGGCGGGGCGGAAATCATCAAACCGGTGGCGGTTTGTCTCGTCGAATAGGAACATGGATGTCAACGCACCAAGCCCCACATGGGTCAGATCCACCCGAGGAAACAGCGTTGCGGTCACGGCTATGTCGGTTGTTTCGCCATGGCTGATGGTGAACTGATAGGCCCCTGTGACGGACGGGCTGTCCAGCAAGGCGTGCACGACAAAACTGTCTGCACCGGGGGCCGGGGCCTCGACCCAGAAATCTGTGAAATCGGGGAATTCTTCGCCATCGGCAGCGCCGGTGCGCAGGGCCAGTCCACGTGCCGACAACCCATAGGTCTGCCCATTACCGATGGCCCGGAAATAGCTGGCCCCCTGAAACACGGTGAATTCTTCAAAGATGCCGGGCGCGTTTAGTTCCGCCCGCATGCGCAGCCCGGCGTACCCCATCGTGTCGTCAATAGGCAGGTCAGGGAAGTCGCCCGTTCGGTCGAAGAGTGAAATGTCATATGCCAGCGTGCGTGCCTGACCGTCCTCAACCAGATGGATCGTGGTAGGGCGTTCGACATATAGACCTGCCGTGAACAGGTCCAGTTTTAGTGGCCGGTCGGTATCGTTCCAGATCGCTTTTTTCTCATTGAACCAGATATGCTGGAAATCATCATAACTGATCTTGCGCCACGCCTCTGGGATCAGCGGGCGGGCAGTGTAATCGGCCTTGGATTTCCGCAACGCCAGATCGATCAACCAATCGCGCGAAAACGGTTGTGTTGCCTGCGCGGCGGCAGGGCTTGCGGCTGCGGCGGCGATCAGGGCCATGAATGTGCGGCGATTCATCATGGTTTGGCAGCCCCTCTCCACGGTTGGCCCTTGATCCAGGCAACGCCATAGGCGACGCCAAGGATGATCGCGAAACCGGCGATGTTGACTGCTGCAATCGGCAGCGCGCCATCCCCTAATTGATCAATTGCGAAGCCAAGGATGCGAGACAGGACAACCGTTGTCAGGAACACGGCAAGCGATTGCTGACCGACCTTCGTGATCAGGTGAACAATGCCACGCCAAATGCTGGCGAAGATGGACGTACCCGTGGCCACGATATTGCGCCCATGCTGCCCGGCAATCGCCCAGCCCAGATATGCGACCGCAAGAAAGTGGAGGTAGCGTAGGATGCCGGTATCGGTCTTGGAAATCCACATTCTGTTGTCGGCCTTCCACGGGTTCACCCAACCCCAGCCCAATTCGCGGGCGGCCACGATGGATACCAGAAATCCACCAATCAGGGCGGCACCCACCAGCGCGATCATATAGCGATTGATTGGTGGGGCGGGTAGCCAACCGATCATCAGTGCAAAGCCAGTGAAAAACACAAGCTGCCAGGTGAAGGGGTTGAAGAACCATTCCCGCTCTGACCATGGCTCGGCGGGTAGGCTGATTTGCAACCAGCCAATGCCAAGCCAATCCAGCAGACCGCCTTGGCCCAGAAACCAGGTGATGCCAACGAAAGCCGCGACTAGCCACAGGTTGACCTGCGACAACGCCATCACAATCGGCACCATCATCAGGATTACCATATACATCGGCAGAATATCAAAGAAGTTCGGAACGTAGGTCAGTGTGAACAGACCCACAATCTGCGGTGCCGTATCATTGACGAAGCGACCCAGATTAAGGCCCCCGATGTAGCTTTTCTCAAAATCGCCATAGGTGTCAAAGGCCGCCAGAAGGGCAACGGTCAGCAGGAAAGTTGCAATATGCGCCCAGTAAATCTGCCAGACCCGGAACCCGATGCGGGTTGTGCCAAGCGCCCAACCGCGCCGTTCATAGGTCCGGCCAAAAGCCACGGCAGAGGCCATACCGGAACAGAAAACAAAGATCTCTGCGGCATCAGACAGGCCGAACCGGGCTGGGATCCATTGGTTCCACCAATTGCCGGAGGTGTGGGCCATCAGGATGATAAACATCGCCATACCACGATAAAAGTCGAGCCGTGGATCACGGATCGTCTTCGGCGCTGCAACGGCACCGGAAGTTGTCATCGTGGACGTCATATTCATCTAACTATCGGGCGCCCGTGAAGCTAAGCAACAACATGGGCCGCGTTGCCAGCCGCACCACGGCCATCTGCGATCAGCTTTTGCCGCGCCGCAGCGTAGCCGTCAATACGTCCGTTGCGCTGGGCTGTTCGCTTGGCAAGAATCGCCTCTGCTTCGTCAAGCATTCCGGCCCGAATGCCGCTATCGATAGTAAGACGTTCAAAAACGTCACGCTGGGCGTGGCTACCCCCGGCCAGCTGCAGATGCTGGTTGGCCTTGGCCAGATTGATGAAGGCCACCTCAAAATTCGCTTCGCCAAAGGCTTCCAACCCGGCAGCTGTGGCCAATCCGGGCGATGCCATCGCCTTTTGCATGTCGGTGCGACCCTCCTTGGCATCGCGGTGCAAACGACCCATCATCTGCGCCACTGCATCGTCACGCCGCCCGCCAACAAGGGCCAGCAGGTAATGCAGATCAGCAAAGATCAGACAACCATCCTCCGTCCTGTTGGCCGACAGCTCTGCCAGTTCGTCCCAGCGGTCACCAACATCAACACCATCAAGTTCCAGTCGTGACAGCAGTGAAGTCGCGTTTGAGATGTCGCGGTAGTCATCGGTCTTATCCTGCCGGATCTGCTGGTCATAAAGGTCCAGCACGACCTCACGTTCGCCCAGGTCAAGATGCATCAGGGCCTTGTGCCACCAGACGTGGTAGCGGAAATTGTTGCAATGGGCCCAGGCCTCTTCGCGGCCGGTCAGCCATTTGATCCCGCCTGCTGCATCGGCGGTCATATCATGGACATGGGCCACGGCATGCAGGCCCCATGCGTCATCGGGGGCCAGCAAAAGCGCCTCGCGCCCGGCAATCTGGGCACGTTTGTATTCGCCGGTTTCCTCCAACGTAAACGCATGACATCCCAGCAGATAACCGTATCCGGGGTGTTTATTATCATAGGCGGGCATCACATCTTCGACCATGCGGCGCATGCCATGATGGTCGCCCAGCACAAAACGCAACGCATGGTCCAGCTTCATGGCAAGCGTATCGGTTGGGTTCTGGGCCAATGCCGCCTCAAAATGGCGCAGCGCCATTTTGGGATGGCCTTTCATCCAGTCGCGCAGCGCCTCAAGAAAATGCAGCTCGCGCTTGCTGATCGGCTGGGTGCGATTGGCGGCCTCAGCGGCCTGATAGGCAGCCTCTGCTGTGGCCAGCAATTCGCGACGTCCCAAAAGAATATAGAACATCGCCTTTGTGATATGTCCGAGTGCAAATTGCGGCTCGGCCTCCAATGCCGCACCCAGATGTGTCGGCGTCGCCGCCCCATGCGCCAGAAATGCAAGCTGTGTTTTGTTCCACTGTTCCAACGCTGCCGGGGTCGCCAGTGTTGTATCTTGGCCGAAAATATCTTGCATCATGTGCTGAACGCTCCTTGGTCTGTCCTATGGGGTAGCAGCCCCGCGTAGATTGCACATCACACAGACCCGTGAATGACGAACCTGTCATAAGTGTTTCAATGCAGTTTAGTACATGGATTTCAGTTATTTAGCGTTCAAGCTCTGAATTCAGCCACTGTAGAATATCGGCTGTATCCTGCCCAAGCTTTGGCGGCGCCTTGCGATATGACACCGGTGTTGCTGAAAATTTCAACGGATTGCCGATTAAACGCACATCTTTGGTTGCAGCATCGGGGCAATCCATGGTGATCGCCATGTCCCTTGCGGCCACCTGATCAGAGGCAAAGACCTGATCCAGTGTCTGTACCGGTCCCACGGGCACACCGCATGCTTCCAACCCTTCAATGACGTCTGGGGTTGTCCGAACCGCAAGCGCTGGTTCAAGTGCTGCAATCAACGCGCCCCGGTTATTCAGCCGGGCGGAATTGGTGACAAAGCGTGGGTCGCCGGGCAGGTCATCCAGCCCAAGAAACCCGCAGAACCGCCCGAACTGCCCGTCATTACCCACCGCGATGATCACGTGACCATCGGATGTGGCAAAAACCTGATATGGCGCAATATTGGGATGGCCATTGCCGCGTCTGATCGGGCGTTCGCCAGTGGTCAAATAGCCTGTGCCCTCATTGATCAGCCATGCCACCTGGCTATCGACCAATGACAGATCAATATGTTGCCCCTCACCCGTCTGATCGCGATGCCGCAGCGCGGCCAGAATACCAACGCTGGCATACATACCACACATAACATCAGCGATCCCGACGCCGACTTTCATTGGCTCGCCCTCTGCCGCACCGGTCAGTGACATGATCCCGCCATAGCCTTGCGCCATCAGGTCATAGCCGGGCTTATGCGCATTTGGCCCGGTCTGCCCGTAGCCTGAGATTGAGCAATAGATCAGCGCCGGGTCGCCCGCGCAAAGTGTTGCGGCATCCAGCCCGTATTTCTGCAGGCCACCGGGTTTGAAGTTCTCGATCACGATGTCGGATTGTGCGGCAATGGCGCGGATCGTATCTTGCCCTTCGCTGGTCGAGATGTCGACGGCAACCGAATACTTGTTGCGATTGGCACATAGGAAATAGGACGATCTGTCGGTCGGTGCCCCGTCTGCGCCGGCTACAAATGGCGGTCCCCAGCTGCGTGTGTCATCGCCGCCCTTGGGGTTTTCGATCTTGATCACCTCAGCGCCCAGATCACCCAGCAATTGGGTACAGGTCGGCCCGGCCAGAATACGGCTCAGGTCCAGCACCCGGATCCCTTTTAAAGGGCCGGTATTAGATGCGTCCGTCATAAGCCTGCCTGTCAATCTCTGCTGCGATCAGGGTGAACTTGTCTGCAGCCAGTGCATCGGTCAAGGCTGTCGTCAGCCCATCACGGTCGCGCACTGTCACGCCATTCCCGCCAAAGGCCCGCGCGATAGCGGCAAAGTCATGCAGCCCAAAATCCACACCCTTGTTGACCATCTGGCGTTGTCTTTGTTTCAGCTCGATCAACGCCAGCGAGGCATCGACAAAGACCACAAAAATTGTGTTCTGTCCCAGTTCTGCCGCCGTCGAAAGTTCACCCGCCACCATCAGCAGACCTGCATCGCCGGAAAAACTGACGACTGGTCGGTCCGGGGCGGCGATTTTCGCGCCCATGGCAAGTGGCACGGCGCAGCCCATGGTGCAAAGCCCAGATGATTGCAGCAGTGTCCGCGGGCTGGTGCAAGTCCACATCTGCGACAAAAGGATGCGATGCGCGCCGCTGTCGACTGTGGCGATTGTATCATTGGGCAGGACCGTGCGGCACGTATCGATCACCGCCGCTGGCCCCCATGGCTCATCCTTGGGAAAGGCATTGGCCAGCGCCGTTTTCAAGGTTGGTATTTCCCCATCCACCCACGTGGCATTAGGTTCCAACCCGGTCGAGATGGCCCGTAGCGTCGCGCCGGTATCGGCGACAAAGCTAAGGCTCGCCTGATGCATGTAGTGATGGTTGGGGGCAGCGTGGATATCGATAACCCGTTTGGACTGCGGATTCCATACATCGCGCCAGCCTGTTCGCATCTCGATTGGGTCATAGCCAACAAGCAGGATCAGGTCGGCGGCGTCCAGAAAAGGCAGGAGATGTTTGTCAGCTAACGGAGACAGGCCCGCACCGCCCAAGGACAGCGGGTGATCCTCTGGCAATACACCTTTTGCCTTATAAGTCGTGATCACCGGCACCTGAAAATCTGCCGCAAATGCCGCCAGCATATCAGCAGAGCCATCCTTCAGCACATCCAGCCCAGCAACGATCACGGGGCGCTTGGCCCCGGCCAACCAATCGCGGGCAAGGTCCAGATCCGCACCATGCGGCACCACGGTTGCCGCTTTAGCGCGGCCAACTTGCAAGGGATGCGCGGGGGCGTCGGCGACGGCAATCGGTACATCAATTTGCACCGGCCCGGCGCGACCTTCTGTAGCGATGCCTACAGCCTTGTCTGCGATCACGCCTGCAGCAGCGGGATCAAGGGTAAAGGTTGCTTTGGTGATAGGATCAAACACTTTGCGATGATCCAGAACCTGATGGGTGTAGGTCTGCGCCTCTGCCGCATCAACGCAGCCCGTCAGCACGATCAGCGGCACCCGGTCCTGCTCGGCATTTGCGACCACATTGACGCCGTTCATGGCACCCGGCCCAACGGTCGCAACCATAATGGCAGGCGCACCATCCACATGATGCACGCCTTCGGCCATGAAGCCTGCCGCATTTTCGTGTTTTGTCAGGATGAACTGAATGCCCGCCTGTTCCAGCGCGTCGATCAGGGTCAGTACCTCACCGCCGGGCATCCCAAAAGCATAACGGCAACCTGCCGCATAAAGGCGGCGCGCCAGAACGTCAGCGGCGCGGATCGTATCTTGCATGGGTTTGTCCTTATCTTTAGCGGGCGGCGGCAGTGGCGATGGTCAAAAAGACCGCGTCAAGTTCACTGGCAGCTACCATCAGGTCTGCGCTGGCGTCCAGTGCATAGGGGGCAAACACATAGCTGGGCGTTTTGTAGGATAGGGTCGCGGCGCCGGTTTCATCTTCGGTCAGATAAAACCGGATTGGTGCTTCGATCATGGCGGGCACGGATGCTTCCAGAATGCGAACGGCATAGACATTGTTAAAGACGCCTACGACCCGGTTGTTGGGGATGGTGATGCCACGATTGCGGGCCGCACCGGTGGGGCCCGCCTGCGTAACAACGCCAAATTTGTTGTCGCGCACGGCCGTTTTGAGGTCATCCAACAAGGTATCAAACGCCTTGTCAGTTGGCATGACAACCCAGCCTTCGCGATCTATGACCGATTGGGCCACAACCTGTGTGCCCAGAAAAAGAAGGATGCCGATAATGATGCCACGCATGAAATGTTCCCTTGGTCGATATGTGTCGCCAAGCCATAGACCAAAACAATATTGCAATGTTTCAAATAGATGTGTCGTGACGGTCAAAAGGGGTGGCAGGCGGGCATGACCTTGTGTCAGGCATGGTATGCCCAGCTATGGAAAAGGACACAGAAATGGAATTGAACGCCGATTTCACGACCCGTGTGGTGGTCCATTCAGAGCAACTCCCTTGGCAAGCGTCGCCCATGCCGGGCGTGGACCGGCGGATGCTTGACCGGATTGGTGATGAAGTGGCCCGCGCGACCACAATCGTGCGCTACGCCCCAGGCAGCCATTTTCCGGCGCATACCCATACCGGTGGTGAGGAATTCATCGTTTTGGATGGGGTTTTTCAGGACGAACACGGCGACTACCCCGTGGGGACTTATGTACGCAATCCACCAACGACGGCGCATACGCCGGGATCGGAACCGGGTTGCACAATCTTTGTCAAACTCTGGCAATTTGACATGGATGATCGCAACCAGTTTCGCAAAACGATGGCAGACGAACTCGGCGCGGCAGACAACGGGGTGGCCAGCGCCGAGCTACACCGCGATGCCCAAGAGGTGGTGACATATCACGCACTTGATGCGGGTGCGTCGCTTTCGATGAATGATCCCGGCGGGATCGAAATGCTGGTGCTTGATGGCAACGTAATAGAACAGGGTGAGTGGCTGGACAAACACACCTGGCTACGTTTGCCCGACGGTGTGGCTTTGGTGGCAAAAGCGGGCACTGACGGGGCCAGGATTTGGATCAAGTCAGGGCATCTGCGCTACGCAAAGGCGCCGGATTGACGGCTGACGGGCATCCGACTTTGAAAAATGCCCTTGGGGAAACTGCTGATTTACGTAAGATAACGCGCAGCGCCTGACCCGTTCTTGTGTAAGGCGAATGCGCGATGTGGGTTAGCAACAAGAAATCAAACAAAAAAACGGACCACCGACTGACCGGTGACAACAATAGGGTTAAGTGTTAACCAATCTGAAAATAGTCGTGTTGGTTTGGTGCTTTGTTTGGTTGGTGAGTGTCACACACGGTGCGCGCGCGAGCGTGCAGGTACATTATCGTCGGAGCTACGAAACCAAATGCTGAAACGAACCATCACCACATTACTTTGTGCAGCTTCGCCTGCTGCATTGTCCGCTCAAGAGGTCGAGCTGCGGTCACTTGATGGCTTTATCAGCGTTGCCGGTGAAATCGTCGACTACAACGGCACAATGCTGTCAGTAAACACGTCAGTTGGGGTGGTCAGCGTGCCAGCGTCCGAGGTTGGATGTTACGGGGCCGGTTGCCAGGATGTTCTGGCCAATAATGATTTCGGTCTGGATGCAGCCGCCTTTGTTGAAGTTGTGACGGGTGAAAGCAAAGAAGAAACCCAAGCGGCTGCAGCGACATCTTCCGGTTCTTCCGACGTTTCAGCCGATTTGTCACTGAGCTTCGCGCGTCGGAATTTTGAAGATCTGTTCGGCGTCGTGGCGGGAACCTATCTGTCAGAGCCGGGCACCGACGTTGATATTCGCGAAACTGATCAGGGGCTCGTCGTGTTGTCGCGTGGCGCGACAGGCGAAGAAGCAACGCTTCGCCCGGTTGGCGTCGGAACGGCAGGCGATATCAATATCGCAATCACGTCCCTTACCGGCAGTGCAGAGGCCGATTTTCCTGATGTGACTGGCTGGGCGCTGACTGGGCCCTTGACCCACCAGATGGTCGGTTTGACGGCATTTGCTGTCATCGCGGCACCTGATACCGGCGTGACCTCCGTTTCGCTAGATGACATCGCGGCGATTTACGCAGGCGAGATCAGCAATTGGTCTGCCCTTGGTGGGGCCGACAAACGTATCTTACCGCTGCAACTGCCGGAAAACACAGATTTGCGTGCAGAATTCGTCACCACGGTGATGGAACCAGCCGGAAAGACGATTGCAGGAAACGTGCTGACCATGGCGGATGAGGCCGGTATCGCCGCCTCTGTCGGTCAGTTTCCGGGCAGTATCAGTGTTGTCAGTCTGGAAAATACTGGCGAGAACGAGTTGCTGGATGTGGCAGGCAGCTGTGGGCGCGCGGTGGCGCCTGACGTCTTCAACATGATCTCGGGCGCGTATCCACTAATCCGCCCGATCATGGCCCGCTACAATACCTTGCCGTCAAACGGTTTGACACCAGCCCTGCTGGATTTTGCCAGCGGCGATGTCGTGCAAGCGGCTTTGCAGGAAGAGGGGTTCGTGGATTACAGCGCTGTGCAGTTGGACCCGGCCAAGAATAACGCACGCCTTTCTGCCATCATGAGCGCAGAGTTGAGCGATGCGGCCAAACCAGCAGCAGCGACCATGTTTGAGCGGCTATTTGATGCCGAACGGTTGTCACCCACCTTGATCGGCGGGGCGACCAGCGGACCGGAAAGCGGATGGAACCGTGCGATGTTCAAGACACTCGCAGAGACGCTTGCCGATGATGCCTATGCTGGTCGCAATATCTTCTTCGTCGGCGTTGCAGAAAGCAGCGAAGGCGATCAGAGCGCAATTGATGTGTCTGAAAAGGCGGCATCAGGTGTTGAAGCTGCCTTCAGCATTTTTGCAGCAGACGTTATTGCCAGCAATAACCTGCAATTGTCGTCCTACGGTTTCGGTCCGGTGGCCCCGGTTGCTTGCTATGAAGGTCAAGTGGCGGGCAATACCCATAGCCGCGTTGAAATCTGGGTGCGCTGACCCGTGATCATGCGGCAGATCACAAAAAGCTGATCGATCAGGCCTGAAAACCAGTAAAATAAGGCACGAAACCGTCCGGATATCTGAAATCATCCGGCGTGATATCGCCTAACGGGGCGGGCCGTGCTGTTGTGATGTCTGCATAACGGGTGCAAACAGGCACCTTCAGATATAGGTAAGGTTTATGACCAAACGTTTCTTTACACTCGCTTTTGCAATGATCCTTGCGGTTTTTGCGGGCACCGCATCTGCACAACAGCTAAGCTTGGGGCAGATATCGCAATACCTCAACCAGCTGCAGACAGCACAAGGGGGGTTCACTCAGATCAACGCCGATGGCACGCTATCAACGGGCACCATTTACATCAAGCGGCCCGGGCGCATCCGGTTCGAGTATAACCCGCCCGAGAAATCCTTGGTGATCGGGCAGGGTGGCCAATTGGCGATCTTTGATCCGCGCTCGAACACTGGGCCTGAGACTTATCCCCTGAACCAGACCCCGCTGGGCATTATCCTGCAACGCAATGTTGATTTGGGCCGGGCGCGGATGGTGACCAACCAGACCTTCGACGGAACAAGCACGACGGTCACCGCGCAGGACCCTGACAACCCGCAATACGGGAACATTCAAATGGTGTTCACTGGTAACCCCGTTGAGTTGCGGCAGTGGATCGTGACCGATGATGTGGGCAGCCAGACAACGGTGATCCTGAACGATCTGGTATCGGGTGGCAGCATCAGCGAACGGAAGTTCAACATCGTCGCCGCCACGAGCAACTGGAACCCCTAACGTGGCGCACAACAGTCAGATGCAGGGCGGGCTTTTTGGCCCGCCTTGTTTTTTGCCTGGAATGGCTGCCCAAGCCCCCATTTCGACGCAGGCTTGCACAATGCTGCATCCGGGACCAGTGATAGCCGCAAACCGTCTGAACCGGCTATTGCAGTACCGATATGATACCGGTGAAGACCTTGGTTTTGCGGGGCATATTCCACCGAAAGTGGCACATCACCCAAACCGTCCACCGCCGCCATGCTGCGTCGGGCAATTGTAACAAACTTACCAACGGACATATGCGTGCCATTGCGCCCGTCGAGCAGTTGCAACTGCGCCTCATCCCAGCTGGAACGTCGCCCACCGCAATCAATGCTGTGAACGGCAAGATGCTTAAGCTCGGTCACATGATAGCCTGGGCCGATATCGCCATCATCTGTTGCGAAGATCAGCGGTTGGTCAGGCGCCGCCTGATCCAGTTCGGTGGTTAGCGCGTGGAGTGTTGTATCGGTCGATGGCATTGGGTATCTCCTATTTCAACTTTTGTTGAAATATAATCGAAACCCCACAACATTTCAAGAAAGATTGAAATATGGAAGAACAGGCAGTTATTCGGGCGCTTGGCGCTTTGGCGCAGGAAACGCGACTGCGTATCCTGCGGTATCTGGTGACCATGGGGCCAGCAGGTGCAGCAGCCGGGGACATCAGCCAAGAGGTGGGCGCATCCGCGTCGCGGACATCGTTTCATTTGTCCACGCTGGCGGATGCCGGGTTGATCAACGCCACTAGGGCATCACGCAGCATCATCTACCGCGTGGATTTTGACGCGATGGGTGGGATGATCGGATATCTGGTCAGGGATTGCTGCAAAAGCGACCCGCGCGTGACAACCTGCTGCTAGCGTTTCCCACAACTGCGCAACTGGGTGTCATACAACACTGCGCGCGCCTCAACCTCACCCGAGATACGGACCAGCCAGCTTTTTGATTTCCAGGTGCCCCGTTTGAATCCGGTACGGCCATCGTGATAGGCAAGGTATTGGTTGCGCGTATCGTCGATTGGCACACCTGTTTCTTCTACTGTCTGGACCATATACCAGCCCATAAAATCGGTGGCGGCGTAAATATCATCACGACGGGCGCGGCGGCCCGCAACTTCATCCTGATACTCCTCCCAGGTCCCATCCAGCGCCTGACTATAGCCAAAGGCGGATGACTGGCGGCCAACAGGAATAACGCCCAACGCATATTGATGAGGGGTGCGGTTATCGCTGATGAATTTGCTTTCCTGATAGATCATCGCCATCAGCGACGGCACAGGGACACCGTATTTGCGTTCGACCTGCTTGAACGCGCGAAGGTATTCAGGGCGCTGCGACACGATGCTGCAAGCGTCATCCAGATTGCGTGGCGCTGACCCGTATCCGGATCCACCGCCGCTGCAACTGCCCAACACAAGCACCGCGATCATTGCGCGAAAGAAACTGCTCATCTGCCTCTCGCTTATATTTGTTTTTCTTTGATCCTAACTGATCAAACTGGTCCTGTGAATCCCAAAGAGCGTCGGTCAGATCACAAATGCAAGGATAAGCGGTAATGCGACGACCGATAAAAGGGTTGAGGCGACAACCAGCCCGGCCACCGGTTGTGCATCAGCCCCATATTTTCGGCCAAAAGGTAGGATGTGACGGCAACCGGCGTGGCAACCTGCACAACCAGAACGGCGGTCGCAACCGGGTCCAGGGTGATTAGTGATGCGGCCGCGGCTGCTGCGGCAACGCATAGGATCACCTTCAGAATGGACAGGGCGACGGCCTGCCGCATCATCTTTCCATTCAACCGCGCCACGGCAACGCCAAGCGTGATCAGCATCATTGGGATGGCCATTTGTCCGATCAAATCCAGCGCATTTGTCAGAAATGCGGGGGTTTCCCATCCCTGCCACAAGAAAAGCGCGCCCAATAACGTGGCGGCAACCATGGGTTCCCGAACGACCCGCTTGATCGATCCACCACCTGACACGATCCAGACGCCAATCGTGAATGACAAGACGGCCATCACGGCGAAAACAACAACTGCATAGCCCAGCCCAACATCGCCAAAGGCAAACAGCGCAAGCGGCAGACCCAGATTGCCGGTATTGCCAAACGACAATGGTGCCAGATATGTCGTTACGTCCAGGCGCAAAGCCTTCACGGCAAGAAAAAGCGATGCAATTACAAGACTATAGGCCACAAGCGACGCCAGCGACAGGGCGGCCAGCGCCTCTGGTTCGATCTGGGTCTGCATCAAGGCTATAAAGATCAGGCAAGGCACGGCAAGCGTCATGGCCATGCGGGTGACGAACTCCACCCGGTATTCAAAACCCAGCTTGACCCAGATAAAGCCGACGGCGGCCAACAGGAAAACCGGGGCGGTGATATTAACCACTGTCAGGACAATGTTCACAAACTGTTTCCTTAATTTTAAGGGTCAAAACCTAGACAGCGCCGCTTTTCGGGGCATATACGGAAATGTGGGGTATTGTTATTATGTTTACGACACGTGCGAAATATCATCTGGGTCAGATCGTCCGCCACCGGAAACATCCGTTCCGGGGTGTTGTCTTTGACGTGGATGCGATGTTTTCGAACACGGATGCATGGTACAACGCCATCCCCGAAGATAGCCGGCCCAAAAAAGACCAGCCGTTTTATCATCTTCTGGCCGAGAATGAGCAGAGCTTTTATGTCGCCTATGTCTCGGAGCAGAACCTGATCGCTGATTATTCTGGCGAACCCGTGGATCACCCCGATCTTGATGATTTGTTCGGGCCGTTTGAAGATGGGCAATATCCGTTACAGGTCCAGTTGAACTAACCCAGTTGCGTGTTAAGTCTTCCGCAAGACCAAAAGGAAGACAGTCATGCTCGTCACGATATCACCTGCAAAATCACTTGATATGGACCCGGTCGTCGTCGCTGCGACGCAACCTGCCTTTACCAAAGAGGCGATCAGCCTTGCCAGAACTGCACGCAATCTGACGTTGAAAGACCTTAAGGGGTTGATGGGTATCTCTGATGATCTGGCCCGGTTGAACCGGGATCGTTTCAAAACCTTTGCTGATGAACCTGCGCCAGAGGCGACAAAGCCCGCCGCACTCGCCTTCAACGGCGACACCTATCAGGGGCTAGAGGCGCGAACACTGACCAAGGATGATCTGGATTGGGCGCAGGACCACCTTTGCATCCTGTCCGGCCTTTACGGGGTGTTGCGACCTTTGGATGCCATTCAGCCTTACCGGCTGGAAATGGGCAGCCGCCTGAAAACCCGGCGGGGCAAATCGCTTTATGACTACTGGGGCGACACGATTGCCAAGGCGCTGAACGCGCAGGCGTCGGCGCAGGGCACCGACACGCTGATCAATTGCGCCAGTCAGGAATATTTCGGGGCCGCTGACCGCAATGCGCTGAAGCTGCGGGTGATCACGCCGAGTTTTATGGAGTTGAAAGACGACAAGCCACGCATCGTCAGCTTCTTTGCCAAACGGGCCCGCGGGGCCATGGCGCGCTACATCATCGAAAACCGGCTTACGGACGCTGATGAGATCAAGGGCTTTAACAGCGGTGGCTATCGCTTCGATACCGACCTGTCCGAGGGGGGCAAATGGGTGTTCCTGCGCGACTACCCTGAGGCAGCCTCTGCCTGACATTGCGCCCAATCAAGACCAAATTTATCTAGATATTTGCGCAGCCGGTCGGCATCGTTCCGACTGGCCTTGGCCGCGCGAGAGGCCGCGAACAACGTCCGACCCGCAGCGCTCAGGCTCGCGCTTTTCTGGCAAATCCGAATAACAGCGGCCAATTGGACCCGATCAAAGATGTCGATGTCCTCTGCAGCCGCACCCAGATGCGCCTGCAATAGCTGCAAATCCGGGTCGCGGGTCGCGTCGCGCCATGTGCTGCGCAACGTGGCAATTTCATCCTCGACCATAGCCAATGTAATCCGTCCCCGCGGGGCAAGGGTACACATGCGTTGGACAGATGCGGACAGGTCACGAAAATTGCCTGGCCAATCGGTGCCCGGATCTGTGGCAAAACGTTGATAGCGGGTGAATGCATCGGCATTAAAGCTGAGCCGTTGCCCCAACAGTTTTTCCACCCGTGCCAGTTCATAGGCGATATTTGGGTCGATATCCTCGGGTCGGTCAAGCAAAGCTGGTAGGTGGAATGTCCATAGGTTTAGTCGGGCAAACAGATCGGCGCGAAACTGGCCCTTGGCCACCAAAGCCGCCAGATCACGCCCCGCCCCCGCGATCAGATGAAACCGGCTGGTCACCTCGTAATCCGACCCAAGTGGCAGGTATTTGCCCGTCTCAACCGCGTGCAGTATCATCGCCTGTTCATCCAGACCCAGCTCGTCAATCTCGTCCAGAAACAGGACACCGCCATCAGCCTCTTGCAGCAGGCCGCGCCGGTCGGACCCTGCGCCACGGATAGATTGTCTGCGGTGGCCAAATAGGGTCGACATAGCCCGCTCGCCCTTCAGCGTCGAGCAATTCACATGGACCAAACGGCCCTTGATGCGACGGCGTTGCAGCTTCAATTCATACAAGCGCGCGGCAAGATCCGATTTCCCCGTCCCGGTCGGCCCGATCAACAACAGCGGCGCGTCTGAATTGGAGGTCACGACCTCCATCCGGTCAATCATCGCGTTAAAGGCTGCGTTCTTGGTGTCGATCCCGCCCTTCAACAGGGCGCTATATTCCTTGGAAACCAGATCAAACCGTTGTTGCAGGGCATTGTAGCGCGACAGATCAAGATCAACGATCTGCAAGGTGCCGGGGCCGGTATCCTCACCGCGCGGCGGGCCGGTCTGAACCAGTTTGGCCGGGATATGGCGCGCCTCTGTCAGCAGGAACCAGCAGATCTGGGCGACATGTGTGCCGGTGGTCAGATGGACGTGGTATTCCTCCCGCTCATCATCAAAACCATAATCACGGGCGAAATCGAACATCGCGCCATACATCTCCTCAAAATCCCACGGATCGCGGGTATTGACCTCATGCAGCAGAACCTCGGTTTCGGGGTGGGCGCGCTCAACCTCGCCTTTGATTTTCGTGGCAAGCTCGGTCCAGCGCCGATCATGCAGCAATTCCAGGCGGGTAATGGCAAAATCCGGATGATCATTGATCTGAACCGAAGGGCGCCAGCGACGGCGCTTGCCCGCATCCAGATTCGTGCCGAGAAAACCGATGACAACATTCTTTTTCATTTGAATATCCTATTGGATAAACTACGATAAAAGTAAATCAGTAAAACTGGCGCCATTATCGATTTTTTAATAATACTCAAATAAAAACAACAGCTTAACGTGAAAACGATTTTTCTTCGTCCGCCCCCGTAAAATCAGCGAAAACAGCATCACTGAAACGAAGAAGGACGAGAGAGAAATGGCAAACAAATCCGTGTTTGCATCGATGAAAGGCCGGTTGCTTCCGGCGACTTCTGCCAAGAACCTGGCGGGGGCACCGGCCTACACATATTCCGATGCGCATGCCTTGGCGCAGCTGGCGATGACCGGCACGTTTGGGCAGACATTCTATCAGGACCCGATGCAGGAACTGTCCCGCACCTTGGAACTGGCAGGTAAACTTGATCCGTCCTTTCTTGCAAAGGCGGCGATCTACACCCGTAAGCAGGGCCATATGAAAGATATGCCCGCCCTGCTGCTGGCGGTCCTGTCGGCCCGCGACCCGATCCTTTTCCAGCGCGTTTTCGGGCGTGTTGTGGATAACGGCAAGATGCTGCGCACCTTCGTGCAGATCATGCGGTCGGGGCACACGGGGCGGAAATCGCTGGGTTCTGCGCCAAAGCGGATGGTTGCGGGTTGGCTGATCAATGCGTCCGATCGGGCGCTGTTGCAGGCAAATGTCGGTAACGACCCGTCGCTGGCGGATGTGATCAAGATGGTCCACCCGAAGCCTTCCTCGAAGGCGCGTGAAGCGTTGTTTGCGTGGATCATCGGGAAGCCATGTGACGTCGCATTGCTGCCGGAAAATGTGCAGGATGTCCTGCGGTTCAAAGAGACGGGCAGAGGCCGCGTGCCGGATGTTCCGTTCCAGATGCTGACGCAGCTTGAATTGTCCACAAAACAGTGGGCAAAGATCGCTGAGAACGCATCCTGGCAGATGACCCGTATGAACCTGAACACATTCTTGCGGCACGGGGTTTTGGCTCTGCCGAAGATGCGTCGTTTGGTTGCTGACCGGTTGCGTGATCCGGCGCTAATCGCCAAGGCACGGGTGTTCCCGTACCAGCTGATGACGGCCTATCAGGCCCTGTCGGCCGTGATGCCGCAGGAGATAAGGGACGCATTGCATGACGCGATGGAGCTTTCGGTGCAAAACGTACCAAAGCTGCGCGGTCAGGTCGTGGTTGCCCCGGATGTGTCCGGGTCCATGTCCGGCGCTGTGACCGGCTACCGCAAGGGGGCCACAACAGCGACACGGTTCGTGGATGTGGCGGGTCTGGTGTCTGCGGCTGTGCTGCGGCGTAACCCGTCGGCAACGGTGCTGCCGTTCGAGGTGAAGGTCCGCGATGTGCGGCTGGAGCCCCGCGACACGATCCTGACAAACGCGGCGCGTTTGGCGGATCAGTGGGGCGGCGGGACCAATTGTGCGGCACCGCTGGAATGGTTGCTGGCCAAGGGGCGTGCCCCTGATCTGGTGATCATCGTCTCGGACAACCAGTCCTGGGCGCATGCCCAGTACGGGACCGGCGGAACGGTGATGATGCGTGCGTGGGAGAAGCTCAAGCAGCGAAACCCAAAGGCCAAACTGGTCTGCATCGACATCGCTCCATACGGGACGACCCAAGCGAAAGATCATGCTGATGTACTGAACATCGGCGGGTTCTCGGACGCGGTCTTTGACCAGATTGCCGCTTTCGCGGGCGGCGAGATGGGGCCGGATCACTGGGTTGGCCAGATTGAGGCTTTAGACGTTTAAAAACGGGTCAGGCGGCAACGCCTGACCAACACAAAAGAATAGAAACTCTTGGAAATGCGTGGGTCACGTCACGCCTTGGCGAAACAGCCTTGTCGTCCAAATGATCGTAGGGCGCCGATTGGAAAGAAAGGAACGAAAACTGGCGAATGCCAAAGGAACTACATCGCACCAAAGCGGGATCACCCGAGGGTTCAACTCCCCTCTTGCGACACGCCCAGACGGAAAACCATTTCTACGGAAATGGGGGCGGGGCCCCAGACTGTTTCTTTACCCGTGTCGCCAGACCTGAGATTTCCGGCAAATGCTGGTGGAACTACATTAATGAATTGGTCGCGGGTTCGAACCCCGCCATCGCAGCCGGGACAACCGGCGCGGTGTAGCTCAGCTGGTAGAGCAGTTCACACCGTTTCACCGACCCCTTGTTGTCGGGGCTTATGATCACCCCCTGGCGAATGCTGGTTGGAACTACATTTTGGATGTCGAGGTCGTGGGTTCGAGTCCCGCTCTTGCTACCATGGCAAGATAGCTCAGTTGGCAGAGTGCGTAATGTTTCGCCTTTCCTTGTCGCCGGGGACCAAATGAAAAGCAGGGGGAATGCCTGTGGGACTACATCTTCCAAATGTCAGTGTCTCACAACAACCTTGTCCTCCATCGCTTAGGCGCCGGGACGCTGCGGCGCTATCCCGCCCGGCAGCGCTGGGCAGCGCCCGGACCTCCCCCATGGGGAGGGCGCTTCGCACCCACCCCGAGGTCCAGGCACTGCCGTGGATCTGTAAGAATAGAAAGGAAACACCGGGGGAATGCCCGTGGGATTACATCGCTCTAAAACGGTCGCCGAAAGGCATCTCACGAAACCTTTGTCCCCCGAACCCATGATCTGGAAATGATTGTCAGGATTACAGGTGGACGCAGGCCTTGAATTAGACCGGGGCCTTTCGGTCCGTGCTGGTTCAACCCCAGCCCGGAGCAATCCGGTGGCGGAAAATCATCCTGCAAATGCCTTGTTCCAGTCGTGGCTTGGTTTGAGAGTGAAGAATATGACGCAAGTGGAAATCACAGGCGAAACCCTGAAGGCATGGGGTCACATCCCCGGCAAGGAATTCGGCCGCGCATTGGAGATTGCGCAGGCTGCTGCTGCGGCAGGTTATAAGCTGGACCAGATCAAAGCCAAGCTGGACACAATGAAAGCGCCACCTCCTCCGCCTACGCTGGCTTTGCAGAAGGCGGGGGATGTGCCGTTTCATTTCAATATCGAAGCATCCGATGATCCCGATGAGGTTCAGAACCTCGCGCAGGTGCGCGAAACGATGTCCGCTGTCATCCGCACGCCAACGGTTCAGGCGGCTGCCGTGATGCCGGATGCCTGCCCTGCGGGGCCTGTCGGGACGATCCCGGTAGGCGGCGTGGTTGCGGCGAAAAACGCGATCCATCCGGGCATGCATTCGGCGGATATCTGTTGTTCGGTCATGATGACCGATCTGGGCGAGATTGACCCGAAGGCGGTGCTGGATGCCGCCGAACAGGTGACCCATTTCGGTCCCGGCGGGCGGCCCAATGGCAAGCGTTTCACCATGGCGCAAAAGCTGATGGATGCGTTCCGGGAAAATCCTTTCCTGAAAAACCCCAAGATTTTGCGTATGGCGGTTGAGCATCTGGGCACCCAAGGTGATGGGAACCATTTCCTGTTTGTGGGAAAGTCCCGCAACACCGGACGCACGGCCATTGTGACCCATCATGGGTCGCGCGGGCCGGGGGCCGTCCTGTATAAACTGGGGATGGAGGTGGCGGAAAAGTACCGCAAGAAACTGTCGCCCGAGACGCTGAAGCAAAACGCATGGATTCCGGCGGAAACGCAGGACGGTCAGGACTATTGGGCAGCGCTGCAACTGATCCGCAAATGGACGAAGGCGAACCACAACGCGATCCATCAGGCGACCGTCGAAGGGTCAAGGGCGCAGCCGGGCGACAGGTTCTGGAATGAACATAACTTCGTCTTCCGGCGTGGCGATCTGTATTACCACGGTAAGGGGGCGACCCCGGCCTGGGGTGATTATGCCGCTGATGCGACGGGTCTGACATTGATCCCGCTGAACATGTCCGAACCCGTTTTGGTCGTGCGGGGGAAAGATGCAGAGCATGCCTTGGGTTTCGCGCCACATGGGGCGGGGCGCAATTTCTCGCGCTCTGAACACAAGCGGCGGCTGGGCGAGATGACAGCCCAACAGGCGCTTGAGGCCGAGACAAAGGGGCTTGATATCCGGTTCCCCGCCGGTGGGATCGACGCGTCCGAGCTGCCGTCGTCCTACAAAAACGCGGCCAAGGTGGTGCGCCAGATCGGCCAGTTCAACCTCGCCGAGATTGAAGACTACATCGATCCGTATGGCTGCATGATGGCAGGTGACATTCCACCATTCTGGATGGACAAAAAGAAAAGGAAGGGGCGGCGCTAAGTCGCCCCAAAAGGAACAATGAAACAGCAAAGCAAGTTTTTAAGCCTCGTCCTAA
This sequence comes from uncultured Paracoccaceae bacterium, assembly GCA_947500135.1. Classification (GTDB taxonomy): domain Bacteria; phylum Pseudomonadota; class Alphaproteobacteria; order Rhodobacterales; family Rhodobacteraceae; genus Yoonia. The sequence continues at coordinate 51,322 of CANMQX010000017.1, forward strand.
GACATGCACCGGAAAAGGCCGGGCTGACACTGGATTCGCAAGGCTGGGTGGCTGTCGACGACCTGTTGGCGGGCTGCGCCAAAGCCGGCCAGAAAATCGACTGGGCCACATTGGAACAGATCGTTGTCACCTCAGACAAGAAACGGTTCACCTTGTCCGACGACAAGACCCGGATCAGGGCGGCGCAAGGACATTCCGTCGATATTGCTCTCGGGCTCAGCCCAGCAGATCCACCCGCAACCCTGTTTCGCGGCACAGCCCAAAAATCCGTCGCAGCCATCATGAATGAGGGTCTGAAACCGGGACGCAGACAACAGGTGCATCTGTCATTGGATGTCTCAACCGCGACGAAGGTCGGGATGCGGCATGGCAAGCCTGTGGTATTGCAGGTTGATGCGCGTACCATGTCCCAGGCCGGTTTTGCGTTCTTTCAGGCGGATAACGGTGTCTGGCTTACCGATCGGGTGCCGCCGCAGTATCTGACGGTGCAGCCGTAAGTTGATAGGCGGCATCTAACCCCAGATAAAGCTGTGCAACCTTTTCGGCCTCATCACCAGCGGCGACCTGACGATCATAAAGCGCCTGCAAAAGGCGGAAATCAGGGGCGCGGTCCGCACGGACGTCGCCGGAATTGTCAAAGGTAAAGATCGACGACCCACGCGAGTCGTTCAACAGCCCAAGGGTCTGCATGAACTCCTCATATAGGCATTCGGCGATGGGCGTATGCACGTCCTCGTTATTGATAAAGATGAACCCGGCGCGCAATTCGTCATTTTTGGACATTAGATGAAAATAACATTTCGTCTGCGCACCTTCGGCAAACTGACGGCTAAGCGATTGGGTGCTTTGCGTCAGTGCCCCAAGGGTGATGCCCGTTTCCAGACCGGTTAGAAAGATAAAGATGCTGCCCGTCAGCACGATATTCTGGGCCTCTTCCTCGCCTTTGAATAAGGCGCGGACGATATTGCCTTCAACCCCGTCAAACTCGACCCGGGGCATGCGGAAATGGGTATTGCCTGCAAGGCGGCGATCATATTGTGACAGATCGAAAAATTCGATGGCACCAACACCGGGAAAATCAGGGATCTGGGCGTTGACCATGTCAACGATACTGTTGATCTGATCGCGCTGCGGATCACCCTCATGGATGACGGTCACCTTGGGGGCATAGATCCATTTTCGGACTGTGCCACGCTCTGACCCGACAATCTCAACCACTTGATCAAAGACCGGTTTTTCCTCGGCCATAACGCTTTGTGGGCTTAGCAAACAGGCACATGCAGCCAAGGCACCAATGAAGGATGGAAGGCAGGCAAATCGTCTCAACGCAATCACTCCAATCAATCATGAACCGATGTGATTGTTGCTATTAACGAAACAAGTCAGAAATTTGGCAGCTTTTGGGTTTAAAATGAGTTCAATGCAACCGTTGCATTCGGGCCACGACCTCGGGCATCGGAGCTATCACTCCGGCGCCAGCATATATCCCGCACCGCGCACCGTTTGAAGGTAGCGCGGTTGCTTGGGGTCTACCTCGATCTTGCGCCGTAGCCGGGTGATCTGCACGTCAACGGCGCGTTCCTGCGTCTGGCCGCCGGATCGGCTGAGCTCTTCAACCAGGCGGGCGCGGGTCACGGCCTCTCCGGGGCAGCCGGAAAAGATGCGCATCAACTGACTTTCGGTGGCGGTCAGGCGGACGAGCTTTTCGCCCTCCCACATTTCACCTCGTTCAATGTCATAGCGGACCGGGCCCATGTTCAGGACTTTGGGCAGCACAACGGCGGGTTCGGCTGATGGGACGCGGCGCAGGATGGCATTGATACGCAGAAGCAGTTCCTTGGGCTCAAACGGCTTGGCAAGATAATCATCTGCCCCCGCCTCTAGCCCGGTGATCCGGTCATCGGTTTCGCCCTTGGCGGTCAACAGCATGATCGGGGTGGTGATGGTTTTGCGCAGATCACGGCATAGGGCCATGCCATCTTCGCCAGGCATCATCACGTCCAACACGATCAGATCGAATTCCAGCCCCGACAACACCCGGCGGGCATGGGCGGCATCGCGGGCGGTACTGACCAGAAAGCCGCTGCGCATCAAAAACTTTTGTAATAATCCGCGGATACGTTCATCATCATCAACGATTAACAGGTGGGCATCATCAACGCTCATTCGATCTTTTCCTTCATCGCCTCATAATGATGGCGGGTTTCGTCATCCATCATGGCCTCAAGCACTTGGCGAAACCCAGCAACAGCGGCAGGCCCGGCGGCTCGATAGGCCGCCCGCATCCGGTCGCGCTGGGCATCCGACAGTTCACGTTCCAGCGCCGCCCCGTCTTGGGTCAGGTGCAGATGGCGTTCACGTTTGTCCCTTATGCCAACAGTGCTTGCCACCAAACCGTCTTCGATCAGGGTACGCAACACACGATTAAGCGATTGTTTTGTCACACCAAGTATCGAAAGCAGATTATTGACCGTCGTGCCGGGGCTGCGATGGATGAAATGGATCGCCCGGTGATGGGCGCGGCCATAGGATTTCTGGGCAAGGATACGATCCGGGTCGGCGGTAAAGCCGCGATAGGCGAAAAACATCGCCTCGATGCCCTTACGCAATTGCTCGTCCGTCAGAAACAGCAGGCTCTGCCCCATCGGCGGCGATGATCCTTCCGGCATACGGCCTCTCCCCTTGCTTTCAGATCACAATACGTCAGCTTTGTTGACATTCCAAGAATCAACTGCTAGCGAAATGCAGAAAGTGCGCAATTTTATGTCCGAAACGGACCTATGCGCGTAACAAATGCAAATTTGATGGAGGCTCAGATGGCTGGCGGATATGATGACAGGGATGGAAAAATCTGGATGGACGGCCAATTGGTCGACTGGCGCAGCGCCAATGTTCATATCCTGACCCATGCCATGCACTATGCCTCTTCGGTGTTTGAAGGCGAACGGTGCTATAATGGCAAGATCTTCCTGTCGCGCGAACATTCCGAACGGCTGATCACATCCGGTAAGCTGATCGATTTTGACATCCCCTACACTGTCGATGAAATCGAAGCGGCCAAACGGGCTGCGCTCGACGCCAACGGTCTGACCGACGCCTATGTGCGCGCCGTCGCCTGGCGTGGCGCGGGCGAGGATATGGGCGTTGCATCGGCCCGCAACCCTGTCCATATGGCCGTGGCTGTTTGGGAGTGGGGTAACTACTATGGTGATGCCAAGATGAAGGGCGCCAAGCTCGATATCGCCAAATGGAAACGACCCAGCCCCGAAACCGCCCCGTCACAGGCCAAGGCCGCCGGCCTTTACATGATAGCAACCATGTCCAAACACGCAGCCGAGGCGAAGGGCTGTTCGGATGCCCTGATGTTTGACTATCGCGGCTATGTGGCCGAGGCCACGGGCGCGAACATGTTCTTTGTCAAAGATGGCGAGGTGCACACACCCAAGCCCGACGCATTCTTGAACGGGCTGACCCGGCAGACGGTTATCGGGATGCTGGAAAAGCATCAGGTCAAGGTCCATGAACGGGTCATCATGCCGGAAGAGTTGGAAGGGTTCGAACAGTGCTGGCTCACCGGCACGGCGGCCGAGGTCACCCCAGTGGGCCAGATCGGCGACTATAACTTCGAAGTGGGCGCGATGACGCGGGACATTTCCGAGGAATACGAAAAGCTGGTGCGCAGCTAAGGGCAGCGATTGTTGGCCGCTATCTTCTCTGTCTGAACCAGATCACAATAAACATCCGCCGGGTTGATAAGCTGGGCGGGTATTTGAAACGCTTTAGGGTTCTAACCCCAAGCCAGTTTTGGCACAGCTTTGGCGGGTCAAGACAGGTGGGGCAGCAGCAATGCAAGCTTTTGCGTCGATATCGGCCGCATCACTACCGCCAATCGCTGGATCAGACACTGTATCCAACAAGTGAAGATTGATGCCTACGCGTGAGTTAGACAAGGCTATTGCCTCGCGCGGCGCAGCAATGACAATTGTTTCGGATAGGGTCGCAGAATTAACCCTAAGGACTCCGCGGAAAGCTGGAGGAAACTTGGGGCGCAGATCACCCCTAATAATATCCCGACATGGCATGTTTTATGGGGGTATCGTATGTTCTGCTATGGTCAAACGATACCTAAGATCGCCCAAAACATCAGTGTTTACGGGTCAATATATTCATTTACGGTGAGGTGAAATGGTGCCAGGAGAGGAACATATTTGTCGCTATAAGCATTTGAATTCAAACGTTTATAGCCTTAGTGATTATAGGCGATACCCCCAGCAATACCCCCAAGTAACAAGTTGTTATCAGGTTCGAGCGCGGATGGATGACCCACACGATCATCACATTTTCTCACCGCTGAACATACAAGTTCACGTTTGAAACGCCAACCACGAATGTAAGTTTTCTTGATCAGTATCGAAATTTCTCTAGGCTAAAGTCTCCTCGGGGAGCTTGTCGAAACCCGAGCATCGCGATGCTCTTCATTCAAGGAGAGATCGTGATGAGGATACTTTCAAAACGCCAGGTCAAGGAGTTAGTCTTGTACTCACCGCAACACATCGCACGTCTGGAGAAGGCAGGCCTATTCCCCAAGCGGGTACAGCTAGGACCGAACCGCGTGGGTTGGGTTGAGAGTGAAGTGCTGGAATGGCTCGAACAACGACTTGCGCAACGCGAAGTGCTGAACTGACACTCCTGAAAGGGAGCTGGGTGGCCGGGGTTGCAAACCTGGCCACCCGGCAGGTTGGGCTGATACTGTTGACAAAGTCATTGTTTTTGGCGTTGCGCGTTGAGCTACTGCGCTGATTTTGTTGAACGACTGGTGCCTGGTCCTGTTTTTAGCCAGTGGCGGGCACCATAGGCTTGAGTTTTGCCAGTTTCCGGAGGTTTTGGGCGGTGGCGGCGAGGACAAATTCGTCTTGGACGCCACATGGGCCTCGTAATCGGAGACGACCCAACCCGAGGATACGTTTGAGATGGGCGAAGAGCATTTCCACTTTCTTTCGACGTTTCTGGGCCGTTGGATTGAACTCTGACGCGGTGCATTCTCGTGCGAAGTCTCTGACGACTTCGTATTTCTCGCGACGGATACGGCGGGTGTCGGTTTTGGGGCAGCATTTGGCCTTTGACGGGCAGACCTGACAATCAGATTTGAGAGCGCCATAGTTTCGGGCTTTCAGGCCATGCGTATTCCGGGCGGGGTCAGAATAATTGCGTCGTGTATGACGGAGCTCTTTGCCTTCCGGGCATATGTATCGGTCGTTGTCTTCGTCCCATGTGAAGTCAGCCCGAGACCATGTGCCATCCTTGCGTTTTGAGTTGTCAAAGACAGGGATGAAGGGAAGGATGTCCCGCTTCAATGTGAGCCAAACAAGATTGTCAGATGACCCGCATGCGGTGTCGGCAGCGATCCAATCAGGTGTGATATCAAAGCGCTCTTGGGTGCGATCAATCATCTTGCGCATGGCACCCACCTCTGCCTGCCGGATCGACCGCGAAGCATCCACATCCATGATGATCCCGTGGTCCGTGTCGATGAGATAATTGTCAGAATAGGCAAAGAATGCTGGGCCTTTGCGCGCTGCAGTCCATTGGCTAGCTTGGTGTAAACGGCGGAGCAATACTCGGCCACGGTAGCGGCGGCATTGTGTTGTCGCGGGCGGCGTGAAG
>CANMQX010000018.1 GCA_947500135.1 uncultured Paracoccaceae bacterium
TGCTACTTCTCCTGTTTGCAGAAATAGGCTCAGCCTAACCTGCCGGGTGGAGCAGCCGGTACATCCCATTACCGGACCTTCATGTTGTAATCAAGTGCTGCAGCGCAGCTTCACCAGACCGGACTTTCGCTGCGACTGCAGGATCCAAGTGCCGTTGGACTCGCAAAACGCAGACGAAGCGGTCAATTGCCTTTTCTATCGAACGGCCACTTTTTGCGGATTGCAACTGTTTGCCACGCTATCCAAGAATGTCTGTTTGGTTTAGCGAACAACGAAATACGAACATGAAATAGACAATTAAAGTAACTGCTCAGCGGACCGTTATTTTGACGCGCGAAACGGGCGTTGGTCCTTTGACAAACTTCATTCCGGCATTCAAGATTTGACCATCTATTCGGGTATGTTTTCCTTCAGATAGATGTCGATGCGAATGCGTTCTTGCGCCGGATTGTGCGGCACATTGTCGACGGCAGAACGAAGCAGCCGGGCACAAGAGCGTACAAGGTGGCCACCATCCTGACTGATAACCGCGTCAAAATAACCTTCCTGTAGAGCGGTCTTACTAAGGTTCGTCAGTTCATGACCGATTACGACAAGATCGTCGGCTTTGTCCTGCTCTCTCAAAAAGCGCATCAACCCCTCGTTGCCTGCAGCGCTAGAATAGATACCTCGGACATTTTCGTGATTCTCGAATAGTTCCGGCAGCAAAGAATACATGATTTCAGGATCATCTTTGCCTTCGACCGACGCGATGACCTCTAGGTCTTTAAATTCCTCCGCCATGACCAAATCGAAGCCCTGCCGCCGCTCCAGATGATCGCGGGCAAAGCGAGAGCCGGTTATGAAGAGGATTTTCCCGGGCTCTCTGATGAAGCGCCCCATCAACTGAGCTGCGGTGCGTCCCGCCGATACGTTGTCGATGCCAACGAAGTGATCGCGTTCAGAAGAAGGCAAATCAGAGACCAATGTGACGACAGCTATTCCTTTGTCGCGCAAGCGATTGATTGAATCGCGAACGGCGGGCGTTTCCGGGCTGAAGATAGCGACGCCGTCAGTTTCCTGCGGGTCGATTTCATCAAGGACATTAACGAAATCTTGCGGGTCGAAAGTAGCAGCGAGCACAAAACTCAGCTTTGTGCGGTCGTTGGACAGTTTTCCTGCTTGTTCTCGGATTTGGCTGCGCAGATCGAGCACAAATTCGTTTTGAGTGTCTGGTAGCACAAAAAGAAGGTTATAGACCCGTCGTCGCGCCAAGTTGGCCGCAGCAGTATCACGGATGTACCCCAGCTCTTCGATGGCCGCCTGGACTTTGCTGATCGTAACCGACCGCACACCGGGACGTTCATTCAGAACGCGATCGACGGTTGCAAGGCTTACCTCGGCCACGCGGGCAATATCATTGACCGTTGGCTTTACAATGGTACTGGGGCGTTGCTTACTCAGTTTAATCCACCATTTCTTTGGCCAGCGTATCAAACAACAGTGCTACAGCTTCGGCGCCCGGGTCGTTGTGCCCTTTCAGATTTTCCTCTGGCACATAGGCCGCCCGCCCGGCCTTTGCACGGTGAATCGACGCAGTGCTGTCCGCACCTTTCCGCGCCGCGGCTGCGGCGGCGCGGATGCCGGTCGGCAGGGCAGCCAATGCGGGGTCAAGGGCGTCGATCATGGTTCGGTCGCCAACCTGTGCGCCACCCACTTGGCTGACGCGGGTTAGACCGTCAACGAGTGCCTTTTGAACTGATGTGCCGTTGGCACAGGCGTCGCCAGCCGCGTTAAAGTATATCGCTAGGATCACGCCCGAAGACCCCCCCATCGTTTGGCTTAACTCATTGCCAAGTGCCGGAAAAAGTTGGGTAAGATCGGCCAAGGGCATTTTGTCGAGATTGGATTTCAGAGCTTTTGCCGCTGTGGCCAATGTACTACCAGTGTCCCCATCGCCAGACTTGGCATCAAGCTGGTTCAACTGCTCTTCGGCTGAAATCAGTAGATCGGCCACCTTGTCGATGATCTTTCGGGTTTTGGCGTTCTTTGATGGGATCGGCTCGATAGGCGTCAAGCCATCTGGCAGCCCCACGACAAGCGGCCTAACGACCTCGGCCAGCCCAGGCCATGCCGACATTGGGACCGATGTGGCAAGTGCGTCGTGTTCGGCCTTCGTTGCGTTCATGATCGATACGGAGAATCCGTGCATGTTGAGTGACGTCATCAACGGCGCAGGTCCAATCACGCTTCTGACGATGCCGGATTGAGTCAGCGCATGGGTCAGCACCGACATTTCCAAAGGCGTGGTCGAGCCGAGATTGTTGATGATTGCGATGTTGTCGCTGCCCTGCGCGTGGCCTTTCAGTTTTTCGACAACGGTGCTCATCGCGGCAGACGCATCGCTGAACGCAACCTGTTCCGCACCCGGTTCGCCATGGATGCCAAGGCCAAGCTCGGCCTTGCCCGGCCCGATGCGGTCTTCCTTGGCCGAGCCGGGTATCGTGCAGGTATCCAGGCTCATCCCGATCGATACCACTTTGCCAATCACGGACTGGGCGGCTTTAGTTAGTTCTTCCAGACTTGCGCCGTTCTCGGCTAAGGCGCCAGCTATCTTGTGGACGAACAAGGTCCCGGCCACGCCGCGCGGCTGAGGAAGGTCAGGCAACGCGATGTCGTCGTCAACCACGACCATCTCCACTTTGCGCCCCAACGCGCGCGCGCGTTCTGCGGCAAGGCCGAAATTGAGCCGGTCGCCGGTGTAGTTCTTTACGATCAAAAGGCACCCGGCCTCGCCTGTCACGGCCAGGATGCCGGCCAGGACCGCCTCAACCGATGGCGATGCGAACACTTCGCCACAAACGGCTGCGGTCAGCATACCCTTTCCAACGAACCCGGCATGGGCTGGTTCATGTCCCGATCCGCCGCCGGAAACCAACGCAACCTTTGATTTGTCCCAATCAGACCGAAACACAACTTTGATATGCGGATAACCGTCGAGGCGGGACAAGGTGCCGCCAGACGCGGCAAGCAGCCCGTCGATAGCCTCTGAAACCAGGTTTTCCTTGGCGTTTATGAATTGTGCCATTGTTGTCCTCCCTTAAACGACCCGCGCGCCCGACGCGTTGAAATACAGCGGGTTCTGCGGGCTGATATTGATGATTGAGTTGGCAGAGTAATCGTCGTGCGGGTCGATCAACGTGGTGATGGCATGGCCGCTGACCTCTAGATGAAGCCGGGTCTGGTCGCCCAGATGTTCTGAACGCAGCACCTTTGCTTCAACCCCGCTGCCATGTCGTATGCTTTCCGGGCGTAGACCGATCTGCGGGCCCTTGTGATCACCCGGAAAGATCGAAGACGGAAGGATGTTGATGCGCGGCGAACCAAGGCGGCTGGCGACATAAACACTTGTCGGATCCTCATAGATTTCCTTCGGCGTGCCATATTGCACTAATCGGCCTTCTTCCAGCACGCCAACATGGGTCGCCATGGTCATCGCTTCGATCTGGTCATGCGTCACATAAAGCAGGGTTGAGCCGAGTTCGGCATGGATGCGTTTGAGTTCCACCCGAAGGTCAGCCCGCAGTTTGGCGTCAAGCGAGCTGAGTGGTTCGTCCATCAGGTAAATCGACGGATCCCTCACAAGCGCACGCCCAATGGAAACACGCTGCATTTCGCCGCCTGAAAGCTCGGTTGCCTTGTTGTTGAGCTTGTACGGGATCTGAAGAGTTTCCGCGATTTGTTCGACCCGTCTGGCGATTTCGTCCTCGGGCGTTTTCAAGACCGGAGAGCGCAGCGGAAAAGCCAGATTGTCGCGCACGGTCAAGTGCGGATAAAGTGAGTATTGCTGGAACACCATTGCTACGTCGCGCTGCGCGGGTGTTTCCAAACCGACGTCGCGGCCACCAATATGGACGCTGCCTGCATCCAGCTTCTCAAGCCCCGAAATCAGGCGCAAGGTCGTTGTTTTCCCGGCACCCGTTGGCCCCAAAAGAACGACAAATGCGCCGTTCTCAATAGTCATTGATACATCATTGACGGCAACGGTCTTGCCGAAGGATTTGGAAACGTTCTTGAGCACAACTTCAGCCATGGAGCACGCCCTCATTCAGTTCGGATCGCAAGGCGCGGCCAGATTGGCGGTCGAACAGGGTAACGGTCGCGGGGTTGAACTCGAGTCCCACCGTATCGCCTGCCCTGGCTTGTTTTTGAGCCGATATGCGTGCCTTGACGCTACCCGCAGCAGTTTGCAGCGTTACGATCTGGGTTGTGCCCAGGTATTCCGTGGCCAAAATCTCAGCCCGGAACGGCGCCGCATCAGAGATTTTGATATGTTCAGGCCGAACGCCAAAGGCAAGGTCCCCTTCGAACGGCTCCCGCGTCCGGGGGATGATAAAGTCTGCATTTTGCATCGCGACATTGGTTGCACCATCGTCCACCTTTCCATGAAAGGGGAGGAAATTCATCGACGGAGAGCCGATGAAATCCGCCACGAACATCGTCGCTGGTTTGTCGTAGATCTCTTGCGGCGTGCCGAACTGTTCCACCACGGCATTATTCATCACCACGATTTTGTCGCCCATCTGCATGGCTTCCAACTGATCATGCGTTACGTAAACCGTGGTTGCGCCCATCCGGTCGTGCAAGGCGCGCAGTTCCTCGGCCATATGTTCACGGAATTCTGCATCAAGCGCGCCCAGCGGTTCATCCATCATGAATGCCTTGGGTTCACGCACAATCGCACGACCAAGCGCCACACGCTGTCGGTCGCCACCTGACAGCCCACCAACAGGGCGCTTCAGGATATCTTCAATACCAAGAATCTTCGCAACTTCATTCACTTTATCCCGTACTGCAGCGCGTGGCATGCCCTGAGAAACGAGCGGATAGCTGATGTTCTTGTAGACGTTCATATGCGGGTAAAGCGCGAACATCTGGAAGACGAAGGCGATGTCTCGTTCGGATGGTGGTCGCTGTGAAATCTCTTCACCATCAAGGTAGATCTCGCCCGAGGTCGGAAGCTCCAACCCCGCGATCATCCGCAAGGTCGTTGTCTTACCACAACCCGACGGACCGAGCAGCATGAAGAACTCCCCGTCTTCGATCGTAAAGCTGCTTTCGCGAACGGCGGTAAAATCGCCGAACTGCTTCTTCAGGTTCTTGATGACGATCTGGGCCATGCTTACTCCGGGAAGTGGCTGACGATGATGAACATCACCGTGCCGACAAGTGTGACGATGAACGAATAGGTGAAGGCCCAGATCACAAAGGGCTGCATCAGCATAAAGACCCCGACCGCGATGATTATGGTCGCCAACATCTCCCACGGTCCGCGGCGCAGACGAAGAAGGCCGTTGAAAAAGTTGCTCATTTGCGAACCGCTCCGAATGTGATCCCGCGCAGCAGATGCTTACGCAGAAGGATGGTGAAGATCATAACCGGTAAGACGAAGATCGTGACACCAGCGGCAATGGCAGGCCAGTCGAGACCGCCGATACCGATGATTGTTGGAATAAACGGGGGCGCCGTCTGGGCGTTGGCCGTGGTCAGGAGTACGGCGAAAGCATATTCGTTCCAGGCAAAAATCAGACAAAAGATGGCGGTTGATGCAATGCCCGTGGCCGCTTGGGGCAGAACAACTTTATAGAAGGCCTGAAAGCGGGTGTAGCCATCAATCAGCGCGGCCTCTTCATACTCGCGGGGGATTTCGTCAATGAACCCTTTAAGAAGCCACACCGCCAGCGAGATATTGACCGCTGTATAGAGCAAGATCATCCCAAGATGAGTGTCTGACAGACCTAGGTTCCGATACATCAGGAAGATCGGGATCGCGACGGCGATAGGTGGCATCATCCGTGTCGACAGAATGAAGAACAGCAGATCATCGGCCAGCGGGATTTTGAACCGGCTAAAGGCATAGGCGGCAAGTGTCCCAAGGAAGACGGAAAGGAACGTCGAGCCAAAACCGATGATCACTGAGTTTAGGAACCGTTCCCCGAACTTTGAAGGCCCAACGATGACCATGTCGTACTGGCGCACAATCTCGTCGGCCCAGTTCTCGGGTGGGTTATTAGCAAGGAACTCCTCGGTCTGCCGCGTGCGCGTTGTGAACAGATTTACGTAGCCTTCGAGTGTCGGTTGAAACCCGGCCTCACTGTCACTGCCAATGATGTATTTCGGCGGATAGCTGATGGCGTCAGCTGGGCTCTTGAAACCGGTCAGGCCGATCCAGACGAGCGGCATCATCGTGATCAGCGCATAGGCGATGACCAGCGTACCTGCGAACCATTTGGTACGATTTGACGGCTCGGTGATGGAAAAACTGCTCATCTCTCTTTCACCTTGTTCAGGGCTTTAACGTAGATACTTGCCAGACCGAAGACCGTAACGAACAGGATGATCGCGTAGGCTGATGCGTAACCGGTGCGCCATTTCTCAAACGCTTCACGTTTGAGGTTGATCGACGTCAGTTCGGTCGTTGATCCAGGGCCACCTCCCGTAAGTTGCACAACAAGATCAAACATTTTGAAGTTCTCGATCCCGCGAAACAGAACCGCCAGCATCAAGAAGGGCAACACCATGGGAATCATGATCGTAAAGAACTGACGGAGCTTGGAGGCGCGGTCGATCTCTGCCGCCTCATAGATGTAATCGGGAATGCTGCGCAGCCCGGCAAGACAGATCAGCATCACGAAAGGTGTCCACATCCACGTATCCACGATGACGATGGACCAGGGTGCGAGGTCAACCGACCCCAGCATCTCGAAGCTTGATGGATCTTTCCCGGTAAAAAAGGCGATGATGTAGTTGAATAGCCCGATTTGCGGCTGATAGAGGAACTTCCAGAAGTTGCCGACAACGGCAGGTGACAACATCATCGGCAGAACGATGATTGTCGTCCAAAGGTCGTTTCCTTTGAATTTCTTATTAATTAGCCAGGCCAGCGTAAAGCCGATCAGTACCTGAAAGAAGATCGTCCAGAACAGGAAGTGTGCCGTGGCCTGCATGTTCAGCCAAATATCGCTGTCTGTCAGAATCCGCTCGTAATTGCGAAAGCCAATCCATTCCGGCTCCCGGTTTATCCGATTTGCTTTGTAGTTGGTAAAGCTCAGCCGGATGGTCCAGATCAGCGGGAAAATGTTGATGGCGAGTAGCAGGAAAATCGTCGGGGCAACAAAGATCCAGGCAATCGCCCGATCCGATAACCCCCTAACTTTGCGCGCAATATGAGTTGGCGTTGCGGCGGCAACGCGATCTGCCGTCTTGTCGGACATTTGTCTGGCCTGTCAGTTGGGTGATGCGTCGGGACCGAAGTCCCGACGCCCATTAGTGGATTGGCCTACAGCTTGCCTTCGTCTTCAAAGACTTCGGTCCAATCCTCGATGAGCTTATCAAGGGCCTCCTGTGCCGTGCCCTGATCGGCCACGACATAGTCGTGGACCCGTTTCTGCATGGCGAGAAGAAGTTCCGCATAGACAGGCTCCTGCCAGAAGTCCTGAACACCCTCCATGGCGACCAGAAAATCCCCGGCGAAAGGCTGGCTTTCGACGAAACCCGGATCGTTCAACACGGCGTTATGGGCAGAGTATCCACCAAGCTCCCACCATTTCGCCTGCACTTCAGGGTCCGCGAACCACTTGATATATTCAAGCGCGGCGTCCTGCTTGTCCGAATAACTGACCACTGAAATGCCCTGACCACCCAGTGTAGAGGCGGCGATATTCTGCGGTGGATTGACGAAGAAGTCGATCTTGTCACCGCCCGTCGTCGGGTCCGCATAAAGGCCCGGGAAGAAGGCGAACCAGTTCATTGCCAGGGCGACCTGACCGGATTTGAACGCATCCAGCGATTCACCCATATACGCGTTTGTATAGCCCGGAGGTGTCGCTGTTTCGTAGAACTCTTTGTAAAATTCCAAGGCTTCAACAGCTTCGGCAGAGTTCACGGCACCTTCCATGTCATACGTCCCGGGTTCATTCTCATACTTAAAACCCCAGGCATACAGCGCACCGGTCGCACCCATCGTGATCCCTTCAGAGCCGCGCTCAGTGAAGATCGCGGCGCCATAGACGGTCTTGCCATCAATCTCGCGCCCTTGGAAAAACTGGGCGATCCGCAGCAACTCGCGCTGCGATTGCGGCTCGCGAAGCTCGTCACCGGTCGCTTCCATATAGGCCGCTTGTATATCTTCACGCTCGAACCAGTCCTTGCGATAGAACCAGCCGTTCGCATCGCCCATCGCTGGCAGGGCGTAGTAGTTTGGCGTGCCCTTTGGCCAGGTCGAGTAAGCATAAACAGTCGCCGGAGCGAAGTCGTCCATCGAGATACTTTCGGCATCAAAGAAGTCATTGAGCTGGACGTAATGTCCGTTTTCTGCGCCCCCGCCAATCCATTGGCTGTCGCCGATAAGCAGATCACAGAGTTTACCACCTGAATTCAATTCATTCAGCATCCGGTCAGCAAAGTTTGGCCATGGCACGAATTCGAAGTTCATGGTGTGGCCGGACTGGGCCTCGAATTCTTTAGAAAGTTCGACAAGTGCGTTCGCCGGATCCCATGCTGCCCAACACAGTGTCAGATCTTCGGCCTGTACAGATGTGGCGGCTCCCGCAACAACAATCGCAAGTGCGCTGGCTCCCACCAGTTTCGAATATGTCATTTAGTCCTCCCATTTTTTGCCACGGACCCGAGCACGAATCGCGACATACATTCACGCTATTTGAGGTACGCACCTCAAGTCCAGAACTTTTTGAGGTACGCACCTCAGAATCCATTAAATCCCTGAATTAATTTCCTTTTTTGTTACTTTGTCTACATCATATGCCTTGGCCATTGGTGATGCGATGTCATATAGGCTACCACCGCCCGGTCGACGACATGCTCGTCTGCTTCCCGCGGTAGACGGCGTAGTCGATGTGATTGGCGTGTACCCGGTGCCCCAACGACTGCAATACCTCTGGCCTCTTCCGCGAGCTCCAGCGACTGAACTGCACGTCGCCTTTGAAGCTGGCGGTCAAATTGATCAGCAAGGGCTTGAAATGGAATGTTTCGAACAAACTCGGCTCGCAGCTGAGCATGGCGGAGATGGACGTCCACATCATTATTCATCGTCAAAACTCCAAGTCAGAGTCTCGTCGTCATCATTGCTGGACGATTGATCTTCGATTGCAACAGCAGCGCCGCCGTCGTCATCCTTTTTTGGGCGATTATATATTTGACAAACCCATTTAGCTAGGGGATGCTCGGACTCTACTTTGTTAGGATTCGAGAATGCCAATTTACTCGTTTTGCCCAGATTGTTTGGGTATCTTCCATTCACGCGCGTTCGCCGGTGCCACAAACATCTCACATTGCGCCGAGGTCTGCATATTTTGTGGATCAACGGCTCAGTCTGAGTCTGATTTAAATGGGCTTAAGCCCATTGTCTTTCATGCGTATCGGGAGAAGATGCTGACACAAGACGACATAGGGGTTATCACCTCTGTGCTGGCGCGGTTAGAGCGAGGCGAAGTCTCTGTTGACGATGCTGAAATCGAGATTGAAACTGTCTCACCCGGACTCGGCAAAAGAATTTGTGGAGCGGTGCGCAAGTATGGCGTTTCTGTTGCCACCATATTTATCGCCTCACTTGGCCTGTATGTTCAATTCCAGATGGTTGCTTCAAGCAATGAGGCGAACGAACTGTCTAGGCGAGCGTTAGAGCATGCTATTGAGCAGTCACGCAGTGTAGATGACCTACCTGAGGGCAAGCCAAGTCACACTCAAGTGCAAAAACCCCATCCACAAAGCCCCATTAAGAAAAATAGAAAACTCAGACGAGCCGAGGAGGCGCAGAAAAGACGCAAAAGGTGACTTCTTGTTCGTCATCATGCGCAGAATTGTAGGTAATTGCTGCTTAATAGCAAGTTAATCCACCGATTTTTTGTTGCCGGTTGTCGGCTTGCCCTTCACCAGCTTGCCTAGCTTTTCGTTGAACTTCGCTTCGTCGTCGTCCGTCCCGATCTCGCGGGCGGCTTCTTTGAAGCGTTCAAGTTGGGTTTTATCGTCACTAACTGTCATTTCTGGGGACTCCGATTTGACGAAACGGTTTGTAGTAGTTACTTACCACTAAAGCCCGACGCCGTTAAGCGCCGGGCCTCTGTGGAGCGGACGAGGGGAATCGAACCCCCTAGGCGTTGGATGGAAAGCCGCACCTAGGACCAACCCGCCCGCAACGCATAACGCCCAGCCTTGTGCTGGGCGTTTCTGTTCACCAGGGTATTGCGTCGTCCAATTCCTCGTTGACTATGACATCATCTGGCACACCAGTGTCTATTTGAAATTCATTGGATGCGCTCTCATCTTCCAACGCGTCTTGGATTTCATCTGGTTCATTCGTCGTGTAGATGCCTTTCCGACCCTCAACACTCCAGATCATAGGCATACGATACAGTTTGTTTTGAAGGAAACGGCGTTTTTGGGTGACTTTGAATTTCCGATAAAGGCCAACAAGGATTTGGTCTAAGGACGCTTCACCGCCATAGGCATTAACAACAGTAACAAGCTGATCGTCCAACTCGTCACCTTTGGCAATTGAGAGTTCCTCCAGCAATTCAGGCGGAAGATCATGAACATTGCCAAGGTCAGGTGGCAACGCGCTTGTAAGGCCATAAAGCTGCACAAGTTCATCATGCGCGCCATCTAGCAAGCCTATGAATGTGTTGAATTTTTCACGCCATGCAGGACTTGCCCCCTGCACTTGCTCTTGAAAAAACGCACGTATCTTGTTGACGGACTCGACGTGTTCCGGCATGATGAACTCCATATCTAGCAGGGGTATTGGGTTCCAGCCCGACCCCAGAGAGGGCCACACATGATCGTGTGGCCTTTCTCATTTCTAGCACAATACACAGAATCCAAGGTGGCACAAGTGCGCTGTCGCAGAAATGTCATTTCTGCTTTTTCGCAGTCTGTTTTCGCCTTGCTATTCTCTTGCCTCTGCCTGCTCTTTCCGTTTGCAAGCGCCTAGTGTGCGTCAGGCCCAGCATATGTAAGGCGCTTGCCTACGGATGCCGCAAGAACTCTTTGACCGCGCTCAGCATCGTCAACGCCATTCGCAACGCGGTTGTTGTAGCGGAAGTCAAACTCAGCAGCATAGCGGTGCAAGTGCTGCTTGCCGCAGTGCTGATAGACGCCCTTCATGCCGCGCTTGAAGATGCTGTAGAAGCCCTCAACCGTGTTGGTGTGGATTTCCTTGTCGGCATAATCGACATACTGGCCTGCGCTGTGATTGGTCCAGCCGTGGGCGTCAAACACCTTGCCCGCGCCGATGCCTTGGTATTGGCGGGCTTCATCGGTCATGACATAAGCCTCGCGGGCGATGTTCTCTTGCAGGATCGGGATCAGCGTCGTCTTTTTCAGATCATCAACCACGATAGACTTGGCGCGCTTGGTTTCGCGATCCACCAGCGTCAGCATCTTCATCTTGTGATCACCGCCACGTGCATTCTTGGCTTTCTTCACGCCGGGTTCTTTGCCGATGAAAGTTTCGTCAACCTCTACAACGCCACCACCGTTGCCAAAGCCCGCCAGAGCGCCATCACGCATGCACTCACGGATCCGATGGGTCAGGAACCATGCAGACTTGTAGGTGATGCCCAGAACGCGGTGTAGCTGGTGGCTGCTGATACCCTTCTTGCTGGATACCATTAGGTGAATGGCTTGCAGCCACAGGTGAAGCGGCAGGTGGCTTTCTTCAAAGATTGTGCCCTTGCGCACGGTGAACTGACCACGGCAATCACGGCACTTCCACAGGCCATGACGCTCCTTACCTTCGGGGTTCTTCTTGCTGGGCTTGGTGCGGACGCCTTCCAGTTTATACGCGCGGTCTACAACGCCACAGTGTGGGCAAACTGTTCCATTTGCCCAGATGATGCTTTCAACGTGAGCAAATGCTGCGGCTTCGTCGTGCATGTATGGGGCGGAAAGAACGGACATCGGAATAACCTCTAACTTGTTGGGTTATTTATCCAATATTAGCGTGGGTTTGTCAAGTATACAATCGCCCTTTTTTGGCAGTGGAACGACATGGCCAAACAGATCATCATCAGGTGGTAGATAGAAGTCTTCGGGATGATCCGGATCAATCGACAAACCGAGATAGAGGTCTTCCTCGCCACGCGCCAAGCCAGCAGGTGTGACGTTGCGCAGCAATGTTGCAAAGGTTTTTTGTTCGGCAGCATTGATGGCAGCAATTTTGGCAAGTGCATCAGCCACAACTTTTTCGTGCAGCACGACTTGGTCTCGGTATTTGAGCCTCAGATCACGAGCGGCAGCCTGCCATTCGTCGTAGGATACGCCGTCAAAGCACTTCTGCAGTGACATTGCAGGGAACCACTCATCCCCAACCCGCACCATGATCCAACCTAGGTCTGTTAGATCAATTCTTAAATCAACGTTCGTTTTATGATTATGAAGATGAAACTGGCGCAGAGCCTGGCATGTGTAGTCTATACCAAACACACGAACACCACGACCAGTCACCTTTCGATTTAAGAGCTTTCCAAACGCCCTACGCCGCGTCCGTTCGGGAACGTCCGCTACAACTCCCTTTTCTTGTGCTACCCGGTTCCAGCAATTGTTCGGGGTTTCGCCACCAAGCCCACGATGGGGTCGATTGTAATAAACGTCCACCACGTACAGAATTAGCATCTGCATGAGCACGTCATCTGTGATCGATGCCGTTTCCTTGGTTGGGTAAACCGGACCTTCACCTCGCAGTCAGGCGCCGCAGCGCAGCTTCACCAGAGCGGACCTTCGTTACGATTGCATTATCTAAGTGCTAGCGAACAAGAGCTTTAAGTAGGTGCGGAATAGCATAATTTGCTCCGATGCGTTGTTGTGCTCTCGCAAAGCCCGTTGCAGAACAAGGCCCCCTTCTACAACTCCTGAAACCATGTCACCAAGCGCATCCATATTGACGGGTTCTCTTGGTTCATAGACCCTTGCAATGTCTTCGAACATCCCTCGGAACCTCTTCCGCCATCCAAGGATAGCTTGCCTGTTCAACTCACGCACGCCTTCATCAAAGAGCCGATCTTGATATGCGGTTGAAGCGATGACGCAACCAGGATGACCTGTTGGCATTTCTTCCAACATCTCCGCCAGCAGCTTCAATCCGATTAGCATACTGTGCAAAGGGTCGTCATTCAGTTCGCGCGCTCGTGCAAAAAGATCATCATATAGGGCGTTTTCCGCGTCAATGTAACGCTCCAACATTGCTCGAGCCAATGCGTTTTTGTCTTTGAAATGATAAAAGAAGCCGCCGCGAGAAATATCCGCTCCGGCTACGATCTCTTCGATAGAGGTTGCTTCAAACCCCTTTTCCAAGACCGCTGCCTCGGCGATGTCGAGGATTCGGCTTCGCGTATCCACTTTCTGTTCCATTGAATCCACTCTGACTGTACTACGAGTCCAGTTGACTCAGTATTTTTAGCCCAGCCTCAATCTCCGTACAGCTTTCGCTCAAGAAAATAACGTAAAAACCCAGTTCAGACAACTGTACCACGCGACAACTATTTGCCGAACTCATCGCGGGATAGTCCAATTGCATTAACTGCAAAGGACAGCTTCGATGCGCATTCAGGAATTGACCAATACACGGCGTTTCTTTCTCTCTGATGGAGGGCTTGAGACATATATGATCTTTGACAAGGGGTATGAGCTTCCCTGTTTTTCGGCGGCAGTACTGCTTGATTGCGAACCCGGACGGCGTGACCTGACAGAGTACTTTGAGCGTTTCATCGAGATCGCTTGCGAGACGAACAGAGGCTTTATTCTTGATGCACCAACATGGCGTGCTGGAACAGCGTGGGCTGGACCGTTGGGGCAAACCGTGCTGGAGGTCATTGAAACCAACACGCGCGCTGTCGCCTTTGTATCTAACATCCGCGATCAGCATGAAACGGAAGGTTTTCCAATTCTCATCAACGGTTTGGTTGGCCCTGCAGGGGATGCATATGCCCCGGATGCAATGCTGGCCCCGCAAGACGCCCTACTGATCCACGCACCTCAAATCCATGCTCTGGGCCGTGCTGGAGTCGACATGATCAGTGCAATGACCCTGACCCATGCTGGTGAGGCGATCGGTATCGTGCAGGCCGCCAAGGAAATCGACGTTCCGGTCGTTATTGCGTTCACATTGGAAACCGACGGTTGCCTACCATCCGGCCAGCCGCTCGGCGACGCTATTGCTGAAGTGGATGCGGCCACAGGCAATGGCCCTATTTACTACATGATCAATTGCGCCCATCCGGATCACTTCCGCGATGTGCTTGACACGAATGCGGCGTGGACCTTGCGGATTGGTGGCATCAGATCAAATGCATCGCGGATGAGCCATGCCGAATTGGATGAAGCCGAGGAACTGGATGCTGGCGATCCGTTTGAACTTGGCCAGCTAAGTAGCGAGCTTCTG
Organism: uncultured Paracoccaceae bacterium; assembly: GCA_947500135.1. Classification (GTDB taxonomy): domain Bacteria; phylum Pseudomonadota; class Alphaproteobacteria; order Rhodobacterales; family Rhodobacteraceae; genus Yoonia. The sequence goes on from CANMQX010000018.1 coordinate 14,435, forward strand.
ACATTTCTCCCAAACATACGCGTCATTGGTGGCTGCTGTGGCACCGATCACCGTCATGTCGGCTGTATCGCTGGGCACGACCACGCCCAGCCTGCGGCTTAATCTCGAAAGCCAAAATAACTTACTTTGAAAGGACTACACAGATGTTAAAGACACTTATCACTTCCTCCGCTCTCGCATTGTCGCTGAGCAGTTTCGCGATGGCCGATGCGCCGATGGCCTTTGATGTTGCGGAAGACCACACTCGCATCTTCATGGAAAACAACCCGCTTCATGAAAACGGCATGCCAGCGCATGGCAATGCCTTCGTCAACCAAGGATACATTTATCCTGCTGGCACCCTTGAGGCGGATACAGCGGGCGTCTTGAAAGACGGCAGCCCGGCTTTCCCCGATCTCGTCTGGGCACGTGGACCTGTGACGGTTACTTCGTGGGCGAAGGTGCAAACGCGACGACGGGCGTATGGGTCATCAGCCGTCAGGTTTTTGCCTTTGAAGATGGCGACACAATTATCACGCAAGGCATGGAAATCGTGGATACCGGTGTTGAAAACCTACGCCCTGTTACCGGCGCAACCGGAGACTAAGCGGATTACTCCGGCGCTATGGCGCAAACACTCTTGGGCTTCAGCGAACTGATGTCGGTCAACGTATCATTTCGGTTGACGTCAGCTCAGATTGATGAGGCCAATGCAGCTCCGGCGTCCAGCCTCAAAAATGCGGCTCTTTCGGGAACATATTACGGGCCGTTTCCATTGAACCAAGCCAGCCATCTTGGTTCTGTGGCTGGACTGCCAGACCGGCCCGCATCCTAATCTGACCTCGCATTGGCTGGCGACGTCAGTTCGTTTGGCCAATGCAATCGCATGATCCCAAAGAACATTATGGAGCGATTCAATGAATACGCACTCTTTACCGACCATCCGTTCAGCATCCGCATGCGACGCTGAACCTCTTGCTAAGCTCATCGACATTGCGGGCGAAGGCATTCCCAGTTGGTTTTGGGCCCAGCAATGCGCCAACGGCCAACAACCTTTGGAATTTGGCGTTGAACGCGCAAAGCGTCCAACGGGCGGATTTTCTTTTGCAAATGCGCTACTAGCCGAACGCGACGATCAGCCCCTTGGCATGGTATTGAGTTATGCAATTGATACCGCCCCCGAGGATGATCCAGCTGACCTTCCTGCACCATTTGCACCGTTTGTTGCTCTAGAGCAGCTTTCAGTCGGTACGTGGTACGTCAATGCTCTTGCTGTATTCCCCGGCTGCCGAAATCAAGGTCTTGGGTCCAAACTTCTGGCTTCGGCTGAAATGCTTGCGCGGGAAAACAACGCAGATGCCGTAAGCATTCAAGTATTTGGTCAAAACACCGATGCGGTTCGTCTGTATCGCCGGCACGGCTATGAGTTTGCTGCAAGTGCGCCCGTGCGCCTGCATCCGTGCCAGCCATACTACACCGGTGAAGTGCTGCTGCTCATCAAACGGCTTTAGAACTGAAGCGCCATGGAACCGCAAATTTTCCTGGGGGACGCGGTTACCATTATGATGGGACCCCACCGACACTTACGACCCGACTAAAAGGAGCGGATCATGCACATACCTGTAAACCCTGCTGGAATTTCTGAACCTGCAAGCCACTATAACCACGCATTCTACATCGAACCGGGTGCTGCGTGGATGACCGTTTCAGGCCAATTGGGTGAACGTCCGGACGGCAGTTGCCCCGAAAGCGTTGCTGAACAGTCGAAACTGGCTTGGAAGAACGCTCTCGTTATCCTTGCCGAGAGGGGATTTGGCAAAAAGAATGTAGTAAAAGTCACAAGCTACATTGTCGGCGAAGAAAACATCGATAGCTATGTGCAAATTCACCAAAATGTCGTTGGTGAGCATATGCCCCCTTGGACATTGGTGGTCGTTCCCGCCCTTGGTCGTCCGCACTATAAAATTGAAGTCGATGTGACAGCTGCGGGGATCGGTAGTTCTGGGATTACGGGTCAGCAATGGAAGTAAGGTATTTCTTGTGTAAGTTAGGTATCAGAACCTTGGTTGACACTGCAGCGACAATCAAAAGGGCTCATAGCAGACACCGGCGGCGGTATGTCCAGCCCCATTTCTATGGGCCATTTTTGAGCAAGGTTTCTGGGATGGGCGGGCGCATGTTTAGAGCCTGATGTGGCCGAACGCGGTTGTACTGTCTGAGCCAAGTGTTGATGACGATCTGTGCTTGTTCGGTGGTGTGGAACCATTCGGCGTTCAGAACTTCCCGGCGAAGTGTGCCGTTGAAGCGCTCGTTGTACCCATTCTCCCGGGGTGACCCCGGATAGATCTGGATCGGCTTAATGCCCACCTTTCTCAGCCAGTCTTGCAGGCCCCCCGCGATGAACTCTGAGCCATTGTCGGACCGGATGTATTCAGGCTTCCCATGCCGCAATAGGAGTAGGTAGAGCGGATCCAGCACATCTGCGCTGTTCATCTTTGATTTGACCGCCACGCGCAGCGCTTCGCGGGTGTATTCATCCAGCACCGTGAGCATCTTGTAGGAGCGTCCGTTGCTCAGCTTGTCGTGCACAAAATCGATGCTCCAGATGTGATTGGGGTGTTGCAGTCGGAGCCGGATGATCGAGCTGTCCTTGTGATACAGCCGTCTGCGTTTCTTGTGCCGTCGCGGGAGTTGCAGGCCTTCTTCGCGCCACCCCTGTCGAATTGTGTTGCACTTGCTACCCCCGACCCTCGCCGGGAGCAGGTTTTAGAGACGAGCGCCCTGAAGGGCTTCGCTCAAAACCAGTTTTGAAAGGGGAATTATGTTCAACGTCACCAAATGGATGAAGGCAAGGCCACATCCCATGCAAAGGCAGAGGTCTGTCGCAAAAGGCAGAACCATGTGTCGTCTCACAAGGGTTGTGGAGCGACACATAGTTCTTCCTTTTTCAAATCGCTAAGCCATTGATTTTGAACACCCCACAAAATGGGCGACACACCACTATTACCTTTTGCGACTCATTGCTTTGCCTTTGTCGTCAAAGCGGCAGTTCATGGATTATGCAGCTAATGGCGGCAGAGAGCCCAGAGTGACCGATGCTGCATTCCCTACCAATGTCCGCTAAAAGGAGTTCTCGCCAGTCAACGGGAAGACCACTTAGTCGCTCATTCACACCTAGTCAGAGAAACACATCTTGTTTCCATCCAGGTCCCGAACGTATGCTGAGAACTTGGGGCCACGCTGGTTCGGCGCGCCCTCGCAGGTGCCTCCTAGCTCTAAGGCCAAAGCGTGCATTCGCTTGACGTCTTCTTCGACGCCAACGCAGAATCCAACCATTGTTCCATTGCCGTTGGTGGCAGGCTTTGTGTTAAAAGGTTTTGCCGCTGCGAATGCAAAACCGTCACCAAGCCAGTAAGTCATTCTCTCTGAGGGTGACATGCTTTGAAGGCCCAACTGCGCGAAAAGCGCGTCGTAGAAGGACTTTGCAGCCACCATGTCGTTCGTTCCTACAACAAAGTAGTTCATTTTCATCATTTTATCTCCTTTGCACCGGTGGCATTCGCCCGGTATTGTTTTCAATGATCCAACGTGTATCGACAAATAAGACACTTTATGTCCTATTTGATTTATGGCACGTGTAAACGGCGGAGCAATACTCGGCCACGGTAGCGGCGGCATTGTGTTGTCGCGGGCGGCGTGAAGGTCGGCCACT
>CANMQX010000019.1 GCA_947500135.1 uncultured Paracoccaceae bacterium
ATCACGCCCCAAGGCGCGCCAACAACTGGCCGACTTTTGCTCCGCCCCAATGGCAGACTTTTACGCCGCCGTTGACAGCCGCGCCGACCGCCGCACGAAAATGAACTTCCCCGCCTAATCTACAACCTAACCGAACGAAAGCGGCCCTTCGATCAAATGGCGCTTAGTCAGTAGGTCCATGGTTCGAATTTGGGGATGGATGAACGGACTTGTCCCGTTTTTGTGCAACCCCGAGGGCTCGTTCAGGCCACGTTTCGTTCGAAGACGCACCTGGCTTTCCCAGCCCAATGCAGAGTGTCTGCGTCGCGGATTGTATGCTTTCCTTCAACGCTTCCGCTTCCTTGATTGGTATAGCGGAGCGAAATGATCTTTGGGACTCTCATGATTGGAAAAGTCACCCAAATTCACGTCGCCAATTTAGCAATGCCGGTCGAGCATGTCTTGGCGCATTGAAAGAAGCACTTTAGTCTCGCCATCCGCTCGATCAGGTTGGCCCGCGCAGAGGCGATACTTGGCCTAGCTACTCTCGCCTCCAACTCCGACTGCCTGATCATCAATGAACGTAATTGCACCTAACTGAGTCTGGTCAAAACCACGAAAAACAGGCTGTGAACTCCTCAAAAGGTACACATCATTCCGCCATGACGCCCGAAACCATCCTATTTCGACGAGTCACTTCGCCGCCTCTATTTCATTTTTCGGCTGATCCCCTCAGCCTGTCCCACTGGCCATTCATGTCAGCCAATATGCCCTTGTACTCCAAATAAAATGCTTGTGCCTGCTCTTCTGTCAAAGAGTCGGTCGCCTCAGCATGGCCAATATCTTCAATCAATTCCTTAAAGCGGCGGTTCCCCTTGGAACTAATAACCCATAGCTTCTTGTGGTCAAACAAGTGATCCCAGGCAACAACCACTGCCATTATACCGCTTACAATCAACGCGGAAGCTTGTAGAATGTTTTCGGCGGGCTCAAAGAATTTACTCAAGCCAATCAGCGTGGAGGTCATTGCGCCACCAAAAGCGGTTGCAATTGTCGCAGCGGACGTTCGAAACTTGTCCCGAAACCGGTTTTTTTCGGTTCGGTCCAGCTGACGTTGGATCGATGACTTTAGAAGTGCAAGGTCGACCTTGAAGCTAGGTGTTTTGGCCATAAGAATCCTCGAAAAATCTGCGGCTTGCGTACGCCTAATGCACTCTGACCAGCATACCATTGGACATAGGGGATAAATTGTCGAGCGAATAGTCTTTTGAATGTGAGAGTGGAATCCACCAACGTCCTTGACGGGGGTGATCGACTCGATCAATGCTAGCTGCACCAGGTTAAATGTTCCCAGCTAATTTTGCTATTGCGACAGTTGTAACAGCAGCAGCGAACATGCTTTAAACTCCCTTATGATGTGCGGTGGGCCATGATAGACGAAGAAATGCGCGATTTCTTTCTCTCTTTCACCTGGGGCGACGTCGAGATTGCTACAGCGCTCAACGACGCACTTCTGGCCGCAGGGTTCACTACCTGGTTCCACCCGCTAGACAAGCCCAGGGGCGCGGGCATCGCCGATTGGACTGAGCATGCGCTTGACGCCTCCCGCCAGATGATCGCGGTCTGCTCACCTAGCTATTTCGACCCAGACAAGGGCTATGCCCGGGCAGAGCGGCAGTCGATGTTCTGGGATGACCCGACTGATACCGTCGCGCGTTTGATCTTGGTCAAGGTAGAACATTGCAAGATCCCCCGCCTGATCGCACAGAATGAGTACATTGATCTCATAGGGCTGAAACCGACAGCGGCGGGGAAGAAACTGGTCGTCGCATTGCAAGGTGAACAGGCTCGAATGCACAGTGCTGTCGCTGCGCTGCAGCGAAGAACTACGCAACGACCGGCGATCTTCAACGTTCCAGGCACGGTAAACGAGAAGTTTGCGGGGCGAGAAAGTGAGCTAGTGCGTCTGCATGAATTGTTGCAGTCACGTTCCACTACTGCCATCACGGCCGTCAAAGGAATCGGTGGAATTGGCAAGACTGCCTTAGCGCGCGAGTATGCGCTTCGCTACGGTAGCGCCATTCGTTATGGTGGCGTTTGGTGGGTGGACGCCGAGACACAAAGCAGCATCTTCGCTAGCTTTGAAACGCTCTCCGGGCAGCTGGACGATGTGCCGCGATCGGCCGACCTAACCGAAACCGCCGAAGCGGTGCGCGCCTGGCTCGGTGCCCGGCCTGACAACGCCCCCTGGCTGGTGGTCTTCGACAACGCAGCCGACGCCGCCAGCATCACGCCCTTCTTGCCCGGCGGCTCGGCCAAGGTGATCGTCACCTCGCGCTTCCAACATTTCGACCAAATCGCGGCAGAGCTGAACCTAGATAAATGGGACGACGACACCATGATGCGCTACCTTCTGGACCGGGCCGGGCGCGGCACGGAGGCGGAGGCGCGCAGCCTGGCGCAAAAGCTGGATGGGCTTCCCCTAGCGGCAGAGCAGGCAGGCGCCTTCCTGGCAGAGCGCCGTGATCTTAGCTTTGGCTTCTACGAAAGCCGCCTGATGGAATTGCTGTCGCGCAATCCGTCGGCACCAGAGAATCGCAGCGTCTACGCCACATTCGCCGCCGCGATCGAGGCGGTACTGGACCGCGCCGAGGGTGAGGCAGCGCTGGCTATCCTGAACCTCTGCGCCTTCTTGTCGCCGGATGGGGTTGAGGTGCCGATGCTGGTCGCGACTGCGGAGCAGACAGAGATCCTGCCCGACCCGCCCCGCGCCGCACTCGCAGATGACCTGAAACGCTCCGACGCCCTGGGCGCGCTGCGTAGCTACGGGTTGATGAAAGACAGCTCGTCAGAGACAATCTTGCTGCACCGGCTGATGGCACAGGTAGCGCGCTCGCGCTTGCCAGAGGCAGAGCAGGAGGGTTGGGCCAGCGCCGGGCTGTTAATGATCCACGCATTGATGCCGTCAGGACCTGTTGGCGGAAAGGGTGACCCAAGCGCCGATCCTTCTGTCTGGCCGCTCTGCGCGACGCTGACCCCCCACGCCATTGCACTGGCAAAGCATATGAACCCTGGCCCAGGCAAACCTGGGGAGGATTTAGGCTATCTGCTGAACCAATCCGCGGCATACCTTAATGCCCGAGGCGACTTTGACGGTGCAATCGATCTGCTGCGTAGACGCGTCGACCTAAGCGAGCGGATCTATAAAGATCGACCAGAAAAGCAAGCGATAGCCCTGAGCAACTTAGCTGGCATGTTGAAAGAGCGGGAAGAAGGCTGGAACGAGGCGGAGGAATATTACAAACGTGCCCTGGCGATCGAGGAAAAGGTCCTCGAGTCCGATGATTCCTCCCTAGCCATTACGTTCTCGAATTTTGGCGGCTTGAAATGGCGGCAAAAGGATTTTATCGGCGCTGCGGAACTGACCGAACGCGCAGCGGATATTTGGAAAGCGGCACATGGCGACATCTCTGTGGAATATGGCACGGGGCTACGTAACCTTGGCGCGATCTACTCCGGTTGGGCTCGAGAAACGGGCGACCCGGCCCTGCATCAAAAAGAGTGGGACGCAACAACTCGCGCAGTAGAGATTACCAGGCAAGTGCGCGGGTTCCGCCATCCAAGTACCGCATCGGACTACAACAATCTTGCGGTCACGTATGCGTATCAGTCTGACATGGCCAACGCGGCAGAGAATATGGCCCGTGCGGTCGCGATTGATCTTTCTTTGGATCTACTATCCCATCCGCTTTGCCAGCAGCGCATTCAAAATCTATTCCACTTCTGGTCAGAGTCCGAGCAGATCGATAAGGCCCGACGGCTCAGCAGCGGCGACGCAGTCGATATAGCTCCATTCGTAGTCGAGATAGAACAGGCGCATCGTGAATGGGTCGCTGAGGACCCAGCAAGCCGAAACTTCGGCCCACCTTCGCCAGTCACCGGCGCGGTAGAATGATGACTTAAGGGACTGTCAAACTGGTGCACGAAGAGATTGATATCAGGTACTTGAATCGAACTGTGCGGGAGTGGGCCTCACACGTTAGCGGGGACTATTTTTCACGGCTTTGTCTCTTTGGATCCTTACACAACAAAGATGGACGCGGATTCGAGCCTCACAGCGACATCGATATCTTAGCAGTTTTCAACCATCAATTGAACAGCCCGGAAAAAAGGGTGGACGCTTGCGATGCACTGCGTGTTCAAGTGCAAGATCTTGAGGGAGCGGTATCGCGTCAGCCCTTCCAGAGAGATCAACGCCCCATATTGAGTATTTTATGTGTTACTCCCAGTGAGATCCACCTTGGAATTCACAAGACACACACCGAAGGATTTTGGAGCGAACGAAAGTCTTTCGCAAACCTCAGAACCGGACAAGATGAGGTTTTTTCGGCGAATTTGGACCTTGTCTCCACAGAAGACTTCCATATTTTCAGGGACATTGTCAGCTCATGTCAACTCCTTAGAAACAGATACCTCGCCGTCACTCATGAAGGAAAAAGAGAAGTTGGTGATACGGACATTGAGTGTGTATTTCCAAAAGAAATCGCGAGAGCCGCAGCTCGTTTAGCCAGTTTAAGGCTGGGTACAGACGACATGGATGTATGGGAGGGGTCATTGTTTTTGCTTCGGAGTTTCGATCGATATCTTGCTCCTGACGCATCTGCGATCATGTCACAACTCAGAGACGCCAGCGTAGAGAGAGCGTTTCGGAAGCGCGCGACAATCAGTGCATACGATCAGTTACTTCTCTCGGAGCACTTATTTCAGCTCTGCTTTGAACGATTGTCAGAGGATATCAGCGGCTTGGACCAACTCACGTATACTCAAGACAAGGCCTCAGATTTATTGTTTGATCGCGCAATGGCGGGATCCAAATCCGCAGAAACCACTAAATGGATAATTGATATCTCGCGCAATTTTCTCACTGACCGCGGAGAAAACAACGATTGAGACGGCACAGACGTTACACCCTTGCCGCAAAAGGGGACCGAGAAAAGGTCAGAATTTGCTGGAAACAAATAGAAATGCCATCCAACTTGCAAAGCAGCATCCGCGGGCGGCACTGCAGCATCACCATTCACTGACGGAGGTCGGCTCCGAGGATTGTTTATGCGGCGAGTCTGGAGCCGTCCAGTATGGCTTCCGAGAAATTTGAGGTCAGCAGTTGCGCAGAAGTGAAATTCGCGCCTTCTAACTCTGCCTGGTGAAGATTTACTACATGAAGTCGACTACCAAAGAACATCGCGCCAACGGGTCTAGAGTTTGACATGTTTGCATGATCCAAAACAGCACCGATGAAGTCAGCCGACTCCAGGTTTGCATACTCAGCAAGTTAAACCGGAGCAGGGTTTTGAGCGAATGTCTTGTTTCACGTGCCGCGCCGCAGCATCTTGACCCACTAGCCAAGGTTCACAAAGGGCCGCTTGAGCTTAAGGATGTTGTACAAATACATAAGCAGCCTTGATTTCGTGAATTTGGAAGTATCTTGGTATTACTTCTTTGAGATGCAGTGGGGCAACGATGCCAAGGCGCTTCGATCTAGCGCAAAGTAAATTCTCACATAAAGAACTTGCCAAGCAGTAACATCATTTCATACGGTGAGCGCATTGCTTGAGATTTAGAACATGTCCATTCTTGCCCGAAGCATTGCGTTTGCAGCTATGAGCTTTGTCGGTTTTCAATCGGCGTATGCTCAAGAGTCACTTAGTGTGAGTTCTATCGCCGACGATTTGGCTGACGTCGCGAGTTTCGTTCAAACCCGCTCCATTTTTGAAGGTGATCGTGAGGTCCGTGTAGCAGGTGGAGAAGAGCTGGCTATTGCGCAGCGCGTATTGTCGACACAGACTTTGTCGCTCGCTGAGGGTGCTCGCATTGTTGTTGGGCCCTTTGGTAAGGATGTTCAGGAAGATGGCATTTACATTGTGACCAAAAACCTTGTGTTGCCGACCGGTGGTGAGCCCCCCATCATTACTTGGGCTGGGCGCAATGCGCCAGACATCCCGTCCGAGATTGGACGTGCAGAGAGTGGGCTGGACGGTAGGGGCACTGGTCAACCTGGTTCGACAGGGCAAGGCGGTAGTCCTGGCAATAGAGGCATGGATGGGGTTGATGCTCCGATTTTGACAATTGTGGTTATGCAACTTGAAGGTAGCAATTTGCTCATCGATTTGTCCGGCGGTGCTGGTGGCCATGGAGGACGCGGTCAGGACGGTGGGCATGGCGGCGACGGTGCAAACGGAAATCCGGCTCGCAACGCTATGGTCAACGTATTCGGTGCTAAAACTGCGGTCGGTTGCGCCGCTGGTCCCGGGCGCGGGGGTATAGGTGGTGATGGAGGGAGTGGTGGTGTCGGTGGCTCTGGCGGCAATGGTGGATCAGGTGGCATAGTACGTGTTGTCGCACCTGCAGACGTCGCGGACAGTTTTTTCGAGTCGGTTAGCATAGATGTGCTTGGCGGCAATGGTGGACCCGGCGGTGCGGGAGGACGCGGAGGGAGTCCTGGTTCGGGTGGACTGGAGGGCACGCGCACATCGTTTTGTGGCTCCGCTAGTCGAAACGGGATCTCCGGACGGGCAGGCAGCGAAGGCACAAGCGGACCGGATGGTGAGGTTGGCTTGGCAGGCCGCCTTGAGCTTATTGAACTTTCCGAAAGCCAGTTGGCTGCTGCTTTCAATTTCTGAGGGCCCTATGCAGGATAATCATGAAAATGGCGGCGAAGACGGGAACGGCATACACCCAGCAAGCCGGCCAATTGATGAGCGGGTCTGGAATCTTGAGCGTGAACTAGCTGACTCGCGGGAGCGTTTGAAAAAGCTCGAGAACCCAGAAAAGAAGGCGATTTGGAAGGATCGAACATTTCTGGCTGGGTTGCTGGCTCTTCCGTCATTGGTACTTGTTGGCTGGGTTGCCACAGCGGCTGACAAGATTTCTGGATCACGATTTTTCGAACCTATGCCCTTTCTTCATACTCTATTGGGTACTGAGACAGCAGTGAGAGCCTATGTAGCTCCAGACAAGCCCTCTAATCGGGGGGAAGTTCGCGACGAGATTCTTGCTCTTTTTGGCGATGAATATGTGACGGAAGGGGAACTTGATGCGCGTAGCCTAATCAGTACCGACGAACTGAACAGCAAGGGTTTCCTTACGCGTGAAGCTTTGCGTGAGGCGGCTGAAGATGGGGAAATCGACGGCCGCATTCGTGGTATTGGCGGACGGCGACAGAATTTCAACGATTTCTTCGTCGAGCGCTTGGGACTCAATCCAAACACTGTAGTCCACGTCCCTTGCGGAGAGATACCTGAAGGCGAAGAGGTTTTAGAGTTTCAAAGCAATAATGGACGCGAATGCTTCCTCGTGTCGCAAAGTTTTGAATTCTCTGGCAACTTCACTCTTCTTCGACCGAAAGACGTCGCAAGAATTCGGTTCGAGGTGTTTGTTGTCCCGATCCAAGCAAGGTTTGGCGAAGATGGAACGATAGGTGGCGAAGCACTGACCATACCGCAGAACGTTCGCGATGATTTCTTCGATCTTTATGTGAATACTGAACAGGCCGACGTGGTTGTGTCGGGGTCTGAAATAAATTTTGCGCAAGGAGTTGATGCGTTGAAATATGAAGCCGAGTTCCCATTGCCTACTCCGGTCGAGGACAGGTCATACGATATTCTAAACATCTCACTTAACCTAAAAGATTATGACGCGCTCTTCGAGGGGGAACGCCGAGACAAGACCTTCAACATCTTTGTGGTTCCAAGTTTTGAGGCGTCTTAAGCCATGCGAGCCATTGTACCCAAGGTGTAACGTAAACTGACTGAGATTGGCCGTTTTTTGCCAAGCAGCGAAGGTCCGGAAAGTCCACTTGTCCGCATTCCAGGCCTTGAATTGTTGTAAATGCTATGCGGTGCATGAAGGTCCGGTTTTGAGGAAACCCTCATGCTGAATTCTTGGCACTTGGAACGTCGGCTTTGGGCCGTCCTTGCAGGTGGCGGCGGGCCTAAATATGATCATGCCGCGAACGATCTAACGGCGGCTGCGAGCCCAACTCAGTCCTTCAATGACAGCCAGCCAACGTCCGCTTCCGCCATCAGGCGCCGCTTTCATCCATCGCATCTACCTCACTTGATGTATCTTCAAGCAGCCAGACCATTCGGTCCAAGAACCAAAGCCTGCCAAGCGAAATCATAACTACGCCCAGTGTGACAGCCCATGGATTGTAGACCCAAATCCGCCGCTAATCTGCTGCTTGAATAGTTGACAACATCAAAGAATGCTTAATAGTACGATGGAAAAGGAGAATACAGAATAGATGCCATCAGTATTTTCACACTTCTTGATATACGAGCAATCGCTTCAAGGTTTGCCGGCAGAATGGAGAAAGATATGCGAAGCATCTGCTCCCTATTCGTATTGGGGCTCCATCGGTCCGGATTACTACTATTTCTATGAAGAAGATTGGGGCCCCCTCGGAAAGATTGGGCGCTTTACCTTCGATCTTCTGGATGAACTTGAAGAAGCGCGATCAGTATACGATCGGGCCACACGCTTTCGGAAGGAGATTGATGATTGGCTTTCGGGCGGGCTTAAAGGGGAAATGGAGAAGATCAAAGCCGAGATTGAGGTAATACTAAAGTCAACGATCGCAAAAGAATTACTCCAAGGTATTGATGTTTTCGAACAGTTTGCCCCGCCCATTCACGGAGACCCAAGAAAAAATGAGATTTCAAAGTGGTGGCTCGCAGATCTTGCGCATAAGAGGGAAACCATAACATTTGCGCAGCGTTTGTGGGAATTGAGTGAAGGCAATAATGATCTTAGGGCATATGCTCTTGGCTATCTTACACACGTTGGTGGCGATGCTTCAGGCCACCCTACCGTAAACTTTCTGGTTGGCGGGCCTTACAGAAACCACTGGCGGCGTCACGGTTTCGTGGAGAAAGCTCAAGACACGGAATATTGGAATTTTTTCAAAGCTGAAAGCATATCCGCAAGCAGGGCGCATGAATATATTGAGTTCCAAAGATTGCCCATTGGCACTACACCCGAACTACCAAGCCATCTGGTCTCTTTAATACATCAATCCATGCATGACATCTATGGAAGGTACAATCTTCAGGGCGGGCTTCCAGACCAAGGAAGCATCCAAATGATGTATAGGCTTTATCATAGGTATTTGAAATCAATGAGCACACTGGGAGGCCTCAACATCCCGCCTCCGGAGGAATTTGATTGGTTCGATCTTGACACTTGGATACAAGATGAAATCAATGACACATGGCAAAGTCGCCCCACGGGTCTTCCTAATCCTCTGCCTGCCAACCCGTCCCTTAGTGACCTAAAGTCTTTCTTTGCGTCGGTGTTGAACTCGGCACTATGGCTAGCCGAAGTAGCAATTAAGGTGAGCACCGTTGTTGTGGCCGCTTTAGCGAGAGGTGTCACAACTCCAATTCGTTATCTTTTATATTTGTTGGAAAAGAGTCTCTACGATTTTTACCTCGAAATTCGAATGGCGCTCGCGTTGCTTGGGTTTATTCATTTTGAACCACAGCAGCTGATTGGGCCTGCAAAACAAGTGGTCGCTCCAGCAGATCTGCAAATGCACTTCGAGGTAGAAGGAAACTACCGTCGGGCTGTCAACAAGGAACAAACCTATCATCTGGTTCATCCGTGGGTGTCAACGGCGGCGTAAAAGTCTGCCATTGGGGCGGAGCAAAAGTCGGCCAGTTGTTGGCGCGCCTTGGGGCGTG
>CANMQX010000020.1 GCA_947500135.1 uncultured Paracoccaceae bacterium
CACGCCCCAAGGCGCGCCAACAACTGGCCGACTTTTGCTCCGCCCCAATGGCAGACTTTTACGCCGCCGTTGACAGCGCACCGCGCGTGGCGCGTCATAAGCATCAGTTTCTCGGGCCGCCCAGTCTTCGGGGTTGCTGGAGTTCTGTTTCTGAACATCTGCAGTGATCAAGCTGGCATCTGCGCCGCACGAACTAGCGAGGTATTCTACAGCAAGGAAAGAAACGACGGTCGGAACACTTTGGGCTAAATTAGCATCATCTTCGCAAAATTGACCAAGGTCCGCTTTGCGGATTGCAGCCGCAGAAACTGACTTACCTGTTGAATGTCGGCAATGGGCCGTCCTCAACGAGGCGTGGAGGCTCAAGGTACACATGCTGCGTTGGCTCCGAATGCGGTAGAGAACCAATGCTGAGTGTTCAACGCGATGCAGCAAATTTTCGCTTCAATTTTCTACCGTAGTTTACTTTGCAGAAACCCTACAAAGCGCGCAGTGCAAACATCGTTGGAGAAACGCAGTGCCACATTCTGTCCAGCACTTGGAAATTCGTTTTTCCAAAGCAAACTCTCATTTCCTGCGATGGTTAAACAATCGGTTTCGCCGTTTCGGCATTCCAGCCCGATTTGGGTTGGCGTTCTGTCACTTCCGACGAAGGAGACACCTCTCGGATCAAAGGTTACACTGGTCGTTTCTTTCGCGGCTTGCCCACTATCAACAACCAAGTATTCATAGGAGATTGTGCACGACAGTTCTCCTGAGCAGCCCATTTCTATACCAGAAACGCTGCTTGTCTGATGAGAGGGGTCCGGAAAACCGCCGGAGCAAATGCTGGTGAATTGTAGTGCCCAATCGAAGTTTGACATCTCTGTTGATGGTTCCGTGGACGGCACAACGCGATCGACCCCGTCACATCCAGAATTCAGGAATGGAACACACTTTGGAGGACCGCCAAAAGCGTGCGAAGTTAGCAGAATTGCAAACACACTGAAACACAAGGTCACAACGTATATCAAGATCACTGCGGGGACTTGTACAGGCGCAGAACCGGACTCCGCCGCGACATGAAAGATACGCATAAGAAACATAAAAGCGAATGCAGCAACTAGGTACAGCAAAAGAGCGTTTGGTTCAGCGTTCGATAGCGTCGGAACGGCAAGGATCGCAGCAACAATAACTGCAACGGCACCGGCATACTTTAGAGAAGAAAGATGTTTGGCTGCATTGAACAGAGTCTCAAATATTGGCTCGCTCCCGGATCGATAAATGTTCCTCGAGACTAGTAAATATGGGTCGTTGTGACAATCAACATGTTGAAACAATGCCGTCAGGCAATGAGCCCAATATTAAAGACTTCCGAAACGGGGCCGATGTCTGGTTCGTCATGCGAGAGTTCCAGCAGACCTTATAGAAAGTCATCGGCTTCAATCATGATTGGGATCGCATGAGTATACGCCACACCGTGACCTGCATCTTCAAAGGTGCGACTGACTGAGTTGCGGTTCCACTTGTCAAACCGCTTCCTTGCCCAAGGGTGTCTGATAGTCGTGTCTTTTCCAGCAAAAATCGCCCTAACGGCCACGTTGGAGTCTGCAATTTTGCGGTGTTCTGCAGCCATGCTTTTGGCCAATACACCTTTCAAGGACGATAATAACGAAGGAAGGTAGCCTTGGTATCCAAGTTCTCCCAATTGTCTTTCTAGGACATATTTGACCGCCTCGTTCTGCAAGTGGTCTTTCGCTTGCTCTCTGAACTCTTTCCTAAGCCTATCCGGTGCCATTGCAAAAAAGACTGGATCGAAAATTCTTGGTAGGTTTCGGGTAACAAATCGAATGACCGGCAACTTCACATACGTTCCAGCAGGTGCTATCAGTAGCAAGCGGTCCACTTGGCTCAAACGCTCGCTTACAAAGCGTGCAGCAATTGCTCCGCCCATTGAGTATCCCACGACATTTAGCTGGACTTGGTCTAGTTGCAATCGTTCCAACAATTCCGACAATTGCTGAGTAAAGAACTCCGCTGACTGCTTTCCCGGTGGCCGATCCGAGTAGCCACGGCCGTACAAGTCATAGGTCAGGACCCGGTAGCCCTTTGCCTGGAGTTTTGACCTTAGCTCTCGCCATGCATAGCTGGCAGTAGACCAGCCATGAATGCAAACAAGCAAGGGCTTGTCGGAGGGTTCATCCAGCTCATAGTACGTGCGTCCGGAGGTAAGAACTTCGAAAGTTCCTGTATCGTTTTCCGGAGGTTCGCTTAAAATGACATCCCGCTCGTCTTCTACTTGCTGCCAGTCGTTCAAAAAGAAACCTATTTCTTACACCTCCCGATGAATAGCAGCGTTCCCTATGTCAAAAGGCTAAGAAAACACAGTACCGCTTCAATAACCAATTTGAGCTGGTAGGCCCAGTATCGCACCTGCATCTTCACCTATCGAAGGCAATACTTCGATTTGCGTGCCGTTTATTGTTAGATCTTCTGGAAGTATAATCGTACCCTCCCGAGCCAAGAAATCTGATAATTGGTCTCCTGGAGCACAATCCGTGCATCCCTCTGGTGTCTTTGGAACGGGTAGATGACAACCTACGTCAACGAAAGGATTGCAGGCGACGCCTCCTTCAGAACGAGCCGCTTCTTCGATTGCGTTTTGCAGCGCGCCCTTTGTGAACTCCTGTGGTTCAGCAGTTCCTACACTAAGAGCCAATAACGCGGCAGAAAGAAATGGCACTTGTTGGAATGACATAGGCCTCTCCCGTTCTCTGACCTTCCCGCACTGTCTGATATACAGGTGCTAAAAAGGTATGATCTTTAGATTGATAAACAAGGCGAATTCGCTGTTGCAACGATAACTCATTGATACCACTAGCCAGATCCGACAGTTGTTTATGGTCTGAGTTCAGTTGACAGAAGGCAACTTTTCCCGCGCCGCCCTCCCAAATAGAGCGAGCATGCTGGTATCCAAGGACCTGCCCACCCCAAGTTGCGGCTATTACAAAGCCAAAAACCGTAAATGATATTATCACCACTTTGGCCGTTGCTCCAACCAGGTTGCGTGAGGAGAAAATGACTGACCCTGTTAGGATAGTTGCGGAGAAAATCGCAGCGACCCGCCAATCCTGAAACAGCGCCACTCCTCGGAACAAAATATCGATCCAAGCCATATCGAGCTGAAAAAGCGATAGACCAAAACTCCGAAAAAATGTATTCGTGTAAGAGTATCCCAGAACGACTAGTCCCAAGCCCAACCCACTCGTAAAGATCTTGACGAAATCAGCATTGAACTGGCTGACTTGCTCTGGCGCAACTTTCTTCATTACACAAATCCTAATAATGAGGCTAAGTAATGCCTTTCAAACTGATAGTCTTAGTTGAGGAAGTCATGTGGGTTTTTTCGGGCAATTTCATCGAAGATTTCTTCTCCAAGTTCATGGCGTAGTCTCATCGACAAGTAACGTTCATCGAACTTTTCTTTGTGCGTCATATAGTAATCAGAGCCAAAGAGAACACGACTGCGAAGCTTAGCACTCCCGCGCAGAAAAACCGAAAGCGTGGATAGATGGTCTTCCACATTGAAAATCGTGTAGGAAATATCAGTGTAAAGGTTGTCGAACTCATCGTGCTCAATCATCTGAATAATCTTGCTCAACCAGTTCATTTTCGAACGCTCAGAGGCTGTCGCGTCGATGCCTGCCTTTTCACGACTCTCTGGTTCTTTGAAATATTTTCCCCAATCATCATCTCCGCCAAAGTGCGCGAGGCAGACTTTCAATTGTGGGAACTTGCGGCAAACATCCCGATAGACATCGGGGTCAGTCAGTGCTTCTACCTGCACCTGTCTTGTCCTCATGGGGAACTCGCGGGTGTGAACGCCTCCTCTAGAGCAATGTGTCATGATGGGAAGTTTTTGGCTCTGACAGAAGTCGAAGAGATGGTGAAATATCGGATCAGCGCAGCTATACCCTTGTGGAGGATACAACTTCACACCCCTGAAAATACGTTCACCACTAACGTGCTTCTGATCAAACCATACTTTTGCGTCTTCGAGTATATCTTGACCACTGGAATAGCGTCGAGGATCCACCGCAACAAACGGTAAGAGCGCGCCATCGCCTTGTAACGCTAAGTTTGCAAGCTCATTGTGTTGGTCCCCAATTGCTACCTTGGGCTCTCCAGCATGCATGAATGCCATGTCCATAGGCAGCACAATGAATTTGCTGCCTGTTGGGTAGAAGCATTGGACTTCTTGGAATATTTCCTGCTGAGTGCGACCTGCGGAGGTTAACAAAAAGTCGGCAAATCGACTGAATCTATCTCTGTCTGAGAATGGATTTACCCATGTTAGTCCTTTCCCCAACCATTTTGCTAGCCCACGACGTTTGGTCTGGAGCACTTTCGTTAAGCCTAGTGGAAGAAATTTTTGGGGTACATGGTCCAGAGTGAAAGTGTGTATGTGGCAGTTAACTATTGGCTTCTGTTCATCTTCTGAAGGCATTAGCTTTGTCCGAGTATATTTACTAGTTAATCACATAGGTCTATACTTAACCCTGCGTTGAGTTGATGATTCAGGTCAAGCCAAAATATTCGAGGGTACCGGATTTTTGGCGATACAAAAAAATCTATGAAATCGATTGTTATTGGCCGCTAGCTGCCCTCTTCCTGCAGCACCTGAACCAGCTTCAACAGTAAGTTCAGCTGCTGATCATCCATCTGAGAAATCATGGTGTTCAACTGCATGAGCAACCGCTGGCAGATGAATGACCGTTAAGTTGCATCCTTCAGTATCTCCAATGTCCGTTATGCGGGCAGCAACTGCAGCATTCTGAACGAGGGACGAAGGCCCGCTAATGGGATGACCGAGGCGTTACCAATGTGCGCAACACACTGTCTCCCCACTGGCGGCGCTGGTTGGGGCCTGAGAACCGCTGCGTGGTGCCGTTCACGACCTTCTCAGAGCCGGGCAAGGACAAGAAGCCGGTTTGGTTCGAGTTGACGGGTGATCAGCAGCTTGGGTTTTTTGCGGGGATCTGGACGCCATGGACATCTGTGCGGAAGGTCAAAGATGGTGAGACGACGGACAACCTTTTTGGCTTTCTGACATGCGAGCCGAATGCGGTGGTTGGCGCAGTTCATCCAAAGGCAATGCCGGTGATCCTGACTAAGATGGATGAGGTTGAAGCGTGGTTAATGGCACCAAGGGATGCAGCGCTGGCATTGCAGAGGCCACTGGATGACAATTCTCTCCGTCTGGCATTGCGGATGGAGCTTCGCTAAACCAACATGCTCTACGTTAGTTTGCTGGTTCAAACGCTGAAAGCATAGTTCAAGGACAACCTAAGCGAAAATAGGAACGCGATCCATGCCCCAAAACATCACAACCGGTATCAAGGACCTTGTTGCGAGGGCGAACGTAGACATCACGACAATTCCAGTGGACGAAGCTCTGACATTAGTTGGCAGTCCTGATCATGTATTTGTGGATTTGCGCGAGTACCGTGAACTACAGCGAGCTGGTAAGATACCTGGAGCGTTTTCTTGCCCACGTGGAATGCTGGAATTCTGGATTGATCCGGAAAGTCCGTATCACAAGGACATATTCGATCAAGACAAATACTATGTGTTCTACTGTGCTAGTGCATGGCGCTCGGCGCTAGCAACAAAAGCTGCGCAGGAAATGGGACTATCGCCAGTGTCACATCTTGAAGGCGGGTTTTTGGCTTGGCAGCAAGCTGGCGGCCCGGTGGAAGAGGTCGAGTGACGTGGTGGCCGCATTGGCTTGGCAGCGGTTTCTAAGTGCTATCCTTGCCTTCACCAAACCATGTTCCGTTCATTGGATGACCCGAAACATCAGTGTCATGCAACAGCATCGCGCCCGGTTGCATCACAAAGTGACAGTGCTCGCGCTTGAAGAGACTGCGGCAAGCCACCGTCCGTTTGATGATGGCAAAGGAGCTTTCATTCTCAGTCAGGGAAGTCCAAGCAATGTGCCCAATTTGCTGGTCCACTCCACTTCAAGTGTTTCAACAGGCCCATTGGAGATGAAGGTGAATAGTATTGTTTTCTCGTTGCTGTATTTTTCGCCGCGGTAGAATGCAAACAGGATACCGTTTGCCATTGGTCCGACGATGTTTTTGACCTCAGGTCGACTGGTCGCATCTCCCCCATCGAAACGTAAGACGGCATTACTTTCGTCCATCAAGTAGGTCATTCTGAGTTCGCCGCAAAGCGAACTCATGAGAATCCCAAGCGCAAGTGTCATACCAAACAAAGGCGATAGCACCACCTCTTGCAGCGATTCAGTCAGAGTCATTTCGTCGATCTCATGCTGTTGGAGGGTCTCATACAAGTGCGCAAGCATCTTGTCACTCGAATATAGAGTTACACCAATCATCCCTACTAGCAGCACGATAGTGACGTTGCTTTCAAACATCGACATCCCAACATAGCGGATAATGAACGTATACGCGGACAGAAAGGCGCCAAACGCGTAGCCACAAAAGCTAAGTGCGAACCGCGCTTCTTCGAATACGTACCACTTCTTCTGTTTGGAGAAGAGAGCTCTACACAAGAGTGACACCAGCTTTAGGATGGCTATCGCGATCAAAACGTTCTGTCCAAAGGGGAATACGATTGAGGTGACAAATTTTGTATCAACCAGTGCCAGGATTGAAGGTGGAAACCGCCAAGTGTGCCCGGCGACAAGAATTGCGCTCAAAGTTGAGAGGAAGAACACTGACATCAAGGCGGCCACTAGTCTCATTCTCATCTGAGGTCTCCTCTTTTTATCGTCGCTCTAAGCTTTCAGTTTGTTGTCATTTGTGTTCGTCAGAAGTTGAGTGTCCCAGACACAATTAAATAGATAGGAACATCATTGATACATACTTATATATCTAGAGCACGTCAATGTTAACATTGATTGGCTGAGCAAAAAAGATACAAAAATACGACCAAAGTCGTAATTTAGTTACGCTGCGACTGCGAGAAGTGCATGCGTTTCACGGATCCAAAAAATAAGGCGGCTTGGAAAAGCCGCCTTTGTCTCAGGTTATGAAGCAGGCTTATTGGGGCTCTAACATTCGCGCTTTTTGAGGCGTGACGTTTTCCATCAACAACTCAAACGCATATTCCATAGCTTGACGCTTCGTCCAGTTTGCGCGCTTGGCCCATTCTTCCACCCGTTCCTTCATTTCCGGTTCAACACGGGCAGACAGCAATGGTTGAGGTTGCGCATGCTCTGTGACACCGACGGCTTCGCGTGGACGGGTGAAGCGGTGATTTCGTGCCTTAAGTTGCGGCATTTTCAGTTCTGGCATGATCCGGGAATACCCTCGTTTGCTAACTGTTCGATAATGTTAACATTGAGTCATGCGGCCAATCAAGGCGAAATCATGGAAACTTCTTGCGCTTTATGGGGAAATTCTCAATATTTCGTGTAGAGCACGAGTAGTGCCCGGCAATTTCGTGTATCAGGTATTGAGAAGGTAGTGGATTTGACGAGTGGATACATCAAAGGGATCGGTACGTCCAGTGACCCGCTGAAACCTGGCCCGAGAACACAGGCGATTATCAAGGTTCTCATTGATAATCCCCGCGCAACGCCAGCACAGATTCAAGCAGTGTTGAAAGAAAAGACCCTATCGGATCGAGAGTGTTTCAAGAATCCCAGGGATTTTCGAGACTGGATGTTGTCACGCGAAGGCGAAAGACTTGCTGAGCTTCTCACCTTCCGTCTCAATATAGCCGAGTTGCGGCATGGTCTGCCCGAGGAGGATGTTGGCGGAACCTGCCTCCTATCGGTTTCGGTGGACGCTGGTGAGTTCTTCAAAGATCCTGAGGCAACACGAGCAGCCATTTCGACGATATACGGTGTTATCGAATGGGACGAACTGACCGGCGACACGGATTTCCTGGTCCGAGTAGCTGACAAGTCAGGTGGCGTTTTGGCCAAAAGCGTTATCTCGGCGCTGTATGATGTGCCTTGTGTAGAAAAAGTGAAGACAATCAACATCCGCAAGTCCGTCATCGTCGACAACTTTGATCCGGAACACTTCTTGCATTTTGCCGAAAAGTAGATCTCAGACGCTCAGTTAGTTGCCGCTGATGGCCGAATTCCGATTGCCGATTTTCGCCGACAGTAATCTCGGAAGGAACTTTTCGGGTAATGTGCCGTGGCTGCAGTTTGCGTGGCCCGGAATGACACCCATTCACCGTGGTGGTGCACGGTGAATGGGTACCTTGCTTAGATCGCCAGATCGTCTGGTGATTTCCCTGCTTCCATTGCGGCGATAAACCAATCGGGCCGCCGCCCTTTGCCGGTCCAGGTTTTTGTTTTGTCTGCTGGATCAGCGTATTTCGGCACGCCGGGTTGTTTTGGTTTTTTGCCGGGCTTTGGACCGCGCTTTGCGGGCTGTGGTGCGCCCATGATTTCGGCCAGTGAGAAGCCGTGGGCTTTGACGGCCTTTTCCGCGGCGGCCAAGGCAGCTTTGATGTCTTGCTTCTCGAGTTTGGCCAGCGCCTTTTCGATATCGGCGCGTAGCTTCTCAAGCTGTTTTCGCGTCATGGATTTCAGATCTGGTTTCATGTGGATGTCCCTATTGAGTACGTACCCAATTACATCATGAACCGTCACGGGATTGAATAGGCGCACCGTTCTTGCTTGGGATATGTCACTTTCTGCCTGCCACCCAGGTATTCTGACCGTTATTTTTGCAGATGGGTCGCCTTCTATTCGGTGGTTTGGCCCGCTTGTGATGCCGTCAGCTTTGCGACCTCACCGCAGGTGCAGAGCTTTTGGGCCTGCTGAAAGCGGGCTTTCTCATCACCCAGCTTATGCTCCAGCATGATTGGTTCTCCAAGTGCCATTTCAACCGCTTCATCAAAGGAAATGGTTTGACGATTGGTCGCTTCAAGTTCGGCACGATAGGCGAGCAGCTCTTCATAAGTGTTCTGGCTCAGCCGGATGGTTTTGTATGTTGTCATATGCTGGTATTGTACACAAAATCACAAATTATAAAATGTATACAAAGTGTTACCCAATACCAATCAACTCATGTCAAATGGCACGCAGTTGCGAAGCGTTGTGACTAGCGTAGCAACTGCAATGTCGGATCACCGGCCCCCCGCCACCGCTGCAATACGACATTCATGACGAGCTCAACCCGAGGCACATCGCCTGCCACCGTCTGGGCAAAGAACGCCTGATCCTGCGGGCGCAGCAATTCACGGAACTGCCGGTGTCGCTGCCTGCTTGTCAACGGCGGCGTAAAAGTCTGCCATTGGGGCGGAGCAAAAGTCGGCCAGTTGTTGGCGCGCCTTGGGGCGTGAT
>CANMQX010000021.1 GCA_947500135.1 uncultured Paracoccaceae bacterium
TGGCCGACCTTCACGCCGCCCGCGACAACACAATGCCGCCGCTACCGTGGCCGAGTATTGCTCCGCCGTTTACACCATCACAGTTAATGCCCGCAATATTGCTCAGAAACCTGAAAAGCCCATTCTCTTCATCCTTGATGAGATGGCTGCGCTTGGTCGACTTAAGATGGTGGAGCAAGCCTATGGACTGATGGCAGGCTTCGGTATGCAGCTCTACGGAGTGGTTCAGGACTTGGGACAATTGAAGCGGATTTACGGTGATGGTTTTGAGACATTCATCGGGAATTCAGGACTGATCCAGTATTTTGGTAGTCGTGATCGTATGTCTGCAGATTACTTCTCGGCTCTTTGTGGAGAAACTACTGTTTGGAACTTCTCAACAGCGGTCTCTCGTACGTTCGGTTCAAGCTCTAGCAAAGATGGTGGATCATCATCCTCAAGCATCAATGATACCGATACAACATCTGCAGCTCAAAGAAAGCTGGCTTATCCTGATGAACTGATGCGTCTTCCAAAAGACAGACAGCTGGTTTTCATCGAAAACATGAACCCGATCATCGCGACAAAAGTTGCTTGGTTCAAGGATGCGAAGCTTAAATCCAAGGGCGTCAATCTTCACAAGAAATAAGAAAACTGACGTAGGCGTGGTTCATACCGCGCCTGCGTTTTCTTGCATGAGAGCCATTTCGGGAACGACGTCATGTCAACGCCACCGCGCAAGCCGTTCAACCTCAGCGCTGATCCGAACAAAGATCAGCTTCGCGACAAAGACAACGCGAGTCCTGAGCATAAGCCTAAGTTAAGCCAGTCAAAGCCAAGGCCCAATCTCGCGCCAGGTGGTGCATTGGGGATTCGCCAAGGATTGCCACCAAGAGAAGCTGATAGGCCAAAAAAACGCTTCGAGCTGGGCAAAGGCGGCGATCTGAAGAGAGAATTCAAATCAATCGCTCCCAAAGGTCACGACAAAGACAAAGGGCATGATCGCTAAGTTTGCGCCGATAGGAATATCTTCAGATAGCTGGCAAGTGTGATTGTCTGGTATTCTATCGATATGAATATGCATCTCAAATATATGCAATGGCTTCGTGAGCGGAACGCCATCGATCCCAGCTTCACCACGACATCGCGCACATACAAAAACATCGCTGGTACCGACGAGCTGATCTGGTTGCCGAATAGCTATTGGGACTATGTAGATTGGATGGAAGAGCGCGGGGACATCAACTTCGCCGATTGGGTGATCCACTGCGAAGAAAACCCACACGAAGACGTCTCAATCTCAAATCTGTTGCTCTACTGGCTGTGGCAAGATGAATGCAGCCGCTGGATGAATTGCCTGCCGACGCCATCGACAAAGCATCCAGCGGGTCTGAAATTCTGGAAGGCCACCTACGGGGACCGCGTTTGGACCGCCGGATACGCCGGTCCGGTTGAAAGCTATTAGCAGCTACTGCTCTAAAAGAGCGATAGCTGCCTTGAGGCTTCCTCAGATCGTTTCCATGTCTCCGACTGCGCTTCTTCATCAAGCCATGCCGTGATTTGCTCGGCTAAGGTATCTGGTGTCACCTGATTAGCTTGCAGGAAGTATGATTTATAGCCTGTCTCAGTAATTGGGAGCGGCACGCGGTTGTCGCTTCGGATTTCGATGTGATCAACGGGGCTGTTCCAGCGATTAGGGCGGAATTCCAGCTGAATGCCGACACCGCGCCACTCAATGCGTGTGATGTGAAGAGCGCTCATGAGCGCTCCTCCTTGCCGATCTCAGGCTCGGCTGAGTCTTCGATTGGTTGGCGCAGGACGATGCGGCCATTGATCGGGACAACCTCAAGCTGGATCGTGTAGCCGCATTTATCCTTGTGCATCCAGGCCGCGCCGACTTTGTTCCAGTAGGACTTCTCACCCCTTTGGCTGACGTGCCATGCGAGGAAGTCGGGGGCTTTGGGATCGGATTTCTGAGATTGTGTCTGTGTCTTTGCCATGATGTTTCTCCTTTGGTTTTGGGTTGGCTCGTTACGCCATTCCGCAAGACCGAACGTCAAAGGGAGGCCGTCATGTCCAACACGGTCGCTTGCAGGCGAAGCCGAAGAGGGAGTGGTGCGGGCAGGATATTGACGGGTGACCGCGTTCGGTCAGGAATTCAGGTGTTTAAAACGAGTTGATCCCAATCCAACGGAGATGTTTGCAATCAAGGCTCACAGGCCCAAGCTCGATTCGATCTGACCAAATGACCCCTCATCGATAAAGGGTACGTCCCACCCAAAGGGTCTTTTCATGAAGTCCGTTTCTGGCACAGGGCGACTGCTCTAAAGGACAAGGGTAAACCTGCTCCACGTCCGTTGCGCCCTTCGGTGTCCTGATCATCCGCCTATGCCGACCTGCCTGTCGAGAAAGACCCGCATGGGTGGGCCTAAGGATCGATGAGGAGGATCACATGATCAGATTATTCACAATGATTGAGCTAGAGCGCTTGACGAACAACCAGTTGGAAGAATTACGCATTGCACTGCATCGCCTTCTGGCCCTGAGCGATCCAGGCACCGCTGATCGCCGCAATATTTTAGCTTCGCTGGAAAACATTGACCGTGTCTGCAATTACCGCAGAGCAAAACGTGCGCCATCGCTATGAAGCGGTTTACGCAGTCTTTGTATGTCGCAACGAAGAAGTTCTGTGGACGCCAATGATAATCCTATGATCCATAAGTCATAAAGTGAATTTATGATCCAAGCATCATATGCATAATTTATGATCCCAAGATCATATTGACATTTTATGACCTATAGGCCATACTTATAGATAGGAGAACACATGAAATATCTTGCACGCTCACCAAAAGAAGTTGGACATGCCATTCGCGAGGCGCGGAAGGCACGAAAGCTCACTCAGAAAGATTTGGCCATTCGCAGCGGTGTTTGGCAAGAGACCATCTCAAAAATCGAAAACGGCCTCTCTGGCACCAAGCTGGAGACAATATTCGACATCCTTTCGGCTCTTGAGCTTGAAGTCACGATTGATAACCGCAGTAAGGGATCATCAACGTCGCTTGAGGACATCTTTTAGATGGGTCGCAAACGCAGCTATGTGCCCTTGAACATCTTTTTGAACGCACGGCACGTTGGCCAGCTGTTGCGTGAAAGTAATGGTGCGGTCAGCTTTAGCTATGATCTCGCATGGCTGGCATGGAAACACCGCATGCCAATATCGCTGTCACTCCCCCTGCGCCAAGACAGATTTGTCGGTGCGCCGGTCATGGCCGTGTTTGACAACCTGTTGCCCGATAACGAACCGATCCGCCGACGTGTCGCTGAACGTGTTGGCGCTGCTGGCACAGATGCATTCAGCCTTTTGTCTGAAATAGGCAGAGATTGTGTTGGGGCTCTTCAGTTCTTACCCGATGGCGTAGAACCCGCATCGCCGGACATCCTGACGGGTGAGCCGGTGACTGACGACCAAATCTGCGCAACGCTCAAAGATTTGGACGTCACGCCTCTTGGCATCCGCAAAGAAAATAGCTTCCGGATATCCGTAGCAGGCGCGCAGGAAAAAACAGCATTGCTCAAAAAAGATGGGCAGTGGATAGAGCCGACTGGCACGACGCCCACGACGCACATCATTAAGCCGCAGATCGGCAAGCTGAACAGCGGCGTGGATTTATCCAACAGCGTTGAAAACGAATATCTTTGCCTCAAGCTGATGGAGGGCTTTGGTCTCCAAGCAGCACAAACAGAGATCATGACATTCGGCGACCAGAAGGCTCTTGTGATTGAGCGTTTTGATCGTAAGTGGACAGACAAAGGCCATTTGATCCGTCTGCCGCAA
Organism: uncultured Paracoccaceae bacterium; assembly: GCA_947500135.1. Classification (GTDB taxonomy): domain Bacteria; phylum Pseudomonadota; class Alphaproteobacteria; order Rhodobacterales; family Rhodobacteraceae; genus Yoonia. The sequence goes on from CANMQX010000021.1 coordinate 3,818, forward strand.
GAGGATTTTTGCCAAGCGCTCTCAGTCCCATCGACCCTAAAGTATCAGTCCGATGGTGGGCCTGGCGTTGTTGAAATCATGGAAGTTCTGAGACGAAGCGATGAGCCGACCAAGGACAGGTTGGACTTCTTCAAGGCCAACATTCTGTTTTGGCTGATGGGCGCAACTGATGGGCATGCCAAGAATTTCAGCATCAGCCTTCTTCCCGGTGGTCGGTTTCACATGACGCCGTTTTATGATGTGCTGACATTGCAGCCAACGGCTGACGCTCGCCAGATCGAACGCAAGGACTTCAAGATGGCGATGCGCTTGGGCAAATCCAAGAACTATAAAGTCAGCGATATTATTGGCCGCCATATTCAAGAAACAGGCTTGCAAGCGGGCTTATCGCGCGAAGCTATTGCCTCTGTTTTCGAGGACATCCATCAAAGTGCGCGCGCCGCTTTGGATAATACTTTTTCGGCTCTCCCATTGGATTTTCCGGTAGTTTTGGCAGAGTCAATTTCGGATGCTTTCGACGAAAGGTTGAAGCGTTTGACCTGATTCAACTCGTTCAGTTGTGCGCGGGAAGCTCCGGTCAGCCCTAGCACATAAAGTCAACAAGTTGTAGAAAGATGTTGACCAAAGACATGGCAAGGAGCCACGGGGCAGCAATGAAACACGTAGACTTCGAGACTTTCCGAGACGCAACAAAATCAGCTTTTGGGGATGTTAGTGACGCTGCGAGAGGAAACAAAAAGGTCCTAGAACATCAAAACAGCGTTGTTGTTCGACTGAGAGCTGGCGCTGGTTACTTTCGACGTATCTATGAACGCCTCGTCCGATCTGATGGGAAAAATACTCACTTTGACGGGGATCGCGAAACACTCATCACCGAGCTGAACTTTTTCCGTGACCGCGATGCTGAAAAGCAGGAAGCAACGGAAAGGCTTATCGCCTGCGATCTTCTCGTCAAAGATGAATACCCGCTTAATCGAATTTTGTCCGAAACCGGCGACGAGGCGAGTATGCGTCTCTATGATGAACTCACCCAGATTGAGAACATCCGGTTCAGCCAACTGGCAACATTAAGCTATAGCCCTGGCGAAAGTTTCGAAGAGCAATCGGGTCTGACACGTCTTCTTTTGGCAAAATTTTTGACAATCAAAGCATATTTATGTCATACTAAGGGACTGACATTAAACAACAATAACTATGAAGACCATTTTTTGGACCACTCGGAGATAAGACTAGAAGATATTCAGCGACGAATGCATCAGCTTTTTAACGAGGCTCGTGCAGTGGGTGAACACAACCCAGAAGCCTTCGAAATATTCAAAGTCAAAATGGCAGCTTTGACGACTGAGGCCACTGAGACAAACGACATCCCAACGACAGCGCCTGAAATTTATCGCAAGCGTCAGAAGCGCGACATCGGTGGTGACTTTAGAAAGGAAACGCCGGAAGAGTTCACGAGACGCGTCTACGGAGAATGGCTCGGCAAAGGATTGCTTCGACCAGATATAAGAATTCTCGACAAGGGGCTGTATGAGGCGCTCTACAAATATGGCTACCCCGACGATTTTGACACTTTGCTTCCGACGGCTCGAGGAAGGCGTAATGATATTCCAAAACGGAGTGACAGTGAGCGCCTTCAATCCCACCTAGACAGCCAACGGCGCTACAATCAAAAACGCTCAAAGTTAAAAATCGACTAAGTACGATTTAACATAGTTGACCAATTGAGCTACTGATGCTATTTGAGTCTCCAGAGGCGTGGCGTGGGGCTGCGTCCATCACTGGAGGAAAGCTCAATGAGCAACCAACCACTCAAAGATCAAAGCGGGGCGCTCTACAGTTCCCCTGATGGCAAGCCTGCAGCTTCAGGTGTGCCAGTCACAATCTACGGATCAAATGGAACGGTCTCAGGCACCATGGTTTCAGGATATGTTGTCCCAAACAAAAACTGAGGCTTACCAAGCAATCTGAGGGCGGCAAGTTCACGACTTGCCGCCCTTTTTGCGTTCAACATGGGCAGAACCCTGAAAGGGTGGAAGCGTCCGCCAGAGGCGGACGAAAAATTTGTACCTCAGTCTGAGAGATGGTCACCGCATTACGCGGCGACTTCTTCGTCGGCTTCTTCGACCTTCTGAAATCCATGCAGGAAATCAGCGGCGCGCTGTGCATGTGCCGCAGCAGCAAATATCGCGCGCTTGTCTTGCTTGAGCACTTTCAACCAGCTTTGAATATAGGCCGCATGATCTTCTCCTGGCTCAGGGGTCAGGGCCAGGTCAGCGCATAGGAACGCTGCGCCTAGCTCGGCAACCAGCTCTTCGCGGGCATAACCTTCATCGCCCCATTTCTTGCGCCCGAATTCACGGTCAAGACGGGTCTTGTGTTTGGTCCAGTGGGTGAGCTCATGGGCAAGGGTTGCATAATAGGCCTCAGGGCTTCGGAAGCTTTCAAAGGCAGGCATCTGCACATGATCAGACCCGCCACTATAAAAGGCACGATTGCCACCATGGCGCAGATCGGCATTGGTTGCCGCAAAGAATGCATCTGCATGCGCGATCCGCTTTGCACCGTCGATGATGGGTTCCGGCTTGGTGTAGTATTGCTCGGGCAAACCGTCGATCTGATCGACGTTAAAAACGCTATAGCCTTTCATGAACGGGATTTTGCGTTCTTCTTCGCTGCCGTCGTCTTGCTCTTCTGTCGTTGTGATGCTGTTGGCATAGACCACCAAAGACCCACGCTCGCCCTTGCGGACATTCGCGCCAAGCTCTTTGGCCTGCTTGAATGTCATCCAGTGGGGTGAGACATAACCCGCCTCAACACTTGCCGCCCACAACATCAAAACATTGATCCCATTATAATGCATGCCGTTATGACGGAGGGGTTTAACGATCCGCCCGTCCAGATTGCCAGCGCTCCAAGGCTTCAGCCAAGTGAGCTGACCCTTTTCTAAATCAGCGATGATCTTATCTGTCACTTTCTGGTAAATATCTTGTTTCATTGTCTTTTCTTCCTCTTGGTTAGTTGGTTGCGCATGCAACCGAACTAGGCCCACGCCAATGAGTGGGGGGAGGCTGTCAAAGACCGAAGACGGTGGAGGGGGATCACCCGTTGTCAACGGCGGCGTAAAAGTCTGCCATTGGGGCGGAGCAAAAGTCGGCCAGTTGTTGGCGCGCCTTGGGGCGTGA
>CANMQX010000022.1 GCA_947500135.1 uncultured Paracoccaceae bacterium
TGCTACTTCTCCTGTTTGCAGAAATAGGCTCAGCCTAACCTGCCGGGTGGAGCAGCCGGTACATCCCATTACCGGACTCTCGTCGTAGCAATTGATGCTGCGGTGCGGCTTCCCGAAAACGGACACTAGAAATTTCCGGCTTCCTGCTCGTCAATCAAATGAGATCAAGCTTGTTCGTCCGCCGTTCCGCTAGCTCTCGATAGAGTGCTGGCGGCGACACCCCGATCCAATCAGCGACATGCACCCACCCGCCTAATGCCGGCGAACCGTAAAGCTCGAGATAGGCGTCCAGGCGATCGGCCACCTTCCGCAAACGCATGATCTCAATCCGAGCCCGGAGGTTCTGTAGCTCTCTCGCTGTGCTTTCAAATGCTTTGACTGAGAGTTGGTCTGATGAGGCAGAATTCTCAAGCAACCCTTTCAGTTCGGTTTTGGAAACCGAAGAAACCGTTGTCGGAACTTCAGCAACAGCGTCGCAATGATAGCGATCTGCGAAGAGCGATGCCTCGGCTACGAGTTCGGCTTCATAAGCCGTATGAAGGATCAGGCGCCCACCATCTTTCAATGCCCGCCGAAGAGAAATTTTTCCTTCTCTGATAAGGAACGCCGACACAACCTTATCGTCTCGCCGAAAGAGTGTTTCGCCTTCATTCAGGATTCGTACTGGTGCGCCTTCAAAACAGTGAGCCCAATAGTCCAACATGATTTCTATCATGTTCGATTTCGCCTGAGTTATGCAATGCCTTGTTGTCAACGTTAGATCGATCAAGGACCTCATCCATGCAGACAAAGCACGTCGCCCTTCTAGCGGCGCTCATTCCCATCATGGTCTTTGCCCAAAGTTATGACGGAAACCATGTCGCCTCGCCGTCGGTATATGCGGGTGAAGAAACACGACTCATCAAGTCTCTTTCGGAACAAGACCTAGAGGAAATCGCGCGCGGGGGCGGATGGGGGCTTGCGCGTGCCGCCGAACTTAATGGTGTTCCAGGGCCAACGCATTTGCTTGAGCTGGGAAATGAAATCGGTCTGACTGAACAGCAGCGCAGCGATCTCGAGGTGATCCGGGCGCAGATGCAAGCAGACGTTATGACTGCCGGGGAGCGGTTCGTCGCGGCAGAACAAGCGTTGGATGCAGCTTTTCAACAAGGTGCGCCAGATGCCGAGGCGCTTGAACGGCTGGTGGCCGAAGCAGGTCAAGCACTGGCAGCTCTCCGCCTTGTTCATTTGAATGCACATTTGTTGACCTTGCCATTGCTGACAGACGCCCAAGTCATCCAGTACTCGGTCTTGCGCGGCTATTCAGATGATCCCTGTGCCTCTGTTCCTGAGGGGCATGACCCGGAGATGTGGCGCAGCCATAACGGATGCGATTAGGCGCGATTATGGCGACACATCCTCGTGACTTGTCAAAGCCATATACCCCCAGTAGGTATTGGGCATGTTTCGCTTGGTCTTATCGATCATTATTGTTGTGGCATTCGCCGGTGCATCCACCGCGTCTGTGATGCATGGCTTGAACCATGGATCGGATCACGCCGACCACCATGCCCAAATGTCAGAAAGCGATCCTTTGGCTGATGCTGAGAAGGCACTCGCGGACTGCTGCGACGCCACCAGCGGAATGGGTTCAACGCCCTGTTTTGGCGATCTGGCGGCCACTTCTGCTAATTTGCGGGTCATTCCCGCGAGCAGATTGGTTGTTAGTATTCTGTACGCTGATTTCGACTTTGCAAACCTGACGCTGGCTGTCCCAACCGGTCCCCCGAAAGTCTGATCGGCAACGGGCGCTAGCCCGCAATCCATTCAACTTTCAAATCAAAGGACCGACAGACATGATCACACGTCGTCACTTCACCACCCTATCCGCAACAACTCTTGTCATGGCCGCCCTGCCTGCCCGCGCTGGCACACCTATGCGCGTTCTCGCTTCACCAGGCTGCGGCTGCTGTCACGCCTGGGCTGACCTAGCTCGCGCGCGCGGCTACGCTGTCACCGTCGAGGAACTAACCGACCCCGAGGCGCAGAAGTCAGAGCGCGGCATTCCGCTTGAGCTCGCTTCCTGCCACACCATTGAAGCGGATGGATACGTCTTCGAAGGGCATGTGCCGTTCGAAGCACTGGAAGCCGTCTTGCAGGATCGCCCTGACATCACGGGGCTTGCTGTTCCGGGCATGCCGATGGGCTCTCCTGGCATGGGCGACGACCCGTCCGCCCGCTACGATGTCATTGCATTTGGCGGAGAGGCTGGAACCGGCATGGTGTACTACCGCGCTGGCACCGCGCAGCCATTTGACACCTGATGATAGGCCGGAAAGCCGTTTTGCTTACCGGCGGGCTTACGCTCGCCGGTTTCGCCGCCGCATTTGTTCTGGCGCGACCTTCCCAAACGGTTGGTATTTTGACGCCTGACGACGACGAAGTGATCGCCGTGGGCCAAAGCATCTACGTAGACCACTGTGCCGCTTGCCATGGTGCGCGCCTAGAGGGGCATCCAAACTGGCGGATACGTGGAGAAGATGGACTGCTGCCAGCACCGCCACATGACGCAACAGGCCATACGTGGCACCATGATGATGAAACGCTTCTTACCCTGACCAAATATGGGCTTGCCGGTCTGATGGAGAACGCGCCACCATCCGGCATGCCTGTCTATGAGGGTGTGCTCACCGATGACGAGATCATCGCGGTGCTGTCCTTCATCAAGTCGACTTGGCCAGATGACCTTCGTCAGTATCACGACGAACTGAATGCCCGGTCCGAATAGAGGAAAATTTAGATGATCAAACAAACTCTTCTCGGTTTGGCCGTTGTAGTTGCCCCCACTCTTGCCTTCGCGCATTCGAAATCTGAGGCCACTACACCCGCCGACGGTGCGACAGTCACAGAAGTGCCGGAGCTTGCAATGCGGTTCGATGATCCGATGCGCATCATTTCAGTCACGCTAACTTCTCCAGATGGGGATGTCGAAATCGAACGAGAGACGGGTATGGACCCTGCTACAGAGTTCCGGGCTTTGCCGTCGGAAGAGCTTCCGCCTGGAAGCTATCGTTTCGACTGGCGCGGTATGGCGTCGGACGGCCACCCGATGCAGGGTAGCTTCTCCTTCACGGTCGCTGAGTGACCGGACTCGCGCCTATCGACGGTCTTGTTGTTTTGGCCATCTTGGCCAAGGCAATTGGATATAGCGCGGCACTCCTGGCGATGGGGGGCGTGATCTTTGCATTCGTCTTTGCAAAGCGCGCTGAGGCATCGGTCCTGCGACTTGCGAAGCGGCTGGCTGTTGGTGCGGCGCTTGTCGGTCTCGCAGTGCTGGCCATCCGGTTCGGCATCCGTGCGGCACGGATTTCCGGGATGGGCATTGAGGGCGCGAGCGACCCGATGATGCTCGGCTTCGTTTGGGAGAGCCCCCTTGGCACCGCCGCGATTTGGCGAGGTTTAGGAGAAGTCGCGATACTCGCACTTTTGATCCCTCGTTTCGGACGATGGATCGCTCTGGCAGGCAGCCTTGCCGTGGCGATATCTTTTGCTCAAGTGGGCCACGCACTTGGGGAGCCCAGAGCGGTTCTGGCCGTCTTGTTTGTGCTGCATCTTCTAGCCGCGGCTTTCTGGGTTGGTGCGCTTGTGCCATTGCGTAGGGTGGCACGTGCTCCAACCGGCGCTGATCTGTTGCACCACTTTGGCAAAGTCGCCGCATTCAGCGTGGCTGTCCTGATCGTTGCCGGTACACTGCTCGCCTGGCTCCTTTCAGGCTCTGTTATTGCGATGTTTGGAACGGGCTATGGCTGGGCACTTTTGCTAAAGGTCGCGATTGTTGCGGTGCTCCTGGGATTTGCAGCTTTCAACAAAGTGAGGCTGGTCCCTGCCTTGCGTGCTGGGAATCCCGGTGCAGCCCATGCCCTGCGGCGGTCTATTTCAATGGAAATGCTGGCCGTTGTTCTAATCCTGTTGGCAACGGCGACACTCACGAGCGTCACGACGCCACCAATCAATCTTTGAAGACTTAGCCGCGTGCTTTGTCGAGCAGTTCAAGCAATTCGGTGAACTTTGCTCGTTGGTTTTCCCGATCACCCGAGGCGAGCGCATCTTCGATGCAGTGCGACGCATGATCATCAATGACAAGCTTTTCGACGCCTTTCAGCGCGGCCCGCACCGCCGCGATCTGCGTCAGAACATCAACACAATAACGATCTTCCTCGACCATCCGGGCGATCCCGCGGACCTGACCCTCAAGGCGTTTGAGACGTTTCAAAGTGGCTTCGCGGTTTTCGTGCATAGTCTCTTTTCGCATGGTGGTTGACAAAAAGTCGAGTGAATGCGGAACCAAAGTTCGCACTCTTGATTATATACCCTATGGGGGTATATAGAAGTGATAGATGCCCACGCAAATAAATCGTCGGAGAAGCCAATGCCCAAAGACACACGCGACGTTGCAGACATTGATACAAACCCGACCGACGTGGCGGCGGGCAAGACAGCGGTGCTCTACCGGATGGCCCTGCCAGATCATCTGTGCCCATCCGGTCAAAAGGCGCGCTGGCTGTTGGAACGTCAGGGATATGAAGTCGACGACAGGCTTTTTCGAACCCGCGCTGAAGTTGACGCATTTAAGGCCGAGCACGACGTCAAGACGACGCCGCAAGCGTGGATCGAGGGCGAACGCGTTGGCGGCTACACGGACCTGCGCGAAAAGCTGACCGGCTGGGACCCGAAAGCAACCACCTATCAGCCAGTCCTTTATCTCGTCGCCGTTGCAGCACTAACCGCAATCGCGCTCTCCATTGGGTTCCTCGGCGCAATCACTTGGCAAACACTCGGCTGGTTCATCTCTGTCTCGATGATCCTTCTCGGCATGCAGAAACTACGCGATATCGAGGGGTTCTCCACGATGTTCCTCAACTACGACCTTCTTGCGCGGAAGTGGGTGCCTTACGCATATATCTATCCCTTCGTGGAAACAGGCGCGGGTATCCTCATGACCGGGATGGTTCTGACCTGGCTATCCGCACCAGCGGCGCTTTTCGTTGCTTGTATTGGAGCCGTCAGCGTCTTTAAGGCCGTTTACATCGACAAACGCGAGCTCAAATGCGCCTGTGTTGGTGGAAATTCAAACGTGCCGCTTGGGTTTGTGAGCCTTACCGAAAACCTGATGATGGTCGGGATGGCGGTCGTGATGCTTTGGCTGATGGTTTGAGCCATAGCGGCTCAACTTTCTGACTGGTCATCCGACGCCAAAAGGGGAGTTGAGGTTATGTGTTATCCTACCGTGTCAACAAAGGGTTGTCGTTTCGGGAGGGCATGACGGATCGGAGGATAAATCATGGAAACACCAAACCTACCAGCCATTCGCGCGCTTCGCCCTGCATGGAACAAAGGTCGCATCGTCGGTCAGAAACGGCCTTTGAAACCCAAACACGTTTGGGCGATTCGTGTCCGCCTTGAATTGGCTGAGAACCATCGCGATCTCGCATTGTTCAACATGGCGATCGACAGCAAGTTGCGCGGCTGCGATCTTGTAAGGATGAAAGTCGTCGACGTCATGGCCACGGGCCAGATGAAGGAGCGGGCATCGGTCCTACAAAGCAAAACCCAGAAACCGGTTCGTTTCGAGATATCCGAAGGCACGCGTGCTTCTGTCGAGAAATGGATGGAAGACGAACTCATGGTAGGCTCAGAGTACCTTTGGCCTGGTCGCTTCCATGAGCGCCTGCATATCTCCACCCGACAATACGCGCGAATTGTTAGAGACTGGGTGACATCGATCGGCCTTGAAGCGAGCGCGTACGGTACGCACTCGATGCGGCGCACCAAGGTCACTCAGATCTACAAGAAGACAGGCAACCTGCGAGCCGTTCAGCTTCTTCTCGGTCACACCAAGATGGACAGCACAGTCCGGTACCTAGGCGTTGAACTCGAGGATGCTCTGGCTATCGCCGAAGCCATTGAAATCTAGCGTATTTGGGTCGCCTTCACGGGTGGCCCAATCCGGCCATTGGCCAATTCACGCTATCGCTGCGGTGCAGCCCGTCAGACCGGACTTTCGCTGCCAGTGCAAAACTAGGGATTGCCACCGAAGGATTGGTATCCAAATGCTCGCAAACGTCCATCAAACCGGGGGATCCTCAAAATGATGGTTGTCACTGTGCCCTTAATTCTTGGACGCTGATGTATTGGCAGGGATTTGGACGAGTCTTGTGCCTTTAATTACTGGA
>CANMQX010000023.1 GCA_947500135.1 uncultured Paracoccaceae bacterium
CACAATTTCCAGCTATCGCAGCAGGGCTGATCGGCTTACTGCAAGTGCGAAATAGCGCATTCAATGTCGGCTCCGAGCCCTGACCAGCCATTCGTAACCAGCATAGCTAACGTCTGGAGAGAGCCCTCTTTACCAGATTCTGCAGATTGAATGAATGTCGGTTTCTTAGAATTTTGAGCGGTTGGTGCCGACACATTGAGGCATCGACAGCGCCGTGACTGATTTGCAGCCTACTTTTCAAAGGAATCTATTGGTAACATGGGTCTCGAGTTAAGAAGAATTAATAAAGGCGTGACTCTTTAGAAAAATTCAGCTTTGCTGGTTTCTTAACCAGCAACGTTGTTTAGATGGTGTGCATTGATGCCAACAAATTATTCTTTGATTCAAAATGATATCAGCCCAGACGAGGGCGACCGCATGAATTTCACCGTTGTTAGGAGCGGAGACTTACCGGGCGAAATACTGTATTTTTCGACTCTTTCAGGCACCGCCTCATATGGCAACGGTGACTACGAAATGCCAGGAGGCGGTGAGCCCAGAGAAGTTGCCTTCTTCATCGGTGCCGGTCAGTCTATCTTGAATATTTCACTCGACATACTTGACGATGGTCGGGCTGATGCTGGTCAAACTTTTCGTGCCGTCATTGAAACAAGGCCAGCGTCTACTTTTGTCGAAGTTGCTCGCTCTGCAACAATCACGATCCAAGAACCTGTACAAGACACCACTTACGATCTCAGCCCCAGCGTGACCTCTGTTACCGAGGGCAATCAGGTGACATTCACCATCACCCGGACCGGCGACCGCCCTGCTGAGACTGTATACTTTTCAACGCTGTCGGATGGCACCGCGACCTTCCGTGAAGGCGACTACCAACTTGCGGGTGGTGGCGCACCGGCGGACGTGGCTGTGAACTTTTCGTCCGGCCAGTCATCGCGATCTGTCACGCTCGACATTCTGTCCGACGACGGTTCGGACTCCCCCGAGAGCTTCCGCGCAATTGTCCAGCGCAACGCATCCGACTCTGTCAGCACCTACCTCGACAGGTCGTCCAGGGTCACGATCAATGAGGTGCCACAGGCGGCCAATCAGGACCCGATGGCGAGTGGCAACAGCCAGACAGTCGCTGCGGGTGAGGCCATCGCGCTTTCCGACTTGTTCTCTTACTCGGACACTGATGGCAGCGTGGTGTCGTTCACGGTCACCGATGCCTCCTCGGGAGGTGGGCGATTTGTCAACAACGGCGTCAACCAGGCGACTTTCGGGACCTTTGGCCAATCCCCGAACGAGATCCCAATCGCGGAGATCGGCAATTGGTCCTTTGTTGCAGGGGCAGCTGGATCGGTGGACAACCTGCGCTTTACGGCGACGGACGACGATGGCGGTTTCAACCGGACGGCGGCGACAGCGACGGTGACGGTGCAGGCTGCGGCCAATCAGGACCCGATGGCGAGTGGCAACAGCCAGACAGTCGCTGCGGGTGAGGCCATCGCGCTTTCCGACTTGTTCTCTTACTCGGACACTGATGGCAGCGTGGTGTCGTTCACGGTCACCGATGCCTCCTCGGGAGGTGGGCGATTTGTCAACAACGGCGTCAACCAGGCGACTTTCGGGACCTTTGGCCAATCCCCGAACGAGATCCCAATCGCGGAGATCGGCAATTGGTCCTTTGTTGCAGGGGCAGCTGGATCGGTGGACAACCTGCGCTTTACGGCGACGGACGACGATGGCGGTTTCAACCGGACGGCGGCGACAGCGACGGTGACGGTGCAGGCTGCGGCCAATCAGGACCCCACGGTCAGTGCGCTGACAGTTGCTCAAAACTTTGCTTCTGGCTTGTCTTTTGTCAGCGGAGCGTCGGGTCGATTGTTGAGCGAAATAGATCTGTATCGCGCAGTTCCTGGAGAGACATTTATTATTGATGCGGGTCAAACGTCAGATGGTTTAGATAGGGGCTTCGTACTGCATGATTTCGATCTTGAATTGGACCCCGAGGCTGTTCGCCTCCAGCATGGTTTGGAATTTCTTGACGGGCCAGTCGGTGAATTTGCTGACGGTTTGGGTACAGGTCTCTCATTCGGGATTGTTGGGGCGAACGGCGTCTACATGGCTCAGGATGGCCTGAGCCTTGAGGAGGCAAGTGATCTATCAGAACAAACTGCAGTCGCTTCACTAGAAGTTGCTGCGGAAACTATTGGAATGCGACTTCTTTTTGTTCCCAATCCATATGCCATTGGTGCGGGAGCTGCAATCATCTTGGTTGTTGCCGCGACAGACGCTATTGGCGATATTACGTCTTGTGTGGTTAATGCGCTTCAAGAGGTTTCTTCACCAGCGATTAAGACTGCCTTCATTCCTATTTCATGTACAGCTGAATACACTTTCGACTTGCTTGCAGACGGTCTGGAATGGCTGGCAGAAGATGACCAACCGTTTGGCCCCAGCATTGATGGAGCTCATGCACAATCGACAGCACTTTTTAACTTTGCGGCTTCCGACTGGGCTGACGACCTGAATACAAACACCAATAATGAACCTGTATATTTTGGCATACCTTCAGTAGAAGATGATGTTGCTATTTCAACCGATGTAACGAGTGGGTCGGTCACGGCAGTGAATGCAAATAGTCCGGTCCGGATCACCTCGATCTCAGATGGTGGTGCCGAAAGCGTGCTAACAGTCGAAGATGCAGAAATTCTACGTCTCTATGCGTCACGTTACTCTGATACATTCGAAATTGGTTCTTTCAGTTCAACGTCAACCAGCGTTCAAGAGGTCCATATTTCCGCTGGAAGCGGGAACGACATGGTTGATGGATCTACAGCCAACAGAGAGCTGATCGTTGACGGCGGTAATGGCGAGGATCGCGTTTTGGGAGGAACGGGTAACGATGAGCTTTCTGGTGGTTCAGGCGACGATGTTGTTTTATCCAGTTTTGGCGATAATCGCATTCTTGGAGGCGAAAATGATGATATGCTCGCCGCACACTCGGGTTCGAATGTAATTTTTTCCGGCGAAGACGATGACCTTGCTGTAGGCGGCATTGGTGCCGATATTATTTATGGGGCGAACGGGAACGACGTACTTGTTGGAGATATCAGTAACGTTCTGTTCGGGCGCGACAGTATCATCGGGGGTTTTGGCAATGATCTTATGTCCGGTGGCGGGGGTGCTGACACGTTTTTATTCCGACCTGCTGAAGGAACTGACATAATCGGATTGCTGGATATCGACTACGATATTCTGAGCCAAACAGCTGTTGTCGGCATGGACTTTCAAACTGCGATTGATGTGCTTGACTTACGTGGCTTTGGATATACCGATGCAAGTCAGGCTTTGGCGAACATTTCGGATCAAGCCGGTCATGCGACATTTGTAGACCAAGGGACGACCATCGTTCTGTTCGATGTTTCAACGAATGACTTGACCAACGATAATTTCATTTTCGGGTAAAGGGTAACAATGCTCAGAACTTCTTTCTTGATTACGACAAGTTTCATTCTCGTTGGTTGCGACCCGAGCGATACTGAAGACGCTAGCCCTGTCCCTCCAACACCTTACATTGGTTTATTTGATCAAGGTTCAACAGCGGCTGCAACCTTGGGAACCCACCAAATCAACCCGACGTCATCAACCGTCACCTTGGTGACTGCGGATTTTGATCGTTCCACAGATAGGATCATAGTCAGCGGTTTAGCAGGAGATATTGATGGAAGTCGTGTCAACGTCACACTTGATGACGGGGGCTTCATAACAATTGTCGATGGTCCAACAGATTATGTTGCGAGATACACGGGTCAGCCACAGAATGGTGATCCTTTCTTCGGGGTGATCGGCGTGCCAACGGTTGTCACCGATCTTCCATCGCCTGGAACGGCCACGTATACGGGCGTTGCATCAAGCCAAATTCAGATCATTGACGGAAGTGCCGTTTATGATTTGACAGGTTCAACAACTGCAAGCGTGGATTTCGACGGCGGAGATGTTGACGTCACCATCTCCAGTTTGGATGGTACCAGAATGGATGGCGTGTCGGCCCCGACTAACGTTTCGAACGTAGCGATTGTCCGGATTGAGGATGCCGACTTGTCTGGAAATACCTTCTCTGGCGGCAATGCGGCATTTGAAAGCTCACAGATATCGACTGCGCTCAGTGGTACCGAAATCGTCAATACGTCAGGGGGACTTTTTGGGCCGAGCGGTGACGAGTTAGGTGGCGTGCTTCTTATAGACGACACATCCGGTGCTGGAACGCTGTTAATTCAAGGTACTTTTACTGCGGACTGACCCTATGTAAACGGCGGAGCAATACTCGGCCACGGTAGCGGCGGCATTGTGTTGTCGCGGGCGGCGTAAAGGTCGGCCACTT
>CANMQX010000024.1 GCA_947500135.1 uncultured Paracoccaceae bacterium
TGTCATAGTGCTGTTAATTCCCGGACGTTTGCTTCAAAAAAATGAGCAAAATCAGTTACTGGTTGTGCTGTTATTTCCTGGACTGTATCATTAATTCTTGGACTGCGCCTTTAATTCCTGGACGGTTCGTTTTGTGGATAAGTTGGATTGGCGGCGGCGTTTGGCAAAGGAGACAGAGAACTCGGAAGATCGGGCGCTCGCAATTTTGCGGGCCGATATCTTGCGCCCGATCCTGGAGCTGGATCGAGCTGGCAAGGACGTGGGTCCGCTGTTGTTGGCTGCGGCGGAAGAGATGGGCGTTTCCCGTAGTTCCGTTTGGGAGTTTTATCGACGGTTGAAGCAAAATGATGGGCGGTCGAGCGCATTGCTTCCCAAGCGCCGTGGTCCAAAACGCGGGTCACGTCGTTTGGGTCGAGAGGTTGAGGCCATCATTGAGCGCGTTCTACGCCGACACTATTTGGTGCCCGAGCCACCCAGTTTCCTCCGGATTGTGGGCGAGATCCAGTCGGAGTGCGGGGCCTGGGGATTTCGCCGCCCAACCCGCCGTACGATCAAGGCCCGCCTAGACGCGATGGACCAGCGTGAAGTGCTGCGGAAGCGGAAAGGAGCTAAGGCCGCCAGACATGTATTCGAAGCGAGGGCAGGAGGGTTGGATGTGGAACACCCGTTGGAGGTTGTCCAGATTGATCACACCTTGGCAGATATTATCCTCGTTGATCAGGTTGAACGCAAACCTCTGGCACGACCATGGCTGACACTCGCGATCGACGTCGCGACGCGTGTGGTTCTGGGTGCCTATGTTACTTTTGACGCACCTTCCGCCCTGTCCATTTGCCTTTGCCTCGACCACTGTGTGCGGCCGAAGTCCATCCGGACACCGAGTTCGCTGGAGCAACTTTATTGGCCGACAGCCGGGATTCCACAGGCCATCCATGTCGATAACGGGCGGGATTTTCGCAGTGACGCCTTCCGATCGGCCTGTGCGGAATGGGGCATCTCGATCAACTACCGGCCGCCGGGTCGCGTGCACTTTGGCGGACATATCGAGCGCCTGATCGGCACGACTATGGGTGCTGTGCATGTACTGCCGGGAACGACGCAATCTTCGCCAAAAGACAAGGGCGAGTATGAGAGCGCTGCCAAGGCCTCAATGACCCTGGATGAGTTCGAGGATTGGCTGCAGCTGGAGATTTGTCGGTACCATAATACACGCCACAGCGGATTGCGGCGAACCCCGCTCGCCGCCTGGGCCGATCTTGGGGGCGACGATGCTGGCCGGCAGGTCGTGGACACCGATGCCTTCCGGATCAGTTTCCTTCCGTCAGAACGCCGCCAACTTGGCAGGACTGGGATCAACCTGTTTTCTATCGGCTATTGGAGTGACGCCTTCGCGCTGATGATCGGGCGCGGCGCGGGGAAGGTTACAGTCAAGTACGACCCGCGAGATATGTCCCGGATTTGGGTGGTCACAGACGATGGTCGAACAATTGCGGCGCGCTACAAGGATCTTTCGCGGCCCAAAGTTTCCCTTTGGGAGTCGCGGCGCGCCAATGCAATCTTCCATGAGCGGCACGGCGGAAGGATATCGGAAGCAATTCTGTTCGGGATCATTGAAGAGCAGCGGCGCATCGCCCATGCGTCGCGGCAACGGACGCTTACGGCGCGCCTGGACGAAGAACGCAAAGCACGCCTGCCAAACGACAAGCCGAAGCGGGATCCATCCCGAGAGATGTTCGCAATTGATACAAGCAACCCCAACCTTCCAACTTACCCGATAGATGACTTTGATGGACCTCGACGAAAGACTTGATCTCATTCGCAGCGATCGCTGGATCGCCTTTGACCGCGCAACCATTGTTCTCAACAGATTGACATCCCTGATGGAAATGCCTCGGCAGTCCAGAATGCCGGGCCTCATGGTTTATGGCAGCTCCGGCATCGGCAAGACCATGATCGCCAAGCGGATGGAGAGCCTCTACCCGAGTAATTATCGCTCTGACCTCGGGGTGACGCGCACGCCGATCCTGCTCCTGCAGGCGCCGCCTGCACCGGATGAGCGGCGGTTCTATCAACATATCCTGGCGTCGATCGGCGCGCCGATGTGGGGCCGTCACACCATCTCCGAACTGGAGGTGCGGGCTCTCAGCCATTTGCGCGGCATGGATCTGAAGATGATCATGATCGACGAGGTCCACAATCTCCTTGCCGGAAGCTATCGGGAGCAACGCCGGTTCCTGAACATGCTGCGCTTCCTTTCCAATGATCTATGCGCATCTCTCGTCGTCTTTGGTGTCAACGAAGCTGCTGAGGCCGTTCGCGGTGACGAGCAACTTGTGCGCCGCTTGGACGAACATTTCCTTCCGCTCTGGGATGACGACGTGGAGTTTTCTCGGCTGGTCCAGACTCTGATCGCGGCAATGCAGCTGGAGCGCGGATCTGGTCTGAGTGTCCAGTCTCTACGTACCATTTTGGCCGTTACCGGAGGTGTCACGTCGCGTGTGTTCACGATGATCAAGGCACTTGCCATCGACGCCATTGAAACCGGCGAAGAGCGGATCACTGATGACGCCGTCCAATCTTGGCAGCCAATCTGGGCCAAACATAGTTGGACCGTTCGGAACCAACCGCAACCGGCATTTTAGTGTACCGCAAACCTCTGCCAAGGCGTCCGGCACCTTATCCGGACGAGCTGCTGTCAAGCTGGATCGCCCGTCTGGCAAACGCCAACTTTTGTTCGGTCCCAGAGCTCTGCCGATATCTGGGGCATGATCAAGAACGTCCGCCGGAAACGCAATCAGATTTGGCGGGCGTAGACATGGACGGTTTCTGCGCAACGTTACGTCTGCCGCCGTTGCAGCTTGGCAGCATGTTGCTCCGGCGGCGGGCTGAATTCCCGGTCGAGTGCATTTCGTGGTCGGATTTTCAGCACTGTCCCGCGTGCACTCATAAGGTATCCGGGATATCTCTGCGCCATTGGCGCTACGCGTGGTCCTTGCAATGCGAAGTCTGCGGGTCCGAGCTGTCGCCAGTGCGCCGTGATCCAGCGACACATGTGCACCTACCCACCCGGCTCCGCACCCGCGCCAAAGAAGGAGCGAAGTGGCTGAGGCTCGCCAATCGGCACAGGGACCGGCATGCTGGTCGACGGATGGATTTGACGCTGCAAGCCTCTGGTGTGCTCGCGCCGGAACTCCGTCACGGCGCGCTCTTTTCCCAAAACCGAATAGATCGCTTCAAAGCCCTCGCCGCCATCAATCTCGGAATGACCCGGCCTTTGCTAGCGGTTGCGTTGTTGATGAAGAACGATCCCACCGTGGAACGCAAACTCCGTGCTGCCTTCCCGCATAGACGGAAACTGGTGGATCGATTGGCAAGCCTTGCCGGCAAACTACGGATTCTCAGCGTCTGGAGCGGAGACAATCTCAAAGGCCAACTAAAGCGACACCCCGCATATATCAGCGCTTCGCCTCAGCCCGAGTATCTCGCAGCGGCAAAGTTGGCGATCATACAACTCGGTGCAAATGCGGACCGCAGCGAACTGCTCAAGTACGCCGAAAGTATCCTTCAAACTGCCAGACAGCGATCTGTGGATATCCAGTAATTAAAGGCACAAGACTCGTCCAAATCCCTGCCAATACATCAGCGTCCAAGAATTAAGGGCACAGTGACA
>CANMQX010000025.1 GCA_947500135.1 uncultured Paracoccaceae bacterium
TCCGTTGATCTGGACGCCGATGGCAAGATCACCAAAGAGGAGCTTGAGGCCTTCATTGGAGATGACGCCGCAATTGCTCTGGAACACTTGGACGACGACGGTGACGGTGTCATCAGCATGGCCGAACTTGACGTGGCTTATGGCGATTCAGAACCAGAAACAAACGATGATGATGGTGCTGAAACTGGCGACACTGACACCGATGGTGACATTGATCTGACCGAGGATGAGTTGGCTTTGGCCGTGAGCCAAGCGATCGTTGACGTCATTGTCGACGAGCTTGATAGGCTCACCGAAGGTTCGGATACCGATGCTGATCTCGATGACGAAGACATGGACGATGATGCATGGGATGACGAAGACTCATGGGACGAAGAGTCGTCTGATGACGATGATGGAATGGACAACAGCGATCAGTTTTGATTGACGCGCTTCATCAAAGTCTTGGGGCGTCCGTTATCTCGGGCGCCTCGCATAACACGACACCACGCGCCTGATCGGATTTTTGCCGATTTCATCGTTTTCAACGATACTGGTTTGCATCCTTGCAGAACCTATCGCAATTAAAGGACATGCAGGAGAGATTATGATGCCCGCATCCAAGTTTCGCAGTTTTCTATTTGCCTGCATGTTGCTGCCACAGGCTGCGTTTGCGAACCCGCATGTTGATGCGGTTGTCGCTGAACTTCAACAACATGGCTATGAACGGATTGAGATTTCTCGAACGCTCCTTGGGCGTTACCGCGTCGTCGGTACGACACAGAACGTGGGACGCGAGATCGTGGTTTACGGGGGAACCGGGGCAGTTGTCCGTGATTATCGCTACAATATTGATAATGGATCGGAAAACGACACCGAGAACGATGATGCAGACTGGAACAACGCTGAAACTGACCAGCCCGAACTGACACCCGACGAGGAGGGATGGACAGATGATCAGTTGGATCAGATGGTCCCATCCCAAACCTTTGATGATGGCTCGGACGGCGCGTTCGAAGATCAATATGACACGGATGACCAGGACTATAGCGATGACGGCGATGACGGCTCCGATTACGACTCTGATACATCGGATGAAAGTGGCGATTGGTAATGCTGGACATGCGAGGATCACATCGTAGTAGCAACCGTGTGACAAAAATAGTCAGCGCTCCAAAACCGCGGTTTTTCACTGGTGCCAAATTCATTGTGTCGGTCTTAGTTTTTCAAACGCTCTGTGCCGTGTTTTTTATTGGCAATATTGCGAACGGTGTTTTTGGCTTCGGGTTCGGACAAATCAGCTGGCGCTTTTACGAGTTCATCGAAATCGGCGCGGCATCGGGATTGCTATTGGGTATCGTGACAAGCGCGCTGGCATTGCGGCGCAATAGCATTCGGGCGGCAGACGCAGAATCGCGTTTACGCAGCGCAACCGGTGAGTTTGTGACAGTTGTTGAAGAACAATTTCAGGCATGGTCATTGACCCCCGCCGAGTGTGATGTCGCCTTGTTCACACTCAAGGGCATGTCGATGGTCGAAATTGCGGCTCTTCGGAATACGTCAAAGGGTACGGTCAAGGCGCAGACGAATGCAGTCTATCGCAAGGCAGACGTCAGCGGGCGCCCCCAGTTGCTTTCAGTTTTTATTGACGAACTGATGGATGGGGTAGTCGTGTCCTAAGCGCGGGATGTCAAAGACCGTATCGAGTTGATGGGCCCGGTCACATATTTGCATCGAGCCCATCAACAATTGTGTCTTTAGTATCGTATCACTTAGCCATCATCTCGCGTGCGATCTCGTCACCGTTCAACGCGGTCGGATAATAAGTTGGCCAATTGGTCAACTCTTGCAGAAGTGCCGCGCGGTCGTTCCCCCAATACAGATGGTAGTGGTCAGCATTGGCCGGCGCGATGCGATGGTCGCTGAATTGGATGTATTGCGGAGCGGCCTCATCACCTGCAGTTTTGGCGAAGACAAAGCGGACGCCACGGCTGCCCGACGCATATCGCCCGCACCATCAGGAAAACGGCCCAGTACAAAGTCTCATCCAAGCTCCGCAAAAAGGTCGAAATGCTCTTCGCCCACCTCAAACGCATCCTCGGGCTGGGGCGGCTGCGATTACGGGGACCATGCGGTGCAAATGACGAATTCCTGCTCGCCGCCACCGCCCAAAACCTCCGCAAACTAGCCAAGATCTTTCCTACACCGCAGCGAACGTGCAAAGCCTGACAAAAAAAGGCACTCGCGCTCGGTTCGGCTCAACGCTTTCTGAGCTCACAACTCGTTGTTTTTCCACAGAATATGCTCAGAGCTGCCGTTCAAATTATCCCGTATTATCGTTACTCCGAGGCGCGTGACTGCTGGCTGGGTCAAGCCGGTCACCACAATTTCCAGCTATCGCAGCAGGGCTGATCGGCTTACTGCAAGTGCGAAATAGCGCATTCAATGTCGGCTCCGAG
>CANMQX010000026.1 GCA_947500135.1 uncultured Paracoccaceae bacterium
TGTCAACGGCGGCGTAAAAGTCTGCCATTGGGGCGGAGCAAAAGTCGGCCAGTTGTTGGCGCGCCTTGGGGCGTGATGCCTTCAAGTAGCAAGCACGTTCCAAGGCGCGTTGGCCGATAGGCCAATGTCAAGATTGGTTAGGTTTTGGTGTGCCGGGATTTGCTTTGATTGAGCCGATAGCTTTCGCCGTTCACCTCAAGGATGTTGACGTGATGGGTAAGCCGGTCCAGCAGTGCGCCGGTCAGTCGTTCTGATCCAAAGGTTTCCGTCCATTCTTCGAAGGGCAGATTGCTTGTGATGAGGGTGGAGCCGCGTTCATATCGCTGTGAGATCAGCTCGAACAGCAGTTCAGCGCCGGTTTTGCTGAGCGGCACAAAGCCCAGTTCATCAATGATCAGCAGTTTGACCTTGGCCAATTGCCGTTGCAATCGCAGTAAGCGCTTCTCGTCTCTGGCCTCCATCAGTTCATGCACGAGAGAGGCGGCCGTGACGAAGCTGACGGGCATCCCTTTTTGGCAAGCGGCCAGCCCAAGACCAAGGGCGACATGGGTCTTACCGGTGCCAGATGGGCCGAGTGCGATGACGTTCTCGCGCCGTTCGATCCAGTCGCACCGCGCTAAGTCCAGCACCATCATCTTGTTCAGCGACGGGATTGCCTTGAAGTCAAAACTGTCGAGGCTTTTGACGGCTGGGAACTTGGCGGATTTGATCCTGCGCTCCACCATGCGCCGTTCGCGATCGATGAGTTCAAGCTCTGTCAGCCGGGCCAGATAACGGACATGATCGATGCCTTCGGACGCACAGATCCGAGCCAACTTGTCATGTTCGCGCAGGAAGGTTGGCAGGCGCAGAGTCTTAAGGTGGTTGGCAAGGAGCAGTTCTGGGGCGTCAGTCATGTCGCACCTCCACCAAGAAGGCTCATATAGGATCTCGCTGATGTCATGGCCACAGTTGTGCTGGGCAGGAATGGATAGACATTCAAATCCAGCCGAGGTGGCCTTCGTTCAATACGGCACAGCAAGAGATGTTTGATGGCATCAAAGCTGATTGCCCCCATTTGCAAAGCGTCTCTGACAGCCCCGTGTAGCACCGCCATCTCAAAGCGTTCCAACAGCCGCAGAACCTGCACATACTCGCGCTTTCCAGCCTTACCTTGCCGCGCTTCCAACAGTCGCTGCAGCGTTGCAAAGGCGTCAGGTAGATCCCAGTCCTGCAACGGTGCAGCTTGATCGAACGCCATGATCTTACGCTCAATCAGCCGCAGATAATGCACAGGATCAAAGATGATATCGTTCTTCTCATATGACCGGATATGTGTCGCAATCACATCCGTGGCGCAGCCAATGACAACCCGATCTACAAAGCCTTTGATCCAGACCTCACGGTGACCAAAAGCAACCGGCACTGAGTAATCATTGCCGCGATAGCGCACCACAGATGTCGATGTGACCTGGCCACTGCGCAGATCACAGGCCTCAAACGGTGCAGCAGGCAAGCCCTGCATTGCGGCCAGATCAGCCTGCAGCCGCTCGCCAATACTGATCTTATGGCCGCGCAGGATGTCAGCCTGTCGCTTGTGACACTGATCCTCGAGGTAATCGTTGAACGCGTCCCAACTTGGAAAGCGCGGCATTGGCACCATGAAGTTGCGGCGGGAATAGCCGACGAGACCCTCCACCTTGCCTTTATCGTTCCCCTTACCGGGGCGGCCATATCGATCCTGGATCACATAGTGCGACAGCATTACGCTGAACCGTTGTGTTCTCTGGCGTTCGCCATTCGGCATGATCTTCGCGACCAGGCAGCGGTCATTATCATACAGAACTGACTGCGGCACCGCACCGAAGAACGCGAAGGCATGCACGTGTCCATCCAGCCAGGCCTCGGTGTTCGCAGCAGGATACGCGCGAACATAACAGGCATCACTATGTGGCAGGTCCAGCGCAAAGAAGTAGGCTTTCTGCTCCACGCCGCCAATCATAACCAACGCTTCGCCAAAGTCAGCCTGCGCATGTCCAGGTGGGTGGCTCAACGGCACGAACATCTCGCGCGAACCGCGCTTCTTTGTGCGTACGTAATCTTTGACGATGGTGTAGCCGCCGTCGAACCCACATTCGTCACGAAGACGCTCAAAAATGCGCTTTGCAGTGTGGCATTGCTTGCGCGGACGCACCATGTCTTCCGCTAACCATTGATCAATCTGGTCAATATAGGGATCAAGCTTGGGCCGCTTAATCTCAGCCGTGCGGCGATACCCCGGCGGTTCAGAATAAGCCAGCATCTTCGCGACACTGTCTCGGCTAATCCCAAAATCCCGAGCTATCTGCCGACCGCTTAGACCATCCTGAAAATGCGCGCGGCGCACCTTCAAATACAATTCCACGGTAAATATCCTCACGCCCTCCCATCAAATGAAAGGGCAAAAGTGGCCGACCTT
>CANMQX010000027.1 GCA_947500135.1 uncultured Paracoccaceae bacterium
GTCCGGTAATGGGATGTACCGGCTGCTCCACCCGGCAGGTTAGGCTGAGCCTATTTCTGCAAACAGGAGAAGTAGCATGGCGAAGAAAGACTTTGATGAGCTGATGTCGATCGGCGTCGATATTGGCAAAGACACATTCCACTTGGTTGGTTTCGATCACGCAGGCGAGCGTGTCCTGCGCAAACAGATCAAGCGATTGGCGCTGGTGGCGACATTCGAGAAGTTACCACGCTGTATCGTAGGCATGGAGGCGTGCCTGAGCGCCCACTTTGTCAGCCGGACGTTACGCGATATGGGGTTTGAGCCTCGGATTATCCCGGCGATCTACGTGAAGCCGTTCAGTAAAGGCCAGAAGAACGACTACAACGATGCAGAGGCAATCGCCGAGGCGGCACTTCGGCCCAACCTCCAAACCGTGTCCGAAAAGAGCCAGGATCAGCTGGACCTGCAGGCGCTGCATCGCGTTCGTTCGCGACTTGTGTCGCGCCGAACAGCGACGATCAATCAGATCCGGGCCTTTCTGATCGAACAGGGCATCACGGTCCGGAAAGGCCTGCGCGCCTTGAAGAACTCGTTCGAAGCGATCCTGGAAGAGCGCAAGGACGAGATATCGCCTCGGATGCGGTCGATCCTGATCGGCCTTTACGGTGACTGGATGTGGATGGACGATCGGATCGACAAAGTGTCCGCGGAGATCGAAGAGATCAGCCGAACCGAAGAGAACTGCATCAATGTCATGACGGTGCCCGGTATCGGTCCGATGATCTCGACGGCGATGGTCGCTGCCATCGGTGAAGGAGAGGCGTTTGATCGCGGACGCGACTTCGCGGCTTGGGTGGGATTGGTTCCCCGACAATACAGCACCGGAGGACGAACGGTCCTCGGCCGCATCACTAAACGCGGCAGCAGGTATCTAAGGATGTTGTTCGTTCAGGCAGCGAAGATCATCATGATGCGACCGCATCGTTGGCCCGACTTCAGCTTCGGCGATTGGCTGGCACGCGCTTCCGAACGCATGCATCGCAACAAGGCTGCAGTCGCCCTGGCGAACAAGCTCGCACGCATGGCATGGAGCATTCTGAGACACAAAACAGCGTTTGACGCGCAAAGAGACGAGGTTGCTATCGGCGTCTGAGCCGAGGCAGTCCAAAGGAGTTCGCGACAGATCAAAAGCATGGAACGGAAAAACTACGCCCCCAGAATCTGACGGCCCAAATAGTCGAGGATGACTTGTCCGGTAATGAGATCACGGTGCGAGCGTAACCCCAACAAGGCCACGGCCCGCGTGTCGATCAATAGGCCGGATACATATGAGCGACTTCCGAGAACATGCCAAAAATCATTTGCGAACAGCAGCCGGTACATACATTTGGGCCG
>CANMQX010000028.1 GCA_947500135.1 uncultured Paracoccaceae bacterium
AGGTGGCGTCAATCATGACGGTCTTTTTCTCGCCATGCTCGGCGGCCAGACCCAACATGATCTGGGCAAAGATCCCCTTGTCGCTCCACCGCTTCCAGCGGTTGTACAGGGTCTTGTGGGGACCATATTCTTTGGGTGCATCTCGCCAGCGTAAGCCATTGCGGTTGATGAAGATAATGCCACTCAGAACCCGTCTGTCATCGACGCGTGGTTTGCCATGGGACTTGGGAAAGTAGGGCTCCAAACGCGCCATCTGCGCATCATCCAACCAATATAGATTGCTCATATCACCACTCGATTTTCGACCGATGAATCATGTCGTACAAAGGAAATCAATGGGTCCTGACCCTAGAGGGTTAGTATGCAAATTTTTCTCGCAAAAAAGAAGAGGATCAAATTCAGGCCAGACGAATTCGCGACTTTCTTCAGCCGTACTTAGGGGACAAGAATAAAATTGTTATGTCGCAGGATATCCCCAACGGGACACCGTGGCGTGATTGGATCAAAACAGAGCTAAAGAATTCCGACCTCTTGTTGGTATTGTTTTCTGGACCTTCGCGGGACTGGAATTGGTGTAACTACGAGATTGGTCTTTTTACCCCTCTGACAGACCGGCCGGAGAAACCGATTGTATGCATTCACCCACCTGAACAACTTCCTCCAGATCCAATTGACGACTTACAATCCCTCCCTTGCAAGATTGATGAGCTACAGGATTTTTTTGGCAAACTCTTTGAAGGGCACTATTCCGATGGAGTTTCGATCAACTCGGCAGCCGCCCAGAATGAAAGCAGCATGCGAGAAATTGCTACGCGGATCCATGAAGAACGGGCACATCATGGCGAGTCCGATAACAGGCTGTACTATACCCGTCACATTACTATCAAAATGCTGTCCGAAGATAATGAACCACCTGAGCTGACTGAGGATGCCATTATTACTGGTGATCGCTTGTCCTTAGAGATTTTTGGTATTGTCCAACGATCAACTTCAAACCCTTGGACGTGGGGATCGTTCAAAGAGTACCTGTCAAAAAGCGCGCAGAATGCCGGGGCAGACTCTGACAGATTGTTGGGAGAGTTTGTCAATTCTGTAAATAGTGCATGTAAAGACGAAATGATCTCGCCGTCGGATTTTCGCATCGCGTCCCTTTCAAGCGGAAAGCGTTACCAGCCTGTAATTCATCGGAGGGATTCATATTACGATGGCACGTATCGGATTCGCGTCTTGTTCATCCAAATTGCCGAAGAAGGTGGTAGGGAACGTAATTTGACCCTTCCAACTGTCAACGGCGGCGTAAAAGTCTGCCATTGGGGCGGAGCAAAAGTCGGCCAGTTGTTGGCGCGCCTTGGGGCGTGA
>CANMQX010000029.1 GCA_947500135.1 uncultured Paracoccaceae bacterium
TTAAAACTCGACCACAGCTCTGATACTCTTGCCTTGATGCATGAGGTCGAAGCCGTGGTTGATCTCTTCGAGTTTGAGCTTGTGGGTGATCATCGGGTCGATCTCGATCTTGCCGTCCATGTACCAGTCCACGATCCGGGGCACATCGGTCCGCCCCGATGCCCCGCCAAACGCAGTGCCGCGCCAGCTGCGCCCGGTGACCAGTTGGAAAGGCCGGGTGCTGATTTCCGCACCCGCAGGCGCCACGCCGATGATGATGCTTTCGCCCCAGCCTTTATGCGCGGCCTCCAACGCGGTGCGCATGACGCCGACATTGCCGGTCGCGTCGAATGTATAATCCGCCCCGCCGCCGGTCAGCTCCACCAGATGGGCGACCAGATCGCCATCAACCTTGGACGGGTTCACAAAATCGGTCATGCCAAAATGTGTGGCCATCGCGACCTTACCATCGTTCAGGTCGACGCCGACAATCTGGTCGGCACCGGCCAGCCGCAGCCCCTGGATCACGTTCAGACCAATGCCGCCAAGGCCAAAAACGATGCCCGTTGACCCAATCTCAACCTTTGCTGTGTTAATCACGGCCCCAATACCGGTTGTGACCCCGCAGCCGATGTAACAGATCTTGTCGAACGGCGCGTCGCGGCGGACCTTAGCCAGTGCAATCTCGGGCACCACGGTGTGGTTGGCGAAGGTTGAACAGCCCATGTAGTGATGGATGGGCGTGCCATCGAGCATCGAAAACCGGGTGGACCCATCGGGGAGCAGGCCCGCACCCTGCGTGCTGCGGATCTTTTGGCAGAGGTTCGTCTTGGGGTTCAGGCAGTATTCGCATTCGCGGCATTCCGGCGTGTAAAGCGGGATGACATGATCGCCGACCTCCAGGCTGGTGACGCCTGCGCCGACCTCAATAACCACGCCCGCGCCCTCATGGCCCAGAATGGCGGGAAAAATCCCCTCCGGATCATCGCCCGAGCGGGTGAACTCATCGGTGTGACACAGGCCGGTTGCCTTGATCTCCACCAAGACCTCACCCGCACGGGGCCCTTCCAGGTTCACTTCCATCACCTCAAGAGGCCGACCCGCCTCCAACGCAACCGCCGCACGTGTCAGCATTTCAACTCCTCCC
>CANMQX010000030.1 GCA_947500135.1 uncultured Paracoccaceae bacterium
TAGGGTCAGGACTCATAACCAGTAAATGACTGTTGCGGCGAGGGCGATTGCCGAGAGGAAGACTCTGGGGCAGCGGTGATAGCGGGTTGCGACCCGTCGCCAGTCTTTCAGTCTGCCGAACATGATCTCAATGCGGTTGCGGCGTTTGTATCGGCGCTTATCGTATCGCACAGCTTTGGAGCGTGACTTTCGACCCGGGATGCATGACCGTGTGCCCTTGTCTTGCAGGGCTTCTCTGAACCAGTCAGCATCATAGCCGCGATCTCCGAGCAGCCAATCGACGTTTGGTAAGCTGCTCAACATTGCCCGTGCACCGATGTAGTCACTGACCTGCCCAGCGGTGACGAACAGGTTGAGGGGGCGTCCTTGGCTGTCACAGACGGCATGCAGTTTGGTGTTCATACCGCCCTTGGTCCGACCGATCAGGCGTCCACGCCCCCCTTTTTCACGCCCATACTGGTCGCAGTGCGGTGTGCCTTCAAATAGGTGGCGTCAATCATGACGGTCTTTTTCTCGCCATGCTCGGCGGCCAGACCCAACATGATCTGGGCAAAGATCCCC
>CANMQX010000031.1 GCA_947500135.1 uncultured Paracoccaceae bacterium
AATTCCGTTTCAAATGGGTCACGCTGGCGCGATAGTTTGGAAATATTGGCTGCTCACGCATTTGGGTGCGGCTGTAATCTGTGATCGGGTGAAAGATGTCAGGCTGACCCAAGGGCAGCCAGCGCACAGATCAGCGGCAGCTTCTGTGCATCAGCGCACGCACCGCCCCCACTGGTGCGTTTTGCTGTGTGTCAAGCACCAAACCACATCACATCTATCACCATTTTCGTGATCGGTCCGGCACTACCAAACGGCGTCCGCAACCTCAATCTTAGTCTCATCAAACAAACGCAGACACGCTCTGCTCAACACCAAAAAACGAAAATTAAAGGAACGAAACCATGTCTATCAAAACAATCATCTTCGCTGCTGCCGCCGCTGCTGTTACTGCCACTGCCGGTGCTGCCGACACATATTTCGAGCAAGGCCGCACATTGGAATCCGGTGACGTGCTGGAACTCGGCCTGATTACAGCCGACAGCGCTGGCGTGCTGGAAATCTATGACTTCCACACTGGCGAGCAGGGCAAACTGGTCGGCTCCGA
>CANMQX010000032.1 GCA_947500135.1 uncultured Paracoccaceae bacterium
CGTCTTCGGTATCTTCGTCTAACATGGCAAGCGCGATGGCCTCCAGCAGGTCGACTTCCGTAACGCTGCCGTCGGCATCATTGGTCAAAAGTTCCATAATGTCCGCCGCATCTTCTTCGCCAAAGATGCTCGTCAGTTCTTCCCAGCTGACTTCGCCATTGCCGTTCATATCGACATCTTCGAGTTCGATCTCACCCTCTTCAAAGGGCATGCCGTCGTGGTGACGGATTGCTTCGGCATTTGCCGCTTCTTCCCAGCTGATGCTGCCGTTTTTGTCTTTGTCGTGGGCTTTCAGTGTCCGGTCGGCGCTATCTGCGCCGAAGAAGTCGACCAGTTCTTGTTTGGACAGTTTATTGTCCCCATCGGTATCGATGTCCGTAAACGGTGCCCCGATTGCAAAGGCTGGCCCTGCGAGGGCCGTTGTGATCAAAAGGATTGTAATCAAG
>CANMQX010000033.1 GCA_947500135.1 uncultured Paracoccaceae bacterium
AGATTGCTCATATCACCACTCGATTTTCGACCGATGAATCATGTCGTACAAAGGAAATCAATGGGTCCTGACCCTAGGGAGAACTCATAAAACAGTGCTGCCTGCGCTTCCTGTCTCGGTCCCAACATCGCCAAATCCCCCATTCAATATGGGAATTGAATCAGGAGGTCATCCGTCGAGCAAAGAAGAGTTTTTCAACAAAATAGGCTCAGAGCGGACATTGCGATTTGGCACTTCGGGCTCATTCGAGACCCTTGCTGCACGGTGATCGAATGTCTGCTCCTTCGTCACTTTGGTAGCGATGGCTAGCCCTTATCGCAACTTCCGCAATGGGATAATTATACGTCTATCCCTACAGGCATAAATGCATATCTCAGCGGGGTTATGGTGCGCAAATAAACCTCCGGGAAAT
>CANMQX010000034.1 GCA_947500135.1 uncultured Paracoccaceae bacterium
TGCCGACGGCAGCGTTACGGAAGTCGACCTGCTGGAGGCCATCGCGCTTGCCATGTTAGACGAAGATACCGAAGACGCCGCAATCTATCTTGATGACGCAGACAAAGACGGCAACGGCGATCTGACCAAGCAGGAATTGGCAGATCATTTCGGTGCAGACGCCGCAGCGGAAATTCTTGCAGATCTGGACCTCGATAAGGACGGCACAGTGACGGATGCCGAATTCGAGAAAGTTGTTATGGCCGGGATGGACGAAGAAGAGGGCGATGAAGAGCTCGACCTTTACTCCGTTGATCTGGACGCCGATGGCAAGATCACCAAAGAGGAGCTTGAGGCCTTCATTGGAGATGACGCCGCAATTGC